>NZ_JAMXMC010000003.1:0-98713 GCF_024055665.1 Ideonella oryzae | reverse complement strand
GCTTCACGCCGGTCGAAGGCAGCAACACCGTGTACGTGCGCCAGACGGATGCGGCGGGCAATGTCTCGGCGGTCAGCACCGCCTACACCTTCACGCTGGACACTGCCGCGCCCACGCAGGCGGTCAGTGGTTTGGACATCAGCGCCGACACCGGCGCGAGTGCGACCGATTTCATCACCAAGACGGCCAGCCAGACCATCACGGGCACGCTGAGTGGTGCGCTGGCCTCGGGCGAGGTCCTGTACGGCTCGGTGGACAACGGTGCCCACTGGACCGACATCACCAGCAAGGTCAGTGGCACCGCCATCAGCTGGGACGGCGCCGCTCTCTCGGGCAGCAGCACCATCCTGTTCAAGATATCTGACGCGGCCGGCAACGACAGCGCCACCAGCGGCAACCAGGCCTATGTGCTGGACACGGCCGCCCCGGTCCAGACGGTGAGCGGCGTGGACATCAGCGCAGACACCGGCGCCAGTGCCACTGACTTCATCACCAAGACGGCCAGCCAGACCATCACAGGCACGCTGAGTGGCGCCTTGGCTGTGGGCGACATTCTGTACGGCTCGGTGGACAATGGCGCCCACTGGACCGACATCACCAGCAAGCTCAGTGGCACCGCCATCCACTGGGATGGCGCCACCCTCTCGGGTAGCAGCGCCATCCTGTTCAAGATCACCGACGCGGCAGGCAACGACAGCGCCACCACCGGCAGCCAGGCCTACACGCTGGATACCACCGCGCCTTCAGTCCCTTCTGCGCCAGACCTGGTGAGCGCCAGTGACAGCGGCATTTCGACGACCGACAACCTCACCAACGACACCACCCCGACCTTGGGTGGCACGGCCGAAGCGAACAGCACCGTTCACGTTTTTGATGGTGCGACGGAACTGGGTGCCGTGACGGCGGATGGTTCGGGAAACTGGAGCTTTACGACCGGGACCCTGGCAGGGGGCACGCACAGCTTCACGGCCACGGCCACCGACGCCGCCGGCAACGACAGCGCAGCGTCTTCAGCGCTGTCGGTGAGCATCGACACGACCGCGCCGACGCTCTCGTCCTCTTCCCCAGCCGACAACGCCACAGGCGTCAGCGCATCGGGCAACATCACGCTCAACTTCAGCGAAGCCGTCGATCAGGGCACGGGCAACTTCGTGCTGCACGACATCACTGCCAACAGCGACACGACCATTAGTGTCGGCTCCAGCGAGGTGACGGGCTGGGGGACATCGACACTCACCATCAACCCGACAAGCGACCTGACTGGAGGTCATTCGTATGCCGTGCATGTCGACAACACGGCCGTCACGGATGCTGCGGGCAATGCTTACGCCGGAATCAACGACAACACCACGGTCAATTTCGACGTCGCCAGTAGCGTCAATACGTCCATCGTCGTGTTCGATTTGTACTCGGGCGTCTCGTCGAGTCACTCGAATCGCACCTTTCAAGCTGGCGTGTCTTACACCATCTACATCCGGGTCGACAGTAATTCGGCCACTCTATTGACCGATGGCAGTGCAAATAATGAGCATGGCGAGACAGGGACCTGGGGGAACTGGCGCGGCGGGCAAAACCTGGGATCTGACGACAAGATCGTTTTGGTCGGCAGCGGTTCTCCTGTCTTGTATGCCGTCGGCAGAAGTGTTAATCATTTCAGCCTAACCTCTGGACCCTCCGGTTACATGCTCAACTGGAAGAATGCGAATAGTGCAGCCGCAAGCCTGCGTATTTCTACAAATATTGTAATGTTGCATCGAGAGACTCACGGGGGGCACTTCGCCAACGTCACAAATCTTTGGTCACAACCTAATCACCCAGCATCCCATATCAACAATGGTGCAGCGTTGTCCGCGGTATACCTGACGAAAATGCCAACTAACGTCCTGCATACTCAAGGCCTTGCCTGAGCTGGCAGCTGGGCGGGATGGAAGCCCCCGAACGCAAGCTCGGCATGCACGGGATCTTTACTGCCCCACGATGCCGCAGCGCGGAAGGGCCCAGCGAACCCAGGAGTGGGCGGGCTGCGCCAGAAGCCGGAGACGCCTGCGACCGACGTTCTCCGGGGCCCGTGTGGCGATCCCGCACAAGCCCCTCCTGTGGATCGAATTGATACCCCGACCAAGCGAAGCCATTTGCCCCCGGTGGATGCAAGAAGCGGTTGGCGCAGTCTCGTTCCGGAGCCAGTCAGCCACGACGCTTCACGGTTGACGGCATCCCTCCCATTCAACGCTTCGCATTCGTGAGCTATCTGAGCATCCTGCGCCAGCTTGCAGATCAGCAACAGTTCGAGCTGCTGCGTGGCAACGCCGAGGCTTTCCTGGCCGAAACGGGTGAAGTCAATGCGTTGCCCTTGCTGGCCCTGGCTTGCGCCCAACGGAATGATCGAGCCGCCGCCGAAGCGGCGCTGCGGCGACTCAATCAGGTGCAAGCGAGCCTGGGCGATGCGCTCGATCTGGACGCGCGGGTGGACCTCGCGGCCGCACACATCCTCACCGGTCGCTTGCCACTGGCCATTTCCGCCCTCGAAGCCGCCGTTGCTGAACGGCCTGGGCATGACCTGGCGCTGGCGCGGCTCGCCTTCTGCCGGATGCAGACCGGGGACCTGGACGAGGCGCGCGCGCTATACCGACGCTCGGTTGAGCTCGCCCCCCATCGCCTGCCGGCGTGGAGTGCGCTGGCGCGCCTCGATCTCGAAGCCGGTAACGTCGCTGCCGCCGAGGCCGCGCTCGCGGTCGCGCGGGTCCGCCTGGCGGAACAGGACGGGACGCTGTCGCCCACGGCCTGCTTGATTTTCCGTGCCCAGCTCGATGGCCTGCAGCTGGAGGTCTGGGGGGCCAGCGGGCGCTTGGCCGCCGCCGAGGCGTGGCTGGAAGCGCAGCGCGCCGCGCTCGTCGAGGACGAGTGGGTCGGCTACCTCATCGGCTACGCCAACGTGCTGGCTGGCCACGACCGCCACGCCGAGGCCGAGACCGCGCTGCGCGAGGCTTTGCAGCACACCCCGGAGAACTTTCCCCTCATGGGCCAGCTGGCCGAACTGGCGCTGGTTCAGGGCCGCAGCCTACAGGCCATCCAGATTCTCCGCAGCGCGTTGGCACTGGCCAGACGCAAGGATGAACCCGTCCCCCGCCAGATCTGGTTGTGGGTAAGACTAACCGATGCCTGCCTGCGCGGCCTTACCGGCGAGGCGCGCGCTGCCGCCGAAGAAGCCGTGGCGCTGGCCGAGCAGCTGGGGATCGGGGAAGGCCTTTCGGACGCACAGGTCCGCGCCCTGCGTTGGCAGGCCAAAAGCGCACTGGCTCAGGTGGAGTGTGACGAGCGGCATTTCGACCGGGCAGAAACGCTGTTCAACGAAATCCTCGCCGACAACCCTTGGTTCCTGCCCGCCTTGCAGGGCCTGGGCCAGCAGCAGATGCAGCGCGGCCGCCTCGATGAGGCGGTGGCCTTGTTCGAGCGCGTCCAGCAGATCGACCCGGCCAAGGGCATCTCCTCCCTGATCAACGCCCGCCAGATCCCGGACGACAGCGAGACGCTGGAGCGCCTGGAAAGATTGGCCCGCCAACCCAGCCTGGAAGGCTCGGCCCGCTCCGGCCTGTTGTTCCAGCTGGCCGCAGCCTGGGAAAAGAAGAAGGATGACGCGCGAGCTTTCGGCCTGGCGCAAGAGGCCAACGAGGCCAGTCGCAAGCATCTGCGCTATGACCCGAGGGCGCATCGCCAGCGCTGCGCCCGCATCCGCCACGCATTCACCAAGGCCTTGTTCGAGCACCGCCAGGACTGTGGCTACCGTGGCCAGGACGAATCGCTGCCGGTGTTCGTGCTGGGCATGCCGCGCTCAGGCACCACGCTGGTGGAGCAGATCCTTGCTGGCCACAGCCAGATTTCCGGCGCCGGTGAGCTCGGGGTGATTCCCAGCCGCATCCAGGGGCTGAACCGCTGGGAGCGCCGCGTGGGCTCGGGACGGGAATATCCGGACTGCGTGGATGACCTCAATCCCCATGCGACCCGGGGCATTGCCGAAGGTGTGCTCAAGGAGCTCAAGGAGCTGGCCGCCGAGGCCAAGCCACAGGCGCGATTCGTCATCGACAAGCTACCGCACAATTTCGAGAACATCGGCTTCATCAAATTTCTCTTTCCCCAGGCGAGGATCATCTCGGTGCGCCGGGACCCGCGCGATATTGCGATCAGCAATTACTTCATCGACTATGCGGCCAAGCACGGGGGCATGGGTTTCGCCTACGACCTCGGCTGGATCGGCGAGCAACTGGCTGACCACAATCTGCTGATGCGCCATTGGCATCAGACGTTCCCCGGCGAGATTCTCGAAATCAACTACGAAGATGTCGTTGAGGATACCGAGGGCATGGCGCGGCGGATGCTCGACTACATCGGTGTGCCCTGGGAGCCGCAGGTGCTGGCTTTCGATGCGCTGGACCGGCCGGTGAAGACGGCCAGCGTGTGGCAGGTGCGTCAACCCATCTACAAGACCAGCAAGGCGAAGTGGGAGCGCTACCAAGCGCAGCTTGCGCCTTTGATTGCCGGCACCAACGCAAGAGTCACATGGGAACCCATTGAGATGCCGCGCTTTCCGACGCCGGGCATGTTCACCGATGGGGTGGCGCTGTATCGGGCGGAACAACTCGATGCCGCTGAATACGAATTCAAGAAGGTGCTGCACCATTTCCCCGAGCATGCCGCCGCCCATTTCATGGTGGGACTGATCTACGTGCACAAGGGGCATGTGCAGGAAGGTATCGCTCACATGGAGCGGGGA
Organism: Ideonella oryzae; assembly: GCF_024055665.1. GTDB lineage: Bacteria > Pseudomonadota > Gammaproteobacteria > Burkholderiales > Burkholderiaceae_C > Ideonella > Ideonella oryzae. The sequence continues at coordinate 93,945 of NZ_JAMXMC010000003.1, read as the reverse complement.
CTGGAGAAGTGCCCGTGGAACCGGAACTGGCGCCAGGATCTGATCCAGGCCTGCGAAATGGCGGGAGACACCGGGAAAGCAGAAGGGCTCAGGATCCCCAAACGGTGGGCCGCGCACGCAGACGAAGCTGGAGGCCCCGCCGAGGAAGCGCACGTGGCCTTGGAATGGCCAGTCACCACGACCGGGCAGAATGGAATCGCCGGATGAAAAAGAACCACGCCCGTTTGTTCGGCTTGCTGCTGGTGTTTGCGGCCGGACCGGGCCTCGCCGCCACCACAGGCCTGGAGGCCGCGCTGCGTGCCGCCTTGAGCCAGCACCCGGCCTTGGCTGGGAAACGCGGGGAGGTCGCGGCCAAGGGCTACGCGGTCGACACGGCAAAGGCTCAGCGCTATCCCACGCTGAGCGGGCAGGCGACCAATCGGGATGACACCACCAATGCCAACACCAATCCAGTCACCCTGCGCGGGCGCTTGCCTGTGTGGGCCTTCGGGCGCATTGACAGTGGCATTGCCTACGCCAATGCGGACTTGACGGCGGATCAGGCCGACCTGTTCCGGATCCAGCGACAGCTGCTGGATCAGACCTCCGTGGCCTATGTTCAGGTGCAAGGGACCCACCAGCGGCTCGTGATCGCCCAGGAGAACGTCGCCAGCCTGACAAAGCTGTACGAGCAGATTCAGCGCCGCGAGCGGGGGGAGCTGGCCTCTGTGGCCGATGTCCGTTTGGCCCTGGCACGCCTGACCCAGGCCAGGGCCTTGCAGCAGCGATACGAAGGTGAGCTCGCGGTGGCCAAGACCGAGTTGCGGGCCTTGACCCAGACCGTTGTCGAGGCCGACGAGCCGGTGCCGGAGGCCCTCACCCGGTTGCCCGATGCCGCTACGCTGGAGGCCTTGGCGTGGGAGCAAAGTGCCGACCTGCGCCTCAAGCAGCGTCAGGTCGAGCTGGCCCAGGCCGATGTGGAGCGTGAGCGGACCGCGGCCATGCCCACCGTCTATGTGCAGGCGGATCGTTATTTCAATCAGCCTTACTATGGTCAAAACGTCCGGATGAGCGTGGTGCTGGAGGGAAGTCTGGAAGGGATGGGTTTTGCCGCCGCCGGGCGCAGCAAGGCGGCCGTCTCCCGCCAGCGGGCCGCCGAAGAGGACCTGAACGCCACGCGCGTTGATCTGGAGCGCACGGTGCAGAGTCTGGAGACGAACCGACGCGTCCAGAAAGTTCTGCTCGAAAGCCAGGGGGTTTCGGTCAGCGAGCTCGCTGGGATTCTCGCCTCCTATCAACGCCAATATGAGGCAGGAAGCAAGAGTTGGCTGGATCTTCTCAACATGCAACGAGAACTGTCCGACGAGCGTTTTCAGCAGGCCCAGGCTCAAACCGACTGGTTGGTCTATTCCCTGAAACTGGCTGCGCTGACTGGTCAGCTGGATGCCCTGGTCTTCTCGGAGAATGACCGATGATTCCCCACCAGCTTGTCCACCGACTCCTGCAACAGCTGGGTGTCGTTTGCGCTCCCGAGGTGCTTGAGGAGGCCAGCACAAAGGCAACGGAACACCTGCCATCGGCAGTGCAGCCGGTCGAAGCGCTGCGCCAGACGCTCATGCTTGCCCAGGTGAAGGGTGTCCAGCCCATCCAGCTCGCTTGGCGGCGCTTCGATCCGCGCCGCTTGCCGGCCCTGGTCCGCCACGCAGGTGAATGGTTCGTGGCTGAGCGGAGCGACGCCGGGGGGATCACGCTCAGTGACCCTGCGGATATGAGCCGGCGCATCGCGGAATCAGAGCTGCAGGACGCGCTGGTGTTGTGGCTGCGTCCGCCCGCCCAGCGTTCGAAGTCCCTGAGTCCGGGGTTGGTCGGCAACCGGGCCGCGAAGCTGGTGTGGCGCGAGCTGTTCCGTGAACCCGGGTGGGTGCCCAAGGTGCTCGTGGCCACCCTCCTCATCAACTTGATCGCCGTTGCCACGTCGCTTTTTGCGATGCAGGTCTACGACCGGGTCGTGCCGACCCTGGCCTACGCCACGCTGACCACCCTGGTGACGGGGATGGTGCTGGTGGTGGCCCTGGACTGGGTATTGAAGACCTTGCGCGCGCGCATCCTCGACAGCGTTTCCGTCGCCGTGGACAAGCGGGTCTCGCAACAGGTTTTCGACCATCTGTTGCATCTGCGGCTGGACCTCCAACCGAGAAGTCTCGGGACCCTGGCGGCCCAGGTGGGCGGACTGGAATCGGTGCGCCAGTTCTTCTCCTCGGGGGTGGTCTTCAGCCTGGTGGACTTGCCCTTCGCGTTGCTCTTCATCGTCTTCATTGCCGCCATCGGCGGCAAGGTCGGGTGGGTGTATGCGGCCTTGTTTCCCGTCGCGCTGCTGTTGGGGCTGGTGTCCCAATATCGCCTGCGCGACTTGCTGCACAAGCAACTCCTGCGCAGCAACGAGCGTCAGGGGGTGCTGGTGGATGCGATCCGCGGCGCCGAGTCGATCCGCGCCGGCAACGCGACTTGGCGCTTCTCCCAGGAATGGCAGGAGATCACCGCGAGCATCGACGCCTACAACATCCAGCAGAAGGCGATCAGCAACTTCACCACGGTCACCGCAGGCAGTCTTGCCACCTTGGCCTATGTGTCGGCGGTGGTTGTGGGGGTGTGGCAGATCGAAGCGGGGCTGCTCACGATGGGCGGGCTCATTGCCTGCGGCATCCTCGGGGGGCGCGTCATCTCTCCGGTGGCCCAGGGGGTGCAATACCTGACCCAGTGGCAGAACGTCAGTCAGTCCCTTGCGATGGTCAATCGGGTCATGAGCCTGGAACTGGAGCGTCGTGCCGGGCAGCAACTGCTCCTCCCGGAGTCGCCCCCCGAGGCCATCGAACTGGAGAAGGTGCGCTTTGCCTATCCCGAATCGCCGGTCCAGCAGGTCAACATCGACAAACTCACGTTCCGAAGCGGCGAACGCGTGCTGCTGGTCGGGCCGGTCGGTGGTGGCAAGTCGACGCTGCTCAAGGTGATGGCCGGCCTGTATCCGCCTAACGAGGGGCGGGTGCGGCTGGGCGATGCCGACCTGTGGGAGATCGACCCCCAGGTGGTGGCCAGCCAGATGGGCTATTTGCCTCAGAGCGTGCACCTCTTCAAGGGCACGCTGCGCAGCAACCTGGCGCTCTCGGGAACAGCCAGCGATTCGCGTCTGCTGAAGGTGACCCGCGAGCTTGGGGTCGATGCGATCGCATCGAGCAGCCCCCTTGGCATGGATCTGCCGATCAGCGAAGGCGGGGAAGGGCTGTCGGGCGGACAGCGGCAACTGGTGGCGCTGGCCCGTGTGGTCATCAACCAGCCACGCATCTGGCTGCTGGATGAACCCACGGCGTCGCTCGACGCCGAGAGCGAAGTGCGCGTCTGGCAGGCGCTGCAAGCGCATGTTCAGTCCGAGGACATACTGATCGTGTCCACCCATCGGCCCATGCAGGCGATGAAGTTGGCCAGTCGGGTGATCGTGATGCAGCACGGTGAGGTGGTGAAGGACGGTCGGCCGGAGATCGTGCTGCCGCAGCTGATGGCGAGGGTGGGGGGGCGTCCCCTGGCGATGCCCGGCGTGGCCACCCCTGGCGTGATGGGAGGATTGCGCGATGTGGTTTGAGCGCCATGAGCACGATGATGCCGGGGCCAGCGCCCGCATCGAACGTCTGGAAAACTTTCACCGCCGCAAGCTCGGTTGGGTGCTGGGTCCACTGGCGATTGGTTTCGCGGCGTTCGTGATCTGGGCGATGAGCTTTCGCATCGACGAGGTGGCCCGCGCCCACGGCGAAGTGATTGCCAGCAGCCGGGTCCAGGTCATCCAGGCCGTGGATGGAGGCGTGCTTTCCGAACTCAGGGTCAAAGAGGGCGACCGTGTCAAAGCCGGCGAGATCCTGGCACGCCTGGACCTCACCCGCGTCAGCACCACGGTGGGTGAAACAGAGGCCCGGTTGTTCGCACTTCGGGCCAAGTCGGCCAGGCTTCGAGCCGAGGTGACTGCAGCGGCGACACCGGATTTTCCGCGTGTCCCGAGCATGTCCCTGCAGGATCAGGTCGAGGTGGAGCGGGCTCTGTTTCGGCAACGCAAGGAAGGCTTGAAGGAAGAGTTGCGCACGCTGCAGGTCGCTCTCGATCTGGCGCGCAAGAAATTGGAGCTGGTGGAGCAGTTGAAGGCATCGGGCGACACCAGTGGCTCGGAGGTATTGAGCGCCAAGAACGCGGTGAATGATGCCGAGGCGCGGCTGATCAGCCGCCGCAACAAGTTCTATGAGGACGCTCGGGTCGAACTGACCCGCGCCGAGGACGAGATCTCCCAGAACGAGCAGGTGCTGGAGCGACATGAGCAGGAGCGCAAGGATGCTGTCTTCCGCTCGAAGGTGAACGGCATCGTCAAGAACATCCGGGTGACCACAGTGGGTGGGGTGCTGCGCCAGGGCGAGGAGATCATGCAGATCGTGCCGGTGGATGACGAGCTCATCGTCGAAGTCAAGGTGAGCCCTGCCGACATCGCCAGGGTGCGCCCGGGGCTGGAGGCGAACATCCGCTTCGACCCTTTTGACTACACGGTTTTCGGCACTGTGGCGGCCAAAGTGACCTATGTGAGCGCGGATACCCTCAAAGAGCAGACCAACCGCGGAGAGGACATCTACTACCGGGCCCATCTTGCGCCGGGGCGCACCCCCGTCACCACGAACACCGGCAAGACCCTGGACATCCTGCCCGGCATGACCGCCCAGGTAGACATCCGAACTGGCGACCGAACTCTGATGGACTATTTGCTCAAACCCTTGCGCAAGACCTTGATGGATTCCTTCAGAGAGCGCTGAGGTTCGGTGGCTTCTTGTTTTCAGGCCGACTGTCGGCGTGGCCAGGGCCAGAGGCCGGTTACCAGCGCCGTGCCAGCCAGGATGACACCGCAGGCGCTGACCATGGTCAGGCTGATCGACTCGCCCAGAAACAGCGCGCCCCATAGCACAGCGAAAGCCGGAATCAGGAAGGTCACCGTCATGGCGTTGGACGCGCCGACGCGGCTGATCAGCCGGAAGTACAGCACATAGGCCAAGCCAGTGCACAGCACCGCCAGCAGACTTGCCGCCACCCAGGCCAGCCCGGACGGTGGGACCTGGGGCCAATGGGTGACCATCAGTGGAACAAGCAGCATTCCGGCGCCCGCCTGGCTGCCGGCGGCCAAAGCCATGGAGGGCACGCCGACCAGATGGCGCCGCGTGAAATTGGCCGAGAAGCCATACATCAGCGTGGCACACAGACAGGCTGCCACCGCCAGGGCGGGGCTCACACCGTGTTCGCCGGGATGAAAGCTGGCACGGTCCCAGGCCAGCCACAGCACGCCGGCAAACCCCAGGGCCAGGCCCAATCCCTTGCGTCCACCGGGACGCTCCCCCATCCAACCCCAGGCGATCAGGGCGCCCCAGAGCGGGGTGGTGGCGTTGAAGATGGCCGACAGGCCCCCGGTGATGGCCAGTGCGGCCACACCGAAGCAGATAAAGGGCAGGGCGGAGTTGGTGATGCCCACCAGCAGGATGGGCCGCCAGTGCTGTCGCAGGGCGGCAACCTCTCCGCGCCAGACGAGCAGCGGGAGCAGACAGGCCACCGCACCCACCACGCGCAGCCCCGCCAGGGCCAGCGGGCCGAAGGCGGCTGCGCCCAGGCGGATGAACAGGAAAGAGGCGCCCCAGATGGCGGCGAGCAGGGCCAGTTCGGCCAGGTCCTTGGGTTTCATGGGGTGGACGCAAAAAGGTCGGCGGCCAGGGCTGCGCCTTCGTTCCGCAGCAGGGTGCGCTTGCGCGTGAGCCCGCCAGCGTAGCCTGTCAGCGATCCGTCGGAGCCCAGGACCCGGTGGCAAGGGATGAAGAGGCTCAGCGGGTTGCGGCCCACGGCCGCCCCCACGGCACGCACGGCCTGGGGGCGTTGAAGGCGCAAGGCGAGCGCGCCATAACTGCAGGTCTGCCCAGGCAGCAACTCCCGCAGGACAGCCCAGACGGCTTGCTGGAAGGCGGTGCCGGCAGGGTCCAGCGGTGTCGCAAAGCGAGTTTGGCGGGGCGCTTGCCAGTAGGCCTGCAACTCATCACGCGCCTGGGCCAGGGTGGGGTGGTCTGCCCATTCGGGGGCGTCCAGCGGGCCCGGGTGGTGCTTCTGGTCCTCGAACCAGGCGCCGCCCAGGCCTTGCGCACTGGCGGCCAGGCGCAGGGCTCCCAGCGGGGTGTCGACGAGGGTCTGGGCGACCCATTCACGGTGCAGCGAGAGGCTCATGGTCGGGGTGTCCGGAAGGAAGTTCGCTGGGGGCTGGGGACGCCAGGCCGTGCCACAGTTGCAGCACGGCGTAGGCCCGCCAGGGGCGCCAGGCGTCGGCCAGCGCCTGGGCCCGCCGGGGCATGCGCGTGCCCAGGGCACGCAGCACGGCCGCATCGCTGGCCGGAAAGGCATCAGGCCAGGCCAGCACCCGCAGTGCCACCAGCTGGCAGGTCCAGTCGCCGATGCCTGGCAAGGCGCGCAGGGCGGCGAGCGTGTCGTCCACCGAGGCGCCGGGAGAGAGGTCCAGCTTGCCGTCCAGCACCGCAGCGGCCAGGGCCTGCAGGGCATCGATGCGACTGCGGATGATGCCCAACTGCCCCAGGGTGTCCACCGAAGTGTTCCTCAAGGCTTGCGGCGTAGGGAACAGATGGGTCAGTCCCGGCACCGGCGTGGCGCAGGGGTCGCCCAGCCGGGCCACGAGCCGGGCTGCCAGCGTGCAGCCGGCCGCTACCGTGACCTGCTGACCGAGGATGATGCGCACCGTGGTTTCGAAGCCATCCATGCAACCGGGCACGCGCAGGCCCGGGCGCGCCCGCGGCATGCCGCGCAAGGCCTCGTGGATGTCCTGGGGCTGCGCGTCCAGGTCTAGCAGGTGGCGCACCCGTCGCATCACCTGTGGCAGTGCCGGCACCAGCCCGGGAGAGGCCGTGAGTTCCACCCCTTCGCGTCGGGCGTCGAAGCGCAGGCCCAGCCAGCCCTGACATGGGCCCTGGCGACCGGGCAGCGACAGGGTGCGCCACCAGGCGCCATCGTGCAGGGCTTCCACCCCCAGCAGAGGGCGTCCGCCCAGAAAGTCCAGCATCGCCTGGGTGTCATAGGGCGGTCGCCAGCCCAGGTGCAGTCGCACGCCCTCGGGGGCCAGGGTCTCCTGCCCGGGCTGCTGCTTGCGCAGCGATGTGGGCGTGAGCCGGTAGCGCTCCTGGAACAGCGCGTTGAAGCGGCGCAGGCTGCCGAAGCCGGCGGTCTCGGCCACCTGGGTGATGGGTAAGGCGGTGTCGGTGAGCAGGCGCTTGGCCAGCAGCAGCCGGCGCGTGGTGATCCATTGGATCGGGCTGACGCCGTGCTCGGCCTGGAAGATGCGGCGAAGGTGCCGTTCGGTCACACCCAGTCGCACGGCCACGGCCGGCAATGCAATGTCCTCCGAGGTTTCCAGCAGGCGCTCCAGCAGCACCGCGGCGCTCCGGGCCAGACTGCGGGACGAGTCCACCAGGGCCAGGCCGGGGGCCAGTTCAGGCCGACAGCGCAGGCACGGCCGGAAGCCCGCCGCTTCGGCCTGGGCCGCCTCCGGGAAGAAGCGACAGTTTTGCTGGCGCGGCAGGCGCACGCGGCAGACAGGCCGGCAGTAGATGCCAGTGGAGGTGACCCCCACGAAGAGGCGCCCATCAAAGCGCGAGTCGTGCGTCTGCAGTGCCAGATAGGCTGCGCCGTCGTCCAGCGGTGGCGTGGGTGGGTTGGCGGCGTCCGAGGCGGGCATGGGGTCATGATACGGAGTCCCGGTGGCCCGTCTCGCCGTTTTCGGACACATGCCTGAGACCTGCAACCCATCTTCACACAGCGATCGGGCGGTGCGCATCGGCGTCTCTACAATGGGCTCGCAGTTGTCGGTGTTTCCCCCTCTTCAACAGACATCCGAAAAGCCCCCATGAAAGTTGATGCATCCATCTTCAAGGCCTATGACATCCGCGGCATCGTCGGCAAGACCCTCGACGAGACCCTGGCCGAGCACCTCGGCAAGGCCTTTGGCACCGAGGCCCTGAAGGCCGGTCAGAAGGCCGTGGTGGTGGGACGCGATGGCCGCCTCTCCGGCCCGGGGCTGGTGGATGCGCTCAAGCGGGGCCTGGCCTCGACCGGCCTGGATGTGGTGGACCTCGGCGCGGTGACGACCCCGATGGTCTATTACGTGGCGGCCACGCGCGGCCGGCATGGCTGCAACAGTGGCATCCAGGTGACCGGCAGCCACAACCCCAAGGACTACAACGGCTTCAAGATGGTGCTGGCGGGCCGGGCCATCTATGGCGAGGAGATCCAGGGCCTGAAGCGCCGCATGGAGACCGAGGACTACACCCAGGGCCGGGGTCGCATCGGCGCGATGGACATCCTGCCCGAGTACACCCACCGCATCGTCAATGACTGCAAGCTCGCGCGCCCGATGAAGATCGTGGTCGACTCGGGCAACGGCATCCCCGGGGCCAGTGCGCCAGGCATTCTGAAGGCGCTGGGCTGCGAGGTCATCGACCTGTACTCCAAGGTCGATGGCGACTTTCCCAACCACCACCCCGATCCATCCAAGCCGGCCAACCTGGCCGACCTGATCAAGGTGGTGCATGCCACTGACGCTGAACTGGGCCTGGCCTTCGATGGCGACGGCGACCGCCTGGGCGTGGTGACCAAGGATGGCCAGATCATCTACCCGGACCGGCAACTGATCCTCTTCGCGCGCGACATCCTGACCCGGGTGAAGGGCGGCACCATCATCTACGACGTCAAGTGCACCCAGCGCCTGGCCCCCGAGATCAAGGCCGCCGGTGGCGTGCCGTTGATGTGGAAAACCGGCCACTCGCTGGTCAAGGCCAAGCTCAAGGAAACCGGCGCCCCGATCGCGGGCGAGATGAGCGGCCACATCTTCTTCTCGGAGCGCTGGTACGGCTTCGATGACGCGATGTACACGGCCGGGCGGCTGCTGGAGATTCTCTCGCGCACGGATGACCCCAGTGCAGTGCTGAACGCCTTGCCCACCAGCTTCAACACCCCCGAGCTGAACGTGCCCTGCGCCGAAGGCGAGCCGGCCCAGGTCATTGCCAAGCTGCTGGAGACCGCGAAGTTCCCGGGCGCCGAGGTCATCACCACCGACGGCCTGCGCGCCGAGTATCCGGACGGCTTCGGTCTGGTGCGGGCGTCCAACACCACGCCGGTGCTGGTGATGCGCTTCGAGGGGCACACGCCGGAGGCCATGCACCGCATCGAGCATGACTTCATGGCCGCCCTGCGCGCCGTCAAGCCTGACGCCGAGATCGGCGCTTCGGCCCACTGAGCGCTTGAACCGGACACAGTCGGTCTTGCCCGATACCGGAGCCTCCCTGTCTGTCATCCTGGCGCGGCAGGCCTATTCCTGGGCCTTGCGGCTGGGCACGCCGGCCTACCTGGCCAAGCTCTGGCAGCGGGGCGCGCGCGAGCCTCTGTACCGCCAGGCCATCGGCGAGCGCTTCGGCTTGCATCTGCCGCCCATGGCGCCGGGCGCGCTGTGGCTGCACGCGGTGTCACTGGGTGAGACCCGTGCGGCTGCCGCGCTGGTGGCCGCCCTGCGTGCACAGCGGCCTGGCTTGCGCCTGTTGCTCACCCATGGCACGGCCACGGGACGCGAGGCGGGGCAGGCGCTGCTGCGCGAGGGGGACCAGCAGCTGTGGCTGCCCTTCGACACACCAGGGGCGGTGCACCGTTTTCTGCGCCATGCCCAGCCCGCCCTGGGCGTGCTGATGGAAACGGAGATCTGGCCCAACCTGCTGCACGCCGCGGCGGCCCGGCGCCTGCCCATGGTGCTGGCCAATGCGCGTTTGAGTGACAAGAGCGCGCGCCGCGGCCAGCGCCTGTCCCTGCTGATGCGACCTGCAGCCGATGCTTTGAATCTGGTGCTGGCTCAGACCGAGGCCGATGCGCAACGTCTGCGCGCAGCCGGCGCGGCCGACGTGCGCGTGTGCGGCAATCTGAAGTACGACCTGCAGCCCGATGGGGATCAGCTGGCCCAGGGCCGCGCATGGCGGGCGGCCTTGTCGGGTTCGGTGGTGGCCGCGGTGAACACCCGCGAAGGCGAGGAGGAGGCCCTGCTGGCCCGCTGGGCGACCTGGCCCAGTCCTCGTCCGCAACTGCTGCTGGTGCCGCGCCATCCGCAGCGCTTTGACGCTGTGGCGGACCTGGTGCGCCAGCAGGGGTTCAGCGTGTCACGGCGTTCGCAATGGGGCGGAGCGTCTCCTGCCGAGGCGGCGGGTGGGGCGGATGTCTGGCTGGGCGACAGCCTGGGCGAGATGGCGCTGTACTACGGTCTGTCCGACCTGGCCCTGCTAGGCGGCAGCTTTGCCCCGCTGGGCGGTCACAACCTCATCGAATCGGCGGCCTGCGGCTGTCCGATCATCCTCGGGCCCTCGACCTTCAACTTTGCGCAGGCCGCGGAGGGCGCGCTGGCTGCAGGCGCCGCCTGGCGGGCGACCGGCTGGGACGACGCGCTGGACCAGGCGGGGCAACTGCTCGCGGCACCGCAGCGGCTGCAAGAGGCCGCCGAGCATGCCACGGCATTTGCCTCTGCTCACCGCGGGGCGGCCACGCGCATGGCATCGGCCATCCTCAGCCTGTTGCCGGCGGCGGCCACGCCGCCGCGTGGCTGAAGGCCTCAGCGGGCCAGCAGGCCGTTGACGCGCTGGATGTCGGATTCGTTCAGCTGACCCGTGACTTGGCGCAGCTTCAGGTCGCCCATGATCACGTCGTAGCGGGCTTTGGAGAGCTGCTGTTCGGTGTTGAACAACTGGGTCTGGGCGGTCAGCACGTCCAGGTTGACCCGCACGCCCACCTTGTAGCCCAGCTGGGTGGCCTCCAGAGACAGCTTGTTGGAGGCTTCGGCGGCCTCGTAGGCCTTGACCTGCGCCAAGCCGCTCTGCACGCCCAGGAATGCCGAGCGGGTGCTCTGGGCAATGCTGCGACGGGCACCTTCAAGGTCGTTGGTGGCCTTGTCTTCGAGCTTCAGCGTTTCCTGGATGCGGTTCTGGGTGGCAAAGCCGCTGAACAGGGGCAGCGACAGGGTCACACCGATGGCCTTGTTCGTGTTGCTGCCCGACAGGTGTGCGCTGGGATCGGTGTCGATGTCGACGTGGCCCTTGGTGTAGCTCCCGGTGAGGGCCACCGTGGGCAGGTGGCCGGCACGCGCCTTCTCGGTCTCCAGCTTGGCGATGTCCAGCGCCAGGCGGGCCTGGGCGATGCTCGGGCTGCGATCCTCTGCCGTTCCCAGCCAGGTATTCAGGTCGGCCGGCAGCAGGGGCGGCAGCGCCACTGGCTGGGCCAGCGTCCAGGGCTTGATGCCGGTGCGGCCCACCAACTGCTCGAGCGCCAGCTGTTTGACGTGCAGGTCGTTGTCCGCCGCCAGCTCCTGGGCCACCACCAGGTCGTAGCTGGCCTGGGCTTCGCGGGTGTCGGTGATGGTGGCCGTGCCAACCTCGAAGTTGCGCTTGGCGGAGGCCAATTGCTCCGAGATGGCCTTCTTGTTGGCCTGCACCGTAGCCAGCGTGTCAGCGGCCGCCAGCACGTCGAAATAGGTCTGGGACAGGCGCACGATCAGGTCCTGCTCGGCCGCCTGCAACTGCGACTTGGCCACTTCGACGGTCTTGTCCGCCTGGTCGATGGTCAGACTGTTGGGACGGTTGAACAGGCTTTGCTGTGCCGACACCGTGACCGGGGTCGTGGTGCTGCTGGTGCGGGTGGTGCTCGGGCTGTACGGGGTCTCGTCGATGTTGCGGTTGGCCGACGCGGTCAGTCCGACGCTGGGGCGCTGCAGCGCGTAGGTCTGTGCAGCTTGGTACTCCGCTGCTTCGGACTGGGCGCGGGCGGCCAGATAGGTGGCATCGTAGGACCGTGCCGCCTCGTAGAGCTCCTGCAGGCTCTGGGCGCGAGCGGTTCCTCCGAGGCAGAGTGCAGCCAGCGCCAGAGGGGCGAGGCGGGCACTCGGACGGAACAGGGAGCGCGGAGTCGGCATGGTGTTTTCCTCTGGGTCGAAAAAGGGGGGGCGCCCGCAGCGGATGGCGGCAGGCTTCAGTAGCGTGGCATCGCCGGGTCGACCTGGCGGGCCCAGGCGTCGGTGCCACCCTCCAGGTTGTACACAGCTGAATGGCCTTGATGCATCAGGAATGCGACGACCTGCGCGCTGCGCATCCCGTGATGGCAAAAACAGACGACAGGCTGCTGAGTCGCCAGTTCGGTGCAACGGGCGGGCACCTCACCCATGGGCATGGCCACCGTCCTGACGCCTTCCAGCGCCAGAGGGGCCAGCGCCACCTCCCACGGCTCACGCACGTCCAGCAGCACCACGCCCGCATGGGCCTGGGTGAAGGGGATCAGTTCCTGGACGTGCAGCCGGTTCATCAGAAGTGGAAGCGGGTGGGTTCGGCAAAGCCGTCGAGCCGCTGGGCCACGGTGTCGAACAGCTCGACCTTGGACAGGGCCTTGTCGGATTGGCGGGTGTAGAGCACGGCGCGCATGACCGGCTCGGCGCCTTCGATGGTGATCAGCCGCCCGCCGACCTTGAGCTGGTCGAGCAAGCTTTGCGGCACCTGGGCCACGGAGCCCGAGAGCACGATCACGTCAAAGGGGCCTTCGGCGGCCAGTCCGTCGCGGCCATCGGCTTCACGCACGGAGACGTTGGACAGGCCGGCACGACGCAGGTTCTCGCTGGCCATCCGGGCCAGTTCAGGGCGGTTTTCCAGCGTGATGACGCGTTGGGCGCGATGGCCCAGCAGGGCGGCCATGAAGCCCGATCCGGCGCCGACCTCCAGCACGGTTTCGTGGCGCTGCACCTTGGCTTCCTGCAGCAGGCGGGCCTCGACCCGCGGGGCCAGCATGCACTGGCCACCGGGCAGCGGGACCTCGGTGTCCACGAAGGCCAGAGCGCGGTAGGCGGCGGGGACAAAGTCCTCGCGCTTGACCGCGGCCAGGAGCGAGAGCACGGCAGGATCCAGCACATCCCAGGGGCGGATCTGCTGTTCGATCATGTTGAAGCGGGCTTGTTCGATGTTCATCACGGCGTCCTCGAAAAGGTCCGGCGGCGTCTGGGCCGGTCAACCTTTCATTCTAGGTGGCTTTATTGCCTGCAACATGTCCGCCGCCGGGCGGCAAGAGTCCCTGGAAGCCGCTGAGCAGCAACTGCATGTGCGCCCGCATGAAGACCTCGGGCTGTATGTCCTTGAAGCCGCAGGCACCCAGCGAATGCTTGTGCACGCACATCATCACGAAAGGCATGGCGATGGAGTGCACGGCCATCTCAACGTCCATGGGGCGGAACTCCCCGCGTTCCACGCCCTGCAGCAGCAGCCGTGCCATCACCCCCATCCCCGGTTCGAGCACTTCCTGGGCATAGAACTCGGCCAGCTCGGGAAAGTTGCACATCTCGGTCAGCAGGAGCTTGAACACGCCGGATGCAGGGCTGTTGTAGACACGGATCCACCAATCCACCAGGGGGCCCAGCAGGGCTTCCGTGGCGGTGCCCTGGTGCTCGTCCAGCAGGCGCGCTCCCTCGGCCACCTCCACCGCCAGCGTCGACTGCACCACGGCCTTGAGCAGCTCTTCCTTGCTGGGGTAGTAGAGATAGAGGGTGCCCTTGGACACGCCCGCCCGTTGCGCCACTTCCTCGGAGCGGGTGGCGGCAAAGCCCTTCTCGACGAACAGGGCGAGCGCCGCCTCCAGCAATTCCTGGGGGCGGGCATCCTTGCGGCGCTGGCGTGAACTGTGAACCGTCATCAGATTAATGACCCATTGGTCATTAATCCTAGCAGCCGGCGTGGCGAACTCAATACCCATTGGGGTATTTTGACGGAAAGCCCGCAGTCAGGGAAGGGGGCGCGTTCGGGTGTTCCGGTTGCCGGGCTGGTGAAAACCCGCGGGTATGATCCCGCCCTCGCATTGCCTCACGTCAAGGAGCACCCGTCTTGGACTTCCTGCTGCTCAAGGCCGCCATCATGGGGGTGGTTGAAGGTCTCACCGAATTCCTGCCCATCTCGTCCACCGGCCATCTGATCTTGGCGGGATCGCTGCTGGGCTTCACGGATGCAAAGGCCAAGGTCTTCGAGATCGCGATTCAGTCGGGGGCCATCCTGGCGGTGGTGCTGGTGTACTGGCAGCGTCTGCGCGACGCCGTGACCGGTCTGGCCACACAGGCCTCGGCACGGCGTTTTGTGCTCAATGTGCTGGTCGGCTTTCTGCCGGCCGCGGTGTTGGGCCTGCTGGTCTACAAGATCATCAAGGGCTATCTGTTCAATGCGCCGGTGGTGGCGGCCTCGTTCATCGTTGGCGGTCTGATCATCCTGTGGGCCGAGCGGCGTGCTTCGCCTCAGGTTCGCATCCAGTCGGTCGACGAAATGACCTGGGTCGATGCCTTGAAGGTCGGACTGGTGCAGTGCCTGGGCATGATCCCGGGCACCAGCCGCTCGGGTTCGACCATCATCGGCGGCATGCTGCTGGGGCTGTCGCGGCAGGCGGCGACCGATTTCAGCTTCTTCCTGGCCATTCCCACTCTGATCGGCGCGGGGGGCTACAGCCTTTGGAAGGAGCGGGCGCTGCTGAGCATGGCCGACATGCCGCTCTTTGGGGTGGGCTTCTTCGTGTCCTTCCTCAGTGCCTGGGTCTGCGTACGCTGGCTGCTGCGCTACGTGGCCAGCCACACCTTCATCCCCTTCGCCTGGTACCGGATCGCCTTCGGTCTGCTGGTGTTGGTCACGGCCTGGACGGGCTGGGTGGTGTGGGCAGACTGAGCCCCGTTGGCCGGTGGTGCTTCAGGCAAAATGCCGCGCCTTGCCTTTTGCCGCCACCATGATCGACGACACCGTTCTTCCCGACGAGCCGCCCGCGGGCGATGAACTGCCTGCCCAAACGGGCGACGCCGCAGAGGCCCCCCATCGCCGCATCCGCAGCTTTGTGCTGCGCGCGGGGCGCATGGGCACGGGGCAGCAGCGGGCGCTTGAGGAGTTGGGGCCGAGATACCTGGTGCCCTATGTGGCCGAGCCACTTGACGCCGCTGCCCTGTTCGGTCGCGACGCCCCCCTGATCGTCGAGATCGGCTTCGGCATGGGCCACGCCACCGCGCAGATCGCCGCCGCGCGCCGCGACACCGACTTCCTGGGCATCGAGGTCCACACGCCGGGTGTGGGCGCCTTGCTCAAGCGCATCGGTGAAGAGGGACTGGGCAATCTGCGCATCATCCAGCACGACGCCGTCGAGGTGCTGGAGCACATGATCGCCCCCGACTCTCTGGCCGGGGTGCATGTGTTTTTTCCGGATCCTTGGCACAAGAAGAAGCACAACAAGCGCCGGCTGATTCAGCCCGCCTTCGTCGCGCTGCTCGCTTCACGCCTGAAACCGGGCGGCATTCTTCACTGTGCCACCGACTGGCAGCCCTACGCCGAGCAGATGCTGGAGGTGCTGGAGGGGGAGCCTCGGCTGCACAACACTGCGCCGGGGTATGCGCCTCGTCCGGACTATCGGCCACTTACCAAGTTCGAGAACCGCGGCATCCGTCTGGGCCACGGCGTGTGGGATCTGGTCTTCGAACGTCAAACAATCGCGTAAACTACGCGCTTGCGCTGCGGGTGTAGTTCAATGGTAGAACGGCAGCTTCCCAAGCTTCATACGAGGGTTCGATTCCCTTCACCCGCTCCAACTGACACACGACTGGCCCCATCCGGGGCCAGTTGTACATTCAGCGCCGTCTGAGGTTGATCGCCATCCATCCTTGGGGGTGGCCAGGTGGCACAGGTCCTGCGAGCATGCAGGGGGCTAGTCGACTTTCCGGATCCCGCCATGAGCTCTTTCGAACGCATTGCCGTCGGTGTTGTTGCGCTGGCCGCGCTGGGCCTGCCCTGGAAGGCTGAGGCTGCTGTTCAGGTGACCCAGACCGACATCGTCAGCACGGCCACCCGGCTGGTGTCCTACCGCCACCAGCGGCACATGTTCGTCACCTCCGACGGTCGCACCCACGCGCTGATGAACCTGGGCACCGCAGCGGGCACGAGCGGGTCGCTCTACCTGCATTCGACCGATGATGGTGCGCAATGGGCTCGCCAATTGGTGCTGCCCAATACCGATGCCAACAGCGTGTCCGATGGCGTGCTGACGGGCGACTCCCTGACCGTGGTCTACCAATGCAGCGACGGGATCGCGCGCACGTCCACGCTCAACTACAGCGCCGCGACCCGCACCTGGTCACTGGCGAGCACCAGCAAGCTGCCGCGTGCCTCGACCACCATCGCCGCGGTCAACCCCAGCTTTGCCGTGGATGCGAACGGCAACACCTGGCTGGCCTATGTGCAGGAGGACAGCAGCAGCGGCTACGTGATGATCGCGCTGTATGTGAAGCCTGCGGGCAGCAGCACCTGGTCCCGCAGCAGCCAGTCTTATGGCTACAGCAACGGCGTCACCTTTGGCAGCGACAAGCGCAGCGCCCGTCTGGTGAGCCTGCCTGGCGGCGTCGGCCTGATGTACTCCGTCGGCCCCAACATCTACTGGGCCGAGCGGCCTCTGACGGGCACGCTGACGTCCACCTGGAATTCGTCCGTGCTAATGCTGTCTGGCACGGCCGACAACGATCCGATGTCCAGCCACTTCAGCACCGTGGTGGACGGGCAGGGCAATGTCTATGCGGCCTACACCGATGCCAATGTGCTCTACCTGCGCATCCGCAACGCAAGCTCCCGTCAGTGGACGGCCCAGACGCGCATCACGGGCAACAGCACCACCTATCCCTCGGCCAATCCGACCTATGCCCAACTGGCCTGGCTGGGCGGGGCCAAGGTGGCGCTCATCAGCAATTTCGGCGCCGGGATCAACGTCTACCAAAGTGCCAACAGTGGCTCGACGTGGACTTGCACCACGCGCGCGGTCCATACCGGGATGTCTGGCTATTTCAACGACGCGCGGGTGGAGATGCCCGCTTTCCCGGGCGCAGGCACCGTCCAGGCGCTCCAGCAATACCAGGCCTTTCAGCCGCCAGGCGATGGCACGGTGCCGCCGCAGTATGCGGTGTCGTTCCGGTTCGCGCCGTCCACCACCGCAGGTGGATGTCAGTGAACTCGTGAGCCGCTCGCGCGGCAGCCACAGTCCCTTCATCTGGATCAAGACCGGGCTCGTTGAGCCCGGTCTTTTTGTATCCATTCCCCTCCGACGCGGGTTAGTCCCAAGACGGAAAAGGGATCTCCCCAGCTTAAAGTTTCTTATCCAGAAGCGAACGACCGTTCACTTTTGAAACGCGATGAAATTGAAGGAGTCCTGGATGCGTTTCCTGCGCCCATTGTCTTTGCTGCCGCTGACTGCGGCACTTGTGTTGGCCGGTTGTGGTGGTGGCAGCGAGGATGCCCCGCCGGCTCGGGGGACCATCATGTCGGCGCTGGCGGATGCCCAGCTCAACCCCGACCAGACCTGGCCGATCCCCGCGGCCCAGATCGATGCTGGAACGTCCGCGTCTGGCGTGCAGGCCCTGACCGGCGCCGCCGCTTGCGATGTTCACCTCGCGCATGTGCTGTACATGACGCGTGACCCCAAGGGTGAGGCTGTGACCGCTTCCACCGCGGTGTTCGTGCCCTCCGGCACCAATGCTGCCTGCACGGGCTCTCGGCCCGTGGTGCTGTACGCCCATGGCACCACGACCGAGAAGGCCTTCAACATGGTCGATATCGCGAACAATGAAGAGGGTAGCCTGGTAGCCGCCATGTTCGCGGCGCAGGGCTACATCGTCGTCGCGCCGAATTACCTGGGCTACGACCTGTCCAGCCTGAGCTACCACCCTTACCTGAATGCCGAAGCGGAAGCCGTGGACATGGTGGACGGCCTGCGCGCGGCCAACAGCTACCTGAAGGCATCCGGTCTGGGGACGCCTTCGGCCAAGCTGTTCGTGACCGGTTACTCGGAAGGGGGTCATGTCGCCATGGCCACCCAGAAGGTGCTCGAGCGTGATTACGCCAGCGAGTTCACTGTGACGGCCGCGGCCCCGATGTCCGGCCCCTACAACCTGAGCCGCTTCGTCACGCAGATCCTGGCTAGCCCGGACTACTGCACCAGCCTGGGTTCCTCGGACCCCAACTGCGCGGTGAACGCCGGCGCCACGCTGTTCACCCCGCTGCTGTTGACCAGCTGGCAGAAGTCGTATGGCGATGTCTATGGCACGCCTGCGGATGCCTATCAGCCGGCTTATGCGGGCTTCATGGAAACGCTGCTGCCCAGCAGCAGTTCGGTGACCGATCTGATCATGGCGGGCAAGCTTCCCAATGACAGCACCTTCCGCAAGCTGTACGGCACGGGCGGCATGATCAACGACAGCTTCCGCACCGCTGCGCTGGCCAATCCGAACGCCGGCATGCTGGGCGCTGCGGCCACCAACAGCCTGCTGAACTGGACGCCCAAGGCCCCGATGGCCATGTGCTACAGCGCTGCGGATCCGACCGTGTTTGCCTACAACACGACCGATGCCCAGACCTACTTTGGCGGCAAGGGCGTGGCTGTGCCGGCGCTGGACCTGCGGGGCAACCCGGCTTCCATCGCCGGTACCCTGGGGACTGCGGCGGCCACCTTGGCCGGCGGCTTCCAGGCCACCTATCCGGCGGCATCCAGCGCGGTCGGCACACCGGGCACGGAGCAGGACCATGCCGACGCCGCACCGTTCTGCGCGGCCTTCGTCCGCGGCTACTTCGCGAACTTCGCCCAGTGATCGGCCTTCAGCAAGGATGTTTTTCATGAAGCACATCGATAAGAAAACCTCCCAAGCCCTGCGTCTGTTGGCGGTGGCCGCCACCCTGGGTCTGGCGGGCCTGACCGTCCATGCCGAAGAGGAATCCCCGCTCAAGGGCTGGAGCGTCTACATGGGCGGCGCTTACATCCACGTGAATGTGGCGCCCAACCACTTCTCCAATGCAGGCACGCCCCTCGACCAGGCTCAGGCCGCACATGGCACCACGGCCGGCCTGGCTGTCGATGACAAGGCCACCGTCGGTTTCGGCATCGTCTACCGCTTCAATCCGAAGTGGAGCGCCGAGTTGGCCCTGGGCATTCCGCCCGAGCACAGCGTGACCGGCACGGACGCCATCCAGTCCTTCGGTCAGGTGGCCCTGGTCAAGCAGGCACCGCCCACGGCCTTCCTGAACTACCACTTCGATGAAGTGCTGCCGGGCTTCTCACCCTTCGTGGGGCTGGGGGTGAACTACACCAAGTTCATCCGCACCCGCAGCACCCAAGCTGGCGACGCGGCAGCGGGTGGTCCCACCAAGATCAAGCTCTCGCCCTCCTGGGGTCTGGGGGGCCACGTGGGTGGCACCTACCAGATCGACGATCACTGGTCGGTGGTGGGCACGGTGGCCTATGTGGACGTGAAGAGCACGGTGACCAACACCACCGAGTCCAACACCGGCGATGGCCCGGTGACCGTGGTGCGCAAGGACAAGCTGAACTTCCGTCCGTTGACCTACACCCTGTCGGTCGGCTACGCCTTCTGACCGTTTGACCGGCCGTGCCGAGGGTGGGCCTGGCCCATCGTCGGCAGGCATGGTCACAGGGCGTGCCATGCGGCATCATGTCGGGACGACACGAAGAGCCCCATGAGCACGCCCTACCAAGTCCTTCTCCTCAGCCCGGGCTCGCCGGATCTGGCAACCTCCCCCTTCGGACCCTTCGTGCTGCACGCATGCCGCACGCTGGACGAGGCGAGCGAGGCGCTGCTGGCTCAAACCTACGACGCGGTGCTGCTGGACCTCCCGTCCCCGGGCGGTGCCGCGGCCCTGCTGGCCTGGCCAGGTCTGGCCCGTGCGGTGCTGGACAGCGCGGTGCTGGCGGTGCTGCAAGACCCCACGCCCGCCCATTGCCTGAAGCTGGTGCAGCGTGGCGTGCGCGACATCCTCTCGCCCGCCGACCTCCAACCCGAGTTGCTGGGACGCTGCCTGCGCCTGGCCATTGAGCGCAAGCAGCTGGATGACACCGCACGTCGGGCCTACAGCATCGACCTGTCCACCGGCCTGCCCAACCGCCAGCAACTGCAGGAGCACATGACGCACTTGCTGGCGCTGCGCGAGCGCGAACCGGCCGCCATGGCGCTCATCGCGCTGCAGTTGGAGGGCATGCCAGCCGTGGAAGCCTCTCTGGGCGCCGAAGCGGCCAATGTGTTGCGGCGCAAGCTGGCGGTGCGCCTGCGGGCGTCGCTGCGTGCCAGCGACGTGGTGGCCTCGCTGGGGGGCGACCTCTTTTGCGTGTTGCTGGCCTGGATCGATGCCCAGGAGGATGCTGAGCGGGTGGCCCGCAAGCTCCTGCAGACAGTCAGTCAGCCCTACCTGGTGGCGGGGCAGACCTTGCCCCTGTCTGCGCGCCTGGGGGTGGCGCAGTACCCGGCCCATGGAAAAGAGGCCCGGGCTCTGCTGAGCCGGGCCCTGGGGCAGGTCTCGGGCGACGGCATCAGCCGCCAGCTCCGGGGTGCGGCGGCCAACGACGAAGTGCCGTCGGCCGACGACTGATCAGCGCATCACTTCTGGATGTCGCCCAGGCAGAGGTACTTGACCTCCACATAGTCTTCCATGCCCTGGTGGGCGCCTTCGCGGCCCAGGCCGGACTGCTTGATGCCGCCAAACGGCACCTCGGCGGTGGAGATCAGGCCGGTGTTGATGCCCACCATGCCGTACTCCAGCGCCTCGCCCACACGGAAGATGCGGCCGATGTCGCGGCTGTAGAAGTAGCTGGCCAGACCGAATTCGGTCGCATTGGCCAGTTCCACCACCTCGGCCTCGTCCTTGAAGCGGAAGATCGGCGCCACCGGGCCGAAGGTCTCTTCCTTGGCGCACAGCATCTCGCCGGTCACATTGGCCAGCACGGTCGGGGTGTAGAAGCGGTCGCCCAGGCGCTCGCCACCGGCCACCAGCGTGGCCCCCTTGTCCAGCGCGTCGGCCACATGGCGTTCCACCTTGGCCACCGCGGCATCGTCGATCAACGGGCCCTGGGTCACACCGGCCTCGAAGCCACTGCCGGTCTTCATCGCGCGGGCCTTCTCGGCCAGCTTCTCGACGAAGGTGTCGTACACGGCTTCCTGCACATAGAAGCGGTTGGCGCAGACGCAGGTCTGGCCGGCGTTGCGGTACTTGCTGACCATCGCACCTTCGACCGCGCTGTCCAGGTCGGCGTCGTCGAACACGATGAAGGGCGCATTGCCGCCCAGTTCCAGCGAGACCTTCTTGACCGTCGAGGCGCACTGGGCTGCCAGGATGCGGCCGACCTCGGTCGAGCCGGTGAAGGACAGGTGGCGCACCACGTCGGAGCTGCACAGCACCTTGCCGATCTCGATCGAGTTGGCACCGTCGGCGGTCAGGATGTTCAGCACGCCCGCGGGCATGCCGGCACGCTGGGCCAGTTCGGCCACCGCCAGGGCGGACAGCGGGGTCTGCTCGGCCGGCTTGATCACCACCGGGCAGCCGGCCGCCAGGGCCGGGGCCACCTTGCGGGTGATCATCGCGATCGGGAAGTTCCAGGGCGTGATGGCCGCGCAGACGCCGATGGGCTGCTTGATGACCAGGTAGCGCTTGTTGTTGTCGGTGGTCGGGATGGTCTCGCCGTAGACGCGCTTGCCTTCCTCGGCAAACCATTCCAGGAAGCTGGCGCCATAGCCCACTTCGCCCTTGGCCTCGGCCAGCGGCTTGCCCTGCTCGGCGGTCATCAGCCGGGCCAGGTCATCGGCGTTGGCCTGCAGCAGCTGGAACCACTTCATCAGGATCGTGGCGCGCTCCTTGGCGGTCTTGGCGCGCCAGATCGGCCAGGCCTTGTTGGCGGCCACGATGGCGTGGTGGGCCGATTCCGGTCCGTGGTTGGCCACGTCGGCCAGCTTCTGCCCGGTGGCCGGGTCGGTGACCTCGAAGCGGCTGTTGGCGCCGACCCATTCGCCGTTGATCAGCGCGTCGGTCTTCAGCAGGCTGGGGTCCTTCAACAGGGCCAGCGGGGAGGTGGACGAATCCATGACAGTCTCCTGAACAGAGCTCCCGCAAACGCGGGAGCGGTTGAAACCACACTCTATCGCGGGGCGGACGCCCCCTTCAGCGGCAGGCCACGCCGGGCAGCACGCACAGCATCTCGTACAGCAGGTTGGCGCCCAGCAGGGCGGTGTTGCCGGTCGGGTCGTAGGGCGGGGCGACCTCGACCAGGTCGGCACCCACCAGATTCAGGCCGCGGCAGCCCCGGATGATCTCCAGCGCCTGCGGCACGCTCAGGCCGCCGATCTCCGGCGTGCCGGTGCCGCCGGCATAGGCCGGGTCGATGCCGTCGATGTCGAAACTGAGGTAGCAGGGGGCGTCGCCGATGGCCGCGCGCACGCGGGCCATCAGCGGCGCGAGCGACTGGTACCAGACCTCGTGCGCCGGCACCACGGTGAAGCCCTGTTGGCGCGGCCAGTCGAAGTCGTCGGCCGCGTAGCCGGTGCCCCGCAGGCCGATCTGCCAGACCTTGTCGCCCTGCAGCAGGCCTTCCTCCACCGCACGGCGAAAGGGTGTGCCATGGGCGATGCGCTCGCCGAACATGGTGTCGTTGACATCGGCATGGGCATCCACATGGACCAGGGCCACCGGGCCGTGGCGCTCGGCCACGGCGCGCAGGATGGGCAGGGCGATCGTGTGGTCGCCGCCCAGCGTCAGCGGCACGCAGCCGGCGGCCAGCACCGGGCGGTAGAAGCCGGTGATGAGCTCGACCGACTTCTCCAGCGAGTAGGTGTTGACCGGCACGTCGCCCAGGTCGGCCACCTGCAGGGTGTCGAAGGGTGCCGCGCCGGTGGCCATGTTGTAGGGCCGCAGCAGGGCCGATTCGGCACGGATCTGCCGCGGGCCCATGCGGGCGCCCGACCGGTTGGAGGTGCCAATGTCCAGCGGCACGCCGATGAAGGCGGCGTCCAGGCCCGCCGGGCTGTCCACCACCGGCAGACGCATCATGCTGGCCAGACCGCCAAAGCGCGGCATCGCGTTGCCACCCAGGGGCTGGTGAAGGACGCGGTCGCTCATGGGTGCTTCAGCGGCGGCGGCCCCGGATCCACTCCAGCACCAGCATCAGTGCGGTGGTGAAGAGGATCAGCAGCGTGGCCACTGCGGCAATCGTCGGGTTGATGTTCTCGCGGATGCCGGTGAACATCTGACGCGGCAGCGTCACCTGGTCCGGCCCGGCGATGAACAGCGTCACCACCACCTCGTCGAAGGACGTGGCAAAGGCGAACAGCGCGCCGGAGATGACGCCAGGCGCGATCACCGGCAGCGTCACGCGGAAGAAGGTCTGCACCGGGCCCGCGCCCAGGCTCAGCGAGGCACGCACCAGGTTGTGGTTGAAGCCCTGCAGCGTGGCCAGCACGGTGGTCACCACGAAGGGCGCTCCCAGGGCCGCGTGCACCACGATCAGACCGGTGTAGGTGTCGGCCAGGCCCAGGCGGGCGAAGAAGAGGTAGCAGGCCACGCCCACCACCACGATGGGCACCACCATCGGCGCGATCAGCACGCTCATCAGCAGGCCCTTGCCGGGGAAGTTCACCCGGGCCAGGCCCACGGCCGTCAGCGTGCCCAGCGTGGTCGCCAGCAGCGTGGCGGCCGGGGCGACGATGAAGGAGTTCTTCGTCGCGCGGCCCCATTCTTCCGAGGTGAAGAGGTTCTGGTACCACTGCAGCGACCAGCCCGGCATGGGGTAGGCCAGGAAGGAGCTGGCCGAGAAGGACAGCGGCATGATGACCAGGATGGGCAGCAGCAGGTACAGCAGCACGCCCAGGCTGAACAGGCGCAGCAGCCACCAGCCCGCCTTGTCGGCCGGCGTGGCATAGGCCGGGAACTGGGGGCGCAGGAAGGAGAAGAAGCTCATCGGATCACCCCAGGCTCAGTTCGGACTTCACCACACGGCGGTAGAGGCCGTAGAGCAGCAGCGTGGCCGCCAGCAGGATGGCGCCCAGGGCGCAGGCCATGCCCCAGTTGATGTCGACGTTGGTGTACTGGGCGATGTAGTAGCTCAGCATCTGATCATCGGCACCGCCCAGCAGGGCGGGCGTCACGTAGTAGCCGATGGACAGGATGAACACCAGCAGGCCGCCCGCGCCCACGCCAGGCCAGGTCTGAGGCACGTACACGCGGAAGAAGGCCGCCAGCGGCGAGCTGCCCAGCGACACCGCGGCGCGCAGGTAGGTGCCTGGCACCGACTTCATCACGCTGTACAGCGGCAGGATCATGAAGGGCAGCAGGATGTGCACCATGGCGATGATCACGCCGGTGCGGTTGAACAGCAGGGCCAGGGGCTCGTTGATCGCGCCGATGCCCATCAGCGCACTGTTGACCAGGCCCTCGCGCTGCAGCAGCACGATCCAGGCGGCCACGCGCACCAGGATGGAGGTCCAGAAGGGCACCAGCACCAGGATCATCAGCACATTGGCCTGGCGCGCCGTCAGCGTGGAGAGCCAGTAGGCCAGCGGGTAGCCCAGCAGCAGGCACCAGACGGTGACCACGGCGCTGATCTCGAAGGTGCGCAGCAGGATGCTGAAGAAGACGCGCTGGTCGGGTTCAACCCGCTCGATGCCGCCTTCGGGCTTGCGGTGCAGGTCCACCGAGGTCAGCAGGTAGTCGGGGGTCCAGCGCGAGGCGTTCTTCGCAATCGCCTGCCAGTAGGGCAGTTCGCCCCAGCGCGGGTCCAGGGCCAGCATGCGCTCCTTCACCGCGTCCGGCGCCAGGTGATCACCCAGCGGCAGGGCACGGTAGGTGCTCATGATCAGCGAGCGGGAGCCCGGCAGCTCGGTGTTCAGGCGGCGGGCCAGGGCGCCGGCGTCCGAGCCATCGCTGAGCTGGCCCAGGTCGTCGGCTAGGGCCGCGTAGGCGCTGGCCGGCGGCGTGCTGTGGCGGTCCCAGCCGGACAGGGCCTGGCTGGTGCGCGGCAGCACGTCGGCCACCTCGGGGTTCTCGATGGCGCGCACCAGCAGGGCCCCGATGGGCACGAGCAGGGTCACCAGCAGGAAGATCAGCAGTGGCAGGGTGAGCGCGATGGCCGTCATGCGGCGACGTCGCTCCGAGCGGGCCAGGGCGCGTGTCAACGCGTTCGAGCCCCCGGCGGACGCCGGGGCGGGGGTCGTGGCAGTGACGGTCATCGTGGACTCACCTCAGCACCGGTTTATTGCGCCGCCCAGGAGGCGAAGCGCTTCTCCAGGGCCTCGCCCTGGTCGGCCCAGAAGGCGATGTCGAACTTCAGCGAGTCCTTGGCGTTGGCCGGCGAGGTGGGCAGTTGGGCCAGCACCTTGGCGTCCAGCTTGGCCAGGGCCTTGTTGTTGGTCGGGCCGTAGGAGATGTGGCGGGCGTATTCGGCCTGGGCGTCCGGCGAGGCGGCCAGGGCGATGTACTTCATCGCCAGGTCCTTGTTGGGCGTGCCCTTGGGGATGACCCAGTAGTCCAGGTCGTAGATGCCGCCGGTCCAGGTGATCTTCAGGTTCTTGCCTTCGCGCTGGGCGGCGTCGATGCGGCCGTTGAAGGCCGTGGCCATGACCACGTCACCCGCGACCAGGAACTGCGGCGGCTGGGCACCGGCTTCCCACCACTGGATGTTCGCCTTGAGCTCGCTCATCTTCTTGAAGGCGCGATCGGCACCTTCCTTGGTCGCCAGCACCTTGTAGACGTCGGCGGGCTTCACGCCATCGGCCATCAGTGCGAATTCCAGGTTGTAGCGCGCCCCCTTGCGCATGGCGCGCTTGCCGGGGAACTTCTTGACGTCCCAGAAATCGGCCCAGGTCTTGGGCGCGGTCTTGAGCTTGTCGCCGTCATAGGCCATCACGGTGGACCACACGAAGGCGCCCACGGCGCACTCGCTCACCGCGGCGGGGTTGAAGTCAGCCTTGTTGCCGACCTTGCTCCAGTCCATCTTCTCGAACAGGCCTTCGTCGCAGCCGCGTGCGGCGTCCGGGCTCTCCACCTCGACCACGTCCCAGCTGACCTTCTTGGTTTCCACCATGGCCTTGATCTTGGCCTGCTCGCCGTTGTATTCGACCGAGACGATCTTCGTGCCCGTGGTCTTCTCGAAGGGCTCGACATAGGCCTTCTTCTGGGCCGCACCATTGGCGCCGCCAAAGTTCACCACGGTGAGCTGGCTTTCGGCCATGGCCGGCAGGGCGGCGAGGAGGGCGGCCGCAAGGGCCACAGAAGTCTTCAACATACGCATGTCTCCTGGCAGGAGGGTTGGGGAACTCAGGGAAGGTGGAGCGGAGAGTTCGCTTTTTTGTGTTTTTGTATTTTCTGGACCGGCGCGTTCAGGCGTAGACGCGCAGGTACGGCGTGGCAATGTGCAGCCACACCGCCTGGCCGGCCACCGGCTGCTCGCCACTGGACAGCGGCAGCTTGACGGTGGCCAGCGCCTGGCCTGCGATGGCGCATCGCAGGCGCAGGTGGTCACCGAAGTAGATGACATCGGTGATCGCGGCCTTGATCGTGTTGCCCTCGTTCTCCGGGGGCGTGAACCAGGCCTCGATGCGTTCGGGGCGGAGGGAAGCCACCACCGAGGTGCCCGGGGGCACGTGATTGACGTTGATGCCGCTCAGGCGCTCGCCCGAAGGCAGCACGATTTCGCAGGCATCGTGGTTGGCGCTGGCCGTGGTGGCGGTCAGCAGGGTGCTGTCACCCACGAAGCCGGCCACGAAGCGGTTGTTGGGCGTCTCGTACAGGCGCTCGACGGCGTCGATCTGCTGGATCTCGCCGTCGTTGAACACTGCCACGCGGTCGCTCATCGTCAGGGCCTCGCCCTGGTCGTGCGTGACGTAGACGAAGGTGATGCCGAGCTGGCGATGCAGTTCCTTGAGCTCGATCTGCATGTGCTCGCGCAGCTGCTTGTCCAGCGCGCCCAGGGGCTCGTCCATCAGCACCAGCTGGGGCTGGAAGACCAGGGCGCGGGCCAGGGCCACGCGCTGTTGCTGGCCCCCCGAGAGCTGGGCGGGGTAGCGGTCACCCTTGCCGCCGAGCTGCACCATGTCCAGGGCTTTGGCCACGCGCTGGGCGATCTCGGCCTTGGGCAGCTTGCGCACCGTCAGCGGATAGCCCACGTTGTCCGCCACCGTCAGGTGGGGGAACAGCGCGTAGTTCTGGAACACCATGCCGAAGTTGCGCTTGTGCGGCGGTGTCTTCGTGATGGGCGAGCCGTCCAGCAGGATCTCGCCGGCCGTCGGGGATTCAAACCCCGCCAGCATCATCAGCGTGGTGGTCTTGCCCGAGCCGGAGGGGCCCAGCAGCGACAGGAATTCGCCACGCTGGATCTCCAGATCGAGCGAACGGACCACCAGGCTCAGACCGTCGTAGGTCTTCTGAACACCGGTGAAGCGAACCAGGGGGGGCGAACTCATGGCGTGGGGGGCCCTCGGACAATGACTTTGTAGGCGTGGGCACCGCGCCGGGTGGCCGGTGCCAGGAAAGAGGCAGCCGGCCGGCGCTGCCTCCCGCAGCCCGCGCCGGCTTCAGGGCAGGCTTCAGGCCTGGCTGGCGGCCACCAGCGATTCTTCCAGCAGCTTCAGGCCTTCCTGCAGCAGGGCGTCCGAGGCGGTCAGCGGCACCAGCACGCGGATCACATTGGCATACACGCCGCAGGACAGCAGCACCAGGCCGCGCTCGATGGCTTCGGAGCAGACGCGCTTGGTCAGCTCGGCGTCGGGCTGGTGCGGGTCGCCGTTCTTGCACAGCTCGATGGCCAGCATGGCGCCCATGCCGCGCACGTCGGCGATGCACTTGTGGCGCTGGGCCATGGCCTTGAAGCCGGTGGTCAGCAGCTCGCCGATGGCCTTGGAGCGGTCCAGCAGCTTCTCTTCCTCGAACACGTCCAGCACGGCCAGCGCCGCGGCGCAGGCGATGGGGCTGCCGGCGTAGGTGCCGCCCAGGCCACCCGGCTGCGGCTTGTCCATGATCTCGGCCTTGCCGATGACCGCGGAGATGGGGAAGCCGCCGCCGATGGACTTGGCCATGGTGATCAGGTCCGGCGCCACCGGCCACTGCTCGCAGGCCAGCCAGGTGCCGGTGCGGCCGGCGCCGGCCTGCACTTCGTCGGCGATCATCACGATGCCGTGCTTGTCGCACAGCTCGCGCACCGCCTTCACGAACTCGGGCGGGGCCACGTAGAAGCCGCCTTCACCCTGCACCGGCTCCAGAATGATGGCCGCCACGCGCTCGGCCTCGACGTCGTACTTGAAGATGGCCTCGATCGAGGCGATGGCATCGGCCACGCTCACGCCATGCATGGCGTTGGGGTACTTGGCGTGGTAGATCTCGGCCGGGAACGGACCGAAGCCGGCCTTGTACGGGGCGACCTTGCCGGTCAGGCCCATGGTCAGCAGCGTGCGGCCATGGAAACCGCCGCCGAAGGCGATCACGGCCTGGCGCTTGGTGGCCGAGCGGGCGATCTTGATCGCGTTCTCGACGGCCTCGGCGCCGGTGGTCAGCAGGAAGGCCTTCTTGGCGAAGTGGCCCGGGGCCAGCGCCACCAGGCGCTCGCACAGTTCCACATAGGGCTCATAGGCCAGCACCTGGAAGCAGGTGTGGTGGACCTTGTCGAGCTGGGCCTTGACGGCGGCGATCACCTTGGGGTGCTGGTGGCCGGTGTTCAGCACGGCGATGCCGCCCGAGAAATCAACGTAGCGCTTGCCTTCCACGTCCCAGACTTCGGAGTTGACCGCACGGTCAACAAAGACGTTGTAGGTCTGTCCGACGCCGGTGGGCAGGATGGCGCGGCGGCGCGCGATCAGCTCGGCGTTGTTCTGGGAAGATGGCTTGGACGAGTCGCGGGGCATGGGGAGTCTCTCCTGATCGGGCGGCGGGCACGGTGTCGGCCGCTGAGCGCCGATTCTGGGAGCCATGGCGTCGGCGCTACCATGTACAGATCGCGGAAAAACACTTCTGCACTGTACAGGCCGATAAACCGGTACAGCGGCCGTCCATGTTGTTGCAGCTCAAGCCCTCATCCACCATTCCCCTCGTCACGCAGATCGTCGAAGGCGTGCGCGCCCTGATCGTCGAGGGGGGGCTGAGGGCGGGCACCAAGATGCCGTCCATCCGCCAGTTTGCCCAGGCGCACGGGGTGAGTGTGTTCACTGTCGTCGAAGCCTATGACCGTTTGGTGGCGATCGGCCTGCTGGTGTCGCGTCCGCACACCGGCTTCTTTGTGCGCCAGCGCCACGACCGGGACGAGGACAGCAGTCTGGTCGCCAGCGTGGCAGGGGCGGATTTCGATGCCAAGTGGTATTTGAGCCGTATTTTCGAGCACCGCCACCTGAGCATGAAGGTCGGCTGCGGCTGGCTGCCCGGGGACTGGCTGTTCGAGGAGGGGCTGCGCAAGGCGCTGCGGGCCATGGCGGCCGAAGAGGGCGAGCTGGGCGGCTATGGCGACCCCAAGGGCTTCCGTCCGCTGCGCCAGCTCATCGGCGAATCGATGGCCGAGCGCCAGGTGCAGGTGCGCCCCGAGCATGTGCTGCTGACCCAGGGCTCCAGCCAGGGCCTGGACCTGGCGCTGCGGCGCCTGGTGCGCGCGGGCGACCCGGTGCTGGTGGACGACCCGGGCTACTCCAACCTGCTGTTCTCGCTGCGCTACCAGGGTGCGCGGCTGCTGGGCGTGCCGCGCACGCCGCGTGGCTACGACCTGGTCACGCTGGAGCGCCTGATCGTCGAGCACAAGCCCAAGGTCTTCTTCACCCAGCCGCGGCTGCACAGCCCCACCGGCTCGGTCGCGCCGCTGGCCCACCTGCACCGGGTGCTGCAGCTGGCCGAGGCCCACGAGCTCACCATCGTCGAGAACGACATCTACGCCGACCTGGACCCGGAGCCCCGTCCCTCGCTGGCCAGCCTGGACGAGCTGCATCGCGTCATCACCATCGGCAGCTACTCCAAGACCATCTCGCCGAACCTGCGGGTGGGCTACCTGATGGCCCATCCGGACATGGTGGAGGACCTGGCCCAGCTGAAGATGGTCTCCGGCCTCACCAGCTCGGAGCTGAGCGAGCGGCTGACCCTTGGCGCCCTGACCGAAGGGCGCTGGCGCAAGCACCTCAAGAGCCTGCGCGAGCGCCTGGCCGCCGCCCACGAGCACACCGGCAACCGCCTGACGGCCCTGGGCTTCGAGCTGTTCGCCGAGCCGAAGGCGGGGATGTTCCTGTGGGCCCGCCACCCGGCCCTGGCCGACACCGTGGCCCTGTCCAACCTGGCCGCCGAGCGGGACATCATGCTGGGCCCGGGCCACCTGTTCAGCTGCGACCTGGCCCCCAGCCCCTGGCTGCGCTTCAACGTGGCCTTCAGCCAGGAGCCCGCGCTGTACGACTTCCTCCAGCAGGCCCTGCACAATGCGCCCTGAACGCGCACCCTGAACGGTGCAGCGTCTACACCAAAAGACGCAGTGGCGCCAGCCGCTGGTGCAATGTCCCGCATAGCCGAGCACTGCATTCAGCGCGAAGTTTGCGCAAGATCACGCACGCCACCACTTCCTTTCTGACAGGAGAGCCACCATGCGTGAACAAGTCTTGCAGCAAGTCCGGTCCGACGTCGCCACCCTGCTGGCGCAACCCACCGAGGCGCTGGATGCCGATCAGCTCCTCGGCCTGATCCAGCAGAACATCGCCCAGGAACACCAGGCCCGGGCCCAGGCCGCCGGCGGCGCCTGCACGCTCACCCTCAACGGCCTGCTCAATGCCGAGATGAGCCTGCGCACCGGGGTGTTCGGCCAGAAGCGGCCGGAGATCAAGGCCGATTTCTGAACCTGCGGCTCAGGGCCTGCAGCGCGGCCTGCGCATCGCCTACCACCAGGTGGGCGGTGCAGGCCAGCATCAGGTTGCGCGGCAGCCCGAAATCCTCGACCGTGAGCCCGTCGGCATCCAGGGCGCCGCCCAGCTGCTCCCGCAGCGTGCGGCCATCGTCCAGATAGCCCACCACCGGCTTGCCCAGCGCCACCGCAAAGCCCACCTCGAAGGCGGTGCCCGAGTCGGGCTCCGCCCCGCGGAAGTTGTTCAGGTTGGCCAGCACCGCATCCGCGCGCCGGATCAAGGCCAGGTTGGCCTCGCAGATCCAGCGCGCCGCCGTCAGGCCCTGCAGGCCCTCGGGCAGGGCGTTGTCCAGCGGGTACAGGCCCTGCCAGCCCTGGGCGGCGCAGCAGGCCTTCAGGCCTTCGCCCTGGGCCACCGCATCCGGGCGGAAGACATCGAAGCCGGCGAGGTAGACGGTGGGGGCGTGCATGCCGGCATTGTCCGCGCTGCCGGCCTGCAGCCCGTCAGGAGGGCAGGAAGTCCAATGGCCACTTGACCACCATCTCGTCCACATCCTTGGCGCCGAAGTCGAACTGGCGGATGCGGGCGAGCAGCTTCTGCTCCAGCTCGGGCGTCTTCAGCTCGCTGGACACCAGGGTGCAGCCGGTGACCTGACCGGACGGGGCGATGCGCAGCTCCACCACCACCTTGCCTTGCAGCGAAGGGTCCTCGCGCAGGGCGCGGTTGTAGATGGCGTAGATGGCGCCCTTGTTGCGCTCGAAGACCAGGCGGATCTCTTCCAGCGAGCGGGCGGCCTTGCCGCTGTGGCCGCGCTGCACGGTTCCCCCGGCGCCCGTGCCGTTGCCTCCCGTGCCCGTGCCCCCGGCGCCATTCCCGCCGGTGCCACCCTTGCCGCCGCCACCGCCGGGGCCACCGCCACCACCGGCCACCCCCGCCACCAGCGTGGTGGATCGGCCGGCCAGGCCGCCGCCGCCGGTGTCCTTGCTCAGGCCCGCGGTGTTGATGCCGCCGCTGCCGCCGGTGGCGGTCGAGGTGATGAGCGCCCGGTCGGGCAGGCCGGGCTGGGTGCCGGCCCCCACGCCCACGCCCTTGTTCGTGCCCACACCGGGGCCGGGTGTCACTTCCTTGAGCTGCACCGCCGCGGGCGCGCCCTGCAGCGCGGCCAACTGGTCCTTCATGGCCAGCAGGCCGACGCCCGAGGCGCGGCGGCGGGCCTCACCAATCTCGCCCGGCGGCTTGCCTTCGACCGGCTGGCGCGCTTCGGGCACCGGGGCGGCGTTCTTCTTGCCGGCGGGCGCTGGTGCCGGGCGGGCGGTCTCTTTCGGCGGCGTGGCCTCCGGGGTCTCCTTGACCGGCTCCTTGCGGGCCTGCTCGGCCGGCGTGGGTGCCAGCGGCTTGGGCGGGGGCGCAGCGGCCTTGTCCTTGTCCAGCAGCAGCTGGGCCATCGGTGCGGGCAGGGCCTGGGCCTCGTCCGGCTGTCGCTCGGGCAGGGTCACGAAGTGCGTGACCAGCCCCAGCAGAAGGCACAGCACGGCCACCTGGACGAAGATGCGGCGAAAGCGCGTCTCGTCGTCCGGGGCATTGGCCCAGGCCAGCACCGGCTGGCGAAAGCTCACGGCAGCGGCGCTCATGTCTTCTCCACCTTCTGGCGCACGGCAAAGCGCACGTCGCTGAAGCCGGCCTGGGCACAGCTGGTCATCACCTTGCGCAGCAGCTGGTAGGGAATGCTCTGGTCACCCATGATGGTGACGACCTGGCTGAGCGGGGCGTTCTCGGCCCGCACCGCGCGGCGGGTCGCCTGCTGCTGTTGCAGGGCCGCGGTCAGCGGGGCGATCAGGTCGGTGGGGGCGGCCTGCACGTCGGCCACGCGGGCCACGGTCTTTCCGTCCACGATGATCTCCTCGGGGCTGACCACCACCACCAGGGTGTCCTGGGGCGCCACCTCGGCGGTGGATTCGGGCAGGCGCACGCTCTTCGTGCTGGGCAGGATGTCCACCTCGGACGAGTTGGACAGCAGGAAGAAGATGAGGATGGTGAACACGTCGATCAGGGACACCAGGTTCATGTCCAGATCGGTGTGGTTGCGGGCTTTGCGGGCGGCCCGCTTCTGCAGGGGCGTGAGGGTGGGCACGTCAGCCTCCGTGGGCCGCGGCGGGGGTGCCGCGCGGCGCGTCGCCGATGGAGAGGGCCGGGAACAGCTCGGCCTTGACGACCTGGCCGTCCTCGCGGGCGGTGCGGCCCTCGCGGGTGGCGTCCATCACCTTGACCAGCAGTTCATAGGGCGTGTCGGGCTGGGCCAGGATGGTGGCGTCCTTCTGTTCGGGGTACTTGGCCTTGACCTGCATGACCAGCGCGTTGAGCGCCTTCAGGTCGGGGCCCTGGGCCGTGTGCGGGATGTGCTGGATCAGCCCACCCACGCGGTCGCCCACGTCCAGGGCGTCCGGGCGGATGACCACCTCGAGCTGCAGGTGGTCGACCTTGAGCTGCTCCACCCCGGCGGATTTCGCCGGCAGCGACAGCTCCAGCACCGCCAGCCGGGTGAACACCGCGGTGGACAGCAGGAAGGGCACGAGCACCACGATCAGGTTGATGAAGGCCGTGACCTCCAGCGCCGCCGGTGTCTTGCGCAGGCGTCGGACTCGCATGGTTGCGCTTTCTCGGGCCGGCGGCTCAGCGGCTGCCGGCTTCGGGGGCCAGGCGCTGCACCAGGTTCAGGAAGCTGATCTTGGCGGCTTCCAGGCCGTCGACGATCTCGCCGGTGCGGGCCTGCAGGAAGGCGTGGATCAGCAGGAAGGGGATGGCCACGCCCAGCGCGAAGGCGGTGTTGTTCATGGCGATGGAGATGGAGCCCGACAGCAGCTCGGCCTTCTCGGCCGGGTTCACCTGGGCCACCGCCGTGAAGGCCTTGATCAGGCCCGAGATGGTGCCCAGCAGGCCCACCAGCGTGATGACGTTGGCGAAGGTGGCGATGTAGTGGGTGCGCTTCTCCAGGCGCGGCACGATCTCCATCATGCCTTCCTCCATCGAGGCGTCGATGTCCTCGCGCTTGCGCGAGCTCTGCAGGCGCTGCAGGCCGTTGCTCACCAGCTTGCCCAGCGCTGCGTCGCTCTTGCTGGCCACGCTGTAGACCTCTTTCCACTGGGCCTGCTGCAGCATGGGTTGCACTTGGGCCCACAGGGCGCTGTTCTCGCGCCGGGCGCGGCGCAGGAAGATGAAGCGCTCGATCGCGATGCTCAGCCCGATGGCCATGATGGTCAGGCTGGGGATGATGAACAGGCCGCAGTCCTGGAAGAACTTGACGATGGATTCAAAGGTGGTCATGGCGGGGAACTCCGGGGGCGCGATGCGTGGGGAAAGGGTCGAAGAGGAAACGGGGACGGGTTCAGGGCGCGGGGGCCGAGGCGGCGGTGGCCGCAGCCGTGAAGCGCTCGTTGCGACGGAAGACCTCGCGGTCGATCGGCGAGAGCACCTCGTCGAGCACGCTGGCCGGGGGCTTGCCGGCCAGCGGATCGGTCAGTGGCTTCTTCCAGGGCACGAAGTACAGGACCTTGGGCAGCTCACGGTTGCCGATGATCTTGCTGGGCGCCACCTCGGCCTGGTCCTGGGCCCGGGCGGCGCCGGGAACGGTCAGCGCCAGGGGCAGCAGCCAACCGAGGCCGAGGGCCAGCGTGAGTGAGGGATGCGAGGTCATGGGGTAGTCTCCTTGGCGGGCGCGGAGGCAGCGTTCGGGGCGGCTTCCGGAGCGGCGGGCTTGGGCAGGCGGCGCTGCACCTCGGTGATCCATTTGCCGACCTGGGCGTCGGCGCCCAGGCCCTGTGCGGCGGCCAGCGTCTGGTACTGCTGGTACCAGCGCAGGGCCTCTTCGGGCGAGCCCAGGTAGAGGTCGTTGAGCACGCCCAGGTTCAGGGCCGCGGCGGCGCAGGCGGCGTCGGTTTTCAGGGCCTGGGCCCAGGCCTGCCCCGCGGCCACGAAGTTGCCGTCCTGCCGGGCGGCCAGGCCCTGGCGGGTCAGGGCCGCGCCAGCCCCGCAGGGCGCCTCGCGCTCGGCCTTGGCCCAGCGGGCCGGGCGCAGCGTGCGCAGGGCGTCGAAGCTCTGGCGCACCCAGCGGTCGTACAGGCCCTGCGGCGCCCGGGCGGCGTTGGCCTCGTGCAGGCCGATGGCCTTTTCCTCGAAGGGATAGGCCTGCTCCTCCAGCATCACGTCGTACTGCTCGCGCTCGAGCTTGCTGAGCTTGCGCGGGCGCTCGGAGTCCATCAGCGCGCGGCCGAAGTCCTGGTACAGCGCGGCGGTGCGGAAGGTGGCGGCGGTGACCGCTTCGGCCGTGCCGTAGTCGGCCACGCGGCCATAGGCCTGCAGGGCCGTTTCCAGCCGGGCCTTCTTGCTGGCCAGGCTCTTTTGCAGCGGCTCCTTGAGCGCCACGGCGCGGAAGGCCTCGCCATCCTCGTCCGCCAGGGCCAGCGCGGCCTGGGCCGCCAGGCTGCGGCTGCGCTCGGTGCGGGCGGTGCCGCCCGCCGCCTCGGCCTGCACCAGGGTGCGCTGCCATTGGCGTTCGCGCGGGGTCTGTCCGTCCGCATGGGCCAGCAACACCAGGTGGTTCAGGGCCTCGATGGCCTCGGGCAGGGGCTGCGGGTGGGCGCGCCAGTAGGCCTCCCAGCTGCGGGCGGCCTCGGCGCGGGCACGGGGTGCGGCGCCAGGGGCGGCCTGGGCCTGGTCGTACCACTGGGCGGCTTGCCAGCGGGCGGCCCGGGCGCGCTCGGGGTCCGTCTCGCTCTGCGCGATGCGCTCGGCCTCGGCCGCGGCGGCGGCCCAGCGGCCCTGCTCGCTGTAGGCCAGGGCCAGCTTGGGCGGCACCTGGGCCTGCAGCGCCTCGCGCGGGAAGCGCTGGCGGAAGTCCTCCAGCAGCTGGCTGGCACCGGCCCAGTCCTTCAGCGCCAGGCGCTGGGTGGCGGCGTCGAACTGCGCGGCCACCCGGGCGCTGGCCTCGGGGGTCTCGGTGGTGACGCGGCCGAACAGCTCGGCGGCGCGCCGGGTGTCGCCGGCCGTGCGGGCCTGCTCGCCCTGCTTGTAGAGCGAGGCGGCCAGGCGTTCGGTCAGGTCGCGCCGGCTGGCGTCGGCGGCCGGGGTCAGGGCCAGGGCCTCGCGGGTGTAGCGCTCGGCTTCGTCGAAGGCGCCGGCCTCGAAGCGGGTGTGGGCCAGCACGTTCAGCGCCGTGCGGCGCTGGGCCTCGGGGGCGGCGGGCTGGCGTTGCAGCAGGGCCAGCGCGGCGGCATTGGCACCGGCGGCGTCGCCCAGGCGGTACAGCGTCTCGGCGGCGTGGGCCTGCACGGCCGGGGCGCGGCTGTCGGCGGGGAAGGCCTGGGCAAAGCGCAGCTCGCTGGCCACCTGGTCCCGCTCCAGCGCCGGGCGGCTCGCCTGCGGGGCGGCCTTCACCAGCTCGGCGCGGGCCAGCACGGCGGCGTAGCCGGCCTCGGTGCGCCGGGCGGGGGCACTGCGGGCCATGCCTTCCTGTGCCGGGTAGGCCGTCTGTTCGTAGGCCAGGGCGGCCTCGTCGAAGCGGCGCGCCTCGAACAGCAGCTCGGCCATCAGGAAGCGGTTCTCGGCCGCTTCCGGGTGGTCCGGGAAGTCGGTCAGCAGGGTGCGGTACCACTGCACGGCCTGGGCCACGTCGGCGGGGGCGTGGCTTTGCTGCGCCTGGGCGTGGGCCTGGCGGGCCAGTTCGGCCAGGTGCTCGCGCACCTGGGGCTGGGCGTCCTGCCAGGCTTCGGGGTTGACCTGGCGGTAGGCCCCCTGGGCGCCG
The DNA here is from genome assembly GCF_024055665.1 of Ideonella oryzae. Classification (GTDB taxonomy): domain Bacteria; phylum Pseudomonadota; class Gammaproteobacteria; order Burkholderiales; family Burkholderiaceae_C; genus Ideonella; species Ideonella oryzae. Next base: position 57,364 of record NZ_JAMXMC010000003.1, on the reverse strand, counting down.
TAGCGGGTCACGAAGTCCACCTTGACCTGCTGGGCCTGCTGGGCAAAGCCGGCCTGGGCGTAGATGCCGATCACCTCGTCCTGCAGGGCGGGCGCCTGGGCGTCCTCCGGCCGCAGCCGGGTGAAGGCCAGCAGGGTGTCGGCCGCGTCCTTGGGGCGGTCCTGCTGCAGGTAGAGCGCCGCCAACCGCCGGTACAGGCGCACCTGGTAGTGCTGGCGGGCCGGGCTGGCGGTGACCGGCGGGATGCTGGCCGCGCCCTGCAGGTTCTCCAGCGTCAGGCTGACGACGCGGAAGCTGTCGTCCAGCAGTTCGCGGTCGGCCCGGCTCAGGCTGTCGAGTTGTTCCAGCGGCACGGCCGGGTCCTGGTCGGCCAGCTTGCCGTCGAGCACCCGCAGAAAGGCCTCGAGCGCGCCGTCGAGCTGGCCCTGCTTGAAGCGCGACCAGCCCTGCATGTAGAGCGCCCGGTCGTGGAAGACGGTGGGCTCGGCACGCGCCAGCACGGCGCTGTAGGCCTGCTCGGCCGCCGGGTACTGGCGGGCGGTGAACAGCAGCTCGCCGCGCCGGAACTGGGCTTCGTCCAGATAACGGGTGGTCGGGTAGCTGGCCACCAGGCGGTCCAGCGTGGCCAGCGCGGCCTCGGGTTCGCCATCCAGTTCGTGGGCCCGGGCGAGCTGGTAGAGCACGCGGTCGTTGTCCGGGGCCTGGGGGTAGGACTTCAGGTAGGCCTGGTAGCTGGCGATGGCTTCGCGGTGGCTGGCCTGTGGCGCCGAGGCGCCGGTGTCGGCGGCCAGCGCGCTGTCGCTGCGGTCCATCTCCAGGTCGCCCAGTCGGCGCAGGGCCTGGGCGCGCTGGCGGGGATCGGGCTGCGCCGCCAGCAGGGCGCGCCAGGCGGCCAGGGCCTGGTCCTCGGTGCTGCGCAGCTTCCCGGTCTGGATGGCCGGGGGCGTGCGCTCGGCCAGGGTGCGCAGGGTGGGCTCGTCGTCACCCGCCGGGCGGGACGACCACAGGCTGCAGCCGCCCAGCCAGGCCACCGAGACGGCAGCCGCCAGGACAGTCAGGTGGCGGGGCTCAGGGCGTCGGGGCATGCTCGGGTTCCGTCGATGCGTCACGGCCGCGGTCCAGCAACTGGGCCAGGGCGTAGCGGGCCTGCTGGGCGTAGCCGGCCAGGCGTTCCTGCTGTTGCCGCAGGCCGTCCTGGGCCAGCCGGCTCAGGGCTTGAGCCTGCTGGGTGCTGGCCGTGGCCAGCGGGGCCTGCAGGGCCTGGATGCGGCGGGACAGTTCGTCGATGCGCTGCTGGAACTGCACGAAGCGCTGGGCCTCGTCGCGCGCGGCCTGGTCCAGGGCCTGGCGGGCGGCCTGGGCCTGTTGCAGCCCCTGGGCGCTGTCCCCCAGGGCCTTGCGGGCGGCCCAGCGGCGTTCCGGGTAGGCCTGGCTCAGGTCCCAGGCCAGCAGGCCCTGCAGGATGCGCAGGCGCTCGGCGGCGTCCTGCAGTGTGGCGGTGGGCACGTCCTGGCCGGCGGGCGCGGCCTGCAGCCGGGCCAGGGTGTCGCGGGCGCGGTCGGCACGCTGCAGCAAGGCGCGCTGGGCCGGGTCGGCAAAGGCGCGGCCATCGGCGTCCGCCTCGGCCTGGGCCAGTTCGCCGTCGAGCTGCTGCTGGCGCGGCAGCAGCGCGGCCGAGTCCAGTTGCTGGCGCTGGCTGGCCACGTCGGGCAGGCGCTCCTGGAAGGCCTTGCGGCGTTCATCCAGCATGGTGCGGTAGACGGCCAGGGTCTCCTGCCAGGCGGCCAGGTTGTCCTGCAGGAAGCGCAGGTCGCGCCAGGTCTTGAAGCTCTCCTGGAAGGCGTGGCCGGCCAGGGCCGGGGCCAGCAGACGCAGGTGCGGCAGGTGGGGCACGTCCTCGGCGTCGCGGAACCAGGCCATCTCCACGCCCGGGTTGCGGGCCAGCAGCTCGTCCAGCCAGGCCGGGTCCTCCAGCGCGGCGATGGCCTCGCCCAGGCGCTGGTCCTCGTCCTGGTAGCTGCCCAGGGCCGACTGGTAGCCGTCGCGGGCCTGGGTGTCAGCCCCCAGCTCGGCCAGGGCGTAGGACACCGCCAGGCGGGCCTCCTGCACGGCAGGCTGGGACGGGTCGCGCTGGGCCAGTTCGGTCCACGAGACGAGCGCCAGCTTGGGCTGCTTCAGGCCCAGGGCGGCCCAGCCGTAGCCCAGCAGGGCCTTGTCCGAGCTGGGGCCCTTCAGGCGGATGCGTTCCAGGTACTGGCGGGCCTGCTCGGGCGCCTCGCGCTGCAGGGCGGCGTAGCCCAGGGCCAGGTTGGCCTGGTCGCGCAGGGCACGCTGCTCCTCGTTGGCCGCGGGCATCTGGCCCAGCGCGTCCAGCCAGCGGGTGCCGCCGGTCGCGTCGCCCTGGCGGATCAGGGCGATGCCCAGGTTGTAGCGGGCGAACAGCCGGGCGTCGGCATCGTTGGCGGCCAGCGGGTCCGGGCCGCTGAAGGGGGCCAGCACCAGAGATTTGAGGCGGGCCAGCAGGCCCGGGCGCGGCGGCGGGTTGTCCTCGTCCACCGGCGCGGGCGCTGGCGGGCGGGGTTGATCGGCGCTGGCCAGCGGGGTCAGGGCCTCGGCCGCCAGGGCGGGTTGGGCCAGGGCCAGCTTGACCTGGGCCTGCAGCAGGCGCCGGTCGTCGTCGAGTGCGCCGGGCAGTTCGCCCTGGATATGGGCCAGGGCGGCATCGGCGGCCTGCGGCTCACCCCGGGTGTAGCGCACCCGGGCCAGGTAGTACCAGGCGCGGTTGCGCACTTCGGGCGTGGCGCCGTGGTCGATCAGGCGCTCGAAGACCTGGCCGGCCTCGCGGTGCATGCCGTAGGACAGCAGCAGGCCGCCGCGCAGCACCTCGGCCTCGTCGGCGTGCACGCCCAGGCGGTCGAACTGCTGCGAGACCATCAGCGAGGTGAGCGCGGTGAAGGTCTGATCCTGGTGGAAGTGGAACAGCACTTCGCCATAGTGCGGGGCCCGCACCACGTGTTCGGGCTCGGGCGGGTCGGAGGCGGCGCGGGCGGGCCCGGCCAGCATCCATCCCGCGATCAGCAGGGGCGCGAGCAGGGGCAGCGGGCGCCGGGACAAGGCGGAACTCGGACGCGTCACGGCCAGACTTTGACGTCGAACTCGGGCTGCAGCTTGCCCAGGGCATCGCGCACCTTCAGCTCGATGTTGCGGGTCTCGCTGCCTTTGTCGAACTGCAGCGTGGTGCCGCGCTTGTAGTCGCGCTCATGCGGGCCCTGGCCGGTGAAGAAGGCGGTGATCTCGTGCGGGCCGCTGCGCAGGTTGCCGACGAACAGGCGCTGCACGCCGCCGCGGTGCAGGGCCTTGACCTCGGCCGGGGTGTAGAGGTGCTGGGCGACCAGCTTGTCGTCCACCTTGACCTGCACCGACTCCAGCATGAACAGCTTGCCCACGTCCATCGAGACGAAGACGTTGACCTGGGTGCTGGCCGGGTAGAGCAGCTCTTCCTCGAGCGCCAGCAGGTCGCGGTTGAGCGCAATGACCTCGCGCTTGAGGTCTTCGGCGCGGGCGTCGAGCGCGGCGTCGCTCGGCAGGGGGGCCGAGGCGCTGGCGGCCGGGGCCGGCGCGGCGGATGCGGCGGAGGCGGCATCGGCGGGCGGCGTCTGGGCCTGGGCGGACAGGCTCAGGCCCATGGCGAGCAGGGCGGTGCCCAGCAGGAGGTGGAGTCGTCGCATCAGAACTTCCCGGTGAGGAGCAGCTGCAGGTTCTGCCCGTTGAAGTGGTAGAGCTGCCCGGTGCGGATGTCGGTGAACTCGCTGTAGCGGAAGCTCAGCAGCTCGAGGTTGGCGCTCAGCTGCAGGCCGTAGCGCTGGGCGGTCTCGCCCGGCAGCGTGTAGCTGGCCTTGCCGGCCAACGCGTAGCTGTTGAAGGCACTGAGCTGGCGGTTGCGGGTGACGTAGAGGGTTTCGCTCTGGGCGTTGTCGCTGAAGAACAGGGCGGCTCCTTGGTGGTTCAGGCGCACGGCCACGTCGCCCAGCCAGTCCGGGCCGAAGTGCCGGGTGTAGCCCAGCTCGAGCGTGTGGGCCTGCACCGCCCAGGTGTCGCGGTAGTAGCGGTAGGAGGCCCGCACCGCGCTGCGGTCGCTGGCGCCTTCGTCGCTGATGTCGCCGATCACCCGCAACTGCAGCGCGCGGGCGGTGCGGGTGCGCGGCATGCGCTCGGGCACATAGGCGCCGAACACCCGTGCCACCCGGTAGGGGTTGCCCAGGTAGCCCTCGTCGGCGATGGCCTCGCCGTTGACCGAGGCGATCCAGCGCGGGCTGAGGATCTGGGTCAGGCCCAGGCGGTACTGCCAGTGGCGGGCGTGGTCGAAGTAGCCTGTTTCACCATGGCGGCCCACGTCGTCCTGGCCCAGCGTGAAGCCCAGGGCCACCGTGCTCATGCCGCCGAAGACGTCCTGCGAGACATCCAGGTTGGCGGCGCTGGCCACGTAGTCGGGCTCGGTGCTGCGCGAGACACCCAGGTGCATCAGCGTGTCCTGCTCGACATGGTCCACGCCCAGGCCCCATTCCACGCGGTTCTCGCGGAAGGGGCTGGCGGTGGTCACCACGTCGATCGAGGCGTTGCTGACCATGTCCACATAGACGCTGCCGGTCAGCGAGACCTTGTCGGCCACGTTCTTGCGCACCAGCAGGGCCGGGCCGTAGGCCTTGACGCCACCGCCGTTGTAGAGGTGGACGAGCGCTTCCTCGTGGTCCTGGGGCAGGTCCACCGCGCGGGCGGCCGGGGTGGCCAGCGCGGTCAGGCCCAGCAGCTTGAGCAGGGGGGCCAGCAGGCGCCAGGCGCTGCGGCCCCAGCGGGGCAGGCGATGCTCAGTTGCAGCCACAGCCACCTCCTTGCACGCCGGTGGCGCCGCGGGCGCCTTCGCGCACCGAGTAGACGTGGTCGCGCTGCTTGTCGGCCAGGACCTCGCGCGAGAACTGCATCATCGGGTCGGCCAGGCGCTCGCGCTCGTAGGGCTTGACCCAGGGCTCGGTGCTGCAGCCGCCGCAGAGGCCGGCCAGGGCCAGGCCCAGCAGCAGCAAGGCGCGCGGCGGGGAAGAGAAGGGCAGGGGCATGGCTCAGTCCTTCAGCAGCTCGCGGATCTGCTGTTCGTAGGTGGCGATGAAACCGTCGCGGTAGCCGCGGTGCAGGTAGCGCACGCGGCCGTCGCGGTCGATCAGCACGGTCGAGGGCATGGCGCTGAGGTCATAGGCCTTGCTGACCTGCTTGTCGCTGTCGAGCAGCACCGGGAAGGCCACGCCCAGCTTGTCGGCCATGGCGCCAGCGGCCTTGGGGTCGTCGTCCACGCTCACGCCCAACAGGGTGAAGCCGGCCGACTGGTACTTGCGGTAGAGCCGGTCGAGCTGGGGCATCTCTTCACGGCAAGGGCCGCACCAGCTGGCCCAGAAGTTCAGCAGTACGACCTGGCCACGCTGCTCCTTCAGGCGCAGGTTGGGGCCGTGCAGGGCGCGCAGGGTGAAATCCGGCGCGGTGCCGCCCGGGGCGGGTGTGGCCGCCTGAGCGGCGGTGAAGGACAGGAGACCCAGCGAGGACAGGACCAGGGCACGGCGCAACAACATGGGCATGGCTCAGAACAGGAAGGAGGCGCCGGCGGTCAGCTCGAGGTTGTGGGTGCTGTCGCGCTTGCCCAGCAGGTCCAGCGAGAAGACGTGGTCGCGCAGGTCCACCCGCAGCGCGAAGCTGTCGTTCCAGTACACCTTGGTGCCCAGGCCGAAGTTGAAGGTCTGCTGGCGCTGGCCGTTGAAGTGGGTGGTGCCGGCACCGGCGATCAGGTAGAGCTGCGAGGGCAGGGCATGGTCGCGACCCAGGAAGACCTCGCCGGGCAACACATTCACGCCCACCGACAGGTCGCTGTAGCTGAGCTTGTTCTCGCCCGGCGTGAAGACGCCGCCCGGCAGCACGCGCTTGAAGGCGTCGTCGCTCACCGTGGTGCGGCCGTAGGCGGCTTCGACGAAGAAGTCTTCGGTGATGTGGTAGCCCAGGCGTCCGCCCAGGGCGATGCTGCTGCCGAAGTTCTGCGTGGAATAGGGGCCGAAGAACAGACCCACCTCGAAATCGTTGGAAGGGAAGCGCGGCACCCGCACGTCGCGGCGGTCGATCTGCGGCTGCACGGGGGCTTCGCTGGCGGCGTCGGCCGCCTGGCTGACCAGGGGAGTGAGCAGGGGCGCGGCGAGCAGCAGGGGAAGGAGGGAGCGTCGCATGGTGAGGCGGGGTCAGAAGAAGAAGGAGAGGCCGGCGCTGTAGGCGCCGTAGTCGGAGGTCTTCTCGTCGGAGAGGAAGGCCGTGGTGAGTTCGTAGTCCAGCCGGGCGACGAAGCGCTCGCTGAGGTGGTACTTGACGCCCAGCGTGACCATGCCCAGGTTGGCGTCGGTGGTGTGGGCGTCGATCAGGCTCTTGTTGGGCACGTTGTGGAAGCGGCCGATGCCCACGCCGAAGAAGGGCGAGAGGCGCTGCTTGAACCAGGGCTCGGTCAGCAGGGCCACATGCCACAGGCTGGTGCCGGCATAGACGCCCTGCACCTGGCTGGAGGCCAGCTCCACGCTGAGCGTGTCGGACAGGCGGTAGCCGCCCCAGAGCTTGATGACCGGCTCGGAGTCGAAGCGGCCGAAGGTGGCGCCCATCTCGACGCGGCGGCGCAGGTAGTCGTCCAGCACCACCTCGCGGAAGGTCTTGCGGTCGCCCGAGGCGGTGAGCGTGCTGGCCAGCTGCTCGCGGCTGACCCAGCCGAGCTTGCCGTCCTCGGTGCGCACCTTGTACCAGTCGGTGTGGCGCAGCACGACGGTGATCCAGCCCTCGCGCTCGACCACATGGAACACCGGGTAGCCCCGGCCCGGGCCGGTGTGCAGCTCGACGAAGGGCGCGGTGACCTGCAGGCGCTCCAGCGCATCCAGGCCTTGGGGTTTGGGCGGGAACCAGCGGTCCAGGATGCCCGGGGCCGACGCCGTGTCGGCGGGGGGGGCGGTGGCGGCATCCTGCCCCCAGGCGGGCGCCACCAGCAACAGGGCCGGCAGCAGCGCGGCGGCAAGGGTGTGGGCGGTGCGCATGGGCTTCATTGGGTGTTGCAGCTGCCGGTGGCCGGGTCGGCCGGGGTGAACATGCTGTAGGTAGCGGTGCTGAACTCGTCCTGGCCTTCGGGGGCTGGGTGGTCGATCCAGTAGCGGATCAGCACGGCCACCGGGTCGTTCTCACTGGCCAGGATCTGGCCGCCGCCGTGCAGCACGCCCCGCACCAGCGGCTTGTTGAGCAAGCGGCTTTCGGCGGAGTTGCCTGGCACGCTGGCGCCCATGGCGGAGTAGAAGTTCTTGTAGATGTCGCTGGCGCGGATGGTGTCGGCCGAGGCGGAGAGGTCCACCACGCTGGCGGTCTCGATGATGCGCAGCGCACCGCCCGTGCCATTGGCATTGGAGTGGCAACCGCCTGCGGCGCAGGTGGCTGTGCCGCCGGACGGCGTGGCGATGGCCTGGACCAGCAGCGGCTCGATGCACTTCTGGTAGTAGGCGAAGGAGAGCTTTTCACCGCCGGTGCCCGCGGGGTTCTGCACATCCGAGGGATTGCCCAGCGGGTTGCCGCCGCCGCAGCCGCTCAGGCCCAGGGCCGCGCCCAGCGTCAGGCCGGCCAGCGCCAGAAGGAGAGGGTGTGACTTCATCATGGGGTGGGGCAGCCGGTGGCGATCCACTGGACGATGGTGGCGAAATCGGTGCTGCCGGCCGGCAGGACCGCGGTGGTCTGGCCGGTGGCGCCGCTGGGGTGGGGGCGGGTGGACGGCTTGCTCAGCAGGGTGTTGCTGGCAGGGTTGCAGGTGTCCGAGATCATCGTCAGCGTGACGTTGTAGTCGCCCTCCGGGTCGCCGGTCAGCACGAAGCGGTTGTCGATGAAGGACTTGCCTGCGCCGCTGCCCACGCCCATGTGGCAGTAGGTGGCGCAGGTGCTGTTCAAGATGGGCAGCACCTTGGCCTCGAAGCTCTCCTGGCTGAGCGTGCTGATCGTGCGCACGCCGGCGTTGGCATTGAAGGGGTCGTTGTAGTACTTGCCGCCCAGGTCCATCCACTCCGCCAGCAGGCGCTTCTCGGCCGCGTTGAGCATGGTGGCGTGGTTGACGCTGGTGGGCGTGGGATGGGTGGTCTGCGCGTCGGCCGAGGACATCAGCAACTGGCCGGCCAGGATCTCCATGAGTCGACTCTTGCGGGCCAGCCCCAGGGCATCACCCTCGCTGGCCCTGGTTTCCACCAGGGCAGGCTGACGCACCACCTCGGGCACGCCGTTCTTGAGCTGGGTCTTGGGCAGACCGGTGCTGGGGTCGATCACCGGGTCGCCGATCAGCAGCTCGTCATAGGAGGCCAGACGGCCGGAGCCGGCAACGGTGCCCAGCAGGTTCAGGCTGGCGCTGGCGTTGTGGCAACTGGTGCAGGTGTTGCTGCCCCGGTTGCGGGTCCACAGCGGCTGGATGTGGTCCGGGTAGTTGATGACGCCGTTGGTGGGCGCCGCCGTGGCCAGGTCCTGGCTGGGGTCGGCATTGCCGGTGTAGCGCAGGCTGATCGAGGGCCGGGCGGTCACGCCGGCCTGGGTGGTGTCGGCCCAGGCGTCCTGGTAGATCAGGTCGGAGACGAGCTTGAGCGCATTGGCATCCAGCCGGGTGCGGGTGGACGCCATGGTCTCGCCCGAGAGGTGGGCCGAGGCCAGGGCGCTGCGCAGCGCCGAGGGCATGGTGTCGACGATGCTGCCGCTGTTGAGCGAGGCGCCGCGGCGCGGGCTGTGGCAACCGTCGCAGGTGCGGCGCTCGCCCGGCCGGATCTGGATCCAGTTGGTGTGGGTCTGGAAGGCACGGCCTTCCGAATCGACCACGGCCAGCCCGATTGGGGTGTCGGCCGGCACCACCAGCTTGAAGGAGCCGTCGGGCTCGATCGGCGCATAGCCCAGGATCTGCTGCGGCTCGAAGTTGGTCTCGCCGATGGCCTCGCGCAGGTTCATCGTGTTGGCCGGCGGCGCGACCGCGCGCACCGCCCGCACGAAGCGGGCGGGCGAGCAGCCGTAGGCGCTGTCGGCCGGGTTCTTCATGCGGATCAGGTCGGCCACCTGGGCGCGGGTGTCCAGCGCGTCGGTGGGGGTGGTCTTGGCGATGGCGGTGGTGCAGCTGCCCTTCAGGTCGGCAGTGCCCAGCACCGCGTCGCCCATGCGGCCCAGGCCGTCGGTGTCGTAGACGCTGCGCACCTCCAGCAGCCCCAGGCCCTGGGCCGCCAGATCGGCGTCCACGTTGGTGGCCTCCACCGTGTGCGGCTCGGTGCGCGCCTGCAGGGCCACCGGGTCGATGTACATGAAGCCCGCGGGCGGGGCGGCCACCACCAGCCAGGTCTGCTGGGCCGGGTCGAACATGTAGATGGCGTAGTGCGGCGGCACGTTGTCCTGCACCGTGTCGGTCGCGATCTCGGCCTCGGTGCGATCGGTGGACTCCAGCCGGGCGATCTCATCGCTCGTGAGGTTGGCGCAGGGCACCACCTCGCCGCTGCGGGTCACCTCGCAGGGCTTGTAGGCCACCAGCAGCCGGTTGGTGCCGTCCCACAGCGGGTAGGGTGTGGTCACGCGGCCGTAGCGCGAGAAGCCGCGGTCCATGTTGAGTTCCTGCGCGGTCAGCTGCTGCTGTCCGCCGGTGGTGGGCACCGTGGAATTGGCCGGCGTGTTCTGCTCGGAGTAGTTGGCCGCGTCGATCAACAGCAGCGCACCACCTTCCTTCGAGCGCTGCAGGGGCATGGCATCGGTGGACAGGTAGCCGGCGTATTTGCCGGACGGGTCCATGTCGCGCGGATGCAGGTAGGTGTTGCCCTCGCTGTGGGCGCCGTAGAGCACGAACATGTCCGTGCCGTCGGGCTTCATGCGGAAGATCTTGAAGTGGTTGCGGTCGCCCACATGGTCCCAGCGCGAGAACATGATGTCGCCGTTGGGACGGATCACCGGGCTGCGGTCGTGGCTCTGGTTGAAGGAGATCTGGGTGATCGATTCGCCATCGGCATCCATGGTGTGCAGGTTGAACACGCGCTGGCGCTCGTACTCGTCCAGCGCGTAATAGCTGCGCCCCAGGGCCTGGTCCAGATGGGACTTGGTCTGGCGGTTGGACGTGAAGACGAAGCCGCGGTGACCCGGCAGGTAGACCGGGTCCACGTCGTCGTCGGTGGTGGAGGCGGTCAGCCGGCGGAAGCTGCCGCCGGTGAGCCCGCCGCTGCTCATGTCGTATTCCCAGAGGTTCCAGCGGCCGGTACAGGCGGCCGCGCCGTTGATCTTGGCCGTGTTGCTGCTGGGGCAGCGCATGGCGAACACCACCTTCTTGGCGTCGTAGGACACCTCGGGGCCGGACACATCACCCTTGCCCTGGGTGAACTGCTGGGTCAGGTTGTGCTCGGGGGCGCTGGGCGAGGACTTCTCGCGCAGCATCAGGTCCCCTCCGGGGGCGAAGGGGGCGCCGTCGGTCGGGTTGAGGTTCAGGGTGTCGGCACGCTTCACGTAGACCAGCGGCACATCGCCGGCCACCGTGGCGGTGCCGCCGCCGCTGGTGCTGCCGGAACAGCCGGCCAGGCCGGCCAGCAGGCCCAGTGCCGCCAGCAGACCGGCGGCGAGCGGGCGCCGGCCCGGGTTGGGAAGAAGGGTGTGCTTCATGGTGTGTGGTCTCCCCGGGATGGGGCGGCGACTGCCGCAGCCCCCTCGGCCAGCGGTTGGGCCAGGCCCTGGCTGACATGCATGGCGCCCTCGGCGTCGATCACGACGGCATCGACGTCGGGCAAGGTGTGGATCAGGGCCAGGCCCCGTGCCGGGCCCAGCACGAAGACCATCTTGGACAGGGCTTCGCACGTCAGGCCATCGGGGGCCAGGATGGTCACGCTGCGCACGCCGCGGGCGGATTCGCCCGTGCGCGGGTCCAGCAGGTGGTGGTGCCGCACGCCGTCGCGCTCGAAGAAGCGCTCGTAGTCGCCGGAGGTCGAGATCGACACGTCCTCCAGCGGCAGCACGGCCACCACGCCGCCCTCGCGGCGCGGATCGCGGATGGCCACGCTCCACGGTCGGCCACGCCGGTCGCCCAGCACATGGCTGTCGCCACCGGCCGAGACCATGGCATGGCGGATGCCCTGGGCCCGCAGCAGGGCCATGGCGTTGTCCACCGCATGGCCCTTGGCAAAGCCGCCCAGGTCGATGCGCATGCCCGGCCGGGCAAAGCGCAAGGTGCCCGCGGCGCGGTCCAGCAGCAGGCCGCGCCAGCCGATGGCCGCGCGGGCCTGGGCCAGGGTGGCCGCGTCCGGCGCCTGGCCGGTGCGGTAGTCGTAGTGCTGGCCCACCGCGGCAAAGCTGATGTCGAAGGCCCCCTCGGACAGGGCCGAGAAGGTCAGGGCCCGGTCGATCAGCCGGGCCATTTCCGGGCTCAGCGGCACCGGGTGCAACGCTGCCTCCCGGTTGATGCGGGAAAGCTCGGAGTCCGCCCGGTGCGGGCTCATGCAGCGGTCGATCCGGTGCATTTCGTCCATCACCAGTCCCAGGGCCTGCTCCGCCTGGGCCGGGCTGTCGGCCCAAAGCTCGGCGGTGATGGCCGTGCCCATGATCGCCTCTTCGCGACGGAACCAAGCCGGTCCGGCGGGTGTCGCAGGAGCCGGTGTGCGCCGAAAGGCCGCGGGCAGCCAGGCGAGCAGGGTCACGGGTTCACCCGGCAGGCAGGCGGCGGGTGGATACAGGCTGCCCGGGGGCGCCCGAGTCGCGTGGCATCGGTCGCGCGGAACTGGCGCGACTGGTGTGTGCGGCCCATGTGGCCCCTCCGAACGGCGTCGGCCCGGGGTGTGACCGGGGCCCGACAGTACTGCTGGTGGTGAACGCTGGGGTCCACCGCGTGGTGTCCCGCCTATCTCCTGGCAGGTGTCCGCCAATGTAAGGAAAGGCAGTGCTGGCCGCGGGGATGCTCGTAACAAGATGTGCCGCCGCCGTCCCTGGTGCCCCTGTGGTTTTCACAGGCGGACGCCGCGGTGCGATGTCGGGCGCTTGTTACAAATTGGGGTGGATGCGACACAGGGCGGCAGGGCTGCTGCCCAAAGGGCGCGGCGGCGGGCCCTGCCAGGGGCGGAACCTATAATGAAAGGTTCTATTCCATCCCCTCGGATGCACGGTCCTGTGAGGCCGCATGCACCCAGTCGGAGGGGGCCACTTTCTCGAAAGTTCCGGATGAAAGCCGCCGAGATCCGCCAGACCTACCTGAAGTTCTTCGAGAGCAAGGGTCACACCATCGTGTCGTCCAGCCCGGTGGTGCCGGGCGACGACCCCACGCTGCTGTTCACCAATGCCGGGATGAACCAGTTCAAGGACGTGTTCCTGGGCTTCGACAAGCGGCCCTACAGCCGGGCGACCACGGCGCAGAAGTGCATCCGCGCCGGCGGCAAGCACAACGACCTGGACAACGTCGGCTACACCGCGCGTCACCACACCTTCTTCGAGATGCTGGGCAACTTCTCGTTCGGTGACTACTTCAAGCACGACGCCATCAGCTATGCCTGGGAGCTGCTGACCCAGCACTTCAAGCTGCCGGCCGACAAGCTGTGGGTGACCGTCTATTCCGAGGACGACGAGGCCTACGAGATCTGGAACAAGGTGGTGGGCGTGCCCGCCGAGCGCATCGTGCGCATCGGTGACAACAAGGGCGGCCGCTACATGTCCGACAACTTCTGGATGATGGGCGACACCGGCCCCTGCGGCCCCTGCACCGAGATCTTCTTCGACCACGGTCCGGACGTGGCCGGCGGCCCTCCGGGCAGTCCCGATGAAGACGGCGACCGCTACATCGAGATCTGGAACAACGTGTTCATGCAGTTCAATCGCACCGAAGACGGTGTGATGCACAGGCTGCCCAAGCCCTCGGTGGACACCGGCATGGGCCTGGAGCGCATTGCCGCGGTGCTGCAGCATGTGCATTCGAACTACGAGATCGACCTCTTCGTCGCGCTGATCGCCGCGTCCAAGGCCGCAGTCGAGAGCGCTGGCGGCGTCGACATCGACCCGGCTTCGCCCAGCCTGAAGGTCATCGCCGACCACATCCGCGCCTGCTCGTTCACCATCGTCGATGGCGTGATCCCCGGCAACGAAGGCCGCGGCTATGTGCTGCGCCGCATCGCCCGCCGCGCCATCCGCCATGGCTACAAGCTGGGCGCACGCACCCCGTTCTTCCACAAGATCGTGGCCGAACTGGTGAACCAGATGGGCGAGGCCTATCCGGAGCTGCGCCAGGCCCAGGCCCGTGTGACCGAGGTGATCCAGCAGGAAGAAGAACGCTTCTTCCAGACCATCGAACGCGGCATGGAGATCCTGGAAGGCGCCCTGGCAGCGATGGAAGCTGCGGGCGCCAAGCAGCTGGACGGCGAGACCGCTTTCAAGCTGCACGACACCTTCGGCTTCCCGGTGGACCTGACCGCCGACGTCTGCCGCGAGCGTGGCGTGACGGTGGACCAGGCCGGCTTCGACGCCGCCATGGCCCGCCAGCGCGAGCAGGCACGCGCCGCTGGCAAGTTCAAGATGGCTGCTGGCCTGGAATACAGCGGCGTGCCCACCGCCTTCCATGGCTACGAGCACCTGGTCTGCGAAACCTCCAAGGTGGTGGCCGTCTATGTGGAAGGCACCTCGGTGCCCGAAGCCCAGGCCGGTGACGACGCCGTCATCGTGCTGGACCACACCCCCTTCTATGCCGAGTCCGGCGGCCAGGTGGGCGATGCGGGCGAGCTGCGCAACGGCAGCACGCGCGTGCTGGTCGAGGACACGATGAAGATCCAGGCCGACGTGTTCGGCCACCATGGCCGCGTCGTCGAGGGCGTGGTCAAGGTGGGCGATGCCTTCGTCGCCAAGGTGGACGCCGAGCGCCGCGCCAAGACCGTGCGCAACCACAGCGCCACCCACCTGATGCACAAGGCCCTGCGCGAGGTGCTGGGCGCCCATGTGCAGCAGAAGGGCTCGCTGGTGACACCCGAGCGCACCCGCTTCGACTTCGCCCACACCGCGCCGATGACGGCCGAGCAGATCCGCAAGGTCGAGACCCTCGTCAACGCCGAGATCCTGGCCAACGCCCAGGCCAAGGCCGAGGTGATGGGCATCGACGACGCCCAGAAGAGCGGCGCGATGATGCTGTTCGGCGAGAAGTACGGCGACACCGTGCGGGTGCTGAGCATCGGCAGCTCCAAGGAGCTGTGCGGCGGCACGCACGTCAAGGCGACCGGTGACATCGGCCTGTTCAAGGTGGTGGCCGAAAGCGGCGTGGCCGCCGGCATCCGCCGCATCGAGGCGGTGACTGGCGACAACGCGCTGGCCTATCTGCAGGGCCTGGAGAGCACCGTGGGCCAGGTGGCCAGCACGCTCAAGGCCGCGCCCAGCGAGCTGGAGCACCGCGTGAGCGCCGTGCTGGAGCAGGTGCGCACGCTGGAGAAGGAAGTGGCCGCGCTCAAGGGCAAGCTGGCTTCCGCCCAGGGTGACGAGCTGCTGTCGCAGGCAGTGGACGTCAAGGGCCTGAAGGTGCTGGCCGCGACGCTGGAAGGTGCCGACGCCAAGACCCTGCGCGAGACCATGGACAAGCTCAAGGACAAGCTCAAGACCGCGGCCATCGTGCTGGCGGCGGTGGACGGCGGCAAGGTGCAGCTGGCCGCGGGCGTCACGTCCGACAGCACGGGCAAGGTCAAGGCCGGCGAGCTGGTCAACTTCGTGGCCCAGCAGGTGGGCGGCAAGGGTGGCGGCAAGCCCGACATGGCCATGGCCGGCGGCACCGACGCTGCGGCCCTGCCGGCGGCGCTGGCCTCGGTGCAGGCCTGGGTGGCCGAACGCGTCTGAGCACGTCCGGGGGCGCAAGCCCCTGCGCCGGGCAGTCCTTGTGGGGGCGGCGTAGCATGCCGCCCGCCAACCACAACCTCCCGGAGACCGAGATGTCGATCACCCTGGGCGCCACCGCGCTGCCCGTCTTCACCACCGCGCTGACCAACCTGGGCCATCTGCTGGACAAGGCCCAGGCCAACGCGGAGGCCCGCAAGTTCAACCCAGATGTGTTCTGCGGCTTGCGCTTTGCGCCGGACATGCTGCCGTTCACGGCCCAGATCCGCATTGCCTGTGACGCCGCCAAGAACGGTACCGCCCGTCTTGCCGGCATTGAGGCGCCGAAGTTCGAGGACAACGAAACCACCTTCGCCGAGTTGCGCGAACGGGTGGCCAAGACCTTGGCCTGGCTCGCCACGGTGCAGCCTTCGCAGATCGATGGCCGTGAGGCCGCCGAGATCACCTTCCCGGTGGGCCGCGAGGCCACCCGCACCATGAGCGGCCAGGCCTACCTGCTGCACTGGGCCATCCCCAACCTGTTCTTCCACGTCACGACGGCCTACGACCTGCTGCGCCAGGCCGGCGTGCCGCTGGGCAAGGCCGACTACCTGGCCGGGCCCAACGCGGGCTGAGTCGGGGCTGGCTCAGTGCAGCTTGAGGCGGCCGGAGACGCGCCGCTGCAGCAGCCGCACCAGGGCCAGCACCATGGTGTCGATGGTGCCGATGATGGCGCGGTGGTGGTTCAGGTGCAGGGACATGTACATCCACTTCGCGATCAGCCCCTCGACGAAGAAGTTGCGGCCCGAGAGCCCGCCCATCAGGTTGCCCACGCCCTTGTTGTCGCCCAGCGAGACCAGTGAGCCGAAGTCGCGGTACTGGAAGGGCATGCTCACCGGGCGTTCCTTCAGCAGGCCCAGCAACACCTGCTTCAGGTAGCTGGCCTGCTGGTGGGCCGCCTGGGCGCGGGCCGGCACCAGGCGGCCGCTTTCCCATTCGCAGGCGGCGCAATCGCCCATGGCGTAGATGCCCTCGGCCGAGGTGCGCAACTGTGCATCCACCACGAACTGGTGGGAGCGGTTGGTGGTCAGCCCCAGGCGTTCGTTGCTGTCGGCGGCCTTGATGCCGGCCGCCCAGACGATCAGGTCGGCCGGGATGCGGCCCTTGTCGGTCGCCAGCGCATCGGCCTCGATGGCCTGCACGCGGGTGCCGGTCAGCACCTTGACCTGCTTGCGCTGCAGCGCCACCTGGGCCTGGTGGGAGATCTTCTCGGGCAGGCCCGCCAGGATGCGCGGCGCGGCCTCGACGATGGTGATGTCCAGGCGGAAGCGCTGCTCCTTGCTCAGCCCCTCGGTCAGCTCCTGGTGGGCCTCGATCAGCTCGGCGGAGAGCTCCACCCCGGTGGCGCCGGCGCCGACGATGGCCAGCGACAGCAGCTTGTCCTCGGAAAAGGCCGTCCGCACGAAGGCGGTGAGCAGTCGCTGGTGGAAGCGCTCGGCATCCAGCGTCTGCTCTAGCACGTAGGCGTGTTCGGCCCCCGGGGTGCCGAAGAAGTTCGATCCGCTGCCGATGGCCAGCACCAGCCAGCGGTAACTGATGTGCCGTTCTGGCACCAGCACCTGTCCCTGAATGTCCAGTACTGGCGCCAGGGTGATCTGGCGCTTCTGGCTGTCCAGGCCGCCCAGTTCGCCCAGCGTGAAGCTGAAGTGGTTGCGCCGCGCCAGGGTGGTGTAGGACAGGCCCTCCTGATGAGCATCGAGCGTGCCGGCGGCCACCTCGTGCAGGGTGGGCTTCCAGATGTGGAAGGACGCGCGGTCGATCAGCAGGACCTTTTCCTGGCCACTTTGGGGGCCCAGGGACCGACCCAGCGAGGCGGCCAGTTCCAGGCCGCCGGCGCCGCCGCCGACGATGACGATGTCGTAGTGCATGGTGTGGGTGGGGAGTGCCGGACGAGGGACTGCAAGTCTCGCACCATGTTGGGTCGGGTGGGTCAGGGGCCGGCTGAGGCGGGCGGCGCCATCGTCCGGTCCAGGCCTTGTGTGCGCCATTGCGGAAGGTATTCGGGGTACTGGCGCTGGATGAAGTCGATCAGGGCTTCGCGGACGGCGCAGCGCAGGTCCCAGGCCGCTGACGAATTGGCGGCCGAGACCAGGGCGCGCAGTTGTACGGCCCGCTCGCCCGCCTCCGTCACCTGCAGCAGGGCGAGCCGTCCGTCCCAGTGGGGCGAGGCCTGGCAGGCCTGCTGCAGCGCCTGTCGCAGGGGCTCCAGGGGCATGCGGTAGTCCACCCACAGGAAGACCGTGCCGATCAGCTCGGCGCTTTCCCGGGTCCAGTTCTGGAAGGGATGCTCGATCCACCACTGCAGCGGCACGATCAGCCGGCGCTGGTCCCAGATGCGCACGACCACGTAGGCGCTGTTGATCTCCTCGATCATGCCCCATTCGCCTTCGACGATGACCACGTCGTCCAGCCGGATCGGCTGGGTCAACCCGATCTGCAGGCCGGCGATCAGGTTGCCCAGCACCGGGCGCGCGGCAAAGCCGGCCACGATGCCGACCACGCCGGCCGAGGCCAGCAGGCTGGTGCCCACCTGACGCACGGTGGGAAAGGTCATCAGGGCCAGCGCGGTGCCCACCAGGATCACCAGACCAACCCCCGTGCGCGAGAGCACGCGGGTCTGGGTGTAGAGGCGGCGAGCCTCCAGGTTGTCGGTCTCCCGGATCGGCAGGCGGGCCAGGTAGGCGCCGCTGACGCGGTGGATGCCCCGCGCGATCAGCCAGGTGGCGCAGCCGACCATGGCCAGGGCGGTGATGCGCCGCAGGCCTTCCACGCCATGGAGATCGTCGGGCGCGCCGTGCCACACGACGTTCAAGGCCACCAAGGGCACGAGCCAGCGTGCGGGCAGCAGGGCGCTTTGGACGATGGCCTCGGCCGGATGGCGTCCACGTGTGGTGCGGGTCAGCAGGCGGCCACCGAGGCGGTAGGCGACGGCGGCGGCGATGAGGGCCAGCAGCGCGGCACCGAGCAGGGCGAGCCACTCGGCCACGGGGTCGGGCAGATTGTGGAACCAGGTGAACAGCGGCTGCATCGTGATGGCACCCCATGGTTTGGATAAAATGTTTGCACAAATATAACAAGCCTCCCGCTGCGCACCCCGATGGGCTCCTTCACCCTGCAGGCGGGCGGCTCGCCTGCCACGTTGGGACGTGCGACACTGCCGGGTCCCGAATTCCTGGAGAGACCGATGGCGGCGCCCCGCATGAGCACCGAACAAGAGATCGAGGCACTGGATGCGCTGTGCCAGCGCATGGCTGGCTTCGAAGAAGGCGTGTCGCTCGAGTGGCTCGATGGCTACATGACCGCCCTGATGGCCGGCCCGCGCCGACTCTTGCTGGACGAGTGGCTGCCGGTGATGGCCGAAGGCGTGTTCGAGCGGGCCTTTGCCGACCCGGCCGATGCCCAGGCGGCGCGCGAGGTCATCCAGGCCCGCTGGGATGTGCTGGCGAACCAGCTGGACCCTGAGGAGATCCTGGACGACGCCGATGTGCTGCGCCTGGCGCCCTTGATGATCGAGCTGACCGAAGAGGACAAGCAGCGCCTGGTCGAGGAAGGTCATGTGAAGGCCGATGAGCTGCACATGCTGGAGCAGACCGGCGAGGTCTGGGCCCTGGGCTTCGTCGATGCCACGCGCGACTTCCCGCAGGACTGGCCGGAGCCGGACGCCGAGACCGAGGAGGGGCAGCTCTTCGAGGAATGCATGACCCGGGTGGTCACGCTGACCATGACGCCCGAGGAGATCAAGGAAGTCTGCGACGAGCTCTACGAAGGCGAGGAACTCACCCGCGACGAGCTGATCCACGAGGCGCTGTATGCGGCGCAGGACATGCGCCTGTACTGGCTGGACCATGCCCCGAAGCCGCCGCAGCGCCGGGTGGGTGATCTGCCCGGCCGCAACGACCCGTGCCCCTGCGGCAGCGGCAAGAAGTTCAAGAAGTGCCACGGCGCGCAGATGCAATGAAGGCTGGCAATGAAGGCAGCCGTGCGCGGCGGGGACGTTGAGCGATGAGTGAGCGACAGGATCTGGCGGGCCGGCACATCGTGCTGGGCCTGTCCGGTGGCGTGGCCTGCTACAAGGCCGCCGAGCTGACCCGTGAGCTGGTGAAGGCTGGGGCCTCGGTGCAGGTGGTGATGACCGAAGGCGCTGAAGCCTTCATCACCCCGGTGACCATGCAGGCCCTGTCGGGCCGGCCGGTCTACACCAGCCAGTGGGATGCGCGCCCGGGCAACAACATGGCGCACATCAATCTCTCGCGCGAGGCCGACGCCATCCTGATCGCCCCGGCCAGCGCGGACTTCATCGCGCGCCTGGTGCAAGGACGGGCCGACGAGCTGCTCTCGCTGCTGTGCCTGGCGCGGCCCATCGAGCGGGTGCCGCTGCTGGTGGCGCCGGCGATGAACCGCGAGATGTGGGCCCATCCGGCCACGCAGCGCAATGTGGCGCAGCTGCGGGCCGATGGCGCCACCGTGCTGGGCCCGGCCGCGGGCGACCAGGCCTGCGGCGAGGTGGGCGATGGCCGCATGCTGGAGCCGGCCGAGCTGCGCGACGAGCTGATCGCCTTCTTCCAGCCCAAGCTGCTGGCTGGACGCAAGCTGCTGATCACCGCCGGCCCCACCTTCGAAGCCATCGACCCGGTGCGCGGCATCACCAACCACTCCAGTGGCAAGATGGGCTTTGCCATCGCCCGTGCGGCGCAGGAGGCCGGGGCCGAGGTGACCCTGGTGGCCGGCCCGGTGCACCTGCCCACGCCGCGGCATGTACGGCGCATCGACGTGCAGAGCGCCCAGCAGATGCACGACGCGGTGCTGCCCGCCGCGGCGCAGCATGAGGTCTTCATCGCCACCGCGGCGGTGGCCGATTGGCGGCCCGCGCAGATGAACGCCCACAAGATCAAGAAGGACGGCAAGAAGGTGGCGCCCACCTTCGAGCTGACCGAGAACCCGGACATCCTGGCCGCGGTGGCGGCGCTGCCGCAGGCGCCGTACTGCGTGGGCTTTGCCGCCGAGAGCGAACACCTGCTGCAGCATGCCCGCGAGAAGCTGCTGCGCAAGAAGGTGCCGCTGATCGTGGGCAACCTCGGCCCGGCCACCTTTGGTCGTGACGACAACACCCTGGTGTTGGTGGACGCCGACGGCCACCGTGAGCTGCCCACCGCTGACAAACTGAGCCTGGCCCGCGCCCTGGTGCGCGAGCTGGCCGAACGACTGAAGACCTCCGCCGAATGACGACGATCGACGTGAAAGTGCTGGACCCGCGCATGGCGGACCAGCTGCCCGCCTATGCCACACCCGGCAGCGCCGGCCTGGATTTGCGGGCCTGCCTGGACCAGCCGCTGGAACTGGCGCCCGGCCAATCTGCGCTGATTCCCACCGGCCTGGCCGTGCACATCGGTGACCCGGGCTTGGCCGCCATGCTGCTGCCGCGCTCGGGCCTGGGCCACAAGCACGGCATCGTGCTGGGCAATCTGGTGGGACTGATCGACTCCGACTACCAGGGCCCGCTGATGGTGAGCTGCTGGAACCGGGGCAGCACCGCCTTCACGGTGCAACCCATGGAGCGCATCGCCCAGATGGTGATCGTGCCGGTGGTGCAGGCGGCTTTCCGCCGCGTGGAGTCTTTCGAAGCCAGCGACCGCGGGACCGGCGGCTTCGGCTCGACCGGCCGGGACTGAGCCCGACCAGCGCACTGCGCTGGGTCAGTGCAGGGGCTCGCCGGGCGGCGAGCCGCTCACCACGGCAAAGGGCGACTCGCCCACCGAGGCGGCGCCAATCTCTTCGGTGCTGGCCGCTCGCACATCCAGCACCTTCAGCGCAATGCGCAGGGCGATGCCGGCCAGCGGATGGTTGGCGTCGAGCACGACGTGCTCGGGGTAGACCTCGGTGACGGTGTAGATCAGGTCCTCGGGCATGTCGGGGGTGACGGCGCCCTCGGGCAGGCCTTCGAAGCGCATGCCTGGCTCCACCCCCTCAGGGAAGAGCGCACGGGCTTCGTAGCAAAGCAGGTCCGCGTCATAGTCGCCGAAGGCATGCTCCGGTTCCAGATGCAACTCGGCCTCGAAGCCGACGGCCTGGCCCGCCAGAGCCTCCTCGACCTTGGGCAGCAGGTCGTCGCCACCGTAGAAGAACTCCACGGGTTCGTTCAGCTCGTCGATGAGCTGCCCCTGGCCGTCCGAAAGTCGCCAGGTCAGCGTCACCACACAGGGGGAAGTGATGTCCATCAGGGGATGATCGCACAAGGCCGGCCACAATCCGGCCCCATGACCGTGAACCCTCTGCAGAAACTCCCCTTGCTGGGCGGCATGTCGCCGGCCCAGTTCATGCGCCGCCATTGGCAAAAAAAACCCTGCCTGATTCGGCAGGCCGTGCCTGGTGTGGTGCCGCCGGTGACGCGCCCCGAGCTGCTGGCGCTGGCCGCGCGCGATGATGTCGAATCGCGCCTGGTCCAGCAGGCCAAGGGGGGTTGGCAACTGCGCCACGGCCCCTTCGAGCGGCGTCAGGTGCCGCCGTTCAGCCGCCCGGGCTGGACCTTGCTGGTGCAGGGGCTGGATCTGCACGTGCAGGCTGCAAACGAGCTGCTCAGCCAGTTTCGCTTCGTGCCCGAAGCCCGCCTGGATGATCTGATGATCAGTTACGCCAGTGATGGCGGTGGCGTGGGCCCGCACACCGATTCCTACGACGTTTTCCTGCTGCAGGTGTCCGGCCAGCGCCGCTGGCGGGTGGGGCCGGTCAAGGATGCCACCCTGGTGGAGGGCGTGCCGGTCAAGCTGCTGGCCAACTTCCAGCCCACCGAGGAATGGGTGTTGGAGCCGGGCGACATGCTCTACCTGCCACCGCGCTGGGGGCATGACGGCATCGCCGTGGGCAACGATTGCATGACCTGCTCGGTCGGCTTCCGCACGCCCACTCCGACCGAGACCGCCCGAGACGTGCTGCAGCGCATGATCGACGCCCTGGAAGCGCCGGACCAGGAACCTCACTACCGCGACCCGGCCCAGTCGGCCACCGACACCCCGGGCCTGATTCCCACGGCATTGCAGGAATTTGCGCAAAAAGCAGTGATTGCCGCGCTCAACGATGCCCACAGCCTGGCCTGCGCACTGGGCGAGTCGCTGACCGAACCCAAGGCCATCGTCTGGTTCGAGGGCGGTGAACCCCTGAAGAACGGGCAGGGCCTCAGCCTGGACCGCCGCACCCGTATGATGTACGACGAGCGGCACGTGTTCATCAACGGAGAATCCTTCCGCGCCGGTGGGCGAGATGCCCGTCTGATGCGTCAGCTGGCGGACCAGCGGGTGTTGGGCGCGCGTGAAGTGGCCCAGCTCAGCACGGATGCCCGTGAATTGGTGGCGGATTGGGCGGAGGCCGGCTGGCTCCACGGTGTCTGACCGGGATATGACGTTGGCAGGGCATGATGCGCGATGGCAACGTTTCGGCGCAGCCGCACTGACAGCTCCCCCATGTTGTACCGGGAACTTTCCCTGAGTCTGCGTATAATGTCAGTCTGGGCTCAGAAAACGGTTCTCGGAGCGAACGACCGCCCTTTGAACATTTCTGGACCTCGCGAGGAGGAGGCGCGCACGAACAGCGAGCTTCCAGAATGACCGGTATTTTTTGTTCGACTCTTTTCGATTCGAGGATATTCATGAACAAGTCGCTCCTGCTGGCTTCCCTGATCGCTGCTGCTGCCCTGACCGCTTGCGGCAAGAAGGAAGAGGCTCCCGCTCCGATGGACGCCGCTCCCTCGGCCGCCGCTACCGCTTCGGAAGTTGCTCCCGCCGCTTCGGAAGCCGCTTCGGAAGTTGCCGCTCCCGCTTCGGAAGCCGCTTCGAACTAAGCAGATTCCCGCGTTGCTGCGCTGCAGCGACGTGATGAAAGAAAGCCGCCTCTTGAAGGCGGCTTTTTTTATGCCCCGTCTGGCATGAGGGCATGAAAAAGGGCAGCCCATGCTGCCCTTTTGTGAATCAAGGTAAAGCGGCTCAGTATTTGAGTTCGTCCACCAATTGCTGGGCGATGCGCTGGGCGCTCTCGCTGTTGTCGGGCTCGCCATTGGGCTTTTGCACGGTGATCTGCGTGCTGGCACCGTTCGCCTTGAGCACGATCCGGTAGCGACCCAGGGCCAACTCCGCAGGTTCCTTCGCACCGAACATCTTCGAGATGAAATTGGGCGAATCCTGGGCGGCAATCTTGGGATCGACGTAGCGGACGGCGTAGGTGGCCAGGGCGCGGTCGCGTTCCTCCACCGTGAAGCCGGTGCGGTCGAGCGCCAGGCCGATGCGGCGCCAGGTCCGCTCCAGGCCGTCATCCACTTCCAGCGTGGCACCCGGCTGGCCGCTGAGCACGCGCGCCTTGGCGGCCACCTGCACCACGGGTGCCGAGGCATCGGCGCTCGATGCGCCACTGGCTGGGGTGGCTGCCGTCGCCACCGGCGAGAGCGCCTGCATCAGGCGGGTCAGCAGTTCGGTTTCGAGCGCCGGGTCTGCCGCGCGGTTGGTCCAGGTGGTGCTGCCATCGCGGCTGGTGTAGACCTCCTCGAGGCCATGGTGGGCGATGTAGATCTCGGAGCCCTTGCCGTCCGTGCCCCGCAGGACACGAACCGTGAAGCGGTCGCGCAGGCCGCTGTCGTAGAGGCGGTCCAGCACCTGGCCGATGGTCGAGCGGATCATGTCCTTGGGCAGGTTGGCCCGGTTCTCCACCCAGTCGGTTTCCAGCACGCCGGAGGCAGCATCTTCCTTTTGGAACTTGAAGTTGCGGTCCAGGAAGAACTGGCGCACGAGTGGCCACACTTCCTCGGGGCTGCGCGGGCTGACCAGCCATTGCTGCTGTCCCATGCGGGCCAGATAGGCGTCTCCGGCCTTGTTGACGGCCACCGTGGGGGTGGCTGCGCCGGAGGCGGCCGCGGGGCGGGCGGTGCCCAGAGTGGACGCAGACACCGCACCCGCCTGTGGCGCGTAGCGGTTGTCACGTGCGAGTTGGGTCAGGTCGGGCGGCACATCCAGCGGCTGCACCTTGCGGGAGGCCGTGCCGTAGTCGATCTTGTCGTCGGGCAGCACGCTGCTGAGCATGCCGCAACCGGCCAGGCTGGCGGCCAGGGCCAGGGTGGCGCCGCGCACGGCCGTGATCGAGAAGGCTTGTTTCACTTGGGAGATCTCCGGAGGGCGCATGCCGGGTCGGGGCGCCGCAGGGACAGGGAAAATTGCAGCGCCCGGTGGGGCGCTGCACAGGTCGCTCAGAGGATGCCGGATTCGCGCAGGGCCTGGCCCACGGTGGCTTGACCCGCCGGGGAGAGCTCGACGATCGGCAGGCGCAGCACGTTGCGGCAGCGGCCCATCTGCGACAGCGCCCACTTGGTGGGGGCGGGGCTGGATTCGCAGAACAGCTGCTTGTGCAGCGGCAGCAGGCGGAAGTGGATCTCGCAGGCCTTGGCGATGTCACCGGCCATGGCGGCCATGCACAGCTCGTGCATCAGCTTGGGCGCCACATTGGCAGTCACGCTGACATTGCCCTTGCCGCCCAGCAGCATCAGAGCGATGGCGGTGCTGTCGTCGCCCGAGTAGACGGAGAAACTGGATGGCACCTGCTTGAGCAGCCAGGCGGCGCGTTCGATGCTGCCAGTGGCTTCCTTGATGCCGAAGATACCGGGCACTTGGGTCAGACGCAGCACCGTTTCGGGCTGCATGTCCGCCACGGTGCGGCCGGGCACGTTGTAAAGCATCACCGGGATGTCGACCGCCTCTGCGATGGCGCGGAAGTGGCGGTAGATGCCTTCCTGGGACGGCTTGTTGTAGTAGGGCACGACCTGCAGCGTGCAGTCGGCGCCGACTTCCTTGGCGTACCTGGACAGCGAGATGGCTTCGGCGGTGCTGTTCGCGCCCGCACCGGCCAGAATGGGCACGCGCCCTTTGGCGTGCTCGACGGCCACGCGGATGATTTCGCAGTGCTCTTCCACGTCGACGGTGGCCGACTCACCCGTGGTACCCACCACGCCGATGCAGTCGGTGCCTTCGGCGATGTGCCAGTCGATGAGTGCCTTCAGCGCGTCGTAATCGACGCTGCCATCTTCGTGCATCGGCGTCACCAGCGCGACGATGCTGCCAACAATCGGTGTCATCAGGAGTTCCTTCGGGGAAGCGGTGATTCTAGCCCTGGGTCGAGGTCAGAACGGGCAGCCCATGGCGTTGCCCGGTCCCACCCGGCCGCACCGCCGCGATGCGCTGAACGAAGCGGTCCGGAGCCTGGAGGAACCCGTCCTCGTAGCCCAGCACCCGCCAGCCGCGGCAGAGTTCCAGCAACTCGCCATGGCGCAGCAGAAAGTCCGGACGCGAGGGCTTGCCGATGGAGGCCTGATCCTCGCCAAAAGTTTCGTAGATCAGCAGGCCGCCGGGGGCCACCGTGTCCGCCAGTTCGGCCCAGCGGGGTCGCCAGAGGTAGTTCGTCACCACCACCGCGTCGAACTGCCGGTCGGCCAGGGGCCAGGGGCCGGCTTCCAGGTCGGCCTGCAGCAGCTCGACCGGCAGGTCCAGGTCCGCCAGCCCCGAGAGGTCGCGGTCCACACCTGTCACCCGGTGGCCCCGCGCGGCCAGCCAGCGCAGGTGGCGGCCAGCGCCGCAGGCCAGGTCCAGCACCTGGCCGCCGGCGGGCAAGGCCTCGGCCCAGCGGGTCACCCAGTCCGAGGGGCGGGAGGCGCAGGTGAACATCAGGCCGCCGATGCTCAGAAGCAGGACCAGAGCCGGCCGGCCAGATCCAGAGCCAGCTCAGGACGCAGATAGGCCAGGAACACCAGGGCCAGCACGACCATCACCGCCAGCCAGCCGAGCCAGCGCCCCGGTCGGATCCGGTCGGCAGGGCGGGCTTCAGAGGTTGCCATGGGCTGTGGGAGGCCTCAGGCCGGGACCGCGGTGGGCCGCACGATCGGGGTCTCGCGCACGGGCTGGTTGGCCAGGCCGGCGAACACGCCCAGGGCCACGGCGATCCACCAGACCACGTCGTAGCTGCCCGTCAGGTCGTAGAGCCAGCCGCCCAGCCACACGCCCAGGAAGGAGCCGATCTGGTGGCTGAAGAAGACGATGCCGCCCAGCATGGACATGTACTGCACACCGAAGACCTGGGCCACGATGGCGTTGGTGGGCGGCACGGTGGACAGCCACAGAAAGCCCATCACGGCCGCGAACAGG
This sequence comes from Ideonella oryzae, assembly GCF_024055665.1. Taxonomy (GTDB): domain Bacteria; phylum Pseudomonadota; class Gammaproteobacteria; order Burkholderiales; family Burkholderiaceae_C; genus Ideonella; species Ideonella oryzae. Next base: position 31,274 of record NZ_JAMXMC010000003.1, on the reverse strand, counting down.
TAGACGCTCAGCGGTGTCAGCGGCGCCCACAAAAAGAGCACGATGACCACCGAGCGCAGCAGGTAGATGCCCGACAGGATGTGGCGCTTGGCCATGCGCTGGCCCAGCAGCCCGGCGGTGTAGGTGCCGAAGACATTGAACAGGCCGATCAGCGCCAGGGCGGTGGTGGCCACCTGCGGGGCCAGTCCATGGTCCTTCAGGTAGCTGGGCATGTGCACGCCGATGAACACCACCTGGAAGCCGCAGACGAAGTAGCCCGCGGTCAGCCAGCGGAAGCTCGATGAGCCCAGCGCCTCGCGCAGGGCCGCGCCCACGCTCTGGCGCGGGCCGCTGTGGGCGGCGTGGGCCTGGTCGGGCTCCTTCAGGCCCAGGGCCAAGGGTGCGATCGCCAGCGCGGCGCAGCCCAGCACGAACAGGGCACTCTGCCAGCCCCAGTGGCCGATCAGCCAGCTCTCCACCGGCACCATCAGGAACTGGCCGAAGGAGCCGGCGGCGGCGGCCACGCCCATGGCCCAGGAGCGTTTCTCCGGTGCCACGTTGCGGCCAATGACACCGTAGATCACGGCATAGGTGGTGCCCGACTGGGCCATGCCCAGCAGCAGGCCGGCACTGCCGGTAAAGGCCAGGCCCGAGGTGGACAGGGCCATCAGCACCAGGCCGGCGGCGTAGAGCAGGGCGCCCACCAGCAGCACCCGGAAGGCGCCGAAACGGTCAGCCAGCATGCCGGCAAAGGGTCCGGCGACACCCCAGGCGATGTTCTGGATGGCCAGCGCGAAGGCGAAGGTCTCGCGGGTCCAGCCCCGGTCCATCGTGATGGGGGCCAGCCACAGGCCGAAACCGTGGCGGATGCCCATGGACAGGGTCACGATGGCGGCACCGCAGACCAGAACCTGGGTCATGGACAGCGTGCGTGCGGGCGGGGCGGCGGAAGACATCGGCGCACTGTAGCGGATGGTCCGCGGGCCCGCAGACCGCAGGGCCATCGTGGTCGGACGGGGCGTCACAGGGTTGTCGCGGGGCTGCAGTCGCCCTCCCTACAATCGCCCGCCATGGCGACACGTTCCTCTTCCGTCACGCCCGTCTATGGCGAGGCGTCCATCAAGGTGCTCAAGGGCCTGGAGCCGGTCAAGCAGCGCCCGGGCATGTACACCCGCACCGACAACCCCCTGCACATCGTGCAAGAGGCCATCGACAACGCCGCCGACGAGGCGCTGGCCGGCTTCGGCAAGCGCATCGCCGTCACCCTGCACGCTGACCATTCGGTCACGGTGGAGGATGACGGACGCGGCATCCCCTTCGGCCTGCACCCGGAAGAACAGGTGCCGGTGCTGGAGATTGTCTACACCCGCCTGCATGCGGGCGGCAAGTTCGACAAGGGCTCGGGCGGCGCCTACAGCTTCTCCGGCGGCCTGCACGGCGTGGGCGTGAGCGTGACCAACGCGCTGTCGACCCGGCTGCAGGTGACCGTCTGGCGCGAGGCCCAGGTGGCCACGCTGGCCTTCTCGGGCGGCGATGTGATCGAGCCGCTGGTGGTGCGCAAGGCCAGCAGCGGCGAGCGCAAGCAGGGCACCTCCGTGCGGGTCTGGCCCGATGCCAAGTACTTCGAGAGCCCGGACCTGCCGCGCCAGGAACTGATTCACCTGCTGCGTAGCAAGGCCGTGCTGATGCCTGGCGTCACCGTGACGCTGACCACCGAGAAGTCCGGCGGCAAGGAGGCCGAGACCCTGACCTGGCAGTTCAAGGGCGGCCTGCTGGACTATCTGCAGCAGTCGCTGTCGGTCGACCCGGTCATCCCGCTGTTCGAGGGCGAGCACTACGCCGTCGAGGGCGAGCACGACAGCTTTGCCGCTGGCGAAGGTGCGGCCTGGGCGGTGGCCTTCACCGAGGAAGGCTCCCTGCTGCGCGAGAGCTATGTCAACCTGATCCCCACGGTGGCTGGCGGCACCCACGAGGCCGGGCTGAAGGACGGCCTGTTCGGGGCGGTCAAGGGCTTCATCGAGCTGCATTCGCTGCTGCCCAAGGGCGTCAAGCTGATGCCCGAGGACGTGTTCAGCCGGGCCAGCTTCGTGCTGTCGACCAAGGTGCTGGACCCGCAGTTCCAGGGCCAGACCAAGGAGCGGCTGAACAGCCGCGACGCGCTGCGCCTGGTGTCGGCCTTCGTCAAGCCGGCGCTGGAGCTGTGGCTGTCCCAGCATGTGGACTATGGCAAGAGGCTCGCGGAGCTGGCCATCAAGGCCGCGCAGACCCGCCAGCGTGCTGGCCAGAAGGTGGAAAAGCGCAAGGGCTCGGGCGTGGCCGTGCTGCCGGGCAAGCTGACCGACTGCGAAAGTCGCGACCTGGCGCTCAACGAGCTCTTCCTGGTGGAGGGCGACTCGGCCGGCGGCAGTGCCAAGATGGGGCGCGACAAGGAAACCCAGGCCATCCTGCCGCTGCGCGGCAAGGTGCTCAATGCCTGGGAGGTGGAGCGCGACCTGCTGTTCAAGAACACCGAGATCCACGACATCTCGGTGGCCATCGGCGTGGACCCACATGGCCCGAGCGACAGCCCGGACCTCTCCGGCCTGCGCTACGGCAAGATCTGCATCCTGTCTGACGCGGACGTGGACGGCTCGCACATCCAGGTGCTGCTGCTCACGCTGTTCTTTCGGCATTTCCCCAAGCTGATCGAGACGGGCCATGTGTATGTGGCCAAGCCGCCGCTGTTCCGCATCGACGCTGCCGCGCGCGGCAAGAAGCCGGCGACCAAGTTCTATGCCCTGGACGATGGCGAGATGGACGTGGTGCTGGAGAAGCTGCGCAAGGAAGGCGCCCGGGAAGGCAGCTGGAGCATCAGCCGCTTCAAGGGCCTGGGCGAAATGAGCGCCGAGCAGCTGTGGGACACCACGCTGAATCCGGACACCCGGCGCTTGTTGCGGGTGGGTTATGGCGTCGTCGACTTTGAAGGCACGGTCAATTCCATGGGCAAGCTGATGGGCAAGGGCGAGGCCCAGGCGCGGCGCGAACTGATGGAGCTGCACGGTGATTCGGTGGAGATCGATGTCTGAGCGGGGGCGCGAGGGTGGCCGGCCGTCGGCAACCCCGGTTATCGGGCTTTTGGCGGGCGGGGCGATTCCTAGAATCTGTCGCGCCTGATCCCTTCCGGAGCCCCTGGCCATGTCCCGTCTTGCCACCCGTCTTTTCGTCCTTCGCCTGGCCTGTGTGTTGCTGGGCGTGAGCGGGTTGGGTCTGCCATGCCAGGCTCAGCAGCTCTGGGGCTATGTGGACGGCGCCGGGGTGGCGCACTTTGCCGACAGCGCCCTGGATTCCCGCTACCTGCCGGTGCTGCCGGAGCCGGGGCAGCTGAACATCCGTGTGCCGGGCAAGACGATGACCGGCAACGGCCTGCTGACCTGGCTGGACATCGCGCCCGAAGTGAAGCGCCTGCAACCGCTCCTGAAAGAAGCCGAGGAGGCCACCGGTGTGGATGCCGAGCTGCTCAAGGCCGTCATCACGGTGGAGTCGGGCTTCAACCCCGAACTGGTGTCACCCCGCGGTGCCATCGGCCTGATGCAGATGACGCCCGACACGGCGGATCGCTACGCGACCAAGGCCGAGGCCCAGGCCCCGGCCGAACAACGCATGCGCAACCCGCGGCTGAACATCCTGACCGGGGCGCGCATGCTGGCCGACCTGACCCGACGCTACGGCGGCGTGGACGTGGCGCTGGCCGCCTGGAACGCCGGCGAGGGCAATGTGCGCCGCGCTGGTGGCAAGATGCCGCCTTTCGACGAAACGCGGGCCCATGTGCACATGGTGCTCGAGCTTTACTGGACCCTGCTGCAGCAGCGCCTGCAGACGGGCGCCCGCCAGCTCAAGCTGGTGGGCTGGAACGAAGGGGCGCAGCCCGTGCGCTGAGCCCGACCGAGATCGATGGAACAGACTTCCCTGAGCTTTCAAGCCGGCGACGGCGACGGATCGAACGACATCGCCCTGGCGCACTACGCCGAGCGGGCCTACCTCGAGTACGCGCTGAGCGTCGTCAAGGGCCGGGCGCTGCCCGATGTCTGCGATGGCGCCAAGCCGGTGCAGCGGCGCATCCTCTACGCCATGCAGCGCATGGGCCTGGGCTGGGCCGGTGGCGCGCCCAAGCCGGTCAAGAGCGCCCGCGTGGTGGGCGATGTGCTGGGCCGCTTCCACCCGCACGGCGACCAGGCCGCTTACGACGCCCTGGTGCGCATGGCGCAGGACTTTTCGCAGCGCTACCCGCTGATCGACGGCCAGGGCAACTTCGGCAGCCGCGATGGCGACGGTGCCGCGGCCATGCGCTACACCGAGGCGCGCCTGTCGCCCATCGCCCGCCTGCTGCTCGATGAGATCGACGAGGGCACGGTGGAGTTCGTGCCCAACTACGACGGTTCCACCGAGGAGCCCAGGCAGCTGCCGGCGCGCCTGCCTTTCGTGCTGCTCAACGGCGCTTCGGGCATTGCCGTGGGCCTGGCCACCGAGATTCCCAGCCACAACCTGCGCGAGGTGGCCACAGCGGCAGTGGCGCTGATCCGCGACGATCAACTGCCCGACGACGCGCTGTTCGCCATGCTGCCGGGCCCGGACTTCCCGGGCGGCGGCCAGGTCATCTCCAGCGCGGCGGACATCCGCGCGGCCTACAGCAGCGGCCGCGGCAGCCTCAAGGTGCGCGCGGTCTGGAAGATCGAGGACCTGGCGCGCGGCCAGTGGCAGCTGGTGGTGACCGAGCTGCCGCCGGGCACCAGCGCGCAGAAGGTGCTCGAAGAGATCGAGGAGCTGACCAACCCCAAGGTCAAGGCCGGCAAGAAGGCGCTGAGCGCCGAGCAGACCCAGCTCAAGGGCGCGGTGCTGTCGGTGCTGGACGCGGTGCGCGACGAATCCAGCAAGGATGCGCCGGTGCGCCTGGTCTTCGAGCCCAAGAGCCGCACCGTGGAGCAGCAGGAGTTGATCACCACGCTGCTGGCCCACACCAGCCTGGAGACCAGCGCTTCCGTCAACCTGACCATGGTGGGCCTGGACGGCAAGCCGGTGCAGAAGAGCGTGCGCCAGATGCTGCTGGAGTGGATCAGCTTCCGCCAGACCACGGTGCAGCGGCGCACCCGCCACCGCCTGGACAAGGTGCTGGACCGCATCCACGTGCTGGAAGGCCGCCAGCTGGTGCTGCTGAACATCGACGAGGTGATCCGCATCATCCGCAACGCCGACGAGCCCAAGCCGGCACTGATCGAGCGCTTCCGCCTGAGCGACCGCCAGGCCGAGGACATCCTGGAGATCCGGCTGCGCCAACTGGCCCGGCTGGAGGCGCTCAAGATCGAACAGGAGCTGGCGGGCCTGCGCGAGGAGCAGACCAAGCTGGAGGACATCCTGGGCAACCCGGGCAGCCTGCGCCGCACCGTGATCAAGGAAATCGAGGCCGACGCCAAGCAGTTCGGCGACGACCGCCGCACCCTGATCCAGGAGGAGAAGCGGGCCGTGGCCGAGGTCAAGGTGGTGGATGAGCCTGTCACCGTGGTCATCAGCCAGATGGGCTGGGCCCGGGCCCTCAAGGGCCACGAGGTGGACGCGGCCACGCTGGGCTTCAAGTCCGGCGACACCCTGCACAGCCACTTCGCCTGCCGCAGCGTGGACACGCTGCTGGTCATCGGCAGCAATGGCCGGGTCTACAACATCGCCGTGGCCAGCCTGCCGGGCGGGCGTGGCGACGGTGTGCCCATCACCTCGCTGATCGACCTGGAACCGGGCAGCAAGGCGCTGCACTACTTCGCCGGCGCGGCCGACACCACGCTGCTGTTCGCCAACAGCGGCGGCTTCGGCCTGCTGGCCCGGGCGTCGGACCTCTTCACGCGCCAGCGCGCGGGCAAGAGCTTCCTGACGCTGGAAGACCAGGAAGAGCTGTTGCCGCCGGCGCCGGTGGCCATCGCCCATGGCCAGGTGGCCTGCTTGTCGGCCAGCGGTCGGTTGCTGGTCTATGCGCTGTCGGACCTGAAGCTGCAACCCAAGGGCGGCCGCGGCCTGACGCTGATGGACGTGGACGCCAAGGACCCGCTGCTGTCCGTCTGCAGCTTCGGCGACGTGCTGCGGGTGCTGGGCGCGGGCCGCGGTGGCAAGCTCCGGGACGAACTGGTCAAGGGCTCGGCCCTGGCCGGCCACATGGGTAAGCGCGCCCGCAAGGGTGCCAAGGTGGAGGCTGTGCTCAAGCCCAGCCAGGTGCTGCCGGGCTGATCGAGCCCCAGGCTCGAATCAGGTTCCCCGGCCGAAGGGGCCGCGCGCCCAGCGTGGCGGGCGCGGCAGGTCCGGAAGATCCGGCAAAGGGGGCAGCGGCGGCAGCAGGCTGCGCCAGAGCGGCTGCGTGGTGTCCCCGGTCAGCTGGCGGGTGATGGCCCGCTGCACCGGCGGTAGCCAGTTGGTGGCCCGCACCACGGCTTCGCGCACCAGCTTGGCCGGGCGGCTGTCGTTGGTGAAGAGCTTCACCACCACATTGGTGCCCAGGTAGATGGGCAGCGTCACCCGGCGGTGTTCCTCGGCATAGCGGGTCAGTGGCCCGGCTTCGCCCAGATCGCGGCCTTCGGCATGGGCCTGGGCCAGCTCGCGTGCCAGCACCTCCACCCCGTACAGGCCGAAGTTGTAGCCGTGGGCGGTGACCGGGTGCATGCCCACCGCCGAATCGCCCACCAGGACGAAGCGCTCGGCATGGAAGCGTTCGGCATAGACCGCCACCAGCGGGTAGCTGTGGCGCTCGCCTGCCAGCTCCAGGGCGCCCAGGCGGTGGCCAAAGGCTGCATCCACCCGCAGTGCGAACTCGGCCGGCGGCAGGGCCATCAGTTCGGCCGCACCGTCGCTGGTGACCGTCCAGACGGCCGAGGACTGGTGCCCGGCCATGGGCAGCATGGCCAGGGTGTGGCCGTGCAGAAAGCATTCATGGGCCGTGCCATCGTGGGCCTGTTCATGGCGCATGCGGCAGACGATGGCGGTGCGGCCGAAGTCCAGCATGCGCGCGCCGATGCCGGCCATGCGGCGCAGGCTGGAGAAGCGGCTGTCGGCGGCCACCACCAGGGGCGCCCGCAGCACGCGACCATCGGCCAGCGTGACCTGGGCCCCTTCGGCGTCGCGCTGCAGGGCGGTGACCCGGGCGTCGCCGGTGAGGGTGATTTTGTCGGCCCGTGATGCAGCGCCGGCGTAGCAGGCCTGGCGGATGCGGTGGTTGGGCACCAGCCAGCCCAGCTGTTCGTGCCCATCGGCCTGGCCGCTGAAGGGCAGCACCCTGGGTGAATCGCCGTTGGTGACCTGGGCGGCCTTCAGCGGCGCGATCTCGTCGGCCGGCAATTGGTCCCACAGCCCCAGGCGGTCGAAGATGTGCTGGGCACGGTGGGTGAGGGCGATGTCACGGCCGTCCTCAGGCGGTGCCACCAGGGTGTCCAGCGGGGCCTGCTCCAGCACCTGGGGGCGCAGGCCGGCGTCGGCCAGGGCGCAGGCCAGGGCCAGACCGGCCGGCCCGGCGCCCACGATCAGCACATCGGGCGAGGCCTTGGGAGAGGCATCGGAGGCAGTGTCAGGAGAAGCGGCGGTGTCGGTCATCAGGCATTCCCGCGGGGTGGCCCCGCTGATCAGGCGGGTGGCATCATCGCCAAGCCCGCCCGGGTTCGCCTTGACCGGGGTCAGTTCCGCCGGGTGCGCAAGGCCGGCACGCAGGCCGCACCGCACAGGGCGAACAGGGCCAGGCTCCACATGGCGAAGGGAATGCCCAGCAGGTTCACCGCCGCGTCGGCGCAAGAGGCCATCGGCGCGAAGACGTCCGGGGCGGCGTCGTACAGACCCAGGGCCTGCATGATGCGGTCGGCCATGGTCAAGGCGCAGCTGGCGCTGGACGAGGCCACGAAATGCAGCCACAGCGATGTGCCGATGCCGCAGGCGGCCAGCAGCACGCCCAGGCCCGCCAGCGGGCGCCGCAGCGGCGGCACCAGCGCGGCCAGCAGTGCCACCGCGGCCAGCACCAGAAAGATGAGCCGCTGCAGGGTGCACCAGGGGCAGGGCAGCATGTCGAAGCGGTACTGCCCGACCAGGGCGCCGCCCACGGCGGCCACGCAGGCCACGGCCACCCCCACCAACAGCAGCCGGGGCGAGCCCGTCACGCGGGAGGCGAAGCTCATGGCTTGAGTTCGACCACCAGCTCGATCTCGACGCAGGTGCCCATGGGCAGCTGGGCCACGCCAAAGGCGCTGCGGGCATGCGAGCCCACCTCGGGGCCGAAGACCGACACCAGCAGCTCAGAGCAACCGTTGGTCACCAGGTGCTGCTCGGTGTAGGTGGGGGCGGAGTTCACGAGGCTCACCACCTTGACGATGCGCGCGATGCGGTTCAGGTCGCCGGTGGCGGCCTGCAGGGTGCCCAGCAGGTCGATGGCCACGGCGCGGGCCGCCTGCTTGCCTTCCTCGGTGCCCATGGTGGCACCCAGCTGGCCGATCCAGGGCTTGCCGTCCTGCTTGGCGATGTGGCCCGAGATGAAGACCAGGTGGCCCGTCTGGACGAAGGGGACGTAGGCGGCGGCAGGAACGGCCAGGGGCGGCAGTTCGATGCCCAGGGTCTGCAGGCGCGCAGCGACGGACATGTCAACGTACTCCGAAGGAATGAGAGGGGGATTCCGGGGCGATCCTACACTGGCCTGCATGCTGTCCGGGATCGGCGGGGTCTTGTTGCTGAGCGTGCTGGCGGGGCTGTCCGGCGTGGCGCTGCAACTGGCCCAGCCGGCGTTGTGGCCGGCCTGGGTCGATGTCGCTCTTCTGGGCGCGGCATTCCTGACGGCCTGGCCCTTCCTGCGGGGTGGGCGCGCGCGCTGGGCCTGTGCACTGTGGGCTGCGGCTCTGCTGATGGCCGGCGCGGCCAGCACCAGTGAGCGGGCCCGCGAGCGGCTGGCCGAACGCCTGCCCGCTGCTTTGGAGGGCCAGGAGCTGCTGGTGCAGGGTCGGGTGCGGGGCCTGCCGCAGGCCGGCCCCGAAGGTCAGATGCTGGGCTTCGAGGTGGAACAGGCCTGGCGGCTGGATGCCGCCGCCTGGGCGCGCGGACGGGCCGAGCCCGCCGAGGCACTGGGCTTGCCGACGCTGATCCGCCTGAGTTGGCCCGAACCTGCTGCGGCGGCCGACCCGATGGGCAGCGGGCGGGCCGTGCCGCGTGCGGGGGAGGCCTGGCGTTTGCCCGTGCGCCTGCGCCAGCCGCACGGCCTGGTCAACCCGGGTGGCTTCGATGCCGAGTTGTGGCTGTTCGAGCAGGGCATCGGCGCGGTGGGCACGGTGCGTGGCACCTTGCCGGGGCAGGCCGTGCGGCTTGGCGGCCCCAGGCCCTGGCCCCCCCTGGAGTGGCTGGATCATCTGCGCCAGCGCTGGCGGGACCACATCCTGCTGTCCAGTCCTTCGCCTCAGGCGGCGGGCCTGCTGGCAGCGCTGGCGGTGGGCGACCAGGGCGCCATCGGCGAGCGGGACTGGGACCTCTACCGTCGCACCGGCGTGGCGCACCTGGTCAGCATCAGCGGCAGCCACATCACCTTGTTCGCCGCCCTGGCGATCGTGTTGGTGGGGCGGGCCTGGCGCGCCAGCCCGGCCTTGTCCCTGCGGGTACCGGCGCCGGTGGCCGGGCGCTGGGGTGGGCTGGGGCTGGCCACGCTGTATGCGCTGCTGGCCGGCTGGGGCGTGCCGGCACAGCGCACCGTCTGGATGCTGGGGGGCGCGGTGCTGCTGCGCAGCCTGGGGGCACCCTGGCCGGGCTGGGCCCTGTGTGCGGCGGCGGCGGCGGGCACGGTGGCGGTCGATCCGTGGGCCTTGCTGCAGCCGGGCTTCTGGCTGTCCTTTCTGGCGGTGCTGATGCTGCTGGGCATGGAGGACGGGAGCCCGGCCGCGGAGGAGGACGCTGAGGGCGTGTCACGGTCCGCCTGGCGTGGCCTGTGGCAGGCCTTGAGGATCCAGCTGCTCATCACCCTGGGTCTGGCGCCGTTGAGCCTGGTGCTGTTCGGTCAGGTGTCTCTGGTGGGACTGCCGGCCAATCTGCTGGCCGTGCCCTGGGTCACCTGGGTGGTCACGCCGCTGGCCCTGTTGGGCACCCTGTGGCCACCGCTGTGGCAGCTGGCGGTCTGGGCGATCGTGCCCCTGCAGGCCTGGCTGCAGTGGCTGGGTGGGTGGCCGCTGGCGGCGTGGTCCGGGCCTTCAGCCGGGGTGGGGCCCGTCGTGCTGGCGGTGCTGGGGGGCTTTGTGCTGAGCCTGCCGCTGCCGTGGCGGGCGCGTGCATGTGCGGTGCTGCTCTGGCTGCCGCTGCTGCTGGCGCCCGTGTCTCGTCCGGCGCCGGGGCGCTTTGAGCTGCTGGCGGCCGATGTGGGGCAGGGCAGTGCCGTGCTGATCCGCACCGCCCACCATCTGCTGATCCATGACGCCGGGCCGCGCTATGGTTCGGACAACGATGCGGGTCGCAAGGTCCTGGTGCCGCTGCTGCAGACGCTGAGCGAGCGCCAGGTCGATGAGCTGGCGCTCAGTCACCGGGACACCGACCATGTGGGCGGCGCCCAGGCCGTGATCGACGCGCTGCCGGTGGCCCGTTTGCGGGCCAGCCTCGTGCCGGGCCATCCGCTGCTCGCGCAGGTGACCGACACCCGGCTCTGCCTGGCCGGGCAGCAGTGGTCCTGGGACGGGGTCGACTTCCGTGTGCTGCATCCCTTTCATGTGGCCCGCCCCGACGAGGCGTCCAACACGCAGAGTTGTGTCATCCAGGTGCGCGATGCCCAGGGGCATAGCGCCCTGCTGACGGGCGACATCGAGTTGGCGCAGGAGGCTGCTCTGGTGCAGCGCTGGGGTGACAGCCTGCACAGCGAAGTGTTGGTGGTGCCCCATCACGGCAGTCACACGTCCTCCGGCGAGGCATTCCTGGCGGCGGTGGCACCGCGTGTGGCGGTCATGCAACTGGGTTACCGCAACCGATTCGGTCACCCCCACCCTGAAATATGGGATCGTTACATTCAAGATGGCATTGATGTGGTGCGAACGGACCACTGTGGTGCATGGTTGTGGGATGGGGATGGTGCAAGCTGCACGCGAAACGTGCGTCGCCACTACTGGCAGTGGATGCCGGAAAAACCGGTGCCCGTGGCTGGTGCGGTTGTTGCTTCTCCCCTGCAGGTAGGAGAGCGCGAATGAGACCCAGCTTCGACGAGATGCATGCCAACAGCGCCACCGTGCGCGAGCATTACCAGACCTACGACCGCTGGCTCGCCCAGCAGCCCCGCGACGTGATGAAGGCACGGCGCGAGGAGGCGGAGATGATCTTCCGCCGTGTCGGCATCACCTTTGCCGTGTACGGCGACAAGGACTCGGGGGAGGGCACCGAGCGCCTGATCCCCTTCGACCTGATCCCGCGGGTCATTCCCGCCGGGGAATGGTGCGAGATGGAGAAGGGCCTGCGGCAGCGGGTGACCGCACTCAACCGCTTCATCCACGACGTTTACCACGGCCAGGAGATCCTCAAGGCCGGCCTGATCCCGTCCGAGCAGATCACCCGCAACGCCCAGTTCCGGCCCGAGATGATGGGCGTGGACGTGCCGCGGGACCTCTACTCCCACATTGCCGGCATCGACATCGTGCGAGCCGCCAACCCCGATGGCTCCGGAAGCTACTACGTGCTGGAGGACAACCTGCGGGTGCCCAGCGGCGTGAGCTACATGCTCGAGAACCGCAAGATGATGATGCGGCTCTTCCCGGACCTGTTCTCGGACCACCGGGTGGCCCCGGTGGCGCATTACCCCGACCTGCTGCTGGAAACCCTGCGCAGCGTGGCCCCGGGTGGGGTGAACGATCCGACGGTGGTGGTGCTCACGCCGGGCATGCACAACTCAGCCTACTTCGAGCACGCCTTCCTGGCCCAGCAGATGGGGGTGGAACTGGTCGAGGGCCAGGACCTGTACATGAAGGACGGCTTCGTCTTCATGCGCACCACCCAGGGCCCCAAGCGGGTGGACGTGATCTACCGCCGCCTGGACGACGACTTCCTGGACCCGAAGGTCTTCCGCAAGGATTCCACCCTGGGCTGTGCCGGCCTGGTGGAGGCCTACAAGGCGGGCAACGTCACCCTGTCCAACGCCATCGGCACCGGGATCGCGGACGACAAGTCCATCTATCCCTATGTGCCCAAGATGATCGAGTTCTACCTGGGCGAGAAGCCGATCCTCAACAACGTGCCCACCTACCTGTGCCGGGTCGAGGACGACCTGAAGTACGTGCTGGACCACCTGGGCGAACTGGTGGTCAAGGAGGTGCACGGCGCGGGTGGCTACGGCATGCTGGTTGGCCCGGCTGCCACGAAGGCCGAGATCGAGGACTTCCGTGCCCACCTGGTCACCAACCCGAGCAACTACATCGCCCAGCCCACGCTGAGCCTGTCCACCTGCCCGACCTTCGTCGAATCGGGCGTCGCACCGCGCCACATCGACCTGCGCCCCTTCGTGCTCTCGGGCGCCGAGGTGCAGATGGTGCCGGGCGGCCTGACCCGCGTGGCCCTCAAGGAGGGCTCCCTGGTGGTCAATTCCAGCCAGGGCGGCGGCACCAAGGACACCTGGGTGCTGGAAGACTGAATCGAACGCGGAAAGCCAAGAACATGCTGTCAAGAACCGCCGACCATCTGTTCTGGATGTCGCGCTACATGGAGCGTGCAGAGAACACCGCGCGCATGCTGGACGTCAACTACCAGACCTCGCTGCTGCCGCAGTCCGCGGCCGTGGCCGAACAGGGCTGGCGCAGCCTGCTGAGCATCTCCGAGCTCACCCACGACTACCAGAGCCGCTACCAGGGCATCACCGCCCGCCAGGTGATGGACTTCATGGTGCGTGACGAGCGCAACCCCTCGTCCATCCTGCGCTGCCTGCGGGCGGCGCGTGAGAACGCCCGCGCCGTGCGCGGCTCGCTGACCACCGAGGTCTGGGAGACCACCAACCAGACCTGGCTGGAGTTCAACCGGGTGCTGGCCGACGGGCTGCTCGCACGCGATCCGGCCGCCGTCTTCGAATGGGTGAAGTTCCGCTCGCACCTGTCGCGCGGGGTGTCGGTGGGCACCATGCTGCAGGATGAGGCTTTTCACTTTCTGCGCATCGGCTCCTTCCTGGAGCGGGCCGACAACACCGCCCGGCTGCTGGACGTCAAGTTCCAGGCAGTGGAGAGCGACTTCTACGGCAACGCCGGCGAGAAGGACAGCGACTACGACTTCTACCACTGGTCGGCGATCCTGCGTTCGGTCTCCGCCTTCGAGATCTACCGCAAGGTCTACCGCAACGTGATCCTGCCGGAGAAGGTGGCCGAACTGCTGATCGTTCGCCCGGACATGCCGCGCTCGCTGTCCCACTGCATGCACGAAGTGGTGACCAACCTCAAGCTGGTGGCCAACCAGCAGTCGGGCGAAACGCTGCGCCGGGCCGGCCGCCTGAGCTGCGACCTGGAGTACGCCCGCATCGACGAGATCCTCTCCACGGGTCTGCATGCCTACCTGACCCAGTTCCTCGACCGCGTCGGGGACCTGGGTGCCGGGATTGCCCGCGATTTCCTGGTGGCCTGCGACTGAGGCCACGGCCGAGGTCCGGTTCGACGCTGTCACAAGGACCGGCGGTCTCCCATGGGAGCATCGCCCGTCCTGCCCGATTGATCCGATTCATGCGCCCCCCGGGGTGCCGAGGTAAGGCCCGTGTCCATCCACGTCGCGCTCAAACACGTCACCCACTACCGCTATGACCGGCTGGTGAACCTGTCGCCGCAGGTCGTTCGCCTGCGGCCGGCACCGCACTGCCGCACATCCATCCTGTCGTACTCGCTGCGGGTGGAGCCGGCCAAGCACTTCATCAACTGGCAGCAGGATCCGTTCTCCAACTACCTGGGCCGCCTGGTCTTCCCGGAGCCCACGACCGAGTTCAAGGTCACGGTGGATCTGGTGGCCGAGATGGCGGTCTACAACCCCTTCGACTTCTTCCTGGAGCCGGGGGCGGAGAACTTCCCGTTTGCCTACGAGCCCGGTCTGGCCGCCGAGTTGGCGCCGTACATGGTGACCGAGACGCCCACGCCGGCCTTCGCCAAGTTCCTGGCCAGCATCGACCGCCAGGAGATGCGCACCATCGACTTCCTGGTGGGACTGAACCAGCGGCTGCAGCACGACATCTCCTACCTGATTCGCATGGAGCCGGGTGTGCAGTCCCCGGAGGAGACGCTGACCAAGGCCTCGGGCTCCTGCCGTGACACCGGCTGGCTGCTGGTCGAGACCCTGCGCCACATGGGTCTGGCCGCACGCTTTGTGTCCGGCTACCTGATCCAGCTCACGCCGGACGTGAAGGCGCTCGACGGCCCCAGCGGCACCGAGGTCGACTTCACCGACCTGCACGCCTGGTGCGAGGTCTACCTGCCCGGCGCCGGCTGGATCGGTCTGGATCCGACCTCCGGCCTGATGGCCGGTGAAGGCCACATTCCGCTGGCCTGCACCCCCACACCGTCCAGCGCGGCGCCCATCACCGGCGCAGTGGACGAGTGCGAGGTCACCTTCAGCCACGAGATGGCGGTCACGCGCATCTTCGAGTCGCCGCGCGTCACCAAGCCCTACACCGAGGACCAGTGGGCCCAGGTGCTGCAACTGGGCGAGCGGGTGGATGCCCAACTGGCGGCCGGCGATGTGCGCCTGACCATGGGTGGCGAGCCCACCTTTGTCTCGGTGGACGACCGCGACGGCGCCGAATGGAACACCGACGCCCTGGGCCCGACCAAACGGGTCTACGCCCAGGATCTGGTGCAGCGCCTGCGCGACGAGTACGGGCAGGGCGGCTTCCTGCATTTCGGCCAGGGCAAGTGGTACCCCGGCGAACAGCTGCCGCGCTGGGCCCTGTCGATCTACTGGCGTGCCGACGGCCAGCCCTGCTGGAGCGACCCCTCGCTGTTCGCAGACGAGCGCGACCTGCATCAGTACACCAGTGCCGATGCCAAGCGTTTCATGAGCGCGCTGACCCGCCACCTGGGCGTGGGCGACCAGTACGTGCAGACCGGTTTCGAGGACACCTGGTACTACCTGTGGCGTGAGCGCCGCCTGCCGGTGAACGTTGATCCCTTCGATTCCCGCCTGGACGATGAACAGGAGCGGGTGCGCCTGCGCCGCATCTTCGACCAGGGGCTGGAGAGCGAGGTGGGCTATGTGCTGCCGATCAAGCGGGCCGAGGGCCCGACGCTGTCGGGCGGCAACTGGGAGACCGGCCCCTGGTTCTTCCGTGACGAACGCATGTACCTGATCCCTGGGGATTCGCCGATGGGCTACCGCCTGCCGCTGGATTCACTGCCCTGGGTGAAGGACAGCGACTATCCCTATCTGCACGACTACGACCCTTTTGCCCCGCGCGGTGAACTGCCGGCCCCGGCCGAACTGCGCCGGCAGATGCTGGGCCTGGGCGGCGGTGGGGCCGTGGGCGGTGGAGCCTATGCGGCTCACCAGATGGGCGGTGGCTTTGCCGAAGGCGGCACCGTGGCCTTGCAGAACAGCCCGCAGGGCAGCGCTGCGACTGGCGGCGAGGGGCTGCTGGCTGGCCAGGTGGCGTTCGACACCCACCCCGAGCGCTTCCAGTCGGCCCACTGGATCACCCGCACCGCGCTGTGCGTGGAGGTGCGCGACCCGCGCCGGGCCAACGGCCCCAAGGCCGAGAAGGTCGGGCAGGCCAGCGGCGTGCTCTACGTCTTCATGCCGCCGCTGGCCCACCTGGCAGACTATCTGGAGCTGCTGACCGCGGTGGAGGCCACGGCGGCCGAGCTGGGCATCAAGGTGGTGCTGGAAGGCTACCCGCCCCCGCGCGATCCGCGCCTGAAGCTGCTGCAGGTCACGCCCGATCCGGGCGTCATCGAGGTCAACATCCACCCGGCCCAAAACTGGAAGGAACTGGTGCAACACACCGAGTTCCTCTACGACGCGGCGTGGCGCTCGCGCCTGTCCACCGAGAAGTTCATGCTCGATGGCCGCCACACCGGCACCGGCGGTGGCAACCATTTCGTGATGGGTGGGGCCACGCCGGCCGATTCCCCCTTCCTGCGCCGGCCCGACCTGCTGGCCTCGCTGCTGGCCTACTGGCACAACCACCCGGCGCTGAGCTACCTGTTCTCGGGCCTGTTCATCGGCCCGACCAGCCAGGCCCCGCGGGTGGACGAGGCCCGCAACGACCAGTTGCGCGAGTTGGAGATCGCGCTGGGCGAGATCGAGCGCAACAAGGCCATCTACGGCGAGGACATGCCGCCGTGGTTGGTCGACCGCACGCTGCGCAACGTGCTCGTCGACGTGACCGGCAACACCCACCGCAGCGAGTTCTGCGTCGACAAGCTGTATTCGCCGGACTCGTCCAGTGGCCGCCTGGGTCTGCTGGAGCTGCGCGCCTTCGAGATGCCGCCGCACGCGCGCATGAGCATCGTGCAGCAGCTGCTGCTGCGCTCGCTGGTGGCCCGCTTCTGGAAGGAGCCCTACCGTGCGCCGCTGGTGCGCTGGGGCACCGAGCTGCACGACCGCTTCCTGCTGCCCACCTTCATCCAGATGGACTTCGAGGACGTGATCGAGGACATGCAGCGGGCGGGCCACGCCTTCGATGCCGCCTGGTTCGCGCCGCATTTCGAGTTCCGCTTCCCGAAGATCGGCGAGATCGCCGCCCGCGGTGTGCACATGGTGCTGCGCAATGCGCTGGAGCCCTGGCATGTGATGGGCGAGGAGGGGGCGGCCGGCGGCACGGTGCGCTTCGTCGATTCCTCGCTGGAGCGCATCGAGGTCAAGGTCAGCGGCTTGGTCGATCCGCGCCACCGCGTCACGGTCAATGGGGTCACGCTGCCGCTGCAGCCCACCGGACGGGTGGGCGAGTACGTGGCCGGCGTGCGCTTCCGCGCCTGGCAGCCGCCTTCGGCCCTGCATCCGACCATCGGCGTGCATGCCCCGCTGACGGTCGACCTGGTGGACACCTGGGCCCAGCGCTCGCTGGGCGGCGGGCGCTACCACGTCGCCCATCCGGGCGGGCGCAACCACAGCACCTTCCCGGTCAACGCTTACGAGGCCGAGAGCCGCCGTCTGGCGCGCTTCTTCCCCTTCGGGCACACGCCGGGCCAGATGGTGGTGGCCGAGGCCGAACGCAGTCTGGAGTTCCCGTTCACGCTGGACCTGCGCAAGGTCGGGCGTTGAGGGGCGGTTCGTGATGTTTCCGTGACACATGACCGAGCGGGAAGGGCCACCCCCGAGCCCGGGCGCTGGCCTGGCAAGGCATGATCGCGGGATGTCTTCTGGAGTACCCGCCATCGTTCCCATGCCGCCGCAGCAGACCAGCCTGCTGTCGGACGAGCCGCTGGACCCCGTGGCCCTGGCCCACGGGGCCCTGCAGCGCGGCGATGAGGGGCATTTCGACGAGCTGACCGGCCGGCTCAACGAGGGCGCGGCGCCAGCGGGAGCGCTGACCCCGACCTGGCAGCGCTTCTTCGAATCCACCGGTGCAGAGGGTTGGCAGGATCTGCCCAACCGCCAGGACCGCCTGCGCCATCGCGTGCGCGAAGATGGCGCCACCTACAACGTCTACGACGACCCGGATCAGCCCACGCGGCCTTGGCCACTGGAGCTGCTGCCCATGCTCATCGGCGCCGACGACTGGGCGGACATCGAGCAGGGGGTGGCCCAGCGGGCCCGGCTGCTCAATGCGGCCATGGCCGACATCTATGGTGAACGCAGCCTGCTGGACCTGGGCCTGCTGCCCACCTCGCTGGTGCTCGGTCACCCGCAGTACCTGCGCCCGTTGCACGGGGCCAAGCCCCTGGGGGGGGTGCACCTGCATGTGGCCGCCTTTGACCTGTCCCGGGGGCCCGATGGCAGCTGGCGGGTGCTGCAGCAGCGCACCCAGGCCCCCTCCGGCCTGGGCTACCTGGTCGAGAATCGGCTGATCGTCTCCCAGCAACTGCCCGAGGCCTTCCGCGACCTGCATGTGCAGCGTCTGGCGGCCAGTTTCCAGACCCTGATGGAAGGGCTGATGCGCATCTCGCCCGCGGGCGAGACCTCCCGCGCGGCGCTGCTCACGCCGGGGCCACGCAACGAGACCTATTTCGAGCATGTCTTCCTGGCCCGCTACCTCGGCATCACCCTGGTCGAAGGCGGCGACCTGACGGTGCGGGCCAACCGGCTCTACCTGAAGACCCTGCGTGGGCTGGAGCGCGTGCACATCCTGCTGCGGCGGGTGGACGACGAGTACCTGGACCCGCTGGAGCTGCGCCCCGACTCCGCGCTGGGCATCCCCGGCCTGGTGCAAGCCCTGCGGGCCGGCGAGGTGGTGGTGGCCAATGCGCCCGGCGCCGGCTGGCTGGAAAGCCCGGGCCTGGCCGCCTTCTGGCCCGGGGTGTCCCGCCACCTGCTGGGTGAAGAACTGCTGCTGCCCAGCGCCACCAGCTGGTGGTGTGGCGAACAGACCGTGTGGGACACCCACAAGGGCCGGCTGGAGGAGTTCGTGGTGGCGCCCACCTTCCCGGCCAGCGACACCACGCACAGCTTTGCCCCTGTGCTGGCCGCGACCCAGGCGCCCAGTGCGCGCGCCAGCTTGGCCGGGCGCATTGAGGCCGATCCGGCTGCTCACACGCTGCAGTCCCGCAGCCGCCCTTCGGAAATGCCGGTGTGGCACGACGGCCGGTTGGAGCCCCGCCCGGCGGTGATCCGCGTCTTCGCCATTTCTGATGGACAAGGGGGCTGGCAGGTCCTGCCCGGCGGCATGACCCGGGTGGCCACCCGGCGCGATGCCCTGCACGACCCCTGGCTGTCGATGCAGCGGGGCAGTGCGAGTGCAGACACCTGGGTGTTGACGGACGGGCCGGTGGATCCCACGACGCTGCTGCCCAAGCCGCTGAGCGCTGCCGACCTGTCTCAGATGCACCGCAGCGTGACCAGTCGCTCGGCCGAGAACCTGTTCTGGCTGGGGCGCTACACCGAGCGGGCCGAGAACTCGGTGCGCCTGGCCCGCCTGACCCTGGAGTCGCTCTCGGGCGCCGCGCTGCACGAGGCCACGCCTGCCGTGTTCACGGTGCTGGACCAACTGGCCCGCCGCCACGGTCTGGTGGGCGACAGCGTGCCCTCGCCGCTGCAATCGCAGCGCGTGTTCGAGCGCTCGCTGGTCCATGCGCTGGGGGACACGCGGGGTGCCACCAGCGTGTCCTTCAACCTGCAGGCCCTGCTGGGTTGTGCCCAGGCCCTGCGCGAGCGGCTGTCGACGGAGCACTGGCAGCTCATCCGCGAGGTGGGCGAGCAATTCCAGGATCGGCTCTCGGCCATCTTCGAGTCCGCCTCCATCGATCCGATCACCGAGGTCATTGGCGCCCTGACGCAGGCCGATGGCCACCTGGCGGCCATCACCGGCGGGCAGACCGACCGCATGACGCGCGACGACGGCTGGCGCCTGCTCAGCGTGGGGCGGCAGCTGGAGCGCCTGGATTTTCTCTCCCACGCCATGGCCTGCAGCTTCGAGCATGGCCTGCATCGCTGTGACGACGGCTTTGCGCTGATGCTGGGCTTCTTCGATTCCACCATCACCTACCGGGCCCACTTCCAGGCCCGGCGCGAAGTGCCTCCGCTGTTGCATCTGCTGGTGTTCGACACCGACAACCCCCGTTCCCTGGCCTGGGTGGGCCGCACCATGCGCGAGCGCCTGCTGAAGCTGGCCCGCCACGAGCCCGCCTGGGCTCAGGAAGTGGTGGAGAAGCTGCCCCGTCCCGAACAGTGGTCGCTCGAAGCCCTGAGTGCCGACCGCGGCGACCATGCCCATCCTGCGCTGGTCGAGGCCTTGCAGTCCTGCAGCGTGCAGGCGCAGGCGGTGTCCGATGCCATCGGTCGCAAGCTGTTCTCGCATGTGGGGCCGGTCGAACGCATGGTGTGGCAATGACGGCTTGGCGCTGGCTGCGGGTGCAGCATGAGACGAGTTACGACTATGACGCGCCGGTGGAACTGGCCCACCACGTGGCCCACCTGGAGCCACGGGCCACCGAGGTCCAGCAGGTGCGCGGCTGGACGCTGAGCATCAACCCCTTGCCCGACGAATGGATGGCGCTGCAGGAGGCGCGTGGCGAAGCCGCGGCCTGCGAGGAGGGGGGGCTGACGCTGCCCCTGGTCCAACGCAGCCTGGACAGCTGGGGCAACCAACGTCTGGCCTTCAGCCATTCCCGGGTGCATGAACGGCTGACGGTCCGCTCCACCTTCGAGGCTGGCCTGGCCGAGCCGGTGATGCCGGACACGGCCCGCAGCCCGGCCTGGGAGGACGTGGCCGAGTCGCTGCGCTACCACGCGGGGGCTGCGCACTCCGAGGCCGTGGAGTTCACGCTGCCGTCGCAGTTCGTGCCGCGCTCGGCGCAACTGGCCGCCTTCGGCCGCCTGGCCTTCACGCCCGGGCGCAGCGTGCTGGAAGGCGCGCTGGCGCTGATGAGTCTGGTGCACGAGCGCTTCGAATACCAACCCCTGGCCACCTCGGTCAACACCCGGGCGACCGAGGCGCTGAGCCTCTCGCGCGGGGTCTGCCAGGACTTTGCCCACGTGATGATCGGGGCCTGTCGCTCGCTGGGATTGGCCGCGCGCTATGTCAGTGGCTACCTGCTGACGCAGCCGCCCCCGGGCCAACCCCGGCTGGTGGGCGCGGATGCTTCTCATGCGTGGGCGGCCGTCTGGTGCCCGGACAACGGCTGGCTGGCGCTGGACCCGACCAACAACGTCCCGGTGGGTGTGGACCATGTCACCCTGGCCTGGGGCCGGGACTATGCCGATGTGGCGCCGCTGCGCGGTGTCATCCGCGGCGGGGGCCGGGCTCTGCCGCGGGTGGCCGTGACGGTGGCCCCCTTGGATGAATTGCCGCTGCTGCGCAGCGTGCCGAAGGAGACACGATGAGAGGCCGTCTGGCGCGGCGCGCCTGGCTGGCGTTGGCGGGTCTGGCGGGCATGGGCCTGGGATCAGCCGCTTCGGCGGCGGGCGCGTTTCAGCGGCTGGCCCAGTGGGACTTTGCCCAGGCCGATGCGGGCCGCCCATGGCGTACCACCGGGCAGCCGGCCTCAGCCGCCAGGGTGCGCGTCGAGGGCGGCTTGCTGGCCTTGGATGCCCAGGCCTATGACACGGCAGCGGGGCAGCCGGCCTGTCCGCTGGCCGCCGCCGAGGTGCTGCTGAGCGATCCTCGGCTGCACAAGGGGCAGTGGGCCGTGTTGGCGATCGACATTGAAGTGCAGCGCTGGGCCCTGGGGTTGGGACGCTTTGACGACGACGTTCCCCGCCTGGAGCTGGTCTACCGCGGCCAGCGCCATCAGCTCGGGCTCTCGGGTTTCAAGACCATGCCGGGCAAGGTGCGGGTGGAATGGACGGCTGCCACCGGCCTGGTGGCCAGCTATGACGGCGTGCGCAGTGCGCGGCCCAGCAAGGCCACGCCAGACGCCGGGGCACCGCTGTTGCGGCTGTGGATCGATGGCTGCTCCGAGGGCATGGGCCAGTCCCTGCGCATCGCGCGCATCACGCTCTGGGGGCGCTGAGCCCGTCGGCGCAGCTCAGTGCAGGGCGGCTTGGCCATGCAGCCGGCGCCAGGTCTGCGACGGCAGTTCGTCGTAGAGCTCCCGGTAGTCCTGCGCGAACAGGCCCAGATGCCAGAAGCCCCATTGGGTGGCGGCTTCGGCCACCGAACGGGCCGTCTTCAGCGCCCGCCGGGCACCGGCCAGGCGCACCGTGCGCAGGAATGCCGCCGGAGCCAGCCCGGTCACCTGCTGAAAAGCAGCCTGCAGAGTGCGGCGGCTCACCCCCAGGGCTTGGCACAGAGTGGCCACGGTGTGGGGGGTCTCCGGGTCGTCGCGTACAAAGGCCTGGGCCCGCGCCACCAGCTGGGCAGCGCGGTGGGGGGCGGTGGGCGCGTGGCTGCCGGGCAGCAGGGCCAGCACATTGGACATCAGCGCCTGCTGCAGTAGGGCGCAGGCGCGTTCGTCATCCAGCCGGGCGGGCAGCGCCGTGATGAGTTGCAGGGCGCCACTCAGCTGTTCCTGCAGGGCGCGCAGGCTAGCAGGATCCGCGCGGTGCAGCCCGGCCTGCATGGCCAGGCGCAGCAGGCCGGGGCGGTCTTCCTCGGTGGCCAGGGCCAACAGATCGCTCAGAGGCAGATCCAGCCCCGCCATCGACAGCCCCTCGGGGGTCATGAACTCGAAGCCATCGGTCCCGCTGAAGCTGCAGAAGTGGGCGTCGCGGCCTGGCCCCTCCTGCCAAGCCGTGTGGCCGCAGAAGCTGACCGGCCCCCAGCCCAGCGACAGGGGCACGCCCAAGGCCAGGCGATCGGACGGGCGTGCACCACGCTGCAGCAGGCGCCGGCTGGTGTCTTCCACAAACAGGTGCGTTTGCGCCAGCCGGGCTTCGACGAACCGGCCCTCGAACCCCCCCGAGGACAGCTGCACATAGTCCTGCTGCCAGCCCTGCAGCAGCGTGGCCTGCTCGTCCACATCGCGGGACGAACGCTGCTGCAACAGGGGGTGAGGGGAGGGCGCGTGGCTCATGGCGTGATGCGAGGGACTGCGTTCATCACCAGCAAGCCATGTGCCACCCGATCTGCCTGACCGGGGCGGGCCGGGCGCGTCGCGGCAAGCTTGCCGATTTGCGATAGACCGCCCCGGCCCGGATGCGGACCATCACGCCATTGCATCGAGCGAGGAGTGAACGCAATGAGTCAACCTGGGCAACTGAAGCCGGCGCTCAACGCCTGGCACCTGTGGGGCCTGGCCGTCGGTCTGGTCATCTCTGGCGAGTACTTCGGCTGGAGCTACGGCTGGGCCAGCGCCGGCACGCTGGGCTTCCTGGTGGCCACCATCCTGGTGGCGGCCATGTACACGACCTTCATCTTCAGCTTCACCGAGCTGACCACCGCCATCCCTCATGCGGGCGGCCCGTTCGCCTATGCGCAGCGCGCCTTCGGCCCCACCGGCGGCTTCATCGCTGGTTTCGCCACGCTGGTGGAATTCGTCTTCGCGCCGCCGGCCATTGCGCTGGCCATCGGCGCCTACCTGAATGTGCAGTTCCCGGCGCTGGACCCCAAATGGGTGGCGGTGGGGGCCTATCTGGTCTTCATGGCGCTGAACATCGTCGGCGTGAAGACGGCGGCCACCTTCGAGCTGTTCGTCACCATCCTGGCCATCTTCGAGCTGCTGGTCTTCATGGGCGTGGTGGCACCGGGCTTCTCGGTGGCCCACTTCGCGGCCAAGGGCTGGGCGGGTTCGGACACCTTCAGCCCTGCCGCCTGGTCGGGCATTTTCGCGGCCATCCCGTTCGCTATCTGGTTCTTCCTGGCCATCGAGGGCGTGGCCATGGCCGCGGAAGAGGCCAAGGACCCGCACCGCACCATCCCGCGTGCCTACATCGGCGGCATCCTGACCCTGGTGGTCCTGGCGGCCGGCGTGATGTTCCTGGCTGGCGGCGCGGGCGACTGGACCAAGCTCTCCAACATCAACGACCCGCTGCCGCAGGCCATGAAGATGATCGTGGGTGAGCACAGCGGCTGGCTGCACATGCTGGTGTGGATCGGCCTGTTCGGCCTGATCGCCTCCTTCCACGGCATCATCCTGGGCTACTCGCGCCAGATCTTCGCGCTGGCCCGCTCGGGCTACCTGCCGGGCTTCCTGGCGGCGGTGCACCCGCGCTTCGGTACCCCCTGGGTGGGCGTGCTGGCGGGCGGCGTGGTGGGCATCCTGGCCATCTTCAGCGACCAGCTGATCGTGATCGGCGGCCAGCCGCTGACGGCCAACATCGTCACCATGTCGGTTCTGGGCGCCATCGTCATGTACATCATGTCCATGGCCAGCCTGTTCGTGCTGCGCCGCAAGGAGCCGGGCCTGGCCCGTCCCTTCCCGGCCATCGGCTACCCGGTGCTGCCGGCCATCGCCCTGGTGCTGGCGGTGGGCTGCCTGATCACCATGGTCTGGTTCAACACGCTGCTGAGCGCCATTTTCCTGGGCGCCATGGCGGTGGCCTGGGTGTACTTCCACTTCTTCACCGCCCAGCGCCGCGCCGCGGTGGCCGAGCTGACCGTGGTCAGCGTCGAGGTGGTGCAGACCCAAGGCTGAGCGGATACTGGCTGGCATGGCATACACCCACACCCTGGGCGGGCAGGTCTGGTCCTTTGCGGACCTGAAGACCCTGCTCGCCAAGGCCAGCCCGTTGCGTTCGGGCGATGTGCTGGCCGGCCTGGCGGCCGCGAGCGCTGCCGAGCGCATGGCCGCCCGCATGGCGCTGGCCGAGCTGCCGCTGCGCACCTTCCTGAACGAGGCGCTGATCCCCTACGAGGCAGACGAGGTCACGCGCCTGATCCTGGACCGCCATGACGAGGCAGCCTTCGCGGAGATCGCCCACCTCACCGTGGGCGATTTCCGCGACTGGCTGCTGATCCAGGCGGTGGCACCGGATGGCGAAGCGGCGCTGAGCCGGGTACGCGCCGGCATCACGCCCGAGATGGCGGCGGCCGTCAGCAAGCTGATGCGCAACCAGGACCTGATCCTGGTCGCCCGGCGCTGCCGGGTCATCACCCGCTTTCGCAACACCCTGGGTCTGCCGGGGCGCATGGCCATGCGCCTGCAGCCCAACCACCCGACCGACGACGCCCGCGGCATCGCCATCTCCACGCTGGACGGGCTGCTCTACGGCGTGGGGGATGCGGTCATCGGCATCAACCCGGCCGGCGACGGGCTGGGCCCGCTGACCGGGCTGATGCAGCTGATGGACGAGGTGATCCGGCGCTTCGAGATCCCGACCCAGTCCTGCGTGCTCACCCACGTCACCAACCAGATCAAGGCGATGGAGCAGGGCGCGCCGGTGGACCTGGTGTTCCAGTCCATCGCCGGCACCGAGGCGGCCAACCGCAGCTTCGGCATCGACCTGGCGGTGCTGCGTGAGGCGCGCGAGGCGGCCCTGAGCCTGAAGCGCGGCACGCTGGGCGACAACGTCATGTACTTCGAGACGGGGCAGGGCTCGGCCCTGTCGGCCAATGCCCACCACGGTGTGGACCAGCAGACCTGCGAGGCCCGCGCCTACGGGGTGGCCCGCGCCTTCGAGCCGATGATCTGCAACACGGTGGTCGGCTTCATCGGGCCGGAATACCTCTACGACGGCAAGCAGATCATCCGTGCCGGGCTGGAGGACCACTTCTGCGGCAAGCTGCTGGGCCTGCCCATCGGCTGCGACGTCTGCTACACCAACCACGCCGAGGCCGATTCGGACGACATGGACACGCTGATGACCCTGCTGAGCGCGGCGGGCGTGACCTTCCTGATCGGCGTGCCGGGGGCGGACGACGTGATGCTCAACTACCAGAGCACCTCCTTCCACGACGCGCTGATGCTGCGCCAGGTGCTGGGCCTGAAGCGGGCCCCGGAATTCGAGGCCTGGCTGCAGCGCATGGGGCTGACCGACGAGGCGGGTCAGTTGCTGCCGGTGACACCGGCGCACCCGCTGCTGCAGCATTTTGGAGGGGTTTGAGATGGCCAACGACCTCGTCCGTCCCGACCCCTGGGCCGGGCTGCGCGCCCAGACGCCGGCGCGGGTGGGGCTGGGCCGCGCGGGGGGCAGCCTGCCCACGCGAGAGTTACTGGCCTTTGGCGCGGCCCACGCCCAGGCGCGCGACGCCGTGCATCTGCCCCTGGATGTGCCGGCCCTGAGCGCCCGTCTGGCCGTGCTGGGCGGCCCGCCGGTGCTCACGGTGCAGAGCGCGGCACCCGACCGCGCCACCTACCTGCTGCGGCCGGACCTGGGGCGCCGGCTGTCGGCCGCCAGCGCCCGGATGCTGGATCAGGGGGGCGTGGCGGCCCCCTGCGACTTGCTGCTGGTGATCGGCGATGGCCTGTCGGCCGCCGCCATCGAGCGCCAGGCGGCGCCCTTGGTGGCCGAGGTGCTGGCCCAACTGCCCGAGGGCTGGACGCTGGGCCCGCTGGTGGTGGCCACCCAGGCTCGCGTGGCGCTGGGCGACGACATCGGCGCCCGCCTGGGCGCGGCGCAGGTGGCCATGCTGATCGGCGAACGGCCGGGCCTCAGTTCGCCGGACAGCCTGGGTATCTACCTGACGCACGCCCCGCGCGTCGGTCGCACCGATGCTGAACGCAACTGCCTGTCCAATGTGCGACCGGAGGGCCTGCCCCCGGCAGAGGCAGCGCGCAAGCTGTGGTGGCTGGCCCAGGCTGCGCGCAAGCTGCAGCTGACGGGCGTGGGTTTGAAGGATTGCAGCGACGAACGATCTTTGCCTTACAGCCCTGTGCCTTAGGGGGCTTCCCTCCAAAGAAGGAAGTTCAAGTGCCATTGGCCCGATAGCATGGTCGTCGGCGGCCAAGCTCGCTTTTTGTCCAACACTCACAGGAGATGACACATGCTGCGTTGGGTTTCTTTGCCTCTGGTTCTGTTGGTGGGGGCATGCGCCAGCCCCGGTTGGAACAAGTTGGGCGCTTCGCCAGAAGCACTGGTGCAGGATCGTCAAGTCTGCGAACAGGCCGCCTTGCAGGCCTTGCCGCCCAAGTGGGTGAAGATGCCCGCCATCCGCAACGCTCCGCACACGGAATGTTCTGGATCAGGTGCATCGCGGCAGTGCACCAACACGCCGGGGCAGTTTGTTCCAGAATCCCAGCGTGACGACAACCTTCAGCCGCGAGAGGTAATAGTGGACAAATGCTTGACGGACAAGGGCTGGAGCAAGAACTGATCAGATCTTGCTGCACCAGCGCATCACCGGCCGCTCCGGCTTGCGCCGGGCCACTTCGGTGAAGCCGGCCTCGGCGTAGAGAGAAACCGGTCCAAACCAGAGGTTGTCGTCTTCCAGCGGGCCGGGCTTGTCGACCGGGTAGGCCTCCAGGGTCACGCCACGCCTTTGGGCCTCCTGCTTGGCGGCACGCAGCAGTGTGCGGGCCACGCCCAGGCCCCGGTGTGTGGGCCGCACGACGAAGCAGATCACCGACCAGACCGGTTGGTCGTCCACCGGTTTCATCACCGGAGAACGGGCCAGCTTGGCGAAGTCCTCACGCGGGCCGAGGGATAACCAGCCGACGACCAGAGGACCTTCGTAGGCCAGCAGGCCCGTGAAGGTGCCGGCAGCCACCAGGGCCTGGAACTCGTCGTGGTTCACATCGGCCTTGCGCCGGCCCTCCGGGACCACCGGTTCACCGCTGCGTCGGTAGTACATGCACCAGCAGGTGCGCGCCTGGGCGCAACCCCGGGCCTGGAAGAGATCTTCCAGATCAGACCAACGCTCCGGGTTGAGCGGCACAGTGCGGAGATGCGAGGCAGGATCGGCCATGACGCCATCCTGCCACGTTCATGGCCCCTCAGGCCACTGGCGGTCGGCCCGCACCCGCACGGATGGCACGGATCACGGCTGCTGCGCTCAACTCCGCATTGAGAGAGGCTTCCAACGGTGCCCGGCACAATCCCGCCTGTTCGTAGTGCAGGTTCTCGTACACCACCGCTGCGGCCGGGAAGGCCTGGAGCAGCTTGTCGAGGGCGTCGTCCATGCCAAGATCTGCCAGCTGTTGCTGCAATTGCTGCACCACCTGCCGGTACTGGGCCGGGCTCACCTGCAAAGGCGGGGCCTCCAGCCGCTGCAGCAGGGCCGCAGTCTCAGCCACCGGCTTCAGATGCGGAGGAAGGACAAAGGCGTGCATCGTGCTCATGTCATGACATTTGCGGACGAGCGCTGAGGTTTCAAGGGGGCGGGTCCGGATATGGTTGGCGCTCGGACCGATGGCGGGGATGCGCAACTTGCGCGGGCGCGATCGTCGGGGGCCACATCGCAGTCGCAGCAGGTACCGGATGTCAGAACAACAACGTTTGTCTTCGCTGGATACGCTGCGCGGCGTGGCCATCTCGCTGGTGGTCCTGTTCCATTCCAGCATTCCCTTCCAACTGCCCGGGCGGGTGGCGTCCTGGGTCCAGATCGGCAATCTTGGCGTCCAGCTGTTCTTCCTGATCAGCGCGTTCACCATGTCCTACATGTGGGCCGCCCGTGCGGGGGAAAGCCTCCCGTTCCGGAAGTTCTACCTCCGACGCGGCCTGCGTATTGCGCCCGTGTTCTGGCTGGCAATGCTGGGCTACGGTCTGCCGGTTCTGTGGTCAGGACAGAACCCCGCACAGATCAACGGCTGGGATGTGCTGCTCACGGCGCTCTTTCTCAATGGCTTTTCGGTGCACGCGATCAATCTGGTCGTGCCCGGGGGCTGGAGCATTGCAGTTGAGATGAGCTTCTACCTGTTCTTCCCGCTGCTGGCGACTCGCCTGAAGACCCCGCTGGCCTGCGTGTTGACGGCGTTCGGCTTCTACGCTGCCGGGGTCGGCGCCACGGCACTGCTGCGACCGTGGCTCCCGGATGCGGAGATGTTTTATTACTACAGCCTGCTGACCCAGGCGCCGATCTTTCCGCTCGGCATGGCGCTTTACCGGGTGGTGGTGGAACGCCAACGGGCGCATCTGCCTGTCATTGCGACGGTGTTGGCGCTGTGGCTGATGCTGGCCGTCCTCGGCAAATTCACATCGCTGACCACGCGACCCTTCTTCTGGCTGCCTGTCTTTCTGATGGGGGCCGGCATGGCCTGGGCGCTCCAACAGGGTTGGCACGTCAAGCTGCTGTCGCTGGCAGGGCGTCGCTCCTATTCGCTCTACCTGCTGCATTTCGCCGTCATCGATCTGGTGCTCAAGCCCCTGCTGCCATGGCTGCCGCAAGGCGTGGCGGGGTATCTCTGTGGTCTGGTGGTGGTGTTCGCGATCAGTCTGTTCCTGGCGGGACTGTCGTTCCGCTTTCTGGAAAGTCGGGTGGCCGGCTGGACACGCCATTGCATCGGGTGGCTGGATGCACGAAGTCCAGCGGGGGGCGACGTGGTGGCGGGCCGTTAGCGCGGTTGGGCTTCAAGGGCTGCGGCGCAGGGCGCGGGCCGCGCGGGCCAGTTCGTGGTTCACATGCGCCACCCGGCAGGCAGCCAGTTCGGCCAAGGTCAGACGCCGCAGCAGCCATTGGTTGAAGTCCGATGTGGGCTGGGGCTGGGCGGGGGCAGGCCAGGTCTGGGGCAGTTCGTCTTCCAGGTGGCTGCGCAGGATGCGGGCAATTTCGGCTCCGTGGGCTTGCAGAGCGGGCTCGACCTGGCTGCGATCGAGTTCGGCTTGCCGGTAGCTCAGCAGGCGCCGGATGCCCGACAACTGTGCCAGCAGCACATGGCATTGGGCCAGCAGGCCGGCCAGGGTGCGCAGGGGCAGACGCACTGTCTCGGGCTCCACCGCGGTGCGCCTGGCGGCCAGAGCCAGAGCGCCGATGGCGTCGTAGGCCTGGCGCCGCGCCAGGCGCATCGGCAGGTCCGAGTGCACGGCCTCCGGCCAGCGCAGGCCTTCTTCGGTCAACGCCGCCAGCGCCCGCCGGGCGCGCTGGGCCAGCATCGGGATGCTGCGGTATTCCCACCAGGGGAACAGGTAGCTGGCGCCCCAGGCCAGGGCAGCGCCGAGCACCGTGTCCAGCAGGCGTTCGGTGACGCCGAACCCACCCTCTGGCGCCATCAGATGGGCCTGCAGCAGCGCCATGACCGTGGCGGCCGTGGCGGTGATCAGATAGCGGCGGTTGACGAAGGCGTGGGCGGTGCCTGCTGCGAGCAGGAAGATGACATCGCTCAGCGCCGTGACATGGGTGACGGCCAAGGCCAGCACCAACAGGCAGCCCAGCACCGTCCCCAGGATCCGGGCATCCCGACGCGACAGGGTTTGTTCCAGGTTGCCGCGCAGCACCACCGCCACGCTCAGCACCAGCCAGTTCGGGTGTGAGGTCCAGGGCAGCCAGAGGGCCAGCACATAAGCCGCGGTCAGGGCCAGCGCACTGCGCACGGCATGTCGCAGGATGGGCGAATGCCAATGCAGCTGGGAAGCCAGCGAGGCCAGGGGCCAACCTTCGGCGCTGATGAAGCGCAGCAGTTCATCGCGCGGAGGCAGCGGTTGCCCTGAGCCTTCGACCAAGGCGGCGCGCAGTCGGGCCAAGTCCTTGAGCAGGTGTTCGCCACGCCCCAGAAGGATGTGCCCCAGGCGGTTGGGGGTCAGTCCTTCCAGCTGATTCAGGCTGTAGCGCAGGCGGGCCTGCAGGGCGTCGGCCTCCACTGGCGGTGGCGGCTCCGCCAGCTCCAGGGCCTGCGCCTGGCGCGCCAGGGCGTCGCCCAGAGATCCCAGCCAATCCCCCAGCGCCTGACGCGTTGCCTGGGCGGTGTCTTCCTTGCCCAGCCCCGCCAGGTCCAGTTCGCTCACCATCAGGGCGTCGCGCAGTTCGATGGCCTGGAGCAGGGCGTCGCTCAGGCGCAGGGCGGCAGGGCGGTGCTGGGCCTCGAACAGCAGGTCCCGGGCGGCCTGGATCTGCTCGTCCAGCGCGGCCTGGTGGATGATCCAGTGGGTGAGGGCGACCTGGGCATCCGGGGTGTCAGTCGCCGGCAGCGCCAGCAACTGGCCCCGGGCGCGCAGCAACTCGCCCAGGGCCCGGAAGGCGGAGGCCACGGCGAGTTGCCGCAGCCGGGGCTGCAGGCGGCGTGACACCCAGGGCGCCCAGCCCCAATAGAGCATGGCGCCAACCAGGGTCCACAGAGTGTGCCGGGCAATCTCATGGACATCCGCCGTCGGTGGGTGGGCCAGCGAGAAGACCAGGGCCAGGATGGGCACGAAGGTCAGCGGGCCGGCGCGGGCCCCCCAAGCCATGCCCATGGCCGACACACCGCCGATCATCGCCACCAGCACGGCCAGGCCAACGGGGTGCGTGCTCAAGCTCAGCGCCAGGACGCTGGAGAGCGTGCCCACCAGAGCGCCGGTGGCCACCCGCAGACGGGTGCGGGCCGGGGCCAGCGGGGTGTCGGGCAGGCTCGTGAAGATGGCCCCCGACACGGCGGCCAGGGATGCCGCGGGGCCACCCAGGGCCCAGCACACCAGGTGCACCAACCCGAGGCCTAGCAGGACCGATAGGCCATTGATGCCATGGGCCGGCAGGGCCAGGCTCCAGCGACGCAGAAACGACATGGCGCGCATTCTCACCGAGTGCGCGCCATGGTTGGGAGGGGCGTTCCCCTCGGGGAGCTGGCTGGGCTTACATGCCCGCGTAGTTCGGGCCGCCGCCGCCTTCCGGCGTCACCCAGACGATGTTCTGGGTCGGGTCCTTGATGTCGCAGGTCTTGCAGTGCACGCAGTTCTGGGCGTTGATCACCAGCTGGTCGGCGCCGTCCTTGTTGACGAACTCGTAGACCCCGGCCGGG
>NZ_JAMXMC010000029.1 GCF_024055665.1 Ideonella oryzae | reverse complement strand
ACCGAGTTGTTCCCGAACTGGAAGGAACTGGGCGCGCCGCTGAACCAGCCCGTCACCGAGGACGAGGTGCTGTTCCTGTCGGAGACCGGCGCCAAGCAGACCCCGCACGGCCTGCTGCCGGAATGCTTCCACAACCAGGGCAACTACGTCATCAGCCTGGGCGCAGTCACCAAGTGGCTGGGTGAGCAGGCCGAGGCCCTGGGCGTGGAGATCTTCCCGGGCTTTTCCGCCGCGGAGGTGGTCTATGACGAACAGGGCCGCGTCAAGGGCGTGGCCACCGGCAACCTGGGCATCGGCAAGGATGGAGAACCCACCGAGAACTTCCAGCTGGGCATGGAACTGCTGGGCAAGTACACCATCTTCGCCGAGGGCGCCCGCGGCCACCTGGGCAAGCAGCTGATCGCCAAGTACCGGTTGGACCATGGCCGCGACCCGCAGAGCTACGCCATCGGCATCAAGGAGCTGTGGGAAGTGCCGGCGGACAAGGCCAAGCCCGGTCTGGTGGTGCACACCGCCGGCTGGCCGATGGACAGCGAGACCTATGGCGGCGGCTTCCTCTACCACCTGGAGGGCAACAAGGTCACACTGGGCTACGTGGTCGGTCTGGACTACAAGAACCCCTGGCTGTCGCCCTTCGAGGAGATGCAGCGCTGGAAGACCCACCCGTCCATCCGCACCCACATCGAGGGCGGCAAGCGCCTGGGCTATGGCGCACGAGCCATCACGGCCGGCGGCATCCTGTCCCTGCCCAAGCTGGTCTTCCCGGGTGGCGCCCTGGTGGGCTGCGATGCCGGCACCCTGAACGCCTCGCGCATCAAGGGCAGCCACGCGGCCATCAAGACCGGCATGCTCGCCGCCGAAGCGGCCTTCAATGCACTGCAGGCCGGCCGCGCCCAGGATGAGCTGGGCGACTACCCGGTGGCCTTCGAGCAGAGCTGGCTGCACACCGAGCTGATGCGGGCCAAGAACTTCAAGCAATGGTTCAAGAAGGGCAACACCATCGGCACGCTGATGACCGGCATCGAGCAGTGGCTGCTGCCCAAGCTGGGCATCACCATCCCGCCCTGGACGATCCACCGCCAACAGGCCGACCACCTGTACCTGAAGCCGGCGGCCGAGTGCCCGAAGATCGACTACCCCAAGCCCGATGGCAAGCTGACCTTTGACCGGCTCTCCTCGGTGTTCATCAGCAACACCAACCATGAGGAAAACCAGCCGGCGCACCTGACGCTCAAAGATGCTTCGGTGCCGGTCAAGGTGAACCTGGCCAAGTTCGCCGGACCGGAGAGCCGCTACTGCCCGGCCGGGGTCTACGAGTTCGTCAACAAGGACGGCGCCGACCAGCTGGTGATCAACGCCCAGAACTGCGTGCACTGCAAGACCTGCGACATCAAGGACCCGACCCAGAACATCGTCTGGGT
>NZ_JAMXMC010000028.1 GCF_024055665.1 Ideonella oryzae | reverse complement strand
CTGTCCTTGTGAACATCCAAACCGACAAACAGGGTGCTAGATTTGTCCATGGCCCGTCTCCCAGCAATTTGGCAACGCCCCGGCAGCGAGTCCGTCGGGTGCATTGGTGTAGCTCTGCAGGTCTCAGGCCCGCAACCTACGTTCGCGCTGGAGACGGGCCGCCCAGCTTCACGAAGCCATCTTGTCTAGGCCACACACAGGAAACACATATGGACGGCAAGCGAATTCAAGACTATTGGTCCACGGAAGTGGATGCACTAGTTTAAACCTACCAACAGTTTGAAATGCTGATTCCCGCCCCAACCGGCGCTGGTGCTCAGCATAGAGGCGAGGACGGTCGATTTGTCGAAGACTTAGTCCGCGAATATCTCTCGCGCTATCTACCCAAAGACCTCGAAGTACTCACCGGCTTCATCCTCCGTCCGGCTGTAAAGACCGGAGAGAAGGGTACAGAACGAAAGACAGATAGCGATCAGCACTCCACACAACTAGATATCCTAGTTTTTGATTCAGGCGCATATCCAGTTTTTCAGAGATTCGGAAATAGCGTAATCGTCCCTCCAGAGGGTGTGATAGCAATAATTTCCATCAAGAAACATCTCAACGACGGCGATATCCAGCACGAATGCGAAAAGCTCTTTGACGCTGCAACCCTCTGCGAAACGCTCGCATCAAACGATAAAAACGACAAAGTGCGAGGGCCGTATCTCTCATTGGTATCTGTGAAATCGAACATCGACAAAACAAGGACCGATACGCTCGATTGGATATTCTCCAAAATGCAGGCCGCCTATGCCGGCAAGACGAACGTAACTTTTGACAAGCTGGTAGGTTTCGTCGGCGCACTTGATGAGTGGAGCATCTTTAAACGTCGGCCAGCGTCGAAGCCAACACAAGCTGATTACATCGGCTTCAAACATCAGGTCGGTGAATCTCACCTTGGACTGCAGTTCCTCATCACGGGAATTTTGAGTGTCTATTACGACAAGACTCGAAAGGACATGCGTCGACCGGGGTTCACAGCCTTCCCATCGGGGAGGCCCCATGACAAGAACTTGGGAAGCATTGCCTGCTCAGGCTTGCGCTGAGCGTGGCGCGGGATCACACATCAAGTGAAACACCAAGTCCAAGATATGTGGCCTAACATTACGGTCAAGCTGACTCCAACATGGCCCATGGCTTCGCCATTTTCATGGGCCATGTCGGTGCCCTCCACTCGCTTCGCTCCTTCCGGCGCAGCTTACCTTTGGCGTTAAACATCATGGCAACGCTCATATGGCGCGCACCGGTGCGGTACTTTTCCCAAGGCGACGAGGCAGCATTCTTCGCCTGGCTGAAGTCCATCCCTGGCGTTATCGGCGTGGTCGGGGCGGGCCACGAACTGGAAATTCAGCTTCGTTCCAAGCGTCTGTCTCAGCAAGGCTTGCGTGAATTGATAGCTTTGTACACACGGTATGACGGCAATCTGAACGAACTGGCGCAGTTTGCGACGGAGGCAAACTCTGCTTGGTTCAAAGCTCCGAATGCGGTCTGGCATCGTGCTGTGTTCGGGGTGGCAGATGCTGTTTAACCCTTTTACAGGGACTTCCCCCTCGGTCAAGCAGAACCTGGCTGTTTTCTCCTTCCCAAGCGGTATTTGAGATTCCCGGCAAATCGTCGACCTGACAGGCGCTGCTGAAGACACCACGAGAGACAGACTGCACATCTACAGACGGGCTTGTGTCGGCGGTGTGGCCGAGGCCCCAGATACGAACCGCTCAGCAGGGCTCCATTCGTTCAGCGTGGACGGGTGCCACAGACGA
>NZ_JAMXMC010000027.1 GCF_024055665.1 Ideonella oryzae | reverse complement strand
ACGCCGCACCTCGTGTAATCTCGCTCATGGACTTCCCCTTTCCGATCAGATTGAACTTCCGCGAGTCAATCTTGGTACCTCGATACCGTCACAGGACTGGGGAAGTCCCTTCGTATTCGGTCAAGCCGACGCCCACAAGCTCCGCTTGCGGGTGCCCTCCGTGCTTCGCACTCCGGCGCGGCTTACCGCGGGCGTTAGGCCGCATGAAACTCGCCGATCCGCCCGCTCGCTCACTTGGACTGCTCGCCGTCGCTGGAAGTGCATTGGGTGTCGTCATGATGCTTCCAATACTTTTCCAAGCCTCTCTTTTTCGTGGCCTAGACCAGTTCGCACTATTCGCTACGCTCTGCCTGTACGGATATGGAATCTGGTCCGGAGTCCAGGCATTCAATTCACGCGAAGGCTGGAAGTTCCATGCTCGGAACTTTTGGTTCGCCCAAGTTCCGGCATTCTCAACGTCGGCCGTGACCTTTATCCTCTCGTGCGGAGCAGGCGCGTGGCTTTTCCTCCGCCTCGGCGAGCATTCGGTCGGCGTCACCGGATCCGCATATCTTGGCAGCGCATATCAGTGGTCCTACATGCAGCACAAGTCAGAGTCACTCCTTGGTCTCAATTTATTCGCTGCGGCGATCGCTGCTTGGCTTACGCTCGCTCTCGTTCGTGAGTCAAACGCGCCCAGCGAGGAAGATGCGGCCTAACCATTCTTCAAGGGGATGCGCCTACGGCACGACCCTTAAGTCAAACGTTGGGCCGCTTGGCTACCTCTCTTTCAACGCCGCTAGGGAGCACCTTGTGCATCGTCGTCTAATCATCTCCGCGCTGACAGCGGTCGCACTACCAGGTTGCGCCAGTCGCCAGCCAAAACCGCCACGCCCTCCAATTGACATTCAGCGCCTGGGACTCCTGCCCATCAAGGAGGTGCCGCCTACTGGAAGTACCGCCCCGTTTTCGGTCGCTGACCTTCCGCCTTCTCCGAAATCATCGAGCCCGCCTCCCATCACACCGGGGCTACTCGGTATGGCCATCGGGAATGCAATTCGCTCTGGTAGAGAGGCCGATCGCCTTCAGCTTTCGTCGGCGCTATCTGTCCTCAATTTTTCAGCCAGGGCCTGCCTATCGCAAGCTCTTCAGCAGCTAGTTAGCGAATGGTCGGTTCCAGTTGAGAACCTCGAAGACGCTCAGCTGGCTACGGCGGTACGAAGCGGAAGCTACAAGAGCATGGTCCCTGGCGTCGACGCGATTCTCGACGTACTGATCGACGGTGCCGGCTATTACCCGGGCAAGCAGGTGGGCTACGTGCCATACCTTTCAGTCACGGCTCGCCTGTTGGAGGCGAAGGATCCAAGCGAGGCAATCGACGACTTTGACTATGAGGTGGGCTACGGCGACGCCAAGGGTGATCCCCGGTTTTTCAATAGCCCGACGCTCTTGGTCAAGACGCTTGATGTCTTTCGCGATCAGGCCCCGTCTATCACTCAAGAGCTAACCACCGTATACCAAACGGTCGCCAAGCAGATTGGCAACGACATCAACCGCGCAATACGAAAGTTGCCACGCGTGAGCGCGCCCACTGGCGCAGCGGCCCAACCCGTCACTGCAGCCGACGCGCTACGCCAGGGTTCGCCAGCCCGCGCGCGCGGCTGAGCTCAAACGTTGATATAGCTTCTTCCTGTCAAGAGGCAACACTGATTTCTCCGCGCAGCGGATCTTGAATTCAAACCCGTTGCCGGACGGGGAACGCGACGGAGCCCGTTGGATGCCACCCGATGTGGATGCGCGACGGTTGCTCATGCTGATATGCGCGGGTTGGGTACCGCAAGACAATTGTTCG
>NZ_JAMXMC010000026.1 GCF_024055665.1 Ideonella oryzae | reverse complement strand
GCGACCCGTCTGACACGAACCAGTGGACGGTGGCGATCTGCCCGCAGAACGACACCTCGGCCGAAGGCGTCACCAACGTCCTGATCCAGAACAACACCTTCATCCGCAACAGCCACACAAGCCAGGATCTGACCCTGGCCGGCAAGCAGCTGACCTACCGCAGCAACACGGTGAAGAGCGGTGGCAGCTTCTGGGAAGGCGTGGGTCACGACACGGCCCTGCCGACCAGCTGGAAGGGTCCTTACTACTCGAACTGATCCGGCGGGTATGCCGAGAAGAGCGTTGTCTCTTCTCGGCCCCCTTCACGCAGCGGCTGCCGATGGCAGCCGCTTTTCTTTGTGCTGCTGCAGCACCCTTTGGCGAAGGCGAGAGAGGGCCAGGCCTGCGGCGGAAGTGACACAACAAGGCAGAAGGCGCGCAATGGCAATATGTCACCCAACGGCCGGGCCGCCTGCCGAACCGAAGGCGCCAGGGCGGTGTTCTTCTGGCAAGGTGTGCGGTGTCACGACACGGTTGGCCGTCGGACGGGGCGGCCGCAAACCCTGGCGCTGTGAACTTAGCACCACGACCTGTTGACCGAAAGGCTGGCTGCGTGCGGGGCGGACCTGTATTCTTTGATAAAGGTCCTGCCGAACGACATCGGACATCGGCTTGACCTGGGGCTCTGACAAGAACATCCGATTCACTGGATCAGCGGTAACGATGTTGCTCGATTTGCGGCACATGGATGCCGAACAACGCTTGCAGTCAGATGTCTGCATCGTGGGAGGGGGGACTGCAGGCCTGGTGATCGCCATGGAGCTGGAGGCCGCCGGCATCGCTTGCGTGGTGCTGGAGAGTGGCGGGCTGGACGTGGAAGAGGCCTCCCGAGACCTGAACCGAGGTTCCAGCGCTGGCGAGATCGACTACCAGTTCGGCGATGGTTGCCGCAGCCGCTTCCTCGGCGGCAGCAGCAATTGCTGGGGTGGGTTCTGCCGTGCCTTCGAGCCGTCCGACTTTGAGCGGCGTTCATGGGTGGCACACAGCGGATGGCCCATCGGGTATGCCGAGTTCCAGTCCTATGTCCAGAAAGCGCACCAGTGGCTGAAGCTGGGCCCCGTGAACTACGACCCCGCACATTGGGTGGCGGCCATCGGTCGGCCCGACGTGCAGCGCTTTCCCTTGGCGGGCACGGGATTGATGGACGCCGTCTCCCATTTCAGCCCACCTGTGCGCTTTGGGCGCGACTATCGTCGCCGATTGCGCGATAGCCGTCTCATCACCGTTGTCCTGCATGCCAATGTGGTTCGCTTCGACAGCACCCCGGAGGGGGATGTGCTGGAGTCGGTGTTGGCGCGCAGTCTGAACGGCCGGCAGTTGTCGGTCTCGGCCGAGCGTTTCGTGCTGGCGGCCGGCGGGATCGAAAACCCCCGGCTTCTGCTGGCCTGCAGTCCTCAGCGCCCCGAGGGCTTGGCCAACCGCAATGGCCTGGTGGGGCGCTACTTCATGGACCACCCCCGGGTGCAGGTGGGGCGGCTTCACATGCATGGGGATTGGAAGCGCAGCAAGCTGTACGACATCAAGTTCAACTACCACCACCGGCATATGGCCGCTGCGGGGACGAAAGTGGCGGGCCAGGTCATGCCCACGCCGGAGGTGCGTGAGCGCCTGGGGCTGACCAATTCCGTGATGTGGCTGTGTTCCGTCTTTCCTGGCGAAGGCACGCCGCAGGCCGAGGCGCTCTTTCGTGCCAAGCAGAGAAGTCTGGGGCACCGCGCGTGGGACGAGAGCGTGCTGCAGGACATCCGGACGGTGATGGCTGCCCCCCTGACATCGCTGCGCTTCGTGGGCGGGCGTGTGGTGCCCAGGTTGAGTCCCGCGCCCTACCTGGATTTGGCCTGTGTGGCCGAACCGGTGCCCAACCCGGACAGCCGGGTCACGCTGGGTGAGGCGCGCGATGCGCTGGGCATCCCGCGAGCCCAGGTGGAGTGGCGCATGGGGGAGCAGGAAAAGCACACGATCGATACCGGCCACCGGCTGTTCGCCGACTTCCTCCAGACACGTGGCGTGGGTCGTGCCGAGTTGCCTCCCCCGCTGTCCGGTCAGCCCTGGCCGGCATCGCTGGAACGGCAAGGGACGTGGCACCACATGGGCACCACACGGATGCACGGCAGCCCGCGGCAGGGGGTGGTGGATGTCAACTGCCGAGCGCATGACTGCAAGAACCTGTATGTGGCGGGCAGTTCGGTGTTTCCGACGGTGGGGGCCAACTATCCGACCGTCAATCTGGTCGCGCTCGCAGTGCGGTTGTCGGATCATCTGGTCCGGTCCTTTCGGCAGGCCGGTGAGCCGGCGCCGCTGCGGGACGCGGCGATGGAGCGCAGCGCGGTGTCTTCCTGAAGGGCGGTGGTGAGCCCCCCCGGGCGCGGTGACGCGGCACATGCCGCCTCTTGCCAGAGCCTGCTGCAATGCAGCATAGTGGGGCCCGGCGGATGATCGGGAGCCGGGTTGACCGAGGAGCGGGGGGCGCAGGCATGACCATGGGAATGCGGTGCCAGAGGCTCTGGAGAGTCGTCCCCTGTTGCCTGGCCCTGGCCTGGACCGGCTCAGCTGTCACAGCAGGGCTGCATGTCCTGTCGGGCACAGGAGCGACGACGGTGACGGCGTCGCGGGTGACGGGGGTTGCGCCGCTGGCGGTGCTGTTTGATGCGACGGGCACGACAAACACGTCGAGCCTGGACAGCTTCCGGCAACTGAACTACGCGTTCAATT
>NZ_JAMXMC010000025.1 GCF_024055665.1 Ideonella oryzae | reverse complement strand
CCCCAACCTGGAGCGGCGAGCGCGTGCTCAAGACGAACGCGCGCGGCCGTCACAACTACTTGCCAGAGTTCAAGCGCTGGATCGTCGAGCAGGCGCTGCAGCCTGGCATGTCACTGGCTGGCCTGGCGATGAGCAACCAGGTCAACGCCAACCAGTTGCGCCGCTGGGTGCAACTGCACGGCAAGTCGCGTGCGGTATCGGCCGCCGCAGCAACGCTGCTGCCGGTCGTGATCGCGGCGGCCACCGAGGCTGCCCCTGCCACAACGCTGGCGGCCCCGGTCAAGCCGGTGAGTGGCCCGGCCATCGAGATCGAGCTGGACGGTGCACGGCTGCGTGTCCATGCGGGTGTCGACGCCGCCACGCTGCGCACCGTGCTGCACTGCCTGCGTGACACGCCACCGTGATCGGTCTGCCAGCCAACACGCGGGTGTGGATCGTTGCCGGCCACACCGACATGAGGAAGGGCTTCGACGGGCTGGCCGCGGTGGTGCACTCCGCGCTGGCGGCCAACCCGTTTGGAGGCCACGTCTTCGTCTTCCGCGGCCGCCGCGGCGACATTCTCAAGCTGCTGTGGTTCGACGGCCAGGGCCTGGTGCTGCTGGCCAAGCGGCTCGAGCGCGGGCGCTTCGTGTGGCCGCAGGCCGGCTCGGGCGCCGTGGTGCTCACGCCGGCCCAACTGGCGATGCTGCTGGAGGGCATCGACTGGCGCATGCCGGTGCGCACCCATGTGCCCGACCTGGCTGCCTGAACCGGTAGTTTGAGCGGGCCGAGTACTGGATGAACAAGGCTCGGTGATCCCCCGGATGCCCAGGGTGTGAGGCGCTGGGCACAGTGGATCCATGCCGCACGACATCGATTCCCCCGCCGATATGGCCGATGGCATCGATGCGCTGCGCCTGCAGGTGCAGGCGCGCGACGCCGAGATCCAGATGCTGCGCTTGGTGGTGCAGAAGTTGAAGCTGCAGCTGCTGCGGCGCAACCGCATGCTCTTCGGCAGTGCCAGCGAGCGCCTGGCCGACGGCTCGCCGGCCCCGCAAGCCAGTCTGCTGGAGGGTGACGTACTGGATGGAATCGAGGCGCTCAAGCCGGCCGATCGACCGGTGTCGCCGGCAGCCAACAGCGATGAGCGGCGCCCTGCGAACGACACCCCGACCCAGCGCGGCCTGCCTGAGCACCTGCCGCGCGAGTCCCAATTGCACCGCCCCGAGACCACGCCCGAGCACCACGACGCGCAAGGCCAGTCCTGCGGCTGCGGGGAGTGTGGTGGCCGCCTGCGCGAGATCGGACGCGACGTCTCCGAGCAGCTGGAGTACGTGCCGGGTCGCTTCAAGGTGCTGCGCCACGTTCGCCCGAAGCTGGCCTGCGTGCGCTGCCAGCGGGTCTTCCAGGCGGCCTCACCCAGTCGCCCGATCGCCCGCGGCCTGCCCGGGCCGGCGCTGCTGGCGCATGTGATGGTGGGCAAGTACTGCGACCATCAACCGCTGTACCGCCAGAGCGGCATCTTCGCGCGCGATGGCGTCGAGATCGACCGCTCGACGCTGGCCGGCTGGGTGGACAAGGCCGACGACTTGATCGACCCGCTGGTGGCCGCTGTGCAGCGCTACGTGCTGGCTGGCCGCAAGATCCACGGCGACGACACGCCGGTGAAGGTGCTGGCACCGGGCAGTGGCAAGACGCGCACCGCGCGGCTGTGGGTGTACGTGCGGGATGACCGGCCGGCGGGCGATCAGGGGCCACGGGCAGCCTGGTTTGCCTACTCGGCCGACCGCGGCGGCGAGCACCCGAGGTCGCACCTGCGTGGCTTCCAGGGGGCGCTGCAGGCTGATGCGTATGCCGGCTGGCTGCAGCTGTACGACGGCCCGGTTCAGGAAGTGGCCTGCTGGGCGCACGCGCGGCGACCCTGGTGGAATCTGTACCTGGCCAGCAAGCGCGCCCCCCACAGCTTGGCGGCGCAGGCGCTGGGCCGCATTCGTGCGCTCTATGCGATCGAGGACGAAATCCGTGGCCAGCCGCCCGATGTGCGCTGCGCCCAGCGCCAAGCCCGCGCCGGGCCGCTGCTCCAGGCGATGCGCGGCTGGCTGCAGGCCTTGCTGCCGCGGGTGTCGGCGAAGTCAGAGATCGCCCAGGCCATCGGCTACAGCCTGAGCCGCTGGGAGGCGCTCACGCGCTATGTCGACGATGGGCGCCTGGAGATCGACAACAACGCCGCCGAGCGGGCGCTGCGCGGCGTGAGCCTGGGGCGCAAGAACTACCTGTTCATGGGCTCGCACGCTGGCGGCGAGCGCGCAGCGGCCTTCTACAGCCTGGTGGAAACGGCCAAGCTCAACGGTCTGGACCCCGAAGCCTACCTGAGCGAGGTCTTCGAGCGCATTGCCGAGCACCCGATCAACCGCATCGAGGAACTGCTGCCGTGGAACATCGGCCGGCAGCCTCAGCAGCTGCCCGAGCAAGGCAAGATGGCGGCATGAACGCCTCCGCCATCGACGCCCGGCTGCTGGAAGTGCTGCAGCAGGCCAGCAACCTGCAACTGTTCCAGCTCAGTGCGGTCATCGAGCGCATGCTGGCCGA
Organism: Ideonella oryzae; assembly: GCF_024055665.1. Lineage (GTDB taxonomy): Bacteria > Pseudomonadota > Gammaproteobacteria > Burkholderiales > Burkholderiaceae_C > Ideonella > Ideonella oryzae. The sequence continues at coordinate 219 of NZ_JAMXMC010000025.1, read as the reverse complement.
CCCCAAGCGGATCCTGCAGGTGCGCAAGGACCTGCACATGGGCCAGAGCGTGCGCTTCATGGACTGGCGCGACGGGCAGATGCGCACGGGGACCATCGTCGCGATGAAAGACACCCAGCTGACGATCCAGGAGCAAGGCACGCGCAGTGCCTGGAACGTGCCCTACACGGCCATCGAGCCGCCAGCACAAGGTACCCACACTCCGGCACCCGAGCCGGC
>NZ_JAMXMC010000024.1 GCF_024055665.1 Ideonella oryzae | reverse complement strand
TAGCCCCGGTCGGCCAGGGCCAGCGCCCGGCTGGCGTTCTGCTCGACCAGCAGCATCGTCGTGCCCTGCGCGTGGATGGTCTGCACCACCTCGAAGATCTTGTCCACCATGATCGGGGAGAGACCCATGCTCGGCTCGTCGAGCAGCAGCACCTTGGGCCGCGCCATCAGCGCCCGGCCCATGGCCAGCATCTGCTGCTCACCGCCGCTCATCGTGCCGGCCAGTTGGTGCGCCCGCTCCTTGAGCCGCGGGAAGATGCCGAAGACCTTCTCGATGTCGGCCTCGACCTCGTCGTCCTGGCGCACGTAGGCGCCCATCTGCAGGTTCTCCACGATGCTCATGCGCGTGAAGGTGCCCCGCCCTTCGGGGATCATCACCAGGCCCTGGCGCGCCAGGTCCCAGGCGCCCTGGCCCTTGATGCTCTTGCCCAGGAATTCGATGTTGCCCGCGGCCACCGGCTGCAGCCCGGTGATGGCCTTGAGCGTCGTGGTCTTGCCCGCCCCGTTGGCCCCGATCAGGCTCACCAGCTCGCCTTCGCGGACTTCGAAGTCGATGCCCTTGACCGCCTGGATGCCGCCGTAGGCCACTTTGAGGCCGCTGACCTTCAGCAAGGTGTGTGCTGTCATGTCTGTGTGCTCTTGTCTTGTGGTCTTGTGCGGGTCAGTGGTGGCCGGCGCCCAGGTAGGCTTCGATCACCTTCTCGTTCTTCTGCACTTCCGCCGGGGTGCCTTCGGCGATCTGCTTGCCGTAGTCCAGCACCGTCACGCGGTCGCACAGGCCCATGACGAGCTTGACGTCGTGTTCGATCAGCAGGATGGTGCGCCCGTCCTTGCGGATGCGGTCGATCAGCTCTCTGAGCACCACCTTCTCGGTGGCGTTCATGCCCGCGGCGGGCTCGTCCAGCGCGATGAGCTTGGGGTCGGTGGCCAGGGCCCGGGCGATCTCCAGGCGGCGCTGGTCGCCGTAGCTCAGGGTGCGGGCCTTGTAGGGGGCGTACTTGCCGATGCCCACGTAGTCCAGCAGTTCCTGCGCGCGCTGGCGGATGGCGGCTTCCTCGGCCTTGAAGCTGGGGGTGCGCAGCACCGCGCCCAGCAGGCCCGAGCCGCTGCGCACGTGGCGGCCCACCATCACGTTCTCCAGCGCGGTCATCTCGGCGAACAGCCGGATGTTCTGGAAGGTGCGCGCGATGCCGGCCTTGGCCACCTGGTGCACGGCCTGCGGGGTGTAGGCCTCGCCGCCGAGCATGAAGCTGCCGCCGTCGGGGGTGTACAGCCCGGTGATGACGTTGAAGAAGGTGGTCTTGCCCGCGCCGTTGGGGCCGATCAGGCCGTAGACCTGGCCGGCGTGGATGCTCAGGCTGACGTCGCTGAGGGCCTGCAGCCCGCCGAAGCGCTTGGAGGCGCCCTGGACCTTGAAGACTTCTTGGCTCATGGTGTGGTGTGTCCTTCTTGTTCTTGTCGGGCTCACTTGACCGGCGCCGGGGCCGGCGCGGCCTTGCCGTGCTCCGGCGCGGGCCACAGGCCGCGCGGGCGCAGCAGCATGATGGCGATCATGGCCAGGGCGATGAGCAGCTGGCGCAGGATGGCCGCGTCCAGCCGCCCATCGGTCAGGGTCTGCAGCGGGCCGGCCACGTAGCGCAGCACTTCGGGCATGGCCGCCAGCAGCACCGCCCCCAGGATGACCCCGGGGATGTGGCCCATGCCGCCGAGCACGACCATGGCCACGATCATCTCGGACTCCATGAGCGAGAAGGATTCGGGCGAGACGAAGCTCTGGAAGGCCGCGAACATGGAGCCGGAGATGCCGCCGAAGGTGGCGCCCATGCCGAAGGCCAGCAGCTTCAGGTTGCGGGTGTTCAGGCCCATGGCCTTGGCCGCGATCTCGTCTTCGCGGATGGCCATCCAGGCCCGGCCGATGCGCGAGTCCGCCAGGCGCTGGCAGATGACCACGGTGGCGATCACCAGGGCCAGGAACAGGTAGTAGTACAGGGTCACCGAGGGCAGCGTGTGGCCCAGGACGTGCAGCGGTTCGCTGAAGTCCACCGGGCCCAGGGTCATGGGCTCGATCTGGCCGATGCCGCGCGGGCCGTTGGTGATGTTGACCGGGTACTCCAGGTTGTTCATGAACACCCGGATGATTTCTCCGAAGCCCAGGGTGACGATGGCCAGGTAGTCCCCGCGCAGCTTCAGCGTGGGCGCGCCCAGCAGCATGCCCGCGCCGGCCGCCAGCAGGGCCGCCAGCGGGATGACCAGCCAGATGGGGGTGTGCAGGCCGTTGGGGTACAGGGCCTTGATCCACTCGAAGTTGTCGGTGAGCTGCGGGCTGGCCAGCAGCGCGTACATGTAGGCGCCCACGGCGTAGAAGGCCACGTAGCCCAGGTCCAGCAGGCCGGCGTAGCCCACCACGATGTTCAAGCCCAGGGCCAGCATCACGTACAGCAGGGCCAGCGCCATGATGCGCACCCAGCCCTGGCCGAACTGCGCGGCCCACAGCGGTGCGGCCAGCAGCAGGGCCCCGGCCACCAGGAACACCACGATCTTGGTTGTCTTGTTCATCTCTGCAAACATGGTCTGGGGTTCCTCTGGGTCAGGCCCGGTCCGCGACTCGCTCGCCCATCAGGCCCGAGGGGCGCAGGGTGAGCACCAGGATCAGCACGAGGAAGGCGAAGATGTCCACGTACTGGCTGCCGAAGACGCCGCCCGTGAGGTCGCCCAGGTAGCCCGCGCCGATGGCTTCGATCAGGCCCAGCAGCACGCCGCCGACCATCGCCCCGGTGAGGTTGCCGATGCCGCCGAACACGGCCGCGGTGAAGGCCTTCAGGCCCGGCAGGAAGCCCATGGTGTGCTGCACGGTGCCGTAGTTGAGCGCCCACATGATCCCGGCGATGGCCGCCAGCGAGGCGCCGATCACGAAGGTCAGCGAGATGATGAAGTCCGGCTTGACCCCCATGAGCCCGGCCACCCGCGGGTTCTCGGCCGTGGCCCGCATGGCCCGGCCCAGCTTGGTCTTGTTGACCAGCCACAAGAGACCGGCCAGCACCGCCACCGTGGTGCCCAGGATCAGGATCTGGGTGACCGTGATCACCGGCCCGTCGGCCCACAGGAAGAACACGTCCGTGGGCAGCAGCGGCGGGAAGGGCTTGGGGTTGGGCTTCCAGATCATCATGGCCAGCGTCTGCAGCAGCAGGCTCATGCCCATGGCCGTGATCAGCGGCGCCAGGCGCGGCGCGTTGCGCAGCGGCCGGTACGCGATCTTCTCCACCACGAAGTTCAGCACCGAGCACGCAAGAATCGCAATCGGCAGCGAGATCAGCAGCAGCGCCCAGCCCGGCAGACCCGAGTCCGCCAGCGCCGTCACCACCGACCACGACACCATCGCACCCACCATCAGCACTTCGCCGTGCGCAAAGTTGATCAGGCTGATGATCCCGTACACCATCGTGTA
>NZ_JAMXMC010000023.1 GCF_024055665.1 Ideonella oryzae | reverse complement strand
CCAACCCGCGCATATCAGCATGAGCAACCGTCGCGCATCCACATCGGGTGGCATCCAACGGGCTCCGTCGCGTTCCCCGTCCGGCAACGGGTTTGAATTCAACATCCGCTGCGCGGAGAAATCGGTGCTGCCTCTTGACAGGAAGAAGCCATATCAACGTTGTAGGTAAGGGGCGCTGCGCGGCGGTTTATCGCGCAGCGTCCAGCGACCGAAGGGAGCGGCCTTGACCGGAATGTTAGGTACGTTTTGCATACCAGTAACCTCCGATAAGGCTAGAACTCAAAAGCACAAAAATGTGCACTGCGATGTACTTGGTTGGAGTTGGAGCAGCAGACGGCCCTAGGCTCATAACCAAGAAAAAGCTATTTGCAATAACACCTGCAATCAGGGCCTGTAGAAGATGAAGGTTTCCGCCGCGCTGAGCAGAAAGGAACCCACCATACAAGCCGGCAAAAAATAGCACTAGCAGAGACAGTAGAGCGCTCGGAGTGAAAAAGTCGAAACTCCCCAGACGGGCATAAGCTTCCTGGACATTAAGCCCTTGCGACAGAAAAACCCAAAGTGAGACATTTGCCACGAGCGTGCCAAAAAGGGCGGAGATTCCAATCGCAACCATTCCGCCAACGAAGGAAGGAATCCAGAGGAAAGAGCGGTGGGGATGCATGCGAGCAAGTACCTAACTAGTTATCGACCCCAATTTGCGCCCCCAAACCCCTGGATGCTCCCGAACATTCCAAGGGCAAGGTCTCGCAAGTGACTGAGCCGACTGAGATTTTTGACAATTTGGGCCAGCTTATCACTTCGTAACAGAGCGACAAAGGGCTCGTTGTAACAGGCGGGGACCAGATTCCCCCGAATGGGGGATGTCAACGGGGATACATCGAAATACTGTATAGGCATACAGTTATCGACGCTCGCATTCCCCATGGAACCCACGCCATCGCCGCCCAGCTCACCGCGCCTGCTGCGGCGCCTGCGCGAGCGCTTGCGCGTGCTGCACTACAGCCTGCGGACGGAGGAGACCTATGTGTATTGGGTCAAGGCCTTTGTGCGCTTCCAGGGTCTGCGCCATCCCGCTGAAATGGGGCAAGAAGAGGTCGAAGAATTTCTGACCCACCTGGCTGCCCAATGCGATTTATCGGCGTCCACCCAGCGGCAGGCGTTGTCGGCGTTGCTGTTTCTCTATCGGCAGGTCCTGGGCACCGATCTGCCGTGGATGAACGACGTGATCCGCCCCGTGCCTCGGCGGCGCCTGCCGGTGGTGCTCAGCCCGGACGAAGTGGCCCGCGTGCTGGCCTGCCTGGCTCCCCAACATCAGCTGTTCGGCCATTTGCTCTATGGCACCGGCCTGCGCTTGATGGAGGGGCTGCGCCTGCGGGTCAAAGACATTGATTTCGCGCACCGGACCCTGGTGGTCCGCTCGGGCAAGGGTGACAAGGACCGTGCGGTGATGCTGCCGGAGAGCCTGCGCCCTGGCCTGGAGGCTCAACTGGCCCGGGCCCAGGTGCTGTGGCGGGCCGATCAGCTGCGGGGCACTGGCGGCGTGGAACTGCCCCATGCGCTGGCCCGCAAATACCCGCGGGCCCCGCAAAGCTGGGCCTGGTTCTGGGTCTTCCCGCAGGATCATCTTTCGACCGACCCCCGCTCTGGCGAGATCCGGCGCCACCACGCCTATGACCAGACCTTCCAACGCGCCTTCAAGCAGGCGCTGCAGTCGGCTTGCATCGCCAAACCCGCCTCGCCGCACACGCTGCGTCATTCCTTCGCCACCCACCTGCTGCAGGCCGGCTATGACATCCGCACGGTCCAGGCGCTGCTGGGCCATGCCGATGTGAAGACCACCATGGTCTACACCCATGTGCTCAAGGTGGGCGGGGCTGCGGTGCGCAGCCCGCTGGATGCACTTCAGGCCCTGCTGGCGGCCTCCGGCACCTCGGTGGTGATGGGGCCGCCGCCGGCCCAGCGGTCCAGCGCCAGGTAGATGACCGGGGTGATGTAGAGCGTCACCACCTGGCTCAGGATCAGGCCGCCCACCACGGCCAGGCCCAGGGGCTGGCGCAGTTCGGCGCCAGCGCCCATGCCCAGGGCGATGGGCAGCGCGCCCATCAACGCGGCCACGGTGGTCATCATGATGGGCCGCAGGCGCAGCAGGGCCGCGGCGCGGATGGCCTCAGGCGGGCTCATGCCCTGGTTGCGCTGCGCGTCCAGGGCGAAGTCGATCATCATGATCGCGTTCTTCTTGACGATGCCGATCAGCATCAGGATGCCGATGCTGGCGATCAGGGTCAGCTCCATGTTGAAGAGCTTGAGCGCCAGCAGCGCACCGATGGCGGCCGAGGGCAGGCCGGCCAGGATGGTCAGCGGGTGGATGTAGCTCTCGTACAGCACGCCCAGCAGCACGTAGATGACAGCCAGCGCCGCCACAATGAGCACGATCTGGCTGCCCTGGCTTTGCTGATAGACCGCGGCGTCACCACCATAGGTGCCAATCAGTGAAGGCGGCATGTCCAGCGCGGCCTTGGCCTGGTCGATGGCCTGGGTGGCCACACTCAGCGGCACGCCCGGCGCCAAGTTGAACGAAATGGTGACCGACTGCAGCTGGCCCTGGTGGTTCACCGCCACCGGGCCCAGGGTGCGCTGCACGCTGGCCACGGCCGACAGCGGCACCAGGTTGCCGGCCTTGCTGCGCAGCCAGACCTTGTCGAAGGCCTGCTCGAACTCGCGGTTGGCCTGGGCGGCCTCCATGATGACCTCGAAGCTGTTGGCCGGCCCGTACATGGTGCTGACCTGGCGTTCGCCAAAGGCGCTGTACAGGGCCGAGCGCACGTCGGCCAGCTGCACGCCCAGCAGATTGGCCTTGTCGCGGTCGATGACGAGCTGGGCCTGCAGGCCCGCGTTCTGGGCGTCGCTGGTCACGTCGCGGAAGCTGGTGTTGGCTGCCAGCTTCTCCTCCAGCTTCTGGGCCCAGGTGGCCAGGTCGTCCGCACTGACGCTCTGCAGCGTGTACTGGTAGCGGCTCTTGCTCTGCCGGCCGCCCAGCTGCAGGTTCTGCACCGGTGCCATGTAAGCCTGGATGCCGGCGATGCCGCGCAGCTTCTTGCGCAGCTGTTCCACCACCTGCGGCATGGACGGTCTTTCGCCCCGGGGCTTGAGGTTGATGAACAGCCGGCCCGAATTGCCGCCACTCAGGAAGGACGAGACGGTGGCCACATTGGGGTCGGCCCGGAAGATGGCGGCCACCTGGGCCTGCAGGCCCATCATCGCGTCGAAGGAGATATCCTGCGACGCCTCGGTGCTGACGCGGATCTGGCCAATGTCCTCCTCGGGAAAGAAGCCCTTGGGCATGCTCACCGCCATCCACAGCGTCAGCGCCAGGCTGCCCACGGCCACGCCACCCATCAGCAGGCGGTGGCGCAGGGCCCAGTCCAGCGTGCGGCCGTAGCCGTTCTGGAAGGCGGTGAAGCCGGCCTCGAAGGTCCGGCCCAACCAACCCTCTTCGTGCTGCGCCTCGTGCTTCAGGTAGCGGCTGCACAGCATGGGCACCAAGGTGAGCGACACCGCCGCCGACACCAGGATGGACAGACCCACCACCACCGCGAACTCGTGGAACAGCATGCCCATCACCCCGGGCATGAAGAAGATGGGGATGAGCACCGCCACCAGCGAGATGGAGATGGACAGGATGGTGAAGCTCATCTCGCGCGCGCCGCGCACGGCGGCCGCGAAGGGCTCCATGCCGTCCTCCACGTGGCGCACGATGTTCTCGAGCATCACGATGGCGTCGTCCACCACCAGGCCCACGGCCAGGGTGATGCCCAGCAGCGAGATGTTGTCCAGGCTGTAGCCGCCGGCCCACAGCAGGGCCAGCGCGCCGATCAGCGAGATGGGCAGCGAAAACGACGGGATCAGCGTGGCCGACAGGCGCCGCAGGAACAGGAAGATCACCAGCACCACCAGCACCACGGTCAGGGCCAGCGTGAAGTACACGTCGTGCACCGCCTCGCGGATGGAGCGCGAGCGGTCGTTCACCGGCGTCATCTTGACCGAGGCCGGCAGCTGGGCCGCAAAGCGCGGCAGCATGGCCTTGACCCGGTCCACCACCTGCACGGTGTTGGCATCGGGCTGCCGCTGGATGGCCAGGGTGATGCTGGGCTCGCCATTGAGCTCGGCGTAGGTCTTGGTCGATTCGACGCTGTCCTGCACCTGGGCCACGTCGGCCAGGCGCACCGGCGCGCCGTTGCGCGTGGCCACGATGACATTGCGCCAGTCCTTGGCGTTCATCAGCTGGCGGTTGGCCTGCACCGTCAGCGTCTGGCGCGGGCCGTCCAGCGTGCCCACCGGCGTGTTGGCGTTGGCGCTGGTCAGCACCGCGCGCAGCTCGTCCAGGGTCAGGTTGCGCTCGGCCAGGCGGTCCAGGTCCACCTCCACCCGCACCGCAAAGCGGCGCTGGCCATAGATGGACACCTGGGCCACCCCTTCCAGCGTGGACAGGCTGGGCGAGATCAGGTTCTCGGCGTAGTCGTTGAGCTGGGTCAGGCCGATGGACGGCGAGGTCAGCGCCACGAACAGCACCGGCGCATCGGCCGGGTTGACCTTGCGGTAGCTCGGTGGCGTGGTCATGTCCTCGGGCAGGCTGCGCTGGGCCCGGAACAGGGCGGCCTGCACATCCAGTGCGGCGGCGTCGATGTCGCGCGTGGCGTCAAACTCCAGCGTCAGCGAGGTGCTGCCCAGCGAACTGCTGGAGCTGATGAGCGAGAGGCCGGCGATGGTCGAGAACTGCTTTTCCAGCGGCAGCGCCACCGAGCTGGCCATGGTCTCGGGCGAGGCCCCCGGCAGGCTGGCATTGACGTTGATGGTGGGCGTGTCAAAGCGCGGCAGCGCCGCCACGGGGATCTTGTCCAGGGCCAGCAGCCCGGCCACGACGATGGCCACGTTCAGCAGCACCGTCATCACCGGACGGCGGATGAACAGTTCGGTGATGCTCATGCGCCGGCTCCGGATGCCCCTGCGGCACCTGACGCGGCGGGCGCCACATGCACGCTGCCGCCCGGACGCAGGTTCTCCTTGCCCTCCATCACCACCTGCTCACCCGGCTTCACGCCGCTGACGGCGGCCCAGGCGCCATCGCTGTTCAGCACCTTCACCGGCCGCAGGCTGGCCTTCTGGTCGGCGCCCACCACATAGACCTCACGGTCGTCGCCCTTGATGATCAGGGCCGCCTGGGGCAGCACCGCCGCGTCCTTCAGGGTGCGCAACGTCAGGCGCACCGTCACGTACTGGCCCGGCCACAGGGCCTGGGCCGGGTTGGCCAGCCGGGCCTTGAGCTTGATGGTGCCGCTGGTGCTGTCCACCGTGTTGTCCAGGAAGCTCAGCTGGCCGGTCATCGGCGCGGCCTCGCCGCCATCGGCCGCCTTGCGCAGCACCGTCACGGCCAGCGGCGTGCGCTGCTGCGCTCCGTCGCCCAGCAGGGTGGGCAACTGCGCCTCGGGCAGGGTGAAGCTCACGCCGATCGGGTCGATCTGGCTGATGGTCACCAGCGGGTCGCCCGTGGGGCTGACCAGGCTGCCCGGGTGCACCGCAATAGCACCGGCCCGACCGCTCAGGGGCGCCCGCACGGTGTTGTAGCCCAGGCCGACCTCGGCGGCGCGCACGGCGGCCTTGTCCGAGGCCACCAGGGCCACCTGGGCGTCGCGCTGAGCCTGGACGCTGTCCAGCGCCCCCTGCGAGACGAAGTTCTGGGCCAGCAACTCCTGGTTGCGGCGCCACTGGCGCTCCAGGTCGGCGGCCGTGGCCTGGTCGCGCAGCAACGTGGCGCGGGCCTTTTCCAGGTTGGCCTGGTCGCTGCGGTCGTCCAGGGTGAACAACAGGTCGCCCTGGTGCACGAACTGCCCCTCCTGGATGGCCACGCTGCGCACCGTGGTGGACACCTGGGGCCGCACCTCCACCGTGTTCAGGGGCACCACCGTGCCGGCGGCCTCGGCCTGCACCGGCATGTCCTGCTGGCGCACGTTGACCAAGGTCACGGCCTGGCTGTGCGCCGCAGCACCGGCCTTGCCACCCGCGGCCCCGTCGCCCGATCCGCCCCGCCCCTGCCACCACCACCCACCGGCGGCCACGACAGCCACCACCACCGTCCAGCCCATCCGGGCACGTGCGTTCATTGACTTCTCTCTTCTTGGCGTGTTCTGCAGGAGTGCGCGCAGGGCGGGATCACCGCCAATGCAAAACGCCGGGGACTGACCACCGGCGCCACAGCACAGAGAGCGGATTTGCGACAAACGGTTCCATGAACCTCCGCACTGGCTGCGCCAGGGGCAATCTATCAGACCAGCGAGACACCGTAACAGATGCTCTGCCTTGGCCCGCGGTCAACACCGGGGCCGGAACCACCGTTTTCTGGACAAGTCCCACTGAAAAACCCCTGCGAAAGGCCACCGTGCTCCGAACTCCTTCCTCTTCTTCCCCGCGGTCTTGGCTGCTGGCGGGCGCTGCCTGCCTGGCCCTGGCGCCCGCCCATGCCGCCGATCTGCCCCGCAGTGCCGACCTGACTTACCAGGTGCGCTGGGGTGTGGTCAGCCTGGAGGCCGAACAGCATTGGCGCCTGGATGGCGACCGCTACACCCTCAGCACCGAGCTCAAGCTGCCCCTGGGCTTTGCCAACCGCCGCTACGTCAGCCAGGGCCGGGTCGGCCCCCAGGGTCTGGAGCCTTCTTCCTATGAAGACTACGAAGTGGGTGACCCCAAGCCGCGCTCCGTCGCCAAGGTGGACCGCAGCACCCATGTCGTCAGCTACGGCCGCACCGCTGTGCCCCTGCATGAGAAGCCCCTGACCGACGGCCTGCAGGACATCAATGCCCTGGCCTACCAGTTGATCTGGCTGGGCGACAAGGTGGCTGGCAAGACGGTGCCGGTGACCAACGGCCGCAATGTGGTGCCGCACCAGTTCACCAAGCTGCCCGATGGCACCGCCAGCTACGACGGCAAGGGCTACCCGACGCTGCGCCTGGTCAGCACCAGCCCGGAGGGCGGCTTCGAGGTAGGCCTGGCCCAGGGCCTGGGCTGGATGCCTTTGAAGATCGTGCGCGTGCAGGACGGCAAGACCCTGACCTTCACCGCCACCCAGGTGCGTTACACGCCTTGAAATGGCCCGCCGCAGGCGCCGCAGTCGAAAAAAACTCCAGGCTGTTATTCCTTCTGTCTTCTTATATTTCAACTTGGCAGTTGTAGTAGAGGGCGCCTTCTTCTGTGGATAACCTCAAATTCGTCTTTGATATCAATTGCTTGGGTGCCCTCAAAGTCTGTGGCCGGAGCCCATGTTGACCCGGGGAGCAAAAGACAACAAGCCGGCCGGATCGCCGCGGCCTGTGGAAAACCGGGTCCTTGTTCAAAACTTGTCCACAGAGCTGTGCCTTGACAGGACTTGTCCACAGCGTGCAGGGCGGATCAGACGGACCGAAGCCTTGGGCGCGCAGGCCACAATCACGCCCCATGTCCCGTCCCCGCCCGGCCTGGCGGCCGGCGCCCCGCCACGGTGTGCCGGCCAGCTGTGTGGCCCTGCCCCATGACCAGCGCTGGCCCCGGCTGAGTGCCTTCCTGGCCTGGCGCCTGCCGGTGCTGGACGAGCCGCAATGGCAGGCCCGTCTGGCGGCCGGCGAGGTGCTGGACGAGCGCGGGGTCGCCCTGGCCATGGATGCGGCCTACCGGCCCGGCGAGCGGGTCTGGTACTGGCGCGAGGTGGACGGCGAGGTGGACATTCCCTTCACCGAAGACGTGCTGCACCTGGATGAGCGCCTGGTGGTGGTCGACAAGCCGCACTTCCTGCCGATGGCGCCGGTGGGCCGCTATGCCCGCCACACCCTGCTAGCGCGCCTGCAGCGCCGCCTGGGGCTGACCGATCTGACCCCGCTGCACCGCCTGGACCGAGAAACCGCCGGTGTGGTGGTGTTCAGCCGCCGGCCCGAGGACCGCAACGCCTACCAGGCCCTGTTCCGCGAGCGGCAGGTGCAGAAGGTCTATGAGGCGCTGGCGCCCTACCGGCCCGAGCTGGTCAGCCCACTGCAGCGGCGCAGCCGGCTGGAGCCGTCAGACCGGCGCATGCAAATGCACGAGGTGCCGGGTGAGCCCAATGCCGAGACCGGGGTCGAGATGCTCTCCAACGACGGAGTGCATGCTCACTACCGGCTGACCCCTCACACCGGCAAGACCCACCAGCTGCGGGTGCACATGCTGGCCCTGGGCGCGCCACTGCTGGGCGACAGCGTCTACCCGGTGCTGCAGCCCGAGCCGGCGCCCGGCCAGGCACCGGATTTCAGCCGGCCGCTGCAGCTGCTGGCGCGTCGCCTGGCCTTCACCGATCCGATCACCGGCCAGGCTCTGGCCTTCGAGAGCCAACGCCGGCTGGTCTGGCCGGCGGGTTGACGGGCCGACGCCCGCTCAGCGCGCCGCGCCCTCGCCCAGCGTGGGCTCCACCAGGCCGGTGGCGTGGTTCAGGCGCATCAGCGTCAAGGGGCCGGGCAGGCCGTCGGGTCGCAGGCCCTGGGCCATCTGGAAGGCACGGATGCGCAGGGCCAGGCCCTCGGCCTTGTCCTGCGCGGGGCCGCCGTCCAGCCGCGCCAGGTGTTCGGCCAGCCAAAGGCCCGAAGGACCTTCCGCGGCCAACACACCGTCGCCCCCGTAGCCCGGCGGGCTGCGCCAGAGCGTGTGGAACTCCCCCTGCCACCAGGGGGCGATTTTCAGCAGCGGTACGGTCAGCGTGTGGCCATTGGCCAGGCCCAGCCGGGCCTGGTCGCCTTGCAGGCCCTCCAGCAGCACGCGGGCGCTGCGCCCGGTCGGGTCGGTCAACAGCAGCCAGCCTGGCCGGTCCAGCAGGCGCACCGGGCCCAGTCCCCCCTGGCTGCTGTGGCAGCGCAGGCCCTGGCTGGGCAGGTTGCTGCAAGGGTCTGGCGTGGGCAGGAGGGTCAGCTTCCAGCGCTGGGCCAGACGTTGCCAGGCCTCGGCCTCTGACAGGGGCTGGGCAAAAATCTGGCTCAGGTCGTCCGTGGCCGGCCCCAGGGGACTGTAGGGTTGCAGACCGTGGGAGAGTGCGGTGGCTGTCGGCGGCGCCACCGGGGTGGGCACCGGCGCAGCAACCGATGGTGGCGAGGCCGCGGTGCGGGCGAGGGCCGCCGCAGAGGAAGGGGATGAGGCCGGTGCTGGAGCGACCCCCGCGACCACCGCGCTCGCCGCCCCTGGAGCGGCCGTGGCCTGCTGCCAGGGCGGCAACACCCGGGTCAGCGCAAACACGGTCAGCGCTGCCGCGGCGCCGCCGGCCAGCCACCGTGCTGCATGCAGCGGCACCGTGCCGCGCAAGCCCGGCAGGTCGAACACCTGGCCGGCGGCCAGGTCCACCAGGGCGCGGTCCACCCGGTGCTGGCCACGTTCGGCCGCCAGGGTCATGGCCCGGTCGCACAGCACGTTGATGCGCCGCGGTGTGCCGCGGCACAGACGATGGATGCGCCGGATGGCCTCGTCGTCGAAAGGCACCGGCCCGGTCAGGCCGGCCACCGTCAGCCGGTGGCTCAGATAGGCCTCGGTCTCATCGCGGCTGAGCGTCTGCAGGTGAAAACGCGCCACGATGCGCTGCGCCACCGGCGCCATCTCCGGGTGCTCCAGCAGCTGGCGCAGCTCGGGCTGACCGATCAGCAGCACCTGCACCAGCTTGTCCTCGTTGGTCACCAGGTTGGTCAGCAGGCGCAGCTGCTCCAGCACCGGCAGGGCCAGGGCCTGGGCCTCGTCCACCACCACCAGGGTGCGCCGGCCCTGGGCATGGGCCAGCAGCAGGTGGCCGTGCAGGGCGTCGATCAGGTCGGCCTCGGCGCCGGGGCGGTCGGCATCGGCCGGCAACTCCACCTGCAGGCTCTCGCACAGGCGCTTGAGCAGGGCCTGCACGCTCATCTTCGGGTTGACCACGTAGGCCACGTCCAGCCGGGGCGGCAATTGCTCCAGGAAGGCCCGCCAGACGGTGGTCTTGCCCGCCCCGATCTCGCCGGTCAGCAGCACAAAGCCGCCGGCCCGCCGCAACCCGTAGTTCAGGTAGCCCAGGGCATCACGGTGCTGCTTGCTGAGGTAGAGAAAGCGCGGATCCGGCGCCACCGAGAACGGCTCGCAGGCCAGGCCGAAGAACGATTCGTACATGGGCCGGCAGCATAGCCGTCCGCCCCGGTCCTGCCGCTCCCTTGAGAAAGGGACGCGGCTGCTGTCAACCCCGAGCGGAAGGCAGGTGGGGCGCCGCGGGCCTGGGGGAGCAGGTCACCACGCCCTGCTGTCCATCTGAAAGGAATACCGCTTTGGAAGAAGAACACTGAACACCGTTGACTCAGCGGGAAGTCCTTGTAGAAAGGTTATGCATCGTTTCGGCTCTCCCACCACCGACTAATAGTGAAGAGAACACCCGACTGGAAAATTGCGCAGAAAGTGAGGTACGCAAGTTGCCAAAGACGGTTAAAGAAATTAGGCCAACGCTGGTATACCCAGTCCAACGTTAAAGAAGAAGGCATGCTTCCTAAGAAAAGAAGAATTGTAGGAAGCAAATGCTCGCGCTCTGAGTGGAGAAGCCTGATGTTGACCCACCAAGCCCACAACGCCACGAACCCAACCAAGAGCGCATAGCCGAAAGCAAACAGACGAAGGACTGAGCGGCTATGAGACATAACGTTGAAAGTAAGGGGCCGCCGGTAGGCGGTCCCTCTTGACTGAAAGGTTATGCATCAGGAATACCATCCCAACCTCTACGATCCCAAACTGCCTGTACTCGCGCCCAGATTTCGTCTGTCATCGAGTTTTTCCAAACACCCCCAAGCAACTTGGCAAACGTAGGATTACCTTTGGCCTCTGATTCAACCAACTCGATGACCAGGGGCCCGTGTTTGGCTAAAATATCCTCAAGTGGGCCAGCGGCCAACACCTCTTGGATCTTATTGCTTGAGTCGAGCTTGAGTATTTCCAGAATCATCGCCCAGGCAAGTAGCGGTTCGTCTTGGACTAAGTCCCACTCACGATCACTAACCCATGAGAGAGCCTCTCGCTCTGGAGAGTCTCTTTCGGTAAGCCAGTAAGCGACCCAGCCTTTGGCAAGAGGTTGAAGTTCAGAGGTGGTCATGGGGCATAGACAAGATGGCTTCGTGAAACTGGGCGGCCCGTCTCCAGCGCGAACGTAGGTTGCGGGCCTGAGACCTGCAGAGCTACACCAATGCACCCGACGGACTCGCTGCCGGGGCGTTGCCAAATT
>NZ_JAMXMC010000022.1 GCF_024055665.1 Ideonella oryzae | reverse complement strand
GCCGAACTTGCTCGACAGGATGGTCGTGATCGCCGCCGTCAGCGTCGTCTTGCCATGGTCCACGTGACCAATCGTGCCCACGTTCACGTGCGGCTTGGTCCGTTCAAACTTGCCTTTTGCCATTTCTGAATCTCCGAAAGAAAGAACAACGGCCCGTGTTCGTTTAGGGTCTCCGGCACAGGCCGCCACGGGCAGCAGGCCCACCCCGTCGTGCGGGGCGCCGAAGACCATTGAATGTCCTCGACACGCCGGCAGCCATCAGGCCACCGGCGGTGAGGGGTTTACTTGGCGCGCGCGGTGATGATCGCGTCGGCCACGTTCTTCGGAGCTTCGCTGTAGTGCTTGAACTCCATCGTGTACGTGGCGCGGCCTTGCGTGGCAGAACGCAGCGAGGTCGAGTAGCCGAACATTTCCGACAGCGGGACCTCGGCCTTGATGATCTTGCCACCACCGACCATGTCATCCATGCCCTGCACCATGCCACGACGGCTGGACAGGTCGCCCATCACCGTACCGGCATAGTCTTCCGGCGTCTCAACTTCCACAGCCATCATCGGCTCCAGGATCACCGGACTGGCCTTGCGGCAGCCGTCCTTGAAGCCGATCGAAGCCGCCATCTTGAAGGCGTTTTCGTTCGAGTCCACGTCGTGGTACGAACCGAAGGTCAGCGTGACCTTCACGTCCACGACCGGGAAGCCGGCCAGCACGCCGTTGGGCAGCGTGTCGATCAGGCCCTTTTCCACCGCGGGAATGAATTCACGCGGCACCACGCCACCCTTGATGGCGTCGACGAACTCGAAGCCCTTGCCCGGCTCCATCGGCTCGATCTTCAGCACGACGTGACCGTACTGGCCCTTACCACCGGACTGGCGAACGAACTTGCCTTCCACGTCTTCCACCGCCTTGCGGATGGTTTCGCGGTAGGCCACCTGCGGCTTGCCCACATTGGCTTCCACGCCGAACTCGCGCTTCATGCGGTCGACGATGATTTCCAGGTGCAGCTCGCCCATGCCGGAGATGATGGTCTGGCCGGACTCTTCGTCGGTGCGCACGCGGAACGAGGGATCCTCTGCAGCCAGACGGCCCAGCGCGATACCCATCTTTTCCTGGTCGGCCTTGGTCTTGGGCTCGACGGCCTGCGAGATCACCGGCTCGGGAAAGACCATCTTTTCCAGCGTGATCACGGCTTCCGGATCGCACAGGGTTTCACCCGTGGTCACGTCCTTCAGGCCCACGCAGGCAGCGATGTCGCCCGCCAGAATTTCCTTGATTTCTTCACGCTGGTTGGCGTGCATCTGCAGGATCCGGCCGATACGCTCCTTCTTGCCCTTGATGGGGTTGAAGACGCTGGCGCCCGAGGCCAGGATGCCCGAGTAGACGCGCACGAAAGTCAGCTGGCCGACGAACGGGTCGGTCATCAGCTTGAAGGCCAGCGCAGCGAACTTCTCGTTGTCGTCGGCCTTGCGGCTGACTTCCTTCTCATCGTCGTCCGTGCCCTTCACCGGGGGGATGTCCACGGGCGACGGCAGGAAGTCGATCACGGCGTCCAGCATGCGCTGCACACCCTTGTTCTTGAAGGCGGTGCCGCACAGCATCGGCTGGATTTCGGTCGCGATGGTGCGCTGACGCAGGGCGAGCTTGATCTCTTCCTCGGTGAGGTCACCCTCTTCCAAGTACTTGTTCATCAGCTCTTCGTTGGCTTCGGCAGCGGCCTCGACCATCTTCTCGCGCCATTCCTGGGCCACGCTGACCAGATCCGCCGGGATGTCCTCGTACGAGAACTTCATGCCCTGCGAGGCCTCGTCCCAGATGATGGCCTTCATCTTGATCAGGTCCACCACGCCGGTGAAGTTGTCTTCGGCGCCAATGGGGATCACGATGGGCACGGGATTGGCCTTCAGGCGAGCCTTCATCTGGTCGACGACCTTGAAGAAGTTCGCACCGGTGCGGTCCATCTTGTTGACGAACGCCAGACGGGGCACCTTGTACTTGTTGGCTTGGCGCCAGACGGTTTCCGACTGGGGCTGCACGCCACCCACAGCGCAATAGACCATGCAGGCGCCATCGAGCACACGCATGGAACGCTCCACCTCGATGGTGAAGTCCACGTGTCCCGGGGTGTCGATGATGTTGAAGCGGTGCTCCGGATAGGACATGTCCATGCCCTTCCAGAAGCAGGTGGTGGCCGCAGACGTGATGGTGATGCCACGCTCCTGCTCTTGCTCCATCCAGTCC
Source organism: Ideonella oryzae (assembly GCF_024055665.1). GTDB lineage: Bacteria > Pseudomonadota > Gammaproteobacteria > Burkholderiales > Burkholderiaceae_C > Ideonella > Ideonella oryzae. The sequence goes on along the minus strand of NZ_JAMXMC010000022.1, from coordinate 17,330 downwards.
ATCGTGGCGGCACCGTCGTGCACTTCACCGATCTTGTGGTTCACACCGGTGTAGTACAGGATGCGTTCGGTCGTCGTGGTCTTGCCAGCGTCGATGTGCGCCGAGATACCGATGTTCCGGTAGCGCTCGATGGGGGTCTTGCGAGCCATGGTTCACTCCAAAGAGGAATTGCCGCCACCAGGATGTCCGGTGACGGCCAGGGGACAGGGTTTTAGAAGCGGAAGTGCGAGAAGGCCTTGTTGGCCTCGGCCATGCGGTGCACTTCGTCACGCTTCTTCATGGCGCCGCCGCGGCCTTCGGAGGCTTCCAGCAGCTCGTTGGCCAGGCGGGCGGCCATCGACTTCTCACCGCGCTTGCGGGCCGATTCCTTCAGCCAACGCATGGCCAGGGCCATCCGGCGGACGGGGCGAACTTCCACGGGAACTTGGTAGTTCGCACCGCCGACGCGGCGGCTCTTGACTTCGACCATCGGCTTGACGTTGTTCAGCGCGACCATGAAGACCTCCAGCGGGTCCTTCTTGGCCTTCTGTTCGACCTGGTCGAGCGCACCGTAGATGATGCGTTCGGCCACGGCCTTCTTGCCGGATTCCATGATCACGTTCATGAACTTGGACAGATCCACCGATCCGAACTTCGGATCCGGCAGGATTTCGCGCTTGGGGACTTCGCGACGACGAGGCATTTCTCTTCCTTCATCTTCAGTTGGCACCGGGGTTCGTATTCCCGACACCGCGAGAGCACCATGACCACCTTGAATTCAAGACGGGTGGCAGGACCCTCACTTACTCGGTGGCATCCGGACAACCGGACTCACCGCAAACTTCCACACCGCAAGCCTGAAGGCTGGGCGTGACATCCTGTTTTCAAGAAAGCGGCTTAAGCCTTCTTGGGGCGCTTGGCGCCGTACTTGGAACGCGACTGCTTGCGATCCTTCACGCCCTGCAGGTCCAGAGAACCGCGGACGATGTGGTAACGCACACCCGGCAAGTCCTTCACACGACCGCCGCGCACGAGCACGACGCTGTGTTCTTGCAGGTTGTGGCCTTCACCGCCGATGTACGAGATGACCTCGAAACCGTTGGTCAGGCGCACCTTGGCCACCTTCCGCAGCGCCGAGTTCGGCTTCTTCGGGGTGGTGGTGTAGACGCGGGTGCAAACACCGCGGCGCTGCGGGCAGTTCTGCATCGCAGGCGACTTGGACTTCGTGACTTCGACCTGACGGCCGTGGCGCACGAGCTGGTTGATGGTGGGCATGGGTAACTTGTTCCCGTTTGAAGTTACGACGACAAAAAGGCACCAGGGCGCGCGCGCCTGCCGATGAAGCAGGTCTGCGCACCCCGACGCCACACGGCCTCTGCGCCTTGCCACGCATGTCGCGCTGCTTGCATTGACATGCAAACCCCTGCGTCTTGCGGCTCAGCCAGACAAGCCAAATCCCGACTCCAGGCATGCCCGGATGTCGAAAAGCCCTCGATTATAGTGGCAGGGGTTGCCTCACGCAAGCTGCGGCCTGCTCACCATGAACCCGCCTGCTTCATCGCCCCCTCCCCGCGCCGTCATTGACACCCAATCCGTGCTGGACTGGCACTTTTTCGGCAACCCCCTCTGCGCCCCCTGGCTGGCCGGGCTGAAGGCGGGCAGGTGGCGGTGGATCGCCACGGATGCCATGCGCAACGAGCTCGCCCATGTCCTGGCCCGGGGCATCGCCGGGCGCTGGGCGGTCCCTGCCGAAGAGGTGGTGGCCGCGTTTGATCGTTGGGCCGAGATCCGACCTGCGCCCACGCCACCGCTGGGCCAGTGGCCCCGCTGCCGTGATCGGGACGACCAGAAGTTCATTGATCTGGCCCTCACGGAGGGGGCCACCTGGCTGGTGAGCCGGGACAAGGCCGTCCTGAAACTGGCCAAGCGCTGCCTCACGCAGGCGGGCGTGCAGGTGCTGCCCCCCGAACGGTGGCAGCCCACCGTGCCACCGGCCCCCTGAGGCGGAGCGCCCCCGCTGCGGAGGGGGGGCTTGGCCATCCATGCGCTAGAGTCGTCGAGACGGGGCCCAACAGGCCTCGTCCGTCCCCCACCGTTCATCCACGAGAGAACACGACCATGCACCTCCGCCGGCCACTCCGGTTCATCTCCTTGGCCGCGATGGCCGTTGCCGCCCTCGCCGCGGGACCGGCTTTGGCCGGTTACGACCTGCCGCCCGAGAACCTGTTGAAGGTCCTGAAAGCCCCGCCACCGCCCACGCCCAGCGTGGACCCGTCGGGCCGGCGCCTGCTGCTGACCACCCTCCAGACCTACCCGTCCATCGAACGGGTGGCACGACCGTTCTACAAGCTGGCCGGCGTGCGCCTGGAGCCCGCCAACCGCAGCCGCCACGACACCCCGGCCGGCTATGGCATCCCGGCCTGCGTGGCCGACTTCACGGTGGTGGACATCGCCAGCGGTCGCGAGACCCGTGTGCCGCTGCCCGCGGGTGCCTGCCCCTTGCCGGCGCTGTGGTCGCCCGATGGCCAGCGCTTTGCCTTCCAGAACGTGACACCCAGCGCGGTCGAGTTGTGGCTGGGCGACGCGGCCACCGGCCGGATCCACCGCGTCCCCGGCCTGGCGCTGAACCCGATCTTCGGCGCCACGGTGCAGTGGCTGCAAGGCAGCAAGACCCTTCTGGTCAAGAAGGTGCCCGAGGGGCAGGGCAAGCCCCCCGCCGACGCCGCCGCGGACATCGGCCCCAACATCCAGCAGTCTTTGGGTGGCCAAGGCGTGAGCAGCACCTACGAGGCCCGCGACACGCTGCGCAATGCACTGGACGAGGCCCGCTTCGTCTATTACGGCACATCGCAGCTTGCCGTAATAGACGTCGCCAGCGGCGCGGTGCGCCCCGTGGGCAAGCCGGCGCTCTACACCGAGGTCAACGGCGCGCCCGATGGCGCGCACGTGTTGACCGAAGTGCTCCAGCCGCCCTATTCGCACGCCGTCACCTATGAGCGCTTCGCCCATGACGTGGCCGTGCTGGAGCTGGCCACCGGCCAGGTCAAGACCATCGCCAGGCAACCGCTGGCGGACCGCGTTCCGGTTCACGGCGTGCCCGAAGGCCCGGTCAACTTCGACTGGCGCGCCACCGAGCCCGCTACCCTGGTCTGGTCCGAGGCGCTGGACAAGGGCGACTGGGACGTCGAGGTGCCGGAGCGCGACAAGCTGATGCGCTGGTCCGCCCCCTTCAGCGGCCAGCCCACGGAGATCGGGCGCACCCGACAGCGCTTTGCCGGCTTCGCCTGGACACCGCGGCGCGCCCTGAGCTTCCTGACCGAGGTGGACGAGAACCGCCACTGGCAGACCACCCGCATCGTCGACGTCGACCAGCCCGGCATGCCCGGCCGCGTGCTGTGGGACATGTCCTCGGACGAGCAGTACAAGCGCCCAGGCGACTTCGTTTACCAGGTGCTGCCCAACGGTGCGTATGCGGTGCGCATGCAGGGCGACGCGGTGTTCCTGCGGGGCCGCGGCGCCTCGCCGCAGGGGGATCGGCCCTTCCTGGACCAGCTGGACCTGGGCTCGCTGAAAACCGAGCGGCTGTTCCGCAGCGGCACCGACGACTACGACGTGTTCCTGGGTTTCACCGATCAGGCTGGACGCTTTCTGACCTGGCGCCAGTCGGTCATGGACCCGCCCAACGCCTTCCTGCGCACGCTGGGGCCCGCCCGCCTGGAGGCCGCCGAAGGCGAAGCCCGTTACGCCAGCGCCGGCCAGCGGCTCACCCATGTGCCGGACCCCACCCCCGAGGTGCGGCAGATCCGCAAGCAGCTGGTGAGCTACAAGCGCGCGGACGGCGTGGACCTGTCCTTCACGCTCTACACCCCGCCAGGCTACCAAGCCGGCACGCCCCTGCCGGCGGTGCTCTACGCCTACCCGATGGACTTCGCCAGCAGTGCCCAGGCGGGACAGGTCACCGGCAGCCAGAACACCTTCACTCGGCTGCCCTACTATCGCCTGCTGCTGTTGGCCGGCTACGCCATCATCGACAACGCCAGCTTCCCCATCGTGGGCGACCCAAAGACCGCCTACGACACCTACCTGCAGCAGCTCGCGGCCGATGCCCAGGCCGCGGTGGACAAGGCAGTGGCGATGGGGGTGGTGGACCGTGAGCGGATCGGCGTCACCGGCCACAGCCACGGCGCCCTGATGACAGCCAACCTGGTGGCCCACACCGATCTGTTCAAGGCCGGCGTGGCCACCAGTGGCTCCTACAACAAGACGCTGACCCCCTTCGGTTTCCAGAGTGAGCGCCGTTCGGTCTGGCAGGCCCGCGATGTGTACCTGCAGGCCTCGCCGTTCTTCTCGGCCGACACCCTCAAGCGGCCGCTGCTGCTGGTGCACGGCGAAGATGACGCCAACCCCGGCACCGAGCCCATCCAGTCGCTCAAGCTCTACCAGGCCATCCGGGGCAACGGAGGCACCACCCGGCTGGTGATGCTGCCGCACGAGCCGCACTGGTACACCGCGCTGGAGTCCAACGAGCAAGTGGTGCACGACATGCTCGACTGGTTCGGCACCTATGTGAAGAACGCCCCCATGACGAAGGCCGACTCGCCGCAGAAGTGACCATCCCTCCCGGCTGCCGCGTTCCCAGCAGGGCCGCGGTCGCAAAAAAAAGGCGCCCCGAGGGGCGCCTTTTGCATGGCCGGGGCCGCAGACGATCAGTCGGCGCTCGGCTCGGTGCCGGAGGCGGCATCCAGGCTGGCCAGCTGGGCCGAGGCCAGTTCCTCGGCTTCCTGCAGGGCGATGGCGCGACGCTCGGTGTCGTCCATCTCTTCCTTGGCCTTGCGGGCCTGGTGGAAGGCCATGCCGGTACCGGCCGGGATCAGGCGACCCACGATCACGTTTTCCTTCAGGCCACGCAGCTCGTCGCGCTTGCCCATGATGGCCGCTTCGGTCAGCACGCGGGTGGTCTCCTGGAAGGAGGCCGCAGAGATGAACGAGTCGGTCGACAGGGACGCCTTGGTGATGCCCAGCAGCACGTCGGCATAGGTCGCGGGGATCTTGTCCTCGCCACGCAGCTTCTCGTTGGTGATGAACAGTTCCGAGCGCTCGACCTGCTCGCCAACGATGTAGGACGAATCGCCCGGGTTGACGATCTGCACGCGGCGCAGCATCTGGCGAACGATCACCTCGATGTGCTTGTCGTTGATCTTCACACCCTGCAGACGGTAGACGTCCTGCACCTCGTCGACGATGTAGCGGGCCAGTTCCTCGACACCCAGCAGACGCAGGATGTCCTGTGGATCGGCCGCGCCGTCGACGATCAGCTCGCCGCGGTTCACCACCTGACCTTCGTGCACCAGGATGTTCTTTTCCTTGGGCACCAGTTCTTCCCAGACCTTGCCGTCCGGGTCGGTGATCTGCAGGCGCACCTTGCCCTTGGTTTCCTTGCCGAAGGACACCGTCCCGGTGATCTCGGCCAGCGCGCCCTTGTCCTTGGGCGAGCGGGCTTCGAACAGCTCGGCCACCCGCGGCAGACCGCCGGTGATGTCACGGGTCTTCTGGCCTTCGACCGGGATACGCGCCAGCACTTCACCCGGGAACAGGTCCTGTCCGTCGCGGATCTGGATCAGCGCGCCGACCTGGAAGCCGATGGTCACCGAGTGGTCGGTGCCAGGGATCTTCACTTCCTGCCCATGGGCATCCAGCAGCTTGACCTGCGGACGCACGACCTTGGCCGCACCGCGGCGCTTCGGGTCGATCACCACCAGGGTGGACAGGCCGGTGACCTCGTCCACCTGCTTGGCCACGGTGACGCCTTCCTCGACGTTCTCGAACTTCGCCTTGCCGGCGAATTCCGTGATGATCGGGCGGGTCAGCGGGTCCCAGTTGCCCAGGATGGTGCCGGCCTTGATGGTCTGGTCGGCCTTGACGCTCAGGATCGCGCCGTACGGCACCTTGTGGCGCTCGCGCTCGCGGCCGTGCGGGTCGGTGATGACGATCTCGCCCGAACGCGAGATCACCACCAGCTCGCCCTTGCCGTTCGTGACGTAGCGCATCGTGGCGTTGAAGCCGATGATGCCGTCCGACTTGGCGTCCACGCTGGAGGCGACGGCAGCACGCGAAGCGGCACCACCGATGTGGAAGGTCCGCATCGTCAGCTGCGTGCCCGGCTCACCGATCGACTGCGCGGCAATCACGCCCACGGCCTCACCGGTGTTGACCAGACCGCCGCGGCCCAGATCGCGGCCATAGCACTTGGCGCACAGGCCGTAGCGGGTCTCGCAGGTCAGCGGGGTGCGGACCTTGATCTCGTCCACGCCGGCCGACTCGATGGCGTCCAGGGTGTCCTCGTCCAGCATGGTGCCGGCGTCGATCAGCACCTGCTGGGTTTCCGGGTGCACCACCTCGACGGCGGTCACGCGGCCCAGCACGCGGTCGCGCAGGGACTCGATGACCTCACCGCCTTCGACCAGCGCACGCATCGCGAAGCCAGCCTCGGTGCCGCAATCGTCCTCGGTCACCACCAGATCCTGGGTCACGTCCACCAGACGGCGGGTCAGGTAGCCGGAGTTCGCGGTCTTCAGCGCCGTGTCCGCCAGGCCCTTACGGGCACCGTGGGTGGAGATGAAGTACTGCAGAACGTTCAGACCTTCGCGGAAGTTCGCGGTGATGGGGGTCTCGATGATCGAGCCGTCCGGCTTGGCCATCAGGCCCCGCATCCCGGCGAGCTGGCGGATCTGCGCCGCAGAACCCCGGGCGCCCGAGTCGGCCATCATGTAGATGGAGTTGAAGGACTCCTGATCCACTTCCTTGCCGTTGCGGTCGATGACCTTTTCCTTGGAGAGCTGGCCCATCATGACCTTGCCCACCTCGTCACCGGTCTTGCCCCAAATGTCCACGACCTTGTTGTAGCGCTCGCCGGCGGTCACGAGACCCGAGACGTACTGCTGCTCGATCTCCTTGACTTCCTTCTCGGCGCGGTCGATCAGACCCACCTTCTGCGGCGGCACCAGCATGTCCTCGATGGCGATCGAGATGCCGGCGCGCGTGGCCAGGCGGAAGCCCGACTGCAGCAGCTTGTCGGCGAAGACGACCGTTTCCTTCAGGCCGCACTTGCGGAAGGATGTGTTGATCAGCTTGCTGATCTCCTTCTTCTTCAGCGCCTTGTTGATGTTGGCGAAGGGCAGGCCCTTGGGCAGGATCTCCGACAGCAGGGCACGGCCGACGGTGGTTTCCACCAGCTTGAGCTGAGGCTGGAACTCGTCGTTGGCGTCCTTGGTCCACTCGGTCAGGCGCACGCTGATCTTCGCGGTGATTTCCACGGCGCCGCAGTCCAGCGCACGGCGCAGTTCCACGGTGTCGGAGAACACCATGCCCTCGCCACGGGCGTTGGTGCGCTCGCGGGTCGAGTAGTACAGGCCCAGCACCACGTCTTGCGACGGCACGATGGAGGGCTCGCCCGAGGCCGGGAACAGCACGTTGTTGGAGGCCAGCATCAGGGCGCGGGCTTCCATCTGGGCTTCGATGGACAGCGGCACGTGCACGGCCATCTGGTCACCGTCGAAGTCGGCGTTGAAGGCCGCGCAGACCAGCGGATGCAGCTGGATGGCCTTGCCTTCGATCAGCACCGGCTCGAAGGCCTGGATGCCCAGACGGTGCAGCGTCGGGGCGCGGTTCAGCATGACCGGGTGTTCCTTGATAACTTCTTCAAGGATGTCCCAGACCACCGGCGTGCCCGATTCCACTTCCTTCTTCGCCGCCTTGATGGTGGTGGCGATGCCCATCGCCTCCAGGCGCGAGAAGATGAAGGGCTTGAACAGCTCCAGGGCCATCAGTTTGGGCAGGCCGCACTGGTGCAGCTTGAGGGTCGGGCCCACGGTGATGACGGAACGGCCGGAGTAGTCGACGCGCTTGCCCAGCAGGTTCTGACGGAAGCGACCCGACTTGCCCTTGATCATGTCGGCCAGCGACTTGAGCGCACGCTTGTTCGCACCGGTCATGGCCTTGCCACGACGGCCGTTGTCCAGCAGGCTGTCCACGGCTTCCTGCAGCATGCGCTTTTCGTTGCGCACGATGATTTCAGGGGCCTTGAGTTCCAGCAGGCGGGCCAGACGGTTGTTGCGGTTGATGACGCGACGGTAGAGGTCGTTCAGGTCCGAGGTGGCGAAGCGGCCACCATCCAGCGGCACCAGCGGACGCAGGTCCGGCGGCAGCACCGGCAGCACCGTCATGATCATCCACTCGGGCTTGATGCCCGACTTCTTGAAGGCCTCCATGACCTTCAGGCGCTTGCTGTTCTTCTTGACCTTCAGCTCGCTGCCGGTCATGTCGTTGCGCAGGCGGTCGATCTCGACGTCCAGGTCCATGTCCGCCAGCAGCTTCTGGATGCCTTCGGCACCCATCAGCGCGATGAACTCGTCACCGAACTCCTGGCGCTTCGCGTCGTAGTCGTCCTCGGACATGATGCTGAACTTCTTCAGCGGAGTCATGCCCGGGTCCACCACCACGTAGGCTTCGAAGTACAGCACTCGCTCGATGTCACGCAGCGTCATGTCCAGGACCAGGCCCAGACGCGAAGGCAGCGACTTCAGGAACCAGATGTGGGCGCAGGGCGCGGCCAGGTCGATGTGACCCATGCGCTCGCGACGCACCTTGGTCTGGGTGACTTCAACGCCGCACTTCTCGCAGATCACGCCACGGTGCTTCAGGCGCTTGTACTTGCCGCACAGGCACTCGTAGTCCTTGATGGGACCGAAGATCTTGGCGCAGAACAGACCGTCACGCTCGGGCTTGAACGTGCGGTAGTTGATCGTCTCGGGCTTCTTCACCTCACCGAAGGACCACGAGCGGATCTTTTCGGGCGAGGCCAGCCCGATCTTGATCGCGTCGAAGTGCTCGTCGGGGGTGAACTGCTTGAACAGGTCCAGCAAGCCTTTCATGTGTCTTTCTCCAGGTTGACTGTGTATCGATCAGGGGGAATGGAAAACCAACGGGGCACGCAAAGGCGCGCTCAGTCCTTCTCCAGTTCCATGTCGATACCCAGCGAACGGATTTCCTTGACCAGAACGTTGAACGATTCCGGCATGCCGGCGTCGATGGCGTGTTCGCCCTTGACGATGTTCTCGTAGACCTTGGTGCGGCCGTTCACGTCGTCGGACTTCACGGTCAGCATTTCCTGCAGCACGTAAGCCGCGCCATAGGCTTCCAGGGCCCACACTTCCATTTCACCGAAGCGCTGACCACCGAACTGCGCCTTGCCGCCCAGCGGCTGCTGGGTGACGAGCGAGTACGGGCCGGTCGAGCGGGCGTGCATCTTGTCGTCCACCAGGTGATGCAGCTTCAGGTAGTGCATGTAGCCGATGGTCGTCGGACGCTCGAAGGGCTCGCCGGTGCGGCCGTCGGACAGCCAGGCCTGGGTGCGCGTGGCGGTCAGGCCCTTCTTGGCAGCGACGTCTTCCGGGAAGGCCAGCTGCAGCATGTGGTGGATCTCGCTCTCCTCGGCACCATCGAAGACCGGGCTGGCGAAGGGCACGCCCTTGGTCAGTTCCTGGGCCATCTCCAGCACTTCGGCGTCGGACAGGTCGTCCAGATGCTCCTGCTTGCCGCCGGACTTGTTGTAGAGCTTGTCCATGAACTGGCGGATCTCGGCCACGGCGGCTTCACGCTGCAGCATGTCACCGATGCGCTCGCCCAGGCCCTTGCCGGCCCAGCCCAGGTGGACTTCCAGCACCTGACCCACGTTCATCCGCGAGGGCACGCCCAGCGGGTTCAGCACCACGTCGGCAGGCGTGCCATCGGCCATGTAAGGCATGTCCTCGACCGGCACGATCTTGGACACCACACCCTTGTTGCCGTGACGGCCGGCCATCTTGTCGCCGGGCTGCAGGCGGCGCTTGACGGCCAGGTAGACCTTGACCATCTTCAGCACGCCAGCCGGCAGTTCATCGCCTTGCGTGAGCTTCTTGCGCTTCTCTTCGAAGGCCAGGTCGAAGCCGTGACGGGTCTGCTCGAGCGCGTTCTTGATCGACTCAAGCTGGTTGGCCAGGGCTTCTTCGGCCGGGCGCACGTCGAACCAGTGGTACTTGTCGATGCCCGACAGGTACTCCTCGGTGATGGCGGTGCCCTTGGCCAGCTTCTGCGGGCCACCGTTGGCCACCGAGCCGACCAGCAGCTTCTTGATCCGGTCGAAGGCGTCGGCCTCGACGATCCGCAGCTGGTCGTTCAGGTCCAGGCGGAAGCGCTTGAGCTCGTCGTCGATGATCTGCTGGGCGCGCTTGTCGCGCTGGATGCCTTCACGGGTGAAGACCTGCACGTCGATGACGGTGCCCTGGGTGCCCTGGTCCACGCGCAGCGAGGTGTCCTTCACGTCGGACGCCTTCTCGCCGAAGATCGCGCGCAGCAGCTTCTCTTCCGGCGTCAGCGTGGTTTCGCCCTTCGGCGTCACCTTGCCCACCAGCACGTCGCCGGGGTTCACTTCCGCACCGATGTAGACGATGCCGGACTCGTCCAGGCGCGCCAGTTGCTGCTCGGACAGGTTCGGGATGTCGCGGGTGATTTCCTCGGAGCCCAGCTTGGTGTCGCGGGCCATGACCACCAGTTCCTCGATGTGGATCGAGGTGTAGCGGTCTTCGGCCACCACGCGTTCGGAGATCAGGATCGAGTCTTCGAAGTTGTAGCCGTTCCAGGGCATGAAGGCGATCAGCATGTTCTGACCCAGGGCGAGTTCGCCCAGGTCGGTCGATGCGCCGTCGGCCAGCACGTCACCGGCACCCACCTTGTCGCCACGCTTGACGATGGCGCGCTGGTGGATGTTGGTGTTCTGGTTGGAACGCTGGTACTTGATGAGGTTGTAGATGTCCACACCGACTTCACCGGCGATGGTTTCCGCGTCGTTCACGCGGATCACCACCCGGTTGGTGTCGACATAGTCCACCACGCCGCCACGGCGGGCGGTCACCACGGTGCCCGAGTCGACCGCGGCCACGCGCTCGACGCCCGTGCCGACCATCGGCTTCTCGGGGCGCAGCACCGGCACGGCCTGACGCGACATGTTGGCGCCCATCAGCGCGCGGTTCGCATCGTCGTGCTCCAGGAAGGGCACCAGCGAGGCCGCCACCGAGACGATCTGTGCCGGCGCCACGTCCATGTACTGCACGCGTTCGGGCGACAGCAGCACGGATTCGCCACGCTCACGGGCCGACACCAGTTCGTCGATCAGCTTGCCGTCTTCGTCCAGCGACGCGTTCGCCTGAGCGATGACGTACTTGCCTTCCTCAATGGCCGACAGGTAGTCGATCTGAGGGGTCACCTTGCCATCCACCACGCGGCTGTACGGCGTCTCGAGGAAACCGTACTCGTTCAGGCGGGCGTACAGGGCCAGCGAGTTGATCAGGCCGATGTTCGGACCTTCCGGGGTCTCGATCGGGCACACGCGACCATAGTGGGTCGGGTGCACGTCGCGGACCTCGAAGCCGGCACGCTCGCGGGTCAGGCCGCCCGGGCCCAGGGCCGAGACACGACGCTTGTGCGTGATCTCGGACAGGGGGTTGGTCTGGTCCATGAACTGCGACAGCTGCGACGCACCGAAGAACTCCTTGAGCGCCGCAGAGATCGGCTTGGAGTTGATCAGGTCGTGCGGCATCAGGGCTTCGGTTTCGGCCTGGCCCAGACGCTCCTTGACGGCCTTCTCGATACGCGCCAGGCCCGAGCGGTACTGGTTCTCGGCCAGTTCGCCCACGCAACGCACGCGGCGGTTGCCCAGGTGGTCGATGTCGTCCACCTCGCCACGGCCGTTGCGCAGCTCGACCAGGATCTTGACGACGTCCAGGATGTCCTCGTTGGACAGGGTCATCGAGCCTTCAGGCACGTCCCGGCCCACGCGGGCGTTGAACTTCATCCGGCCCACGCGCGACAGGTCATAGGTGTCGGCGCTGTAGAACAGACGATTGAACAGGGCCTCGACGGCGTCCTCGGTCGGCGGCTCGCCGGGGCGCATCATGCGGTAGATCGCCACACGCGCGGCCAGCTGGTCAACGGTCTCGTCCAGCGACAGGGTTTGGCTGATGTAGCCGCCCTGGTCCAGCTCATTGGTGAAGATGCACTGCAGGTCCTTGACGCCCGCCGCGCGCAGCTTCTTCAGCAGCGACTCGGTCAGCTCGTCGTTGGCCTTGGCGATGATCTCGCCAGTGTCGGCGTCCACCATGTTGCGGGCCACCACGCGGCCCACCAGGAAGTCCTCGGGCACCGAGACGAACTGGGTGGCCGTCTGCTCCAGCTGGCGCACGTGGCGGGCGGTGATGCGCTTGTCCTTCTCGACGATGACGTTGCCGTCCTTGTCGGTGATGTCGAAGCGGGCCACCTCGCCCTTCAGGCGCTCGGGCACAAACTCCATCTGCGCGCCCGAGTCCATCAGGCGGAAGGTGTCGTTCTTGAAGAAGTGCGCCAGGATCTGCTCGGGGTTCAGGCCGATGGCCTTGAGCAGGATGGTGACCGGCATCTTGCGACGACGGTCGACACGGAAGTACAGCACGTCCTTCGGGTCGAACTCGAAGTCCAGCCAGGAACCGCGGTAGGGGATGATGCGGGCGCTGAACAGCAGCTTGCCCGAGCTGTGGGTCTTGCCCTTGTCGTGCTCGAAGAACACGCCCGGCGAGCGGTGCAGCTGGGAGACGATGACGCGTTCGGTGCCGTTGACGATGAACGAGCCGTAGTCGGTCATCAGGGGCACTTCGCCCATGTAGACCTCTTGCTCCTTGATCTCCTTGACGACCTTGGCGGGATGCGCCTCACGGTCGTAGATGATCATCTGCAGCTTGGCGCGCACGGCGGCCGCGAAGGTCAGACCCCGCTGCTGGCACTCGCGCACATCGAAGGCCGGCTTGGCGATGTTGAATTCGATGAACTTCATTTCCACGAACCCGTTGTGCGAAACAATCGGGAATGCGGACAGGAAGGCCGCCTGCAGGCCCTCGGGCTTGCGCTGGGCAGGGGGCACGTCCTTCTGCAGGAAGGCGACGTACGAGTCCTGCTGCATGGTCAGCAGGTAGGGGACGTTGAGAACGCTCTCACGCTTGCCGAAGCTCTTGCGGATACGCTTGCGCTCGGTGTAGCTGTAGGGGGTTGCTTGCGCCATTGAACACTCCGTAGCGACGAGGCGCGCCCGGCCATGGCACGCTCCTCGCAAGGCGACTGGCTTTTGCAGGCACGCGTCCACCATGGAGGGCCTGAAAGCTTGGTGGCTGGCCACTACCAGCCGCTGGCGGACAACCCCGGCGTTGCACCGGAGTCCGACCAAACCTGTTCTTCTGCAGTCGGATCAGAGAACACTTGGAAAACCCCTGATTATCACTCGGGATTTTTCAACTGCTCTCGGAAGGGTTTCCTTGAGCCCGTCCATCAAGCGCAAAAGGCCGGGGGCCTTTTGGACCCCCAGCCTCTTGGCGACGGAGCGAATTACTTCAGCTCGGCCTTGGCGCCGGCTTCCACCAGCTTCTTCACGGCGGCCTCGGCGTCGGCCTTGGCAACAGCTTCCTTCACAACCTTCGGAGCGCCGTCGACCATGTCCTTGGCTTCCTTCAGGCCCAGGCCCGTCAGTTCGCGCACGGCCTTGATCACGCCAACCTTGTTGCCGCCGGCTTCCAGCAGCACAACGTTGAACTCGGTCTTCTCTTCAGCAGCAGCGGCAGCGCCGCCAGCAGCGCCACCGGCGGCCGGAGCGGCCATGGAGGCGGCGGACACGCCGAACTTCTCTTCGATGGCCTTGACCAGGTCATTCAGTTCCATGACGGTCATGGAGTCCAGGGCGGTCAGGAAGGCGTCTTTGTCGAATGCCATTTGATGTACCTATTTCAGTGATTCAGTGATGGGGGTGCAGGGTGCGCGTGCCGATCAGGCGGCAGCTGCTTCGGCGGGCGCTTCGGCGCCGCCACCCTTTTGCTGTGCCAGCGCGGCCAGCACGGCGGCGGTGCGCTGCACCGGCGACTTCAGCAGGCCAGCGATCTGCGACAGCAGGACTTCGCGGCTGGGGATCGACGCCAGGGCCTTGACGCCATCGACATCCAGAGCCTTGCCGGCGTAAGCGCCTGCCTTGATGACCAGCTTGTCATTGCCCTTGGCAAAGTCGGCGATGACTTTGGCCGCGGCCACGGCATCTTCCGAGAAGCCGTAGATCAGCGGACCGGCCATGCTCTCCGCGGCCACCTCGAACGGGGTGCCGGCGACAGCGCGACGGGCCAGGGTGTTCTTCAGCACGTGAAGATACACACCCTTGGACCGCGCATCGACGCGCAGCTTGTTCAAGGCTTCCACGGTGAGACCACGGTACTCGGCGAGTGCCAGGGTCTGGGACTTGGCGGCTTGCGCTGCCACTTCCTCGATCACGGCCGCCTTTTCGTTGCGGTTGAGACTCAAGGTCTACTCCTCACATCAACGTGTCCTGGGGTGCGAACACCCGCGGACACACCTGGGTTGCAGCGACCTTGCCGTGGCGAAGAAGAGCACCATCACTGGGATCTCTGTTTCTCACGGCGGGGACGCCATCTGCGCTGACCGCGGCGCCGGACGGATCCGGCCTCGCGATTAAGGCTCCGCAAGGAGCCGCCAGCGGTCTTGGATGGCCCGAGACCTCCGAAGAGGCCTCAGCCCACCAATTCATCGGGCCGGCGCGTCAAGACGGCCACACCAGCCGGTGTTCACGTCAGCCGATCAGGCCGAGGCGTTCAGCGCGATCGAGCTGATGTCCACGCGGGCACCGACGCCCATCGTGGAAGACACGGCCACCTTGCGCAGGTAGACACCCTTGGACGAGGCCGGCTTGGCCTTGTTCAGGGCTTCCAGCAGCGCGGCGAGGTTGCCGACCAGCTTGTCGTCGTCGAAAGAACGACGGCCGATGGTGCCGTGGATGATGCCGGCCTTGTCGACGCGGAACTGAACCTGACCCGCCTTGGCGTTCTTCACGGCCGTGGCGACGTCCGGGGTCACGGTGCCGACCTTCGGGTTCGGCATCAGGCCGCGCGGGCCCAGGATCTGACCCAGGGTACCCACGACACGCATGGTGTCAGGCGAGGCGATCACCACGTCGAAGGGCATGTCACCGGCCTTGACGCGCTCGGCCAGGTCTTCCATGCCGACCACGTCGGCGCCGGCAGCCTTGGCTTCTTCCGCCTTGGCGCCCTGGGCAAACACCGCCACGCGCTTGGTCTTGCCGGTGCCGTTGGGCATCACGACCGCGCCACGCACGACCTGGTCCGACTTCTTGGCGTCGATGCCCAGCTGCACGGCCACGTCGATCGACTCGTCGAACTTGGCAGTCGCGCAGCCCTTCACCAGCGCCAGGGCGTCATTGATGGCGTACAGCTTGAGGCTGTCCACCTTGTCTTGCAGGGCCTTGGCCTTCTTGGTCAGCTTTGCCATGTCACACGCCCTCCACGATCACGCCCATCGAGCGGGCCGAGCCGGCGATGGTCTTCACCGCGGCATCCAGGTCAGCAGCGGTCAGATCCTTCTGCTTCACCTTGGCGATTTCCTCGAGCTGAGCGCGGGTGATCTTGCCGACCTTGGTCAGGTTCGGCTTGTCCGAACCCTTGCCCAGGCCGATGGCCTTCTTGATCAGCACGGTCGCCGGGGGCGACTTCAGCACGAAGGTGAAGGACTTGTCCGCGAAGGCGGTGATCACCACGGGCAGCATCAGACCAGGTTCCATGCCCTGGGTCTGGGCGTTGAACGCCTTGCAGAACTCCATGATGTTCAGGCCGCGCTGACCCAGTGCCGGGCCCACGGGGGGAGAGGGATTGGCCTTGCCGGCCGGGATCTGCAGCTTGATGAAGCCGACGATCTTCTTTGCCATGAATGGCTCCTATCGAGTTCCAACGCTTCGGGGCTCGCGCCCGTCGGCTCCTCGCCATTTCGCCCGGAACGAAGAAGGCTGCTGGCGCCGGGACGATCCCGCCAGCAGCCGAAAATCAGACCTTCTCGACCTGCGAGAAGTCCAGCTCGACCGGGGTGGCCCGGCCGAAGATGGTGACCGACACGCGGACCTTGGACTTCTCGTAGTTGACTTCCTCGACGGCGCCGTTGAAGTCGGTGAACGGGCCTTCCTTGACCCGCACCAGCTCGCCAACCTCCCACTCGACCTTGGGCCGGGGCTTCTCGATGCCTTCCTGCATCTGGTTGACGATCTTCATGACCTCGGCCTCCGAGATCGGGGAAGGACGGTTCTTGGCGCCGCCGACGAAACCGGTGACCTTGCCGGTGTTCTTCACCAGGTGCCAGGTCTCATCGTCCATCAGCATCTCGACCAGCACGTAGCCGGGGAAGAAGCGACGCTCGGTGACCGACTTCTTGCCGTTCTTCAGCTCGACCACTTCTTCGGTCGGCACCAGGATGCGGCCGAACTTGGCCTGCATGCCGGCGCGATCGATGCGTTCACGCAAATTGCGCTCGACCGCCTTCTCCATGCCGGAATAGGCATGCACCACGTACCAACGCAGCGGGCTTGGTGCAGCGGCGGGGGTGACGTCGGTGGGGGTGGTTTCGCTCATGCTCTGGATCCTTTGTGTGCGATGCGTCGACCGATCAGTGCTTCCAGCCCAGGATCAGGTCGTACAACACCCATTCCAGCGACTTGTCCGTCAGCCACAGGAAGATGGCCATCAGCACGACGAAGGCGAACACATACGCGGTCATCTGGGTGGCCTCCTTGCGGGTCGGCCAGACCACCTTTTTCACCTCGCGCACCGAATCGCGACCGTAGGCGATGACCTGCTTGCCCGCGTCGGAGACGAAGAACATGCCCACCGCAGCCGCCAGGCCGACCAGCAGCACCAGCACGCGCAGCCACATGTCCTGCTGACTCAGCACGTAGAAAGCCGCGATCGAGCCGATCACCAACACCGCCACCGCAGCCAGCTTGGCTTTCTCGGCGCCGGTGGAGACCGTTTCGACTTGGGGAGTGGTGGACATTGCTTTCACTTGCGAATCCGGGATGCGGGCGCACCCTGCTTCCGTCGACCAGGCGGACCTAACAGCAGCAAAGCCCGCCGGAGCGAAGCACCTGCGGGCTGGAAACAAGGCTGCCAGGAACCTGAAACCCTGGCCGGGTGTCGAACCGTGCGGCGATTCTGGTCAGCGAATCACCGCCGGTTGGCAGGGGCAGAGGGAATCGAACCCCCAACCTTCGGTTTTGGAGACCGACGCTCTGCCAATTGAGCTATACCCCTGCAGCCTTACTTGTTCGAGTCTTACTCGATGATCTTGGCGACGACGCCGGCGCCGACGGTACGGCCACCTTCACGGATGGCGAAGCGCAGGCCTTCTTCCATGGCGATCGGGGCGATCAGCTTGACGGTGATCGACACGTTGTC
>NZ_JAMXMC010000021.1 GCF_024055665.1 Ideonella oryzae | reverse complement strand
CCCGGCGCCGCGTTCGCTTGGTCGTCTGTCCCAAACCCAGGCTGTGCTGCTTCATGGCCCGTATCGTCTCAGCGCTTCACGTCGGCGCCAAGCACCACGGGTTGCGAGTTGTGCAGACCTTCCTTAGCTGCAATAGCTCAGCAAGACCAGGTTGCCGATTTCATTACACTCAGGACGGCCTATGCTAATCATGCCGTCCATGGCATGCCTACGATCGAGGGAGAGAAATGGATATCCAAACGCTAATTTCGGAACTTTCTAAAGCGCCCACGCCTTTGCCGGAAGTCGATGCCGAATACTGCAATGCTCATGCGATTCACTACAAACCGAAGGCTCTGAACTTCTACGTAGAACCGGCGCTGAATGCTCCGAATTCACTTTCGCCAATATTGTTGATTTCCGCTCCTGCGGCAGTCGGAAAAACCACGCTAGCGCACCATATTCACGCGCAACTTGCCAAGTTCGGACAGGGCGCCCTGTACATCCCACTTCAAGACGCCAATATCGGTCACGATTTTTTCGCCGGCCGACTTGCTGGCGTTTTTCCGCAGCTGTCCAAACGTCAAATCCTTGATTCCGTATTCAAGGGGGAAATAGTTCTCCTGTTTGACGGCTATGACGAAGTCACCATGCGATCGGATCAGATTGATCGCAACAAAGAGTTCATTGCCGAAATCTATTCTGAACTCACTGAATTCGAGCAAAGAAATGGGAAGGCTTGCCCATGCATTGCCTTCCTATTTAGATCAGTATTCGCAGACTTCGGCGTCTTCGACGAGATAAAACAAGCTGCAAGCGAAATATCAGTCTTATTTTTCGATGCAACGCGCCGAAAGCAGTTCCTTGCCGAGTATCTTAACTCAAAGGGTGGCCCATCCAAAGGCCATCTTTCAAGAGACTTTCTCGACGGATTTGAAAAATCCCTTGACAGCGCGAAAGACGATGCCTCTGTCTTCTTTGGTCATGCCATTGTATTGAGCGCTTTTGGAGACTACCTGCACGAACAAAACGAAGCAAATGCGGCAAAGCTGGTTTCGAGCTTGAAAAACAGCGAGACAACTGAAACCGTTGCCGTAGAGTTGCTCACAAATATTATCAGGCTGATCCTTGAGCGCGAAGAGGGCAAGTTTCCAGTCAGAGACTATTCCCCCCACATGCCTAGCTTTGTGCCGTATTCATCACATGCTCAGGAGAAACTCCTTCTGGGCGTCGCGGCGGACGAGTTCTTACGCAGAGCTGGCAGGAAACCAGTTCAAGTAGCAACGGCCATTAGCGACCTAGTCTACGCTTTAGAAGCACATGCCGAGTATGCCACCCTAGATGACACCGTTCAAGAAAAGCTTAGTCGGGACTATCGCAATGAACTTGAAGCCAGAATAACGCATCACCCGTTCATAGACGTCCCTTCATTCAAAGCTGAAGCAGCCTCAATACTGGATAAGGTTGAATTCCGAAATCCTGTTTATCGAGAGTATTACTTTGCTCAAGTTGTATTACGAGACCCCAAGGGTGGATGGGCGCTGGATGCGGCAAGGAATGACTACTCCCATTATTTGGCTCTCTTTTTCTTAGGACTGGCACAAGGGCGCGACATCTCGCAGCACGAGCACTTCCTGTTCTCACTAATCTCTCTCTTTGCCACGTCGAGTTCCGGCAACGACTTCTACTTCAAGCTGCAATGGAAGGCGGACGATAGCCGCTGGGAAGGCGCGATCGACACCTCCCATTTGCAAGTCAAGCCATTCTTCCTATCTAGTCCTTTGCTAACCATCTCCGTGCCGCTGCATGGAATCTTGCAGGATGCCATTTTTATCGGTGAAGAGGACTGCATGATTGAAATTGCTGGGCCTGGCCCGGATGCTACCGACGGTCAAATCGAGCTCGCAGATTGCACGTTCGCCGCGCCGGAGATCATCATTTCCGCTTACGCCACCAAGTTTTCCAATTGTGAACTTTCTTGCGAGACCCTGAGCTTCGCAGATCAAGTTGGTCGCCTTGAAGGGATGGACACGCTTGCAATTCGCGGCCTAGCGGGAAAAGAGCCAAGACTCCAACTTTCTGAATATGTGGAGAATCGTTGGGAGGCTGCACTAAATTCTGCTAAGAACGTCGGCGGCTTGAAGGGAAAGAGTCTCTTCAGACAGAAGCTGCAAAAGGTGTTGCTACGCTTTCGAAAGCATCATCGAGCTGAATTTGGCTGCTACGACAAAAAGTTCAGGACGCGAATTCTCGCCGACAACAACGATGCTGAAGTCGCCAGTCTGTCGGAATTCCTGTTTGAACACGATTTTCTAACGAGATCGGTGCCTGGATTGATCGTCATGGATCAAGCCAAGTTCTCCGATTTCGATATCAACTACGCCAAGCAAAATCAGATTTCCTTTGGACCAAAATCTGAAGATCTGTATAGCGAGCTGATTTCCTCAAGCCACGGGAAGGTCTTCAAGTAGCCGCGAAAAAGCGAAGCCTCAATCGTCGCGTCGGTATGGCTCGAACATCCATACCGGCGTGCCCCACATCCGTACACCGTGGCGTAGTTCGCAACAACCCAGTCGCTAAAGTGCGACCTCTATGCGGCGGGAAGGTGATGCGCATAGTGAAGACGCCCACGGTCTTCAAGCAGCAGGCCCGCAAGCTGTAGCGCCGCGCGTTGAACGTCCCGAAATTGCCCTAGCTTCAGCATCGAACGGCAGCTTTCGGTCGCCGAGTTCGAGGAGTCGACCGGCCGCAACCGCTGCAAAGCCGATGTCGATTTCCATCACGACGAACTACGCCGCCAAGCCGAGCAAGTCGTTTTCGCTCACGCCTGCGACGACTTGGGTCACGAGTTTTGGCAACTGCGCCGCGACATAAACCAAGTGATGGTTCATGTCGACCTCGACCCATGTCCCGAGATTTCCGCAACCCGCCTCACGATTCGCACAGCGCCACACATAGTCGTCGCCATACGAATAATCACGGTCGATGTACACCGAGGAGTCGACAACTCGCTGCGCCAGGTCGTGGTACTGCCCGTACTTCAGCCCTTGCTTCAAGCTGTAGCCGCGAAATATGTGTTGATGCAGCCCCTTGGTGTAGCGAATCTTCGCGTTGGCGTTCGTCGCAATGATCTTGTCGGTGAAGTTCGGATGGATGATCCCGTAGTCACCGAAAGCGATGACTTCTGAGCGCACACCGGCAGCTACGTTTAGCCAGAGCGGCATTTCCTGCCGGTAGTAGGGCATGCTGCCTTCTTTGGGCACCTCACCTACATCCTTCGGCATGCTCGACCCGATAACAGAAACCAGTCGGAAGTTCGCTGCTGAGAGTGCGGTGTCGACAAAGTCCTGAGTCAGCCCTCGCAGGCGCACGAGGGCGACCGCGTCAAGGCTGCCGACTGATTCCAGGTCGATCAAGAGGTTCGTATCTGAGGTTGGAATTCGAAAGTCTCGAAGTCGCTCGATCAAATCCGCGATCGTGTCTTCGCCGGCCTCGATGTCGTCGATCCTAAGTCGAAACGTGAGACCACGCGCTTCTCGTGCAGCGATCTTGACGACGCGCTCCCAGAGTTCGGGTTCATGGTCGAAGCCGAAAACAGGCGTGAACGTGATTCCCAGACCACGCAGACTTGAGCACAACGCTTCGAGCGCGGGGCTTCCGTCGTTCGTGGTGTGCTTCGGAGCAATCGAGTGCAAGTCGATGCTCACCGGCTGCAGTGGGCAGTGCTTGCGAAGCTGATGTGCAAAGCGGACGCAGGAAGCCTCGACGGTCTCGTCGTCGTTCGGCGATAGAAGCTCGACGAGCGGATGCACATGCGCGGATAGAGAACGCGGGAGCTTGCCCAACGCCTTGAGGTCGTTTTCCTTCCCCTTCAGGATCGGCGTGTACAGAGTCTTCGTGTTCACTTACTACCTCACTCGAATGAGATTTCGGGAAACTGGCTGCGGACTTCGTTCATCCCAAGCAGCTCACTGAAAACGCGGAAGTTGCCGCTCTCCCGACGTACGCGGCCCGCCACGATCGCAGGATGAATCATCTGCTCACCTGCAAACTGAAGAATCCGTTCTCGGCTAGGAGCCGAAACTACCTCGCTCCGACGCCACGC
The DNA here is from genome assembly GCF_024055665.1 of Ideonella oryzae. Classification (GTDB taxonomy): domain Bacteria; phylum Pseudomonadota; class Gammaproteobacteria; order Burkholderiales; family Burkholderiaceae_C; genus Ideonella; species Ideonella oryzae. The sequence continues at coordinate 17,467 of NZ_JAMXMC010000021.1, read as the reverse complement.
TGCTCGCGGGATCAAGGCGTCACGAGCAATGCGGTTGGCCTCAATCTCAAGGGCTTCCGTCGCATCGCTGTCTTCGAGACGATCCAGGAACGCATCGCCTGGGTTACTCAGGTGCTTTGCTACGTGAGCCAGCTCATGCAGCAAGGTGAACCAGAAATGATCCACACGGTCAAACCGCAGCGTCAGTCCGATGACCGGTACGCCATCTTGATCGAGAAACGCCGCCCCATCAAGTTGAGTACCAGCCAGATGGGGCTCGATCACTACTGGAACTCCCTTCCCCTCAATGAGTTCGCAGGCCAAGCGCGGCCCGTTCTTGTGCCAGCTCAAATGCACTACTTGCGTCAGGAATGCAGGATTGATGGCATCCGGCGAATACGAAGGGAGACGAACGTTGGCCCTGCGCTTCCTCGCTACATGCAGGACGCGGGCCTTCCACGCGAGGAGCCCGTAGCGTGACTTCGGCGTGACGGCGTCACCACGCAAACCCTGTCGGGCAAGAACCGGGAAACCTTCGTTCTTAGGCAGGATGCTCGTCACAAAGTCACGGGCGAGTTCGCTCAAGGTTCGACCGCTTTGCTTTGAAACGTCACTGAAGTAGCCGTGCCGCTCCATTTCCTTGACCGGAAGGCGATCCCAATCGACATCGGCGGAGCCAGCGGCGGGTTCTGATTCGACAGGTGTTGAGTCGCCGACGAGAACATCCGCTGAGATTCCAAGCCCTGTGGACAGTTCTCGGATCATCTGCACGGTAAGCGGACGCTTGCCTGCAAGCACTTCGGACACGCGGCTCCTCGACCCGAAGTAGGGAACCAGATCGGCCTGACGCAGCCCTTGCTCATGCATCCGAAACTGGATTGCTTCGATAGGGCTAGGCGTCTCAAACTTAAATCGCGTCTTTTCGTATTCTTCGACAAGAAGCGCGAGAACGTCGAGTCGCATCCCTTCCGCAGAATCTGGAGACGGGTCAGCGAGCGCAAGCCGCTCCACCTCGTTGAGGTAGGAGCGATAGTCGGCTTCCGTCTTAATGATCTTCAGTTCCATCAGTATCTTTTCGAGTATTCGGCGTGCGTGCCGATCCACTCAACGGCAACAACACCCACTTGGTACGCCACGACCGTTACCAACCGATACTCGTTGCCTCGCACGTTGAAAATGACCGTGTTCCTTTCGAGCATGCTGGCTGACGCATACCTCTGCTTGATGTCCTGCGGCGTGCGCCATCGCGCAGTTCCGACATCCGTGATCCAGGCAGCGATCCACTTTCGGCAGTCAGCGTGCTCAGTGCAGAACTGGTCAAGCTTGTCTCGTCCAACTAGTCGCATGGGGGCTCTTGACCTTGTTCATGGTTTAAGCATACCACGATGTTCCCAAAATGGGAATAATCGAGTGTTACCGATGCGGGATCAGTGATCGCCTCCACAAGGCGAGCATCGGGGCACGAAGGCGAGGCCGCCGAAACCACACCGTTGGCGGCGAATGAGGAGCCCTCGCTCCCCGCGAGTACGATGAATCTAAGGGTGCTCTATCGACCCGGCTGCGTCGCTACGTCGACGCCTGGTTGCCGAAGATGCCGCCGGGCTTCGCTGCGGCCTTGCGAACCTTCCGGGCCTGGGCGAAATCGACTTCGATTTCCTTGAGCTTGGCGATGAGGCCCTCGAACTTGTACTGATTGCTCGTCTTACCCTTGTCGGGAAGCGTGCGGTTGATGCGCGTGATCAGCCCTTTTTCGACCAGAGCGTTGATCGTGCGCTGCACTTGCTTTGGGGTTAGATCGACTCGTTCGGCAATGGTCTTGATGCTGGGGTGAGCCGAGCTATCGGCCGCCCACCAGAAATCCAAGAGCTGGAGCAACACCACCATCTGCGTTGAGTTCAGCAAGAGTCGTGCTTGGGCTCGCAAGATCAGTGCAGGGACGATGTAGAGCCCATGCGACATCACGGTCTTGCCGAACTTCTTTTCAGATTGCTTCTCGGCGGCGGCCGCTGGAAGCGAGGGCAAGGGGACAACGTTGGAAACGGCGGACATACTTGCTCCGTTCGATCGGATGACTTGAACTGTACGCGCCGCAGTCCAGCTTTTAAGCCTTTTTACCCATCTCCTGGTGGACAAGGATGTCCCTATCTAGCGGACATTCTTGGGGGTAGGGCCTGGGACGCAGATGTCCCATAATCTAGGGTGACGTAACGTTGTACACAGCGGATCACGGTTAATGGGAAAAAAGGTGGATGGGACATTCCTGTCCGTAGGCTGCGATCGTCAGCCGACTCAAGCACGCTTGCGGGCACTGTCGGCCCGACGACTGCTTTGCAGCGGAACCGGTCGTCCGTGCCGCCCGCTCGATCGACGGCTTCCGCTGCACAGCCGTCGTCTAACCCTGCGCTGCTGTCCGTGACGATGGCTCTTGAATTCACGCCTGCCGCTGGCGGCAAGGGCTGACCCATCAAGCGCTGCCAATGTGGCGATCAAATAGGCCAGCCGCAGCAACCAGCGTCCGCACGTCGCAAACGATTGGCGCGCGTCGCCAATGCCTTGGCGCCCTGCGCTTGATCGTTCGCAAGTCCGTGCCCGGCGCTCGGCGATCGGTCGTCTGCGCTTCACATTTCTCCATAATCAGCCCTCCATGGCTCACCGGCTGACCCTGCAACGTTTCGCGCGCTTCCTGTTGGCGTGGTACGTCGCGTTCGTCGGTGTGGGCACGCTCTCGCCGCTGTTCAAGCCGGTGGACCTGATGCTGGTGTGCAGCGCCAGCGGCACACCCCGGTGGGTGTCCCCCCCCTCAGCGGAGGATCCGGCAGATGATCCGGCGGGAGACCCCGCCGCCGCAGCCGCCCACCGCCACGCCATCGACTGCCCGCTGTGCCTGCCCGCGATGGCGCCCCCGGTGGTGGCCGCGCTGGCCGTGCGCACTGAGCCCCCCGGCACCGGGGTCCTGATCCCGCCCGATCAGCGGCCCGTGCCCACCACCCCGGCGGGCCCCCTGCCCGCCCGCGGCCCCCCCGCCCGGGCCTGAGCGGCCTGCGTCCGCCCGCCCCACCCGGGCAACGCGCGCCGCCCTCCCTCCTTCCTTCTGAGACACCCGCCGGCTGCGGCCGGCGTGGCTGCGCCTTCGTCCCCTTGCGGGCCCAGGCGCGGCCACGGCCTGCGCGCCCACAGCGCAGGCTCACCCACACCCATGCCATCACCACACGAGGAACATCCATGGCATTCCAAGTTCGTCCCCTGGTCCTGTCCACCCTGAGCGCCGGCCTGGCCCTGGCCGGCCTGCTGAGCGCCTGCGGCGGCGGCAGCGACGACTCCACCGGCTGGACCACCGACAGCGCGGGCAACGTCACCCTGCAGTTCGAGGCCGTGGCCGGCAGCACCCCGGTGAGCTGCGGCAGCACCATCACCGGCCTGGGCAGCTCCGGCAAGAGCGCTCAGATTCAGGACCTGCGCTTCTACATCTCGGATGTGCAGCTCATCAAGGCCGATGGCAGCACCGTCGCCCTGACCTTGGCGACCACCGACGACAACAACTACGCCAGTGACGCCGGCAGCGTCAGCCTGATCACCCTGTCCCAGGCGGGCACCGGTGCCTGCACCACCGGCACGCTCAACACCACCATCCAGGGCACGGTGCCTGCGGGCAAGTACGTCGGCGTCACCATGACCCTGGGCGTGCCGCTGAGCCTGAACCACCTGAGCTCCACGGATGCCGCCACGCCGGCCGTGCTGCGGTCGGACGTGAACCCCAGCATGTCCTGGAACTGGCGCGGTGGTCGCAAGTTCACCAAGATCGAGCTGCAGAGCACCGAGACCGACAACCCGGTCACGCTGCTGCACCTGGGCTCCACCGGCTGCGTGGGCGACCCGGCCAATGGCGTGCCCATCACCGGCTGCAGCGCGCCCAACCGCCTGACGCTGAACTTTGCCGACTTCAACCCGGCCAAGCAGCAGATCGCCCTGGATGTGCAGACGCTGTTCGCCCAGCAGGACTTCACCACCATGAACATGTGCATGTCCAGCCCGACAGATGCCGGCTGCGTCAGCGACTTTGCCGCCCTGGCCCTGAACTTCAACCCGGACGGCACGGGCACGGGCACCGCCATCGCGGGCCAGAGCCAGACGGTCTTCAAGGCCATGAGCCGGTGAGGCCGACATGACCGCTCTGTCTTGTCTGCGGCCTGTGTGGCCGCTGGCCCTGGCGGTCGTGACGGTCGTGGTGACGGGCTGCCAGCGGCAGCCCGCCGCCACCTCGGAGGTGGCGCCCGCCACTCCCGCCGCCTCGGCCTCGGAGATCACCGCCCCTGCCTCGTCCCCGGCCTCCACGGTCCAGGCGCAAGCCGCCAGCGACTGGACCTGGGACCTGCCCGACTACCTGCCGCCGCCGCGCGTGCCGGCCGACAACCCCATGACCCAGGCCAAGGTGGCGCTGGGCCGCTACCTGTTCTACGACACGCGCCTGTCGGGCAACGGCACCCAGGCTTGCGCCACCTGCCACCTGCAGAAGCTGGCCTTCACCGACGGCCGCGCCCACGGCCTGGGCGCCACCGGCCAGGCCCACCCGCGCAGCCCCATGGCCCTGGGCAATGTGGGCTGGAACGCCACCTACACCTGGGCCAACCCGGCGCTGATCACGCTGGAGCGGCAGATGACCAACCCCCTCTTCGGGGAGACGCCGGTGGAGATGGGCGTCAACGACCGCAACGTCAAGCAGATCCTGCAGCGCCTGGCCGACGACCCGGCCTATGCACCGCGCTTTGCCGCCGCCTTCCCGCAGGATCCGGCCGGCCGGCCGACCTGGGACCACATCGTCAAGGCGGTGTCCTCCTTCGAGCGCGCGCTGATCACGACGAACAGCAAGTACGACCAGGTGCGCCAGGGCCGGGCCCGCTACACGGCTGCGGAAGCGCGCGGCTACGCGCTGTTCAAGTCGGCCGACTGCATCCAGTGCCACCAGGAGCCCAACTTCGGCGGGCAGTTCCTGAGCGTGGCCACCGTCAAGCCCGATGTCTCCTTCCACAACAAAGGGCTCTACAACCTGGACGGCCAAGGCGCCTACCCGGCCGAGAGCCCCGGCGTGATCGAGATCACCGGCAAGGCCAGCGACATGGGCATGTACCGGGCCCCCACGCTGCGCAACATCGAACTGACCGCGCCCTACATGCACGACGGCTCGGTGGCCACGCTGGGCGAGGTGATCGACCTGTACGCCGCCGGGGGCCGGGGTGCCGGCAAGGACAGCCCGCTCAAGAGCCCGCTGCTGCGCCCGCGCCACTTCAGCGCCCAGGACCGCACCGACCTGATCGCCTTCCTGAAGACGCTGACGGACCACCAGTTCATCCGCGACCCGCGCTACAGCGACCCCTTCCCCGCCGCGCCGAAGAAGTCATGACCCTGCGACCCCACCCCCTGGCCCTGGCGGCCGCCTGCGCCCTGGCCCACAGCCCTTTGCGGGCCCAGACGGCGCCGGAGGCACCCCGCCCCCCGGTGCAGGTGATCACCATCACCGCCCCCGCCCCGCTGGGCGAGAAGGACCACCTGCCCCAGGCCCAGGCGGTGGACGCGGCCACCCTGGCCCGCCGCAGGCTGGGCAGCAGCGACGCCGCCGCCCTGCTGGACGGGCAACCCGGCGTGAGCCTGAACGGCGCGGGCGGGGTCTCGGCCCTGCCGGCCGTGCATGGCCTGGCCGACGACCGGCTGCGGGTGCAGGTGGACGGCATGGACCTGATGGCGGCCTGCCCCAACCACATGAACTCGCCGCTGTCCTACATCGACGCCTCGGCGGTGGGGCAGGTCATCGTCTATGCCGGCATCACGCCGGTCAGCGTGGGCGGCGACAGCCTGGGCGGCACGGTGCAGGTCGAATCGGCGGCGCCGCTGTTCGCCGCCGAGCCCGGCACCTGGGTGCACCAGGGCGAGCTGGGCGGCGCCTACCGCAGCAACGGCAACGCCTGGAGCGCCGACGCCAACGTCACGCTGGCCACCGACACGCTGAGCCTGCGCTACACCGGCGCCAGCACGCGCTCGGACAACTACCGGGCCGCATGGGCCTTCAAGGACCCGGCCAGTGGCAGCGGCGCCGGCAGCAACCTGCCGGCCGACGAGGTGGGTTCCTCGGCCTACCGCGCCCACAACCAGGCCCTGAGCCTGGCCCTGCGGCAGGACAACCATCTGCTGCAACTCAGCGCCAGCTACCAGGACATCCCCTTCGAGGGCTACCCCAACCAGCGCATGGACATGACGTCCAACCGCAGCACCCAGCTCAACGCCCGCTACCGCGGCCAGTACGACTGGGGCGAGCTGCAGGCCCAGGCCTACAGCCAGCGCACCGACCACCGCATGGACATGGGCCCCGACCGCGACACCTACGGCACCGGCATGCCCATGGACACGGCCGGCCGCACGCTGGGGGCCTCGGTGCAAGCCAGCCTGATGACCACGCCGGACGAACTCATTCGCCTGGGCGCCGAATACCAGCGCTACCGCCTGAACGACTGGTGGCCACCGGTGGGCGGCACCATGGGGCCCAACACCTTCTGGAACCTGAACCTGGGCCAGCGCGACAAGGTGGACGTCTACGCCGAGCAGGAGCAGCGCTGGAGCCCGCAGTGGAGCCACCAGATCGGCCTGCGCCTGAGCCGGGTGCACACCGCCGCCGGTGCGGTGCAGGGCTACAACGACGCGCTGTCCTCGCTGTGGGGTGCGGACGCCGCCGCCTTCAACGCCGCCGACCGCGAGCGCAGCGACCTGAACGCCGACCTCACCGCCCTGGCCCGCTACCGGCCCGATGGCCAGGCGCTGTATGAGTTCGGCTACGCCCGCAAGTCGCGCGCGCCCAACCTGTACCAGCGTTACGCCTGGTCCACCCAGGGCATGGCCGCGCTGATGAACAACTTCGTCGGCGACGGCAACGGCTACATCGGCGATCCCGATCTGAAGCCCGAGGTGGCCCACACCCTGAGCCTGAGCGGCCAGTGGCAGGCTGGCGTTCCAACCGAAGGCGTGCCCGCCGACCCCGCCTGGTCGCTGCGCGCCAACGCCTACCTCACCCGCATCGAGCACTACATCGACGCCCAGCGCTGCGGCTTCGGCCAGTGCGGCAGTGGCAACCTGAGCGCCACCGACAGCTTTGTGCTGCTGCAGTACGCCAACCAGCGCGCCCAACTGCGGGGCCTGGATCTCTCGGGCCAGGCCCGGCTGTGGGATGACGCCGCCTGGGGCCGCTGGGGCATCAGCGGCGTGCTGAACTGGGTGCACGGCCGCAACCTGCAAACGCACGACGGCCTGTACAACGTCATGCCGCTGAACCTGCGCCTGGGCCTGAGCCACACCCTGGGCGGCTGGCAGCAGACGCTGGAGTGGCAGGTGGTGCGGGCCAAGACGAATGTCTCGGCCGTGCGCAACGAGATCCCCACCCCCGCCTACGCCCTGCTGAACTGGCACGCCAGCTGGCAGATGGACGACCGCCTGCGGCTGGAGCTGGGCGTGGACAACCTGCTCGACCGCCGCTACCGCCAGCCCACCGGCGGCGCCTACCTGGGCCAGGGCTCGTCCATGGCCCTCACCGGCATCCCCTGGGGTGTGGCCGTGCCTGGCAAGGCCCGCTCCTTCCTGGTGGGCGCCCGCGTCGCGTTCTGAGCGGCGCCGCAACGCACAAGGACAGCTCATGTTCCGCATTCCCCGCACCATCCCGGCCCTGCTGCTGGCCGCGGGCCTGACCGCCTGCGGCGGCGGCCTGTCCGGCGCCGATCTGGCCACGGCCCAGACCATCACCTTCGACACCACGCCCACCCTCACCCTGGGCGGCACCGCCCAGGTCAGCGCCACAGCCAGCTCCGGTCTGACGGTCAGCTTCAGCAGCCTCAGCAGCACGGTGTGCAGCGTCAGCACGGCCGGCCAGGTGACCGCCTTGGCCCTCGGCGACTGCGTGGTGGCGGCCGACCAGGCCGGTGACGCCAGCCACCGCTCGGCCGCCCAGGTGACCCAGACCCTGGCGGTGCAGGTGGACACGCCGCTGGCCCAGACGCTGGGCTTCGACCCCGCCAGCTCGGCCACCACCCTGCGGGTGGGCCGCAGCGCCAGCGTGAGTGCCACGGCCAGCTCGGGCCTGGCGGTGGCCTACCGCAGCCTCACGCCCGTGGTCTGCAGCGTGGACGCCAGCGATGGCCTGGTGCTGGGCCTGGCGGTGGGCGACTGCGTGGTGGCCGCCGACCAGGCTGGCGACGACCGCTATGCCGCGGCCACTGAAGCCACCTGGGCCATCACCGTGCTGGCGGCCGATGCGCTGACCGTGCCCGGCCAGCCCAGCGGCGTCAGCGCCACCCTGGGCAGCACCGCGCAAAGCGTGGTGGTGTCGGTCGGCAGCGTGGACGACGGCGGCAGCGCCATCACCGGCTACACCATCACTTCGGTGCCCGCCGGCATCACGGCCACGGTCAGCAACCTGCCGGCCACGGTGGCTTGCGGTGGCAGTTGCGCGGGCCATGCCTTCAGCGTCAGCGCCAGCAACGCCCAGGGCACGGGCGCCAGCGCCAGCGCTGTGCACGTGATCAGCGCCTACAGCGTGGTGCTGACCTTCTACGAGCCACAGACCCAGCCCAACGACAGCATCTTCACCGGCAGCTTCACGCTGGATTCGACCACCCGCACTGTCTCGAGCCTGAGCGGCAGCCTGAGCGAATCGATGACCGACACGCCGATGCGCACCGTGGCCTTGAGCCACCCGCTGGCCTCGCTGAGCGACAGCACCGGCACCGGCCTGCTGGTGGGCAGCTTCGCGCTGGCCACCACCGACACCTTCGTGGTGGCCAACGGCAACGCCGGCTGGAAGCCCGGGCCGGCCAGCGATGCGCTCTATGCGGGCTACCCCGGCGCCACCAACCCGGCCTCGGGTGGCACGGGCAACGCCTATGCACTGGTCTTCGTCAACCCGGACAACCCCACGGCCACGCCCACCAGCGCCCAGTTGCAGCAGACGGCCTACGCCGACTGCACGGCGCTGGGCATGATGGGCGCCATCTGCATGACCGGCACCACGGTGGCGGCTTACGGCAGCGTGGGCAGCATGGGCGGCTACCCGGTCTCGCAGGTGATCACGCGGCGCTGAGGCAGCGCCGCGCGAGACGGCCGGGTCAGAACGAGAAGTTGATGCCCCCGGCGAAGCCCGAGGGACTCACCCCGGCCTCCTTGGTGGCATTCACCAGGCTGCCACCGTCGGCCAGGCTGTAGCTGGCCTGTGCGTTGTTCTGGATGCGGCCCCAGGCGGCATAGAGCTTGGTGCTGGTGCTCAGCTCGTACCAGTAGCCCAGGCCATAGATGCTCGCATCCTTGTTCAGAGCCGACTTGTCGTTGAGGTGGCTGTAGGCCACCACAAAACGGTGCTGTCCGTAGGGCACCAGCACGCTCAGGCCGTAGGCATTCGCATCCGACAGGGTCTGGGTGACGTTCTCGTAGTCGCCCCCCTTGATCTTGCCGGTAGCGACGTTGCCCGCCAGTTTCAGCACACCAAAGTCGTAGTTGGCCGCCAGCTGAAAGCCGCGCTTGCGGGCCAGCCCAGTCTCGGTGGTCTTGTAGCTCGTGGCGTTCACACCCCAGGTGGAGGCGGCCGCCGTCAGCGGCCCCTGGCGGTAGAACACCGCGATGTCGTGGCCCCGACCGGCGCGGTCGGTGGTCAGGTTGCTGCCCGAGGTCGTGGGCTCGCTGACATTGTTGTCGCTGCCGGTGGTGTAGATCAGCTGGGCTGACAGGCCCTGCCAACTCGGGGTGACGTAGGCCAGGGAGTTGTCCAGACGCGTGGGCATGCCGCCCACCAGCGGAATCACCCCGCCGGAGTACCCCAGCAAGCCATCCCCTTTGACGCTGCCGATCCCGGTGGACTCGATGTAGGACCCCGTGTATTGCCGGCCCAGGGTCAGGCTACCGAAGTTGCCCTTCAGACCCGCGAAGATCTGGCGCGAGAAGAGCTGCGTGCCCGTGCCCAGCTGACCACCGGAGGAAGGGGTGGTGTTGATCCCCGGCGACACGTTCGCGTTGCCCACCACCCCGTTGTCATAGAGCACGCCCGCCTCGGCCAAGGCGACGGCTTGCAGGCCCGCAGCCATCGGGTGGTCCACACGCACGCCCAGGCGCGAGGAGGAAAAGCCGCCCGAGCTGAACTGAGTCTTGCGCCCCTGGCCGGCGCTGGTGGAGTTGACACCCACATCGGCCACACCGTAGGCGCTGATCGACGGCTGGCTGGCCCCGGCTACCGGCGGCGTGCCTGCCGCCGGGGCGGCGCCGGCCGCAGCGGCCGGCGCGGGCGCCTGGCCCTGCGCCGCCAGCAGCTGCTCGATCAGCTTGCGCTGCTCGGCCAGCTCTTTTTTGAGGGCATCCACCTCGGCATCGGCCAGGGCGGGAACGGTGTACAGGCTGGCCAGCACGGCGGCGGCGATGCAATGGAAAGACAGCCGACGGGCGCGGCGGATCGAAGGGCTCATGAAAGATGTCTCCTGGTTCTGTTCTGTGGGGATGTCGTGCGCGCTTCGTGTGGGGTTCAGGTCATGGGTCACCTCCTTGCCAACACGGGGACGGGACGCGGTTCAGAACCAGAAGGGATCAAGCAGTGCGCAGCAGCTCGCGGCCGATGATCAGTTGCTGCACCTGCGAGGTGCCTTCATACAGACGCAGCAGGCGGGCATCGCGGTAGAAGCGTTCGACCGGGTACTCGTTGATGTAGCCCGCGCCACCGTGCACCTGCACGCCCCGGTCGGCCACGCGGCCCAGCATCTCGGTGGCGAACAGCTTGGCGCAGGACACCCGCATCGAGATGTCCGGGTCCGACACCTCGGCCGGCTTGCCATCGAAGCGCTGGGCCACCGCCTGCACCAGGGACCAGCCGGCCAGCAACTCGGCCTGGCTGTCGGCCAGCATCGCCGCCACCAGCTGGAACTCGCCGATGGGCTTGCCGAACTGCTTGCGGTCATGCGCGTAGCGGGCGGATTCGGCCAGCACCCGCGCGGCCATGCCGCAGGCCACTGCCGAGATGTTCAGCCGCCCGCGGTCCAGCACCTTCATCGCCGTCTTGAAGCCCTGCCCCGGCTCGCCGCCGATGATGTTGGCAGCAGGCACGCGTGCGTTCTCCAGGATCACGTCGCAGGTCTTGGTGCCGCGCTGGCCCATCTTCTTGTCGGTCTTGCCCAGCGTCAGGCCCGGTGTGTCGGCCGGCACGATAAAGGCGGACACGCCGCCCGCCCCCGGTCCACCGGTGCGGGCCATCAGTGTGAAGGCCCCCGCCCGGGGGGCATTGGTGATGAAGCGCTTGGTGCCGTTGAGCACGTAGTGGTCGCCCTCGCGCTCGGCCCGGGTCTTCAGCGCGGCGGCGTCGGTGCCGGCATCGGGCTCGGTCAGCGCAAAGGACATGACCAGCTCGCCGCTGGCCACGCGCGGCAGGTAGCGGGCCTTCTGCTCGGGCGTGCCGTCCATCAGGATGCCCTGCGAGCCGATGCCGATGTTGGTGCCGAACACCGAGCGGAAGGCCGGCGCGGTCTGGCCCAGCTCGTAATTGACCTGCACCTCCTGGCTGACCGACAGGCCGATGCCGCCATAGGCCTCGGGAATCGTCAGCCCGAACAGGCCCATCTCCTTCATGTCCTCGATGAGGTCCGCCGGGACCTCGTCGTGTTCCTCCAGGTGGTTCTCGGCAGGCATCAGCCGCTCGCGCACGAAGCGCTGGACGGTGGACAGCAGGAGGTCAAAGCTTTCGGCATCAAGGGCCATGGTCGGGTGCTCCCGGAAGGGTTGGCAGGGTCGAAGAGGTCAGCGGTGCTGGAAGATGGGCGCACGCTTGTCCAGAAAGGCGTGCATGCCTTCATGCGCGTCCTCGCTGGCGAAGCGGGCATAGAGCTGCTGGCGCTCGAACAGCAGGCCCTCGGCCAGCGGGCTTTCCCAGCTGCGGTTGATCGAGGCCTTGATGGCCCGCAGCGCCGGCACCGAGAAGCCGGCGATCTTCCGGGCCAAGGCCTCGGTCTGGGTCAGCAACTCGGCATCGGGCACCACCCGCGACACCAGGCCACAGCGGTCGGCCTCCTGGGCATTGAGCAGGCGGGCCGACAGGCACAGGTCCATGGCCTTGGCCTTGCCGATGGCGCGCGGCAGGCGCTGGGTGCCACCAGCCCCGGGGATCATCGCCAGCGTCACCTCGGGCAGGCCGAAGCGGGCCGACTCGGCGGCGACGATGATGTCGCAGGCCAGCGCCAGTTCGCAGCCGCCGCCCAGCGCAAAGCCCGCCACCGCGGCCAGCACCGGCTTGCGCACGCGGTGCAGCGTCTCCCAGTTGCGGCTGATGAAGTTGCGCTCGCTGGCCTCATGGCTGTTCCAGTCGGCCATCGCGGCGATGTCGGCCCCGGCGGCAAAGGCCCGTTCGTTGCCGGTGATGACGATGGCGCCGATGGCCGGGTCGTCGTCGAAGGCCAACAGCGCCGCGCCCAGCGCGTCCATCAGCGCGTCGTTCAGGGCATTGCGCTGGGCGGGTCGGTTCAGGGTCAGCCAGCCGACGCGCGCGCGGGTCTCCACCCGCACCAGAGGGGTGTCTGTCATGGGGAATCTCCTGTGCGCGGCTCAGGACGCCGCCAGCTTGGCCTTGAGCAGGTCGCGCAGCTTGAATTTCTGGAACTTGCCGGTGGGGGTGGCCGGCATGGCGTCCAGCAGCTCCAGCCGCTCGGGCAGGTACTGCATCGCCACCTTGTGGCCCTTGAGGTAGGCCACCAGGCCCGGCAGGTCCAGGCTCCGGCCCGGCTTGCAGACCACCACCGCGCAGGCTCGCTCGCCCAGACGCTCGTCGGGGTAGGCCACCAGCGCCACCTGCTGGACCGCCGGGTGGCGGTAGAGCAGGTTCTCGATCTCCACCACTGGGATGTTCTCGCCGCCGCGGATGATCACGTCCTTGCTGCGGCCGGTGATGCGCAGATAGCCCTGCGCATCGATGCGGGCCAGGTCGCCGGTGTCGAACCAGCCCTCGGCATCGGTGTGGTTCCACTGGGGGCGCTTCAGGTAGCCACCGAAGTTGGAGCAGGAGCGCACATGCAGCTCCCCCGCCACCCCGGCCGGTGCCGGCTGACCATCGGTGCCCATCACCCGGATCTCCACCCCCGGCAGCGGCAGGCCGTCGGTGCTGAAGGCCCGCTCATCCGGGTCATCCAGCCGGATCAGGGTCACCGCGCCGTTCTCGCTCATGCCCCAGGCCGAGACGATCTTGCTGCCCAGCACCGCGCGGGCCTGCTCCACCAACGCGCTGGGGATGGGCGCGCCGGCGCACAGAAAAGTCTTCAGCGACGGCACCGGCGTGCCCTGGGCCGCCACCGTGTTGGTCAGATCGGTCAGGAAGGGCGTGGAGGCCATCGTGAAGCTGACCTGCTCGCGCTGGATCAGCGCAATGCCCTGGCGCGCTTCCCAGATGTCCTGCAGCACCACGCTGGCCTTCAGCAGGATGGGCATCATCAGCCCGTACATGAAGCCGGTCTGGTGCGCCATCGGCGAAGCCATCAGCACGACGTCCTGCGCATCCAGGTCCAGCCGCTGGGCATAGGGCACGATGTTGGAGAAGGTGGTGTTGGCCGAGTGCATCACCCCCTTGGGCTCGCCGGTGGTGCCGGAGGTGTAGATCAGCTGGGTGATGTCGTCCGGGCCGGGCCGGCTGGCACGCAGGATGTCCCGCGCATCGGGCGCCTCCTCCCAGGCCGGGCCGCTCAGCAGGGTCTCGAAGCTGTCGGGCCCCTGGCCGTCGACGATGACCAGTTGCTGCAGGGCCGGCAGCTGCGACTGCAGGCCGCGCACCATGGCCTCGTGGTCGAAGCCGCGGAAGACCCGCGGCGCGATCATCACCTTGGCCTCGCCATGGCGCAGCATGAAGCCCAGCTCGTGCTCGCGGAAGATGTGCATCAGCGGGTTCATCACCGCACCGATGCGCGAACAGGCCAGGTACACCAGCGTGAACTGCCACCAGTTGGGCAGCTGGCAGGCCACCACGTCCTGGCGGCGCACGCCCAGGCGGTGCAGGCCCACGGCGATGCGGTCGGCCATGCGGGCCAGCTCGCCGTAGGTGAAGCGGGTCACCTCGCCGGTCTCCGTCCGGCAGGCGGTCAGGGCGACCTTGTCCGGACAGGCCGCGGCGCAGGCGTCCAGCTCGTCGTTGATGGTGCGGTCCAGCCACCAGCCCTGCGCGATCATCCGCGCACGGCGCGGTGGCAGCAGTACGGCATCGAACTCCATGCGGTGTCTCCTCGTCGGGGGGAAATGGGGCCGCCTGTGCCGGCGACCTCCCTGTTTTGTTTGGGGTGTCCGCCTCAGGCCGGAACGAACTGCCGCCCGGCCCGGGTGCGGGCGATGATGGTTTTCATGATCTGGGCCGTGCCGTCGCCAATCTGGAAGCCCAGCACGTCGCGCAAGCGCTGTTCCATCGGGCCGCGGTCGTAGCCGCCGTGGCCAAAGCACAGCAGGCACTGGTGGATGGCGTCATAGGCCAGCTTGGGGCCCCACCACTTGGCCATCGCCGCCTCGGCGCTGTGCGGCTGGCCCTGGTCCTTGAGCCACAGTGCCTGCAGGCACAGCAGACGCGCCCCTTCCACCTCGGTGTCGAACTGGGCCAGCGGATGGGTCACGCCCTGAAAGGCCGACAGCGGCTGGCCGAAGGCCTCACGCTGGGTGATGTAAGACCAGGTCTCTTCCAGTGCGACCCGGGCCACCGCCAGCACCTGCAGGCCGATCAGGGCCCGCGAGAAGTCGAAGCCGTGCATCACCTGCACGAAGCCCTTGTTCTCCTCACCCAGACGGTGGCTCACCGGCACCCGCACGTTCTCGAAGAAGATCGAGCCACGGCCGATGGCGCGCTGGCCATGGCAGTCGAAGCGGCTGGTGGTGACGCCGGGCGCGTCCATCGGCACCAGCATCGCCGTCACGCCATGGGCCTTGGATTCCGCCGTGCCGGTGCGGCCGAAGACCACCGCGATGTCCGCCTGGTCGGCGGCCGAGATCGAGGTCTTCTCGCCGTTGAGCACATAGTGGTCACCGTCGCGCTCCACCCGCAGGCGCAGGTTGCCGGCGTCCGAGCCGCCGCGCGGCTCGGTCAGCGCGATGCAGCAGATGGCCTCACCGCGCACCATCTTCTTCAACCAGGGCGCCACCACTTCGGGATGGCCATAGCGCGAGAGGATCTGCGCGTTCAGCGAGGCCAGCAGGTTGAGGTAAGAGAAGCTCAGGTCGGCGCGGGCGATCTCCTCGTGGATCACGCCGGCGGCCAGCGTGCCCAGGCCCAGGCCGCCGAAGGCCTCGGGCAGCTCCGGGCAGATGAAGCCCAGTTCGCCCATCTCGCGCAGCAGCGCGCGGTCGAGCACCCGGGTGGTGTCGCGGGCCTGGAAGTCCGGCTTGACGCGCGCTTCGGCAAAGCGGCGCGCCGAGTCGGCCAGTGCCACCAGGTCCTCGTCGAGGTAGGGGTTCGGGGTCATGACAGCCTCCTCACACCCGTGCTCACTTGGCGAACTTGCGGAAGTCGGGCTTGCGCTTGTCTTTCAGCGCGGCCACGCCCTCGCGGGATTCGTCGGTGTCGTAGTAGAGCTTGAGCGCGTACATGCCCAGGCCGGCGATGCCCGCCTGGTGGGCGGTGTCCATGTTGAAGCTGCGCTTGGCGATGGCCAGCGCGGTGGGGCTGCGCTCGCACAACTCCTCGCCCCACTTCTGCACCTCGGCGTCGAGCTGGTCGTGCGGCACGCAGACATTGGCCAGGCCCATGGCCACCGCTTCGGCACCGGAATAGCGGCGGCACAGGTACCAGATCTCGCGGGCTTTCTTCTCGCCCACCACGCGGGCCAGAAAGGCCGTGCCGTAGCCCGGGTCCACCGAGCCCATCTTCGGGCCCACCTGGCCGAAGATGGCCTTGTCCGAGCAGATGGTCAGGTCGCAGATCGTGGCCAGCACATTGCCGCCACCGATGGCAAAGCCTTGCACGCGGGCGATCACCGGCTTGGGCACGTCGCGGATCGCGGCGTGCAGTTCCTCCATCGGCAGACCGATGGTGCCGCGGCCATCGTAGTTGCCGTCGTGGGCCGACTGGTCGCCACCGGTGCAGAAGGCCCGGTCACCGGCGCCCGTCAGCACGATGGCGCCGACGCTGCGGTCATAGCCGGCCTTGTTCATGGCCTTGATGATCTCGTCGCAGGTGGTGCCGCGGAAGGCGTTCATCTTGTCGGGCCGGTTGATGGTGATCCAGGCCACGCCGTTGCGGACTTCGTACAGGATGTCTTCGAATTGCATGCTTGTCTCCAGAAGGGTTCGGTTCGTTGGAGCGCGGCGCTCAGCCGTGCATGGTCAGACCGCCAGACACGCTGAGGACCTGGCCGGTGATGAAGGCCGCGTCGTCGCTGGCGAAGAAGGCGATGGCCCGGGCCAGATCGTCAGGCTGGCCCAGGCGACCCATCGGGATCGCGCTCTTGAAGGCTTCGATCAGCTTGGCCGGGTCGCGCGCGCCCTCGACCACGCCAGCCAGCAAGGCGGTGTCGGTGGGCCCGGGGCAGACCACGTTCACATTGATGTTGTGGCGGGCGTGCTCGCGCGCCAGGGTCTTGGACAGCGCGACCAGGCCGCCTTTGCAGGCGGAATAGACCGCCTCACCCGATGAGCCACCGCGTGCCGCATCGGAGGCCACGTTGACGATGTGACCCGACTGACGCTCGGCCATGCCCGGCAGCACCGCGTGCAGCATGTGCAGCGCACCCACCAGGTTGATGGCGATGAGCTTGTCCCACTCGGCCGGCGCCGTCTTCACGAAGGGCTTGAAGACGTCCCAGCCGGCGTTGTTCACCAGCACGTTGACGGGACCCAGCTGGGCCTCGGCCCCGGCCACCGCGGCATCCACCGCGGCGCGGTCGGTGATGTCGCAGCGGAAGGCGGCAGCCTGCCCCCCGGCAGCGCGGATGTCGGCGGCGACCTTCTCGGCCGCCTCCAGGTTCATGTCGAACACGGCCACCTTGGCCCCGTCGGCGGCCAAACGCCGGCAGGTGGCGCTGCCGATGCCCCCGGCCCCGCCGGTCACGATGGCGGTCTTGTCCTTCAACTGGCTCATGGTTCCTCCTGGGTTGGAACCGCCCGGCACACAGCCGGCGCCGGCGGTCATTTAGGTCAATGTATTTGCCTATCTTAGGAATCGAGATCAGATACGACAAGCTGTTGTCGTGTTATTTCTTCTAGGTGTTTTCCCAAGATTCAGGCGTGATTCACATCATCGAACGCCGGTGGCTCGATGTCTATTTATGCAACTTATTGCACTTCATGCAGCGCACAGACGGCCCCTCACATGCCCGCGTAGTTCGGGCCGCCGCCGCCTTCCGGCGTGACCCAGACGATGTTCTGGGTCGGGTCCTTGATGTCGCAGGTCTTGCAGTGCACGCAGTTCTGGGCGTTGATCACCAGCTGGTCGGCGCCGTCCTTGTTGACGAACTCGTAGACCCCGGCCGGG
>NZ_JAMXMC010000020.1 GCF_024055665.1 Ideonella oryzae | reverse complement strand
GCATCGAGTTCAGAGGACAAAGCGGCAGAAGGCAGGGCAGCCATGGGGGCACCGGCGTTTGACGAAGCGACGAGTGTCGCCAGCCTGTACACCGTCACCATCCCCCGCCAGAGGGAGTCACCGCCGAAACACCCGCAGATGGCAAGGTTTGGATACGGGTGTTACCAAGGACGCCACCCCGGCTTGCCGGCCCACCAGCCTAAGAGCCGCCCTTGCGGACAAACTCAAACTCGTGCGAGAGAAGATAGAGCCCGCCGTGAGCAGTGCGCCCTTCCCCTTCCTCCCACCAGATCGAGACACTGATCTTGCCTGGCTCTGGTAGATCATCGATCTCGTATTCCTTGCCGAGCATCGCCTCGTGATGCGGCCTTTCATCATCGGCCAGCAACGCCAGAACCTCAGGCGCTATCTCGAGAACGCGAACGACATCCCCAACCGTGACCGGGGTTCCATGTCGATCACGCATTTGCAGATTGAGGTGCTCTTCCATACGGTTCCTACCGGGGTGTTGCTGAAGGTCTTGACGCTGCGCTTGCTGAAATCAGCTCATGGCCAACGGGTCCTATTCACTGAGCAGGACCACCTGAGCCTCGCCATCCCCAGCGGTAGACAGGAGGCGAGCGAACTCAACCACGCCTGCCACTGACTCGCCAGGATGGGAAGACGTCAAGATGAACCGTGCTGGGTCTTGACCGGTGCCGACCACAATCTCATCAATGATGTGTTCAACCCGCACGCAGTCCTCGCCGACGACACCGACGAATTGCACTCCATCTGCCAGGAACCTCTCGACCAGAGCATCCAGCCGGGCAACATAGCCATGGGGGCAGTGCAGGACGACTTTTGCCGGGTATGCCATAGGTGGAAGCCTACTCGATGGCGGCGTGACCAACAGTTCGGAGTCCCAGGTGACGAAGCGATGGCGGCACACACAGTGCGCCCGTTTCTGGCGGCCTGCGGAGGCTGCTGGCGGGCCGCATAGTCCACGCCATTTGCCAGAATCCAGCACGCCATTGGGAACCGGCCCCCCCTTTCGACAAGCGCTCTTCACAAAACTCGCCCATCCCTTGACCACGCTGTACGCCGGCCTCGTCGCCGCCTCAGCAGGCTATGCGTGGGTGACAAATGACAGAACGCGAACGCGCCCCCTTACCAGCAAGCGCGGCACCTTAACCCACCGCCAGACTGCGATGACCACTCGACTTCTTCCTCGCGTCTTCGCAGTGTTGGCGACGGCCCTGGTGAGCGCCTGTTCTCGCAATCTGGAAGTGAACGTGCTTTCCCAGACCGCTTCTGTGAACGGTGCCTACACCGCCGAGGTTCGTGAGGTGGTCTATGGGCCGCACTTTGGTGGTGAAGCGCCGGCCATCGAAGTGTGGGTCTCTCACGCGGGGCAGTCAGAGTGCGTGCTGCAAAGGCCAGAGGATGGCACCGAAGTGACCTCACGCTGGGTGGGGCCCGCTCGGTTGCGGCTCCAGGTCACTGGCACTCAAGCAACGGAGCATTTCCAGCCTGCATCTCTTGGCGCCACCATCGAGCTGGAACGACTCTAGGCCCACAGCCAAGACGCCCACACCCTGCGCCGCTTGATTCGGCTGAGGTGTCCGACCGGGGAGATTGCGCAGCACTCACCCAAAGGGGCGTCGGCGTGCGCGTCTCTTGGGCTCGGGCTGGGTGAATGCCTCGGCAGAAAAACGCTCGCGTTGCAGTCGCAGCTCGTCGCCATCGATGGACCGGGCCAGCACCTCGACATCGCCGCGGCTGACGCCGACTGCCTCGAAGTGGGCTCGCCATCCGTTGACCACACAGATGACCTGGGCGACTTCGGCGGCGGCCTCAACGGCGTTCAGTCCGAAGTCCTGGTGCCGCGACATCGCGTTCTTCAGCGAAGACTCGTGGCCCAGGTCTCCGCAGGCGAACTCCTGGTAGCCGTGGGCGCCTTGTGAGGGCAAGACGTCATAGGCGGGCGACAGGCTGTAGCGGCCATGGCGGTCGGGCTCGAAGGCCAGAAGCGCGTGGTTCTTCTCGTGGTCGTCGGTGTTGTCCATGAGGATGTTGAACACCATGCGGCGAAAGAGCTCGCGGACATCGCACAGGTTGGCCCCGTCCCTGGCCACGCCGACACGCCGGAGCAGGCGCGCCAGCGCGGGGTAGGAGAGGTCCGGCTCCTGGCCCGCGGCAGCTTCGGCCCGAAGCGCGGTACCGGCGGAAATGCCGTGGATGCGCCGCGGCCCCTCACGGTCGAAGCGCCGAATGGCCACAGCGTTGCTTCTGGCCAGAGGGATCACCCGCGTCTCGGCCACGCGAATGCCGGCCTGTGCCGCCAGCGTCATCGTCGCGTGCTCGATCAACTGAGAATCCAGCGGGTCGTCCCGGCGCCTGAACTTGATGACCCACTCCTCGCCGTCGATCTCGATCAAGGCCTTGGGCTGCGCGCCGCCCAGCGAGCCGCCGCCGGCCAGCATCCGCCGCTCCGTTTCGGAAACGGGCTCGGAGGCCTCGACCTTGGCCACCACATCGCCAAGCTGCTGGGCCATCTCATGCCGGGCAATGGCGCCACCCGTGTAAGGCAGGTACGCCGTCGCCGACGTGGACACGCCCAGCGCGCCAAAGCGGTCATCACCAGCATAGAAGAGGTACTCCATCAGGGACAGCCGGTCCGGCCGCACGATGTAGCGGATGACCCGTTCCCCCCAACGGTCAGGGCGTGCATCGTCCACGGCGCCCACAGCCCGGGCCTGATCGGCCGCCAAGCGGCCCTGCGGGAGGTACTCGCGGTCCACCAGGGGCAGGTCTTCACTGAGCGGGAAGCCGTGGGCCAGCCAGTCCTGGGAATACTGCAGAGAGACACCGCGGCCAGACACCACCAGGCGCAGTCGCCCCACGCAGCGGTGCTGCTCGGGACCCGGGATGTGCCAAAGGTAGAGCTCGTCGTGCCTCATCGGTCACTCCTGGCGCTGGCGGCTGGCCTTGTTGGCAGCGGCCTTCAAGCGGGCCTCGGCCGCCGCGTTCGCACGCTGCCGGCCGAGTTCCACCGCTTCACGCACATCCAGCTCCAGGGCGCCCTTGTCTTCCTCGGGGGCGGCCAGATTGGAAAGCCCACCATCGCGCCCGATGAGCCACAGCGCCGTGGCCACGATACCCAGACCGACGCCGGGATCACCCGCTTCCAGGCGCTGCAACGTCGGCACAGAGACACCCATGCGCTGGGCCCAGGTCTTCAGAGACTCCCCCCGACGCAACCTGGCCACGGCCAGGTCGGCCCCGAGCTTTTCAAGGGCGTGGACGGTGGAGGGAGGGAGCTGCTGGAGAGCTCGAGGCGCCTTAGGCATACATATAGATATTATCGAAACACCCTATTCGATGCAAATCTATATGCTTGATTGGAATGACTCCTACGCGCCCAGGCGGAGGCACATGACGATGAGCACTGGACTGGCCAGCGTCAGCACCAGGCCGCTCAGCAGGGCCAGTGGCACCGCCTCCGGGCCGCACTGTGCGCGGATCAAGGGCAGAGTGGCATCCAACGCGGTCGCGCCGCAAATGCCGATCGATCTGGAACGGGACCGGGCGCCGAACAGGTAGAGCGCGGTGATGGCCAGCAACTCGCGGAACATGTCGCTGGCCATCGCGATGGCGCCATAGGTTTCGCCCAGGCTGCCACTGACCAGCAGGCTGGACAGTGTGACCCACCCAAACCCGCCGGCAATGGCCAAGCCTGCGCGGGGGGAATCGCCCGTCCACAGCGCAGCGGCCATGCCGCCCAAGGCGGAGCCTGCGATGACCAGCCCCGGGATGGCCCAGGCGCCTCGGTCCTTCCACACGCCGGCCAGCGAAACCTCCACCAGCTCGACGCCGATCAGGAACACCATCAGGTCGATCAACAGGCGGGTGTCGATGAGGTTCAGCACCGGCCATTCGTGGCGCCCCACGATCACACCCAGCGCCACCGTGCCCAGCGCCGCCAGACAGTCCATCACCGCCAGCCGCCACCGCCGTGGCTGAGCAGGCGCGCGGGGGCCTGCCAGCTTGCCGCGCGCACGGTGCTGCAGAGCGCCGATCAGGCCCCACGAGACCCCGGTCGTCAGCAAGGCATAGATGGCCGAGGTCTTGAGGATCTTGCCCAGTTCGGGACCGGGCTGAAGGATGGCGCTGAACTCCCTGCCGCAATAGAACAGCAGCAGGACCACCAGCAGCCGCAGGACGGGCCCTGTTCGGCGCGCCAAAGCAGGCCAGAGGCGGCCCAGGCCGAGGCCGAGCAACAGCGCCAAACCGATCGGCCAAAGAGAATCCAGGATCACATACATTGCCAGGCAGCCCCGGAATCCATGGGGCACATCGCTTCGGTTGCACAGAGGGTGATCGAGTATCCGGTCCGGGGCGCGTGCTGGATCTGCCTCCGGATGGCTTTGTGAATTCCGCTGGCTGGAATGCCGCCGGCACCGAAACTCGCTGCTATGCAAAACCGCCTGGACATGTTGCGAATCCTCTGCGCTGCAGCGGAGTCGAAGAGCTTCAAGGAGGCCGCGCAGAGTCTGGGGGTGTCTCCACAGACCGTCACCCGCGCCATCCGGGCCCTCGAAACCCAGGTGGGCGAGGTGCTGTTCCACCGCAGCACCCGGCAATGTCAGATCACCCGCGAGGGCGAGCGCTGGGCCGATCTGGCCCGGCGTGGGCTGGAGGGTGTCGATGCGTTCTTCATCGGCGCCCAGGAAGCCTCCAGCGCCCAGGTGGAAGGCGTGGTGCGGCTCACCGCACCCGAGCCCATCGGACAGGGCCCGCTGCTGGGCAGCCTGGCCCGCCTGCAAACCAGGCATCCCGGGCTGCGGTTCGAACTGCACCTGGAGGACGAGGACACGGATGTGGTTGACGAGCGCATCGACGTGGGCCTGCGGCACGGCTTCATCCGGGACAGCCGGTTCGTGGCGAGGCGGGTGGCCGAGGTCCCGTTCTTCATCGTGGCCGCGCCGAGTTTGTTGGACCGAATCGGCGCGCCACAGACCTTGGCCGACATCCAGGCCGGCCCCGTGCTGGGGACCATCGACGCGCGCACCGGCAAGCCGTGGCCCTGGTTCCTCAAGCAGCCGGCCCAGTGGGTGCCTCGCCACCTGGCCTTCGCAAGCAACAGCACCCAGGCCGAATGTGCGGCGGCGGTGCAAGGTCTGGGGTTCGCCCAACTGCCCGGCTTTGTGGCGGCGCCTCACCTGATGCAGGGAACCTTGCGCGCCCTGCTGCCGGACCTCGCCCCTGCGCCGTGGCCCTTGAGCGTCTATCGCCCGCAACGCGGCCCGGTGTCCCCGCGCGTTCGGACGGTCTATGACGCGCTGATCCGCGACTTCTCCAATCCGAAGCACTTTCCCGTTGAGGCCCCGGCGCTCACTCGCGCGGCGCCATTGGCGCCGGAGTAAACTGCACAGAATTCTGTCATCTATCCGACCAAGGAACCGGCCATGGGCTTTTCAGCCAGCGATGTGGTGCCCTTCACCCAGGCGCGCGCCAACCTGTCCGATCTGGCCGACCAAGCCAAGGCTGGGGCAGAAAAGATCATCACCAAGAACGGCGAAAGCTATGTCGCGTTGATCGACGCAGCCCGCCTGGACTATTACCACCAGTTGGAGCGCGAGCGCATCCACCTGCTGCTGATCGATGATGCCAAGCGCGGCCTGGCCGACATCGAGGCCGGCCGCACTGTGGGGGCCGATGCCGCCATCGCCCAGCTTCAGCAGCGCCGTGCCGAAGTTTCAAAGTCAGCCGCCACGGGCAAGACCGCCAAGAAGCGTGGCTGAGGATCTGTACCGGGTCGAACTGACCGCGAGCTTCCTGGAGCGGCTGGACGCCATCGAGGCGTTCCTGACCGAAGCCGACGCGGCCTTTGCCTTCGACGAGCTGCTGGCCGAGTTGCGTGCCACGGTCATCCCGAACCTGGCCCGGTTCCCCCGCATTGGTCGACGTTATCTGGACTACCCGCCACAGTCGGCCGAGGCGCTGGCCCAACTGGCCGCGCTGCCGACCGGTACAGCAGGCGCTTTGCGCGAGTACCTGCATGGTGACTACCTGATGCTCTACACGGCCGTGGACGCCAATGCGACGGTCTATTTGCTGTCGATCCGACACCACCGTCAGCTTTCGTTTGACTTTGCGCGGCTGTGGCCGGGCAACGGCAACGAAACAAAGAGATGACCATCCCGCTGGACGTACAACTGGCATGACTTTCGGCCGCAACATGGAGTCTGAAGGCATGAGCGACATCACCCAACACACCGATTACCGCCAGACGCTGGCGGTAATCAAGCAGCGTATCCAGACCTCGGAAACCCGCGTCGTGCTGGCGGCGAATGTAGAACTGCCGGGTCTGTACTGGGCCATTGGCCGCCAGCTCAACGCCTGGCAACGCGAGCGCGCCTGAGCTCGACGGTAGTGGAGCAGATGGCGCAAGACCTACAGGCCAACTACCCCGGCATGATGGGCGTTTCACGCAGCAGTCTGTTTGCCATGCGGCAGTTCTATGCCTGCTTCAGCCCGCAGTTTCAAGTTGTCCCACAGCCTGTGAGACAAATGCTCCGGGGGCATATGCGCCGTCCTGCCGACCAGGGTCAAGTCCGTGAAGCTGGCACTGCTCTACGGGCAAGTTTGTGTCGAACATGGCTGGAGCCGCACCGTGCTGAAGCGGCAGATAGAACCACGCCTTCACGGGCGGGCCGGAGCTACCTGGACAATCCACCACAGTCGGCCGAGGCGCTGGCTCAGTTCGCCATGCCGCCGGCCAGCGCGCTTCGCGAGGACCCGCATGGCGACCACCTGATGCTCTACTCAGCTGTAGATGAAACCGCCGCGGCCCACCTGCTGTCCATCCGCCGCCCCCGACAACTCTCTCTCGACTTTGCGCGCCTCTGGCCTGGCGCTGGAATGCCCCATTCAGCATGAACGCAGTAGAAATCGAACAGGCCATCTCTGAACTGGCCCTGCAGCCCTTTGATGCGGCTGAGTTTCCCTATGCCTTCCTGGCCGCCTTCGGCAACAAGGAAGTCACGCTTAAGCGTCTGCGCACCGGGAACAACAACACGTCGGACCTGCCCGGCGGTGTCTTGCTGCGCAACAACATCCACATCGCCACCTGTGAGGCTGGCATCGTCAGCGAGACCTTCACCGCGCTGCTGGCAAGCCCCGCCACGACCAAAGGCAAGGCCAAGTTCGTGCTGGCCACCGATGGGCAGACGCTGGAAGCTCAAGAGCTGGCCAGCGGCGAGACCATAGCGTGCGCCTTTGAGGACTTCCCCAACCACTTCGGCTTCCTGCTACCGCTGGCGGGCATCTCCACGATTAAGGAGATCAAGGACAACCCCATCGACGTGCGCGCCACGGGGCGGTTGAACAAGCTGTACGTCGAGCTGCTGCGCGAAAACCCGGCCTGGGCGAAGGACGACCGGCGCAGCGACATGAATCACTTCATGGCGCGCCTGGTGTTCTGCTTCTTCGCCGAAGACACGGGCATCTTCAGCGACACGGGCCTGTTCACGCAGACGGTGGACCGCTGGAGCGAGCGCAACGGCAGCAATGCCCACGAGGTGCTGTCCGAAATCTTCCGGGCCATGAACGTCAAGCCCTCGGAGCGAGGCGCTGCCACGCCCCGCCTGCCGGCCTGGGCCAATGCCTTCCCCTACGTGAACGGCGGGTTGTTCTCGGGCAGCACCGAGGTGCCGCGCTTCACGCAGATGGCGCGCACCTACCTGCTGCATGCAGGCGCCCTGAACTGGCGCGAGATCAACCCCGACATCTTCGGCAGCATGATCCAGGCCGTGGCCGACGACGAAGAGCGAGGCGCCCTGGGCATGCACTACACCAGCGTGCCCAACATCTTGAAGGTGTTGAACCCACTGTTCCTGGATGACCTGCGCACCGCGCTGGCCGAGGCCGGCGACAACGACCGGAAGCTGCTGAATCTGCGCAAGCGCATGGCACGCATCCGGGTGTTTGACCCTGCTTGTGGATCAGGCAACTTCTTGGTCATCGCCTACAAGCAGATGCGCGAGATTGAGGCGGAGATCAATCGCCGCAGAGGCGAGGCGCATAAGGGCAGCGAAATTCCGCTGACCAACTTCCGGGGCATTGAGCTCCGAGACTTTCCGGCCGAGATCGCGCGCTTGGCGCTCATCATTGCCGAGTTTCAATGCGATGTGCTGCATCGCGGACAGAAGGATGCTTTAGCCGAGTTCCTGCCACTTGACTCTCAAAACTGGATCGTTTCTGGGAATGCGCTGCAACTCGACTGGCTAAGCATTTGCCCGCCGACTGGCAAAGGTGTCAAGGTCATTTCTGATGACCTGTTTGGGACTCCGCTGGAGCAGGCAGAAATAGACTTTGAGAATGAAGGTGGCGAGACTTATATCTGCGGCAACCCCCCATATAGAGGGAGTAAATGGCAGTCCGAAGGCCAAAAAAGAGACCTAGCAAATGCTTGGATCAAACACCCCAAGCTCGCAAAGACTACTGACTTTGTTACGGGATGGTTTGCTCGCTTCTTTGACTACCTTGACAAAGTTCCTGATGCCGCATCTGCTTTCGTGGCCACGAATAGCGTGGTTCAAGGTCAGCAGGCAATTGATGTATGGCCGGTGGCATTCGCACGTGACTGCGAAATAAGATTCGCGCATACATCCTTCAAGTGGGCCAACTTGGCCAGTAACAATGCAGGAGTTACTGTCGTTGTAATTGGTCTTGGCAAGAAATCTTCGACACCAAAACGGCTGTTCCAAGACGACCATGTCAAGCAATGTTCAGCCATTGGTCCATACTTGGTCCCGGATAGTTTGGCGTATGTGCAAAAGGCTGCGTCCCCAATTGGTCAGCAATCGACCATGCTATTCGGAAACATGCCTCGCGACGGTGGAAATTTGTTTCTTGACGGCGACCTTTTTTCCAAGCTAGCAAATGAAGACCTAGTAGCCAGAAGATTTGTAAAGCGATTTGTTGGTTCTGATGAGTTAATCCATGGCCGGCTTCGTTACTGCCTCTGGATCGAGGATCGAGAAGTTGAGGGCGCTCGCAAGAGCACTTTCGTATCGGATCGATTAGAACGAGTTGCAAAAAGCCGATTGCAATCGGACGCAGAATCAACCCGTCAATTCGCCAAATATCCCCATCGCTTTGTGCAGATCGCCGGCGTAGCGAAGGCCAGTCAGATACTCGTTCCAGGTGTCAGCTCAGAGAATAGAGCATACCTACCCTGTGATCTCTTGGCGTCCGACAGCATCGTGTCGAACAAGTGTTTCGCACTGTATGACGCCCCGCTTTGGAATCTTTCACTGGTCGCATCGCGTCTTCACTGGGTGTGGATTGGTGCGGTCTGCGTACGCTTGGAGACGCGGTTTTCCTATTCAAACACGCTTGGCTGGAACACTTTCCCCGTGCCGCTTCTCACCGAGCAGAACAAAGAGGATCTAACCAGATGCGCCGAGGATATCCTCCTTGCACGCGAGGCACATTTCCCTGCCACCATCGCCGACCTGTACGACCCCGAGACCATGCCGGACAACCTCCGTCACGCCCACGAGCGCAACGACGAGGTGCTGGAGCGCATCTACATCGGCCGCCGCTTCAGGAACGACACTGAGCGCTTGGAAAAACTGTTTGAGCTGTACACCAAGATGATGGCCGCAGAGAAGAGCAAGCCTGCCATCAAGGCAGCAAAGGGAAGGAAGAAAACATCATGAGCGACCGCGCCAGCAACCCGACCAACGCTTACACCGTGCCGTCGGTATCCATCGCCACGGCGCGCACGGGCGCATCCAGCAAGGCCAACGAGCTGGGCATGCGTGCTATGCAGGAACGGGCCTATGCCAAGCGGGGCGAGCAATACCTGCTGATCAAGTCGCCACCTGCATCCGGCAAGAGCCGAGCCTTGATGTTCATCGCGCTGGACAAGCTGAACAACCAGGGTCTGCAACAAGCCATCGTGGTGGTGCCCGAACGGTCCATTGGCGGCAGCTTTGCCGACGAACCGTTGACCCGTTACGGATTCCATTGGGATTGGCACGTCGCCCCGCAGTGGAACCTGTGTAACGCGCCTGGCGGTGACGAACCACGGGCGGCCAAGTCCAAGGTGGACGCGGTGCGTCAGTTCCTGTCCAGTGGCGACAAGGCGCTGGTCTGCACCCACGCCACCTTCCGCTTTGCGGTGGAGGAGTTGGGCATTGCCGCCTTCGACAACCGCCTGATCGCCATCGACGAGTTCCACCACGTCTCCAGCAACCCCGATAACGTGCTGGGCAGCCAATTGGGCGCCTTCATCGCCCGAGACAAGGTGCACCTGGTGGCTATGACCGGCTCATACTTCCGGGGCGACAGCGAGGCCGTGCTGGGCCCGGCCGATGAATCGAAGTTCGAGACGGTGACCTACACCTACTACGAACAGCTCAACGGCTATCAGTGGCTCAAGTCGCTGGACATCGGCTATTTCTTCTACACGGGTCCCTATGTGGATGCCGTAACCAAGGTGCTCGACCCGGCGCTGAAGACCATCGTCCACATCCCGAACGTCAATGCGCGCGAGAGCTTGAAGGACAAGCAGCGCGAAGTGGACGAGATCATGCACGGCCTGGGCGAGTGGAAGGGCGTGGACCCCGACACCGGCTTCCACCTGGTAGCCACCAAGGATGGCCGCACCCTGAAGGTGGCTGACTTGGTAGATGACAGCGATCCAGCGCAGCGCACCCGTGTGCTGGGGGCGCTGAAAGACCCCGCGCACAAGGACGACCGCGACCATGTGGACGTGATCATCGCGCTGGGTATGGCCAAGGAAGGCTTCGACTGGATCTGGTGCGAACACGCGCTGACCATCGGCTACCGCAGCAGCCTGACCGAGATCGTGCAGATCATCGGCCGGGCCACGCGCGACGCCAAGGGTAAGGAGCGCTCGCGCTTCACCAACCTGATCGCGGAGCCGACTGCCGAGCAGTCCGCCGTGACCGAGGCCGTGAACGACATGCTCAAGGCCATCTCGGCCAGCCTGCTGATGGAACAGGTACTAGCGCCGCGCTACGAGTTCACGCCCAAGAATGCAGGTGCTCAGGAGGGCTTCGTCTACAACGGCGGCGAGGGCTACCAGGAAGGCCGCACCAACGTCGGCGTGAACGAAGCGACCGGCCAGTACCACGTCGAAATCAACGGCCTGGCCAAGCCTGAAACGCCCGAAGCCACCCGCATCTGCAAGGAAGACCTGAACGAGGTGGTAACCAGCTTTCTTCAGGACAAGACAGCGCTGGAGCGCGGCTTGTTCGACAAGGAGAACACCTTGCCGGAAGAGCTGACGCAGTTGCGCATGGGCAAGATCGTGCGCGAACGTTACCCGGAACTGAGCGAGGGCGACCAGGAGGCGATTCGACAGCATGCCATTGCCGCCATGAACATCACCCAGCAAGCCAAGCTGGCGCTTGCCCAGGCCGATGCAGCGGGCGGCGCCACGTTGCAAGGCAGCACGGCACTGCTGGACGGCGTGCGCAAGTTCGTCAACGTGCGCGACCTGGACATCGACTTGATCGACCGCATCAACCCCTTCGACGCGGCCTACGCCGTGCTGGCCAAGGCGATGGACGAGAAATCGCTGCGCCAGGTGCAGGCCGCCATTGCGGCGAAGAAGGTGAGCATCCCCGAGGAAGAGGCCCGCGACCTGTCGAAGCGCGCCTTGCAGTTCAAGACCGAGCGGGGCCGCCTGCCAGACATCAATTCAGCCGACGCCTGGGAGAAGCGCATGGCCGAGGGCGTGGCTGCGTTTGCGCGCTACCGCGCGCAGGCCAAGGCAGCGCAAGCCCAAGGAGGCGCTGCCAATGGCTGACATGGACGATGACGAGCTGCTGGATGCGCTGGGCGTTGAAGTTGCCCCGCTGAAGGCATCTAGCCGCACGCAGCGTGAGGAACGCATCATCGCGGGCTTCGAAGACATCCTGCGCTTCTACCAGGCCCACGGACGCGCACCGCAACACGGCGAAGACCGGGACATCTTCGAGCGCCTGTATGCCGTGCGCTTGGACCAGTTGCGCAAGCTCCCGGAGGCGCATGCCCTGCTGGCTGCAATGGACGCGCCGGGCCTGCTTGCGGGCGCTTCCAGCTCTGTGGCCAACATCGATGAACTCGACGAAGACGCATTGTTGGCTGAATTGGGCGTTGGCGACCACGTGCCCGCGGAAGACGACATCACCGTGCTTCGCCACGTACGATCTAGCGTCGAGAAGCGCGTGGCCGAAGAGGTGGCAGACCGTTCACCCTGCCCCGACTTCGAGAGCTTCCAGCCGCTGTTTGAGCAGGTCGAACAGGAGTTGAAGGCCGGCGTTCGCAAAGCGCTGCGCTTTGGCCGTGACGCCAGCGTGGCCGATGGCAACTTCTTCATCCTCGTCGGTCAGCTCGCCTACGTCGCCGAGGTGGGCGAGGCCATCAAAGCCCCGAACGGCGAGAGCGACGCTCGACTGCGCGTCATCTTCGCCAACGGCACCGAAAGCAACTTGCTCCGACGTTCCCTGCAACGAGCTCTGTACAAGGATGACACCGGCCGGCGTCTATCCGACCCAGACATGGGGCCGCTGTTCAGCGGCGAGGCCGAACCCGACGACATCGAGTCAGGCACGATTTACGTGCTGCGCAGCAAGTCTAGTCACCCATTCGTGGCCGAGCACCGAGAGTTGATCCACAAGATCGGGGTGACGGGCGGAAAGGTGGAGACGCGAATCGCTGGCGCGAACAAAGACGCCACCTACTTGCTGGCTGATGTCGAGGTGGTTGCCACCTACAAACTGCACAACCTGAACCGGGTGAGGCTGGAGGCCATCTTTCACCGGTTATTCGGCGCAGCACAGCTCGACTTGACCATTGAAGATCGTTTTGGCCAACCAGTAAAGCCACGCGAGTGGTTCCTGGTGCCATTGCACGTTATCGACGAGGCCGTATCTCACCTCAGAGACGGAACGCTCACAAGCCTGACTTACGACCCCCGTACTGCCAGTTTGGTGGTTGCGGGCAACAGCTAAGCCAGATGGGTGCGGTGGCGGTCATTGCTCAGACTCACCGCAGCCCGCCCTCCCCCTCCAACACCTCCCCCAACCTCCCCAACATCGCATCACACGCCTGCAGCTGCGCCACGGTCACGTACTCGTCGGGCTTGTGGCCTTGGTCCATGCTGCCGGGGCCGCAGACCACGGTGGGGATGCCGGCCTGGTGGAACAGGCCGCCTTCGGTGCCGTAGGCCACGGTGCCAAAGGCCGAGCTGCCGCTGATGCGTGAGAGCAGGTAGGCGGCCTCGCCGTCGGCCGGTGTGGCCAGGCCGGGGTAGGCGCTCAGAGGTTCGAACTGGATGTCGGCCTGGGGGTGCACGGCCTGCATGCGGGGCAGCAGGTCCAGCAGCGCGTGCTGCAGCAGTTCGTCCACCACCTGCTGGGCGTCAAAGCCCGGCAGGGCCCGCACTTCGAAGTCGAAGCTGCAGTCGGCCGGCACGATGTTCAGCGCCCGGCCGCCCTGGATCAGCCCGGTCTGCACGGTGGAGTGCGGCGGGTCGAAGCGGGGGTCGTGGTGTTCCGGCCGGGCCAGTTGCTGGCCGATGTCGCCCAGGCGGTGGATGAGACGCGCGGCATATTCAATGGCGTTCACGCCCTGCGGTGCATAGGCCGAATGGCAGGCCGCGCCGCGCACGCGGCAGCGCATGGCCAGCTTGCCCTTGTGGCCCAGCACGGGCTTCATCTCGGTGGGCTCGCCAATCAGGCACAGGCGGGGCTTGTGCGGGCGCTGGGCCAGCTCGGCCAGCATGGGGCGCACGCCCAGGCAGCCCACCTCTTCGTCATACGAAAACGCCAGGTGCACCGGCCAGTGCAGCGGCCGCGCCAGAAAGCGCGGCACCGCCGCCAGCACGCAGGCGATGAAGCCCTTCATGTCGGCGGCGCCGCGGCCGTACAGGCGGTCGTCCTGCACGGTCAGGGCAAAGGGGTCCACCGTCCAGGCCTGGCCGTCCACCGGCACCACGTCGGTGTGGCCGGACAGGGCCACGCCGCCGCGGTCGGTGGGGCCCAGGGTGGCGTAAAGGCTGGCCTTGCTGCCTTCGGCATTCAGAAACAGCTCGCTGGCCACGCCCCAGCCGGCCAGGTAGTCGCGGATGAAGTGGATCAGCCCCAGGTTGGGGTTGCGGCTGACGGTGGGCTGGCTCAGCAGCTGCGCCAGCAGGTCGACGCTGCGGGGATCATTCATCGCCCGGCACCCCGTAGCTGGGGGCGGCGGTGGGGTCCAGGGCGCGGGTGAGGTAGTCCTGCATCTGCGGGCGATAGGCCTGCCACAGGCCGGCCAGTTGGCCGATGGGGTCGGCCTCGGCCCAGTCCACCCGCAGATCGATGATGGGCCAGGGCACCTCGCCCACCACCTTCAGCGCGGCGGAATGCACGGGGCCGGCCTCGCCCCCGGCCGCCAGGGCGGCCTGCATGGCGGCCAGCAGGCGGTCGGCCAGCGGGCCGGGGGTGCTTTCAAACGCGGGCACCATGGCCTCGATGACGGCGGGGCTGGCCAGCAGGTTGCCGGCGGCCACGCACTGCGCGCCAGCCACGGCGTGGTGCACGCCCAGGGCCTCGCGGCCGCTGAAGTGGGCGGTCCAGCCCTGCGCGTCCACCACGGTCACCTGCCGGTGCTCGCGCCAGGGTTCGGCGGCCATCGCCTGGGCCAGGGCGGCTTCGGCCGGCATCTGCTCGGCCAGGCGGCCCAGCACCTGCGGGCCCAGGGCCGGCAGGGTGATGTTCTGGGTGGAGACGGCGCCCACCCCGGCCTGCAGCCAGGGGCAGCGCGCGCCCACGGCAATGCTGGAGGAGCTGATGGCCACGCCCAGCTGGCCGGTGCGGGCGCAGCGCCCGACGATGGAGAAGGTCATGGCAAGGGTCCTCGTTGGATCAGGCTTGGGGCGGCACCCAGCCGTCCGGGATGACGGCGATGACGTCGATCTCCATCAGCCATTCGGGCTGGCCCAGGGCCGCCACCACCAGGCCGGTGGAGATGGGGAACACGCCCTTGAGCCATTGGCCCACCTCACGGTAGACCGGCTCCCGAAAACGCGGATCGGTCAGGTAGGTGGTGGTCTTGACGATGTGGCTCAGGTCGCTGCCGGCTTCCTTCAGCAGCTGCTGCAGGTTTTTCATGGCCTGCTCGGCCTGGGCCCGCGGGTCGCCCAGGCCCACCAGGTTGCCTTCAAAGTCGGTGCTCACCTGGCCGCGCACATAGACGGTGTTGCCGGCGCGCACGGCCTGGCACAGGTCGTTGTCCAGCGACTGGTTGGGGTAGGTGTCCTTGGTGTTGAACATCCGGATGCGGGTGTGGGTCGGCTGGCTCATGCGGTGATCTCCTTGGCATTGGATGGCACGGCCACGCTCCGTTCGGGCGCGGCGCGGTAGGCGCTGTAGGTGCGCTGGGTGGCAACGTGGTCGGCGATGTACTTGGCGTCGTGCCACACGCCCCAGATGAAGGTGGAGCCGCGGCGCGACAGCCAGGGCAGGCCCAGGAAGTACACGCCGGGCTCGCTGGACACGCCGCGCTGGTGGCGGGGCTTGCCGTTGGCATCCAGCGCGTCCACCTGCAGCCAGCCGTAGTCCACGGTGAAGCCGGTGGCCCAGATGATGGTGCGCACGCCAGCCTGGGCCAGGTCCAGGCTCAGCAGCGGGTTCGTCACGCAGGCCGGGTCGGCCAGGCGCCGGCGGGCCTCGGGTTCTTCGGGCAGGTCCAGGCCGTGGCGGGCGATGTAGGCGTCGGCCGCGTCCAGCATCTGGCGCAGGTTGTCGTCACCGCGGGCGATGTTGTCGGCCAGGTCGGGGGCAAAGCGGGCCACGCCGTTCTCGAAGCCCTGGGTCACGCCCACCAGGGTGATGCCCTGGTGGCCCAGCGCCCGGAAGTCCACCGTGTGGCCACCGCGCGCGCCGCTGACCGCGATGGTGACGTGCTCTTTGCCCGGCTCGGTGGCCGCGGCGTCCCAGGCGCCCAGCACGCCCAGCCACCAGACGAAGTCACGCCCGCGGTAGGAACGCGGCGGCCGGTCGTGCGCGCCCACGGACAGAAACACCTGGCGGCCGGCGCGCTGCAGCTCGTCGGCAATCTGCACGCCGGAAGAGCCGCTGCCCACCACCAGCACCGCGCCTTCGGGCAGCTGTTCGGGGTTGCGGTACTGGGCCGAGTGGATCTGGGTCAGGCCTGCGTCCTGCGGGGCGATGACGGGGATCAGCGGGCGCTGGAAGGGGCCGGTGGCCGCCACCACGCGCTGGGCCCGAATGGTGCCTTCGGAGGTATCCACCAGAAAGCCCGGCTGGCCCTGCTGGCGCACCACGCGCTTGACTTCCACCCCGGTGCGGATGGGGGCGTTGATCATCTTGGCGTAGGCCACGAAGTAGTCGGCCACGTCTTCCTTGGTGACGAACTCGTCCGGCCCGTAGCCGGGGAATTCCATGCCGGGAAAGCGGTCGTGCCAGGCCGGGCCGTTGGCCACCAGGGAATCCCAGCGCTCGGAACGCCAGCGCTCGGCAATGCGGTGGCGCTCCAACACCAGGTGGGGAATGCCGAGCTTGCCCAGGTGCTCGCTCATGGCCACGCCAGCCTGGCCGGCGCCGACCACCAGCGTGTCTGTTTCCGTCAAATCGAGGGACATGTCGTTCCTTTGGGGCGGCTCGTTCGCCGTTGGACATGGCATGGCCCTCGGCAGGCCCTGGCGGTCTGCCGTCACTCTCACCCATGCCCCGCGCTGGCCGCCGGGGTTGCTGTGAGAGTCATTCTGTTGAGAAGCGCCCCGCAGGGAAAATATGATTTTCGGAGCCGGGCGCGAGGAAAAAGCTTCGCTCAGGGCATGGCGCGGGCCGCGCGGCGGCGGCCGGTGTGCCACAGCAGCGGCACGGCCAGCAGCACGCCGGCGGCAATGTGCACGCCGTCCAGCGTGGGCCGCCAGTCTTCACCACCGAAGTAGTAGAGCAGGTAGCCGCTGGCCACCAGGGCGATGAACAGGCTGCCCAGCCACAGGCCGGTGCGCCGCTGGCCGCGCCAGGCCGGGCGCTGGCCCATGCGCCAGCCCGGCGGCAAGTGCTGGGCCACCACCGCGCCCAGGGCCATCAGGTTGAGGAACAGGGCCAGGCCATGCAGCTTCATCAGCCAGGGCTCGGCCGGGTGCGGCAGGCCTTCGGCCCCGCCCGCGCCCACGGTGTAGTGCAGCGCGCACCAGCCCAGGCCGCTGGCCCACAGCAGCGCGCTGCTCAGCCAGACCATGCGCTTGAGGCCCCGGCCCATGCCGGCGTGGCGGTGGCCGGGGCTCATGGCGCGACCTCCGCCAGGGGTTGTGGCGCCGTGGCGTCATGGAAGACGGCGTGCGCGCCCAGGCCGGCCAGCCAGGCGGTCGGCAACTCAGGCTGCTGGGCCAGCACCTTGGTCAGCGCGTCGGCCGCCAGGGCGGTGGGGGCCAGCACGCTCAGGTGGGTGTGAATGGGCGCACCGCCTGCGGGGCTGTGCAGTCGGCTGCGTGCGCCGGGACCGAAATGGCTGGTGGCGGCGGCGCCGTCTTCCAGCCAGCCCCAGGCGCGGGTGCCGCCCTGGGCTTCGTCGCGCAGCACCAGCGGCAGGCGCAGCGGGCCGAAGACGCGCAGGTCGCCGCCCGCGTTCACCCAGCCGGCCGGCCAGCCCTGGGCCTGCAGCCGGGCCACGGCCTGGTCAATGGCGTCGCCCTTGGCCAGGCCGCCCGCGTCCAGGCGGGTGTGGGGGTGCTCGCGCCACAGCCGGGTGCCGTCCCAGTGCCAGGGGCCGCTGCCCTGGGCCAGGTCGAAGGCGCCGTCGCTCAGGCTGGCCCAGTGGCGGGCAGCCGTCAGCACGCGCGCGGTGTGGGAGCGCACGCTCAGGCGGGTGCCCGGCGGCGCGGCATGCAGGCGCGACAGATCGCTGCCGGGGTCGAAGATGGAGAGCTGGGCCTGGATGTCCTGCAGCAGGGCCCAGACCGCCGCGAAGGCGGCCTCGTGCGTGGCGCCCCCCGCGGGCGCGGCCAGGGGCAGGCCCACCTCCACCAGCGTGCCCAGCAGCGGCCGGGCGCGGCGTACCCAGCCGCCGGCCGGCGGGGCGTTCAGCGGGCCCATGCGGGTTGCCCGCGCCGGGCCACGTCCACCGCCTGCACGATGCGGCGGATGCCGTCGGTCACATGGCTGCAGCTGAGGGTGGCGCCGCTGATGTTGGCGATGTCGCTGCCCACGCGCAGCGGGGCGCTGGCGTTCTTGCCGACGAACTGCTTGCGCCAGGCCGGCAGGCGGATCTCGCTGCCATGGCTTTCGCGGTAGGACAGGATCTCCACCCCGCGGATGGCGCCCTCGCGGTCCAGGCCCACGGCGTAGCTGATGAGCTCGTACTTGCCCACCACGTTGTCCAGCAGCACCCAGCCCAGCAGCGCGCCGGCCTTGCGGGCCGTGCGCAGCTCCCAGCGCGCGGAGCGGCCCTTGGCGCCGGCGGCGTCCAGGGCCTGCAGCTGGGCCGCGTCCAGCGCCAGCGTGCTGCTGTCCCAGTGGTCGGCCTCGGGGAAGATGAGCTGCGCGGCCTGGTCCGCGCTGAGGTAGTCCACCGCGAAGGCGGCGGGAGATGCGCTGGCCATGGCGGCGGCTGTGACCCAGAAGCGCATCAGAAGCTCCAGCCCAGGCCCAGGTCCAGCCGGTTGGCGTTGCTGTTCTCGTCGAAGCGCTGCAGGTCGGCCTTGACGACCACGCCCGGCGTGAGCTGGAAGTTGGCGCCCACGGTCCAGACCTTCTCGGTCTTGAGACCGGCCGGGGTCACGCCCGCGCCCAGGTTGGCGTAGCTGCGGCCGGTGTTGTACTGCTCGTAGCGGGCGAAGGGCGCCAGCGCGTAGCTGCCCGATTGCCACAGGTGGTAGGCGGCCTGGGTGTACCAGCCGTCGAAGCGCTCGGGGATGAGCACGGCGCTGCCCAGCAGGGTGCTGTTCAGGCGCGCGGTGTTGCTGATGGTGCCGCGGCTGTACAGGGCCGACAGGTCCCAGGCGCCGGGCGTCCAGCGGGCGTGCAGGTCCCACAGGGTGACGCGGCCGCTGACGTTCTGCGTGGTCTGGCCCTGGCTGGCGTTGCCGGTGAAGACCGAGCCACCCAGCTGCAGGCCGGGGATGCCGCGCCAGTTGACGGCGCCGAAGACGGACAGGTCGCG
Source organism: Ideonella oryzae (assembly GCF_024055665.1). GTDB lineage: Bacteria > Pseudomonadota > Gammaproteobacteria > Burkholderiales > Burkholderiaceae_C > Ideonella > Ideonella oryzae. The sequence continues at coordinate 14,300 of NZ_JAMXMC010000020.1, read as the reverse complement.
CGCCTTGGCCAGCGCCAGCTCCTGGTGGATGGAGCCCAGCGGGGATTCCTGCCCTTCGGATTCGGCGGTGGCGTCCCACTTGCTCAGGTCGAAGCCGGTGGTGACGCCGGCCTGCACGGTCCAGCCGTCGTCCAGCGTGCCAGCCAGTTGCAGGCCGCCTTCACGCCAGGTGGTGGGGATGATGGCGGTCTCGACGAAGTTGCGCATGACGCCGTAGTAGGCGTTGGGCTCGTGGTTCTCGTTGAGCAGGCCCACGGGCATCAGGAACAGACCGCCGCGGGCGGCCCAGTTGGGCAGGAACTGGTGCTCGACGAAGGCCTGCTCCACCTCCACCTCGCCCGGGTCATCGGCCGAACTCACCGTGTGCTCCACCTCCAGCTCGGTCACCACCTTGGTCTTCTCGTCGAAGCGGTGCTGGTAGGCCAGCACGAAGCGGGCGACGTCGGCGGTGGTGTCCTGGCCCGCGTGCTGGGGCCGGTTGTAGGTCAGCTCGGCGTAGCCGCCCAGCACGGTGGCGGGCTCGCCGGTGGCGGCTTCGGGCGCGGCCGCCACCGCGGGTGCGGCGGTCGGGGCGGCGGCGGTGGCCGGTGCGGCAGGGGCCGCGGCGGTGCTGGCACGGGCCTGGGCCAGTTCGGCCAGCTGGGCCTTCAGCGTGGCCAGTTCGGCGGCCAGCTGGTCGACCTTGCGGGCCAGGGCCTCTTCCTGCGGGGTGGCGGCCTGGGCGGCGGCGGGGCCGGCCACGGCCAGGGCGGCCGCCAGGGCCAGGGCGGAGCGGGTCAGCGGGTGCATGGTGGGTGTCCTTGGGTTGGGTGTCTGCTGTCTTGGAAGGGGGAACAGGCCGTTCAGCGCGAGGTGCTGGCCGTGGAGGACGTGCTGCTCCAGCCGTCCGTCAGCGTGTTGAGGAAGGCGATGACGTCCTCGATCTCGCTGTCGCTCAGGGCCGGGGCGTCACCGGGCTTGCGGTTGTAGGGCACCTCGGTGGTGTTGACGTTGGCGTGGTAGGCCGCGGGCAGGTCGTTGAACTTCTGCACCGTGCCGTCGCTGCCCACGGGGTAGAACTTCTCGGGGTTGGTGTCGCGCTGGACGTAGAAGGTGATCGCGTCCTTGAGCGTCTTGAAGTAGCCGTTGTGGAAGAAGGCCTTGCGCAGCGCCACGTTGCGCAGGCTGGGCACCTTGAAGGCGCCGCACAGGTCGGTGCGGGCCGTCAGGTCGCCGGTCGAGCGGGCGCACAGGCCCAGGTCGAAGTAGCTGGCGTCGGCGTTCTGGCCCAGCTCGGTGTTGCGGGGCACGCCCAGCACGTCGTAGGTGAAGTCGGTGAACAGCGGCAGGGCGCCGTTGGGCGACTGCGAGGACGGATGGCAGCCCGCGCAGTTGCCCTTGGTGGCGCTGTTGAACAGGGCCAGGCCGCGGGTCTCCTGCTCGGTCAGCGTGGTCTGCCCGCGCAGGAAGGCGTCGTACTTGCTGGTGTAGGCGTGGAACTCGCTGTCCTCCAGCTGGTACTGCTGCAGCGCCTGGGCCATGCGGTCGAAGGCGTCGGCCGGGCGGGTGAGGATGTCCGCGCCGAAGACGGTCTTGAACTCCGCCGCGTAGGACGCGGCGGCCAGCTTGGCCACCACCTCGGTCACGCTGGTGTTGGCCATCTCCACCGGGTTCAGGAAAGGGCCCTTGGCCTGGTCCTTCAGCGAGGCGGCGCGGCCGTCCCAGAAGAAGCCGCCGGTGGGCGTGCCATCGGCCGCGAAGTAGAAGGCCGTGTTGGTCTGCAGGTAGCGGATAGAGGGCGAGTTGCGCCCGCCCTGCAACGTCATGTCGGCGCCACCCATCTGGGCCGCCAGCGCGTTGGACGGCGCGTGGCCGTTCTCAGGGTCGTGGCAGCTGGCGCAGGCCTGCTGGCCCGAGGCCGACAGCGAGGTGTCGGCAAAGATCTTCCGGCCCAGTTCGGCCTGGGCGGACAGCGTGGTGCTGGAGCTGCCGGAGGTGGCGGTGCTGGCCGAGCCCCCTCCGCAACCCGCCAGGGCCAGGCACAGGGCCAGGCCGGACGTCACAAGCGCGGTGGTGTTCACTGGTGGTGTGGGTATTAATAAGAATGGTTCGCATTCTATTTACCAATCACAAGTGAAGGCAATGTCCGAGCAACAAGGTTGGGGGGCAGCGATGCGCCGCGGCAACGGCGCCGCGATCAGGACGAGGCGTAAGGCAGCGACAGGTAATGCTGCCCCAGTTCAGTCAGGGTGCCGGCAGCGGCCAGCACGCTGGTGAAATGCGGATCGGGGCTCCACCGACCGGTGAACCAGGCGTAGCGCAGCACGTCGGCGCGGGCCTCGCAGGTGGCCACCATGTCGCTCATCTGCGCCTGCTGCTTGGCGCTGGAATCGATCTGCGCGTCGCCGTCGCCGCTGTGCCAGTTGGCCATCTCGGTCACCCAGAAAGGCTTGCCGTACTTGGTCAGGCGGTCCAGCTGATCGGCCAGGCCGTAGTCGTACCAGTGGAAGCCCAGGCCGTCGATGTGGGGGTCGCGTCCTGCGTTGGCGCCTCGGTAGGTGGCGTAGAAGGCATCCAGCCAGACGACCGGATCGGCGTAGCCGGCCAGGGTGCCCCAGGTGATCTGCGGCCCGATGATCTGCACACCGGTCGCCTGGGCAATGGCCTCGAAGCGCGGCCACAGCGCGGCCGCTTGGTCGGGCGTGAGGTTGGCCTGGTCGCTCAGGTTGGGCTCGTTGAGCACCAGCAGGTGGCGGATGCCGGGATCGTCGCGCAGCGCTTGCAGCACCTGCGCATCGTCGAACGACCCGTTCCACAGCATCGGGACGAATTCCATGCCGTAGCGACCGCGCAGGGTGGCGCTGTCGCCCCCGCTGGGCTGCAGGCCCCAGTCGTACCACCAGCCCGCACCGGGCGCGAGCGCGGCGTAGTCCTCCCCCGCGCTGAGGTCATAGGCGATGCCGCGCTTGGCGCTGCGGGTCGGACCAGTCGGCGCGGGCGCGGGCGGTGTGGGGGCCGGCGAAGGTGATGGCGCGGGCACCGGCGCTGCGCCACCGCCACCCCCACCGCAGGCGGTCAAGGCGGTCGTGGCGGCACCCACGGCCCCCGCGGCCCCCGCGGCCAGCAGGGTGACGAACTGGCGGCGCTGCGCCTGCCGGGGGGCCGGCGCGGGACGGGTGACGGGGTTCATCGGCTTTACAGAGAGTTGAGGAAGGCCAGCAAGGCGTCGCGGTCGGCCTTGGAGAAGCCCACGAAGCGCTGCCGGCTGGCCGCCGCCTCGCCGCCATGCCAGACGATGGCCTCGGTCAGGTTGCGGGCGCGGCCGTCGTGCAGGTAACCGATGGTGGTGCTGCCGGCCACGCGCTGGCTGTAGCCGATGCCCCACAGGGCCGAGGTGCGCCACATGTTGCCGCTGGCCTGCCCCTCCACCAGGCCGTCGGCCAGGTCGCTGCCCATGTCGTGCAGCAGCAGGTCGGTGTAGGGCTTGATGGTCTGGTTGCGGGCTTCGGTCAGCTCGGTGCCCAGGCCGGTCTTCATCTCGCTGATGTGGCAGGCCGTGCAGCGCGCCTGGGCGAACAGCTGCGCCCCCCGGGTCACCTGGGCGGGATCCACCTGCAGATAGGGCAGCGGCGTCACGCCCTTGGGGAAGCCGCTGCTCAGGCTGCGCTGGGCCGGCACGCCCAGCAGCCCCAGGTAGCGGGTGGCCAGGGTCAGCGCGTCCTCCGGGATGCCGTTGGCCGCCGCACCGCTGTGGCAGTTGGCGGCATCGGTCAGGCAGGACCGGCTGGGGTAGACGGGCGAGGTGACCGACATGTCGAGCAGCAAGGCGTTGGCCGCCTGATGGCGCAGACTCACCTTGGCCGCCTTCCAGCCATAGCGGCCAAGGCGCACCGCGCCGGTCTCGGGGTCGTAGGCGAAGTTGGCACGGCCCATCACGCCGTCGGCGTCCGGCGTGCTGCGGACCCGGGCCAGGATGTCGGCGTCGGGCACGGCCTCGAGCAGGCCCATGCCGATCATCGGCTGAGCGCTTCGCAGGGAATACACCTCGGGCGTCACGCCATCGAAGGCGATCCGTGGCTTGGAAAGCTCGACCACGGCGCCATCGGCCAGCGTGACGGTCCTGGTGTCGAAGCCGGCCACGCGCACACCGGTGCCCCAATCCTGCAGCGCGCCCGTGGCGGCCGAGCGAGCGTGCATCTGCACGGCCAGGCCGTAGACCGGGTCGGGCCGCTGCTGGCCATCGGTGCCGACCATGGCGGTGCGCACGGCCATGGTGTCCAGCAGTTGGTTGACGACGCTGGGGGCCGCGCTGCGCCCGTTGTTGATGTGGCAGCCGAAGCAGGAGGACTGGTTGAAGCGCGGCCCCTGCAGCTTGACGGCGGCCTCGTTGCGGTCGTTGCCAGGTTCGTTGTGGTCGCCCGTCCACATGTTGGTGTGAACCCAGCGGCGGCCTTCGACGAAGCGCTGCATGTTCTGCATGCCGATGTTGTTGTACGGCTGCTGGAACATGAAGGTGGCGTTGTCGGCGTAGTCGTAGGACACCGAGCCCAGGCCGCCCTGCAGGGTCTCGGGCGGCAGGGGCGCATTCATCAGCCGGGGCTGCACGCCATACGAGGGCCGCAGGCCCGCGCCGATGACGTAGGTCAGCTCGTTGGTGTAGTAGCGAAAGGCGCCGCTGTCACCGATGGCGTCCATCGCGGCACGGGTGGAGAAGAAGGAGCCGGTGAACTCGATGACATCGCCCTGGCGCAGCGAACGCGCCGGCACGGTGCTGCCGTTGGGCACCATCACGCCATCGCCGTTGGGCGACAGGTCCGCGTGCCCCGGGTAGGTGTCGAACACGACGCTGCAGCCATCGTTGGCCCCCACGATGCCGTTGTAGCCGCTGGTGGGCTTGAGCAGGGCGCCATCGGGCGGCTTGGGCACCACGGGGCAGGCCGCGATGTCGTTGAAGCCGGCGGTGTAGGTGCTGTTGTCCAGCAGCGTGCCCGGGCTCATCCACCCGTAGCCAGTGACGTGCGCATCGTCGAAGCGGCGGACGAAGGACTGCCCGCCGCCTCTTTGCGCCTGCTGGTAGTACTGGTTGACGATCAGGCGGGGTGCGGTGACGCCAGCCACCTGGCTGTTGTCGATGATCTCCACGCCCCAGGTGCGGTTCTTGAAGTAGTTGGCGACGAAGTTGAGGTAGGCGCCGGGCCCCTTGTCCTGGGGGCGACCCGCGCTGTCCACGGTGTCGTTCGGGCCGAAGCCGATCTCGTTCCAGTCCTCGCCGCGCTCGCGCCCGTGGCGCGAGCGGCCCACGAAGCCGAAGCGGGTCACCAGCGTGCCATCGGCCAGCTGGAACTGGGTGGTTTCCAGCGGGGCCGCAGGGGCGGGGGACGCCAGTGCGCCCCCATTGGGTGGAAATGGCGCGGCCGAGGTGACCGCCCGGCTGATCGAGTTGTCGCTGCCCGGGGAGGCGAAACTCACCTCGAACAGCGAATACCCATATTGCGTGCCGCGGGCCACACCCTGCAGCCGAACATAACGGACGTTGGCATTGAGATTGAAAAACTCCTGCGTGCCGCCCTGCCCGCCGATGACGTAGCGCAGCTGATACCAGGTCGATCCGTCGTCGGAAACCTCGATCACATACTCCTTGCCGTATGCGTTTTCCCAGACCAGCTTCATATAGCCGAGCTGTGTCTTGGCACCGAAGTCGAATTGGATCCAGGCGTCGTCGGTGTAGGCACTTTCCCAGCGGGTCGTGCCGTCGCCGTCCATCGCCTTGGACGCAGTGTTGGTGGAGTTGGCGGTGGCCGACGAGGTGGCGGTCAGGGGCCGCACGGCGATGCCCGGTTGGCTCGTGTCGACACCCACGGGCAGCTGCAGCTGCGCCGGGGGCGACGGCAGGCGCTGCTGATCGGACGTGCTGGGCAGCGAGGGCGCAGGCGCCGCGGGCGGGGGCTCCAGCACCGGGTCGGTCGACGGGGCGGGGGCAGGTGTCGGTGCGGGCGCGGGTGCAGGGGCCGGGGCCTCTGACGACGGGGTGCTGCCGCCACCACCGCCGCAGGCCGTCAGCACCTGTGCCAGCGCCAGCAGGGAGCCGAGGGTCGCCCAGCGTTGGAGATGGGTCAAGGCAGCGCTCTGCCTGGGCTTTGGGTAATGCATGGTATTTCGTTGAATTCCAATACCCCAATGGGCATGGAAGGGCAGGCAATGGGTCAAGCCCGGTTCTGTTTCTCAGTCACCGAGGGCGAGCCGACACCATGGAAACACTTCGGAAGCCGCTTTGACATGGCGACGAAACACGCAACCGACGTGCCAGAACGGAGCACATCGCGAATAAATTGCAACCACCTGCAAATGGAATCTCAGCCAACCCAGCATTTCGGCACGGTGCGCCCTGGGCAGCACGGCGTGGTGGGGTGCAGCCATCAAACCCCATCCATGGCGAAGAACCGGCGGAAAGCCGGCGGGAATGCCTCGGCAGCCCCGAGGAGTGCCGGGAAATGTCACCCATTCCTGTCCGCCCCACCCGGGGCTGACGATTTTTGGCAGCTGCCCTGGGTGCAGGGGCGGCCGCTCAGGCGCCGGTGCGGGCCTCTTCGCCGCCCAGCAAACCGCAGCGCAGCGCCAGGTGGGCCCAGCCGGCCAGGGTGCTCACGCCCAGCTTGTCCTTGATGACGCTCTGGTGGTTGGCCACGGTCTTGGGGCTGAGGTGCAGGGCCTGGGCGCAGCGCTGCGGGGATTCGCCCCGGGCGATGAGCTGGAAGATCTCGAACTCGCGCTGGGTGAGCGATTCCAGCAGCGAGGCCGGGCCCGGCCCCACCGCCACCGCAGGGGCCAGGCCGGGGCTGAGGTAGCGCTGGCCGCGCAAGGCCTGCTGCACGGCCTCCAGCAGGTCTTCGGGCGGGCTGCTCTTGGTAACGTAGCCGCAGGCGCCCAGGTCCAGGGCACGGCCCACCAGCGTCTCGCTGTCGTGCATGCTGAAGACGATGACCCGCGCGTCGGGCTGGGCCTCGCGCAGGCGGCGCAGCAGTTCCAGGCCGCCGCTGCCGGGCAGGGACAGGTCGGTGATGGTGAGATCGGGCGCGTGGGCGCGCCAGGCCGCCCAGGCCTCGTCCACGTTGGCGGCCTGGGCCACCACCGTGGCCCGGCCCGACTGTTCCAGCAGGCGCTGGTAACCGGCACGCACCACCGGATGGTCGTCGACCAGCAGGATGCGGATCATCGCGCGCCCTCCGCCACCGGCCACACCGGCACCTGCAGGCACAGCGCGGCACCGCCCAGGGGAGACGCGCCGGTGGAAAGATCGCCGCCCAGTTGGGCCGCGCGTTCCGAGGCCCCCAGCAGGCCCAGGCCGCGGCTGGGCCGGTCCGGGGCGAAGCCGCAGCCATCGTCCTCGATGCGCAGCTCCAGCGCATCGCCCTGCCGCCGCAGCTGCAGCACCGCCCGGCGGGCCTGGGCATGGCGCTCGACATTGGACAGGGCCTCCTGCGCCACGCGGTACACCGCCATGTCGACGGACGGCCCCAGGCCGCCCAGCTCGCCCGAGGACTCCACCCGGCAGTGCAGACCGGTGCGGGCTGCGCAGCGGGAAGCCAGCGCACGCACCGCGGCTTCCAGGCCCAGCTCGTCCAGCTCCACCGGCCGCAGGCGCCGCAGGATGCCGCGCAGGCTGTCCAGCAGCTGGCGAGACGACTCCGAGATGCTGGCGGCCGAAGCCTTCAGTGCGGTGGCGTCGTCGGCATGCCGGAGATAGGCCGCCTCCACGCGGATGGCGGTGCAGTGCTGGGCCAGCTCGTCGTGCAGCTCGCGGGCCAGCACCAGGCGCTCGCGTTCCTGCACCTCGATGAGCTGCAGGGCCAGCTCGCGGTTGTGGGCCAGCAGGGCCACGGTTTCCTGCCAGCGGCGCCAGGCGTACCAGGCCAGGCCCCCACCCAGCACGGTCAGCACCAGCGGCAGCTCGTCCACCTGCCACAGCTCCAGGCGCAGGCTCTGGCTCAGACCGGCAATGCGCTCCTGCAGGTCGAAGGCCGCCGCTAGGCACCAGCCCAGCAGCGCGGCCACCAGCACCCAGCGCAGGTCGTTGCGGGCCTGGGCCGAACGGCCAGCGGCCCCCGGGGACGGAGAGTGGAAAGTGGCGTGGCGCATGGCGATGAGCGGTGGAGCGTGTCCTGCGTGAAGTGCAATCCACATGCCATCTCAGGCCCATGCCATCGCGCCGCTTTGACACACAACCAAGGGCAATGACTGCTCCAGAACGAGACAGCCCAAGCCCGTCCGACAGGGATACCCTGAGCGTGCCAGGGCGCGGGAAGTTTTCCCTGTCGGGCGCGAAGACGGCTTGTTAGCGTGCGCTCCAAGCTGAACAGACAACATCCGGAGACACCCCATGCGCGCCCCCTGCCCGCGCCGCCCATCCGCGGCCGCCCGGCTCCCCCGGCTCCCCCGACTGGCCCCACTGGCTTGCGCCGCCCTGCTGGCCTGCCACCCGGCCCTGCAGGCCCAGGCCCAACAGGTGGCGGCGGTGCAGACCATCACCGTGGTGGGCACCACGCCGGTGGGTGACAAGACCGTGCCCCTGGACCAGGTGCCCTCGAATGTGCAGACGGCCGACGCCGCCCAGATGCGCGCCCTGCAGAGCCTGAACCTGCCCGACTTCATGGGCGCCCAGCTGGCCAGCGTCACCATCAACCACACCCAGGGCAACCCGTACCAGATGACGCTGAACTACCGCGGCTTCAGCGCCAGCCCGCTGCTGGGCCTGCCGCAGGGTCTGTCGGTCTACCTGGACGGCGTGCGGGTCAACGAGCCCTTCGGTGACGTGGTGAACTGGGACCTGATCCCCCAGCAGGCCCTGAGCGACATGGCCCTGCTGCCGGGCTCCAACCCGTTGTTCGGCCTGAACACCCTGGGCGGCGCCCTGGTGCTGCGCAGCAAGAGCGGCGACACCGACCCGGGCGGCGAAGTGACAGTCCAGGGCGGCTCCTTCGGCCGCCGCAGCGTAGACCTGAGCTACGGCCAGAAGGTGGGCGAGCATGGCCATGTCTTCGGCGCCTTCAGCGGTTTCGACGAAGACGGCTGGCGGGACTTCTCGCCCTCGCGGGTGCGGCAGCTCTTCCTCAAGGGCGGCGAGCGCCAGGCCGACCAGCGCTGGGACCTGAGCCTGGCCCATGGCGACAGCACCCTGGTGGGCAACGGGCTGACGCCGGAATCGATGCTGGCGTTGGACCAGCACCAGATCTTCACCCGCCCGGACGAGACCCGCCACCAGGCCACCCTGCTCACGCTCAATGCCTCGCGGCTGCTGGGCGATGGTTTCACGCTGTCGGGCACCGCCTACCTGCGGCGGCTGAACGGCCACACCCTCAACGGCGACCTCAACGACGACTACGACGGGGTGGACGACCTGAACACCGGCGTCGAGAACCGCACCCGCACCACCGACCGCAGCCAGGGCCTGACCCTGCAGCTGAGCAAGACTGCCGGCGCCCACCAGCTGAGCCTGGGCGCGGCCTGGGACCAGGCCCACAACAGCTTCGAGCAGACCAGCGCCGAAGGCATGCTCGATGCCACGCGGGGCGTGGTGGACACCGAAGAGGCCGAGGTGGACGCCAAGATCCGCGGCAGCCAGCGCACCGCCAGCGTCTATGCCTCGGACCTGATCACGCTCAGCCCCGCACTGCACCTGACCCTGTCGGGCCGCTACAACCACACCCGGGTGCACACCACCGACGTGGGTCGGGCGGACCTGGGCCTGGACACGAACCTGGACGGCCAGGGCACCTACGCCAAGTTCAACCCGGCCGCCGGCCTGACTTGGCAGATCAGCCCCGCGCTGACCGCCTTTGGCGGCTTCAGCCAGGGCAACCGCGCGCCCAGCCCCATCGAGCTGGGCTGCTCCGACCCCGCCAACCCCTGTGTGCTGCCCAATGCACTTCAGAGCGACCCGCCACTCAAGCAGGTGGTGGCCCGCACGCTGGAGGCGGGCTTGCGCGGCTGGGTCGTGCAGGACCTGCAGTGGAGCGCCTCGGCCTACCGCACCGACAACCACGACGATCTGCTGTTCATCAGCAACGGCCACGCCGCGGGCTACTTCACCAATGTGGGCACCACCCGCCGCCAGGGCCTCGAGCTGTCGCTGTCGCAGGACGCGGACGCCTTCGACTGGCGCCTGGCCTACAGCCTGCTGGACGCCACCTTCCGCCACGGCGCCTGCCTGCTCTCGGAATCGAACAGCAGCGCCGGCAGCAGCGAGGCCTGCCCCGGCGAGGGCGAGATCGCGGTGCGCCCGGGCGACCGCATGGCCGGCCTGCCCCGCCACAGTCTGAAGCTCACGGCCAACGCCCACCTGCGCCCGGGCTGGACCGTGGGGGCGCAGTTCTCGGCCTATTCCAGCCAGCGGGTGCAAGGCAACGAGAACGGCGGCCAGCGGCCCGACGGGGTGGACTACTTCGGCTCCGGCCATGTGGGCGGCTATGCGCTGCTGGACCTGACCACCAATGTCGCCCTCGGCCACGGGGTGGAGGTCTTCGCCAAGGTGGCCAATGTGTTCGACCGCCGCTACGCCACCGGTGGCTCGCTGGCGCAGAACCCCTTCGACGCCCACGGCCAGCTGCTGCCGCCGGACCAGTGGCGCAACGCACAGTTCGCCGCCCCCGGGGCCCCACGCGCGGTGTGGCTGGGCCTGCGCTGGCGTTTCGACGGTCTGGCGCTCTGAAAGCGCTGAACCGCCGAACGGGCCAGCAGGGCTAAGCCCCTTCGGGCCCGACCCAACCACCCGGGGGCGCCAGCACCGCGCGGTCCCGCCCCTGCGATTTGGCCTGGTACATCGCGGCATCGGCCAGGCGCAGCAGGCCGTCGAGCGGGCCGTCGGGTGCCTGCTGCACCGCCACGCCCAGGCTGGCGGTCAGTTGCAACACGCCGCCACCGGCCAGGCTCACCCGCATCCGGCTCAGCTGCTCACGCAGCCGCTCGGCAAACTGCAGGGCCTGGCCATCGCCGCAGCCTTCCAGCAAGACGACGAACTCCTCGCCGCCCATGCGGGCGGCCAGGTCACCGGCGCGGGTGGCGGCCTTCAGCACCTCGCCCACCGCGACCAGGGCCCGGTCGCCAGCGTCATGGCCATGCTGGTCATTGATCGACTTGAAGCGGTCCAGGTCCAGCAGCACCAGGGACACCGGCCGACCCTCCGCAGCGGCCCGGGCCAGGACCTGGGACGCGGTGTCCACAAAGCAGCGACGGTTGGGCAGCCCGGTCAGGAAGTCGGTGTTGGAGCTTTCGTTGAGCTGGGCGATCAGCTGGCTGCGCTCCAGCGCCATCGCCTCCTGGCGGCGGGCATGCTGGCGCAGGGCCGCCACCGCATCCACCACCTCGGCCATCTCGTCCCGCCGCTTCACCACCGGCAGGGCGTCCGTGTGGTCATTGCGCGCCATGGCGTGCAGCACCTGCACCGTCGCTCCCAGGGGGTCGAGCAGGCGCCGCTTGAGGGTGGCCGCCATCAGGCCCAGCAGCAGCAACGTGACCGCCGTGACGCTGCCCGTGATGGCCAGGGCCCAGCGGGCATCCACGGCCTCCCGGGCCACCGCCGTGCTGACCTGGGCCAGCAGCCGGTCCCGCAGGGCCACGATGGCGTCCATGCGGGGCACATAAGCCTGGGCGAAGGCCGCCGGGTCCGGGCCCCGCGCAGCGGCCCGCGCGCCCCGCCCTGCCACGGCCTCGGCCAAGTCGAGTCCGCTGGAGAAGTAGGCCCGGCCCACATCCCGCCAGGCAGCCTGGACGGCGTCCGCCGCCGCCGTGTCGTCCAAGCGCAGCGCCAGCTGTCCGCGGACCTGGTCCAGCCGGCCCCGGGTGCGCTCGAAGGCCAGGTGTTCCTCCACCGTCAGGGGCCGCTGCTGGGTCAGGGCCGCGGTCAGGTGCGAGCCCAGCAGGCCGGCGAACTCGCGCAGGTCGGCGGCCATGCGGGCGCTCTGCACGGAAGGGGCCAGCGCCGGCGCCGCACGCTGGAGCTCATCGGCCATCAGCGCGGCAGCGGGCCCGAGCTCCGGAATGACGGCCGCCATGGCCTGCACGGCCTGTCGGATGGCTGCGGCGTCCACCCCGTCGTGGGGCTGGGCGGCGACGGCATCGACCTGCGCGCGGCCCGTCTGCAGCTGACGCACGGCCTGCTCCAGGTGGCGCTGGGCCATGGCGTGGCGCGGCTGCCCGGCACGGGCTCGCAAGCAGGTCTGCAGGGCCTCGATGGCCCTGTCCGTGCGGTCCCGAGCTAGGGCCAGGCGCTCCTTCAGCACCGCCGGGGCTGCTGCCCCCTGCCCCATCAGGGCGTTGGACGGGCCGCGCTCGCGCGAGGCCATCTCGGCGGCCACCAGGACGGTCTTCAGATCGGCCAGCGCCAAGCCCGCCCGGTCGGCATCCTGCAGCCGGGTCCATTCCGCCACGAGGGCCCGGCTGGCCACGGCCATCGAGAACAGGGAAAGCAGCAGGGCCAGCAGCGGTACCAGCCTGCGCAGCGGCATGCCCATCGCAAAAACACCATCACGTTGAAGACCCCCCTCAGGGGGCAGGGATGACGCACCGGTGGCATGAATCCGGCCGTCCATGGACCCGATGCTAGCGCGGCCTGCCAGGTCCGTCGGTGGGCCCCGGGCCGGCACGCTTCTTGTGTGAAGATTTCGATCCCCCTGACCCGGAAATCCAACGTGAGCGAACTTCCCACCGACTGGGGCGCCCTGTGCGCCATCGTGCTGCTGCTGGGCATGCGCCACGGCTTTGACGCCGACCATCTGGCCACCATCGATGGCCTGACCCGGTTGAACCAGCGCCGGCAGCTGGGCTGGGCGCGCTACTGCGGTGCCCTGTTCTCGCTGGGCCATGGCCTGGTGGTGATGTTGATCGCAGCCTTCGTCGGGCTGGCCAGCACCCACTGGAGCCCGCCAGCCTGGCTGGACCTGTTCGGCGCCTGGGTCTCCATCGCCTTTCTGATCGGCCTGGGACTGGTGAACCTGCGGGCCGTGCTGCGCGCCGCCCCGGGCGAGGTGGTGGCCCCGGTGGGCTGGAAGACGCGCTGGCTGGGCCGCTGGACCCAGGCGCGCCACCCGGCCAGCGTGGCCGGCGTGGGCGTGCTGTTCGCCATCTCCTTCGACACGGTCAGCCAGTCGGCCCTGTTCGCCGCCACCGCCACCCAGTTCGGTGGCCTGGGCCGGGCGCTCACGCTGGGGGCGCTGTTCATCCTGGGCATGCTGATCACCGACGGCCTGAACGGCTGGTGGATCTCGCGCCTGATCGCCCGCGCCGACGAAGTGGCGGCGCTGGCCTCGCGCATCATGGGCGCGGCGGTGGGCTGCGTGAGCCTGCTGATCGGCCTGCTGGGCCTGGCCAAGCTGCTCTCGCCCGCCATCGACACCTGGACCGATGGGCAGGAGCTGGCGCTGGGTGCGGCCGTGGTGCTCACCCTGCTGGTGGGCTACGGCCTGGCCCGGTGGCTGGGGGCACGGCGCCAGCCCGCTTGACGCAAGGCGCCAGAGTTGTTGCCGAGCCTGCAGGTCGGCCCTGTCTGGCGGGCAACTGGCCCCTCGATGCCTCCGTGACCCCTTGCTGCTTCGCATGGGTACGGCCTGGGGAACCGGTCAGGCCTCCAGGCAAAATCCAAATGAGCCGTGCGAGCCGGGCATCTGGCCAGCCGGCAAGCCCACCTTGAAGAACGGAGCAGCATCAATGGCACTGACGAAGAAGGGCGAGTTCTGGTACGGAACGACGTCCGGCGACACCCAAGCCGAGCTTCGCAGCTACAGCATCGCGAATCGCGATGAGGCCGTCCGGTTTGCCGCATCCAAATGCGATTGCGGGTGCAGGACCTTCGCGCTGCAGACCGATGAAGAAGCCGGCGTGGCAATCCGCACCTGCACCGACTGTGGGCAGGATCACCTCATGGGCAACAGCGCAGACCACCTTGAAAACGCCGTTCCCGAGGCGCACGAGTGCGTGTGCGAAAACGAGGTGTTCGAGCTGATGTCTGGCGTCTCCGTCCACAAGGGCACACATGACGTGCGCTGGTACTACATCGCTTGCCACTGCGTGGAATGCAATCTGGTCGGGGTCTTCGCAGACTGGAAGTGTGACGCGGGTGATGCGGCGGCCTTCCTCGCCAAGGTGTGAGCGGGCGAATACCGGCGGAAGTCATCATCAGACTGGAAGCTGTCGTCGGTCGACGTTCGCTTAGGGAAGGTCTGCACAACTCGCAACCCGGCGTGGTGGTGCGCCGAGACGATGGGAATGTGATGCTGCAGCTGGCAGATTCGCCTTGGTTTCCATGCCCGCAGGTCCGAACAGGCCTGCGA
>NZ_JAMXMC010000002.1 GCF_024055665.1 Ideonella oryzae | reverse complement strand
CCAGCCCGGCAGACCCGAGTCCGCCAGCGCCGTCACCACCGACCACGACACCATCGCACCCACCATCAGCACTTCGCCGTGCGCAAAGTTGATCAGGCTGATGATCCCGTACACCATCGTGTAACCCAGCGCCACCAGAGCGTACATGCTCCCCAGCACCAGGCCGTTGATGATCTGTTGAACGAAGATGTCCATGTGCAGACTGCTCCTGCGCTGTGTTCAAGAAAACGTGTGGGAAAGAACGTGCCCCCGGGGCAGGAACCCAGCATGCAAGTCGGGTGCCATGCCGGGATTGACGGGGGTCAGGTCGAGGGTCCGCCCTCGGCGTCCGGCGCGGATTCTGCCTGCCGGGCAGCCTCGTTGAGCCGGCGCAGCTCGGCGAGCTTTTCGCCGATGCGCAGTTCCAGCCCGCGCGGCACCGGCTGGTAGAACGGCGGTGGCGAGAGGTCATCCGGCCAGTAGGACTCGCCGGCGGCGAAGGCGCCGGGCTCGTCGTGCGCGTAGCGGTAGGCGCGGCCGTAGCCCAGGTTCTTCATCAGCTTGGTCGGCGCATTGCGCAGGTGGATGGGGATGGGCCGGGTGCCGTCCTGGGCCACGAAGGCCCGCACCGCCTTCCAGGCGGTGTAGACCGCATTGGACTTGGGCGCCACGGCCAGGTAGACCACCGCCTGCGCCAGCGTCAACTCCCCCTCGGGGCTGCCCAGGCGCTCGAAGGTCTCGGCCGCATCCAGCGCGATGCGCAGGGCCCGTGGGTCGGCGTTGCCGATGTCCTCGCTGGCCATGCGCACGAGGCGGCGGATGATGTAGCGCGGGTCCACCCCACCATCGAGCATGCGGGCCAGCCAGTACATGGCGGCGTCCGGGTCGGAGCCACGCACCGATTTGTGCAAGGCCGAGATGGTGTCGTAGAACTGGTCGCCGCCCTTGTCGTAGCGGCGCAGCTGCTCGCCCAGAGAACGCTCCAGGCTGGATTCGTCCAGCTCGGCCACCGGCCCGGCCTGGGCCACCAGGTTCTCGTAGGCATTGAGCAGACGGCGGGCGTCGCCGTCGGCATAGCCGATCAGGCGATCGGCCGCGCTGTCGGTCAGCGGCGGCGCCGCCAGCGCTTCCTGGGCGCGGGCCAGCAGTTGCCGCTGCTCGGCCGGCTCCAACGCCCGCAGCACATGCACGGTGGCCCGCGACAGCAGGGCCGAGTTGACCTCGAAAGAGGGGTTCTCGGTGGTGGCGCCGATGAAGGTGAACAGGCCCGACTCGACATGCGGCAGGAAGGCGTCCTGCTGGGCCTTGTTGAAGCGGTGCACCTCGTCCACGAAGACGATGGTGCGCTGACCGGCGGCGCGGGCGCGTTCGGCTTCGACCACCGCCTCGCGGATGTCCTTGACTCCGGCCAGCACGGCCGAGAGCACGGTGAAGTGAGCTTTCACGGCCTGGGCCATCAGCCGGGCCAGCGTGGTTTTGCCCACGCCGGGCGGGCCCCACAGGATCATCGAATGCAGGCGTCCCTGCTCGAAGGCCACGCGCAGCGGCTTGCCCGGTCCCAGCAGATGGGTTTGGCCGATCACCTCGTCCAGGTGGTGCGGCCGCAGGCGTTCGGCCAGCGGCGCACCGGCATCGAAGGCCGCGCCACCCGCATCCCCGGGGGGCGAGAACGGGTCTGCCCCGGACTCGTCGGCATCGAACAGCGCGTTCTGGCGGCTCGTCGTCATGGTGTCATTGTCGCAGCCTCGTCTCCGGCCCGGAATTGACGCCCGGAGCCCCCGCTTTTCGACCGCTCAGCGCCGGGTTGCTCACGCACACTGCGGCCATCGCACTGACCGATTGCCCCTCCAGGAGCCTGACCGATGACTGTCACCGCCTCGACCGAAACCACCGCCAAGACCCAACCGACTGGGGTTTCGTCCCTGACCGGCGCACCGCGCGAATACCTGTCCTTCAAGCTCGGTGCCGAGGAATATGGCATCGACATCCTGAAGGTGCAGGAGATCCGCGGCTACGAAAACCCGACCCGCATCGCCAACGCCCCGCACTTCATCAAGGGCGTGGTGAACCTGCGTGGCGTGATCGTGCCGATCATCGACATGCGCCTGCGCTTCGGCCTGCCCGATGCCCAGTACAACAGCTTCACCGTGGTGATCATCCTGAACATCGCGCACCGCACCGTGGGCATGGTGGTCGACTCGGTCAGCGACGTGATGGAGCTGCCGGCCGAGACCATCAAGCCGGCACCGGAATTCCACGGCGCCATCGACGCGGCCTACATCACCGGCCTGGGCACGATCAAGAACGGTGATGTCGAGCGCATGCTGATCCTGATGGACATCGAGCAGATGATGACCGCGCCCGACATGGGCCTGATGGACACCGACGCGATGATGCACTGAGGCCTGCGGCCCGCGGGCCGGCTGCTTCTCCTTCCCCGACGGGCGTGGTCTTCCACGCCCGTTGCCGTTTCAGGAACCGGCGCGTCAGGGGGCCGAGACGTCGGCCCCGGCCGGCACCGCGAAGTGGAAGGTGGACGCGGGCAGGCTGGGCAGAATCTGCAGGTCGGCGAACTGCAGCACCGAGCGCTGGCCGAAGCTGTCGGCAATCTCGATCACCGAGAGGCTGCGACCCTTGAAGCCGACGCGCAGCGACTGGATGGTGCCCTCCTTGCCCTTGGGCGTGGCCAGCACCCAGCTCAGGCCGTCCTGGTCGGGCTGGTCCTTCAGGTCGAAGTCGCGCTCGATGGACTGGCCGGCCAGGATGGCTGCCGGCGTGCTGCCCAGCGCATCGCCCAGCTTGCGCACCGTGACCTGGTTGAGGTCCGGGTCGTGGAACCAGACCTTCTCGCCATCACTGACGATGGTCTGGGCATAGGGCTTCTGGTATTCGAAGCGAAAGCGGTTGGGCCGGGAGAATTCGAAGCGCCCGGTGGAGACCTTGGTGCGGGCGCTGTTGGGCGCATGCACCGTCTGGGTGAAGCTGGCCCGGCCGGCCTTGGCATCCTGCACAAAGGCGCGCAGGGCGTCGGCAGCGCCGGCAGCCAGGGCCAGTTGGCTCCAACCCAGGCCCAGCCCGAAGCCAACCCCCATCAGGGCACGGCGGGAAACGAAAATGCGGTGTGACATTGGATGAAGGCCTGCCTGCGCAGGCCAAAAACGCGGCGCGGCAGCCGAGGTCACTCCTCGCGCTTGGGCAGGAGGATCTCGCGGTTGCCGTTGCCCGCCATGGAAGATACGAGCCCGGATTGCTCCATTTGTTCCAGCAAACGGGCCGCGCGGTTGTAGCCGATGCGCAGATGGCGCTGCACCAGCGAGATGGACGCCTTGCGATGCTGCAGCACCACGGCCACAGCCTGGTCGTACATCGGGTCGGATTCGGCATCGGCGCCCTCGCCACCGCTGCCCCCGGGGCCGCCCTCGCCGTCCAGCGTGCCGCCTTCCAGGATGCCCTCGATGTAGTTGGGCTCGCCCTGGGCCTTGAGGGCTTCGACGACGCGGTGCACCTCGTCGTCCGACACAAAGGCGCCATGCACCCGCACCGGCAGACCGGTGCCCGGGGCCAGGTAGAGCATGTCGCCCATGCCCAGCAGGGCTTCGGCGCCCATCTGGTCGAGGATGGTGCGGCTGTCGATCTTGCTGCTGACCTGGAAGCTGATGCGGGTCGGGATGTTGGCCTTGATCAGGCCGGTGATCACATCCACCGAGGGCCGCTGAGTGGCCAACACCAGGTGGATGCCTGAGGCACGCGCCTTCTGGGCCAGACGGGCAATCAGTTCCTCGACCTTCTTGCCGACCACCATCATCAGGTCGGCCAGCTCGTCGATGACGATGACGATGTAGGGCAGGCGCTCCAGCGGCTCGGGCTCCTCCGGCGTCAGACTGAAGGGGTTGGGGATGAGCTCGCCGCGGGCGGTGGCCTCATCGAGCTTCTTGTTGTAGCCCGCCAGGTTGCGCACGCCCATCTTGCTCATGAGCTTGTAGCGGCGCTCCATCTCACCCACGCACCAGTTGAGCGCGTTGCCAGCCTGCTTCATGTCGGTCACCACCGGGCACAGCAGGTGCGGGATGCCCTCGTAGACGCTCATCTCGAGCATCTTGGGGTCGACCAGGATCATGCGCACGTCGCGCGCCTCGGCCTTGTAGAGCAGGCTGAGGATCATGCCGTTGATGCCCACCGACTTGCCCGAGCCGGTGGTACCGGCCACCAGGCAGTGCGGCATCTTGGCCAGGTCGGCCACCACCGGCGCGCCAATGATGTCCTTGCCCAGGGCCAGGGTCAGCATCGAGGCGGCATCGTTGTAGATCTGCGAGCCCAGGATCTCGGCCAGGCGGATGGTCTGGCGCTTGGCGTTGGGCAGCTCCAGCGCCATCAGATTCTTGCCGGGAATGGTCTCGACCACCCGGATCGACACCAGCGACAGCGAGCGCGCCAGATCCTTGGCCAGGTTGACGATCTGCGAGCCCTTCACGCCCGTGGCCGGCTCGATCTCGTAGCGGGTGATGACCGGGCCCGGCTGGGCCGCCACCACATGCACCTCGACACCGAAGTCCGAGAGCTTCTTCTCGATCAGCCGGCTGGTCATCTCCAGCGACTCGGGCGTGACCGTCTCCACCCGGCTGGGCGGCTTGTCCAGCAGGTCGACCTGCGGCAGCTTGGTGTTGACCAGTTCCTTGAACAGCGGTGTCTGGCGCTCACGCTGCACCCGCTCGGACTTGGGCACCTCCAGCACCGGCGGCTCGATCACCAGCGGCGCCTGGGCCTGCTGCTCGACCTCGCGTTCGAAGGCCACTTCCACCTCGGCCTCGCGCTCGCGCTGGGCCCGCTCGCCCACGCGGAAGTCCTCGGCCTGCTCACGCAGCTGGTGGCGATGCTCGCGCACCCCGTCGATCCAGTCGCCCAGAGTGTCGGCCACCCGCAGCCAGGAGAAGCCCAGCGCCATCGGCAAGGCCGCCACCAGCATGGCGATCCAGAGCACGCCCGAGCCACCGAAGCCCAGCCAGCGCATCGACAAGGGCCCCAGCATGTAGCCCAGCGCCCCGCCGGCGTGGCCCGGCAGGCGGGATTCCCAACCGTAGATGCGGGTCCATTCCAGGGCGCAGCTGGCCATCATCAGCAGCACCAGCCCCGCGGTGCGGGTGAGCCAACGGTAGCGCGGACGGGGGGCGGCGCCCGCCCGCAGGCTGGCGGCCAAACCGGCCAACCAGGCCCGGGCCCCGGCGGCCAGCAGCCACCAGACCGAGAACCCGAACAGCATCAGGCCGATGTCGGCCCCCCAGGCCCCAGGCGCGCCCAGCCAGTTGTGCAGCGGTGCGCCAGAGCCGGACGTGGTGAAGGCAGGATCGCTGCCACTGCGGCTGCTCAAGGCCAGTGCGGCCAGGACCCACAGTCCGCCGCCCAGTGCCAAGCGCAGGCGGGACCACGGGCCTCGCGGCGCCGGTGCAGCCGCCTCGGGGGGGGTATGACCCAAGGGCAGGGTGCGACGCATCAGCGGCAGCCCTTCCGGTGACGCCCAGGGCGCACCCACTCTCGTTCAAACATTCAGTTCCTCAGGCCGCGCGGTTCTTCAGGCGCAGGCCGCCCGTGTCCAGGTTCTCGATCACACCGCGCTCGGTCAAGTCCTTCATGACCCGGCTGACCATTTCGCGGGAGGCGCCGACGATCTTGGCCAAGTCCTGCCGCGACACCTTGCCGCGGATCACCTTGTCGCCATTGTCGTCCTCGGCCATGTCCAGCAAGGCCCGTGCAACACGCCCATACACATCCAGCAGGGCCAGCGATTCGATCTGACGGTCGGCGCTGCGCAGCCGCGTCACCAAGCCACGCATGATGGCGTAGGACAGGCTGGAGTTCTCGGGCAGGCAGCGGGCAAACTCCGGGCGCCCCAGGATCAGCATGTCGCACTGGATCTCGCAGCGCACCGACGCGGAATGGGGCTGGTTGTCGATCAGGCTCATCTCGCCCACGTAGTCGCCGGCCTCCAGCACCGCCAGAATGACCTCACGGCCACGCTCGTCGGCCGTCAGCACCCGGGCTCGGCCATTGAGCAGGATGAACAGCGCATTGCTCTTCTTGCCCTGCTCCACCACCAGCTCGCCGCGCCGGTAGCGCCGCTTGACCACACCATCCGCCACCAGCTGGGCCTGCTCTTCCGTCAGCATCGAGAACAGCGGCACCCGACGGATCAAGTCCAGGTTGGTCAGCATCGACATCAATCACCCCCTCGCACTCTGTATTTGGCGACCCCTGGCGACGCGCCAACGGCCCGTTCTCTAGAATGCCCGAACGTCATTCCTGTGTACCCCCGAGCATATCCGGTCCCCGGCCCCTCGGCGGCCCACCTTCAGCGAGCGCCCCCTATGAGCACCACCTCCACCCATGCCCAGGTCCTGATTCTTGGCTCCGGCCCGGCCGGCTACACCGCCGCCATCTATGCGGCCCGCGCCAACCTGAAGCCGCTGCTGGTGACGGGCATGGCCCAGGGCGGTCAGCTGATGACCACCACCGAGGTGGACAACTGGCCCGCAGACGTGATGGGCGTGCAGGGCCCGGACCTGATGCAGCGCTTCCTGCAGCACGCCGAGCGCTTCCAAACCCAGATCGTGTTCGACCACATCAACGAGGTGAACCTGTCCCAGCGCCCGTTCATCCTCAAGGGCGACTCAGGCACCTACACCTGCGACACCCTGGTGATCGCCACCGGCGCCTCGGCCAAGTACCTGGGCCTGCCGTCCGAAGAGAGCTTCATGGGCCGTGGCGTGAGCGGCTGCGCCACCTGCGACGGTTTCTTCTACCGCGGTGACGAGGTCTGCGTGGTCGGTGGCGGCAACACCGCGGTCGAAGAAGCCCTGTACCTGTCCAACATTGCCGAGAAGGTGCACCTGATCCACCGACGCGACAAGTTCCGCGCCGAGGCCATCATGATCGACAAGGTCATGGAGAAGGTGGCCGCCGGCAAGATCGTCCTGCACCTGCACAAGACGCTGGACGAGGTGCTGGGCGACCAGAGCGGCGTGACCGGCGTGCGCCTGAAGGACATCAACGGCGGCGCCGACGAGGAAGTGACCGTCAAGGGCTGCTTCATCGCCATCGGCCACCAGCCCAACACGGACATCTTCAAGGGCCAGCTGGAGATGAAGGACGGCTACCTGGTGACCCGCGGCGGCCAGAACGGCTTCGCCACGATGACCAGCGTGCCGGGCGTGTTCGCGGCCGGCGATGTGCAGGACCACATCTACCGCCAGGCCATCACCTCGGCCGGCACCGGCTGCATGGCCGCCCTGGATGCCCAGCGCTTCCTGGAGCAGGGCGGGCACTGATTTCCCTGCCCGGCGGAAATCCGCTAGAATCGCAGGTTTTCTTGCGCAGACCACCGGCAGCGACGGTTGTCAGGCCCCCACGGGTGCATTGACAGCGGCCATGCCGGCCAGGGAAGTTTCGGGCAAGAACGGGTTACCGCCACCCTTTTGGCGAGGTGAGGCGAGTGGCTGACAGGGTCCTGGGCCAGTCAAGTGCTCGCTGTATGACAAGTATCGGAGTGTCCTCATGGCACGCGTCTGCGAAGTCACGGGCAAGAAGCCCATGGTGGGGAACAATGTTTCCCACGCCAACAACAAAACCAAGCGCCGGTTCCTGCCGAACCTGCAATACCGTCGTTTCTGGGTCGAGAGCGAGAACCGCTGGGTGCGCCTGCGCATCAGCAACGCCGCCCTGCGTCTGATCGACAAGAAGGGCATCGATGCCGTTCTGGCCGATCTGCGTGCCCGCGGCCAGGCTTAATCCACAGACAAGGAGCGACAACCATGGCAAGCAAAGGCGGCCGCGAGAAGATCAAGCTGGAGTCCACTGCGGGCACCGGCCACTTCTACACCACGAACAAGAACAAGAAGACCACGCCCGAAAAGCTGGAATTCATGAAGTTCGACCCCAAGGCACGCAAGCACGTGCTGTACAAGGAAGTGAAGCTGAAGTAATTCAGCTCCTGCCCTTGAAGAACCCGCCCTGCACCGCACGGCGGGTTTTTTATTTCAGGATGACTCCAGCACCGCACTTTGCTGGACTACGCCACAGCCCTATACAGCAGGTTTGTCAACGACTTAGGCGAGTTCAACATATGCCGGTGCTTTCTGAAACTTGACCCGGCTTCCCTTCTGCTGGCTCCTACGAGGCTCCTGGGAATCGGGTCTTTCCGAGGAGTCATCATGGCAAAGATCAAGCTCACCAAATCCGCAGTCGATGCGGCACAACCCCAAGCGCAAGCCATCGAGCTACGCGACGCCCTCGTTGACCTGCACCCCTCAGGCCGTACCAATGTGAAGTAGCAAGGGGTCCGCCATTCAGGAGAATCGCGGACATGAGGAAGAGCAAGTTCACAGAGGAACAGATCATCGGGTTCCTCAAGCAGGCCGAGGCCGGCATGGCGGTGGCGGAGATCTGCCGCAAGGGCGGCTTCTCCGACGCCACGTTCTACAAGTGGCGCGCCAAGTTCGGCGGCATGGATGTGTCAGAGGCCAGGCGGCTGCGCGAGCTGGAGGCGGAGAACGCCAAGCTCAAGCACCTGCTGGCCGAGGCGCACCTGGACCTGCATGCGCTCAAGAGCGTGCTCGGGGTAAAAAGGTAGCCCCACAGGCCCGGCGCGAGCTGATCACGCAGCTGGTGCAGGAGCACCAACTGTCCGAGCGTCGCGCGTGCAGGCTTGTGGGGCTAAGCCGAGACAGCTACCGGCACCCACCGGTGCCCAGCGCACAGACCCAGGCGCTGAAGGACAAGATTGTCGAGATCGCGCATGTGCGCCGACGCTTCGGCTACCGGCGCGTGCACGACCTGCTGCGTGCCGACTTCCCTGCCGTCAATCACAAGCGGGTGTACCGGCTCTACAGCGCGGCCAATCTGGCGGTGCGCAAGCGCAAGAAGGCCAAGCGCCCGGTGATGGAGCGCGCGCCCCTGAACATCGCCCAACGCATCAACGAGGTGTGGAGCATGGACTTCGTCAGCGACAGCCTGGCCAGTGGACGGCG
The DNA here is from genome assembly GCF_024055665.1 of Ideonella oryzae. Lineage (GTDB taxonomy): Bacteria > Pseudomonadota > Gammaproteobacteria > Burkholderiales > Burkholderiaceae_C > Ideonella > Ideonella oryzae. The sequence continues at coordinate 497,803 of NZ_JAMXMC010000002.1, read as the reverse complement.
CATCAAGTGTCTGACCGTGGCTGATGACTTCAGCCACGAGTGCGTGGAGATCGCTGTGAACTACGGAATCAGCGGGCTGTACGTGACCCGGCTGCTGGATCAGGCGGCGCGCTTCAGGGGCTACCCGGCCGCCGTCAGAACCGACAACGGCCCGGAGTTCACCAGCCGGGCCTTCATCGCCTGGACGCAGGAACACCACATCCGGCACATCCTGATCGAGCCAGGCAGGCCCATGCAGAACGGCTACATCGAGAGCTTCAACGGCAAGTTCCGCGACGAGTGCCTCAACGAGCACTGGTTCCAGAGCCTGCGCCAGGCACGCACCGAGATTGGCGCATGGCGTCGGGACTACAACGAGGTTCGGCCTCACAGCAGCATTGGCCGCATACCGCCAGCCAGGTATGCCGAGCAACTGCGTCAGCAGGCAGGCGACGCCGCTCGTCACGAGATCCCTGCCCAGATCCATTAACCTTCAACCCCAGGACCCCAACCGAATCACTGGTACGGCTGAAGGGGGCAGGTCAGCACACCTCGAAGAACAAATAAGGTGAGCGGCAACAGGAGAAAACGATGAACTCAACCCTGCCTCCGCGCAAGGATGAACAAGTAAAAACCGCAGTTCGGAACGTCCTGCTAGGATCTGCGCCGGAACGCGAAAGCGAGTTGGCTTCCTTGTGGAGCTTGCTTGAGCCCCGTTTTCAACTTACTGCCGATACCTACGACGGCGCGCGATTGGTCATGGAAGCGGGGATGTATCGCTTCGTCCGTTTTAATCATCGCGTAGTGCGTGCATTCTGGATCGCAGGCTTTGCAGCTTGGGAAGCGTATCGCGTTGTAGCGGAAACGCCTGAATTTGAGCCACTTGACCTCAAGCGGCTAGCCGAGCTGATTGACGCGTTTGAGCGTGTCTTGGAAAGCGATGCCCCGGAGCTGGAAGCACTGCCCAAAGATGTTCCCGAGCCTGGCCACTACGACGGCAACCCACAACTTCGCGCGCCAGGGGAGCTTGCAACGCTGGGAGTTGGTTGGGCGCTCTTGCATGAGGTGCGGCATCTGAAGCACCAGCAGGAGGGTGATTCGGCAGATCCTTACGAGGAAGACCCAACCCAGCGCAGGAACGAGGAAATGTCATGCGACGCCTTCGCCACGAAGTTCCTGCTTGACCAGCTTGATGCCTATGCCCAACGGGAAAATGTAAGCTCGAACCTTGTTCGCAGAAAGAGAGAACTCGGAATCTATTTCGCTCTATTTGCAATGATCTTGCTGGCGCGCGATAAGTGGGGCGCCTCCCAAACTCATCCCTCCATTCAGGCGAGAATCAATGCAATACGCGCCTTGATGGGAAGTCGACGCGATGAAGTCGCCGAGGCAATTGCAAGCGCGGCATTTGCAACGCTTCATGCTCTGATGCCAGGTTCTCCAGGCATTTTTCCTTCCCCAGACGATGCAAGGTCCTCTACTCACAAGAAAGATTTTGCGGGTGAATCAATCCTCAAGGAAATGCCATGCGTTCTTGAATGGCTGAAGGAAAAAGGTCTTAGCGCCCTGAAATCCCGGTATTCAAGATACGAGAAAGACGTAGATAATTTTTTCTCGTGCGACGATCCCACCTCCGCTGACGGTCGGGTCAAGTTTGACAAACTGACCAACTCGTATACCGAGTGCTTGAACATTGTTCTGATTCACCGAGCATTTCGAGACGAAGCAAGTCAAGGATTTGTAGATAGGCTAAGCAAGGTAGCGGACGGACAAGATCATCCTGATGCTAGTTCGGCAGGGTCATCAAGAGACTTTTTGTTCGAACTGCTGATTGCAGCAAGGATGTCGTTGTCCGGATACAAGATCGACTTCAATAAAATCACGGATGTTGTCGCCGAAAACAACGAGTTCCTCGTCTTCGGCGAGTGCAAGCGACTTTCTTCCGAGAAAAAATTTGAGAAAAACTTCAAGAAGGCGGGCAAGCAGATCACCGCCCAAGCCAGGGCTATTTCCCAGCGGGTCTATGGCTTGGTGTTCTTGGATGTGTCCAGCTGCCTTGAGGGGTTTCCTAAGATGGAGCTTCCTAACGTCGAAGAAGCCCAGCGGGCAATTCACGAAAGCCTTGAGGCATTTGTCGTGAGGAACGCATCAAAAATCGAACAGTTGGCTGAACGGTTTGCTGAATTTTCCCTCGGAGTCTGCCTAATGGGGCAAGCTCCGATTTGGACACAGGACGGCACTCTCTACATGGCGGCCAGGACAAGAGTAGTCGCACCAAAGAGTTTGTCGGATGAGGACTTCAACTCGCTCAAAAAAATCTTGGGCGGATTTTCGAGTTCTATGCTTTGCCTTGTTTGATCTTCGATTCCGCTCGACGTGCTGCCTGCTGCAATCGTTCCCCTAGCACTGCACGCGGCGGCAAACTGGTCAGGTATTCGGCAACGTGGATCCCTGACTTATCCAGTTCAAACAACTCGATCTGTTCGCACTTCTTGCCGGTGCAAAGGATGATCCCCAGCGGAGAGACTTCCTCTGGTTCACGCTCGTGCTTGTCCAGCCAGCGCAAGTAAAGCTCCATCTGTCCTTTGTACGCGGCCTTAAACTCGCCTATCTTCAACTCCACCGCCACCAGCCGGCGCAGTTTCCGGTTGTAGAACAGCAGATCAAGATGAAAATCCTCGTTGTCGATCTGGATGCGCTTCTGGCGGGCGACGAAGCAGAAGCCCGCGCCCAGCTCTAGCAGGAAGGCTTCCATTTCGCGAATGATGGCTGCCTCTAGGTCGCTCTCCTGCCAGCTATCCCGCAGTCCCAGAAAGTCGAGGATGTACGGGTCGCGCATCACCAGTGCCGGAGTCATCCGTTGCGCATCGCGCAGGGTTGCCAGCTCCTGAGCGATGGTCTCCTCCGGCTTCTGAGACAGCGCCGTACGTTCGTACAGCATCGAGTCGATGCGCTCGCGTAGCGTCCGCACGCTCCAGCGCTCGGCACTGGCCATCTGCGCGTAGTAGTCCCGCTGAAGCGGATCTTTCAGCGGAATCAAGGCGATGAAATGCGTCCAGTTCAATTGTCGTATCAGTGATACGACAATCCGCTCGTCCGGGAACTTGGCGGCAAACCGCACCATTCGACGCAGGTTTTTTTATTGCCCGCCCTTTTTGTGCTGGCTGGGGCTCCCCACCCGCTCAGGAAGAAAGCGAAGCAAGCGACCATGAAAAAGCCCGCGCAAGGCGGGCTTCGGGTAGATCCGGGAAGTGGATCGGTCAGGCACGGGCGGAACGCAGTTGCAGCGAGAACTCGCGCAGCGCCGCGACGCCGCTGCTCTCGGCCCGGTGACACCAGTCCTGCAGATCGGCCACCAGCTGCTCGGCCGACACATTGGTGCGGGTCCAGAGCTGACGCAGCTCTTCGCGCATGGTGACCAGCTTCTGCAGCACCGGCGACGTGGCCACGGCGCTCTCCACCTGCGGGAGCAGGTCGGTCGGGATCTTCTCCACGTCGCGGTGCAGCCAACGCTGCGCCACACGCAGGTTGCTCCAGGCCGAGTTGCTGCTGCCTTGAGCCTTCACCCGAGCCACTTCACCGGCACAGGCACGGCGCAGTTCCTTGGCGTAGTTGGCCATCACCTCGTAGCGGTTGGCGATGATCGCCTCCAGCGTCTTGGCATCGGCCACCGGCTTCAGCGGGCCCAGTTGCAGCTGGGGCGCGGTCTTGCGCACCTTGGCCCAGCCCAGCATCTCCATGGCGCGGATGTAGCCCCAGCCGATGTCGAACTCGAAGGGCTTGACCGAGAACTTGGCCGAGGTCGGATAGGTGTGGTGGTTGTTGTGCAACTCTTCGCCACCAATGATGATGCCCCAGGGCGAGAGGTTGGTCGACGCATCGGCCGCCTCGAAGTTGCGGTAGCCCCAGTAGTGACCCAGGCCATTGACCACGCCAGCCGCCCAGAACGGAATCCAGGCCATCTGGATGGCCCAGATGGTGACGCCGATGGCGCCGAACAGCGCGACGTTGATCAGGAGCATCAGCAGGATGCCCTTGGCACTGTGCCTGGTGTAGACGTTGCGCTCCATCCAGTCGTCCGGCGTGCCGTGCCCATATTTGGAGAGCGTCTCGGTGACCTTGGCCTCAGCACGATAGAGCTCCGCGCCGCGACTCATGACGGTGCCGATGCCGCGGGTGATCGGGCTGTGCGGGTCTTCCTCGGTCTCGCACTTCGCGTGGTGCTTGCGGTGGATGGCGACCCATTCCTTGGTCACCATGCCGGTGGTCATCCACAGCCAGAAGCGGAAGAAGTGGGAGGGAATGGGACCCAGCTCCAGCGCACGGTGCGCCTGCGAACGGTGCAGGAAAATGGTGACACCGGCGATCGTGATGTGAGTCACCACGGCAGCGTAGAGCACGACTTGCCACCAAGTGGCGTGCGTGAGGCCGTTCGCTGCCAAGTCTAATACTGCAGAAAACACCGTGTTCAGTTGATCCATTGCCTACCTTGATTCGCCCGCGAAGTGCTGGCTAACTCCCTATTGTAGAGGACAGCCTGCCGTCCGCCACCCCGAACAGGGGTGCAGAAACGCCCGTTTCGCACGCGTTGCCGGCAGGAGAACGTGCATTGCAGACCGAAATGGCTGCAATCACATCCGATGCAGAAGATGGGGATACCCCGTCCGACTTCAAGCCTTGCGCTGCCAGGCGGCGGCAAAGAAGCCATCCGTGGCGTGGCGGTGCGGCCACAAGCGCAGCATGCCCTCGCGCACGAGGGTCTCGGCCTGCTCCACCTGGGCCGTAGCCAGCAGCTCGGCAGCGGACAGCGGCTCGAAGTCCGGATGGGCGGCCGAGAAGGCGCGCGCAATGTCCTCGTTCTCGCGCGAGAGCAGGCTGCAGGTCGCATAGACCAGCCGGCCGCCCGGCTTGAGCAGACGCGCGGCGCTGTCGAGGATGGCCGCCTGCTTGGCGGTCAACTCGTCGATGGCCTTGGGGGACTGGCGCCACTTCAGGTCGGGGTTGCGGCGCAGCGTGCCCAGGCCAGAGCACGGTGCATCCACCAAGACGCGATCGATCTTGCCGGCCAGGCGTTTGATGCGTTCGTCGCGCTCGTGGGCGATCTGGGCCGGGTAGACATTGGACAGGCCGCTGCGGGCCAGCCGAGGCTTGAGCCCCTCCAGCCGATAGCCGGACACATCGAAGGCATAGAGACGGCCGGTGTTGCGCATGGACGCGCCCAGGGCCAGGGTCTTGCCGCCGGCGCCGGCGCAGAAGTCCACCACCATCTCGCCGCGCTTGGCGCCCAGCATCAGGGCCAGCAGCTGGCTGCCCTCGTCCTGAACTTCCACCTCCCCCTGCACGAACAGCGGCAGTTTCTGCAGGGCGGGCTTGCCATGCACCCGCAGGCCCAGGGGAGAGTACGGCGTGGGCTCGGCCTCGATGCCGGCCTCCTTCAAGGCGTCCAGCACCGTTTCGCGCTTGGCCTTCAGGGTGTTGATCCGCAGGTCCAGCGGTGCGGGTTCCTCCATCGCCGCCACGAAGGCGGGAAATTCCTCGCCCAGTTCCACCTTGAGCGCATTGGCCAGCCAGTCGGGCAGGTTGACCCGCACCTTTTCGGGCAGCGTGGCGGTGTCCACCTCGCGCACCTGGCTCAGCCAGGCCAGCTCGTTGGGCCCCAGGGCGCCCCGGATGAAGGTGTCGCTGCCCTGCCAGGCCAGGATGGCCAGCCGGCGCTCGAGCGCACCAGAGCCACTCTGCGCCAGATGGGCCCAGAGCAGGCGCCGGCGCAGCACGGCGTAGGCGGTCTCGGCCAGACTGTGGCGCTCGCGCGGCCCCAGGGTGCGGTGTTTGCGGAAAAAGGCCGACACCACGGTGTCAGCGGGTTGGTCGAGTTTGAGTACTTGGCGCAGCAGATCGGTGGCCAGGTCCAGCAGGGCATTCGGATGCATAGGCCGGATTATCCCAGCCCGCCCCGCCAGCGTCTCAGAACAAATGCTGGGGCACGCCGTCGCGGTGGCTGACCCGGCCCTCGGCCAGCACCAGCCGGTCCTCGACGAACCAGCGCACCGCCAGCGGGTAGATCACGTGTTCGCGCTCGAGCACCCGGGCTGACAGGCTGGCCTCGTCGTCGCCCGGCAGCACCGGCACGGCGGCCTGGGCCACGATGGGGCCATGGTCCAACTCGGCCGTCACGAAGTGCACGGTGGCGCCGGCCAGCTTGCAGCCCTGCTCGATCGCCCGGCGGTGGGTGTGCAAACCCGGGAAGGCCGGCAGCAGCGAGGGATGCACATTGAGCAGGCGCCCCTCGTAATGGCGCACGAAGCTGGCACTCAGGATGCGCATGAAGCCGGCCAGCACCAGCAGGTCGGGGGCAAAGCCATCGATCACCCGGGCCAGCTCGGCATCGTAGGTCTCGCGGTCAGGCTGGCCGCGGTGGTCCACCACCGCCGTCGCGATGCCCCGCTGCGCCGCCCAGGCCAGCCCAGCGGCCTCGGCCTTGTTGCTGACCACCGCCACCACCTTGGCCGGCCAGCCTTCGGCGGCGCAGGCCTCGACGATGGCCTGCATGTTGCTGCCGCGGCCGGACAGGAGGATGACGATTCGCTTCATGAGGGCCAGGAGTGTAAGGCTCTGCCAGAATCGGCCGCTTTCCCCACCCTGCCCGCCCACGCATGAAGCCCCAGTTGCAAGCGCCCCTGCTGATGATGGGATCGTCCTTCCTGTTCGCCGCGATGGGGGTGTGCGTGAAGCTGGCTTCGGCCCGCTACGGTGCCGGTGAGATCGTCTTCTACCGCGGCCTGGTGGGCGCCTTGTTCATCGGGGCCCTGGTCTTCTGGCGCGGTGGCCACCTGGGCACGCGATATCCCACCATGCACCTGGGCCGCAGCATCGTGGGTGTGGGCGCAATGGCGCTCTGGTTCTATGCGATCGGCCAGCTGCCCCTGGCCACGGCCATCACGCTGAACTACATGTCCTCGATCTGGATGGCGCTGTTCCTGATCGGCGGCGCGGTGCTGGTGGGTGCCTCCGACCGGGTGGACATGCGCCTGGTGGTCACGGTCCTCACGGGCTTCGTGGGCGTCGCCCTGGTGCTGCGCCCCTCCCTCACCCAGGAGCAGTGGCCAGGCGCCTTGGCTGGCCTGTGCTCGGGAATGATGTCCGCCATGGCCTATCTCCAAGTGACGGCCCTGGGCCGGGTGGGCGAGCCGGAGTACCGCGTGGTCTTCTATTTCTCGCTGGGCACCACGGTGGTGGGCGCGGCGGTCGCGCTGACCAGTGGCTTCCACCCACACACCCCCGTCGGCCTGGGCCTGCTGGTGGCCACCGGCGTGCTGGCCACCACCGCGCAGATCCTGATGACCCGGGCCTACGCCATCGGCCGGGCTCTGTCCAACGCCAGCCTGCAATACCTCGGCATCGCCTGGTCCTTCCTGTTCGGGGTGATGATCTTCGGCGATGCTGTGACGCTGGTGGCCCTGGCCGGCATGGTGCTCATCGTCACCGCCGGGCTCACCGCCACACTGCTGCGCAACCGTGCGGTGCCGGATGCCGCCAACCCCAGCGAATCCTGATTCCCCAAGCCCATGCCCGAAGGAGCGCCCATGTCCACCGTCCATCCGCTGATCACCGCGACCGAGTTGCGTGCCCTGCTGGACAGCCCCCAGCCCCCCCTGCTGCTGGACTGCGGCTTCGACCTGGCCAACACTGCGGCGGGCGAGCAGGACTACCAGTCCGGCCACCTGCCCGGTGCACGCTACCTGCACCTGGACCGCGACCTGTCAGCGCCCAAGAGCGCGGCCGGCCCCATCCAGGGCGGCCGCCACCCGCTGCCCAGCCTCGAACTGCTGGCCCAGCGGGCCGGCGCCTGGGGCGTGACGCCTGACCGGCTGGTGGTCTGCTACGACCGCCAGGGCGGCCCCTACGCCGCCCGGGCCTGGTGGATGCTGCGCTGGCTGGGCCATCCGGCCGTGCGGGTGCTGGACGGGGGCGTGGCGGCTTGGCTGGCCGCTGGCGGCGCGCTGGACACCCAGGTCGCCGCCGCACTGCCGGCCGCCGGCCCCTACCCGGCTCGGGCCCCGGCCATGCCCACGGTGGATGCCCCCACGCTGCTGGCCTCGCTGGACAGCCTGCAGGTGGTCGACGCCCGCGCACCCGAGCGCTACCGCGGCGAGGTGGAACCACTGGATGCCCAGGCCGGCCACATCCCGGGCGCCCGCAACCGCTTCTTCAAGGACAACCTGACCGCCGACGGCCGCTTCAAGTCGGTCGACGCGCTGCGGGAGGAATTCCTGGCCCTGGGCCTGCTGCCGGGGCAGGTGGTGCACCAGTGCGGCTCAGGCGTCACCGCCTGCCACAACCTGCTGGCCATGGCCCTGGCGGGGCTGGGCGATGCCCGGCTCTACCCCGGCTCCTGGAGCGAGTGGTCGGCAGACCCGGCACGCCCGGTGGCACGGGGCTGAGACGGCCTGGCACTGATTGCACAGACGGCTTGATTCTGGTCAAGCCTCGGCGCCACTTTCGGGACACACTGCGCTCATCGGGTGACACACCCATCCATCCCTCACGAAGGAAAGGATCTCTTCATGTACAGCCACATCCTCGTTCCCACCGACGGTTCGGACATCAGCGCCAAGGCGGTCGAAACCGCCATCTCGATGGCCAAGCTGCTGGGCGCGAAGCTGAGCACCATCAGCGTGAAAGAGCCCTTCCCCTACAGCGCCATCAGCGAGATGCAGCCGGTGCCGCCGCAGGAGTTCTACGACGCCCAGGAGCGGATCGCCACCGCACGCGTGAAGGCCGTCAGCGACGCCGCCAAGGCCGCCGGGCTGGACTGCGAAGGCTTCACCGTGGAAGCCGTCCACCCCTGGGAAGCCATTTGCGATCTGGCCAAGGACAAGGGCTGCGATCTGGTCGTGATGGCCTCGCACGGCCGCCGTGGCGTCAGCGCCCTGCTGCTGGGCAGCGAAACCCAGAAGGTGCTGACCCACTCGCCGCTGCCCGTGCTGGTGGTGCGCTGAGCGGCACCGGGCGGCCCGCCTGGGCCGCCTCTCCATGGGTTCAAGCCACCCCGTGGGCCTTGAACCAGGCCAGACACTGCTTCCAGCCATCCTGGGCATCGGCCTGGCGGTAGCTGGGCCGGTAGTCTGCATGGAAGGCATGTGGCGCGTCCGGGTAGACGATGAAGCGCGAATCGCGCGCCGCGGCATTGCCCGCGGCCAGCGCCTTCTTCATCGCCTCCACGGTGTCCAGCGGAATGCCGGTGTCCTGCCCGCCGTACAGCCCCAGCACCGGCGCCTTCAGTTCGGCCACCAGGTCCAGCGGATGGCGCGGCTGCAGCGGGTTGGTCGCCCCTGTCAAACGACCGTACCAGGCCACCCCGGCCTTGACGGCCGCGCTGTGCTCGGCGAACAGCCAGGTGATGCGCCCGCCCCAGCAGAAGCCGGTCACGCCCAGGCGTGACGTGTCCTGGCCCTGCGCCCGGGCCCAGGCCACCGTGGCATCCAGGTCGCCCATGACCTGAGCATCGGGCACCTTGGACACCAGTTCGGACATCAGCGCACCGATGTCGGTGTAGCCCGCCGGATTGCCCTGGCGCTTGTACAAGTCCGGCGCAATGGCGCAGTAGCCCTGGTGGGCGAAGCGCCGGGCCACATCGGCGATGTGCTCGTGCACGCCGAAGATCTCGCTGATCACCAGCACGACGGGCCGCGCGCCACCACCCTGCGGCATGGCGCGATAGGCCGGCATCTGGAAGTCGCCGACCGGAATCTGCACCGCCCCGGCCACCAGGCCCTCGCTGGGCGTCTGGATCACCGTCTGTGCGGCCACCGGCAAGGTGGCGGCGGCAAAGCCCAGCCCCACACCGGCCTGCACCACCTCACGGCGCGTGGGCGGTGTCGGGGCGTCCCCGTTGGCCTTCTGCAACAGGGCCTGGGCGTCGTTGAGCAGCGGGGTATCGGGCATGGTGTTCTCCTGGGTGGATCTCGATTCCGGCCCCTGCCGGAAAGGGCGTGAACGATTCTAGGAGTCGCCTCAAAGACCGCCTCGGCGGCCCGGGGATGTCATCGTCAAGGGGCACAATCCCGCCCCATGTCCATCGCATTGCCCTCCCCCACCGGCCTGCTCGCAGGCATCGACATGGGGTCGAACAGTTTCCGCCTCGAGATTGGCCATTTGCGCGACGGACGCTACCGCCGCCATGCCTACCTGAAGGAAACCGTGCGGCTGGGGGCCGGCCTGGACAACGAGGGCATGCTGACCGACGAGGCGGCCGAGCGCGGCCTGGCCTGTCTGCGGCAGTTCGCCCGCAACCTGGGCGGCTTCCATCCCGCGCAGGTGCGGGCCGTGGCCACCCAGACGCTGCGCGAGGCGCGCAACCGCGACGCCTTCCTGCACCAGGCGCAGGCGGCGCTGGGCTTTCCCATCGAGGTCATCTCGGGGCGCGAGGAAGCGCGGCTGATCTATGCCGGCGTGGCCCATCTGCAACCGTCCAGCCAACCTCGGCTGGTGGTCGACATCGGCGGGCGCTCCACCGAACTGATCCTGGGCGAGAAGCGTCAACCCATCGAGGCCGAGTCGTTTCGTGTGGGCAGTGTCAGCCTGTCCATGCGCTACTTTCCGGACGGCCAGTTCTCCAGCGAGGGCTTCCGCGCCGCCCAGGTGGCGGCTGGGGCCGAATTCGAGGAGGCCCTGGCGCCGTTTGCAGCCTCCCGCTGGGACCAGGCACTGGGTTCCTCCGGCACCGCCGGTGCGGTGTCCGACGTGCTGCGCGCCAGCGGCCAGACCGACGGCAGCATCACCCCGGACGGCCTGCGCTGGCTGATGAAGCAATGCATCGAGGCAGGCAGCGCCGACCGACTGGACCTACCGGGCCTCAAGCCCGACCGGCGCCCGGTGCTGGCCGGCGGCCTGGCCATCCTGTACACGCTGGCCACGCACTTCCAGATCGAGGCCCTGCAGCCGGCCAAGGGGGCCCTGCGCCAAGGCGTGATCGTGGACCTGCACGACCGGCTGATGGCCCGCCAGCGCCAGCGTGGCCATGACCTGCGCGAGGACAGCGTCAAGGCCCTGCAACACCGCTTTGGCGCCGATGTCGAGCAGGCCCAGCGGGTGGCACGCCTGGCCTGCACCCTGTTCGACCAGGTGGCTCCGCGCGATGCCGAAGAGGAGCGGATCGAGCTGCGCTGGGCCGCCCTGTTGCATGAGATCGGCCAGATGGTGTCCCACCATGACCACCACCGCCACAGCGCCTACCTGCTGGGCCACGTGGATGCGGCCGGCTTTTCGCAGAGCCAGCAGCGCCGTCTGGCGGACTTGGTGCTGGGCCAGCGTGGGGGCCTGCGCAAGATGGAAGAACTGCTCCACAGCGAATTGATGCTGTGGCAGATGCTGTGCCTGCGCCTGGCCGTCATCGCCTGCCATGCCCGCTCCGACGTGCCCGAGCACACGCTGCGGCTGCAACGCCAGGGCCGCATCGCCCGCCTGGCATTGCGCAAGGATTGGGTCGAGACCCATCCCCGCACAGTCCATCTGCTGGAAGAAGAGGAACAGGCCTGGGCCCGTTCGGAGTTGGCCCTGACCCTGCACCTGGGCTGAGGCCCGGCGCCAGGTTGAACCCCGGGGTTCAACCCAAGCGGGCCATCCAGTCGGCAGCGGAGAAACCCACCGTCACGCGGCCATCGGGCCACTCCACCACCGGGCGCTTGATCACGCTGGCCTGCTCGCGCAGCAGGGCCATCGCGCTGTCCGCGTCTACCACGGCGGCCTGGGCCGCCGGGTCCAGCTTGCGCCAGGTCGTACCCTGGCGGTTCACCAGCGCTGGCCAGCCCAGGGCCTTCACCCAGGTGGCTAGCCGGTCGGCCGGCACGCCCTGCTTCTTGAAGTCGTGGAAGACGGCCTCCACGCCCTGGCCGGCCAGCCAGGTCCGCGCCTTCTTGACGGTGTCGCAGTTGGGAATGCCGTAGAGGGTCACGCCGGCCATGCTCAGCCCCCCGCCAGCACGGTGCCCAGCAGGCCCGCAATGCCCAGGCCCAGCGCCGCCAGCGCGTCCCCCGCAATCAGGCCACCACCGATCAGCGAGGTGTCGCTCATGTCCTCGGGCACCACCGTATCGCCGGCCTGGGGCTTGGCCTTGGGCAGCGAATTGACCGCGCTGGAGATGACCCCGCCGATGGCGAACCAGGCCGAGGTGTTGAGGTTCACGAAACCGCCGAAGGACCAGGCGTAGGGCGAAGGCAGCAGCACCGCATCCAGCACAAAGTCGGTGGCGAAGCCGCCCTTGCCCGAGGCCACGAAGCGCTGGTAGCCGGCGTTGCGCTTGAGCAGCTTGCGCGCCAGCTCGACCGCAAAGCCGATGCCCACGCCGACCCAGATGGCGGTGCGCTGGTAGGGCTTGTCGTCGGTCAGGCTGCGCAGCACGCCGACGAATTTGTAGGTCATGGCCGCGCTCCACTCGGCGGGCTGCTCACCGGCCTTCATCACCGTCTGGTCCAGCAGCAGCACGGGGTAGGCGGCCATGAACAGCTTGGCAAAGCCCACCGCCACGATGGCCCCCACCACGATGCCCGCCACCTGGTAGCGGAACTGCAGGGTGCGGCTGGTGCCCAGCCGGGCACCGGTGGAGCGGTCCTGCTGCATGTCACCGGCCACGCTGACGGAGACCAGCAGCACGGTGCCGGCCATCAGGCCGATGGCCGGATCCTTCAGGCCCAGAGCCGCCATCATCACCACCGACACCACGAAGGCCGAGGAGATGGGGTTGGAGTCGCTGATGCCCTGGGAGATGCCATTGACCATGGCGAACAGGAAGACCAGCAGCACCGCGAACACCAGGTAGCCCACCGGCTGGCCCAGCACGAAGTGGCCGGTGCAGACCACCGCCACGGCCCAGAAGGCCACCCAGCTGAAGACGCGGCGGGTGTCCACCCGCTTCCAGGCTTCCTGGCTTTGGGCGGGCGCCGGGGCGCGGCCGGTCAGCCGCTGCCAAGCCTGCCAGAAGATGAGGCTGAGGTCGATGATGGCGGCGCCCATGATCGTGCCCAGCGCGATCAGGAACATGATCTTGCGGGCCGGGTCGCCTTCGTGCAGCCAGCCGATCGAGATGAAGTACGGGATCAGCGCCCAGCCAGTCAGGCCGGCCACCAGGGCCGGGATGCCGATGCGCGCGCCCACCAGCAGGCCGGCACCCAGCGTGGAGGTGGACAGCTCGATGGCCGCCATGAAGGGCAGCTTGGCCGCCGCAATGCCGCCCAGCAGGCCGGCGCCGATGCCGGTGCCCAGCTTGGCCACCGAGCGGCGCAGCAACACCGGGTCGGTCAAGGCGCGCAGGATGTTGGCCACGGCGAAACCGGAGGGATAAGGCAGCTGCAGCTTGTCCACCAGGATGGGCGTGTAGAGCATGCCCACGCCGGCACCCAGCATGCCGATGCACAGCATGTAGAGCATCAGCTGCCACACCGGCGGTTGCGGCATGCCCATCCAGACCATGGCCTGGATCAGCACGCCCATGGCGCTCAGGCCCGCGACCGAGGCGGCCGAGGTCTGGATGAAGTTGGCGCCATGCTTGCCTTCGGCGCCATAGCCCAGCGTGACCACCGAGCCCAGGAGGCCCGCCAGCACCTGCCCGCCGACGAAGAAGCCCAGCGAGAAATTCATGTAGGAGGCGGTCACGCCACCCAGGGGACCGAGGACGAAGATGCCCAGGGACAGCAGCAGCAGGTGGTACTTCCAGGTGCCCTGGCGGGGGAGCCAGGCCCAACGTTGGCCGCTCGGGGTGGATGCGGCAGGGGAAGACAGGGTCGTCATCGGGTCAATGCATGAATGCGGCGGGTTGCCGAAAGCCTGGCAGCCCGCCCCCGGGACCGATGCGCCCGAACACTGCCACCAGGACAAAACCCCGGAGTGTGCGACCAAGTGATGCGCCGCGCCAGGGGTTGAACCTGGGGGGCAGCCAGAACCGTGCCAGGCAGGCACCCGGCGCGCCCCGCCAAGCAAGGGCCCGGTGCGATCCGGACGCAAAAAAAGGACTGGCCTTGCGGCGAGTCCTTTTCGGGGAATTTTTGGTGGGCCCTGTAGGATTCGAACCTACGACCAACGGATTAAGAGTCCGCTGCTCTACCAACTGAGCTAAGAGCCCCACTCGGCTTCAGTCTGTCGCTGCTTTCTTGTCAAAAAGCGCTGCAATCAACTGAAGCTCTCATTCTAATATGATTTTTCGAGCCTGATCAAGCCCCCTTGGCCCATTGCGCCAGGGTGTGCTGCAACAGCACCTGGGCCATGGCCTCGCGGGGCTGGACGGTCTGAGCCACACCCGCCTCCACCAGCAGGGCCGCCTCCGCCTCGTTGGGTGCGCGGGACAGCACCGTGAGTTCGGGCCGCAGCGTGTGGGCCGTGCGAATCATCGGGTACGTGTCGGTGGCGTCGGGCACGGTCACCACCAGCAGGCGGGCCTGGTGGATGTGGGCCTGGATCAGTGTCTCGGGTTCGGCGGCGTCGCCGGCCACGGCCTGCAGGCCGGCTGCCCGCAAGGCCTCCACCCGCTCCCGGCGCTGCTCCACCACCACGCAAGGCACGTCTTGCGCCACCAGCGCCGCCACCAGCTGCTGCCCCACGGTGCCATAGCCCACCACCACCACATGCCGGGCCAGGTAGCGCTCGGCGGTGCTGGCCGGCAGTTCGGCCAACGGGTCTGGCCGGGCATCCAGCGAGCGGGCCCAGGCCGAACGGGCCAGCACCGCACGCCGCAGAGGCTCCACCAGGGAGAACAGCAGCGGGTTCAGCGCGATCGAGAACAAGGCGCCAGCCACCACCAGGCTCTCGGCCTCCGGCGGCAACACGTGCAGACTGGCCCCCAGACCCACCAGGATGAAGGAGAACTCGCCGATCTGGGCCAAGCTGGCCGCCACCGACAGCGAGGCCTGCAGCGGGTAGCGCAGCAAGAGTACCAGCCCCATCGCCGCCACCGACTTGCCCACCATGATGATGGCCGTGACAGCCAGCACCTGCAGCGGCCGCTCCAGCAGCACCTTGGGGTCAAACAACATGCCGACGGACACGAAGAACAGCACGGCAAAGGCATCCCGGAACGGCAGGGATTCCTCGGCCGCACGGTGGCTGAACTCGGACTCGCGCAGCACCAGACCGGCAAAGAAGGCCCCCAGCGCCACCGACACCCCGAAGAAAGCCGAGGCACCGTAGGCGATGCCCAGGGCCACCGCGATCACCGCCAGCGTGAACAGCTCGCGCGAGCCGGTGCGTGAGATCAGCCACAAAAGGCGTGGCAGCAGCTTGCGCCCCACCAGCAGCATCAGTGCCACGAAGGCGCCCACCGCCAGCAGGGTGCGCAGCACCGCCCAGCCCAGCGAAGGTGCCGCCGCATCACCGGGCGACGTGCCGGCGGGGCTGGCCAGCCCGACCAGTGCCGGCAGCAACACCAGCACCAGCACCATGGCCAGGTCCTCGACCACCAGCCAACCCACGGCGATGCGACCCTCGTGGGATTCCAACGTGCCACGCGCCTCCAATGCGCGCAGCAGCACCACGGTGCTGGCCACCGACAGCGCCAGGCCGAACACCATGGCCCCGGCCAGAGACCACCCCCAGAACACCGCCAGCCCCGCCCCCATGGCCGTGGCCACCGCCATCTGCACCACGGCCCCTGGCACCGCCACCCGGCGCACCGCCATCAGATCGGCCACCGAGAAATGCAGGCCCACGCCGAACATCAGCAGCATCACGCCGATCTCAGCCAACTGGGAAGCCAGCCCCATGTCGGCCACATAGCCGGGCGTGTGCGGCCCCAGGGCCACGCCGGCCACCAGGTAGCCCACCAGCGCAGGCAGCCGCAGACGCAGGGCGACAAAGCCCAGCAGCAGGGCCAGGCCCAGCGCGGCGGCCAGGGTGACGATGAGGGGCATGTGAGGGTGCATGTCGGAGCAATCGCAAGTCAGTGGAGGGGAAGGCGGGACACCGGCAGCGCTGACACCCGGGCGGCAAACAGTGGGAAGCGGTTCGGACACGAGAGTTCCCGCGCCCGACAGCAGGCGGCGGTCATCGGGATTTACACCGAGCCGCCGCACCTGCGAACGAACGGCTCAGCATCGCTCCTTGCGGGGACGTTGCGATTTGGCGCGTCACCCGAGGGAGGGTCCTGATGGACAAGGCTTCCCTGACACACACGCCCCCCGTTTGTAACAGGCCTGGTTGTCCCGCCCTGCGACGCAAGGCCTGGGACGCAAGGGGTTAACCCCCGAAATCAGGCACTTTGCGGCCCTGGCAGGGATGGCATGGAACTGGCGCCAGTGGGGCTGCGCCGGCCTGCGTGCTGGCACAGCCCAACCCATACCAACGGAGACAACACCATGCAAATCACCGCCCTGGCCCGTGCGGCCACCCTCACCGTTCTGGCTGGTGCCGCCCTGTCGGCCCAGGCCGTCGGCTTCACCCAAGGTGACGTCACGATGGACATCAATGGCACCGTCAACGGCTTCTACATGAACCGCGAGGACACGGTGACCACCAAGGCCACCGGCGCCGAGGCCAAGGCCACCAACAGCATGGTGTCCAACGGCCTGCTGCCCGGCTGGCTGAACTTCGTGGCCACCGCCAAGGTGGCCGACCAGGACCTCAAGGTCCACTTCGGCTTCGCGCCCGGCATCGTCAACAACTCGACGGTCGTGGGCCTGCCCGACGGTGCCGCCGGCAACACGCCTGGCGCCTACTCGCAGATCGACACCCGCAACATCTACTTCCGCTTCGGCAACGAGAACTGGGGCCACCTGAAGTTCGGCCGTGACATCGGCCTGTTCGGCCAGGACGTGATCCTCTCCGACATGACGCTGCTGGGTGTGGGCGGCACCACCAACGCCGCCATGCCCTTCAACACCACCTTCGGCATGATCGGCCACGGCTACATGTACACCGGCTTCCAGCCGCAGATCAGCTACGACACGCCCAAGGTCGATGGCCTGCAGGCTTCGGTGGGCATCTTCCAACCCAGCAAGTACGCCGGTGACGAAACCAAGACCCCGGCCTTGCAGGCCAGCGCCGGCTACAGCTGGGCCGGTGCGGCCCCTGGCAAGGTCTGGGTGGGCGCGGTGCACCAGAGCACCAGCTGCTCCAGCGGCAGCGGCAACTGCAGCAGCGAGCCCTTCACCGCCCAGGGCTACGAGCTGGGCGTGAAGGCCGGCATGAACGGCTTCGAAGGGCTGCTCTACGGCTTCAAGGCCAAGGGCCTGGGTCTGTCGACCATCGGCGCCCAGTTCCTGGGTGGCAGCGACGGCGCCGGCAACCGCACCGACTCCAAGGGCTATCTGGCCCAGGTGACCTACAAGCTTGGCGACACCAAGCTGGGCGTCAACTACGGCCAGAACACCGACGAGGACGGCGCCACCTCCGCCGTCTTCGGCGGCCCGAAGAACGTGCGCAAGTCCTTCACGCTGGGCGTCTACCACACGCTGAACAAGTACATCACGCTGGTGGGCGAGTTCAACCACGAGAAGCAGGACAACGACGTTACCGAATCCAAGGTGCGTACTCTGTCCGTGGGCGGTATCGTCTTCTTCTGAGGACCGGCGGCAGGCCCCGGCCTGTCCCTCGTCTGTACCGTTTTCAGGGGATCCCCACCGGGGATCCTTTTTTTTGGGTACCCCTACG
This sequence comes from Ideonella oryzae, assembly GCF_024055665.1. Taxonomy (GTDB): domain Bacteria; phylum Pseudomonadota; class Gammaproteobacteria; order Burkholderiales; family Burkholderiaceae_C; genus Ideonella; species Ideonella oryzae. The sequence continues at coordinate 480,190 of NZ_JAMXMC010000002.1, read as the reverse complement.
GGTTATCCTATTAATGTGCATTTCGCACATTCAAAGGAGAGCCCATGCTCCACGCATCCGCAGGCGCGCGCCACCGGCCGCCCTCCCTCCTCTTGGCCGGCCTTCTGGCGGTCCTCGCACCAGCCAGTCAGGCGGCCACCACCGTCCCGCCCGGCCGGCTGCTGGCCTCCAACTGCTTCCAGTGCCACGGCACCAATGGTCGCGGGCCAGGCTTCGAGCGTCTGGCCGGGCAATCCGCCTCGGAGCTGTACCAGGAGCTCAAGGAATTCCAGGCGGGCAAGGAAGGCAACAGCATCATGGCCAAGCATGCCTGGGGCTACACCGATGCCCAGTTGCAGGCCCTGGCCTCCTGGCTGTCGACACAGAAGTGAGGAGCCGACCATGACCCCGACCCGCACCCCCTCCTTCCGTCAACGCCGCGAATGGCTGCGCGCCGCCCTGGCCGCCACCGGCGGCCTCGCCCTGCCGGGCTGGATGCACACGGCCCTGGCGGCCTCCACCCGCACACCCGGCCAACTCACCGCCACACCCACCGCCCGCGTCATCGTCGTCGGTGGCGGCATGGCGGGCGCCACCGTGGCCAAGTACCTGCGCCTGTGGGGCAACAACCTCGAGGTGACACTGGTGGAGCCCAATGCCACCTACCTCAGCTGCATCATGAGCAGCCTGGTCCTGACGGGGCAGCGCACGATGGCTGCGCAGTCCTTCAACTACAAGACGCTGGCCAGCCGCTATGGCGTCAAGGTGGTGATCGACAAGGTCACCGGCATCGACCCGGCCAACCGGCGTGTGACGCTGGCCAGCGGCGGCACGCTGAGCGCCGACCGCATCGTCATCGCCCCGGGCATCGACTTCGACCCGGTGCCTGGCCTGACCGACCCGAATGCCATGCCCCATGCCTGGAAGGCCGGCTCGCAGACCACGACGCTGCGCCAGCAGCTGCAGGCCCTGCCGGCCCAGGGCACGGCCATCCTGACCATCCCGCCCACGCCCTACCGCTGCCCGCCCGGGCCCTACGAGCGGGCCTGTCTGCTGGCCGACTGGCTCAAGAAGTACAAGCCCGGCGCCAAGCTGCTGGTGCTGGACGCCAACCCGGACTTCGTGGCCGAGAAGGACAACTTCAGCCGCGCCTTCTACGACCTGCATGCCGGCGTCATCGAGTACCACACCAGCGTGGCCATCCAGTCCGCCGATGCCGCCACCATGACGCTGCAAACCAGCGCCGGGGCCGTGCATGGCGACGTGATCAATCTGATCCCGCGCCAGCGCTGCGCCCCCATCGTGGCCGCCACCGGCCTGGCCAACGCGACCGACGGCCGCTTTGCCGGGGTGGACGTGCTGAGCTACGAAAGCCTCGTCTCCCCGGGCATCCATGTGATCGGGGATTCGTCGGCCACGACCCAGCCCAAGGCCGGCCACATCGCCAACCAGGAGGCCAAGGTCTGTGCCGATGCCATCGTCCGTCTGCTGGCCGGCCAGGCGCTGGACCCCGCCCCGGTGACCAACTCGGCCTGCTACTCGACGATCACGATGAGCCAGGCTTCCTGGCTGACCGCGGTGTTCCAGTACGACGCTGGCAGCCACGCCATGGCCTCGGTGGCCAACGCGTCGGGTGCCTCCAGCGGCTGGAGCACCGGCAACTTCGAGCAGATGAACACCTGGTTCAAAGCGCTGATGGCCGACACCTTCGCCTGACCGACGAAGCCTCAGAGGAAGCGCGCCAGCGCTTCCACGTCCTCGGGGAAGCGCTGCCCCGTCTCCGCCGCCACCACGCGGCCATCGCGTCCGCGGGCGATGGTGACGGGCAACCCCTTGGGCTTGGGCAGCACGCGGGCCACCTCGCCGGTCAGCAGGCCGCAGGGGAAGGTGTCGCCTTTGCGGGCCCGGTAGGCGATGGCATCGGCCGCCTGCGTGTCGATGGACAGGCCCAGCACCACCAGCCCGTGCTGGCGCTGGGTCTGCCAGAGCTTCTCCATCCACGGTGTCTGCTGGACACAAAAGGGACACCAGCTGGCCCAGTAGTACACCACCACCACCTGGCCCTGGGCCTGGGCGGGACGGAACACCCCCCCCTCCAGAAGCGGCACGTCGGTCAGGGGCAGCACACTGCCCAGAGACGGCAGGGGCGCCGCAAGAGGCGGCGGAGCGGCAGCCGGGCCTTGGGCCCAGACGGGCCCGGCACAGCCGGCCAGGGCGCCGGCCAGCCAGCGGCGTCGCGCCGCATCCAGCCCACCCGGGGGGCATCGTGGTGTCATCCATGTCCGGCCTTTCGCAACAGGGCGAAGGCCACCGGGCTCAACCCCGGCGGCCCCGCAAGAGCTGGTCTGCCGAAGGCAGCTCAGCCCCGTCATCGAGCTCGATGGCGATCTGGGTGCAGACCGCCCGGCACAGCTGCGCCACCCGCTCGCTCTGCAGTCGGTAGAACACCTGGGTGCCCTCCCGGCGACGCCCCAGCACGCCGGCACGGTACAGCGTGGACAGATGCTGGGACATGTTGGGCTGGGTGGTGTCGATCTCCGAGAGCAGCTCCGAAACGTTGCGCTCGCCGTTGCACACGGCGCTGATGATCTTCAGACGCACGGGCGTGGACAGCAGGCTGAACAGCTCTGCCGCGCTCTCGAACACCCGGTCCTGATCGTTCGTCTCGGCCACTTCGACCTCTGGCATGGATTCGTTCATCACTCTATCAGCACTTGCGCAGACAGCGGGCTGCAACCCCGGACGCTGAGGGCGTCGACATACCGCCTAGGGCATTCCGCGGTGACGCTCCGGCCACCCGCCTGCACAATCGGCCCCACCTCGGTCTGACCCTCCCCCACCGCACGCCATGACGGATGTCGACACCGCCCACCTGGCCACCCAGGTGCTCTGGGCTGCCTTCGGGCTGTCCCTGCTCTTCGGCTTCATCGCCCACCGCAGCCGCTTCTGCACCATGGGCGCCATCGCCGACGTGGTCAGCATGGGCCACTGGGAACGGGCCCGCATGTGGGCCCTGGCGGTGGCCGTGGCCACGCTGGGCTTCAACGGCATGGTGGCCCTGGGCTGGGTCGAGGCGCGCAACACGATCTACGCCGTGCCCCGGCTGCTGTGGCTGTCGGCCGGGCTGGGCGGCGGGCTGTTCGGCTTCGGCATGGTGCTGGCCTCGGGCTGCGGCAGCCGCAACCTGGTGCGCCTGGGCGGCGGCAACCTCAAGTCGCTGGTGGTGCTGATCGTGATGGCGGTGACCGCTTTTGCCACCCTCAAGGGCCTGACGGCGGTGTGGCGGGTGGCCACGGTGGAGCGCTTCTTCGCCGACCTGCCCGGCGGGCAGGACCTGCCCACGCTGCTGGCCGGTGCCGGTTGGGGTCGCGTACCTGCCATCGCTGGCGGGCTGGGTGCGGCCGTGGCGCTGCTGCTGGCCGGCTGGGCACTGAGCCGTCCCGAAGGCCGCAGCCCCGCTGCCCTGCTGGGCGGCCTGGGCATCGGCGCGGTGATCACGGGCGTGTGGTGGGTGTCCGGTGTGCTGGGCTACGTGCCGGAAGATCCCCAAACCCTGGAGCCCACCTTCCTGGCCACCAACAGCCACCGCATGGAAGCGCTGAGCATGGCCTCGCCGCTGGCCTATGCGCTGGACTGGCTGCTGTTCTTCAGCGACAGCTCCAAGACCCTGACCTTGGGCATCGTCAGCGTGCTCGGCGTGCCACTGGGGGCCGCGGCCTCGGCGGTGCAGCAGCGCAGCTTCCGCTGGGAAGGTTTTGCCGACGTGCAGGACCTGGGCCTGCATCTGGTGGGGGCCAGCCTGATGGGCGTGGGCGGCGTGGTGGCCATGGGCTGCACCATCGGCCAGGGCATCTCCGGCCTGTCCACCCTGTCGCTGGGCAGCGGGCTGGCGGTGCTGGGCATCGTGGCCGGCGGTCTGCTGGGGCTGCGCTACCAGAGCTGGCGCATCGAACGCATGGGCTGAGGCGGATCGGCGCATCGCTTCATCCCTCTTCAGCGGGCCGAGCCGGACCACGGGACCGAAGCGAGCGCCATCACATCGGCCTCGCTCATTTCACCCGGGATGCACTGCGCCAGCCGCCCATCGGCGGCGAGCAGGCAGGTCATGGGCACCACACGGCGTGGCGTGAAACGCGCGCGCAGGCGCCCATCGTCGATCACCATCGGAAAACGCCAGTCCCGCCGGGCCGCCTCCTGCCGGGCCGCGGCGGCGTCGCCCCCCTCCGCCACGCCCAGCACCTTCAGGCGCTGCGGGTCCACCGTGGCGTGCAGCTGCGCGATGCGGCTGTTGTGGCGCTGGCAGTAGGCGCAGTCCACCGACCAGAACACGACCACCGTGGCCGCACCAGGCCAGGCGCCGGGCGAAAGCGGTTGCCCCGCCAGTGTCGTGAGCGGGGGACTGTCCAGCAGCGGGGATGGCACCTGGCCCGTCGCGGCACCGATCACGCCGAGCAGGGCCAGCAGCCCCACCCCGCGGCGCAGGCGATGGTGCATCGTCATCGCCCGGCCTGCTCCATCAGCAGGTAGGTGTTGTAGGCGTTGATGCGGTTGGCCACGCCGAACAGCGGCAGATGCTCGAAAGCCGACCAGTCGGTGCGGGCGTAGGCGTCCTCGAAGGGCTCGAGGTTGGCGGCCGCCTCGGCCATGCTCCTGCGCAGGTACTGCAGGTAGTCGCGGGTCAGCGTCAGGTCTGCCAGCGGCTCACGCGAGAGCGCACCGTGGCCGGGCACGATGACGGCCGGCTTCAGATCGATCAGGCCGGTGAGCGCGGTGATCCAGGCCTGGCTGTCGGCCGTGCCCACATAGGGCACCCGGCCGCGGAACACCAGATCGCCCGCGAACAGCACGCGGTTGCGCTCGACGAACACCGCCAGGTCCTCCGCCGTGTGGGCCGGCCCCACATGGCGCAGCAGCAGGCGCTCGCCGCCCACGGTCAGCGTGGTGTCCGCGTCGAGCCAGCGGTCTGCCGGCACCAGGCGGGTCTGCGCATCCACCCAGGGCGCGAGCTCCTGCCGGCTGGCCTCAAGCCGGCGCTGGGCCGTGTCGGAATTCAGGTACTCGCGCCCCTCCTGGCGGGCAATGACCGTGGCCCCCAGGTCCTTGAAGACCTGCAGGCCGTAGACGTGGTCGGCGTGGTAGTGGGTGACGACGACCCAGCGCACCGGCTGCCGCGTCACGCTGCGGATCGATGCCAGCAGTGCCCGGGCCAGGGCGGGCGAGCCGAGGGCGTCGACCACCACCACGCCGTCCGGAGTGACGATGAAGCCGGCGTTGGAGATGAAGTTGCGGTTGGCCGGTGCGCCCAGCGCCGCCTGGCCCTGCACGAACCAGATGTTGTCGGCCACCTGTTGCAGAGGCAGTGGCTCGGGCTCCGCGACCAGCGCGGCCCGGGCGGTGGCCACGCAGACCATCAGCCACACCGCCACCCCCCGGCACAGCCCACGAGCCAGCATCCCTCAGCTCCGGGTGGGCGTTGCCGCCACGGACTTGCCGGGCAGGGACTGGCCGCCAGGCTCCTGCACCGTGTCGCCAAGGTGATGGTCCAGCAGCCGGTCGGTCAGGGCCGCGGCCGCCCACATGGCCCCCAGCGTCACCCAGGCGGTGGCGGTGAAGACCGCGGCGCCGGACAGGCCTGCCCCCACCGCGCAGCCGCCGGCCAGCATGCCACCAAAGCCCATCAGCACCGCCCCGACGATGTAGCGCCGCATACCCGGGCCGCTCTCGAAGCCCTCGAGCCGGAGCTCGCCAAACAGGGCCGCGGACAGGAAGGAGCCCAGGAACACACCCGGCATCAGCCCGGCGTCGAAAGACAGGGGCTTGTCGGTGACGAAGAGCACCCGGCTGAGCACCTCGGCCGAGGGTCCGGTAAAGCTCAGCGACTGGATGGGGTGCGCGTCAAAGGCCAGACGCGACACGGCGTAGGTGAACCACCAGCCCGCCACCACGCTCAGCCCCACGCCCACCGCGCCGGCCCAGCCCCAGAACGAGACCTTCTGCCGCCGCGCCCAGACGATGGCCGCCAGCAGCCAGAAGGCGGCGAACAGCATGGCACCGCCATGGCCGATGCCGGTGCGGGCGATCAGGTCGCGGGCGCCGCCGCCGTCGATGGTCCACCCCGCGGAGATCCATTCGCGCAAGGGCGACAGTGCCCCCGTCAGCGCGGACTGCGCGGTCACCGCGAAGATCAAGCCCGAGACCACCGAGCGCAAATTGCCCTGGGCCGCCAGCACCAGCAGCCGGCTGGCGCAGCCGCGCGCCAGGATCATGCCGATGCCGAACAGGGCGCCGCCCACGGCCGCACCCGACAGGCTGCCGCGTGCGGCGATCTGGCGGGCATTGCCGGCGTCGAACCAGCCCAGGCTGGCCAGCAGCTGGGTGCCCCCCACCGCGGTGGCGAAGGCGAAGAGCCAGACCGTCAGCCGCCCACCCAGCAGGTTGCGGGCAAACTCGATGACGGCCGAGCGCAGGCAGAAGCGCGAGCGCTGGGCCATGAAGCCGAAGACCATGCCGATGAGCAGGGCCCCGCCGGCCAGCACCCGGTCCTCTCCCCAGCGCTCCAGCAACAGGTCCAGGCCCATGGCGTGCCTCAGGGTTTGATGTAGGCGTAGCCCTGCTGCTGCAGCTTGGCCAGACGCACCACGCCGGAGGGCGTGAAATCAGCCTCCTGGATGAACTGGTCCTTCTTGAGGCCGCGGTTCTTCAGCGTGATCTCGCAGATCTCGAAGCGCACGCCGCGCGCACGCAAGGCCGACACCAGGGGCGCGAACTCGGTGCCGTCCGGGGCCTTGGCCCCTTCCATCAGCATGTCCACCCCCTCGGCGTGGGTCACCACGATGATCTTGGCCTCGGGGTCGGCATCCATGTGGTTGCGCAGGTTGCGCAGGCCCTTCAGGCCCTGGGCGACTGCGTTGTCGATGTGGTAGACGACCAGGTCCTGGGCCCAGCCAGCACAGGCGAAGCAGGACAGGGCCAAGGCCAGCAGAAAGGACTTGAAGCGCATCGGTGTCTCCTTGGGGATGGTGTCTCGGCGAAGGCGGTCAGAACTCGATGTCGTCGGCAATGGCGCGCAGGCCCTGGGCCGCGCAGGCCTCGTCCGCGTCGCCCCCCGGTGCACCGGAGACACCGATGGCCCCCAGCAGGCTGCCACCCGCCTCGATCGGCAGCCCGCCCCCCGCGGCCATGAAGCGCGGGTCGCCCCGCAGGCCGCTCATGGGCTTGCCGGCCTGGGTCTCGGCGGCAAAACCCGAGGTGCTCATCTTCACACTCACCGCCGTCCAGGCCTTGCGGGTGGCCACGTCCGGCGTGTGGGCACCGGCCAGCCGGTCGCGCAGCAGGGCCTGGGGCAGGCCGGCCCGGTCCACCACCACGGCCGCCACCTGGTAGCCCTGGCCGCGGCAGTGGGCCAGCGCGGCCTGCACCGCCTTCAGCGCGGTCTCTGGCGTGAGCTGGCGCACGGTGAAGGTGGCGGCCGGGGCGTCGGCGGCATGGACGGCGGCGCTGCCGCTCCAGCCCAGCAGACCAGCCAGCGCGAGCACAGGGAAGCGGCAAGAACGCGGCATCGGGAACCTCATGCCGCCATGCCGGGGTTGCCCTGCACGCCAGTCAGCGAGGGGGTGTTGATGTGGCGCGGCTTGACCCGGCCGCCCTGGGCCTTGAGCCAGGCCTCCACGTGCTCCCACACCGGCTTGACGCCCGGCGCCGTCCTGGCGGATTCAGCCACCGGGGCCCAGCCGGCCACCTTGTAGGTCTTGTCCGCCTCGATCAGCTGGCCGCGCAGACGCATGTCGCTGATGCGCTGGCCCATCGCCGCGCCCGGGTTCATCGCGTAGCTCAGGCCGCCCACCCGCACCATGTCCCCGCCCTGCTGGTAGTAGGGATCGGGATTGAAGAGGTTGTCGGCCACGTCCTCCAGCACCGTTTTGATGGTGGCACCGCTCATTTCGGTGAGGGTGGCGTAGGGGTAGGTGATGGCCAGCTGGTCCATCATCAGCTCGCGGGTGATGGTGTCGCCCGGCAGCAGCGTGGTGCCCCAGCGGAAGCCGGGGGAGAAGGCGATCTCGGCGCCCTGGGTGTCCATCAGCGCGTCGCAGATGAGCTGGTCCCAGCTGCCGTTGAAGTTGCCGCGGCGGAACAGCAAGCCATCGGTGACGGCGAGCTTCTCCGAGAGCTTCGCCTCGTAGGGCGCGCGCACCCGGTCGATCAGGGCCTGCATCTCGGCGTCGGGCGTGAGCTGGTTGGCAAAGACCGGCAGCAGGCGGTAGCGGTAGTCCGCCATCTTGCCGTCCTTGACCTCGAAGTCCATCACCGCCAGGAACTTGCCGTTGCTGCCGGCATTGGTGACCAGGGTGGTGCCGCCGGCGTTCTTGACCGGGACGGCCACCGGCACGCCGTCATGGGTGTGGCCGCCGAAGATGGCGTCGATGCCGCGCACGCGGCTGGCCATCTTCAGGTCCACGTCCATGCCGTTGTGCGAGAGCACGACCACCAGTTGGGCCCCCTTGCCACGGGCCTCGTCCACCACCGCCTGCATGTTCTCGTCCTGGATGCCGAAGGCCCAATCGGCCACCATGTAGCGGGGGTTGGCGATGGGTGTGTAGGGAAAGGCCTGGCCGATGATGGCCACCGGCACGCCGTTGAGGTTGCGCAGCGTGTAGGGCTTGAAGACCGGATCGCCGAAGTCGTTGGTCTTGACGTTCTGGGCCACGAACTCGATCTTGCCCTTGAGGTCCTTCTGGACGATCTCCATCACCCGGTCCATGCCGTAGGTGAACTCCCAGTGGCCGGTCATCACGTCGACGCCCAGCAGCTTGCAGGCGTCCACCATGTCCTGGGCGTTCGTCCACAACGAGGTGGCCGAGCCCTGCCAGGTGTCGCCACCGTCGAGCAGCAGCGCGCCGGGGCGGCTGGCCTTCAGGCGCTTGACCAGGGTGGCCAGGTGCGCAAAGCCGCCCACCTTGCCGTAGCGCCGGGCCGCCGTCTCGAAATCGAGGCAGGTGTAGGCATGAGCCAGCGGCCCGCCTGCCGGGATGCCGGCCGCCCTCAGCAGCTGCTCGCCCACCAGATGCGGCAGCTGGCCCTGCATGCTGCCGATGCCCAGGTTGACACTGGGCTCGCGGAAGTGAATGGGCTTGAGCTGGGCATGGCAGTCGGTCATGTGCAGCAGCGAGACGTTGCCGAAACGCGGCAGGTCGTACAGCCCCTGCTCGGCGGTGGCGGCGTCGGCATTGGCATAGCGGCCCAGGGCCATGCCGGCCACCGAGGCCGAGGCCATGACGTTGAGGAATTCGCGGCGCGAAAGATTCATGGTTCAGCAAGCACCGATGTGAAGGGCCAGCCACGGCCGCACGGCATGCCGCCGCGCGGTCCGGCAGTGGTCACTGGTTGACGGGAGACTGCGGGTCCAGCAGCAGCGCCATGACGTCGCGCAGCTGCTGCTCGTTGAGCAGCTTGCCGTGACCGAAGCGCGGCATGGTGGAACAGGCGGCGTAGGCCTTGCTGTCCCACAGCTTGCCCCAGGTGTACTGGATGATCGGCGCCGAGGCCGGATCGCTCAGGCTCTTCACGCCGCGGATCTTGCCGTAGTTGTAGAGGCTGGGCCCGATGGTGCCGTAGGAGATCTCCTGCTGGGACATCTGGTGGCAGTTGTAGCACTGGGCGCCATTGGTGGCGGAGTCGGTGCTGGCATCGGACCAGGTCATGCCGCGGCCGTTCTGGGCCAGCTTTTCGCCGACCTTCCAGTCGCCGATGTAGCGGCCGCCCTCGGGCCAGCGGATGGTGGCGAATTCCGCGGACTCGATCCGGCGGGTCACGGCCTCGTCCGGCGGCGTGGGGCTGGAGCAGGCCGCCTGCACCGCGTCCTGGTCCAGGCGGTCCATGCCGGCAATGCCCTTGGCCTGGAAGGAGTTCTTGATCATGGCGCGGGCCTGCGTGTCCAGCTCGGCCGCGGTGGGCGCACTGGCACAGCCGATCACCAGCCAGGATGCGGCCAGCACGGCCGACATCGACAGAAGCACGGGGTGGCGTTGCATGGGGTTCGTCCTTGTCGGTTCGGCGCCTCAGCGCTTGAGGGCGGGGGCGATCGACTCGGCGCCCTTGGCGTTCACGCCCATGAAGACACCCAGCGCGATGGTGACATCCGACGCATAGCCGGGATAGGGAAAGCGCTGCTGGCGGAAGCAGTCGTTGAGCCGGCGTTGCATGCTCCACATCTCGCCGCTGGACACCCGGTAGGCCGGCCAGGCCGCGAAGCCAACGCCGTCGCCCGGGTTCTTGGTCAGGTTGGGCAGGTCCTGCAGGCGGATGCGCTTGCCATCCTCGCCGTGGCAGCTGGCGCAGGAGAAGTCCATGGGCCCGCCGCGGAAGAAGAAGGCCCGCTGGCCCAGCGCGTAGAAGCGGCGCTCTTCGGCATGGGCCTGGGGCACCGCGATCTTCATGCCGCGCGACTCGGCCGAGATCCAGGCCGACAGCGCCTCCAGCGTGACCTGCTCGCCCTTGCCGAAGGGCGTGGCGGCAATCTCGGTGGCCTTGAAGCCCTGGATCTTCTCCATGCAGGTCAGCAGGCGCGACTCCAGGTCCTGCACCCGGCCGGTGTCGGCGAACCAACGCGGCATCTGCACCCAGGCGCCCTTGACCACCCCCGGCCCCAGGCCCAGGTCGCAGCTCTGCAGGGACACCTTCTTCGGTCCCCGCGGGGTCTTCCAGAGGTCCTCGCCCTTGGCCTCGAACAGTTCGGCGGGGTTGCCGTCCTCGAGCATCTTGCGGTATTCGGCAATGCCGTCGGCGGCCGACTTCTGCTGCGCACTGGCGCTGCCCAGCGCGCCTAGTGCGGCCAGGGCCGCCAGGCCGCCAGCCATGATTCGGGTGGTGTGCATGCTGTTCGCGGTGAAGGGGTGGAGGATGGACCGAAGCGCCGGGTGCTCAGGACACCGTGGCCTCGTCGGTCCGCGTGTCGCCGTGGTTGTCCTTCCAGCTCACGCTGATCTTGTCGCCCGCCTTGGCGCCCTTGACGGCGAACTGCAGGTAAGGGTTCTTGGAAATGGAGGGGCCCCATTGGGCGGTCAGCACCGGCTTGCCATTGAGGCTCGCGCTGACCTCCTGGATGAACCAGGCCGGGATCACCTTGCCGGACGCGTCCTTGCGCTGTCCGGTCTCCATCTCGTGGCTCATCAGCACGCGCACGGTCGTCTTGTCGCCTTCGGCCTTGGCGCGGATGCGCATCGGGTCTGCCATGGTGTTCTCCTGTGTCTGTGTGAAAGGTGGATGCGGGGGAGGTGCGCGCGGCCTCAGCCGCCGCAGCCGCCCAGCGTGACCTTGACTTCCTTGTGCGCGAACAGCACCTTGCCGTCGTTCATCAGGGCCACGGCCATCACGTTGGAGGACTGGCCCATCTTCACGCGGGTGGCGAAGCTGGGCTCCACCGCATCGCTCACGTCGAACAGGGCCGACAGCACGCTGGGGTTCTTCTCCACCATGACCATCAACTGCTTGACGCCCGGCAGCGTGGTGGCCACGCCGATGGGCACCACCGCGCCGTTCTCGGCAATGTCGGGCCCGGTGATGGTGACGTCCTTGCTCTCGGTCGGCGCACTGCCCCCCAGGGCCTTGACCACTTCGGCCAGGGTCTTCATGTCGAAGATGGCGGCGTTGTAGGCCGCCTGTGCCGCGGTGGGCAGCAGACCGGCGGAACCCAGCATTGCCGCCACGGCAGCGGAGCGGGTGAGCATCTCGCGTCGGTTGATCATGTGTACTCCTCTGAGGAAACGAAAGTAGTGAAGATTCTTCGCGACAAGAAGCGGGGGAACCCCAGGGGGTTTACTTGGAGGCCCCACCCGCCAACCAATCGACGATGCGCTGGAGGTCCACCTCGGGCAGTGCGGTTTGGGGCGGCATCGGGATGCTGCCCCACAGACCCTGGCCACCGGAACGGATCTTTGCGCTGAGGTAGGCCTGGAGGTCGGCCCGCCCCTGGTACTTGGCCGCCACATCCTGGAAGGCCGGCCCGACGATCTTGCGGTCCACCCCATGGCAGGCCGCGCAGGCGTACTTCTGCAGCAGGGCCTGCACCGGGGCGCCCTGCCCGGCCGCCGCCGGCTTGGGCGACGGCGCGGCCACCATCGTGGCCGCGGCCTTCGTCCCCGGCGGCTGGGTGGTGTCCACGCCATACTGCGGTCCCACCAGACGCTGCTGCTCGGCCAGGTTGCCGTTGTTGTTGCGGGCGTGGTCCGGCAGGAAGGAGGCCACCTTGGGCTCACCCGCGCAGTCCTTCATGCAGGCCACCGCCTTCACGTCCGGCTTGCCGCCATTGCCCATGCCCTTGCCGGGCCACAGGCCGTGGTCGGTCGTCATGCCGTTGCGGTTGGGCATGCGCTGCTGGGCCTGGGCCATGGTGGCGTCCGAGAGCACGAAGTCGTCCGGCACGATGCCCGACAGGTTGAGCAGATAGTCCACCACGCTGTAGACCTCGTCGGTGGACAGGGACTTGGGGGCGTTCCAGGGCATGGCCCGGTTCACGTAGTCCCAGATGGTCGAGACGGTGGACACCTTCATGAAGGTCGTGCGGCCCGGGAAGCCCTTGTCGTTCAACCGGGCCACATGGCCGGTCTTGACGTCCTCGGCCGTCACCCCGCCGATCAGCGGCGAGAAGACCTCATTGCTTTCGCCGAACACGCCATGACAGGCGGCGCAGTGGCTCTCCCAGACGTCCTGGCCACGCGACACCGTGCCCGAGCCCTTGGGCAGGCCCAGGAAGTCCGGCCGCACGTCGATGTTCCAGGCCGCGACCTCCTTGGGCGTGGCCTCGCGGCCGATGCCGGGGTAGCCGGCCGGCTGGGCCCAGGCCGAGGCCATGCCGACCCCTGCCAGCAGCGCCGCAGCCAGCAGGCGCTCAAGAGAGCTGGACATTCTTCACCTCCCCGCTCTCCTGCACCAGCCAGGTCTGGATGGCGTTGTTGTGATAGATCGAACGGGTGCCGCGCACCGCGCGCAGCTGGCCATAACTGGGCTGCACATAGCCGGTTTCGTCCATCGCGCGGCTCTGCACCAGGGCCGGTTTGCCGTCCCAGGCCCAGTCCAGTGTGAAGCGGGTCAGGCACTTGCTCATCACCGGCTCCTGCAGCCGCGCCGTGCGCCAGTTGCGGCCACCGTCCACGCTCACATCCACGCGCTTGACCTTGCCACGGCCCGACCAGGCCAGACCGCTGATCTGGTAGTAGCCCTTGTCCAGCAGCACCTGCCCGCCCGAGGGCGTGGTCACCACGCTCTTGCACTCCTGGGTGCTGCTGTACTGGCGGTGCTGGCCACCCGGCAGCAGGTCGATGTAGTGAACGGCCTCATCCTTGGTGGCGTAAGGCTGGTCACCCACCTCGATGCGCCGCAGGTACTTCACCCAGCTCACACCCTGCACGCCCGGCACCACCAGGCGCAGCGGGTAGCCCTGCTGGGGCCGCAGCATCTCGCCGTTCTGGCCGTAAGCCACCAGCACCTCGCCGCTCTCCACCAGCTCCATCGGGATGGTGCGGGTCATGCTGGAGCCGTCGGCCCCCTCGGCCAGCAGGTAGCGGCCACGCTTGTAGTCCGCACCTGCCATGTCCAGCAGGATCTTCAGCGGCACGCCGGTGAACTCGCTGCAACTGAGCATGCCATGGGTGTACTGGGCGGTGGGCACCGCCACATTGCCCCACTCCATGCCGGTGTTGGCGCCGCACTCGATGAAGTGGAAGCGGCTCACCGAAGGCAGACGCATGATCTCGTCCATGGTGAAGACCATGGGGCGCTTGAGCATCTTCTCGTCCGAGCCGTTGAGCATCAGCCGGTGCTTGGCCGGGTCCATGTCCCACCAGCCCTGGTGGTGACGCTCGAAGTGCAAGCCGCTGGGCGTGACGATGCCAAAGAGGCTTTGCAGCGGCGCGAACGACACCGAGGCCTGGGTGGTCTGTGTCAGGCCCGGGCTGGGGCGGCGCTGCACATTGGCCTCGTACTGGGATGGCTTGCCATAGCCTCCCTCCGAAGCCACCGGCTGCCCCAAGCCCTTGCTGTAACTCGGCAGGTTCAGGATGTTGGGATCGCCCCCTTCGGCCGGCACCGGGTTCGCCTGGGCCAGCGCTGCCGGCGCAGCGGCCGTGGCCATGGCCGCGGCAAAGGCGCCCCGGATGAAGTCCCGACGCCCGTCCTTGGCTTCGCGGAACACGGCCCGGACACCGTCCGGGTCGATGAAGTTCTCGGGCGCCTTGCGCAGGCGGCCGGAGTGCTGGGGGTCAAGGCTCACGCTCACTCCTCGGGTCTGACCGGTGGGTGCGTCGCTTGGGCGGCCGGGTGGCTCCTGGAGGTCATCCCTGCATCACAATATGCGCGCAAACAAATATTAGTGATCAACGATGACACAGGCATGGGGAGAATCCCCGCCCGGGTTTGCACGGGGCATGCCGTGCAGCGCACGGGAAACAGCCATGAAAAAAGCACCTGGCGCCGAGGCGCGAGGTGCTTTTCAAGCTGTTTGGTGGGCCCTGTAGGATTCGAACCTACGACCAACGGATTAAGAGTCCGCTGCTCTACCAACTGAGCTAAGAGCCCTGACCGCATCCAGGTTCACGGCATGTGAGCCCGGCGGAACTGGTGGGTTGTGCAGGATTCGAACCTGCGACCAACGGATTAAAAGTCCGCTGCTCTACCGACTGAGCTAACAACCCCCGGCAGAGTCAGTGATTATGGCATGGTTTTGACACCATGCCAAGCCCTTCGGCTTTTGATCTTTTGTCAGCGACGCTGTGCCAGCGCGCAGGCCACGGCCTCGGCGGCAGCCGTCATGCCCATGGCCGCCGTGACCATGACCGAGGAACCATAGCCGTGGCAGTTCAGGCTGCCGTCGCTGTCGCAGGCAACACCATCGGCCGGCGGCGCCACGCTCTCGCGCGAGAACACGCAGCGCAAGCCGATGCGGCCCTGTCGCGGCGCGTCATGCTCGCGCCGCAGGCGGTTGCGCAGCGAGGCCAGCAAGGGATCATGGGTGACGGCCGAGAGGTCATCCACCTCCAGCCGCTGGGGCTGGCGCTTGCCACCCGCAGCACCGCAGCAGACCACCGGCACGCCGACCGTGCGACCCCAGGCCGCCAGCACGGCCTTGGCCTTGACCTGGTCGCAGGCATCGATCAGCACATCCACCGGCTCGGGCAGCAGCGCGGGCCAGTTCCCCGGCTCGACAAACTCCTCGACCTGCAGCACCCGGCAGCCCGGGTGGATGTCGGTGATGCGCTCGGCCAGGGCCTGGACCTTGGCCTGGCCCACCGTGGCGCCCAGCGCCTGGATCTGTCGGTTGATGTTGGACTCGGCCACCTGGTCGAGATCGATCAGCACCAGCGTGGCCACGCCGCTGCGGGCCAGGGCCTCGGCGGCCCAGGACCCCACGCCCCCCACGCCGACCACCGCGACACGCAACGCCCGCAGCCGGGCGTAATCAGCCTCGCCGTGCAGGCGGCGCAGGCCGCCGAAGCGGCGCTCCAGGTCGGCGTCCAGCTCCT
The DNA here is from genome assembly GCF_024055665.1 of Ideonella oryzae. GTDB lineage: Bacteria > Pseudomonadota > Gammaproteobacteria > Burkholderiales > Burkholderiaceae_C > Ideonella > Ideonella oryzae. The sequence continues at coordinate 464,699 of NZ_JAMXMC010000002.1, read as the reverse complement.
GCGCGACCCCGCTCACTTCAACGCCACCAGGCGTTCCTTGGCCGCATGGGCGGCTTCAGACTGCGGATAGCGCTTGATCAGGTCTTCCAAGGTGCGCTTGGCGGCCTTGGTGTCCTTGAGCTCGGCTTGGCAGTTGGCGATGGCCAGCATGGCCTCGGCCGCACGGGGATGGTCCGGTGCCGCGGCCAGGAAGGCCTTGAACGTGGCCAGCGAGCCCTTGTAATCGCGCTGGCCATACTGGGCATTGCCCAGCCAGTAGCGTGCCGAATCGCCGTAACCGGTGCTGGGGTAGCGTTTGAGCAGGCTGTTGAGTGAAGTCGTGGCGCGGTCGAAGTCGCCGCCGCGCAGACTGTTCATCGCATCCTCGAACGCGGCCTTCTCCTCCGGGTCGACGGTGAAGGTCTTGCCGTCCACCGTCACCGGCTGGGGCTCGAGCTTGCGCATGCGGTCGTTCAAGCCGGCCTGCAGGTCACGCATGGTGCGTTGCAGATCGGCCATGTCGCGCAGCATCTGCTCGTCCTGGCCGCGGAGCTTGGCCAGGTCCGTGCGCAGCTGCTCGTTCTGGTTGCCCAGGTCCAGCAGACCGTTTTGCAGCGACTGGATCTGGTCAGCCTGCTGCTTGATGAGCTGCTCGTTCTGCGAGATCTTGGCGCGCAGGTCCAGGATGGCCCTGCGCGCCTCGTCGTCATCGAACAGGCCCGCCCGCGCCGGAGACACGGCCAGCCACAGCCCGCACGCGGCCAGAACGGCCGGCATCAGTGGTCGGAGCAAGCGGGTCGCCATGGTGTCAGCGGTCCTTCAGTTCGGCGCGGCGGTTCTTCGACCACGCAGCTTCGTCGTGGCCGTCCACAGCCGGACGCTCTTCACCGTAGCTCACCGATTCCAGCTGACCGTCGGCCGCGCCCAGGGCCACCAGGGACTTCTGCACCGCTTCGGCACGCTTCTGGCCCAGGGCCAGGTTGTACTCGCGGCTGCCGCGCTCGTCGGTGTGGCCTTCGATGATCATCTGGGCCTTCTTGTTGTTGGCCAGGTACTTGGCGTTGGCTTCCACCGCCGGGCGGAACTCGTCCTTGACCACGAAGCTGTCGAAGTCGAAGTAGATCACGCGGCCCTTCTGGGCAGCGGCCAGCAGCTCGGCGTTCTTCTGGGCAGCCAGGTCCACCGTGGCCACGGAGCTCTGGGCCTGCTGGGGCTGGGTGGATTCGCTGGCGGTCGGATTGCGGGTCTCGACCGGGGTGTCCGCGAGCTTCACATTGGACGCGCAGCCAGTGGCCAGCACGGCCACGACGGCAGCAGCCGTCAGGCCCAGACGACGGGTGAACACAGTTTGCTTCAGCATTTTTTTTCCTTCAGGAACAACAGACGAAAGTGCCGGCCGGATGCCGGCGTGCCATGACGAGCGGCGCAGAGTCATGCCTGCGTCGTTCAACGACCGTACGGGCCCCACTTGGGCTCGCGAATATCCTGGCCACTGGTGAGCAGGCGGGTCTTGATCTTCCCGTCCACCGTGGTGGTCATCAACACTTCCTGGCCCTGCGAGCGAGTCGCATAGACCACGAAGCGTCCGTTCGGCGAGAAGCTCGGGCTCTCGTCGTCATTGGTGTCGCTGATGGCCTGGGCCGTGCCACTGGCCAGGTCCATGGTCATCACCTTGAACGTGCCTCCGCCCTGGCGCTGCACGAAGGCCAGGGTCTTGCCATCGGGGCTCAGGGCCGGGCTCACGTTGTAGTTGCCGGAGAACGTCACCCGGGTGGCGCCGCCGCCGGACACGGGCTGCTTGTAGATCTGCGGCGAGCCGCCCCGGTCACTGACGAAGTACAGCGTCTGGCCGTCGGGCGAGAAGGTCGGCTCGGTGTCGATCGCCAGGCTTTGCGTGACCCGCCGCGGGGTGCCCCCGTCCTTGTCGATCAGGTAGATCTGCGAGCCGCCCTGGCGCGACAACGTGACGGCCAGCGTGCGGCCATCGGGCGACCAGGCCGGTGCGCTGTTGGAGCCGCGGAAATTGGCCACCCGGCGACGGGCGCCGGTGGCGGTGTTCTGCACCCAGACCACCGGCTTGTGGTCCTCGAAGGACACATAGGCCAGTTGCAGGCCATCGGGTGCCCAGGACGGCGAGATGATGGGTTCCGGGCTCACCAGAGCCACCTGCCCACCTTCGCCGTCGGCGTCGGCCACGCGCAGCGTGTAGCGACCACCGCCCTTGGTGACGTAGGCGATGCGGGTGGCGAACACCCCGCGCTCGCCGGTCAGCTTCTCGTAGATGGCATCGGCAATCCGGTGGGCCGCCAGACGCAGATCGCCAGCCACCACGGCCAGACTCTGACCGCCCAGGTCCTGGCCCTTGACCACATCCCAGAGCTTGTAGCGCACATCGAAGCGGCCATCGACCAGCTTGGTCACCGAGCCCGCGGCGATGGCGTCGGACCCCTGGTTGCGCAGGTCTGCGTAGCCCGGGACACCGGTCTCATCAAACATCTGGCCGGTGTCGACGAAGCGGAAACGTCCGCTGCGCTCAAGGTCGGCACGGATGATCTGGGAGATGGGCTGGGGAGCCTTGTCCTCCCCGCGGAAGCGCAGCAGCGAGATCGGCAGCTGGGTCGCGCCGATGCCGGCGATCTCGACCCGAAACTGTGCGCGAGCGGGCAGCAGGTTCAGCCCCCCCATGGCGGCCAGGGCGCCTAGTGCGTATCGTCTATTCCACATGTGTCGGTGGGTGATGCCGGTTCATGCCCAAAAGTTCCGTAGAACCGTTCCGGCACGCCTTCAATCGCAGGGATTGTAGGCCTGTCGCCTGAATGTGTCGGATGGTGACGGTCATCCGGTGGTTTCCATGGCCCCTGGGCGTGCCCGCTTCCTCGACAGGATTCCATGCACGACGTGTGCACGGAATCCTGAGCAGACCCAAGGGTTTTCCCTGATCAATGCCTGAACCCACATCAGGGTGTGCGCCGCTTGACCAGCTCGAACCAGGCCGCCGCCAGGCCCACCAGCAGCAACCCGGCCAGCATGGTGGGCAACCCAGGCAAGGCGAAGCCAAAGGCCGTCTGCAGCACCGGCACCCACCAGGCCATGAGCACCAGCAGCAGCGCTCCAGGCGCCAGCCAGGCCATGCCGTCCGCAGCGCCGCTGCGCCAGCCAGTGACGGACCAGTGCCGGTTGGCATAGATGAGCGCCACGCTGCCGCCCACCAGCACGCCGTAGCACAGGGCCCGCGCGGCCTCGGCCGTTTCGCCAGCGGCCACCGCCCCGGCATAGGCCCCCAGGCACAGCAGGGCCAGGCCCACGCCCTGCCCCAGGCTGCGCAGCAGCACGCGGCGGTCGAACAGACGCACCTGCCGCGGCCGCGGGGGGGCCTGCATCAGTCCGGGCTCAGCCGGCTGGGCCTCGAACACCAGCGAGCAGGCCGGATCAATGACCAGTTGCAGGCACAGCACATGCACCGGCATCAGGAGCATGGGCCAACCCAGCAGGACCGGCAGAAAGGTCAGCACGATGATGGGCACGTGCACTGCCAGCACGAAGACCATGGCCTTGCTCAGGTTGGCAAAGACCCGGCGGCCGTGGCGCACCGCTGTCACCAGACCGGTCAAGCTGTCCTGCATCAGCACCAGGTCGGCCGCCTCGCGGGCCACGTCGGTGCCGCGCGCACCCATGGCCACGCCGATGTGAGCAGCCCGCAGCGCCGGGGCGTCGTTCACCCCGTCGCCCGTCATGGCCACCACCTCGCCACGGGCCTGCAGGGCCTGCACCAGGCGCAGCTTCTGCTCCGGCTGCACACGACAGAACACGCCGCTGCGCGCCACCAGGTCCTGACAGCCCATGTCGTCCAGCGCCGCCAAGGCGGTGCCGGGCACCACCCCGCCCGCCACATCCAGGCCGGCCTGCCGGGCCACCGAGATCGCGGTGGACGGATGGTCGCCGGTCATCATCACCACCCGGATGCCGGCGGCTCGGCATTCGGCAATCGCCGCAGGCACCTCGGGCCGCAGCGGGTCCTCCAGGGCCACCAGGCCGACGAACTCGAAATCGAAGTCGTGCTGGATGGGCGGCAGACAGTCGGCCGCGAAGACCGCGCGGGCCACCCCCAGCACGCGCCAGCCCTGGTCCGCCAGGCGGGCCACCTGGCCGACGATGCGGGACTGGCGGGCTGCATCCAGGTGGCAGAGGTCGATCACCGCCTCCGGCGCTCCCTTGGCGGCAATCAGGCGCTCGCGCCGGTCGGGGGATTGCCAGACCCGCGACATGGCCAGCAGCTCGGCCGACAGCGGATAGTCCTCCACCAGGGTCCAGTCGGCATGCAGGTGCTCGGTCTGCGCCAACTCACGCTGCCCCGCCTCCAGCAGGGCCCGCTCCATGGGGTCGATGGCCTGCCGGTGGCTGGCGAGGATGGCGTACTCCAGGGTCTCGTGCACGGCCTCGGGCAGGGGCAGCTCGCCCTCGCTCACCAGGTCGTGCTCGCCCTGGGGCGACCACAGGCGCCGTACCGCCATGCGGTTGAGCGTCAGGGTGCCGGTCTTGTCCACGCACAGCACGGTGGTGGCCCCCAGCATCTCCACCGCGGACATCTGCCGCACCAGCACCTTCTCGCGCGCCAGGCGCCAGGCGCCCAGCCCGAGAAACAGGGTCAGCACCACCGGCAGTTCCTCCGGCAGGATGGCCATGGCCAGCGTGAGGCCGGCCAGCAGCCCCTGCAGGGCATCCTGTCGCTGCCAGCCGTAGAGCAGGGCCAGCAGCGCAGCCAGCCCCAGCCCGGCCGCGGCCGCCACACGCACGATGCGCGCCGTCTCTTGCTGCACCGGGCTGGCGGCCTCGGTGCCTCCCTCCAGCGCGGCCCCCAGACGACCGAGCGCGCTGCGCGCACCGGTGGCCACCACCTCGCCGCGGGCGGACCCTGCGGTCAGCAAGGTGCCCGCGAACAGACCGCCCGCGGCATCCTCGGTGACAGTCTTGAACACCGGCGCCGACTCCCCGGTCAGCAGGGACTCGTCCACCGACACGCCGGTGGCGGCCAGAAGACGCACATCGGCCGGCACCCGGTCGCCGGCATCCAGCAGCACAACGTCGCCCCGCACCAGCTCGCGGCTGGACACGCGGCACACCCGCCCCCCGCGCCAAACCTGCGCCTGCGGGGAAGAAAGCTCGCGCAAGGCATGCAGCGAGCGCTCGGCCCGCTGCTGCTGCACCAGGCTGATCGCCATCACGACGATCACGAAGCCCATCAGCGTCCAGGCCTCCTGGGCATTGCCCAGCAGCGCGTAGAGCGCACCGCAGGCCAGCAGCAGACCGAACATCGGCTCGGTCAGCACCGAGAGCAGCAGCCGCCACAGCGACCGGCGGGTCGCTGGCGCGAGTTCGTTGGGCCCCTCCTCGCGCAGCCGGCGCGCGGCCTCTGCGTCGCTGAGCCCCGCGTCCATCGCTCGACTCAGGCCTGCGGCGCGGACTTCACCGGCGCGTGGTCCAGGTCGGGCCGGTGCCAGGGGTCCACATGGGTCATCAGGTTGAGCACCCGGTGGCGCTGCATCACCCGCTGCCGGGCCGCCACCGCGATGTCGTGGCCCTGCTCCACCGTGATGGCCGCGTCCACCTCGATGTGGGCGTCCACCACGATCATGTCGCCCATCTTGCGGGTGCGCACATCGTGCACGCCCGCCACACCCGGCGTTTCCACCAGGGTCTGGCGGATGGCCTGCACTTCCTCATCATCGGCCGCGCGGTCCATCAGGTCGTGCAGGGCACTCCAGCCGAACTCGATGCCCATCTTGGCCACCATCAGACCGACGATCAGGGCCGCGATCGGGTCCAGGATGGGGTAGCCCGCGAGGTTGCCCACCAGGCCGAGGGCCACCACCAGCGAGGAGGCTGCATCCGAGCGCGCGTGCCAGGCATTGGCCACCAGCAGGCTTGACTTGACCTGCTTGGCCACGGCCAGCATGTAGCGGAACAGCAGCTCCTTGGCCACCAGCGTCCCAGCGGCCACCCACAGCGCCGCCACATGCACCGACGGCACCGCCGCAGGGGTGTGCAACTTCCCGAAGGCCGAAACCAGCATGCCGGCGCCCACCACGAGCAGCAGCACGCCCAACACCATCGAGGCGGCGTTCTCGAAGCGCTGGTGGCCATAGGGATGATCGTCGTCGGCCGCCTTGCGGGCCTGGTGGCCCGCCACCAGCACCACGGCATCGGACACCAGGTCGGCCAGCGAATGCAGGCCGTCGGCCACCAGGCCCTGGGACTTGGCCAGCAGGCCCACCACGATCTGCAACGTGGAGAGCACCAGGTTCACCGCCACGCTCACCCAGGTGCTGCGGCTGGCCGCCTTGGCCCGCTCGGCCGAAGTGTAGAGGGCGTGTTCGTCGGCGTCGTCGTGGTTCTTGTATTGCATGGTGCGAGTCTGGCAGACCGGGCTGATGGCAGTCTGAAGACGCCGCCGGTCCTGGACGTGTCAGAGCAGCACGATGTCGTACTGCTCGGGGTTCATGGTCGGCTCGGCCGACAGCGAGATGGGCTTGCCCACGAAGGCCGACAGGTCGGCCAGGTGCTGGCTCTCCTCGTCCAGCAGCATCTCGACCACCCCCGCGCTGGCCACCACCCGGAACTCCCTGGGATCGAACTGCCGCGCCTCGCGCAGAATCTCGCGCAGGATGTCGTAGCAGACGCTGCGGGCGGTCTTGACCTGGCCGCGGCCCTCGCAGGTGGGACAGGGCTGGCACAGCACATGGGCCAGGCTCTCGCGGGTGCGCTTGCGGGTCATCTCCACCAGGCCCAGCTGGGTGAAGCCGCTCACCGTGGTCTTGGTGCGGTCGCGCGAGAGCTGCTTGCGCAGCTCGGCCAGCACGGCCTGCTGGTGCTCTTCGCGCGCCATGTCGATGAAGTCGATGATGATGATGCCGCCCAGGTTGCGCAGCCGCAGCTGGCGGGCAATGGCCAGCGCCGCCTCGAGGTTGGTCTTGAAGATCGTCTCGTCGAAGTTGCGCGCGCCGACGAAGCCGCCGGTGTTGACGTCAATCGTCGTCAGCGCTTCGGTCTGGTCGATGATGAGGTAGCCGCCGGACTTCAGGTCCACCCGCCGTCCCAGCGCCCGGGCGATCTCTTCCTCGACGTTGAAGAGGTCGAAGATTGGCCGCTCGCCGCGGTAATGCTCCAGCTTGGCGGCCGAGGCCGGGGTGTAGGCCATGCCGAAGGCCTTGAGCTGCTCGTACTGCAGGCGCGAATCGATGCGGATGGCCAGGGTCTGCTCGGTCGCCATGTCGCGCAACACCCTCTCGGCCAGGGACAGATCCTGGTGCAGCAGCGTGCCTGCGGGACGGGACACCGCGCGCTGGCGGATCTGGGCCCAGGTCTTGCGCAGGTAGGCGATGTCCTCGGACAGCTCGGTGTCGCTGGCTTCCTCGGCATTGGTGCGCAGGATGAAGCCGCCCGGCCCCTCCTTGCTGCCCGGTTCCGGCTTGCCCACCAGCGCGACCATGCGCTGGCGCAACTGCTCGCGCGTCTCGACCGAGCCGATCTTCTGCGAGATGCCGATGTGGTTGTCCTGCGGCAGGAAGACGAGCATGCGCCCGGCGATGCTGATCTGGGTGGTCAGGCGCGCGCCCTTGGTGCCAATCGGGTCCTTGACCACCTGCACCGTCAGCGCCTGGCCCTCGAAGACCAGCTTCTCGATGGGGGTGGGCGGGTGGCTGTCGCGCGCCCCCGGCGCATGGGCGGTGTGCAGGTCAGCCACATGCAGGAAGGCCGCACGCTCCAGGCCGATGTCGACGAAGGCGCTCTGCATGCCCGGCAGCACCCGGGCCACCTTGCCCAGGTAGATGTTGCCCACCAGGCCACGTTCCAGCGTGCGCTCGATGTGCAGCTCCTGGATGGCCCCGTTCTCGATGAGGGCGACGCGGGTCTCCTGCGGAGCCCAGTTGATCAGGATGTCGTGCATGTGCGGCCGCGTGGGTGGGTGGCGTCTTCCCGGGGCCGCGGGCACGGCGGTCAGAGGCGGACGCGGGCCTGTCGCAGCAACTGGGCTGTCTCGTAAAGGGGCAAACCCATGATACCGGAGTAGCTCCCGGCGATGCGCTCGATCCAGCCGGCCAGCGCGCTCTGGATCGCATAGGCGCCGGCCTTGCCAAAAGGCTCGCCGCTGGCCACGTAGGCGGCCACCACCTCGGGCGGCAGGGACGCGAACTTCACGCTCGAAACATTGACCGCCAGATGGCTGCGCCGGCCGTCCCACAGGGCCACTGCGGTCAGCACCTTGTGGCTGCGGCCGGACAGCCGGGTCAGCGTGGCGGTGGCGTCGGCGGCGTCGGCCGGCTTGCCCAGGATGCGCCGGCCCAGGGCCACCGTGGTGTCCGAGCAGAGGATGGGGGCCGCGGGCAGCCCGCGCGCCTTCCAGCGCGCCCGCGCCGCCTGCAGCTTGGCCCGCGTCACCCGCTCGACGTAGTCGGCCGGGGCTTCGCCCGGGCGCTCTGCCTCCAGGGCCTCGGCATCCTCGTCGGAGCCGGGCAGCAGCAGCTCGTGGCGCACCCCCAGCTGGTCCAGCAGCTGGCGGCGGCGGGGGCTCTGGGAGGCCAGATAGATGAAATCGTGAAGCGGTGCGGTGCTCATGGGTTGGCGATTGTGGCGCGGTCCCCGGCCTGCCCCTCGCCCTGGCTCCAACGGCGGCGCCAGGCCCGTCGGGCCGGGTCCCCCACCCCGCGGGCCACGGCCCAGGCCACGGCAGCGCTCAACGCCAGGTAGGCGACCAGCAGCGGCAGCCGCCCGGCGTCGGGCAGCGTCTGCCGGCTCCAGACCTGGCGCAGCAGCGCCAGCACGATGATGTGGAAGAGGTAGAGCTCGTAGCTGTGCCGCCCCAGCCAGGCCCAGGGCGCCAGCAGCCGGGCCCAGTGCGGGTGGCAGGGCCGGCTGCCGGCCAGGGCCCAGAGCCACAACGCCGTGGCCGCCGCCAGCGCCGAGAAGCTCCAGGCCGGGTGGGCGCCGAAATCCACGCCCCAGGCCACCGCGATGCCGGCCAGCCCCCAGGCCCGCGCCCACACGGCGCGCGCCGGCGAGGCCGGATGGCGGTGGGCCACCCAGGCCGCCAGCACGCCCCAGGCGATGGCGTCGAAGCAGGCCGGATAGGCGTAGAGGTAGCGGATCTCGTCATCTGGATGCACGGCCCGGTACAGCGGCCCCAGCAGCACCAGCGCCACCGCCACCATCATCACCCGCTCGCCCCGGCCCAGGGCCAGGCAGAGCACGGCAAAGCCCAGGTAGAAGGCCTCCTCCACCGAGAGCGACCAGTAGACGTTCAGGATGTAGTGGAAGTAGCCCCAGTCCTGCATCAGCTGGTTGTGCCAGAAGCCCAGCACCGACAGCAAGGCGATGGCCCAGCGCCCGGCGGCCATGGGTGGTGCGTGGGTGTCACCGGCAAAGAAGGGCCAGCCCAGCAGCCCGGGCACCAGCACGCACAGCAGCGCCAGCCACAGCAGCGGCAGCAGGCGACTGGCCCGCTCCACCGCGAAGCGCCGCCAGTCCAGCTGCTGCAGCGCCCCATCGCGCCGCAGCACATGGTCGGTGATCAGGAAGCCGGAGATGGCGAAGAACAGCGTCACGCCGTAGTTGCCGCGCAGGGTCAGCACCGCCAGCAGCGGCCGGCCCAGCCAGGCGCCCAGCGGGCTGCGGGCCAGGCCGAAGGCCAGCGTGAAGTGCAGGACGAGCACCGCCGCGATGGCCAGACCGCGCAGCGCGTCCAGCCGGGGCTCGCGCCGGGGTTCGGGGCGACTCACGCCGCCCGCGGGCTCACTCACGGTGGTAGGGATGCCCGTTGCGCAGCGACCAGGCGCGATAGAGCGCCTCGGCCAGCAGCACCCGCACGAAGGCGTGCGGCAGGGTCAGGTCCGACAGCCGCAGGCTCTCGTCGGCCGTGCCCTTGAGCTGGGGGTCCAGCCCATCGGGCCCGCCGATGAAGAAGACCACGTCCCGCCCGTCACCGAGCCAGAACTCGAAGCGCTGGGCCAGCTGGGCGGTGGTCAGGCGGGTGCCCCGCTCGTCCAGCAGCACCCGCCGGGCGCCCTTGGGCACGGCAGCCTCCAGGCGCTGGGCCTCGGCGGCCATCAGCTGCTCGGCGGTCTTGCTGCCGCGGGGCTCGGCCTTGACGGCCTTGAGCGTCAGGCGCATTTCCGGCGGAAAGCGCTTGGCGAAATCCTCGTAGGCCGCGTCGGCCCAGGCCGGCTGGCGCTGGCCGACCGCGGCGATGATGAGCTGCATCGGTCAGGAGGCGGCCGGCGCCTCAGCCGCGCTTGGCAGCGGCCTTCTTGGCGGGGGCCTTCGCCGCCACCTTGACTGGCGCCTTGGCCGGAGCCGCCGCCTTGCGTGCGGGTGCCGCCTTCTTGCCCGGCGCCGCCTTGGCGGTGGTCTTCTTGGCAGGCTTGCCCACCACCACCGTCTGCACCGGCTTGGCCTCGGCGGCCTTGCGGGTGGTGCCGGTGCTGCGGGTCACGGCCTTCTTGGGTGCGGCCTTCTTCGGCGCGGCGGTCTTGGCCGCCGTGGTCTTGGTCGCCGCCTTCTTCACTGGCGCCGCCTTCTTGGCCGCAGAGGTCGTGCCGCTGCTCACCTTGCGGGCGGGGGCCGGCTTGGCAGCCTTGACCTCAGCCGCAGCCTTCTTGGCCGCCGGCTTCTTCCTGGCCGGAGCGGCGGGCGCGTCGTCCTCGTCCATCGGCTCGGACGCCTTGACCAGGGAGGTCTTGGCACTGCCCACCTTGAGCTTGACCGGCTTGCCGCCCCAGATCTCCTCGAGGCGGTAGTAGTCGCGGATGGACGGCTGCATGATGTGGGCCACGGCGGCGCCGCAGTCCACGATGATCCACTCGCCGTTGTCCTCGCCTTCGGTGCGCAGCACCTGCAGACCCGCCGCCTTGACGGACTCGCGCACGCTGGAGGCCAGCGCCTTGGTCTGTCGGTTGCTGGTGCCCGAGGCCACGATCACCCGCTCGAACAGGGGTGAGAGATGCTCGGTGTTGAAGACCAGGATGTCCTGGGCCTTCACGTCCTCCAGGCCATCGACGATGGCGCGTTGCAGTTTTCGGATGTCCATTCAGTGGCCGGGCGGGGCCCGGTAGAGGCTGTGTTGATCAATATAGCGTGCCACCGCGTCCCCCACCAGAGGAGAGATCGGCAGTCCGGCCGCCACCCGCGCCCGGATGTCCGTCGCGCTGATGTCCATTTGCGGCAGGGGCAGCACCTCGCAACGGTGCGGCACCCCCGCCAGCGTCGGCGGTGTCTGCACCGCCTGTCCTTCGCGGGCGGCCACCGCCAGCGTCACCGACGCCAACAGCTCCCGCCAGCCATGCCAGCTGGCCAGACGCGCGTACTGGTCCTGCCCGATCACCAGCACCCATTCGGTGCCCGGCTGCTCGGCGGACAGTTCGCGCACCGTGTCCAGCGTGTAGCTGGGCCCCTGGCGGCAAAGTTCGCGATTGTCCACCACAAACCGGGGTTCGCCCTGAACCAGGGCCTGGACCATGGCCAGGCGGTGCTGCGGCGGCGCCAACGCCTCTGCCGGCTTCTGCCAGGGTTGGCCGGCCGGCAGCCAGCGCAGCTCATCCAGCGCCAGCACGTCGCAAGCCAGCCTCGCCAAAGCCCGATGGGCCCGATGCGGCGGGTTGAAACTGCCCCCGAACAGGCCGACGCGCCGCATGCCCGGCCGGTTCAGGCGCCTTCCGCGGCCCAGTCGCGTGGGCGCAGGAAGTCGGTGTAGAGCCGGGCCTCGGGCGTGCCCGGCGCGGGCTGCCAGTCGTAGCGCCAGTTCGCCACCGGCGGCATGGACATCAGGATGGCCTCGGTGCGGCCGCCCGACTGCAGGCCAAACAAGGTGCCACGGTCGAACACGAGGTTGAACTCGACGTAGCGGCCGCGCCGGTAGGCCTGGAAGTCACGTTCGCGCTCGCCGTAGGGCATGTGGCGCCGGCGCTCGACGATGGGCAGGTAGGCCTTGAGGAAGGCGTCCCCCACCGAGCGGGTCATCGCGAAGCTGTGCTCGAAACCCTCTTCGTTGAAGTCGTCGTAGAAGATGCCCCCCACGCCCCGCGGCTCGTTGCGGTGCTTGAGGAAGAAGTACTCGTCGCACCAGGTCTTGAAGCGGGGATGCAGGCCGACGCCGAAGGGATCCAGCGCGTCGCGGCAGGTGCGGTGGAAGTGCACCGCGTCTTCCTCGAAGCCGTAATACGGCGTCAGGTCCATGCCGCCACCGAACCAGACCACCGGGTCGCGCCCGGCCGGCAGGGCGGCAAAGACACGCACGTTCATGTGCACCGTGGGCACATAGGGGTTGCGCGGGTGAAAGACCAGCGAGACGCCCATCGCCTCGAAGGCCGCCCCGGCCAGCTCGGGCCGGTGGGCGGTAGCGGACGGCGGCAGCGAGCGGCCATGCACGTGGCTGAAGTTGCAGCCCCCTCGCTCCAGCAGTCCGCCACCTTCCAGCACCCGGGTCAGGCCTTCGCCTTCCAGCGGTTCACCGGGCTCGCGCTTCCAGCGCACGGACCGGAACGGCTGACCGTCGATCTCACCGAGGGTGCCGACGATGTTGTCCTGCAGTTCGTAGAAATAGGCTCTGAGCGCCTCGCTGTCCATGGGTACCTCGAATGTAAAAAAGCCCGGCGGCTGGACACCACCGGGCTTGTGGAACAGGCCTCAGCGCTTGATGGCGCGGTGGCCGATGTCGGTGCGCCACTGCGCGCCGTCGAAATGGATGTCGCGCAGCACCTCGTAGGCCCGCTGCTGGGCGGTGCGGGCCGAGTCGCCCAGCGCCGTCACGCAGAGCACGCGGCCACCGGTGACCAGCGTCTGCCCGTCCTTCTGCGCGGTGCCGGCATGGAAGACCATGCTGTCGGCGGTGCCCGCGGCGTCGGCCGGCAGACCGGTGATGACGTCGCCCTTGCGCGGATTCATCGGGTAGCCGGCAGCAGCCATCACCACGCCCAGGGCAAAGCGGCGGTCCCAGTTCAGTTCCACCTTGTCGAGCGTGCCGTCGGTGGCGTGCAGCAGCACCTCCACCAGGTCGCTCTTCAGGCGCATCATGATCGGCTGGGTTTCCGGGTCGCCCATGCGGGTGTTGAACTCCAGCGTCTTGGGCCGGCCCTCGGCGTCGATCATCAGGCCGGCATACAGGAAGCCGGTGAAGGGAATGCCGTCCTTGGCCATGCCCTGGATGGTCGGCAGGATGATCTCGTGCATCGCCCGGGCGTGCACATTGGGCGTGACCACCGGCGCGGGCGAGTAGGCACCCATGCCACCGGTGTTGGGGCCGGTGTCGCCGTCACCGATGCGCTTGTGGTCCTGGCTGGTGGCCAGCGGCAGCACGTTCTTGCCGTCGCACAGCACGATGAAGCTGGCTTCCTCGCCCTGCAGGAACTCCTCGATCACCACGCGGGCGCCGCCAGCGTTGTGCACCACGCCCAGGGTGTTGTCCTCCAGCATGAAGCGCACGGCCTCGTGGGCTTCTTCCAGCGTCATCGCCACGACCACGCCCTTGCCGGCGGCCAGGCCATCGGCCTTGACGACGATGGGCGCACCCAGCCGGTCGATGTAGGCATGGGCCGCGGCCGGGTCGGAGAAGGTCTCGTACGCGGCCGTCGGGATGGCGTGCCGCTTCATGAAGTCCTTGGCGAAGGCCTTGGACGACTCCAACTGCGCAGCCGCCTGGGTGGGGCCAAAGATGCGCAGGCCGCGGGCGCGGAAGATGTCCACCACCCCCTGGGACAGCGGGGCCTCGGGGCCCACCACCGTCAGGCCGACCTTCTCGGCCTGGGCGAAATCCGCCAGCGCCACCGGGTCGGTGATGGCGACGTTGGTCAGGCGCTTGTCCAGCGCGGTGCCGCCGTTGCCCGGCGCCACGTAAACGCGCTGCACCCGCTCGCTCTGGGCCAGTTTCCAGGCCAGGGCATGCTCGCGGCCGCCGTTGCCGATGACGAGGATGTTCATGGATCAGCCCAGTTCGGCGTTGTGGTAGACCTCTTGCACGTCGTCGAGGTCTTCGATGACGTCCAGCAGCTTCTGCATGCGCTCGGCGTCATCGCCGGCCAGCGCGATGGTGTTCTCGGCGCGCATCGTCACCTCGGCCACTTCGGCGCTCAGGCCGGCGGCTTCCAGCGCGTTCTTCACGGCTTCGAAGTCGCCCGGCGCGGTCAGCACCTCAATGGCGCCGTCGTCGTCGGTGATCACGTCCTCGGCACCCGATTCGAGCGCCACGTCCATGACCTTGTCCTCGGAAGTGCCGGGGGCGAAGATCAGCTGGCCGCAGTGCTTGAACTGGAAGGCCACCGAGCCCTCGGTGCCCAGGTTGCCGCCGTACTTGCTGAAGGCGTGGCGCACCTCGGCCACCGTGCGCACGCGGTTGTCGGTCATGCAGTCCACGATGATGGCCGCGCCGCCGATGCCGTAGCCCTCGTAACGGATTTCCTCGTAGGTCACGCCATCGAGGGCCCCGGTGGCCTTGTCGATGTTGCGCTTGACGGTGTCGGCCGGCATGTTGGCCGCCTTGGCCTTGTCCACCGCCAGACGCAGGCGGGGGTTGGCGCTGATGTCACCGCCACCCTGGCGCGCAGCCACCATGATTTCGCGGATCACGCGCGTCCAGACCTTGCCCCGCTTTTCGTCCTGACGGCCCTTGCGGTGTTGGATATTGGCCCATTTCGAGTGCCCAGCCATGGCAAATTTCTCCTGCCCCGGTGCGGTCGCCAGGGTCTTGGGGTTTCTTGGATAGACTGGCATTTTACTTGGGGCGCCCTCCCCGGGACGGCTCCAGGCACCACAAGATTCTCTGGAGGAAGTCATGGTCGATCCCATCCTGGTGGGTCAGCACGGCGAGATCACCTGCGAACTGCTGCCCGCCCTGGCCAACCGCCATGGCCTGATCACCGGGGCCACCGGCACCGGCAAGACCATCACCCTGCAGACCCTGGCCGAGAATTTCTCCAAAATCGGCGTGCCGGTCTTCATGGCCGACGTCAAGGGTGACCTGACCGGCATCAGCCAGGCCGGGCAGGTCGGCGACAAGCTGGCCGCCATCCTGAAGGAGCGCGGTCTGGCCACACCGCAATCCCTGGCCTGCCCGACCACGCTGTGGGACGTCTTCGGCGAGCAGGGCCACCCGGTGCGCGCCACGGTGTCCGACATGGGCCCGCTGCTGCTCTCGCGCATGCTGGCCCTCAACGAGACCCAGGCCGGCGTGCTGAACCTGGTCTTCAAGATCGCCGACGACAACGGCCTGGCCCTGCTGGACCTGAAAGACCTGCGCGCCATGCTGCAGTACGTGGGTGACAACGGCAGCCAGTTCACCACCGAGTACGGCAACGTCAGCGCCGCCTCCATCGGCGCCATTCAGCGCGGCCTGCTGCAGATCGAGCAACAGGGCGGGGACCAGTTCTTCGGCGAGCCCATGCTCAACATCACGGACTTCATGCAGACCGTCGATGGCCAGGGCGTCGTCAACATCCTGGCGGCCGACAAGCTGATGAATGCGCCGCGGCTGTACGCCACCTTCCTGCTGTGGATGCTGTCGGAACTGTTCGAGACCCTCCCCGAGGTGGGCGACCTGGACAAGCCCAAGCTGGTCTTCTTCTTCGACGAGGCCCACCTGCTGTTCAAGGACGCGCCCGATGCCCTGGTGGAGCGCATCGAGCTGGTGGTGCGCCTGGTGCGCTCCAAGGGCGTGGGCGTCTATTTCGTCACCCAGAACCCGCTGGACGTGCCCGACACCGTGCTGGGCCAGTTGGGCAACCGGGTGCAGCACGCCCTGCGCGCCTTCACCCCGCGCGACCAGAAGGCCGTCAAGAGCGCAGCCGACACCATGCGCGCCAACCCGGGGCTGGACATCGCCACCGCCATCACCGAGCTGGGCGTGGGCGAGGCCCTGATCAGCTTTCTGGACGCCAAGGGCCGGCCCAGCGTCACCCAGCGCGTGTTCGTGCTGCCCCCGGGCAGCCAGATCGGTCCGATCACCCCCGCCCAGCGGCAGGCCTTGATGCAGGGCTCGCTGGTGGCCGGCGTCTACGAGAAGACCGTGGACCGCGAATCCGCCTACGAAAAGCTCAAGGGACGGGCGGCCACCACCGCCGACACCCGGGACCAGATGCAGCAACAAGCCCCGCAAGGGGGCGGCAGCCTGGCCGACGAGGCGGGCCAGGTCTTCCGGGGCGGCGCCCCGGCACCGCAGGTCCCGCAGGGTGGGCCAGCCACCGGCAACAGCGGCGGCAACGGGGGCCTGCTGGGGGGCCTGGGTGACATCCTGTTCGGCTCGACCGGCCCGCGCGGCGGCCGCCGCGAAGGGCTGGCCGAGGCGGCCGCCAAGTCCGCCATCCGCACCATCGGCTCCAGCGTCGGTCGGGAGATCGTGCGCGGCGTGCTGGGCAGCCTGCTGGGTGGAAATTCACGTCGGAAGTGAATCGAATCGGGCGAGAACGCATGTCGGTGATCTTTACAATCCCCGCGAATTCCCAGCGCACCGTGCAGTCATGCTTTCTGAACTCATCAAGAACTACCTGGTCGACACAGCGGGAGTGGATGCGACCAAACTGGCACAACCCGATTTGATGGTCTCCGACCTGGGGCTGGACTCTCTCAGCCTGGTGGAGATGCTCTTCGAGGTCGAGGATCGGTTCGGCTTCCAGATTTCCGATCCCATGCGCTTTCAGACCATGAGCTTCTCTGCCATGGTGACAGCGATCGAGGATGAAGTGCGCGGCCGCCACGACGGCCAGATCCCCCCGGTCGAGGCGCTGGACACCGCCATCGCCAAATGACCCCGGTCCTTGTCACGGGCCTGGGCATGCTCTCCCCCCTGGGGGCAGATGTCGCCTCCAGCTTCGAAGCCGCAGTGCTTGCGCGCAGCGCCATCGTCCGCGCCCCGGTGTCCCTCACGGCGGGCATTCCGGATCTTCTCGTGGCGCCCGTGGCCGTCGAGCCCGCGCAGCGGCTCGAGCGCAAGCTGCTCTCCGGCGACCGTGCCACCCAGATGGCGCTGGTGGCGGCCGAGGAAGCCATGCGGGATGCCGGGCTGAGCGATGGCCCCCCGGATGGGCGCCGCTTCGGGGTGTTTGCCGGCATCGGCTTCGGTGGTGCCCACACCCTGGATGGCCTCTACAGCCGCTACTTTGCTGCCCTGCACGGCCCCGAAGCCGGCCGCAGGGGCGCCACCGTGATGCACCCGCTGTCCGTGCCGCGCATGATGGCCAACGGCCCCATGGCCGCCGTGTCCATGCGCTACGGCCTGCGGGGCATGGGCAACACCTATTCGGTGGCCTGCGCCTCATCCGCCATCGCGGCGGGTGAGGCCCTGCGCGCCATCGAGCATGGCTACCTTGACGCCGCCATCGTCATCGGCACGGAGGCCATGCTCACGCCGGGTTCGCTGGTGGCCTGGAACGCGCTGCGGGTCATGGCCTCGTGCGATCCCGTGGACCCCGCCACCAGTTGCCGGCCCTTTGCGGCGGATCGATCGGGTTTTGTGCTGGGAGAAGGCGCTGCCGCCCTGGTGCTGGAGAGCCGTTCGCACGCCCAGACCCGTGGCGCGGCGCGTGTCCATGCGCAGCTGTGCGGCTACGGCAGCAGCAGCGATGCCGGACACCTGACCGCCCCCAGCGTGGACGGGCAGGTGGCCGCCATGCAGCAGGCGCTCGCGCACGCCGGGCTGCAGCCGGCCGACATCCACTACCTCAACGCCCATGGCACCGCCACGGAGGCGGGTGACGTCATCGAGAGCCAGTCCATCGTCGAGGTCTTCGGCGCCCACACCCCCAAGCTGCCGGTCAGTTCGACCAAGGCGGTGCACGGCCATCTGATTGGCGCGGGCGGCGCACTGGAGTTCGCACTGGCCCTGCGGGCCCTGGCCACCGGCACCATCCCGCCAACGGCGCATCTGCACCAGCCCGACCCACGCTGCCCGCTGAACCATGTGGCGGTGACGGCCCGCCGGAACGCGCACATGGAGGCGGTGATGTCCAACTCCTTCGCCTTCGGCGGCAGCAACGCCTGCCTCGTTGCGCGCCGCTGGGCCGACTGAGTCCGTGCCCGGCATGCCGCGCCCCCCCCAGGCCCTGCGCCAAGTCGCGGGCCATGCCTGGGCCCGACTCCGGCCCCAGTTCTGGTTCAAGACCTTCGGCATCACCGGCTTCACCACGGCCTTCTTCATCGCCTACATCCACCTGATGAAGCATCCCGGCGGACCGGTCACCACCGTGCCGCAGATTTGGCTGGACGACTGGATCCCCTTCAATCCAGCGGCCCTGCCGGTCTACCTGTCGCTGTGGGTGTATCTGTCTCTGCCGGCCAGCCTCATGACCCGCCGGCGGGAGATCATCGGCTTCGGCTGGCGCATGGCCATCGTCTGCCTCATCGGCCTGCTGGTGTTCTGGCAATGGCCCAATGCCGTGCCCCCGAGCCACATCGACTGGGCCCGCTACCCTGGCATGGCGTTCCTCAAGGGCGTCGACGCCGCAGGCAATGCCTGCCCTTCGCTGCACGTGGCCACGGCCGTGTTCGCGGGCTACTGGCTGCACCACCAACTGCCGGAACTCGGGCTGGGGCGGACCGCCCGCGGGTGCAATGCCCTGTGGTGCCTGGCCATTTGTTACTCCACGATGGCCACCCGCCAGCATGTGGCCATCGACGTGCTGGCCGGTTCTGCGCTGGGCCTGGGCGTGGCCTGGCTGACCCACCCCGTCCGTCGCCAGGCCGGCCAACGGCACAGCAGTGGCGCGGCCAGGACACCTGCCTCACCATGACCCTGCCGCCCCTGCACTACCCCTTCACCCTGGACCGGTCCGGCATCGAGCAGGTGCTCCCTCATCGCGGCGAAGCGTTGTTCATCCGACAGCTCACCGTGCTGGCCCACGACCACTACCAGGGCGAGGCCTGCTGGGAACCCTCCCTGGCCATTCTGCAAGGACACTTTCCCGGCATGCCCCTGGTGCCCGGCGTGCTGCTGGTGGAAGCCATGGCACAGCTGGCGGGCGCCGGCATGCTGGTGGGCAACGATCATGCGCGCAGCCTGGGCCCGGCCTACATCGGCGTGCTGGCCGGCATCCGCAAATGCAGCTTCAAGCAGCCGGTGCTGCCGGGCGAGACGGTGCAGCTCTCGGCACGCACGCGCCAGATGTCTGAGCTGGCCGTGCAGGTGGTCGGCCAGGTGTCCCGGCAGGGCCGGGAGGCGGGTCAGATCGAGCTCCTGGTGGTCAACACCCCGCGCAGCGAACTTCAAACCCATCTGAATCCCGTCGCATGACCCCCTGCCATGAACTCCGCCGGCTGGCCATCGCATCCAGCCTGTGCCTGAGCGGCCTGTCCGCATGGGCCGCAGGGTCGGGCGCAAACCCCACCGGCCCGGATCTGCCGCTCTGGGAGTTGGGCGCAGGCGCCGGCCTGCTGGCCACGCCCGCCTACCTGGGTTCGCGCGTGACCCGCACCTACGCCGTGCCGTGGCCTTATGCGGTGTACCGGGGTGACATCCTCCACGCCAACCGGGAGGGCGTGGGCCTGCAGCTGAACGAGACCCCCCGCACCGAGCTGGACCTGTCCTTCAGCGGCACCCTGCCGGTGGACTCCGCAGACACCGAGCGGGCCGGCATGCATGACCTGCCGCTGGCCCTCGAATCCGGGGTGGTCTACGCCATCGCCTTGCACCGCACCGCCGGCGACCGGTTGAGCCTGCGCCTGCCCTTGCGCTACGCCACCGGCATCGACCACCGCCACCTCATGGCCATTGGCTGGATCGCTGACCCCACCTTGCGCTGGACCCGGCAGCTGCAATGGGCGGGCCAATCCCTGGAGTGGGGATTGGACCTGACGGTGAAGTTCCAGGACAGCCGCTACAACAACTTCTACTACCGGGTCCGGGACGACGAGGTCACCCCTGACCGGCCCGCCTACCAGGCCCGGGGCGGCTATGCCGGCGCCACGCTGAACACCGGCGTGCTCCTGCGGCGCGGCGCCTGGGTGGGCGGCGCGTTCGTGGGGCTGAGCCAGCTCGGCGGCGCGCGCTTTGCCGACAGCCCCCTGGTCAGCCAGCGCAGCAACTGGTTCGGCGGCCTGGCACTGACCTGGGTCTTCGAGCAGTCCGAGGCCCGTGCCTCCGGCCCCGCACCACTCTGAGGCGCTCGGCTACAATTCGATATAAAGCATTGTCAACACTGACAAATTTCCGATCAAGAACCCCATGACTCTCCCTACCGACAGCGCCGATGTGATCCACCCCGCCCTGGAAGCCGAGCTCGCCAACATGCTCGTTTCCGAACTGAGCCTGGAAGTGAACGCCGGGGACATCGACCCCACCCAGCCTCTGTATGGCGACGGCCTGGGTCTGGACTCCATCGACATCCTGGAAGTCGCCCTGCTGATCGGCAAAAAGTACGGTGTGCAGTTGAAGGCCGACAACGCTGACAACTTCCGCATCTTCAGTTCCCTGCGCAGTCTGGCCCAATACATCGGGCAGCATCGCCCGCAATGAACTGGCTGCCGCCCATGGCCAAGCGGCTGGCCGCCGCGGTCCTGGCGGCGATCTACCTCGGGCTGGCCTTTGTCGCCGGCGCCTCTGACCACCCTCCGCTGGCCGCAGTCGTTGTCAGTCTGGCGCCCATGGCCTTCATGGCCGGCCTGTTCGTCTGGCACCAGTCCGGCTGGCGCCGCGCCCTGGGGCTGGTCGCCTGGCTGGGCGCAGTGGTGTTTTTGGTCTGCAGGCTGCCCGCGCTGGTCGAGCATGTGGCCACCGTCTATTTCCTGCAGCACGCCGGCGCCATGGGCTTCCTCGCCCTCATGTTCGGCCACTCTCTGGGGCGCGACCACGCTCGGGCCCTGTGCTCCCGCATTGCCGCCTTCGTGACGCCGGAGCCTCTGGACGCCCGCTACCTGCGGTACACCTGGCAGGTCACCTGGGTCTGGACACTGTTCTTCCTCACCATGCTCGGCCTCTCGGTGGGCCTGTTCTTCACGGGCCAACTGTGGCTGTGGTCCCTGCTGGCCAACATCCTCACGCCGGCCCTGGTTGGCGGACTCTTCGTGGCCGAGTACGCGGTGCGGCTCAAGCTGCTGCCCGATCGCCCCCACATGGACGTCCGCCAGACCATCCAGGCTTACCGGTCCTTTCGCCAGGCCCACCGCTGAGCACCGCGTCAATGCCTTCCCTGTTGCCCCTGCTTCCAGCGCATCCCGACGACACGGTCGTCGCCTGGCATGACGCCCGCCCGGTGTCACGGGCCCGCTTTCTCGCCCAGATCCGGCACCTGGCCACGCAGTTGCCGGACGTGCCCGAAGTGGTCAATCTCTGCCAGAGCCGCTACTGGTTCAGCCTCAGCCTGCTGGCTTGCGCCTTGCGCGGCATCCGCAGCCTGCTGCCGCATGCTCTGGCGCCGGAGTCGCTGACGGGCGTGTGGGCCCAGGCGCCACAGGCCCCCGCCCTGTGGGACAACCCACCGGCCGAGACCAGCCTGAAGCCACCGGCCGTGCTGGACGTGCGTGCGCTGATGGCACAGCCCCAGCAAGCGGCCGTCCCGGGCGAGCCGGCCATCCCGGCTGAACAGGTCGTCGCCCGGGTGTTCACCTCCGGCTCCACCGGCCGCCCCCAGTCGCACGACAAATCGTGGGGGCCGCTTTGCGCCAGCGTGCAGGCCACGTCCGAGCGCCTCTGGTCCGCCGCAGGCGGCCCCTGCAGCGTGGTGGGCACCGTCAGCTTTCGCCACATGTACGGTCTGGAATCCACGGTGCTGCTGCCCCTGCTGGGTGGCGGCGTGCTGACCGACGAGCAGCCCTTCTTCCCGGCGGACATCGCCGCGTCCCTGGCGCAAGTGCCCGGACGTCGCCTGCTGGTCAGCACCCCCTTCCATCTGCGCAAGCTGCTGGAGGCGCAGCAGGACCTCCCTCCCCTTGATCTGCTGCTGTCCGCCACGGCCCCCCTGGGCCTGCCCGTGGCCCAGACCGCAGAGTCCCGCCTGGGCGCGCCCCTGCTGGAAATCTACGGCGCCACGGAAACCGGCCAGGTGGCCACCCGCCGCACCACCGAAGGCACGGCGTGGCGGCTGCTGGCCGGCTGCGAGCTTCGCCAGGATGCCCAGGGTGGGCTGACCATCCAGGGCAGCTCTCAGGGGCAACCCCAGCCGGTGCACGACCTCCTGGAGATCACCGGACCGGACACCTTCGAGTTGATCGACCGCCCGGGCAACCTGGTCAACATCGTTGGCAAGCGCAGTTCGCTGAGCTACCTCAACCAGGTCCTGACCAGCCTGCCCGGCGTCGTGGACGGCGTCTACTGCCTGCCGCCCGCCCGAGGGTCCAGCGACGACACCCGCCTGGCCGCCTTCGTGGTAGCGCCCGACCAGCAGGCCGGCGAGATCCTCCATGCGCTGCGGGCCCATGTGGATCCGGTGTTCCTGCCGCGTCCGCTGGTCCGGGTGGAGCATCTGCCGCGCGACGCCAACGGCAAGATCACGTCGGCCACGGTCCAGGCCCTGATCCGCCAGCATCTGGACGGAACCGACGCCGCATGAACCGCATCGCCTTGCACATTCCTGCCGACCACCCGGCGTTCGAAGGGCACTTCCCCTCTCGGCCCATCGTCCCTGGCGTGGTGCTGCTGGCCCTGACTCAGCAGGCCCTGGAAGCCCAGCTTGGCCAGCCCATGACCGGTCTGGCCTCAGCCAAGTTCCTGCGTCCACTCGCGCCTGGCGAGGCCGTGCTGCTGGCTCACACCGTCACCGACACGGGCGTCGGCTTCTCGCTGCATCTCGCGGCAGACGACACCCTGGTGGCCAGCGGCAGGTTCCTGCGCGCGCCGGCATGAAGCCCGAGGCGACCACCCCGCCCGCCGCCGACGCACGTCCAGCCTGGATGCGCCAGCAGGAGCGCGGCAGCCTGTGGCTGCTGCGCCTCATGACCCGGCTGTCCCTGGGCCTGGGCCGGCGGGCCACACGCCCCCTGGTGGCCCTCATCGCGCTGTACTTCCTGATCACCGCCCGGGCCGCCCGCCAGGCCTCGCGCAGCTACCTCTCACGCTGCCTGGGCCGGCCTGCCCGCTGGTCGGACCTGTACCGCCACGTTCACGCCTTCGCCTCCACCATCCACGACCGGGTGTACCTTCTCAACGACCGCTTCGCGCTGTTCGACCTGCAACCAATTGGCCACGAGGCGGTGGACCGTCAGCACAGCGGCGAGGGGCGCGGTCTGCTGCTGCTGGGCGCCCACCTGGGCAGCTTCGAGGTCCTGCGGGCCCAGGCCCGGCACCACGGCCAGTTGCAGCTGAGCGTGGCCATGTACCTCGAGAATGCCCGGCAGATCCACGAGACCCTGGCCGCGATCAACCCGGCGGCAGCGCCGGACATCATCCCGCTCGGTCAGTTGGAGGCCATCCTCACCGTGCACCAGCGGCTGAAGGAGGGGCGGCTGGTGGGCATGCTCGCCGACCGGGCTTCGGGCTCGGACCAATACCTCCAGATACCCTTTCTCGGCGAGCCCGCGCCCTTTCCCTGCGGGCCGTTCCGGCTGGCGGTGATGCTGGGCCAGCCGATCTACTTCATGACCGGCCTCTACCAGGGGGGCAATCGCTACGAGTTGCACTTTCACCCCCTGCACCTGGACCCGACGCTCGGCGGCGACCGCGAGGCACAGATCCGGGCCCTGATGGCGCAGTACGTTGCACAGCTGGAACGGTACTGCCGCGCCGCCCCCTACAACTGGTTCAACTTCTATGACTTCTGGCACTCGCCCCTTCCGTCGCAGTCTTGACGCTGCCTTCCGCCCGGCCCTGCTCACCCTCACGCTCGCCTTCTCGAGCCTGTCGCCGGCCTGGGCCCAGGCCTGGACCCCGGCGGCGCTGATGCAGTCCCTGGCAACCCACAAGTCGGCCAAGGCCACCTTCGTGGAACGCAAGTACCTGGCGGTGCTCGATCAGCCGGTCGAGTCGCGTGGCGAGCTGTCCTTCACCGCACCGGACCGTCTGGAGAAGCGGACGCTGTCGCCGCGGCCTGAATCACTGGTGCTGCAGGGCGACCTGCTGACCGTGGACGATGCCAACAAGCGGCACATGACCGTGAACCTGGGGGCCAACCCGGAGGCCGCCGCTTTCGTGGAAAGCATCCGCGGCACCCTGGCCGGCGACCTGGCGACACTGCAGAAGTACTACGCGCTGGAACTGACCGGCAGCCCGGAGCGCTGGAAGCTGCTGCTGCTGCCCCAGCAGCCCCGCATGGCCAAACTCGTGAGCCGCATCCGCATCGAGGGCGCTGGCACGGTGGTGCGCCTGATCGTCTTCGAGCAGGCCGACGGAGACCGTTCGGAAATGCAGGTCACACCGGTCACGGCACCATGAGACAGCGCTGGACCTCGGCCGCTGTCCTGGTCTGGTTGCTGCTGCTGGCCCTGGGGGTCGGCGTCATCTCCCAGACCCGCTTTGTGGCGGACCTCTCGGCCTTCATGCCCCGCCTGCCCACCCAACGGCAGCAACTGCTGCTGGACCAGTTGCAGGACGGCATCGTGGCACGGCTGATCATGGTCGGCATCGAAGGGAGCGACGCCCCCACCCGGGCCCGGCTCTCGCGCGAGCTGGGGCGCCAGCTGCGGGCCGACCCGGCCTTCCAGGCGGTGCAGAACGGCGATGCCGAGCTGCAGGAGCGCGACCGGGCCTTCTTCTTCGGCCACCGCTACCTGCTGAGTCCGGAGGTCACCCCCCAGCGATTCACCACGACCGGCCTGCGCCAGGCCATCGACGAGTCCCTTCAAGGCCTGGCCGGCAACGGCGGCCTGCTGCTCAAGAGCCTGCTGCCCCGGGACCCCACGGGGGAGACGCTGGCGCTGCTGGGCCAGTTCAGCGGCGAATCCCAACCCGACAGCCTGGAGGGGGCCTGGGCCTCGCACGATGGCCGACGCGCCATCCTGCTGTTGCAGACCCGCGCCGCCGGCTCCGACATCGATGCCCAGGCTGCCGCGCAGCAACGCATCCGCACGCTGTTTGCCCAGCTGCCGGGCCGCCCCGCCGACGCCCGGCTGGTGATGAGCGGAACCGGGGTCTTCTCGGTCTCCTCGCGCGCCACCATCGAGTCCGAGGTGAGCCGGCTGGCCACGGTCAGCCTGGTGCTGGTCGTGGCCCTGCTGCTGACCGTGTACCGGTCCCCGCGGCTGCTCGGCCTGGGTCTGCTGCCGGTGCTCAGTGGGGCCGTGGCCGGCGTGGCCACGGTCAGCCTGGGCTTCGGCCAGGTGCACGGACTGACCCTGGGCTTCGGCACCACCCTCATCGGCGAAGCGGTGGACTACTCCATTTACCTCTTCGTCCAGCGGGCCGACCGGCAGCCGCCGGCCCACTTCTGGCGCACCATCCGCCTGGGCGTGCTCACCTCCATCGCCGGCTTTGCCGCCCTGCTGCTGTCCGGTTTTCCCGGGCTGGCGCAGCTGGGCCTTTACTCCATCGCCGGCCTGGTGGCGGCGGTGCTGGTGACCCGCTTCGTGTTGCCCCGGCTGCTGCCGGCGCAGTTGCCCCTGCGCGACCTCGATCCCGTGGGCCGGCTGCTGGAGCGGGTCGTGCATGCCCTGCCCCGTCTGCAAGCGCTCGTGCTCCTGCTGCTGGCCGCCGCCACCGCCTTGCTGGCCTGGCGTCACCAGGACATCTGGAACCGGCAGCTGTCGGCGCTCAGTCCCGTGTCACATGCCGAACAGGCCCTCGACGCCAGCCTGCGCGCCGATCTGGGTGCCCCTGACCTGCGTTACATCGCCAGCATCTCCGCCCCGGACGAGGAGACTGCCCTGCAACGGGCCGAGCAAGCCGCGCCCACCCTGCGCCGCCTGCAGGCCGAGGGCGTGATCGGTGGCTTCAGCTCGCCGGCCCAGGCCTTGCCCAGCCTGGCCACGCAGCAGGCCCGTCGCGCCGCCCTGCCACCGACAGCCGAATTGCGCACCCGCCTGGACGAGGCCCTGCAAGGCACGCCGCTGAGGGCCGAGCGGCTGCAAGGCTTCATCGACGACGTGCAACTGGCCCGGCAGGCCTCGCCGCTGCAGCGCAGCGAGCTGCACGACAGTTCCGCCGGCATGCTGGTCGATTCGCTGCTGGTGCACCGGGCCCACGATGTGCTGGCCTTGCTGCCGATGCGCGCCCCTGCGGGCGCGCCCGATGGCGCCATCGATCTGGCGCGCGTGTCGGCGGCGCTGGCCCAGGCGCAGGCCCCCGACATCACGGTCATCGACCTGCTGGCCGAGACCACCGGCATCTTCGACCACTACCTGCACGAGGCCTTGCGCATGTCCGGCCTGGGCATGCTGGCGGTGCTGGCCCTGCTGGCACTGCACCTGCGCTCGCTGACCCGGGTGGCCCGCGTGGCGCTGCCCCTGGCCAGCGCGGTGCTGGCGGTGACTGCCGGGCTGTTGCTGAGCGGGCAGCAGCTCACCATCCTGCACCTGGTGGGCCTGCTGCTGGTGGTGGCCGTGGGCTCCAACTACGCCCTGTTCTTCGACAGCGGCCTCGACGCAGGCCCCGCCGAGGAGCGGCGACGCACGCTCGTCTCGCTGGCGGTGGCCAATCTCACCACCGTGGGCAGCTTTGCCGCCCTGGGCCTGTCCAAGGTGCCCCTGCTGGCCGCCATGGGCTGCACGGTGGCACCCGGCGCCCTGCTGGCCCTGTTCTTCTCGGCGGTGCTGTGCGCGCCGGCTGAGCCACGCCATGCCCGCTGAGGCCCGGACACCGCCCTGGCGGCCATCCCCGCTGGTGATGGCCAGCCTGCTGCTGCACCTGGCCGTGCTGGCCGGCTGGCTGCTCCGTCCCTCGGGCTGGCCGGTGTGGCTGACCCTGCTGCTGGCGAACCACGGGTTGCTCAGCCTGGCGGGCCTGCTGCCCCGCTGCGGCTGGCTGGGTCCGACCCTGGTGCGCCTTCCGGAAGCCGCCCGGCAACGCGGCGAGGTCGCCCTGACCTTTGACGACGGCCCGGACCCTGAGGTCACACCCCAGCTGATGGCCCTGCTGGCCGCCCATGGGGTGCAGGCCACCTTCTTCTGCATCGGCCAGCGCGCCCAGGCGCACCCGGCGCTGTGCCGCGCCCTGGCCGACAGTGGCCATGAACTGGCCAACCATGGCCTGCGCCACCCCTGGCACGCCTCGCTGATGGGCCCGGACGGCTGGCGGCAGGAGATCCATGGCGGCCAGTCGGCGCTCCAGCACATTGGCGGGCAGAGCCCCCGCTTCTACCGGGCGGTGGCGGGCCTGCGCAACCCCTTTCTCGACCCCGTGCTGCACAGCCTGGGCCTGCAGCTGGCGGCCTGGACACGCCGGGCCTACGACACGCGCTGCGGCGACCCCGAGGTGGTGTTCCAGCGTCTGACCCACCGGCTTGCGGCCGGCGACATCCTGCTGCTGCACGACGGCCACGCGGCCCGCACGGCCGAGGGCCAGGCCGTGGTACTGGCCGTGCTGCCGCGGCTGCTCGCGCACCTGCAATCACAAGGACTTCGGCCCGTTACACTCTCACGCGCATGCACGCCCACCTGAAGTCCATGCTCCTGCGTGCGGCCTGCGCCTCCGGTTCAACCCGTGGATGAACCGGGGTATGGCCTTTGCACAGGGGCACCGCCTGAACAGAATGGGAGCCGCCCCTTGCCCGACCGGGCGGATGCGCTCACCCGACGCGGCTTCTCGGTGGAGGCCCGCCCCATGAGCGCCGGAACCCCTTTCGCCCATGTGATGCCGATGGCGCAGAAGCGCTGAGCCCCGCGTTCCCTGTTCCTTTCCTTTTCCGATCTCCCGCTTGCAGGTGCCTCCGTGCCGGCCATTCAACTGACTTCCTACACCATGACCAGCGCCCTGGGCGCCGGACTGGACGCGACCTGGCAGGCCCTGCGGGACCGGCGCAGCGGCCTGGCCCGACGCGCCTGGGAGACGGTCGATCTCGACACCTGCATCGGCGAGGTCCACGGCCTGGACGACCTCCGCGTCCCGCCCCCCCTGCAGGCTTTTGATTGCCGCAACAACCGCCTGGCCTGGTGGGCGCTGCAGCAGGATGGCTTCGAGTCCGCCGTGCAAGCGGCCGTTGCCCGGCATGGCGCGCAACGCATCGGCGTCTTCCTGGGCACCAGCACCTCGGGCATCCTCAGCTCGGAACAGGCCTACCGCGAACGCGATGCGCAAGGCCGGCTGCCGGCCTGGCTGGACTACCGGCACACCCACAACACCTTCTCGGTGGCCGACTTCGTGCGGCAGCATTTCGCGCTCCAGGGGCCGGCCTTCGTGGTGTCCACCGCCTGCTCGTCCAGCGCCAAGGTGTTCGCCAACGCGCAACGCCTGATGCGCGCCGGGCTGATCGACGCCGCCGTGGTCGGCGGGGTCGACTCCCTGTGCCTGACGACGCTGTACGGCTTCACCTCGCTGCAGCTGGTGTCTCCGGCGCCCTGCCGCCCCTTTGATGCCGACCGCAACGGCATCTCGATCGGCGAGGCGGCCGGCTTCGCGCTGCTGGAATGGGCCGCGGCGCCCTCGGACGATGCCATCGTGCTGTCCGGCGTGGGCGAGTCCAGCGACGGGCACCACATGTCCGCGCCCCACCCCGAAGGGCTCGGTGCCCGGCTGGCAATGCAGGGCGCGCTGCAGGCCGCCGGCCTCACCCCCGCCGATGTCGGCTACATCACGCTGCACGGCACCTCCACCCCGGCCAACGACGCGGCCGAAGACAAGGCCGTCGCGGCCCTGTTCGGGCCGGGAGGTGTCCCCTGCAGTTCCCTCAAGGGGCACACCGGCCACACGCTGGGCGCTGCCGGCATCGTCAACGCCGTGGTCGGGGCCCTGGCCCTGCGGCATGGCCTGGCACCCGCCGGCGTGGGCACCCGGCAAATCGACCCGGCCTTGTCCGCCCACTACCTGCTGGACAACCTGCCCCTGCCGCTGCGCCATGTGCTGGGCAATTCCTTCGGCTTCGGCGGCAGCAACTGCAGCGTCCTGCTGTCCCGAGGTGCCGCATGAGCGCCCCCCCCTTCGCCGTCCATGTGCAAGGCATCGGGCTGTTCGGTCCGGGCATGAGCGGCTGGTCCGATGCCCTGCCCGTGCTGCGTGGCGAGCGCCCCCTGGTTCTGCAACCCACCGTGCTGCCCGCGCCCACCTCGCTGCCGCCGGCCGAGCGGCGCCGGGTGGGCCTGGCCCTCAAACTGGCCATGGCTGCCGGCTTCGACGCCGTCCAGGTGGCGGGCGCCGACGCCAGCGGCCTGGCCACGGTCTTCTCCTCGACCGGTGGAGATTGCGACAACTGCCACCAGTTGCTCGACACCCTCGCCTCTGCGGACCGGGCCGTGTCTCCAACGCGCTTTCACAACTCGGTGCACAACATGCCGGCGGGCTACTGGGGCATCGCCAACCAGTGCCAGGCCCCTTCCACCAGCCTGTGTGCCTACGACGCCACCTTCGCGGCCGGGCTGCTCGAGGCCGTGGTGCAGATGCAGGCCAGCGGCCAACCCTGTCTGCTGGTGGCCTATGACACGGCCTACCCCGCGCCCCTGCAGCAGATCCGCCCCATCCCCCATGCTGTTGGCGTGGCCCTGCTGCTGAGCCCGACCCCGGGCACGGGACCGGCCTTGCGTGTGGGCTGGGCCCAGGCGCCGATCGACACCCTGGCCGACCCGGTGCTGGAGTCGCTGCGCACGGCCGTCCCGGCCGCGCGTGCCCTGCCGCTGCTGCAGGGCCTGGCCCGCCAGCGGCACGGCACCTGGGTGCTGGAATACCTGGACCAGTTGCAGCTGCGCGTGGAACTGCTGCCATGATGCTCGACCATCGCTGGATCGCCACCCACATCCCGCACCAAGGGCGCATGTGCCTGCTCGAGTCGGTGGAGCAATGGGATGCCGATCACATCCTCTGCGGGGCCACCAGCCACCAGGCGCCTGACCACCCGCTGCGCACGGCGCAGGGCCTGAACATCACGGCCGGCGTCGAGTACGCCGCCCAGGCCATGGCGGTGCATGGCGCCCTGACCACGGCCGAGGCCGCCGCCGCACGCCAGGGCTACCTCACCAGCGTGCGTGACGTGCAATGGCGGCAACCCTGGCTGCACACCGCCCCCGGGCCGCTGCAGGTCCACGCCGAGCGCCTGTCGGCCAACGGGCTGACCGTGCTGTATGGCTTTCGGATCGACGTCCATGGGCACAATCTCCTGAGCGGCCGGGCCACCGTGGTGCTGGACGCCGAACGGCTCTGATCCCTTCTCTCGATGAACACTCCCGACCTACCCCGGCGCAAAGCCCTGGTGACCGGCGGCAGCGGCGCCATCGGCGCGGCCATCTGCCGCCGGCTGGCCGCCGATGGCCTGCACGTTCTGATCCACGCCAACCGGCAGGCCGGCGCCGCCCAGGCCCTGTGCGAGCAGCTGCGCGCCGATGGCCTGCGGGCCGACTGGCTGCAGTTCGACGTCACCGATGCAGCAGCCTGCACCCAGGCCCTGGAAGCCGTGCTGGCCGAAGGCCCGGTGCAGGTGCTGGTGAACAACGCCGGCATCCATGACGACGCCGCCTTCCCCGGCATGACCGCCCAGCAGTGGCACCGGGTGATCGACGTGTCCCTGCACGGCTTCTTCAACGTCACCCAGCCGCTGACCATGCCCATGGTCCGCGGGCGCTGGGGCCGGATCATTTCGGTGTCCTCGGTGGCGGCCCTGATGGGCAACCGGGGTCAGACGAACTACGCCGCGGCCAAGGCCGGACTCCAGGCGGCCAGCAAGTCGCTGGCCCAGGAACTGGCCAGCCGCAACATCACGGTCAATGTGGTGGCCCCGGGCATCATCACCTCGGAGATGTCCGCCGGCAGCTTCGACGCCGAAGCCATCGCCCGCCTGGTGCCGATGAAGCGCGCTGGCACGCCGGAGGATGTCGCCCACCTGGTGGGCTTTCTCGCCTCGGAGCAGGCCCGCTACATCACCGGGCAGGTCATCTCGGTCAATGGCGGCATGGTCTGAGCCGATGCAGACCACCTTCGCTCCGCTCACCGCCCTGACGTCCGGACTGGCTTTCGTCCATGCGGCCAGCCCCCAGGCCGCCGAACAGCAGGCCCGCGCCCTGGGCCTGTCGCCGCTGGGCGGGCTCAGCCCTGGCCCGGCCCCGATCGGCTGTCACGCCCCCTGGCTGGCCCTGCAGATGCCCGTGCTGGCCGGCCACGCCTTGTCCTGCCAGCTGTGGTGCCTGCCCGGTCCGACCGAGACCTGGGAACGCACCAGCGACACCGGCATCCGGCTGCGGGCCTGCGTGGCGAAGGAGGGGCTGTTTCTGGTGGCCGAGGCCACGGTCAACGCCCCGATGGCCACGCAAAGCCGCCATCTCTACACCGAGCTGCTGTCGGCCCTGCGCAGCAGCCACCACCCCCATCCCTTGCGCTTCTGGAACTACCTGGGTGACATCCACGGCACCCAGGAAGGCGAGGAACGCTACCGCCTGTTCAACCAGGGGCGGCGCGAGGCCATGCAGACCCTCGGCTACACGGTGACCGAAGGCGCCCCGGCGGCGTGCGCGCTGGGCTGCGCCGAGGGCCTCTTGCGCGCGGCGGTGCTGGCCGGCCCACGGCCGCCACGGGCCATCGAGAACCCCCGCCAGGTCAGCGCCTACCACTACCCACCCCGGTATGGCGCCATGCCGCCGGTGTTCTCCAGGGCCGCCCTGCTGGCAACCACACCCGGCCGGGGCCTGCTGCTGGTCAGCGGCACGGCCAGCATCGTGGGACACCAGAGCCTGCATGAGGGCGATGTGCAGGCCCAGACCGACGAGGCACTGCGCAACATCGCAGCCCTGTTGACCCGGGGCGGACCGAACGCCCGCCTGGCGGACCTTTCCGGCCGGGTCTATCTGCGGCACGGCGCCGATGCGGCGGCCGTGCTGCAGCGGCTGTCCGCACAGGGCGTGCAACACCTGAGCCTGCTGCAGGCCGACATCTGCCGGCAGGAACTGCTGGTGGAGATCGAGGCCGAGGGCTGGGTGAACCATGCGTCCTGAGATCGCCCTTGCACGCCGGATGGCACAGCTGCTGCTGTTCTACCTGCTGCTGCTCTGGCTCGGTGGCATGCTGCTGGCCGGCAACCTGCTGTGCCTGCCTTTGGTGGCCATGCCGGCCCGGCTGCGCCAGCCTCTGATGCAGCGCCTCATCAGCGCCGTGTTCCGTCTCTTCCTGAGCGGCTGCACCGCCTGCGGTCTCATGCAGCTGGACCTGGCCGCGCTGGACGAGCTCAACGCGCGTCGTGGCGGCCTGCTGATCGTGGCCAACCACCCGAGCATGATCGATGTCTTCCTGATCCTGTCCCGTGTGCGCGAGGCCCTGTGCCTGATGAAGGCCGATCTGGTGACCAATGCCTTCCTCGCCATCGGGGCCCTGCTGGCCGGCTACGTCAGCAACAGCCGGCCGGAGCATCTGATCCGGGCCGCCACACGCGCCGTTCGGCGGGGCCAGAGACTGCTGGTCTTTCCCGAAGGCACGCGCACGGTGGAGGACCCGGTCAACCCGCTCAAGCCGGGCGCTGGCCTGATCGCCAAACTCGCCCATGCCCCGCTGCAGGTCGTCATCCTGCGCACCAACTCCCAGTACCTCTGCAAGGGCTGGCCGATCTGGCGAGCGCCCCGCTTCCCGGTCGTCTACCAGGCTCGGCTGGGGCCTTGCGTGCCGGCACCGCGCCATGTGGGCGAGACCATGGCGGCACTGCACGAGGCCTTCCGGCAGCAGCTGCCCACCGCCTCCATCGACCCCGATTTCAAGCTCTGAACCGCCATGGTCACGACCTCGTCCACCCATCTGGTCCTCATCCCCAGCTACAACCCCGGCCCCAAGGTCTATGAGACGGTGCAGGCCGCCCGGGCGCAGTGGTGCCCCGTCTGGGTCGTGGTCGACGGCAGCACGGACGGCACCACCGAAGGCCTGCAAGCCATGGCCCGCGACGATGCCGGGCTGCGCGTGCTGGTACTGCCCCGCAACAGCGGCAAGGGCGCGGCCGTGCTGCACGGGCTGGACGCCGCAGCGCAGACGGGCTTCACCCATGCGCTGTGCATGGATTCGGACGGCCAGCACCCGGCCGACCTGATCCCCGAGTTCATGGGCGCCTCCCAGGCCCAGCCGGGGGCGATGGTGCTGGGCGTGCCGGTGTTCGATGCCAGCGCACCGGCGCTGCGGGTCCAGGGCCGCAAAGTGTCCAACTGGTGGGCCAATCTGGAAACCTTGTGGATGGGCATCGGGGACTCGCTGTACGGTTTCCGGGTCTACCCCATCGAGCCCCTGCGCCAGGTGATGCGAGGTCAGCGCTGGATGCGTCGCTTCGACTTCGACCCGGAAGCCGTGGTGCGACTGGCCTGGTGCGGCGTCCGGCCGGTGAACCTGCCGGCCCCTGTCCGTTACCTCGACGCTGCCGAGGGCGGGGTTTCCCACTTCAACTACTGGCGCGACAACCGCCTGCTCACCTGGATGCACATCCGGCTCATGGTGGGCTTCGTGCTGCGGCTGCCCGTGCTGGCCTGGCGCCGCCTGGCCGGCCACTGACACCCCATCCCGATTCCAGAAAGGTTCCCCATGTCTGACTCGTCCGTGCCGATCCAGGCGCCCCACCAGCCCCTGACCGAGTACTACGCCGACGAGAGCAAGCGCTCCAGCTTTGTGCGGGCCATGTTCGACAGCACGGCGGCCGACTACGACCGCATGGAGGCCGTGCTGGGGCTCGGCTCCGGCCAGTGGTACCGCGGCCAGGCGCTGGAGCGCGCCGGCTTGCGCAGCGGCATGCGCGTGGTCGACGTCGGTGTGGGCACCGGGCTGGTGGCGCGCGAAGCCGCCCGCATCGCCGGCGATGCCACGCTGGTCGTGGGCGTGGATCCGAGCGAAGGCATGCTGGCGCATGCGAAGGTTCCTTCCGGCGTGCAGCTGGTGCAGGGCACGGCCGAGCGCATTCCCTTCCCCGATGCCCATTTCGACTTCCTCAGCATGGGCTACGCGCTGCGCCACATCAGTGATCTGTCCGTGGCCTTCCGCGAGTTCCATCGGGTGCTCAAGCCGGGTGCACGGCTGTGTCTGCTGGAGATCACCTGCCCCGAGACCCGCTGGGGGCGCTCGCTGCTGAAGTTCTACATGAAGGGGTTGGTGCCGTTGGCCTCCTGGGTGGTGGGCCGCCAGCCCAACACCCGCAAGCTCTGGCGCTACTACTGGGACACCATCGAGGCCTGCGTGCCGCCGGCCCAGATCGTCGAGGCCCTGCAGGCGGCCGGCTTCACCGAAGTGCGCCGCCACATCGATGCCAAGCCGATGAGCATCCTGGCCGAGTACCAGGCCACCAAGCCCCTCTGAACCCCCACGGGAAAGCCGCCGCGATGTCTGGTCCGGTCATGCTGGCCCACATGCTGCTCGAGCGCCTGAGCTGGCGGAAGCAGCCGCGCACCCCCGAGCCGGACCTGGTGATGGACGACCCGGCCCAGATCGCTGCCTTCCAGGCCTGCGGCCGGCGCGATGGGGTGCTGGGGCCGGTGTACTTCTACAACGCGGTGCAGGCGCTGCCCGCCATCCTGCCGGGGGATCGGGTGCTGGACCTGGCCTGCGGCCCCGCCAACCAGCTCGCCGAGATGGCCGACCTGAACCCGGACACGGAGTTCGTGGGCGTGGACATCGCTCCCCACATGCTGGCGCAGGCCCGCGAGACCCTGGCCCAGCACCGGCTGGACAATGTGCAGCTGACCCAGGCCGACATCTGCCGCCTGGAACAGTTCGACGACGCCAGCTTCGACGCCGTGACCTGCACACTGTCCCTGCACCACCTGGAAGACACCCTCGCCCTGGCCCAGGCCTTGCGCGAAGCCGCGCGCGTGCTGCGGCCGGGTGGCGGTGTCTTTCTGGCCGACTTCGGCCGCCTGCGGCGGCGTGCCACCCAGGCCTATTTCGCACACGACCGCGAGGCCGAGCAGTCGCCCCAGTTCACCCAGGACTACCACAACTCCCTGCGCGCGGCCTTCAGCCCACAGGAGCTGCGCGCAGCCGCCCAGGTCCTGCCCGCAGGGCTGCGCTGGCATGCCACGGCACTGGCCCCCTTCCTGCTGATCGCGCGCCATCCCCGGCACGATGGCACCCACGGCCCCGCTGCGGCACGGGCGCGGCAGCGTCATGCGCGGATGAGCGCGGCCCAGCAGCGCGACCTCCAGGCGCTCGCGGGCTGGTTCCGGGCCGGCGGCCTGTCGCTGCCATTTCCGCTCGCCTGAAAAGTGTCCCGATGGTCCCGTCCCTGACTCCTCCGTCCAACCAGCCGCTGTTCGAGGCTCGGCGCCAGGTGCGCTTCGGCGACTGCGATCCCGCCGGCATCGTCTACTACCCCCGCTACATGGACCTGATCAACTCGGTCATCGAGGACTGGTGGGCCCAGGCCGGCCTGTCCTGGCATGCCGAGCTGCCCCGGCGCGGGCTGTTCACCCCCCTGTCCCACCTTGAGACCCAGTTCCTGCGTCCCTCCCGCATGGGCGATACATTGACGGCCACCCTGTGGGTGGAATCACTGCAACGCTCGTCGATCCGGCTCCAGCTGCTGCTCAGCGCACCGGGCCCTCACCAGGAGCGCCTGGTGGCCCGGGTGCGCCAGGTCTGTGTGGATCGCGACACACAGGCGCCCTGTGCCTGGCCACGGGACGTCCGCGCCCAGCTGTCCACCTGGCTGCCTGGTGCACAGCCAGCCGGCTGAGCTGCCGTTCGCGCGCGCGGGCAGCCATTCGCGCCTCGGCGGCACCGTCTGTCGCACCCGGCTCGCCAGCAGGTTGCCGCCCCGCCACCATGGCGTTCATCCCCGCCCTTCCGGAGCTCCCGATGAACGCCCTGCTTCCCATCCTTCAGCACACCCCCGTCGGGGTGTGGGCCCTGCTGGCCCTGATCCTGGCCCTGGGCCTGCGACAGACCCGAGGCCTGCGCCAGGGCCGCACCCGCCTGCTGCTGCCTCCCGCGCTCTGGCTGCTGGCCGGTGCAGCCAGCATGGCCCATCTGGCTGGCTGGTTCAGCCCAGGCATGCTGGCCTGGTGGGCGGGTCTGGCTCTGAGCCTGGCACTGGTCCTGAGGCGGGGCGGCGGCCGCCGCGCCCGCTATGACGCGGACCAAGAGCTCTACCATGTGCCCGGCAGCTGGGCCCCCCTGGGCCTGATGCTGGGGCTTTTTGCCAGCAAGTACCTGTCGGCGGTGATGCTCGCGCTGCACCCCCACTGGGGCAGCGAAGCAGGCTTCGGCATCGGGCTGGGTGCGGTCCTGGGCATCCTGGCAGGTGCCCTGCTGGGTCGCCCGATCGGTATCCTGCGCTGTCCGTCCGGCCCGCAGCCGGCCACCCTTCACCCCTGAACCCATGTCCCTGAAGCATCCCCCCCTCGCCGCGGCCCGTCTGCTGACCCTGGGCCGCCAGACCCTGCGGGCCGTGCTGATCTGCACCGGCGTGGCCCTGTTCATCACGGTGCTGCAGGGCGGCCGTGGCTTTTGGGAGAGCCTGGCCTACTCCAACACCATCGGTCTGAGCTGCTCAGTGTTCATCGAAGCCGGCCGGCGGACCGCAGCCCGCTGGGTGCGACAGCGCCGCCCCGACGACGAAGAAGCCCGCAACGATTGGCCCGGCTGGCCTCTGATGGCTCCCGTGCTGCTGCTGGCCACGCTGGCCGGCTACACCACCGGCGTGGTCCTGGGCAACGCGCTCACCGGCTACCGTCTGCCCCTGCCCTGGGAACTGGGGCGCCAGGCCGGTTCGGCCGGCACCCTGACCTTCAGCATCTCCATCGGGGTCATCGCCACCTACCTGTTCTGGCTGCGCGGTCGGCTGGCCGCCACCCAGGCCCGGGCCGAGGCCGCCCAGCGCCTGGCCGCCGAGACCCAGCTCAAGCTGATGGAAAGCCAGCTGGAGCCGCACATGCTGTTCAACACCCTGGCCAACCTGCGGGCGCTGATCGGCGTGGACCCGGCCCAGGCCCAGGCCATGCTGGACCGGCTGATCGATTTCCTGCGCGGCACGCTGCAGGCCACCCGGGTCGAGCGCCACGCCCTGTCGGTCGAGTTCGCCCGCCTGGCCGACTACCTGGCGCTGATGCAGGTGCGCATGGGCGATCGGCTCGGCACCACGCTGGACCTGCCGGCCGAGCTGGCCGAACTGCCCGTGCCCCCGCTGCTGCTGCAACCCCTGGTGGAGAACGCCATCAAGCACGGGCTGGAGCCCCAGCGCGGCCCCGGCCAGCTGACGGTACGGGCCTGGCAGGCCGATGGCCAGCTGCATCTGCAGGTGCGCGACACCGGCCGCGGCCTGGCCGCCGCCGGGCGCGACGGCACGGCCGCGCCGGGCACCGGCTTTGGCACCCAGCAGGTGCGCGAGCGCCTGCAGGCCCTGTTCGGCGGTCGGGCCAGCTTCCGTCTGAGCGAGCCGCCCGAGGGCGGCACCAGCGCCGACCTCACCCTGCCCCTGGACTGAACCCGCCCCGCCATGACCCTGTCTGCCCCCACCGCCCTGATCGCCGAGGACGAACCCCTGCTGGCCCGCGCGCTGGCCACGGAGCTACAACGCGCCTGGCCCGGGCTGCAACTGCTGCCCACCGCGCCGGATGGCGAGGAGGCCGTGACCCAGGCCCTGACCGCCCTGCCCGACCTGCTGTTCCTGGACATCCGCATGCCCGGCCAGACCGGGCTGGAGGCGGCCCAGGCCATCGTCGAGGACTGGCCGGCCGAGCGGCCGCTGCCGTTGATCGTCTTCGTCACCGCCTACGACCAGTACGCGCTGCAGGCCTTCGAGGCCAGCGCGGTGGACTATGTGCTCAAACCGGTGCAGGCCGAGCGCCTGGCCGCCACCTGCCGGCGGCTGCAGGGCCTGCTGGCCCAGCGGAGCGCGCCGGCCGGCCCGGCCGCGGGGACAGAGGACGCCGCCCTGGTCGAGCGCCTGCGCCAGCTGCTGGGCGGCCCGGGCCACTCCGCCGCGCCGGCGGGCACGCCGCTGCGGCTGATCCAGGCCGGCGTGGGCACCGCGGTGCACATGGTGCCGGTGGGCGAGGTGGTCTATTTCGAGGCCGCCGACAAGTACGTGCGCGTGCTGACCGCCGAGCGCGAATACCTGATCCGCATGTCGCTGCGCGAGCTGCTGCCGCAGCTGGACACGCAGCGCTTCTGGCAGGTGCACCGCGGCACCATCGTGCGGGCCGACGCCATCGCCCAGGCCCTGCGCGACGAGGCCGGGCGGGTCCAGCTGACCCTGCACCAGCGCCCCGAGCGCCTGGCCGTCAGCCGCATCTATGCCCCCCGGTTCAAGGGCATGTGAGCCCAGGGCGCTCCCTGCGGAAGACGGGGGGCGTCGCTACAATTGGCAGGATCACCGAGCCACCGTCGGCCCGTCTCCAGGACACCCTGCGCTTTCATGAGCGACACCAAGAACACCCCGGCCCACGAAGCCGTCAAGCCCGCCAACTTCCTGCGCGCCATCATCGAACGCGACCTGGAGGCCGGCACTTACACCCACCGCCCCTACGGTGGCACCCCGGGCGATGCCGCCCACCATGCCGCCGGCCAGCCCGACCCCGCCAAGGTGCGGCTGCGCTTCCCGCCCGAGCCCAACGGCTACCTGCATGTGGGCCACGCCAAGAGCATCTGCCTGAACTTCGGCCTGGCACGCGACTACGGCGGCGTCTGCCACCTGCGCTTCGACGACACCAACCCCGAGAAGGAAGAGCAGGAATACGTCGACGCCATCGAGGAGATGGTGAAGTGGCTGGGCTGGGACTGGAACGCCTTCGGCACCCCCCATCTCTACTACGCCAGCAACTACTTCGACTTCATGTACCGGGCGGCCGAGACACTGATCGAGCGCGGCCAGGCCTACGTGGACGAGCAGACGCCCGAGGAGATGCGCGCCAACCGCGGTGACTTCACCACGCCCGGCACCAACAGCCCCTTCCGCGACCGCACGGTGGCCGAGAACCTGGCGCGCTTTCGCGAGATGCGCGACGGCCAGCATGCCGACGGCAGCATGGTGCTGCGGGCCAAGATCGACATGGCCTCGCCCAACATCAACCTGCGCGACCCGGCCATCTACCGCATCCGCCGCGCCACCCACCACAACACGGGCGACAAGTGGTGCATCTACCCGATGTACACCTTCGCGCACCCGATCGAGGACGCGCTGGAGCGCATCACCCACTCCATCTGCACGCTCGAGTTCGAGGACCAGCGCCCCTTCTACGACTGGCTGCTGGAAAACCTGGCGGACGCCGGCCTGCTGGCCCACCCGCTGCCCAAGCAGTACGAGTTCGGCCGCCTGAACCTCAGCTACGTCGTCACCAGCAAGCGCAAGCTCAAGCAGTTGGTCGACGAGAAGCACGTCAGCGACTGGGACGACCCCCGCATGCCCACGCTGGCCGGCATGCGCCGACGCGGCTACACGCCCGCGGCCGTGCGCAAGATGGCCGACGACACCGGGGCCTCCAAGACCAATGCCTGGATCGACTACTCGGTGCTGGACATCGCCCTGCGCGCCGACCTGGAAGAGCAGGTCCCGCGCGCGATGGCCGTCATCGACCCGGTCCAGCTCAAGCTGACGAACTATGCCGAGGTCTTCGGCAGCGCCGAGCACCGCGAGCCCTGCAGCGCGCCAGCCCACCCGCACCATCCCGAGCTGGGCCAGCGCAGCTTCAGCCTGGGACCGGCGCTGTGGATCGAACGCGAGGACTTCGCCGAGGTGCCGCCCAAGGGCTTCTTCCGCCTCTTCCCCGGCAACAAGGTGCGCCTGAAGTACGGCTACGTCATCGAGTGCACCGGCTGCGAGAAGGATGCCAACGGCACCGTCACCGCCGTGACCGCCACCGTCGTGCCCGACACCAAGAGCGGCACGCCGGGCGCCGATGCGGTCAAGGTCAAGGGCGTGCTCACCTGGGTGGGCGTGCACGACGGCGTGCCCGCCGAGATCCGCCTGTTCGACCGCCTGTTCACCGAGGCCCAGCCCGATGCCGGCGGCCGCGACTTCCTCAGCGTGCTCAACCCGGGCAGCAAGAAGATCGTCCAGGGCTACCTGGAACCTTCCCTGGCCCATGCCCCGCCCGAGGCCCGCTACCAGTTCGAACGCCACGGCTACTTCGTGACGGACCGACTGGACCACCGCGCCGACGCCCCGGTGATCAACCGCATCACCGGCCTGCGGGACAGCTGGGCCAAGTAAGCCCCTCCCCGTTCTCCCGCGCAGGCGCCCCACCCGGGCGCCTGTGCCGCTTCTGGCAAGACCCACCATGTCCCGCCCTGCAAACCGCGCGGCCAGCGTGCCGCTGATCGACCTCGGTCGCGTGCTGGCCTCCCAGCTGATCGTCTGGCACCACCTGACCATCTACAGCCCGCTGCAGGCCCAGCTCGACCCGCTGGCGCCCTCGCTGTGGTCCTGGCTGGCCGACCCCGCCCGCATGGCGGTGCAGATCTTCCTGGTGATGGGCGGCTACCTGGCCGCCATGCAGTGGCTGCCCCATCCTGATGCCGGTGACCGCCTGCCCCCCACCGCGCTGCCGCGCGCGCTGTGGCAGCGCTACCTGCGCCTGGTGCCGGCCTGCATCGTGGCGTTGGGCGCCGCCGTGCTCAGCGCCGAACTGGCCCGCTGGCTCACCGGCGACCCGAACCTGCCGCCCACGCCCAGTTGGAGCCAGTGGCTGATCAACCTGCTGCTGCTGCAGGACATCCTGGGCCAGGACGCTCTCAACGCGGGGCTCTGGTACGTGGCCATCGACCTGCAGCTTTTCGGCCTGGTGCTGCTG
Organism: Ideonella oryzae; assembly: GCF_024055665.1. Lineage (GTDB taxonomy): Bacteria > Pseudomonadota > Gammaproteobacteria > Burkholderiales > Burkholderiaceae_C > Ideonella > Ideonella oryzae. The sequence goes on along the minus strand of NZ_JAMXMC010000002.1, from coordinate 424,004 downwards.
ATCGTGGCGCTGCGCCACCATGCAGCCTGGCGCGGTGGGCTGACCTTCGGCCTGGTGCTGGGCCTGACGGTGGCTTCGCTGTTCGGCTTCAACCTGCGGCACGAGCTGGACGCCTGGGCGCTGTACTTCTTCGGCAGCTATGGCCTGGGCATGCTGGCGGCCTGGGTGCGCAACGCCCGCCACCGCCACCACGCCTGGCTGGGACAGGCCTTCTTGGCGGGGGTGGTGCTGATGGCGCTGAACCTGGCCTGGCGCGACCGCCTGGTGGTGGCCGGCATCACCGCCCTGTGCCTGGCCAACCCCTGGCTCAACGGCCCGCTGTGGAGCCGCCTGGCCCAGTGGGGCCCGCTGCCCTGGCTGGCCCGCACCTCGTACGCGGTCTTCCTGGCCCACTACCCGGTCTGCGTGCTGACCGGTGCGGTGATCAGCGCCTTCTGGCCCGACACCGCCGTCTTCAGCGCCCTGGGCCTGCTGGTCACCTGGGGCCTGGCCCTGCTGGCCGGCTGGGCCCTGCATGTGGGCGTGGAGCAGCAGGTCAAGGGCTGGGGCCGGGCCACGGTGCGCCTGCCCGCCCAGGCGCTGCCGGTCACGCGCTGAGATCCCGGCCGGCGGGTGCACCCGCCGATGCTTGCACGGAACTCCAATATCCTGGATGATTCCTCCATCATGAAGGAGCCATCCACCGAGTTGAATGCCCGCATCGCCGAGCGGGTGCGTGGCCTGCGGGCCGAGCGCGGCCTCTCACTGGACGCCCTGGCCACCCGCTCGGGGGTCAGCCGCTCGATGATCTCGCTGATCGAGCGCGGCGAGAACAACCCCACGGCCGTGCTGCTGGACCGCCTGGCCCAGGCCCTGGACGTGCCCCTGGCCTCGCTGTTCGACAACCCGACGCCACCGCCCGAGCCCATCGCCCGGCGCGCCGCGCAAACCGTGTGGCGCGACCCGGCCTCCGGCTACCTGCGCCGCAGCGTCTCCCCCGGCGGGCCCGACATCCGCACCCAGTTGGTCGAGGTGGAGTTCCCGCCCCAGGCCCGGGTGGCCTACGACAGCCTGGAGCGGCTGCAGGGCGTGCAGCAACTGGTCTGGCTGCTGGAGGGCCGGCTTCAGCTCACCGTGGACCAGGCCGTCCACACCCTGGAGGCCGGCGACTGCCTGGCCATGACGCTGGGCGTGCCCATCGTCTTCCACAACCCCGGCCAGGTGCCTGCGCGCTATGCCGTGGTGCTGACCCGGAGCTGAGATGAGCCCCGCCCGCCCCCACGCCCCCGCCTGGACCATCCGTCGCGTCGAGCAGCTCAGCCCGGGCCAGACCGAGGACCTCGCCGCTCTGCTGGTGGCCGTGGTGCACGGCGGTGCCTCGGTGGGTTTCATGGCGCCGCTGAGCCTGGAGAAAGCCCGGCGGTTCTGGCAAGGGGTGGACGCCGCCGTGCAGCGCGGCGAACGCGCCCTGCTGCTGGCCGCGCTGAGCGACGAAGATACCCACGCGCCGGGCCGTGTGGTCGGCACGGTGCAGCTCGTGCTGGACCAGCCGGAGAACCAGCCCCACCGCGCCGACCTGGCCAAGATGCAGGTGGCCCCCGAGATGCAGCGCCGGGGCCTGGGCGCGGCCCTGATGCAGGCCGCCGAGGACACCGCCCGCGCCTGCGGCAAGACGGTGCTGGTGCTGGACACCGTCACCGGCAGCGCCGGCGACCGGCTCTACAGCCGCATGGGCTGGCAGCGGGTGGGCGAAGTGCCCGGCTATGCGCTGTGGCCCGATGGTCGCCCTTGCCCCACCACCTACTTCCACAAGCAGCTCACATGAACGACATCACCCTGCGCCCCTGCGAGGCCGACGCGCACGCCAGCGCCATCCTGGCCATCTTCAACGACGCCATCGCCCACAGCACCGCGCTGTACGAGTACCAGCCGCGCACGCTGAAGACCATGGAAACCTGGTTCGCCACCAAGCAGGCCGGCGGCTTTCCGGTCATCGGTGCCTTCGACGCCGCCGGCGAGCTGCTGGGCTTCGCCAGCTGGGGCAGCTTCCGGGCCTTCCCCGCCTTCAAGTACACCGTGGAGCACTCGGTCTATGTGCGCCACGACCAGCGCGGCCGCGGCATCGGCAAGCAGCTGCTGCGCGAGTTGCTGCGCCTGGCCGAGGCCAGCGACCGGGTGCACGCCCTGATTGCCGGCATCGACATGCAGAACACCGGCAGCATCGCCCTGCACGAGAAGCTGGGCTTCCGGTCGGTGGGCGTGCTGCCGCAGGTGGGCTTCAAGTTCGGCCGCTGGCTGGACCTGGGCTTTTGGCAGCTGACCCTGGCCACGCCCAACCAGCCGGTGGACGGCTGAGGCGCCGGCTCAAGCGCCGGCTCAGGCTGCTGCGCCGGTGCGGATCAGCGTGCCCACATGCTCGCCGCGCAGGGCTGCGGTCAGGCGGCCGGGCACCAGGCCATTGACCACCTGCACCTGGGCGATGTGGCGCGCGTTGGCCATGCTCTCCAGCATCGCCCGGTCCACCGGCAGCGGTCCGGTGGTCTTGAGCAACTCGGCCGCGCTCACCTCGCGCAGCAGCTCGGCGCTGCCGGCCTCCGGGCCATTGGGGTCGGTGCTGCAGATGCCGTCCACGTCTTCCACGATGGTCAGGCCCGCGGCCCCCAGCGCATCGGCCGCCAGGAAGGCGCCGGTGTCAGCCCGGTGCGCGGGGATGCGCGCGCCGGGAAACTCGTGGTGGTGGTAGGGCGGAAAGGCGCTGCCCACCACCGCCCGCGCGGCCTGCAGGTGGATGGCCAGCTGGTTGGCGATGGTCGGGTGTTCCACATAGGACACGCCTTCGGCCGACAGCATGGCCGCCAGGATGTGCCCGTTCTGCCCGGCCTCGCTGGCCGCCAGCGGGGCCAGCGAGCCGACCGGCAGGCCCAGATCCAGGCCCACGCCGTAGACGTGCCGTGCCCGCAGGCCGGCGCCGGTCAGGAACAGCAGCCGGTGTTCCGGCAGCAGTTGGCGGATCTCTTCGACCAGCGGCAGGATGGCGGCCGCGCCGCGGTCCATCAGGCGGCCGCCGATCTTCACGACCTGCAGCCAGGGCATCAGGCGGATGGGCTTGACGCCCGCGACGGGGCGGGTCAATGCGCTGTTCTGCAGGGTTTGGCGCGCCAGCGCCGAGGCGACATGCTTGATGCCGATGGTGGTGTCAGTCATGGCATGTGGCCTTTCAATCCGCGGTGATGAGGGTGCCGACGTGTTCGCCGCCCAGCGCCCGGGTCAGGTTGCCAGGCTTCAGGCCGTTGATCACCTGCACCTCGTGCACATGCCGGGCCGACTGCAGCAGGTCCAGCACCGGGAACTCCAGAATGGAGTCCTGCAGGCCCTTGGCCTTCATCTCGTTCACCGAGATCTTCGGGATGAAGGTGGCTCCCTTGTCCGTCTTGGGGTTGGCGGTGAACAGGCCGTCCTCGTCCTTCACGTAGATCATCCGCCGGCAGCCGAACTGCTCGGCAACCAAATAGCAGCCAGCGTCGGTGCGGTACGGCGGGATCACGCCATCCGGCGAGGGCCGCATCCAGAGCTTGTAGGGCGGCATGCCGCTGAAGACGACGGCGTTCACCTCGGCCAGGTACAGGGGCACGGCCGACAGGCCGGCGCCATCCACTGCGGAGATGCCGTGTTGGGCCATCAGCTGGCCCAGCATGGCGGCGTTCTGGTCGGCCACCGAGGCGCCCAGTTGCGCCAGCACGCCGGCCGGCAGGTTCAACCCCGCGGCGATGGAATAGAGGTGGCGGGCCCGGGTGCCGGCGCCGGTGCCGATCAGCATCTTGTGCTGCCGGCGCGCCGCGACGATCTCGTCGACCAGCGGGAAGACCGCGGCGCGGCCCCGGTCGATGATGCTCTGGCCACCGATCTTCAGCACCGTGGCGTCCGGCAGGATGCGAAAGTCCGGCGCAGTCTCGGCCGCTGCCAGCAGCTCGGGATCGGACAGCGTGCGCTGCATCAGCAGCGCTTCCAGCGCCGTGGGGGTGGGGGTCATGGGCGTCCTTCCCGGTTCAATCCAATGGATGGCTGGACACAAGCATGCTGCATGCCGGCGCGCAGGTGACGTTTCTGGGCCGGCCGCATGGCGCAGGCCTGCCAAAACCCCACAACCCTAAGGGAAAACGCTGTATAGATGCAACCGTCACCGAGCCCCTGGCTCGGCCTCTCCCCCTCGACGCCCATGCGCCCTCAGCGGCAGTCGACCCGCCCCATCGCCTCGCCCACCGTCTGGTGGAACTGGCGCAGCGCCGCCAGCTCGCCCTCGGGCGCGGCCAGTGCGGGCCAGAACAGCTCCACCAAGCCGGCGGCGGTGGCCTCCACGTCCAGCTTGTCCGCCCCGGCAGCCCCCTGGCCGACGACCTCCCACAGCAGGTGTTCCACCGGGCCCAGCACCAGCGCACGCATCAGGCGCAGGGGCAGATCCTGGCGGATCTCGCCCCGTTCGCGGCCGCGCGCCAGCAGGTCCATCAGCGGCGCGGTGTAACGGCGCTGCAGCGGCTGGAAGGCCTCGGCGAAATCCTGGCCCTTGCTGCGCCCCTCGGACAGCACCAGCGCGCACAGGCCGGTGCCCTGGATCAGGAACAGCCGCAGATGGGTGCGCACGAAGTAGGCCAACTGCTCGCGGGCCGGCCGATCGGGCGGCATGCCACCCTCCGTCGCCGCGATGATTTCGTCGTACCAGTCGGCGATGACGCGCACGCACAGCTCGCGCTTGCCGTGGAAGTAGGTGAACACCGTGGCCTCGGAGACGCCCAGGCGTTGGGCGATCTCCGTGGTGGTGGCGCGCTCGTAGCCCTTCTCGGCGAACACCTCCCGCCCCACCCTCAGAATGTCGCGCATGCGCTGTTCGCTGCGGGCACTGGTGCCGCCGCGGCGGGTGGTGGCAAAGCCGGTTTCGGTCTGGGGCATGGTATTTTTTGAGTGTTACTCAATTTTGGCAGACCCGCCATGGATTGATCAATCTCTGAGTGACTGCCAGATGACTAGGGAAATCCCCTGGGATCTATCGATGACTTATTGAGTGACACTCAAAACAACGATCCGCAGGAGACACACCCCATGTTCGAATCCATCTTCACCTTCCCGCTGGGCGAGGACATCGCCGCACTGCGGGAGGCCGTGCGCGCCTTCGCCCAGGCCGAGATCGCCCCGCGCGCCGCCCAGGTCGACCGCGACAACCTCTTCCCCGCCGACCTCTGGCGCAAGCTGGGCGAGATGGGCTTGCACGGACTGACGGTGCCGGAAGAGCACGGTGGCACCGCCCTCGGCTATGTGGCCCACATGGTGGCGATGGAGGAAATCAGCCGGGCCAGCGCCTCGATCGCGCTGTCCTACGGTGCGCACAGCAACCTGTGCATCAACCAGATCAGGCGCAACGGTTCCGAGGCGCAGAAGCAGAAGTACCTGCCCAAGCTGGTCAGCGGCGAACATGTGGGCGCCCTGGCCATGAGCGAGCCGGGTGCCGGCTCCGACGTGGTGAGCATGACGCTGCGCGCCGAGAAGAAGGGCGACCGCTACGTGCTCAACGGCAGCAAGATGTGGATCACCAACGGCGGCGACGCCGACACGCTGGTGGTCTATGCCAAGACCGCGCCGGGCGCGGGTGCCAAGGGCATGACCGCCTTCATCATCGAGAAGGGCTTCAAAGGCTTCAGCCACGGCCAGCACCTGGACAAGCTGGGCATGCGCGGCTCCAACACCTTCCCCTTGTTCTTCGACAACTGTGAAGTGCCGGAAGAGAACGTGCTGGGCGGCGAGGGCAACGGCGTCAAGGTGCTGATGAGCGGCCTGGACTACGAACGCGTGGTGCTTTCCGGCGGGCCGCTGGGCATCATGGCCGCCTGCATGGACGCGGTGGTCCCTTATGTGCACGAGCGCAAGCAGTTCGGCCAGCCCATCGGCGAGTTCCAGCTGATGCAGGGCAAGCTGGCCGACATGTACAGCACCTTCCAGGCCTGCCGCGCCTATGCCTATGCGGTGGCCCAGGCCTGCGACCGCGGCGACCACAGCCGCACCCTGCGCAAGGACGCGGCCGGCGTCATCCTCTACACCGCCGAGAAGGCCACCTGGATGGCCGGCGAAGCCATCCAGACCCTGGGCGGCGTGGGCTACACCAAGGAGTTCCCGGTGGAGCGCCTGTGGCGCGATGCCAAGCTCTACGAGATCGGCGCGGGCACCAGCGAGATCCGCCGCATGCTGATCGGCCGCGAGCTGTTCGCCGAGACGATCTGACCATCCCAGAGCCCCCAAGGCCACGAGGCGAGGAGACACACCCATGCACGATCCCATGCGCGACGGGCGACTGACCCACAGCCAGGACCGCGGCACCACCGATGTGCCGCTGATCGAGGACACCATCGGCGCCCTGTTCGACGCCACCGTGGCCGCCCACCCGCACCGCGAGGCGCTGGTCAGCGTGCACCAGGGCCGGCGCGCCACCTACCAGCAGCTGCAGGCCCAGGTGGACCAGCTGGCCAGCGCCCTGCTGCGCCAGGGCCTGCACAAGGGCGACCGCGTCGGCATCTGGTCGCACAACAACGCCGAGTGGCTGCTGGTGCAGCTGGCCACCGCCAAGCTGGGCATCATCCTGGTCAACCTGAACCCGGCCTACCGGGTGGCCGAGGTGGAGTACGCGCTCAACAAGGTGGGCTGCAAGGCCATCGTCGCCATGCCCCGCTTCAAGAGCAGCGACTACCTGGGCATGCTGCACGAGCTGGCGCCCGAGCTGCCCCGCTGCGCGCCGGGCGAGTTGGCCTCGCTGCGGCTGCCGCACCTGAAGCTGGTGGTGTGGATCGACGTGGCCGGCCAGGGCGACAGTCAACGGGAGGATTGGCCCGGCACGCTGCGCTTCTCCGAGCTGATGGCCCGCGGCCAGGCCGACGACGCCCGCGTGGCCGAGGTCGCCGCCACGCTCAAGGCCACCGAGCCGATCAACATCCAGTTCACCAGCGGCACCACCGGCTTCCCCAAGGGGGCCACCCTCACCCACCGCAACATCCTCAACAACGGCTTCTTCGTCGGCGAGGCGATGAAGCTCACCCCTGAGGACCGGCTGTGCGTGCCGGTGCCGCTGTACCACTGCTTCGGCATGGTGATGGGCAACCTGGCCTGCATCACCCACGGCGCGACCATCGTCTACCCCAATGACGGCTTCGACCCGCTGGCCGTGCTGCAGACCGTGCAGGCCGAGCGCTGCACCGCCCTGCACGGCGTGCCCACCATGTTCATCGCCCAGCTGGACCACCCGCGCTTCGCGGAGTTCGACCTGTCCACGCTGCGCACCGGCATCATGGCCGGCTCGCCCTGCCCCATCGAGGTGATGAAGCGCGTGGTGAACCTGATGCACATGGACCAGGTGACCATCGCCTACGGCATGACCGAGACCAGCCCGGTGAGCTGCCAGAGCTCCACCGACACGCCGCTGGACAAGCGCGTGGGCTCGGTGGGTCGGGTGCAGCCGCACCTGGAGGTGAAGATGGTCAGCCCCGACACCGGCGCCGTCACGCCCATCGGCGTGCCCGGCGAGCTGTGCACCCGCGGTTATTCCGTCATGCACGGCTACTGGGACGACGAGGCCAAGACGGCCGAGGCCATCGACCCCGAAGGCTGGATGCACACCGGCGACCTGGCCACGATGGATGCCGAGGGCTACGTCAACATCGTCGGCCGCATCAAGGACATGGTGATCCGCGGCGGCGAGAACCTCTACCCGCGCGAGATCGAGGAATACCTCTACCGCCACCCCAAGGTGCAGGACGTGCAGGTGGTGGGCATCCCCGACCCGCGCTACGGCGAGGAGCTGTGCGCCTGGATCATCCCCAAGCCCGGACAGACGCTGGGCGAGGAGGACATCCGCCTGTTCTGCCAGGGCCAGATTGCCCACCACAAGGTGCCGCGCTACATCCGCTTCGTCGAGGCCTTCCCGATGACGGTGACCGGCAAGATCCAGAAGTTCAAGATCCGCGAGGCCATGAAGGCCGAGTTGGGACTGCAGGAAGACAAGACCGCATGACCACGCTGAAGACGCAGCTCAACCCCCGCAGCGAGGAAGCCCGGGCCAACGCCCTGGCCATGCGCGCGCTGGTGGACGACCTCAACACCCGCCTGGCCCGCATCGCCCAGGGCGGCGGCGAGGCCGCCCGTGCCAAGCACCTGGCCCGCGGCAAGCTGCTGCCACGCGAGCGGGTGGAGATGCTGCTGGACCCGGACACGCCCTTCCTGGAGATCGCGCCGATGGCCGCGCACGGCGTCTACCGCGAGGCCGACGCCAACGGCGAGATGGTGGACAGCGCTCCGGCCGCCGGCATGATCGCCGGCATCGGCCGGGTGGCGGGTGTGGAGTGCGTCATCGTCTGCAACGACGCCACCGTCAAGGGCGGCACCTACTACCCGCTGACCGTCAAGAAGCACCTGCGCGCGCAGGAGGTGGCCCGCGAGAACCGCCTGCCCTGCATCTACCTGGTCGATTCCGGCGGCGCCAACCTGCCCAACCAGGACGAGGTCTTCCCCGACCGCGACCACTTCGGCCGCATCTTCTACAACCAGGCCACGATGAGCGGCGAAGGCATCCCGCAGATCGCCGTGGTGATGGGCTCCTGCACCGCCGGCGGCGCCTACGTGCCGGCCATGAGCGACGAGACCATCATCGTCAAGAACCAGGGCACCATCTTCCTGGGCGGCCCGCCGCTGGTGAAGGCCGCCACCGGCGAGGTGGTGAGCGCCGAGGACCTGGGCGGCGGCGACGTGCACACCCGCCTGTCCGGCGTGGCCGACCACCTGGCCGAGAGCGACCTGCACGCCCTGGCCCTGGCCCGCCAGGCGGTGGGCCACCTGAACTGGCAAAAGCCCGCCCCGCTGGCCCTGCGCACGCCGCAGGCCCCGCTCTACCCGGCGGAGGAACTGCTGGCCGTCATCCCCACCGACACCCGCAAGCCCTTCGACGTGCGCGAGATCATCGCCCGCATCGTCGACGGCAGCGAGTTCGACGAGTTCAAGGCCCGCTACGGCAACACCCTGGTCTGCGGCTTCGCCCACATCGAGGGCACGCCGGTGGGCATCGTGGCCAACAACGGCATCCTGTTCGCCGAAAGCGCCAACAAGGGCGCCCACTTCATCGAGCTGTGCTGCCAGCGCAAGATCCCGCTGGTCTTCCTGCAGAACATCACCGGCTTCATGGTCGGCCGCAAGTACGAGAACGAGGGCATTGCCCGGGCCGGCGCCAAGATGGTCACGGCCGTGGCCTGCGCCAACGTGCCCAAGTTCACCGTCATCATCGGCGGCAGTTTCGGCGCCGGCAACTACGGCATGTGCGGCCGCGCCTATTCCCCGCGCTTCCTCTGGATGTGGCCCAACGCCCGCATCAGCGTGATGGGTGGCGAGCAGGCCGCCAGCGTGCTGGCCACCGTCAAGCGCGACGGCATTGAGGCCAAGGGCGGCCAGTGGAGCGCCGAGCAGGAAGAGGCCTTCAAGGCCCCGATCCGCCAGCAGTACGAGGTGCAGGGCCACCCTTACTACGCCAGCGCCCGCCTGTGGGACGACGGCATCATCAACCCCGTCGACACCCGCCGCGTGCTGGCCCTGGGCCTGTCGGCCAGTCTCAACGCACCGATCCCGGACGCCAAGTTCGGCGTCTTCAGGATGTGAAGCCCCCACGCTCCCTTCCGGTCGCTGCCCCCCAAGGGGGCTTTGGCAGCGGACCGGCCAAGCCGGATCCACGCCAATCCCTTGACAACACCCGCTGATCACGCGTCCATGAACACCCTGGAACTACGGCGCCCTTCGCCCCATGTGGCCGAGGTCTGGCTCAACCGGCCGGATGTGCGCAACGCCTTCAACGACCAGGTCATCGCCGAGCTGACCGCCACCTTCCGCGCGCTGTCGCAGGACGACACGCTGCGCGCCGTGGTGCTGGCCGGCCATGGCAAGGCCTTCTGTGCCGGCGCGGACCTGAACTGGATGCGCGCCATGGCCGACTACAGCTGGGAACAGAACTGGGCCGATGCCCAGGCCCTGGCCGACATGCTGTGGACGATCCACCAGTGCCCGGTGCCCGTCATCGGCCGCGTGCAGGGCGACTGCTACGCCGGTGGCGTGGGCCTGGCCGCGCTGTGCGACGTGCTGGTGGCCGCCGACGGCGTGCACTTCTGCCTGAGCGAGGCCAAGCTGGGCCTGCTGCCGGCCACCATCGCGCCCTATGTGATCGCTGCCATCGGCCAGCGCGCCGCCCAGCGCTACTTCACCACCGCCGAGCGCTTCAGCGCCGCCGAGGCCCACCGCCTGGGCCTGGTGCACGAGCTCTGCCCCGCCGATCAGCTGGACGTCCGCGTGCAAGCCCTGACCGAGGCCCTGGTGGCCAACGGCCCGGCCGCCGTGCGCGCCTGCAAGCGCCTGGTGCAGGACCTGGCCCGGCAGCCCCTGAGCGACGAACTGCGCTCCGACACCGCCCGGCGCATCGCCGACATCCGCGGCAGCGCCGAAGGCAAGGAAGGCGTCTCGTCCTTCCTGCAGAAGCGCCCCCCCGCCTGGCTGGCCTGAGCGCAGCCCACCCCGATTGAGCCGAGGCACCATGTTCAAGAAAATTCTCATTGCGAACCGAGGCGAAATCGCCTGCCGTGTGGCGCAGACCGCGCGCCGCCTGGGCGTGCGCACCGTGGCCGTCTATTCCGAGGCCGACGCCCAGGCCGCTCATGTGGGCGCCTGCGACGAGGCCGTGCCCATCGGCGGCCACGCCGCCAAGGACAGCTACCTGCAGTGGCAGCGCATCCTCGAGGCGGCCAAGGCCAGCGGCGCCCAGGCCGTGCACCCGGGCTACGGCTTCCTGAGCGAGAACGAGGACTTCGCCCGCGCCTGCGCCGAGGCCGGCCTGGTCTTCATCGGCCCGCCGCCCGAGGCCATTGCCGCCATGGGCAGCAAGGCCGCCGCCAAGGCCCTGATGGCCGAAGCCGGTGTGCCGCTGGTGCCCGGCTACCACGGTGACAACAACGACCCGCAGTTCCTGCTGGGCCAGGCCGAGGCCATCGGCTTTCCGGTGCTGATCAAGGCCAGCGCCGGTGGCGGTGGCCGCGGCATGCGCCGGGTGGACCGCGCCGAGGACTTCGTCGCCGCCCTGGCCTCCTGCCAGCGCGAAGCCGCCGCCAGCTTCGGCAACGACCATGTGCTGGTGGAGCGCTACGTCACCCGCCCGCGCCACATCGAGATCCAGGTCTTCGCCGACACCCAGGGCCAGTGCGTCTACCTGTTCGAGCGCGACTGCTCGGTGCAGCGCCGCCACCAGAAGGTGCTGGAAGAGGCCCCCGCCCCCGGACTGTCGGCCGAGCGCCGCGCAGAGATGGGCGCCACCGCCGTGGCCGCCGCCCAGGCCGTGGGCTATGTGGGCGCGGGCACGGTGGAGTTCATTGCCGAGGAGCGTGACGACGGCGACATCCGCTTCTACTTCATGGAGATGAACACCCGCCTGCAGGTGGAACACCCGGTGACCGAGGCCATCACTGGCCTGGACCTGGTGGAATGGCAACTGCGCGTGGCCGCCGGCCAGCCGCTGCCGCGCCGGCAGGACGAACTGCGCATCCACGGCCACGCCATCGAGGCCCGCATCTGCGCCGAGAACCCGGACGCCGGCTTCCTGCCCGCCACCGGCACGCTGCAGGTGCTGCGCTGGCCCGCCCACGCGGCCTTCCAGCGCGGGGGCGATGCGCTGACGCCCGCCCCGGTGCGGGTGGATGCCGGCGTGCGCGAGGGCGACGCCATCAGCCCGCACTACGACTCGATGGTGGCCAAGCTCATCGTCTGGGGCGAAGACCGCGCCCAGGCCCTGGCCCGGCTAGACGCCGCGCTGCGCGACACCCGCATCGTCGGCCTGGCGACCAACGTGGCCTTCCTGCGCCGCGTGGTGGGCAGCCGCGCCTTCGCCACCGCCGACCTGGACACCGCGCTGATCGAGCGCGAACGCCCCGCCCTGTTCGGCCACGCCGGCCTGCCGCTGGAGGTGGCCGCCGCGGGTGTGGTGGCCCACCAGCTGCACCACGAGCAGACGCTGGAAGGCACCGACCCCTGGAGCCGTCGCGACGGCTGGCGCCTGCACGGCGGCGCGCGCCGCCGCATCGACCTGGCCCTGGGCGGCGAGCACCACGGCTTCACGCTGGCGCGCCTGCACGACGGCGCGCTGCGCCTGAGCCTGGCCGACCAGCACTGGCCGCTGCACTGGCGCGCGCTGGGCGAGCAGCGCTACGAGGTGCTGCTGGCCGGCCAGCGCCACGTGCTGGCCGTGCACGCAGCCGGAGAGACGCTGGCGGTGTTCGGCGAGCACGGCAGCCTGGAGCTGACCGAGTACGACCCCATCGCCCACGCGGCCGACCAGTCCGGCGGCGGCGGCTCGCTGACCGCGCCCATGCCCGGCAAGGTGGTGGCCCTGCTGGTGCAGGCCGGCGCCAGCGTCACGGCCGGCCAGCCGCTGGCGGTGATGGAGGCGATGAAGATGGAACACACGCTGCACGCCCCGCGCGATGGTGTGGTGGGCGAGCTGCTCTACGCCGTGGGCGACCAGGTGAGCGAAGGCGCCGCGCTGCTCACGCTGGCGGGAGAATGAAGCCCATGAGCACGACCGCTGTTTCCACCGCCCATCTCCCCGCCCGCGTCACCCTGGTCGAGGTGGGCCCGCGCGACGGCCTGCAGAACGAAAAGCAGACCGTCCCGGCCGCCACCAAGATTGAGCTCGTCCACCGCCTGCAGTCCGCCGGCCTGCGCGAGATCGAGGTCACCAGCTTCGTCAGCCCGAAGTGGGTGCCGCAGATGGCCGACAACGCCGAGGTGATGGCCGGCGTGCAGCGCCAGGCCGGCGCGCGCTACTCGGTGCTGACGCCCAACCTGAAGGGCTGGGAAGCAGCCGCTGCCACGCGGCCGGACGAGATCGTCGTCTTCGGCGCCGCCAGCGAGGCCTTCAGCCAGAAGAACATCAACTGCTCCATCGCCGAATCCATCGAGCGCTTCGCGCCAGTGGTGGCAGCCGCCCGCGCCGTGGGCGTCAAGGTGCGCGGCGCCATCTCCTGCGCGGTGGGCTGCCCCTATGAGGGCGCCATCGCCCCCGAGCGGGTGGAACTGGTGGCCCGGCTGATGGCCGGCATCGGCGTGCAGCACGTGGGCGTGGCCGACACCATCGGCGTGGGCACCCCGCGCCAGGTGCAGCGCGCGCTGGAAGCCGCGCTGCGCCACTTCCCGCTGGCGGAGGTGAGCGGCCATTTCCACGACACCTACGGCATGGCCCTGGCCAACGTCTACGCCAGTCTGGAGCTGGGCATCCACACCTTCGATGCCAGCGTCTCCGGCCTGGGCGGCTGCCCCTACGCCAAGGGCGCCACCGGCAACGTGGCCACCGAGGACGTGGTCTACCTGCTGCACGGCCTGGGCATCGACACCGGCATCGACCTGGACGCGTTGATCGACGCTGGCGCGTTCATCCGCGAGGCGCTGGGCCAGGTCAACGGCTCGCGCACGGCGCGGGCGCTGCTGGCCAAGCGGGGCGCCTGAAGGCTCGCACGCGCTACAAAGCTGGCGCCCCCACCGCAGCTCGCAAACCATCCTCTCGCATGTCGATCACAAAGAAGATGACTGTGACATCGTCTCCATTCCTGCGATAGCTTCCCCTGACAGCGCCGGGCCTTGCCCCGTCGGCGGGTATCGCCGATTGGCATTGATACGTTGTGCCCGGAGGTGGACGCCTTGCCACCTCTTCGACTGCAGTGCGCATCTCTGAGACGTCCTTGCGATTGCTGTAGGTGACATGGAAGAGGATGTCGGCCCAAGAGTAGCCAAGGAGCTTGTGGAGATGTGCAGAAATCCGCTTGTCGTTAGGCTGCGATGCTTTCAGCGCCTCGAAAACGGTGATGTCTACGCCTCGGCGACGGACCACGAAGTCACGCCTTCCGGCATTGCCCTTCTCCGTGTAGCCGCCCGGTGACTGCTCGTGCGCCTGCCAACCCAAACTTCCTTCGAGTCGCGCCTCGACCAACTCGGCGACGATGCCATTGAAGTCGTCTTCATCGAATTCCGTATGCCTGTCGAGCTTGAGGAATGACAGCGTTCGCTGAAAAGCGGCGAGCGCGTCCTGAAAGGCTGCCGTCAGCAGCTTCTCCAATGCCAAGGGTGGCCCCATCAGAACTTCTGCCTGCTCCGAAGCGGGGAGCTCCATGAATGAACGCATGGCTGCGCGCAACTGGACCGCCGCCTCCTGTTTGAAAAGCACGAGGGGAGGCGCGCCAAAGCCGGCCGAATGATCGATGTGGCTCTCGGCCCCGACGAGCAGCGATGCGTCGCCGTAGCGCTCCCTGCCTGACCGAATCAACGCACGGGCACGATCCGGCTCGCCAAGCCTCGCGCTGGCCACCGCCTCGAATGCCGTGCTCTCGGCGGTGCGCTCCACAGACGCAAGTTCCTTGAGGCGATTCATGGCCTCCCTGGGGCGCCCAACGGCCAGCAGCATGGCTGCGCAATTTGGCACATGGATGGCGCGGGACATGTCGCTGAGTCCCTTGATAGAAGGAATGGCCCGGTCAGCCTCATCAATTGCGAGGCGGGCCATCTCAGCATCCTCCCCGACCACGACACGAAACAGGTTCTCCCCGAGGAGCTTGACCACACGTGCGGCGAGCAGGTTGATCGCGTATGCAGGCAACGGGTGCTGCCGATACAGGCTGTGAAAAATCCCTGCAGCTTTCAAGGCTTCGGGTGGCTCGTTCTTGAGGCACACCAACGCGCGGAAGAAATCCAGTGTTCTCTGCGCCTCGGCCTGGTGTTCCGGCCGCAGACCGTCTGGAATCTTGGCTGATGCAACCGCATCAAACGTGCCGCTCAGGTAGTGGATCTGCAATTGCTGATTCAGGGTCTGCACGGCCAACGCGGGAAGATTTCTTCCACGTTGCGCTTCTTGGGCCTCTCGCAGATATGCACTGGCAAGCTCAGGAAGCCCTGCATCCAGAAGCGCTTGCCCGCGCTCCGACGCTTGTGTGACGAACGCTGCACGGCTAGCTTCGTCGGGTGTCAATACCCGCAACCGGGCAACAATGCGCTCTCGGTACACCGCCGGCACACGGGGCAGCAACATGGCCAGTATCAGAGGATCCTCGACCAGCAGGAGCGCCTTTACGAGGCGCTCTTGTTGAGCAGGGACCTCCAGCCTGTTCACGGCCTCGATCAAATCTGACTCCAGACGCGGCCCTTGCCGACCTCGGACCTGGTTGTCCAGCTGGAATGTGAAGGCGTCGACCCGGCCCCTGTCCGGGCGATTACTCGCCCCAGCCTGGATCGCCAAAGCCAATGCTTCGACGAGGTCGCCAGGTACGCTTTCGGGGTAGCCCACCACCGCACGGCTCAGCATTCGTATCTGCTCACGCATGGACAAACCCAGACCCACGACATCGTCCGGTCGACGAGCCAGTTCGGCCTGCAAGTCGAGGGGATAGAAGATCCTGGGTTGGAGGTGGCCGTGATCCATTGCCAGTCGGGCCAGCGCGGCCGCGCCCGTAACGTCTACCCATCGTGTATCGGCCCGTTCCTTTGCATGGAATGCCTTTCGATAAGCAGAAGCCACGGTCTCCGCTTCTGCAGGAGGCAACGACTCACCCACCACGGCAACGGCCTTCAGCATGACCGCAAACTCCAGGGAGGTGGCCTGGGCGCTTGCCATTTCTATAAGTGACTGGCGAACTTGCCGCTTGATATCCACGGGCAGTCCACGCAGGTGGTCTAGGCCAATGGGTAGCAAAGGCACGCCATCACTCCCCCCGCAATCGTGCTCCTGCATCACGATCAGCAAGCGCGCGGATTCAGCCGGAGCTACGTCGCCCTGAACAAAGTGATACCGGAGAACCTCCAGGCAGTCCGCCAACAATGACGCTTGCACCGAGTCGGCAGCCTCATTGCGATAGTCCCGGTCGATCTGGAACTGCACATGCCATGTAGCGACCAGGTGGCAGACCAGACCCGCTGCAGGCGGACAGAAAATGAGGTCGGCAAGGACCTGCGGCGCTTGTAGGCAGCAGTCAATCAGCACGTCGCAAAGTTCAGGATGGCACGTCGCCAGCGCGACCAGTTCCTGAGTCATCTTGGAAGGGACCGGTCCAGCCTCGACATGCGCCAGCTCAAGCACCAGTACTCTCATGAGTGCGCAGAGCGCATGCGCCTCATAGAGGTCGGTCCCGTAGTGAGCGCGCGTACGAGCGAGGACGCGTCCCAGCAGATCAGGCTTCACTTCGATAGGTACCAGCTCTTGCATGTCCCCGGAGGCCCGCAGGCTTTCGGCAACGGACACGTGGTCCCATGTGGGGAGATTGGCATTGCGTAGGGCTTGAAGTGAAGCCTCCCTGAACCGCTGTGCATCCTGCTCGGACCAAACGGCAGAAGGAATCAGGGGGACCAAATCGAGCACTTCCCAGCGCATGGCCCACGTTGCGAGATCGACTGGTGGCTGGTCATCCCAAAGTCGCGCCGCAATCCAGGTCGGCGTCTGGACGGGCGGCTTGTGCCCCGATTCGGCTCCAGCGACGAGGTAGTCTTCAAAGGTACTTGCACTGACATGTGCGCCTGGCTGCGCGATTTGATATTTCACGTCGCTAAGCCAGTAGACAAAAGACCGTAGCGCCTCTGCATACGGCACATCGTGCCGAAGGTAATAGTCGCTCAACGCAACGGCAGGAACTACCCGTCCCTGGATGAGCCGAAACCATCCCCTCGCCAGCGCTTGGTCGAAGTCCGGCAGCTCGGCTCCCACCTCCAAGCGAATGCGCATGTACTCCTGCCGCGCAGTCGCTTCGTCATCGTTTCTGCTCGAAGTCGTATTCAGCAAAAGCTCAAGCAGATCCCCGTCTCTGGGCGTCTCCTGTTCGGCAGACATCAAACCCAGGTGAGGACGGGGCATCGAAGGCAATGCAGCGAATCTTGCGCTTAGCACGGCTCGCGCCTGGAACAATGAGTAGTGCAGGCTTGGAATTCGATTCATCGTATTGCTCACGGTCTATTCTTGCTCTCACCTGCTGGTCGGGAAGTGGCAGCAACCCTGCGCACGAGTGAAATTTCATGCTCGTGAGTGAGTGTCCAAACTGTACGGAATCGCAGCGCTGTAGCCACCACACCGAGACCGGATTGGTGAGGCGCGCCGGGGCTTTCAGCCGACGCAGCCCCAGGAGCCGACGGCCAAGTTCTCCTGCTCAAACTGCAGCAGTTTCTCGTGGTCCTGGTGGGTCACTGGGGCCAAGCAGATCATGGGGCGCAGTGTAGAAGAGCCCGCGCCCCGCACAGGCCCTCAGGGACAGCTGCCAATCACGTAGTAGTTGGCCCCCGTCTGCTTCAGCGTGGTGGTGACGAACACGTTCCACAGGCCCATGGCCTGGTTGGAGCCGTTGGCGTAGGTGTAGCCGCCGCTCTGGTGGGCCCGGCCGGCCGTGGTGTGGGCGTAGTTGCTGGCGGTGAAGCAGGTGGCGGCGGCCCCGGTGGTGGTGGCGCTGACCGCGGCCGAGAGCGCGCCCTGCGTGCCGCCGCTGTCCAGGGCGGCCACGGTCCAGCTGTAGGGGGTGGCGGGCGACAGGCCGCTGTCCACGTAGCTGGTGCCGGTGACGGCCGAGGTGTCCACCTGCACGCCGTTGCGGAACACGTGGTAGCCCACCGCGCCGCTGACCGCGTTCCAGCCGAGGGTCATGGTGGTGTCGGTGGCGCCCGAAGCCACCAGCCCGGTGGGCGCAGGCAGGGCGCCTCCTCCCCCCCCACCACCCGAGCCGGAGGCCACCTGGTCCACCATGGCCTTGATGGCCTGCGCCTGCGCGCCGGTGCGCTGGGCGAAGTTGCCGCCGTACCAGCCCACCCAGTCCCAGCAGCCGTTGGGGTTGGCCAGCGAGCCGCTGGCGGCGGTGCTGCGGCTGGTGTTGTCCACCTTCGTCTGCGGGAAGAGCACGACGATGCTGTTGGTGTCGGCCCAGCGGGTGTAGCCGGTGTTCTTCAGGAACTTGTCGCCAATCGTGGCGACATTCTGCTGGCAGCCATGCAGGGCCACATGCAGGCGGCACACCGCCCCGCTGGCGCAGTTGGCCGGCACATAGAGCCAGCCGGTGGCGGCCATGCCGGGGTTGCCCGCGGTGAAGGGCGTCTGGTCGAACTCGATGTAGTTGGCCGCGGCCGGCGCGTCGTTGCGGGCGTTGAGCGTGCCGTAGAACTGGCTCAGCACCGCCTTGGCGCCGTCGTAGCCGCAGTTGGCGATGTAGGGCGAGGCGCTGGTGCCGCAGCTGTTGTTGCCGGTGGCGGCAAAGTCGGTGGGGAACACATGCGCCGTGCCGCTGCGCTGCACATAGCTCAGGTTGGCGGCGGGCACCCCGTTGCTGGTGTACTGGGTCTGCACCGCGTTCATGGGCTTGGGGCCCACCGTGGTGTCGCTGGTGCCCACAAACATGAACACTTTCTGCCCGGCCACGTTGGCCAGGGGGTCGATGGCGGTGCCGCTCCAGTTGTTCAGGTCCGCCTGCAGGGTGCTGAGCATGCTGCTGGAGATGCTGGCGTTGTACATGCAGGCGGTGTAGTTGCTGTGGCCCGCGCACATGTACGGCCCGCCCGCGAACACCCCCACACCCTTGAAGGTGCCCGAATAGGCATAGCCCAGCTGATTGGCCATGAAGCCGCCCGAGGACAGGCCGGACACGGTGATCTGGCCGGTGTCGATGTGGAGCTGAGGCAAGGCCACGGCGGCAGTGGCGGACGTGGATGCACAGGCAAGGGTGAGCGCGGCCAACAGCACCGCCACGCCCCGCGCCCGGAGGCGGGCAAAGGTTGTCATGGCAAGTCTTTCTGAGTGGATGCAGGTGCCCGCCTGACCGGGTTGGTGGCGCAAGGTGGTGGCGCAGGCCACGGACCGCGCCCAGCAGGCGGCGGCCCATCGTAGAAGGCTGGCCACATCGGCGCCGGGGGGCGCTTTCCCGGTGACCTAAGCGTTCCATGGCAAACCCCCGGCCACTCGAATGTCAGAAAAGACCTACGCGAAATCCTCAATACAGAGGATCCTCAGCCGATAAGAAGAGGAGCATCCCCCTCAGGTCACCGGCGAAATCAAGCAGTGCGCTCAGGAGACACGGTCGTTGCCCCGGGGGCCGACCCAGCGCAGGCCTGCCCGCCACCGCCGAGGTCAGTCAGATTTCCCTTCTCCCGTTAAGGAGCATCATGTCTTTGTTCAAGAGAATCAGCCTCAGCCAGCGCCTCTACGCGGTGTCGTTCGCACTCATCGTTGCCCTCATGGCCGTCACGGCCAGCACCTGGATCCAACTGCGCGAAGTCCGCGAACTGGCCCACCGCACCGGTGACATCAAGGTGCTTCAGCTGAGCCTGATCGCCAGCACCGAACTGAAGATTTCGCAGGCACTGTCGGACATCCGACAGGCCATGCTGGCGGGCACCCCGCAGGAGATGGAGCAGGCCGCCAAGGCCCTGCAGGCCCGGCGACAGGAGATCACCAAGAACGACGACGACTTCCTGGCCGAGATCCAGGACCAGGCGGGCCGTGACGCCTTCAAGCGCGACTGGCTGGACCTGCAGCAGGTCTCCTGGCCCGTGGCAGAAAAGAACCTGGATCTGATCCGGTCGGGCAAGCATGACGAAGCCCTGACGATGCTGGCCCAGACCACGGTTCCGCAGTTCGCCAAGATCCAGAAATGGCTCAGCGAAGAGCGCAGCCGCCAGACCCAGGTGCTGGGTCAGGACGTGGCGACCATCGGCACCAATGTCGAGGAGGTTCGGCTCCAGCTGACGCTGCTGGTCGCGGCCGTTGCCGCGGGCCTGGTGGCCATGTCCTGGATGGTCGCCCGCTCGCTGCGCCGGCGCGTGGCCCAGGCCCAGATCGTGGCCGACCGCGTCAAGCAGGGTGACTTCTCCACGACCGTCGAAGACACCGCGGTGGACGAGTTCAGCCCGCTGCTGGCCACGCTGGCCGCCATGCAGGCCTCGCTGACGGAGGTGGTGGCCCAGGTCCGCGGCAGTGCCGAGAGCGTGGCCACGGCCAGCGCGGAGATCGCCCAGGGCAACCAGGACCTCAGCCAACGCACCGAGGAACAGGCCGGCGCGCTGCAGCAGACGGCGGCCACCATGCACCAGCTCGGCTCCACCGTGCGCACCAACGCCGACAGCGCCCACCAGGCCAACCAACTGGCCCAGGGGGCTTCCACCGTCGCCACCCAGGGCGGTGCGATCGTCGAACAGGTGGTCACCACCATGCAGGGCATCAGCGGCAGCAGCCGCAAGATCGGCGACATCATCGGCGTGATCGACGGCATCGCGTTCCAGACCAACATCCTGGCCCTGAATGCCGCGGTGGAAGCCGCGCGTGCCGGGGAACAGGGGCGCGGTTTTGCCGTCGTGGCCGGCGAGGTCCGCACGCTGGCCCAGCGCAGCGCCGAAGCCGCCCGGGAGATCAAGCGCCTGATCACCAGCAACGTCGAACAGGTGGATCAGGGCGCGGCCCTGGTTGACCAGGCCGGCAAGACCATGGACGAGATCGTCCGCTCCATCAAGCAGGTCAGCGACATCGTGGGCGAGATCAGCTCCGCCTCGACCGAACAGAGTGACGGCGTCGTGCAGGTGGTCAACGCCGTCGGCCAGATGGACCAGGTGACGCAGCAAAATGCCGCCCTGGTGGAACAGAGCGCTGCCGCGGCCGAAAGCATGAAGCACCAAGCCCAGCAACTGGTGCAGGCGGTCTCCGTCTTCAAGCTGGTGGGCCATCACCAGCTGGCGGTGACCTCTTCGGCGCCCGCCACGCACAGCCCCCGCGCCACACCGGCCGCAGCGGCCCGCAGTGCAGTCAAGCGCCGGCCCGCCCAGACCGCGCCCGCGGCAAGCGGAGCCGCCCACGGCCAGAGCGCGCCCTCGGCCAACTCGGCTGCCAACGCGCCAAGCGAGGAGTGGGCGGCCTTCTGAACGGACGGCCCCCAGGGAGCGCCGGCGGCGGGCAGCCGACCGCCGCGCCCCCCTTCCCCGCTCAGCCGCGGCTGGCCATCGCCTCGCCCAGGCGGATGGCGCCGCCCGGCGCCCATCCGGGGTTGAACTGCAGCGGTCCCTGCGGAAAGAGCATCACCACGGTGGAGCCCAGCAGGAAGCGGCCCATCTCCTCGCCCTGGCGCAACTGCACCGGCGCGGCGCTGTCGTCATAACGCCATTCCCGCACCTGGCCGGGGCGCGGCGGGTTGACCACGCCGTGCCACACGGTGGCCATGCTGCCGACGATGGTGGCGCCCACCAGCACCAGCACGAAGGGGCTCTGCCCCGGGTTCACGCCCTCGAACACACACACCACCCGCTCGTTGCGGGCGAACAGCCCCGGCACGCCACGGGCGGTGGTGGGGTTGACGGAGAACAGCTCGCCCGGCACGTGGATCATGCGAGTGAGCCGGCCGTCACAAGGCATGTGGATGCGGTGGTAGTCGCGCGGGCTCAGGTACAGGCAGGCAAAGTGGCCGTGGTCGAAGCGGGCGGCCAGCGCCGCGTCACCGCCCACCAGGGCGGTGCTGCTGTAGTGGTGGCCCTTGGCCTGCAGCAGCTGGTCACGCTGCAGCGGGCCAAACTGGCTGATGGCGCCGTCCACCGGGCAGATCAGGTCGGCGCGGGCCAGCGGCCGAGCCTCCGGCTTCAGGGCCCGGGTGAAGAAATCGTTGAAGCTGCGGTAGGCCGCCGGGTCGGACTGCACCGCCTCGTCCATGTTCACGCCGTAGCGGCGGATGAAGCGCCGGATGATGCCGGTGGTGATGACGCCCCAGCGCCCCCCAGCCACCCAGCCGGCAAAGGACGTGAGGGCCCGCTTGGGCAGCAGGTACTGGGGCAGGACGGCGAGGCGATCGGACACGTTGGCGGCGGCAGGCTGGGGTGAGCGCCCAGGCACGCATGCCCGGGCAGGATGGCGGGCGATTGTAAGGACGCTGCCCCGACCCTCTTCTCAAGCCTTCTTGGCGGGGAAAAGCTCGCGCCAACCCGCCAGCCCCAGGCGCTCCAGCGTCTCGATGTTGCGCTCGTAGATGGTCTCTGCTTCGGGGAAGACCTCCACCGCGCGGTCGATGCTGGTCTCGCGGATCAGGTGCAGCGTGGGGTACGGCGCCCGGTTGGTGAAGTTGGAGATGTCGTCCACCTCGGTGCCGGCAAACTGGAACTGCGGGTGGAAGTTGGCGATCTGCAGCGTGCCTTCCAGGCCCAGCGCTTCCAGCACGGCGTCGGCCTCGTCCAGGAAGTCGTTGAAATCCAGGAAGTCCTGCATCGCCAGCGGATGCACCAGCAGCGTGGTGTCGGTCACCTCGGGGTCCACCTCGGCCAGATGGCGCAGCTCGGCCACCAGTTGTTCGTGCAGGGCTTCGGGCGTGGTGGCCTCGCTCACCACGGTGCGCACCTGGCCCTTCACCCGCACGCTCTTGGCAAAGGGGCACAGGTTCAGGCCGATGACGGCCTTGTCCAGCCAGTCCAGGGTGTCATCCAGCACCTGCTGGCGGAAGGTCTCGTCCATGGTGGGCTCCGAATGTTCTGGCCCGGATTGTCCACCGTCACCGCTGCGGTGCATTTGCGCCAGCCAGGGTGCACCCGGGTCCGGACGGACCTTGTTGCGATGCACAATCGGGACAGCGCCATGGCGGCCGACCCGTCACGCAGCGCCCCCACAGGAGACGTTCACATGCGATACGTGGTGTTCAATCAGAAAGGCGGCGTGGGCAAGTCCACCATCGCCAGCAACCTGGCGGCCATCAGCGCCAGCCAGGGCCTGCGCACCCTGCTGGTGGACCTGGACCCCCAGGGCAATTCCACCCGCTACCTGCTGGGCGAGGCGGCCGACGAGGCCCCTGCGGGCGTGGCCGATTTCTTCGAGCAGCAGCTCAAGTTCAGCGTGCGCACACCCACATTGGACGAATTCATCACCCAGACGCCTTTCGAGGGCCTGGACCTGATGGCCTCCAGCCCGGCGCTGGACGACATGCACGGCAAGCTGGAGTCGCGCTACAAGATCTACAAGCTGCGCGACGCCCTGGCCGAGTTGCAGGAAGCCGGCTACGACGAGATCTGGATCGACACGCCGCCGGCGCTGAACTTCTACACCCGCTCGGCGCTGATCGCGGCCGAAGGCTGCCTGATCCCCTTCGACTGCGACGATTTCTCGCGCCGGGCCCTCTACACCCTGCTGGAGAACGTGCAAGAGATCCAGTCCGACCACAACGAGGCGCTGAAGGTCAGCGGCATCGTGGTCAACCAGTTCCAGCCGCGGGCCAGCCTGCCCCAGCGCATCGTGCAGGAGCTGGTGGACGAGGGGCTGCCGGTGCTGCAACCCTATTTGGGCAGCAGCGTGAAGGTGAAGGAATCCCACGAGCGCAACCTGCCGCTGATCCACCTGGATGCGCGACACAAGCTGACGCAGGACTTCCTGGCCCTGCATGCGGCCATCAGCGCCCAGGGCTGAGGCCGCTCAGGCGAAGAACTCGCGCAGCTGAAAGACGTTGCCCTCCGGGTCGCAGGCATTGCGCACCCGGAAACGCGGGCCGGCCCATTCGTCGTCGAAGACGATGCCGCCCAGGGCGATGGCGCGCTCCCGGGCTTCGGCCAGGCTGTACACCGTGAAGAAGAGCTTGATGGCCGTGTCCTCGCGCGGCAGCGGCGGCGTGCTGATCTGCACGCGCTCGGCATAGGCCGGCGGCAGTGCGTGCAGCACCATCTGGAAGTCGGCCGACTCGATCACCATCAGCTCGGCCGTGGCGTGCAGCGTGCGCATGCCCAGCACCCCCTCGTAGAAGACGGCCAGGCCATTCATGTCCTTGGCATAGATCAGCGCGCCAGCGCGGGCGGGTCCGGGCATCGGGTCTCCTTGGAATCCTTGGGAATCAGGCCGGGGACGGGGTGGGTCCTGGCGGCTGGCGCCGGGCCCATTCCTGGGCCAGCAGCCAGAGCCGGGTGTCGAATTCCAGCTGATGGTAGTCGGACACCATGTGGCTGCACAGGGCGTAGAAGGCCTTGTCGTGCTCCCGCTCCTTGAGGTGGGCCAGCTCATGCACGACGATCATGCGCAGGAAGCTGGCCGGCGCATCGCGGAACAGGCTGGCCACGCGGATCTCGCGCTTGGCCTTGAGCTTGCCGCCCTGCACCCGGGCGATCGTGGTGTGGGTGCCCAGGGCCTGGGTCAGCACCTTGAGCTTGGCGTCGTAGACCACCAGCGACACCGGACCGCTCTGGCGCATGTGGCGCTGCTTCAGGTCCATCGCGTAGTCGTACAGCGCCGCATCGGTGCGCACGGTGTGCCGCTCGGGGTGGCGCTGCGCCAGGGCCTCGCCCAGGCGGCCGGCCTCCAGCAGCGGCAGCACCTGGCCCAGCAGCTCGGGTGGATAGCCACCCAGAAAGCGGGCCATCAGCTGGGCCGCCGGGCTGTGCGTGGACGGTGAAACAGACATGACCGGATTGTCGGTGCTGGTTTGCGCGCAGGCAGCGATACTTTCTGCCTTCTGCAGAGAAGGCCGCCAGCCCTTGCGGCCCTGAGTTCAACCCTGTCACGGAACCCCACGATGTACACCAAGCCCTGCCTGAGCCATGCCGATGTGGCCACCATCCTGTCCGCCGCCCGCGCCGAAGCCGAGCGCAACCAGTGGGCGGTGAGCATCGCCGTGGCGGACGATGGCGGCCACCTGCTGGGCCTGTACCGCCTGGACGGCGCCGCCCCGCTGTCCGCCCACATCGCCCCGGCCAAGGCCCGCACCGCTGCGCTGGGCCGCCGCGAGAGCATCGTCTACGAAGAGATGATCAACAAGGGCCGCGTGTCCTTCCTGAGTGCCCCGGAAATCGAGGGCATGCTCGAAGGCGGCGTGCCGGTGCTGATCGATGGCCAGGTGGCCGGTGCCGTGGGCGTGAGCGGCGTGAAGTCCAGCGAAGACGCCCAGATCGCCAAGGCCGGCATCGCTGCGCTGGGCCTGGGCACCTGAGCGATTCGCAGATCCGGTCAGGAACGCCTTCAGTGCCCCCGCAGGATGTCGATAAGGTGATGACGCCGCACCCAACGCCGACATGACCGACGACACCCTCGCGCCCCCGCGCTCGCGCGCCCAGCAAGTCCGCCAGGAACTGGATCAGGCCCACCGCAGCGGGCCGCTGAAGACCATCGTCATCCCGCCTTGCCCGGAGTTGCTCACGCGCATGCGCTCGGCCCTGGCGCAGACCGAACCTGACCTGACCGAGGTGGCCCGCATCGCCGCCAGCGATGTGGCCATGTCGGCCACGCTGATCAAGCTGGCCAACAGCCCCGCGTTTTCGTTGGGGCAGCCGGTGCACACGGTGGGTCAGGCCATGACCCGGCTGGGCCTGCAGAAGACGGCCCAGGAGATGACGGCCTACCTGGTGCGCACCACGCTGAAGGTCAACAGCCCGCAGCTGCAGCGCTTCTGGGAGCGATCCACCCAGCGGGCGGTGGCCATGGGCCACATCGCTCACCACCTGCCGGGCCTGTCGGTGGACCTGGCCCACACCTACGGCCTGTTCGCCCATGTGGGCATGCCGGTGATGATGCAAAGCCTGCGCGGCTATGCCAGCACCATGGTGGAAGCGGCGGCGCGGATCGACCGCTCCTACATCGCCACCGAGAACGCCAACCACCGCACCGACCACGCGGTGGTGGGAGCCCTGGTGGCCCGCGTGTGGCAGCTGGCCCCGGAGGTGATGGTGGCGATCCGCCGCCACCACGATCTGGACATGCTGGGCGACGGCGAGACCGAACCCGAGGCCCACACCCTGGTGGCCGCGGGCCTGGTGGCCGAGCACCTGATGCGCCGCCACGAAGGCCTGCCGCCGGATGCGGACTGGGCCGGACACGAAGCCGCAGCCCTGGACTGGCTGCACCTCGCGCCAGGTGACCTGGCCCAGTGGGAGGAAGAGCTGCTGCCACTGCTGGACGCCTGCTGAAACGCAGGCGCCGATCGACGGCACCGCCTCAGCGGTTGTCCGGCAGTTCGATCTTCACCTCGAGCACTTCCAGGTTGTCCTGGCGCTCGAGCTGGACCTTCAGGTCGTCCGGGTTGATCTTCACGTACTTCGAGATCACGGCCACCAGCTCGCGCTGCAGCGCGGGCAGGTAGTCGGGCGTCGCGGCATTGCGGCCGCTGCGCTCGTGGGCCAGGATGATCTGCAGCCGCTCCTTGGCGACGGTGGCGGTGGTCTTCTTCTCGCCGAGCAGGAAGGAGAGGAAGGACATGGGCATCACCTCGCTCCGAAGATGCGCTTGAAGAAGCCGGGCTTGACGGCATCGGTGAAGCGCATGGGCTTGTCTTCACCCAGGAAGCGGGCGACCACGTCCTGGTAGGCCTCGGACACGTCGGTGCCCTTGAGGTGCACCGCCGGCAGGCCCTGGTTGGAGGCCTCCAGCACGCTTTCCGATTCCGGGATCACGCCGATCAGCTCAATGCGCAGGATCTCCTGGATGTCTTCCAGCGACAGCATCTGGCCACCCACCACCCGGTTGGGGTTGTAGCGGGTGATCAGCAGGTGCTCCTTGATCGGCTCGGCGCCGGAGATGGCACGCTGGGTCTTGGACGCCAGGATGCCCAGGATGCGGTCAGAGTCGCGCACCGAGGACACCTCGGGGTTGGTCACCACCAGCGCCTCGTCGGCGAAGTGCATGGCCATCAGCGCGCCGGTTTCGATGCCGGCCGGCGAGTCGCAGACGATGTAATCGAAGCCCATCTCCTTGAGATCGTTCAGCACCCGCTCCACGCCCTCCTGAGTCAGCGCGTCCTTGTCACGCGTCTGCGAGGCGGCCAGAACGAACAGGTTGTCGCACTGCTTGTCCTTGATCAGCGCCTGCTTGAGGCTGGCCTCGTTGTGGATCACGTTGATCAGGTCATAGACCACGCGGCGCTCGCAGCCCATGATCAGGTCCAGGTTGCGCAGGCCGACATCGAAGTCGATCACGGCCGTCTTGAAGCCGCGCAGGGCCAGGCCGGAGGCGAAGCTGGCCGATGTGGTGGTCTTGCCCACACCTCCCTTGCCAGAGGTCACCACGACGATCTTGGTCATCGGTACAGGTCCTTTCGAAACTTTTCGGAAAACTTTTGCGAAAACGGTCAGAACTTCAGGGGCTCGAACAGCAGCTTGTCCCCGTCCAGGCGCACCTGGGCGGGCTTGCCGGCCACCTCGGGCGGCAGGCCGGCCTCGGTGGTGCGCCAGGTGCCGGCGATGGAGACCAGCTGCGGCTCCATGCAGGCGGCAAAGATGCGGGCCTGGGTGTCGCCCTTTGCGCCGGCAATCGCCCGGCCCCGCAGCGGCGCGTACACGTGGATGCTGCCGTCGGCGATCACCTCGGCACCGAAGCTCACCACGGCCAGCACGATCAGGTCGGCCCCGCGGGCATACACCTGCTGGCCCGAGCGCAGCGGCTTGTCGATGATGACGGTGGCCGGGGCTGACGGTGCCTCGGCGGCGGGTTCGGCAGCTTCAAGCGCTTCGGCGACCGGGGTCCGTTGGGCCGCTGGAGCCGGCTCGGCGAGCGGCAGCTCGGCCTGGGCCGGGGTGGCCGCCGTCGGCTCCGGGGCGGGGGCTTCGGCCACAGCCGGCGCCGCCTCGGGGCGCGGCTGGCTCACATCGGGGGCCTCGGCCAGGCCGGCGCTCAGCGCCGCGGCCATCTGTTCGGGATTGCCGCCGCGGGCGGCCATCGGGTTGAAGCCATGGCGGCGCAACAGCGCCACCAAGCCCTCAAAGTCAGGCAACTCGGCCTCGTCGCGCAGCAGGCTGAGGTCCACGCACAGCGGCTCGTGCTCGAACAGGCCCGGCGTGGCACCGTAGCGGGCCGCCAGGGCCTCGGCCAGGGACGCCAGATCAGACGTCTTGAGTTGCAGCGCCAGGACGGTCAGCGCAGCGCTCTTGAGTTCGAACACCGAGGTCGCCGGGACCTTGGAAGACAGGGACATGGCGCGGAGAAAGCGTTGGGACAAAGGCTCCGCCAGACGGGAGCGACCCTGCAGTGTACCGGGCCCCCGCCGTGCGCCCCTCGCCGCCGGGGCCCGCGCCCTCGGGGCCCAGCAGCCCCAGCGCGATGCGCCGGCCGTCGGTCTCGCCACGCCAGGCCTGGTAGGCCGCCTCGGCCTCGGGGTGGTGCCGGCGCAGCAGGTTGAGCCACTGCTTGAGCCGGCCGGCCTGGTGGCGCGGAACGATGTGCAGCCGCACCCGGTCCCAGAAAACCGCCAGCAGCGGCTGCAGTGCGGCCCAGTCCAGCCCGGTCGGCGCCCGGGCCCCCGTGCCTGCCCCCTCGCCTGCGCTCTCGCCCGCCACGGCCGCCCGCACGGCCAAGGCCAGGCCCGGGTCGCAGACCATGCCACGGCCCAGCATCAGGTCGGTGCAGCCGCTCTCGGCCTGGCAGCGGCGGGCATCGTCCACCGTCCAGATCTCGCCGTTGGCCACGACGGGCACCGCCACGGCCTCGCGGATGGCGCCGATGCGGTCCCAGTGGGCCGGCGGCCGGTAGCCCTGCAGCTTGGTGCGGCCGTGCACCACCAATTCCTTCGCTCCGCCCTCGGCCAGGGCCTGGGCGCATTCGACGGCGCGGGCGTCATCCTGGGTGCCCAGGCGCATCTTGGCCGAAACGACCGTGCCGGCCGGCACGGTGCGGCAGACCTCGCGCAGGATGCGGTGCATCAGCTCCGGCTCGTCCAGCAGCGCGGCGCCGCCGCCATGGCGGTTCACCACCTTGGCGGGGCAGCCGAAGTTCAGGTCCACCCCATGGGGGCTGAGGCTGGCCAGACGGGCGGCGTTGTCGGCCAGGCAGACTGGGTCAGAGCCCAGCAACTGCCCCCGCACCGGCACACCCGCCGGGGTGCAGCCGCCGTCGGCCAGCTCCGGCATGACGCGGAAGAACACCCGCTCGGGCAGCAGGGTGTCGGTGACGCGGATGAACTCGCTGACGCAGCGGCTGATGCCGCCCGCACGGGTCAGTACATCGCGCAGCGTGGCGTCGAGCAGCCCTTCCATCGGGGCCAGCAGCAGGTTCATCGCAGATCGGGCAGGCGCAAGCAAACCCGAGACGATACCCGCAGCCGGCCCGGCCGGCTCAGTGCGCCAGCGACAGCACCTGGGGAAAGGCGTACTCCCTGCCGATCACGGCACGGGCGTAGAGGTAGCTGTCGCGGGCCCGGTCGGTCATGCCGTCGAGGTCCACATGGCCCTGCGCATCACAGGGAAAAGCCATGCCGCGGCCGGCATGAAACAGGGACTCGAACCGGAGCAGGTACTGCGTTTGCGCGAGGTCGGAGGCCGTCGCGCCACAGGCGGTGTGCAGACTGACCATGGTGTTGTCTCCCGGCACCCAGGGGCGGATGCCATGACCGAAACTCTAGGCAGACACCCCCGGGGGCAACATCGGCGCGGGCCGGTGCCGGCTGTCGGCGCACGCACGCGGCAGGCTGTCGGACAAATGCCGACAGGGTCGATCCCCATCCAGAGAGCCCTGGCCGCCGCCGATACCGCCCGATTCAGCGAAACAGCCCGGGATGGCGACGCTGGTAGGCCCCCTGAGCGGCCTCGGCCGGCAGGCTCAAAAAGGCCCGGTAGCCCGGGATGCACAGGTAGGCGCCCAGGCCCAGCAAGGTGCCCAAGGCCGCGCCGGCATACAGCACATCCACCCCGGCGTGCTGCAGGCCCCAGCCCGCCAGGGCGGGCCCCAGCGCCGCCGCGGCCTGCATCACCGTCAGGTTGACCGCGGTGAGCCGGGCCCGGTAATGCGGTGGCACGGCCAGCAGGCGCTGCGTCTGCCCCACCAACTGCACCGTGGTGACGCTGGCGCCCAGCAGGCCCAGCACCGGCAGCAGCCACGGCCCCTGCCGCAACCCGGCCAGCCCGGCCAGCGCCAGCACCTGGCCGGCCAGCGCGCCGTAGCTGGTGACCGGCCGGCCCCAACGCCGCACCAGGGCCCCCGAGCCGCCCAGCGCAGCGGCCAGCGCGCCCACCGCCAGCGCGGCCTCACAGGCCCCCAGCCAGCCCCCGCCCAAGCCCAGGGACTGGACCTTCAGCGGCAACAGCAGGCCCATGCCCAGCTGCACGAAGAGGCTGACCACAAAGGTCGCCAGCGTCCAGTAGCGCTCCAGGGGCATCGCCCACTTCACCTGCCAGCCGCTGCGCAACGCCTGCCACCAGGCCCGCGGCGCCTCGCCGGCGGTGGGCGGCGGCAGCCCGCCGTGGCGCAACAGCTGCTGGGCCATCGCGGCCGCCACCAGCATCAGCCCCAGGTACAGCGCCAGCGCCATGCCCACGCCGGCCACGCCCAGCACCGAGCCCGCCAGCACCGGACCCAGCACGCGGCCGATGGCCTGGGCACTCTTCTGCAGGCCCAGGCCCCGCGTCAGCTGGGCCGGCGGCAGCAGCTCGGGCGTGACGCTGAGCGCGGCCGGGGTGATGACGGCAAAGGCCCCCATGCCCCAGGCGGTGAGCAGCAGCACCCCCGCGAGGCTGTAACGCCCGGTGAGACACAGCGCGGCCAGGCCGCCGGCCTGCAGCGCCATGGCCCACAGCCCCAGGGCCACCAGGCGCCGCTTGCCGAACCGGTCCCCCAGCGGAGCCAGCAGCGGCATGGCCAGCAGGCTCATCGCCCCCGCCGACACGGCATAGAGCGCCAGGTGCCGGGCCCCCCCTGCTTGCAGCACCCACCAGGGCAAGGCCACCTGGCCGGCCCGCCAGGCGGTCAGCATCAGGGCGTCGCAGCCCAGCAGCCAGCGCATGGCCACCGGCAGGGCAAACCGCGGCTCGGGCGGGACGGGGCTGGCGTTCATGGGCCGGAACGGTACATTCCGGAGTCCATGCGGGCCATCCCCAACCGGGACGCGGCCCTCCTCCGTTCCTGTCACGCGTCCACCCCATGCGCCACACGACGACCGCCCTGTGCCTGATCACCGCGCTGCTGGCCAGCGCCTGCAGCTCGCTGCCCTCCGCCGACAGCGGCTTGCTGGCGCCCAACCCCAACCTGGTGGTGCAAGGCATTCCGCCGGTGCCGATGAGCCTGGTCAAGGCGGTGGAGAAGTACACCGAGTTCAGCGGCGACAGCTTCGTCGACTGGCATCCGAACCGGCGCGAGATGCTGATCAGCCACCGCGCCCAGGGCGCCAGCACACCGCAGCTCTACCGCCTGAGCGGCCCGATGGCCGAGCCGGAGGCCCTGACCGAGTTCGCCGACCCGGTGCGGGTGGGCCGCTACGACCCGCGCGACGGCCGCTACATCGTCTTCCAGCGCGCGGCCGGCGGCAACGAGGCCGACCAGCTCTACCGACTGGACCTGGACACCCGCGTGGTGACCCCGCTGGTGGAGCCCGGCCAGCGCTACGCCATGAACGTCTGGCTGCACGGCAACACCGCCCCGGGCGCAGAGGCGCCGCCGGCCCGCCTGCTCTACACCGCGGTGCCGCTGGACCGCACGGCCCCGGGCGGCAGCCGCGCCAGCGTGGACACCACGCTCTGGCTGGGCGACCCGCTGCACCCCGAGGGCCGCCGCGCCGTCGCCACCCTGCCCGGCACGGGCTGGGAGGCCCAGGCCGTCTCGCCCGACGACCGCCAGGTGGCGTTGCTGCACTACCTGTCGGCCAACCGCACCGAGGTCTGGCTGCTCGACCTGGCCAGCGGCGAGAAGCGCCAGCTGCTGCCCCAGGCCGGAGACACCGCCGCCACCACCTGGTTCCCCCAGGCCTTTCAGCCTGACGGCCAGGGCCTGCTGCTGACCAGCGACGCCCGTGGCGAGTTCCGCCAGCTGCTGCGCCTGGACCTGAAGAGTGGCCAGCTCCGCCCGGCGCAGCTCAGCATCCCCTGGGACCTGGACCTGGCCAGCAGCACCGAGGAAGGGGACCTGCTGGCCGTGCTGGCCAACGAGGACGGCCGCGAGGTGCTGCACCTGGTGGACAGCCGCACCCTCAGCGAGGTGCCGCAACCCGCCCTGCCGGAAGGCACGGTGGGGCAGGCCAGCTTCCACCCGGCCAGCCGCGAGCTGGCCTTCTCGCTCAACAGCAGCGCCGGCCCCAGCCAGCTCTACAGCCTGAACCCGGCCAGCGGCCAGGTGCAGCAATGGACAGAGGCGCGCACCCCGGAAGGCGTGGACCCCCGCCAGTTCGCCCGCCAGGCGGTGGTGCGTTGGAAGAGCTTTGACGGCCTGAGCATCTCGGGCCTGATCTCACGCGCCGACCCGCAGCGCTTTCCGGGCCGCCGGCCGGTGCTGATCGCCATCCACGGCGGCCCCGAGGGCCAGGCCAGCGTGGGCTTTCTGGGCCGGGGCAACTACTACGTGCAGGAACTGGGCGTCACCCTCATCCAGCCCAATGTGCGCGGCTCCAGCGGCTTCGGCAAGACCTTCCTGGCCGCGGACAACGGCATGAAGCGCGAGGACTCGGTCAAGGACATCGGCGCCCTGCTCGACTGGATCGCCACCCAGCCCGACCTGGACCCGAGCCGCGTGCTGGTGACCGGCGGCAGCTACGGCGGCTACATGAGCCTGGCCGTGGCCGAGCACTACGCCGACCGCATCGCCGGCAACATCGACATCGTCGGCATCTCGCACTTCGTCACCTTCCTGAACAACACCGAGAGCTACCGGCGCGACCTGCGCCGCGTGGAGTACGGCGACGAGCGCGACCCGGCGATGCGCGCCTTCCTGGATCGCATCTCGCCACTGGCCAACGCCGAGAAGATCCAGAAGCCGATGTTCGTGGTGCAGGGCAAGAACGACCCGCGCGTGCCCTGGACCGAGGCCGAGCAGATCGTGGCCAAGGCCCGTGCCAACGGCGTGCCCGTGTGGTATCTGCGCGCCGAGAACGAAGGCCACGGCTTCCAGCGCAAGGAGAACGCCGACTTCCAGTTCTACGCCACGGTGCTGTTCATGCAGCAGACGCTGCTCAAGCCGCAAAACTGAGCACTCCCGTCACGCGACGGTCACCGTCGCCGGCAAACATGGCCCGCTGCCCGCCGCTGCGGGCCCTTGTTTTTCCGGAGCATGACCCATGGATCGCCGTCGCTTTCTGAAGCTGAGCAGCTTCTTCTCCGTCTCCTCCCTGACTGCCGGTCTGTCTGCCGGGCTGAGCGCCTGCAACGGGGACGACCCCAGCACCCCCGAAGCCACCGGCGCCAACTGGAAGTTCCCGCAGAGCGTGGCCTCGGCGGACCCGCGGCCCGACAGCATCGTGCTGTGGACCCGGGTGTCACCCAGCAGCGTGGATGACGCCGCGTCCCTGCAGGGTGGCTCGGACGTCGCCATCCGCCTGGTGGTGACAGCCGCGGACAACGGCGCCATGTTGGGCAGCGACAGTCCTCTGGTCGGCACGGCCCTGGCCGACCTGAAACTGACGGCCTATGCCGACTACGACGGCACCATCCGCCACAAGCTGACCGGCCTGTCCCCGGCCACGACTTACTATTACCAGTTCACCGCCGGGGCCGTGCGCTCCAAGGTGGGCCGTTTCAAGACCGCCCCGGCCAGCGGCGCGGCGCTGGACCAACTGCGCTTCGCCTTCATCACCTGCCAGGACTGGAGCATCAACCACTGGGCCGGCTACGAGCACCTGGTGGCCAGCGAAACCGACCTGGACTTCTTCCTGCACCTGGGCGACTACATCTACGAAACGGTGGGCGCCGACTTCCAGACCGGCCTGGTGGAGAGCCGCCATGCCGCGATGACCCTGCCCGAGGGCGCTACCAAGGCCGACGGCAGCAGCGGCAAGTACGCCAATGCGCTGGACGACTACCGCTACCTCTACAAGACCTACCGCAGCGACAGCCGCATCCAGGCCCTGCATGAGCGCTTCGCGATGATCGCCATCTGGGACGACCACGAGTTCAGCGACGACTGCTGGCAGGACGCGGAGACCTACGACCTGGGGACCTACGACGCCGCCACCGGGGCGGCCGACAACACCCGCCAGACGCCCCGCCGCCTGCACGCCAACCGGGCCTGGTTCGAGTTCATGCCGGCCGATGTGAGCTACGACGCCAACAGCAGCAGCATCGACGCGATCCAGATCTACCGCAGCTTCCAGTTCGGCAACCTGGCCCAGTTGGCCATGACCGACGAGCGCCTCTACCGCGCCGACCACACCCTCCCCGAGGCGGCCGTGGGCTCCAGCATCGGCTCGCGCTACATGGTGCCGGCGGCCACCATCGCTTCGGCCACCGCCGCCAAGATGGCGGCCACGCAGTCCGCCGGCGCGGCCGACCCGCTGGCCCCCGTGTCCATGCTGGGCACCACCCAGCGTGCCTGGTGGCAGGACACGATGAAGCAGGCCACCACCACCTGGAAGCTGTGGGGCAATGAAGTCTCGCTGCTGCGCATGGGCCTGAACGGCACCGACGCCATCGCCACGCTGGTGGCCCTGAACGCCATCGGCACCCTGGCCACCCAGATCGGCAGCGCCGCCAGCAGCACCGGCAGCGTGACGGTGGCGGCGGCCCTGGTGGCGGCCATGACGGCCGGCGCCAGCCAGACCACGGCCACCAACGCGGCCGTGGCCATCGCCACCGCCGACGCGACGAGCGCCGACCTGGCCACCGCCGCCGTGGGCGCGGGCCTGAACACCATCCAGGCCGGCATCGCCGTGGCCGCCTACGGTGCCGCCAAGTCAGCGGCCACCGCGGGCAGCACGGCCCAGGCGGGCGCGGCCGCCCAGGTGATCGCCTTCGGCCTGATCCAACCCGACATCCAGGCCCACGGGGTCGGCTCCAGCTTCATCACCGCCGCGGGCCTGCAAACCAGTCTGGCGCCTTACTTCCAGAAGTTCCTGCTCAACTGCGACCAGTGGGACGGCTACAACGCCGAGCGCAAGTCGATGATGGGCTTTCTGCGCGACCACGCCATCCAGAACGTGGTGGCGCTGACCGGTGACATCCACGCCTTCTTCGCCGGCACGGTGCGCGACGACTACGACGCCGAAACGGGCCAGGACGTGATGGTGGACCTGGTGACCGCGGGCATGAGCTCGGACTCCTTCTTCTCCTACCTCAGCAGCGCGGTGGGCGACCTGTCGGCCGAACTGGCCACGCTGGTGGTCTACACCCTGTCCATTCCGACGTCGGCCGGCCCCCTGAGCGTGCCCTTCAACCTGCTGGACTACACCATGGGCAAGGCCACGCCCACGCTGGACAGCCTGGCCGAGCAAGCCCGCGTGCGGCTGCGCGGCGCGCTGGCCCAGGCCGGCATGGCCGAGGCCGCGCTGGACAGCACGACCGACACGGTGTTGACCGCCCTGAAGGCCGACAGCGGCTTCAACACCACGCTGCTGGGGCTGGCCCAGCAGCTGGCCGGGCTGAACTCCAACCCCTGGCTGCAGCACGTCAACACCGACGCCCAGGGCTATTCGGTGGTGACGCTGACGGCCCAGCAGCTGAGCTGCGAGTTCCGCCAGGTCAACCGGCTGGTGGGCAGCAGCGCCCCGGCCACCTCGGTCATCGCCCGCACCACCACCGCGGTGGTGACGGCCGGCACCGCGGCCGTCACGGTGAGCTGAACAAGGCCGATGCGGCTCAGCCCCGCTTGAGCCGCATCACCTCGCGCGTGGCCCGGCTGCGCGCCTTCCACACCGACAGCTGCTCGCGCCGTTGCAAGGCGTCCTGCTCATGCCGGCGCGCCTCGCGCTGCAGCTTGTGCCAGCTCAGCAGGCGGTCGGGCGAGACCCGGCCGCGCACCGCGCAGCCGGGCTCCTCCTCGTGCTGGCAGTCGCGAAAGCGGCAGTGGTGCGACAGCGCCGCGATGTCGTCGAAGGCGCGCGCCAGATCGGCCTCGTCGGCATCCAGCTGTAGGCCCCGCAGGCCCGGTGTGTCGATCACGCAGGCCCCGGAGGGACACAGGTGCAGCGAGCGCGCGGTGGTCGTGTGGCGTCCGCGGCCATCGTGCTCGCGCGCGGCGCCGGTGGGCTGCGCATCGTCAGCGCCATGGCCGGCCAGGGTGTTGAGCAGCGTGCTCTTGCCCGCTCCGCTGGAGCCCAGCAGCACCAGGGTGCGCCCCGGCGCCAGCCAGGGCGACAGCGCCTGGGCCGCCTGGGCCTGGCGCCCGTCCACCGCCAGCACCGGGGGCTGCAGCGCGCCTGCCCCCAGGTGCTGATGCACCGCACGCACGCGGGCGTCCGGATCGGCATGGCAGTCGGCCTGGGTGAGCACCACCACCGGGTCCACCTCGGCCAGGCGCACCAGGGCCAGGTAGCGGTCCAGGCGGCGCAGGTTGAAGTCGTGCCCGCAGGTCATCACCAGCAAGGCATGGTCCACATGGCTGACCAGGCCCTGGCGGTGCCCGCTGGCATCCCGCCGCACCAGGCGGTGGTCGGGTGGCAGCTGGGCCGAGATCCACTGGCCGCCGCAGCCGTCCGGGCGGGCCAGCACCCAGTCACCGACGGTCAGGCCCTCGCCCTGCACCTGCAGGCGCGCCTGCAGGGCGGGCCACAGCCGGGCCTCGTGGAGTTGGTGGCCGTCGTGCAGGGTGCAGCGGTCGCGCTGCACCTCGACGACGCGCATCAGGCGCTCTTCGTCCTGGGTGGACAGGCCCAGGGCCTGGGAAACAAGAGAGGTCTGGAGGCCGAGACGACGCAAGGCGTCGAAGTCGTTCGAGTCGAACATGGGAGTCGCTTCCGTGGGCCGGCCACGGGGGGCCCGCCCGGGTGCGCGCAAGGCGCACAGGGTCGAGAGACGCGCAGGCGCCAACGGGCGCACGCGTGACGGCGGAAGGGGCCGTGACCGGAAGGAAGCGGGAGGAAGGTGCCCCGGTGGGGCGACGCGGATGGCACACCCGCGAGAAGAATCAACCGGCGCTCAACGGGCCACGGCAGGGTGGGAAAGATCTGTGCGGTGCATCATGGTCGTCCTCCTGCGGGTTGAGGGGTTGATGAATGAGATGAGAGGCGCACTCTGCGCCCGGTCACCGGAGCTTGTCAAGCACAATGCCTGGCATGCAAGAGATCGAACTGCCGCTGCGCGGCGAGCACATCCCCCTGGACGCCCTGCTCAAGGCCACCGGCCTGGCCCCCAGCGGCGGCACGGCCAAGCAGCTGATTGCCGCGGGCGACGTGCAGGTGGACGGACAGGTGGAACTGCGCAAGACCTGCAAGATCCGCGCAGGCCAGCGCGTCACGCTGGGCGACCAGGCCGTGCACGTGGTGGCCGACACGGAAACCGGCGAGGGCTAAGCCCCCGCCCGGGGTCCGGAGTCCACCCCGCGCTCAGAGCTTCATCTCGAGCTGCAGCGCCCAGTTGATGTAGCTGCGCGACAGCGTGGTGGCCGTTTCATCGCCCACGGTGCTGGCCGTCTCCACTTCGCGCGGGTCCAGGTTGCTGGCGCTCAGCCGCACCCGGGCATTGGGGGAGATCTGGTAGAGCCCGTAGAGGTCGACGACCCGCTTGGGGCTCTGCAACGCCCACTGGTTCTCCGACAGGCGGGTGCGGTAGCCCGGCGTCCAGTTGACGTTGCCGCCCACCGTCACCGGGGTGTGCGGGATCTTGTAGTCGGCCCCCAGGTTCAGCGAGCCCGCGGCCTGCTGGCTCAGGCGGTTGTCCGGCCCGGGCACCCCGTCCACGCGCGACTGGTAGAGGCTGGCGTTGCTGCGCAGGTCCACCGCCGGCGCATCGGCCCACAAGGTGGTCAACCGGAACTTGGCTTCCAGCTCAATGCCCTGGGTGGAGGCGTTGCCGATGTTCTGCGGGCGGGCCACCCAGCGGGTGCTGCCATCGCCCTGCGGCACGGCCGTGGTCAGGGTGCGCATCAGGTTGCTGATGCGGCGCGCAAACAGGTTGGCGCTGAGCATGCCGCCATCGTCCAGGTAGACCTCGTAGGCCAGGTCCACCCCGGTGGCCAGTTCGGGCTTCAGGTTCGGATTGCCGGCCTTGTCCGGGTTGGTCTCGGAATTGGTGCCCTTGGCCAGCCAGGTCGTGCCGATCAGGTCACTCAGGTCGGGCGAGCGGTAGCTGCGGGTCAGGCTGATGCGGATCTGGTCGCGGCTCTTGGGGTCGAACTTGTAGACCGCATGCAGCAGCGGCGTCCAGACGCTGCTGAGGTTGCTGTGGTTCACATCGTCGCTGCCCTGGCTCTGGGTGCGGATGCCCTCCCAGCGCAGGCCGGCATAGGCGGCCCACTGCGGGCTGATGTTCCACTCGTCCTGCGCATAGCCGGCCAGCCGCAGGCTGTTGGCGAGGTAGTCATCCCCATAGTCGGCGGTGGCGGGCACGCCGTTGGTGAGCTGCTGGCTGGTCTGGTTGCGGCGCGCGTACTCGCTCTCGAAGCCGGTGACCAGGCTGTGGTCGTTCTCCAGCAGCAGGCTGTACTTGGCGCTGGCGTTGCCGGTGCGCTCCACGCCCTGTGAGCGGTCGTCCTCCAGTGGGTCACCGCCCTGCTCGCTGTCGAACTCGGTGGTCCAGCTGTGGCTGAGGTTGCGCGACTGGCCCACCCCCGCCTTGAGCTCCAGGCTGCCCTCGCCGGCCCGGCCGCGCCACTGGCTGTTGACCCGCGCCAGCGAGAACTCGCTGTCCGTCTTGCTGCTGCTGGCGCTGTAGGGCAGCGTGCCCAGGGCCCCAGGCTCGAAGCTCGAGTCACCATGGCTGCTGCCGCTGGAGTACACCAGCATCGGCATCAGCATCAGTGTGTCGCCATCCTCGAACTTCCACTGGAACTTGCTGCCCAGGTGCACCCCGTTGCGGGTGCTGTTGGAGCGCTTGTCCTCGGTGCGGTCGTCGGTGTCGTTGACGGTGCGGACCTGGCTGGCATCGGCCCGGTCGAAGCGGAAGGCCGAGAGCGTGACGTTGTAGTTCATCGGCCCCAGCGTGTCTTCGCGCGACCACGAGGCCCGCGGCTGCACGCGGCCATTTTCCAGGCCGATGCTGGCCCGCACATCGTTGCGGCGCTTGGTGAAGCCGTCGCGGGTGATGATGTTGATGGTGCCGGCGATCGCCCGGGCGCCCGTCTCGGCGGTGGGCGCGCGCAGGATCTCGATGCGTTCGATCTGGTCCGGGTCGATGGAGTCGAGCGACAAGCCGCCCTGCACCCGCTCGCCGTCCAGCAGGATCTGGGTGTAGCCGCCGCCCAGGCCGCGCATGCGGATGTTGCCGCCACGCCCAGGTGTGCCCGACAACGTGACGCCCGGCAGGCGCTTGAGCAGGTCGCCCACGGTGCTGTCACCGAATTTCTCGATCTCGTCGCGTCCGACGATGATCTTGGCCGCGGTGGAGCGCCGCCGCTCCTCGACGTCGCTGAGCTTGTTGCCGTTGATCTGGATCTGTTGCACCGTGGGGCTGGCCGGCGGAGCCGTCTGCGCCGGTGCCGATGCTGGCGGCGCCGGCGTGGCAGTGGGCGTCGACTGCGCCAAGCTGCACAGGGGGCTGATCAGCAGGCCGGCCGCCGCGAGACTCTGGCCCAGAAGGGAAAGACGCATGGCCGGACGGGGGCGCCGGAGGGGTGTGGACGACAAGAAGGCCTCGGATTCTGTTGGGATGCGGGAACGACGCGCATCGGGCGGCGGCGGGCTTCGCACAGGCGAAGCGACACGCGTCTGCTGTGAATTGTGAAGTCCGACCGAGTTCCCAGTTTGTCGAAACTGACACAAGCTGATAGAATCTCAGGCTTGGAGCAAAAATGCTGACCGCCACGGACTGGATTCCTTCTGGTCTTTCTGTGTGAGTTGGTCTTTTGCCGGAGCCATCTGGCCGCTCCTGCGGACTTGATCTGGTCCTGAACCGGTTCAAGCCGCCTTTCGCACATCCCCTTCGACCCTCCGGTTTTTTGCCTTGCGCGCTTCGGCATGCGGGGTAGTTCAGCAGAGCCGGGCAGGCTGCTTTTGCAGTTGGCCCAGCGCGGTCGGTGGCGATGCCTTTTACTGCCCCACCGCGCCGTTTTCAGCCTGCCTTCCGTGGGTTGACCGGTGCTCTCCAAGGTTGATCATGAGTTTTGAATCCCTGGGTCTCGACGAGACCCTGCTGAGCGCTGTTCGCACCGCCGGCTACGAGAACCCCACCGAAGTCCAGGCCCGCGCCATCCCCGCAGCCCTGCAAGGCCGCGACCTGCGCGTGTGCTCTTCCACCGGCAGCGGCAAGACCGCTTCCTTCGTGCTGCCCGCGCTGATGCGCGTGCTCGAGGCCCGCAAGGATCCGGCCAACAAGCCCAAGCGCGGCGAAATCAAGGGCCCGCGCATCCTGGTGCTGGTGCCCACCCGTGAACTGTCGATGCAGGTGGCCAAGGCCGCCTCCGACTACGGTCGCAACGTGCCCTGGCTGACCGTGACCAGCGTGGTCGGCGGCGTGCCCTACCCCGCCCAGCTCAAGGCCCTGCGCAGCCCGCTGGACATCCTGATCGCCACCCCGGGCCGCCTGATCGACCACATCCAGAGCGGCAAGGCCGTGCTGGACAACGTCGAGATGCTGGTGCTGGACGAGGCCGACCGCATGCTGGACATGGGCTTCATCGAGGACATCGAGCACATTGCCGAGCAACTGCCCGCCAAGCGCCAGACCCTGATGGCCAGCGCCACCTTCGACGGCGAAGTCGGCCGTCTGGCCCAGCGCCTGCAGAAGGACGACGTCGAGCGCATCGAAATCGCCGGCCACACCGCCAAGCACGAGAACATCACCCAGCAACTGATGTGGGCCGACAGCCTGGACCACAAGAAGGCCCTGCTGGACAGCCTGCTGACCGACAACGCGGTGGACCAGGCCGTGGTCTTCACCAGCACCCAGGTGGATGCCGACTTCCTGGCCGACCGTCTGGCCGACATGGGTCACCGCGTGGCCGCCCTGCACGGTGGCATGCCGCAAGGCCGCCGCAACCGCGTGCTGCAAGGCCTGCGCAGCCGCCAGCTGCGCATCCTGGTGGCCACCGACGTGGCCGCCCGTGGCATTGACGTGCCCACCATCACCCACGTCATCAACTACGGCCTGCCGCTCAAGGCCGAGGACTACGTGCACCGCATCGGCCGCACCGGCCGTGCCGGCCGCGAAGGCCGTGCGGTCACGCTGGCCGAGCGCCGTGACGTGCCGATGATCCGTCGCATCCAGCACTACACCACCCAGCCCATCCCGGTGGCCACGGTGGAAGGCCTGGAGCCGAGCCGGCCGTCGCCGGAGATCTTCAACCAGCGCCCGCCGCGTGGCGGTGCCCCCCGCGGTCGCGGTGGTTTTGGTGGCGGCTTCGGCGGTGGCTTCAGTGGCCAGCAGGACCGCCAGGGCTACGGCGCACGCCCCCCGCGTGACCGCCGTCCGAACGACCGCCCCTTCGAGCAGCGCTCGGAGCGTCCGGCCTTCGGTCGTCAGGACGGTCCGTTCGAACGCCGTGACGGCGGCCACTTCGAGCAGCGCCGCGAAGGCGGTCAGTTCGAGCGCCGCGACAGCGCGCCCTTCGAGCATCGCGCCCCGCGCGCCGATCGCCCGGCCTTCGAGCGCCGCGAGGGTGGCGACCGCCCGCAGCGCGCCCCGTTCGAAGCCCGCCGCGAAGGCGGCTGGGAAGGCAACCGCGGCCCGCGTCAGGGCGCCGGCAAGCCGGCCTCTGCCGGCAACAAGCCGCGCTTTGCCAGCAACGGTTCCAACGCCGGCAAGCGTCCCCGGAAGGACGTGTAAGCCGTGGTGGGGTCCACTGTGTCCCCCACCGCGTAGATGTGGCGCAGCAAGCGCTGCGCCACCATCGGATCAAACGGGTTGCCGGCCTCAACGAATGCGTTGAAGGCATCGGCGTCCAGCACCTCGGCCCAGAGGTAGACGTAGTAGCCCGCGGCATAGCCCGCGCCGGCGAACAGATGCTGGAAATGCGGCAAGCGATGCCGCATGCCCACCGCCGGCGGCATGCCCAGCCGCCGCAGCGTGGCCTGCTCGAAGGCCACCACATCGCCCGGTCCCGCCGGGTCGCTCAGCGCGTGGATCTCCAGGTCCACCAGCGCGCTGCCGGTGTAGCTCACCGTCTCATAACCCTGCCCCCAGCGCCGTGCCGTCTGCAGACGGTCGATCAGCGCCTGCGGGATGGGTTCGCCCGTCTGCCAGTGGCGGGCGTGGCGGCGCAGCACCTCGGGCTCGCCCAGCCAATGTTCGAACAACTGCGAAGGCAGCTCCACGAAATCGCGCAGCACCTGGGTGCCGGCCAGCCGGTGGTAGGTGACGTTGGACAGCAGCCCGTGCAGGCCATGGCCGAACTCGTGGAACAGCGTGCGCGCGTCGTCGAAGGACAGCAGCGTGGGCTGGCCGGGCGCGGCCTTGGCGAAATTGTTGTTGTTGACGATGATGGGCCGGTCCACCCCACGGTTGCGCGACTGGTAGGCGAAGTCACTCATCCAGGCACCCGAGCGCTTGGTGGCCCGCGCGAAGTTGTCCTGCAGGAACAGCCCGGCGCTGCGCCCCTGGGCGTCGAACATCTCGTAGACCTGCACATCCGGGTGGTAGGCGCGCACCTCCGGCCGCACTTCGAAGCGCACGCCGAACAGGCGCTGGGCACAGTCGAACAGGGCCTCGACCATGCGCTCCAGCGAGAAATAGGGCTTCACCTCGGCGTCGTCGATGTCATAGCGGGCCTGGCGCACCTTCTCCGACCAGTAGCGCCAATCCCAGGCTTCGGGCTCGCCCTGCACGCCATGGCTGCGCATCATCGCGATCAGGGCCTGGCGCTCGCGCTCGGCCGCCGGCAGGGCACGCTGCCAGACCTCGCCCAGCAGCTGCCGCACCGCCCGCTGCGCCCCGGCCATGCTGTCGGTCAGCACGTAGTCGGCGTAGTTGTCGAAGCCGTGCTCGCGCGCCTGGGCGTTGCGCAGCACCAGGATGCGCTGGATCAGCGTGCGGTTGTCGGTCTCACCCGGCATCTCGCCGCGCCGGCTCCAGGCCTGCCAGGCCTGCTCGCGCAGGTCGCGGCAGTCGGAATAGGTCAGGAAGGGTTCGATCAACGAGCGGTTCAGGGTGATGACATGGGCCGCCTCATCCAGACCGCGCTCGGCGGCCGCCTGACGGGCCGCGGCCCGCACGAAATCCGGCAGACCGGCCAGATCGTCCTCGCCGCGCAGCACCAGCTGGTAGGCGGCCTCGTCGGCCAGCACGTTCTGGGCGAACTGGGTGCACAGCGTGGCCAGCTCCTGCATGATGGCGGCGTAGCGCTGCTGGGCCTGCGGCCCCAGGCGGGCGCCGGCGCGCACGCAGTCCAGGTGCAGACGCTCCAGCAGGCGCAGGGCCTCGGGCTCCAGGCCCAGACTGTGGCGCTGGGCGTGCAGGGCATCCAGCCGGGCGAACACCCCGGGGTGCATCTTCACCGCGCTGTCGTGCGCGGCCAGCGGCGCGGCCAGCTCGCGCTGCACCGCCTGCAAGGCTGGTGAGGTGGCCGAGGCCGTCAGGTTGGACAGCAGCGCGTCCAGGCGGTAGAGCCAGGCGCCCGAGCGATCCAGGGCCGCCACGGTGTTCTCGAAGCTGGGGGGCTCGGCCTGGGCCCCGATGGCGTCCAGTTCAAGGCGCTGCTCGGCCATGGCCGCCTGCAGGGCCGGCACGAAGTGCTCGGGGCGAATCTCATCGAAGGGCGGCAGCCCGAAGGGCGTGGACCAGGGGGACAGCAAGGGGTTGTTCTTGGTGTTCATCGAAGTCTCTTCTGGTCGAAAGCGTTTCATGGCGAAACGGTGACACCATGATGCCACCACGCCGGTGACAGGCCATGCCAGCCCTGGTGTGAACCGGGGTTCCAGACCGGTCGGCCTACACTGCCGGGCTTGCACGCTTGCCCATCTCCTCTCATCCCCTCTCCATGGCTCTCAAGTCCACCATCTACAAGGCCCAGATCCAGATCGCCGACATGGACCGCTCGCTCTATGCGGACCATTCGCTCACCCTGGCCCGCCACCCGTCCGAGACCGACGAGCGCATGATGATGCGGCTGCTGGCCTTTGCGCTGGCGGTGCCGGCCGACACCGACCGTGGCGCGCTGGAGTTCGCCGCGGGTCTGTCGGACACCGACGAGCCGGACCTGTGGCAGAAGGACCTGACCGGCGCCCTGGTGCAGTGGATCGAGGTGGGGCAGCCCGACGACCGCCGCCTGGCCAAGGCTTGCGGCCGGGCCGAGCAGGTGCGCATCTGGGCCTACGGCAGCTCCACCCCCATCTGGTGGCAGAGCATCGCCGGCAAGGTGGCCCGGCTGAGCAACCTGGAGGTCTGGCAGGTGCCCCCCGAGGCCAGTCGCGAGCTGGCCGCCCTGGCGGCACGTGGCATGCAGCTGCAGATCACGGTCCAGGAAGGGCAGATCTGGGTGGGCAACGGCGATCACTCGGTCGCCCTGGAACCGGTGGCGCTGCAACGCCCCACCGCGCGTCGCTGACCATCCCCAGAACAAGAGCCGGCATGGCCCCTATCATCGTCGTCCCGGTGTGACCTCAGGGAGCCCGGGCACCCCCTTGTTCGTGTTGATTGGCTGATGGCGCGACCCGCCCCGGCCGCTTGTTCCGGCACCACCCATGCCGCTTTCTCGCATGACCTTGCTCACCCGCCGCCAGGCCCTTGCCCTGCTGGGCGCCACCAGCGCCCCCTTCACCATGGCCCAGACCGCTGCTGCAACCCCTCTGCCCTCTACCGAAGAGGATCCCTTCCTGTGGCTGGAGGACGTGGAAGGCGAGCGCGCCCTGAACTGGGTGCGCGAGCACAACGCGACCAGCCGAAAGCTGCTGGAGGCCGAGCCGGGCTTTGCCGACACCCGCCAGAGCCTGCAGGCCATCCTGGATTCGAAGGAACGCATCCCTGCGGTGGTCCGCCGGGGCGACTGGCTCTACAACTTCTGGCGCGACGAAAAGAACCCCCGCGGCCTGTGGCGGCGCACCACGCTGCAGAGCTTTCAGCTGGCGGCGCCGACCTGGGACGTGATCCTGGACCTGGACGCCCTGGCCCGGGACGAGAAGGAGAACTGGGTCTGGGGCGGCGTCCAGCAGGTGGGCGGCCCATCCAACCGCTGCCTGATCTCGCTCTCGCGCGGCGGCGCCGACGCCAAGGTGGTGCGGGAATTCGACCTGGCCACCCGACGCTTCCTGGCCGA
This sequence comes from Ideonella oryzae, assembly GCF_024055665.1. Classification (GTDB taxonomy): domain Bacteria; phylum Pseudomonadota; class Gammaproteobacteria; order Burkholderiales; family Burkholderiaceae_C; genus Ideonella; species Ideonella oryzae. The sequence continues at coordinate 379,006 of NZ_JAMXMC010000002.1, read as the reverse complement.
CGGCTTCTCGCTGCCCGAAGCCAAGTCCGAAGTGGAGTGGCTGGACCAGGACCATCTTCTGGTCGGCACCGATTTCGGCCCCAGCGCGCTGACCGACTCCGGCTACCCGCGGGTGATCAAGCTGTGGAAGCGCGGCACCCCGCTGAGCGCGGCGAGCACCGTCTACGAAGGCCAGAAGGCCGATGTGGCGGCCTTCGCCTCGGTGGACCCGACACCTGGTTTCGAGCGGGTGGTGGTCGGCCGCTCGCCGGACTTCTACACCAACGAAATGGCCCTGTGGCAGGACGGCAAGCTGCTGCCCATCGACAAGCCACTGGACGCCCAACTGAGCTTCTGGCGCCAGCATGTGCTGATCAAGCTGCGCAGCGACTGGACCGTGGCCGGCCGCACCTGGCCCAGCGGCGCGCTGCTGCTGGGCGATGCGGCGGCCTACCTGAAGGGCGAGCGCCACTTCACGGCGCTGTTCACGCCCACCAGCACCCGTTCGCTGGATGCCTACACCACCACCGGCCAGCAGGTGCTGCTGTCGGTGATGGACAACGTGGCCAACCGTGTGGTGGCATGGCGCCAGGGCGCCCAGGGCCAGTGGGTCGAGCGCGCCATCGACACCCCCTTCCCCGGCACCCTGCAGGTCCAGGCCCTGCACGACCCGCAGGTGGCCCAGGATGCCCTGGCCGAGCAGTACCTGCTGTCCTACGTCGATTTCCTGACCCCGGACTCGCTGTACCTGGGTGACGCGACGACCGACCGGCTGGTCAAGATCAAGTCGCGCCCGGCCTTCTTCGACGCCAACGGCATGAAGGTGGAGCAGCATTTCGCCACCTCCAAGGACGGCACCCGGGTGCCCTACTTCGTCGTCTGGCCTCGGGGCGCCAAGGCGGATGGCAGCAACCCCACCCTGCTCTACGGCTATGGCGGCTTCGAGGTTTCGATGCAGCCCTGGTATTCGGCCAGCTGGGGCCAGGCCTGGCTCGCCCATGGCGGCGTGGCCGTGGTGGCCAACATTCGCGGCGGCGGCGAATACGGCCCGGCCTGGCACCAGGCCGCCGTCAAGGCCAACAAGCAGCACAGCTACGACGACTTCATCGCCGTGGCCGAGGACCTGGTGGCCCGCAAGATCACAGCGCCCAAGCACTTGGGCATCATGGGTGGCAGCAATGGCGGCCTGCTGATGGGCGCGGTGCTGGTGCAGCGGCCGGACCTGTTCAACGCCGTGGTCTGCCAGGTGCCGCTGCTGGACATGAAGCGCTTCAACAAGCTGTTGGCCGGCGCCAGCTGGATGGCCGAGTATGGCAACCCGGATGTGCCGGCCGAATGGGCCTACATCTCGCGCTACAGCCCCTACCAGAACGTCAAGGTCGGCGTGACCTACCCCAAGGTCTTCTTCGTCACCTCCACCCGCGACGACCGGGTGCACCCGGGCCATGCGCGCAAGATGGCCGCGCGCATGATGGCGCAGGGCCACGATGTGCTGTACTACGAGAACATCGAAGGGGGCCATGGCAGCGCGGCCAACAACGCCCAGTTGGCCGACCGCCAGGCCCTGGAGTTCGCCTTCCTGTGGGAGCAGCTGGGGCCCATGCCCCAGCGCTGACCCGCTGATCGACCGGAGCCCCCGATGAGCGATTCGACCGAACCTGTCATCGTGCACAACGCCGCCGCCTCGCGTTTCGAGACCAAGGTGAACGGCCTGCTCTGCGTGGCCAGCTACCACCTGCACAACGGCGTGATGGACATGGTGCACACCGGCGTGCCCCCGGCCCTGGAGGGCCGCGGCATTGCCGGCCGGTTGGTGGCGGCGGCGCTGGACCATGCGCGCACCCAGGGCTGGAAGGTGCGCCCCAGCTGCAGCTATGTGGCGGTGTACATGCGCCGCCACCCCGAGACGCTGGACCTGCAGGTGCGCTGATCCCCCAGGCGGGGGACACAGCAGGCACCTCAGGGCTCTCCCGGGTACGCGAGTTGCTGGGTGCGGGGAGACACTCCGTTCAGCATTGCAGGAAGTTCCATGTCGTCAGCCCCCCACCCCTTCGGTCCGCTGCCCTGCGTGATCGACGTCGAAGCCTCCGGCTTCGGCCGTGGCAGCTACCCGATCGAGGTCGGTTTCGTGATGCCCGACGGCGAAGCCGTCTGCACCCTGGTCCGCCCCCCGGCCCACTGGACCCACTGGGACGGCCGGGCCGAGCGCCTGCACGGCCTGAACCGCGAGCTGCTGGAGCAGCGCGGGCGGGACCCTGAAGAGGTGGCCCGGCTGCTCAACGAGCGGCTGCGCGGCTGCACTGTCTACTGCGACGGCTGGGCCCATGACTACACTTGGCTGGCCATGCTGTTCGAGGAGGCCGGCCTGCACCCGGCCTTCACCTTGCGCCACCTGCACGAATTGATCGGCGAAGACAACGCCCCCCGCTGGGACCACACCTGCGCCGAGGTGCGGGCGAACCTGCAGCTGACCCGCCACCGCGCCAGCAGCGACGCCCGGGTGCTGCAGCTGGCCCTGGGTCAGCTGCGCCAGCAGCCGGCCACAGCCGGCGCGACCGGCGCCGCCTGAACGCCCACGGCCCGCAGGCCGGGCTCAGACCATCACCGGCTCCATTTCCAGGCGGATGCCGAAACGACCGTAGACGCTCTCCTGGATGGCCAGCGCCAGCGTCTGCACCTCCGAGCCGATGGCGCCTCCCCGGTTGACCAGCACCAGGGCCTGCCTGTCATAGACCCCGGCATGGCCCACGGTCTTGCCCTTCCAGCCGCAGGCGTCGATCAGCCAGCCAGCGGCCAGCTTGAAGCGGCCGTCCTCCAGCAGGTAGTGCACCACATGCGGGTCGCGGGCAATGATGTCGCGGCACTGCTCCGGCGTGACCACCGGGTTCTTGAAGAAGCTGCCCACATTGCCGATCTGGGCCGGATCCGGCAGCTTGGCGCGGCGGATGCTGCAGACCCAGTCGAAGATGGTGCGAGCATCCGGCTGCCGGTTGCCGGTCTCCTCCATTTTGCGCTCCAGGTCCAGGTAGCCCAGCATGGGCTGCCAGGGCTTGGGCAGGCGCAGCCGCACCCGGGTGATCAGACTCTTGCCCGCCAGCGCCCGCTTGAAGATGGAATCGCGGTAGGCGAACTTGCACTGGGCGGCGTTCAGCGTCACCGTCCGGCCCGTCACCAGGTCCACCGTGTCCAGGGACTCGAAGCGGTCTTGCAGCTCCAGCCCATAGGCCCCGATGTTCTGCACCGGCGCCGCCCCCACCGTGCCGGGGATCAGGGCCATGTTCTCCAGGCCGGGCCAGCCCTGGTCCAGGGTCCAGGCCACGGCGTCGTGCCAGCGCTCGCCGGCACCGAACTCGACGATCACCGCGCGGTCCGTCTCGGCCACCAGACGCTGGCCCAGAATCTCGACCTTGAGCACCAGCTCGGGCATGTCGCGGGTGAGAATCACATTGCTGCCGCCACCCAGCACGAACTTGGGCGCCAGGCCCAGTTCGGGGTGGTCCACCACGGCGCGCACGTCGGCTTCGGAGCGGATGCGCACCAACTGGCCGGCCACGGCGGGCAGGCCGAAGGTGTTGTAGGGTTTCAGGCTGACGCCCGGTTCGATTTGCATGGCAGAATTTTCCGCCTTTCCCGTCCTTGTTTTCACCTTCCTTCCGAGCGAAAGAGTTCCCCATGCCCAGTTTCGACGTCTCCCTCAAGCCCGACATGGTCAAGGTGCGCAACGGGGTCGAGAACGCCATCAAGGAAGTCAGCACCCGTTTTGACTTCAAGGGCACCAGCGCCAGCCTGGAGCTCAAGGAGAAGGAAAAGGAGATCCACCTGATCGGCGACAGCGATTTCCAGATCGAGCAGCTCACCGACGTGCTGGTGGGCAAGCTGGTCAAGCAGGGCGTCACCGTCAACTTCATCGACAGGGGCGAGAAGCTCGAGAAGCTCGGCGGCGACAAGCTGCGCCGCACGGACAAGATCAAGGACGGCATCGAGTCCGAGCTGGCCAAGAAGATCACTGGTGCGATCAAGGGCAGCAAGCTCAAGGTGCAGGCCAGCATCCAGGGCGACGAGGTGCGGGTTTCCGGCAAGAACCGCGACGACCTGCAGCTGGCGATCAGCTTCCTGCGCAAGGAATTCGCCGAGCAGCCGCTGACGATGGACAACTTCCGCGATTGATCCAGCGCCTTCCGACCCGCCCCTTGCCTCTTTTGTCCGGCCGTCGCCTGCCGGCCCGGCCATGAAACTCCAGCAGATCCTGTTCTCCCAGGGCTTCGGCACCCGCCGCGCCTGCGCCGGCCTGGTCTACGCCGGCCTGGTCCGCCACGCGGGCCGCGAACTGGACGACCCCGACGAGGACCTGCCCACCGAGGGCCTGGTGCTGAACGTGGAGGGCCGCGACTGGCCCTTCCACGCCCAGGCGCTGGTGATGCTGCACAAGCCTGCCGGGTACGAGTGCTCGCAGAAGCCCAAGCACCACCCCAGCGTGCTGACCCTGCTGCCGCCGCCGTTGCGCCAGCGCGGCGTGCAGCCCATCGGCCGGCTGGACGAGGACACCACGGGCCTGCTGCTGCTGACCGAGGACGGCCGGCTGATCCACAAGCTCACATCGCCCAAGCACCATGTGCCCAAGGTCTACGAGGTGACCTGCAAGCACCCGCTGGCCGCCGATGCGGTCCCTCGCCTGCTGGCCGGCGTGGTGCTGGACGACGACCCCGCCCCGGTGGCCGCGGCCGCCTGCGAGCAGGTGGACGACACCCACCTGCGCCTGACCCTGACCGAAGGCAAGTACCACCAGGTCAAGCGCATGATCGCCGCAGTGGGCAACCGGGTGGAGGCGCTGCACCGCAGCCGCTTCGGCCCGCTGGTCCTGCCGGCCGACCTGGCCCCGGGCCAGTGGTGCTGGATTCCCGGCTGGCCCGCAGAGTGATGGCTGCGCGCCGATAATCCGCCGGTCATGCGAGTCTTCCGAGGTCATCACCCGTCCTTCGCTGCCGGTTCCGGCTGCGCCCTCACCATCGGCAATTTCGACGGCGTGCACCGTGGCCACCAGGCCATGCTGGCCCTGCTGAACAACGAAGCCCGGCTGCGCGGCCTGCGCAGCTGCGTGATGACCTTCGAGCCGCATCCGCGCGACTGGTTCGCCCGCAAGCTGGGCAAGCCCGAGGCCGCGCCGCTGCGCATTGCCACCCTGCGCGACAAGCTGCAGGAGCTGGAGCACTGCGGCGTGGACGATGTGGTGCTGATGCGCTTCGACGACCGCCTGGCCAGTCTGCCGGCCGAGGACTTCATCCGCCAGGTGCTGGTGGAGCAGCTGCGCGCCCGCTATGTGCTGGTGGGCGACGACTTCCGATTCGGCGCCAAGCGAGCGGGCGACTACGCCCTGCTGGACGCCGCGGGCAACGACCTGGGCTTCGATGTCGCCCGGATGATGAGCTACGAGGTGCACGGCCTGCGCGTGTCCAGCTCGGCCGTGCGCGAGGCCCTGGCCGCTGGCGACATGCGTCGCGCCGCGGCCCTGCTGGGCCGGCCTTACAGCATCTCCGGCCATGTGGTGCATGGCCGCAAGCTGGGCCGCGACCTGGGCTTCCGCACCCTGAACCTGCGTTTTCCATCCCACCGGCCTGCGGCCCAGGGCATCTTCGTGGTGCGGGTGCATGGCCTGGGGCCGAGCCCGCTGCCCGGCGTGGCCAGCCTGGGCGTGCGGCCCTCGGTGGAAGACGCCGGCCGCGTGCTGCTGGAGGTGCACTGCCTGAACTGGCCGGCCCACATCGCGCTGGAGGGCGGCTACGCCCGGCTGCTGCGGGTGGAGCTGATGCACAAGCTGCACGACGAGCGCCGCTACCCCTCGCTGGACGCGCTGCGCGAGGGCATCGCCCAGGACGTGGTGGACGCCAAGGCTTGGTGGCGCACCCAGGCCTGAACCTGGGCCGGCCGCTTCGGGCGGGCCCGGCCGTTAGAATCACTGGATGCGCCCCGCTCCCTTCCTGGCCGGCCACCCCCGCGCGCACAGCGCCGTGCGGCGGCAGACCACGCGCGACCGAATTCCGCTCGGCGCGGCCTGAACCCGGCCCCGCCAGCCCTGTCGCGCGGCGCCCGCGGCGCCGTTCCTCCCTTTTCGCCTGCCCCTGCGCGCGGCCCCACGCGCCGTGCGAGACGCCATGACCGACAAGAACCCTGCCCCGAAGAACGACGCCAAGGACAGCGGCGGTGCCTACCGCGCCACGCTGAACATGCCCGACACCCCCTTCCCCATGCGTGGCGACCTGCCCAAGCGCGAGCCGGGCTGGGTGAAGGACTGGAACGAGAGCGGCCTGTACAAGCGCCTGCGCGACGCCCGCCACGGCGCCCCGCTGTTCGTGCTGCACGATGGCCCGCCCTACGCCAACGGCCAGATCCACATGGGCCACGCCGTCAACAAGGTGCTCAAGGACATGATCGTCAAGAGCCGCCAGCTGGCCGGCTTCGACGCCCAGTACATCCCGGGCTGGGACTGCCACGGCCTGCCGATCGAGAACGCGATCGAGAAGAAGCACGGCCGCAATCTGAGCCGCGACGACATGCAGGCCAAGAGCCGTGCCTACGCCACGGAGCAGATCCAGCAGCAGCGCGAGGACTTCAAGCGCCTGGGCGTGCTGGGCGACTGGGAGCGTCCTTACCGCACGATGGACTTCGCCAACGAGGCCGGCGAGATCCGCGCCTTCAAGCGGGTGATCGAACGCGGCTTCGTCTACCGCGGCCTGAAGCCGGTTTACTGGTGCTTCGACTGCGGCAGCTCGCTGGCCGAGTTCGAGATCGAATACGCCGACAAGAAGAGCGACACGCTGGACGTGGCCTTCGAGACCGATGACGCGGATGCGCTGGCCGCCGCCTTCGGCCTGCCGGCGCTGCCCGTGGGCAAGAGTGGCTTCATCGTCATCTGGACCACCACCGCCTGGACCATCCCGGCCAACCAGGCCCTGAACGCCCACCCCGAGCTGAGCTACGCCCTGGTCAACACCCCCAAGGGCTGCCTGGTGCTGGCCGAGGAGCTGGTGGAGAGCTGCCTGCAGCGCTTCGGCCTGGAAGGCCAGGTGCTGGCCACCGCCAAGGGCGAGAAGCTGGGCGGGCTGAACTTCCGCCACCCGCTGTATGACGTGGATGCCGGTGAATCAGGACAAGGTTATCGCCGCCTCTCCCCGGTCTACCTGGCCGACTATGTCTCCGCCAGCGACGGCACCGGCATCGTCCACTCCTCGCCGGCCTACGGTCTGGACGACTTCAACTCCTGCGTCGCCAACGGCCTGAGCTACGACCAGATCCTCAACCCGGTGCAGGGCAACGGCTGCTACGCGGCCGACTTCCCGCTCTTCGGCGGCCTGCACATCTGGAAGGCCATCCCGGTCATCCTGGAGGCGCTGAAGAACGCCGGCCGGCTGATGGCCACCGTGCCCATCACCCACAGCTACCCGCACTGCTGGCGCCACAAGACGCCAGTGATCTACCGCGCCGCCGCGCAGTGGTTCATCCGCATGGACGAAGAGACGCCCGACAGCCGTGGCGTGTTCGTCAAGGACCGCGCCGAGAAGACCCTGCGCCAGATGGCGCTGGAAGCCATCGAGCACACCTCCTTCTACCCGGAGAACGGCCAGGCCCGGCTGCGCGACATGATCGCCAACCGGCCGGACTGGTGCATCTCGCGCCAGCGCAGCTGGGGCGTGCCGGTGCCCTTCTTCCTGCACAAGGACACGGGTGAGCTGCATCCGCGCACGATGGAGATCCTGGACCAGGCCGCCGACATCGTCGAGAAGGGCGGCATCGAGGCCTGGAGCCGCGTGACCGCGGAGGAGATCCTCGGCGCGGCCGACGCCCCGCTCTACACCAAGAGCACCGACATCCTGGAGGTGTGGTTCGACTCGGGTTCGACCTTCTGGCATGTGCTGCGCGGCAGCCACGCCAAGGCCTACCCGAACGGCGACTTCCATGCCGAAGGCCCCGAAGCGGACCTCTACCTGGAAGGCCATGACCAGCACCGCGGCTGGTTCCACAGCTCGCTGCTGCTGGGCTGCGCGCTGTTCGGCCGCGCGCCCTACAAGGGCCTGCTGACCCACGGCTTCACCGTGGACAGCCAGGGCCGCAAGATGAGCAAGAGCCTGGGCAACGGCATCGACCCGCAGGAGGTCAACAAGAAGCTCGGCGCCGAGATCATTCGGCTGTGGGTGGCCGCCAGCGACTACTCCGGCGACATCGCCGGTGACGACAAGATCCTGGCCCGGGTGATCGACGCCTACCGCCGCATCCGCAACACCCTGCGCTTCCTGCTGGCCAACACGGCCGACTTCGACCCGGCCACCGACGCCGTGGCCGACACCGAGCTGCTGGAGATCGACCGCTACGCGCTGGCCCGGGCCGGCGAACTGCAGGCCGAGATCCTGGCCCACTTCGACCGCTACGAGTTCCACCCGGTGGTGTCCAAGCTGCAGGTGTATTGCTCGGAAGACCTGGGGGCCTTCTACCTGGACGTGCTGAAGGACCGGCTCTACACCACGGCGCCCAAGAGCCTGGCCCGCCGCTCGGCCCAGGCCGCACTGTGGCAGATCACCCAGGCCATGCTGCGCTGGATGGCCCCCTTCCTCAGCTTCACCGCCGAAGAAGCCTGGCCGATCATCGCCGGGGCCAAGAACCAGGGCTCGATCTTCTTCGAGACCTTCTGGAAGTTCACGACGCCGGACGAGGCCCTGCTGGCCAAGTGGGGCCGCATCCGCGCCATCCGCGAGCTGGCCAACAAGGAGATCGAGGCCGTGCGCACGGCTGGTGCCGTGGGCGCCTCCCTGCAGGCCACACTGACGATCACCGCCGGCGCCGACGACGCGGCCCTGCTGCGTTCGCTGGGCGAGGACCTGAAGTTCGTCACCATCACCTCCGCCGCCACGGTGGTGGACGGTGCCGAGCTGGCTGTCGCCGTGGCGCCCAGCACCGCCGCCAAGTGCGAGCGCTGCTGGCACTACCGCGAGGACGTGGGCAGCGATGCCGCCCACCCCACGCTGTGCGGCCGCTGCAGCAGCAACCTTTACGGCGCGGGCGAAACCCGCACCGTGGCCTGAGCGGGGGACAGCATGGCCCGCAGCATCAGCAGCGCGCGCAGCAAGTCGTCCGGCGGCGGTACCAACCTGTGGGTCTGGCTGGGCCTGGCCGCGGTGGTCATCCTGCTGGACCAGTTCAGCAAGACGCTGATCCTGGGCTTCTTCGAGTTGGGCGACAGCCACACCGTCACGTCGTTCTTCAACGTGGTGCGGGTGCACAACCCCGGTGCAGCCTTCTCCTTCCTGGCCGGGGCCTCGGGCTGGCAGCGCTGGTTCTTCATCGGCCTGGGCGCGGCCGCCTCCGCCTTCATCGTCTGGATGCTGCGCCGCCACCCCGGCCAGACCCTGTTCTGCTTCGCGGTCAGCATGATCCTGGGTGGTGCGCTGGGCAATGTGATCGACCGGGTCATCCACGGCTATGTGGTCGACTTCATCCAGGTCCACTACGCCGGGCGCTACTTCCCCTCCTTCAACCTGGCCGACAGCGCTATCACGCTGGGGGCCATCTGCCTGGTCCTGGACGAGCTGCGCCGCGTGCGCAAAGCCTGAGCCCCGGTCGCGCAGCGGCCGGACGGTAGACTGGCCCCATGCTGCTCGAGACCATCGACACCGCCCGCGACCTGGGGCGGCTGAAGACCATCGCCGGGGTGCTGATCCGCCATGGCCTGGGCGACCTGGTGCGCCGCTGGGGCCTGGCCGACACGCTGGACCGCGCCGGCCACCGCCTGCACTGGGAAGGCGCAGCCGACCTGGCCCGCCTGCCCCCGCCGGTGCAGCTGCGCAAGGCCCTGGAGGAGCTCGGGCCCACCTTCGTCAAGCTCGGGCAAATCCTGGCCGGCCGCGCCGACCTGCTCGACGCGGAATGGATCCACGAGCTGGAACAGTTGCACAGCCAGGTACCGGCCCTGCCGCTGGACCAGCTGCGGCCCCAACTGGTGCAGGACCTGGGTGGCGAGCCGGAGGAAGTCTTCGCCGGCTTCGACCCCGAGCCCATGGCGGCGGCCTCCATCGCCCAGGTGCACCGGGCCACGCTCAAGGACGGCACCGAGGTCGTCGTCAAGATCCGCCGCCCGGGCATCGACGCCATCATCGAATCGGACCTGCGTCTGCTGGAGCGCTTTGCCGGCATCGCCGAGAAGCAGGTGCCCGCCCTCAAGCCCTACCGCCCGCAGAACCTGGTGCGGGAGTTCGGCCGCTCGCTGCGCCGTGAGCTGGACCTGGCGGCCGAATGCCACAACGCCGAGCGCATCGCCACCAACCTGATGCCGCTGGGCTTTGTCGTGATCCCGGCCGTGCATTGGGAACACACCAGCGCTCGCCTCAACGTGCAGACGCTGATCCAGGGCACACCCGGCACCGACCTGGCCCGGGTGGAGGCCGAGGGCATGGACAAGGTGCTGCTGGCCAAGCGCGGCGCCCAGGCCGTGATGAAGATGATCGTCGAGGACGGCTTCTTCCATGCCGACCCGCACCCCGGCAACGTCTTCTACCTGCCGGACAACCGGCTGGCCTTCATCGACTTCGGCATGGTCGGCCGGCTCTCGTCACGCCGGCGCGAGGAGCTGCTGCAGCTGCTGCTGGGCCTGGTGCAGCGCCGCCCCCAGGCCGTGGCCGATGTGCTGATGGACTGGGCCGGTGCCGAGGCCAATGTGCAGCTCAACCAGCTCGAGGCGGAGATCGAGGAATTCGTCGACCAGTACCACGGCACGCCGCTGGCCCAGCTGAGCCTGGGCCAGATGCTGACCGACGTGACCGCCATCCTGCGCGAGCACAGCCTGGCCCTGCCGGCCGACCTGGCGCTGCTGATCAAGGCCTTCATCTCGCTGGAGGGCATGGGCCGCGCACTGGACCCGGACTTCCACATGGCCCAGGAAGCCCTGCCCCTGCTGCGCCAGGTGGTGCGGGCCCGCTACCAGCCCAAGGCCCTGGCCAGCCGCGGCCTGCAATCGCTGCAGCGGGTCTTCCAGCTGGCCGAGCAGCTGCCGCACGACATCTCGCGCCTGCTGCGCAGTGCGCGCCGAGGGCAGCTCAACATCAACATCGAGGTGCAGTCGCTGCAGCGGGTGGGCGACCAGCTCGACCGCGCCGCCAGCCGGCTTTCAGTGGCGCTGGTGATCGCCGCCCTGATCATCGGCTCGTCCATCGTCATGACGGTGCACAGCGGCCCGCAGCTGCTGGGCCTGCCGGCCTTCGGCCTGATGGGCTTCGTCGGTGCCGCCCTCGGGGCCTTCTGGCTGGTGCGTTCGATCATCCGCAGCCGAAGGCACCTGGACGACGAGTGAAGGCCTGTGCGGCCTCGGCAGCCGGCTGACGCCCTCGTCACCCGGGTTGCTGCGGACAGGGCTCTCCCGCTCTCCAACCCCGCGCCAGCGGCGTAGGGTACGGGGACAGGAGGGTTTGCATATGCCACAGGTTGAACACCACCCTGGAGTCTCCTTCGGTGCCGCCGCAGCGGCATCCACCACGGCGCCACGGCCGCTGCCGGCCTCCACCGGCTCGCCGGTGCTGCGACAGCTGCCGCTGTCCGCCCCCTTTCGCTGGCTGCTGATGGGCTGGCGCGACTTCAACGAGTGCCCGGCGATCGGCCTGTTCTACGGGACCGCCTTCATGGCCATGGGCTGGCTGCTGCTCTCGGTCTTCCACCATGCGCCGGCCTACACGCTGGCCCTGTCCGCCGGCTTCCTGCTGCTGGGGCCCTGCCTGTGCCTGGGCATCTACCAGGCCAGCCGCTCCCTGCACCTGGGCGAGACGCCCGACCTGGGCCGCTCCCTGCTGGCCTGGGAGACGCGCACCGGGCAACTGGCCATCTTCGGCTTCGTGCTGCTGATCCTCGAGATGCTCTGGGGCCGGGCCTCGCTGATCGTCTTCGCGGTCAGCTTCGACGGGATGCCCGACTTCAAGGGCTCGCTGACAGCCCTGCTCAACCCCGAGAACATCGAGTTCGCCATCACCTACCTGTCGGTGGCGGCCGTGTTCGGCGGCCTGATCTTCGCGGTGAGCGCCATCTCCATCCCCATGCTGCTGGACCGGGACACCGACGCGGTGACCGCCGGTCTGACCAGCCTGCGCCTGGTGCTGGGCCAGCCCCTGGTGATGCTGCTGTGGGCACTGCTGCTGATGGTGCTGGTGGTGGTCGCCATGCTGCCGTGGTTTGCCGGCCTGCTGGTGGTGGCGCCGGTGCTGGGTCACGCCAGTTGGCACGCCTACCGCGAAGCGGTGCTGCCGGAAGCCGAAGAGGACGGCTCGGCAGACCCGGACTGAGCCTGGCGACCGCCCTCCGAGCGGGGGTTGAGGCAAGATGACGGCATGTCGCTTGCCCCCGATGCCCCCTGCCCCTGCGGCCGCCTGTCACCGGACACCCGGAAGGCGCCCCTGCTTTACCGCGACTGCTGCGGCCGCTGGCACGAGGGTCCGTCCCATCTGCAGGCCCCGGATGCCGAAAGCCTGATGCGCTCCCGCTACAGCGCCTATGTGCTGGGCCTGCACGATTACCTGCGGGACACCTGGCACCCCGACACGCGCCCCACCGCCCTGGCGCCCGACGAACCGGGCCTGCGCTGGCTGGGCCTGGAGGTGCGCAGGCTCCTCCAGCAGGACGACGACCACGCCATGGTCGAATTCGTGGCCCGCTGCAAGCTGGGCGGACGGGCCCAGCGCCTGCACGAGTGCAGCCGCTTCGAGCGCGATGCCCAGGGCCATTGGCTGTACCTCGACGGGGCCTTCCCCGACTGAATGCTGCCGCCCATCCTGTACCGGGACGAGGACCTGCTGGTGGTCCACAAGCCCGCCGGCTTGCTGGTGCACCGGACCACCCTGGACTGGCATGAGCATGACAGCGTGCTGGACCGCCTGCGCCAAGGCCTGCCCGTCGACGAAGCGGCCCATCTGGCGCCCGCCCACCGACTGGACAAGGGCACCTCGGGCCTGCTGGTCTTCACCCGCCACGCCCAGGCCGCACGCCGCATGGGCGAACTGTTCGAGACCGGTCAGGTCCACAAGCGCTACCTGGCCCTGGTGCGCGGCTGGCCGGCGCCCGAAGGCAGCTGCGAGCATCCGCTGGCCCGCGACCCGGAGCGTCCAAGCCAGGGCCAGGTTCTGCTGCCCGCCCTCACCCACTTTCGCCGGCTGGCCCGTGTGGAGTGGCCGTTGGGGGTGGATGGCCGCTTCCCCACCGCGCGTTACGCCCTGGTCGAGGCGCTGCCACAGACCGGTCGCCGGCACCAGATCCGGCGCCACTTCAAGCACCTGGCCCATCCGCTGATCGGCGACGCCACCCATGGCAAGGGCCCGCACAACCGGGCCGTGGCCGCCTGGACCGGCACGACCCGGCTGTGGCTTCTGGCTCATCACCTGAGCCTTCCACATCCTGCCACGGGGCGTCCCCTGACACTGCATGCCGCGGCCGAGCAGGAATGGGGGGCCCTGCTGGACCGCGGAAACTGGGCCATCGACGACGAAGCGACCCTGGCAGGGATCATGGCCCCAGCGAGCCCCCACCGCCCCTGAGGCCGAGCCCCCCAGGCGACAATGCCTGCCCGCTGTCTTTGCGGACGGACCCCACGAGGCTCCGTCGCCGCTCCATGCAAAACGGTCTGCTTGCCGCCGCCCTGGCCTATGTCATCTGGGGCCTGTTCCCGCTCTACTTTCATCAGCTCAGCCAGATTAGCGCCTTCGAACTCGTCCTGCATCGCACGCTCTGGGCACTGGGCTTCCTGCTCCTGGTGCTGGCTTGGCGCAAGCAGTGGCAATGGCTGAGCAATGCTTTTCGCCAGCCCAGGGTGCTGATCCTGTACGCCACCAGCGCCACCCTGCTGTCGGTCAACTGGCTCATCTATGTCTGGGCGGTCAACAACCAGCATGTGCTGGAGGCCAGCCTGGGCTATTTCATCAATCCACTGGTGAATGTGCTGCTGGGCGTGCTGGTGCTGCGGGAGCGGCCCCGGCCCGCGCAGTGGGCTGCGCTGGCCTTGGCGGCGGGTGCCGTGCTGTGGATGAGCTGGCACACCGGCGCACCTCCCTGGATCGCACTGGCACTGGCGCTGACCTTCGGCGTGTACGGGCTCATCAAGAAGACCGCACCGCTCGATGCCCTCGAGGGCCTGACGCTGGAGACCCTGCTGCTGGCCACCGTCGCGGCCCCCGTCCTGCTGGCCTGGGATCTGGGCGGCCACAGCGCGCTGGCGGGCGCCCCGACCAGCCTGTGGGCCTGGCTGCTGTTGGCGGGCCCCATCACCGCCGTGCCCCTGCTGCTGTTCGGACACGGCGCGCGCCGCATTCCGCTGGGCACCCTCGGACTGCTGCAATACATCAGCCCCTCACTGCAGTTCCTGCTGGGCGTCTGGCTGTTCCACGAGCCGCTGCAGGCGGCCCGGCTGACCGGCTTCGCGCTCATCTGGCTGGCCCTGCTGCTCTACAGCGGCGAAACCCTCTGGCGGGCACGCCGGCTGTCTCGCCCAGCCTGATGCCTGCGCGGCGCTTGCACCGCGATCGCGCGGCTTGCCCTAACCCTGGGCGGCCATGCTATGATTTCAAGCTTCTGGGGACGTAGCTCAGCTGGGAGAGCGTCGCGTTCGCAATGCGAAGGTCGGGAGTTCGATCCTCCTCGTCTCCACCAAGAACCGCACAGGGGTTGCACCGAAAGGCCGCAACCCCTTTGTCTTTGGGAGAACGACCCGTCCAAAGGCGTTCTGCGGGCGTTCTGCGAGCTTGGGATAGGCAAACCTGCCGACAGGTCACCATACTGGTGCAGCGCGCTGGCACAGAACTCGCTGGGGTGATCCACTACCGCGATGCCTCTCGAGCAAGCAAGACTCGGAGAAACAAGGGCCCAACGCTTCAATTTGTTTACTTTTGGAGCGTTTACCCAAACCTTCTAAGGGTCTGGCCTCGGTAAGGTGGATGAAGTTGGGCGCTATAGTGGCGCCTTTTGGTGGCCCACAAGGCTGCCGTCGATGAAAGACAGCGCCGCAAGGCGACTGGAGGATACGAGTGGATTTCGCTGAATCGCAGCGCCGCCCGGGCAAGCACCCTGTGGGGCTGATCATCGTGATCGTGCTGCACGTGTTGCTGGGCTGGGCCTTGCTCAGTGGCCTGGCCCGCAAGGTGGTCGAGGTCGTGAAGGCCCCGATCGAGACCAAGATCATCGAGGAGGTCAAGCCGCCACCGCCGCCACCGCCCGAGAATCTGCCGCCGCCTCCCAAGAACCTGCCCCCGCCGCCGGCCTTTGTGCCGCCGCCTGAAGTGCAGGTCGCTCAACCGCAGGCGCCGACGATCACCACCACGAACGTGCAACCGCCGCCACAAGAGGTGAAGATCAGCCAGGCCGCCCCGGCCGTGCAAGCGCCACCCGCGCCGGCGGCTCCGCGCGCCGCGCGCCCTGCCATCGCAGACATCTCGGCCTGCGCGCCCAAGGGGTCTGATTACCCCGTGGCCGCGGCCCGCGCCCAGGCCACCGGCACCACCCGCGTGCGCTTCACCGTGGACGCCGAGGGCAAACTGGCCAAGGCAGAGATCGTCAAGTCCGCCGGACCCAGCCGCGAGCACCGCATGCTCGATCGCATCGCGGTCGACAAGCTCAGCGAATGCAAGTTCCGCCCGGGCGTGGACGAGAACGGTCACCCGGCGGGTGGCACGTTCGAGGCCGAGTACGTCTGGACCCTGCAGTAAACCTTCTTTTTTGAACCGCCCCTCCGCTCGGCGACCCGCCGGTGTGACGGGCCTCCCCCCCTCCCCCTGGATACCCCTTGGAGTGAACATGTCCTTTCTGAAGCTTCTGCGCGCGCCCCTCGTGGCAGCCACCATCGCCTTCACCGGCACCCTGCCGCTGGCCGCTCTGGCGCAGGAGACCGCCGCTTCCGCTCCGGCCGAGGCCAGCGCCCCGACCGACGTCACCGCCCCCGCCCCTGGCTCGGTGCCCACGCCCGAGACCAAGAAGGAAACGATCGACAACCCCTACGGCCTGGACGCGCTGTGGAGCCAGGGCGACTTCGTGGCCCGCGGCACGCTGATCATCATGATCCTGATGTCGATGGGCAGTTGGTACATCATCTTCACCAAGCTCTGGGAACAGCACAAGATGTTCAAGAGCGCCGGTTCGGTGGGCGAGGACTTCTGGAAGTCGGGCTCGATCAAGGCCGGCGCCGCCAAGCTGGATGACGGTTCCGCCTTCCGCTTCGTGGCCGACCAAGGCATCAAGGCGGCCGAGCACCATGAAGGCACGCTGGTCGACAACATCGACCTGCACACCTGGATCGGCATGAGCGTCGAGCGCGCCGTGGGCAACATCAACAGCCGCCTGCAAGATGGTCTGGCCTTCCTGGCCACCGTCGGCTCCACCGCTCCGTTCGTCGGCCTGTTCGGTACCGTGTGGGGCATCTATCACGCCCTGACCGCCATCGGCATCTCCGGCCAGGCCTCCATCGACAAGGTGGCTGGTCCCGTGGGTGAAGCCCTGATCATGACCGCCTTCGGCCTGGCCGTCGCCGTGCCCGCGGTGATGGGCTACAACTGGCTGATCCGCCGCAACAAATCGGTGATGGAAAAGGTCCGCGCCTTCTCGGGCGACGTGCACAACGTGCTGCTGTCCGGCAAGAAGTGATTTTCCTGGGCGGTGCCGAGCACCGCCCACGGGCTGCGACCCCGGCCGCGCCGGGCCGATCCCCGGCGCACCGGACGAACCGTCCGCTCGAACAAAGGAACGCAAGATGGCTATGAGCGTTGGCTCCGCCGATGGCGATGAAGAGCAGATGAACTCCAGCATCAACACCACGCCCCTCGTGGACGTGATGCTGGTGCTGCTCATCATCTTCCTGATCACCATCCCTGTGGTGACCCAGTCCGTCAACCTGTCCCTGCCGAAGGAAATCAACGTCCCGACGCAGACCAAGCCGGAAAACATCCTGCTGGCGGTGACCAAGGATGGCGACGTGTACTGGTCCACCAAGTACATCCCCGACACCGAGACCCTGGTGGACATGCTCAAGAAGGAAGCGGTCAAGGATCCGCAGCCCGAAGTGCACATCCGCGGTGACGAAAACGCCCGCTATGAGTCGGTGGGCCGCCTGATCGTCGCCTGCCAGCGCGCCGGCATCGCCAAGGTGGGCTTCATCACTGAGCCGCCGGCCAAGAACTGAAAGGAAGCACCATGGCCATGAGTGTCGGGTCGTCCGCCGAAGACGACATGATGGTCGAGATGAACACCACGCCGCTGATCGACGTGATGCTCGTCCTGCTGATCATGTTCATCATCACCATCCCGGTGCAGACGCACGCAGTGAAGATGAACATGCCGGTGAACTCCCACAATGCACCGCCGCCCAAGCCGCCCGAGATCGTGCGCATCGACATCGACTTCGATGGCACCATTGGTTGGAACGGCGAGCAGGTGCCCAGCCGGGGTGACCTGGAAGCGCGGCTGTACCGCCTGTCGCAGCTGCCGGATCAGCCCGAGGTGCATGTGCGCCCCAACAAGCTGGTGACCTACAAGTACGTCGCGATGGTGCTGGCCGAGGCCCAGCGCCTGGGCGTCACCAAGATCGGCATCATCGGCAACGAGCAGTTCATGAACTGACCCTGGGTGCGGCCTTTCGCCGCCCAGGCGAAGTGCTGCACCGCTTGCCGCAGAATCGGGGTTCGTTCCGCAAGGTCCGAACCCCGATGTCTTTTCGGACCCTCCCGCTAAGGAATTCGCATCACATGACCACGCTGCGCCATCTCGCCGCCGCCCTGCTGCTCGCCGGCAGCCTCACCGCCGTTCACGCCCAGAGCCTGCGCCCCGAAGTGGGTAAGCCGCTGCAGCAGGCCAGCGACCTGCTGCGCGCAGGCAAGGCCAAGGAAGCCCTGGCCAAGGTCGGTGAAGCCGACCGTGCAGCCAACAAGACCCCAGCCGAGACCGTGATGATCGAGCGCATGCGCGGTGCGGCCGCGCAGCGCGCCGGCGACAACGCCACGGCCGCCAAGGCCTTCGAAGCCGCCTTCGCCACCGGCAAGCTCAGTGCTGCCGAGCAGACCCAGGTGGCCGAATCCCTGGCCTTCACCTATTCGCAGCTCAAGGACAACGCCAAGGCCGGCCAGTGGGTGCAAAAGGCCCAGGCCTTGGGCAGCAACAGTCCGCAGCTCAAGCAACTGGCCGCCTACCTGCAGGCGTCCGGTGGCGACTACGGCGCCATCGCCAAAAACGCAGCAGCGGCCGTGGCCGCGGCAGAGCAGGCTGGCAAACGCCCGGAAGAGGCCGACCTGCTGCGCCTGGCCGACGCCTACCAGCACACCAACAACGCGGCAGGTCAGCACGCGGCGCTGGAGAAGCTGGTCGCCAACTACCCCAAGAAGGAATACTGGTCGGCCCTGCTGGGTCGCATCCAGCGCAAGCCGGGCTTTTCGGACCGCTTCGCCGTGGACGTACTGCGCCTGAAACTGGCCACCGGCAATCTCAGCAGCGCCGATGACTACATGGAGCTGGCCCAACTGGCCCTGCAGGCTGGCTATGCCCCGGAAGGCAAGGCCGTGGTGGACAAGGGCATGGCCGCCGGCGTGCTGGGGGTCGGCGCAGAAGCCGCCCGCCACAAGCGTCTGCTGGACCTGGCCGTGAAGCAGGAGCAGGAAGGCAAAGCCCATCTGGCCCAGGAAGTCGAACAGGCCCGCGACGGCAATGCCATGGTGCAGGTCGGGACCCAGCTGGTGGCCTACGGTCAGGTAGACCAGGGCATCGACCTCCTGGAAAAGGGCATCGCCAAGGACCAGCTGCGCAAGCCAGCCGATGCCAAGCTGCGCCTGGGTCTGGCCCAGCTGAAGAAGAACAAGGCCAAGGGCCTGCAGACGCTGCGCAGCGTCCAGGGCAATGACGGCGTGGCCGACATCGCCCGCCTGTACGCCATCCTGGCCAGCCAATCCTGAGATCGATCATGACGTCCAGCCCTGTGGTTGACGACCGTCCCCTGAACCCGGAAGTGGTCCGGCCGCTGGGGCATGGCATCTACCAGATCGACACCCTGTTCCAGCGGGCCCATTTCGATGCGGCCTACCTGATCGTCGACGATGGCCACGCGGCCTTCGTCGACACCGGCACCGGCCTGGCCGTGCCGCGCCTGCTGGCCGCCCTGGATGCGCTGGGCTTGCGCCGAGATCAGGTCGACTGGGTGATTCCCACCCATGTGCACCTGGACCATGCCGGCGGCGTGGGCCCCCTGGTGCAACAACTGCCTCGGGCCCGGGTGCTGGTCCACCCCCGCGGCGCCCCCCACATGATCGACCCCAGCGTGCTGTACATGGGCGCCCTGGCGGTGTACGGCCAGGCCGAGATGGATCGCTCCTACGGGACGCTGGTGCCGGTGCCGGCCGAGCGCGTGGTGGAGAGCGAGGACGGCCAGCAGGTGCCGCTGGGTCAACGGGTGCTCACGCTGATCGACAGCCCGGGCCATGCGCGTCACCACCATTGCATCTGGGATCCAGTCTCCCGCGGCTGGTTCACCGGCGACACCTTTGGCCTGAGCTACCGTGAGCTCGACATTGATGGCCAGCCCTGGGTCATGCCCACCACCACACCAGTGCAGTTCGATCCGGCCGCGATGCGTCAGACCATCGCCCGCCTGATGGCCAGCCAGCCCGAGTGCATGTACCTGACCCACTATGGCCGCTGTGCGTCGGTGCCGACCATGGCCACCCAGCTGCTGGCCCTGCTGGACAAGGTCGAGGCCCTGGGCCTGCGCCTGAAGGACGCCCCGGATCGCCACGAGGCCTTGCGTCAAGGCCTGTCGCAGATCTACCGCGGCAGCCTGCTGGCCACCGGCAGCACCCTCACGGCCGAGGAGATCGACCACCTGCTGGCGATGGACATCGAGCTCAACGCCCAGGGCATGGGCGTCTGGCTGGACAAGCTGCGCGCCTGAGCGCCTCTCTCAGCCGGCCTGAGGCGGCTTGGGCACCCAGGTGCAAGCCCCCTCCTCGGCCGTCAGCACCTGTTGCCGCAGACCCGCGAACAGCTCCCGCCCCCAGCCATGGGCGGCATCCTCGGCCAGGACAGCCGGCCGTTGTTGTGGAACGCGAGCGGCCCAGGCCGCTTGCGGCACCAGCACTTGCAGCGTGCCCGCGTCGGCATCCAGCCGGATCAGGTCGCCATCCTGCACCTTGGCCAAAGGTCCGCCGCCCAAGGCCTCGGGGCAGACATGGATGGCGGCTGGCACTTTGCCGGAAGCGCCGCTCATGCGCCCGTCGGTCACCAGCGCCACACGCTGCCCGCGCCCCTGCAGCACCGCCAGCGGCGGCGTGAGCTTGTGCAACTCGGGCATGCCATTGGCCTGTGGCCCCTGAAAGCGCACGACCGCCACGAAGTCTCCGGTCAGTTCGCCCGCCTGAAAGGCCAGCTGAAGCGCCTCCTGGCTGTCGAAGACCCGGGCACGCGCCTCGATCACATGCCGGTCGACCGGCACGGCAGAAACCTTGATGACCGCGCGGCCCAGGTTGCCGGTCAGCAGTTTCAGCCCCCCGGTGACCGAGAACGGATCCGACGCCGGCCGCAACACCTCCGGGTCCCCACTGGCCGCGGCCAGCGGCGTGCGGATCACCTGCCCCTGCGCCCCCAGGCCAGGCACGGTGGCATAGGCGGCCAACCCTTCGCCCGTGACGGTTGCTACATCCGGGTGCATCAGTCCGGCCTGCAGCAGTTCCCGGATCACGAAGGCCGGTCCGCCAGCGGCCTGGAACTGATTCACGTCCGCGGCCCCGTTCGGGTAGACGCGTGCCAGCAGCGGCACCACGGCCGACAATCCGGCAAAGTCGCTCCAGTTGATCAGCAGGCCGGCCGCGCGGGCCACGGCCACCCAGTGGATCAGGTGGTTGGTGGAGCCCCCGGTGGCCAGCAGCGCCGCCATGGCGTTGACGATGCAACGCTCATCCACCTGATGGCCGATGCAGCCTCCTTGTGCGCGCTGCGCCAGCACCGTGTGGACCGCCTCGCGGGTCAGCGCTTCGCGCAGCGGCGCATGCGGGTGGATGAAGGCCGCCCCCGGCACATGCAGGCCCATGGCCTCCAGCAGCATCTGGTTGGAGTTGGCCGTGCCATAGAAGGTGCAGGTGCCCTCGCCATGGTAGGCCGCCTGTTCGGCCGCCAGCAGTTCCGCCCGCCCCACCAGGCCCTGGGCCGCCTGCTCGCGCACCTTGGCCTTGGCCTCGTTGGACAGGCCCGAACTCATCGGGCCCGCCGGCACGAAGACACAGGGCAAGTGACCGAAATGCAGGGCCCCAATCAGCAGGCCCGGCACGATCTTGTCGCAGATGCCCAGCAGCAAGGCACCGTCGAAGACGTCGTGCGACAGCGCGATGGCAGTGCCCATGGCGATGGTGTCACGCGAGAACAGCGAGAGCTCCATGCCGGGCTGGCCCTGGGTCACGCCATCGCACATGGCCGGCACGCCGCCGGCCACCTGGGCCGTGGCACCGGCCGCCTGGGCCGCCTGGCGGATCAGCGCCGGAAAGGCCTCGTAGGGCCGGTGGGCCGAGAGCATGTCGTTGTAGGCCGTGACGACGCCCAGGTTGGGCGCGCGCTCGGCCACCACCCGCAGGCGCTCGCCCCCCGGCATGGCGGCAAAGGCGTGGGCCACATTGGCGCAACCCATGCGCTGCACCGCAGGCGGGCGCTGACGCAGCGTGTCCACCCGCTGGAGGTAGGCGGCACGCAGACCCTGGCTGCGCGCGCCAATGCGGGCAGTGAGCGCGGCCAGAACGGGGTGCAAGGGACGCATGGCGGACCTCTTCTGCAAGCGCCGGCCGCGGGAAGGGCCGATCGCGGCATTATTGGGTGCCCCAAGCGGCAGGGTCAAACCTGGGGAGAAGACCGCGTCACGGTCATCCGTGGGCGCTCAGAGCGGCCACCTCCGGCCAACGGGCGCGCAATCCCGCCAGATCGGCCTCACTGTCCAGGCTTTGCAGCACGCCCGGGTCGTCCACGGAAACACTGGCGGCCGGATAGCGCACCAGCAGGCGCCGCACCCCCTCATCCCCGTCCAGGCGCACCAGTTCCGAGAACAGCTCCGACCCGAAGCCCAGGGGATGTCCGCGCTGCCCCCGGTGTGCGGCGTAGGCGACCGCATGTTCATCCAGGGCGCGCGCCACGGCCTGCAGCACGGCGGGCCGCACCAGGGGCTTGTCGGCCGGCAGCAGCAGCCAGCCGGACGCGTCGGGCCGCGCGGCCACGCCGCGGGCCAGGGCATGGGCGCTCCTGGGACCGGACGAGCCCCCCTCCTGGACCAGCACGTCCCGCCGCGCCACCCAGCGGGAGGCCTCCTCGGCCAGTTCTGGCGGTGTGACCACCAGCATGGGCAGGCTGCTGGCCATCACGTTGTGCAAGGTGTGGGCCAACACACTGCGTTCGCCCAGGGCCTCGGACACCGCAGGACGCAGCCGGCCCCCCCGGTGGCCCGGTGTGGCCTGAGGCACGGTGACGATGACGACGGGTGTGGCGGTCATGAACGCGCGGCGGCGAAGGTTGACGGGGCACGGCATGGAGAGCTTCAGGGACCCGCCCCCTCCGGGCAATGGGAGCATCACTTAAGGCCTCACCCCAGGCATACACTGTCGGCATGAGCGATCTGGGACATCTGCGCAAGAGCTACGAGCGCGACACGCTGGAGGAGATCCAAGCCTCCTCCGAACCGCTGAGGCAGTTCGAACAGTGGATGAAGGAGGCCCTGGCCTCGGGCGTGGTGCCCGAACCCAACGCGATGACGGTGGCCACCGTCTCGCCCGAAGGGCGGCCCTCCACCCGCGTCGTGCTGATCAAGGCATTCGACGCCCGCGGCATCGTCTGGTACACGAATTACCACAGCCGCAAGGGGCGTGAGCTGGCCGGCAACCCCTTCGCCGCGCTGCAGTTCCACTGGGTGGAGATGGAGCGGGTGGTGCGCATCGAAGGCCGGGTCGAGAAGGTGAGCGACGCCGAGTCGGACGCCTACTATGCATCCCGCCCGCTGGATTCCCGCCTGGGCGCCTGGGCCTCGCCGCAAAGCGAGGTGATCAGCTCCCGGGCCGTGCTGGTGGCCAATGCGGCCAAGGCCGCCGCCCAGCATGGGCTGAACCCCGGCCGGCCACCCCACTGGGGCGGCTTTCGCCTGGTGCCCGACGGCTGGGAGTTCTGGCAGGGCCGCAAGTCGCGACTGCACGACCGGCTGCGCTACCGCCTGGTGGACGGCCAGTGGCTGCGCGAGCGGCTGGCCCCCTAGACACGGCTCACCGGTGGTCCGGCCTGCGCATCAAGAGCGCATCAGCTGCGCCATGGTCCGGCGGAACTTCTCCACCTTGGGCGCCACCACGAAGGCGCAATAGCCCTGGCCCGGGTGCTGGGCGAAGTAGTGCTGGTGGTAGTCCTCGGCGGGCCAGAAGGCGCGCAGGGGTTCGAGTTCGGTCACCACCGGGTCCCTCAGATGGGCCTGCACCTCCGCCATCACCGCGGCAGCCACGGCGCGCTGTTCGTCGCGGTCCACATAGATGCCTGAACGGTATTGGCTGCCCACATCGTTGCCCTGCCGGTTCAGCGTGGTCGGATCGTGGATCAGGAAGAAGACTTCCAGCAACTCACGCAGGCTGACCTGGGCCGGGTCGAAGCGAACCTGCACCACCTCGGCATGCCCGGTGCGCCCGGTGCAGACCTGCTCGTAGCTGGGCGCCTCGATCTGGCCATTGGCGTAACCGGACAGCACCGAACTGACGCCGCGCACCTGCTCGTAGACCGCCTCCAGGCACCAGAAACAGCCTCCGGCCAGGGTGATGGTGTCGGTGGAGCGATCCATGGCGAGGTCCTCGGTCAGGAAGTGATGGGTGGTTTCAGCGGGTGTCCAGGCTCAGCTGTGCGCTGGGCTGCCAGGGTTGGGAGTCCTGGGCCCGCCCAGCGGTTCCCTCCCCGCCCGTGGCGCTGGCGGCGTGCGCCTTGGGCGCGGCCAGGAACAGCCGCTCGCTGGGCAGACCGCGGGCCAGCAGGGCATCCCGCACCGCGATGCCGCGATCCAGCGCCAGCTGGCGTGCCGTGTCCTCGTTGACGGGGGCCGCCTTGCGCAGCAGGGCCTCCATCTGGGCCACCGGAATATCCTTGGCCAGGCCCAGCACATTGCGCGGCTTGTCGGGCAGCTTGGTGTCGGCATAGACCTGCTTCAGCAGGGTCTCGCGGGTGGCGGCATCCAGCGCAGGCAGCGGAGCATCCGGTGCGGACCCTTCGCGCAGGGCCAGACGCCGCTGCTCGGCCAGGACCCGCTGCTGGACCCAGGCCGCCTGCAGAGCCTCGTGCTCGGCCGTCGGGTCGGCCGTGCCGGTCACGGTCATGCGCAGGCCCGGCCGGTCCTGCAGGGCCTTGGCCACCTTGTCCAGGGCCGCCTCTGCGCCAGGTGCCGGTGCCGCGGTGCCTGGCAGGAAGGCGATCTGGCTCAGGTCCGGGCCGCCGCCACCGGTCAACAGCGCAAACGGCGCGGTGATCGCCTTGACCAACAGGTTGACGATGACCTTGACGATCAGCCCGCCGATGCTGAACTGCGGGTCGTTGATCGAACCGCTGATCGGCAGATCCAGGTCGATCACGCCGTTGCGATCCTTCAGCAGGGCCACGGCCAGCAGCACCGGCAGCTTGGTGGCCTCCGGGCTGTCGATCTTGTCACCGAAGGTCAGCTGGTTGAGCACGATCTGGTTGCGCGCCTGCAGCTTGCCATCCGGGTCGATGCGGTAGGCCACGTCCATCGTCAGCTTGCCGCGCTCAATGGCGTAGCCGGCGTACTTGCCGGCATAGGGCGACAGGGGGGCCAGCTCCAGGTCGCTGGCCCGGGCCTGCAGATCCATGGCCAGGGGGCTGGCCAGCGGGTTCACCGTGCCCTGGATGGCCAGCTGGGCCGTGCCGGCCGCCCGGCCGTTGAGCTGCACCGCGGCCATCTGCGGCGAGGCGCTGCTGAAAGCGCCGATGCGGCCGTTCAACTCGGTCAGGTCCGCCCGGTAATTGGGGCGGATGAAATGGTCCTCGAAATCCACCCGCCCACGCAGCAGCTCCACGCCCCCGATGACGATCTGGGGAGCCAGGGCTGCAGGCACGCCAGCCGCCGCCGGAGACTGGGCGGCCGTGATGACGGCCGAAGCGGCCGAGGCCACCGGCGCCGCCGACAGGGCCACGCCAGCCGGGGGAGCCACCGGGGGGGCGGAGGGTGTCGTCTCTGCCGGCGCCAGCCCAGCGGCCCGCCGGGCGGCCAGGTCGTTCAGGTTGAGGCGCCCCTGCTCCGTGACCACCAGCCGCGCGAAGAAGTCGGACAGGCTCACCTGCCCCAGCCCGTAGTGCGGCGCTTGTCCCGGCACCATCCGGATGTCCAGCCCGGTCAGACCCAGCGACTGCCAGCTCATCAGTTCGTCGGCCTGGGCCGCGGCAGTGGCGTCCCCCACGGCCCCCAGCCGGCTGTTGAGGCGGAAGTCGTTCAACCGGGCCTCGCCCTGCACGCCCAGACTCAGACCGGCCGGCCCCCAGGCCACCCGGGTCTGCAGGCGCGCGCTGGCCTGGGCATGGTCCACCGCCACGGGCCAGCCGCCATCCAGATAGCCCGAGGCGGTGGACAGCGGCAGCTGGTCGGCACGGACCTGGCCCTTCCAGGACCAGGGGTCCAGCCCCAGCTGCCCCTGCCAGCGCAGGCTGCCTGGGCGGCGAGAGCGCTCGGCGGCCAGCCAGCGCAACTCGCCCTGCAGCGGCACCGCCGCGCCCCTGGCGGCTGGCCACTGCAGCGCGCCAGCGCGCAGGCCCAGCGTGTCCAGGTTCACCTGGATGGGCTCGCCCCCCTGGGCCTCATCGCGCCATTGCAGCCGCCCCTTCTCGATGAGGGTCTGCCCCAGGGCGATCTGCCAGGCCGGCCCCTTGTCCGCTCCGGCGGCACCGCGGCCGGCCCCGTCAGGCTGCGGGCGGACCCAGTGGGCCAGGTCCAGTGCGCCCTTGGCATCCCGACGCAACTGTGCCTGGGGCGCCGTCCAGCGCAGCTGCTCCACCTTGACGGTCCGCGCCGGGCCGTCGACGGTGACGTTCTGCACGGCCAGGTGCTCCCAGGCCACCGCGGTGCGCGCCGCGCGCCCGTCACCATCGATCACCTTCCATTGGTCCAGCGACAGCTCGGGCACCTGCACGCTCGGAAGCTGCGCCCCCGGCGCTCCCTGCCAGCGAACCAGTGCCTGGGTCGACACGCTGCCCTGCAGCCGGGGTTGCAGATAGGCCGCCAGATAGGGTTGCCAGGCTTCCACCGTCCAGTCCGTGGCCTTCAGGTCCAGCTGACCGCCTTCTCGGCTCAGGCTGCCCTGCACCTCGGCCTCGCCGGACGGCACGCCCTTCTCGCCAGCGGCCAGGGCCACGCGAGCCTGCCAATGGGTGGCCCGGGCGGCGTCGGCCAAGGGCCAGCGCAGGGCCTGCGCCGACACGGTGGGCAAGGACAGCGACCACTGCCCGGCCGGACGGGGCAGTTCATCCACCAACGCCACCCGGGTGTCCTCAAGCGTGAGCCGGTCCAGGGAGACGGTCCAGGCCGCCGTGTCGGCCGTGCCGGGCGCCCCTGCGGAAGACGGTGCCGAAGGGTGCGCGGCTGCCGGCGCCGATGCGGAGGTGGCTTTGCCGGGCACCGCTGGCGCGCCGGCCAGGGCCAGCCAATCCCAACGGCCTTGCCCATCGCGCCGCGTGGCCAAACGCAAGCCCTTGAGCTGCAGTTCGTCCAGGTCCAGCGTGTGCTGCCGCGGCGCCACCGCCTTGATCTTCAGGTTCAGCGCCTGCACGGCCAGCGCCTGCGTCCGGTCCGGCCACTGCAGGGCGAGGTCCTTCAGCCCGATTTGGCCGGAAAGACGCCAGTCCATGCTCTGCGGAGCCTGCTCGAGGCCCAAGGTCAGATCCAGCGCCAGATGTCCTTGCTGCAGCTTCAACGGCAGGCTGGCCGGCAGATAGGGCACCCAATGGGCCAGGTCCAGATCGGGCAGGCGCAGATGCACCTGCTCTGGCGCCTTCGGGTCGAAGGGGGTCAGTCGGGCGCCCGTGTCGAACTGGCTGCCGTCCAGGTCGAAGGCCAACCGGGGCTGGACCTCGATCTTTTCGTCCGCCTCGCTGAGGGTGGAAATGAAAGGGATGCCCAGGGTCAGGCCGGTCAGGCTGTGGCGCTGTTCCACCGGGCGGTCATCGACATGGACCTGACCGTCCTGGATCTGCAGGTTGTAGAGCGCGAAACGGGCCGGTTCGGCGGACGAGGGCGTCTGTGCAGGCTTCTGCCAGCGCTGCAGCAGATCGTCCACGTCATAGTGCCCCTCGGCCGTGCGGCTCAGGTTCAGCCTTGGCGCCCGCAGGGACAGCGCACGCACCACCGGCGCGCGGTGCCACAGCGAAGACCACCCCAGGGAGAGCGACAGTTCGTCCACATGGAGTTGCGGAGGCTGGCCGGCCTGTGCCGCGCCGACGTCCAAGTTCTCCAGCCGCAAACGCAGCAGGAAGGGATTGAAGCGGACGGCCTGGACCTGCACCGGGCGGCCGATCCACTCGGGCGCCCGCGTCTCCAGGGCCCAGCGCAGCCCCAGGGGCACACCCACCGCCATCGAGGCAGCCAGCAGGACCAGTGCCCCGGCCGCCCAGGCCAGACGGCGGCGACTCACAAGGCGGGAGAGAAGGGAAAGGCTGGAGGCAACAGACATGGGGCTCTCGGGGTCACGGCACCCCGAACAATGGACTGAGCATCACTATAGGCCGATAGATCTTCGCTGCTGCCCCGTCCCTCGCCTGCATGCGCCCAGAAGCACAAAGCCCCTCTGTACCGGATGGTTCAGAGGGGCCCGGGGTGAATGTCTCACCCGATGGGGCACTGGCGAAAATTGGGCCTGTGCCCCCGAAGCGCACCGACGGCGCCTTCGAGGATTGCCTCTCAGAAGAGGCAGTTTCAGATTACTCCCGCCCCAGGAGGTTGGCAAGGGGGTGAATGCGAAGGTGCTTCAACGCCCCGCCATCAGTTGCTCGAAGAGCGCGTCCATGCGCTGCTGCACGCCAGCCTCCATCTCGATCGTCCGCCCCCACTCGCGCGAGGTCTCGCCCGGCCACTTGTTCGTGGCGTCCAGCCCCATCTTGCCGCCCAGGCCGCTGACCGGCGAGGCGAAGTCCAGGTAGTCGATGGGTGTGTTCTCCACCAGCGTGGTGTCGCGCACCGGATCCATGCGGGTGGTGATGGCCCAGACCACCTCCTTCCAGTCGCGAATGTCCACGTCCTCGTCGGTCACGACGATGAACTTGGTGTACATGAACTGGCGCAGGAAGCTCCACAGGCCGAACATCACCCGCTTGGCATGACCCGGATAGGCCTTGCGGATCGAAATGATGGCCATGCGGTAGCTGCAGCCCTCGGGCGGCAGGTAGAAGTCCACGATCTCCGGGAACTGCTTCTGCAGCAGCGGCACGAAGACCTCGTTGAGGGCCACGCCGAGCACGGCTGGCTCGTCCGGTGGCTTGCCGGTGTAGGTGGAGTGGTAGATCGGGTCGCGCCGGTGGGTGAGGCGGTCGATGCGAAAGACCGGGAACCAGTCCTGCTCGTTGTAATAACCCGTGTGATCGCCGTAGGGCCCCTCCAAGGCATGCAGGTAGCCGCCGATCTCCTTGACCGGCACGCCATGATCGCTGTGGCCGCTGTAGCCCGCGGGCGCGGTAGGGATGTGCCCCTCCAGCACCATCTCGGCCCGAGCGGGCACCTGCAACTTCAGCCCCCCTTCGCCCACCTGGGTGTCCGCCAGCTCGGTGCGGCCGCCGCGCAGCAAGCCGGCGAACTGGTACTCAGACAAGGTGTCGGGCACCGGCGTGACGGCCCCCAGCGTGGTGGCCGGATCGGCACCCAGCGCCACGGCGATCGGGAAAGGCTGGCCTGCATTCACCCGCGCGAACTCGCGGAAATCCAGCGCTCCGCCACGGTGGGCCAGCCAGCGCATGATCACCTCGTTGCGGCCGATCACCTGCTGGCGGTAGATGCCCAGGTTCTGGCGCTGGCGCGGCTGGGGCACCGATTGCGGCCCCCGGGTGATGACCAGGCCCCAGGTGATCAGCGGTGCGGCATCGCCAGGCCAGCAGTGCTGGATCGGCCAGTGAGCCAGGTCCCCCTGCGCGCCTTCCAGCACCACCTCCTGGCAGGCCGGCGATCCCACCTTGGCGGGCTTCATGTCCCAGACCGCCTTGGCCATGTCCCAGAGCTTGCCCGCCTCGCGCAGACTGCGCGGCGGTTCGGGTTCCTTCAGCGCGGCCAGCAGGCGCCCCACATCGCGCAGATCGGCCACGGATTCGGCCCCCATGCCCAGGGCCACCCGACGCGGCGTGCCAAAGAGATTGGCCAGCACGGGCACGGTGTGCCCGGTGGGCCGCTCGAACAACAGTGCCGGCCCCTCGGCCCGCAGGACGCGGTCGGACAGGGCCGTCATCTCGAGATGGGGCGACACCGGCTGGGCCACGCGGCACAGTTCGCCCTGCCGTTCCAGCCCCTGGACGAAGTCCCTCAGGTCACGGTATTTCATAGATTCTGGTTATAAAGAATCAATTCCATATACTTGACCGGTTATTTCCGGTCTTCCTACAATCCGCCTCGACAACTGAAGTTTCAGGTTTGCCCGCGCCCCGCCCTGGGGTGCCGTGACAGGGAAACCTTCCGCTTCGACGTGAAGGCCGGCGAGCACAGCCCCGGCACCGCCGAAGCATCCGATTATCGCCACCCTGGTCTGATCGACGGCGCGACGCCGCACAGACCCCTGAATGGGCGGCGACCCGAGAAGTGAGGAAGGACATGACTGAACCGCAATGGTGGCAGCGCATGACCGACGCAGTGCGCCACAGCGCAGGAGTGTTCCTGCGCGACGTGGGACGCGGACTGCTGGACGTCAGCCACAACATGCTGGCCTTGGTGGGATTGGTGGTCGTCACGACCACGATCTTCCTGGCTGGCCGCGCGGACCTGCGTGCGTCCATCGAGCAACAGGCCTATGGCTGGCTGCAAGCCCGCCTGGCCCCGCCGGACGCCGTCAGCCCGGCCGATGACGCTTTGCTGCCCGAAGACCCGGCCAATGCCAACCTGGCCCAGGCCCTGGCCGTGGACCCCAAGACCTTGAGCCGCCAACAGGCGGTGGTGGCCAATTGGCTGGCCCGCCGTTACCGCGTGGCCCCCGAACCGGTGGCCCTGCTGGTGCAGGAAGCCTGGCATGTGGGCCAACGCACCGGCATGGATCCGACCCTGATCCTGGCTGTGGTTGCGATCGAGTCCAACTTCAACCCCTTCGCCCAAAGCCCCGTGGGCGCCCAGGGGCTGATGCAGGTGATGACCCGCGTTCACAACCAGAAATACGAGGCCTTTGGCGGCACCCTGGCCGCCTTCGACCCCGTCTCCAACCTGCGTGTGGGTGTGCAGGTGTTGCGTGAGTGCATCTCGCGGGCCGGCGGCATCGAGGCGGGGCTGCGCTACTACGTGGGCGCCGCCAATTCGGACGCCGACGGCGGCTACGCCGTGCGGGTGCTGGCCGAACAGGATCGCCTGCGGCGCGTCGCCGCCGGTCAGAACATCTCGGTGAACGTCTCCAATGCGGTGGCCGCGGCGCCAGCCGCGGAAGCCGCCTCCCATGCAGTGCTGCCCGATGCCGCCAACGGCAAGACTGAGGCGCCGGTGGGCCACATGCCCGACGCTGCCAAGGGCGACCATGTCGCCTTGGTGACCGGCTGACGGTACACTAGCTGCCTTCGCGCGACTGGCGATAGAGGGTCGCGGCACGCTCCACGCGAGCTGCCCGACCGACGAGGTGGATCACCACCGGGAAGCGCGAAGTGCAACGCCGCGACGGGCTTGCCCGTCCAGCGTTCCGCATCGATTCTGCCGTTCGCCTGGGCAACCCGCACCTGATGTGGCCACACATCGGGCCGCCGGGTGAACTCGCCCCGACTTGAAGGAAGCTTCCATGTTCGACCGTTCCCAATCGACGATCGCCAACGTCGACCCCGACCTGTGGGCCGCCATCCAGGCTGAAAACAAGCGCCAGGAAGAGCACATCGAGCTCATCGCCTCGGAAAACTACACCTCGCCGGCCGTGATGCAGGCGCAGGGTAGCCAACTGACCAACAAGTACGCCGAGGGCTATCCCGGCAAGCGCTACTACGGCGGCTGCGAGAACGTGGACGTGGTTGAGCAACTGGCCATCGATCGGGTCAAGCAACTGTTCGGCGCCAACTTCGCCAACGTGCAGCCCAACTCGGGTTCGCAGGCCAACCAGGCCGTTTTCTTTGGCCTGCTGCAGCCCGGCGACACCATCATGGGCATGAGCCTGGCCGAAGGTGGCCACCTGACCCACGGCATGCCGCTGAACATGTCCGGCAAGTGGTTCAAGGTCGTGAGCTACGGCCTGGATGCCAACGAGGACATCGACTACGCGGCCATGGAGGCCCTGGCACGCGAGCACAAGCCCAAGCTGATCATCGCCGGCGCCTCGGCCTTCGCCCTGCGCATCGACTTCGAGCGCTTTGGCAAGATCGCCAAGGAGATCGGCGCCTACTTCATGGTGGACATGGCCCACTATGCCGGCCTGGTGGCTGCGGGCGTCTACCCGAACCCTGTGCCGCATGCCGACGTGGTGACCTCGACCACGCACAAGAGCCTGCGTGGCCCCCGTGGCGGCATCATCCTGATGAACAACGAGGATGTGGCCAAGAAGATCAACTCGGCCATCTTCCCCGGCATCCAGGGCGGCCCGCTGATGCATGTCATCGCCGGCAAGGCCGTGGCCTTCAAGGAAGCGCTGAGCCCCGAGTTCAAGGCCTATCAAGAACAGGTGGTCAAGAACGCCAAGGTGCTGGCCGAGACCCTGATCGAGCGCGGCCTGCGCATCGTCTCCGGCCGCACCGAGAGCCATGTGATGCTGGTGGACCTGCGCCCCAAGGGCCTGACCGGCAAGGAAGCCGAGGCCATCCTGGGCGCAGCCCACATGACCTGCAACAAGAACGGCATCCCGAACGATCCGCAGAAGCCCATGGTGACCAGCGGCATCCGCCTGGGCACCCCGGCCATGACCACCCGTGGCTTCAAGGAAGAGCAGGTGCGCGCCACCGCCCACCTGATCGCTGACGTGCTGGACAATCCGCATGACGAGGCGAACATTGCCCGTGTGCGCGAGCAGGTTGCCGCGCTGACCCGCGACTTCCCGGTCTACCGCTGACCCTTCGCTGCGGGGGCGGCCTTGCTGCCCTTCACTGCCCCACGGGCCCGTCAACGCACCGTTGTCGGGCCCGTGGCATATTTGGCGCTCAGGCGTCGTTGCTGTTGTCTGGAGCATCCCGCATGCGCTGCCCCTACTGTGCCCACGATGAAACCCAGGTCGTCGAGACCCGCGAGTCCGACGAAGGCGATGTGGTGCGACGGCGTCGGCGCTGCACCAAGTGCGACAAGCGCTTCACCACCTATGAGCGGGCCGAGATCGCCCTGCCCGCGGTGGTCAAGCGCAGCGGCGCCCGGGTGGAGTTCGATCCGGCCAAGCTGCGCGCCTCGATGACCCTGGCGCTGCGCAAGCGGCAGGTGAGCATCGAACAGGTCGATGCAGCGATTGAGCGCATCCAGGACAAGCTGCTGGCGAGCGGTCTGCGTGAAGTGCCCTCCACCCGGGTGGGCGAACTGGTGATGCGCGAACTCAAGCGCCTCGACAAGGTGGCCTACGTCCGCTTTGCCTCGGTCTATCGCAGCTTCGAAGACGTGGACGAGTTCAGCCGGCTGATCAAGGAGATCTGAAACCGGCGAGAGCGCGGCGGCGCATCACTGCCAGCACTGAGACAAGGTGGCGCCATCGGCTTGCCCCTTGGCCCCGGTGCTGGTCAACGTCAGCGTGCCACAGGGGTCACCAGTCTGGGTCGGCGCCGCACTGAGTGTGTAGCTTTGCCCGTCGTCCGGAATTTCCACCGAGATGTCGTAGTACTGCTTGCCCGAGCCGGAACCCATCGGCGAGATCGTCAGCCCCGGCGTGGACAGGTCCGCCCCGGTGTAGCCCTTGCTGCTGGTCGCGTAATAGCGCTGCAGGTACTGCTCAGCCTGTAGCAGCACCGTCTCGGCATCGGCCCGCCGGCTCTTTCTGACCTGGCTGGTGTAGGCCGGGTAGGCCACCGAAGCCAGGATGGCCACGATGGCCACCACGATCATCAATTCGATCAGGGTGAAGCCGGCCATGGCCCGGGCGAACCGCGGGACCCGGTTGGGGCGGGAGTGAAGCATGACGGTGTCTCGCGGGTTGATCACGGTGCGGCGGCCGGCGTGGGCGGGTTGAGAATCTGGCGCCACACCCGATCGGTGATCACATGGCTGGCCGCAGGTGGGCAGGCCGCAGGGTTGATCGTGCACTTGTCGGGCAGGCACATCTCCTGCCCCTCCCCACTGCTGTTGACCGCCACGGTCAGGCAGTAGCCCACAGGACAACGTCCCTCCTTGTCTTCCAAGCATTGGGCCACCGGCGGTTGATCGCCCACGACATCCGGTTGGCTGGTCAACAGCTTGTCGACGCCATCGGCCAGACTCTGCGCGCCGGCCACGATGGCATCGGAACTGTTCACCACCCCATCGCCGTTGGTGTCAAACACCGGGGTTGTCGGTGCCGCCCCGGAATAGGCGTCGATCACGAAATTGAAGCCTGTCCCCACGTTGTATTCGCATTGGGCCGCCGGCTGGGCCGGCACGATGGTGTTGATATAGGCGAAGGTCAAAACGCCCTGCGACGGATACACCACCCGCTGCCCCCCCATGATGTTCAGGTCCAGATACCAACCCTTCTTCGTAGTCCAGTCGATGCTGTTGGAGGACACCTTGTAGAACCGCTCGTTGGTGGTCACCGTTTGACCATTGACCACCTTGGTTCCCGTCACGACATCGGTGGTGTTGATGGTCTGCTGAACCAACACGCTGCGATAGGGAGAGACTCCACCAGCCTGTACCGCTGCATAGAAGGGGCTGGCGTTGCCGCCAGGACTGCCCGCTGCCGTGTTATCCCAGGCACCATAGAAGCTCTGGAGGGCCATGTTGGTCGGGTCGCTTTCATCGAACAACTTACCGGTCCCGAACAGCACCACATAGCCTTGGCTGGGATGGGCGATCACCATCGGTGAAGCCGTGATGGGCTGCGCGACCCCCGCGGAATCAAGCGCCTTGAACAGCGGCTGCCCCCCAAAGGAAACCTTCCAGCTGTCCGTGTTGGCACCATCGCCGAAGTCGAAGCGCCACAGATTGCCCTGCAGGTCGCCGGCATAAGCGGCATAGACCTCCTGGTGCGCATTGCGCAACAGGTACACCCCCCCCAACCCGTTGGCGCCCGAGGTGGGCACCTGGATGGACTTGACGACAGCACCGCTCTGCACATCGACCACCAACAGTGCGGCGTTGCCGCTGCTGCTGTAGGCCCCGTTGCCAACAAACGCATACCAACCGGAATGGTCGGCCAGCGTCGCGCCCTGGATGGCCCCGACACGGATGTCGCCGATCACATAGCCGAGATCCGCGTGACCGGAGAGCTCCCAGAGCACATTGCTGGCCCCCAGATCGGCAGAGGGATCGGCCGTGGGCAGGTGCAATGCAAACACATCCCGCCCGCCAGCGCCCATGCTGCCGATCAGCACATTGGTCCAGCGCGCACCGGTCTCACCGCGCGGCTGAATGTAGACGTCCGACTCCACCGTCGGTCCGTCCACGAAGAAGCGGTGATAGTTGTCGTTGCTGCCGTAGGTCTTGCTGGCCAGCGCGGCGTAATGCGAAAAGCCCTCCCGCGGCAGGAAGCCGAAGACCTCCTTGCCGGTGGACCCTTGGAAAAGATGAAAGACACCCGCGTTGGCACCCACTGCCACCACACCGTCGGTGCGGCTGGACTTGGTTGCGAGGTAGTCAGCGTATGCCCCCTTCCAAGTGCCGTTGCTCAACTGGTCGTACCCCAGGTTCACCAGGTTCTTCACAAACACGGGAGGGGAGTTGATGAAGTCGCCCAGGAACTGCCCACCCCGGGAGCGGTAACTCGAGGCAGCTCCTTCGTTGGATGCATCTCCACGGATGTAGCTGATGAGGTTCTCCGCGTCCGTCTCGGTCGCGGAGATCAGGGTCTTGCCGGCGGCATCGACGCCCTTGATCGTGAACGCCTCTGGCTTGGAGCCACTCCATGTGAACAGCTTGCGATCCGTGAACGCTGGCAGGGTCGACGATGCCTTCCAGACCGGGGAAGTACCGATCACATTGCCACTGGTGTCGAGCTTGTAGGCCAAGACATCGCCGTACCAGGCGCCCGACTTGTATTCCGGCACGAACTTGATGTTTTGCAGCGCCAGGGTGGACGCCACTGTGCCCGCACCGGACTCGCTTGCCGTGTTGTCTACGGCCTTGCCGAAGGCCGCCGACAAGGCTTGGGTCAACTCGGTGACGTTCTTGACCGAATTGAAATCGCCGCCCGTGTTGACCGCCGCGTGCCACAGGTCGTCGATCTTCTGCGGGTTGCCTTGGCTCGGGTCGGGCCAGGTCGCCGTTCCCTGGGTGAGTGCCGCCAGCGTCGAGGCCTTGGCCGCATCCGTCGAGGCATCCAGGGTGCCCTTCACGCCAATGCCCACCGTGAACTGCGTCAAGTGCTGCCAGAACGCGATGTCGCCATCGATCGGCGCCACCTTGTTCGCAATGCTGGGGTCCAAATCCTCGACGTACCAACGCATCGCTGCATCGGCCAACGTGTTGCTGTACTTTCCGGGCGCGTCGGTGAAGGGCCGGCCCGGCGTGTAGGTGTAGGGACTGTAGTTGCCAGGGTTCTGGTCCGGATGCGCCTCGTCGTAGGGATAGCTGAAGGAACTGGCCGTGGTGTCCTGGTCACTTGCGGCGGTGTAGCTGTCGTTGTAATAGCCATCGGTGGTCAGCACGTTGACCGTGCGCCGACAGGCCAGCTTCACGTTGCCGGGCGCCGAGGTGTCACCCGGTGTGGTCATCCAGGGGCTGTAGCTGTCGGTGCGCTTGTAAAAGTACTGGCCCACTCCGTCCAGTGCGGTACGCAGCGGCGTGGAGGGCCAGGACTGAATGCCCTGCACACCGGTCAGCATGGTCTCCAGCTGAGTGGCGTCCAATTGCTTGACGCCGAGTTCCACGATCGAGAAGCTCTTGGTCGCGGCGGTACCGTCAACCTTGGTGGCAGTCGTTTTGTTGATGCGCCCCCAACCGGCCCGCAGCTTGTCCTTGAAGTTGAAGAAGGACTCGGTCACCGCGGCCTTGGCCATCGATTCACGCATGCGGTAGTAGGTGAACCAGTTGGCGAAGTTCTGAATCTCCTCGGCCTGGGTGCACTTGGTACCTGCGCAGTCGGTGCGATCGGCCGATTTCAGGTCAGGCGAATAGGGACCATCCACGCCATTGACGTCGTAGAGCACGAAGTTGCCCGCCACGTCGGGAGCCGAAGTCGGAGTCTTCAGACGATAGTAAATGCCAGGGCTGAAGTTCTTGCTACCACTGCTGGTCGCGCTTGAGCCGGTGCACCAGGTCGTGTTGATGCTGCGCTTGGTCACCAGATCAAAGGTGGCCGGACTCAGACCGGTCGTCACAGGATCCCAGGGCGCCTTCTTGGGATCAGCCACATTGCTCATGCGCACACCGGACCCATCCGGCGCAGGCTTTGGCTTGAGCCATGGGCGATAACGGACCTCCGGGTTGTACCAGATGGTGTTGATGTCCGGAGACCGGTACCAGCGCTGGTAGGTGCTCGTGGATGCAGGGTCAGCAGGAGCGTAGCAATCGCCATAGGTGGTTCCCTTGCGAGGATCCCCAGGGAACCCCGCCACCCACTTGGAGAGGAGCGAAACGCTCTTCCCGTTCACCGAAAACGTCCCCTCTGGCATCGCATCCGACAGCATCGAGCCGGAATCGTCGATCGTGGTCATCACATTCGGCAGAGGGGTCGAACCGGACTGGCTGGTCAGCGGCCTCTGCGAAGGCTCGGTGGCCCAGGTCGCGCATGCCGCCATCGCGGTCAGCAGACAGACCCGGTTTCGGATCCTGGTGCCCTGAAACGATCTCATGTGGCGAATTCCTGATGCCGGTCTACTGGCAGAGAATCAGTTGAACCTCAGCATGGACTGAAGCCAGACCACTGACCCCGCCAGAGTCCGTCCGATGACATCCTGCCGATGATCGGGACTGAAGCCGCGTGCGGTGATCAGAACAATCGTGGTGGTGCCATCGTTGAGCACCGTGTACTCAGGCAGGCACTGCGGGTTAGGCGGCTTCACTGGACTGTCCACAGACACCACCACCGCATCAGGCACAGTCACCGCCACCGCACTGCCACCGAACCAGTTGGAGAAGGTGTTCCAGCGGGTAGGACGTCCATTGGCTGGGTCGCCATCGTCGTCATCCAGCGCCGGCAGGATGAAAGCAGCCCGACCAGACTGCACGTCGGCATTGGCCTGCCGCTCACAGTAGCGCAACGCCAGCTCGGCCGATTGCTGGGCCAAACTCTGCGCCCGCACGTTGTTGACGATCAGGTCGGAGGCCAGGGAGGCACGCATGACGGAAACGGACATCAGCGCAATGATCGCTAGCATCACCAGCGCGACGATAAGAACAACGCCCCGCTGGACTCTTGCTCCCGCCGTGATCTGTAGACGTACGTTCATCACAGTGCAGTCCCCCTCCGGTTCTGAATCACGAACGTGGATGTGAAGGTCCGGTACATGCGGCGGTCACCTGCCCCCGGGACCTTGCTCTCTTCAAACGGATCACAGTCCTGATACGGTGTCGGCGAATCCAGGACAGGGTCTGCACTGCGGACCACCAGGCACACTCGAACAGCGACCACCCGAGGCCAGGTGCCCGCAGCATCCACCTCCGAAGCGCTCTTGTAGGACGCAGCCACGTGGCTTCCCGGAGCCGCCACGCCATAGGTGATCCGCATGCCCGAGATGTTGTCGACCAGCGCCTGGCCGCCCGCATTGCCTGGCCCCATGCAATAGAGCGCGTTGTCCTTGATGTAGAACCGGCTGTAGGACAGGTAGTAGCCACTGGTCAACGGCAATGCGTTGCCCAGGCAGTCCATCGGCACTCTCGCGCCAGCAACCAGCTTCGTGATGCTGTTGAATTCGTGGGCCTCATAGGCCACGGCCAGCGCATTCGAGCCACTGGCACCGCAGGTCAACAAGCCGATGGGCTGCGTCATGTCCGCAAAATCGGTGTCGCAGCCCCGCACCCAATCGCCGGTGGATGCGTGGTGGGTGAAGCCCGTCCCGGGCCCAGCCGCCCCACCCACAGGTGCACTGTATGCCGCTGCATTGACTTGGCTGCGCAGCACCCCCATGGCGGCGCTGGCATCTTCGGCAATCTGGGACAGCGCACGCCCCACGCCTGTGGTGCGGCTGGACGCGAGGTAGCCGGAATACATGGCAGCAAGGAGCACCAGGCCGATCACCATGGCCACCATGAGTTCGACCAGGGTGAAGCCATGCTGCCAGGATCGGGGAACCGACATCTTCATCCCAATGCCCTCACAGCCCCACACGGAAGTGCATGCAGCGGGGTGCCCCCTCAACAGAGAAGTGGGGAGGACACCCATCCTTGCCAACACCGGCCGCCGCAGCGGAATCTGCGTCTGTCTCTCGCCAAATCACCCAGACGTCAAACAGGTTGTAGTCCGTGTTCGCACTGATGTAGCCGGTTCCACTGGGCAGTGCCTTGAACAAGGCCGCCTCCCAAGCCGCCACGTCCTGGGCCGCCATCTCCGTCTGAGTGCAGACATCGGGATTCACACAATCTGCGGCCGCCGGAATACCTTTGGCCAAAATGGAAGGCGTCACCTTGGCGTAAACGGCACCCGCTGGCGCCCCGAAGTTCGCCCGCATGCGATCGGCCATGTCCGATGCCAGCAGCGTGGCGATCGCCCGGAACTCTGCTGTCTTGCCAAAGCGCGTGGCGTTGCCCAGCAACCCCGCCATGGCCAACATGCCGATGGAAACAATGAGGATGGCCACCAGCACCTCGACAAGAGTCGCCCCGCGAACGCGCCGATGGGAACCGCTTGTCAACACAGACCGTCGCTCGACTGGCTTCGCGGAGCCTGCGGTATCCGGCCAAGTCAAACAGTGTTCGCCCATGGTTCACGCACAGTCGTCTGTCTCGATCAACCGAACCCGCCCGGGCTTGTTCACGCAGACCAGCAGACTGCCAGGCACACCTCGCGCGTCGGCCGGTTGGCCAGGAGGGACATACCGGAAATGGGAGGCCGCACTGGTCGAGAAGCCAAGTGGGTGAAAACTGATCGAACGCAAGGTCGCCGTCACTGTGCCGACCACTGACCGCTGCTGGTGCACCATCAAGACGGTGTCACCCTCATCCTGGTCTCCACTGCCATCGCGGTCCAGGAAGACCTGCCAGCCATGGCTCCAGTCCTTGCCCGAAGACGCGCAACGCAACGGCCCTTCCGACTGGGGTTCGGGATCCAGGGCACATAGAACCACCATCTCGCCGCGCCGCACTGCCTCAGAACGCGCCTGATGGATCCCTTCACGAAGCAGCTTGGCCTCCGCCAGAATGGCCTGGCGGTGAAGGGTGGCCTGCATGGAAGGTGCCGCCAGCCCCATCAGCACAGCAGCGATGCCCACCACCAAAGTGGTCTCGATCAGCGTCACGCCATGCTGCGTCCTCCGACGCGGCTGGACCGCCCCCTCGAATCCTCGCCTCATGTCCTCTCCCTGTCGGACTCGGATGCCCGATGTATTTCGCGATGTCGAGGATTCTGGGAACAGGTCGCCGTGGATGTCATTCCCCCCTCGGTGTGCCCACCTTTGGGGGGAGAATCCCCACATCGAGACGATGCCGACGCTCGCTCACACCCCATGTCCCAGCCTTCTTCCCTCGTATTCACCCCTCAGGATGCTGTCTTCATGGCACGAGCGCAGGCCCTGTCAGAGGCGGCGGTCGGGCTGACCGAGCCCAACCCGCGGGTGGGTTGCGTCATCACGTCGGAGGACGGCAGGGTGCTGGGAGAAGGCCACACCCAGCCGGCGGGCCAGGCCCACGCCGAGGTCATGGCGTTGCGAGATGCCGCTGCCCGCGGCCACGACGTCCGTGGTGCCACGGCGTATGTGACGCTGGAGCCCTGCGCCCACCACGGTCGCACCCCGCCCTGCTGCGACGCCCTGGTGGCCGCCGGCGTGGGCAAGGTGGTGGTGGCTGCGGGTGACCCCAACCCCTTGGTCAACGGCCAGGGACTGTCGCGGCTGAGGGCCGCCGGCATCACCGTCGTGGACAGCCCAGCCGAGGCCACCGCCGCGGTGGAGGCGCTCAACCTGGGCTTCTTCCACCGCATGCGCACCGGCCGCTCTTGGGTGCGGCTGAAGGTCGCAGCATCCCTGGACGGACGAACGGCCCTAGAGAATGGCGTGAGCCAGTGGATCACCAGCCCCGAGGCCCGCCGAGATGGCCATGCCTGGCGCCGCCGGGCCGGCACCCTGCTCACGGGCGTGGGCACGGTGCTGGCGGATGACCCGCGGCTGGACGTACGGCTGGTGGACACGCCCAGGCAACCTCTGCGGGCGGTGGTGGATGCCCGGCTTGACACGCCCCCGTCGGCCCGCCTGTTCGAGGTCGATGGCCCGCTGGTCTTCTACGTGGCCGACCCCACCCCGGAGCGACGGGCCGCCATTGCCGACCGCGGCGCCGAGATCGTCGCGCTGCCGAGCGCTGGTGGCGCGAGCGGCCGGGTGGACCTGGCTGCGGTCATCGCCGATCTGTCCCGCCGGCCCATCAACGAGCTCCACGTCGAAGCCGGTCCACGCCTGAACGGCAGCCTGATCGCCGCCGACCTGGTGGACGAATGCCTGGTCTATCTGGCCCCTATGCTCCTGGGCCAAGGCCGGGGCCTGGCCGCCCTGCCGCCCCTGCAAGCACTGGATGGCGCCTGGCGTTACGCATTTCACGACCAGACCCGTGTCGGCGACGATCTGCGGCTGCTGCTGCGACGCAGGACAGCCACGCCGACCTGACAGCCCGCCTACAATCTGGGGATGCCCATCTCCCCTGTTCCCGAGCTGGTGGCCGAACTGGCCGCCGGTCGCATGGTGATCCTGGTCGACGAAGAAGACCGTGAGAACGAAGGCGACCTGATCCTGGCCGCCGACCATGTCACCCCCGAAGCGATCAACTTCATGGCCAAGTTCGGCCGGGGGTTGATCTGCCTGACGCTCACCCGCGAACGCTGCGAAAAGCTGCACCTGCAGCCGATGACGGTGCGCAACGGCGCCCCGCATGGCACTGCCTTCACCGTGTCCATCGAAGCCGCCGAGGGCGTGACCACCGGCATCTCCGCCGCCGACCGGGCTCGCACCGTGCAGGCTGCCGTGGCGCGTGACGCCAAGGCCAGCGACCTGGTGCAGCCTGGCCACATCTTCCCCCTGCAGGCGCAGGACGGCGGCGTGCTGATGCGCGCCGGTCACACCGAAGCGGGTTGCGACCTGGCCGCCATGGCCGGCCTGACCCCTGCGGCCGTCATCTGTGAGGTGATGAACGACGACGGCACCATGGCCCGCCTGCCGGATCTGCAGCGCTTTGCCGAGGAGCACGGCCTGAAGATCGGCACCATCGCCGACCTGATCCAGTACCGCAGCCGCAACGAAACCCTGGTCACCCGGGTCGGACAACGCTCGCTGCAGACCGCCCAGGGCACCTTCGACAGCCACGTGTTCCGCGACCGCTCCGGTGGCGTGCACCTGGCCCTGACCCTGGGTCAGTGGGCACCTGGCGAGGAAGTGCTGGTGCGTGTGCACGAGCCCCTGTCGGTGCTGGACATGCTGGACGCCGGCCCCTGCGCCCACTCCTGGCCGCTGCCCCAGGCCCTGAACACCTTGCAGCGTGCGGGCAAGGGCGTGGTCGTGCTGCTGAACTGCGGCAAAGACAACGGCGACGCGCTGCTGGACCGCCTGCTGCCCGGTGACGAACCCCGCGCGCCCCATGCGGTGGACCTGCGCACCTACGGCGTGGGCGCCCAGATCCTGCGGACCGTGGGCGTGAGCCGGATGAAGCTGCTGGCCAGCCCGCGCCGCATGCCCAGCATGACCGGCTACGGCCTGGAAGTGACCGGCTTCGTCCGCCCCGACGACCAACCCTGACCCCGGAAGAACACCCATGCAAGACGCTGACAAGGGACAGAGCGGTTCGCTGGACGGCCAGGGGCTGACCATCGGGATCGTGCGGGCCCGCTTCAACGACGCCATCACCGGCAAGCTGGCCGAGTGCTGCCTGGCCGAGCTGGCCGCCTGCGGCGTGCGCGCCGAGGACGTCCAGCAACTGACCGTGCCCGGCGCCCTGGAGGTGCCGCTGGCCCTGCAAGCCTTGGCCGACAGCGACGACTACGACGCACTGATCGCCCTGGGCTGCATCATCCGCGGCGAAACCTACCACTTCGAGCTGGTGTCCAACGAAAGCGGCGCGGGCGTGACCCGTGTCAGCCTGGACCATCAGATCCCCATTGCCAACGCCATCCTCACGGTGGAGAACGAGGCCCAGGCCTGGGCCCGCACCGAGGAAAAGGGTCGCGACGCCGCCCGCGTCGCCATCGAGATGGCCAACCTGCTGAACGAACTGCCGTGAGCGCGACCTCCCCCAACCCGGCCCGCCCCGCCCCCAACAAGCGTTCGGCGCCCAAGTCCGCCCGCCGCCGCTCGCGCGAGCTGGCCCTGCAAGGCCTGTACGAATGGCTGATCTCCGGCGCCGAGGCCGGCACCATCGATGCCCACATGCGCGAGCAGGGTGACTTCGAGCGCGCCGACCAGGCGCATTTCGATGCCCTGCTGCATGGCTGCATCGCCGAGGCTGCCGATCTGGACAGCGTGCTGGGAGCCCATGTGGACCGCCCCACCACCGAGCTCTCACCGGTCGAACATGCCGTGCTGCTGATCGGCGCCTACGAGCTCAAGCACTGCCTGGACGTGCCCTACAAGGTGGCCATCAACGAGGCGGTGGAACTGGCCAAGAGCTTTGGTGGCACCGACGGCCACAAGTACGTCAACGGCGTGCTGGACAAGGCCGCCGTCGTGCTGCGCCCGGCCGAGACCAGCGCCGCCCGGCGCTGAAGCCCCGCCCTCCCCCTGTGATCCTTCGCCGGGGGCCTGGTGCCCCCAGGCGACCCTGCCCGCCATGAAGCTCGCCCGCCGCCTCGACCACATCGCCCCCTTCTACGTCATGGAGTGCGCCAAGGCAGCGGCCGAGATCGCCCGCCTGCCCGAGTGCGACCCGACGCAGGGGGGCACGCCGATGATCTACCTGAACATCGGCGAACCCGACTTCACCGCGCCGCCGGCCGTGCAGGCCGCCGCCGAGGCCGCCATCCGCGGCGGGCGCACCCAGTACACCGATGCCAATGGCCTGCCGGCCCTGCGCGAGGCGCTGTCCGGCTGGTACCGGCAGCGTTTCGGCCTGGACATCGCCCCCGAGCGCTTTGTCATCACGGCCGGCGCCTCCGGTGCGCTGCAGCTGGCCAGCCTGGCCCTCTTCGAGCCGGGCGACGAGGTGCTGATGCCCGATCCGGCCTACCCCTGCAACCGGCACTTCGTGGCCGCCGCCGGGGCCACCGCCGTCTCGCTGCCAGCCGGACCGGACCAGCGTTTCCAGCTCGATGCCCGCATGGTGGCCGAGCACTGGACGCCCGCCACCCGCGGCGTGCTGCTGGCCACGCCCTCCAACCCCACCGGCAACTCCATCGCCCCCGAAGAACTGGCCGCCATCGTGCGCGAGGTGCGCCAGCGCGGCGGCGTCACCGTGGTGGACGAGATCTACCTGGGCCTGTCCTATGACGATCGCTACGGCCACAGCGCCCTGGCCCTGGGCGAGGACGTCATCTCGGTCAACAGCTTCTCGAAGTATTTCGGCATGACCGGCTGGCGGCTGGGCTGGCTGGTGGTGCCCACCGCGCTGGTGCCCGCCCTGGAGAAATTGCAACAGAACCTGTACATCTGTGCCTCGTCGGTGGCCCAGCATGCCGCGCTGGCCTGCTTCCAGCCCGACACCCTGGCCGAGTTCGAACGCCGCCGCCAGGCCTTCCGCGAGCGGCGCGACTTCATCGTGCCCGCGCTCGACGCGATCGGGCTGAGCGTGCCGGTCATGCCCGATGGCGCGTTCTACGCCTGGGCCGACTGCAGCCGCTACACCGACAGCAGCTGGGACTTCTGCATGCGCGCCATGCGAGAAGCCCACGTCGCCCTCACCCCAGGGCGGGACTTCGGGCCCGCAGCGGCCGAACGGTACTTGCGCCTGTCCTTCGCCAGCAGCCTGGAACAGCTGCAGGAAGCCGCCCGCCGGCTCACACAATTCGTTGCAAGCTGAGGCGCGGGAGACCCCACCGTTTGTGCCAACCCCGGGGTGTTTTTCTCCGGAATTGCTTATCCTCCGCCACCATGTCGTGGAATCCGTTCAAGACGCGTCAAAGCAGTACCGATAGCGCCTCGCCGGTCTTTCAGCACACGGTCATCGAAGACCGTGGCCGCAGCCAGTTCGATGCCCTGCATGCCTTGCTCCAGCAGGAGGAGGCCCCAGGGGAACTGGGCACCGTGGGGCGCTACGAGCTGCGCACCATCCTGGGTGAGGGTGGACTGGGCACCGTTTACGGCGCCTGGGATCCCCTGCTCTCTCGCCGCGTGGCGGTCAAGATGCTCAAGCGGCAGGTGGTGGACGACGTGCCGGCCTCCGCCGGAATGCCTTCAGCCGCCGAACTCACGCTCAACGAAGCCCGTGCGGCTGCCCGCCTGTCCCACCCGCACATCGTG
Source organism: Ideonella oryzae (assembly GCF_024055665.1). Taxonomy (GTDB): domain Bacteria; phylum Pseudomonadota; class Gammaproteobacteria; order Burkholderiales; family Burkholderiaceae_C; genus Ideonella; species Ideonella oryzae. The sequence continues at coordinate 334,207 of NZ_JAMXMC010000002.1, read as the reverse complement.
ACGGTCTTCGATGCCGGGGCCTCGCCCCAGGGCATCTACATCGCCATGGAGACGCTGCAGGGCATGGACTTGCGGCAGCTGCTGCGTCAGGGCTGGCGCCCCAACCCGCAAGAGGCCGCCAGCCTGGTGCGCCGGGTGGCCGAGGCGCTGGCCTATGCCCACGGCAAGGGCGTGATCCACTGCGACGTCAAGCCAGCCAACATCTTCATGGTGGACCGGCGCATGCCCAAGGTGCTGGATTTCGGCATCGCCCGGCTGGCACGCGGCGATGGCAGCACCGTGCAGGCGGCCTCGATCGGCTCCCCGCATTACCTCTCGCCGGAGCAACTGCGCCAGCAGCCGATCGATCGGCGCTGCGATGTCTATTCCCTGGGCATCGTGCTGTTCGAGCTGCTCACGGGCCGTCCGCCCTACACCGGCAAATCCATGGAAGAAATCACCGAAGCCGTGCTCACTGCACCGCAACCGGTGGCCTGCCAATGGAACCCCCAGGCACCGGACGGCCTCTCGGCCATCGCCGCGCAGGCCATGGCGCGCAACCCGGCCGCGCGCTTCCCGTCGGCGCGCCACATGGCCAACGCCCTGCGGGACTGGAAGCACGGTCAGGAGCCGGATCTGGAAGCCACCCTGCCCATCCGCCGCAGCCTGTTTGCCTGGCTGCGGGGACCTCGCGGCTGACGGCGCGCCCAGGGGCTCTGCTGCTGCATCGCAGCAGTGGGCGTATCATCGCGGCTTCGCATGTCCGAGCCCACGACAGCCCCGCTTTTCCGCTTCCCAGTGCGCGTCTACTGGGAGGACACCGACGCTGGCGGGGTGGTGTTCTACGCCAATTACCTCAAGTTCTTCGAGCGCGCGCGCACCGAGTGGCTGCGCGCGGCCGGCATCGGCCAGCAGGACTTGCGTGAACGCAGCGGCGCCCTGTTCGTCGTCGCATCGACCCGGCTGCGCTACCTGTCCCCCGCACGGCTCGATGATGCATTGATGGTCAGTGTGGACCGTGCCGAGCCCGGCCGGGCCCGCATGACCGTGTTCCAGCAAGCCTGGCGAGGCGACACCCTGTTGTGCGAAGGCGAGATCGAGATCGCCTGCGTGGACCAGGCCGACTTTCGCCCCCGCCGCATCCCTTCCGACGTCCTCTCCCGCCTTTTCCCATGAACCAGGACCTCTCCATCGTCTCCCTGCTGATGCACGCCAGCCTGATCGTGCAGCTGGTGGTCACCGCGCTGCTGCTCATCTCGCTGGCCAGCTGGAGCGTGATCTTCTCCAAGGTGGTGGGCCTGTCCCGCACCCGCGAGCGCGACGGCAACTTCGAGCAGGAGTTCTGGTCCGGCCGCAACCTGAACGATCTCTACCGCAGCGCCAGCAACAAGCCGGACACCGGGCCGATGGAGCGCCTGTTCGCCAGTGGCATGCGCGAGTTCATGAAGCTGCGCGAGCGCCAGCTCGACGCCGGCAGCCAGCTCGATGGCGCCCGCCGCGCCATGAAGGCCACCCTGCAGCGCGAGCTGGACGCGCTGGAAGGCAGCATCGGTTTCCTGGCTTCGGTGGGCTCGATCAGCCCGTATGTGGGCCTGTTCGGCACGGTGTGGGGGATCATGCACGCCTTCGTCGGCCTGTCCAATCTGCAGCAGGTCACGCTGTCCACCGTGGCCCCGGGCATTGCCGAAGCACTGGTGGCCACGGCCATCGGCCTGTTCGCGGCCATTCCCGCGGTGCTGGCCTACAACCACTTCGCCCGCACCATCGACCGCATCGCCATCCAGCTCGAGAGCTTCGTCGAGGAGTTCTCCAACATCCTGCAGCGCAACGTCGGCACCCCTGGCGGGGCGACGACCCACTGAGCGAGGACGTCCTAGATGCCAGGAGTTGCTCCCCGCGGCGGTGGCCGCCGGCGCCGCTCGATGAACGAGATCAACATGGTCCCCTTCATCGACGTGATGCTGGTGCTGCTCATCATCTTCATGGTCAGCGCGCCGATGATCACCACCGGCGTGGTGGACCTGCCCAGTGTGGGCAAGGCCAAGACCCGCCCGCAAAGCGTGGTCGAGATCATCGTGAAGAGCGACGACAAGCTGCAGCTGAAGCTCGACAAGGGCGAGGCCCAGACCACGACGCTGAACGCACTGGCCGATCAGGTGCTGGGCGCCCAGGCGGGCAGCGACAACGTGCCGGTCATCATCTCGGCCGACAAGCAGGTGCGCTACGAGAGCGTGGTGAAGGTGATGGACACCTTGCAGCGGCGCGGTGTGCAACATGTGGGGCTGTCCGTCCGCCAGGGAGGCTGATGCCGTGAGCAGCCCGCTGCAGACCCTGGCCACGCCGCGCGAGGCCCTGCACCCGCCCACCGCGGACAGCCCGCGCACGGGCTGGATCATGTCCCTGCTGGCCCACCTGCTGCTGGTGCTGGGGCTGACGCTGGGCGTGCAGTGGCACACCGCCGATCCCGAAGGGGTGACCGCTGAGCTGTGGTCCGCCGTGCCGCAGATCGCCGCAGCCCCCCAGGGCCAGACCGACGGCCAGCCGACCCCCACGCCGCCGCAGGACACGGCCGCCCAGGCCGAGCAGGCCCGCCAGGCGCAGGAAGAGGCCCGGCAGGAGGCCCGTCAACAGCAGGCCGAGGCCGCTGCCGAGCGGGCCACGGCGCAGAAGGCGGCCGAACAAAAGGCAGCCAAGGCCGCGCAGGCGGCTGCCGAAAAGGCCCAGGAAGAACGCGAAGCCGAGTTGGCGCGCGAGCGCGACCAGCGTGCCCGCGAGAAGCGCCAGCAGGCCGAGCGCGACGCCCGCGAGAAGGAAAAAGCCGCGCAGGCCAAGGCGGCCGAGGAGAAAGCCGCCAAGGACAAGGCCGCCAAGGAGCAGGCGGCGAAGGAACAGGCCGACAAGGACCGTCAGGCCAAGCAGGACCAGCAGCGCCAGGCCAAGGCGGCCGAGGCTGCTCGCCAGGATCAGCTGCGACGCATGGCCGCCCAGCTGGGCAGCCCCAATGGCGTGGCCGGCGCGAATGGTGCTCAAGGCAGCACCGGCACGGCCCAGCGCACCTCCGGCCCCTCGGCCAACTATGCAGGCCGCCTCAAGGCCTACATCAAGCCCAACATCGTCCAGCTCGACAGCATCGACGGCAACCCGCGGGCGGTGGTGGAGGTGCGTTGCGCGCCGGACGGCAGCATCATTGGCCGGCGCCTGACCCACTCCAGCGGCAACCATGACTGGGATGAGACGGTGCTGCGCGCCATCGACCGCACCGGCAAGCTGCCGCGCGACGTGGACGGCACCATCCCGCCGACAATGGAAATCGGCTTCACACCGAAGGACTGAGGCGGCGGCGCAGCCAGGCGTCTACCGACCAGCCGCCCGGCCCCCACAGCAGCAGCGCCAGCAGCAGGCTGCCCCAGAACTGGTGCTGGGTCAGGGCCGCCTCGGCAATGTCCACCAGGCTGATGGCCGCCACCACGTTCACCACGCTCAGCCCGGCCGCCGCGAAACGCCCGGCCAGGCCCAGCACCAGCAGCACCGGCAGTGCCAGTTCCCCGGTGGTGCCAGCCACTGCGGCCACCTCAGGCGGCAGCAAGGGCACGTGGTACTCGTCCTGGAACAGTGCCAGCGTGGTGTCCCAGTCGCGCAGCTTGGTCAGCCCGGAGCGGAAAAACACCGAGCCCACGTAGCAGCGTGCCGCCAGCTGGGCTGGCGCCTGCAGCGCATTCAACACGGCCTCCAGTGGGTGCCACACGGCCTGGCCGCGTTCGATCATCGATATCTTCATGGTTCGTCCTCATCGTGGAAGCGGCGGTGCGCGGTGTGACTCACCGCCCTCCACCAGCCTTCGGCCAGCGCGTCGCGCAGCCAGTCCTGAAAATCCGCAGGGGCAGCAGCCGTCAGGGCCTGACCCAGGCTGTCTCCCGCCAGGAGACGCCGTGTGAAGCGGGCCTGATCGGCCGACAGGCCCCGCACCGCCACCTGCCAACCCACGCGTCGCACCAGAACCCAGTCGACCGCCCCCAACGGGCTGGCGCCTTCAGGTGACGGGGACTGGGCGGCCTGCCACCGCGCCAGCGCCTGCGGGCGACACGGCACGACCGACAGGCCGGCCTGCGGCCACAGCCACAAGGCATCGGGCGGGGTGGCGTGCAAGGCCGCCAAGCCCGTCGGCCAGCCCGGCACCGGGTCGGCCGCCCGTGCAGCCCGATGCACCGCCCATTCAAGGCGCGCCAGCGACGCCTGGTCGGCAGACACCGAAGCGGCTGGGCCGGCCAGGGCCCGAGGCAATTCGCCCCCCCAGGTCCCGAGGTCTCCATTCGCAGGAGGTGACCGCCGCCAGAGCCACCACGCCAGATCGTCGAATCCCGGGTCTCCCAGCCAGCTGGCCAGGACGGGGTAAGCACCGGCCAGGGCCCGGCGTGCAGTGGCGCGGGCATGGCGCTGGTGGGCCCGCAGCCCGACCCGGTGCCCTGCCCAGCCGGCCGGCAGCGGGCCCTGCCCGGCCCGGATGGCCGCCAATAGCCGGGCCTGCCGTTCCTGCTCAAGGCGCAGTGCCTCCGGCGTCAGCACCGGGCTCAGGCGGCCTGTGGCAAGGGCGTCCATGGCGTGCTCCAGGGCTGCTGCAGGCAGGCCGCCGCACGCCTGGCCTCCTGCAGCAGCGTGTCGAATTCCGGCAGGGCGGTGTCCCACTCGATCAGGGTGGGCACCGGCCCCAGCCGGCCCAGGGTGTGGCGGTAGACGGCCCAGACCGCCTCGCTCACCGCACTGCCGTGGTCATCGACGACCAGGGGGCCGCTGGCATCGTGGCCGGCCAGGTGGATCTCGTCGACGCTGTTCGCATCGATCGCATCCACCCAGGCGCAGGCAGCGGTCACTGGATCGCCGGCCTCCCGGTTCAGCGCATTGACCACCAGGTTGTTGAGGTCCAGCAGCAGTCGGCAGCCCGTCGCACGGGTGAGTGCGTTGAAGAAGGCCGGCTCATCCATCTCGTCGTCATCCCGCCAGAGGCAGGCGCTGATGTTCTCCACCGCCAGCACCCGCCCCAGCCGCTGCTGGACCTGGTCCACATGCCGGGCCATCAAGGCCAGGGACGTCGGATTGAAGCCAATCGGCAGCAGGTCGCCCGCATGTGCCCAGCTGCCATCGGGGCCCGGCCCATGGGTGAAGGCAGCGTGATCAGACACATGCCGAGGCTGCAACTCGGCAACCAGCTCCGCCAGGTGGTCCAGGTGCCAGGGATCCAGCCCACCGGCCGAGCCCAGGCCAAGCCCCACCCCGTGCAAGCTCAGCGGATACAGCTCGGCTGCCGCACGCAGGGCGGCGCGGGCCTCCCCGCCCTGGGGAAAGAAGTTCTCGCTGTGGACTTCGATGAACCCCAGGGCGGGCCGGCGCTGGAACAGGTCCTTCGCGTGGGGAGCCCGCCAGCCAATGCCCACGCCGGGGGTGGCAGAGCCCGGGTTCACTTGCCGCCGCCCTTGGCACCGGCCTTGACTTCGTCCAGCGTGCGCCCGCCCAGGGCGTGGCAGCTGCCCTTGGCCACGTAGTTCCACTCGTCGGCGCCATGGTCCACCTTGGCCAGCCCGGCACAGGAATGCGTGCCCGAGAGATTGGCGCAGTCATTGGCACCCGCCTTGGCCATGCCGAAGCACTTCTCCTTGGCCCCGGTTTCGGCGTGCGCGGAAGCGCCCAGCCCCATGGCCAGCACGGCAGACAAGGCAGAGGTCACGAGCAGATGGTTCGAATGCATGGAAAGCTCCTGGTGTGAGGATGGTGGTGAAGGCCGCGCCCCTTGCGCTGCCCTTCATTCGGTGGTCGCGGCAGGCCCTGCATTCCTTACACTCGGGTGGTTGTCACTCCTGTTTCGCGCATGGCCGACGATTTCCAGCGCGCCGTCGAGGCGCTGCGCCCGCAATTGATGCGCTATGCCCGCACCCAGCTGCGCAACGAGGCCTGGGCCGAAGACGCCGTGTCGGACACACTGCTGGCGGCGCTGGAGCGCCCCCAGGCCTTTGCGGGCCAATCCCAGCTCAAGACCTGGCTGGTGGGCATCCTCAAGCACAAGCTGGTGGACCAGCTCCGACGCCATTCGCGCGAAGCCACGGTGCTGCAGACCGACGACGCCGAAGACCTGGACCCACTGCTGTTCGACGAGACGGGCCACTGGCGCGACACCCCGGTGGAATGGCAGGCCCATCCCGAGGCCCTGCTGGGCCAGCAGCAGTTTCTGCAGGTGCTCGACGCGTGCATGGACCACCTGCCACCGGTGCAGGGGCGGGTGTTCATGATGCGCATCTGGCTGGAACTGGAGACCGACGAGATCTGCCAGGAACTGGCCATCACCAGTGCCAATCTCTGGGTGCTGCTGCACCGCGCCCGCCTGCGCCTGCGCGACTGCCTGCAGGCCAACTGGTTCGGCAGTGCCTCTGCGGCAGTGGCCTGATCCCTGAGACCCGTCCGCCATGCTCTTCCAGATCTCCTGCCGACAGGCCACCGCACTCATCCTCCAGGCCGAAGACCGGCCCCTGACCCTGGCCGAGCGCGTGAAGCTGCGCCTGCACCTCACCATCTGTGACCCCTGCCCGCGCTTTCTGCGACAAGTCCGCGTGATGCATCAGGCGGTGGACCGCTGGAAGCACTACCGGGACGACACCGATACCGAGGAGCCGCCTCGGTGAACAGGGTGAGTCCGCGCGGAGGTTCATGACCTCGAGCAGGACGGGAATCCCTGGGCTTATCTCGGCATGGCCCGATGGGCCGCGCGCCTAGGATCACCACCATCGCCGACCTTCCGTGTCGGGTGCACCCCCTCTGGCCATGAGCAACATGTCGCAGCTGCCGTCCTTTCTCACGACAGATCCCCACGACGATCTTGCTGTTCCCGTGGCCGAACCGATCTCGGGGGCCTTCGCCTGGCCCACACCGCCCTACGCCATCTACCCGACCAGCCTGCCCCAGCAGGAACCTGAGCCCTGCGAGATCGAAGGTCTGAACGGCAAGGTGATGCAGGCCAGCCTGCTGGCCTATCTGCCGGCTCAGAATGTGATTCAGCTGGTGGTGCCACCCGCGCGCAAGGCCATGGCCCTGCGACCGAACCGCTTTCGGCGCATCACCCTGCTCACGCCTCTGCGGCCCTCCTTCATGGACCGTGGCGCCGTCCCGCCTGAGTTGACCGACTTCCACCCCTCGATCGATTACCGGGTGGACATGATGGACGGCAGCGTGCTGACCGGCCGCACCGTGGGCCATGTCGAGCAGCCCGAGGGGCTTTTCCTCTTCCCGCCCATGGACGACCAGGGCACGGTGCAGCGCCTGTTCTGCCCGCGCGACGTCTATGCCCGCTTCCAGCTGGGCGAAAGCCTGGGCAGCATGCTGGTGGCCGAAGACACCGCCAGCCCGGCCCAGATTGCCGAGGTGCTGGCCATGCAGAGCCAGCTGCGCGAACGCCGCCTGGGTGACGTGCTGCTGGGCCAGGACGTGGTCACCCGCGAGCAGCTGGAAGCGGCCCTGGAGACCCAGGCCAGCATGCCGATGGTACGCATCGGCGAGGCCCTGCTGGCCATGGGCCACATCAGCCAGAACCAGCTGGACGCCGCACTCATCGAGCAGCGCAGCAACCGCACCGTGCCGCTGGGTGAATTGCTGGTGCGTGCCGGCTACATCAAGCGGGATGCCCTGCGCTCGGCGCTGGCCCGCAAGATGGGCTATCCGGTGGTGCAGATCGAGACCTACCCAGTGGATCCCGCAGCGCTGCGACTGGTGCCCTTCGGATTGGCCCAACGCTTGAACGTGCTGCCCCTGCAGACCCTGCCGGGACGGCTGGTCGTCGCGATGGACGACCCCTCGCGCAAGAGCCTGATCGACGAGCTGAGCTTCGCCTCGCGCAGCAAGGTCATTCCCGTGCTGGCCGCCACCGAGGACCTGGCGCAGCCCATCATCTCGGCCTATCAGCGCCATGGCCTGATCGAGCAGGCCCAGGTCAACCTCAGCGAACCCACGCGGCTGAGCTTCGACGAGAAGGGCACCGAGCACCTGCTGGCGGACCTGGAGCAGGTCCGGGTGAGCGAAACGGATGCCCTCGAAGATCCGCCGATCGAGCAGTCCGACAACACCCTGGTGCGGCTGATCAACACGATGATCGTGGAAGCCAATGCGCAGGGCGCCTCCGACATCCACATCGAGCCCCAGCCGGGCCGCGGCAAGCTGCGCGTGCGCTTCCGCCTCGATGGCGTGCTCAAGCCCTATCTGGAGCTGCCACACACCTACCGCAGCGCCCTGGTCGCCCGCATCAAGATCATGTGCGACCTGGACATCTCCGAGCGTCGCCGACCCCAGGACGGCAAGATCAACTTTGCCCGCTTCGTCCCGTCCTGCCCCATCGAACTGCGCGTGGCCACCATCCCGACCAACAACGGGCTGGAGGATGTGGTGCTGCGGCTGCTGGCGTCCAACAAGGCCCTGCCCCCCATCGAGAAGCTGGGGCTGTCGCCGCGCAACCTGCTGGCCCTGAAGGAAGCGATCAACCGCCCCTACGGCCTGGTGCTGTGCGTCGGCCCGACCGGCTCTGGCAAGACCACCACGCTGCATTCGGCGCTCAGCTGCATCAACACCCCCGAGCGCAAGATCTGGACGGCCGAGGACCCGGTGGAAATCACCCAGATCGGCCTGCGCCAGGTGCAGGTCAACCCCAAGATCGACTGGACCTTCGCCAAGGCGCTGCGCGCCTTTCTGCGGGCTGATCCGGACGTGATCATGGTCGGCGAGATCCGGGACGAGGAAACCGCCAGCATCGCAATCGAATCCTCGCTGACCGGTCACCTGGTGATGTCCACGCTGCACACCAACAGCGCGGCCGAGACAGTCACCCGCTTGCTGGACATGGGCCTGGACCCGTTCAACTTTGCGGACGCCCTGCTGGCCGTGCTGGCCCAGCGTCTGGTGCGCCGCCTGTGCCCCGACTGCCGCCGCGCCGAGCCAGCGCCGGAAGAATGGATCAACGAGCTCCTGGACGACTACCTGAGTGCCTGGAAAGGCCGTACCGGCGGGCCCGACCGGGCCGCCCTGCGGCAGGAATGGATGCAGCGCCATGGCAACGCAGGCGTGCTCCGTCGGTACCACAGCCCGGGCTGCGAGAAGTGCAACAACACGGGCCTGCATGGCCGGGCCGGGATCCATGAGCTGATGACCTCCTCCCGGGCCATGCGGCAGCTGATCCACGGCAAGGGCCACGCCGAAGACATCGAACAGCAGGCCCTCAGCGAGGGCATGCGCACGCTGCGCCAGGACGGCATCGAGAAGGTGCTGGCCGGCATCACCAGCATGGAAGAGGTGCGCGCCACCAGCAACACGCGCTGAGCAATGCGCGCTGCGCAGCACGGCTGAGTTGTCGCTGAGGCACACTGGCGCCTTCGGGGCCGCCCATGGACGGCCCGCGGAGGAACCCGCCATGCCAGGCCAGCCCCCCTTGACCCCTCTGTCCGTCGCCGCCTCGCCCGCGCGCGCCAGCCTGATCGCCAATTCGCACCTGCGTTGCGAGGCGCTGGGGATCGACCCCGTGCGGGGTGCCGACGAGGCCCTGGCCGGCCGCCCCGAACTGGCCCTGGCCCTGCAGCGCAACGAGCGGCTGTGCAGCCACGCCGCACCGGTCATGGAGATGCTGTTCGAACAGATCGTCGACAGCCAGAGCATGGTGCTGCTGACCGACGCGGCAGGCACCGTGCTGCATGCCATCGGCGACAGCGCCTTCCTGAGCCGCGCGGCCCGCGTCACGCTGCAACCCGGCGCGAACTGGTCCGAAGCCGCCCAGGGCACCAATGCGATCGGCACGGCGCTGATCGAGGAGGTCCCCACCTTGATCCATGCGGACGAGCACTATGTCCGCTCCAACCGCTTCCTGACCTGCTCGGCCGCCCCCATCCTGGACCCGCGCGGCAACATCCTGGGCGTGCTGGACGTGTCAGGCGACCAGCGGGGTTACCACCAACACACCATGGCCCTGGTCAAGATGTCCGCCCGGATGATCGAAAACCACTGGCTGGCCGACGATCACCGGCAGGCCCTGCGCCTGCATTTCCACCCCCGGCCCGAATTCATCGGGACACTGGTGGAAGGCATCGTCGCGGTGAGCCCTGACGGGCGCATCCTTGGTGCCAACCGGGGGGCCTTGGAATTGACGGGCCTGTCGGGTGCCGCCCTGCGGGCCCACACGCTGTCCACGCTGATGGGGGTGGAGATCGGCGCCCTGGTCGACCGCTTCCGTCATCCGCTGGGGCAGCCACTGGCCGTGACCTTGCCCGACGGGCGGCGCTTTCACCTGCAGCCCCGCTTCAACTGGCCGGTGTGGACCGCCAGTTCCCTGGCGAGTGCCGCCACGGAACGCAGCGCTGATGCGACGTCCTCTGCCTTGCCCACTCCCCTGGACCGGGCCGATCTGGACAGCCCTGTCGCCGATCTGCCATCGCGCCCGGCACCACGGACCGCACCCTCCCAGGCGCCCGGCCTGCAGGCACTGCACAGCGGCGACCCGCAGATCGCCACCGTGGTGGACAAGATCCGCCGGGTAATGGACCGGGACATCCCGATCCTGCTGCTGGGCGAGACCGGGACCGGCAAGGAGGTCTTCGCCCGCGCCATTCACCAGGATTCGCGCCGCGCCCGGCAGCCCTTCGTTGCCGTGAACTGCGCCTCGATCCCGGAAACACTGATCGAAGCAGAACTGTTCGGCTACGAGGAAGGCGCCTTCACCGGGGCCCGCCGCCGCGGCGCGGTCGGCAAGATCGTGCAGGCCCATGGCGGCACCCTGTTCCTGGACGAGATTGGCGACATGCCCCTGTCGCTGCAGGCCCACCTGCTGCGGGTGCTGCAGGAGCGTCAGGTCATGCCGCTGGGCGGCAGCCGGTCCATCCCGGTGGATGTGAGCGTGGTCTGCGCCACCCACCGCAACCTGCGCGAGATGATCCAGGCCCAGACCTTTCGGGAAGACCTTTACTACCGGCTCAACGGTTTGGCCCTGAAGCTGCCGCCGCTGCGCGAACGCTCAGACCTGCCCACCCTGGTGGAGCGCCTGCTGGGTCAGCTTGCCCCCGAAAACACCCCCCGCCTGTCCGGCCCGGTGCGCCGGCTGTTCCAGCACTGCAGCTGGCCGGGCAATGTTCGCCAGCTGCACAACGTGCTGCGCACCGCCTGTGTCATGGCCGGGCCCGGGCAGGAGGTGCTGCCCGAGCACCTGCCCGATGACTTCGTGGAAGAGGCACGGCAGGCGATGCAGGCGGCCGGTCAGCGGCTGATTGCTGCGGAAGAACCTCAGATCGCCTCGTCCGGCATCACGCCACCCTCTGTGCCGCTGCATGCCCTGGCCCACCAGACGATCCGGCAGGCGGTGGCGCAGTGCGATGGCAACATCAGCCTGGCGGCCCGCCGGCTGGGCGTGAGCCGCAACACGGTTTATCGCGCACTGCGAAACACGAGCGACTGAGACGTCTCAGGGCTGTGCATTGGGGCCGATGTACTGATTGAGGAACCCCAGTGTTTCCTCCAGGAACTTCTGGCTGTCCACCAGGCGAGTCAGCTGGTGGTCGCCCCCCTCCAGCGTGACGAAACGGTGGAACTTACCGGCCGACTTCAACGCCTTGTCCATGGTCTCAGACTGGTCGTAGGGCACCTGGGCATCGGCCGTGCCGTGGATGAGCAGAACCGGTATCCGAATCTCAGCAGCATGGTTGGCGGGGGAGGTCTTCTTCAGACTGTCCCGGTCATTCCAATAGTTGCCCAATTGCTTGTCGGCGACCTTGTCGCCCTTCCAACCGGACCATTCGCGCGACATGTCCAACAGATCGCTCACCCCCGCCAAACTGACTGCGCAGCGATAGAGGTCGGGCGTTTTGACGGCGCCCATCAGCGCGGCATAGCCACCGTAGCTGGCACCCACGATGCACAAGCGCTTGGCGTCGGCTACATGGTTGTCCACGGCCCACTTCACACCATCGGTCAGGTCGTCCTGCATCTCCATGCCCCAGCGCTTCAGACCGGCGTCCCGGAAGGTCCGCCCCTGGTTGTCCGATCCGCGGAAATTCACCTGCAGCACGGCATAGCCGCGCGAAGCCAGCAGCTCCGTCCAGGGGTCAAAGTCGATGTCGTCCGAAGAGATCGGGCCGCCATGGGGCATCAGCACCATGGGCCAGCCATGCTCAGGCGTGTCCCCCTTAGGTACGGTCAGATAACCGCGAATCTCCAGTCCATCCCGAGCCTTGAACTTGATCTTGCGCTTACCCACGAGTTGATTCGTATCCAGGCCCGGGTACCGCTGACCGATGACCTTCAGGGTGCCTGCCGCACGGTCACCTGCCAGCAACTGCCCCGGAATGCCATTGCCTGTGGACTCCACCAGGTAGCGATTGCGATCTTTGCTGAATCCATAGATCCAGTTGAAACGCCCGGGGAGCACCTTGTCGACCCCTCGGGCCAGTTCCTTCAGCGACTCGTCAATGAAGGACCGCTGTGAATCCCCCTCTCGAACGCCACCGAATCCAATCAATTCACCATTCGCCAGAATGCGCACGTTCTCGACGTCCTCCTCTTCGCGCGCGGCAACCAAATCCATGGTGGGCTGGCCTTGTGGATCCAGTTTGTCGAGATGCGCCAGGTAGAGCGCCTGCCGATCGTCCTTCAGCTTGGTCACATACAGGGACTGAGGGTCCTTGCCGAAGGTGATGGGACCCACATCATCACGGCTGAAATGCTCGAAGGACCACAGCTTCTGCCAGCTGTCGTTTTCCGACTTCCTGCCCAGGATGGTGACCTCTCCCTTCTCACGATCGTCACGCACACCGATGCGCACCTTGTGCTCGTGATCTGTGATCCAGGCCCAGACGTTCTCACGCGGACCAAGCACCTGTTTGCGCTGCCCCGTGTTGACATCGACCATATAGACACTCGGGGCGAAGACGACCGGATCGTCTCTGATGGCCATCAGGACGTGGTCCTCGTCCTCGGGCAGCCAGTCAATCACCACGTCCTGGAACTGGGCCAGCCACTTGACGTCCCGGTTACGCGGCGGCGGGACCAGGGTCACGATGTTTTCGCCCTTCAGGTCCATCGCCAGTGCCCGGGTCTCCGTGGCAGTGGCCCCCCGGGTGATCGAAGGGAAGCGCAGGCTCACCACCACACGCTTGTTGCTGGCCCAGTGCACCCAGTTGATGACGTATTTGTTGTTGTCTGTGCGGAGGAGGGACTGCAGGTCTGAGCCATCCCAGGCTCCGACCACGACCACCGAGTCGCCGCCGACGTTCATCACACCCAGCAGCTTCTGACCGTCCGGCGAAAGCGCAAGCCTTGCCAGTTGGGGACGGGCTGCGAACACTGAAACGGGGGGCGGCTCCGCACCAGCTGCCGACGGCGCCATTGCGACGATGCTCCAGGCGGCCAAGCAGGGCAACAGGCTGCGCGCTGCGCCCGCAACCAGACCGCGCCACCTTGAAACGACTACATCATCCGTCGCGCATGCATGCACATCCCGATCCAGGTACTTCAACAACATCGCACGGCCCTCCCTGAGCCTGTCACGCCTTGCGGCAAGTGACGGATGTTACGAAGCCAGGAGGATCAGGACAGCCCCTCGAATGGCAGGACATCCACCCAGTCGTCGATGCCGACATCACCCTGTTGTGGCTGGAGCACAGCCAGGCCATGGGCCCCGACCACCGCACTCAAGGCGGCAGAACCCTGCCCACCCCAGACTTGGGCCTGAGCGTGACCATCGGAACCGAGGGACAGACGCACGCGTGGAAACTCGGCACGGCCCGGACGCTTGCGGATGGGTTCGGCGCAGCGGGCGGCCAACATCGGAGCGACTTCACCGTCTGCCCCAGACAGCGCCAGCAATGCCCCCCTCGCCAGCACCTGGAAGCTGACCAGAGCTGCGACCGGATTGCCCGGCAGGGCGAAGAGCCAGCAGGGCGCGCGATCAGGGCGCTCCAGCCGCCCAAAGGCAAAGGGACGGCCCGGCCGCATAGCCACCGACCAGAAATCCACCTGCCCGTGGCGGGCCAGCAGGGCGCGGGTGTGGTCGGCATCACCCACGCTCACGCCGCCGCTGGTGAGCACCGCGTCGGCCTGGTCGATAGCCTGCCGTAGTACCACGTCCAAGGCCTGGGGGTCGTCCGGCACACGGCCCAGGTCCATAACTTCGCAGCCCAGCTGCGTGAGGGCCGCCGCCAGGGTGAATCGGTTGCTGTCGTAAAGACACCCCGGCGCCAGGAGTTCCCCCGGAGACCGCAATTCGTCCCCGCTGGAAAACAACGCCACGACCAGACGCCGACGCACGCGCAGCTGGGTCAACCCCAGCGATGCCGCCAACCCCAGGTCCGCAGGCCGCAGACGACGGCCCGCCGGGAGCGCGGCGGTCCCCGCAGCCAGGTCCTCGCCGCGACGGCGACGGTTATCGCCCACCTGCACGGCCCCGGGTGCGATGAGCACCACGTCGTCCTGATGCTCGCAACGCTCGAACGGCACCACGGTGTCGGTCCCGACCGGCATCACGGCCCCGGTCATGATGCGAACGCAATCACCGGGCGTCACCACGCCAGCGAAGGGATGCCCGGCCAACGCCCGACCCACGACCCGCAGCCGCGTGGCCTGCCCGGACACCAGGGCCTGGCCCGCCAGGGCAAAGCCGTCCATGGCCGAGTTGTCGTGGGGAGGCACGTCCTGGGGGGCCAGCACGTCCTCAGCCAGGATCCGCCCCAAGGCCGCCATCAGGTCGACAACCTCGCTCTCCTGCGGCGCCTGCCCCGCCACGGCGTCGGCGATGCGCCGCTGTGCATCGACAACGGACAGGGACTCCGCAGTGGCGGAGACAGCAGAAGTGAAGGTCGACATGCTCAAAGCACCCCAAGTGGCAGCAGACGCCACATTGTGCCGACCCGTTCAGCCGTGCACGGTCTCCTGGAGATGGGCGATCCCGACCCAGGTCTGTGGCAAAGGGTCATATTTGCGGATGCGACGACCAGAATGGCGGGGCAACAATTCGCTACGCTGTCGCATCACACCGCAAGGGGACTCTGTGGGAGAACACCTGTCGAACGCCAGAAGCTTCATCGGCAACCTGCCTGGAGTTCGCCATTGGCGCCATGAGCGCTTCAGGAGCCGGTTCGAGAGCGGACAGGCCGTGGGCACCTGCCGCGGTGTGTTTGACAGCTACGAGGCCGCCGCCGCCGCCGCCCCGGCCTCGCGCCCTCTGGGCTACGACCACGGCGAAGCCGCCGAGATGTACCGCGACCGAATCGGTCAGATCTACCCCAGCGACTACCCGATGATGTTCTGGCTCCAGCGTGCCCTGGCCCAAGGTGCGCGCCGGGTGTTCGATCTGGGCGGGCACATCGGGCTGTCCTACTACAGCTATGCCTCCCGCATGGAGCTGCCGCAGGATCTCTCCTGGCAGGTCTGCGATGTGCCGGCCGTCGTCGACAACGGTCGGCAGGAGGCCAAGGCGCGGGACCACACCCGCCGCCTGCACTTCACTGCCGACTTCTCAGAGGCCACCGGGGCCGACGTGCTGTTCACCGCCGGTTGCCTTCAGTACCTGCAGGAAACCCTGGCCCAGCGGGTGTCATCGCTTCCCCGCAAACCCGAGTGGCTGTTGGTGAACCTGCTGCCACTGCACCCTGCCCGAGGCTACTGGACCGTCCAGAGCATCGGCACGGCCTACTGCCCCTACCGAATCCAGCACGACGACGGCTTCTTCCAGGACCTCCGTCGGCTGGGATACCGGCAGCTGGACCGCTGGGAGAACCTCGAGAAGAGTTGCTGGGTCGCCTTCGACGACGAACACAGTCTGGACCGCTACCACGGGGCGGCCTTCCGCCTGGACCCCACGTCGGTCGACGGATGCTGAACGCACCGGCACTGGTATCGTGGCGGCCCGCCTGCCGCCTGCCCTGCCGTGTCCTCTGCGCCGCCCACCCGACGACTCCGCCCGCATTGCCCGCGCTGTGACCGGCCCCAGCCAGCCTGCGTGTGCCACTGGACCTGTCCGACCGACAACCAGGTGCCGGTGCTGATCCTGCAGCACCCGCAGGAGCAGCATCACGTCAAGAACAGTGCGGGTTTGCTGGCCCGCGGCTTGGCACACTGCCATCGCGAGGTGGGGGAGGTCTTCGATCCGGCACAGTTGAGCGACTGGATCGGCCCGGCGCAGGATGCCGCACTGCTTTATCCCAGCACACGGCTGGGCCCTGAGACAAGCGCCCAGGCGGCTCAGGTCCGCAAGCTGGTGATCATCGACGCCACCTGGCGCAAGAGCCTGCGGATGCTGGCCTGCAACCCGCTTCTGCAGGCCTTGCCGCGCCTGGCCCTGCAGAGCACACCGACCTCTCGCTACTTCATCCGCCAGGCTCGGCAGGCCCACCAGTTGTCCACATTGGAAGCCTGTTGCCAGGCCTTGGCCGAACTGGAAGGCGAGCCCGGGCGTTACCAGCCGCTGCTGGCCGCCTTCGATGGTTTTGTCAGCGAACAGGCCCGCTGGATGGCGGGCCTGCCGCCGAACGCCCCCCCGGTCAGTTGACGGCCTGGCCCGCCACAGCCTGCTGGGCCAGACGGCGGTCCAGCAGACGGCGCATGTTGGACATCGAGATCTGGTGTGCGTGCAGCAAGGCCAGCAGGCCGCTGCGGCTCAGCTCCAGCATCTCGGCGTCGCTCAGTTGGGCCAGGCGCTCCTCGTCCAGCGCCAGGAAGCCGTCCACCGCGAAGGGGCTGCCATCGGGCAGCGTGGCATCAAAGCGCTTGGGCTGCAGCAGCTTCAGCTCCATCAGGCGCTGGCCGGCGCGGCGGGTGCGCTCAATCTCGATCTCGACGTTCTCGATGAACTGGCGCAGTTCCTTGAGCATCTCGGTGGGCTCGCCCTGGTCGTCGAAGAAGGGTTGGCCTTCGGTCTCGGACAGGCCGTCATAGGATTCATCGAACACCACCACGAAGCGGTCGGCGTCCAGGCGGGCCATCGTGAACGGGTAGGCGCGCAACATGGCCGGCACGTAGTAGGCATCCCAGCGACCGTCGGGCTGCAGGAACAGGTTCTCACCCTGGGTGACGCCGAAGACGGCCACCGGGGCCACCTGCGTCTTGCCCTGATCATCCTGCCCCGCATTCAGGAACAGGATCGGGTATTCCTTGCAGGCATCGCCGAACTCGGCGCCGGTCAGGAACAGGGCGTTCAGGCCGGCGGCCGCACGCAGATTGCTCAGCTCGCGGCGCAGCTTCAGGTTCTTGTGCTTCTCGCGGTCCAGGCCGACGGGCTTCTTGTGCAGGTCAGGGGTGATCAATCGGGTTCTCCGTGTTCAGCAAAGGGCTGGCAAGCACCTTGTCCACGCGCTTGCCATCGAGGTCCACCACCTCGAAGCGCCAGCCGCCCCACTCCACCGCATCGGCGGTCAGGGGCAGCCGGCCCAGCAGCAGCATGATCATGCCCGCCAGGGTGTTATAGCGCCCGCGGTCTTCCTCGGGCAATTCCTTCAGTTGCAGCCGGTCCTTGAGCTCATGGACCGGGATCAGGCCATCCACCAGCCAGCTGCCGTCCTCGCGCTCGACCATCCAGGCATCGTCGTCCGTGGGCACACCAAACTCACCGGTGATGGCCTCCAGCACATCGCGCACGGTGATCACACCCTGCACTGCACCGTACTCGTCCACCACGAACACCAGTTCGGCACGGGTGCGCCGAAAGTGCTCCAGCAGCTCCATGCCGGACAGGGTCTCGGGCACGAACACCGGCGGCTGGATGTAGTCGTCCAGAGAATCGATGTGGCCCCGTGACATGGGCGCCAGCAGGTCGTGCGCGGCCACCACGCCCACCACGTCGTCCAGGCTGCCCCGGCACACCGGGTAGCGGGAATGCTGTTCATCCGCCACGGTGTGCAGCACCTGCTCGATCGAGGCATTCAGATCCAGCCAGCGGATCTCCGCACGGGGAATCATCATCGAGCCCACCTGGCGGTCGTCCAGGCGGAACACATTGCGCACCATCTGGTGCTCCTGGGCCTCGATCACGCCCGCGTCCAGCCCCTCTTCCAGGCTGGCGGCGATTTCTTCTTCCGTCACGCTGCGGGTCAGGTCGTTGCGGATGCCCAAAAGGCGCAGCACGGCCTCGGTGCAGGCGGCCAGCACGGCCACCAGCGGGCTGGCCACCATGGACAGCCATTTCATCGGCCCGGCCACCATCCCGGCCACCGTTTCCGGGTACATCTGGCCCAGCCGCTTGGGCACCAGTTCGCCGAAGATGATGCTGAGGATGGTGATCATGATCACCACCAGCGCGGTCGCCGTGATGTCCGCCGTGCGGCCCACCAGCGGCGTGACCGATTGCAGCCACTGCGACAAGCCCGCCGAGAAAGCCGATTCACCCACGATGCCGTTGAGGACGCTGATCGAGGTGATGCCGATCTGCACCGTCGAGAGGAAGTGGGTCGGATGGTCCTGCAGTTCCATGGCCGTGGCCGCGCCCCGCTCCCCCGCTTCCACCATGACCTGCAGCCGCGCCTTGCGGCTGGCGGCCAAGGCCATCTCGGACATGGCGAACAGGCCGTTGAGGAGGATCAGGAAGGCAAGTAACGCAAAGTCCATGGGAGGCGGCGGAGCAAGTTCCACGCCGCGGAGCTGAAAGCAATGGGGCAGGAGCGTAGCAGAATCGTGTGATGCACTACCTCATCGG
Organism: Ideonella oryzae; assembly: GCF_024055665.1. Taxonomy (GTDB): domain Bacteria; phylum Pseudomonadota; class Gammaproteobacteria; order Burkholderiales; family Burkholderiaceae_C; genus Ideonella; species Ideonella oryzae. The sequence continues at coordinate 315,540 of NZ_JAMXMC010000002.1, read as the reverse complement.
CGACCTCCAAGGCTGCTGCGACGCCTTCGAACGGCTGCTGGCCGAACTGGACTTTTCCCCCTCGCGCGACCACATCCACCTGCTGGGCGATCTGGTCAACCGCGGCCCCGATTCGCTGGGCGTGCTGCGCTGCCTGCGCGACCTGGAGGGCAGCGCCACCTGCCTGCTGGGCAACCACGACCTGCACCTGCTGGCGGTGGCCGCTGGCGTCAAGCGCCCCAACCGCAAGGACACGCTGGACGCCATCCTGGCGGACGAAGACCGCGAAGGCTGGCTGGCCTGGCTGCGCCAGCGCAAGCTGGCCGACCTGGACCAGGGCTGGCTAATGGTGCATGCCGGCGTGCTGCCCCAGTGGGACACCGCCAAGACCCTGGCCCTGGCCGCCGAGGTGGAAGACCTGCTGCGAGGCCCCGAGCTGCCGGCCTTCCTGCAGCAGATGTACGGCAACCACCCGGCCCGCTGGCAGGACGATCTGCAGGGCCTGGACCGCCTGCGCGCCATCGTCAACGTGCTCACTCGCATCCGCTTCTGCGCCGCCGACGGCACCCTGGACCTGGAAACCAAGGACAGCGCCGAGGCCGCGCCACCCGGCATGCGCCCCTGGTTCGAGCACCCGCACCGGGCCACCGCCGCCCAACCCATCGCCTTTGGCCACTGGTCCACCCTGGGCCTGATCAACCGCCCCACCCTGCTGGCCATCGACACCGGCTGCATCTGGGGCGGCGCCCTCACCGCCGTGCGGGTGGACGGTGGCCGGCGCGACGTCGTTCAGGTGCAATGCGCCCAAGCCCAGGCGCCCGGCAAGGGCTGATGTACCGCCACGGACCTCGCCTCTGCAGAGACCCTGCTGTCCGCGGTCAACCGTCAGATCAGTAAAATCCCTGTAACGCAGAAGTTACCCTTGCTGCTTTTCCAGGCCCGGTTCACCGGTTCATGCCCCCGGCCTGGCACCGCCGAATGGCGGAATGCCCCCCACACCGACATTCCGCCCCGTCTGGCGGACGGCCCTGACACCCCGAGGCCGACCACGCCCCTGATGCTGCCCGCAGGCGCCGCACGCCCCTGCGCTGCCGCGCATTGCTTGAAAGGTTTCCATGTCTGCCCCTGCTGCCGCTGTTCAGCCGCGCAACTCCGCCCGCCAGGTCGCCATCGCCTCCCTGGTCGGCACCGCCATCGAGTTCTACGATTACTACATCTACGCCGCGGCCGCGGTGCTGGTGTTCAACACCCAGTTCTTCCCCAAGGGCGACGCCTCCATTGCCACGCTGCTGTCGCTGTCCACGCTGGCCCTGGCCTTCGTGGCCCGGCCAGTGGGCTCGGCCCTGTTCGGCCACTTTGGCGATCGCATCGGCCGCAAGCGCACCTTGGTCGCCTCGCTGCTGACCATGGGGCTGTCCACCGTGGCCATCGGCCTGCTGCCGTCTTATGAACAAATCGGCGTCTGGGCCCCCATCCTGCTGTGCGTGTTCCGCATCGGCCAGGGCATCGGCCTGGGCGGCGAGTGGGGTGGTGCCGCACTGGTGGCCACCGAGAACGCGCCAGCAGGCCGCCGCGGCTGGTTCGGCACCTTCCCGCAACTGGGCGCGCCCATCGGTCTGTTCCTGGCCAATGGCGGCTTCTTCCTGGTCAGCTATTTCCTGGGCCCTGAGGCCATGGTGGCCTGGGGCTGGCGCATTCCCTTCCTGCTGTCCTTCGTGATGGTGGCGGTGGGCCTGTACGTGCGCCTGAACCTGCAGGAAAGCCATGTCTTCGAGCAAGCCGAGAAGGCCGGCCGCAAGCTGCACGCGCCGGTCGCCGCCGTGCTGCGCCAGCATGGCCGCGCCATCCTGCTGGGCACGCTGATCATGACCACCACCTACGTGCTGTTCTACCTGATGACCGCCTTCGTGCAGGTGTACTCCAAGAGCCCGGTGGGCACCTCGCCGGCGGGTCACCCCACCGGCCTGGGCATCCCGGCCAACATCTTCACGGGCATCCTGCTCATTGGCGCCATCGTTTTCGGCATCTTCACCAGCCTGTCGGGCGTGCTGGCCGACGCCATGGGCCGACGCCTGTGGCTCATCCTGGTCACACTGGGCATCATGGCCTTCGGTCTGGCCATGCCGGCGCTGCTGACCAACGGCACCCCGATGACGGTGCTGGTGTTCATCATCATCGGCCTGGCGCTGATGGGCTGCACCTTCGGCCCGATGGCTGCCCTGCTGCCCGAGATGTTCCCGACCGAGGTGCGCTACTCCGGGGCCTCGCTGGCCTACAACTTCGCCTCCATCGTCGGTGCCTCCATCCCCACCCTGGTCGCCCTGGACCTGAACAAGAACTTCGGCCTGTGGGGCGTGGGCCTGTACCTGGCCGCCAACGGCCTGCTGACCCTGGGGGCCTTGCTGGCCACCCGCGAGACGCGGCTGCTGGACCTCACACTGGTCAAGGCCTGACCCGACCGCTCAGCGGGCTGCCCTGGGAAGGGCCGCCCGCTTTTCCTGCGCCATAATCGGCGCCTTCGTCAGGAAGCGTGGCCGAGCGGTTTAAGGCACTGGTCTTGAAAACCAGCGATGGGGGAACCCATCCGTGAGTTCGAATCTCACCGCTTCCGCCAAGACCTGCGCCCCCGTCGCATCAGGCCGGATCCCACGCAGGCGCAATCCCCTCCGGGTCCGCCTGCCGCTCATGGCGGTCCAGCCTGGCGATGGCGGCCATCTCGGCCTCGTCCAGGTGCAGCGCCCGGGCTTTCAGGTTGCTGGTCAGGTGCTCGCGCTTCGTCGATGACGGGATCACTGCATGGCCCAGCTGCATCGCCCAGGCCAGTGCCACCTGTGCCACCGTGGCGCCATGCCGCTGCGCAATGCCCTGCAGCACCGGGTCGCCCAGCACCTTGCCATAGGCCAGGGTCATGTAGGACGTCAGGTGCAGCCCGTGCTCGCGGGCAAAGGCGGCCACCCGGCGGTTCTGCAGGTAGGGGCTGAGCTCCACCTGGTTCGTGGCCAGCACGCCGGGGCCAATCCTGTCCAGCGCCTCGCGCATCAGCGCCACGGTGAAGTTGGACAGGCCGATCTGTCGCACCAGCCCGCGTTCACGGGCCTCCAGCAGGCCGTCCAGGGTGGCGCTCAGCGGCACCTGCCCACCTGGGGAAGGCCAATGGATCAGGGCCAGGTCGACGTGGTCCGTGCGCAGGCGCCGCAGGCTCGCCTCCAGGCCTGGCACCACGGCGTCGCGCGCCAGTGAATCGATCCACACCTTGGTGGTCAGGAACAGCTCACCGCGCGGCACGCCGGCTTCGGCGATGGCCTGCCCCACCTCGGTCTCGTTGCCGTAGATCTGCGCGGAGTCGATCGCGCGATAGCCTAGTTCCAGCGCCGTGCGCACGCTGTCGATGACAGTCTGGCCCTGCAGGCGGAAGGTGCCCAGGCCGAAGGCGGGAATGCCCATGATGGAGTCCTTGAAGTGAATGCTGCGAGAGTGGAAGGCCAGGGAGGGCTGCGGCTCAGCGCGGCGCCACGGCCCCGACGCAGGACCGGGCCACCACGGAACCACGCCGATCCAGCCGCCCGCTCCAGGCCGTCAGGCCCACAGCGCCCAGCACCACTCCCGCGCCGATCCAGGGCGTGTGCATCAGCCCCCAGCCGGCCACGATGTGACCACCCAGCCAGGCGCCGCCGGCAATGCCCAGGTTGAAGGCGGCGATGTTCAGGCCCGAGGCCACGTCCACCGCCTGCGGTGCAAAGCGCTGGGCCTGTTGCACCACATAGACCTGCAGGCCCGGCACGTTGCCGAAGGCCACCGCGCCCCAGGCCAACACGGTCAGCAGCACCGCCACGGGGTGGGGTGCAGTGAACTGCAGCACGAGCAGCACCAGCGCCAGCAGGCCGAAGATGAGCACCAGCGCCGCCACCGGCCCGCGCCGGTCGGCCAGCCGGCCGCCCCACAGATTGCCCGCCGCCACCGAGACGCCATAGACCAGCATCACCGCGCTGACCGCGTTGGCCGAGTAGCCGCTGACCTGCTGCAGGATGGGCGCCAGAAAGGTGAAGGCGACGAAGGAGCCGCCGTAACCCACCGCTGTCATCGCATAGACCAGCAGCAGGCGCGGCTGGCCCAGCACCGCCAACTGCTGGCGCAGCGTGGCCGGCGCACTGTGGTGCACGTCGCGCGGCACGAACAGCAGACTGCCGACGAAGGCCAGCACACCCAGCGCCGACACGGCCAGGAAGGTCTCGCGCCAGCCGAAGTGCTGGCCGATGAAGGTGCCCAGCGGCACGCCTGTCACCAGGGCCACGGTCAGGCCGGTGAACATGATGGCGATCGCGCTGGCGGCCTTGTCCTTGGGCACCACGCTGGTGGCGATGATGGAGCCGATGGAGAAGAACACCCCATGGGCCAGGCCGGTGAGCACCCGCGCCAGCACCAGGGTGCCGTAGCCCGGCGCCTGCCAGGCCGCCAGGTTGCCCAGCGTGAACAGGGCCATCAGGCCCAGCAGCAGGGCCTTGCGCGGCACGCGGCCGGTGAGCGCGGTGAGCACCGGCGCGCCCACGGCCACGCCCAGGGCGTAGAGGCTGACCAGCAGACCGGCCGAGGGCAGGCTGACCTGCAGATCGGCGGCGATGGTGGGGATCAGCCCCACGATGACGAACTCGGTGGTTCCGATGGCGAAGGCGCTGAGCGTCAGCGCCAGCAAGGCAATGGGCATGGCGGCATCCTGTGGAAGGAAATGGAATGCGCGCAGTCTGCCCACGGGATACTTGCGGAAAAACCCGTGTGACGACGAAACTCTCTTGCGGCGGAATCAAGAATGAAGACCACCCTCGACGAACTCCAGGCCTTTGCCGCGGTGGTGGATGGCGGCTCCATCACCGCCGCGGCCGAGCGGCTGGGGCAGACCGTTTCCGGCATCAGCCGCAGCCTGGGCCGGCTGGAACAGAAGCTCGCCACCACCCTGCTGCGCCGGACCACCCGCCGCCTGGAACTGACCGAGGAAGGCGAGGTCTTCCTGGCCCAGGCGCGGCAGATCCTGGCCGCCGTGGATGACGCCGAGGAGCAGATGGCTGCCCGGCGCGAGCAGCCGGCCGGCCGGCTGCGGGTGGATGCGGCCACGCCCTTCATGCTGCACGTGATCGTGCCGCTGGTGGACAGCTACCGTGCCGCGCACCCGCAGGTCACGCTGGAGCTGCACAGCAACGAGGGCATCACCGACCTGATCGAGCACCGCACCGATGTGGCTTTTCGCATCGGCACGCTGCGCGATTCCACCTTGCACGCCCGGCCCCTCGGCAGCAGCCGCATCCGGGTGCTGGCCAGCCCGGACTACCTGGCCCGCTGCGGCACGCCCCGCCGGCTGCAGGACCTGGCCGGCCACACCCTGCTGGGCTTCACCCAGCCTGAGGGCCTGAACGACTGGCCGCTGCGCACGCCCGAGGGCACGCCGCTGCGCATCACACCGGCCATCGCCTCATCCAGCGGTGAGACGCTGCGCCAGTTGGCCCTGGCGGGCGCGGGCATCGTCTGCCTGTCGGACTTCATGACCCTGGAGGACCGCCGCAGCGGCCGGCTGGTGCCGCTGTTCGTGCGGCAAAGCCTGGACATCCGCCAGGCCATCCATGCGGTCTATTACCGCAACACCGCGCTGTCCTCACGCATCGCCAGCTTCCTGGACCATGCGGTCCAGCACCTGGGGCCGCGGGCTTTCGAGCGCTGAGCGGGGCACTTCCGCCCGGCGCGCGGCCTGGGTCCAGCGCAGCAGCACCGCACACAGCTCCTCCGGCTCGAAGGGCTTGGCCACGAAGTCGTTCATGCCCGCATCCAGGCAGCGCCGGCGGTCCTCGGCCATCACGCTGGCGCTCATGGCGATGATGGGAAGCCGGGCCACACCGTGCAGGCGCCGCAGCGCCCGTGTGGCCTGCACGCCATCCAGGCCGGGCATCTGCAGGTCCATCAACACCACGTCGTAGTGCCCTTGCGCGCCCAGGTTCACGGCCTGGTGGCCGTCTTCGGCCACATCCACCCGCGCGCCCATCGCGCGCAGCAGCTCCGCCGCCACCAGCTGGTTGACGGGATGGTCCTCGGCCAGCAGCACCCGCACGCCATCCAGCCGCGGTGCGGGCGGCGCGGGGGGATGCGCCAGCCCGCCATCCTCGGGCACCAGGGCCACCGGCATCCGCACGGTGAACCAGAAGGTCGAGCCCTGCCCGGGCTGGCTCTCCACCCCGATCTCGCCCCCCATCAGCCGCACCAGCTGGCGCGAGATGGCCAAGCCCAGGCCAGTGCCGCCATGCCGGCGGGTGGAGGAATTGTCCAGCTGCTCGAATTCCTGGAACAGGCGGGATTGATCTTCCAGCGCGATGCCCACGCCCGAATCCCGCACGGCAAAGCGCAGCTGCACGCTGTCGGGCTGGCGCTCCAGCACCTGCACCTTCAGCGTCACCTCGCCCTGGTCGGTGAACTTCACCGCGTTGTGGCCCAGGTTGATCAGCACCTGGCCCAGGCGCAAGGGGTCGCCGATCAGCCAGGTTGGCACCGCGGGGTCCAACCGACTGCTCAGCCGCAGCTGCTTGCGCTGTGCCGCCTCGCCGATCAGGGCCTGCACGCGGCTGAGCACCATGTCCAGCGCAAAGGGCTCGGTGGCCAGCGTCATGCGACCGGCATCCGCCTTGCTCAGATCCAGGATGTCGTTGACGATAGCCAACAGATGGGTGCCGGCCTGGTGCAGCTGGCTCACATGGGCACGCTGGCGACCGTCCAGCGCTGTCTGCAGCAGCAGGTGGCTGAGGCCGTGGATGGCGTTGAGCGGGGTTCGGATCTCGTGGCTCATGTTGGCCAGGAAGGCCGCCTTGGCCTGGGCCGCGCTTTCTGCAGCCTGCTTGGCCTGGGCCAGGGCCTCGTTGGTGGCCAGCAGCTCACGGGTGCGTTCCACCACACGGGCCTCCAGGTGCTCATTGCTGCGCTGCAGGGCCTGGGTCAGCGCGGTCACACGCTCGAGCTGGCGATCGAAGCTGGTCGCCGTGGCCGTGCCCATCACCGCGCCCATCAGGCCGATCATGCCGTACAGCACCGCGTAGACCCCGGGCACGGCCGGCTCGGTCTCCACGCCCCGCACCCGCAGCAGCCACACCGCGGCCAGACCCAGCAGCCCCAGGAGCGCCACGGCATAGGCCTGGCGCCGCCCCAGCATCCAGCCGGCCAGGATGGTGGCCAGCGGCAGCAAGGCCCAGGCGGCATTGCGCACCCCCGCCACCTGGAAGGCAGCCATCGGCGTGATCAGCACCAGCGACATTGGGAAAAGCCAGGCCGCCCAGCGCGTCCTGCCCCAGCGCAGCAGCAGCAGCATGCCGCCACCGGCCAGGGCGCCCAGCACGGCACCCAGGCGAGGGCGGTGCAGGAAGTACAGCTGCAGGCCCTCCAACAGCACCGCGGCGGCAATCAGCAGCCAGGCCAGACGGCGAATCAACCCTGCGCCACCGCGCAGGGTCAAAGCATCCATCGGCAAAGGCTCGTTCATGGTCTGTGGCAGGGCAGGGCTGGCGACAGCGGTTGTGCAGGCCACAGTGTCGGTCTCGCAGGGCCCGTGACGCGGAAAAACGCTTGCATTTGGTCGTGATCGTCACTTTTTGACATCAATGGAGCAGATTTACCTGATGGACACGCACAAACAGGCGCCGCCGACAAGGGGGATGACGCAAAAGGCAGGCTTTTCCGACCTTCAGCACCGCGGGGGCCGTCCGATAGTCAGTGAAAACCCTCACTCACCCACGCATCTCCCATGTCCACGATGTTTCGCTCCCTGAGCCTGACCACCAAACTGTCCATCGCCGCCACGGCCCTGTGTGTGCTCTGCGTGGGCATCACCAGCGCGGTGGTGGGCACCCGCGCCGCCAAGACGGCCCGCGAAGAAACGGCCCGCCAAGCCGAACTGGCGGCCCGCGAAACCTCGGCCCAGGTCGGCGGTGAGCTCGGCCGCAGCTTCTCCGCCGTGAAGAACCTGCGCGACAGCCTGGCCGGTCTGAAGGCCGCCAACCTGGCGCCCACCCGCCCGCAGCTGGACGCGATGGCCCGCCAGACGCTGTCCGAGCACAAGGAGTTCATCGGCAGCTACTCGATCTGGGAGCCCAACGCCCTGGACGGACGCGATGCCGAATTCGCCCACAGCGGCGCGCCTTACGACGACACCGGGCGCTACATCGCCTACTGGAACCGCGGCAGCGGGCAGATCGCGGTGGAAGCCCTGCTGGACTACGAGAAGGCTGGTGCCAACGACTGGTACGACATCCCGCGCCGCACCCTGCACGAGGCGCTGATCGAGCCCTACCTCTACCCGGTCGCCGGCAAGGACGTGCTGATGACCACCATGGTCGCCCCCATCCTGGTCGACGGCAAGTTCGCCGGCGCCGCCGGCTCCGACCTGCCGCTGGCCGACCTGAGCCGGCGCGTGGGCGAGATGCAGCCACTGCCGGGCGCCCATGTGGAGCTGCTGAGCCACGGCGGCCTCTACGTGGCCACGCGCCACACCGAGATGCTGGCCAAGCAGGCCACCGACCTGCCGCCGGAGGCCCTGGCCGCCATCGACCAGGGTCGGCCCTACCAGTTCACCGATGCGCAGGGCTGGGAGCATGTGCTCAACCCCGTGACCGTGCTGGCAGGCGTGACGCCCTGGAGCGTGGTCGTGTCCTACCCGCCGGAGGTGGCCACTGCGGCCGCGCGCCAGCTGCTGGGCTGGGTCGTCACCGCCGCCCTGCTGGCCTGCCTGCTGGCCGCCGTGGCCATGACCTGGCTGGTGCGCACCCTCACCGGCCCGCTGCGCCAGCTCAGCCACACCATCCATGGGCTGGCCAGCGGCCATGCCGACCTGCGGGTGCAGCTGCCGGTGCAGGGCCAGGACGAGATCAGCGAGATCAGCGACGGCTTCAACCGCTTCGCCGCCAAGCTGCGCGGTGCCTTCGGCGAGGTGGGCGAGGTCTCGCGCAGCGTGGCCCAGGCCTCCGACGAGATCGCCAGCGGCAACCACGACCTCTCGGTGCGCACCGAGGAACAGGCGGCCCACCTGCAGTCCAGCGCCGCCACCCTGCGCGAGCTGGCCGAGTCGGCCGGTCAGAGCGCCGCCTCCGCCGGCGAGGCGGCCACCCTGGCCCGCGAAGCCGTGGAGCGCGCCCGGCGTGGCCAGCAGGTCATGCAGGACACCCGCACGGCCATGGACCAGATCAACGACGCCAGCCGCCGCATCGCCGAGATCACCAGCCTGATCGACTCGATCGCCTTCCAGACCAACATCCTGGCCCTGAACGCCGCGGTGGAAGCCGCTCGCGCCGGCGAGCAGGGACGCGGCTTTGCCGTCGTGGCCGGCGAGGTGCGCACGCTGGCCCAGCGCAGTGCCGACGCGGCCAAGGAGATCCGTGCGCTGACGGTCGATTCCGAACAGCGGGTGGCCAGCGGCGCCGCGCTGATCCAGACCGCCGAGCAGACCCTGGCCGAGCTGGGCGAGGCGGTGCACACGGTGGACGCCCGCATCGCCGAGATCAGCGTCTCGACGCGCGAGCAGTCCAGCCGCATCGCCGAGGTCACCGGCGCCATCGGCGAGCTGGACCAGAACACCCAGCAGAACGCCGCCGTGGTGGAAGAAGCCGCGGCCGCGGCCGACTCGCTGCGCCAGCAGTCCGAGCGCCTGGTGGGCACCGTCGGCCAGTTCGTGGGCTGAACGCCGCCCGGGCCCGCCGGGCTCAGGCGCCGGCCGGCCCGAACACTGCCGCCAACAGGCGGCGGCCCTCCGGATGCCCGCGCAGCCAATCGGCGTGCACTGGGTCACGCAACACCATGGCCAGCATGCCGCAGCGCTCATCCAGGGCCCGACGCAGCAGCGCCGCCGCCCGGTCGAACTCGCCCAGGCAGGCCAGCGGCGCGGCATACAGCGTGGCCTCGCCCGGCGTGGTGCGGCTGCACAGCAGGCTGGCGTCGATGACATCCAGCGCCGGCTCGCGCTGCTGCAGCCGGGCCAGCACGAAGGACAGCACCGTCCAGACAAAGGGCGGCGTGTCGCGCCCCTCGGTCAACCGCCAGGCCGGCGCGGCCAGGTCGGGCTCGGGCGCCACCATGGCGCGGATGGCCAGCGCAAAGGCCACGATCACCAACTGGCCCGGGTGGTCGGCCAGGGCCGCGTCGGCCTCGGCCAGCCCCGCCTCCCCCTGCCCGGCCTGCACCAGCGCGCGCGAGAGGTGCATGCGCAGCATCAGGTGGTGCGGCGCCAGTGTCAGCGCATGGCGCAGCCGGGCCACGGCCGCCTCGGCCTGGCCGGTGTAGAGCAGATGGCGGGCATGGAGCATCAGCGTGTCCGGGTCGTTGGCACCGCTGCGCAGGGCCTGCGCATGGGCCCGAGCCGCCTCGTCGAAGCGCCAGGCCATGTCCAGCAGTGCGCCGTGAGCCGCGTCCAGCCCGGGGGTGAGAGCATCCCGCGCGGCTGCGGCGTCCAGCACCGACAGGCCGTCCTGCACCACAGCCGGGGTGTCCAGTTGGCCCCAGCCCACCGCGGCGGTCAGGGCTTCGGCCAGGGCGACCGCCGCCGGCGTATAGTCGGGATGCTCGCGCAGCAGCGCACGCAGCAGCGCGATGGCCCGGTCCATCGCCTCCGGCGTGCGTTGCTGCACCAGCTGGCGGGCATGCAGGTAGGTGTCCAGCACGCCGGGCGCGGCCAAGGCCACGGAGGTCCAGCGTGTCGCGCCGCCCTCTGCCACCGGCGCGCCCGGTCCGGCCGCCGGCGGGTGCAGCCGGTAGCCGATGCCATAGACCGACTCCAGCTGCCAGCCCGGACCCGCCAGCGCACGCCGCACCCGGCTGATGCTGCGCGCCAGGCTTTCGTCGGACATGACCGTGCCCCGCCACACCGCCTGGGCGAAATCGTCCTTGGACACCACCGCCGGCTGGCGGCGCAGCAGCAGGGCCAGCACCGCCCGCTCCTTGGGCGGCAGCTTCAGCGGCTGGCCATCCAGCAGGGGAAAGCCGTGCTCGTCCAGGCTCAGCGCGTCGGCAGACATGGGGGACATGGGAATAGGGAACGTGGGGGACGGGGCGAACGATCAGGATTCGATCAAGCTTGCCACAGCTGGCGTTCCTAGCATCCGGGCTTTCAACCCCTTTCAAGCCGATGTCGGCCGGAGTGAAAACATGATGCGTCCCCTCCCCCTGGCCCTGGCGGCCGCCCTCCTCGCCCCCCTGGCGCTGAGCCCGGTGACCGCCCAGGCCACCGAAGCCGGCGCCAACACGAGCACCCGCTATGTCTCGCTGGTGCGCACCGACCAGCCCGGCGGCATGTTCGGCTACTGGGGCTTCGACCTCTACACCGATCAGAAGGTGGGCGCCCGCTTCGAGGTGCCCACCGGCGCCGACGTGCGTCTGGCCCGGGTGGGCCTGTGGCTGATGAACAATTCCGGCAGCTTCCAGGGCCGGGTCACCGTCTCCGTGCAGACCGATGCGCTGGACGAAGGCGGCAGCCAGTCGCTGCCCAGCGGCAGCACGCTCGGCAGTTGGACCGCCAAGGTCGACACCCTGGGCTGGACCCCGGTCAAGCAGTTCTTCACCAGCGCCAGCAAGCCCTGGCTGCAGGCCGGGCACCGCTACTGGGTGGTGGCCGAATCGGCCGCACCAGCGCTGCAGAACCCGGTGTGGGTGACCGCCGCCAGCGGCACCCTGTTCTCCACCACCACGTCCCAGGGCTCCTGGCAGACGGGCGGTGACGGCGCCGCCCCCGGCCTCATCGTGGACGGCATCGCCGGCGAGTGAGGCCCGCCGGCCTCAGGTCGGGGTCCACAGCGCGGGCAGGTCCGGCAGCGCCCGGAAGATGCCCGAGAGCGCGCCTTCGCGCACCAGCGCGCTGGCGCGCTCGATGTCCGGCGCCAGGTAGTGGTCGGTCAGCATCGGCGCGCAGTGGCGGCGCAGCAGGGCATGGGCCTCTTCCAGCGCGGCCGAGCTGGCCAGCGGCCGCAGGAACTCGATGCCCTGGGCCGCGGCCAGCCATTCCACGCCCAGGATGTGGGCCACGTTGGCGATCATGGGCTGCAGGCGGCGTGCCGCGAAGGTGGCCATCGAGACATGGTCCTCCTGGTTGGCGCTGGTGGGCAGGCTGTCCACGCTGGCCGGGTGGGCCAGGGACTTGTTCTCACTGGCCAGGGCCGCGGCCGTGACGTGGGCGATCATGAAGCCGCTGTTCAGGCCGGCGTTGCTGGTCAGGAAGGGTGGCAGGCGCGAGACGCTGGCGTCGATCAGCATGGCGATGCGGCGCTCGGCGATCGCCCCCACCTCGGCAATGGCCACCGCCATCGCGTCGGCGGCCAGGGCCACCGGCTCGGCGTGGAAATTCCCCCCCGAAATCATCGCCCCATCTTCGGGGAACACCAGCGGGTTGTCGGTCACGGCATTCGCTTCCCGCACCAGCACCAAGGCGGCGTGGCGCAGCTGGTCCAGGCAGGCGCCCACCACCTGGGGCTGACAGCGCAGGCAGTACGGGTCCTGCACGCGGTCGTCGCCCTCGGTGTGGGACTGGCGGATGGCGCTGCCGGCCAGCAGGCTGCGGTAGTACTGCGCCACATCGATCTGACCGGGCTGGCCGCGCAGCGCGTGGATGCGCGGGTCGAAGGGGCCGTCGCTGCCGCGGGCGGCGTCCACCGTCAGCGCGCCGATCACCAGGGCCGACTCCAGCACGGGCTCGAAGCTGAAGAAGCCGTGCAGGGCCAGCGCGGTGGAGGTCTGGGTGCCGTTGATCAGGGCCAGGCCTTCCTTGGCCTGCAGCACCAGCGGGGCGATGCCGGCCTCGGCCAGCACGGGCGCCGCGGGGCGGCGCTGCCCGTCCACCAGGAACTCGCCCTCGCCCAGCAGGGCCAGCGTCATGTGCGACAGCGGCGCCAGGTCACCCGAGGCGCCCACCGAACCCTGGCTGGGCACCAGCGGCACCAGACCGGCGTTGAGCACGGCCAGCAGGGTGTCGATCACCACCTCGCGCACGCCGGAGTGGGCACGCGCCAGGCTGGCGGCCTTGGTGGCCAGCATCAGGCGCACCACCGGCGGCGCCAGTGGCTCGCCCACGCCCACCGAGTGCGAGCGGATCAGGTTGAGCTGCAGCGTGGCCAGGTCGGCCGCGCTGATGCGCTGGTTGGCCAGCTTGCCGAAGCCGGTGTTCACACCATAGACGGGCGCATCGCCCGCCGCGGCGGCCTGCACCACTGCGGCACTGGCGCGGATGGCCGGGCGCGCGGCGGCGTCCAGCACCAGGCGGGTGCCGCCGGCATGCACCGCCAGCAGCGAGTCCAGCGTCAGTGCGCCGGGGGTCAGGGTCAAGTCGGTCATGGTGTCTCAGTCCTTGTTCAGCATCGGCAGGTTCAGGCCCTGCTCGCGGGCGCAGCGCTGGGCGATGTCGTAGCCCGCGTCGGCATGGCGCATCACGCCGGTGGCCGGGTCGTTCCACAGCACGCGCGACAGGCGCTGGGCCGCCGCGTCGGTGCCATCGGCCACGATGACCACGCCGCTGTGCTGGGAGAAGCCCATGCCCACGCCACCGCCGTGGTGCAGGCTGACCCAGGTGGCGCCGCCCGCGGTGTTGAGCAGGGCGTTGAGCAGCGGCCAGTCGGACACGGCGTCCGAGCCGTCCTTCATCGCCTCGGTCTCGCGGTTGGGGCTGGCCACCGAGCCGCAGTCCAGGTGGTCGCGGCCGATCACGATGGGGCCCTTGAGCTCGCCGCTCTTGACCATCTCGTTGAAAGCCAGGCCGGCCCGGTGGCGCTGGCCCAGGCCCAGCCAGCAGATGCGCGCGGGCAGGCCCTGGAAGGCGATGCGCTCGCCGGCCATGTCCAGCCAGCGGTGCACCCGGGTCTCTTCGGGGAAGAGTTCCTTGATCTTGGCGTCGGTCTTGCGGATGTCCTCCGGGTCGCCCGACAGGGCCACCCAGCGGAAGGGGCCGCGGCCTTCGCAGAACTGCGGCCGCACATAGGCGGGCACGAAGCCGGGGAAGTCGAAGGCGTTCTTCACCCCTTGGTCGAAGGCCACCTGGCGGATGTTGTTGCCGTAGTCCACGGTCGGGATGCCCAGGGCCTGGAAGTCCAGCATGGCCTGCACATGCACCGCGCAGCCGCGGGCCGCGGCGGCCTTCAGGTCGGCGTGCTGGGCCGGGTCGGCCGCGGCGGCCTTCCACTGTTCCACCGTCCAGCCGGCGGGCAGGTAGCCGTTGATCAGGTCGTGGGCCGAGGTCTGGTCGGTCACGATGTCCGGCCGCGGCGCGCTGCCGGCCTTCACACGGCGCACCAGCTCGGGCAGGATCTCGGCGGCGTTGCCCAGCAGGGCGATCGAGATGGCCTTCTTCTCGGCCGTGTACTTGGCAATGCGGGCCAGCGCATCGTCCAGGTCGGCGGCCTGCTCGTCCACGTAGCGAGTCTTCAGCCGGAAGTCGATGCGCGACTGCTGGCACTCGATGTTGAGCGAGCAGGCACCGGCGAAGGTGGCGGCCAGCGGCTGCGCGCCACCCATGCCGCCCAGGCCGGCGGTCAGGATCCAACGCCCTTCCAGCGGAGCCGGCGCGGGCGCCTGAGCGCCGGGCCGCCCCAAGCCAGGCGCCGTCCCCTCGGGGGACCGACCGCCGTACTCGGCGGGCGAGGGGCTCGAATAGTGCTGGCGACCGGCCTCGGCAAAGGTCTCGTAGGTGCCCTGCACGATGCCCTGGGTGCCGATGTAGATCCAGCTGCCGGCCGTCATCTGGCCGTACATCATCAGGCCCTGGCGGTCGAGTTCGTTGAAGTGCTCCCAGGTGGCCCAGTGCGGCACCAGGTTGGAGTTGGCGATCAGCACCCGCGGCGCGTCGGCATGGGTGCGGAACACGCCCACCGGCTTGCCGCTCTGCACCAGCAGGGTCTCTTCCTCGCCCAGGCTGCGCAGGCTGGCCAGGATCTGCTCGAAGCAGTCCCAGTTGCGCGCGGCCTTGCCGATGCCGCCATAGACCACCAGCGCATCGGGGTTTTCGGCCACGGCCGGGTCCAGGTTGTTCTGGATCATCCGGTAGGCGGCTTCGATCAGCCAGTTCTTGCAGTGCAGCGTGGCGCCGGTGGGCGCCTTCACCGGGCGCGGCCCGGCAGGGGTGTGGGCAGTGGACATGGCGGTCTCCAGACAGGGTGGCCAGACATCGAATGGGGCGGATGCTACTTGTCTAGACAAGCTCATGCAAGTAGCATCAGCCCCACCATGGTCACGCACACTTCCGCCGCCCTGGCGCCCTACGCCCGGGTCAAGCAGCACCTCAAGGACCGGCTCGCCGCCGGTGACTGGGCCCCGGGCGCCCAGATGCCCTCCGAGGCCGAGCTGGTGGCCCAGTTCGGCGTCAGCCGCATGACGGTCAACCGCGCCCTCAAGGAGCTGCAGGCCGAGGGCTTCGTCGACCGGGTACAGGGCGTGGGCACCTTCGCCGCGGCGCTCAACAAGGTCTCGGCCACGCTGACCCTGCACGATGTGCACGAGGAGATCGCCGCCCGCGGCCACCGCCACGACAGCGGGGTGGTGCTGCAGCAGGCCGAACCCGCCCATGCCGCGCTGGCCGCCCAGCTGGGCGTGGCCGAGGGGGCCACCGTCTTCCACACCCTGATCGTGCACCGCGACAACGGCGTGGCCCTGCAGTGCGAGGACCGCTATGTGAACCCCGCCGCCGCGCCGGACTATCTGGCGCAGGACTTCACGCGCCGCACACCCACCCAGTACCTGTTCGAGGCCACCGCGCTGTGGCGCGCCCAGTACGCCATCGAGGCCGCCCGCCCCACCGCGCAGGAGGCCCGGCTGCTGGGCATCGCCGAGGACGAGCCCTGCCTGGTGGTGGTGCGCCGCACCTTCAGCCGCGAGCACGCCATCACCCTGGGCCGCCTGGTCTACCCGGGCCGGCGCTACCAGCTGGCGGGGGAGTTCACGCCATGAGCCTGCACACCGTCCGCTGGGCCGAGGTGCCCGATCAGCCCTGGCGCAACGGCGGCGGCCGCACCCGCGAGCTGCTGGCCTGGCCCGCGCCCGGCGGCTGGCGGCTGCGGGTCAGCGTGGCCAACATCGAACGCGACGGCCCCTTCTCGCCCTTTCCCGGCGTGCACCGCAGCTTCCAGGTGCTCAGCGGCGCGGGCGTGCGGCTGGGGGGCATGGACACCCCGCTCACGCCAGACAGCCCGCCCCACGCCTTCGACGGCGCCCTGGCGCCGGACTGCACGCTGCTGGCCGGCCCCACCCGCGACCTGAACCTGATGGTGGCCGGCGGCCGGGGCCGGCTGTGGCCCGCCGCACAGCCCTGGCAGGCGGGCCCCGGCTGGCGCGGCCTCTACACCGCCGAAGCCACCACGCTGCGGGCCGGCACCCAGCCCCTGGCCCTGCCCCCGCACACCCTGGTCTGGAGCGATGACGCGCCCGGCGCCTGGCAGATCGACCCGCCGGCCCGCGCCTGGTGGCTCACCCTGGAGGACATGCCATGAACACCCCCGCGGTGCGCCGCCCCAACCGCGCTCTCTGGCGCGGCGCCCACCTGGCCACCCTGAGCCCCGACAGCCCCTGGGGCTGGATCCCCGACGGCGCCATCGTCACCGAAGGCGAGCGCATCGCCTGGGTCGGCCCGGCGGCCGCGCTGCCGGCCGGCCTGGCGGTGGATGCCGAGCAGGACTGGGGCGGCGGCGTCGTCACCCCCGGCCTGATCGACTGCCACACCCACCTGGTCTATGGCGGCAACCGGGCGCGCGAGTTCGAGCTGCGCCTGCAGGGCGCCAGCTACGAGGAGATCGCCCGTGCGGGCGGCGGCATCCGCTCGACCGTGCAGGCCACCCGCAGCGCCAGCGACGCCGCCCTGCTGGACGCCACGCTGGCCCGCGCCCGGGTGCTGCTGCGCGAAGGCGTGACCACGGTGGAGATCAAGTCCGGCTACGGCCTGAGCCAGGCCGACGAGGCGCGCTGCCTGCGCGTGGCACGGGCCGTGGGCGAGCGGCTGCCGATGACGGTGCGCACCACCGCGCTGGGCGCCCACGCCCTGCCGCCCGAGTTCGCCGGCCGGGCCGACGACTACATCGACGCCCTGTGCGACTGGCTGCCCGGCTGGCAGGCCGAGGGCCTGGTCGATGCAGTGGACGGCTTCTGCGAGGCCATCGCCTTCAGCCCCGCGCAGATCGACCGCCTGTTCAGCCGCGCCCGCGCGCTGGGCCTGCCGGTCAAGCTGCATGCCGAGCAGCTGAGCGACAGCGGCGGCACCGCCCTGGCCTGCCGCCACCAGGCCCTGAGCTGCGACCACCTGGAGCATCTGGACGCCGCAGGCGTGCAGGCCCTGGCCACGGCCGGCACGGTGGCCGTGCTGCTGCCGGGCGCCTACTACTTCCTGCGCGACACCCAGCTGCCACCCGTGGCCGCGCTGCGCGCCGCGGGCGTGCCCATCGCCCTGGCCACCGACCACAACCCCGGCACCTCGCCCACGCTGTCGCCGCTCCTGATGATGAACATGGCCTGCACCCTGTTCCGCCTGACGCCCGAGGAGGCCCTGGCCGGTTTCACCCGCCATGCGGCGCAGGCGCTGGGCCTGCACGCGCACCTGGGCCAGCTCACCCCCGGCCGCCAGGCCGACTGGGCCCATTGGGCGGTGGACCATCCGAACGAACTGGCCTACCGTTTCGGCCACGCCCCGGTCTGCCGCGTCGTGCGGGCCGGCCAGCCTGTCCAGGAGGTTCTTGCATGAACGCCCCCGACCTGGAGACCGAGACCTTCACCCTCTGGCGCGGCACCGGCCCGCTGCTGGTGAGCGTGCCGCACGCCGGCACCGCCATCCCGGACGATCTGCGAGCGGCCTTCGTGCCGCGCGCCCTGGCCACCGAGGACGCCGACTGGCACCTGGAGAAGCTCTACGCCTTCGTGTGCGAGCGCGGCGCCAGCCTGATCGTGCCGCGCTTCGCGCGCTACGTCATCGACCTGAACCGGCCGCCCGACAACGCGCCGATGTACCCCGGCGCCAACAACACCGAGCTCTGCCCCACCCGCTTCTTCAGCGGCGAGTCGCTCTACCGCGCCGGCCAGGCCCCGGACCCGGCCGAGGTGCAGCGCCGCCGCGCCCGCTACTGGCAGCCCTACCACGACGCGCTGGGCACCGAGCTGGCCCGCCTGCAGGCCGCCCACGGCCATGCGGTGCTGTTCGATGGCCACAGCATCCGCTCCGAGCTGCCCTGGCTGTTCGAAGGCAGGCTGCCCGACCTGAACCTGGGCACCGTGGGCGGCAGCAGCTGCGACCCGCTGCTGCGCCAGCGCCTGGCCGACGTGCTGGCCGGCCAGGACGCCTGCACCCAGGTGGTCGACGGCCGCTTCAAGGGTGGCCACATCACCCGCCATTACGGCCAGCCCGCCCGCGGCCGGCATGCCATCCAGCTGGAGATGTGCTGGTCCTGCTACATGACCGAGGCCCCGCCCTGGGCCTGGGACGCCGCCCACGCCGCGCAGGTGCAGCCGCTGCTGGGCCGGCTGGTGGACACGATGCTGGCCTGGCGGCCGGGGGCCACGGCATGAGCCGCGCCACGACCCCGACTCAAACCCTGTGGGCCCCCTGGGCCTGGCTGCCCGAGGGCTGGCAGGCCGATGTGCTGCTGACGGTGGATGCCCAGGGCTGCTGGGCCACGGTGCAGGCGGGCCAGCCCTGCCCACCCGGCGCGCAGCGGCTGGCGGCCCCGGTGCTGCCCGGCCTGGTGGATGCGCACAGCCACGCCTTCCAGCGCGCCTTTGCCGGCCTGGCCGAGCAGCGCACCCGCGCCGAGGACGACTTCTGGAGCTGGCGCGACCGCATGTACCGGGTGGCCGGCCGGGTGGGCCCGGCCGAGCTGCGCACGATCGCCCGCCAGCTCTACGGCGAGCTGCTGCGCGGCGGCTACACCCAGGTCTGCGAGTTCCACTACCTGCAGCACCAGCCTGACGGCACGCCCTATGACGACCCGCTGACCCTGTCGCGTGCGCTGATCGACGCGGCGGCCGACACCGGCATCGGCCTGACCCTGCTGCCGGTGATCTACGAGCGCGCCGGCTTCAGCCAGCCCACGCTGCGGCCCGACCAGGCCCGCTTCCGGCTGGATGCCGACGGCGCCTGGGCAATCTGCCAAGCAGTGAACGCCCAGGGCCATGCGCGGCTGAATGCCGGCGTGGCGGTGCATTCGCTGCGCGCGGCCCGGCTCGAGAGCCTGCAGCGCCTGGCCACGCTGGCCGCCGGCCAGGCCGTGCCGCTGCACATCCACGTGGCCGAGCAGCCCGCCGAGGTGCGCGACTGCCTGGCCGCCACCGGCCAGCGGCCGATGCAGTGGCTGGCCGCCCAGGGCCTGCTGGACGCCCGCTGGCAGCTGGTGCACGCCACCCACAGCACGCCCGAGGAAATAGCCGCGGTGGCGGCCCATGGCGCAGGCGTGGTGCTGTGCCCCGGCACCGAGGCCAACCTGGGCGACGGCCTGGCCGACCTGCCAGGCTGGCTGGCCGCGGGCGTGCCGCTGGCCATCGGCTCGGACAGCCAGGTCACCCGCGACTGGCGGGAAGAGCTGCGCTGGCTGGAGTACGGCCAGCGCCTGCAGCGCCTGCAGCGCAATGTGGCGGCCGATCCGGCCGGCGGCGAGCCCTCCGGCAGCACCCGCCTGTGGCGCAGCGCGCTGCGCGGCGGGCAGGCCGCGGCGGGCCAGGCGGCCTGGGGTCTGCAGGCCGGCGCGCGGGCCGACCTGCTGGTGGCCGACGCGGCCGCGCCCGAGTGCGCCGGCCTGCCGATGGACCGCTGGCTGGACGCGCTGGTGATGACCGGCCCGGGCACGCCCTGGGCGGCGGTGATGGTGGCCGGCGACTGGGTGCTGAGGGACGGCCTGTTGCGTGCAGACCACTCTTGCAGGGCCGAGAAGGGGCCTTCGGCCTACACCCAGCTGATGTCCGCGCTGTGGCATTGAAGCCACCACCGGGCCCCATGGAATACTGCGCCCATGTCGCCGCCCGCGCTGTTCTCTCCCCCGCTCCAGCCCGCCGAGGGCGGCAACCCCTTTGCCGATCCGCTGCCGCCGTTGTGGCTCTACCTGAGCTTTCGCGGCCGCATTTCGCGCGCCACCTTCTGGCGCCACGGTGTACTGTGGCTGCTGCTGATGACGCTGCTGTTCAACGGCCTGCTGGGCATCGTGGGGTTGGACGCCGAGCAGGCCGACGGCCTGACCAACCTGCTGCTGCTGTGGCCGGCCCTGGCCATCTCGGTCAAGCGCTGGCATGACCGCAACCGCTCGGCCTGGTGGGTGCTGGTCAACCTGATCCCGCTGGTGGGCTGGTTGTGGGTGTTGATCGAAAACGGCATGCTGCGCGGCACCCCGGGCGACAACGACTACGGCCCGCCGCCGGTGGTCTGAGCTGCGGATTCAGTAGCGTTCGTTCCAGCCGGCCAGGCGCAGGTACCAGTGGGCCATCCAGGCCACCAGGCCACGGCCCAGCATGGCCGCCCAGCCGCGGCGCAGCGGCGCCACCGTGATGTGCTGCGACTGGGTGAGTGCCAGCTCGAACTCGCGCGAGGCGGCAGCGGTCAGTGCCTCGTCGCGCACCACCACATTGGCCTCCAGGTTGAGCAGCAGCGACAGCGGGTCGACGTTGGAACTGCCCACCGTGGTCCAGTGGTCGTCGGCCAGC
This sequence comes from Ideonella oryzae, assembly GCF_024055665.1. Taxonomy (GTDB): domain Bacteria; phylum Pseudomonadota; class Gammaproteobacteria; order Burkholderiales; family Burkholderiaceae_C; genus Ideonella; species Ideonella oryzae. Next base: position 294,909 of record NZ_JAMXMC010000002.1, on the reverse strand, counting down.
GCCATCTTGGCGTGCAGGAAGGCGGGCATGTATTCGTAGATCTCGATGCCCTCGACCAGCAGCTCGTCGTACAGCACCCGGGCGGCCAGGCCGGCGATGCGGTAGTCCAGCTTGCCCTGCAGCAGCAGGCGCACGCGCACGCCCCGGCGCGCCGCCTTGATCAGGGCCCGGCGGAACGAGTGGCCCGGATAGAAGTAGGGCGTGACCAGGTCGATCCGGCGCTCGGCCTGGCGGATGGCGTCGATCAGGCTGCGCTCGATGGCCCGGCGCTGGCGCATGTTGTCGCGCACGACGAAGGCCACCTGCACCGGCGCGCCATCGCCGGCAGGCAGCGCCGGATGCGGCGGCAGGATGCGCAGCTGCCGCAGGTACTGGCGGGCCGAGCGCACGGGGCGCGTGCTGCGCACCAGGTTCAGCACCTCCTGGCGCCAGTCCTCGCCAAAGGCGGCACGGGTCCAGATGGCGCGCACCGTCTGCTCCACCGGCATGGCGGCCGGGCCGTGCACCTCGGCGGCAAAGTCCAGGCGCGGCCGCTCGCTGCGGCCATGGTGGATGTCGTTGCGGTCGTCGATGAGGTTGATGCCGCCGATGAAGGCGCGCTGCCCATCCACCACGCAGAGCTTCTGGTGCAGCCGGCGCATCTGCCCGGGCTGCAGCCAGTTCCACCAGCGCTCCAGCGGGCGAAAGACGGTGAAGTGCACGCCTGCCGGCTCCAGCCAGCGCTGCAGCGTGGGCAGGCTGCGGTGCGAGCCGAAGCCATCGACCACCACGCGCACCCGCACGCCCCGCCGCGCGGCCGCCGCCAGGGCCTGGGCCACGGCCTCGGCCGCGGCATCGTCATAGAAGATGTAGGTGGCCAGCCAGACCTCGTGCAAGGAGTGACCGATGGCCTCGATCAGGCGGGGGAACAGCTCGTCGCCGCCGCGCAGCAGGCGCACCTCGTTGTGGCCAAAGAAGACCGGCCGGGAGAAGATGTACCAACTGCCGGGATGGACCGGCGTGTCATCGGCTGACGCGTCGGTGGGTGGCATCTCAGCTCAGCTCAAGCTCCACCAGCAGCGGCAGGTGGTCGGACATGCGGGCCCAGGCCGGCCCGCGTGGCACGCTGCTGCGCACGCAGCGGAAGCCCCGGGTGTAGACCCGGTCCAGCGCGAAGACGGGCACCCGCGAGGGAAAGGTCAGGCGGCTGGCCAGGCGACCATCGGGCGAGCGGGCCCGCAGCAGGCCCAGACGGGCCATCGGGGTGTCCAGGCGTTCGCCCCAGTCGTTGAAGTCGCCCGCCACCAGCAGGGGCTCGCCGGCCGGCACATGCGAGGCGATGAAGTCGTGCAGGCGCTGCACCTGCCGCACCCGGCTGGCATGGATCAGGCCCAGGTGGGCCACCACGGTGTGCACCACCCCGCCCTGCCAGCTCACCGGCACGTACAGCAGGCCGCGCTGCTCGAAGCGGTGGTCGGAGACGTCGTGGTGACGGATCTCGCCGATCGGCCAGCGCGAGAGCAGCGCATTGCCGTGCTCGCCGTCGCGGGTGACCGCGTTGGTGCGGTAGGCGGCCTCGTAGCCTTCGGGCGCCAGGAACTCGGCCTGCCCTTCTTCCGGCCAGCCGAACCAGGTGTGGTCGAAGTGCCGGGCCTCGCGCTGGTTGAACAGCCGCACTTCCTGCAGGAACACCAGGTCGGCATCCAGGGCCTTCACGCCCATGCCGAGGTTGTGGATCTCCAGCCGCTTACCCGGCCCCAGGCCGCGCACGCCCTTGTGGATGTTGTAGGTGGCCACCCGCAGGCGCGGGGTGTCGGTGCGCCGCGCCGGCGGCAGGGCATTGAGCTGGCCGGGATGGACCGGGGCGACGGGCGTCATGGGGTGGGGACCGCGAAACGCGGCAACAGCAGGATCGCCTCCGCATTCGAGGGCGAGAAGCAGGCATCGGCCGCGGCCTGCCAGGGCAGCCAGCGGTACTGCAGGTGTTCGCGCGGTGCCAGCGTGACCGGTATGCCGGCGGGCACGCACAGGCCAAAAACATGCTCGGTGTTGTGCGTCACGCCAGGTGGGTAGCGGTGCCGCCAGCGCGGGTAGATCTCATAGACGTTGGACAGCGACCAATCGCGCAAGGCCGCGTCGGGCACCGCATCGGTGCCGATGCGGATGCCGGTCTCTTCCAGCACCTCGCGGCGGCAGGTCTCGCGCAGGGCTTCGTCCAGGGTGTCCTTGGAGCCGGTCACGCTCTGCCAGTAGCCGGGCGCGTCGGCCCGCTCCATCAGCAGCACGTTCAGGTCGGCGGTGTGGATCACCACCAGCACCGATTCGGGGATCTTGGGCGGCTTGGGGCTCTCGCTCATGCCAGCATCCTAGCGCGGCGGGAAGGCCCCGGCCTCAGCGCAGGCGCGCAATGGCCACGAAGGCCGCCGTCAACAGGGCCCCGTGCAGCACCGCCGCGGCGATGGACAGGGCCATGACCGGCCGCAACCGGTCCGGCTGGCGGGCATGGCGCAGCAGCAGCGCCGCCGCCGCCAGCGACAGCGGGGCCGAGCCCAACCCCCACCAGGCGGTGGACGGTAGCCACTGCCAGGCCCACCAGAGCGCCACCCAGGCGTGGGCACACAACACCAGGGCCGTGTAGCCCCAGGCCGCCGGCACGGGGCCCCAGCGCACCACCAGGGTCCGCTTGCCGACCTGGGCGTCGGCCACCGCATCCGGGAACTCGGCCGCCCAGAGGATGGCCGTGACCAGCAGAGCCATGCTCACCCCCGAGAGCGCGGCGATGGCGCTGAAGCCGTGGCGCTGCACATAGTCCGCGCCGACGACGATGCCCCACCAGGCCAGCCCCACCGACAGCTCGCCCAGGCCGCGCGACATCAGGGCCACCCGGGGGCTGGAATAGGCCCAACCCAGCAGCAGGCCGCACAGCCCCACCAGCAGCAGGCCGGGACCGGCGCGGGCCGCCAGCACCAGACCGCCCCCCACCACCACGATACCCAGCATGCGGGCCGCATCGCGCATCTGCTGGGCAGTGAACACCCCGTCCTGGATCACGCGGGAGCCGCCGCTGAAGGGGAAGAGGCGCCCGGTGTTGACGGCGTCGGAGCCACCCACCGCGTCGCCATAGTCGTTGTAGAGGTTGATGGCCGCATGGGCCAGCGCAGCCAGCAGCAGCGTGGCCACGGCCGCCGGAGCATCCCAGCCACAGCCGCAGGCCTGGGCCTGGGCAATGCCCAGGGCCGCCGCCACCAAGGTCACCACGACAAACCCCGGCCGGCTGGCGAGCAGCCAGCGTCCTGGAGCGGACTGGATCGATGTCTCCCTCATGCCGTCAAGGATGACGGCCCGCCCGATTCAGTCGCTTGAGATTGGTCAAGACGGGCGGGAGGGCGATGTCAGCGGCCCACACCGAGCCCGGTCGCCGGCGCGCCCAGGCCCGTGTCCACGCGCCAGACCCCTTCCGACACCGGCAGGCCCGAGACCGTCCGATAGCGGTTGTAGTAGATGAAGGGCCCCTGCGTGGTGATGAAGTATTCCGGGTCGGTGCGCGCACGCACCGGGGCGTCGTCGGGGGTCAGCATCACGATGTTCCCTGTCTCCGGGGTGATGCCCATCATCGCCAGGCGGCTGGGCTGGGTGTAGTTCAAGGCCACGGGGCTCGCGTTCATCTGGAAGAAGATGTAGGAGCGTCCGTTGTGGACAAAGTACTCCGGCGACCACACAAAGGGGTAGGCGGCATCCGGCATACCCTGGCTCAGCACGGCCGTCCAGCGTGGCTGGCCCTGGCCATCAGGCAGCTGGCGGTAGACAACGATCTCCTGCCCGTTACGCACGGCAAAGAACACATACTCGCCACCGTACTCCGGTGCCGGCCACATGAAGGCGCCGCTGAGACTGGCCCACTCATCCGTCAACTGCTCGGTGACGCCCGTGTCCATGTCGTACAGGAAGATCTGGTACAGCCCGGCCCCCGCCACCCCGGTGATGATGATCTTGTGGGTGCCGGGCACCGAACGACGGGAGGAACTGGCGGTGCCGACGCAGACCGAGAGCGCAACCTGGCTGGTGGGCTCCAGTTCCCGGCGCGCGAAGGCTGCGCTGGTGGACGTGTTCTGGTAGTGCAGGATGGGCGCGGTGTCGCCGGCATCGCCGGAGCCGATGGGATTGACCTTGCCCAGGCTGCTGCCCAGCAGGGTCGAGCTCCAGGCGGTGCCGTCAAAGGAGGCCACGCCCAATCCCACGGTCTGGTCGCTGGGCGCGGCACCGGTCTGGTACTTGTTGTAGACCAGCTGCGACCCCAGCTGGGAGTTCACCCATTCGGGGCCGTTCAGGTAGGTGGAGGTCAAGGCCGCGTTGCTGTCCACCAGGATGCCCCGGCCATTGGCGGGCACGAAGTTGCCCGTGAGCACATCCACATCGGCCACCCAGAGGCGCCTGAGCGAATCGACGAAGGCCACCCGCGCATTGCCCGCACCCTGGTTGCAACTGGGGCAGCTCACACCGTCGCGGCCCCAGTCGAATTCATAGTCCAGAAGCAGGCTGGTGGAGACCTGGACTTCGGGCAACGTCGCCTGGGCACCGGCGGGCAGGCCGCCTGCGGCCGTGGCCCACAGTGTGAAGACGAGACGGCAGGCCCGCGACAGTACCCGGCGTGATGACATGGCGTGCCCTTTCGCACATGCCGCCTGAGTCCCCGTTCCCGGAGGCCCATGACGGCTCGACAAGGAAGGGGTACAGCTCAGGCCCCACGGTACTGCTGCGCCTGCATCATGCCCTGAAAACGACAGAGCCCCGCCGAAGCGGGGCCCTGTCAGGGGGCGCCAATGACGCCCGTCAAACCACCGTCATCAGAACGCGGTGGAACCGTTGGGCGTGCCCAGACCGGTCGGACCGTCGTAGCCCACACCCGCGGTGCACAGGTAGCTGGGGCTGCAGCTGCCGTTGCTGCCGGAGGTCACGTCGAACAGCGAGTTGGTGTGGCTGTACGGATCGGAACCATAGGTCACCGGGCCACCGTTGACACCGTAGATGCCGGCGATGACGGGCGCGGCCACGCTGGTGCCGCCGTAGACCTGCCAGGCGGACTGGGTGCCGATCTTCTTGGGCCCGTACACCGCCACGCCGGTGGCCGGATCGGCCACGGCCGACACGTCGGCCACGGTGCGCAGGGCACAGCCGCTGTCGGTCTGCCAGCTCGGCTTGGCATACACGGTGCTGCAACCACTGCCCGCGCCGCTCCAGGCGGTCTCGGTCCAGCCGCGGCTGTTGGAGGCCGTCTTCAGCGAGGTGCCACCCACGGCGGTCACATGCGGCGAGGAGGCCGGGTACTGCACGCCGTAGCCGCTGTCACCGGAGCTCACCACCATGGCCACATTCAGGTGGTTGTAGAGGGCGTCATAGCTGGTGCTGCCCGACTCGCTGCCGCCGTAGCTGTTGCTCACGGCGCGCACGCCGCTCAGCTGCGCTGCGGTGTTGGCGGCCGTGGCCAGGTTGCTCATGCTGCTGGAAGACGCCTCGACCAGCATGATGCTGCAGGACGGGCACATGGCGCTGACCATGTCCAGGTCCAGCGCGGCTTCCTGGTTCCAGCCCTTGTTGCCCGACGGGTACTTGGTGCCACCGTTCTGGTCCACCTGCTTGAAGCAGCCATTGGCCTTGGTGCAGGCCGGCAGGCCGAACTGCGAACGATAGACGGCCAGATCGGATTCGGCGTTGGCGTAGTGGTAGGCATCCACCACGGCGATCACCGTTGATGCCGAGCCGGTGCCCGTGATCTTGTAGGCCGAGCGCAGGTTGGCCGGACTCAGCCCACTGGGCGTGGTGGCGGTCAGGTCATTGCCATTGCGGTCCAGCACGATGTGCGAATGGCAGCGGGCATGCCCCTCGGCCACGTCATGCCCGCAAACCTCGCGGGACAACACCTTCTTGAGAACCGGGCCGGCGGCCAGATCCTGAGCGCTTGCGCTGGCGCCTGCCAGCTGAAGGGCCGCCACGGCCAACGCCATGCCCCAATGACGGAGCTTGATTCTTCGCATACCACTGACTCCTCTGCATTTGTCACAACATTCCCCGTCACCCGAGATGACATTCCTCGTGGGCAACGCCTCCGGTGCGGCGGGGCACTTTCAGTCACGCGACCGCGGTCTCGAGTGAGGCCACGTGTCAGGCGACGGATGCTGCGCCGACGGCCGGCCGTCAACCTGTCCGAAGTCTGTCGATCCCGGTCCGACAGCGCTCACCCCCCTATGTCGTCACCCCGGCGGGCCCCGCGTGGCCCCCAGAAAGCAAAAACGCCCCGGATCTCTCCGGGGCGTTTCCAGCAGGGCTGGGGTCAGGACCAGGGGGTCAGACCGCGGCCTGGACGTTGCGCAGGCGGATGTGCAGCTCGCGCAGCTGCTTCTCGTCGACCATCGACGGGGCCCCGGTCAGCAGGCACTGGGCGCGCTGGGTCTTGGGGAAGGCGATCACGTCGCGGATCGACTCGGCCTTGGTCATCAGGGTGATCAGGCGGTCCAGGCCGAAGGCCAGGCCACCGTGCGGCGGCGCGCCGTACTGCAGCGCGTCCAGCAGGAAGCCGAACTTGATGCGCTGCTCTTCCGGCGTGATCTTCAGGGCCTCGAAGACCTTGGCCTGCACGTCGGCGCGGTGGATACGGATCGAGCCGCCGCCCAGTTCCCAGCCATTGAGCACCATGTCGTAGGCCTTGGCCACGCAGGCACCCGGGTTGGTGGTCATCAGTTCCTCATGACCATCCTTCGGGCTGGTGAAGGGGTGGTGGCAGGCGTTCCAGCGGTCCTCACCCTCGTCGTACTCGAACATCGGAAAGTCGACCACCCACAGCGGCGCCCAGCGGTCGTCGAACAGGCCCTTGGACTTGCCAAACTCGCTGTGGCCGACCTTGATGCGCAGCGCACCGATGGCGTCGTTCACCACCTTGGCCTTGTCGGCGCCGAAGAAGATCAAGTCGCCATTGCAGGCGCCGGTGCGGGCCAGGGTCTCGGCGATGGCGGCGTCGTGCAGGTTCTTCACGACCGGCGACTGCAGGCCGTCGCGGCCCTTGGCCACATCGTTGACCTTGATCCAGGCCAGGCCCTTGGCGCCGTAGATCTTGACGAACTCGGTGTAGCCGTCGATCTCGCCACGCGACATGTCGGCGCCGCCGGGCACGCGCAGGGCCACCACGCGGCCGCCCGGGGTGGTGGCCGGGGTCGAGAAGACCTTGAAGTCGACGTCCTTCATGACGTCGGTCAGTTCGGTGAACTCGAGCTTGACGCGCAGGTCGGGCTTGTCCGAGCCGTACTTGAACATCGCGTCGGCGTAGGTCATGACCGGGTAGACCGGCAGCTCCACGCCGATGGCGTTCTTGAACACCGAGCGGATCATGCCTTCGAACATGGCCCGGATCTCCTCCTCGCCCAGGAAGGAGGTCTCGATGTCGATCTGGGTGAACTCGGGCTGGCGGTCGGCGCGCAGGTCCTCGTCACGGAAGCACTTGGTGATCTGGTAGTAGCGGTCGAAGCCCGCGACCATCAGCAGCTGCTTGAACAGCTGGGGCGACTGCGGCAGCGCGAAGAAGTGGCCGTCGTGCACGCGGCTGGGCACCAGATAGTCGCGCGCGCCTTCGGGCGTGGACTTGGTCAGCATCGGCGTCTCGATGTCGATGAAGCCGTTCGCATCCAGGAACTTGCGCACCTCCATGGCCACGCGGTAGCGCAGCTTCAGGTTCTGCTGCATCTGCGGGCGGCGCAGGTCCAGCACGCGATGGGTCAGGCGCACGGTCTCCGACAGGTTCTCGTCGTCGAGCTGGAACGGGGGCGTGACGGAGGGGTTCAGCACCTCCAGTTCGTGACACAGCACCTCGATCTTGCCGGACACGAGGTTGGTGTTCTCGGTGCCGGCCGGCCGGGCCCGCACCTTGCCCACGATCTTCAGGCAGAACTCGTTGCGCACGCCTTCGGCGGTCTTGAACATGTCCGGACGGTCCGGGTCGCAGACGATCTGCACCAGGCCTTCGCGGTCGCGCAGGTCGATGAAGATGACGCCACCGTGGTCGCGGCGGCGGTGGGCCCAGCCCATCAGGGTGACGGTTTCGCCCATCAGCGCTTCGCTGACCAGGCCGCAGTACGTGGTTCTCATGGAATGCACTCCGTGCTTCGGATTCAGGGGGGAGACGGCGGGGATGGTGCCGGCTCCGGCAAGGATTCGGGGGACAGGACCCAGGGGCGGGGAGCGACCCTCAGGACTGAACGCGGGGAGGTGGGCCGGATGCGTTCAGCCCACCGGATTGGGGTCGGCCTCCTCCGGCCCGTGCGCATGCCCGGCCGGGGGCGTGACCACGCCCATCGAGATGATGTACTTGAGGGCCTCGTCCACGCTCATCTGCAGCGGCCGCACGCTGCGGCGCGGCATCATCAGGAAGAAGCCCGAGGTCGGGTTGGGCGTGGTGGGCACGTACAGGCTGACATGCTCCTCGCCCAACTGCTCGGCCACCTCGCCACCGGGCTTGCCGGTGACGAAGGCGATGGTCCAGGAGCCGGCATGCGGGTAAGGCACCAGCACGGCCTCGCGGAAGGCGTTGCCGTTGCTCGAGAACAGCGTGTCGGAGACCTGCTTGACCGAGCTGTAGATGGACTTGACGATGGGGATACGGCTCATCAGCGCATCCCACTGGCGCAGCCACCACTGGCCGAAGATGTTCGTCACGAACATGCCGGTGGCCAGCATCAGCACCAGCATCACCAGCACCCCCATCCCCGGCCAGGTGCCCAGGTGGCTGAGGCCGTCGGCCGCGCCTTCGGGCAGCACCACGCCGGCCACCTTCAGCAGCATGCGGAACACGCCGTCGAGCAGGCCCTGGACCCACAGCAGCACCCAGACCGTGATGGCCAGGGGCAGCCAGGTGAGCAGGCCGGCGATGAGGTATTTCTTCACTGGGGGCAGTCGTTCAGTGGCAGGCGCAGGAGCCGCCACAGGGGGTGGAGGGACCGCTGTCGCCACCGCTGCTGCCGCCAGTGTCGGACGACGCTGGTGCGGAGGTGGCGGCGGGCGCAGCGGCGGAGGTGCCCCCCGAGCCACCCCGGAAATCGGTGGCATACCAACCGGAACCCTTGAGCTGGAACCCGGCGGCAGTCACCTGCTTCTGGAATTGTTCAGCCCCGCAGGCCGGGCAGGTGGTCAGCGGCGCATCGGACATCTTTTGCAGCACGTCCTTCGCGTGGCCGCAGGCGGCGCATCGGTAGGCGTAGATCGGCATGGCTGGAAGAGGAAGACAACAGGATGAACCCGGAATTATACGGAGGCCCCATGTCTGATGCAGGTTCAGGCGCACCCCCAGGTGCCGGCCCTAGAATGCGCCCGCCCTGCGCCACCCCGGCAGGGCTGCAACCCCGCTGAAAGGAGATGGATGTGAAGACCTCTGCATGGCGCCGTTGGCTGCCCGCAACCCTGGCCGCGCTGTTCGGCGGCCTGGCCGCCGGCGCCGCCCTGGCCGCCGACGAGCCCAAGGTGCTCAACATCTACAACTGGTCCGATTACATCGCCCCGGACACGCTGGCCAACTTCGAGAAGGAAACCGGCATCAAGGTCCACTACGACAACTACGACAACAACGAGATCCTGCATGCCAAGCTGGTAGCGGGCAAGACCGGCTACGACATCGTGGTGCCCGGTGCCCACTTCGCCAAGCAGCAGATCGCCGCCGGCCTGTTCCAGAAGCTCGACCGCAGCCAGCTGAGCAACTGGGGCAATCTGGACCCGGCCCTGCTCAAGCAGATGGAGAGCGTGGACCCGGGCAACCAGTACCTGGTGGACTGGCTGTGGGGCTATGTCACCGTGGGCATCAACGTCGACAAGGTCAAGAAGGCCCTGGGCGACCTGCCGATGCCGGAAAACGCCTGGTCGCTGATCTTCGATCCCAAGTACGCCGCCAAGCTCAAGGGCTGCGGCGTGAGCTTCCTGGATTCACCGTCCGAGGTGCTGCCAGTGGCCATGCTCTACGTGGGCAAGCCAGGTTTCAGCAAGAATGCCGCCGACTACAAGGCCGCCGAGGACATGCTGCAGAAGGTCCGCCCCTACGTGACCCGCTTCTCGTCCTCGGGCTACATCGACGAGATGGCCCAGGGCTCGCTGTGCGCGGTGATGGGCTACTCGGGTGACATCAACATCGCCCGCGCCCGCGCGATCGAGGCCAAGAACGGCGTCAAGCTGGAAGCGCTGATCCCGGAAAAGGGCGCCACGCTGTTCTTCGACTCGATGGCCATTCCGGCCGATGCGCCGCACCCGAAGAACGCGCTGAAGTTCATCAACTACATCCTGCGCCCCGAGGTGCATGCCGGCCTGACCAACAAGGTGTTCTACGCCAACCCGAACAAGGCTTCGCTGAAGTTCGTGAAGAAGGACGTGGCCAGCAACCCGAGCATCTTCCTGAGCGCCACGGACATGGCCAAGATGACGCCGCCGGACAGCGTGCCACAGGACATCAAGCGGGTGCAGACCCGGGTCTTCACCCACTTCAAGGCCAGCAAGTAAACCGGCCCGAGCATGACAAAGCCGCCCCGAGGGGCGGCTTTTTTCATGGGGTCAGTCCGGGCCAGCCTTCAGTCGATGGCCGTGGTGCAGGCCGCCGTGTCCGGGCTGATCGCAGCCGCTTCGGTGGCCACCGCGGTGCCGCCGCGGGTCTGCCCGTCCAGGGTGAGCGTCCATTGACCCCGGAGGGCTTCGCCGTCCATCTGGGCCGAGATCCGGCCCTGGCCGGCGCTTCCGGTGAGCGCCAGGTCCACCGTGTCGTCCTCGCGGGTGCCGCTCAGGCAGTAGAGCTGGCCGTCCACGGTGGCCGTGCCACTCAGGTTGCCGTACTTGTCCTCGGCGGTGAAGTTCAGGCTGCCGGACAGACCACCCGACAGGGTCCCGGCATAGGCTGTGGCCTGGTAGGTCTCCAGCCCATCATCCCCTTCGCCGCCGCCGCAGGCCGCCAAGCCGAGCACCAGGCCCAGCGCCAGCACCGGACGCCCCCACCCTGCCACACACCACCGCATGATCCGCCTCCACACAATCCACCCGGCCCGCCAGGGGCCGCATCTGCCCCCTCTATCGACCGATCGTGGACGGCCGCAAGCGGCCGGGTGTGACGGAATGCGCAGTTCGCTCAGTAGCCGCCGCCGTGGAACTGCACCACCAGGCGGGCCACCATCACGCCGAGCAGGAAGCCCAGCGCGCTCCACAGGCCGGCGGACAGCAGGCGGTTGGTGCGGCGCTGCTCGCGCAGCAGGGCCAGCAGCACCGGATCGGGCTCGCGGCCGGGACGTTCCTGCAGGCGCTGGTGCACCAGGCGCGGCAATTCGGGCAGCAGCTGGGCGTAGCGCGGCGCCTCGGCCTTGAGCTGGCGCACCAGGGCGCGCCAACCCAGCTGCTCGTTCATCCAGCGCTCCAGGAAGGGCTTGGCGGTGGACCAGAGGTCCAGGTCCGGGTCCAGCTCGCGGCCCAGGCCCTCGACGTTCAACAGGGTCTTCTGCAGCAGCACCAGCTGCGGCTGGATCTCCACATTGAAGCGGCGCGAGGTCTGGAACAGGCGCATCAGCACCTGACCGAGCGAGATCTCCCGCAGCGGCCGGTCGAAGTGCGGCTCGCAGACGGCGCGGATCGCCGCCTCCAGTGCATCCACCCGGGTGTTGGGGGGCACCCAGCCGCTTTCCACATGCAGCTCGGCCACGCGCTGGTAGTCGCGCCGGAAGAAGGCCAGGAAGTTCTGCGCCAGGTACTCCTTGTCGACCTGGGTCAGGGTGCCGACGATGCCGAAGTCCAGCGCGATGTAGCGGCCAAAGGTGGCCGGATCGACGCTGACCTGGATGTTGCCCGGGTGCATGTCGGCATGGAAGAAGCCGTCGCGGAAGACCTGGGTGAAGAAGATGGTCACGCCGTCGCGCGCCAGCTTCGGGATGTCCACGCCGGCCTCGCGCAGGCGATCGGTCTGGCTGATGGGGATGCCCTTCATCCGCTCCATCACGATGACCGTTTCGCTGCACCACTGCCAGTGCATCTCGGGCACCAGGATCAGCGGCAGATCGGCCATGTTGCGCCGCAGCTGGGCGGCGTTGGCCGCCTCGCGCACCAGGTCCAGCTCGTCGTGCAGATAGCCGTCGAACTCGGCCACCACCTCGCGCGGGCGCAGGCGCTTGCCGTCGGCCGACAGGCGCTCGACCCAGCGGGCCAGGGTGTGCAGCAGGGCCAGATCGTCCTCGATGACGTCCAGCATGCCCGGGCGCAGCACCTTGACCGCCACCTCGCGGCCATCCTTGAGCACCGCGAAGTGCACCTGGGCGATCGAGGCGCTGGCCACGGCCTCGCTCTCGAAGCTGGCAAACACCGCCTCGATCGGCTGGCCCAGGCCCTGCTCGATCAGGCGGCGCGCCTGGGCCGCCGGAATGGGCGGCACCCGGTCCTGCAGCCGGGCCAGCTCGTCGGCGATGTCTGGCGGCACCAGATCGCGCCGGGTGGAGAGCACCTGGCCGAACTTGATGAAGATGGGGCCCAGGGCCTCCAGGGCCAGACGCAGGCGCTGGCCGCGCGGCGCGTCCAGGCGCCGGCCGCGGGTCGTGACCCAGGACAGCATCCGCAGCCAGCGGTGCTGGTCGAAGCGGGAAAGCACGAGATCGTCCACCCCGTGCCGCAGCAGGGTCAGGACGATGAAGGCCAGACGCATGAAATACCGCATGGGCGCGCCGGTCCTCAGGGTCGCTGCATCGAGCCGGCCACGCCCTGGGCCATCTGGCGCAGCACGCCCAGGGCCTGGCTGCCGGCCTGGCTGAGGCCTTCGGCCAGGCCGGGACCCATCACGCGCTCCAGGTCGGCGGCGATGTCCCAGCGCACATTGCCCACCACCCAGTTCACATCGGCCGCGAAGGCGGCGTCGCCCTCGATCTGCACCGGCGGCAGCTCGCCGCCGGCCAGGCGGCGCGCGGCATCCAGCGGGCGGGACGCATCCAGGCGCAGGTGCAGGTCCGCATCGGCCACGGCACCGGCTTCGTCAGCCGCTTCGAAGAGGCCGGCGGGAGTCACCCGCAAGGCCAGCGGCGGCGGCGGTGGCAGCGGGCCGCTCCAGCCTTCCACCTCGACCTTCAGCACGCGCCCCGCGTGGGACTTCAGGCGTTCCGGGGCCACCGGAGCAGCCGTCAGCACATGGTTGGCCAGCAGGACGAAGCGCGCGGTCAGCGCAGGCAGGACCAGGTCGGTCAGTGCGGCGATGGGATCAGGCATGCCGGCATTGTAGGAGGGGGCTCCCGCCCGCTCCTGCGACCGGTCAATCGGCCCGGCGCGGGGGCCAGCGGCTCAGCCCCCCGGGGCGTAGCCCTGCGGGTTCTGGCTCTGCCAGCGCCAGCTGTCGGCGCACATCTGGTCCAGGCTGCGGCGGGCCTGCCAACCCAGCAGCGTCCGGGCCAGGGTGGCGTCGGCGTAGTAGCTGGGCAGGTCGCCCGCACGGCGATCCACGATCTTGTACGGAATGGGCTTGCCGGCGGCCCGTTCGAAGGCCCGGACCAGGTCCAGCACGCTGTAGCCCACGCCGGTGCCCAGGTTGACGGTGCAGCCCTTCTTCGCGTCCAGCAGGTAGCGCAGGGCCGCCACATGGCCCTCGGCCAGGTCCATCACGTGCAGGTAGTCGCGCACGCCAGTGCCGTCCGGGGTGTCGTAGTCGCCACCGAAGATGGAGAGAAACTCTCGCCGGCCCACCGCCACCTGCTGCACATAGGGCATCAGGTTGTTGGGCACGCCGCGCGGGTCCTCGCCCATCTGGCCGCTCTCGTGGGCGCCCACCGGGTTGAAGTAGCGCAGCCAGGCGATGGCCCAGGACGGATCGGCCGTCTCCAGGTCGCGCAGGATCTGCTCGCCCATCAGCTTGGTGCGGCCGTAGACGTTCATCGCAGCCAGCGGATGGGCCTCGGTGTAGGGCAGGAAGACCGGCGTGCCGTAGACGGTGGCGCTGGAGCTGAAGACGAAGGTCTTCACGCCGTGGCGCTGCATCACCTGCAGGGTGTTGACCAGGCCGCCGAGGTTGTTGGCGTAGTAGGCCAGCGGCTTCTCGGCCGATTCGCCCACGGCCTTGAAGGCGGCGAAGTGCACCACCGCGTCGATGCGGTGCTTGCGGAAGATGGCGTCCATGGCCGCGGCGTCGCAGACATTGGCCTGCTCGAACACCACCGGCCGGCCGCCCAGGGCCTCGATGCGACGCAACACCTCGGGCGAGCTGTTGGAAAAGTCATCGACGCCCACGACGTCAAAGCCCGCGGCCTGCAGGGCGAGCCAGGTGTGGGAAGCGATGTAGCCGGCCGCGCCGGTCAACAGGATCTGGGGCATCTCGGGTCCGTTCAATGCAAGCCCGCACAGTATGCCGCGCGGCCAGGACCCTTCGATGCCGCGCCCTCCCCTGCCCTCGGGATTCAGCTCAGCACTTGATGCCCACGTGCAGAGCCACGACGCCGCCGGTCAGGTTGTGCACATCCACATGGCCGAAGCCCACCGTCTTCATCATGGCTTTGAGCGTGGCCTGGTCCGGGTGCATGCGGATCGACTCGGCCAGGTAGCGGTAGCTGTCGGCATCGCCGGCCACCCACTGGCCCAGCTTGGGCAGGATGTTGAACGAGTACCAGTCGTAGGGCTTCTGCAGCGGCTTGGCGACCTTGGAGAACTCCAGCACCAGCAGGCGGCCACCCGGCTTGAGCACCCGGCACATCTCGGCCAGGGCCTGGTCCTTGTGGGTCATGTTGCGCAGGCCGAAGGCCACGCTCACCAGGTCGAAGGTGCCCGGCTTGAAGGGCAGCTTCTCGGCGTCGCAGATCGTTGTCGGCAGCGACAGGCCTTCGTCGAGCAGGCGGTCGCGGCCGGTGCGCAGCATGGCCTCGTTGATGTCGGTGTGCACCACGGTGCCCGTCGGGCCGACCTTGCGGGCGAAGGCGCGCGAGAGATCGCCCGTGCCGCCAGCGATGTCCAGCACCGCGTCGCCTTCCTTGAGGTTGGCCACCGCCACCGTGTAGGCCTTCCAGACCCGGTGCAGGCCCATGGACATGAAGTCGTTCATCAGGTCGTACTTGGAAGCGACCGAATCGAACACGCCCTTGACCTTGCCGGCCTTCTCGGCCTCGTCCACGGTTTCAAAACCGAAGTGGGTCTGCGACATGGAACTCTTTCCTGGAATGGGTGGTGGCGCCGACGGGCGCCCGGGTCAGTGCGAGTGGCAGGACGGACCGTCCTTGGGCGGCATCGGGGCATCCCGATCAACGCCAGCCAGCTTCAGCCGGGCCTCGTAGGCCGCCCAGTGCTCGGCCTGCCGCGCACCCAGATCGTACAGATAGGCCCAAGTGTAGAGGCCCGACTCGTGGCCGTCGTCAAAGCGCGGCTGCAAGGCGTAGTGGCCCACCATGGCCACGTCGGTGATCAGCACCTCGCGCTTGCCGGTCTGCAGCACCTCCTGCCCCGGGCCGTGGCCCTGCACCTCGGCCGAGGGCGAGTACACGCGCAGCAGCTCGAAGGGGATGCGGAAGGTCTGGCCGTCGTCGAAGCCGATTTCCAGCACGCGGGAGGCCTGGTGCAGGGTCAGCGCGGTCGGCTGGGGGGAAGCAGGGCTCATGCGAAAGACGAAAGGAGTTTCAGGCATTCAGGGCGCGGCGCACCCGGTCGTCCAGCTCTGTCAGCGGCACGGCCAGGCGCTGGCCGGCCGGCGGCTCGGGCGTGCGCTGGCGGCTGCCCCAGATGGGCTGCGGGAAATGGCTGTCCCAGTCGAAACGGGCGATGACGTGCCAGTGCAGGTGCGGCACCACATTGCCCAGTGTGGCCAGGTTGATCTTGGTCGGCTGGAGGCTGGTGCGCAGCACATGCTCCACGGCCAGCACCACGTCCATCAGATGGGCCCGGTCCACATGCGAGAGATCGCTCATCTCGGCCACATGGTCGTTCCAGATCACGCGGTAGAAGGCCGGAAACTCCGGCGCGTCCAGCACCCGCACCACGCGCAGGCGCTCGCCCGCATGCACCAGCGACCAGGCCGCGGTGGCCTGGTGTTCGCACAGTTCGCAACCGGCCTGCTTCATCACACCAGCACCCGCTCGATGCCACCCGCGTTGGCGCGGGCGACGTAGTCTTCCATCCAGCTGGCGCCCAGGATCTTGCGCGCCATCTCGACGACGATGTAGTCGGCCTCCAGCAGGCCGTTCTGCAGGTCATCACCGTAGCGCGACAGGCCCTGCAGGCAGCTGGGGCAGGAGGTCAGGATCTTCAGGTCCTGCTGCTGGCCCACCACGCCGGTGGCGCGCAGCGCCGCCTCGGCCTTGCGCATCTCCTCTTCCTTGCGGAAGCGCACCTGGGTCGAGATGTCGGGCCGGCTGACCGCCAGCGTGCCCGATTCACCGCAGCAGCGCTCGCTCTTGATCACCGCGTCGCCGACCAGGGCCTTGACGGTCTTCATCGGGTCCTGCTGCTTCATCGGCGAGTGGCAGGGGTCGTGGAACAGGTAGCCGCCAGCGCCGTCGAGCTTGATGCCCTTCTCGAGCAGGAACTCGTGGATGTCGATGATGCGGCAGCCCGGGAAGATCTTGTCGAAGTGGTAGCCCTGCAGCTGGTCGTAGCAGGTGCCGCAGCTCACCACCACCGTCTTGATGTCCAGGTAGTTCAGCGTGTTGGCCACGCGGTGGAACAGCACCCGGTTGTCGGTGATGATCTTCTCGGCCTTGTCGAACTGGCCGGCCCCGCGCTGTGGGTAGCCGCAGCACAGGTAGCCCGGCGGCAGCACAGTCTGCACGCCGGCGTGCCAGAGCATGGCCTGGGTGGCCAGGCCGACCTGGCTGAACAGGCGCTCCGAACCGCAGCCGGGGAAGTAGAACACCGCCTCCGTCTCGGCCGTGGTGACGGCCGGGTTGCGGATGATGGGCACGTAGTCCCGGTCCTCGATGTCCAGCAGCGCCCGCGCGGTCTTCTTGGGCAGGCCGCCCGGCATCTTCTTGTTGATGAAGTGGATCACCTGCTCCTTGATCGGGGCGGTGCCCACCGTGGCCGGCGGCGCGCTGGTCTGGTGCTTGGCGGCGATGGACAGCACGTCGTGCGCCAGTCGCTGGGCCTTCATGCCCACGCCGACGATGGCCGTGCGGGCCAGCTTGATCGTCTCCGGGTTGGTGGCGTTGAGCATCAGCATGGCCGCGGCATGGCCGGGGCGGAAGCTCTTGCGGCCCATCTTGCGCAGCAGGTTGCGCATGGCCATCGTCACGTCACCGAAGTCGATCTTCACCGGGCAGGGGCTCAGGCACTTGTGGCAGACCGTGCAGTGGTCGGCCACGTCCTCGAACTCTTCCCAGTGCTTGATCGACACGCCGCGCCGGGTCTGCTCCTCGTAGAGGAAGGCCTCGACCAGCAGCGAGGTGGCCAGGATCTTGTTGCGCGGGCTGTACAGCAGGTTGGCGCGCGGCACGTGGGTGGAGCACACCGGCTTGCACTTGCCGCAGCGCAGGCAGTCCTTGACCGAGGCGGCGATGTCGCCGATGTCGCTCTGCTGCATGATCAGCGACTCGTGCGTCATCAGGCCAAAGCTGGGCGTGTAGGCGTGGCTCAGGTCGGCGGCATGCACGTCCTCGCCCAGGCGGCTCAGGGCCTCGCCGCGCAGCAGCTTGCCGCGGTTGAAGCGGCCTTCCGGGTCCACCTTGGCCTTGTAGGCGGTGAAGTTGGCCAGTTCCTCGTCCGAGAGGAACTCCAGCTTGGTGATGCCGATGCCGTGTTCGCCCGAGATCACGCCGTTGAGGCTGCGCGCCAGCACCATGATGCGGGCCACCGCCTCGTGCGCGGTCTTCAGCATCTCGTAGTTGTCGCTGTTGACCGGGATGTTGGTGTGCACATTGCCGTCGCCGGCGTGCATGTGCAGGGCCACCCACACGCGGCCACGCAGCACGTCCTTGTGGACCTGCTTGACGCCCTCGATGATGGGCGCGAAGGTGGAGCCGGCGAACAGCAGCTGCAGCGGCTTGAGGAGGTCCTTCTTCCAGGAGGCGCGCAGGGAATGGTCCTGCAGCTGGTCGAAGAAGCTGCGACTCTCGTTGGGCAGCACCTCGTCGAGGTGGTCGTGCCAGTGCTGCCACAGGTTGCGCACGCTGCGGATCAGCGCCAGCGCCTCGGGCACCCGCTCGTCCAGCAGCTCGTCGCGGGTGTGCTCGCCGGCCTCGTCGGTCTTGGCCAGCGGCAGTTCGCCCTCGGTGAAGAAGGCCTCCAGCCGCTCGGTCAGCGCCAGCTTGTTGCGCAGCGACAGCTCGATGTTGATCCGCTCGATGCCCAGGGTGTATTCGCCCATGCGCTCCAGCGGGATCACCACGTCCTCGTTGACCTTGAAGGCGTTGGTGTGGCGGCTGATGGCCGCGGTGCGCTTGCGGTCGGCCCAGAACTTCTTGCGGGCCTCGGGGCTGACGGCGATGAAGCCCTCGCCCGAACGGGCATTGGCCAGGCGGATGACCTCGCTGGCGGCCTTGGCCACGCGGTCCTCGTCGTCGCCGACGATGTCGCCGAACAGCGCCATCTTGGGCATGCCGCCGCGCTTGCTCTTGGTCGCGTAGCCCACCGCCTTCAGGTAGCGGTCGTCCATGTGCTCCAGGCCGGCCAGGATGGCGCCACCCGGCTGCTTCATCTCCTGGAACATGAAGTCCTTGATCTCGACGATCGAGGGCACGCAGTCCTTGGGGTTGCCGAAGAACTCCAGGCACACGGTGCGGGTGTGCGCCGGCATGCGGTGCACCACCCAGCGCGCGCTGGTGATCAGGCCGTCACAGCCCTCCTTCTGCACGCCGGGCAGGCCGGCCAGGAACTTGTCGGTGACGTCCTTGCCCAGGCCCTCCTTGCGAAACACGCGGCCCGGAATGTCCAGGCGCTCGGTGCGCTCCAGGTGCTTGCCGCTGGCGTCGAAGTACTTCAGCTCGAAGCTGGCCACCTCGGCGTCGTGGATCTTGCCCAGGTTGTGGTTCAGCCGGGTGACCTCCAGCCACTTGGCCTCGGGCGTCACCATCTTCCAGCTGGCCAGGTTGTCCAGCGCGGTGCCCCACAGCACGGCTTTCTTGCCGCCTGCGTTCATCGCGATGTTGCCGCCCACGCAGGAGGCCTCGGCCGAGGTCGGGTCCACCGCAAAAACGAAGCCCGCGCGCTCGGCCGCGTCGGCCACCCGCTGGGTGACCACGCCGGCCCCGGTCCAGATCGTCGGCACCGGATGGTCCACGCCAGGCAGCGTGCTCATCTCGGCCTCGGTCATCTGCTCGAGCTTCTCGGTGTTGATGACCGCGCTCTTCCAGGTCAGCGGCACGGCGCCACCGGTGTAGCCGGTGCCGCCCCCACGCGGGATCACGGTCAGGCCCAGTGCCACGCAGGCCGCCACCAGGCCGGCCATCTCGGCCTCGGTGTCCGGGGTCAGCACGACGAAGGGGTACTCCACCCGCCAGTCGGTCGCGTCCGTCACGTGCGAGACGCGCGAGAGGCCGTCGAACTTGATGTTGTCCTTGCGGGTGCACTGGGCAAACAGCTTGCGTGCACGCTGGCGCAACTCGTCCACCTGCACGAAGCGGGTGGCAAAGCGGTCCACCGCGGCGCGGGCCAGCACCAGCAGCTCACCCACATGGGCGTCGCGCTGGGCGTCCACCTCGGGGGTGCGGCGCTTTTCCACCTCGGTCAGGCGGTGGTGCAGGGCCTCGATCAGCTGGCCGCGTCGGCGCGGGTTGTCCAGCAGGTCGTCGACCAGGTAGGGGTTGCGCTTGACGACCCAGATGTCGCCCATCACCTCGTAGAGCATGCGGGCGGAGCGGCCGGTGCGGCGCTCGTCGCGCAGCAGGTTCAGCAGATCCCAGGCACGCTCGCCCAGCAGGCGCAGCACGATCTCGCGGTCGGACAGCGAGGTGTAGTTGTACGGAATCTCGCGCAGCCGGGGCGCGGCGGCGTCTTCGACGGGGTGGTCCCCGTTCAGAGTGGGGACGGTGGGAATCGGCAGCGGCGCGTTCATGGCGGGCAGGCAAAAAGCGGGAGGACCGGGGGATCCGGCCGCACGCACCTGTCAGGGGCACGAGGGCACGAATGATACCGTCCGGGGGAAAGCCCGCCTCTGGGGCATGGCATGCTGTGCCCGGTCCCGCCACCTCGCCCACCCGCCGCGCCCATCTGCCCCATGCCATCGTCCGAGCGCCTCCTCTCCCCCGCCGCGGTCACCTGGCCGCGCTGGATCGCCCACCGCGGCGCCGGCCGCCGGGCCCCGGAAAACACCCTGGCGGCCTTCCGCCACGGCTGGCAACTGGGCTACCGGGCCTTCGAGTGCGACGTGAAGCTGGCCGCCGACGGCGAACCCTATCTGCTGCACGACGACACCCTGGAGCGCACCACCTCGGGCCAGGGCCCGGCCGCGGCGGCGGACTGGGCCACCCTGTCCCGACTGGACGCCGGCGCCTGGTGCGGCCCCGGCTGGGCCGGCGAGCCCCCCGCCCGGCTGGCGGCGCTGGCCGCCTTCGCGAATGCCGAAGGCTTGCACATCAATCTCGAACTCAAGCCGCTGCCCGGGCAAGCCGAGTTGACGGGCCTGACGGTCGCGGGCGCGGTGCGGCAGCTCTGGAACACCGGCACCCCGGCGCCCTGGCTGTCCTCCTTCCAGTTCCCGGCCCTTGCGGCAGCGGCGGCCACCGCCCCCGAACTGCCCCGCGCCCTGCTGCTGGACGCGCTGACGCCGGGCTGGATGGCTCAGGCGCAGGCCCTGGGCTGTCAGGGCGTGGTGCTGAACCACCGGCTGATAGACGCGGACACCCTGCGCAGCGTGCGCGCCCATGGCCTGGCCTGCTGGGTCTACACGGTCAACGAGGCTCCCCGGGCCGACACCCTGTGGGCGCTGGGGGTGGATCGCATCATCACGGACACGCTGGGGCCCTGACCCGGAGGATCAGGCCACCCCCTCGTCCACCGCTTCCAGCCGCCGTGCCGGGCTATCCACCGAAGGCAGTTCCCGCACCGCCTGGATGCGTGGCAGGCGCCAAGCCACCAGTGCCAGCAGCGCGCAGCTGGCGCCGGCAAAGCCCAGGGCCGCCCGCAGGCTGACATGCTCGCCCAGCCAGCCCCCCAGCATGGCGCCGGGCACCGAAGGCAGCAGGATCAGCCAGCGCATCACGCTGGTCATGCGGCCCAGCAGCGGCTCGGGCGTGACGGCCTGGCGCAACGCGATGAAGTTGATGAAGATGAAGATGGCCCCGGCCCCAAACAGGCTCAGGCAGGCCACGAAGGCGGCCACGCCCAGCGGCCCCACCGGGGCCAGCGCCAGCAACAGCCAGCCCGCGGCGGTGCAGGCGAAGCCCGTGACCAGCGCCGGGCCCGGCCCCAGGCGGCGGCTGAGCCGGTCACCCAGCAAGCTGGCCGTCACCGTGCCCGCACCCAGGGCCACATAGCTCAGGCCCACCGCCTGCTCGCTCAGGCCCAGGCGGCGGGTGGCAAAGAGGATCTGGACCACATTGGCGCACTGATTGCTCAACTGCCAAGCCCCCACGCAGGCGGCCAGCGTCACCAGCAGACGCTGCTGGCGCACAAAGGACAGGCCAGCCCGCAGGTCGCGCCAGAAGCTGTCGGCCTGCGCCGGGCGCAGCGTCTCCTGCACCCGGATCAGCCGCAGGATGGCCGCCGAGCCGATCAGCAGCACCGCGTTGACCAGCAGCGCCAGCGGCGCACCCAGGGCCCGGATCAGCGCCCCAGCCACCGCCGGCCCGGCCACCTCGGCCCCGGAGTTGGCCAGCGCGTTCTTGGCGTGGGCCTCCACCAGCCGGTCGCGCTCCACCACCTGGGTCAGCACGATCTGCGAGGCCGAGCCGGCCGTGGTGTTGACCGCGCCGATCACGAAGGCCACCGCATAGAGCCAGCCCATCTGCAGCCAGCCCAGCCACCAGGCCAGCGGCACGGTGGCCACCACCAGGGCCAGGCTCAGCTCACCGGCGATGTAGACCGGCAGCTTGCGCACCCGGTCCAGCCACACCCCGGTGGGCAGGGAGAACAGCAGGAAGGGCAGCAGCTCCATGGTGGTCAGCCAGCCCATCTGGGTGGGTGAGGCATGCAGCAGCACGGCCGCCGTCAGCGGCACCGCCAGCAGGGTCACCTGGGTGCCCAGGGAGCTGATCAGGATCGAGGACCAGAGCCGTCTGTAGGTCGGGTCACGCAACAGATCATCGGGCGCGAGCCGGATCCGCGCGCGCAAAGCCATCCACCAGGACCTCATGGGTCACGTTCTCTTTCTCTTGGGGTGCCCTGCACCCGGGTAGGGCGCGCAGGCGGGCAACGATGCTAGCAGCGCCGTGGCGGCGCCGACACAGCGCCCCGCCGGGACAAGGTCACGGCTCCGCAATAATCACGGGATGTCCGCCCCCGACCCTCTTGACCGCTACCTGACCGAACAGGTGGTGGGCCCGGC
Source organism: Ideonella oryzae (assembly GCF_024055665.1). Lineage (GTDB taxonomy): Bacteria > Pseudomonadota > Gammaproteobacteria > Burkholderiales > Burkholderiaceae_C > Ideonella > Ideonella oryzae. The sequence continues at coordinate 272,501 of NZ_JAMXMC010000002.1, read as the reverse complement.
CACGCCGCTGACCCTTGGCCCCGGCCAGGGGGTGCGCGAAGTCTCGGACCGCGCCCTGTGGCTGGAGGGTCTGGGTGACCGCAGCCGGCTGCTGGCCGGGCTGGCCCGTGGGCTGGGCCAGGACCATCCGGCCGCCGCCCTGGCCGGCCAACCCCTGGACCTGGCCACCCTGCCCCGCCTGCGCCGACGCCTGCTGGCGGCCCTGTGGCTGGGCTGGAGCGCCCTGCTGGCCGGTGGTGTCTGGGCCCTGGCCCGCTGGAGCGCCGGAGGTCCGGGATGAGCGCCCCCACCCCACCCCAGGACAGCCTGGTGCTGGATCCGGTGGCGATGCACATCGTCAACCGGGTGGCCGAGGGCACCGTGCTGGAAGGCACGCTGAATTTCAAAGGCGGCCTGCTGCTGCAAGGCACGCTGCGCGGCCAGGGCGAGATCGCCGGCCGCCTGGTCATCTGGCACACCGGCCAGCTGCAGGGGCGCTTCCGCATCCTGGGTGACCTGATCGTGCTGGGCCACCTGGGCGGCGTGGCCGACGACACCGACGCGAGCACCGCCGTCGAATGCCTGGGCACCGTGCAGGTGGCCAGCACCGGCGTCTGCACCGGCAGCCTCAGCGCCGCCCGCCTGCGCCTGTACGAAGGCGGGGTGATGCAGGGCCCCTTCCGCACCCTCCAGCGCGAGCGCCTGCTGCCCGTGCTGGACACCATGGCCTGATCCCCGATGGACACCGAATCTCCCGAACCGTCCTTTCCGCCGCGCATCCCCCTGGGCGCCGCCCTGCCCGACCTCAGCCACCTGCCGACGCTGGACCTGCCCACCCTGGCGCCGGCCGCGCCCCTGCCCTCGGCCCCGCGCCATTCGCAGCTGGCCGCCGGCTGGCGTTTCGAGGGCCTGGTCACGCTGGAAGGCAGCTTGACCGTGGCCGGCGAATTGCACGGCCGCGTGCGCACCCCTGGCAGCGAGGGCCATGTCACCATCGCCGAGACCGGTCATCTTCAGGGCGAGCTGCAGGCCCGCAGCCTGTCGGTGCTGGGCCATGCCGAAGGCGACCTGGATGTCTCCGGCGGCCGCGCGGCGCTGCATGCCAGCGCAGTGGTCAGCGGGCGGCTGCGCTACGGCCAGCTGCAGGTCAACGGTGCCGAGCTGAACGCCCAGGTCGAACGGGTCAGCGCCGCACCGGCCTCCGGCCATGACGCCACCTGAACCCACAGCGCGCCTGCTGGATCGGGAAAGCCTGCGCCAACAGGCCCTGGCCTGCGCCCAGGCCCAGGCGGCCCCGCTGGCGCGCCGGCGCCTGCGTGCCCGCCAATGGCGCTGGGCCCTGGGCCGAGGGCTGCTATGGGCCGGCACCCCGGCGCTGCTGGTCGCCGCCACCTGGGCCTGGCGCAGCGGTTGGCTCGCGCCCTGGCTGGGTGCACACTGACGCCACCGCACACCCGCTCACAAGCCGCCGCTGCCCCTGCGGCACAATGATTTCCACCTGAGGCTCTCGCCCCCCCACGCACGGTCCGCCCATGTCCGACACCACCCCGAACTTCAGCCCCCGCCTGGTACCCGTCGAGGCCCTGAACGCCATCTCCAGCCTGATCGCCGAAGGCGCCGTGTTCGAAGGCTCGTTCAGCGCCCAGCAAGGCCTGGGGCTGCGCATCGACGGCGTGCTCAAGGGCGGCATCCAGGTGGCCCAGGGCGGCACGGTCCACATCGGCCCGGGCGGCCGGGTGGAGCAGACCACCATCGAGGCCGACCACGTGCTGATCGAAGGCCGGGTCCAGGGCACCGTCATCGCCCGCCAGACGCTGGAGATCACCGGCAGCGGCACGCTGATCGGCGACGCGCTCTACGACGCCCAGCTGGACGTGCACCCGCGCGCCAAGCTCAAGGGCAAGGTGGAATACCGCGGCGAGCTGGACGCGCCCTCACCTGCACCCTACTGAGCTGACGCGGGCCGGCGATGGACACCGCCTTCTACGACCGGCTGGCCCCTGACTACCACCTGCTCTACCCGGATTGGGAGCGCGCCGTGGCGCGGCAAGGGGCCGCCCTGGCTGCGGTGCTGCACGCGCACGGCGTGGCGCCGGGTGATCCCGTGCTGGACGCCGCCTGCGGCATCGGCACCCAGACCCTGGGCTTGATCGCGCAGGGCTTCGCCCTCACGGCATCCGACCTTTCACCCGGCGCGGTGACGCGCCTGCAACAGGAGCTGGATGCACGCAACCTGCACGCCACGCTACGGGTGGACGACCTGCGCAGCCTGTCCGGCACGGCCTCCAGCAGCCAGGCTGCGGTGCTGGCCTGCGACAACAGCCTTCCCCATCTGCTCAGCGACGCAGAGATCCTGCAGGCCTTTGCCAGTGCCTGGCGCTGCCTGCGGCCGGGCGGTCTGCTGCTGATCTCGGTGCGCGACTACGCCGCCATCCCCCGTGTGAGCCCGGATGTGCGGCCCTACGGCGCCCGGCGGGATGCCGAGGGTCGGCGTTTCCTGGCGGTGCAGGTCTGGGAGTGGGATGGCGACTGCTACGACCTGCGCCTGTACCGCACGGTGGAGCACCCCGACGGCCACTGCGACACCGAGGTGCTGCACAGCCGCTACCGGGCCATCACGCTGGACCGCCTGACGCAGCTGATGGCCGAGGCCGGCTTCGAGGCCATCGAGCGCCGCGACGACGTGCTGTTCCAGCCGGTGCTGCTGGGGCGCAAGCCCGCGGCACCGGCCTGACCCGCTCAGGAGCGATAGTCGGCGTTGATGCTGACGTAGTCGTGCGAGAGGTCGCAGGTCCAGACGGTGGCGCTGGCGGTGCCGCGGCCCAGGTGCACGCGCACGGTGATCTCGGCCTGCTTCATCACGCGCTGGCCGTCCTCTTCCCGGTAGCTCGGGTTGCGGCCGCCCTGGGTCACCACATGGACGTCGTCCAGGAACATCTCGATGCGGGTCTGGTCCAGATCGGCGATGCCGGCGTAGCCGACCGCGCAGAGGATGCGGCCCAGATTGGGGTCGCTGGCGAAGAAGGCCGTCTTGACCAGGGGCGAGTGGGCGATGGCATAGGCCGCCAGCTGGCACTCGGCCTCGGTCTGTCCACCCTCGATCTGCACGGTGATGAACTTGGTGGCGCCTTCGCCGTCACGCACGATGGCCTGGGCCAGTTGCTGGGCCACGGCGAACACGGCCGACTGCAGGGCCTGGCCCTCGGCGCTGTCCAGCGCGGTGATCTCGGCGTGGCCGGCCTGGCGGGTGGCGATCAGCACGAAGCTGTCGTTGGTGGAGGTGTCGCCGTCGATGGTAATGCGGTTGAACGAGGCACCGGCCGCGGCCTTGACCAGCGGCTGCAGCAGGGCCGGAGCGATCACCGCATCCGTGGCGATGAAGCCCAGCATCGTGGCCATGTTGGGGCGGATCATGCCGGCGCCCTTGGAGATGCCGGTGACGGTGACCGTCTTGCCACCGATCTGCACCTGGCGCGAAGCGGCCTTGGGCAGGGTGTCGGTGGTCATGATGCCTTCGGCGGCACGGCCCCAGTTCGAGGCGGACAGATCGGCCAGGGCCGCCGGCAAACCGGCTTCGATGCGCTCGACCGGCAGGGTTTCCATGATCACGCCGGTGGAAAACGGCAGCACCTGCTGCGGCTGCACGCCCACCTGGGCGGCCAGGGCTGCGGCGGTGCGGCGGGCCCGCGCCAGGCCGTCGGCACCGGTGCCGGCATTGGCGTTGCCGGTGTTGATCACCAGCGCGCGGATGGCGCTGCCGGCGGACAGGTGCTCACGGCAGACCTGCACCGGCGCGGCACAGTAGCGGTTCTGGGTGAACACGCCGGCCACGGCCGAGCCCTCGGCCAGTTCGATCACCACCAGGTCCTTGCGGTTGGCCTTGCGCACCCCGGCTTCGGCAATGCCCAGGCGCACGCCGGCCACGGGATGGAGTTGCTCGGGAACAGGGGCTTGCAGATTCACAGGCATGGCGGTCGCTCAGGCGGTGGTGAAGAAAACAGGGGCTGGAATGAGACCAGGGCGCCCCGCGCTGTGCAGCGTGGGGCGCCCTGGGGCATCAGGTGCCGGCATTGTAGGAGCCGGCCGGTGTCGGATCGGTGTCTGCCCGGCGCGGGCAGCGGCACTCAGAGCCGCACTCAGTCGCGCGGCTTGCGGCCCTTCTTGGCCGGTGCGGCGGCGGGTGCCTCGGGTGCGGCCGAGAACAGGCGGGCGGCGCGGCCCTTGAGCTCCAGCAGTTCCGAGGGCGTCACCGAGTACTTGCGGCCGACCACGTCGACCTCGATACGGAACTCGACTTCCTTGCTGCCGTTGGACAGCATGCCGCAGGTGAATTCGTACTCGGCGTCCTCGGCCGGGAAGCCACTGTAGGGCGGATCGTTGTCCTCGCTCAGCACCACGCTGCGGATTTCGCCGCTGGCGAGGTCGAGGATGCCGGTGGACTCGACGATGGTCTCGGCCAGTTCGTCAACGATCTTGATGGGCAGTTGCAGGTCCAAGGCAGGCTCGCAGAGGGTTCGGGAAAGGGGGCGAATTGTAGGCCGCTTCGCCCGCCGGGGCACCGACGCTCAGAGATTCATCCACGCCTGACGGATCTTGCGGCCGCACAGCCGCGAGGTGTTGTACGGCGTCTTGGTCGGATCGCTGTTGTAGACGTTGGTCGCGTCATAGCGGGCCAGCACGCCGTACCAGGTCTTGCTCTTGTCGATCCAGGGGTAGAAGCCGAACTTGCCCGGGCTGCTGAAGGCACCGTCTCCCAGCGTGGGGTCGTCTTCCACCCAGTGACCCAGGCTGTAATGCCAGCTCTCGTTGCTGATGTCGTTGGGGCCGCCCGGGCGAGACTGGTTGATCGGGCTGAAGATCACGCCCGCGCAATCGCTGCCGTTGGGATGGGTGCACACCGCATGCTGCCCCAGGGCCGACGCGGTCTGCACCAGTGTGCCCTCCAGCACGCGGCGCAGGAACAGCCCGTAGTTGGTGGCATTGGTCCCCACCCCGCCCGCCAGCTGCACATTGGTGTAGTTGAAGGAGTTGGTCGGCATGCCCTTGATGCTCTTGAGCGCCGTGGTCAGGGCGCTGGTCGTGTCACCGCCCCAGCCGCGCTTGACGGCGTGCACCTGCATGTGGCCACCACCATAGTAGAACTGGCCCGCCGTGTCGGCCACGTAGTCGCCGTTGGTGCCGCTCAGGCGACCGGCGGCCGTCAGGCAGGACGACACGGTCGTCCCCGTGGCTGAGCTGCAGTCGTTGAAGTTGGTGTAGCCCGAGCGCATTGAGAGGAAGCTCACGTCGTCGGCGCTGAGCACGCCCTTCTGGGCTTCGATCACCGTGCTGGCATACACCCACTTGGAGGCCGAGGCCACCGGCATCAAGGTCGTGGCGGTGGGCTTGGTCGTGCCCGTGCCGCCCTGCCCGCTGCCCAGCTTGCCGGTCTTGTCCCCGATCTCCCAGTAGAAGGCCGTGAGGCCGGTGCAGGAAGGATCCGTGGTCGCCACCTTGGCCGCAGCCGCCTGGCGGTCACTGACGGTCACCGTGGCCGTCGCGGTGGTGGTCGTGGTGGTCGTTCCAATGCGCCGCACCGCGGCCGCCTGGCTCATGGACGTCGTGCTGCCGTCCGTGCTGGCGGTGCTGCCCGCATCCGTGCCATCGCCACCGCCCCCGCAGCCCGCCAACAAACCGGCCAGGGCTCCCAATCCGCACAATCCCACACGCACTCGCATCGCTCGATCTCCAGAGGCACCCCGTCATCGAACGACGCGGCACCCCTCCTATCGACGCGAAGGGCAGAGGCTTAAACGTAAAGATACGACTTGAAACACCCGGAGTTGCCGAATCTTCAATCCGTCACGCCCGGGGCCGGAACCTGCACCGGGGTGCTGTGCCAGATGCTGTGGGCGTACTCGGCGATGGTGCGGTCGGACGAGAAGAAGCCCATGCCGGCCACGTTGAGCACGGCCTTGCGGGTCCACTCGTCCTCGGCCCGGTACAAGGCATCCACCCGGTCCTGGGTGTCCACGTAGCTGCGGTAGTCGGCCAGCAGCAGGTAGTGATCGCCCCAGTTCACCAGGGTGTCGACGATGGGCTGGTAGCGGGCCGGCTCGCCGGGGCTGAAGGTGCCGGCGGCGAGCATGTCCAGCACGCCGGCCAGCTCGTCGTCCTCCTCCAGCCATTCGCGGGGCTGGTAGCCGCGGGCGCGCAGGCCGGCCACCTCCTCGGCAGTGTGGCCGAAGATGAAGATGTTGTCCTCGCCCACATGCTCGCGCATCTCCACGTTGGCGCCGTCCAGCGTGCCGATGGTCAGCGCCCCGTTGAGGCCGAACTTCATGTTGCCGGTGCCCGAAGCCTCGGTGCCGGCGGTGGAGATCTGCTCGGACAGGTCGGCCGCCGGGATGATGACCTCGGCCAGGCTCACGCTGTAGTTGGGGATGAACACCACCTTGAGCCGGTCGCCCACACGCGGATCGTTGTTGATGAGCTCGGCCACGTCGTTGATCAGCCGGATCACCAGCTTGGCCATGTAATAGGCCGAGGCCGCCTTGCCGGCGAAGACCACCACGCGCGGCACCCACTGCGCATCGGGCTGGTCCAGGATGCGGCGGTAGCGGGTGATGACGTGCAGCACGTTGAGCAGCTGCCGCTTGTACTCGTGGATCCGCTTGACCTGCACGTCGAACAGTGCATCGACGTTCAGGTCCACGCCCAGGCGCTTCTGCACCAGGGCGGCCAGCCGTTCCTTGTTCTGCCGCTTGACGCGGCGGAAGGCCCCCAGGAAGCCGGGCAGCTCGATGGCCGCCTTCAGGCCCTCGAGCTGGTCGAGCTGGCGGCGCCAGCCCCGGCCGATGCGCTGGTCCAGCAGCTGCGCCAGACCCGGGTTGGCCTGGGCCAGCCAGCGGCGCGGCGTGATGCCGTTGGTCTTGTTGTTGAAGCGCTCGGGCCAGAGCTTGGCGAAGTCCGCGAAGATGGACTGCTTCATCAGCTCGGAATGCAGGGCCGACACGCCGTTGACGGAGTGGCTGGCCAGCACCGCCAGGTAGGCCATGCGCACGCGGCGCTCGCCGGTCTCGTCCACCAACGAGAGTCTGCGTTGCAGCTCGGTGCCGCCGCCCGGCTGGCTGCCCAGCTGGCCCAGGAAGCGGGCGTTGATGTCGAAGATGATGCGCAGGTGCCGCGGCAGCACCCGGCCCAGCACCTCCACCGGCCAGGTCTCCAGGGCCTCGTGCATCAGCGTGTGGTTGGTGTAGCTGAAGATCTTCTGGCAGTGCGTCCAGGCCACGTCCCAGGGCAGACGGTGTTCGTCCACCAGCACCCGCATCAGCTCGGGAATGGCCAGCACCGGGTGGGTGTCGTTGAGGTGGATGCTGACCTTGTCGGAGAGCTGGTCGAAGCTGGTGTGGCTGCGCAGGTAGCGCCGCACCAGGTCCTGCACGCTGGCCGAGACGAAGAAGTACTCCTGGCGCAGGCGCAGCTCGCGGCCCGAGGGCGTGGAGTCGTCCGGGTACAGCACGCGCGAGACGTTCTCGCTGTGGTTCTTGGTCTCCACCGCGCCGAAGTAGTTGCCCTGGTTGAAGGCCTTGAGGTCCATCTCCTCGGTGGCCTTGGCGCTCCATAGCCGCAGCGTGTTGGTGGCCATGGTGCCGTAGCCCGGGATGATGGTGTCGTAGGCCATGGCCAGCACATCGTCGGTGTCGACCCAGCGCACGCCGCCATGCGCGTCCTCCAGCCGACCACCGAAGCGCACGCGGTAGGTCACCTCGGGCCGCGGAAACTCCCACGGATTGCCGTGGGTGAGCCAGTAGTCGGGCGTCTCGACCTGCCGCCCGTCCCGGATGAGCTGGCGGAACATGCCGTAGTCGTAGCGGATGCCGTAGCCGAAGCCCGGCACGCCCAGCGTGGCCATGGAATCGAGGAAGCAGGCCGCCAGCCGGCCCAGGCCGCCGTTGCCCAGGGCCGCGTCGGGCTCCAGGTCGAACAGGCCGTCCAGGTCCACCTCCAGCTCCTGCAGCGCCTGTTTGAGGGCCGGCATCAGGTCCAGCGCCAGCACCGCGTTGCTGAAGGTGCGGCCGATCAGGAACTCCATCGAGAGGTAGTAGACCCGCTTCACATCCTGCGCGTACTGGGCGCGGGTGGTCTGCATCCAGCGCTCGACCAGGTGGTCGCGGATGGCATAGGCCGCCGCGTGCATCCAGTCCTCGGGCCTGGCCGAGACCGGGTCCTTGCCGACCTGGTAGATCAGCTTGTTGGCGATGTGGCGCTTGAGCGCCGGCACACTGGTGCGGCCCACATGGTCGTACTCATGCTCGAACTGGTTGACGTCCATCGCGGTCGGTTCCTCGGTTCAGAAAAGGGCGTCCTCAGCGGCCCAGGGCCGCGCGGTACATGGCCAGGTAGCCCTGGGCGGCCACCGCCCAATCGTGGTGCTGCGCCATCGCGGTGCGCTGGACGGACACCCAGTCCCGCTTGCGGCGATAGAGCGCAAAGGCCCGGCGCACGGCCGCGTCCAGGCCCGCCTCGTCGAAGGCGTCGAACACAAAGCCGGTGGCACGTCCCTCATCCAGGGCCTCCAGGGAGCAGTCGGTCACGGTGTCACCCAGCCCGCCCACGCGGCGCACCAGCGGCAGCGCGCCGTAACGCAGGCCGTAGAGCTGGGTCAGCCCGCAGGGCTCAAAGCGGGACGGCACCATGATCACGTCGCCCCCGGCCACCATCTGGTGGGCCAGGGCCTCGTCGTAACCGATGCGCACCCCCACCGAATCGGGCCAGCGGCTGGCCAGGTCCTGGAATGCAGCTTCCATGCCGACATCCCCGCTGCCCAGCAGGGCGAACTGGCCGCCACGCGCGGCCAGCTTGGGCAAGGTCTCCAGCACCAGGTGCAGGCCTTTCTGTTCGGTCAGGCGGCTGACCACCACGAACAGCGGCACATCCGGCACCTGGGCCAGGCCCAGCAGCTTCTGCAGCGCCGCCTTGTCACGGGCCTTGCCCGCCAGCTTCAGGCCGTCGAAGGGCGCGGCGATCAGCGGGTCCCGGGCCGGGTTCCAGACCGCATCGTCCACGCCGTTCAGGATGCCGTGCAGTACCGCGCTGCGCCGGCGCAGCAGGCCGTCCAGGCCCATGCCCTGCTCGGGCGACTGGATCTCCCGCGCATAGCTGGGGCTGACGGTGCTGATGCGGTCGGCATAGAACAGGCCGGCCTTCATGAAATTCAGCGCACCATGGAACTCCAGACCCTCGGGGTTGTAGAAGTGCAGCGGCAGGCCCAGCTCGCCGAAGTGCCGGGCGTCGAAACTGCCCTGGTAGGCCAGGTTGTGGATGGTGAAGACCGAGGCAGCGGGCACACCCATGGCCTTCATGCAGGCGGGCGCCAGCGCGGCGTGCCAGTCGTGGGCATGTACCAGCTCGGGCCGCCAGTAGGCGTCGGCCCCACCCGCCAGTTCGGCCGCGGCCCAGCCCAGGCGGGCAAAGCGCAGGTGGTTGTCCGGGTAAGGCTGCTGCTGCGCATCGGCATAGGGGCCGCCGGGCCGCTGATACAGCGGCGGGGCGTCGATGACATAGGCCCAGCAACCCACCGCCGGCAGCTCACCGTAGAGCAACCGCGCCCCCGGCACGGCCGCATGGACAGACAGCTCACCCACGGTCACCGGGTCCTTCAAGCCGGCCATCACCGCCTCGAAGCCGGGCAGCAGCACCCGCACCTCCACACCCGCGCCCTGGAGCGCGGTCGGCAGCGCGCCGGCCACGTCGGCCAGCCCGCCAGTCTTCAACAGGGGATAAATCTCGGCACAGACCTGCAAAACGCGCATGCGCCCTCCTTCTTCAGAGCTTGTCCAGCATGGCGCGGGTGACGAGCACCACGCCGCCGGGGCTGCGGTAGAAGCGCTTGGCGTCCAGTTCCGGATCCTCGCCGATCACCAGGCCCTCGGGCAGCTTGCAGCGGCGGTCGATCACCGCGTTGCGGATGCGGCAGCGGCGGTTGACCTGCACATCGGGCAACACCACGGTGCGCTCCAGCTGGCTGTAGGAGCGTATCAGCACATTGGAGAACAGCACCGAGTTGAGCACCGTGGCCCCGGAGACGATGCAGCCACCGGACACCAGCGAATCGATGGCCTCGCCGCGGCGGCCATCCTGGTTGTGCACGAACTTGGCCGGCGGCAACTGCTCCTGGTAGGTCCAGATCGGCCAGTCCCGGTCGTACATGTTCAGTTCCGGCGTGGTGGAGGCCAGGTCCAGGTTGGCCGCCCAGTAGGCGTCCACCGTGCCCACGTCGCGCCAGTAGGCGCGCGAGTACGGCGGGTTGGCGATGGCCGACATCGAGAACGGATGCGCCAGGGCCTGGCCCTCGCTCACCGCCTTGGGGATCAGGTCCTTGCCGAAGTCGTGGTCCGAACCGGCGTCCCTGGCGTCTTCGTCCAGCAGGCGGTAGAGGTAGTCGGCATTGAAGATGTAGATGCCCATGCTGGCCAGCGACGCCGCCGGGTTGCCCGGCATGGGCGGGGGGTCGGCCGGCTTCTCAACGAAGCTGGTGATGCTGCGGCTGTCGTCCACCGCCATCACCCCGAAGCCGGTGGCCTCCGGTCGGGGCACCTCGATGCAACCCACCGTCACCCCTCGGCCACTGGCCACATGGTCGGCCAGCATGATGGAGTAGTCCATCTTGTAGACATGGTCGCCCGCCAGGATGACGACGTACTGCGGCTGCATGTCGCGCACGATGTCCAGGTTCTGCCAGACGGCGTCGGCCGTGCCGCGGTACCAGTCCACCTCGTTGACACGCTGCTGCGCCGGCAGCAGGTCGACGAAGTCGCCCATCTCGCTGCGCATGAAGCTCCAGCCGCGCTGCAGGTGGCGCAGCAGGGAGTGCGATTTGTACTGGGTGACCACGCCAATGCGGCGGAAGCCCGAGTTCACGCAATTGGACAGCGCGAAGTCGATGATGCGGAACTTGCCGCCGAAGTGCACCGCCGGCTTGGCCCGGTTGTCGGTGAGGTTCATCAGGCGCGAGCCACGTCCACCGGCCAGCACCAGCGCCATGGTTCGCCGAGCCAGCCAGCGGGTCTCGGCACTGCGATTGAGGTCCATCTCGTCTCTCTCCAGAAGTTCAGGCAGGGCCACCGTGCGCGGTGGTCTCGGTCAGTTCGTGGCTGCACAGCAGCTGCACGCTGTGGGCGGGCACCGTGAAAGGTCCGGGCGCCTGGGCGCCGCTGGGCGGCAGGCCCAGGGCATGGTGGCTGTCCAGGCGGCCGATCCAGGCCGGCCCGCGCTCCAGCGGTGGCAGGGTGAACACCCGGTCCTCGGCGGCCGGGTTGAACAGCAGCAGGGTCTCGTGGCCCGCCCCCGGCGGGGCCAGCCGCACCATCAAGGCCCGGTCCTGCCGGTCGTGCCAATCGGCCGCGGCCAGCGGGGCGCCATCCGGGCGCAGCCAGCGCACGTCGGGCAGGCCGTCGGGACCAGGCCGGCCGTGCAGCCACAGGTCGCCACGCAGCGCGGTGTCGCAGCGGCGCAGCTGCGTCAGCCGGGCGATGAAGGCGACCAGGCTGCGGCTGTCGGGCGCGGTCCAGTCCAGCCAGGTCAGCGCGCTGTCCTGGCAGTAGGCGTTGTTGTTGCCCTGCTGGCTGTGGCCCAGCTCGTCACCCATCAACAGCATGGGCGTGCCGCGCGAGAGCAGCAGCGTGGCCAGCAGCGCCCGCTGCAGCCGCCCGCGCAGCGCCAGCACGGCCGGGTCGTGGCTGGGGCCCTCGGCGCCGCAGTTGCAGCTCAGGTTCTCGCGGTGGCCGTCGCGGTTGCCCTCGCCATTGGCCAGGTTGTGGCGCTGGCTGTAGCTCAGCAGGTCGCGCAGGGTGAAGCCGTCGTGCGCGGTGACGAAGTTCAGGCTGGCCGCCGGGCGACGCGGGCGCTTGGGGTCGTGACGGAAGCGGTCGCTGGAGCCGGCCACGCGGTTGGCCAGCTCGGCCCGGTCGGCCCGCCGGTCCTCGGGGTGCAGCCAGTAGGCGCGCCAACCGTCGCGGGCCTGGTCGTTCCATTCGAACCAGCCGACCGGGAAGTGGCCCAGCTGGTAGCCCTCGGGTCCCAGGTCCCAGGGCTCGGCGATCATCAGGCAGCGCCGCAGCACCGGGTCGGTCTGCCAAGCCGCGAAGAAGGCCGCGCCAGCGCTGTAGCGGCCCAGGTCATCCCGGCCCAGCGACGAGGCCAAGTCGAAGCGGAAGCCATCCACCCCGTAACTCTGCACCCAGTGCCGCAGCGCGTCGATGACCATGCGCAGCACCATGGGCTCGGCCAGGTTCAGGGTGTTGCCACAGCCGCTCCAGTCCAGGTAGGCGCCGGGCCGCTTCGGATCGTGGCGGTACCAGTGGCGGTTGGCCAGGCCCTTGAGGCTCAGGCAGGGCCCCCGCAGGTCGGTTTCGGCGCTGTGGTTGAACACCATGTCCAGCACCACCTCGAAGCCGGCGCGGCGCAGCGTGGCAATGGTCTGGCGCAGCTCCTCGGCCGCGCTCAGCCCGCCCTGCCCACTGGCATAGCGCGGCTCCGGCGCCATGAAGCCAATGGGCGTGTAGCCCCAGTGGTTGGACAGGCCCTGGTGCTGCAGCCGGGCCTCGTCGGCCCGGGCCTGCACCGGCATCAGCTCCAGCGTGGTCACGCCCAGCTGCCGCCAGTGGGCGATCAGGGCCGGATGGGCCAGGCCGGCGTAGGTGCCGCGCAGGGCCTCGGGCACCTCGGGGTGCAGGGCGGTGGCGCTGCGCACATGCACCTCGGCCACCACCCGGTGGCCCAGCGGCACCGGCGGCACGTCCACCACCGGCGCGCGGGCCGGCGCCTGCACGCGGGCCTTGAGGGCGATGTCGCCGTTGTCCTGCGGATGGGGCCGGCGCGGGTCGGCCGGGTCGAAGTCCAGGTAGCGGTCCAGCGCGCCGGCATAGCGGCCCACCACGGCGTGGGCGTAGGGGTCCAGCAGCAGGCGCTGGGGGTTGAAGCGCAGGCCTTGCGCCGGCGCCCAAGGCCCGGCCACGCGCCAGCCATAGACCTGGCCCGCCCCCACGCCGGGCACGGTGGCATGCCAGATGCCCAGGTGAACATGGGGCACGGGCAGGCGCTGCAGTTCATGGTGGCCACTGTCGTCGAACAGGCACAGCCAGACGGCCTCGGCCTCCGGTGCCCAGACGGCGAACTGCACACCACCGGCCACCGGGTGGGCGCCCAGGTGATGGGGGTCGCCCGGCGGCAAGGCCTGCTGTGACTCGGCGTGGCGTGGGTTCACCCCGCCCCCCCTTGCGCCACGTCGCCGGGCACCAGCATCACCGTGGCCAGTGGCGGCAGCGTCAGCCGCACCGAGGTCGGCCAGCCGTCACTGGGTACGTCCTCCACCACCAGCGGCCCGGGCGAGACGCCGCTGCCACCGTAGACCACGTCGTCGGTGTTGATCAACAGCGTCCAGCGCTGGCCGGCCGGCAGCGGTGGCAGGCCCAGGCGGTAGCCATGGGCGACATCGGGTGTGAAGTGGGCGATGACAACCACCCGTTGCCCATCGGACGCGCCCGGCGCGGCACGCCGCTCGCAGGCCAGCACCGAGTGGGCGGCATCGTCATGGCGCAGCCACTGGAAGCCGGCCGAGTCATGGTCCAGCCGGTGCAGCGCCGGGTGGTGGCGCAGCACCAGGTTCAGATCGCGCACCAGGCGCTGCAAGCCCGCATGCGGCGCGTGCGCCAGCAACTGCCAGGGCAGGCCGGTCTCGGCATTCCACTCTTCCCAGGGCCCGAACTCATTGCCCATGAACAGCAGCTTCTTGCCCGGGTGGCCCCACATCCAGCCGTAGGCGGCGCGCAGCGTGGCAAAGCGCTGCCAGGTGTCGCCCGGCATCTTGGCCACCAGCGAGCCCTTGCCATGCACCACCTCGTCGTGAGAGAGCGGCAGCATGAAGTTCTCGCTGAAGGCGTACATCAGCGAGAAGCGCAGCTCGTCCTGGTGCCAGCGGCGGTGGATGGGCTCGCGCGCCAGGTAGCGCAGCGTGTCGTTCATCCAGCCCATGTTCCACTTGAAGTGGAAGCCCAGGCCGCCGGACTGGGCATCGTCCGAGGGCGGCTTGGTCACCCCGGGGAAGGCGGTGGATTCCTCGGCAATCATCATCGCGCCGGGGCGTTCGATGCCGATGGTGCGGTTGAGCCGACGCAGGAACTCGATGGCCTCCAGGTTCTCGCGCCCGCCCCAGCGGTTGGGGATCCATTCGCCCTCGCGGCGGCTGTAGTCGCGGTAGAGCATGGACGCCACGGCGTCCACCCGCAGGCCGTCGATGCCGAAGCGCTCGATCCAGTACAGCGCATTGCCGATCAGGAAGTTGCGCACCTCCACCCGGCCGTAGTTGTAGATCAGGGTGTTCCAGTCGGGGTGGTAGCCCTCGCGTTTGTCCTGGTGTTCGTACAGGCAGGTGCCGTCGAACCAGGCCAGCCCATGCTCGTCGGTGGGGAAGTGGGCGGGCACCCAGTCCAGGATGACGCCCAGACCCGCCGCATGGGCCGCATCGACAAAGGCCTTGAATTCCTCGGGCCGGCCGAAGCGCGCGGTGGGCGCGAACAGGCCCACCGGCTGGTAGCCCCAGGACGCATCGAAGGGGTGTTCCTGAACCGGCAATAGTTCGAGGTGGGTGAAGCCCATCTCCACCGCGTAGGGAATGAGCTGCTCGGCCAGCTCGGTGTAGCTCAGCCAGCGGCCGTCCGGCCCGCGCCGCCAGGAGCCCAGGTGCACCTCGTAGATGCTGATGGGGGCGTCCAGCGCGTTGGCCTGCGCCCGTGCGGCGTCGTGCGGCACGCCCGCGGGCAGGCGCTGCACGATGCAGGCGGTGCCCGGGCGCAGTTCGGCCCGGTTGGCATAGGGGTCGGCCTTCTGGCGCATCACGCCGTCGCGGCCCAGCACCTCGAAGCGGTAGTAGTCGCCCTCGGCCGCATGGGGCACGAAGAGGTCCCAGATGCCCGCGCCCGGGTGCAGGCGCATGGGGTGGCGGCGGCCGTCCCACTGGTTGAAGCTGCCCACCACCGACACCCGCATGGCCGACGGTGCCCAGACGGCAAAACGCACGCCGGCCACGCCCTCCACCACCAGTGGGTGGGCGCCCAGGGCCTCGTAGGGGCGCAGGTGGGTGCCTTCGGCCAGCCACCACAACTCGGCACCGCGCAGCTGGCTGTCGAAGCGGTAGGCATCCTCCATCGTGACCGGCCCCTGCCCCCAGTCCACCCGCAGGCGGTAGGTGCCCGGCAGCCGCGGCAGCTTGACGCACCACAGGTCCGAGCCGGGCACCTGGGCCAGGTCGGCCAGCCAGCGGTCTTCGGCATCGGTGACGGCCACCTGGCGGGCGCCGGGCAAGAGCACCCGCAACGCCGTTCCTTCGCGGTCGGTGTGCGGGCCCAGCACCGAGAAGGGATCCCCGTGCTCGGCGTTCTGCAAGGCTTGGACGGTGGCCGGGTCGGGGGCACCGTGCGGAGTTCCTCGGGCGACAGGCGGCATGCGGGCTCTCGGTGGTTCAGCGGGTGGCCGCAGCAGCGCTGTGCGGCGGCAGGTGCCAGGTGCGCCCGTCGGGGCTGAACTGGGCGGCAGGCAAGGGGGCGGCGGGCAGAAAGGCCAACCCGCCCAGCGTGTCTGGCAGCGTCAGGTTCAGGGCCCGCCCACCCAGGTTGAAGGCCAGCACGATGGGCGCCTGGCCGGGCAGCACGCGCTCGAACAGCAGGGCATGCCGGCCGGGGGCATGGTGAAAGCGGATCTCGCCCTGGCGCAACACCGCGTCGCGGCGGCGCCAGGCCAGCAGGGCCCGCGCCTGGGCCAGCACGCTGGCCGGATCGGCCTCCTGCACGTCCACCGCCCGCAGCGCATGGCCCTGGCCCAGAGGCAGCCAGGGCTCGGTCCCGGTGTTGAAGCCGGCATTCGCCGCGTCACGCCACCAGGGCATGGGGGTGCGGCAGCCATCCCGGCCCTTGAAGCGCGGCCAGAAGGCCTTGCCATACGGGTCCTGCAGGCGCTCGAAGGGGATGTCGGCCTCGGGCAGGCCCAGTTCCTCCCCCTGGTACAGGCAGACGCTGCCCTTGAGCGTGAGCAGCAGCGCCAGCAGGGTGACCGAGAGCGCATCGTCGGCTTGGCCGTGCGGGCCCCAGCGGGTGGCCACCCGGGGCACGTCGTGGTTGGACAGGGCCCAGCAGCCCCAGCCGCCGGTGCGGGCCAGCTCGGCCTCCAGCCCCTGCACCTGCTCACGGATGTGGACGCCCGAGGCCTCGGGCGTCAGCAGCGCGAAGCTGTAGGCCATGTGCAAGCGCTTGCCGGCCTCGGTGTAGTCGGCCATCACCGGCAGCGGGTGCTCGTCCCCCACCTCGCCGATGCTGGCGGCGCCGAATTCGTCCAGCAGCGCCCGCAGCCGTTCCAGGAAGGCCAGGTTTTCCGGCTGGGTCTTGTCGTGCAGGTGGCGCTGCATGGCGTAGGGGTTGTCCGGCCGCACGGTGCTGACGCCGGCCTGCTCGTCGGCGGTGGCCGGCGGGTTGCTGCGCAGCGCCCGGTCGTGGAACTGGTGGTTGCAGGCGTCGAAGCGGAAGCCGTCCACCCCGCGCTCGCACCAGAAGCGCACCTCGCCGAGCAAGGCTTCCTGCACGGCGGGGTGGTGGAAGTTCAGGTCGGCCTGACTGGCCAGGAAGCTGTGCAGGTAGTACTGCCGGCGCTGGCTGTCCCACTGCCAGGCCGGGCCGCCGAAGACGCTCAGCCAGTTGTTGGGCGGCGTGCCGTCGGGCTGGGGGTCGGCCCAGACGTACCAGTCGGCGCGGAGGTTGTCTCGGCTGGCCCGGCTGTCCTGGAACCAGGCGTGCTCGGTGGAGGTGTGGTTGAGCACCTGGTCGATCATCACCTTCAGCCCCAACGCGTGGGCCTGGGCGATCAGCGCATCAAAGTCGGCCAGCGTGCCGAACAGCGGGTCCACCTGGCGGTAGTCGGCCACGTCGTAGCCGAAATCGGCCATCGGCGACTTGAAGAAGGGAGACACCCAGACCGCATCGACCCCCAGGTGAGCCACATAGGCCAAGTGCTCGGTGATGCCGCGCAGGTCGCCCACGCCGTCGTTGTTGCTGTCGGCAAAGCTGCGGGGGTAGATCTGGTAAATGACCGCGCCACGCCACCAGTCGTCGCGCGCCGCCCGCCCGGCCGTGGGGACGGTGGGGGCGACGGCGGTGGGGGCTGGCATGCGCGGTCCTTTCCGGGCTCAGGGAACATCCGGATGGCCCGGACAGACCCATCTTGCCTCAGGCTGGTGACAGCACCAAGCCCTGACGTGGCAGAGATGCACCGCACTGGTGATCGGGACGGGGGCCGGGTTCCCCATGGCACCCCGCTTGCTGGATACTGGCCCGATGGCTGCGCGCGCGCCGCGCCCGGCCGCTGGAGAACCGGATGGAACTGACCCCCCGCGAGAAAGACAAGCTGCTGATCTTCACCGCCGCCCTGCTGGCCGAACGCCGGCTGGCCCGGGGCCTGAAGCTCAACTACCCCGAGGCCGTGGCCCTGATCACCGCCGCCATCATGGAAGGCGCCCGCGATGGCAAGACCGTGGCCGCGCTGATGAGCGAAGGCAAGACCGTGCTGCAGCGCAGCCAGGTGATGGACGGCGTGGCCGAGATGATCCCCGAGATCCAGGTGGAGGCCACCTTCCCCGATGGCACCAAGCTGGTCACCGTGCACCAGCCCATCGCCTGACCGACGGCCCGTGCACCCTGGCGGTGCGCGCCCTCCCCCCACTTCTTCGCCCCACACCATGATCCCTGGAGAACTCATCACCGACGACGGCGAGCTGGAGGTCAACCCCGGCCGCCGCACCCTCACCCTGGTGGTGGAAAACGCCAGCGACCGGCCCGTCCAGGTCGGCTCGCACTACCACTTCGCCGAAACCAATGCCGGCCTGCGCTTCGACCGCGAGGCCGCCCGCGGCATGCGACTGAACATCGCCAGCGGCACGGCCGTGCGCTTCGAGCCCGGCCAGCAGCGCACCGTGGAACTGGTGGACTACGCCGGCAGCCGCACCGTCTACGGCTTCCGCGGCCTCGTGCAAGGAGCCCTCTGACATGAGCACCCTGGGCAAACGCGCCTATGCCGAGATGTTCGGCCCCACCGTGGGCGACCGCCTGCGCCTGGCCGACACCGACCTGATCCTCGAAGTCGAGCAGGACTACACCCTGAAGGCCGGCGGCTACGGCGAGGAAGTGAAGTTCGGTGGCGGCAAGACCATCCGTGATGGCATGGGCCAGAGCCAGGTCGTCAACGGCCCCGGCCCGCACGAGGCCTGCGACTGCGTGGTCACCAACGCCGTCATCCTGGACCACTGGGGCATCGTCAAGGCCGACATCGGCATCAAGGGCCAGCGCATCGTCGCCATCGGCAAGGCGGGCAACCCCGACGTGCAGCCGGGCGTGGACATCGTCATCGGCCCAGGCACCGAGATCATCGCCGGCGAAGGCATGATCGTCACCGCCGGCGCCATCGACACCCACATCCACTTCATCTGCCCGCAGCAGATCGAGGAGGCCCTGGCCAGCGGCGTGACCACCATGATCGGCGGCGGCACCGGCCCGGCCACCGGCACCTTCGCCACCACCTGCACCCCGGGGCCGGAGAACCTGCGCCGCATGCTGGAGGCGGCCGACGCCTTCCCGATGAACCTGGGCTTCCTGGGCAAGGGCAACGCCAGCCGGCCCGAGGCCCTGCGCCAGCAGGTTGAGGCTGGCGCCATCGGCCTGAAGCTGCACGAGGACTGGGGCACCACCCCGGCGGCCATCGACTGCTGCCTGAGCGTGGCGGAAGAGACCGACGTGCAGGTGGCCATCCACACCGACACGCTCAACGAGAGCGGCTTCGTGGAGGACACCATCGCCGCCTTCAAGGGCCGCACCATCCACAGCTTCCACACCGAAGGCGCGGGCGGCGGCCATGCGCCGGACATCATGAAGGTGGTGGGCGAGGCCAATGTGCTGCCCAGCTCCACCAACCCCACGCGCCCGTTCACCGTCAACACGCTGGACGAGCACCTGGACATGCTGATGGTGTGCCACCACCTGGACGCCAGCATCGCCGAGGACCTGGCCTTCGCCGAAAGCCGCATCCGCCGCGAGACCATCGCCGCCGAGGACATCCTGCATGACCTGGGCGCGATCAGCATGTTCAGCTCCGACAGCCAGGCCATGGGCCGGGTCGGCGAGGTGATCATCCGCTGCTGGCAGACGGCCCACAAGATGAAGGCCCAGCGCGGCAAGCTGCCGGACGATTCCGCCCGCAGCGACAACGCCCGCCTCAAGCGCTACATCGCCAAGCTGACCATCAACCCCGCGCTGGCGCACGGCATCGGCCACGAGGTGGGCAGTGTGGAAGTGGGCAAGTGGGCCGACCTGGTGTTCTGGAAGCCGGCCTTCTTCGGCGTCAAGCCCAGCCTGGTGCTCAAGGGCGGCTTCATCGCCATGGCCGCCATGGGCGACCCCAACGCCAGCATCCCCACACCGCAGCCTGTGCACTACCGCCCGCAGTTCGGCGCCTTCGGCGGCGCCCTCTCGCGCGGCTCGCTCACCTTCGTCAGCCAGGCGGCACTGAAGAACGGCGCGGCCGAGGGCTACGGCCTGCACAAGCACCTGGCCGCAGTGAAGGGCTGCCGCAGCATCAACAAAGCCGGCATGGTGCACAACCACTACGCCCCGGTGATGGAGATCGACGCCCAGACCTACGCCGTGCGCGCCGATGGTCAGCTGCTGACCTGCGAGCCGGCCACGGTGCTGCCCATGGCGCAGCGGTATTTCCTGTTCTGAGGGACCCGCTGCAGAGCGGGTCCAACATTGCGCCTTTGGGGCCGATCAGGCGCCAAGGTTTCCCATGCTGTTTCCCGCTTCGTTTTCCGCGCCATCGTCAGCCTCTTTCGAGGGGCTCGAGTTCCGCCTGCTCGGTCCGGAGGATGCTGACGCGGACCATCGCGCGGTCCTGCAGTCCGCCCCCCGCATTCGGGGCGTCTTCGGGCCGACCAACGAATGGCCGCCAGCGAATCTGAGCTTCGAAGACAACCTTTCTGACATTCGGCGTCACCTCGCTGAATCGCAGGCCAACAAATCCTTCGCCTATTCCATCTGGCGCGACAGCGCATATGCCGGCTGTCTGTACATCAAGCCGTTCAAGAGTCGACTCGAAGTCGACCATCGGCGGCAACGCTACAAGGAAGTTTGCTTTCTGTGGGTGACAAACGACCTTGTGTCCAGTGAGGCATCTGTTCTTGCATCCTGCAGAGCCTGGGTTCTTGCGTCGTTTCCTGTTCTCAGACCCGTTTGGCCGGGACGGGATGTCAGCTGGGCTGATTGGGATGCGCAAGCCTCTGCTCAGCTGTCAAGCCCCGCGAGTTCGCAGACCCGCTGAGCGGTCCGACTGGCATCCAAGGTGTCCAAGCGGGGCCATGGGCTTCTCGCGCCACCCGCAGTTCGCCAGCGACGAAGAGAGCGGAGCCGGTACATTGCAACCATGCACGCTCAGGTCATCGCCGTCCACCGCAACCCCCTCCACGGCTTTTCCAAGACGTCACACCCCTTCATCGACCTCGTGGCCGGCCAGGGGGTTCTAGACGACACCCACGCGGGTGTGACGGTCCAGCACCGCTCCCGCGTGGCCAAGGACCCGACCCAGCCCAACCTGCGTCAGGTGCACCTGATGCACCAGGAGCTGTTCGAGGAGGTCGCCGCCCAGGGCCTTCCGGTCCGGCCAGGTCAGATGGGTGAAAACATCACCACGGCCGGATTGGGCGTGCTGGCGCTGTCGGAAGGCACGTTGCTGCGCATCGGCGCGCTGGCGGTGGTCCAGGTCACGGGGTTGCGCAACCCCTGCGCGCAGATCGAGGCCTTCCTGCCGGGGCTGTTGGCCGCGGTGCTGGACCGCACCGCCGAGGGCGCGTTGGTCCGCAAAGCCGGGATCATGGGGATCGTAAAGGCCTCCGGGCGGGTGCAGCCTGGCGATCCAATCACCCTCATCGACGCCCCTGCGATGCACCGGCCGCTGCAACCCGTCTGACACTGGATGCGCTGTGTGCCCACTCCCCAAAGTCCACCGACCACCATGCCACCCATTTTGAACATCGGCCTGATTGGTGACCGCGACGACGCGGTGCTCGCCCACCGGGCCATCCCCATGGCCCTGCAACTTGCCGCGCAGGCAAACAACCAAGCCGTGGACTTCGCGTGGATCCCCACCACAGAGCTCACCTCGACCAGCCGTGTGACCGCTTTCGATGGCCTGTGGTGTGTGCCCGGCAGTCCCTATCAACACATGGAGGGCGCCCTACGGGGCATCCGCCACGCCCGCGAAAACGGCACACCCTTCTTGGGGACCTGCGGCGGCTTTCAGCATGCGGTGGTCGAATATGCCCGCAACGTCCTCGGGTGGGCCGATGCCGACCACGGTGAAACCGCACCGGAATCCGCGCGCTGGGTGATCGCACCGCTGGCCTGCGCCTTGGTCGAGGTGTCCGATCAGGTTCAACTCGCACCGGGAAGTCGCATCGCCACAGCCTACGCCCAGCTCAGCGCCACGGAGGGCTATCGCTGCCGCTTCGGCATCCATCCCGCGTTCCAGGCGCAACTGGTGGCAGGCCCCTTGCGCGCCACCGCCCGTGACGCCGCAGGCGAGGTGCGTGCCATCGAGCTGGAAGGACATCCCTTCTTCGTGGCCACCTTGTTCCAGCCCGAGCGTGCCGCGCTTGCCGGTCAGGTGCCGCCGCTGGTGAAGGCCTTCCTTCAGGCCTGCGCCGGCTCGGCCACTGCGTGACCCCTTCCATCAGGCCTGCGCCGGCTCGGCCACTGCGTGACCCTTTGCAAGGATGAGCCCTGTGCTGTTCGCCATTCTCTTCACCGACAAGCCCGGCCATGGCGCGCTGCGTGCCGAGCAATTGCAGGCGCACATCGACTGGGTGGATGCTCACAAAGAGCAGGTGCTGGTGGCGGGCTCTCTGCGTCACGAACCCTCCGACGTCCCCAAGGGCGGCTTGTGGGTGGTGGAGGCGCCATCCAAACAGGCGGTGATGGACCTTCTGGTCTCCGACCCCTTCTACACCTGCGGACTGAGGCAGAGCGTAAAGGTGCTGCACTGGAGCAAAGCTTTGGAACACCATCGAGCGCTTGTCTGAGGGCTGAATCGCGTCAGACTGACCCGACACTTCTTTCCAACTGCCCCGGGGACCCCTCATGACCCTCGCGCTGAACAAGGATGCACGCAAGAATGCGATCGCGTCCATCGAGCGCTACTTCCGCCGGCGGTGAGTCTTCGATGCGCCGGCCATGGTCCGGCCTTGAAAATCGCCACGCCCCTTTCCACCCCCTGACCGCACACGCCCCATGTTGCTCGGTCACACCCTACTCGGTTCCGGTCCTTCGCTGGTCGTGGTCATGCACGAATGGCTGGGCGACTGTTCAAACTACGACGCCCTGCAGCCCTACCTCGACACTGCAGCGCACCGCTTCTGCTTTGTGGACCTGCGGGGTTATGGTCGGTCCATCGGACTGACGGGCAGCCACACCCTCGATGAGGCCTGCCAGGATGTCCTCGCCCTCCTCGACACGCGGCAGGCCCCGCGGTTTCATGTGATCGGGCATTCCATGTCGGCCCTGGTGGCCCAGCGCCTGGCCTGTCTCGAGCCTACCCGCGTTCAATCCCTGATCGCAATCACGCCCGTCTTCGCGTCCGGCTTCCCCGCCGACCCCGCCACCCGCACGCAACTGCTGGCCGTGGCCACCGAGGACGAGGCCGCATTGGCAGCCATCGATGCACGCACCGGCCATCGCCACACCCTGCCCTGGCTGGCCTTCAAGCTGCAGAAGTCGCGCCAGCGCTCCACGGCCGAAGCCCGCATCGGCTACCTGCAGATGTTCACCGGCACCGATTTCCAGCAGGAAGCCCAAGGACTGGCCACGCCCATGCTGGTGCTGCATGGCGAGCACGACATTCCGGTGTACCGTGAGGACGCACTGCGCGGCAGCTTTGGCACCTGTTACCCCAACGTGCGCTTTGAACAGGTGACCAACGCAGGTCACTACCCGATGCTGGAAACGCCGGTCTTCCTGGCTTCGCGCATCAACAGCTTTCTGGCGGAACAGGAAGCGGTTCAGAGACCGCCAGCCAACGCCGCTTGAACCCCTGTGTCGACCGAACGCTTGAATCAGGAGACAGTGGCACCCGCCACGAAGCACATCGCGTCTTTGCTCACCTGGGCTTCCAGGGTGATTCCAAGCGCGGCTTCGTCAAGTACAGACACCAGTTCGCCGCTGGCGCAATACGCGGCGTCTCGCCGGATTGACCCAGATCGCCGAATCCGAGACCCTCTCCGCCATGAGCCCACCCAAGTACTCCCGCCTCGAACTCGAACGCCGCTGGCTGGTGCCGCTGGATCTGGTTCAACACCTCGTGGTGGATCGAACCCGATGGCTGGAGGATCGGTACATCCATGGCACCCACTTGCGGCTGCGCGTGGTTCGTGAGGAAGGTCTTGCGCCCGTCTTCAAGCTGGGCAAGAAGTACCCTTTCGAGGCGGAGCAGGGGCAGCCGACCGTGTCCGTGTACCTGAGTGAGGTTGAACACGCTGCGTTGGCTCAGTTGCCGGCCCAGACGGTGCGAAAGCAGCGGCACACGGTGGCCGGTGGCGCCCTGGATGTGTATGTCCACCCCCACCTGGATTTCGCCATCTACGAGATGGAGTTCAATCATCCCTCGCAAGCACGTCACTGCGCAGCGCCTGCCTTTGCGGGCCGCGAGGTCACGGGGCTGGCGGAGTTCAGCGGCCATGCACTGGCCCACAGCACAGCGCCATGAATCTCGCCATGCCCTCCTGGCTCGCCGTGGCCCAGTCCGAGCTGGGCGTGCAGGCCCACCCGCACGGCAGCAGCAACCCGCGCATCACGGCCTATCACGCTGGCACCAACATCGCCGGTTATGACGACAAGGCCTCGTGGTGCTCTTCTTTCATCCACTGGTGCTTCGGCCAATGCGGCGTGACGGGCACCGGCTCGGCCCTGGCCCGCTCCTGGCTGGACTGGGGACATGCCCTGGAGCGTCCCGCGGCAGGCTGCGTGGTCGTCCTCTGGCGCGAGTCGCCCGAAAGCTGGAAGGGCCACGTGGGCTACTACCTGCGACACGACGAACAGGATGTCGTGCTGCTGGGCGGCAACCAACTGGGTGCGGTGAGGGAACACCGCTATCCGCTGAACACGGTTCTGGCCTACCGTTGGCCACACGGGCACCCGCTGCCTGACCCAGCCCCCAACGCACCTGTCTGAGAGACCCCATGCCTGACCGCCCTGCCTTCATCGTCTCGGCCGACGACCTTCCCGAGGACGCCCATGTCTACCCCCAGAGCACAGAGGCCATGGGCCCGACGCGCAGCCTGGGCGCTGCGGCCGGCTTGCAGCGCATCGGCATCAATCTGCAGCGCCTGCCCCCTGGCACGCGCTCGTCCTGGCCGCACGCCGAGTCGGACGAGGAGGAGTTCGTCTACGTGATCGAGGGCGAGGTGCAGGCCTGGATCGACGGGCACCTGCATCCGATGAAGGCGGGGGAACTGGCCGCCTTCCCCGCGGGCACGGGCACCTCGCACTGCTTCATCAACAACGGCGACCGCGAGGCCCTGCTGCTGGTGGGTGGCGACGTGGCTCGCGCCAGCAACCGGATCTTCTACCCGCTCAACCCCACCCGCCGGCAGGATCTACCCCCGGCGCTGTGGTGGCACGACGTGCCGGCGCGCGAGCAGGGCCCGCACGATGGTCTGCCGGACGCACGGCGGGGGTTGACGCCCTGAGCGGACGGTTGGCCTCAGAATCGGCAGATGCGCCGTCTTCTGCCTGTCATCGCCGCCCTCCTGGCCCTCCTGCTGGGCACCTACTGGTACGCATCGCCCTACCTCGCACTGCGCCACATGCAGGCCGCCGCCCAGGCCCGTGACGCCGAACGCCTGAATGCCCAGGTGGACTATCCCCGCCTGCGCGAGAGCCTGAAGGGACAGTTTTCGTCCCGGCTGGCGCACGAACTGGGCGGTGATGCTGGCAGCCAGGATGCGCTGGGCCAGTTGGGCGCGGCGCTGGGCACCACCCTGGGCAGCGCCCTGGGCGATCGGCTGATCGACGCCCTGGTGCAACCCGAGATGGTGATGCGAGCCCTGACCGAGGCCGAGCTGCGGCCACGGATGGGCCATGACAAGCCGGACGAAGGCAGCGCGACGAAGCCCGCCGTCACCTGGACCTCGGAACGCGTGAACCTGAACACCCTGGTGGTCTATGGCCACCGCCAGGCCGACGCACCCGAGGATCGACTGGCCCTGGTGTTCGAGCGCAGCGGCTTCGCCGATTGGAAGTTGACCGAAATCCGGTTGCCCGCCCCCCAAACCCACTGAAGACTCACCCAAGGCCCGTCTAGGGCCCTGTCACCCCATGTTCGGAATGTTCTTCCACCCCCGACCGGTCGGCCGTCGCCAGCCCGTGGCCGAGCTGTCGGTCCCACAGCGGGCTCCAGCCCAAGCCGTTCTGGTCAAGGGCTATTGCTTCACCATCGCACCGGCGGCTTCAGACGATGCCGTCACCGAATGCAACGTTGCTGTGCCCGGGACCCAGAACGCAGCAGTGGCTGGGCGGGCCACGGGAGACGAAGGCCGATGACACTGGAGATCGTGCCCACTCGCGCGGTGGCATTCGAGACCTGGCTGGAACTCTGGCTGGCCTATGTGGACGGGCAGATCGCTCCGGACGCCCCCTTGCATGCCGCCACCTATGAGCGCCTGTGCGCGCGAACCAGCTTGCACGGCATCGTGGCCATCGACCAAGGCCAGCCATGCGGCTTTGCCCACTATTACTTCCATCCGTCCACCTGGGCACTGACGCAACCCTGCTACGTGCAGGATCTGTACGTCAGCCCAGCCGCACGCGGCCGCCAACTGGGCATGCGTCTGCTGGACGAGGTGCAGAACCATGCTGCCCAGAGGGGCAGCCCGGTCGTGCACTGGAACACGCGCGCAGACAACCTGCCCGCACGCGCGCTCTATGACCGCATCGCCACTGCCAGCGATCGCGTGATCTACCTGCGGCCCGTCACGGCGGGGACCTGAACCCTTTGCCGCACCGCAGCATAGGGTTATCCAGATCGTATCGGGCGATATATATTGATGCAAATGTAAAATTCATCCATCGGCTGACCAGCCGCCCGCCCACGACAAGCAGAAAGGCCCCCCCCACAGGATGCTGAAGTTCAAGGACCACGTCATCGAAAGCGCCATCTTCGACATGGATGGCACCATGTTCGACACCGAACGCCTGCGGTTCAAGACGCTCTCGCGCGCCGCGCAGGACCTGTTCGGCCAACCGTTCACGGAGGAGGTGCTGATCGGGTCCCTGGGCTTGAGTGCCAAGAAGGCGGAAGAACTGGCCAAGCAGCATCACGGCGAGGACTTTCCGTATGCCGCCATCCGCCAGCGGGCGGATGAACTGGAGCTGGAGCATGTGCGCACCCACGGCGTGCCCATCAAGCCGGGCCTGCTGCCGGTGCTGGAGCGCTTGCGACGCTCGGGCCTGAAGATGGCCGTGGCCACCTCCAGCCGCCGCGCCATCGCGGAGGAGTACCTGATCAACGCCAACGTGTTCAAGTATTTCGACCTGCTGGTCTGCGGCGACGAGGTGGCGCAGGGCAAGCCGCACCCGGAGATCTTCCTGCGCGCGGCCGCCGCGCTCAACAGCCGCCCGGGCCAGAGCCTGATGGTCGAGGACTCGGAAAATGGCGTGCGTTCGGCGGCCGACGCCGGTGGCCTGGTCATCCTGGTGGAGGACATCAAGCCCCCGGCCCCCGAGGTGGCGGCGCGCGCCTTTGCCCGCCACCCCAACATGCGCTCCTTCCTGCTGGACCTGGCGGCCTGCACGCCCAAGCTGCCCATGCCCGCGCTGACCGAGCCCTTCCCCCAGGCCATCAACCAGCTCAAGGCCGGCATCCATGGCTTCGGCGCCATGGGGGGTGGCTACCTGGCCCAGGTCTTCTCGCACTGGGATGGCTACACCCGGCCCGCGCAGATCATCGCCTCCACCGGCAACGCCCTGCTGCGCGAGGCCATCACCGCCTTCGGCAAGTACAGCGTGCGCTATGGCAGTCACGCCTTCGACCAGACCGTGCAGCGCCTGCACATGGTGGACCCGGCCGACGAGGCCGCGATGATCGGCATGTATCGCGACTGCGAGATCGTGGCGCTGTGCCTGCCCGAGCAAGCCATCGCGGGCCAGGCCGACCTGATCGCCCAGGGCCTGGTGGCGCGCTTTCGGCAGCACAGCCAGAGCCTGACCGTGCTGGTGGTGCTCAACAAGGTGGGTGGCGCGCAGTTCGTCCATGCCCAGGTGGAGGCGGCTCTGCTGCGCCAGGTGTCCCCGCGCGAATGCTGGCGCATCCTGGAACTGACAGACTTCACCGAGACCGTGGTGACCCGCATCGTCAGCAAGCTCGGCGAAGACGCCCTGCTGCGCCAGCTGCGCATCAAGCACGACCTGTACGCCCGCAATGTCGCCCAGGCGCGCCAGCTGACGCTGGACGCCGAGGCCCTGGCCAGCGCCGTGCCGGCCGAACACGCCGATGCGCTGACCCCCATCGTCAGCTCCCTGCGTGACGCCGGCGAGCCGGCCAGCGCCCTGGCCCAGCTGCACTTGGTGCTCTTCAACAGCGAATCGGACATGGCCCTCTATGCCCAGCGCGGCAGCGAGCTGCTGGAGCACCTGCGCCAGGTGGAGACCGTGCCCGACATCGCCGAGATCCAGACCCTGAAGAACCGGCTGTGGAACGGACCGCACGCCATCATCGCCTGGTACGGCGCGCTGCTGGGCCACAGCACCGTGGGCCACGCCATGGGCGACGCCCGCGTGCAGGCCCTGCTCGACGAGCTGCTGGCCAACGAGCTGCAACCGGCGCTGAGCCGGCTCTACCCCGCGCAGCGCCAGCGCATCCCCGAACTGGCCCGCACCTTCCGCCAGCGCTGCGCCCATGCCTTCAAGGACCCGTGTGAGCGCGTGGGCCGCGACCCGCTGCGCAAGCTGCAGCGCGACGAGCGCGTGCTGGGCAGCCTGCGCATGGTGATGGAGCAGGGCCAGCCCATCGAGGGCCTGGCCACCGGCGCCGCGCTCGCCATCCTCTATGCCCTGCGCCACCCCGGTGCCGCGGACGACCCGGAGTGCCAGACCATCCGCGTGCTGCATGCCCAGCGCCAGTCCATCGTCGATGTGCTGACCTGGCGGGGCGAGAACGACACCCAGCGCGGGCCGGGGCTGGACCCGCTCGCCGATTCCGCCCTCATCGAGGCGGTGCAGGCCGAGTTCGATCGCCTGCGTGAAGCCCTGGAGCTGGACACCCCCGCGCTGGCCTGACCCGGCGGCTACCATGCCGTCGCATGCGCATCGACACGCCCACCGAAGCCGACATCCCGGACCTGGCACGCATCCACGTGCAGTCCTGGCAGGCCGCCTATGCGGGGCTGCTGGATGCGGCCTACCTGGCCGGGCTATCGGTGGAGGAACGCTGCCTGAGCTGGCAACGCATCCTGGCCGCGGGCGAATCGACCACCTGGGTGGCCCGTGACGACGCAGGCCGGGTGCAGGCCTTCCTGAGCCACGGCCCCAGCCGGGACCGCGACGCGCCCGCCGACCGCGGCGAGATCTGGGCCCTCTACGCCCATCCGACAGCCTGGGGCCGCGGCGCCGGCCGGGCACTGATGGACTGTGCGCTGCAGGCCCTGCGGGCACAGGGCCTGGCCAGCGTGGGCCTGTGGGTGCTGCGCGGCAACCAGCGCGGCATCCGCTTCTACGAAGCGGCTGGCTTTGCCGAAGTGCCGGGCAGCGTGCAGCGTTTCGAGCTGGGCGGGCGTCCCGTGGAGGAACTGGCCATGCTGCGCTTCCTGACTGCGAATCCAAGCCCTTCGCGGCCCCGGTGAAGACTGCGTGCCTGAGCCACGCGTGTCGACCCTGCTGCGGCCAGAAAGCGGGTCCAGATGAGGGCCGGGGGAAAATCGATGCCGCCGGAGGGCTGTGTTCATCGTTCTCAAGGGAGAGAATTCACCCCTTCCGCGCACCAGGCGACATGACCGACAAACTCCCTGCCCTGCCCCAGCTGCCCCTGGGCCGCTACCGCCACTACAAAGGGGGCGAGTACGAGGTGATCGGCCTGGCCCGCCACAGCGAAGATCTCTCGCCCCTGGTGGTGTACCGCCCGCTCTACAACGCCACTGGCTGGTGGGTGCGCCCCTATGCCATGTTCGTGGAGCAGGTGGAGGTGAACGGGCGGAGGCAACCGCGTTTCTCGCCGCTCGAAGACCCCACGGGCCAGGCCCTGCCGCTTTGACGCTGACCCAGGGCCCGCGCATCATGCGCACTCCATCGCCCCAGGACCGACCATGCCGCTGACCGACGCCTCTGACGCCGACCTCGTCCTCTACACCCACCCCTGGTCGCGCGGGCAGATCGCGCGCTGGATGCTGGAGGAAGTGGGTGTGCCTTACCGGCAGGCGGTGCTGGACTTCGGCACCACCATGAAGGCCCCGGACTACCTGGCCCTGAACCCGCTGGGCAAGGTACCCACCGTGGTGCACCGCGGGCAGGTGGTGACGGAATGCGCCGCCATCTGCGCCTATCTGGCCGATGCCTTCCCCGCCGCCAGACTGGCCCCCGCACCGGCCGAGCGGGCCGCCTACTACCGCTGGCTCTTCTTCGCGGCGGGCCCGCTGGAAGCGGCCATCATCGACCGCACGCTGAAGGTGGAACTGACACCCCGCCAGGAGGTGATGGTCGGCTACGGCAGCTACGAGCGGACCCTGGAGGTGGTGGCCAGCGCGGTGAGCGCCGGCCCCTATGTGGCCGGCCCGGGCTTCACCGCGGCCGACGTCTACGTGGGCTCGCACCTCATCTGGGGCATGCAGTTCGGCACACTGCCCAAGCGGCCTGAGTTCGAGGACTACGCCGGGCGTCTGGTGCAGCGCCCGGCCTACACCGCCGCCAAGGCCATCGACGAGGCGCTGGGACAGGCCTTGCAGGCCAAGGGCTGAGCCGCGCCATGCGCTGGCTGGAACACCGCGTGCCGCCGCCGCTGCTGGCCCTGCTGCTGGGCTGGGCCATGCACGCCAGTGCGGCGGGGTCGCCAGCCCTGCCTTGGCCGCGCGCCGTGGCCTGGCCCTTGATGGCCCTGCTGGTGCTGGCCGGTCTGGCCTGCGACCTGAGTGGCCTGTGGCGCTTCCTGCGGGCCCGCACCACCATCAACCCGCTGCGGCCGCAGAACAGCTCGGCGCTGGTCACGGGCGGCATCTACCGCCTCACCCGCAACCCCATGTACCTGGGCCTGGCGCTGCTGCTGTCGGCCTGGGCCGTGCACCTGCAGACTGCCTGGCCCTGGGCCGGTCCGCTGGCCTTTGTGGCCTACATCACCCGCTTCCAGATCCTGCCGGAGGAGCGCGCACTGCGGGCCCGTTTCGGCAGCGACTACCAGGCCTATTGCGAACGGGTGCGTCGCTGGCTGTGAGCCATCGGAGACCTCAAGGTGGCCCCCCGGACGACATGGCGCGCATGCGTGCCTCGATGTCGTCTTCGCTCAGTGGCGCCGAGGCCCCCGAGGATGCGCCGGGCACCTGACCGGCCGGGGCGGCATCCAGCCCATGCACGCTGGCTGGCCAGCAGAACACCAGCACGATGCACAGCGCCTGCACCGCCAGGTAGGGCGCCAGCGCGCGCCACAGGGCCCAGGTGCCGATGGACGGCCCCTGAAGGCGGGCCAGCATCACCGCATAGCCCATGGGCGGCCACAGAAAGCTGGCCTGCAGCACCAGCAACAGCAGGACGCCGGCCTGCTGGGCATCCCCCAGCCGGTCGATCAAGGCGGGCGCCAGCAGCGGAATGACCACGAAGATCATCTCGAAGGCATCCAGCACCCAGGCGCACAGGCCCACTCCCACCAGCATCAGCAGCGCCACCGCGCGGGGGTCTCCAGTGGCCCCCACCGCCGCTTGCGAGAGCCAGGCGTCGGTGCCCCACAACCGGAACACCAGGCTGAAGGTCGTGGCGCCCACCAGCAGGGCGATCAGGGCCCCGCTCAGGGCCAGGGTGTCGTCCAGCACGCGCCGCCAGCCGGCACGGTCCAGCGCACGGGTCAGAGCGGTACCCGCGGCCAGCAGCACGCCGCCGGTAGCCGCGGCCTCCACCGCCAGCAGGTGACCGGTGAAGACCCCCGCCAGCAGGGCCAGGATGATCAGCGCGCTCAGCGCCGCCAAAGCGCGCCGGGACTTTGGCTGGGGTGGCGACGCAGCGGCCGCCGGCTCGCCCACACCGGCTCCGCGCCATTGCCAGACGGCCACCGCCAACCAGCCCAGCAGCACCAACACAGCGGGCACGGCCGCGGCGTGCAGCAGGTCCTGCGTGTTGAGCACATGCCCGCCCGTCCAGGCCCGTTCCGGGTGGAGCTGCAGCGCCTCGGTGTGGGCCCGCATCAGGGCGTCGCCCAGCAGCAGCAGCACCAGCGAGGGCGGCAACACCACGCCCAGGGTGGCCGCCACCGCGATGAGGGCCGTGGCCCGCTCGGGCCGGCGCAGCGGCGTGCGGGCCAGGGTGGGCCACACCAGGCGTGCCAGCAGGGACGAGCTGGAAGCCACGGAGCCGTTCATCGGCGCCACCAACAGCCCCACGCCCAGCACCCCGCCTGCAGGCCCGGCCCCCCAGCGGGCCAGGCCACGGCTGGCGCCCGCGTAAAGCGCATCGGCCAGGGCCACCCGCTGCAACAGCACCCCCACGAACACATAGAGCGGCAAGGCCTGCAGCAGGTCTGACTCCAGCAGCCCGGTGAGGCGCGCCGGCAGGGCGGCGAGCACGCCCACGTCCAGCACGCCCAGGGCCCACCCGAAGGCGGCGGCGGCGCTGGAGACCCCGAGCAGCAGGGCCCAGACCGGCAGGCCGGTGCCCATCACCAGCAGGCCCAGCGCCAGCAACATCCACAAGCCGCCCTGCACGGTGCCCATCGCACTGACTCCGCTCAGCATGCCGACCGGCGCCAGGCGCGCCAGAGCTCGCCCACGGCCTGGGCCACGGCCAGCAGGAGCAGCAGCACCATCGCCAGGCGGATCACGAAGTAGCCCGGGGTCAGCGTCTCCGGGAAGCGCTCCTGCTGTGCCAGGCTCTGCCAGACGGTGGGCGCGGCCGCCCACAGCGTCCAGCCGGCCCAGGGCAGCACGCACAGGGCCAGCACCGTGGCCCGGGTGCGGGGCCGCCACACCCCGCGTCGGCCGGCGGCCAGGTGGGTGCCCGCCCGGTTGGCCGCCGTCACCGCCACCGCGGCATAGACAGCAAAGACCAACTGACCCAGGTCGTTGGCCCGCTGGGAACCGGCGTGCACCAGCTCCCGCAGAGGCCACTGGGCCCACAGCAGCCCGGCCAGGGGCAGCACGGCCCAGGCCAGGTGGCCGGGCCACCAACGCACAGGGCGCGCCAGGGGCGCGGCGGCGGCATCGTCCAGGCAGTCGCCTTGGCTGTCATCCGCTGGGGGTGTGGCCATCGGGATGTCTCCGGCGCGCCGATGGGTCGGCGTCTCAGGGTCGGGGTCAGACGGGAATGCGGCGACGGTAGCACCCCCGCGCACCGGACGGAAAGCGCCCGGGCGTTACCATTCCCGCCTTCCTGTCCTGCAGCCGTCCGCCTCCCGCGGACCCGACCCGCCCATGCTGACCATCCGCAAACTCATTCCCCGTGGCCAGGGCCTGGCCGGTGTGCTGCTCAAACGCGCCGCCACCGTCGAGCTGGACTGGGACGTGCGTCAGAAGAGCCGCTTCGACGCGACCGACTCCGCGGGCCGCACGCTGGGCGTGTTCCTGCCACGCGGCACCACGGTGCGTGGCGGCGACGTGCTGGTGGCCGAGGACGGATCGCTGATCCGCGTGCTCGCCGCACCGCAGGCGGTGCTGGAGGTGCGCGCCTGCGCCGAGCATGGCAGCCCCTTCGATCTGCTGCGCGCCGCCTACCACCTGGGCAACCGCCATGTGGCGCTGGAACTCCAGCCCGATCACCTCAAGCTGGAGCCCGACCATGTGCTGGCCGACATGCTGCGGCAGATGCACCTGATCGTCACCGAGGCCCAGGCCGGCTTCGAGCCCGAAGGGGGCGCCTACGGGAGCGGCCATGGCCATGGCCATTCGCACGATCATTCGCATGGCGAGTCCCACGAACACCACGGGCATGAACACGGCCACGCGCATGAGCACGGACATGAGCATGGCCCGGGCTGCGGCCACGACCACGCGCCGGCCCCAGCCCGTGGCAAACCGCTGGGCGTGCCCATCACCGCCGCCCCGGCGCCCCATGTGCATGGCCCCGGCTGCGGACACGACCACGGGCACGACCATGGCCACGCCCACGGCGAGCACGATCATGGGCGTCACGGTCACGACCACGGACACGGTCACTCGCACTGAACCATGCCCCGCGTCCGGCCTGCCCCCGCGCCGCTGCCCGCGGCCACGCTGCTGCAGCTGATGTGGCTGGCCTCACCGGCCCTGCCGGTGGGCGGTTTCAGCTACTCCGAGGGCCTGGAGGCCGCGGTCGAGGCCGGGCACGTGACGAACGAGGCCCAGGCCGCTGACTGGCTGGACGATCAATTGACGCTGGCCCTGGGCCGGGCCGATCTGGCCGTGGTGGCGCGCAGCGCCCAGGCTTGGCAGCGGGGCAACGTGGCGCGGGTCACCGAGCTCAACGACTGGATGCGCCTGACCCGCGAAAGCAGCGAGCTGCGCCAGCAGACCGAGCAGATGGGCCGTTCCCTGCAGGACTGGCTGCGCCAGCGTGCGCCCACGGACCCGCGCGTGGCCGCGCTGGGTGCACTGCGCCCGGCGCCCTGCTGGCCGGTCGCCTTCGGGCTGGCCGTGACGGTGATCGGCGCCCCGCTGCGAGAGGCCTTGCTGGCCCACGGCTTTGGCTGGGCCGAGAACATGGCCCAGGCCGCCATCAAGAGCGTGCCGCTGGGGCAGAGCGCCGGCCAGCGCATCCTGGCGCGACTGAGCCAGCGCCTGCCCGTCGTGGTGGACCAGGCCCTGGCCTTGCCCGAGAGCGCGTGGCAGGCCTTCACGCCCGGCCTGGCCATTCTGTCGGCCCGCCACGAGGCGCAGTACTCGCGGCTGTTCCGTTCCTGAGCCACCGCAACGCGGCGCCCACAGCGCGGCAATGCGGCAGCAACACGGCACTGCGACGATGCAGGCCTGTTGCGATGTCCCTGCACCTCACCCGGCAAGGTGGCGCTGAAGCCTTCAGTGTCGCCCTGCGTACCGCGAGGCTGTGGTGGACAAGCGCTGCCAGTCGCACAGTGCTTCGGACCCCGCCCAGGGATCCGGATGCCTGAGCTGACGTGACGAGTTCGCGCAGGCGGGGGTGGTGGCCTTGGACGCCCCCTCCCTGGTTTGGGGCCACCGCCCCCCGCCTGCGCACCCCTTCCAGCCGTGGGCGATCCTCACCGCGCCACCACGCTGACCGGTGCCAGCCCGCCGGTGCTGACCGTGGCAGGTGACAAGGCGCTGAGCGCCCCGCCGGAGCCCACCGCAAACTGTGACAGCGTGCCGTCGCCGGCGTTGCTCACGTAGAGCCGCGCGTTGTCCGGCGTGATGGCGATGCCCGAGGGCGTCGTCCCCGTGGCCACTGTGCGGGTGGCCATGGGCGTGAGGCTGCCGCCCGACACCAGGTACTGCGACACGGTGGCCGAGCCCGCGTTGGCCACGTAGGCGCGCGTGCCGTCCGAGCTCAGCGCGATGGCCCGCGGCGTGGTGCCGGTGCTCTGGCTGCTGCTGTAGCTCAGCGCCCCCGTGCTGGGGTTGATCGCATAGCTCAGCACCTTGGCGCTGCCGGCCAGGGTCACGTAGAGGTGGCCACCACCGGGCGCCACCGTCAGCCCCTGCGGCTTGCTGCCATAGCTGGACACACTGACCGTGGCCTTGCTCAGCGCGGTCAGGGATCCACTGCTGCCCACGGCGTACTGGGAAAGGGTGTCGTCGCTGGCGTTGGCCACATAGGCGTAGGCCCCATCGGGCGTGATGGCCATGGCGTAGGGTGCCAGGCCGCTGGCCACGGTGGCCGTCGACAGGGCCGTGAGCTGGCCGCTGCTGCCGACGCTGAACTGCGAAACGCTGGCGCCGCCATAGTTCACGGCATAGAGGTGCGATGCGTCGGGGGACAGGGACAGGGCATAGCCGAAGGTGGTGGCCCGCCCGCTCAGGCTGGACAGGCTCAGGGCGCCGTTGCTGTCGATGTCCAGCACCGACAGGGTCTCGTCGTCCCGGTAGCTCAGCCAAGCCTGGCTGCCATCGCCGTTGATGGCCAGCGCCGAGGGCATGTAGGACACCGCGACGGTGGGCGTACCCAGCGCGCTGAGCACGCCCGTGCCGCCCACCGAAAACTGCGCCAGCGTGTTGCTGTTGGTGTTGGCCACATAGACGCGGTAGCTCCGGCAGGTCACGGCCACGCTGCTCACGTTGCCGCTGGCCGAGCCGCTGCCGTGGCTGACCTGGCAGGTCTGGCCACTGGGCTGGGTCTGCACCGTGACGTCGTAGTGGGTGCCGATGGTCTCGTCGAAGGTGAAGCGGGTGGCGCCAGACGCCACCGCCAGCGTGTCGCTGCCGTTGGCCAGCACCAGCCCGTCGGTGCTGAGCCCGCTGACGGCGCCGCCCAGGGTGTTGCTGCCGGTGCTGCTGCCATCGCCACCGCCACCGCCACAGGCGGTCAGGATGGCCGCCGCGATCAGGCTGATCAGCAGACGGGGTCGGGGGCAATGGGTCGTGGTCTTCGGCATGGGGTGAAGAGGGGAAGGAATGAGGAAGATTCAGTTGCGCGAGACCACCCGCTGCGAGGCCGGCGCCCCGAGCAGCTGGGCACGCAAGGTGGTGTCGGCCACCTGCTCACCCAGCCAGACGCCCAGCAGCGCGTCGTAGAAGGCCCGGCCGCGCACCGGCTCGATGAAGGGCTGGTGGTTGAGCTCCACCACGGTGCCGGTGCCCGGCACCCAGTCCAGCGTGAGCAGGTCGCCCCTGCGCAAGCCCTGCGGCCGGCGGCCCACGGCCTGCACCAGTTGGCGAGCCGGGCCTTGCAGCACGGCGTGATCGATGCCGGGGTCGTCGCTGCTGAGCTGGTCGGTGATGGCGGATCGAAAGTCCTCGGCACTCACGTCACGCATCAGCGCGATGGCAATGCGCCGCGGGCCTTCCGTCTGGCGAACCTCGGCGAGAGAGGCACGGCGCTCGGGCAGGTACAGCGCAATGGCATAGACCCGCAGCAACCACGAGCGGCTGACACCGGCACCATGCAGAGGCAGCCGGCGCCCCGCC
The DNA here is from genome assembly GCF_024055665.1 of Ideonella oryzae. Classification (GTDB taxonomy): domain Bacteria; phylum Pseudomonadota; class Gammaproteobacteria; order Burkholderiales; family Burkholderiaceae_C; genus Ideonella; species Ideonella oryzae. The sequence continues at coordinate 236,164 of NZ_JAMXMC010000002.1, read as the reverse complement.
ACCTGGACGGTGTCGTCCACGGCGACGCCCTCCAACGTGGTGGCCCGGGCCACGGGCTGCGTGAGCAGGCAACCACACAGGCCCAGCAGCGAGCCGACGCGGGTGAGTTGCAGACGGGTGGAGGACATGGCGCATTCCTTTCGGGACGATGGCCAGCACGGGGTCAGATCACCAGACACTCATCTGGTTGGTCAGCAGCCTCTGCAGCCAGTTGCGGCTGGCGGCGTCGGAGACATCGCCCTCACCAGCCAGTTCAAAGCGGGCGTTCACCACATCGGCCGACGCGATCACATTGCCGGCCTTGATGTCCTGCGGGTCAATCACGCCCGAGAAGCGCAGCGCGCTCTGGCCCCCGTTGAGACCGATGCGGCGCTCGCCGGCCACCAGCAGATGCCCGTTGGGCAGCACGTTGATGACGGTGGCTGCGATCTGGCCGCTGAAGCTGCTGTTGTTGTCGGTCGCCCCAGAGCCCTTGTAGCTGTCGCTGCCGGAGGCCGAGGCATCGATGTTGCCGAAGAAGTCGATCAGCTTGCTGCCGGACCGGGAACTGCCCGGGCCCTTGTCGGCCACGGCGTTCTGGCGACTGGTGTCGGTGGTCAGCTTGCGGCTGGCCTTGACGCTCTCGTCGATGTTGACCTTGACCACGTCGCCGATGTTGATGGGCCGCCGCGCGCTGGAGAACAGCGAACCGGAGGCAAAGGCCGCCTGGTAGATCGCCCCGTTGTTCGTGCGCTCCACCAGCATCTGCTGTGGGTTGGGGGGCACGTACAAAGGCGCCTGCACCACCGGGGATGCGCACCCCGTCAGCACGGCCATGGCAGGCAGCACGGACAGGAGTGCGGGGATGGCGATACGGCGGGGGATCATGTCGGCTCCTTGTGGGGAATTCGGGGTGGGTGGGCGCGCCCTGCGACGCTCAGCCGGCCTTGGGCGGTGGCGGCCCGATCAGGGCCTTCACCGCCGGGGCGAGCTTGTCGCGGGTGCTGGCCCAGCGCCCCATGGACATCAGGCCGTCGTCCAGCACGAAGCTGCTGGTGGCCAGCACGCGACCATCGGCGCCGTTGAGCACCAGGGTGGCCCGGTCCAGGTAGGGGCGGTAGTCGCTGCCCGTGGGCGGCACGGCCCACTGGATGGAAGCGGTGTAGCGCAGCCAGACGTCGCACTGGTCATAGCGGCCACCCGCCTCGTAGACGCGGCTCTCGATGTGCTGGGCCTGCAGCTCGGCCACCAGGGCCGGCAGCAGGTCGGCGGCCTGGCTGCTGCGGTTGTATTCCACGCACAGGCGCTGGATCGGCCCGTGCGTGTAGACCATGGTGTCACGGGCTCGGCTGGGTCCCACCTCGGTGACGGCGCCCTGCACCAGGGCGCCGCCGGCCTTGGCCAGTTCCCACAGCGGCTCAGCACTGAAGACGGAACAACCGGACTGCAGCAAGGTCATGGGCAGCAGCAGGATGGCCGAAGACCAGAGAGGCACGCGCACGGCAGTCTCCTTGCAGTCTGGCGGCTTCAGGCCAGGGACTTCAGGGCATTGGTGGCCGACGCCACGCCCAGGCCGACGTAACTGCCGACGGACTGGGTGGCCGAAGCCACCCCGTCCGTCACCTTGCCCAGCACCGACTCCACGCCATTCACACCCGACTCGACGGCATGCACCACAGAATCGGCTGCGGAGGCCACCGTGTTCTTCACGGTGCTGGCCGCATCCTCAACGTAATTCACCGCCTTTTCAGCCGTGTCGACCACACTGCTTCCGGCGTCCTCAAGATAATGCCCCGCCTCGCTGAAGAAATTCTCGACGCCGTTGGCGGCGTCGGAAATATCCTTGCCCAGCGCGCTGAGCGCCTTGTCACTGAAAGACACCGTAGCACTGGCGGCATTGCCCACGGATTGAGCCACCCCGATGGTATTGGCCACGACGGGACCAAATTCTTTGGCATTGAGCTCGTAGGTGCCGGGGCGGTTGGCGTACGAGGTAGAGCTGATGCTGTCCATGAGAGGCTCCATGGGTTCAGTTGAAGGTGTGGTCATCGTAGGAAATCACCCCCTGCAGGTTTTGACCGATAAACCCCCTTTGCCCCCTATTTATCGAGCCTCGTGAATCACCTTTCCGACATCTCCAGCAAAAATCAAGACATATGTCGATCTTGTTTATGAATACCCCGACAATTTGAAATATTGAAATATTTCTTCACAGAACGCCTTGTTTATTTCAAAAGAAAGTCGGTATGTGAATTCAAGCGACACAATCGGCCGACGGCTGGCGCGCCGGCCTTTGCGGGGCCGGGACACGGTGCCGGCACGCCCTGTGCATGCCATCATGTCGAGCTGTTTCGCCGATCCCACTTTGCTGAGCCGACACGATGACCATGACCACGCCCTCCGCCCTTCGTACCAAGCCTCTGCCGCCGCTGCGTGTCGGTGTGGGCGGCCCGGTGGGCTCGGGCAAGACCACCCTGGTCGAGATGCTGTGCAAGACGATGCGCGAGCGCTGGGACCTGGTGGTGGTGACCAACGACATCTACACGAAGGAAGACCAGCGTCTGCTGACCGTCGCCGGCGCGCTGGAGCCTGACCGCATCATGGGCGTGGAAACGGGCGGCTGCCCGCACACGGCCATCCGTGAGGACGCCTCCATCAACCTGGAGGCCGTGGACCGCATGCTGGACAAGTACCCCAACGCCGACATCGTCTTCATCGAGTCCGGTGGCGACAACCTGGCGGCCACCTTCAGCCCGGAACTCTCGGACCTGACGATTTACGTGATCGACGTGGCCGCGGGCGAGAAGATCCCGCGCAAGGGGGGGCCCGGCATCACCAAGAGCGACCTCTTCGTGATCAACAAGACCGACCTGGCACCGCATGTGGGCGCCGACCTGGCGGTGATGGAGGCCGACACGCGGCGCATGCGTCCGAACCGGCCCTTCGTGATGACCAACCTGAAGACCCGGGAGGGCCTCGATCAGGTGGTGCGCTTCATCGAACAAAAAGGCCTGCTGGTGCAGCCGGCCTGAAGCACCCCGATGGCCCCGGCGCTCAGGCCCGGGCCATCAGGATGACCGGCGCCACCGAGGACTCGTTGGCCGGGGCCGCGGCGCAGGCCTCCTCGAAGACCTCGCGGGCGCAGTCATGGCAGCAGCCGCAGCAAGAGGCGGCCTGCGTCCAGTCCTTGAGTTGCTCGAAATCGCGCACGCCCTCCACCTGGACGGCATGGCGGATGTCACGGTCGCTGACGCGGTTGCAGAGGCAGACGATCATGGGCGCACACGGGTTGGGATGACACGGTGCGCTCAGCATATCGCGAATGCGAATACTTCCCAACTGCCATACGGAGACTGGGGGCTTGGACTGACCCGCCCGGGCCGACCCAGCCGGCTCAGGAGGCCCCGCCCTCGCCGATCTGGGTCTGCAGCCAGTTCTGCTCACCCACCTGGGCCACCAGACCGATCTCGGTCTCCAGGTGGTCGATGTGGTCCTCGGTGTCGTCCAGGATTTCCAGCAGGATGTCGCGCGAGACGAAGTCGCGCACGCTCTCGCAGTGGGCAATCGCGTCCTTGAGCAGCGGGTGCGACAGCATCTCGATCTTCAGGTCGCAATGCAGCACCTCCACCGCGCTCTCACCGATGTAGAGCTTGCCCAGGTCCTGCAGGTTGGGCAGGCCTTCGATCATCAGGACGCGCTCGATCAGCTTGTCGGCGTGCTTCATCTCCTCGATCGATTCCTCGTACTCGTGCTTGGCCAGACGCATCAGGCCCCAGTTCTTCAGCATGCGGGCATGCAGGAAGTACTGGTTGATGGCGGTGAGCTCGTTCTTGAGCTGGGCATTGAGGAACTCGATGACCTTGGCATCGCCCTTCATGGCGTTCTCCTGCGGCGTGAAAGTGCCCCATTCTGCGCAACTCGGGGTCGGCTGGCGAGCCGGTGTCAGGCCTTCACGGGCGCTCGACGAACATACCCACAAAGACGAGATGGCTTATCATTAATCACGAATGATTCGCATTACGATGCTTCCATGCCATCGCCCATGCCCCCCACCCCCCTCTCATCGCTCGGCCTGAACAAAACCCGCACGGCCCCCTCGTCGGGGGGCCCAGGCAGTCCCTGTCCGCGCTGGGACAGCCGCACCCTGCTGGGCCAGGCCGAGCAGGCAGAGATCCACCATGGCGATCAGGTGTACCGACTTCGACTCACCGCCCTGGGCAAGCTGATCCTGACCAAATGAACCACACCCTCCAACCCACCCGATCCATCCAGCTGTCTGCCGTCCGGGCGAACGTGGCCTGAATCCAGCGCCCGTCTGCCTTTCGCACACCGCCAGCCTCCCGCCAGCCCGTGCGCCTCTTTGCCCCGAGGAGGCCCGCATGAACCTCTTGCTGCCCCAGCCGATCGGCCCCGTCACTGCCGACAACGCATCCTGCTGCCGGCCCGACCCGCTGCTCATCCCCGAGCGCCTGGGCTCCCGACGCCGGCGCATCTGGGAACTGGGCGCCCACGCCCACTGTCCGGTGATCGGCGTGTGCCTGCCCCTGCCGGTGGTGCGGCGCCTGGCCGACAAGGTGCTGGGCGGCCAGGCGCTGGCGACGGACTACGCGCTGCACTGCGGCGTGAACAGTGACTGTCGGCAGCGCTCGCCGATGGCCGAAGCCGTGCAGAAGGAACTGGACCGGCGTTACCTGCTGACCGTGCGCCAGAGCCAGAGGCTCAAGACCACCGAAGCCCTGGTCCAATGGTGGCAGCAGCAACGCCAGGGCGACAGCGTGCCCGGTGCCCTGTGGGCGACGCTGACCCATCCCCGCTGCGATGCCGCGCTGGAAGAACATGTGCTGCAGGACATCCACCTGCTGCAGCACCAGGCCGGCGCGGCCAACCGGGCCGACCTGGCCCGCCTGGACAGCCTGCTCGACGAGAACTGGGTGCTGGCCAATGAGCTGGCCCGCGTGCAAGAGCGCTGCACGCGGCAGGCCCGAGAGCAGGCGCAGAAGCTCGAGCGCACGCAGTCCGAGCTGGTGCTCGCCCGGGCCGCCCTGGTCGGTCGGGACACGCTGGTGGCCTGCCTGCGCGAAGACCTGGCCGCCCTGGAAGCCAGCATCCCCGACCTGCGCGGCCGCCAGGCACTGAGCGAACAGCTGGCCCGGCAGCTCGAGCGCATCCAGGACCTGGAGCGCGCGCTGCTGCGCACTCAGCAGACCCTGGACATGGAGCGTCTGCGCCAGGCGCAGGCCGAGCCGCCGGACGGCCAGCCTCCCCGCGTCGAAGCGCAGGACGGCCCCGGTCCACGGGAGCCGACCGCCGGCGAGGCGCTGGGCGAGCGGGCCGTGCTCTGCGTGGGCGGGCGCCCCGCCAGCGTGCCGGCCTACCGACGCCTGATCGAGGAGGTGGGCGCCCGCTTCATGCACCACGATGGCGGGGAGCAGGACCACATCGCCCGCCTGGACAGTACGCTGGCCGCCGCCGACCTGGTGATCTGCCAGACCGGCTGCATCAGCCACGACGCCTACTGGCGGGTGAAGGACCACTGCAAGCGCACCGGCAAGCGCTGCGTGTTCGTGGACAAGCCCAGTGCGGCCAGTCTGCGTCGCGCCCTGGTGATTCTGAAACCGGTGAAGGACTGAGCGCGGGCTCAGTCGGCCCGCAGCACCGCCTGGAACTGCTCGGCCGCCAACTCGTGCAGCACGGCGATGAGCCGGTCCACATCGGCTTCGGTGTGGGCGGCCGACAGCGCAATGCGCAGCCGTGCCGTGCCCACTGGCACCGTCGGCGGCCGGATGGCCGGCACCCACAGGCCGCGCTGGCGCAGCGCATCGGTCAGGGCCAGGGCCACGGCGTTCTGACCCACGATGAGTGGCTGGATGGCCGTGTCCGAGGGCATCAGTGCCCAGCCCAGGCTGGCCATCGGTGAATCGGCCGCCGGCATGAGCCCCCGGCGCAGCTGCAGGATGCGGGCATGCAGCTGGTCGCGCAAGGCATCGCCCTGGGCGATGCGGCGCAGCGCGGCGCGAATGGCCTCGGCCAGGAGGGCCGGTGCCGCGGTGGCGAAGGTGTAGCTGCGTGCCTTCTGAAGCACCCATTCCACCAGCGTGGCGTCACCTGCCACAAAACCGCCGGCCACGCCCACCGCCTTGCTCAGCGTGCTCATGTAGAGGATGCGGCGCGAGGCGTTGGCCCCGGTCAGGCCGGCGACCGCCAGCGCGCCGCGGCCCTGCGGGCCCATCACGCCCAGGCCGTGGGCATCGTCCAGCAGCAGCAGGGCATCGTGCTCGTCGGCCAGCGCCAGCAAGCCCGGAATATCGGCCACATCGCCATCCATGCTGAAGACGGCGTCGCTGATGATCAGCTTGCGCTTGGCCTCGCTGGCCTGGAGCATCTGGGCCAGGTGCTCCAGATCGGCATGGCGGTAGCGCTGCAGGCGGGCCCGCGACAGCAGCGAGCCGTCGATCAGGCTGGCATGGTTCAGGCGGTCGGCAAAGATCTCGTCACCCAGGCCCACCAGGGCGGGGATGACCCCGACGTTGGTGGCGAAGCCGGCGTAGAAGTACAGCGCGCGGGGCAGCTGCACGAAGTCCGCCAGCTCATCTTCCAGGGCGGCATTGGCCGCGGTGTGCCCGCTGACCATGGGCGAGGCGCCGGAACCGACGCCGTAGTGCGGCAGGGCCTGCTGCACGGCCTCGACCAGCGAGGCATCGGCCGCCAGGCCCAGGTAGTCGTTGCTGCAAAAGGCCAGCATGGCCTGGCCGTCCACCCGCATCAGGGCACCGGGCAGCGGCGTGACCACCCGACGCTGGCGCAGCAGGTGCTGGGCCTCCAGCTCGTTCAGGCGGTGGGAAAACTCGTCGAGCCAACTCATCGCATCACTCCCTTGCCGCACAGGCCGGATCGTCAGGTCCAGTCGGTCGGCAGCGTCACATCGGCCCGCGCCGGATCGGGCTGCGCCTGCCACGGAATGTCGGCCAGCAGCGGGACGCCACGCCCGGTCATGTGGGTCTTCAACCAAGCCAGATTCTCCTCCTGGCAGGCCATGTCCGGGTCCACCCGGTTGGCCACCCACCCGGCCAGGGTCAGCCCGCGGGCCTGGATGGCCTCGGCGCTGAGGGCCGCGTGGTTCAGGCAGCCCAGGCGCAGGCCCACCACCAGCACCACCGGCAGGCCCAGCGCGGCGGCCAGATCGGACATCATGTGCTGCTCGTTGAGCGGCACGTACCAGCCGCCCGCCCCTTCCACCACCACCACGTCGGCCTGGGCCGCCAGGGTCTGGTAGCGCTCGACCAGAAAGGGCAGCTCGATGCGCCGACCGGCCCGTGCGGCCGCCAGATGGGGCGAGAGCGGATCGGGCAGCGAGATGGGGTTGTCCAGCTCGGGCGGCACCTTCAGGGTGGAGGCGGCGCGTAGCGCCAGCGCATCCTCGCTGGCCCAGCCGCCCTCGTGCGGGATCAGGCCCGAGGCGATGGGCTTCATGCCCACCACCTTGGCGTGGTGGCGCGCCAGCGCGGTCAGCAGCACGCAGCTGCCCAGGGTCTTGCCAATGCCGGTGTCGGTGCCGGTGACGAAACAGCCTTTGAACATGGTTCTCTCTCAGACGCCATCGACCACGCCGTGGGTGCTGGGGGCACCGCCGGTCTCTTCGGCCAGCGTGGTGTTGAGCGCGGCCAGGGCGGCCTGGGCCAGGAACTCGCCTTCCGTCTCGCTGATGACCAGCGGCGGCATGGCATAGACGGTGTTGCCAATGGGCCGCAGCAGCACGCCCTGGGCCAGCGCGTGGCGGGCGAAGCGGCGGGCGAAGTCCGGCAGACTGGTGGCCACGTCCCAGGCGAAGATCATTCCCTGCCGGCGGGCAAAACGCACCCGCGGGTGCTGGCTCAGGCCCTCGAACTGGCACCACAGGCGCGCACCGCTGACCTCGCTGACCTTCACCGGGTCCAGCTGAGCCAGCAGCTCGGTGGCGGCCAGCGCGGCGCGGCAGGCCAGCGGGTTGCCGGTGTAGCTGTGCGAGTGCAGGAAGCCGCGGGCCGCCTGGTCGTCGTAGAAGGCGGCGTAGACGGCGTCGGTGGTCAGCACCGCCGACAGCGGCAGCGTGCCACCGGTCAGGCCCTTGGACAGGCAGATGAAGTCGGGCCGGATACCGGCCTGCTGGTGGGCGAACCAGCTGCCGGTGCGGCCGAAGCCCACCGCGATCTCGTCGGCCACCAGATGCACCTCGTGCTGGTCGCACAGCGCACGCACCCGCTGCAGGTAGCGCGGGTGGTGCATGGCCATGCCGGTGGCGCATTGCACCAGCGGCTCCAGGATCAGCGCGGCCGTCTCGTCGGCATGCTCGGCCAGCCAGTCGGCCAGCGCGTCGGCGGCCCGGTTGGCCACGTCCTCGGCCGCCTCCCCGGGCTGGGCCAGGCGGGCGTCGGGACTGGGCACGGTGGCGGCCAGGCGCACCAGCGGCGCATAGGATTCGCGGAACAGCGCGATGTCGGTCACCGCCAGCGCACCCACCGTCTCGCCGTGGTAGCCGCCGGTCAGGCCGATGAAGCGGTTCTTGCCCGGGCGCCCCACATTGCGCCAGTAGTGCGCGCTCATCTTCAGCGCGATCTCGGTGGCCGAAGCCCCGTCGCTGCCGTAGAAGGCGTGGCCCAGGCCGGTCAGGGCCGACAGGCGCTCGGACAGCTCCACCACCGGCGCGTGGGTGAAGCCGGCCAGCATCACATGGTCCAGCCGGTGCAACTGGTCGATCAGCGCATCGCGGATGGCCGGGTGACCGTGGCCGAAGAGGTTGACCCACCAGGAGCTGATGCCGTCGAGCAGGCGGCCGCCGTCATGGTCGTACAGCCACAGGCCCTCGGCCCGGGCGATGGGGACCAGCGGCAGCTGCGCGCCCTCGGCCGCATGGGCCTTCATCTGGGTGCAGGGGTGCCAGACCGCGGCCAGGCTACGGTCATGCCATTCGGTGTTGCGACTCATGGGGTGGATCCCTGCCATGTAAAAGGCCGCCCGCAGGCGGCCCGTTCGACGGTGAAAGGCGGTCAGCCCATCACGTGCTTGACCTTCAGGCCCAGGCGCGAGATGAGCGCCCGGTCGTCGTCGGCCTCGGGGTTGCCGGTGGTCAACAGCTTGTCGCCGTAGAAGATGGAGTTGGCACCGGCCAGGAAGCACAGGGCCTGCACGCCCTCGCCCAGGCCACGGCGGCCAGCCGACAGGCGCACGCGCGCGGTGGGCATGGTGATGCGCGCCACGGCGATGGTGCGCACGAACTCGAAGGGGTCCAGCTTCTCGGTGCCGTGCAGCGGCGTGCCTTCAACCTGCACCAGCTCGTTGATGGGCACCGAATCGGGATACGGGTCCATGTTGGCCAGTTGGGCCACCAGGCCGGCACGCTCGGTGCGGCTTTCGCCCATGCCGACGATGCCGCCGCAGCAGACGGACACGCCGGCATTGCGCACATGCTCCAGCGTCTCCAGGCGGTCCTGGTAGTCGCGGGTGGAGATGATCTTGCCGTAGGTCTCCGGCGCGGTATCCAGGTTGTGGTTGTAGTAGTCCAGGCCGGCCTTCTTGAGCTCCTGGGCCTGGCCTTCGGTCAGCATGCCCAGGGTGCAGCAGGCCTCCAGGCCCAGCGACTTCACCTCGCGCACCAGCTCGGCCACCTTCTCCACATCGCGGTCCTTGGGGGCACGCCAGGCGGCGCCCATGCAGAAGCGGGTGGCGCCAGCGCTCTTGGCGGCCAGTGCTGCCTCGCGCACCGCGTCGACTTCCATCAGCTTGGTGGCATCGACCCCGGTGTCGTAGTGCACCGACTGCGGGCAGTAGCCGCAGTCTTCGGGGCAGCCGCCGGTCTTGATCGACAGCAGCGTGGCCAGCTCGATCTCGGCCGGGTCGAAGTGCTCGCGATGCACCGTCTGGGCGCGGAAGATCAGCTCGGTCAGCGGCAGGTTGAAGAGCGCCTCGATGTCGGCCACCGACCAACGCTGGGGGCCGGCCGGCTCCGCCGCGCGGGGGCGGTGGATCTGGATCGGTTGGGCCGTGGTGTTGGCTTCACTGGTGCAGGAGGTGGCAGTGGACATCGCGTTCCTTCTCGCTGGAAATGGCTCGGGCCAGGCTGGGCGCCGGGGCGCTCAAAGCTCGAGGTTGTCGATCAGACGGGTCTGGCCCAGACGGGCTGCACCCAGCGCGACCAGGGGCTCGCCGGCCAGACGCTCGGCGTCGGTCGGCGGCAGCAGGTCGGACCGGCGGCGCAGGGTGAGGTAATCCGGCACCCAGCCGCGGGCCCGCAGGCTGTCCGCGGCAGCGGCCTCGATCGAGGCCAGCGTCGCGGCACCGTCCCGGGCGCCTGCGGCCAATTGTCGCAGGGATTGGGCCAGGGCGATGGCTTCCACCCTTTCAGCGGGCTGGAGGTAGCCGTTGCGCGAGGACAGGGCCAGGCCATCCTCGGCCCGCACCGTGGCGTGGCCGACGATCTCGAGGGGCAGCGCGAACTGGCGCACCATGCCGCGGATGACCGCCAGCTGCTGGTAGTCCTTCTGGCCAAAGACGGCCACGGCCGGCTGCACGATCTGGAACAGCTTCATCACCACGGTGCACACGCCCGTGAAGAAGCCGGGGCGAAACTCGCCTTCCAGCAGATCGGCCAGGGCTGCGGGCGGCTGCACCTTGTAGGCCTGGGGCTCGGGGTAGAGCTCGGATTCAGAGGGCGCGAAGACGATGTCGCAGCCGGCCGGGGCCAGCAACTCGGCGTCGCGCGCCAGCGTGCGGGGGTATTGGTCGAAGTCCTCGTGCGGCAGGAATTGCAGCCGGTTGACGAAGATGCTGACCACCACCGGGCCGCCGCGCCGGGCGGCCTCGCGCACCAGGCTCAGGTGGCCCTCGTGCAGATTGCCCATGGTCGGCACGAAGACCGTGCGCTGCTGGCCGGCCAGCGCCTGGCGCAGCTCGGCAATGGTGTGAATGACGCGCATGCGCCCTCTCCTCCTGCGGACCCGGCCTTGCCCAGGCCAGCCCACCTCAGTGTTCAGGAATCAGTAGCCGTGCACGGCCTCGTCGGGGAAACGACCGGCCTTCACGTCGACAACGTAGCGACGCAGGGCCTGCGCCACCGACAGGCCCGGCGCATCGGCGGCGGTGCCGGGCTCGCGGGTGAAGTCGCGCACGAAGCGCGGGCGCTTGCCGGAGGTCAGCCCCAGCAGGTCGTGCAGCACCAGCACCTGGCCGGTGGTGCCCGCGCCCGCCCCGATGCCGATGGTCATCATCTCGGGATGGGCCTGGGTGATCTCGCGGGCCAACGCAGAGGGCACCAGCTCCAGCACCAGCATGGCGGCGCCGGCCTGGGCCAGGGCGGCGGCATCGGCCTTGAGCTGGGCCGCCGCGGCCTCGTCACGCCCCTGGATGCGGAAGCCCCCCAGGGCATGCACGCGCTGCGGCGTCAGGCCCAGGTGTCCGCAGACCGGGATGCCCCGGTCCACCAGGAAGCGCACCGTGTGGGCGATGTCGCCACCGCCCTCGATCTTGACCATCTGGGCGCCGGCACGCATCAGCACCGCGGCCGATTCGAAGGCCTGCTGCGGGCTGGCCTCGTAGCTGCCGAAGGGCATGTCCGTCACCAGCCAGGCCTGGCGCTTGGCCCGGGCCACACAGGCCGTGTGGTAGGCCATGTGCTCCAGCGTGACCGGCAGGGTGCTGCTCTGGCCCTGCACCACATTGCCCAGCGAATCTCCCACCAGCTGGATGTCCACCTCGGCCGCATCCAGCAGCTGGGCAAACGTCGCGTCGTAGCAGGTCACCATGGCGAGTTTCTCGCCGCGGGCGGCCATGTCGCGCAGACGGGGCAGGTTCAGCGCCGGGCGGGGCGCGGCAGCAGTGGGTTCAACCGGATGGACACTCATGGATCAACTCAGAGACGGCTGCCACACGGGCAGGGACCGGCATTGTGCACCCAGGCCCGAGGGCCTGCGGCGACCGGCCCTGCCTCGGAGCAACCGCCCTTCAACGCAGCGGACCGATGGCGCGCATGGCGTGGACGGCGCCTTCGCCGATCGACGCGCCAAATCGCTTGGCCAGGCGTTCGGCCACGTTTTCCTGCGGGGTGTAGTCGATGACGTCCTCGGCCTTGACCACCTCGCGGGCCACGTAGTCCAGGTTGCCGTAGTGGTCGGCCAACCCCTTGTTCACGGCCTCTTCGCCGTTCCAGAACAGACCGGAGAAGGTGTCCTCGTCCACCTTCAGGCGGTCCCCCCGGCCGTGCTTGACCACCGTGATGAACTGCTTGTGGATCTGCGCCAGCATCGCCTCGGCGTAGCCCTTCTGCTTCTCGTCGACCGGCGAGAACGGGTCCAGCATGCCCTTGTTGGCACCCGCGGTCAGCAGGCGGCGCTCGACGCCCAGCTTGTCCATCAGGCCGGTGAAGCCGAAGCCGTCCATCAGCACGCCGATGGAGCCGACGATGCTGGCCTTGTCGACGTAGATCTCGTCGGCGTTGACGGCCATGTAATAGGCCGCCGAGGCGCACATCTCCTCGCAGACGGCGTAGAGCTTCTTGTTCGGGTGCAGCTTGCGCAGACGCTGGATCTCGTCGCTGACGATGCCGGCCTGCACCGGGCTGCCGCCCGGCGAGTTGAAGCGCATCACGATGCCCTTGGCGGCGTCGTCCTCATAGGCCGACTTCAGCGAGGCGACGATGTTCTCGGCGCTGGCCTCGCTCTGCTCGGCGATCTCGCCACGCACCTCGATGAGTGCGGTGTGCGGGCCCGAGGGTGCGGCCGGACGCATCCCGTGCTGGGTGAACACCGCCCAGGCCACGGCCAGCACCAGGCCGAACCAGGCCAGCCGGAAGCCGATGCGCCAGCGGCGTTCGCTGCGGCGCTGGCGCAGCATCTCACTGCCAAACTGCTGCAGCAGGGATTCCAGCCCGGCCAGGCGCTGGGCTTCGGGCGACGGTGACGCGGCAGGCGCCGCTGCAGGACTGGCGGCGGATTCCGGCGCGGGCGAGGCGCTCAGCGGAGAGTCGTACGGACCCAGGGGATCCGGCGTGGACGGTTCGTTCGACGACATGGTGTTCAGTTGGAGAGGCGGAAAGCCGGCTCGCCGCAGGCGGCCGGAACGGGTTCAGAGCAAGGTTGGCGCCGGGGCAGGCGGGGCGGGTCGGACATCGGCATCAGGCCACCACCAGACCTGATCGCCCTCTTCTTCCACCCGCAGGGCCCGCAGGCGCTGGCCCCGCCCGGGGCCGGCAATGCAGTAGCCATCGGAGGGCTCGAAGGTGGCGCCATGCAGGGCACAGACGATCCAGCGCTTCTGGGTATCCAGAAAGCGGCCGGGCTGCCAGTCCATCTCGGCGGAGACATGCACGCAGCGGTTCAGGTAGCCCACCACCCGGCCCTCGAAGCGCAGAACAAAGGCCCGGGCCGGCCGGCCCCAGAGCAGCACGTCGAACACCCAGGCATCACCCCGCTCGGCCAGCGCCTGGCTGGCGCACAGCGCGATGCGGGAGGACGCAGCCGGCTCGGTCATGGTGTGTCAGGCATTGTCGAGCAGCCAGGCATGCAACTCGGGGGTGGAGTGGGCCACGAACAGGGGATTCAGCGGCACGAAAGCCGCCGGATCGTGGGCCCCGAAGCTGACCCCCACCGCCGCGGTGCGCGCGTTGCGGGCCATTTCCAGGTCATGGGTGGTGTCGCCAATCATCAGCGTGCGCTCCGGCGGTACGCCGAACTCGGCCATCAGTTCCTCCAGCATGCGGGGGTGCGGCTTGGAGAAGGTCTCGTCGGCGGTGCGGCTGGCATCGAACACCCCCTTGAGCTCGGTGCTGGAGAGCGCCTCGTCCAGACCGCGGCGGCTCTTGCCGGTGGCCACGGTCAGCCAATGGTGCCGGTCCTTCAGCGCACTGAGCATCTCCAGCGTGCCCTGGAACAGGCTGATCTCGTGCTGGGCGGCGAAATAGTGGTGGCGATAGCGCTGCCCCAACTCCGGGTAGCGCTCGGGCGGCAGACCCGGCACCACCTTCTGCAGCGCCTCGTGCAGGCCCAGGCCGATCACGAAGGCGGCCTCCTGGTCGCTGGGCACGGGCAGTTGCAGGTCCTGGGCGGCGCGCTGAATGCACCGCACGATCAGGGCGGTGGAATCGAACAGCGTGCCATCCCAATCGAAGGCGATGAGGTCGAAGCGGCGGGAACGGGTCATGGTCGGAAATCAGGCGGCCGTGGCCGGGGTCAGCTGGGCCAGCAGTGTCTCGCATTCCGGAGGCAAGGGGGCTTCCAGCTCAATGCGGGCCCCGCTGACCGGATGGTCGAAGGCCAGGCGCCGGGCATGCAGGAACATGCGGTCGAAACGCGCGCCCGCCACCGTCCGGCCGGCGGCCAGGGCCTTGTTCAGGGCGAAGTCGCCGTACTTCTCGTCGCCGACGATGGGATGCCCCTCGTGCGACAAGTGCACCCGGATCTGGTGGGTGCGGCCGGTCTTGATGGTCACGTCCAGCAGGCTGAAGCCGGCGTAGCGGGCCGCCACCCGCACCAGCGAAATGGAGCGCCGGCCATCCTCGTCGTCGCCCGGCACGGCACGCACCCGGCGCTCGCCCTCGGCGGTCAGGTACTTGTGCAGGGCCACGTCGATGACCTTCTTGCGCGCCGGCCAGTCGCCGATCACCAGGGCCGCATAGGTCTTGCCGGTCTCGCGCTGGCGAAACTGGTCCTGCAGCGCAGTCAGGGCGCTGCGCTTCTTGGCCAGCAGCAGCAGGCCCGAGGTTTCCTTGTCCAGCCGGTGCACCAATTCCAGGAACTTGGCCTGCGGCCGGGCTCGGCGCAGCTGCTCGATGACCCCGAAGCTGACCCCGCTGCCGCCGTGCACGGCCACGCCGGCCGGCTTGTCGATCACCAGCAGTTGCTCGTCCTCGAACAGCACCGGGAACTCGCGGGCCGGCACCGCCGCGGCCGTCGCCTCGTCAGGCGCCTCGGCCACCCGCACCGGCGGCACACGCACCACCTGGCCCTCTTCCAGCCGGGTGTCGGCACTGGCCCGGGCCTTGTCCACCCGCACCTCGCCGGAGCGGATGATCCGGTAAACATGGGTCTTGGGGACGCCCTTGAGTTCGCGCAGCAGGAAGTTGTCCAGGCGCTGGCCGACCGAGCGTTCATCCACCGTGACCAGACGAACGCTCGGGGCCACCGGCGCGGCCCGCTCGGGCTTCGCGGCCTTGGGGGCCGGCGTCATCGCCGGAGTGGGCGCCAACTTGGAGGTCGTCTTTCGTGGGGCCAGCCGGGGCGCCCCGGTGGTTTTGTCAGGCGTGCTGCGACGGGCCGTGGCGGGCCTGTTTTTCGCCTTTATAATGGTCTGAGCCACGATTGAGCCCTAAGTGCTTGATTTTTCTGAGTTTACCTCGGGCACCCCGGGCGATATCGTGGAAAGGCGCGCAGAATTCTTGCGCGCCGCAAGGTGATGCAACGCCTGATTCCCCTGGAATGGCCGGTCCCGACGTGATCGACGGCCTCGGAAATCTGGCGGCAGAGAGACATGGAATGTGCCGCCCTGCCTCGGCAGGGGTCCATCAAAAGGTTTTCATCGGGCGCGATGACCAGACCGACCTTCGGTCCAGGATCGAGCCCGGCGTTCTGAGTGAACGAATCCGTTTTCCGCATGCTGTCGTTTCCTGATTGCTTCCGTTTGACAGGCCCCGGTGCTCCACCGGAGCGGCCTGCATGGGAGCGTGCGCCCACGGCCCTTGCCGTGCGCCCGGGATTCGCGCCATCCGGCAACCGGGGTTCTGACACCCGGGCGCACGCGCCAACGCTGTCCACCTGAGTCCGCCACGAGCGGCACTTTGGGCAGTCCAGGGCGATTCCTTCCACCGGCTTTTCCGTTTTCTCGTGCATCGTTCGGGGTGCCGTTCGGACTGTCCTCCTTTTCGATGACGTCCGAGCGTCGCCTCCATTTCGTGCGGCCGGCTTGCCGGGCGCACGTGGACAGGAGTGCACATGAAACGCATGCTGATCAACGCGACGCAGCCGGAAGAGCGGCGCCTCGCGATCGTCGATGGCCAGAAGCTGCTCGACTTCGAGACCGAGATCGAAGGACGCGAACAGCGCAAGGGCAACATCTACAAGGCCGTCGTCACCCGCGTCGAGCCGTCCCTGGAAGCCTGCTTCGTCGATTACGGTGAGGACCGCCACGGCTTCCTGCCCTTCAAGGAAATCTCGCGCCAGTACTTCAAGGAAGGCGTTTCCGTGAAGGACGCCAAGATCCAGGACGTGATCGCCAACGGCCAGGAACTGCTGGTCCAGGTCGAGAAGGAAGAGCGCGGCAACAAGGGTGCGGCGCTGACCACCTTTGTCAGCCTGGCCGGCCGTTACCTGGTACTGATGCCCAACAACCCGCGTGGCGGTGGCGTGAGCCGCCGCATCGAGGGTGAACAGCGCGAAGAATTGAAGGAAAACCTCGATCAGCTCGATTACCCCAAGGGCATGAGCCTGATCGCCCGCACCGCGGGCATCGGCCGTTCCGCCGCCGAGCTGCAGTGGGACCTGAACTACATGCTCAAGCTCTGGGACGCCATCGACAGCGCGTCCAAGGTGGGCAAGGGCGCCTTCCTGATCTACCAGGAATCGTCGCTAGTGATCCGCGCCATCCGCGACTACTTCACCGCCGACATCGGCGAGATCCTGATCGACACGGACGACATCTACGATCAGGCCCAGCAGTTCATGAACCACGTGATGCCGGAATCGGCCAATCGCGTGAAGCGCTACCGGGATGACGCGCCGCTGTTCTCGCGCTTCCAGATCGAGCACCAGATCGAAACGGCCTTCAGCCGCACGGTGAACCTGCCCTCGGGCGGCGCCATCGTGATCGACCACACCGAGGCCCTGGTCGCGGTGGACGTGAACTCGGCGCGCTCCACGCGCGGCACCGACATCGAGGAAACCGCCACCCGCACCAACCTGGAAGCCGCCGACGAGATCGCCCGCCAGTGCCGCCTGCGCGACCTTGGTGGCCTGATCGTGGTCGACTTCATCGACATGGAGGAGAGCAAGAACCGCCGCGATGTCGAGCAGCGTCTGAAAGACGCCCTGCGCTTCGACCGTGCCCGCGTGCAGTTCAGCTCCATCTCCAAGTTCGGCCTGCTGGAACTGAGCCGCCAGCGCCTGCGCCCGGCCCTGTCCGAAGGCAGCCACATCACCTGCCCGCGCTGCAACGGCACCGGCCACATCCGCGACACCGAGTCCTCGGCGCTGCAGATCCTGCGCATCATCCAGGAAGAGGCTCTGAAGGAAAACACCGCTGCCGTGCACGTGCAGGTGCCGGTGGAAGTGACCTCCTTCCTGCTCAACGAAAAGCGCCAGGAGATCAGCAAGATCGAGCTCAAGCAGCGCATCGCCGTGCTGCTGGTGCCCAACAAGCACCTGGACACGCCCAACTACAAGCTCGAGCGCCTGCGCCACGACGACCCGCGCCTGGAAAACCTGCAAGCCAGCTACACCATGGTGCAGGAGACCGACGAAGAGGTGTCCATCTCCCGTCGCGAAAAGGCCAAGCCCAAGCAGGAGCCGGTGATCAAGGGCGTGCTGCCCGACCAGCCGGCCCCGGTGGCCCCGCCGCCCGCTCCCACGCCGGCACCGACTCCGGCCGCTGCGGCCGCGGCCCCGACGCCTGCGCCGGCCCAGGCCAGCGGTGGTGGCTTCTTCGGCTGGCTCAAGAAGCTCTTCGGCACGGAGCCGGCCCCGGCGCCGGTCGCCAAGGCCGAGCCCACTCCGGCGGCCAAGACCGAAGGGGGTGAACGTGGCGGCCGCAACGGCGGCAACCGCCGGGACCGTGGCGAACGCGGTGAGCGCGGCAGCCGCGGTGAAGCCGGTGGCCGCAACGGCGGCCAGCGTGCGGAAGGCGGTCGCGGCGAAGGCGGCAACAAGCCGCGCCGCGAAGACAACCGCGGGGAACGCGGGGAGCGTCCTGAGCGCGCCGAACGCGGTGAACGTGGTGGCCGCGGCGAAGGCCGTCGCAACGCCCCCGAGCGGGTGGAGGCCCTGGACGCCAACACGCAGGAACGCAAGCCGCGCACCGAACTGGAAGTGCCGGCCAATGCCCTGGCCGACAAGGTCGAGGGCGCGGAGGCTGAAGGCGCGCTGGCCGATGCCGAGCGCAATGGCGGCCGCCGCCGCCGCCGCCGTGGTGGCCGTGGCCGCGACGGTGAGCGCACCGAAGGCGAGGTGATCCAAGGCGCCGAAGGCATGGCCGATGGCGAAACCCCGACCGAAGCCCGTGCCGCCGAGGCCGCCGATCTGGTGGCCGCCGCAACCGAAGCGCCGGCCGCCGAGCCGGCCGAAGGTGAGCGCGAAGGCCGTGGTCGCCGCAACCGCCGTCCCCGCCGCGAGCAGGTGGACACGCAGGACGAAGGCGGCCAGACCCCCGAGGCTGCACCGCTGGGCGAGGACACCGCTGCCGCTGCGCCGAGCGTGGTGGCCGATGCCCCGGTTCCGGTCGAGACGCCTGCGGCCGCACCGGCCGCAGCCCCGGCCCCGACCCCAACTCCGGTCGCTGCTGCCCCGGTCGTGGTGCCGACCTACACCCTGGCCCTGGATGAGCTCAACGCCATCGCAGCGGGTGCCGGCCTGAGCTGGGTGAACTCCGACGCCGAGAAGGTGCGCGTGGTGAAGGAAGCCATCGCGGCTGAACCCAAGCCGGTCCATGTGCCGCGCGAGCGGCCGCCGGCGGTGGTCATGGACCAGGGCCCGCTGGTGCTGGTCGAGACCCGCAAGGACCTCAGCCAGGTCACCCTGCCATTCGACACGCCTCAGTCCTGAGCGCTGTCAGTGCCCCAATGAAAACGGCCCCTCGGGGCCGTTTTTTTTGGAAAGCAAGGCGGCGAAGACTTAGGGCGCCGTCGGCCGCCCCGGGCCCACGGTGCCTTCGGCACGGGCCGACAGGTAGGCATAGAGGTCACCGATGTGGGCCGTGACCACCGGCTCACCGGCCCAGGCGGGCATGGTCAGCAGCCCCTGCCGACCGGCCACCACGTCATCCACCAGCGCGTTGCGATCGGCCTGTTGCGGCGGCAGACCCCAGTCGTAGCGGTTGAGCACTAGGCCGACGAAGCGGCGCTCGCCCAGCGAGGACACCCGCTCCAGCAGATTGGGACCGGCCCCCGGCAGGCCGGCCGCGTCGGCCCCATGGCAGCTGGCGCAACGGGCCTGGAAGACCCGCCAGCCACCATAGACGGAGCCCTGGGGCGCGGCGGCCTTGGCCAGCTGACGGGCTGGCTCGCGGTTCTGCCACTCCACGGCACAGCCGGCGAGCAAGGTGGTCGCGGCCAACACGACCGCGGCGGGGCGCAACCCGCTTGAACAAAGGTGCAGCTTCATGGGGTCTCTCTCCTCGGTCGTATGAAGGAAGGGGGCTCAGCCCTGCAGGCGCTCCAGCGCCCGCTGGTAGGCCGGCGACATCATCAGCTCGTCCCAGGGCAGTGGTTCGGTTTGGGGCAACAGGGCCAGGCGGCGCCGCTCCGACAGCGGCTCCGGCGCCCACTGGTCCTGGGTCTCGGCCTGCATCAGGCCGTCGAGCAGCTCATCCACCGGCCGCCCCCCCTCCACCTGGGACTGGTTGCACAGCAGCACCAGATCGCAGCCGGCCTGCAGCGCCGCCACGCCGGCTTCGGTGGCACTCACCGCCCGCCCCTCAATGAAGCGGGCGCCTTCCATGCTGAGGTCGTCGCTGAAGATGGCGCCCTCGAAGCCGAGCTGGTGCCGCAGGATGTCCTGCAGCCAGACCGGGGAGAAGCCGGCCGGCCGCGCGTCGACCTTGGGGTAGATCACATGGGCCGGCATCACGCTGGCCAAGGCCCCGCCCAACCAGCTGTAGGGCTGCGCGTCCTCGGTCAGGATGGCCTTGCGCGAGCGCTTGTCCACCGGCACCGCCACATGGCTGTCGGCCTTCACGAAGCCGTGACCGGGGAAATGCTTGCCGCAGTTGGCCATGCCGGCCAGCAGCAGGCCGTGCATCACGCTCTTGGCCAGCAGGGTCACCACGCGGGCGTCGCGGTGGAAGGCCCGATCGCCGATCACGCTGCTCTCGCCATGGTCCAGGTCCAGCACCGGGGTGAAGCTGAGGTCCACCCCACAGGCGCGCAACTCGCTGGCCAGCACGAAGCCGGCCGCGGTGGCCGCCTCGGTGGCGACCATCGCGTCCTGCATCCAGCGCTGGCCGTAGTGACGCATCGACGGCAGGTGGGTGAAGCCGTCGGTGCGCAGGCGCTGCACCCGGCCGCCCTCATGGTCGATGCAGACCAGCAGGTCTTCGCGAATGGCCTTGATCTCCGCGATCAACGCGGTGAGCTGGGCCCGGTGCTGCCAGTTGCGGGTGAAGAGGATGAGTCCGCCGGTGAGCGGATGGGCCAGGCGGCGGCGGTCGTCGGCGGTCAATGCGGTGCCGGCGATGTCGAGGATGACGGGGCTGTGGTGGTTCATGGGGACAAGGACGCGGACGCGTCGGCAGCGGTTTCGACGACGACGAAGCTGACCACGTAGTCGGTCTCGTCGCTGAGGGTGACATGGGCGCGCCAGCCGCGGGCAGCGAACCAGTCGGCCAACTCACCCGAGAGTCGCACAAAGGGCTGGCCGCTGGGGTGGTTGAGGATCTCGCAGGCACGCCAGGTCATGGGCATGTGCAGGCCCAGGCCGATGGCCTTGGAGAAGGACTCCTTGGCCGAGAAGCGGGTGGCCAGGTAGGCCAGGCCACGGCCCTCCTCCCGCGCGCGCCGGGCCTGGAACACCTGCCATTCGGCCGGTCCCAGCACCTTCCGGGCAAAGCGGTCGCCCTTGCGGGCCAGCACCGCGGTGATGCGGCGCAGGTCGCAGATGTCGGTGCCGATGCCGACGACCATGGCTCAGGCCCGGGGCTGCACCTGGCGAATGCAGGCCAGGTAGGCCCGCACCGTGGCGTCGTAGCCCAGTTCCAGCGCATCGGCGATCAGGGCGTGGCCGATGGAGACCTCCTGCACGCCCGGGACGAGGTGCAGGAAGTCAGCCAGGTTGTCCCGGCTCAGGTCGTGGCCGGCATTGACGCCCAGGCCGGCCGCCAGTGCGGCCTGGCCCGCAGCTGCGAAACGGGCCCCGACCTCCTCCTGCCGGGGCGTGCCCCAGGCCGCCGCCCAGCTCTCGGTGTAGAGCTCAACCCGGTCCGCCCCCAGCGCCGCGGCGGGGCCCATGGCCTCAGGCAGCGGGTCCATGAAGAGGCTGACCCGCACGCCCAGCGCATGGCACTCGTCGATCAGCGGCTTCAGCACCGGTGCATCGGCCGGCAGGTTCCAGCCATGGTCGGAGGTGAACTGCCCCACCGTGTCGGGCACGAAGGTGGCCTGGTGGGGCCGCACCGCCCGGATGAAGTCCATCAGGTTGTGCAGGGGGTTGCCCTCGACGTTGTATTCCACCGCCGGCCAGGCCCGGAGCAACTCGGCCAGTTCGTGCACATCGCTGCCGCGGATGTGGCGCTCGTCCGGACGGGGGTGCACCGTGATGCCCTGGGCACCGGCCTTCAGCACGATGTCGGCAGCCCGCGTCACGCTGGGGATGCCCAGGTGGCGGGTGTTGCGCAGCAGCGCGACCTTGTTGAGGTTGACCGACAGAGCGGTGCCGGCGCCGGAATGGCCACCGGCTTCGGGAGCGACGAGCGGGTTCATGGTGTGGTCGGCGAGGAAGACGCCAGAGGGAGAGGTGCGTCCATCAGCTGCTGCGCGTCGATCATCACATCGCGCGTACGCAGTCGGGGCGAACCCAGATGATAGTGAAGCAGGCCACGCAGGGTGGTCTTGAGCGCGGGCAAGGCCTGGGCGCACAGGACCTGCAGCTCGGCCAGCGCGCCATGGTCCAGGGCCTGCTGCAGGGCCGCCCAGCGGGCGCCGGGCAGTGCAGCTTCACCCTGCTGCCAGGCCACCAGGCCCAGTTCGGGCCGCAGCTGGTAGGGCGCATCGGCGGCCAGGGCCAGGCCGGAGGCCGTCTGTTCGTCCAGCTGCGGCAGCAGGCCGATCTCGCGCAGCAGCACGATCTCAAAGGCCCGCAGTGCGGCCTGGGTCAGGGTGTCGTCGGCCGCGCCCAGCGCAGGCAGCGTGGCGGCGTAGGCATCGAACAGCAGCGGGTGCGGGTCGTGCCGGGCCAGCAGCTTCATCAGCAACTCGTTGAGGTAAAAGCCGCTGAACAGGGCCGAGCCGCCCAGCATGGGCTGGCCACCGGCCCATTCGGCGCTGCGCAAAGTGAGGATGTCGGCCGTCTCGTCCTTGGCCGGCCGGCTGGCCACCACCAGCAGGCGCTGAAATGGCAGCAGCACCGGACGCAGCTGAGAGTAGGGCCGCTTGGCGCCCTTGGCCGCCACGGTGATGCGGCCCTGGTCCCGGCTGAAGAGGTCCAGGATCAGGCTGGACTCGCTCCAGTCGTAGCGGTGCAGCACATAGGCCGGTGCGGGGGCCGTGGCGCGGCGAGAGGACATGCCGATGCGGTGGGAGCGGTCGGCGCGCTCACTCGTAGCCGTAGCTGCGCAGGTGTTCCTCGGTGGCGGCCCAGCCGGAACGCACCTTGACGAAGAGCTCCAGGAAGACCTTGGCCTCCATTAGGCGTTCCAACTCCTGCCGGGCCTCGGTGCCAATGCGCTTGAGCCGCTCCCCCTTCTCGCCAATGATCATGCCCTTGTGGGCATCGCGCTCGACGACGATGGTGGCGGCGATGCGGCGCAAGGCGCCCTCCTCCTCCCATTTGTCGATCACGACGGTGGAGGTGTAGGGCAGCTCATCGCCCGTCAGGCGGAAGAGCTTCTCGCGGATGATCTCGCTGGCCAGGAACTTCTCGCTGCGGTCGGTCAGCGCATCCTCGCCGTAGAACCACTCCTGCTGGGGCAGATAAGGTTTGAGAATGGCGAAGAGTCGGTCCACATCGGCCTGCTTCTGGGCCGACATGGGCACAAACTCGGTGAAGGCGTGGCGCTCCTGCATGCTCTTGAGCCAGGGCAGCAGGTCGGCCCGCCGCTGCACGGTGTCCAGCTTGTTCGCAATCAGCACGCAGGGCTTGCCCTCGGGAACAAGTGCCAGCACCTTGGCATCGGCCATACCGAAGCGGCCGGCCTCGACCAGGAACAGCACGATGTCCACGTCCGACAGGGTGGACTGCACCGTGCGGTTGAGGGTGCGGTTGAGCGGATTGGCGTGCTTGACCTGGAAGCCCGGGGTGTCCACGAACACGAACTGCGCCTCGTCCACCGTGCGAACGCCGGTGATGCGGTGGCGGGTGGTCTGCGCCTTCTTGGACGTGATGCTGATCTTCTGCCCCACCAGGGCATTCATCAGGGTGGACTTGCCCACATTGGGGCGCCCGACGATGGCAATCAGGCCACAACGGGTGGGCTGCCCATCCACTTCGGACGGCGGCAGGGAAAAGGGCTGGTCGGGTTCCACGTTGGACATTGTGCGGCGAAACAGGCTGTCGCGGGTCGCGCATGGGCGCGACCGGCAGGGTCAGAGGATCCGAAGGCCTGTGCAGGGGCCTCCGGCGGAAAGAGATGTCAGTCGCGCGCGCCGGGACGCACGCCGTCCTCGGCCTGCAGGAGCGCCAGCATCTTCTGGGCGGCTTCCTGCTCGGCAGTCCGGCGGGAGCGGCCTTCGCCGGTCTGGGCCTTGCCCAGGCTGGGCACGGCACACTCGACCTCGAAGGTCTGGGCATGGGCCTGGCCCCGGGTGGCCAGGATGCGGTAGGACGGCACCGGCAGCCGGCGGCCCTGCAGCCATTCCTGGAGTTCGGTTTTGGCGTCCTTGCGCCAGCTCTCGGCGGTGGTGGAGGTGATGACCTCGCCGAACAGCTGCTGGACCAGGGCCTGCGCGGCCTCCAGCCCACCATCCAGGTAGACGGCGCCGATGACGGCCTCCATGGCATCGGCCAGAATGGACGCACGCTGGGCGCCACCGCCCTTGGCCTCGCCCTCGGACATGCGCAGGACCTCGGGCAGGTGCAACTGCAGGGCAGCCTTGTGCAGGCTGTCCTCACGCACCAGATGGGCACGCACCCGGGTCAGGTCACCTTCGTCGGAATCGCCGAAGCGGTCGAAGAGCAAACGCGAAACCGCCAGACTGAGCACCGCGTCACCCAGAAACTCCAGGCGTTCGTTGTGCTCCGCCCCATAGCTGCGGTGGGTGAGCGCACGCCGCAGCAGCTCGGGCCGCTGGAAGCGGTGACCCAGGCGCTGCTGCAGCAGTTCGTCACGTCCCGACACCGTCATCTGTGTCGTTCCTCAGCGGTTGCCACCGCGGTACTTGATCAGCAGGAAGACCGGTGAGAACAACTCGATCTCCTTGTCATAGGAGAAGCTGATCTTCACGTGGTCGCCGCTCGAGTCGATCTCCAGATCATTGGCACTGATGGAGCTGATCGAGTACTCGATGGCCTGCTGTGCCTCGAAGGCCCTGCGGATTTCAGGCGCGGTGGTGGCGCCTGAGTCCGCGATCTTCTGCACCGCGCGCTGGATGGTGAGGTATTCGTTGACGGTGGGGAAGACCTTCATGGCCAGCACCGCCAGCATCCCGATCAGCACGGCCCAGAGCAGCATGCCGAACAGCGACAGGCCACGTTGGCGGCCAGCGGCAGTGACAGGACGGTGGGACCGGTTGCGGATCGCCATGGGGTTCACCTCATTGGAAGCCGCCGATGCGGCCGGGGTTGCGGAAGTTCATCCAGACGAAGAAGGCTCGGCCCACGATGTTCTCGTCCGGCACGAAGCCCCAGTATCGCGAATCTTCCGAATTGTCCCGGTTGTCACCCATCATGAAGTAGTGACCCGCGGGGACCTTGCAGACAAATCCCTCGATGCTGTAGCGGCAGTTCTCGCGGAAAGGGAACTGCCGAGGTGCGTCCACATTGAACGGCAGCACCTGCGGGCGGCGCTGGATGCTGTGTTCCACCGGACCGATCTTCTCGGAGAACTGGGCCATGTAGCGCATGCTCTCGTCATCGTAGGCGTCGCCCAGGGCCTGGGTGGGCACCGGCTGACCGTTGATCTTGAGCTGGGCGTTCAGGTAGGAGACCTCGTCACCCGGCACGCCGATCACCCGCTTGATGTAGTCCAGGCGCGGGTCCACCGGATAGCGGAACACCACCACATCACCCCGCGCGACGTCGTGGTTGGCGATGATCTTCTTGTCGATCACCGGCAGGCGCACACCGTAGTGGAATTTGTTCACCAGGATCAGGTCGCCCACCTGCAGCGTCGGAATCATCGAGCCCGAGGGGATCTTGAACGGCTCGAAGAGGAACGAGCGCATCACGAAGACCACGATGATCACCGGGAACAGGCCCGCGGTCCAATCCAGCCACCAGGGCTGGCGCAGCAACTGCTCGCGCGCCGCGGCGATGTCGCCATCGACCTTGTCGATGCCGAGCTTGGACAGTTCAGTCCGGCGGGCGGCATCCTGGGCTTCCAGGGTGCGCGCAGCCGCCTCGCGCCGGGGCTTGAAGCGCCACTTCTCGGCCACCCAGTAGAGGCCGGTGACCACGGAAAGAATGAGCAGCAGCAACGCGAAGTTGCCGAACCACAGATCCAGATACCAACCGCCCAGGTAGACGATCAGGGCGCCGTACAGCACGGCGGTCAATGCACTCATGGGGGTGTCAGTCATCCACTTGGAGAATGGCGAGGAACGCTTCCTGCGGCACCTCGACGGTGCCGATCTGCTTCATGCGCTTCTTGCCAGCCTTTTGTTTTTCGAGCAGCTTGCGCTTGCGGGTGATGTCGCCGCCGTAGCATTTTGCCAGCACGTTCTTGCGCAGCGCCTTGATGTTCTCGCGCGCGATGATGTTGGCGCCGATGGCGGCCTGGATGGCCACGTCATACATCTGGCGGGGAATCTGCTCGCGCATCTTGGCGGCCACCGCGCGGCCGCGGTAGGCGCTTTGGCTGCGGTGCACGATCATGGCCAGCGGGTCCACCCGGTCGCCGTTGATCAGGATGTCCACCTTCACCACGTCCGCGGCACGGTACTCCTTGAACTCGTAGTCCATGGAGGCGTAGCCGCGCGAGACGGACTTCAGCTTGTCGAAGAAGTCCAGCACGATCTCGGCCAGCGGCAGCTCGTAGGTCAGCATGACCTGCTTGCCGTGGTAGGCCATGTTGAGCTGCACGCCGCGCTTCTGGTTGCACAGCGTCATCACCACACCGACGTAGTCCTGCGGCATGTAGAGGTGAACCGTGACGATGGGCTCGCGGATCTCCCGGATGCGGCCCTGGTCCGGCATCTTCGAGGGGTTCTCCACCTCGATCACCTCGCCGTCGCCCAGCTCCACCTGATAGACCACGCTGGGGGCCGTGGTCACCAGGTCCTGGTCGAATTCACGCTCCAGGCGCTCTTGCACGATCTCCATGTGCAGCAGGCCCAGGAAGCCGCAGCGGAAGCCGAAGCCCAGCGCCTGCGAGACTTCCGGCTCGAAGCGCAGCGAGCTGTCGTTGAGCTTGAGCTTCTCCAGCGCATCGCGCAGCTGGTCGTACTCGCTGGCCTCGCTGGGGTAGAGGCCAGCGAACACCTGCGGCTGGATCTCCTTGAAGCCCGGCAGGGCCTCGGTGGCCGGGCCGGCATTGTTGGGCAGCTTCTTTTCCAGCGTGACGGTGTCACCCACCTTGGCAGCGGCCAGTTCCTTGATACCGCAGATGATGAAGCCGACCTCGCCGGCCTTCAAAGCATCACGGTTCTCGCTCTTGGGCGTGAACACACCCAGGTGCTCGATCGGGTAGACGGCATTGGTGGCCATCATGCGGATGCGTTCGCCCTTGCCCAACTGGCCATCGACCATGCGCACCAGCATGACGACACCGACATAGTTGTCGAACCAGGCGTCGATCACCATGGCCCGCGGCGGACCGCTGGCATCGCCCTTGGGCGGCGGCATGCGGGCGATCACAGCCTCCAGGATGTCGTCGATGCCCAGGCCGGTCTTGGCCGAGCAGGGGATGGCCCCGGACGCGTCGATACCGATCACGTCCTCGATCTCTTCCTTGGCTCGGTCCGGGTCGGCCTGGGGCAGATCCATCTTGTTCAGGACCGGGATGACCTCCACGCCCAGGTCCAGCGCGGTGTAGCAGTTGGCCACGGTCTGTGCCTCGACACCCTGGGAGGCGTCCACCACCAGCAGCGCACCTTCGCAGGCCGACAGGGAGCGGCTGACTTCATAGGAGAAGTCCACGTGCCCCGGGGTGTCGATCAGGTTCAGGTTGTAGATCTTGCCGTTCTGGGCCTTGTATTGCAGCGACGCCGTCTGCGCCTTGATCGTGATGCCGCGCTCGCGCTCGATGTCCATCGAGTCGAGCACCTGGGCTTCCATCTCGCGGTCACTCAGGCCACCACAGCGCTGGATCAGACGGTCCGCCAGCGTGCTCTTGCCGTGGTCGATGTGGGCAATGATGGAGAAATTTCGGATGTGGTCCATGCGGTGAGGAATTCGGCGATGGGCCGTCGGATGGGCCTGGTGTCAGGAGGCCAGGACGATGGCAAAGAGGGGTCGGCAAGGGGCTGTCGTGCGCGCCCGACCGGGTCGGATCTCGGCAGACGCGCCGTGGACACAGCGGCTAAAAAAAAGGCACGTCCAAAGAGGAGACGCGCCTTCCAACAAAACGTATGGCAACTGCTTGTTGGGCTTTCATTGTAGCCAAAAGCCCCTTCCCACAATGCCCCGATGTGGCGGGAAAGCGGCTGAGGGCCTGCCTCGCCATCCAAGTTATCAACAGTTTATTCACAGTTCCCAGGGGAAATGGCCATCCTGGGCCGGGGTCCGGGATCCGCCAGCTTCCGCCTTGTGAAAAGACCTCCCAGGGCAGTCAACCAAAGAGGTTCCAGGCCTTTCAGTGGCCGCCCGGCTGGACGATCACATAGTTGACCCACTCGCCCCGCCGAACCAACAGAGTGACCCGCTGCTTCTTGTCGAGCTTGGCCACGACCACCCCGAATTGCTTGGCGTCCCGGATCTCGGTGTTCTCGACCGTCAGGATCACATCCCCCTCGCGCAGACCGGACTTGGCTGCGGGGCCTTCGGCCTTGACCACCTGAACACCGTTCTTCAGACGCAGATCCCGCTTCTGGGCATCGCTGAGGTCATCCACCGTCAGGCCCAGAGCGTTGCGAGCCGGCACAGGGGCCTCGGCGTCCTTGCCCGCCGGCTTGTCGGCCTCGAATTCGCCCACGGTGACCGCCATGTCCTTGTACGCCCCCCGTCGGAAGACCTGGAGGTTCACCTTGGTGCCCGGCTTGATGGCGCTGACGCCGCGCTGCAGGTCGGAGGCCTTCTCCAGCGCCTTGCCATCGAGCTTGACGATGATGTCGCCCGCTTCCAGGCCCGCCTTCTCGGCCGGCGACGCCGGCTCCACCGCGCGCACCATGGCGCCCTGGGGCTTGCCCAGGCCGATCGACTCCGCCACCTCGCGGGTGACCTCGGCAATCATGACGCCGATGCGCCCACGCACCACACGGCCGCTGGTGCGCAGCTGGTCTGCCACGCGCATGGCCTCGTCGATGGGGATCGAGAAGGAGATGCCGGCATAGCCGCCCGACGGGCTGTAGATCTGCGAGTTGATGCCCACCACCTCGCCGCGCATGTTGATCAGCGGGCCACCGGAGTTGCCGGGGTTGATGGCCACGTCGGTCTGGATGAAGGGCAGCAACTCGCCGGTGTCGCGCTGCTTGGCGCTGACGATGCCCGCAGTGACCGTGTTCTCGAAGTTGAAGGGCGAGCCGATGGCGATCACCCATTGACCCACCTTGAGCTGGCCCACGTCGCCGATCTTGACGGTCGGCAGGTTGGTGGCCTCGATCTTCACCAGGGCCACGTCGGAGCGCTTGTCCGCCCCCACCAGCTTGGCTTTGAACTCGCGCTTGTCTGGCAGGGTGACCGTCAGTTCGTCCGCGCCCGACACCACGTGGGCATTGGTCATGATGAGACCATCGGCACTCAGGATGAAGCCGGATCCCACGCCTCGGCGAGTGGGCTCGTCGTCGTCCGACTCACCGTTGTCGTCACCACGGGGCACGGCACGCGGCAGGGGAATGCCGAAGCGGCGGAACAGTTCCTCCATGCCCGGGTCGATCTGGGCACTGCGCGGGTCCACGTGCACCTTCTCCTCGGTGCGGATATTCACCACGGCCGGGCCGACCTGCTCCACCAGGTCGGTGAAGTCGGGCAGCATCCGTGTCGCGGGCTCGGCGGCCAGGACCGGCGTGGCCATCCAGAAGGCCCCCAGGCCCAGGACGACGGCCCCCAGGGAACAGCGCCAGCGGATGCGTTCGCCGGCCAATGCAAGAACTCGCATGCATTCTCCTCTCTGCATGATGGGCCGCACGGCCCTGTTGGTCTTGTCGTGTCCCGGGGCTCGCCCGTGACTCAGTGCTTGTGCTCGAGCGCGCCGGCAAATCGGCGCAAGGTGTCCGGGGGAACGTCCCCCATGATGGTCACCCAATAGTCGTCTCGCCGGCCCATCAGCGTGTGGGTCGCGCCAATGGTGACGCTGACCTCCCCCTGATGACGGGACGCCTGGTACGGTTCGATGAACAGTGACACATGGGTCAGGCCATCGGAATAAATGGCCTGCAGCACCGTCGGAGCCCCCGGGGTGCCCATCGGATCCAGGCTGCGCTTGGCGCAATGCACCTCCCTGAAGCCAGGCGGCAGACTGCTCATGCTCCAGCCCTCCCCTTCCAGGGTGGCCGGCTGGACCGTCGGACGCAGCACCCGGTAGCCGTCGAGCTTGCGCATCGACGACACCACCAGTTCGGGCTGGGGTTTCACGCCAATGGACAGTTCGGAAAAGGCGGCGGACTCAAGCGGCTGCCCATTGAGCCCCAGCACCTCGGAGCGCAGCAGCAAGCCCGTCTGCCGTTCTGCCCACAGCCGCTGGCTGAAGCGGATGGTGTCCTTGGCCTTCAGCAGAACCACATCGGCATCGTAGCCCGCCACGCGATCATGCCCCAGAGGACGCAATTCGTACCATTCCAACACCCGCTTGCTGCCGGAACCCGACAGAAGGGCTGGAAACATCGCCCGCGGATCACGCTGCTCGATGACCGCCATGTGGACGCGGGGCCAGACGGTCTGGACCAGATCGTTGTGCCGCCACATGCTGCGCGGCTCACCGTCCAGCGCCTCGACGCGTTCGTATTGCTGCGAGCCTTCGCAGTAGTGGGCCACCCGAGAACTGCTGACCGCCCCGCCCCCCGTGAACACCAGGGTGCCCTGGAAATTGCGGGTCGACGCTGCAGCCTGGCTGCGCATCAACCAAGCCTTGGCGGTGAGGGCCGGCTCGCTGGCGGCCTCCGCCGGTGAAGGGGCACTGGCGCCTGCAGCCCGAACACTGCCCGAGGCCAACATCAGGGCGCCCATCGCCCCTGCCAGCAGCGGCTTCTGCCAACCGCGTCCAACGAACCCCTGCATGTGCTTGTACCGCCTCAGGACTTCACTCGCCATCCGGACTCAATGCCACCTGCCGAATGCCACCAGGCGCCGCCAGGGCAGGCCCCTGCGCAAACTGCCGATGGGCCATCAGGTAGCGATCCAATTGCGGGTTGCGCTGCATGGGAATGACGGCCGCCACCTCCGACATGGAGGCCGGCGTGGCCACGGCCTGCACCTGCGCCAGTTCCACCCCGGCAGGCGCCACGCCCGGAACCGGAGAACGCCACACCATGGCAGCGCCCACCGCCATCACGCAGCCAGCCGCCACAGCCGCAGAGGCTGTCCAACCGCGGTGCGACACCAGCACCCGCCGCCAGCGCGCGCCGGCCCGGAGGGGCACCACGTTGGAAGCCGCGCCCGGAACCTCCTGCGGCCCCAGGGGAGACATCGGCGCCAGCACCACTGGCTCATCCGCCAAGCGGGCACGCAGGCAACTCAGGAAGTGCGCATCATGCCCTCCGCCCGCGCTGATCAGGTCGTCCGAGCGCATGGCGTCCCCGATGAGGGTGTAGCCATGCCAGTTAGCACGGCAATCCTCGTCGTCGCGCCAGGCCTGCAGCGCCTGTCGCATCTCGCCTTCTGTGGCCTCGCCATCGGCCATGGCCGACAGGCAGGCGCGCACCACGTCACGTTCGTTCAGGGGCTCCGACATCATCTCTGACACTCCAGCAGCCAACAGGCCTCACCAACGTTCACCATCGCGCGTGTCCAGCAGGGGTCGCAGTCGCTGGGCAATCGCCTCACGGGCACGAAAGATCCTCGATCGAACGGTGCCGATCGGGCAATTCATCACTTCCGCAATTTCCTCGTAGCTCAAGCCTTCGATCTCTCGCAGCGTGATGGCTTGACGCAGATCTTCCGACAAGGCATCGATCGCGGCATTCACAGTCGCGGCAATTTCCTTGCTGGCCAGCATCGCGTCGGGCGTGGCCATGTCGGTTTGTTCCGTTTGCGAAGAGGAAGTTTCATCATCGTCACCGGAGATGGCCAGGGCGGCCTCGGTGATGATGGGGTCCCGCTTGAGATCGGCCAGTGCCTTCTTCGCAGTGTTCACTGCAATCCGGTACAGCCAAGTGTAGAACGCGGAATCTCCCCGGAACTGCGGCAGCGCACGGTAGGCCCGGATGAAGGTTTCCTGGGCGATGTCGAACACCAGGTCGCTGTCGCGCACCATGCGGCCAATCAGGCGCTCGATACGGCGCTGGTACTTGACCACCAGCATCTCGAAGGCCCGCACATCGCCTTGCTTGACCCTCTGCACCAGGATGGCGTCAGCATCGCCCTCCGGTGTCATGTGACCTCCACACGAGAGATCGCAGACACCTGACGGGGCTCGCCAGCGTGCTGCACCAGCGCGACGCGCAGGGCATGCCAGTCGGCCGCCGAAGCGGCATCCGCCCGGTCGAGCATCAGCCAGCGGCGGGTGCCATTGCCACTCGCACTCTCACGCCAGCAGGCCAGCAACCAGCGGCCGCCATCCCACTGGAGGGACACCTCGCCGCCGCACCGGCTCCCCAGAGACCACTGAACACCGTTCCAGACCAGGATCGACGGAGTCCGGCGGCACCATAGACGGTCGGCGATGCCCATCGATGTCAGCGCAACGAGGACCGCGGTCTGGAGCGGCCAGGGTGATACCGCCCAGCCCAGCGCCGCAAGAGCCGTCGAGGGCAAACCAAGGTGAACCAGGCGCCAAAGCCCCAGTCCCCCATGGGCCACGGGCCAGGCTGCGGGCGGCGCGGCGCGCATGCTGCCCGCCTCAGGACGCTGCGACGCGCTCAGACGCGCCGGAACACCAACGTGCCGTTGGTGCCACCAAAGCCGAAGTTGTTCTTGACCGCCACGTCGATCTTCATCTCACGCGCCGTGTTGGCGCAGTAGTCCAGGTCACATTCGGGGTCCTGGTTGAAGATGTTGATCGTGGGGGGCGAGATCTGGTTGTGCAGCGCCAACACCGAAAACACCGACTCGACGCCACCCGCGCCACCCAGCAGGTGGCCAGTCATCGACTTGGTCGAGTTGACCACCAGACGCTTGGCATGGTCGCCAAAGGCCAGCTTGATGGCATTGGTCTCATTGAGGTCACCCAGTGGCGTGGAGGTTCCATGCGCGTTCAGGTACTGGACCTCCTCGGGGTTAATCTGCGCACTGCGCAGCGCCGCCTTCATGGACCGCCTGGGGCCGTCCACATTGGGCGCCGTCATGTGATAGGCATCGGCGCTCATGCCGAAGCCGATCACTTCAGCGTAGATCTTCGCGCCGCGTTTCCTGGCATGCTCGTACTCCTCGAGCACCATCACGCCAGCGCCTTCACCCAGCACGAAACCATCGCGGTCCTTGTCCCAGGGGCGGGACGCAGTGGCCGGATCGTCGTTGCGGGTGGACAGGGCCCGGGCAGCCGCAAAGCCACCCACACCCAGCACGTTGACGGTGGATTCGGCACCGCCGGCCACCATGACGTCAACGTCACCATGCTCGATCATGCGGGCCGACAGGCCGATGCAATGCAGGCCCGTCGTGCAGGCCGTCACCAGCGCCAGATTGGGGCCGGTGAAACCGAAATGGATGGACACGTGCC
Organism: Ideonella oryzae; assembly: GCF_024055665.1. GTDB lineage: Bacteria > Pseudomonadota > Gammaproteobacteria > Burkholderiales > Burkholderiaceae_C > Ideonella > Ideonella oryzae. The sequence goes on along the minus strand of NZ_JAMXMC010000002.1, from coordinate 203,179 downwards.
CGGAGATCATGTTGATGATCGAGGCCGGGACGAAGAACGGGGAGATGCGGCGGGGGCCGCGCTCCACCACCGTCCGGGCGGTCGCCTCGATCTCGGGCAGGCCCCCGATGCCTGAGCCGATCATGCAGCCGATACGCTCGGCTTGCTCTTCGGTCAGCGCCTCTCTCGCGGGCAGACCCGCATCCTTCACCGCCTGGATGGCCGCGGCCACGCCGTAGTGAATGAAGGCGTCCATGTGCTTGGCGTCCTTGCCGGGGATGTAGTCCTCGACATTGAAGCCTTTGACCTCGCCTGCGAACTGGCAGGCGATGCCGGAAGCATCGAACTTCGTGATCGGCGCGATGCCGGACTTCCCCGCGAGGAGATTGGTCCAGCCTTCGGACACCGTGTTGCCGACGGGGCTGATGAGCCCCATGCCGGTGATGACAACGCGTCGACGGGTCATGCGTGAGATCGGATCAAAAAACAATCCAGGGCCGGATCAGGCCTTGGCGTGGGCCTTGGCGTAATCAATCGCCAGCTGCACGGTCGTGATCTTTTCGGCTTCCTCATCGGGGATTTCGATGCCGAACTCGTCCTCGAGGGCCATCACCAGCTCGACGGTGTCCAGGGAATCGGCGCCCAGGTCGGCCACGAAGGCCTTTTCGTTGGTGACGTCGGCTTCGGGAACACCCAGCTGCTCGGCAATGATCTTCTTGACGCGTGCTTCGATATCGCTCATGACTCCTCCAGGAGGGATTGCGTAAAACGGCCGGATTCTACGCTGGCAGACCCAGCTCTCCGACCAAGGGACTCAGTTCATGAACATGCCGCCGTTGACGTGCAGCTCTGTTCCGGTGATGTAACCCGCCTCGGCAGACGCGAGAAAAGCCACAGCATGGGCGATTTCCTCGGGTTTTCCAAGACGTTGCAGGGGAATTTGCTGCATCAGCGCAGCCTTCTGGGCTTCAGGCAGCACCTCGGTCATGTCGGTGGCGATGAAGCCGGGCGCGACGCAATTGACCGTGATGTTGCGGCTGCCGAGCTCGCGGGCCAGGGCTCGGGTCAGGCCGGCCACGCCGGCCTTGGCCGCCGCGTAGTTGGCTTGCCCCGGGTTGCCGGAGGCGCCGACCACGGACGTGATGCTGATGATGCGACCAAAGCGTTGCTTCATCATCGGGCGGATAGCGGCCCGGCTGATGCGGAAGACGGCCTTGAGGTTGGTGTCCAGCACCGCATCCCAGTCCTCGTCCTTCATGCGCATGGCCAACTGGTCGCGGGTGATGCCCGCGTTGTTGACCAGCACGTGCAGCCCACCGTGGGTCTTGACGATTTGCTCGACGGCAGCCTCGATGCCAGCGGCGTCGTTGACGTTCAGGCACAGGCCCTCGCAGCCGGGGAAGGCCGACAGCGCCTCAAGGATGCTCTGGGCGCCGGCCTCGCTGGTGGCGGTGCCGATCACCCGGTAGCCGCGCTGAGCCAGGGTCAAGGCGATGGCGCGGCCGATGCCGCGGGTGGCCCCGGTCACCAGGGCGGTCTGGATGGTCGTCTCGCTCATGCCAGCAGTTCCTTTGTCTTCTCCAGGGAAGCCGGGTCGGACACGTGGCCCGTGACCAGTTCGGCGTCGATGCGCGCCACCATGCCGGTCAGCGCCTTGCCGGGGCCGCATTCGATCACATGGGTGACGCCACGGGTGCGCAGGGCCCGCACCACCTCCACCCAGCGCACCGGCCCAAAGGCCTGGCGGTACAGCGCATCCCGGATGTAGTCCGCGGTCTTCTCGACCTGCACATCGATGTTGTTGATGACCGGGATGCCCGGCTCGGCAAATGCCGTGGTGGCCAGACGGGTCTTCAGCACCTCGGCCGCCGGCTTCATCAGACTGCAGTGGAAAGGCGCTGACACCGGCAGGGGCAGCGCACGCTTGGCGCCCATGCCCTTGAGGGTGACACAGGCGGCATCCACCGCAGCCTTGGTGCCGGCGATCACGGTCTGCTTGGGATCATTGAAATTGACAGCCTCGACCACCTCGCCGGTGGCCTGCGCCGCCTCGGCGCAGCCGGCCCGCACCACCTGGGACTCCAGCCCCAGGATGGCGGCCATGGCGCCGGTGCCCACTGGCACGGCATCCTGCATGGCCTGGGCACGCAACTGGACCAGCGGCAAAGCATCCGCCAGGGCCAGACCGCCGGCGGCCACCAGCGCGGTGTACTCACCCAACGAATGGCCGGCCATCGCCGCGGGCGTGAACCCGGTCTCTGCCAACCAGGCACGGTAGCAGGCCAGCCCCGCCACCAGCATCACCACCTGGGTGTTGGTGGTCAGGTCCAGTTGTTCCTTGGGGCCTTCGTGGATCAGGGACTTCAGGTCCCGGTCCAACACTTGGCTGGCCTCGTCCACGGTGCGGACCACCTCGGGGTGATCGCCCCAAGCATCCAGCATACCGACCGACTGGGACCCCTGCCCCGGAAAAACGACTGCAAATTTACTCATGGGCTGTGACAGCTTTTAGATGGGATGCTGCGGAACCGTCGACTCAGTAGTCGATCAGCGCCGCGCCCCAGGTGAAACCGCCCCCGACCCCTTCTAGCATGAGGGTATCTCCCCGCTGGATCTTGCCGCTGCGCACAGCGACATCCAGCGCCAGGGGAATCGACGCTGCCGAGGTGTTGCCGTGCTCATCCACGGTCACCACCATGCGTTCCATCGGCAGCTTCAGCTTGCGGGCAGTGCCCTGCATGATCCGGATATTGGCCTGGTGAGGCACCAGCCAATCCACGTCCGAGGCCTGGCGGCCCGCCGCTTCCAGCACTTCGCGCGCCACATGGTCCAGCGCGTGCACGGCCAACTTGAAAACCGCCTGCCCATCCATGCGCAGCAACGGTCGCCCGATGACCTGTCCACCCGAGACATGCCCTGGCGTGCACAGCACTTCAACATGGCGGCCGTCGGCATGAAGCCGGGTGGCCAGGATGCCGGGCTCCTCCGAAGCCTCGAGCACGACGGCACCGGCGCCATCACCGAACAGCACGCAGGTGGTCCGGTCGCTGAAATCAAGGATCCGGGAGAAGACTTCCGATCCGATCACCAGGGCGCGACGTGCGGTACCGCTGCGGATCATCGAATCCGCCACGCTCAGGGCGTAGATGAAACCGGCGCACACCGCCTGCAGGTCGAAGGCCGCCCCCTGCTGGATCCCCAGTTTGCGCTGGATGATGCACGCGGTGGACGGAAAGACCATGTCCGGCGTGGAAGTGGCCACGATCAACAGGTCGATGTCGGTCGCCTGGACGCCTGCGGCCTCCATCGCCCGCCGAGCGGCCTCCGCCCCCAGATCGCTGGAGGTGACTTCCGGCGCCGCAAAGTGCCGCGCCCGGATGCCTGTGCGCTCAACGATCCACGCGTCGGAGGTCTCGATGCCCCGCCCGGCCAGCTCGGCCGCCAGTTCATCGTTGCTGACGCGGCGTTCGGGCAGCTTGCTGCCCGTACCGGTGATGCGAGAGAAACGCGGCAAGGTCATGGCGAAGGGGAAAAGTCAGGCGGCCGGACGCACGAACTCGTCCGCCGGCTGAATGGGCATGGATTGAAGGGTATCCACGATACGGCCCCGCACCTGGTCGAGCAAGCGGTTGCGGGCGGCGTCATGGGCGCGCACCAGGGCCCGCTCAAAGGCATAGGCATCGGCGCCGCCATGGCTCTTGAAGACCAGCCCGCGCAGGCCCAGCAAAGCCGCACCGTTGTAGCCCCGGGGATCAACCCGGGCACGGAAGCGCTTGAGCACCGGCAGCGCCACCAGGGCCGCCAGCTTCGTCCACCAAGTGCGAGTGAATTCCTCGCGGATGAACTGGGACAGCGCGTGGGCCAGCCCCTCGGTCGTCTTCAGCGCGACATTGCCGACGAAGCCGTCGCAGACCACGACATCGGTCGTGCCCTCGAAAATGTCGTTGCCCTCGACGTTGCCGTAATAGTTGAGATGGCCACCCGCCGCAGCGGCACGCAGCAGATCTCCGGCACGCTTGATCACGTCGCTGCCCTTGATCACCTCGGAACCAATGTTCAGCAGGCCCACCGTCGGGTCGGGCCGGCCGTCCACCGCCGCCACGAGAGCAGAACCCATCACCGCGAACTGCAGCAGATGCTCGGGCGTGCAATCCACATTGGCACCGAGATCCAGCATCGTGGTGAACCCACCATGCTGATTGGGCAGCACGGACGCGATGGCGGGACGGTCAATGCCATCGACTGTCTTGAGCAGGTACCGAGCCAGCGCCATCAAGGCACCGGTATTGCCTGCAGACACGCAAACATCCGCCAAGGCAGGCAGACGCTCATCGGCAGACTTCAATTGGGAAATGGCCACCCGCATGGACGAATCCTTCTTGCGGCGCAGCGCCACATCGACGGGATCATCCATGGCCACCACTTCGGTGGCCAGGACCTGCGTGCATCGCGGCCAAGCCGCGGCGGCCGCCAATGCCTCTGCCGAACCCACGAGCAACAGTTCGGCTTCGGGGTGCGAAGCCAGGAAGGCCTGACAGGCCGGCAGGGTCACCGAGGGCCCATGATCGCCCCCCATGCAGTCCACGGCGATGCGCACGCGGCTCAAGGGGGTCAGGCTGGGAACAGTCTCGGACAAGGGGAACTCAGACCCAGAGGCCCGATTGACTTCAACAAGCAGTCACTGGGCGACGAACATGGCGATGGCACCTGCAAGCAGATGCCCCGCACAGCCGCCCCGTGACAATCAGGCTTCCACCTTGGTCTTCAGGACCTTGCGGCCACGATAGAAGCCGTTGGGGCTGATGTGGTGGCGCAGATGCACTTCACCGGTGGTCGGCTCGACGCCCGTGCCCGGCTGGGTCAGGGCATTGTGCGAACGGTGCATGCCACGCTTGGAAGGCGACTTCTTGTTTTGCTGAACGGCCATGGAGCTCTCCTGGGACGCCGGGGTTCCGGCGAACAGGGCAAATGCCTTGAAAGACTTGCCCGAGTGACTGACCCGCATCTGGCAGGACCCGAGGCCGCACTGCTTGCCTGGCTACACGCCGGCCGCAGAACACCCCGTCCCACACTGCCCGCACCACAAGAGTGGCGCCAGGAACGCGGAAAGCCAGAAAGTATAGCAGATCCTTCCCAAGCCCCGATAGCCTCAGGAGCGGGACTTCAGCTGAGCCAGCACCGCAAAGGGGTTCGGACGAGCTTCCGCGCTCTCTTCTTCTGCCGGCTGAGCCGGGATCGGCAGGGGGGCCGGGCAAACCTCGTGACGCGGCACGATGGGCAGCGCCAGCAACAGTTCATCCTCGATCAGCTCCGCCAGATCGAGCCAACGCGGCAGGGCCAGCACATCGTCCTCGCTGTCGGCATCCAAGGCCTCGGCCTGCTCCTCGCCCGTCACGAAACGAATCCAGCGGTCCACCGCCACGGGCAGGCGCACCGGCGCAAGACAGCGCTGGCAAGCCATGGCCACCTCCGCATGCGCCTGCAGGTGCAGCCAGGTCTGCCCTTCACCACCCAGCACGGGCCGCAATTCAGCCTGCGCCGACCACTGCACGGGCGGCGCAGGCTCTTCGGAAACCTGCGCTTCGGCCAGCCGCGGCAGGTCGGTCAGCGGCCATTCGCCTTGGAGATGGTCCGCATCGCGCGCACTGCGCGCGATGTCGAGTTTTCGGGGGTCCGCTGCTGTGGTCATGTCGGCAGTGTAGCGGTGGCGCCCGGCGCCGATGGGACAATGCCCTGATGCTTGCATTGCCCCCTCCCTCCCTGATCCTGGGCTCCACTTCCCGCTACCGGCGGGAGCTGCTGCAGCGCCTGCGCCTGCCTTTCGACAGCGTCTCACCCGAGGTGGACGAGAGCCCCCTGCCCGGCGAGGCCCCGGCCGCACTGGCCCTGCGCCTGGCCCTGGCCAAGGCCCGCGCCGTGAGTCGGCTGCATCCGCAAGCGGTGGTGATCGGCTCCGACCAGGTGGCCGACGTGGACGGCGAACCCATGGGCAAGCCGGGCACGCACGAACGCGCCGTGACCCAGCTGCGTCGCATGAGCGGCCAGACCATCGTGTTCCAGACCGCGGTGGCCGTGGTGCGCGCCAACACCGGTTTCGAGGCCGCCGAACTGGCGTCAGTGAAGGTGCGCTTTCGCACGCTGGAAGATGCGGAGATCGAGCGCTATCTGCGGCTGGAGCAGCCCTACGACTGCGCTGGCAGCGCCAAATGCGAAACCCTGGGCATTGCACTCTTGTCCGCGATCGAATCCGACGACCCGACCGCGCTGATCGGCCTGCCCCTGATCCGCACCTGTGCCCTGCTGCGCGCCGCGGGACTGGACCCGCTGCAGGAGGCGCAATGAGCCAGGCCCGGTCTTCAGGCCGGCTGGTGCTGGTTCCCAACGCGCTGGATCTGGGCACGGATCCCGTCCCTTTGCCGGATGTGCTCTCCGACGCGGCGCTGCGCCGGGCCGCGGGCCTGTCCGCTTGGGTGGTGGAGAACGCAAAAACGGCCCGCGCCTTCCTCAAGCGCGTGGGCGAAATCCATCCGCTGACCCTGCCACTGCAGGCAGTCTCGATGACGGAGCTGCCCCGTCCACGCAAGGGTGATCCCTCCGCCAGCATCCCCAGCTCCGCCTGGCACGAGTTGCTGGCACCGGCTCTGGCCGGACAGGACGTGGGGCTGCTCTCCGATGCCGGACTGCCGGCCGTAGCCGACCCTGGCGCCAACCTGGTGCAGGCAGCCCATGAAGCGGGATTGGTGGTGGAGCCCTTGGCGGGGGCGAGTTCGCTGACCCTGGCCTTGGCTGCCAGCGGCCTGAACGGGCAGCGCTTCGCCTTCGAGGGTTACCTGCCCCAGAACGCGTCAGAGCGCGCGCAACGCGTGCGGGAACTGGAGCAGCGCTCGCGCAAGGAAGGACAGACACAGCTGGCCATCGAAACCCCGTATCGCAACCAGGCGCTGCTGGAATCGTTGGTCCAACTGCTGCAACCCGGCACGCGCTTGAGCGTGGCCTGCGGCATCACTTCGCCCGGCGGCTTCTGCCAAACGCGCAGTGTGGCGCAATGGCGCAGCGCCCCGCTCCCCGCCATGCCGGACAAGCTGCCGGCCGTGTTCCTCTGGCTGGCCCACTGAAAGGATCCGCGCGCCGCGCAAGACCGGACCGGACCGTCGTGAGCGTGCTCAGCCCTTGGAGCCGCCACCCAGCAGGGCAGCCACCTTGCGCTTGGGACGGATGCTGGGCGAGACGCGCCCTGCAGATACCGCAGGCTGGGACGGTGCATGGCGTTCCCAGGCTGCAGGCTCCACACGCTCTCCAGCGTCATAGGGCTGGTCGAAGAAAGGATCGCGCGGCGCGCGGCCTTCACTGCGCCGCGGAGCAGCCGAAGGAGCCGGCGCGAACGAGTGCCGCTCCTCACGCTCCTCCTGTGGGCGGGGCGTGGAGCGGCGCGGACGATCGTCGTCCAACTCAATCGCCTCAAGCTCGATCTTCTTCTTGATCAGCTTCTCGATGTCAGCCACCAGGCGGGCATCCTCGCGGGCCACCAGCGTCATCGCGATGCCCGAGGCACCAGCGCGACCCGTGCGCCCGATGCGGTGGACATAGTCTTCCGCATTGAACGGGACATCAAAGTTGAACACCGCGGGCAGATCGGCGATGTCCAGACCACGAGCGGCCACATCGGTGGCCACCAGCAGATCGACCTCGCCCGCCTTGAAAGCAGCGAGGGACTTCAGGCGCTCGTCCTGGGATTTGTCGCCGTGCAGGGCTGCGGTACGCAGGCCGTCCCGCTCGAAGGAGCGGGCCAGCCGGGCAGCCCCCAGCTTCGAGTTCACAAACACGATCGACTGCTTGATGTCGCGGTCACGCAGCAGCTTGAGGATCGTGCGGCGCTTGTCGTCGTCGGACACGCTGAAGAAGCGCTGCTCCACCGTGGAAGCGGTGGCATTCGGGCGCGCCACCTCGACCAGCTCGGGGTCCTTCAGATAGCTGGAGGCCAGTCGCTTGATCTCGGGTGAGAAGGTGGCCGAAAACAACAGGGTCTGGCGGCCGCCCTTGGGCAGGTAGCTGAGGATGCGCTGCAGATCCGGCAGGAAGCCGATGTCCAGCATCCGGTCTGCCTCGTCCAAGACCACGTACTCCACCTGGTTGAGCACGCAATTCTTGGCCTCGATGTGGTCCAGCAAACGCCCCGGGGTGGCGATCAGCACCTCGACGCCAGCCTTGAGTTCCGCCGTCTGCGGCTTCATGTCCACACCACCGAAGACCACCGCCACCCGCAGGTTGGTGTGCTTGGCATAAGCCTTGACGTTCTGCGCGACCTGGTCGGCCAGTTCGCGGGTAGGCGCCAGTACCACGGCACGCACCGGATGGCGAGCAGGCGACGCGCTGGCGTTCTCGTGTCGGAGCATCTTCTGCAACAACGGAATGGAGAAGGCAGCCGTCTTGCCCGTCCCGGTCTGGGCGGCCCCCATCACGTCCCGGCCACTGAGCACCACCGGAATGGCCTTGGCCTGGATGGGCGTCATCGTCGCGTAGCCCTGATCGTCCACTGCACGCAGCAGCTTGGGATCGAGGGGAAGGGTGTCGAAACGAGCGGGGGCGAGTTCTTCTTGCATTGCTCATGATTATCACCGTTCTGCGTCACTGGCTTCAGGTCGCCGTGTCTCGGACCACGAATGGACCAGAGACGACAGCTAGAATTCTCGGATCTCCAGCATTTGGTTATCTCGCATAACGCCTCGCCAATGCCCATCAGCGCTCGTCCCAAGCAGTGGTCTTCTTCTCATCTTCACCTGATTGGCGCAGTCGTGTGCATGCTGGCCCAACAGACCGGGTGGGCACAGTCCGCCGCCACCCCGGTGGCCGTCGATAACGCTTTGAATACCGGATCCGGCGTCAACAGCACCAACATCCCTGACGCCAACACCACTGGAAGCAGAGCGCAGCTAAAGAATCAAGGTCAAGGCAGCACGTCTGGCCCGCCCCGGCAAGACAACACACTCCAGAGCCAACAGCCTCCCTCTTACGTTCCCAACGAATTCGAGCGCTACGTTCAAGACTTGGGCGCACGCCTCAGCGTCTCCAAGTCCGGGGAACAACCCCTCGCCCCCGTCGCACAGGTCCGCCGCTTCGGTGCAGACTTAATGACCGATCCCGCGTGGGGCGCCAGCATGGGCCTGGACCCTCTGCCCCAAGCTCCGTCTGACTACATCGTCAAGCCGGGCGACGAGGTTGCAGTGACGATCTGGGGTTCGGCTGATGCCGACCTGCACCTCACCGTGGACCGCAATGGCCGCATTGCCATCCCGCGCGTGGGTGCCGTGCAAGTGGGCGGTGTTCGACAGAGTGAGCTCAACAGTGTCATCACCCGACAAGTCGGGCAAACCTTCCGAAACTTTCAGGTGTCTGCCTCGGTCGGACGGCTGCGCTCCATCCGCGTGTTTGTCACCGGCTTCGCACTGCGGCCGGGCAGCGTGAACGTGAGCGCCCTGTCATCCGTCCTGCACGTCCTCATGAAGGCCGGCGGCCCCTCGGCCGCCGGCAGCTTCCGCGACGTCACTCTGCGGCGTGGCAAGCAGGTGGTCAGCCACTTTGACCTTTACGATCTGCTGCTGCACGGCGATCGCGCTGCTGATGAAATCGTCCAACCCGACGACGTCATCCATATTGGTCCTGTCGGCGTCCAGGTCGGCCTGATCGGTGCGGTAAACCAACCAGCCGTCTACGAACTCATGACAGGCGAGACGCTGGGCGACCTGCTGGCCATGGGTGGCGGTTTCAACGCCGTTGCCGACCGCAGCAGCGTGTCGATCGAACACCTGACCGACAAGTCGGGAATCCGTGTCCAGCAGGTGAACATCGCCCAGGCCCAAGGCGCCAAGACCCCGTTGGCCGCCGGCGATGTGATCCAGGTGGCCAGCGCTCTGGCATCGGTACTTCCCAAGGACCGGCAGGCCAAGCGCGTGCACATCGATGGTGAAGTGGCTCGCCCTGGCGACTACGTCCTACCGCCAGGCGCCACACTGGCCGATGCACTCACCGCCGCGGGTGGACTCACGCCCAAGGCGTTCCTCTTCGGCACCGAATTCACCCGGGAAAGCGTGCGCCAGGTTCAGCAGCAGAACTTCGACCGCGCCTTGCGCGATCTCGAGACCGAAACCGCCAAGTCGACCGCCAGCCGGCGTGTCTCCTCCGCAGAAGAGGCCAGCTCGCTGTCGGCGTCCGAAAGCGCCAACAACCGATTGCTGGAACGGCTGCGCCAGGTTCGTCCCACCGGCCGCGTGGTCCTGCCGCTCGCCCCCGACACGAACAGCTTGCCTGACATGGTCCTGGAAGACAGCGACCGCATCACCATCCCTGCCCGCGGCAGCTCGGTGGGCGTGTTCGGCAGCGTCTTCAACACCGGCAGCTTCATCTTCAATGACAACCACACCCTCAACGACTACCTGAAGCAGGCCGGCGGCCCCACCAAGGGAGCCGACCCGGGCAGCATGTTCGTGGTGCGTGCCAACGGCACCGTCGTCAGTGCCCACCAGCTGTCAGGCACCTTCAGCAACGGCGCCTCGGACTTTCGCAGCCTCGCGGCCCTGCCTGGCGACACCCTGTTCGTGCCAGAAGAGCTGAACAAGACCACCGGCGTGCAAGACGCGAAGGACTGGACGCAGATCATCTATCAGATGGGGTTGGGTCTGGCTGGCATTGCGGCGCTGGGATTGTGAGCATGAATACGAACACCACGACCGCCCCCTACGCCGAGGACGACGACGAGGGCCTGGATCTGCGGGCGCTGATGCAACCACTTTTGCAGCGTTGGAAGCAACTGGTGGCAGTGGCCCTGGTGGCCGGCGGCATCGGCTATGCCGCCAGCTATCTGGTGAAACCGACCTTCACGTCCACCACGACCTTCCTACCCCCGCAGCAGCAGCAAAGCACCGCAGCCAGTGCTTTGGCCTCGCTGGGAGCCCTGGCCGGTTTGGCCGGCGGCTCAGCGGTGAAGAGCCCGGCCGAACAATACGTCGCCCTGATGCAAAGTGTTACCGTGGCAGACCGGATGATCGATCGGTTCAAGCTGATGGAGGTTTATGAAGCGAAGTTCCGCCAGGATGCGCGCAAAAAACTGACCGCCAGCTCGCAAATCACCGTGGGCAAGAAGGACGGCCTGATCAACGTCGCCGTTGACGACCATGACCCCCGGCGTGCTGCCGATATGGCCAATCAGTACGTCGAAGAACTGCGCTACATGACCGGCCATCTTGCGGTGTCGGAAGCCCAGCAGCGCCGTGTTTTCTTTGAAAAACAAATGCAGGACACCAAGTCTCGCTTGGTGGCCGCCCAATTGGCCTTGCAGGACAGCGGATTCAGCCTGGGCGCGCTCAAGACCGAGCCCAAAGCGGCCGCAGACGATTACGCCCGCCTGCGTGCAGAACTGTCCGCAGCCGAAGTCAAGTCCCAAGCCCTGCGCAACTCCCTTGCGGATGGAGCCCCCGAAGTGCGGCAGCAAAACGCCGTGGTCGGTGCCCTACGGTCCAAGCTCTCCGAGCTCGAGCGCAATGAGGCGCCCGAGAGCAAAGGGGCGGATTACGTCACCAAATACCGCGAATTCAAGTATCAGGAGACCTTGTTTGACCTGATGGCCAAACAATACGAAATGGCCCGTGTGGATGAAAGCCGTGAAGGCGCCTTGATTCAGGTCGTGGACGTGGCCAAGCCTGCCGAGCAGAAATCAAAGCCCTCACGCAGGCTGTTTGCCATGGGGGCAGCTCTGATCGCCCTGATCATCGCAGCATCACGATTGATTCTTCTTCGCCGCCACGAGACCCAAACTGCGACTTGACGGCCAAGGGTAGTTGGCCTTCCAACTCCCCTCTGTGCCCAGAGCAAACACAGAACATGATCTGGATACTCGCGCTGTCATTCGCCGCAGCGGCATTGGCTTCGTTCGCCATTGTGGCGTCGGCGGGGTGGCACAAGCGGTGGTCGGCCGATGCCGACCTCAGCGGCCCCCAAAAGATGCACGCCAAAATTGTGCCACGCATTGGTGGCCTGAGCATCGCCTGCGGGCTGTTGTCGGGCCTGCTTCCTTTGTTGTACACAGAAGCGCCCGTGCTGCGGCAAGCGCTTCTGCTCCTGCTGTGCGCGCTGCCCGCCTTCGGCCTGGGGCTGGTGGAGGACTTCACCAAGGCCGTCTCCCCCCGCCGACGTCTGTTCGGCGCCGTGGTGTCTGGCCTGCTGGCCATCTGGCTGCTGAACGCTGTTCTGGTTCGCACCAGCATGGGTTTTCTGGACTGGGCCATCACAGCTTGGTTTCCATTGGCCGTGTTTCTCACGGTGTTCTACGTGGCTGGGCTTGTCAACGCCGTGAACCTGATTGACGGCTTGAATGGCCTGGCCTCGATGTCTGTAGCCCTGATGCTGGCGGCACTGTGCTACGTGGCCCTGCAAGTGAACGACATCTTGCTCGCCTCTATGGCACTGGCCACCTTGGGGGCCACGCTGGGCTTCTTTATTTGGAACTACCCGCAGGGCCTGATCTTTCTGGGTGATGGGGGATCCTACCTTCTGGGCTTCCTGTTGGCGGAATTCGGTTTGCTGCTGGTGGCCCGCAATCCGTCAGTTTCTCCTTTTGCGCCTTTGGTCCTGGTGGCGTACCCTGTGTTTGAGACTGTCTTCACGATGTATCGCCGCAAGGTGCTGCAAGGCCGTCCAGTTAGTCAGCCAGACGGAGTGCATCTGCACACCTTGATCTACCGCCGCCAAATGCGCTGGGCTCAACGGGGGCGAAGTACCGCCACTCAGATTCGCAGGAATTCCATGACCTCACCGTACCTGTGGGCCCTCAACTCGCTGGCGGTTCTTCCTGTTGCCCTGTGGTGGGACCATACGACAGCGTTGGTCATTTCGCTGTTCGCCTTCTTCCTCGTTTATTTGTGGCTGTACTGGCGCATTGTCCGGTTCCAAACGCCCAGTTGGATCAGCCCGAAAAAAGGTTGACTCCCTCAGAACCCCAATCCTAGCGGCCCGAAGACCTATCTCAAGGCAAGCCTGTGAACATCGAAGCCTACCCTGTCACCCTGCCTGATGGGCGCACCTTTTCTGCGCAAGGGGACGAAACCCTGTTGGATGCGGCGCAGCGACAAGGCATCGTGTTCAATTACAGTTGCCGCACGGGCCGCTGCAGTTCCTGCAGGGGCAGGGTTATCACGGGGTCAACTACCGCACAACAGACCGAAACAGGTCTGACCGAAGCGGACCGCCAGCAGGGGTTCATCCTGACCTGTGTTCGGCAAGCGCTGGGGCCGGTGCAATTGGAGATTTCAGATCTCGGCAATATTTCCATGCCTGAAACAAGGACAGTACCCTGCCGAATCCTGTCATTGAACCCATTGGCCCCGGATGTCCTGCAGGTGGTTCTTCGTTTACCGCCTACGGCGACGGTTGATTTTATTCCCGGACAGTACATCGACATCATTGGACCGGCAGGTCTGCGCCGCAGCTATTCGATTGCCAATGCGCCTCGCGCTGATCGGTCGATCGAATTGCATATCCGCGAAGTCAACGGTGGCGCAATGAGTCAATATTGGTTCCACACGGCCAAGGTCAATGACCTGTTGCGGCTTCGTGGTCCGCTGGGCACGTTCTTTGTGCGTGAGCAAGCCGACAAAGACTTGGTTTTCTTGGCCACTGGAACGGGAATTGCGCCCATCAAGGCTATTCTGGAGGGGCTGTCAACATTGCAGGCGGAAGCCCAACCCCGCAGTGTCAGCGTCTATTGGGGCGGTCGGTACGAAAGAGATTTGTATTGGACACCGAACCAGTTTCAAAATGTCCGATTTATCCCCGTCTTGTCACGAGGTGAAGCGACTTGGGCGGATGCACGTGGCCACGTGCAGGACATACTATTGAATGAACGTCCAATCTTGGAGAATGTTCATGTTTATGCCTGCGGCTCAGAAGCCATGATCGCATCGGCCCGATCCCAGTTGCTTAAGGCTGGGTTGACCTCCAGCCAATTCCACTCTGATGCATTTGTCGCATCGAGTTCGGTCTCCGCTTAATTTTTTTGGATTTGTTTAGGAGCTCTCAGTGAAAGCAGTGATTCTGGCCGGTGGACTTGGCACCAGACTCAGCGAAGAAACATCCGTCCGCCCCAAGCCGATGGTCGAGATCGGCGGCAAGCCCATCTTGTGGCACATCCTGAAGATGTACTCGCGACATGGCGTCAATGACTTCGTCATCTGCTGTGGCTATAAGGGCTATGTCATCAAGGAATATTTCGCCAACTACTTCCTGCACATGTCGGATATCACCTTTGACATGCGGAACAACCACATGGAAGTCCATCAAAAGCGTGCAGAACCGTGGACGGTCACCTTGGTGGACACTGGCGAAAACTCGATGACCGGTGGTCGACTGCGCCGTGTGGCCGATTACATCAGGGACGAAGAAGCATTCTGCTTCACCTATGGCGATGGCGTCAGCGACGTCGACATCGGGGCCTCTATCGCCTTCCACAAGCGACACGGTAAAGCTGCCACAGTGACCGCCACGTTCCCTCCCGGCCGGTTTGGTGCCCTGGAGCTCCAACAAGGGAAGGTATTGAGTTTCCAGGAGAAGCCCAAGGGCGATGGCGCCATGATCAACGGTGGCTTTTTCGTGCTCTCGCCCAAGGTGTTGGGCTATTTGGATGATGACGCCACCATCTGGGAGCAACAGCCGCTGCAACGTCTGGCCGCAGACGGCGAGTTGATGGCGTATGAGCATCAGGGCTTCTGGCAGCCAATGGACACATTGCGCGACAAGATCTATCTGGAAGAGCTCTGGGCTTCCGACAAGGCGCCCTGGAAGAGCTGGAAATGAGCACCGCCAAAATCAGTTCTGACTTCTGGCAAGGCAAGCGCGTTCTGCTCACGGGCCACACGGGCTTCAAGGGCAGTTGGCTCAGCCTGTGGCTTCAATCAATGGGCACGTCCCTGCGAGGTGTGGCCCTGCCCCCGCCGACAGAGCCCTCGCTGTTCGAGGTCGCACACGTCGCAACAGGGATGGACCACTGCGTCGCAGACATCCGCGACTTTGCCGCCGTGCAGGCCTTGGTCAGCGAATTCCAACCGGAAATCGTCATCCACATGGCGGCTCAGCCGCTGGTGCGTCTGTCCTATCAACAGCCTGTCGAGACATATGCAACCAATGTGATGGGCACGGTACATGTCTTGGAAGCCGCGCGCCACGCAGGCTCCGTCAAGGCCATCGTCAACATCACAACCGACAAATGCTACGAAAATCGCGAGTGGGTTTGGGGCTATCGTGAGGACGAGCCGATGGGTGGCCACGACCCCTACTCCAACAGCAAGGGTTGCGCAGAGCTTGTCAGCTCCGCCTATCGCAAGTCCTTTCTGAAGGACGCGGGCATTGCCATGGCCTCGGCCCGTGCGGGCAATGTCATCGGTGGTGGCGATTGGGCCCTTGACCGCCTGGTTCCCGACATCCTGCGCGCCCTGCAGGCCCAAGAGCCCGTGCTGATCCGCAACCCCCACGCGATCCGCCCATGGCAACACGTACTGGAACCCTTGTCGGGTTACCTGCTGTTGGCCGAACGGCTGTACATGCAAGGCCAAGCTGCCGCCGAGGGCTGGAACTTCGGCCCGCGCGACGACGATGCCCGTCCCGTCCAGTGGATCGTCGAGCACCTGTGCAACAGCTGGGGAAAGGGTGCTTCCTGGACCTTGCAGCCTGGTGAACATCCCCATGAAGCCAACTTCTTGAAGCTGGATATCTCCAAGGCACGCCAGCGTCTGCAGTGGGCCCCGCGTTGGTCGCTGGAGACCGCGCTGAGCCGCATCACTGATTGGCATCAGGCCTGGCTGGCCGGCCAGGACATGCGCGCCGTCTGTCTGAACCAAATCTCTCAATACCAAGCGACCGTATGAGCGCCACCCCCGTGAACTTCCAACCGCAACTGGACAAACTGCGCAGCCAGATCAGCGAGTTGGTTCAACAATACGCCGACATTGCGTACGCGCCCAAGCCCTTTGTGCCTGGCCAAACCGCCGTACCAGTGTCTGGCAAGGTCATTGGTGCCAACGAGTTGAAGATGATGGTCGACGCCTCGCTGGACGGCTGGCTGACCACGGGCCGCTTCAACGCCATGTTCGAGCAGCGTCTGGCGCAGTTCCTCGGCGTGAAGTACCTGATCACAGTGAACTCCGGTTCGTCGGCGAACCTGGTGGCGTTCTCCACGCTGACCAGTCCCAAGCTGGGTGAACGTGCCATCAAGCAAGGCGACGAGGTCATCGGGGTGGCCGCAGGCTTCCCGACGACGGTCAACCCGATCCTTCAGTTCGGTGCGGTGCCGGTATTTGTCGACGTGGACCTGGCCACACACAACATCGACGCCAGCAAGATTGAGGCGGCCATCACCCCCAAGACCAAGGCCATCATGCTGGCCCACAGCCTGGGCAACCCGTTCAACCTCGACGTGGTGACCGCGCTGTGCAAGAAACACAAGCTTTGGCTGGTCGAGGACTGTTGCGATGCCCTGGGCGCCACCTACAACGGTCAGCTCGTCGGCACTTTCGGCGACATCGCCACGCTGAGCTTCTACCCCGCCCACCACATCACAATGGGTGAAGGCGGCGCGGTGTTCACCAACAACGCCGAGTTGAAGCTGATTGCCGAATCCTTCCGCGACTGGGGCCGAGATTGCTACTGCCCCCCCGGCAAGGACAACACCTGCAACAAGCGATTCTGCTGGAGCAAGAAAGAACTGGGCGGTGACCTGCCCGATGGCTACGACCACAAGTACACCTACAGCCACCTGGGCTACAACCTCAAGATCTCCGACATGCAGGCCGCCTGCGCGCTGGCGCAGATGGACCGTGTCGAGGAATTCATCGCCAAGCGCCGCGCCAACTTCACCTATCTGAAGAACCGCCTAGCCAGCGTCGAGCAGTTCCTACACCTGCCAGAGGCCACGCCGAACAGCGAGCCATCGTGGTTCGGCTTCCCATTGATCGTGAAAGAAGACGCTGGTGTGAAGCGCGCCGACGTGATCAGTTTTCTGGAAGAGAACCAGATCGGGACACGCTTGCTGTTCGCCGGCAATCTGACGAAGCAGCCCTACATGGCGGGTCGCAACTACCGCATCAGCGGTAACCTGACCAACACCGACATCGTGATGAACCAGACCTTCTGGCTGGGCACCTTCCCGGCACTTGGTCAAGAACACCTGGATTACGTTGCCGAGAAGCTTGAAGAGTTCTTCGGCATCAGCTTCTGACATCCACTGCACGGTCCAACCAATAGCCTCTCATCGCTGCTTCAGCCGGATCTCAGACAAGAATTGGATGACAAAGTGAAAAGCTCTGTGAGCGATCTTGGTGGAATCAAGAAAATTGGCTTCACCCCGTTCGTCGATTTCCGGGGGGATCTGCTCAAAATCTATCGGCGGGAAATATTCCAGGACCTTCTCCCAAACATCGAAGAAATCTACCTAAGCCGCAGCGACAAGGGCGTAATCCGTGGTATGCACTATCAGTTGGGGGGTAAGGCCCAAGATAAGTTGGTTTATTGCATCACCGGCCGAATGCTAGATATCAGCATCGACCTGCGCCCGGGCGGCGGCCTCGGCAACGTACACGTGGAGGAGATGGTCGGTGGAGGAAAGTCCGCACTACTGATTCCCGGCTCGTTCGCGCATGGCGTCATCGTCCTGGAAGACCAGACGACATTCATCAGTATGAGCCCGCAGCCCTATTCACCAGGCGACGAGCGCGGTGTGCGCTGGGACACGCTCGGCGTTGACTTCGGCCTCTCGCAGCCCGTCGTCACGGAGAAAGACCAGAGCTGGCCTTCCCTGCAGGACGTCGTCAACCAACTCCGATAAACCATGAAGAGCTATGTGATTGGTGGGAATGGATTCCTGGGCCGCCACGTGGCGGCATGGCTCGGGAAGGACGGCGTCGTGCGGAAGGCTCCGGCCTATGACGATGCCGACCCCGTGAAATGGCAGGCAACCGTGCTCGAAGACATGCGACAGTTCGCGCCAGACGTTGTCCTGATCCCGGGCGCCTCACAGGCGATGGGCGACGATGCGAAGGCAATCCAGGCGCTGGTGGCCTCAAACTGCATCTTGCCCTGCTTGGTCGCACAGCAGCTGCTGGAGCACTCGCCAGACTCGACGCTGGTCGTCTTCGGCACGTCCTGGCAGTTCGCGGACTCCGAAGGCTTCCGGCCGTTCAATCTCTACGCCGCGTCTAAGCAAGCTGGCCAGGACCTGCTCACTCACTACGCACTGCGCGGCCTGAAGATCCTCCAGCTGATCATGTTCGATACCTACGGCGAGGACGACAGCCGCCGTAAGTTGCTCAAGATTCTGCAGGACGCCTGCGCGCGTGGCGAGGAGATCGGCACGACGCCGGGCGAACAGGAGATCGACCTAGTGCACATCGACGATGCCTGCGCTGGCATCAAGTCCGCGATCCGAGAGATCCAGGGCTGGGACGCCTCCCAGGGGGTCCTGGTGCGGGGACTGGGCTCCGGAAGGCCCATCCGGGTCAAGGAACTGATCTCGCGAGTCGGTGAGCGAGCCGGCAAGGCGCTGCGCGCCAATATCGGTGAGCGTCCCTATCGTCCACGCGAAGTGATGCAGGCCTACCGGAACTATCGCCGGCCGGCCGGATGGAAGCCAGAGAGAACTGAGTTCCAGGACACTTCCTGTCCCGAAGATCGTGACGGGAATCTGGCGAATTGATCCGGCACCAATGACAGAAGAAATTCGCATTCCCCAGCCGCTGCTGAGCTTCTGCATCCCAACCTACAACCGGGTTGGGTCGGTGCTGCCTTTAGTGCGTCGGGTGCTGGAATCGCCCAATGACGAGATTGAGGTCATCGTCTCCGACAACGGTTCGACGGACGACACGCTGGCCCAGTTAGCCACGATTGACGACCCGCGCCTGCTCGTTATCCAGCAGAAGGTGAATCGTGGTGCGCTGTTCAACCAGGTCAACGTGTTGGTCCAGGGCCGAGGCTTCTACAGCGCCCTGCTGCTGGACAAGGACTCGGTGGACCCCACGTTCATCCCTTTGTTCCTGGATTTCCTGCGTCGCGAGTCGCCCGCTACCGGCTATTGCGAGTACCACCAGCCGGCAGGCACCCCTGCGCGCATCTTTGCACAAGGGGGCGAGGCGCTGCGTGGCATGGCCTACAGCTGTCATCACCCTAGCGGCTACTTCTTCCGCAAGGCGGATCTGCGGGAGATCCGCGTCGTCGAGCGCTTCAGCGATCATGAAGTCGTCGGAAACTTCCCGTTTGAGTTCATGCAAGCGGAATTGGCTTTGCGTGGACCGACCGCGATCTTTCAGGAACCTGTCTTCATCCCCGAAGCGCTCGAGGCGGCCCGAGCGATCAAGTCCTTTACGATCAACGGGATGAAAGAAGACGCCTTCTTCCTGCCGAAGGGGCGACTGAACACGGCCGTCCGCTTCTCGTCGCACATCCTTGGCTTGCCGTTGGCAGCGGATCTCAAACGGCAGCTGGTGCTTGATCGTTTCGCGCAGGGGCTGTCGTTCGCCACGATCGACTACCGGATGATCATGGCCAACGAGGCCATCTGCGACCACTACCACATCGCTACGCGTCGGGTGGGCCTGCTTGAGCTGCTGCCGATCGCGGTCGACTATTACCGCGGCTTCGTGCGCCAGCTGAAGGCAGCCCGGCAAGGTGCAGACCATCCCGCAGGATCTGCTGTACTGATCGATACCGCTCGCCGCCTGTGCCGTCGCCTCGGCAGACAACTCAGCGGGCAGCGCGAAGCGGCGGAACGATCCTGATGCACAAACAGATCCCCACCGGCGCCTCGCGTCTCGCGCGCCTACGGCGCGCGACCGGCCTCGACTTTCACGTGCTTGTGACGCTGCTGTCACGCAGCTGGAACGTGATCGCCGGCGCGGCGACAGTGATTGTCCTGCCGCTACGACTCGACTCCACGCAGCAGGGCTACTACTACACCATCACCAGCCTGTTGGGACTGCAGATCCTGTTCGAGCTGGGCCTCGGGCAGGTGATCATCCAGCTCGTCGGCCACGAGGTGGCCCACCTTGACGGGGCCGACGAAGCGAAGTTCGCGGGCGACCCCGCCCGCCTCGACCGGCTCAGCTCGCTGATGCGACTGCTGCGGCGCTGGTACATGGTCGCGGCACTGCTATTCGGCCTCGCAGCGGGCGTGGCCGGCTGTGTGTTCCTCGCGCGGCGCGGCGACCTGCCACCCGCACAGTGGCTGGGCATCTGGATCATCATGGTCGCCAGCACCGCAGTCAACCTGATGTACGTCCCGGCACTTGCGATGCTCGAAGGCTGCGGCCGCATCGGACAGGTCGCGCGGCTGCGCATGATGCAGTCCATCATCGGCTACTGTGGACTCTGGCTCGGGTTGATCCTCGGCGCCGGTCTGTGGTCAGCCGTGATGGTGCCGCTTGCGAGTGCAGTGTCGACCAGCCTCTGGCTGCGGCGCGCGCACGTCTACGACTGGCTGCTGCAACGCGTAGTAGAACCAACCAACCGCATTGCTTGGCGGCGTGACGTCCTGCCCTTTCAGGCGCGCATTGCGATCAGCGCCATGAGCGGTTACTTTCTCTTCTACGCGTTTACGCCACTGATCTTCGCCAACCGAGGCGCCGTGGAAGCGGGCCGCTTCGGCATCGCGATGACCATCTTCAATGCCCTTTCGGCCGTGGGAACCAGCTGGGTCTATGCCAAGACGCCGACGATGGCCATGCATATCGCGCGCGGCGAGCGCAAGGAACTGAACGAGATCTTCTTCGCCGTCTTCAAGCGTTCGATGGCCTTCACGGTCGCCGCCGCCACGGGCATCGTCGTCTGCGCGTCGCTGCTGAGCTGGACGGGCGTCCCGCAGATGGCGCGCATTGCGTCGCCAGGAGTGCTGGCCTGCCTGGCCTTCGTCTGCTCGTGCAACTGCGTTGTCTTCTCGCTCGCTGCGTATATGCGCGCGCACCGCGAGGAACCGATGCACGGGGTTTCCGTAACCGGTGCCGTGGCCACCACGCTCATTGCGTACTTCGGCTCGCGGGGCGACATCCTCTCCATGAGCGCCATGTACGCCGCGCTCACCGCGTTCGTCATGCTGCCCTGGACGATCCTCTTGTTCCGACGCTATCAGCGTCGGAACCATTGACTCGAGAAACGCCCACCGGATGACTGCCCCGCTACTGACCATCGCCATCCCGACCTTCAACCGGGCGGACTGCCTGGAGCGCCTGCTGGAGACGCTCCTCGTCGAACTGCGTGGGCTAGAGGGGCGTGTCTCAATTGTCGTGAGCGACAACGCCTCGACAGACCGCACACAGGAGGTCATCGCCGCGTTCACCCTGCGTTGGCCAGGTGTGCGGGCGCTGAGAAACGACAAGAACCTTGGCATGGACGGCAACTTCCTCGCGTGCGCCGAACACGTGGACGGAGCACACTTCTGGCTTCTGAGCGACGACGATCTGCCCCGCGCCGGCCTCGTGCGTGCACTCCTTGATCTGCTGGAGCGCGAGTCGCCGGATCTTGTCTACATGGACAGCCGCTGGTTGCCGGAGATCGCCGACAACGACCCCACCCAACCGGTGGGCGCGCTCCAGGGCCTGCGGCTTGGGCAGCTCGCGTTCGCACGCCGCGTACACGTGTGGACCACCTACCTCTCGGGCATGGTCGTTCGCACCACTCCGCTGCTCCGAGAGCCAGCGCGCCTACGCCGCTATTCCGGCACACAGGTTTCTCAGCTCGCCTGGGTGTTGGAAGCCCTCCGCGACGGCAGCCGCTTCATCCACATCACGACACCCTGCATCCTCGCGACGGAGGGAAACACCGGCGGCTACAAGGTGCTTAAGGTGTTCGGCCAGCACGTGCCAGCCATCATGCGCGAGATGCTGCCCGAGCGCGTCGTCCGCGCGATGCTGCGCCGCATGGCCACGACGTACCTTCCGAACCTACTGTGTGGCCTGCGCGAGGCGCGGCTCGGCCGGTTCGAGCACGAGGACGCAGCCGAGGTGTTGCGGCAGCAGTTTGGCGGCATGCTTGCATTCCGCTTGCTACTCGAACCCATTGGTAACGGCTCGCTGGCAACCGTCCACCGTGCCCTGTGGCTGGCGCGCCAAGTTCATCGCGCGCTGCGCCTGCACGATCGCCTCGCCGAGCACCTGGGTGGCGGCGCCACGTCGCTCTTACACACCACGAAAGCCTCATGCCCCCGCTCCTGCGACTGCTAGCCCCGCTCGCCGCGATCCTCGAGTCGCTGCTCGCCCTTCTGTACTACCGCTGGCGCCGCTTGGCGAGTGCGCTCACCGCTGCTCGCTGCGCGGAAGCGGGCTCGCACGTCTACCTGGGCCGCGGCACGAATGTGACGGGTCACAGTCACATCCATATCCGCGGCCGTTTCGTCGCGATGGAACGTAACCGCATCGCAGCAATCGAGTCCCACGGCGGTATGCACTTCACGCCGACACTCGTGCTCGGTGATGACGTCTCCATGGAGAACGATTGCCACATCGCTGCCGCGAACCGAGTCGAAATCCACGATCGTGTGCTTATCGCTAGCCGCGTATACGTGTCCGACCATTCGCACGGTGGTGCCGCTGCCGTCGACCTCGCCCTGCCACCCAACAGCCGCCCCCTCACGTCCCGAGGTCCCGTCGTGATAGAAGCTGAGGTCTGGCTCGGTGAAGGCGTGTGTGTGCTACCAGGTGTTCGCATCGGCCGGTCCTCTATCATCGGAGCCAACTCCGTCGTCACTCGTGACATCCCTCCTCGGAGCGTCGCCGTTGGCGCCCCTGCTCGAGTCATTCGCACACTCGACTGAACAGTCCTCTGTATCCAACCTGTCTCTCCATGTCCAACGCCGTATTCACAATCGTCTCACGCAACTACTTCGCGTATGCACGAACCCTAGGCGACAGCCTGCGCGCGTCGAATCCGGACACTGAATACAACATCCTCGTGGTCGACCGGAAGGACCCCACCTTCGAGGCTCGTCATCCTGAATGGCGCATCACCTGGGTCGAGGATCTCGGCATACCGGACTTTCCGCACATTGCGTTCAAGTACGACATCCTTGAACTCAACACTAACGTCAAGCCGACCTTTGCCAAGCGACTGCTGGATCGCCACGACAAGGTGATCTACCTCGATCCGGACATCTTCGTCTACGACAGCCTGCAGCCGATCCTTGAACGTCTCGACCGACATCCGGTGGTGTTGACGCCACACACCACCTCCCCCATTGACGACGACAAACTGCCCAGTGAACTTGAGTTTCTCAATTCGGGTGTCTACAACCTTGGCTTCGCAGCGTTCAACGCTTCACCGGAAGCGCGCGGGCTGCTCGACTGGTGGGAACGTCGCTGCCTGCACCAAGCGTACAACGACCAGCCAAGCGGCTTGTTTGTTGACCAGAAGTGGATGGACTTCGCACCATCGCTTTGCCCGAACGTGCTTGTGCTGCGCGAGAAAACGTTCAACGTCGCCTATTGGAACCTCCATGAGCGACAGGTGCAGATCCAAGCAGGCAAACCTTTCGTTGACGGGACGCCGCTCGTGTTCTTCCATTTCAGTGGCCTACCGCCCATCGGCGACGACCGCATCTCCAAGTACCAGACGCGCTTCACGCTGAGTGGCCGCCCAGATGTCGCGCCACTGTTCGTGCGTTACCGCAACACGCTGGCCGCAAACGGCCACGAGCAATATCTGAAGCTACCTTACGGTTTCGCCCGGTTTTCCGACGACACGCCAATTAGCAGCCTCGCGCGACGCGTTCTCATCGACCACCCTGTATTCGTGAACGCAGCCGACCCGTTCGAGGCTAGCGGAGAAGTCCATTCCGTCCTAGCTCGTGCTGGCATTCTCAGGGTAACAAACGGTGCTGCCAAACCTGCATCGGCACAGGCCTCTGGCAAAGAGCGGGCCCGCTTGCAACGCATCGTTGGCTTCAGCTTCCGAACCGTCCTGCGCCTGTTGGGTGCTGCACGCTACGAACGTCTCATGCGCTACCTCACAAGCGTTGCTGGGCTACGGCAGCAGACCTTCCTCATCGACAACTGACCGTGGCAGCACACCCCATGCCTCCCCGTCCGACTGCCACGGCCACCCCTCGGACGGAGAGACGCGCCCGGTCTTTCTTCCTCGCGACCTACTGCGCGCTCTTCCTTGTCCCTGCCATCGCCTGCTGTCTCATCATCGACACCGTCGATGTCAACATCGGCGACTTCCTGGGTGCCGCGGTTCAGAGCGATTCGCTTGACCGCTACCTCGGCCTCGCCATCTTCGCTGCGTGCTATGCCGCCCTTTACCGGCTGGGCAGCCGAATGCTCGCGACACCATGGAAATCCAGCAGTCTGATGCCCCGCGCCGAGCTCGTCGCGACGATCTGGTTGGCCTGCTTCGCAGTCGACATTTTTTTCTACGTCGTATTCGGCTTCGGCCGCGCGGGCGCCGAGACATCGACCTCGCTGTCGATCTTTTCCACGCTGATGCCCAAAGACGTAAGCCTCGTGCTGCTGCTGTTCATCAATGTCGACCAGCCCAAACGGGTCTTTGCACTGATGGCGGTCTTCACGGCCTTCGCGCTGTCTTTGGGCTGGACCGGACAGTTCTTCACTCTGTTCGTGATGTCGCTCTACCTCTTCCGACACTGGCTGCAGCGCCGTAAGCTTCTTGTGGTCAGTATCGTGCTCGCCGGGATCGCGGCTTATCCAGCCATTTTCTCGATCAAGCTAGGCGTTCGTCAGGGCGACGACTTCGGTTACAACCCACTGACCGTCGTACATCTGGCGTCACGCCTGACAGGCTATCCCGCACTGGTCTACCTGCAGGGGGCGACCAATGATTTCCTTGCGATCTATCAGAGCTACTTCTCGAACCTCTACTACATCATTGAGCCATTACTCGCGATCATTCCGAAGTCCATCTTCGGGATGACCGGTAATATCACGCTTGAAAAGGCAATCGTTGAATTTGTCGGTGGCAACCCCGACCTCACCCAATTCATTTGGGGCCTGCCGACCAAGCTCTGGTTCTACTGGCAAGCAGGCCCGCTGCACTTCATGGCGTTCTGCGTCGAGAACACGCTCGTTATCGGCGGTCTCTACGCCTATGCCCGCCGCACCCGTGACGAGTTTCTTTCCTTTTACCTCTTCTTCCTGATTGGCATGTACGTTTGGGCGGGAGACATCTCGACCATGTTTGTATCACTGCTACGGATTCTGATCCTCTTCGGCTTCTACCAAACCCTCAACGCGGCCTTTCCAGAACGTCATGCCACCCGTCGAGTCGTATCAGCAACGCCCGCAGGTGCACTCGAATGAGCGGCGCACCTCGCCTGCGTGTCGGCATAGATGCCACCGCCCTCGTCGCGCGACCGACCGGGGTCGGTAACTATATCGCTCGGCTGCTTGAGCCGATGGTTCGTGCACATCCCGAGGCCGAGTTCGTACTTTTCAGCAACGATGCGGTGAGTTTCCCTGCACTGTCCAACGTACGATTCCGGTCGTCAAGTCCGAAACGGCGTGGCCCATACTGGCAAAACACCCATCTGCGCGCAATGCTGGCCGAGGAACGCCCTGATGTTTTCTGGGCGGCCAATGGCTTGCTACCAATATGGCAACCGCAAGGCATGGCCAGCGTTGTTACTGTGCACGACCTTGTCTATAAATTTGCGCCCGAGACACTCCCGTTCGTAAGCCTGTGGGGACGCCGTATCGGCCAACGCATGGCGGTTGCAGCAGCAGACAAGCTTGTCTACGTCTCACAGGCTACCGCCGACGATGCATGTGCCGCGTATGGTCGAGCCGCTGATGCCATCATCCCACCCCTGGCTGACAACAGTTTCAAACGGCCTGCAGCCTCGGCCGTCACGGCCATGTGCCAGCGCCTCGGGCTCCCGGAGCACTACCTGCTCACGCTTGGCACCCTAGAACCCCGCAAGAACATCGTGGCGCTCGTCGACGCCTACCTGAACCGCCGTGAGGCTGGCGCCGCACTGCCACTGCTGGTCATCGCAGGAGGCAAGGGCTGGCTGGACAACGATATCGCTGCACGCCTCGAGCGCGGCGAAGCCCTCGGCTTCGTGCGACGCCTTGGCTACGTCGACCTCTCAGACCTGCCCGCCCTTTACGCTGGTTGCGACGCCTTCCTCATGCCATCGCTGTAC
Organism: Ideonella oryzae; assembly: GCF_024055665.1. GTDB lineage: Bacteria > Pseudomonadota > Gammaproteobacteria > Burkholderiales > Burkholderiaceae_C > Ideonella > Ideonella oryzae. The sequence goes on along the minus strand of NZ_JAMXMC010000002.1, from coordinate 177,021 downwards.
GAAGGCTTCGGCATGCCGCTCTTGGAAGGACAACTGTGTGGTGCACCAGTGATCCACGGGCCACACGCATCAATGCGTGAGGCTGCGGGCGGCCTGGGCGTCACGACGCCCACCAATGTCGCAGGCATCGAGGAAATGCTGGACGCCCTGGCCGCCGGCACGCTTGCCCTTGCCTGCCGTCTGCGCAGCGACATCGTCAACGACCCCAAGTTGTCATCGAGCCAACTGTGGTCGCTCATCTCCGAAGCCGCAGCGTCACGCGGCCGCCGTCCGTCGTGAAATCACTGCTTATCCTCACTCCACGTTACCCGTACCCAGTCGTCGGCGGCGACCGTCTGCGCATCTATCAGCTCTGCAAGTCGCTGTCCGCGCACCATCGCCTGACGCTGTTGAGCCTGTGCGATAGCCCCGCAGAGATGGCCATGCCACTACCGGATGACGAGGTGTTCACCTCGATAGAGCGCGTGTACCTTCCGCGCTGGCGTTCTTGGCTGAACTGCCTCGCGGCGTTGCCAAGCGAACTGCCTCTACAAGTGGCCTACTACCGACACCGGGCATTCAGCGAACGTGCGGCTGTGTTGATGGCGTCACACGATGGCGCGCTCGCCCACCTGATCCGTGTGGGAGATGCAATCAAGGATCTTCCAGGCCCTAAGTTCCTTGAAATGACGGATGCCATATCTCTGAACTACGAACGCATCCGAGAAACCCGCCACGCGCGCAACGACCTCCGCTCACGCATCTTTGCGCTGGAATCACGACGCCTGCGCCGCTATGAAGAAGCGATCGTGGATCATTTCGACCAGAGCTTCCTCGTTTCGGACATCGATCGCCGCTTCCTCTTCGAGAACCAGCCTAAGCGCCTGGCACGTGTCAGCGTTTGCTCCAATGGAGTGGACCTGCACGCGCTCCCCTATGCGTTTGCCCCTTCCGGACGGGATGTCGTCTTCATTGGCAACATGCACAGCCTCCAGAACCTGGACGCCGCCAGCTTCATGGCCACCGAGGTGCTCCCGCTTGTGCGCGCCCGCAGCCCCGCAACAAGGCTTCGACTGATCGGACGCATTCACCCCGATCAAGCCAGCAGATTCGCCGCCATGGATGGCGTGGATGTCACTGGTGAGGTGCCCAACGTGGCCGCCGCGGCACATGGGGGTGGCGTCGGCATCTGCCCGTTACGGCTGGGGGCTGGTGTTCAGAACAAGGTCCTGGAATACATGGCTTTGGGTCTGCCTACGGTCTCAACCGCACTCGGCCTCGAAGGATTCCAGGCACGCGACGGGCGGGAATTGCGGGTTGCTGACGATGCCGCCGGCCTCGCCCAAGCGGTGCTGGACCTGCTTGGCAATCGCACTGCAGCTCAGTCCATGGCCGTCGCAGCCCGGGCCTATGTCGAGTCCCATCATTCTTGGGAGGCAAGGCTAGCGCCACTCGTCAAGTGCATAGACCAAACCATTGGGTCTCGTGCAGCCAGGACCTGAAGTTTCAGCGCGGCGTCAACAACAGCGCCGGTACATTCCCACTATCGAATGCGTCGCGGTCAAGCGGCTGGACAAACGGCGGAGCATGGTCACCGACAACGGCCACCATCGGTGTGGTCTGTAGCTTCGCCAGCGCTCCAGCGATCTGATCCAGAACGTCACCCAACCGCTGCACCATTTGGCATGCGACGCTGGGCAAGGTATCTGCGGCGCACCTCCTCGCAAGCTCGGGGTTCAGAGGTTCGTCCTGTTGCGGCAAGGGCAGATGTGTATCCAACGTCACCACGTAGGTGAAGCTGCCGGGGCGCTCTGCCAACGTCGCTGCACGCGTCAGCACCTGTCCGTCACACACGCCCGGAAAGGCGTCGTTGCATGCCATCCGCAAAGGGGTCTGCCCCCTCTCGAAATGTTGAGGCGCCAAGCCCAGTTCAGGCCACCAACTCGCTCGTTCGAACATCGAGAGATTGAACCCATGCAGACCTGCCGCCGGCTGCCCCAGCGCCGCGAAAACACGCGGCAGACAAAGTTCCTCGTCGGATCGTTTGAGCCGCGTGTAGTGGCCGCGCAGTCCGCACAGCACGCGTAACTCACCATAGGTTGTTGATCCGTAGAACGGGTCACTCGCGCGCTGCACATTCCAACGCGCCTGAACCTGCGATGTATCTAGGCGAGCGTACAGCCAATCACGCACGGCCGGACTGTGCGGCAGGCCCATGGACTCGACGAGCACCAGCAACTCGCTGCCATTCGGATGTGCAGCCTTCCAGGCCCACATCTGCTCGTAGACCGGTGCCCTGGCCCAGCGCTTCATCGGAACAGTAGAACCTCGCCACGCCGCGCGCTGCTCTGCATAGATGTTCCATCCAGGACTGCCAGCGATATTGACAGGAAGGTGAAAGCGGTCCGCCCCCATTCCCAGGATACGGTTCGAACCGTTGGCCGTGTCCACGCCGAGCATCCCCACCGTCAAGGCGACCAGCACCAGGAACATGGGCAGCGGCGGCCGCGCCCGTGCAAGCATGCGCAGCACCACCAGGCCGCACAATGCCAGCGCCACGACCGCCGGCAGTACCGTCCAAGAAACGATGCGCCCGATTTCTATCGTGTCGAGATAACGCGCAGATGCAATGAATTCACCTGTGTCAACAAAGTGATAGCAGCGCGCGACATCGCGCGCGATCTCAACCCCCCAGGCCGCGGCAAGCGCCACTGGGCCGACACGAGGCAACGCCACCGCCATCAGCAGTGCCAGCAGAAAGTCGACATTGAACAGCGGCCGGTCGATCGCATACTGGCTCGCAGCGATCCAGAACGGGACTTGAACGAGCACAACAGCGCCAGCCAGGCATGCGAAGCCCAGAACCGGATGCGCGCCGGTCGCACGCGAAGATGCGAAGACATGTGGGAAGTTGCTGTCAGCCATGACCGCAGCGCACCTCAGTGCGTGTGTAAATGCCGCGAGCGTGCGCCGCCTGCGCCTCATGCCAAGCTCCGCAGTCGTGCACAGGATGGACAAACACCGACAAACCGTCCGGCCGACGCGAGAAGGCAGCAAGACGCGACATGGGCAGTGTGAATGCTCGCACACCCAGCCGTGCACTCTCCCTGGCCACTGTATCCACCGAGCGATGTGACAGATAGGCCGTAACAATGGGCCCCGGCAAGTTTAACTGGGCCTGCCAACGCTCAAACAAGGCCATGTCCTCTGGGCGGTACAGCTGAAACACGACTTGCCTGGCCCGACCATTGGCGCGCAGTGCATGTACCACACGCTCACCCGTCTCAGCGAAGTCGCTCTTGATGTCGAGGACCAGCCATGTCCCGTCCGGCAACGCCGCCATCAGTGACTCAAAGGTGCATGCCTGTGCAGCCCTCGGCGTGCCAGGATCGTGGGCGCAACGCAACTCGCCGCTGCTCTCCAACGAAAGGTCCACCTCAAGAAGGCGTATGCCTGCGTCCACGGCGCGCCGCATCGCGGCCACGCTGTTGGCCTCCGGCCCCCCTGAATCGCCTAGCGCATGCGCGATACGCACAGGTGCTGGGCCAGCATCAATCAGCCACCCATAGTCCTGAGGCTGCCGCAATGGAGAGGCGTGCGCCCAGTCCTCGCCCAAGGCGAGGCGTCCCCATGCGTCTTGCAGGCCTTCATCAAACCAAGCCACATCAGCGTTGTGCACAGCCGCTTTAAGGGCCGCTCGAGTTACCGGGATGACGAGCACGATGACAAGCGCTGTCAGCAGCACAGGTCCGAGGTACGAGAGGCGAATGCGTCCCCACGCCGTCATTGGCCTGTCTCCCTGCCGGGACGGTGAAACTCGGGAACCAGCCGATGCAGCAACTGTCGGACGGCCTCATCTGATGGCTGCGCCCCCAAAGCATCCGCCTCTGCAAGCCACGGCACCACGACGTACGCACCTGAGGCACCATCATCCAGCTTGGCCAGGAACAGGCGCTCGATACCGGTAGGCAACGTGGTGTCGCTCGACGCCAGCAGCTCCTCGTACAGTTTCTCTCCCGGGCGCAACCCGGTGTATTCCACCCGAATTTCCTGCTCCGATCGACCTGCCAACCGAATCATGTCCTGCGCCAGATTGGCGATCTTCACTGGCTCGCCCATGTCCAGTACCAGCACCTGCCCGCTCTGACCAATGGCGGCCGCCTGGACAACCAGCCGAGCGGCCTCCGGAATCGTCATGAAGTAACGAATAATGTCCGGGTGAGTCACCGTGATCGGCCCGCCGCGGGCAATCTGTTCCTTGAACTTCGGAATCACGCTGCCACTGCTGCCCAGCACATTGCCGAAACGCACGGCCATGAAGCGGGTGCCCTGGTGCTCCGCCGCCATGGCGGAGATGACCAGTTCGGCGGCCCGCTTGGTGGCCCCCATCACGTTGGTGGGGTTCACCGCCTTGTCGGTACTGATCAGCACGAAGCGCTCGACGCCCACCTCAGCCGCGGCCAGGGCCGCGTGGTAGGTGCCCAGGGTGTTGTTGCGCAGGGCGGCCCAGGCGTTGTCCACCTCCATCAGCGGCACGTGCTTGTAGGCCGCAGCGTGAAAGACAACCTGCGGCTTCGTGCGCTGGAAGATGGCACGCAGGCCGTCCAGGTCCTTCACGTCGCCGATCAGCTTGAGTACCTCCAGCTGGGGGAAATGCAGCGCCAAGTCCTGCTCGATGGTGTAGAGGTTGAACTCGGACAACTCGACCACCACCAGACGCGCGGGTTGATAGCGCGCCACCTGGCGACACAGTTCGCTGCCGATGCTGCCGCCGCCGCCGGTCACCAGCACGGTCTTGCCGCGCAGCACCTCGCCGATGCCGTTCTCGTCGAGTCGCACCGGCTCGCGGCCCAGCAGATCCTCGGGCTCGATGTCGCGCACCCGGTTGACCTGATCGCCCCGGCGCAACTCCTCGGCCGATGGCACGGTCAGCACAGGCAAGCCAGTACTGCCTGCCAGATCGACAGCGCGGCGCCGCTGCGCCGCGGTGGCCGCCGGCAGGGCAATGATCAGGTGGGTGGCATTCCCCAGCACGCCTGGATCCTTCACCGCCGTCAGCGGTCCCAGCACCGGCACCCCCGCAATGCGAGCGCCCTGCTTGGCGGGATCGTCATCCAATAGCCCCTGGATCACCCAGCCTTGGTGCTGGATGCCTGCCAGCAGGCGCTTGGCCGCCTCGCCGGCCCCCAGCACCAGTGCCCGCTTCTCGGGCCCGGTGTCGCCGCTGATGCGCGCCCGCGCATGCTCATACAAGGCGCGGTAGAGAAGACGCACGCCGCTGACCGCCATCAGCACCACGAAGGGGTGCAGGGCCAGCACGGCCCGCGGCACGCCATAGAACTGCAGACCCATGGTGCCCGCGGCACTGACCACGCCGGCCACCAGGCAGGCCAGGGTCAGGCGCTTGATCTCGCCGAACCCCGAAAAACGCCACATGCCCTGCGGCACCCGGAGCGCGACGAACGCCGACAGGTACACCACCACGACGCCCACCAGCACCCAGACATCGTAGGGCGGCCGCTCGTACAACCAGCGCTCGAAGCCCATTCGGAACAGGTAAGTGGCGTGCCAGGCGACGACGACCATGACGGCGTCGATGGCCAGCGACAGCGGCACGCGGTGCGGGCGCAGCCGGGCCAGAAAGCGGTCCAGGCGGTGCCAGACGGTGAGAGAGGAGGTGCTCATGGTGAAAAGGTTCAGCGGGTCAGCAGCACGCGCAGCGTGCGCAGCACCACGCCCAGGTCGGTCCACAGCGAGGCATGGGCTGCGTAGTCGGCCGCGCAGGCCAGCTTGGCCGGCAGGATGACATCGATGTATTCGCGCTCGGGGTCGGCCGCGGCCGCCAGCTGCGCCGATTCATGGCGGAAACGCAGCGAGGCCGGATCGGTGATGCCCGGACGCACCGACAGCACCACCTCCTTCAGCGCCGCCGGGTAATGCGCCACGTAACGTGGCACCTCGGGGCGCGGGCCCACCAGGCTCATCGTGCCCTGCACCACATCGATCAGCTGGGGCAGCTCGTCCAGCCGGTGCGCGCGCAGGAAGGCACCCACCCGGGTGATGCGCGCATCGGCGCCCACGGTCAGCTGGCCCTGGCGCTCGGCGTCCACCCGCATGGTGCGGAACTTGTGGATGCGAAACAGCCGGCCGCCCCGCCCCACCCGCTCCTGACGGAAGAAGACGGGACCGGGCGAGTCGAGCTGGATGGCCAGCCCCACCAGCAGGCCGGGCAGCGCCAGCAGCGCCAGCCCCAGGCCGGCGGCAATCAGGTCGAACAGGCGCTTGGCCATGGGCTCGGGCAGGCTCAGGCGCGCAGCGCCTTGCGCGCGGCAGCGGCCACGCGCTGCACGTCGGCCTCGGTCATGCGGGTGTAGAGCGGCAGGCTGACGATGCGCTCATACGCCCGTTGGCTGTGAGGGAAGTCCTCGGCCTTCAGGCCGTAGTGTTCCTTCCAGTACGGGTGCTGGTGCAGCGGAATGTAGTGCACGCTGCAGCCGATGCCATCGGCGTAGAGCGACTCGATGAAGGCCTCGCGGGTGACCGGGGCCTCGTCGCTCAGTTCCACCACATACAGGTGCCAGGCATGCACATCACCCGCCAGGGGCTGGGGCGGCAGGCGCAGCGGCAGGCCGGCCAGGGCTTCGGCATAGGCGGCGGCCAGCTCGGCGCGGCGGGCCTGGAAGGCCTGCAGACGCTTGAGCTGGTGCAGGCCCAGTGCGGCGGCGATGTCGGTCAGGTTGTACTTGAAGCCCGGCGCCACGATCTCGTAGTACCAGCTTGGCACCTTGGCGGTGAAGCGGTCGAAGGCATCGCGGTTGATGCCGTGCAGGCGCATCACCTTGGCGCGCGCGGCCACCTCGGGGTGGCGCGTCACCAGCATGCCGCCCTCGCCGGTCGTCATGGTCTTGTTGGCGTAAAAGCTGAAGACGGTGGCGTCGCTGTCCAGCGTGCCGATGAGCTGACCGCGGTGGGTGGTGGGCAGCGCATGGGCCGCATCCTCCACCACCTTCAGACCGTGCTTTTTCGCAATCGCGAGGATGGCCGTCATGTCGGCCGCCAGGCCGCCGTAGTGCACCGGCACCACGCACTTGGTGCGCGGCGTGATGGCGGCTTCCAACGCCGCAGGGCTGATGCAGTAGGTGGCCGGGTCGATGTCCACCAGCTTCACGTCCGCGCCCAGGTAGCGGGCCACCTCGGCGCTGGCGGTGAAGGTGTGGGTGGTGGTGATGACCTCGTCGCCCGGGCCCACGCCCACCGCTTCCAGCGCCAGGTGCAGGCCGGCGGTGGCGGAATTGACGGCGATGGATTCCAGCGACGGGTCGCCCAGAAACTCGGTGAAGGCGGCCTCGAAGCGCTTGGCCTTGGGCCCGGTGGTGACCCAGCCGGAGCGCAGGGTGTCCACCACCTCGGCGATCTCTTCCTCGCCGATCTCGGGCAGGGCGAAGGGCAAAAACGGCAGCATGTCGGTGCTCATGGTGATCAGGATTGTCCTCTGGCGCGCTGGCAGGCAGCCAGGAAGCGGGCCGCCAGCACGGGGTAGGTGTGTTCGGCCTGCACAAAGGCACGGCCCCGCTGGCCCATGGCGCGGCGCGCCTCGGCCGGTACAGCCAGCAACTGGCGCAGGCCCTGCACCACTGCGGCGGGCGATTCGGGCGGCACGGTCACGCCGCAGCCGGCTTCGGCCACCGGGTCGTTGCCGGCCTCCACCGCATGCAGCACCGGGCAGCCGGCCATCAGGTAGTCCATCAGCTTGTTGGGCGCGATGCCGAAGCGGTAGATGGGCACCCGCTGCCAGCCGATGTAGGCGATGTCGATGGCGGCCAGGAAGGACGGGATCTGGGCCTTGGGGATGGGGCCACACCAGTGCACCCGGTCCAGGCCCTCGTCGGCCAGACGGCGCACCAGGCGCTCGCGCTCGTGGCCATCGCCCACCAGCACGATCTCCACCGCGTCCTCGCGCAGTTGGGCCGCGGCGTCCAGCAGCGTGTCCAGCGCATTGGGCAGGCCCATGGAGCCGGCATAGCCCAGCACCGTGCGGCCGGCGGCATGGGCTGCGTCGATCACCCGGGCCACCTCGGGCTTGAGCGGGGGCGACGTGCCGGCCCAGTCCTCGGGCGAGATGCCATTGGGCACGATGGTCAGCTTCTTCAGGTCCAGCCCACGCGAGGCCATGTGCCCATGCACCTTGGGCAGCATGGACACCACCACATCCGCATCGCGGTAGGCCGTCTTCTCGGCCCAGCCGCACAGCAGCGCGAAGGGGTGGTGGGGCGACATGCCCGAAAGCTCGATGGGCGACAGCGGCCAGAGGTCGTGCACCTCGAAGACCAGCACCGCCCCCGCCCGGCGGGCGATGCGCCGCGCCACCCAGATGTCCATCGGGTAGGTGCTGGAGGCAATCACCACGTCCGGCCGGGCCTCGGCGATCAGCGCCGGCGTGCGCTGCCAGACCTGCTTCAGGTAGGCCCAGATGTTCTTCACCCGGCCCAGGCCATTGCCCTGGTAAGGCGGCGTGGGCAGCCAGTGGTAGCTGATGCCGTCCACCCCCTCGGTGCCGGCCTGGGGCTGGCGGGCCCGCACATGCGAGAAGTCGGCCGCCACCATCGTCACGCGGTGGCCCGCGCGCACCCATTCGCGCGCCAGGTAGTAGGGCCGGTACTCCATGCCCAGCGCGGGCGTGCCGGCGTAGTGGTTCAGGTAGAGGATGTTCATGACTGCGACCCGCCGCTGATTTGTTCGAGCCGCTGCACATAGGTCTGCACGCTGTCCGGAAACAGGGCGTGCAAGCCCACCCATTCCTGCAACGCGGCGCCCACCGCGTCGGCATGGGCCGCCAGCGGGGCCAGCCGGGTGCGGGTGGGCAGTTCCCCGTCGGCCAGGATCAGGCCGTTGTGGCCGTCGTCCACCAGCTCGCGGTTGGCCGGCAGGTCCGACAGGATGGGGATGCAGCCGTGGCCCATGGCCTCCAGCACCGAGACGGAGACCGAATCGCTGGCCGGCAGGCTCAGGTACCAGCGAGCCTGGGCATACCAGCCGGCTTGCGTCGCAGCGTCCAGCCGACCGACGAAGCGCACCTTGCCCGCCAGGTCGGGCTGGGCGGCGCGGGCCTCCAGCGCCGGGCGCAGCGCGCCGTCGTGGGCCACCACCAGCTGGGCCTCGGGCCAGTCGCGGGCGATGGCCGCAAAGGCGTCCAGCACCCGCTCGGGCCGGTAGAGCGCTTCCAGAGCCCGGTTGGCGAAGAACAGGGCATCGTCCTTGTGCTCGGGCCAGGGCGGCAGGGCCTCCAGGCCAAAGGGAAAGGTCATCACCTCGCGCGCGCCCAGCGCCCGCATGCGCTCGGCCATGTGGCGCGAGTCACTGGTGGTCAACGCACAGGCCTGCAGCACGCGGCGGGTCAGCCAGCCCATCAGCCGGCTCTTCTGCGGGGTCAGCAGGATGTCCGAGCCCCAGGCCGAGCCGGCGATGCGCGCTTTCACCCCACCGAAGCGCACCGCCAGCCAGGCCAGCGTGCCGTGGGAGGTGAGGTAGTGCGGCGCCAGCCAGTCCGGCTGCGCGGCCTTGAGCCAGCGCACCACGGTGGGCAGGGCCTGCAGCAGGCCGGCATTGCCTCCCTCGAAGCGCGGTGTGGTGCCCAGGGCCAGCCGGCGCTCGGGTGGCACCAGGGCGTCGAAGCCGGCGTCGAAACCGCGGCTGGAGATCGCCCACAGCTCCACCCGAGGAGCCAGCGCACGCGCCCACTTGAGCAGGTGCGGGCTCTGCCCGTCACCGATCAGCACCAGGCGCACGCTCAGTCCTCGTCCAGCGGGCCGGCCCAGGCCTCGTACAGCGGCAGCAGCTCGGGGTAGCGCTGCAGCAGCTTGCGGTCGGCGCGGCGGCTGTCGCCCACCACGCGGGCCGGCCGGCCCTCCAGGATCACGAAGTCCGGGTATTCGCCGCGCACGAAGCTGCCGGCGCACACCAGCGTGCCCTTGCCCAGCTTGGTGTTGGCCTCGATCAGCGAATGCGGGCCAATGAAGCTGTAGGGGCCGATCTCCACCGGCCCGGCAACCCAGCCCGGCCGCTCGGCAAAGCCGGCCGCTGGCCAGCGCACGAAGCCCTCGCCCAGCAGCCGCGCGGCGCGGTGCGAGCTGTGGGTCACGATGCTGCAGTGGCTGGTGATCTGCACGCCCTCGCCGAGCGTGATGCCGCCGCTGCACTCCAGGTAGTTGAAGGGGCCGATGTAGACATGGTCGGCCAGCACCAGCTTGTCTTCCTGCTCGATGCAGGCGGCCGGCGAGATGCGGGTATGCGGCAGGTCCTGCCCCTGCGAACGCTCGCCGAAGACGATGCGGTAGAGCAGCGCGCGCACCCAGCGGCGGCGCCAACGGTTGAGGGTGGATCGAAACCAGTTCACGGTGCGCGATTGTCCCCTGCCGCAGCCGGCGGTCCATCGGCCGGCCCTTGGGCCGTCACCGGCCACGTGACCAGGGCCCAGAAGTAGTAGCCGAAATAGCCGGCCATGGCCGCCGAGACGGCCCAGCCCGCCCCCTGCAGACCGCCCCAGTGCAGGCCCGCCGCCAGCGCGGCGACAAAGGCCACCTGCCCCAGCACCGCCAGACGCAGCGCCCAGGCCTGGGCCTGCCAGGCCATGGTCACCACGGCCAACGGCGCGGCCACGAAGTGCAGGCCGATGTAGAGCGCCAGCGCCCGGGCCAACTCGCCCGCGGCCCGCCAGGGCTCGCCGAACAGCGCGGCAAAGGCCCAGGGCGCCAGTACCCACAGCCCGGCGACCAGCGCCAGCGCCAGCACGGCCAGCGCCGCCATCACCCGGCGCAGGGCCTGGCGCGCCGCCGGCGTGGGCTGCGCCCCTGCGGCCGCCAGCTTGGGATAGAGCGCCTGCGAGACCGCGCTGCCCACCAGCGTGGCCGGCGCCTTCAGGTAGCGCAGCGACAGGCCCCAGAAGCCGGCCGCCGCCGGCCCCAGGCTGGCGGCGATCAGGGCCACACTGGCCGTGTCCTGCAGCGCGCCCAGGAAGGCGTGCGGCGTGTTGAGCAACGGAAACTGCCGGTGCCGGCGCGCCACCGCGGCCAGCGTGTCCCAGCGCAGGCCGGCGCTCCCCAGCGGCAGGCGCAGCGCCAGCGTGGCCAGCAGGGTGGCCGCGATGGGCGCCACCACCAGGCCGGTCACGCCCCAACCCAGCGCCCCCGCGGCCGCCTGGGCCAGGGCCGCGCCGCCGTACTGCAGCACCCGGGACGCGGCCAGGGCGCTGAAGCGCTGCTCGCGCGTGGCCCACAGCGTGGCCAGCGACACCGCACCGGCGCTGGCCACCGCCAGCGGCAGCCAGACCACCCAGTGCTCGCGGCTCCAGGCCCACCAGCCGGCCGCGCCCACCGCGCTGGCCACCGTCACCAGGGCCGCGATGCGCAGCGCCAGCACCCGCAGGGCCTGGGCCTCGCCCGCATCGGCCGCCAGCGGCAGGGCGAACTCGTAGCGCGCGCAGGCCACCACCGCCAGGTTGGCGGCCACGGCGGCGAACAGGTGGTAGTGGCCGAAATCGGCCGGCGAGAACAGGCGCGTGAGCAGCGGCCCCAGCAGCAGCGGCAGGGCCTGGGCCAGCGCGCCGCCGGCCACCAGGGTCAGGCTGGCGCGCACCAGCCCCTGCAAGGGAGCGCGGTGGTCCGGGGCTGACGCCATGGATGCCGTAGGACCGGGCCTCAGCCGCGCCGGCCCACGGCCGCGGCCAGCGCCGCCACCACGCGGTCCTGGTCGGGCTCGCCCAGGTCGGGGCTCATCGGCAGGCTCATCACCTGCTGCGCCAGTTCTTCGGCCACCGGGCAGCCGCCCGCGGGCGCGAAGCGCTCGTAGGCCACCTGCTGGTGCAGCGGGCGCGGGTAGTGGACGGCCGTGGGAATGCCTACCGCCTTCAGCGCCGCCTGCACGGCCGGCCGGTCCGCCACCGTCACGGTGTACTGGCCCCAGACGCTGTCGCGGCCCTCGCGCACGGTCAGCAGGCCCACGTTCACATCGGCCAGCAGCGCGTGGTAGCGCGCACCCAGCTCGCGGCGGCGCTGCAGCTCCCAGTCCAGCCGGGGCAACTTGGCCAGCAGCACCGCGCACTGGATCGTGTCCATGCGCCCGCCCACGCCCACGCGGGTGTGGGTGTAGCGCGCGCTCTGGCCGTGCACGCGGATCTCCCGCGCGGCCTGGGCCAGGCGGGCATCGTCGGTGAACAGGGCCCCACCGTCGCCATAGCAGCCCAGCGGCTTGCTGGGGAAGAAGCTGGTGCAGCCGATGGTCGAGACACCGCAGCTGTGCCCGACCCGCCCGCCGCCGGGCCGCCCCAAAGCGGGCGAGCCCCCTTGGGGGGCAGCCATCCCTGAGGATGGCGTGGGGGCCATGGTGTATTTGGCACCGAAGCTTTGGGCCGCGTCCTCGATCACCGGCAGGCCACGGCGCGCCGCGATGGCGTTGATCGCCTCCATGTCCGGCACCTGGCCGTACAGGCTGACCGGCATCAGCGCCCGGGTGCGGGACGTGATGGCGGCTTCGATCCGCCCAGCGTCGATCAGGCCGGTGTCGGGCTCGACATCGACAAACACCGGGACGCCACCCAGCAGCGCGATCACCTCCGCCGTGGCGGCGAAGGTGAAGGGGCTGGTGATGACCTCGTCGCCGGGCTGCAGGTCCAGGGCCATCAGCGCGATCAGCAAGGCCTCGGTGCCGCTGGCCACGGTGACGCAGTGGCCCACGCCCACGCGGGCCGCCAGGGCCACCTCCAGCTGGGCCACTTCCGGCCCCATGATGTACTGACCGTGGTCCAGCACCTGCTGGATGGCAGCGTCGATGTCCGTCTTGAGCGAGGTGTACTGCGCCTTCAAGTCGATGAACTGCATGGTCAGAGGGCCTCCAGGCGACCGCCCTGCAGACGGTAGCGCTCACCGGTGGCCGGGCAGGCAGCCTCCATGTCGGCGGCCTCGTCCACCGGCAGCGCCAGCTTCTCGCCGTGGCGGCTCATCCAGCCGGTCTGGCGGGCCGGCACGCCGGTCATCAGCGCATGGGGCTTCACGTCCTTGGTGACCACCGCACCGGCGCCGATGAAGGCGTACTCGCCCACGGCGGTGCCGCAGACGAGGGTGCAGTTGGCGCCCAGGGTGGCGCCCCGCTTCACCAGCGTACGGCGGTACTCGTGCTTGCGGGGCACGGCCGAACGCGGGTTGAAGACATTCGTGAACACCGCGCTGGGGCCGACGAAGACATCGTCCTCCAGCGTCACCGCGTCATAGACCGAGACGTTGTTCTGGATGCGCACGCCCGCGCCGATCACCACGTCGTTGGCGACGAACACGTTCTGCCCCAGCGAGCAGCGCGGCCCGATGCGGGCCCCGGCGCAGACATGGCTGAAATGCCAGACGGCCGTGCCCTCGCCCAGCTGGGCGCCCTCGTCGACGATGGCGCTGGGGTGAATGGTGACGTTCATGGCGGGGGCCTCAGGCCAGATGCTGCAGGAAGGGGTGCCCCAGCGCGCCAGCGGGCTGGGCCGCGGCCGAGCGGATAACGTCGACCGTCTCCACGCAATGCCGTGCATCGGGCAGGCCGTAGCCCCGACCGGCCAGGATCTCGCGGTAGCTCACCGTGTGCAGGTCGGTGAAGCCTTCGGAGAACTCCAGCTGCTCGCCCGAGATGTCGATGCTGCGGAAGGTGGGCTTCTTGCCCTTCACCTCGGCCGGCAGGTCGTTGGCGTCGATGGACAGGAACCAGCGCACCCGGGCGCGTTCGTATTCCAGGTAGCCCGCGGCCTTGGCCTCGCCGTTGTGGTGCACCACATTGGCCTGCAGCTTCCCGAAGATGAAGTGCAGCATGTCGAAGAAGTGCACGCCGATGTTGGTGGCCACGCCGAAGCTTTTGCGCGGGTCGCCCTTCCAGCTTTCGGCGTACCACTTGCCGCGCGAGGTGATGTAGGTCAGCGTGACGTCGAACTTGTGGTCAGCCGGGGCGGCGGCCACCTTCTCGCGCAGCTTCAGGATGGCGTCGTGGTGGCGCAGCTGCAGGATGTTGCAGACCCGGTGGCCGGTCTCCTGCTCCACCCGGGCCAGCTCGTCCAGCAGGGCGGGCGTGGGCACCAGCGGCTTCTCGCAGATCACATCCGCGCCCAGGCGCAGGCCGGCGGCGATGTGCGGATGGTGCAGGTGGTTGGGCGAGCAGACGGCCACGATGTCCAGCGCACGGGCCGGGTCGCGGCGCAGCACCTGGGCATGCTCGTAGAAGCGCTCGAACTGGGTGAAGAACTCGGCCTGCGGGTGCAGGCTGTCGATGATGCCCACCGAGTCGTTGATGTCGTAGGCCACGGCCAGGGTGTGGCCCAGGTCCTTGATGGCCCGCATGTGGCGCGGGGCGATGTAGCCGGCGGCGCCGATCAGGGCAAAGTTCTTGGCAGTCATGTCGGGGCTCAGGCAGTCACAGACGGAACACGGTGGCGCCGGCCGCGGCCAGGGCCTCGCGGTCGAACAGGGACTTGACGTCGGCGATCACGGGCTTCTCCCCCTGGACCAGCGCGCGCAGTTGCTCGGCGGTCAGGGCGCGGTACTCGCGGTGCGCCACGGCCACCACCAGGGCGTCGAAGGGGGCTTCGTCCTCCAGCCGGGCCAGGGTGATGCCGCATTCGTGCCGCACCTCGTCGGCGTCGGCCCAGGGGTCCATCACCACCACGGTGGTGCCGTGGTCCTGCAGCTCGCGCACCAGGTCCACCACCTTGGAATTGCGGATGTCCGGGCAGTTCTCCTTGAAGGTGACGCCCAGCACGCCGATGCGGCAGCGCGGCACATCCAGCCCGTTCTTGAGCATCAGCTTGACGGTGTTGCGCGCCACGTAGCGGCCCATGTTGTCGTTGATGCGCCGGCCCGCCAGGATGACCTGCGGGATGTAGCCGTGCTGCTCGGCCTTGTAGGTCAGGTAGTAAGGATCCACGCCGATGCAATGGCCGCCCACCAGGCCGGGCCGGAAGGGCAGGAAGTTCCACTTGCTGCCGGCCGCGGCCAGCACCTCGGCGGTGTCGATGCCCATGCGCGCGAACAGCACCGACAGCTCGTTCATCAGCGCGATGTTGAGGTCGCGCTGGGTGTTCTCGATCACCTTGGCGGCCTCGGCCACCTTGATGCTGCTGGCGCGGTGCACGCCGGCGGTCACCACCGAGGCATAGACCTCGGCCACCGTCTCCAGCGTGGCGGCGTCGCAGCCCGAGACGATCTTGCGGATGGTGGTGAAGGTGTGCTCGCGGTCGCCCGGGTTGATGCGCTCGGGGCTGTAGCCGCAGAAGAAGTCCACGCCGTGCTTCAGGCCGGAGACCTGCTCCAGCACCGGCACGCAGTCTTCCTCGGTGGCCCCGGGGTAGACAGTGGATTCGTAGACGACGATGTCGCCCTTCTTGAGCGCCTGGCCGACGCTGCGCGAGGCCGAGATCAGCGGCGTCAGGTCGGGCTTGTTGGCCTGGTCCACCGGCGTGGGCACGGCGACGATGAAGAAGTCGCTGCGGCGCAGGTCGGCCACCTGGTCGGTGTAGAGGATGTCGGCCGCGGCCAGATCGGCGTCGGCGACCTCGCCGGTGCGGTCATGGCCGGCCTTCAACTCGGCGACGCGGGTGGGGTTGATGTCGAAACCGACGATGCGGTGCTGGCGACCGAAGGCGACGGCCACCGGCAGGCCGACGTAGCCCAGGCCGACAACGGCAATGTGACGATGCATGGACGAGCACCCCGGCGCACAGGCCCTGCGGCCGGTCGGGGCAGCGATCAAAACCCGCAATTTTAGGCGCCGGGCCGGGCGCCCCGATGGCACCGCAGCCTAAAATGGAGGGCTTGCCGCCGGAAAACCCACACAGCCGGCGCTTCCCTCCACCACCGCAACCCCTTGCGCCCATGAGCACCGACATCTCCCTGCCCTCGCCCGACGACAACCAGCTGATCGCGGAGCGTCGCGAGAAACTGGCCGAGCTGCGCGCCACGGCCCAAGAGGCGGGGCAAGCGGTGTTCCCCAATGACTTCAAGCCCCAGCACCGCGCGGCCGCCCTGCACCACCAGCACGGCGGCGCCGAGGCCGAGGCCCTGGAAGCGCAAGGGATCCAGGTCAGCGTGGCCGGCCGCATGATGCTCAAGCGCGTCATGGGCAAGGCCTGCTTCGCCACCCTGCAGGACGCCACCGGTCGCATCCAGCTCTACATCACCCAGGACATGGTGGGCGCCGAGACCCTGGCCGCCTTCAAGCGCTGGGACCTGGGCGACATCCTCGGCTGCGAAGGTACGCTGTTCAAGACCAAGACTGGCGAGCTGTCGGTCAAGGCCAGCTCGGTGCGCCTGCTGACCAAGAGCCTGCGCCCGCTGCCGGACAAGTTCCACGGCATGACCGACCAGGAACAGAAGTACCGCCAGCGCTATGTCGACCTGATGATGGACGAGGAAGCCAAGAAGCGCTTCGTCGCGCGCAGCAAGGGCGTGGCCTCGATCCGCAACTTCATGGTTGAGCACGGCTTCCTGGAAGTGGAAACGCCGATGCTGCACCCGATTCCCGGCGGTGCCAACGCCAAGCCCTTCATCACCCACCACAACGCGCTGGACCAGGAGATGTTCCTGCGCATCGCGCCCGAGCTCTACCTCAAGCGCCTGGTGGTGGGCGGGTTCGAGCGGGTGTTCGAGATCAACCGCAACTTCCGCAACGAAGGCATCAGCGTCCGGCACAACCCGGAATTCACGATGATGGAGTTCTATGCGGCCTACTGGAACCACCACGACCTGATGGACTTCACCGAGGCCCTGCTGCGCCACGCCGCGCGCGCGGCCACCGGTTCGGCCCGGCTGACCTACGCCGAGAAGGAAGTTCACCTGGACGAGCCCTTCGCCCGCCTGTCGGTGCGCGACTCGCTGGTGAAGTATGCCGGCCTGAGCGAGGCCGAGGCCGATTCGGCCGAAGCCGTGCATGCCAAGCTCAAGGAGCTGGGCGAGGAGCCGCCCAAGCACTGGGGCCTGGCCCAGCTGCAGTTCGGCCTGTTCGAAGCCGCGGTGGAAGAGCAGCTCTGGCAGCCCACCTTCATCATCGACTACCCCGTCGAGGTCAGCCCGCTGGCCCGCGCCAGCGACGCCAACCCGGCCATCACCGAGCGCTTCGAGCTGTTCATCACCGGCCGCGAGTTCGGCAACGGCTTCTCCGAGCTGAACGACGCCGAGGACCAGGCCGCCCGCTTCCAGGCCCAGGTGGCCAACAAGGAAGCCGGCGACGACGAGGCCATGTACTACGACGCCGATTTCATCCGCGCGCTGGAGTACGGCATGCCCCCGACCGGCGGCTGCGGCATCGGCATCGACCGCCTGATGATGCTGCTGACCGACTCGCCCAGCATCCGCGACGTGATCCTGTTCCCGGCCCTGCGCCGGGAGGTCTAAGACGCCGGCACGGCGCCGGAAGGTCTGACGCGCCCGGGGTCGGGCAAATCCGGTGGGCGGCACTGCGCCGTTCTGACACACTGGCGGCATGTCCGCCGTTCTGGCCACCCCCCTCAGCGCCACACTGCACCAGCAGCTGTGGCGCGAATTGGCCGTGGCCGCCGACCTGCGGGGCCACCCCTGGCGCACCCCCAGCCTGGCCACGGTCTCACCCGACGGCCTGCCCGATGCCCGCACCGTGGTGCTGCGCGAGGTGGATCCTGATCAGGAACGGCTGGTCTTCTTCACCGATGCCCGCTCCCCCAAGGTGGCCCAGCTGAAAGCCCAACCCCGCGGGGTGCTGGTCATGTGGTCGCCTGAACTGAGCTGGCAACTGCGCATCCAGGTGGACTGTCGGGTCGAGGCCAGCGGTCTGGCAGTGTCGTCGCGCTGGGCACGGCTGCGTTCCACGCCCGCCGCCCAGGATTACCTGGCGCCGCTGCCCCCCGGCAGCCCGACGGATGCAACGCCCAGCGGCCTGGCCGCGCGCGAGCACTTCGCGGTGGTGCAGGCCCAGGTGCTGGAGATGGACTGGCTGGAACTGGGCGCCGAAGGCCACCGGCGTGCCCGCCTGACGGCCGGTCAACCGCCGGTCTGGCTGCAGCCCTGAACAGGCCCGGGATGGCCGCTGGGCCTTCCGCCGTTCAGAACCCCAGCGAGGCCAGCAGGTCGTCCACGTCTTCCTGCTGCATGGCCCGGTCGGGCACCTGCACGCCTTCAAGCTGATGGCCATCCTCGGCCGAGGTTTCTTCCACGCCAGCGGCCGGGAGCTCCTCCACCACGTGGCGCAACTCGGCCTCGGCCCGCAGCAGGATGTCGGTGACCTTCTTGATCACCTGGCCCGAGAGGTCCTGAAAGTCCTGGGCCATCATGATGGTGGTCAGGTGGCCGTTCTGCTGGCGGGCGAAATCGGTGGTGCTGGCCACGTAGTCGGCGCACATCCGCATGAGCGCGCGCGCGCGGGCCACGTCCATCTCGGGGGATTCCGCCTGGCGGCGCATCACTGCCACCAGCTCGTCGCCCCGGCTGATCAGCTTCTCGCACAGTGGCTTGGCCTCGTCGACCGATTCGAGCACGCGGTTGGCCGCACGCTCGGTCATCTTGCCAACGTACTCCAGCCGCTCGCAGGCGTCCGGCATTTCCAGGCTGACCTGGCGCAGTTCCGCCGCCACCCGCGGGCGTGCAGCCGCGGCTGCGGCGGAAGGGGTCAGGCTGGGGGTTTCTAGCGTGTCTTGGGCCGGCATGGCTGGGATCTTCCAGGTCTCGGTCTCTGTTGAGGTCAGTTATCGACCGGGCCCGGCCCAAATTGAGGGGGCGGCGCGCCGGCCTCCCCCACGGCCCCATCAACGGTGACGGAATGCCGGCTTGCGCTTCTCCAGGAAGGCCGCCATGCCCTCGCGCTGGTCCTCGGTGCCGAACAACGACTGGAACATGTGGCGCTCGGTGCGCACCCCGGTGGACAGGCCGCTCTCGAAGGCCTCGTTCACGCACTCCTTGATCATCATCAGGCTGGGGCCGGAGAGCTCGTTCATCTGCCCGGCCACGGCCAGGGCCTCGTCCAGCAGGCTGGCGGCCGGCACCACGCGGGCCACCAGGCCGGCACGCTCGGCTTCCTCGGCGCCCATCATGCGGCCGGTCAGCAGCAGTTCCATGGCCTTGGCCTTGCCCACCGCGCGCGGCAGGCGCTGGGTGCCGCCGGCCCCGGGAATGGTGCCCAGCTTGATCTCGGGCTGGCCGAACTTGGCGGTGTCGGCGGCCAGGATGATGTCGCACATCATCGCCAGCTCGTTGCCACCGCCCAGCGCAAAGCCCGCCACCGCGGCGATCACCGGCTTGCGCACCTGGCGGATGGTCTCCCAATTGCGGGTGATGAAGCCCCCCGTGTAGGCCTCCATGTAGCCCAGCGTGGCCATGGCCGCGATGTCCGCACCCGCCGCAAAGGCCTTCTCGCTGCCGGTGATGACGATGCAGCCGATGCCTTCGTCGGCATCAAAGGCCAGCAGCGCCGCGCCCAGCTCGTCCATCAGCTGGCCGTTCAGGGCATTGAGCTGCTTGGGCCGGTTCAGGGTGATCAGGCCGGTCTTGCGCGCGCCCTCGCCCCGGACCTCGGTCAGGATGCATTCATAGCTCATGGTGTCTTCCTCTCGGTTCTTTTGGGGAATGATGAACGGACTATATGACGCTCAATGCGCCGCCTGCAGGGGTGCGCCATCCAGCACCATGTCCAGCATGGCCTCGTCGCGCCAGTTCATCGTGATGCGCACCGGCAGGTACTGCAGGGTGGGGGCGATCCACATCTGCACCGCCACCTCGTTGGGCTTGAGGCTGCCCGGCAGGGGCTTGAGCGGATAGGCCCACAGCGCCCCCACCTTCAGGGCCAGCGGCTCGGGCGGCAGCACCTGGTAGCGCCAGCTGGCGGCCCGCCGCGGCAGGGCCAGCGGAAAGGACACCTCCTGGCCCGGCTGGAGCCGCTCCGGATGGGTCAGGAAGTACCAGGTGAGCTGGACGAACTGGCTGGCCGCATCCTGCACCCCGGGCATCGTCGGCACCGTCTTGCCGTTGGCCAGGGCGATGGTGTCGCCCTCGAAGCGCACGGTCTCGCGCTGGGTGCCCCGCAGCGGGATGTCGGTCTCCTGGTCGTAGCGGTGCGGTTTCAGGCCCTCCGGCGTCAGCTCACCATCGCTGAGCATGCGGCGCTCCACCACCGCCGCCACGCCCACGGTGACGCGCACCTGGTAGTGGCTGTCCTGGCGACGCCATTCGACCTTGGCCGCCCCCTCCACCGGCCCCCGGTAGCTTCCGCTGACGGTGTAACTCAGCCGCGTGGAAGGCGGCCAGTCGAAGGCCAGGGCGGCGCTGGCCGCCGAGGCCGGGCTGGCAGCGGCGGACGCAGCCGGGGCCGGCTCGTTCACCTCGGGGGCAGGCATTTCGGGCTCCCGCTGCACCACATCCACCGCGCCCGGCGCCTCTGCCGCGACGGACGAAGCGCCCAGCTCAGGCGCGGACGCCGGCACCTCTGGAGAAGACGCCGCCCGGCGGGGCGCAGCCAGGGCTGACCGGCGGGGCCGCGGCGGTGCAGGGGCGGCCGCCACTGGCGGCTGCATGGGCGCCAGCGCCTGGACGAAGGCCACATCGATGGTGGCCGGAGGCTTGTCGGCCGCGCCCGCCCCCAGGCGGCTCTGCCAGACCCGCTGGACCACCCACAGGTGCAGGACGACCACCAGGACGACCAGCAGACCCAGCGCGGCAGATCGCCGCCACGAGGACGGCCACCGACGCCGACTGCTGTCCCTCACCTGCTCTACCGGCGCATCAGTGAGTGGGGGCTCAGCGACCCAGCCAGGCCTTGCGCAGACCCAGGGCCTTGGCTGCCGGGCGCTCGCCCAGGGCCAGCGTCCAGACATCGGCCACCACCGGGTCCGGGCGCAGCGTCAGGCTGCGCAGGCGCTGCTGGCGCACGTAGGTGAGCTCGAAGGGCGCCGGCTCGGGCGGCAGCCACTGCCGCGCATCGTCCAGCCGACGGATGCGCCAGCCGTCCACCGCCAGCAGCTCGTCGCCGGCCGACAGACCGGCGCGGGCCGCCACGCTGCCCGCCAGCACCGACTTGACCTGCACGCCGGTCACCGGGCCTTCGCTGAGCTTGAGGCCCAGGGCAGCCGTCCAGGAGGGCGGCTCCTGGCCCACCTGGATGCCCGCGGCCGCCAGGGCCGGTGCCAGCGGCAGGTCGTCGTGGCCATGCACCCAGTCGCGCAGATCGGCCGCCAGCGTGGCGCCGCCCAGGCGCTCGACCGCGGCCAGCACGGCCACCTCGCTCAGGCCGCTGGCCAGGCAGTCGGACCACAGCCCGCGCATCAGCTCGTCCAGCGAGGCGCCGGCCTGGCGCAGCCGCAGGTCCAGCAGCAGGGCCACCAGCGAGCCCTTGGTGTAGTAGCTCACCGTGCTGTTGGGCGTGTTCTCGTCCTGGCGGTAGTACTTGACCCAGGCGTCGAAGCTGGCCTCGGCCACGCTCTGCACCTTGCGGCCCGGAGTGGCCATCACGCCGTTGAGGGTGCGGGCCAGCAGCTTGAGGTAGCGCGGCGCATCCAGCAGGCCGGCGCGCACCAGCATCAGGTCGTCGTAGTAGGAGGTGAAGCCCTCGAAGAACCACAGCAGCTCGGTGTAGTTCTCGCGGGTGTAGTCGTAGTGCAGGAATTCGGCGGGCTTGAGCCGCTTGACGTTCCAGGTGTGGAAGTACTCGTGGCTGATCAGGCCCAGCAGGGTCATGTAGCCCTCGGGCACGGGACTGCCCATGCCCTGGCGCGGCAGATCGGCCCGCTTGGCGATCAGTGCGGTGCTGGCCCGGTGCTCCAGGCCGCCGTAGCCGTCCTCCACCGCATTGAGCATGAAGACGTAGCGGCCGAAGGGCGGCTTGCGCCGGCCGTGCCAGAAGGCGATCTGGGCGGCGCAGATGCGCTGGGTGTCGGCCAGCAGGCGCTTGCCGTCAAAGCCGGGCCAGGCGCCGGCCACCACGAATTCGTGCGGCACCCCGCCGGCCTCGAACTGGCCGCGCCAGAAGGTGCCCAGCTCGAAGGGATGGTCCACCAGCTCGTCGTAATCGGCACTCTGGTAGAGGTGGCGGCCGCCTTTGACGGCATCCATGCCGGTGGCCACGTCCCAGCCCTTGGGCAGGCTGCCGATCTGCACCTGCTGGGGCTCTGCCTCGCGGCCATGGGTGCGCAGGCACAGGCTGGTGGGGTTGAAGAAGCCGCGGCTGTCGTCCAGGAAGGCGGTGCGCACCGAGGTGTCGAAGGCATAGGCCTCGTAGCTCAGCACCAGGGCGGCCCGCCCCTCGCAGCGCAGGCGCCAGCTGGTCTTGTCCAGCTGCTCGGGCAGGCGCTCCTGCTTGCCCTGACGGGCCTGCAGGCGGCTGAGGTGGCGGCCGAACTCACGCACCATGTAGCTGCCCGGGATCCACACCGGCAGGCTGACGACGGTCTCGGCCGCGGGGGCCGGCACCGTCATCGTGACGCGGTAGCGGTGGGTGGCCACGTCGGCCACGTCGATGCGGAAGTGGATCATGCGCAGGTGGGGCGAAAGAGGGAGGGACGCCTCAGGTGCCCGCGGCACCCAGGAAGCAGCACAGGGCAGCGATCACCGTCAGGCGAAAGCGCAGGGTGAGCCAGGCGCTCATGCCCTTTTCCAGGTACAGGCGGCGGTCCACCAGGTAGCAGACCACCAGCATCACGCCCAGCACCACCAGCCCGGCATGGGCCGGCATCACCAGAGCCAGCCAGGCCACCAGCGGCGGCACCATGGCCCAGCCGAAGGCGCGCTGCCCGCTGGCATGCGAATCCATGGCCAGCCCCCAGTGGATGCCGCCCAGGAAGGCCACGATCAGCGCTCCGTAGGCGGCCAGGCCCAGCGCCACCCAGGGCTGCAGGTCCGGATAGACCAGCCACAGCAGCAAGGTGCCGACGATGAAGGGAATGAGCCCTGCATGGCCGTACTGGCGCGCCCGCAGGGGCGGCTCCGCCGGCATGGGCGGCGCGACGTGGTGCACCACGCCGGAAGGATTGGTCGCGTTCATGAGCCGTCATTGTGGCGGCAGCGGCCTCTCTTTGGCGGTGGTGTGACATCGCCGCCACCGTGGTGTGAGGCTTTTTCGAGGGGCGGCCCCGTGCGGGAGCCGTCCGGTCAGGACTTCTGACCGCTGGCCAGCTGCTTCTCGATCTGGTCGACACCGATGGCGCCCGGCACCCGGGTGCCGTTCTCGAACACCAGGGCCGGGGTGCCGTTGACCTTGTACTTGCGGCTCATGGCCAGGTTGCGGTCCAGGGCCGAGGTGTCGCACTTCGGGTCCATGGACTTGGGCGGCACCGCGCCGGTGGTCATCCAGGTGCGCCAGACCTTGCCGTTGTCCTTGGCGCACCAGATGTCACGGGCCTTGACCGCCGAGTCGGCCCCCAGGATGGGGATGACGAAGGTGTAGATGGTCACGTCCTTCACGTTGACCAGGTCCTTTTCCAGGCGCTTGCAGTAGCCGCAGTTCGGGTCGGCGAAGACCACCAGCTTGCGGCTGCCACTGCCCTGTTTCAGAACGATGGCGTCCTTCAGGGGCAGCTGGGCGAAGTCAATCGCGGTGAGCTTGTCCACCCGGGCCTTGGTCAGGTCGGTGTGGGTGCGGGTGTCGTAGAGCGAGCCTTCGATGATGTGGTTGGCCAGCTCGTCGGTGTAGAGGATGTCGGTGCCGATGCGGACCTCGTACAGGCCGGCAATCGGCGTCTTGCTGACCTCGTCGATCTTGGGCAGGCCCGGCATGCGCTCGGCCAGGTTCTTGCGGATGGCCGCCTCGTCGGCCAGGGCGGACGACAGGGCCGCGCCGGCCAGGGCCAGCACCACGGCGCCCTGTTGCAGGCGGCGGCCGGTGGTGGAAGAGAACGATTTCATCGAGGTTCCTCGGATTCAGACATCCAGCGCCTGGCTGGCCAGCCAGCGCTTCACTGGCGCCAGATGGTTGACCAGACTCAGGCCGTGGTTGCGGAGTTCCCGCCATCCCACGTTTTCATGGGCAAACAGGTGCCACAGGCCATCGGTGACCCGGGCCATGGCCCAGGTCGGCAGGGCCCGGCGACGGACGTAGCGGCGCAGCAGGGCCAGGTCGCCCAGGTCGCGCCAGACCTCGCGGTCGGCCAGCACTTCGGCCAGGGCCGCCACATCGGCCAGGCCCAGGTTCAGGCCCTGGCCGGCCAGCGGATGCACCTGGTGGGCGGCGTCGCCCAGCAGGGCCCAGCCCGGGCCGGTGACCGGCTCGGCATGGCCCAGGGCCAGCGGCCAGGCGGCACGCTCGCCGGCCAGCCGCAGTTGCCCGGCCTCGCCGCCAGTGGCGGCCATCAGCCCGGCTTCGAACTCTTCCGGCGAGGCCGCCAGCCAGCGCTGGGCCTCGCTCTGCGGCAGCGACCACACCAGACCGTAGCTGCACCCGGCCTCGGGCCGGTCAAAGGGCAGCAGGCCCAGGATGTCCGGCGCCCGGAACCACTGCCGCGCGCAGCCGGCGTGCGGCCGGTCGGCCACCAGCCGGGCGGCCACCGCGGTGTGGCCATAGGCATGGCGCACAAAGCGCGACCCCAGCTGGGCGCGGCTGAGCGAGGCCTTGCCCTCGCAGACCAGGGTCAGCGGCGCCGGGCCCGGCTCGGCCAGCAGCGTGACCTGCGGCGCGAAGCCGGCGGCGGCATCCAGCACGTCTTCCAGCGCCCCGGCGTCGACGATCCAGGCCAGGGCCGGCACGGCCTGGCGCCAGGCCGAGAACTCGATGCGCGAGGCGTGGGCATCGCCCTGCACCTGCATGTCCAGCACCGCGGTGCGGGCATCTTCTGGCAGGGCCGTCCAGGCCCGCAGCCCTTCAAGCAATTGGACCGAGGACGGATTGAGCGCATAAGTGCGCACATCGTCACTGACAGGTGCGCCCGCCGGCCGGGCCTGCAGGGCCACGTTCAGCCCGATGCGGGCCAGGCTCAGCGCGGCCGCCCGGCTGACGATGCCGGTGCCCAGGATGCGCACGTCGAAGGGGGTCATGACGGCATTGTAGGGACGGACCTAAAATTGCCGGTTCCGCGCCCGGGAAGCCCCCGTTGGCACCCGACTCCTCTTCCTCCGAAAGCCCCTCATGAGCCTCAAGTGCGGCATCGTCGGCCTGCCCAACGTCGGCAAGTCCACCCTGTTCAATGCCTTGACCAAGGCCGGCATCGCCGCCGAGAACTACCCCTTCTGCACCATCGAACCCAATGTGGGCGTGGTGGAAGTGCCGGACCCGCGACTGGCCAAGTTGGCCGAGATCGTCAAGCCCGAGCGGATCCTGCCGGCCATCGTCGAGTTCGTGGACATTGCCGGCCTGGTGGCAGGCGCCTCCAAGGGCGAAGGCCTGGGCAACCAGTTCCTCAGCCACATCCGCGAGACGGACGCCATCGTCAACGTGGTGCGCTGCTTCGAGGACCCGAACGTGATCCACGTGGCCGGCAAGGTCGACCCGATCGCCGACATCGAGGTCATCCAGACCGAGCTGTGCCTGGCCGACCTGACCACGGTCGAGAAGAGCCTGCAGCGCTACACCAAGGCCGCCCGCAGCGGCAACGACAAGGAAGCCGCCGCCCTGGTCAAGGTGCTGGAGAAGTGCCAGGCCGCGCTGGACCAGGCCCAACCGGTGCGCTCCATCGACTTCAGCAAGGAAGAGCTGGTCATTCTCAAGCCGCTGTGCCTGATCACCGCGAAGCCGGCGATGTTCGTGGGCAACGTGGCCGAGGACGGCTTCGAGAACAACCCCTTCCTGGACCGCCTGCGTGAGTACGCCACCGCCCAAAAGGGCGAGGTCGTGGCCATCTGCGCCAAGACCGAGGCCGAACTGGCCGAGATGGAGGACGAGGACCGCGCGATGTTCCTGGCCGAGATGGGCCAGGACGAGCCGGGCCTGAACCGCCTGATCCGCGCCGCCTTCAAGCTGCTGGGCCTGCAGACCTACTTCACCGCCGGCGTGAAGGAAGTGCGCGCCTGGACCATCCACATCGGCGACACCGCCCCCCAGGCCGCCGGCGTGATCCACACCGACTTCGAGCGCGGCTTCATCCGCGCCCAGACCATCGCCTACGAGGACTTCATCACCTACAAGGGCGAACAGGGTGCGAAGGATGCCGGCAAGATGCGCGCCGAAGGCAAGGAGTACATCGTCAAAGACGGCGACGTGCTGAACTTCCTGTTCAACGTGTAAGCGTCCCCAGGGCGCCGCTCAAGCGCCCTCTTCCGGCCCGGCGCCCCCGTCTTCGTACAACTCCAGCGGCAAGCCGTCCGGATCCGCGAAGAAGGTGAAGCGCCGGCCGGTGAAGGCGTCCACCCGCACCGGCTCCACGGCCACCCCGTGGGCCTGCAGGTGGTCCACCCAGGGCGCCAGCGCGACCACGCGCAGGGCCAGGTGGCGCAGGCCGCAGGCCTCCGGCCGCGAGGGCCTCTGCGGCGGCGCCGGAAACGAGAACAGCTCCAGGGCCGTGCCATCGGGCAGGGCCAGGTCCAGCTTCCAGGACTGGCGCTCGGCCCGGAAGTGCTCGGCCAGCACCGGCAGGCCCAGCAGTTCGGTGTAGAACTGCCGGGAGCGGGCGTAGTCGCTGCAGATCAGCGCCACATGGTGCACGCCCAGCAGTGGCGGCCTCAGACAGACCTCAGACCCCATCGGGCATCTCCAGCGCCTCGGCCGCGCCGCGCAGGGCTGGCGAGGTGGGCGAGAGGATGAGCTGCACCGGGATCTCTCTCAGGTAGGACTCGAAGCGCCCCTTGGCCTCGAAGCGGGCCCGGAAGGGCGAGCGGTCGAAAGCCGTGCCCAGCCGGGGCACGATGCCGCCGCCGATGTACACCCCGCCGCGGGCGCCCAGCGTCAGCGCCAGATCGCCGGCCACCGTGCCCAGCCAGCCGCAGAACAGGTCCAACACCTGGGCGCAGTGCGCATCCCGGCCACCCAGCGCGGCTTCCACGATGGCGGCCGCCTCGGGCGCATCCTGGGGGGTGAGCGGCTGGCCCCGGACCACGCCCAGGGCATGGTGCAGCGCACGCAGCCCCGGGCCGGACAAGACCCGCTCGGCCGACACCCGGCCATGGCGCTCGCGCAGCACGGCCACCACCTCGGCCTCCAGCGGCGTCTCGGCCGGCAGGCTCACATGGCCGCCTTCGCCCGCCAGCGGCAGCCAGCGCGGGCCCAGCGGCAGCAGGCCGGACACACCCAGGCCGGTGCCTGCGCCCACCAGGCCGATGGCCGCCCCGGGCTGGGCCGCACCGCCCCCGACCTGGCGCAGCTCGTGGGCCGGCAGGTGCGGCAGGGCCAGCGCCAGCGCGGTGAAGTCGTTGATGACCCGCAGGCGCTCGAAGCCCAGGGCCTGGCGCAGCGCCTCGATCGAGAAGGACCAGTGGTGGTTGGTCATCTGCACCCGGTCACCGGTGACCGGGTTGGCGATGCCCACGGCCGCCAGGGCCGGCACCGGGTGGGCGGTCTCGGCCAGGTAGGCCCGCATCGCGGCCTCCAGGCTGTCGTGCCCGGCACAGGGCAAGGTCCGCACGTCCTGCAGCGGCGCACCGGCCGCGGCCTGCCAGGCAAAGCGCGCATTGGTGCCGCCGACATCCGCCAGCAGGCGGGGTGAATCCATCGCGCTCATGCGCCCTGGGCGTACAGCGGCGTGACCTTGGCGCCGGCGCTGGGGGTGGCGACTTCGATGCGCTGCTCGGTCTGGCCGTCGAACAGATGGACCTCGGCCTCGTTCCAGTCCAGCAGCACATTGCTGCCCACCGGCTGGGCCACCCGGCCCGGCACCCGCAGCACCACGGGGCCCACGGCGGTGTCCACATAGGCATAGGTCTCCGGCCCGGTGGGCTCGACCATGCGCAGTTGGCCCGGCAGGCCGCGGTCGGACAGGCGCAGGGCCTCGGGCCGCAGGCCGTAGATCACCGAGGACACCTGGCGCGCGGCCAGGGTCCGGACCTGGGCCTCGCCCAGCGGCAGGGCCGTGCCCTGCATGCTCAGGGTGCCACCCATCCATTGGGCGGACATCAGGTTCATGGCCGGCGAACCGATGAACTGCGCCACGAAGACGGTGGCCGGGCGGGTGTAGATGTCGTCCGGCGTGCCCAGCTGCTGCAGCACGCCCTCGCGCATCACCGCGATGCGGTCGCCCAGGGTCATGGCCTCCACCTGGTCGTGGGTGACGTAGACGGTGGTGGTGCGGGTGCGCTGGTGCAGCAGCTTGATCTCGGCGCGCATCTCCACGCGCAGCTTGGCGTCCAGGTTGGACAGCGGCTCGTCGAACAGGAACAGCGAGGGGTTGCGTGCCAGGGCGCGGCCCATGGCCACGCGCTGGCGCTGGCCGCCCGAGAGCTGGGCTGGCCGGCGGTCCAGCAGGTGCTCGATCTGCAGCATCTTGGCCACGCGGGCGATGGCTTCCTCGCGCTGGGCCTTGGGCACCTTGCGCATCTCCAGGCCGAAGGCGATGTTCTGCGCCACCGTCATGTTGGGATAGAGCGCATAGCTCTGGAACACCATGGCGATGTCGCGGTCCTTGGGCGAGGCGTGGGTGATGTCGCGGTCGCCCAGCAGGATCTGGCCCGAGGTGGGCGTGTCCAGGCCGGCGATCATCGACAGCAGCGTCGACTTGCCGCAGCCCGAGGGGCCGACGAGGATGAGGAACTCGCCCTTCTCGACGTCGATGTCGATGGACTTGAGGATCTCGTGCGCGCCGTAGCTCTTGCGCACCTGGCGGATGGAGAGGGCTCCCATGGGTGTGGTCCTTTCAGCCCGGCTTCAGCCCTTGACGGCACCGGCGGTGAGGCCGCGCACGAAGTACTTGCCGGCCACGATGTAGACGAAGAGCGTGGGCAGGCCGGCGATCATGGCCGCGGCCATGTCGACGTTGTATTCCTTGACCACGCTGGAGGTGTTGGCCAGGTTGTTCAGGCCGACGGTGATGGGCTTGGTGCCCGCGTCAGAGAACACCACGCCAAAGAGGAAGTCGTTCCAGATCTGGGTGAACTGCCAGATGAAGGTGACGACCAGGATGGGGCCGGACAGCGGCAGCACGATGCGCCAGAAGATGCGCCAGAAGCCCGCGCCGTCCAGCAGCGCAGCCTTGATCAGCTCATCGGGCAGGCCGGCGTAGTAGTTGCGGAAGAACAGCGTGGTGCTGGAGAGCCCGCACAGGATGTGCACCAGGGTCAGGCCCCAGATCGAGCTGGCCAGGCCCAACCAGCCCAGCACCTGGGACATGGGCAGCAGCACCACCTGCAAGGGCATGAAGACGCCGAACAGCATCAGCGCGAACATCAGCTCGCTGCCGCGGAAGCGCCACTTGCTCAGCACGTAGCCGTTGATGGCGCCCAGCGCGGTGGTGATCAGCACGGCCGGCACCACCATCAGCACCGAGTTCCAGAAGAAGGGTTGCAGGCCCGAACAATCGGTGCCGGTGCAGGCCCCGGACCAGGCCTTGGCCCAGGCCGCGAAGTTGGGCGAGAAAGGCATGGCCAGCAGGCTGCCCTGGCGGATCTCGTCCATGCTCTTGAGCGAGGTCGAGAGCATCACGTAGAGCGGGCCCAGGAAGAACAGCGCCAGCCCGAGCAGCGCGGCCCACAGGGCGATGCGCAGACCATCGATGCGGGGGGCCTCGGCCGCCGGCAGGGCCGGCGCGGTCAGGGTGGGGGCGCTCATCGGCGGCTCCTGAGTTCGCTGTAGAGGTAGGGCACGACGATGGCGGCGACGGCCGCCAGCATCAGCGTGGCCGAGGCCGCGCCCTGGTTGATCTGGCCGCGGGTGAAGGCCATGGCGTACATGAAGGTGGCCGGCAAGTCGGTGGCGTAGCCGGGGCCGCCGGCGGTCAGCGCCATCACCAGGTCGAAGCTCTTGATGGCGATGTGCGAGAGCACCATCACGGTGGAGAAGAAGACCGGCCGCAGGCTGGGCAGCAGGATGCGCAGGTAGATGCGCGGCATGGAGGCGCCATCGACCTGGGCGGCCTTGATGATGGATTCGTCGATGCCGCGCAGACCGGCCAGGAACAGGGCCATCACGAAGCCCGCGCTCTGCCAGATGCCGGCGATCACGATGCAGTACAGGGCCCGGTCCGGGTTGACCAGCCAGTCGAAGCTGAAGGACTCGAAGCCCCAGGCGCGCACGGTGTGCTCCACCCCCAGGCCGGGGTTGAGGATCCACTTCCAGGCGGTGCCGGTGACGATGAAGCTCAGCGCCATCGGGTAGAGGTAGACGGTGCGCAGCACACCCTCGGCGCGGATCTTCTGGTTGAGCAGCACCGCCAGCAGCACGCCCACCACCAGCGAGCCGGCGATGAAGAGAAACGCGAAAAGCACCAGGTTCCAGGCCGCAACATGGAAGCGGTCGCTGTCCATCAGCGCGCGGTAGGCATCCAGCCCGGCGAACTCGTAGTTCGGCAGCAGGTGGGACTCGGTCACCGACAGGTAGCCGTTCCAGGCGATCAGCCCGTAGATGAACAGGAAGGCCGCAACGAAGGATGGCGCCAGCACGAGCTTGGGCAGCCAGTCGATGCGCCGGAGGGGGGAAACGGTGCTCATGGTGCGCAGGGAAAAAAGAGGACCAAGAAGGGGCCGGCCGGCGAGCCAGCCCCGTGGCAGGTCAACCGCCCCGCGCGCGGGGCGGGGCGGCGCCCATCACTGGGCCTTGGCGGCAGCCACCAGCTTGCTCATGGTGTCGTCCACCGTGGCCTTGTCGCTGTTCCAGAACTGCGAGACCACGTCCTTGATCGCGCCTTCCACGGCCGAGGGCACGGCCATGCCATGGGCGATCGAGGGCACCAGGGTGCCGCCCTTGGACGACTCGACGAAGTCCTTGGACGACTGCTTGGCGCAGGCGTCGAACTTGTCCATCGGCATGTTCAGGCGCACCGGGATGGAGCCCTTGTTCAGGTTGAACAACTCCTGGAAGTCCGGCGACATCAAGGCCGAGGCCAGGTCGCGCTGGGCCTTGGCATTGGCCGGGTTCTTCAGCTGGAACATGGCCAGGCTGTCCACGTTGTAGCTGAAGTCCTTGGCCGTGCCCGGCGAGGCCACGCACTCGAAGTCCTTGCCCGGGGTCTTGCCCGCGGCCAGGAACTCGCCCTTGGCCCAGTCGCCCATCAGCTGCATGCCGGCCTCGCCGCGGATGACCATGGCGGTGGCCAGGTTCCAGTCACGCCCGGGGGCGTTCTTGTCGGTGTAGCCCTTGATCTTCTTGAAGGTAGTCAGCACCTCCTTCATGGTGTCGCTCTTGAGCGCGGTCGGATCCAGCTGCACCAGGGCCTTCTTGTAGAAGGCGGTGCCGCCCACGCCCAGGGCCACATCCTCGAAGGTGGTGAAGTCCTGCCAGCTCTGACCGCCGTGGGCCAGCGGGATCACGCCGGCCTTCTTCAGCGCCTCGGCGGCGGTGAAGAACTCGGCCCAGGTGGTCGGCGGCTTGAGGCCGGCCTTCTGGAACACGGCGGTGTTGACCCACAGCCAGTTCACCCGGTGCACATTGACCGGCGCGGCCACGTAGTGGCCCTTGTACTTCAGGCCGGCGGCGATCTGCGGCGGCAGCAGCTGGTCCCACTTCTCGGGGCCGGCCACGTCGTCCAGGTTGGTCAGCACACCCTCGCGTGCCCACTCCTGGATGGAGGGGCCCTTGATCTGGGCGGCCGCGGGCGGGTTGCCCGAGACCACGCGCGACTTCAGCACCGTCATGGCCGAATCGCCACCGCCGCCGGCCACCGCGAAGTCCTTCCAGGTGTGGCCCTTGGCCCTCATTGTGGCGGCCAGGGCCTGGGCGGCCTTGGCCTCGCCACCGGAGGTCCACCAGTGCAGCACCTCCACCTCGCCCGCACGGGCCACGCCGGTCACCAGGGCCGCAGTGGCGGCCAGGCCCAGGGCGCTCAGGCGCAACGTGCTGCGCAGGGTCATCGTCTTGTTCATGCTCGCATCCTTCGGGTTTGACAGGCACAGGGCCCAGGGGCCCGGTGCCGATGTTCATGCATTCACGCCGGTGGCTCGGTTCACCACCAGACTTCGGCCTGGATGCCGTAGCTGGTGCCGCTGGTCTTGCCATCGGCCAGGCCGGTCAGGCCATCGGCACCGGCCGCCGCGTTGGCCGCCTGGTTCCATTTGGCACGGGTCACGTAGAAGCGCAATTCGGGACGCTCCCAGAAGCCCTTGCCCGCGCTGATCGTCGGGGCGATCGTGAACTTGGTCAGGTTGGCACTGGACTGGCCCTGCGGGCTCACGCGGTCCACGCCCACTTCGGCCAGGATCTTGAAGTTGCGGGTGAAGGCATAGCCCACGCGACCGCCGATGGACTTGACCGTGGCGTCGCCGGCATCGGCCTTCTTCTTCTCGAGCATGGCGATCAGCTGGCCGCCGAAGTTCTCGTTGGCCTGGAACTGGTAGCCGTCGACGATGCGCCACTTCTTGACGTCGGAGCCATCGGTCAGGCTGCCGAAGCCGCCGGCCAGGCCGGCCGAACCTTGAGCGTACTGGAACCACAGGTTGTTGCTGGCACCGAAGGGCAGCTTGTCCTGGGTGTGGCGCAGGCTGACGCCGGCGCCCGACTCTCCGCCGGTGAACTCGCCCTTGGTGGCGGTCAGCAGCAGATTGATCGTGCCGTTCTCGTTGACCGGCACGTCGCGCAGCCAGGCGTTCAGGCGGCTGCCGGGGTTGTCATGGCCGTTGGCGTCCTGGGTGCTGCTGTCAGCACGGTAGAAGGCCAGGTCCAGCTTGCCGCCCAGGGCCGGCAGGCTGGCGCCGGCACCGGTGCCGTCCAGCTTCTCGAAGAAGGTGTCGACGATGTGGATGTCGGCCCCGCGGTGGTAGCGCTTGCCGGCCCAGAAGCTGGCCTGTGGCGCAAAGTCCAGGCCGGTGGCCTCGGCCCACATCTGCGCGGTCTCCCACTTGGCATCGCCCGAGTCGCTGGCGTTGCCCTTGAAGATCGTGGGCATGAAGTGGATCTTGTAGGTGTCGCCACTGTCCTTGCGGGCCACGGTGCCGCTGAACAGGAACTCGCCGTAGAAGTCGCATTCGTTGCCCAGGCGGTACTTGAAGTCCGCCCCCGACAGACCGTAGCAGGCCCGGTTGGCATTCTTCGAGGTGGCGCCGGGGCCGGCCCGGAAGTAGCCGGTCGAGTCCAGGGCGATCTGGGCCTGGGCGCCGCCAGCCAGCGCGGCCAGCAGCAAGCCCAGCAGCGGGGCCGGGCGCAGGGAATGTTTCATGTTTGTCTCCTCTTCGTCTTGGTGAGATGCCCCGACGCGGCAGGAGACCCAGCGGCCCCCTGTGTTCAGGTGCGGCCGAAGATTAATGTTTTATTAATGTCTATGAACTTGAGACAACAGCCTATGGACAGAGTCCTAACAATTCATTAATTACACGCGCGCCGCCAGCGGCAGCCGCACCCGCACCCGCAGGCCATGGGGCGGACGGTCCAGCAAGGTGACCGTGCCGGCATGGCGCTCGATGATCTCCTTGACGATGGGCAGGCCCAGGCCGCAACCCAGGCCTTCCTGGGTGCCGCGGTAGAAACGCTCGAACACGGCCTCGCGCTGGGCCAGTGCAATGCCTGGCCCGGTGTCGTCCACCTCGACCACGGCCTGGCCGTCTTCCGCCCGCGCCCGCACCGTCACCTCGGCCCCGCGGCCGGCGTAGCGAATGGCGTTGTCGATCACGTTGGACAGGGCCTCGCGCACCAGCAGGGCATGGCCGATGACCCGCAGCGGCCCATCCCCGGCAGCCTCCGGATCGTCATCGGCCCAGCCCAGGTCCACACCGGCCTGCAGGGCCCGCGGCACCAGCTCGGCCGTCAGCTCCTCAGCCAGGCGGCGCAGGTCAAAGAGGCTGCGGGCCATCACATGGCTGGATTCGGGTTCGGCCCGGGCCAGCGTCAGCAACTGCGTCACCAGATGGGCGCTGCGGGTGGCGCTCTCGTGCACCCGGGTCAGGCGCGCACGCAGGGCGGGATCGGTCGCTTCCCGCAGCGCCAGCTCGGTCTGGCTCTTGAGGCCGGCCAGCGGGGTGCGCAGCTGGTGTGCGGCGTCGCTGATGAAGCGCTGCTGTTGCCCCACGCTCTCGCGCACCGCCTGCAGCAGCTTGTTCAGGGCGTCGGTCAGGGCTTGCACTTCCTCGGGGGCTCGCCCCAGCTGGATCGGGTCCAGGTGGCTGGGCGCGCGCGAGATGACGGCCTGGTGCAGGCGCGCCAGGGGCGCCAGCCCGGCCCGCAGGCTGGCCCAGACGATCAGCGACATCAGCAGCACCAGACCGGTCAGCGGCAGCGCGGTGTCGTGCAGGATCTGGGTGGCCAGGGTGTCGCGGCCGATGCGGCTCTTGGCCAGCTGCACCAGCATGGTCTGGGGCGCGTCGGCGTCGCCCCAGGCCAAGTACAGGGCCACCACCCGCACCTGCACCGCGCCGCCCTGCTCCTTCAGCATGGCGTCGTAGAAGCGCGGCTTGTCCAGCACCGGCCCCAAGCCGTTGGGCGAGCTGACCTCGGGCGGCGGCTCGGGCAGGCGCTGGTTGCCCAGGATGAGCTGGCCCGGCGGCGCGCTGACCATGTAGTAGACCCGGTCGTCCGGGTCGGTCTCGATGATGTCGCGCGCCGCCTTGGGAAAGTCGATCAGCAGGCCGCTGCCCATGGGCTTGACCTGCCGCGCCAGCGCCCGCGAGGCCTGGTAGAGGCTGCGGTCCAGCGCCAGGTTGGCGTAGCGGGCCGCCACGGTGTAGGACAGCACCGCCGCCCCGAGCCACAGCACCAGCTGCGGCACCAGCAGCCACAGCAGCAGGTAGCGCCGCAACGGTCCGGCCCCGGGGGCCAGCCAGGCCAGCCAGCGCAGGCGGCTGCGGTGCGGGGTGTCAGACATCTTCGAGCAGGTAGCCCAGGCCGCGCACGGTGCGAATGCCCAGGCCGGAATCCTCCAGCTTGCGGCGCAGGCGGTGGATGTAGACCTCCAGCGTGCCCGCAGGCGAACTGGCCGGCTCGGCGGCGTCGCCGGCCCAGGCCTGGGCGATCTGCTCCTTGGTCACCACGCGGCCCTTCTGGGTCAGCAGGGCGTCCAGCAGCAGCCATTCGCGCGGAGAGAGCTCCAGCACCGTGCCGTCCACGCTGGCCCGCCGGGCCTCGCGGTCAAAGCTCAGCCGGCCACTGAGCTGCACCGGCGTGCGCCCGTCGGCGGCGCCGGAGAGGCGCGCCCGGCGCAGCAGCGCGCGGATGCGAGCCTCCAGTTCCGGGAAGTCGAAGGGCTTGGTGAGGTAGTCGTCGGCCCCCGCGTTCAGGCCCGCCACCCGGCTGTCCAGGCTGTCCAGCGCGGTCAGGATGAGCAGCGGCAGCGTGGGCCGGGCCGCATGCACCCGCTTGAGCACGGTGAGCCCATCGACCAGGGGCAGGCCCAGGTCGATCACACCCAGGTCGAAGGGCTGCTTGAGCAGCAGATACTCGGCCACGGCCCCGTTGTCGGCCAGCTCCACTTCGAAGCCGGCAGCACGCAGGTTGGACGACAGGGCGTCGGCCAGGATGGCATCGTCCTCGGCAAGCAACAATCGCATGGAACATGGGCTGCCGTGCAGCATGGGGTCGACGAACGCGGAGAATTCTCCCATGAGCCTCACCGACCAGATCCAGCGCACCCTGAGCACCCTGCCCGCCGCCGAACAGCGCGTGGCCCAGGCCGTGTTGGCCGATCCGCGCGCCGCCTTGGCCCGCACCGTGGCCGAGCTGGCCGGCCAGGCCCAGGTCAGCAACCCGACGGTGGTGCGCTTCTGCCGCAGCCTGGGCTTTGGCGGCTGGGCCGACTTCAAGCTCAAGCTGGCCGGCAACCTGGGCCAGGGCCTGCCCTATGTGCACCAGTCGGTGGCCCCGGGCGACGGCAGCCGAGCGGTGGTGGACAAGATCGTCGAGCAGGTGCAGCAGACCCTGGCCGACTTCCGCCAGAACGCCGGCCTGCGTCCGCTGGAGCGGGCCAGCCAGGCCCTGGTGCGCACCATCCGGGCCGGGCGCCGCATCGAGTTCTACGGCGTGGGCAACTCGGGCATCGTGGCGCAGGACGCCCAGCACAAGTTCTTCCGCATGGGCTGCCACACGGCCGCCTATGCCGACGGCCACCTGCAGGTGATGGGTGCCACCCTGCTGCAGCCCGAGGACTGCGTGGTGGTGTTCTCCAACTCCGGCCGCAGCCGCGACCTGCTGGACGCCACCGAACTGGCCCGCCAGCAGAAGGCCACCACGGTGGCCGTCACCGCCAGCGGCTCGCCGCTGGCCGCTGCCACCGACATCCACATCGCAGCCGACCACCCCGAGTCCTACGAGGAGTACAGCCCCATGGTCTCGCGCCTGCTGCACCTGGTGATCGTGGACATCCTGGCCACCGAGGTGGCGCTGCAGCTGGGCCCGGACCTGCCGGCCCGCCTGCACGCGCTCAAGCGCAACCTGCAGGCCAAGCGCTACCGGGACGACTGAGTCAGGGTTCTCATGGGATGTAATCTGATTACTAATTTTTAGGTAATTTCATTACACTAGCGACTTCCCTGACTGGACGCTCGCCATGGACCCTGTCGTTTCCGCCTCCGATCCCGACCTGGACCTGTTCATCTTCGGCGCCACCGGCGACCTGTCGGTGCGCAAGCTGCTGCCCGCGCTGTACATGGCCCATTTGCACGGCAACCTGCCGACCGGGGCCCGCATCCTGGCCGTCGGGCGCCAGGCCCTGTCGCGCGAGGCCTTCATCCAGCAGGTGCTGGGCGGCGCACGCCAGTTCATCGAGGCCCGCAGCCTGCAGGCCGAGGCCTGGGACCGCTTCGAGGCCCTGATCGACTACGTGGCGCTGGACGCCACCGCGCCGGAGGATTTCGCCCGCCTGGCCCGCCACAGCCGGGCCGGCGCCCAGCGGGTGTTCTACCTGGCCACGGCCCCCGCTCTCTTCACCCGCATCTGCGCCCACCTGGCTGGCGCCGGGCTGGTGGATGCCCAGGCCCGCGTGGTGCTGGAAAAGCCCCTGGGCCACGACATGGCCTCGGCTCGGGCCATCAATGCCGAGGTCGGCCGCTTCTTCGAGGAGCAGCAGATCTTCCGCATCGACCACTACCTGGGCAAGGAGACGGTGCAGAACCTGATGGTGCTGCGCTTCGGCAATGCCATCTTCGAGCCGCTGTGGCGCGCCCCCTTCATCCGCAGCGTGCAGATCACCGTGGCCGAGACGGTGGGCGTGGGCAGCCGCGCCGGCTTCTACGACGGCACCGGCGCGCTGCGCGACATGGTGCAGAACCACCTGCTGCAGATGCTGTGCATCGTGGCGATGGAGCCGCCCGTGTCGCTGGACCCGGACGCCATCCGCGACGAGAAGCTCAAGGTGCTGCGCTCGCTGCGGCCCATGGGCCCGGCCGAGATCGCGCGCGACGTCATCCGCGGCCAGTACACAGCCGGCGCCGTGCAGCAGCGGGCGGCGACGGGCTATCTGCAGGAAGATGGCGTGCCCCCGGACAGCCGCACCGAGACCTTCGTCTCGCTCAAGGCCCACATCGACAACTGGCGCTGGGGCAACGTGCCCTTCTTCCTGCGCACCGGAAAATGCCTGGCCGAGCGCTGCTCGGAGATCGTGATCGACTTCGCCGGCCAGCCCTTCTCGCTGTTCCCCGACACCTACCGCAGCGCCGGCAACCGCCTGGTCATCCGCCTGCAGCCCGAGGAGTCGGTGCAGCTGCAGATCATGGCCAAGGAACCCGGCAGCGGCATGCGCCGCCGCCCGGTCAGCCTGGACCTGGACCTGCACACCGCCTTCACCGAGCGCCGCGCCGAGGCCTACGAGCGCCTGCTGATCGACGTCATCCGCGGCCGGTTGACCCACTTCATGCGGCACGACGAACTGGAAGCCGCCTGGGCCTGGGTGGAGCCCATCCTGCACGGCTGGGCCGCCCAGGGCGACGCCCCCCGGCCCTATGCCGCCGGCACCTGGGGCCCGGCCGCCTCGTCGGCCCTGATGGCCCGCCACGACATGCAATGGTCCGAGGAGGCCTGACCCCATGACCGCCACCACACGCTCCCCGCTGCATCCCCACATCGCCGAGGTCACCGAGCGCATCCGCGCCCGCAGCCAGGACCTGCGCCAGGCCTATCTGGACACCGTGGCGCATTGGCAGCGCCAGGGCACCCAGCGCGAGCACATGAGCTGCGCCAACCTGGCCCACACCTTCGCCGCCTCGCCGGCCGACGACAAGCTGGCGATCAAGGCCTTGCGGGCACCCAACGTCGGCATCGTCACGGCCTACAACGACATGCTGTCGGCCCACCAGCCCTACGCCAGCTACCCGGACCAGATCAAGGCCGCGGCCCGCGCCGCCGGCGGCGTGGCCCAGGTGGCCGGTGGCGTGCCGGCCATGTGCGACGGCATCACCCAGGGCAACGAGGGCATGGAGCTCTCGCTGTTCTCGCGCGACGTGATCGCGATGGCCACCGCGGTGGCCCTGTCGCACCAGACCTTCGATGCCGCGCTGTGCCTGGGCATCTGCGACAAGATCGTGCCGGGCCTGCTGATCGGGGCGCTGCAATTCGGCCACCTGCCGGTGGTCTTCGTGCCCGCCGGGCCGATGCGCTCGGGCCTGCCCAACGACCGCAAGGCCAAGGTGCGGCAGGAGTACGCCCAGGGCAAGGTGGACCGCGCCGCGCTGCTGGAGGCCGAGTCCGCCTCGTACCACAGCGCCGGGACCTGCACCTTCTACGGCACGGCCAACTCCAACCAGATGCTGATGGAGATCATGGGCCTGCAGCTGCCCGGCTCGGCCTTCGTGCCGCCGGACGACCCGCTGCGCGCCGCGCTGACCGATGAGGCCACCCGCCGCGCCCTGGCCATGTCGGCCCAGGGCGCCGAGCCCACCGTGCTGGCCCAGATCGTGGACGAGCGCGCCATCGTCAACGGCATCGTCGGCCTGCTGGCCACCGGTGGCTCCACCAACCACACCTTGCACCTGGTGGCCATGGCGCGCGCCGCCGGCCTGCGCATCGACTGGACCGATTTCGCCGAGTTGTCCGAGGTGGTGCCGCTGATGACGCGCATCTACCCCAACGGCACGGCCGACGTGAACCACTTCCACGCCGCCGGCGGCATGGGCTTCCTGATCCGCGAGCTGCTGGACGCGGGCCTGCTGCACCCGGACGTGGCCACCGTGGCCGGCCCGGGTCTGGCCCACTACACCCGCGAGCCCTGGCTGCAGGACGGCCGCCTGGCCTGGCGCGACACGCCGGCCGACAGCGGCGACCTGACCGTGCTGCGGCCGGCCCGCGAGCCCTTCAGTGCCGACGGCGGGCTCAAGCTGCTGCAGGGCAACCTGGGCCGCTCGGTCATCAAGGTCTCGGCCGTCAAGCCCGAACACCGCCATGTGCGCGCCCCGGCCGTGGTGGTGGACGACCCGGCCGAGCTGATCGCCCAGTTCAAGGCCGGCCAGTTGGAACGCGACTTAGTGGCCGTGCTGCGCCACCAGGGTCCGCAGGCCAACGGCATGCCCGAACTGCACACCCTGACCCCGGTGCTGGGCGTGCTGCAGGACCGCGGCTTCCATGTCGCGCTGGTGACCGACGGGCGCATGTCGGGGGCCTCGGGCAAGGTGCCCGCGGCCATCCATCTCAGCCCCGAAGCCCTGGCCGGTGGCGCCATCGCCCGCCTGCGCAACGGCGACATCATCGAGCTCGATGCCCACGCCGGCCGGCTGGTCGTCGAACTGAGCGATGATGAACTGGCCGCCCGGCCCCTCGAGACGGCGGACCTGTCCGCCCACCAGCGCGGCTGCGGCCGCGAGCTGTTCGCCACCTTCCGCCGCCAGGCCTCCCGCGCCGAGGCCGGTGGCAGCGCCCTCTTTCCGGAGATCTGACGTGAGCACCTCTCTGCCCGCCCTGCCTGCGTTCCGCTCCCGTGTCGTGCCCGTGGTGGTGCTGCAGGACGCCGCCCATGCCGTGCCCCTGGCCCAGGCTCTGCTGGCCGGTGGCATCGACGTGATCGAGATCACCCTGCGCACCCCCTGCGCCCTGGAGGCCATCGCGGCAGTGGCGCGTGAGGTCCCCGAGATGCAGGTGGGTGCCGGCACCCTGCTCAGCGCCGACGATGTGCGGCGCGCCCAGGACGCCGGCGCCCGCTTCGGCCTGTCGCCCGGCCACAGCCCGGCCCTGCTGCGCGCCGTGGCCGAGGCCGGCCTGCCCTTCGTGCCGGGCGTGATGACACCGGGAGAGGTGATGGCCGCCCGGGAAGCCGGTTACCGACTGATGAAACTGTTTCCGGCCACCGTGGCTGGCGGCCTGGACATGCTCAAGGCCCTGGCCTCGCCGTTTGGCGATGTGCGCTTCTGCCCCACCGGCGGTGTGAGCCTGGACAACCTGGGCGGCTTCCTGAAGCAGCCCAACGTGGCCCTGGTGGGGGGCTCCTGGCTGGCCCCGGCCGCCGCCCTGCGCGCCGGAGACTGGAATCAGATCACCGCACTGGCCCGTCAGGCGACCGAACTCAGCGCCGGTTAAGCCGCCTTCGCACTGGGACAAAACTGGGAATATCCCCCGATTGGGGGCTGGGGCGCAACGCAGGCCGGTGTTAACGTGTAAACGTGCGCAACACATCCCGGGTCCCGGGTGATCGCTGCCTGCCACGCCGCTGTCACGATCTCCGGGCAGGGTTCTCTCTGCCATGACCTCCCGCTCTTCCTTTCCCCTCACGGAATCCGGCTCCGAGCCCAGTGATGACTCGTGGGCGTTCTGCGAGCCGGCCCAGACGCTGGCCTACACCTCCTCGCGGGTGCTGGGCGAAGGACATCCGGTGCTGCTGGTGGTTCGCAGCCGGGATGGCGACTGGCAGTTCCTGCACGGCCCGGTCGACGAAGACGACCGCTGCCGCATCGTCACGCTGGGGCGGGCTGTGGCCCGCGATCCCTCTCTTCAACTCGTGGCCGACCTGCCCAAGGGTTGGCGCGCCTACCGCAGCCTGGCCGATGGCCTGTGGTTCCGCGAGCCCTCCGACCTGCCCCTGCCTGAACCTGTCCGGCGCCGTGACAACCCGCGGGGTTGGGCCCACTGGCTGTCGACCTCCAGCTTGCCCAGTCCCTGGCTCTGGAAGTGAGCCTGGGCATTTCGTAAGCGCCTGTTTCACCTGCCTTGCCCCCTTCGCCGGCCCGCAGGGCTGGCGGGCACAATGGCGCGCAAAGACCAGGGAGTACCACAAGAATGGAATTGGAAGACCTGCTGGCACCGATCTCCGAGGCCGCGCCGGGTGGCTCGGACATGTCCCTCTCGCCGGAGGTCGACGTCATCCAGGAGTTGCGGCGGGAGGACGACCCCACGCTGGACCAGGGCGAGTGGGTGGCCCACCTCAAGGTGGCCGACTGGCCTGGTGCGGCTCGTGCCTGTGAGCAGCTGCTGCGCCAGCAGAGCAAGGACCTGCGCGTGGCCGGCTGGTGCGCCGAGGCCCTGGCCCACACCCAGGGCTTCGAGGGCCTGGCTCGGGGCCTGACCCTGTGCGCCGGCTTGATCGAACACTTCTGGACCGACCTCCATCCCCTCATCGAGGACGGCGACCTGGAACCCCGGGTCGGCAACCTTCGCTGGCTGAACAGCAAAGTGGAGGAGCAGGCACGGCGCATCCCCTTGTTGCCCCGTGCCGTGTTGGGCGGTCGGCCGGTGAGCCTGCTGGATGTCGAGGCCGCCCGGGCCCGCCGCTTGGCGGGGGAGCCGGAGCCTGCCTCCACGCCGAATGCCGCCGAGGCCCCGCCGGGACTGGACGCCATCGTCCGCGGCCTGGCGCAGGCCGGTCTGCGCGCACACGAAGCCCAGGCCGCGGCGGTGGCATCTGCCCTGGCCGCCTGGGAACACCTGGTGACCCTGGCCGACCAGGCCCTGGGCGAGGAAGCGCCATCCTTTGCCGATGCCCGCCGCGCGCTGGACAGTGCGCAGGACGCCCTGCAACGTCTGGCCCGGGACGCCGGTCTGACCGGACCCTCCGGCACGGCGACCGAAGGCCCGGCGCTGGCCCCCTCCGAGGCCACACGCCCCGGCTTGGCGGCCATGCCCATGCAGGCAATGGCGGCCGGCCCGATCCAGTCACGGGCCCAGGCCCTGGAACAGCTGCGCCAGGTGGCGGAGTACTTCCGCGTGACCGAACCGCACAGCCCGGTGGCCTACCTGGCCGACAAGGCGGCGCGCTGGGGCACCATGCCGCTGCACGACTGGCTGCGCACCGTGCTGAAGGACCCGGGCGCCCTGGCCCATGTCGAAGAGCTGCTGGGCGTGGAGCGTCGGGAAGAACCAGGCTACTGAACGCCGGGGCGGGGCCGGTCCGCCAGACCGCCCCTCAGGCCAGCACGCGGAATTCGATGCGGCGGTTGCGGGCCCGCCCCTGGGGGCTCAAGTTGTCCGCCACCGGGCGATCCGGCCCGGCCCCGGAGGTGACGATGTCGGCGGCCGACAGGCCCTTGCCCACCAGGTAGTCCTTGACAGCCCGAGCACGGGCTTCGGACAGGGCCACATTGGCCTCCCGCGCACCCACATCGTCCGTGTGGCCGATGACCTCGAAGCGCCGGCCTGGCATCTTCTGCAGCAGAGGCAGCAACTCCTCCAGCACCGCCACGCCACGCGGGGTGAGTTGCGCGTTGCCCGGCTCGAACTCGATGGTGCGCCGGGTCAGCACATCGTCCAGCGCCGCCTGGCCCGTGCCGCCCACGGTCAGGCCATCGCGCACCGCATAGGTGGGGTTGTTGAGCTGGGTGGCCAGGGTGCTGACCAGCTGCTGGTGGGTGGCCTCGCTGTCCACCTGACCGGTCAGCTCGAGCGTGTTGCCGGTGACGCGCAGCTGGCCGTTGCTGACCTTCTTGAGCTCCGGCGTGAGCACCCGCTGCACATGGTCCAGCCACTGCGGCGGCGCCACGAGGTGATCCACACCCAGCTGATCCACCACCCGGTCGGCGCCATAGAGCTCGCGCGCCCGCGCCAGCAGCGCTGCCTTGGTCGCCTGGTCAGGCACCACCCCGGCCAGCACCACCTTGGCGGGGGCGGCCGTTTCGGCCGACCAGCCCAGGCCGGCGACCCCGGCCAAGGACAGGCACAGCACAGGCAGGGCCCATCGCGGCATCCGAATCCACTGCGGCTTCATCTCATTCCCCCAGAAAACATTCCTTGAAGGTCGACACGGCCTGCGCCAGCGACAGCTGCGGCTGGCGCAGGTAGCTGGAGAGCTTGCGCATGGCAAAGCCATCCTCCAGCTGGGCATCGACCCATTCGGGTGCCACCAGGGACACCCGCAGTTCCTCGGCCTTGAGCCGGTCCAGCATGACCTGCAGCGCCGAGGCCGAGGCCCCGGCAAAGCCCACCGAGAGGCAGGCGCCACCCGCAACGTCCTGGCCGAAGTGCAGGGACAGCTCAAAATTGCCGCGCGCCACGAAAGGGGCGATCAGGCCCAGCCAGAAGCTGGCCACGGCCGCGCGGTACAGCGGGTCGTCCGGCAGCGGCAGGCTCAACCCCTTGTCCAGGCTGGAAACACCGCTGGCCGGCACCGGCTGCAGCAGCAGACCCAGCGCCACCATCGCGCGGTGCAGGTCCATCGCAGGATGGCCCCCCCGGCGCAGCAACCCTTCCAGTCCCCCCAGCGTCTGGTCCTCCAGGAAGTCCCGCCAGGCGGCCTGCTGGCCTGCCGCATCGACCACCAGCTGCCATTCACGCTGGGCGGCTTCCGCCAGATGGCGCACCGGTTCGGCGTGGTCATGCGCGGACCGGCACAGCTGCTCCAGCTCGCCCCAGAACCGCTCCAGCAGCAAGGGAATCAGCACCCACTGTCCCGCGGCGCCGTCCATCTCGATCGCACCGGTCAGCACGAAGGGATAGCGCCGGCCCGACAGGTCGGTGCTGGGCTGCAGATAGCCCACCAGCATGGCCCGCCCCTGCACCCCGAACAATGCAAAGGGCGTGCCCCGCGCCTGGTCGTAGATCTGCTTCCAGCGGCTGTCACTGGCCATCAGGTCCAGGCCCTGGGCCAGCCATTGGTCCAGCCGCTGGGTCAACAACCCCTGCTGGCTGCTGCGCAGGAAGTCACCGTGGCCGGGCAGCTTGCCGAACCAGGCCAGCGTCACGGGAAAGGCGCGGGCGCTCACGGTGCCGCTCCCGTCTGGGCCACCGTCGCCTCGGCTGGTGCGGCGCCGGCCACCAGCGCAGGCAGGTTCAACCCGCGCAGACCCTTGCCGCGCGGCGCACCACTGCCACCGCTGGCTGCTTGAGAGGCGCCCGGCATGGTGATGGCCCGGTAATGGACGGTGACGGCGTTGCGCCCTTCACCCCAGCGCAGCTCGCGCACGCCATCGGCCAGCTTGCTGACCTGGGCCGCCGCGACCAGGCGCTCGAAGCCGTAGGCTCCTGGTGCACTGAAGACCTCGACCGTCTTGCTGTCGAGCGTGACCCCGGTGATGCGTACCCCCGGCGTGCCACCCGGGTTGGGCCAGACGAAGTTGGTCCACTGGGCTGCGCCATTGCGGTAGCGCAGCACCTGCCCGTCGATCTCAATGGTGTATTCCAGGAAGCCAGGGGCGCCCATGGGCATGAGCTGGAAGGCGCTCTGCGCAGGCCCGGCAGCGGCACCGGTGGGTGTCGTGGCGGCGCCCCCCTCGGCCCCGTCCAGCGCGGCCACCCAAGCCGGGAAGCCATCCACGAACTCGGGCCGCAGACGCACACCTTGTTCGGCCCACTGGCGGACCGTGATGGCGTCGCCCCGCCGCGTCACCAAGGGCCCCAGCGACTCGCTGGCGAACTTGGCCACCGCGCCGGACGGCCCGAACACCCGGGCCACCTCGGTCGCACTGGCCTCGATGCGCGAACCGGTGTCGAAGGGGTACTTGCCCGCCAGGTTCTGCTGGAAGGGCTGCAGCACCTGGGCCGTCCACAGGCGGTTCAGCTCGGTCTCGGCCGGCGGCACCAGCACAGCGAAGGACTGCATCAGCGGCCGGACCAGCATGGGCTTGAGCGTGGCCTTGGCCGAATCGGTGGCGCCGGTGAA
The DNA here is from genome assembly GCF_024055665.1 of Ideonella oryzae. Taxonomy (GTDB): domain Bacteria; phylum Pseudomonadota; class Gammaproteobacteria; order Burkholderiales; family Burkholderiaceae_C; genus Ideonella; species Ideonella oryzae. Next base: position 132,077 of record NZ_JAMXMC010000002.1, on the reverse strand, counting down.
CATCTGCTCGTCGACAAACTTCAACGCGTCGGCCAGCTCAGAGCCGCTGCCTGACAGGGTGGCGGCCATCAGCTCGCGCGAGGCCGGGCCCGGATCGCCCTGGCTCTTCATTTGGTTGAAGCGCGTGCGCAGCTTGCTGAGCGACTGCAGGTAGCCGTCCAGGGGTGCCTGCCCGCCATCGCGCGCATCCATCCAGCGGGCCAGCACCGCGAACTCGCGGCCCACCGGGCCCATCGGAATGCCCTTGTCCCCGCCCGCCACATCGACCTTGAGCTCCACGCTGGAGGGCGACATGCGCAGGATGCTTTGCTTGAACCACTCGACAAAGCCCTGCTGGGTCTTGGCCAGGCGCTCGTTCAGGATGGACGGGTTGTCCCAGGAGGTCTGGTCGTACAGCACCGAGAGCAGCTTGCGGATGGGCGAGTCGGCCTTGTCGCCCAGGCGGTTCATGTGGCCGACCGCCGCGTCGAAGCTGGTGAAGTCGGCCACCGTGATGCCCTGGATGAAGCGCTGCCACTCGGCCACGTACTCGTTCTTGTAGCGCTCGGTCAGCTTGCGTCGGATGTCCTCCGGGCTGCCCTGCAGCGACAGGTCGTCGCGCGAGTCGGTCTTGAGCACCCAGTCCACGCTCTGCAGCTCGTGCTCGGCCGCCTGCTGGAAGGCCTCGTTGACGTAGCCCTGCCAGGCCTCGCGGGTGAAGGTGCCCGAGACCACCTGGCTGCCCAGCACGGTGTCCTTGCCGGCGTCGCCCACGATGCGGGCTACCGTCATCGGCGGGAAGCGGGTGGAGGCCCGCGCCTTCACCTCGGCGTAGACGCGCTCCAGCGCAGGCGCGCCCTGCACCACGCGGCGCAGGTTCTCGCGGGTCTGATCCACCAGGCTGAAGTTGTTGTCCAGCACGGGGTAGGCCGGGTCGTTCAGATTGGCCATCGAGAAGCTGACCATGCGCTCTGCGCTGCGCATCATCTGTTCGCGCGGCAGGTTGCCGCGGTTGTCCTCCAGCCAACTGCGCCAGAAGCGGGTGATCTGGTCCGTCAGGTGGCCGGCATCCATGCGCTGGCGCTCCGCCAGCATCAGGTAGGTCTTGAGCGCCTTGTAGGCATCCTCCACATCGGTGGTTGAGGCCTGGACATAGCGTGATGGTGCCGCGGCAACAGCCGTGGTGACGCCGCCACCGGCACTGGCGGCGCTGGCCGCAGCCTGGGCGGCCGAGGCCGACAAGGCCACCGGCTGGACCGCCGCATCCACCGCCTTCACCGGCTTGAGGTCGGCCGCGTGGCGGTTCACCTCGCCCAGATAGCCCTCCAGGGCCTGGGCCACCGGCTTGAGCATCAGCTCGCGTACACCATGGAAGTACTCGGCGCGCAGCTTGCGCTCCAACGCCTCGCCCTGGTAGAGGCCCAGGCCCACCGACCACGGGTGGCCCTCACGCCAGGCGTTGAGCTGCTCGACCCGGTTCTGCAGCAGCTCCATGGCTTGCAGACGGGAGGCCAGGTCGGTCTGCCCCTGCTGCAGCTGAATCGCCTTGTCCAGATCGGCCTGCACGTTCTGCACCAGCTGGCGGTTGCCTACATAGGACCAGCTCCAGGCGGCCAGGGCCAGGGCCAGCACGCCCACCCCCCCCGCGAAGGTGGCGATGCGCAGACGGGCCTTGGCCTTGCTGGCGTGCTGCCGCACCAGTTGGCGGTCGGCGAACAGCACCTTGGAAAACAGATCCTTGAGGAAGAAGCCGTTCTCGGTCTGCAGCGGCGTGGGCGCTGGCCCCGCAGGTGCGCCCAGGCCGAAGCGCTGGGCCACACCGTTGCGGGAGCGGTCTCCCACCACGCCCTGCTGCACCGCGCTGGTGAAGTAGAAGCCGCGGAACACCGGCCGGTACTGGTAGGGGTTGTCCTCGAACAGCGTGGCCACGAAGCTGCGCAGCACGTTCTGCATGGCCGCAAACTCGAGCGGGAAGGCCAGCACCGCCGGGGACAGCGGCCGACCGCGGTTCAGCGCCATGCGGGCCATCGCGAGTTCGCGCAAACCGTCCTGCAGCTCGTCGAAATGCGCGTCGAACTGTTCGACCGCATCGACCGGCGTCTCCGGGCGGTAGGCCAGCGTGGCCCCCCAGACCCGCTCGCGTTCCTTGGCATCCTGATCTTCGAAGAAGTCCACGAAGCCGGGGATCAGATCGGCCTTGGTGAACACCACGTAGACCGGCGCAAACACCTCCAGGCTCTCGGTCAACTCCTGCACCCGCTGGCGCAGGCTCTTGGCCAGCCGGATCACCGCATCGGGCTTGGCCTCGATCAGCTCGGCCAGGCTGGCGGCGATCAAGATGCCGTTGATCGGCGCCTTGGGCCGGTTGCGCTTGAGCATGCCCAGGAAGCTCAGCCACTCGCCGCGGTCCTCTTCGTGCACCGCATAGCGGCCGGCGGTGTCGATCAGGATACCTTCGCTGGTGAAAAACCAGTCGCAGTTGCGGGTGCCGCCAATGCCGCGCAGGATGTTGTCGGTGCCGCGGGCAAAGGGAAAGTGCAGGCCCGACTGGACGATGGCTGTGCTCTTGCCCGCCGCGGGGTTGCCGATGACCATGTACCAGGGCAACTCATACAGCGCGGCCTGCCCGGTGGTCTGCCCCAGCTTGGAGGTTTTGATGGTCTTGAGGGCCTCCACCAGGCGTTCGCGGATCACCGCCGTCTCGGCGCCCTCCTTGCCTGCACGTGCGCTCCGGTCTGTCTCACCCAGGGTGCTCTCGAGTTCCTGCTCCATGCGCTGGGCCGCCCGACGGGCGCGCCAGCGGCGCACCGCCCAAACGATCGCCATCGTCAGCAGGACCAGCCCGAACACGATGGCTGCCAGGGTGAGGCCCCACTGGAGGGCATCCGCCCCGAGGAACAGGAAGGCCGCCAGGGCCGCCAACCCGAGCACCCCCAGGACCCGCGGGTCCAGCAGCAGTTGAAGGAATCGATTCATGGTCAGACCGTTGATGCAGAAGGCGGACTGCAAGTGCCCGCAAAAGGTCAGGTGGCCGCCGCAGCGACCTCGTCGGAAAGAAGATGCAGATGGGCAATCAGTCGCCAGTACCGGTCCCCCACGGACACGGCCAGCAGTGGCCCTCGCCCCTGCCCGGCCCAGGCCGCGGCCAGGGCCAGCGTGGCCAGGGGCGAGACTCCGCCCAGGTGGCCCGTCAGCGCCCCCACCAGCCGCATGTCCTCGGCCGGCTCGAGCTGGGGCAACTGGCTGAGCGACACCGCAAACAGCTCGGTGGCGCGGGCCGTGTGCTGGTCCGAATCGCTCACCAGGGCGCACAGGGATTGAGGCGCTTGAGCAGACTGTTCCAGCAGATTGCCCACGGCTTGCGACAGCTCACGGGCCCGGGTGCGGCCAGGTGCGTCGATGGACTGCTCCCGGCACACAGCCTGCATTCGAGAGGCTTGCACCGGCGGCCGGTCCTCGGTCAGGGGCCAGGGCTGGGTGGCCCAGAGCATGGCGACCGCCCCCTCGCCGGGCATCACCCCGCGCGGCTGGCGTTCGCTCTGGAAGAGCCGCTGCTCGCGCAGCAAACGGTCCACCGCCGGCATGTCCAGATCGCTGTGGCAGGCCAGCGTCAGCACCAGATCGTCACAGGATTGGCGGTGCAGCGTCTCAAGCAGCTTGTCAGCCGCCACCAACAAGGCGACTCCGTCACCCGGAACGTCCTGAACCCACCAGGCGGAGGGCGGGATCGCTTCGCCTGCGGCAGCCGTGAGCCGCCGGCGCAGCCAGTCCATGGCCTGCGCCCGGGCGGCTTCAGACCAGTGCAAGGGCCAGTGGGCCAAGACCCGCACGCGGCGCAATGGGTCACCCGCTGCGCCCACAGTCGAACTCGGCTGAAAGCGCTCTGCCCAGGGCCCCCACACGGACGACAGCGCATCGACCACGGGCACCAGGCCGGCCAGGGCCCGCAGACCCGCGGCATCGAACTGCTGAGGCTGGGGCAGGTCCACCGCCACTGCCTCGGGATCCATGGTGGCGCAGCGGGCGCTGAGCACCGGCAGCCCCTGGTCATCGCGCAGCGCCGGATCGGGGCTCGGCCGGGGTGTCCCCGCTGCAACCGCCTCGAGCACCTCCTCCGGGCTGCTGCCCAGGGCCAGGTGCACCCATTGCCCCAGCACCTGCCATCGCAGCGGCGCGAGCCCGGGCGTTGACGAATCCGCGGGCTGCTCACCCGCAGCGGCGCGCTCCGCATCCGCTTGCGACTGCTTGCGCACCGCTGCACCGAATGCCCAGCGCCCGGCAAGCAGCAGCCCCGTGATCACCAGCGGCAGTGCCACCAGGTAGACCCACAGGTCGGCCGCCGCGATGTCGCGCGCCTGGGAGCGCCAGTGCCACAGCACGGCGATCCACACCACACAGGTCACGGCAACCAGCCACGCCAGGCCCTTGAACCAGAACTTCATTTCACACGACCTTCAGACCGGCGCTGATGCGCCCCGTCCGACCTCAGTCCGTACTGACCGCTTGAGTGGAGATCAGCGTGGCGCCGCAGGCCGTGGTGTCTCCGTGGCGTGCGGCGGGCTTGCCATCGATCAGGCAACTGGGGTCCCCGGTGGCAATCACCGTGGTGCCGCCATGCCCCCGCTTGGGACAGCTCACCTTGTCCCCCACGCGCGCGATGGGCTTGCCCCCGGTGGTCGTGGACGGCGCCCCTTCGAGCACCGTTCCGCCGTGGCTGGTTGTGTCACCCACGACGATGAATGGTCTGGACATCGATCCTCCTGATGGCACCTTTGGCGATGCTCATATCGATTCGGCAGCAAACTCAAGACGGCTCGACGGCGTTGCCAGCGCCTTGGCCTGTGGCGCGCAGCACGCCGGGACGTCTCAGCTCGACGTGCCCCAGGTCGCGCAGCCTTCGCCAGCTGCCGCCCCAGGTCATGCCCAAGGAAGCCGCGACCTCGCCGTAAAGCTCGTAACCGCGGGCGACCCAAGGATCGCGCTCGGAGATGGCCACCTTGCCGTCACGCATGAATGCGCAGTCGGCAGCGAGCCCGTATTGATGGTAGCTGGCACCCGCAACCGCCAAGGTAACGGTCGGGCCAAGGGCTGCCAGCTGGGCCTGGCGCTCCGGACTGCGATAGCCCTCCACCAGCACCATGCGGTATCCGTAACGCTCCTCCATGACGCGAAACACCTGGAGCAGCCTCTGTCGGAACGCTCCATCCAGCAGCTCCCATTGCCGGCTCGCCTGTTGAGCCAGCGGATGCCACTCGTTGACCTCCGGCGTCGAAAACAGCACGGGAGGCAGCGGCGGCGGCGGCACAAGCTGTTCCCCCTGTAACAACATTGCTACATGCTCATCCACATCCTGTGCGACGGTGTGGTCGTAGCTGTCGACGCGATGCGACAGGCGCCACCACACGGCGAGACCGGGCAACACCAGAAGGGCCAGCATGGACAGCATCAGAAGCTGCCGTCGACGCCAGGCTATCCCACTCCAGCGCCCGATTTCTTCGCTCACGGCCTCCCCGGCGACGCCGGTGCGCGCACGCAGAGCCTCTCCCGAGGACCGACCCTGGCGCCGCGCCTGCTGTGCCCAGGCGCAAAGGCGCTGGGACAGGTGGTGACGCAGATCCGGGAAGAAGGCCAGGGCCGCCCCCCCGGTGGCGAGCAGGAACAACAGTGCAAGAACAGACAGCATGCAATGGGTGAGGAACCCGGACGCCCGACGGGGCGACGGATGCGGGCCATTCTGCTTTCACTTGCGTACAAAGTGGATCACCCAAAAGGTGGTGTGGTCCATAGAATGAGCCAGCCCGAAACGCCGGGACCCGGGAACCTCCCCTGACATGGATTCGACACCACAAGATCAAGGGGTGAGCCCGTCGGGCGCTCGCCCCAGCTTGCTTTCCCCCACCTCGACTGCCCCTGGAGCACCGGGGGTGCGGCTGCTGGATGCAATCGATTCGCCCGCCGGACCACCGCCGGCGCATGGAAGCTCGCGCACGAAAGTGCTGTGGGGCCTGACCGGCGTTGTCTTTCTGGGTGGTTTGGCCGCCTGGATGGTTTCCCCAGGGCAGCCGAGCGGGCCCTCGGCGCTCTCGCAGGTGGCACGCGCGGTGCCTACCCCGCCGGCCCCAGCCTCAGCGCCAGCATCGTCCGGCGAACAGCCCTTGGCGGCAGCGTCGGCGCCGCAGGTCGTCGCCACGCCGGCCCAGATCGTCGCCATGGCGGCGCCGTCCGATGCCAGCGCCCGGTCCGGCGAGAGCAACACGCCCCCCGCCCCCGGAGCGGTCAACGCGCTGGCAGCCGAGTCGCTGGCCGAGCGGCCTGCGGCCAACCCGGGCGACACCCCGACCGAGCACAAGGCCATGCACAAGACGCCGCCGAAGAAGCCGACGGTCAAGCCGGCTGGCGGGACAAAGGGCGGCGAGACTGCGGACAGCGGCCATGGCGCCAAGGCGCGCACCAAGGCAGCCCGTCAGCGTGCCGAACCCGATCCCGACGCCGATGTGGTGGCCGCCATCATGGCCAGCATGGACCGACAGGCCGCAGCGGCGGCGGCCAAGCCGGCCTCGCAGGCGGCCAGCCGCCGGCCCTGAGCGCCCTTCAGATCGACATCCGCTGGCGGGCACCCTCGGCTTCCATGTCGGCGCCACGGCCGCGCTGGACGATCTCGCCGCGTTCCATCACCAGGTACTGGTCGGCCAGCTCCGCGGCAAAGTCGTAGTACTGCTCCACCAGCACGATGGCCATGTCGCCACGATCGGCCAGCATGCGGATGACCCGGCCGATGTCCTTGATGATGCTGGGCTGGATGCCCTCGGTGGGCTCGTCCAGGATCAGCAGCTTGGGCCCGGCCGCCAAGGCGCGGGCGATGGCCAGCTGCTGCTGCTGGCCGCCGGAGAGGTCGCCCCCGCGGCGGTGCAGAAACTGCTTCAGGATGGGAAACAGCTCGAAGAGCTCGGCCGGGATGGGCGTGCCGCCCGGCTTGTAGGCCAGGCCCATGCGCAGGTTCTCCTCCACCGTGAGCCGGCCGAAGATCTCGCGCCCCTGGGGCACATAGCCCACGCCCTTGCGGACCCGCTCATAGGGCGTGTCGTGGGTGATGTCCTGGCCATCCAGCCCGATGGTGCCGGTCTTGATCGGCACCACCCCCATCAGGCTCTTGAGCAGCGTGGTCTTGCCCACGCCGTTGCGGCCCAGCACCACGGTCACCTCGCCCTGCCTGGCCTCGAAGTCCAGGCCGCGCAGGATGTGGCTGCCACCGTAGTACTGGTTCAGTCCCTCGACCTTCAGCATCGTGTGATTCCTTGTGTGCGCTGCTCAGCGGCCCAGGTAGACCTCGACGACCTTCTCATTGGCCTGCACCTCGGACAGCAGGCCCTCGGCCAGCACGCTGCCTTCGTGCAGCACGGTGACCGTCTTGCGGCCCTCGGTCAGCTCGTCGACGAACTTCATGTCGTGCTCGACCACCACCAGCGAATGCTTGCCTTCCAGGCTGAGGAAGAGCTCGGCAGTGCGCTCGGTCTCCTCGTCGGTCATGCCGGCCACCGGCTCGTCCAGCAGCAGCAGCTTGGGGTCCTGCATCAGCAGCATGCCGATCTCCAGCCACTGCTTCTGACCATGGCTCAGCAGGCCGGCGGTGCGCTGGGCCTGGGGCAGCAGGTGAATGAGCTGCAGGGTCTCGGCGATGCGGTCCAGCTGGGCGCCACTCAGGCGGGCGAACAGGCCGGCCCGAGCCCGGCGGTCGGCCTTGAGCGCCAGCTCCAGGTTCTCGAAGACCGGGAGTTCCTCGAACACCGTGGGCTTCTGGAACTTGCGGCCGATGCCGATTTGGGCGATCTCGTTCTCGCGCAGGCGCAGCAGGTCGATGTTGGAGCCGAAGGACGCCGTGCCCAGGTCGGGCCGGGTCTTGCCGGTGATGACGTCCATCATCGTCGTCTTGCCCGCGCCATTGGGGCCGATGATGCAGCGCAGCTCGCCCACGTTGACGGCCAGGCTGAGGTTGTTGAGCGCCCGGAAGCCATCGAAGCTCACGGTGATGCCGTCCAGGTACAGCGCCACGCCGTGGGCGAAATCCGGCTCGGCCCCGTTCAGCACGCGGCCGAAGCTGGCCTCGCGGTCGCCCGAGGAGGCGGACTGCAGCAGGGCTTCGTGTTCGGCCACGCGCTTGGCGCCGGCCTCCATCAGGTCGGGGGTCATGCGCGTTCCTCCTTCTTGCGGCCGTTCAGTTTGGCGGCCAGGCCCACGATGCCGTTGGGCAGGAACAGCGTGACGGCGATGAACAAGGCCCCCAGGAAGTAGAGCCAGAACTCGGGGAAGACCTGGGTGAACCAGCTCTTGGCGCCGTTGACGAAGAAGGCGCCGACGATGGGGCCGATCAGGCTGGCCCGTCCGCCCACGGCCGCCCAGATGGCGATCTCGATCGAGGCCGCGGGGCTCATCTCGCTGGGGTTGATGATGCCCACCTGCGGCACGTAAAGCGCTCCGGCCACGCCGCACATCACGGCCGACAGGGTCCAGATGGCCAGCTTGTAGGCCAGCGGGTTGTAGCCGGTGAACATGACGCGGTTCTCGGCATCGCGAATGGCCTGCAGCACGCGGCCGAACTTGCTGTTCACGATCCAGCGGGCCATCAGGTAGAAGCCGATCAGCGTCAGGCCGGTCAGCACGAACAGCACCATGCGGGTGGAGGGCTGGGCGACGGGGATGCCCAGGATGCGCTTGAAATCGGTGAAGCCGTTGTTGCCGCCGAAGCCCGTCTCGTTGCGGAAGAACAGCAGCATCGCCGCGAAGGTCATGGCCTGCGTGATGATGCTGAAGTACACGCCCTTGATGCGCGAGCGGAAGGCGAAGAAGCCGAACACGAAGGCCAGCAGGCCAGGCACCAGCAGCACCAGCAACAGCTGGGCCACGAAGCTGTCGGACACCGCCCAGTGCCAGGGCAGCGTCTTCCAGTCGAGGAAGACCATGAAGTCCGGCAGATCACTCTGGTAGTTGCCGTCGCGGCCGATCTGGCGCATCAGGTACATGCCCATGGCGTAGCCGCCCAGCGCGAAGAACACGCCGTGACCCAGCGAGAGGATGCCGGTGTAGCCCCAGATCAGGTCCATGGCCAGCGCGCAGATGGCATAGCACATGATCTTGCCGACCAGAGCCACGGCGTAGTCGCTGAGGTGCAGCGGGCTGCCCTCGGGCACCAGCAGGTTCAGCACGGGCACCAGCACGGCCACCAGCGCGGTGGCGGCGGCCACCGCCGTCCAGCCGGCCGTGCCCAGCAGCAGGCCGCGGCGCGGCGTGGGAAGAGAGGTAAGTTGGGGGGAGCTCATGCGGTTCTCAAGCCTCTGCGCTGCGGCCCTTCATCGCGAACAGCCCTTGCGGCCGCTTCTGGATGAAGACGACGATGACGACCAGCACCATGATCTTGGCGAGCACGGCACCCGCCCAGCCCTCCAGGAACTTGTTCAGCACGCCCAGGCCCAGGGCGGCGTAGACGGTGCCGGCCAGCTGACCCACCCCGCCCAGCACCACCACCATGAACGAGTCCACGATGTAGCCCTGGCCCAGATCGGGGCCGACGTTGCCGACCTGGCTGAGCGCGCAGCCGGCCAAGCCGGCAATGCCCGCGCCCAGGCTGAAAGCGTAGGTGTCGATGCGGGCGGTGTTGACGCCCATGCAGGCCGCCATGCGGCGGTTCTGCGTCACGCCCCGCACGAACAGGCCCAGCCGGGTCTTGGCGATCAGCAGCGCCACGCCACCCAGCACCAGGAAGGCGAAGGCGATGATGGCGATGCGGTTGTAGGGCAGCGTCAGGTTGCTCATGACGTCGATGCCGCCGGACAGCCAGGCCGGGTTCTCCACCGGCACGTTCTGCGCCCCGAAGAGGCTGCGCACGCCCTGCATCAGCACCAGCGAGATGCCCCAGGTGGCCAGCAACGTCTCCAGCGGCCGGCCATAGAGCCAGCGGATGACCAGGCGCTCCAGCACCGCGCCCACCACGGCCGCGGCCAGGAAGGCGGCCGGCACCGCCAGCCACAGGTAATAGTCCACCGCGCCGGGCGCGTAGGTCTTGAAGAGGTTCTGCACCACGTAAGTGGCGTAGGCGCCGATCATCATCAGCTCGCCGTGGGCCATGTTGATCACGCCCATCAGGCCGTAGGTGATGGCCAGGCCCAGGGCCACCAGCAGCAGGATGCTGCCCAGGCTCAGGCCGGTGAACAGCACGCCCAGGCGCTCGCCCCAGGCCAGCCGGGCCGACACCTTGTCCAGCGAGGCGAGCAGCGCGCCACGCACCTCGGGGTCGGTCTCGGCGCCGGGCGCCAGGCGCTCCTGCAGCAAGCTCTTGACCTGGGTGCGACCACTGGCGCCCAGCAAGCGCACGGCCTCCAGCCGCTGGGCCTTGTCCGGTGCAGCCACCAGGATGGAGGCCTTCATGCGGCCCAGCACCTCCTGCAGCTCGAGGTCCTTCTCGGCCGACAGCGCCTTGTCGATCAGGGGCAGCTGGGTCATCTCCAGCGTCTGCTTGCCCAGGGCCGCGACAGCCTCCCGGCGCACCGCCAGATCGGGCGAGAGCAGCTGGGCTGCCGCCTGGGCCGCCTGCAGCGCACTGCGCATGCGGTTGTTGTTGACCACGTCCTCGGCGTCTTCCGGCAGGGTCGCGGGCGCGCCGGTGGCGGCGTCCACCACCGATTCGCCCTGGACGATCAGGACCTGCTTGGGGGTGAGCTTGACGGCATCGTCCAGCAGGGCATTGACCAGGGCCGGCAAGCCGGTGTCGCCGCGGGCCACGGCCTGGTCCAGGGCCGTGATGCGGTCGTCGGTCTCGCCGCTGGCGATGGCCCGCGCCTGTTCGGGCGTGAGGGCGTGGGCCGCGGCGGCCAGGGCGGTCAGGCCCGCCAGCAGCAGCGTTCTGCACAAGCGCATGGAAGACTTTCCTCGGGGGCTGGGGACAAGAAGAGAACGGGCCGGTCCGTCACCGGCCGGCCCGTGTCAGCAGGGGGCCCGTCATGCCAAGGCGGCACGGGCCCGGCGCTGCTTACTTCTTCTCGGGCTCGTCCTTCTTGCCCTTGTTCTCGGGGATGTAGGGGCTCCAGGGCTGGGCCTTGATCGGGCCCGGGGTCTTCCACACCACGTTGAACTGGCCATCGGCCTTCACTTCGCCGATGAACACCGGCTTGTGCAGGTGGTGGTTCTTCTTGTCCATCTCGATGGTGAAGCCATCCGGGCCCTTGAAGGTCTGGCCGGCCATCGCCGCGATCACCTTGTCGGTGTCGGTGGACTTGGCCTTCTCGACGGCCTGGGCCCACATATGGATGCCGATGTAGGTGGCCTCCATCGGGTCATTGGTCAGCGGCTTGTCCATCTGGCCCGGGATCTTCTTGGCCTTGGCGTACTCGGACCACTGCTTGATGAAGGCGGCGTTGGTCGGGTTCTTGATGGACATGAAGTAGTTCCAGGCGGCCAGGTGGCCCACCAGCGGCTTGGTGTCCACACCGCGCAGCTCTTCCTCACCCACCGAGAAGGCCACCACCGGCACGTCGGTCGCCTTCAGGCCCTGGTTGCCCAGTTCTTTGTAGAAGGGCACGTTGGAGTCGCCGTTGATGGTCGAGACCACCGCGGTCTTCTTGCCTTCGCCAGCGAACTTCTTGATCTTGGCGATGATGGACTGGTAGTCGGCGTGGCCGAAGGGGGTGTACTCCTCCATGATGTCGGCGTCGGCCACACCCTTGCTGTGCAGGAAGGCGCGCAGGATCTTGTTGGTGGTGCGGGGGTAGACGTAGTCGGTGCCCAGCAGCACGAAGCGCTTGGCCGAGCCGCCGTCCTTGCTCATCAGGTATTCCACCGCGGGAATGGCCTGCTGGTTGGGCGCGGCACCGGTGTAGAACACGTTCTTGCTCAGCTCTTCACCCTCGTACTGCACTGGGTAGAACAGCAGCGAGTTCTTCTCTTCGAAGACCGGCAGCACCGACTTGCGCGACACCGAGGTCCAGCAGCCGAAGGTGACGGCGACCTTGTCCTGGTCGATCAGCTGCTTGGCCTTCTCGGCGAACAGCGGCCAGTTCGAAGCCGGGTCCACGACCACCGGCTCGAGCTTCTTGCCCAGCACGCCGCCCTTGGCATTGATCTCGTCGATCGTCATCAGGGCCACGTCCTTCAGCACGGTCTCGGAGATTGCCATCGTGCCCGACAGCGAGTGCAGAACGCCGACCTTGATGGTGTCGGCCGCCTGGGCCAGCGAGGAGAAGCCGAGCGCGCAGGCCGCAGCGGCCAGGGCGGTGACGGAACGGCGGGAAATCTTCATGGGTGGGTGCTCCAAACCGAGGGGTTGTCGAGCCTCTTGCCGAGGCGTTGTCCCGTGCCTGACGGGCTGACGCAAGGTTAGGAGCGCTGTCCATGCGCACCAATACGCCATCCTGCGTAGCCGGGCGCCGGCGCCCGCCTCTGCCACAATCAACGCCACTGGGCTGCCAGAACACAACACAAGGCACAACAAGGGGTCGTCGTGGGGGTGTATGTCATCAAGTCTTGGCGGTGCGGCCAGCGCCCCGTCGATGACGAAGGCCATTACGTGCACATCGTGGGCCGGCGCAGCGGTCTGCTGTCGCGTTGGCTGTTTCGGCACCGGCTGGCCCCGACCGTGCGGCTGGCCATCGGCATCGAGCGCCTGGAACTCACGCAATCGTCGATGTGGGGGCAATGGGGCATGCTCGTGCCGCTGGAGAGCATCGCCTCCAGCCACTATGGGCACGAGCGGCCCTGGGGCATGGTCGTGGCCATCGCCCTGCTGTTCGGCCTGGTGGCCGCCCCGCTGATGGTGGAGCCGTCCAACCAGTTGCTGGGCGTGGGTGTGGCCCTTCTGGGCCTGCTGTTTGCCGCCGGCTACGGGCTGATGGCCCGCACCCTGGTGCTGGGCTTCGTCACGACTAGCGGCCAGGTCTGCCGGCTGCGCTTTCGCAAGTCGGTGGTCGAGGGTGCCGAGATCGACGAGAACCAGGCCCGCCTGGTCTGCAAGCTGGTGCAGCGGGTGCTGGAAGCCCGGCAGCGGCGCATGGTGACGCCTCTGCCCACCGAGGCACGCCGCTTCGCCTGAGCAGGACGGGCGCCGCCGTCTTCAGGTGCCTTCGCCGCCCCGGCGCAGCTTGCCCAGGGCCAGGGCCGCGGCGGCCGTGCGCGTCTCCACCCCCAGCTTCTCGAAGACGTGCTCCAGGTGCTTGTGCACCGTGCGGGGGCTGGTGCCCAGGATCTCGCCGATGTCGCGGTTGGTCTTGCCCTGGATGACCCAGTGCAGCACCTCGGCCTCCCGGGCGGTCAGCGGCAGGGCCTGCATCAGGGCCTGGGTCAGCGCGGCTTCCGAGGTCTCGCGCAGCACCAACAGCCATTCGCGTTCGCTGCCTTGGTCCCCCGGCATCGGGTGCAGATCGAAACCCAGGCGCCGGTCGCCACGGGTGATCTGCAGCGCCGTCGCCTCGCCCCCGGCGCGCCTACGCTCACCCTCGCGGGCCAGCCAGGCCGAGACCTCGGCCGGCAGCAGCAGCTCGGGAATCTCCGGGAAGACCTCGGCCATCAGCCGCCGCGCCAGCGCCGTCTGCCAGAGGCGGCGGCCGTCGCGCTCGCGCACCACCAGCGTGGCATGGCCGAAGGCGTCCAGCGCGTTGCGGGCCTGGCGCTGGTCGCGCGCGGTGCGCAGATGGGTGGCCAGTCGGGCCAACACCTCGCGCGGGCGCAGGGGCTTGGTCACGTAGTCAGCCCCGCCCGCGGCGAAGGCCTCCACCACGGCGTCGGTCTCGGTCAGGCCGGTCATGAAGATGATCGGGATGCCGGCCGTGACCGGATCGGCCTTGAGCCGGCGGGCCACCTCGAAGCCATCGAGCCCTGGCATCACCGCATCCAGCAGGATGACATCGGGCTGGGCCTGGGCCGCGCGCTGCAGCGCGGCCTCGCCATGCGTGGCCACCAGCACCGTGTAGCCGGATTCGTCCAGCGCGTCGTGCAGCACCGCCAGGTTGTCGGGCACGTCGTCGACGATCAGCACCAGGCCGCCGTCGCGGGCATCAGCGATCAGATCGGGGTTCATCGAGCAGTCGTTTCAACCAGTCGTGGAGGGTGTCGAGCTGGAAGTTGCGGGCCATGGTGCGCGCCCGCTCGGTGAAGACCGCCGCCTCCGGGTGGCCCTGGGCGATGACCTCGAGCTGGCGTTGCACGCCACGGGGATAGCCCAGCGCCACCACCTCGCGCAGGGCCGCCAGTGCGGCAGGCGGGGGCAGGTGCTGGTCCGCCTGCGCAGCCTCCCGGGCCTCGGCCACCGCCGCCTCGCCGGGCAGCCAGGTCAGGCCCAGGTGCTGGCCCAGCCAGTCCAGCAACTCGCCCAGCCGCACCGGCTTGACCAGGAAATCGTTGGCCGGCAGGCCCAGGTCGTTGTCCAGCCCCTTGTCGAAGGCGTTGGCCGAGATGATGGCCACCGCCGCCTGGCTCAGGCCCTGGGCGCGGATGCGGCGCAGCGTCTCCCAGCCGTCGATGCCGGGCATGGCCAGGTCCAGGAAGATCACGTCGGGCTGCAGCGTCTGCAGCCGCAGCAGGCACTCCTCGCCGGAGGCCGCCTGCTCGATCTGGAAGCCCAGTGGCTGCAGCAGATCGGCCAGCAGCATGCGGTCGGCCTCCTCGTTGTCCACCACCAGGATGATGCGACGCGGCCCGGCATAGCCACCGCGGGCCAGGCGCTGCGGCGGCGCGGCGCTGGGCGTGTCGGCCGGCAGCGCCGGCAGGAACAGGCGCAGGCCGAAGGTGCTGCCCTGCCCCGGCGTGCTGCGCACCGTCATCTCGCCACCCATCAGGTCGGTCAGCATCTTGCCGATGGTCAGCCCCAACCCGGTGCCGCCGGTGGCTGCTGTGCCGGCCGAGGAGCCGCGGGCAAAGGGCTCGAACACGCGTTCGAGCTCCTCGGGCGTCATGCCCGGCCCGGTGTCGCTGATCTCGATGCGGGCCATCTCCCGCGCGTAGTGGACGCGGAACACCACCTCGCCCTGGGCGGTGAACTTCACCGCGTTGCCCAGCAGGTTGATCAGGATCTGGCGCAGCCGCCGCTCGTCGGCGCGCACCACCTCCGGCAGGTCGGCCGCCAGTTCGGCCCGGAAGCGGATGCCCTTGGCTGCCGCCTGCAGCTCGAACAGGCCGGCGATCTCGCCCATGCAGTCCCGAAAGCGCATGGGCTTGCGGTCCAGCGTGAGCTTGCCACCCTCGATGCGGGCCAGGTCCAGCGTGCCCTCGATCAGGCCCAGCAGGTGGTCGCCCCCGCGCCGGATGACCGACACGGCATGGCGGCGGTGGGCCGGCATGGCCGCATCCTCCTCCAGCAGCTGGGCATAGCCCAGGATGCTGTTGAGCGGCGTGCGCAGCTCGTGGCTGATGGCTGTGATGTAGCGCGTCTTGGCCTGGTTGGCGGTATCAGCGGCGCGCTTGGCGGCCTGCAGGGCCAGGTCGGTCTGGCGGTGCGAGTCGATCTCCCGCATCAGCGCCTCGGTCTGGCGGGAGGTTTCTTCCTGCGCCACCTGGCGGCTCTTGTGGGCCAGCACCAGCCACCAGGCCACCACGCCGGCCACCAGCAGCAGGGCCGCATAGGCCTTGATGAACCCCGCACGCAACGAGGGCGCCAGCAGCGGCACGAACTGCGCGCCGCGCTCGGCCAGCACCTTCATCTCCTGGTGGTACAGCAGGCCGAACAGGGCCCCCAGGGCCGGCACGATGACGCCCATCAGCAGCAGGTACTGGCCCAGGCCCGTGTCCACCTGGGGCGCCAGGCGCCGGGGCAATGCGCGCTGCAGCAGCCGCCGCCAGGCCGCCCAGACCTGGTCCACCAGCCGGGGCTGGGGCTTGCAGCGGTCGGCGCAGCGGGCCTCCAGCGTGCAACACAGCGAGCAGATGAAGCCCCCGTAGGCCGGGCAGCGCGCCATGTCCTCGGTCTCGTAGTCGCGCTCGCAGACCACACAGCGCTGCAGGCGGCGGTAACTGCCCTCGCCATCGGCCAGCCCCAGACCCGCCGCCGGCACCGGCTCGGGCTGGCGGGCCAGGTAATAGCGCCCCTGGGTGGCCCAGGCGATCAGTGGCGAGGTGAGCATCGCCGTGACCAGCGCGATCAGGGCCGAGAAGGCCTGGGCAGTCGGCCCGAAGGCGCCCAGGTGGGCCGCGATCGACAAGGCCGAAGCCAGGGCCATCGCGCCCACGCCCACCGGATTGACGTCATGCAGATAGGCCCGGCGGAACTCGATGCCCTTGGGACTCCAACCCAGCGGCTTGTTGATGACCAGGTCGGCCACCACGGCCATGATCCAGCTGATGGCGATGTTGGAGAACAGGCCCAGCACCCCGCCCAGGGCCTGGAACACGTCCAGCTCCATCAGCATCAGGGCAATCAGGATGTTGAACACCATCCACACCACCCGACCCGGGTGGCTGTGCGTGACGCGGGAGAAGAAGTTGGACCAGGCCAGCGAGCCGGCGTAGGCGTTGGTGACGTTGATCTTGAGCTGGGAGACGATGACGAACAGCGCCGTGGCCGCCACCGCCGCACCGTAGTGCGGAAAGACGAACTCGTAGGCCGCCAGGTACATCTGGCTCGGGTCCACCGCCCGCTCCACCGGCACCATGTGGCCGATGGCGAGGTAGGCCAGCAGCGCGCCGCCCAGCATCTTCAGCACCCCCGGCAGCACCCAGCCCGGCCCACCCACCAGCACCGCCGTCCACCAGCGCAGGCGGTGACCGGGCCGGCATTCGGGCATGAAGCGCAGGTAGTCCACCTGCTCGCCCATCTGGGTGATGAGGGCCACGCCCACCGTCATCGCGGCGCCGAAGGCCTGGAGGTGGAAGGCGCCGAACTGGCCACTCTCGCCGGGGTAGCGCATCAGGCCTTCGATGAGGCCCGGGTTCTCGCGAAAGACGTAGACATAGGGCAGCACCAGCATGGCCAGCCACAGCGGCTGGGTCCACACCTGCAGCCGGCTGATGTGGGTGACGCCGTAGGTGACCAGGGGGATGACCGCCAGCGCGCAGACCAGGTAACCCCAGGCCGGCGGGATGTCGAAGGCCAGGTCCAGCGCATAGGCCATCACCGCCGCTTCGAGGGCGAAGAAGATGAAGGTGAAGCTGGCGTAGATCAGCGAGGTGATCGTGGAGCCCAGGTAGCCGAAGCCGGCGCCACGGGTCAGCAGGTCCATGTCCACACCGTGGCGGGCGGCGTAGACGCTGATCGGCCAGCCGGCCAGGAAGATGATCAGCCCGGTGGCCAGGATGGCCCAGAAGGCGTTGACGAAGCCGTAGCGCACCAGCAGCGTGGCGCCCACCGCCTCCAGCACCAGGAAGGAGGCGGCGCCGAAGGCCGTGTTGGCCACCCGCCAGTCGGACCATTTGCGGAAGGCGCGCGGCGTGAAGCGCAGCGCGTAGTCCTCCATGGTCTCGCTGACCACCCAGAGGTTGTAGTCACGCCGGATCTTCACCACCTGCTGGGAGGCAGGCAGCGAGGTGGACGGCGTGGCTGGCTCGGTGGCGGATGGCGACGGGTTCATCTCAGGGCCGGATCATCCCACGGCCCCATGCCGGATTCACGCCCAGGGCGGCAGTTCGTCGGTGGCGGCGGCGGGGACGTGGGCGGCGGACACGGGCGCCGGGGCTGCAACCGGCGGGGTCGGCGCCGGGGCACTGCCGACCAGATCGCTGGGCAGTTCACCCGGCTGCAACTCACCGTCCAGGGCCTCGACCAGATCCGGGATCAGCTGGCACAGCTCGCCGGTGGCGATGGCCGCATCGGTGTCGAAGGCCTCCTCCGGCCGGTCGGCCGAGCCCTGGCGGCCCTCGAACACCACGTCCTCGAAGGCCAGCTTGCGGATCACCCCCTGCTCGGTCAGCGTGAAGCCGACGCGGCCGGCCCAGGTCATGGCCAGGCGCGTGGGCGCCTTGCCCTGGGCGATGTGCTCGCGCACCTCGTCGATGTCCAGCGCATGCCGGGCATAGCGCACCACCGACTTCATCTCGTCCTGGGACTTGAGCTCGCACTCGCGGTCGATGCTGAAGCCCGCCGGCGCCTCGCCCTGGGTCAGCCAGGCGGCCATGGCCACGGCGGGCGACAGGCGGGTCTGCAGCGGACGCAGCGCGAAGTGTTCCCAGGCCTTGATCAGCGGGGTGACCACCGCCTCGGCGCGCTTGGTGCTGCCGGCATCCACCATCAGCAGACGGCGCTCGGGATCGATCCAGGCCAGCACATGGGCCTGCTTGGTGAAGGCCATGGGCAGCAGCTCGTGCGTGGCCTGCTCCTTCAGCTCCTTGCTCTGCTTCTTGCCCGGCTTGCGGCCGGTGGTCTGCTCGATCTGGGTCGCGATCTCATCGGTGCGGCGCTTGACCACCGAGGCGGGCAGCATCTTTTGCTCGAGCTTGAGCTTGACCAGCCACTGACCGCCGATCGACTCGACAAAGGGCGCATGCTCGACGCCGCGCGGCGGCACCCAGCCCAGCGACAGCGGCTGCGAAGGCGCGCAAGGCACGAAAGGCTCCTTGGCCAGGGCCTGTTCGGCCACGGCCAGGTCCGGCACCCACTCGGGGCCGATGCGGTAGACGATGAGATTCTTGAACACGGTGTGCGTCCCTGAATGAAGAACCCCGCCGGACCAGGGGCGCGGCGGGGCCGTGAAGAAAGGTTGGGGCGCTCGGCCCCTTTGGCCTCAGGCCAGACGGCCGTGGCAGGACTTGTACTTCTTGCCGCTGCCGCAGGGGCAGGGATCGTTGCGACCCACGCGCGGCATCTCGTCGCCAGCGACAGCGGCCTGCGGCGCCTGCTCGGAGCTGACACCGCCATCCTCGGTCGGATGGGTGTAGCTGACGTTGCTGATGCGCTCGGCCTGGTCTTCCAGGGCCTCGGCCGCCTGACTGACCTGCTCCTGGGTCTGCACGCGCACCGTCATCAGCACACGGGTGACCTCCATCTTGACCAGATCCAGCAGCTGGGCGAAGAGTTCAAAGGCCTCGCGCTTGTATTCCTGCTTGGGGTTCTTCTGGGCGTAGCCGCGCAGGTGGATGCCCTGGCGCAGGTAGTCCAGCGCGGCCAGGTGCTCGCGCCAGTGGGTGTCGATGGACTGCAGCAGCACCATGCGCATGAAGGGCTTGAACTGGGCCTCGCCCACCAGGTCCAGCTTGGCCTGGAAGGCGGCGTCGGCCGCGGCCAGCACCTTGGCCAGCACGTCCTCGTCGGTGACGCTGTCGCTGGCCTCGACCATGGCCACCAGCGGCACTTCCAGCTGCCACTCGTCGCGCAGCGTCTTCTCCAGCGCCGGCAGATCCCACTGCTCTTCCAGGCTGTCGGCCGGCACATAGGTGCGCACCACCTCGGTCATGGTGGCCTGGCGCAGGTTGGTGATCTGCTCGCTCAGGCTGTCGGCAACCAGGATCTCGTTGCGCTGCTGGTAGATGACCTTGCGCTGGTCGTTGCTGACGTCGTCGTACTCCAGCAGCTGCTTGCGGATGTCGAAGTTGCGGGCCTCGACCTTGCGCTGGGCGGATTCGATGGAGCGGTTGACGATGCCGGCCTCGATGGCCTCACCCTCGGGCATCTTCAGGCGGTCCATGATGGCGCGCACGCGGTCACCCGCGAAGATGCGCATCAGCGGATCGTCCAGCGACAGGTAGAAACGCGAGGCGCCCGGGTCACCCTGGCGGCCGGCACGACCACGCAGCTGGTTGTCGATGCGGCGGGACTCGTGGCGCTCGGTGGCGATGATGCGCAGACCACCCGCGGCCTTGACCTGGGCATTCAGCCCGGCCCATTCGTCCTTGAGCTGCTGGATGCGGCGGGCCTTCTCGTCCTCGGGAACCGCCTCGTCGGCCTCCAGGAACTGGACCTGCTTCTCGACGTTGCCCCCCAGCACGATGTCGGTACCGCGGCCGGCCATGTTGGTGGCAATGGTGATCACGCCGGGCCGGCCCGCCTGGGCGACGATCTCCGCCTCCTTGGCGTGCTGCTTGGCGTTGAGCACCTGGTGCGGGAGCTTGGCCTGGGTGAGCAGCTGGGCCAGCAGTTCGGAGTTCTCGATCGAGGTCGTGCCCACCAGCACCGGCTGCCCCTTTTCGTGGCAGTCGCGGATGTCGGCGATCACGGCGTCGTACTTCTCTTTGGCCGTCTTGTAGACGAGGTCGTTCTCGTCCTGGCGGATCACCGGCTTGTTGGGCGGGATGACGACCGTCTCGAGGCCGTAGATCTCCTGGAATTCGTAGGCCTCGGTGTCGGCCGTGCCGGTCATGCCGCCCAGCTTGGCGTACATGCGGAAGTAGTTCTGGAAGGTGATCGAGGCGAGGGTCTGGTTCTCGCTCTGGATCTGCACACCTTCCTTGGCCTCAACAGCCTGGTGCAGGCCGTCGGACCAGCGGCGCCCACTCATCAGGCGGCCGGTGAATTCGTCGACGATCACCACCTCGCCGTTCTGCACCACGTAGTGCTGGTCGCGGTGGTAGAGATAGTGGGCCCGCAGCGCCGCGTACACATGGTGCATCAGCGTGATGTTGGCCGGGTCGTAGAGGCTGGCGCCCTCCACCAGCAGGCCGGCCTCGGCCAGCAGGCGCTCGGCGTTCTCGTGGCCGTCCTCGGTCAGGTAGACCTGCCGCCCCTTCTCGTCGAGCGTGTAATCGCCCGGCTCGATCACACCTTCGCCGGTGCGCGGGTCGGCCTCGCCGATCTGCTGCTTGAGCTTGGGCGCGATCGCGTTGATGCGCACATAGAGCTCGGTCTGGTCATCGGCCTGGCCGGAGATGATCAGCGGCGTGCGGGCCTCGTCAATCAGGATGGAGTCCACCTCGTCGACGATGGCGAAGTTCAGGCCGCGCTGCACCCGGTCGGCCGGGTCGTAGACCATGTTGTCGCGCAGGTAGTCGAAGCCGAACTCGTTGTTGGTGCCGTAGGTGATGTCGGCGCCGTAAGCGGCCTGCTTGGCCTCGCGGTCCATGCCCGGCACGTTGATGCCGGTGCTCAGGCCCAGGTAGTTGTAGAGGCGCCCCATCCACTCGGCATCGCGGCTGGCCAGGTAGTCGTTGACCGTCACCACGTGCACACCCTGGCCCGACAGGGCATTGAGGTACACGGGCAACGTGGCCATCAGGGTCTTGCCTTCACCCGTGCGCATCTCGGCCACCTTGCCGGCATGCAGGGTCATGCCGCCGATCAGCTGCACGTCGAAGTGGCGCATCTTGAAGACGCGCTTGCCGGCCTCGCGCACCGTGGCAAAGGCCTCGGGCAGCAGATCGTCCAGCGTCTCGCCCTTGGCCAGGCGCTCACGGAACTCGACCGTCTTGCCCTTCAGGGCCGTCTCGTCCAGCGCGGAGAAGGTGGGTTCCAGCGCGTTGATCCGCTCGACGACACGCCGGTACTGCTTGAGCAGACGGTCATTGCGACTGCCGAAAATCTGGGTGAGAAGCTTGGGCAACATGCGGCGTCAACGGGGCTGAACAAAGCGTTTGAGTTTAGCACCGGGGGGTGTCAGCTTCCGGATGCCAGGTTCGGGGGGCGATCCCCACCAAAGGCGGACCGCTACACTGGCAGCCATGGCGCCCCCACCCAAGCAGCAAGCCCACACCCGGCCCGTTTCCGAGGCCCTGGGAGCCAACGCCATGTTGGGGCGGCTGCTGGAGCGCCTGCGCGAATCGGAAGCCCGACTGCGTTGCGTGCGCCAGGTCCTGCCGCCCGCGATGCGAGCCCATGTGCGTGGCGGCGTTCTGGACGAGGAGGGCTGGAACCTGCTGGTCCCGAACAGCGCCGTGGCGGCCAAGTTGCGCCAGTGCCTGCCCCTGATCGAACAGGTTCTGCTGGACGAGGGCTGGGCGCGGGTGGCGCTGCGGGTCAAGGTCCAGGCACCAGAGCGCTGAGGCCGCGCGCGGCGCCTGCCGATGCCCGGCTCAAGCGATGGTGCCGGCTGTCCGAATCGAACGGACGACCTACGGTTTACAAGACCGTTGCTCTACCAACTGAGCTAAGCCGGCGGATGAAGAGGCTGCGATTCTAGTGGCAAGCGCAAGCCTGCCAGCATCGCAGCGGGGTCACTTGATGCGCTTGAGCGCGGGGCGCGGCGTGGGCGCCGAAGGCGGCGGCTCGTCCCCTTCGGGAACGTCCTCGCCTGCCCGGTCCGTTTCGGTCTCGACCGAGGCCAGGCGAAGGCCGGTGCTGCGCTCGGCGGCCGGCGCGGGCGCTTCTTCCTCGCCCGCAGCTTCGGCAGCCGCCGTGGGCATGGGGAAGGCCATGCCCTGCCCGTTCTCCCGGGCATAGATGGCCACCACATGATCCACCGGCACCTGGATCTCGCGCGCCACGCCACCAAAGCGGGCCTTGAACTCGACGAAGTCGTTGCCCAGCTTCAGCCCACTGGTGGCCTCGAAGCCGACGTTGAGCACGATCTCGTTGTTCTTCACATACTCGAACGGCACCTGGACCGAGTGGTCGACAAAGACCGCCAGATAGGGCGTGAACCCGTTGTCCGTGCACCAGTCATGCAGCGCACGGATCAGGTAGGGCCGGGTGGAACTGCCCTGGGTGTCGGCAGGTGGCGAGGGAGGCACGTTGCTCATCGGGACAGGCCTGTCTTCTTACTTGCGCATGACCTTCTCGGACGGGGTCAGCGCCTCGATGTAGGCCGGGCGCGAGAAGATGCGCTCGGCGTACTTCAGCAGCGGTGCCGCGTTCTTGGACAGGTCGATGCCGTAGTAATCCAGACGCCACAGCAGCGGCGCGATGGCCACGTCGAGCATCGAGAAGTCGTCGCCCAGCATGTACTTGTTCTTCAGGAAGATGGGCGCCAGCTGCGTCAGACGGTCGCGGATCTGGGCGCGTGCCTTCTCCAGCTGCTTGTCCGTGCCCTTGATGCCCCGACCTTCGAGGATGTTCACGTTGGCGAACAGCTCCTTCTCGAAGTTGAACAGGAACAGGCGCACACGGGCGCGGGCCACCGGGTCACCCGGCATCAGCTGCGGGTGCGGGAAGCGCTCGTCGATGTACTCGTTGATGATGTGCGACTCGTACAGGATCAGGTCGCGCTCCACGAGGATGGGCACCTCGTTGTAGGGGTTCATCAGCGCGATGTCCTCGGGCTTGGCGAACAGGTCGACATCGCGAATCTCAAAATCCATGCCCTTCTCGAACAGCACGAAGCGGCAACGGTGCGAGTAGGGGCAGGTAGTTCCGGAATACAGCACCATCATGGCGGTGGGCTCCCTCAACAGCAAAACAGAATCGACAGACGCCGAAAACGGAAAAACGCAGCGTGCCTCACGACACGCTGCGTGCGAGTCCAAGCCTCGCGGCTGGACTGGATTTTACTTGACGTCCTTCCAGTAGGCCGCGTTCAGGCGCCAGGCCAGGAACATGAGCACGCCCAGGAACAGCAAAACCCAGACGCCCAGCTGCTTGCGCTGGATCTGTGCCGGCTCACCCATCCACTGCAGATAGGCCACGAGATCGGCCACGGACTCGTTGTACTCCTGGGTCGTCATCGTCCCAGGCGTGGCCGGCGGCACCAGCTTGATATGGTGCTCGCCGTTGGCACCGGCTTCCACCTCAACCGTCTGCTGGCCCTGCAACTCCCACAACGCATGGGGCATGCCCACGGCCGGGAACACGGTGTTGTTCCAGCCGGTCGGACGGGTGTCGTCACGGTAGAAGCCGCGCAGATAGGTGTAGAGATAGTCCGCGCCACTGCCCTGCGCGCCGGCCCGCGAGCGGGCGATCACGCTCAGGTCCGGCGGATTGGCACCGAACCAGGCCTTGGCATCCTTCGGGTCGATGGCGACCTTCATCAGGTCGCCGACCTTCCCGCCGGTGAACAGCATGTTGTCCTTGATCTGCGCATCCGTCAGCCCGATGTCGTGCAGGCGGTTGTAGCGCATGAAGGATGCGCCGTGGCAGTTCAGGCAGTAGTTGACGAACAGCTTGGCGCCATGCTGAAGCGCCGCCACATCCGTCACCTTCTCGGTCGGGAACTTGTCCCAGGGCGTGCCCCCGGTGTTGGCCGACGCACCACCGACCAGGCACAGGGCCGCAAAGCAGCTCGCAATGAGTTTCTTCATCATGTTGTTGCTCCTGCCGAGATTCAGTGCGGGTGGAAGGTCACACGCTCGGGCACCGGCTTGAAGGTGCCCAGCTGGCTCCACCACGGCATCAGCAGGAAGAAGCCGAAATAGAACAGGGTACCGACCTGAGCGATCAGGGTGCCGGTGTCGGACGGCGGCTGGATGCCCAGGTAGGCCAGCACGACGAAGAAGACCACGAACACGCCGTACAGCGCCTTGTGCCAGCTCGGACGGTAGCGGATCGACTTGACCGGGCTGTGATCCAGCCAGGGCAGGAAGAACAGGATGATCACGGCACCGCCCATCACCACCACGCCCCAGAACTTGGCGTCGAAGGTCTTGAGCAGGAAGATCGCGACCAGTGCGGCCACGACCACACCCACCTTCGCCACGCTGGAGAAGCGCCCCTTCAGCAGGGCGGCGACCGCCGCCAGGCCCACCACACCGCTCAACACATTGACCATCACGTCGGTCGTGGCGCGCAGCATCGAATAGAAGGGCGTGAAGTACCAGACCGGCGCGATATGCAGCGGGGTCTTCAACGGGTCGGCCGGGATGAAGTTGTTGTACTCCAGGAAGTAGCCGCCCAGTTCGGGGCCGAAGAAGATGATGGCGCAGAAGACCATCAGGAAGCCCGAGACACCCAGGATGTCATGCACCGTGTAGTACGGGTGGAAGGGGATGCCGTCCAGCGGGCGACCTTGCTCGTCCTTCTTGGCCTTGATCTCAACGCCGTCGGGGTTGTTGGAGCCCACTTCGTGCAGCGCGATGATGTGCGCCACCACCAGGCCCAGCAGCACCAGCGGCACCGCGATGACGTGGAAGCTGAAGAAGCGGTTCAGCGTCGCATCGCCCACCACGTAGTCGCCACGGATCAGCAAGGACAGGTCCGGACCGACGAAGGGGATGGCCGAGAACAGGTTCACGATCACCTGGGCGCCCCAGAAGGACATCTGACCCCAGGGCAGCAGGTAGCCCATGAAGGCCTCGGCCATCAGCGCCAGGAAGATGGCGCAACCGAAGATCCACACCAGCTCACGCGGCTTGCGGTAGGAGCCGTACAGCATGCCCCGGAACATGTGCAGGTACACCACCACGAAGAACGAGGAGGCGCCGGTGGAGTGCATGTAGCGGATGAGCCAGCCCCAGGGCACATCGCGCATGATGTACTCGACGGAGGCGAAGGCCACCGGCACGCCCGCCGAGTTCAGCGAAGCATCCGGCTTGTAGTGCATCACCAGGAAGATGCCGGTGACGATCTGGATCACCAGCACCAGCAGGGCCAGCGAGCCGAAGAAATACCAGAAGTTGAAGTTCTTGGGCGCGTAGTACTCGGACAGGTGCTCCTTGTACAGCTTGGTGGCCGGGAAGCGGTTGTCCACCCAGGTCATCAGCTTCACGCCCAGCGGCGCGTCCGCTGGCGCGACTTTGAATTCAGCCATGTTGATGGTTGCCTTTCGTCTTGTCGTTGGGGGCGCCGATCAGGCCTTCTTGTCCTCGCCGATCAACAGCTTGGTGTCGGCCAGGTACATGTGGGGAGGCACTTCCAGGTTGTCTGGAGCAGGCTTGTTCTTGAAGACGCGGGCCGCCATGTCGAAGGTCGAGCCATGGCAGGGGCACAGGAAGCCACCCGGCCAGTTGTCGGGCAGCGAGGGTTGCGCCCCGGCCGCGAACTTGTCGGAAGGCGAGCAGCCCAGGTGCGTGCACACGCCGATCACCACCAGGTATTCCGGCTTGATCGAGCGCCACTCGTTCTTGGCATAGTCGGGGATCGGATAGGCCTTGCGCTCGGACTTGGGGTCCGCCAGCTCGCCGTCGTTCTTACTCAGCGCGTCGACCTGCTCCTTGGTGCG
Organism: Ideonella oryzae; assembly: GCF_024055665.1. Taxonomy (GTDB): domain Bacteria; phylum Pseudomonadota; class Gammaproteobacteria; order Burkholderiales; family Burkholderiaceae_C; genus Ideonella; species Ideonella oryzae. The sequence goes on along the minus strand of NZ_JAMXMC010000002.1, from coordinate 106,176 downwards.
ACGGACGATCCAGACCGGCTTGCCGCGCCATTCGACGGTCATCTTCTCGCCCGGTTGAAGCGCACTGATGTCGACCTCGACCGCGGCACCGGCCGCCTTGGCGCGCTCCGAAGGCGCGAATGTGCTGACGAAGGGCACGGCAGTCGCCACGCCACCGACGGCACCGGCACAACTCGTGGCAATCAGCCAGGTGCGCTTGCCTTGGTCCACCGCGTTATCACTCATGGGGGTCCTTCTAGGAGCTTTGGAAAGACAGGCAGACCTCTGGGTGTCTGCTCACGGGCAATCTCACATTTTAGTGAGTGGAACAACACTTCCGATTCGATCTAGCGCAATCCGACGCAACTTGTTTGCGGCTATGGATTGACACTGTGGGCATCCGGGCAATACTTCACCCAAGCACTTATACCCAACATCAAGGAGCACCCATGACGATCATGAGCGAGTTCAAGGAGTTTGCCGTCAAGGGCAATGTGGTCGATCTGGCGGTCGGTGTGATCATCGGTGGCGCCTTCGGCAAGATCGTCGACTCGGTGGTCAGCGACCTGATCATGCCCCTGGTCGGCCTGGCCATCGGCGGACTGGATTTCTCGAACTATTTCCTGCAGCTCTCGGGGGCACCCGCCGCCACGCTGGCGGAGGCCAAGAAGGCTGGGGCCGTCTTCGCGTACGGCAACTTCCTGACCGTGCTGCTCAACTTCATCATCCTGGCTTTCATCATCTTCGTGATGGTCCGCCAGATCAACCGGCTGCGGAAGGCGAATGAACCCGCACCGGCACCGGCCCCCGCGCCTGTGACGCCGGAGGATGTGCTGCTGTTGCGCGAGATCCGCGACGCACTCAAGCGCTGATCAGCGCATGCCCAGCAGGCGGCGGGCCATCCGGGCCGCCGCCACCAGGCTGGCCGCACTGGCCACGCCCTGCCCCGCCACGTCGAAGGCCGTGCCGTGGTCGGGGCTGGTCCGCACCAGGGGCAGCCCCAAGGTCACATTGACCCCCTCCTCCACCCCCAGGTACTTGACCGGAATGAGACCGTGGTCGTGTGTCATGGCCACCACAAAGTCGAATTCACCGGGGTGTCCTGGGGCATGGCGCGCCCGCATGAAGACCGTGTCGGGCGCGTAAGGCCCGCGGGCGTCGATGCCTTCGGCCCGGGCGGCCTCAATCGCCGGCGCGATCAGCCGGACTTCCTCGTCGCCAAACAGCCCTCCCTCGCCGGCATGCGGGTTCAGGCCGGCCACGGCGATGCGTGGGGCCGCCATGCCGAAGCGCCGGCCGGCCGCCTGGGTGATGCGCAGGGTTTCGAGGATGCCCGGGGTGTCCAGAGCCTCGATGGCCTGGCGCAGTGCCATGTGGATGGTCACCAGCACCACCCGCAGCTCCCCGTTGGCGAGCATCATCCGCACCGGCGGCAACACACCACCGACCGCACAGAGAGACTGCAGCATCTCGGTGTGGCCAGGAAAGGCAACGCCGGCCGCCCCCAGGGCCTCCTTGTGCAGGGGGGCGGTGACAAGGCCGCCCGCCTCTCCCGCCTGCAGCAGCCCCACAGCCCCGGTGATGCAGGCCGCTGCGGCTGCCCCGGCGCGGGCGTCAACCCGGCCCCAGGGCAGTTGATCCACACCCGGCGGCAGGCCCGGTGGCTGCCAGACTGGCAAACACCCCGGTGGACAACATGCCCAGTCGCCCGCGACCTCCAGCCAGGCCACCGGCAGGGACAGGCCGGCCGCGCGAGCCCCACGGCGCAGCGCCCCCACATCGCCTACCACCAGGGCATCAGCAAGTTCGCCCGCGGCGAACGCCTTGGCGATGATCTCGGGACCGATCCCCACGGGATCCCCCATCGTGACCAGCAGGCGAGGCTTGGGGGCGTTCATGCGGGATTGGGCAAATCGATGAAGTGGTGCTCGAGCCCGAACTGGGCCGCCAGGCGCGTGCCCACGGCCGGCGCGCCATAGCGCTCCGTCGCATGGTGGCCGCAAGCCAGGAAGGCCACGCCCGTCTCGCGCGACAGATGAGCCTGCGGCTCGGAGATTTCCCCGGTCAGGAAGACGTCCGCGCCGGCCGCGATGGCGGCCTCGAAGTAGCCCTGGGCCCCACCGCTGCACCAGGCCAGGCGCCGCAGTGGCCGGCCATCGCCAGGCAGCACCGTCGGCACCCGGTCCAGACGAGATTGCAGATCGGCGGCCAGCTGTTCCACGGTGGTGGCGCCGTCCTGGGTGCCGACAAAGCCCAGGTCCTGCTCGCCGAAGCGGCCATCGGCCCGCCAACCCAGTCGGGCGGCCCACTGGGCGTTGTTGCCCAGTTCGGGGTGGGCATCCAGCGGCAGGTGGTAGGCCAACAGATTGATGCCATGGCCCAGCAGCCGTTCCACCCGGGTCTTCAGCCAACCGGTGAGGCGACCATCCTGCCCGCGCCAGAACAGGCCGTGGTGCACCAGGATGGCATCGGCCTGGGCTGCGATCGCGGCGTCGATCAGCGCCAGGCTCGCGGTCACCCCGGAGACGAGCCGCCGGATCTCGGCACGCCCCTCGACCTGCAGACCGTTCGGCCCATAATCCTTGAACCGCTCAGGCTGCAGCCACTGGTTGAGGCAACCCTCGATCTCCGTTCTTGCAGCCATGGGCTTCTTCCTCGACGTGTCATGCGCAGAATCTGGCTCATTTTCGCCCAATCGGTCACCGTCGCGGTGGCGGTGGTCTTCGTCCTGGGGACCTTCAAGCCCGGCTGGCTGCAGCAGGCCCCGCGCATGGCCTGGCCCCAGGCCGTCCCCACCACGCCGGCATCCGGCGTGCCCGTCCAGGTGTCCGACGACCCGCTGCCCACGCAGCCGCTGAGCGTGGCCGCGCGCAAGGCGTCGCCGGCGGTGGTCAGTGTGACGGCCAGCAAGACCAGCAAGACGAACTCCGCCAATCCCCATGCGGAAGACCCCTGGTTCCGCTACTTCTTCGGACAGCGGGGCGGCCAGCAGGACGCCGAGGATCCACAGCCCCAGATCGGCCTGGGCTCGGGCGTGATCGTGTCGTCCGAGGGCTATCTGCTCACCAACAACCACGTGGTCGATGGCGCCGACGAGATCCAGGTGCAGCTCTCCGATGGCCGCACCGCCAAGGCCCGCTTGGTGGGCACCGACCCGGAGAGCGACATCGCGGTGTTGAAGGTGGATCTGGACCGCCTGCCCGTGGTCAGCCTGGGACGGATCGACCAGGTGGTGGTGGGCGACGCGGTGCTGGCCATCGGCAACCCCTTCAACGTCGGCCAGACCGTCACCTCGGGCATTGTGAGCGCCCTGGGCCGCAGCGGCCTCGGCCTGTCCACCTTCGAGAACTTCATCCAGACGGATGCGGCGATCAACCCTGGCAATTCCGGCGGCGCACTGATCGACGTGAACGGCAATCTCATCGGCATCAACACAGCCATCTACTCGCGCTCCGGCGGCAGCATGGGCATCGGTTTTGCCATTCCCATCGATCTGGCGCAGCAGGTGATGAACGGCCTGGTGCGGGAGGGTCAGGTGACGCGCGGCTGGATCGGCGTGCAGCCGCGCGATCTGGACCCGGAGTTCGCACAGAACTTCAAAATCCCGGTGGCCGAGGGCGTGTTGATCACCGGCGTGCTGCAGGACGGCCCGGCCAGCAAAGCCGGCATGAAGCCGGGAGACGTGGTGGTGCGCATTGCTGGCCAACCGATCCGCAACACGGCGCAGCTGCTCAATGTGGTGGCCGCGCTGAAGCCGCAGACCGATGCCGTGGTGGGTGTGCTGCGCGGACAGCAGGCGGTGGACCTGAAGGTCCACATCGCACAACGACCGCGCCAACAAACGCAGTGAGCAGCGCCTGGCGGCGTCAGGCGGTCTTGTCGGAATCGGCCGGATCGCTGTCCGGGAACTGCGTGTGCTTGATGAACACGCCCGCCGCCAGGATGCCCAGCTCATAGAGCACGCACATCGGAATGGCCAGCGACAGCTGCGAGACGATGTCCGGCGGCGTCAGGATGGCCGCGATGATGAAGGCCAGCACGATGAAGTAGCCGCGGAACTCACGCAGCTTGGCCACCGACACGATGCCCATGCGGGCCAGCACGACCACGGCGACCGGCACCTCGAAGGCCGCGCCGAAGGCGATGAACATGGTCAGCACGAAGCTGAGGTAGGCCTCGATGTCCGGCGCCGCGGTGATGCTGTGGGGTGCGAAGCTCTGGATGAACTTGAACACCTTGCCGAACACGAAGAAGTAGCAGAACGCCACACCGGTGAAGAAGAGCACGGTGCTGGAGACCACCAACGGCAGCACCAGCTTCTTCTCGTGGCTGTACAGGCCCGGCGCCACAAAGGCCCAGACCTGGTAGAGCACCACCGGCAGCGCCAGCAGGAAGGCCGCCATCATGGTGATCTTGAGCGGCACCAGGAAGGGCGAGATCACGTTGGTGGCAATCATCGTCGCGCCATGCGGCAACGTGCTCACCAGCGGTGCCGCCAGCAGGTCGTACAAACCGGCTGGCCCCGGCCAGATGGCCAGGACGCCGAAGGCCACCCCAACCGCCAGCAGGGCCCGCACCAGGCGGTCCCGCAGCTCGATCAGGTGGGTGACGAAGGGGGCTTCGGTGCCCTCCAGTTCGTCGCGAGGTTCTTGGCTCATGTCACTACCACCCAGCCGCGGTGCGGGCCTGGGGCCGTGTCAATTCAGGCCCCGGAATGGGGCGGACGGAACCGGGCCACGCGCGCGGCACCGGACTGCACATGCATGCGCACACCCTGGCGCTGCTTGTACCAGCGGGGCACGGCTCCGCGCTTCATGCGCCAGCGCTTGCGTGGAGGCTGGTAGGCCGGTGTCCAGCCCGAGGAGGTCAAGGACGCCGGCGCAGTGGTCTCCAGACCGGCGTACTCGGCACTGCCTTCGGGCTTCCAGGCGCTTTCAACGGCGCTGGCCGCCTGCTGGACTTCCTGCTGCACGCTCTGGCTGACGTCACGCGCGGCGGTCTCAAACTGGGACTTCATCTTCTGAAGCTCCTCCAGTTCGATCGAACGGTTGACCTCGGCCTTCACATCCGCCACGTAGCGCTGGGCCTTGCCGATGAAATGCCCCACGGTGCGGGCCACGCGCGGCAGCTTCTCAGGGCCGATGACAATCAGGGCCACCGCACCGATAAGGGCCAGCTTGTCGAAGCCGAAATCGATCATGCTGCGGCGAAGACGAGGTCAGGCATGCACACGCTCAGGACTTGGGGCGCGCGTCGACGTCCACCGTGTTGCTGTCGGCGGTCGACTTCTTCGCGGTCACCTGGGGAGGGGCCGGTTCATCGGTTTCTGCGCCGGTCTTCATGCCGTCCTTGAAGCCCTTGACGGCAGCACCCAGGTCGGTGCCCACGTTCTTCAGCTTCTTGGTGCCGAAGATCAGCACCACCACGACCAGCACGATCAGCCAATGCCAGATGCTGAACGATCCCATGTCAATTCTCCAGAAAACGAATCTTGCGATTCTACGGGGGGCTCCGTGACACTTTGCGTCAAGCCCGTGTCACGGACCCGACAAGCCGCGCAGCCCCGATCAGCCTTTGGCCCAGGGGCGCGGCCCACCAATGACGTGCATGTGCAGGTGGTAGACCTCCTGCCCACCGTCGCGCCCGGTGTTGATGATCTGGCGGAAGCCGCCGGTCACGCCCAACTGGGCCATCAGCTGCGGTGCCAGGATCATCATCTTGCCCATCAGCGCCTGCTCGGCCGGCGTGACGTCGGCCATGGTGGCGATGTGGGTTTTGGGGATGATCAGGAAGTGCACCGGCGCCCAGGGATGGATGTCGTGGAAGGCCAGGACGTCCTCGTCCTCGTAGACCTTCTTCGAAGGGATCTGGCCAGCGACGATCTTGCAGAAGAGGCAATCGGGATCGGTGTGCATGGGTGACCTTCAGGCCTTGATCGGCATGGGCTTGCCGTCGTTCCAGTTGAGAATGCCCTTGACGATACGGTAGATGACCCACACCGAGTCGGCGAACAGCACAATGAAGCCCACGCCGACGATCACGGTGATGAAGCCCAGGACCGCCCACAGCAGGCTGAACCAGAAGGTCCGGATCTGCCAGGTGAAGTGGCTTTCGTAGATCGTGCCGGCCGTGTCCTCGCGCTTCACGTAGTTGATGATCACCGCGACGATGGCGGTGAAGCCGATCACGGCACTTAGCGCATACAGGATGTAGGTGATCAGCGTGAGCTGCTTGAGGCTGGCCAGCCGTTCGGACGACGGGGCGGTGTTGACGACATCGTTCATGAACCCTCCTTGTGTTCGCGCTGCTGCGCCTTGCGGGCAGCGAATTCTTCCAGGCCGGACAGGCCCTCGCGCCGCTCCAGTTCGGTGAGCACATCGGCCGGTGACAGGCCGAAGTGCGCCAGCGCGACCAGGGAATGGAACCACAGGTCGGCCATCTCGTAGATGATCTTGCTGCGGTCGCCGTCCTTGCCGGCCATCACGGTCTCGACCGCCTCCTCGCCCACCTTCTTCAGGATGGTGTCGGTGCCCTTGTGGAACAGGCGGGCGACATAGCTCTTGTCGGGGTCGCCACCGCGCCGGCTCTCGATCACCTCGTGCAGGCGTTGCAGCGTGTCGTTCGAACTCATGGGAATGCTCATGCCTTGTAGATGGTGGCCGGGTCCTTCAGGACCGGGTCCACGGCCTGCCATTGGTCGCCCTCCAGCCGCTCGAAGAAGCAGCTGTGGCGGCCGGTGTGGCAGGCGATGCCGGGCTCATGGCCCAGCTGGGTGATCTTCAGCAGCACCACGTCCTGGTCGCAGTCGACGCGGATCTCGTGCACCTGCTGGAAATGGCCGGACTCCTCGCCCTTGTGCCAGAGCTTCTGGCGCGAACGGCTGAAATACACCGCCTGCTTCAGCGCGGCGGTGCGGGCCAGGGCCTCGCGGTTCATCCAGGCGAACATCAGCACGTCGCCGGTCGCGGCTTCCTGGGCGATGACCGGCACCAGGCCGTCACGGTCCCACTTGATGTGATCCAACCAATCCATGGGCGGCAGTGTAGCGAAGCGTGAAGCCGGGCCGCCGGCTCAGTCGCGGTGGGTCGGGCCGGTGAAACCGCGCTCGGCGGCAAACCACTGCAGCACGGGAACAGTGCCCGGCAGCACCGGGTGGCTGGCCACCGGCAGGGTCTCCCAGGCCATGGCCTGCTGCTCACGCATCTGGAACTCACCGCTCCACTCGTAGACCTTGCGGAAATGCAGACGCACCCGGGCGTGGGGGTAGTCCATCACCAGCTCCTGCCAGGCGAAGCTCTCGCCGATGCGGATGCCCAGCTCCTCCCAGAGCTCACGGGCCAGGGCCTCGTGCACGGTTTCGCTGGCCTCCAGCTTGCCACCCGGGAATTCCCAGTAGCCGGCGTAGACCTTGCCCTCGGGCCGGGAGGTCAGCAGGAAGCGCCCTTCCCGCCCGGTGCCGTCGCGCTCGACCAGCACGCCCACGGCCACATCGACCGGCGTGCGTTCTGTGGAGGCCCCGCTCATGCGCTGCCGGCCCCGCTGTCCAGGGCCCGGCGCCCCGCCAGATCGCGTGCGAACTGGTAGGCCACCCGACCCGAGCGGGAGCCGCGCTCCAGCGCGAACACCAGGGCCTCAGGCCGGGCCGCCTCGATGGCGGCGGCATCCAGGCCGAAGTGCGACAGCCACTGCGCGACGATGGCCAGATATTCCGGTTGGCTGAAGGGGTAGAAGCTGATCCACAGGCCGAAGCGCTCGGACAGGGAGATCTTCTCCTCCACCACTTCGCCGGGATGGAGTTCCCCATCCTCGGTGTGCTGGTAGCTGAGGTTGTCCTTCATCGTCTCGGGCAGCAGGTGGCGCCGGTTGCTGGTGGCGTAGATCAGCAGGTTGTCGCTGGCTGCGGCCACCGAGCCGTCCAGGATGGACTTGAGCGCCTTGTAGCCGGACTCGCCTTCCTCGAAGCTCAGGTCATCGCAGAAGACAATGAAGCGCTCGGGTCGGCGCGACACCAGCTCCACCACATCGGGCAGGTCCACCAGATCGGCCTTGTCGATCTCGATCAGGCGCAGGCCCTGGTCGGCAAAGGTGTTCAGGCAGGCCTTGATCAGCGAGCTCTTGCCGGTGCCACGGGCCCCGGTGAGCAGCACGTTGTTGGCCGGCTGGCCCGAGACGAACTGCGCCGTGTTGCGCCACAGGCGCTCCTTCTGCGGCTCGATCTCGTGCAGGTCGGCCAGCTGGATCGTCGACACGTGACGCACCGGCTCCAGCCGTCCCATGCCCTGCCGACGGCGATAGCGAAACGCCGTCGACAAATCCCAATCGGGCGCACCCAAGGGCCGGGGCAGCCAGGCCTCCAGCCGTTCCAGCACCCGCTCGGCACGCAGCAGCAGGGGCTCCAGATCTTCCAGGTTCATGACCCCGAGTGTACGAGGCGCAGGAGGCGGGCCGGCCCATGCACGGGCCGGCCCGCCGCCGGTTCAGGGGCAGCTGGTGCCGACGTCCAGGCGCGCGATGCGCGGCTTGCCCAGGTTGGCCGCCGCCGGGTCATAGGCCGGGGCCGGCGCCTTGTAGGCGGCCAGGTAGGCCGACAGCGCATCGATGTCCTGGGCGCCGCCCAGGCGGTTGCTGCCGCCCTTCAGCGCGCTGAAGCCGTCCCCGCCATCCGCCAGGAAGTTGTTGACCGTCACGCGCCAGGTCTTGCCGGCATCCACCACCTGGCCCGCGGCATCCACCAGCGTCTGCACGCCAGCCCCGCTGGTCAGCGTCAGGTTACGCACCTTGGCCCCGCAGGCCTGGGTGTAGTCCCATTCGTAGCGGATGCCCTTGGAGGGCAGCAGCACCTTGGCGTAGGTGCTGGTCTGCCCCAGGCAGCCGGGGAACTGCTGCTCCAGCGTGTCACGCACCTGCTGGGTGGTCAGCGTCAGCGTCACCAGGCTGTTGCCGAAGGGCTGGACGGTGAAGGCTTCGCCGTAGGTGACGTTGCCATCGCCCTCGCCCACCGCGCTGCCCGCGTAGAGGAAGCCCGGGTTGCGCACGCCGCCCGGGTTCATCAGCGCGAACTGCGCGCCGCCCAGGTTGGACGGGCTGGTGGCGGCCCACTGCGAATCGGCGATCAGGTCGCCCGCGGGCATGTTGCAGGCGGCGTCCTTGGTGTTCGGTACGTCGGTGGTGATGGCGCCGATCACCTGGTTGGCCACCGGCGCGGCCAGGGCCTTGTAGGCCGCCACGATGCCGGCGATCTGCGCGTTGGGCACGATGGCGGCGTTGCTGCGGTCCACCACCTTGTTCTGCGCGGTGATGGCGGCCACCTGGCCGGTGGCGCGGTCCAGCGTGATGTCGATGTCGGTCAGCACCTTGCCCTGGGTGTTGGCACTGGTCACCGGAATCAGCCGGCCCGAGGCCAGCGGCAGCTGGCAGTTGTAGGCCGCATGGGTGTGGCCGCTGATCACCAGGTCCACCGCGTCATCGAGCTGGCTGACGATGGTCTTGATCGGCGAGCCGTCCAGGTTGCCGGCGCAGGCGTTGATGTCCACCGTGGAGCCGGTCTGCACGCCGCCCTGGTGGATCAGCACGACGATGGCCTCCACGCCCTGGGCACGCAGCTCGGGGACCAGCCGGTTGATGGTGGCCGCCTCGTCGTTGAACACCAGGCCCTTGACCGCCGAGGGTGTGACGATCTGCGGCGTTTCCTTGAGGGTCAGACCGATGAAGGCCACCTTGACCTTCTTGCCGCCAGCCTTGAAGGCCTTGATGCCATAGGGCTTGAACAGCGTGTCGCCGGTCTTGGCGTTGGCCACATTGGCCGCCAGGAACTTGAACTGCGCGCCCTCGAACGGCACCGGCGTGCCCACATCCGCACCGCGGCAGCTGTTGACGGTGTCGGTGGGGTGGCAGCCGCCCTGGGCCATGCGCTTGAGATCGGCCTTGCCGTCGTCGAACTCGTGGTTGCCCACGGCGTTGAAGTCCAGGCCGGCCCGGTTCATGGTCTCGATGGTCGGCTCGTCGTGGAACAGGGCCGAGACCAGCGGACTCGCGCCGATCAGGTCGCCCGCGGAGACGACCACGGTGTTCGGATTGGCGGCCCGCGCCGCGGCGATGTAGCCGGCGATCTCGTCCACCCCCCCGGCCGGCACGGCTGCGGCATTGCCGTCGGCCTTGTAGGTCCCCGGAGACTCCAGCGCACCGTGGAAGTCGTTGAGCGCCAGCACCTTGATCACGGGGTTGCTGGTGTCCTTGGCCGCGGCGGCGCGGACGATGGTGGTCTTGGCGCCGGCTGCGGCGTGGGCACCGGCGACGGCCAGCGCGGCCATCAGGGCCAGCGCCAGGCGGTTCAGAGCGAACATGGGGACTCCCTGCGTGTTGTTGGAGTCCCAATTGGAGCGGCCGGCCCGTGACAGCCGCTTGACGGAAGCGCGATGCCCCCATGTTCTGGGGGCGATGTCGCCGGCCTCAGCCCAGCGCGCGCAGGGCGATGTCCAGCTGCTCGGTGGGCAGGCGGCGGAAGCCCGAGCGCGCGAAGCGCTGCAGGCGACCGATGGCGAAGCAGGTCAGGGCCGAGGCCTGGCCGTTGGCCTCCACAGTCGGCGTGGCCGAACCGGCCGCTTCGGCGGACAGACGCAGGCTCTGCCGCAGGAGCGACTCCACCCGGTCAAAGAACTGGTTCATACGCAGGCCCAGGCGCTCGTGCTCGAACACCAGGGCATCGCCCACCATCACACGGGTCATGCCGGGGTTGCGCTCGCCGAACTGCAGCAGCACCTGCAGCATGCGCTGGGCCTGGCCGGCCTGCTCGCGCTCGGCCACCTGGTTGAGCAGGGTGAAGACGGAGGATTCGATGAACTCGATCAGGCCCTCGAACATCTGGGCCTTGCTGGCGAAGTGGCGATAGAGCGCTGCTTCGCTGACCGACAGGCGCGCGGCGAGGGCCGCGGTGGTGATGCGCTCGGCGCCGGGCTGCTCGAGCATCTCGGCCAGGGTCTGCAGGATCTGCACCCGCCGCTCGCCGGGCTTGGGCCGCTTGCGTGCGGCCGGGGCACTCACGGCTTCGCTCGTGCTGACTGTCTCGGCTTCCGGTTCCAGGGCTTCAGGCAGGTCAGACATCACGACAGGCGGTGCAACTGTTGGAGCGAGCCGATTCTGGCATACACGTAGGCGGGCCGACGGCGCAGGCGAGCACCCCGTTCCGGCCCGTGGCCGTGGCCCCGCGCCCAGCGCTGCATCCACACCGCGCGCATGCCCACCCGGTGCGCCGCCTTCTGGTTCATCAGGCTGTCTTCCACCAGCACGCAGCGCTGCACCGGCACCTTCAGCCGGGCGGCCAGCAGGCGCAGCATGCGCGCATCGGGCTTGGGCCGCAGATCGCCAAAACAGCGCATCTGCTCCACGCCGATGACGGCCTCGAAGCAGCCCAGCACCCCCAGGGCGCGCAGCACCCGCACCGCGTAGCCCCGGCCCGCATTGGTCAGCACGATCTTGCGGCCCGGCAGGCGCTTGAGCGCGGCGAGGTCGTGCACATGGGCGGCCAGCTCCCCTTCCAGCCCGGGAAAGGCGTGGGTGAGGCGCACGAAGTGCTCCACCTGCACGCCGTGGTGGCGCACCAGGCCCACCAGGGTGTTGCCGTAATGGGCCCAGTAGTGGGCCCGCAGGCGGTCGGCCTCCTGCGCGGGCACGCCCAGGGTGTCCTCGATGTAGCGGTTCATCGCCACATCGAAGTGACGGAAGGCCGAGGCGCCGGCGTTGTGCAGCGTGTTGTCCAGGTCGAACAGCCAGACCCGCCGGCCTGGATCACAGCGCATGCCGGTCTCCAGGCGATTGGCGGGCGTCGCGCACACCCAGGCCGGCAATACTGGCCAGCATCAGCGCAGCCCCCAGCCACTGGCTCCAACCCATCTGTTCGCCCAGCAGCAGTGCTGCCAGCAGCACTGCCGTCAAGGGCTCCACGAGGGTGGCCACGGTGAGCGCGGTGGGGCTCAGCCGGGCGGCCCCCCAACTGAAGGCCAGCAATGCCAGCGCGGCGGTGAACAGGCCCAGGTACAGCAACCAGGCCTCCGGCGGCAACTCGCGCGGCCAGGACAGGGGGGAGTAGACAGCGGTCAGGCCCATCACCGCCGCCGCAACCAGGGTCAGTCCGGTCGTTGCGCGACCGGCCCCCAGCCGCTGCGACAGCCGGCCACTCACCAAGGTGAAGGCCGCATACAGCACAGCCGAGGCCACCGAGAAGGCAATGCCCGACCAGAGCATGGAGGGTTCCTGCGACAGCGGCCCCTCGCCGCTGCGCCAGACCACCGCCACCGTGCCCGCCAGGGCCATCGCCAGCCATAAGGCGAGCGGGCCATCCAGACGCTCCCGCCCGCGCAGCACCGCCGACAGCGTGACCAGCACCGGTGGCAGACACAACGCGATCAGCGTCGGCACGGCCGCCCCGATGCGGGCGATGCCCAGGAACCAGCACAGAACATAGAGCGCCATGCAGCTCCCCGCGGCCCCCAACAGCGCCGCCTCCCGCTGAAATGCAGGCAGCAGGCCGGCACGGCCGAACACGGCCAGCAAACCCAGCCCACCGATCACGAAGCGCCAGAAGGAGATGTTCTCGGGCGCGATCCCGAAACGGGCGATCAAGAGATTGACCACCAGGGCACCGGTGCCCCACAGGAAGCCCGCCGAGCAGGCTGCGGCCAGAGCAGCGACGGAACGGGAGCCGGACATCATCCACACCATCAGTGCGAACGGATCATCGTGCCGTAGGCCTGGTCGGTCAGGATCTCCAGCAGCATGGCGTGCGGCACCCGGCCATCGACGATGTGCACGGCATTCACGCCGCTCTTGGCAGCATCGAGCGCGCCAGCGATCTTGGGCAGCATGCCGCCGCTGATCGTGCCATCGGCCACCAGTTCGTCGATCTGGCGGGAAGTCAGATCGGTCAGCAGGTTGCCGGCCTTGTCCAGCACACCGCGGATGTTGGTCAGCAGCAGCAGCTTCTCGGCCTTGAGCACCTCGGCCAGCTTGGAGGCCACCAGGTCGGCGTTGATGTTGTAGCTCTCGTTCTTCTCGCCAAAGCCGATCGGGCTGATGACGGGAATGAAGGCGTCGTCCTGCAGGGCCTTCACCACACTGGGATCGATCGAGACGATTTCGCCGACCTGGCCCACGTCGTGGGTCTTGCTCGGGTCGTCCTTGTCGGCCAAGCGCATCTGGCGGGCGCGGATCATCGCGCCATCTCGGCCGGTCAGGCCCACGGCCTTGCCGCCCACGGCGTTGATCAGGCCCACGATGTCCTGCTGCACCTCGCCGGCCAGCACCCATTCGACCACGTCCATGGTCTCGGGGTCGGTCACGCGCATGCCCTGCACGAAGGTGCCCTTCTTGCCGATCTTGGCCAGCGCGGCGTCGATCTGCGGGCCACCGCCGTGCACGACGATGGGGTTCATGCCCACCAGCTTGAGCAGCACCACGTCCTCGGCAAAATCCTGCTGCAACGCAGGATCGGTCATGGCGTTGCCGCCGTACTTGATGACCAGCGTCTTGCCGTGGAACTTGCGGATGTAAGGCAGGGCCTGGGCCAGGATCTCGGCCTTGTCGCGGGGCTGGATGGCGTCCAGGGAAGAGGGCTCGGGCGCGTCGTTGCTCATGGTGGCAGGGCCGGTGGCGGCGTCAGACAACAGGGGGTGGCGATGCCGTCCGGCGGCCCGCGGCGGCAGCCGCGGCGCCCGGGAATCCGGACAGCCAGGGCATTGTAGGCACGGGGCCGTCGGGCTTGCTGGTACCCTCGTCCGCTCACCCTTGTCAGCGCCCGCCCGCGGTGGCGCGTTGAATGTACCGAAGGAGATTCGCCATGTTCCAGACACCCCGCCGCCTGCGCCTGTGGACCGCTGCCCTGCTGGCCGGCCTGTCCCTGAGCGCCCTGGCCGCCGAAGGCGAGGTCCGCAAGATCAACGCCGCCCAGGCCAAGATCACCATCAAGTCCGGCCCCATCGCCAACCTGGACATGCCGCCCATGACCATGGTCTTCAAGGCCACGCCGCCCAGCCTGCTCAACGGCCTGGCCGAGGGCGACAAGGTGAGCTTCGAGGCCGCCCAGGTCGACGGACAGTACGTGGTCACCGCCATTCGCAAGCTGCCTTGACGGCAGGCTCTTGATCCCGGCCGGGCAATGGGTTCACCATGCGGCATCCCATCCAAGGAGATGCAGGCATGACCGACCCATCCGCGAACGCTGAGACCGGCTCCTCGCAGACCGCCGAGGATCCCCACCTGCGCGCCACGCTGCGCCAATCGGCCCAGGAGATCTGGCTGGCCGGGCTGGGCGCCTTCGCCAAGGCCCAGTCCGAGGGCAACAAGGTCTTCGACGCCCTGGTCAAGGAAGGCGAGCACCTGCAGAGCAAGGTGCAGACCCCGCTGGAGCAGCTCAGCGCCAAGGCCGAGGCCCTGGCCGACAAGGCCGGCCGACCCTGGGAACGCCTGGAAACCGCCCTGGACACGCGCAGCCAGCTGTGGCTGGAACGCCTGGGCCTGCCTTCATCGGCGGCCTGGGTGGCGCTGCAGGCCGAGGTGGGCCGACTGCGCCAGGAGGTGGATGCCCTGAAGAAGGCCGCCCGCCCCGCCCGCAAGAGCCGGGCGGCTCAGGCCTCGGGCGCGGCACCCGCCCGCAAGCGCAGCCGGCCGGCCGTGGCCACCAAGGCCGCGCCACCCGACGAAGCCACCTGAAGTCGCTCCGCCGGCGGCTCGCGCACTCGCCCTCAGCCCAGATAGCGGGCTTCCAGATGGGCCTTGAAGTGGGCCGGGTTCAGCGGCTCACCGCTGATCCGCTCGGTCAGTTCGCGGGTGGTCCAGCGGCTGCCCTGCTGCCAGATGGACTGCTTGAGCCAGTCGAACACCGGCGCCAGCTCGCCGCGGGCGATGCGCTCGTCCACGTCCGGCATGGCGCGCCGCAGGGCCGCAAACCACTGCGCCGCGTACATGGCCCCCAACGAGTAGCAGGGGAAGTAGCCGAACAGACCTTCGGGCCAGTGCACGTCCTGCATCGGGCCATCCTGGTAGTTGCCGCGGGTGTCGATGCCCAGCAGCTCGCGCATGCCCGCGTCCCACAGCGCCGGGATGTCCTCGGCCTGGGCCGTGCCGTCGATCAGGGCTTGCTCGATGTCGAAGCGCAGCAGGATGTGGGCCGGGTAGGTCACCTCGTCG
This sequence comes from Ideonella oryzae, assembly GCF_024055665.1. Classification (GTDB taxonomy): domain Bacteria; phylum Pseudomonadota; class Gammaproteobacteria; order Burkholderiales; family Burkholderiaceae_C; genus Ideonella; species Ideonella oryzae. The sequence continues at coordinate 91,017 of NZ_JAMXMC010000002.1, read as the reverse complement.
GCCTCCACGCGGATCCGCCCGGGCTGCACCCGGGTCATCAGGCGCTGCAGATTCGCCGGCTCGAAGGCGGGTTGGGCCCCGAAGGCCTGGGCCAGCATGGGGGCCAGCAGGGCGGCGAAGCCCGGGTGCGAGCCCAGTTGCATTTCAAAGAACAGGCTCTGGCTTTCGTGCAGGGCCATGGAGCGCGCCAGCGCCACCGGCTGGCCCAGCCATTCGCGCGGCAGGTTCTGCTCGTAGCGGCCGTGGCCGGTCTCGTGCACCGTGCCCATCAGGGCCGAGAGGAAGTCCGCCTCGTTGAAGCGGGTGGTCATGCGCACGTCCTCCGGCACACCGCCGGTGAAGGGATGGGCGCTGACATCAAGCCGACCGGCGTTGAAGTCGAAGCCCAGCAGGTGCATGACCTGTTCGCTCAGGCGGCGCTGGGCCTCCACGGGAAAGGGGCCGCGGGCCTCGATCAGCGGCGGCTGGGCGGCCTGGCGCGCCACCGCCGCCTGGATCAGGCCCGGCAGCCATTGCCGCACCTCGTCAAAGACCTTCTTCACCCCGGCGCGGGTCATGCCGGGCTCGTACTGGTCCAGCAGCGCGTCGTAGGGCGACAGGCCACTGCGCTCGGCCAGCAGGCGGGCTTCCTCGCGCGCCACGGCCAGCACCGGGCGGAAGTTCTCCAGGAAGCCGGCCCAGTCATTGGCCGGGCGCTGCTGGCGCCAGGCCTGGCCACAACGGGACACGGCCAGCGAGCGGCGTTCGACCAGGGCCGCCGGCAGGGCGGTGGCCAGTTGCCAGTCGCGCTGCATCTCGCGCAGATTGGCCCGCGCCCAGTCGTCCAGCGGCTCCTGCGCCGCCTGAGCCAGCAGCGGCCCGATCGCCTCGTCGGTGCGCTGGCGGTGCAGCAGCCCGGCCAGTTCGGTCAGGGCCGCCGTGCGGGCGTCGTTGCCGCCGGGCGGCATGAAGGCGGCCTGGTCCCAGTGGGCCAGGGACTGCAGGTGGGCCAGCCGGTGCAGGCGGCCATGGCGCTCGGTCAGCGCGTCGTAGGCAGGGTGAGCTTGTGACATCCGGGCATTGTGGCGCCCGTCCCCCGGTGGCGGGAGGGGGTTCCCTCCAAGGGGGGATGCCAAGGCCGCCCGGGGAGCACTCAGGGCTGCCAGGTTCCCGGAAACCAGCCCAGCAAGGCCAGTGTCATCACCACATAGCGCAGGAACTTGCCCACCAGCATGTAGCCCACACAGGGCCAGAAGGACAGACGCAGCCAGCCGGCCAGCGCGCACAGCGGGTCACCCACGATGGGCAGCCAGCTGACCAGGCAGGCCCGCGGGCCGAAGCGTTGCAACCATTGCAGCAGGCGCAACTCCCGGGGCGGGCGGTGGCGCAGGTGCTCGTAGGCCCGCTCGGCCCCGTAGCCCGTCCACCAGGTGATGGCGCCACCGGCGGTGTTGCCCAGCGTGGCCACCACGATGGCCGGCCACAGCAGTTCGGGGTTGAGCTTGACCAGGCCGAACAGCACCGCCTCCGACCCCATCGGCAGCAGGGTGGCCGACAGCAGGGCCACCAGGAACAGGGTGCTCAGGCCGAACTCCGGCAGGGCCAGCCAGGACAGCAGGGTGTGCATCCAGGAATCCATGGCGTGATTGTGGCCCGCCTCGCCCCCACGCAGCGGGCCCCGGGGTCGCCGGGCGGCCGGCAGCGGGAGGTCTATAATCCTGCCTCCTTTTTAAGCAATTCCCCACCTCCTCCTCCCATGCGCATCGGCCCCCATGAGCTGCCGAACCAGCTGTTCGTTGCCCCGATGGCCGGGGTGACGGACCGGCCGTTCCGCACGCTGTGCAAGCGCCTGGGGGCCGGCTATGCGGTCAGCGAGATGGTCACCTCGCGCAGGGACCTGTGGAATTCGCTCAAGACCTCGCGCCGGGCCGACCACACCGGCGAGACCGCGCCGATCGCGGTGCAGATCGCCGGCACCGAGCCGGGCATGATGGGTGAGGCCGCCGCCTACAACATCGACCGCGGCGCCCAGATCATCGACATCAACATGGGCTGCCCGGCCAAGAAGGTCTGCAACAAGTGGGCGGGCTCGGCCCTGATGCGCGATGAGCCGGGCGCCATCGCCATCGTTGAGGCGGTGGTGGCCGCCTGCGCCCCGCGCGGCGTGCCCGTGACGCTGAAGATGCGCACCGGCTGGTGCGACACCGAGCGCAATGCCGTGGCCCTGGCGCGCGCCGCCGAGGCCGCCGGCGTGGCCATGGTGACGGTGCATGGCCGCACCCGCGAGCAGGGCTACAAGGGCCTGGCCGAATATGACACCGTGGCCGCGGTGAAGGCCGCGCTGGGCATCCCGGTGGTGGCCAATGGCGACATCGACTCGCCCGAGAAGGCCCGCGCCGTGCTGCAGGCCACCGGCGCCGATGCGGTGATGATCGGCCGCGCGGCCCAGGGCCGGCCCTGGATCTTCCGCGAGATCGCCCACTTCCTGACCACCGGCACCCACCTGCCCCCGCCCGAGACGCGCGAGGTGCAGGCCTGGCTGACCGAGCACCTGCGCGACCACTATGCGCTCTACGGCGAGGACGCGGGCGTGCGCAGCGCGCGCAAGCACATCGGCTGGGCGGTGCGCGCCCTGCCCGGCGGCGAGGCCTTCCGCGCCGCCATGAACACCCTGGACGACTGCGAGGCCCAGCTGCGCGCGGTCACCACCTTTTTCGAGGCCCTGGCCGACACCCACCGGCTGCTGCCCTCGACCCCACCGGCTGCCAACCAGGACGCGCTTGCACAACAAGCCTGACGCCGCGCGGTCGCGACCGCCGGCCTGGAGGCCGCCCCATTGCCTGACCCATGAGCAAGAACAACGACATCGACGCCTGCGTCCGTGAGACGCTGGACCAGTACTTCAAGGACCTGCGCGGCGCCGAGCCGCATTCGCTGCACGACATGGTCATCCGCACGGTCGAGAAGCCGCTGCTGGAAGTCGTGATGCAACAGGCCGACGGCAACCAGAGCAAGGCCGCCGAGTGGCTGGGCATCAACCGCAACACCTTGCGCCGCAAGCTCGTCGAGCACAAGCTGATCAAGTGAGCCGCTGACCCGCCGCCTCGCCCTCCCCTTTTCTTCCATCCAAACGCACACCACCATGGCCCTCACCGCCCTGCTCTCGGTCTCCGACAAGACCGGCATCGTCGAATTCGCCCAGGCCCTGCACGGCCACGGCATCCGCCTGCTGTCCACCGGCGGCACCGCCAAGCTGCTGGCCCAGGCCGGCCTGCCGGTGACCGAGGTCAGCGAGATCACCGGCTTCCCGGAGATGCTCGACGGCCGCGTCAAGACCCTGCACCCGCGCGTGCACGGCGGCCTGCTGGCCCGCCGCGATGTGCCCGAGCACATGGCCGCGCTCAAGGAGCACGGCATCGGCACCATCGACCTGCTGATCATCAACCTCTACCCCTTCGCCCAGGCCACCGCCAAGGCCGACTGCACCTTCGAGGACGCGATCGAGAACATCGACATCGGCGGCCCCGCCATGCTGCGCGCCGCGGCCAAGAACTGGCAGGACGTGGGCGTGGTGATCGACCCGACCGACTACCCGCAGGTGCTGGCCGAACTGGCCGATTCGAAGGGCAGCGCCCTGACCCGCAAGACCAAGTTCATGCTGGCCAAGAAGGTGTTCTCGCACACCGCCGCCTACGACGGCATGATCAGCAACTACCTGACCTCGCTGGAGGCCGGTTCGGAAGAGAAGACCGCCGAGGTTCCGAAGCGCGAGGAATACCCCGCCGTCTTCAACCTGCAGCTGCACAAGGTACAGGGCATGCGCTACGGCGAGAACCCACACCAGAGCGCCGCCTTCTACAAGGAAGCCAAGGTCGCCGAGGGCCTGCTGGCCGGCTGGACCCAGATCCAGGGCAAGGAGCTGTCCTTCAACAACATCGCCGACGCCGATGCTGCCTGGGAATGCGTCAAGGCCTTCGACGTGCCGGCCTGCGTGATCGTCAAGCATGCCAACCCCTGCGGCGTGGCCGTGGGCGCCACGCTGCTGGAAGCCTATGAGAAGGCCCTGAAGACCGACCCGACCAGTGCCTTCGGCGGCATCATCGCCTTCAACCGCCCGCTGGACGCCGACGTGGTCGAGAAGATCAATGCGAACAAGCACTTCGTCGAAGTGGCGATCGCCCCGGTCATCACGCCGGCCGCCCGCGCCGCCTACGCCAGCAAGGTCAATGTGCGCCTGCTCGAAGTGCCGGTGAGCCGTGCCGTCAACGCGCTGGACATGAAGCGCGTGGGCGGCGGCATGCTGCTGCAGTCGGCCGACAACATCGACGTGGTCGGCGAACTGAAGGTGGTCACCAAGCTGCAGCCTACCGCCCAGCAGATGGAAGACCTGAAGTTCGCCTGGACCGTGGCGCGCTTCGTCAAGTCCAACGCCATCGTGTTCTGCAAGGACGGCATGACCTTCGGCGTCGGCGCCGGCCAGATGAGCCGCCTGGATTCGGCCCGCATCGCCAGCATCAAGGCCCAGGCCGCCGGCCTGAGCCTGTCGGGCACGGCCGTGGCCAGCGACGCCTTCTTCCCGTTCCGCGACGGCCTGGACGTGGTGGTGGACGCCGGCGCGACCTGCGTCATCCACCCGGGTGGCTCGATGCGCGACGAGGAAGTGATCGCCGCCGCCGACGAACGCGGCATCGCGATGGTGCTGACGGGCACCCGCCACTTCCGCCATTGAGCGTCCGCGTTTGATCTCCCGCCCAGGGCGCACGCCGCCCTGCGCTGCAGCCCGGCCCCGCGCCGGGCTTTTTCATGTCCGCCGGCCCACCATCACCCAGCGATTAACATGCCCGCCATGACCCGCGTGATCGGCATCGACCCTGGCCTGCAGTGCACCGGCTTCGGCGTCGTCCAGAAGGACGGCAGCCAGCTGCAGTACGTGGCCAGCGGCACCATCCGCACCACCAGCGGCATCACGCTGGGCGATCTGCCCGGCCGGCTGAAGATGATCTTCGAGGGCGTGCAGGAGGTGGTGCGGCGCTACGAGCCCGACCAGGCCTCCTGCGAGATCGTCTTCGTCAACGTGAACCCGCAGAGCACGCTGTTGCTGGGCCAGGCCCGGGGCGCGGCCATCACCGCCCTGGCCACCTGCGGCCTGCCGGTCAACGAGTACACCGCGCTCCAGATGAAGAAGTCGGTGGTGGGGCACGGCCATGCGCGCAAGGACCAGATCCAGGAGATGGTCAAACGCCTCCTGAACCTGCCCGGCCTGCCCAGCAAGGACGCGGCCGACGCGCTGGGCCTGGCCATCACCCATGTGCACGCCGGTGGCTCCTTCGCCGCCATGGCCCAGGCCACCACCCTGAACCGCCGCACCCACGCCCAGTTCAAGGGCGGGCGGACTTACTGATCCGCCGAACCGCCCTGTGCGGCCCGCCACAGCCGCCAGGACTGCAGCACCGGTGCCAGGCTGGCCAGGACCAGCACCGTCACGGCCAGCGGCAGCAGGGCCGCTGAACGGGGCATGGCCCCAGCCAGCACCGCCAGCACGGCGGCGGCACCGACGAACAGCCGTCCTGCCCAGCGGTGGGTCTGGTCCCACACCTGCTCGCTGCTGAGCGTCCAGGGGGTGCGGACGCCCACGAAGAAGTTGGACCGCAACTTGCCCATCACATTGCCGATGCCGGCCATCAACGCAGCCAGGGCCCAGACCGGCCATTGCGGCACGGGCCCGATCCAGCCGAGGGCCTGCAGCACGATGAAAACCTGCATGCCGGCCAGGAAGCCCAGCAAAGTGAGCCAGATCGCATCCAGCGCCCGCGCGGACTGCCGCAGGTGTTCGCCACGCGGATCGAGATGCGGCAGCCCCAGGCGCAGGCCGTAGAGCAACAGCGCCAGCGCGGGCAGGCACAGCAGACCCGGCAGGGGCGCAGCCCACCCATCGGCCTGGCCGTCCAGCCCGAAGTGGAGGGCACCTGCGTGTCAGCCGGCAGGCGGGTCCAGGCCCAGACGCCCAGTGCGGCATTGCCCAACAACAGGCCCTGCTGAGCGTGCCGTGCCAGGGTCTCAGCCATGGGGAGCCTCGCCGCGCCGGTGGGCCAGGCCGAACAGGTCGCCAAAGCTCAACAAGGCTTCTTCCAACACCGACAGGTTGAGCCGGTAGGTGATGCTGGTGCCGGACTTGGTGGAGGTCACCAGCTCAGCGTCACGCAGCACCTGGAAGTGGGCGGACAAGGTGGACTTGCCCAGGGTGAAGCGGTCGGCCAATTCACCGGCAGTCATGTCACGCTCGCGCAGCAGCTGCAGGATGCGGCGCCGCGTCGGGTCGCTCAGGGCTTTGAAGATCTTGTCCATATTCGCAATTTCGCCAATGACAGAATAAATGTCAAGTGCGCCCGGAAGACGATGCGTCGACACATGAAAAAGCCCGGCCACGGAGCACTCCGTGACCGGGCCGGCAGGTCGGCTCAGCGTGGGCTCAGGACGGCTCGGCTGCGCTGGCGGGGGCTTCGGCGCTCAGTGGTGTGCCCCGCTCCTCGCCGCCCAGGGCCTTGTACAGGCTCAGGCGGTTGAGCAGCTCGCCCAGGCGCACCTGCACCAGGGCCTGCTCGGCACTGGCCAGCGAGCGCTCGATGTCCAGGTAGTCCAGCTGGCTGGCCGCCCCCACGTCGTACTTCAGCTTGGTCAGGCGGTAGCGCTCGCGCTCGGCTTCCAGCAGGCCGCTCTGGGCCTGCACCTGGGCCCGCCATTGCGCCTGGCCCTGCAGCGCGGTGGCCGCCTCGCTGAAGGCGGTCTGCACCGCCTTCTCGTACTGGGCCACGGCGATGTCACGATTGACCTCGGCCACCTTCACATTGGCCTGGCGGCGGCCTGCGTCGAAGATGCTCAGCAGCACGGAGCCACTGATCGTGGAGGCGGTGATGCCGTCGTGGATCAGGCCGGACAGGCTGTCGCTGGCCACCCCGTAGCTGCCGCTGAGGGTGATGGCCGGGAACAGGGCCGCGCGCGCTGCGCCGATGTTGGCGTTGGCCGCCACCAGGCTTTGCTCGGCCTGCATCAGGTCCGGGCGACCCAGCAGCAGGTCGGAAGAGGCAAAGGCCGGCACGTCGGCCAGCCAATGGGCGTCGGTGGCCGCCATCGAGCCGGGCAGCAGCTCAGGCGGCAGGGACTCGCCGACCAGCAGGTTCAGCGCGTTCAGATCGGCATCGCGCTGGCGCTGCAACTGAGCCACCGTGGCGCGGGCCTGGGCCGAGAGGGTCTGCACGCCGCGCAGGTCCAGCTCGGAAGCCGCCCCCACATCGGCCTGCAGACGGACCAGGCGCAGGGTTTCGTCACGCGTGGCCAGCGTGCGCTGGGCCAGGCGCAGCTGTTCCTCGTCGGCCGCCAGCGTCAGCCAGGCGGTGGCGGTGGCCGTCACCAGCGAGAGCCGGGCCGAGCGGGCCGCCGCCGCATTGCTGAGCAGGGTGGCGCTGGCGGCATCGCTGTTGTTGCGCAGCCGGCCGAACAGGTCCAGCTCGTAGGACGCCAGCTGCAAGCCCCCGGTGAAGGTGTTGGTCTCGTTGCCGCTGCTGTTGGGTGCGCGCTGGCCGGTCACGCCCACGCTCAGTGCTGGCCAGCGGTCGGCATCGGTGATGCGCAGCTGGGCCCGGCTGCGCTCCACGTTCAGCACCGCCACCCGCAGGTCGCGGCTCTGGGCCAGTGCACGGTTGAGCACCTGGCGCAGACGCTCGTCACGGACCAGTTCACGCCAACCCGGCAGGGCCGCCGGGGCAGCGGCTGAGGCCTCCGGCAGCGCCGCCGGCACCGGCAGCGCCGGGCGCTGGTAGTCCGGCGCCAGGTTCAGGCAACCCGCCAGGCCCAGGCTCAGGGCCAGCGGGGTCAGGGTCATCGTCAGACGCCGGATCATCAGCGGTCCTCCTCGCCGGGCAGCATGCCGCCCACGGCGTTTTCAGTCTTCTCCGAAGAGATCATCGTGTTGTGGCCGCTGACGTGGCCGCCCTTGAAGAGGCGGCGGATCACCACATAGAACACCGGCACCATGAACACGGCCAGCACCGTGGCCGTGATCATGCCGCCCATCACGCCCGTGCCGATCGCCCGCTGGCTGGCCGAGCCGGCACCACTGGAAATGGCCAGCGGCAGCACGCCCAGGATGAAGGCGAAGGAGGTCATGATGATCGGACGGAAGCGCAGGTGACAGGCTTCCAGCGTGGCCTTGAGCAGGCTCTTGCCCTCGGCCTGCAGGTCCTTGGCGAACTCGATGATCAGGATGGCGTTCTTCGCGGACAGGCCGATGATGGTGATCAGGCCGACCTTGAAGTACACGTCGTTGGGCATGCCCCGCAGCCAGACACCGCACAGCGAGCCCAGCACGCCCAGCGGCACCACCAGCAGCACCGCCACCGGAATGCTCCAGCTCTCGTACAGCGCGGCCAGGCACAGGAACACGGCCAGCATCGAGAAGGCCATCAGGTAGATGGCTTGCGAGCCGGAGAGCTTCTCCTCACGCGACTGGCCTGTCCACTCGAAGCCGAAGCCCGGCGGCAGCTGGCTGGCCAGCTTCTCCATCTCGTTCATCGCATCGCCGGTCGAATAGCCCGGCGCGGCGTCACCGGCGATCTTCATCGCCGGGTAGCCGTTGTAGCGGATGGTCTGGATCGGACCGTTGACCCAGCGGGTCGAGGCGAACGCGGACAGCGGCACCTGCTGGCCCTTGCTGTTGGGCACGTAGAGCTTGAGGATGTCCTCCGGCGTCATGCGGGTCGCGGCCTCGGCCTGCACCACCACCCGCTGCAGACGACCCGCGTTGGGGAAGTCGTTCACGTAGGTGGAGCCCAGCGCCGTGGACAGCACCGAGCCCACTGTGCTGAAGGACACGCCCAGGGCGGCCGCACGCTCACGGTCGATGTCCAGCTGCAGCTGCGGCGCGTCTTCCAGGCCGTCCGGCCGCACGCCGGCCAGCACCTTGCTCTGCATGGCCATGCCCAGCATCTGGTTGCGCGCGGCCAGCAGGGCCTCATGACCCTGGCCGGAGCGGTCCTGCAGGCGGAAGCTGAAGCCGGTGGCCGTGCCCAGCTCGGGGATGGGCGGCGGGCTGAGCGGGAAGATGAAGGCATCGCGGATGCCCATCAGCGCCCCGAAGGCCCGGCCGGCCAGGGCCTGGGCCGAGTGCTCAGCCCCCTTGCGCTCATCCCAGGGCTTGAGTGGCACGAAGGCCAGGGCCGCGTTCTGGCCGGAGCCGGCGAACGAGAAACCCAGCACCCCCACCACCTTGTCCACCTCGGGCTGATGCAGGAAGAACTGCTCCACCTGGCCCACCACGGCCGAGGTGCGGGTCTGCGAAGCCCCCGGCGGCAGCTGGATGTTGACGATCAGGTAACCCTGGTCCTCGTTGGGCAGGAAGGAGGTCGGCAGCTTGGTGTACAGGAAGCCGACCGCACCGACGATGGCGGCGTAGATCACCAGGTAGCGGCCGGCACGCGGCAGCACCCGGGCCACCAGGCCTTCATAGCCCTTGGCGGTGCGCTTGAAGCGGCGGTTGAACCAGCCGAAGAAGCCCTTCTTCTCGTGGTGGTCCTCGGACACGGGCCTGAGCAGCGTTGCGCACAGGGCGGGCGTCAGGGTCAGGGCCAGGAAGGCGGAGAACAGGATGGACACCGCCATCGACAGCGAGAACTGGCGGTAGATGTTGCCCACCGAGCCGCTGAAGAAGGCCATGGGCAGGAACACCGAGACCAGCACCACGGTGATGCCGATGATGGCGCCGGTGATCTGCCCCATGGCCTTGATCGTCGCGTCATGCGGCGACAGGCCCTCCTCGGCCATGATGCGCTCGACGTTCTCGACCACCACGATGGCATCGTCCACCAGGATGCCGATGGCCAGCACCATGCCGAACAGCGTCAGCACGTTGATCGAGAAACCCAGCGCCAGCATCACCGAGAAGGTGCCCGTCAGCGCCACCGGCACCACGATGGTCGGAATCAGCGTGTAGCGGATGTTCTGCAGGAACACCAGCATCACGATGAACACCAGCGCGATGGCCTCGACCAGGGTCTTGACGACCTCCTCGATCGAGATCTTCACGAACTTGGAGCTGTCGTAGGGGATGTCGTAGCTCACCCCTTCCGGCATGTACTTCTGCAGCTCGGCCATGCGCCGCTTGATCGCGGTGGCCGTGGCCAGCGCATTGCCGCCTGGCGACTGCTGGATGCCGATGCCCGAGGCCGTCACGCCGTTCAGGCGCGAGGAGCTGGTGTAGGCCTGACCGCCGACCTCAATGCGGGCGACGTCCTTCAGGCGCACCGTGGAGCCGTCGGTGTTGGCCCGCACTATGATCTTGCCGAAGTCCTCGACCGTGTGGAGCTGGCCGTTGACGTTGATCGTCGCGTAGATCGTCTGGCCCTTGTCCGCGGGCAGCGCGCCGATGCTGCCGGCCGAGACCTGCAGGTTCTGCGCGGCGATGGCCGCATTGACGTCGGCCGTCGACAGGCCGTAGCCCACCAACTTGGCCGGGTCGACCCAGATGCGCATCGAACGCTCGGTGCCGAACAGCTGGGCCTGGCCCACGCCGGGGATGCGCAGCAGCTCCGGCTGGATGTTCCGCGCCGCGTAGTCACCCAGGGCCACGGGATCGTAGGCCGGGTTCTTCGACGTCATCATCACGAACAGCAGGAAGTTCGAGCGCGCCTTGTCGATGCGCACGCCCTGCTGCGTCACGGCCGCAGGCAGCCGTGGCGTGGCCCGGCTCAGCCGGTTCTGCACCTCGATCTGGGCGATGGAGACATCGGTGCCCGGCTCAAAGGTGACGGTGATGGAGCCGGCGCCGTTGGCGTCGGCGCTGGACTCCATGTAGATCAGGCCGGGTGCGCCGTTGAGCTCCTGCTCGATGACGGACAGCACGCTGTCTTCCAGCACCTGGGCGGAGGCGCCCGGATAGGCCGTGGTGATGACGATGGAGGGAGGTGCCACCGTCGGGTACTGGGCCACAGGCAGCCGGGTGATGGCCGCCGCCCCGATCACGACGATGAACAGCGCGATGACCCACGCGAAGATGGGCCGGTCGATGAAGAAACGGGATCGCATGCGATGCGCTCCTGGCTCAGTGGCTGGCCGCCGAGGCCGGCGCCGCCGCCGCGGGGGCAGAAGCGGCACCTTCCGGCGTCCAGGGCACCGGATTCACGGCGGCCTTGGGTCGGATCTTCTGGAAGCCATCGACGACCACCTGGTCGCCGGGCTGCAGGCCGCCCAACACCACCCACTGGCTGCCCTGGGTGCCACCCAGCTGCACCGGGCGCACGCTGACCTGCTTGTCGGGCGTGACGACCATCACGGTGTCGCCGGTGGTGCCGCGGGAGACGGCCTGCTGCGGCACCAGGATGGCATCGGTGGCCCGTGCCGTGGCGATGCGCACCTTCACATAGAGGCCCGGCAGCAGCTCGCCCTTGGGGTTGGGCAGCTCGGCCCGCAGCGTCACCTGGCCGGAGGTGCTGTCCACCGTGATGTCCGAGAAGAGCAGCTTGCCCGCCACCGGGTACACGGTGCCGTCATCCAGCACCACGTGCACCTCGGCCGAACCGGCCTTCTGAAACTTGCCGGCCTCGACGGCGCGCTTGAGCTTCATCGCGTCGGCCGCGGACTGGGTGAAGTTGACGTACAGGCTGTCGATCTGCTGAACGGTGGCCAGCAGCGTGGCCTCGCCCGCACTGACCAGGGCCCCCTCGGTCACCTCGGCCCGACCGATGCGGCCGCTGATGGGCGACAGCACGCTGGCGTAGTCCACGTTGAGCTTGGCCTGCACGACGTTTGCCTTGGCCGCCGCCACGTCGGCCTGGGCCTGCTTGAAGCTGGCCTGGGTGCTCACCCAATCCTGGTCGCTGATGGCCTTGGCCTGGGCCAGCGGGCGGTTGCGCTCCAGCGTCGCCTGGGCCTGCATCAGCACGGCTTCAGCCTTGGCCTCGGTGGCCAGGGCGCTGTCCAGGGCGGCGCGGTAGGGCACCGGATCGATCTCGAACAGGCTCTGCCCGGCCTTGACCACGCTGCCTTCGGTGAACAACCGGCGCTTGACCACGCCGGTGACGCGGGCGCGCACCTGGGCCGTGCGGATGGCCTCCAGGCGGCCGGGCAACTCGGTGCTCACGTCCACCGTGGAGGTCTTGGCAGTGATGACCCCCACCGGGGCTGGCGGCATCTGCCCACCCTGCGGTCCTCCCGCACCCTGACCGCAGGCGGCCAGCACGGCGGCAAGCGCCACGGTCGCCAGACCAGCCAGCGGCCGCACAGGGAGACGGCGCACCAACGCCGTGGAGGAAGACAGGGGCGCCGGATCCAGCGCAGTCTGGGGCTTCAAAGCCATGCTCATCCTTTGTTGACTCGTGTCAAACCGCCGCCAGGTGGGTCAACCTTGACGGAGGTGGGGCTTGTGAGGGAGAACAAAATCAAACGGCGAGTTTACATACAATCCTGGATGTATGTTCCACAACAGGGTTATGCCGAGGTAAGCCATGGCGCGCCGAACCAAGGAAGACGCTCTGGCCACACGCCACCGCATTCTGGACGCTGCCGAACAGGTGTTCGAGTCTCAGGGTGTTGCGCGCACGTCACTGCAGCAGGTGGCTGCCGCAGCCGGGGTGACGCGCGGGGCCATCTACTGGCACTTCAAGGACAAGGCCGAACTCTTCTCGGCCATGATGGACCGCGTCCTGCTGCCTTGTGAATGGGCCATGGACGATGCCGAGCAGATCGAGGAGGAGCACCCGGATCCTCTGTCCGCGGTGACCGCGCTGGCCCTGGCCCCGCTGGAACAGCTGAGCACCGACGGCCGGCTGCGGCGGGTCTTCACGATCGCAATGCATTTCACCGAGTACACCGACGAAATGAGCCCGGTGCTGACCCGCTGTGACGATGGCGTGGGACGCTACATCGCCGAGATCGACCGCCTGCTGCGTCAGGCCATGCGCCGGGGCGAGCTGCCCCCCCACCTGGACAGCCGCGCCCAGGCCACGGCCCTCTTCGCGATGGTCGACGGCCTGATGCACAACTGGACCCGCCGGCCCACCGCCTTCGAGCTGCTGCCCGTGGCGCGCGCGGGGGTGGTGAGCTTTCTGCGCGGCCTGGCCGGCCCCGTCGACTGAACGCTCAGAGCAGGGCCGGCAGCCGTTCCAGCACCAACACCGCCGCGGCCCCCAGGGCCGCGATCAGGGTCCACTTGACCGTCACCAGGCCACGGCGACGCCAGAGCGGGTTGCCGGTGGCCACGTAGGCCGCGAAGCACAGCAGCCCCGCCACCAGCAGCAGGCCGAAGACCAGACGGAAAACGAACATCGCGTGCCCGCCCCGTTCACCAGGCCGGCGCCAGCTCGGCAAAGCCGGCCGGGGCCTTCTTCTCGTCCTCGAAGGTGACGATCTCGTAGGCGCTTTCGTCGGCCAGCAACTGGCGCAACAGCTTGTTGTTCAGGGCGTGCCCCCCCTTGAAGGAGGTGTAAGCCGCCAGCAGGGGATGGCCACCGATGTAGAGGTCGCCGATGGCGTCGAGGATCTTGTGCTTGGCGATCTCGTCGTCGTAGCGCAGGCCTTCGCTGTTGAGCACCCTGTAATCGTCGATGACGATGGCGTTGTCCATGCTGCCCCCCAGGGTGAGGCCGCGCGAGCGCATGGCTTCGACATCCTTGGTGAAGCCGAAGGTGCGGGCGCGGGCGATCTCCTGCTTGTAGCGGCCCGAGCCCATGTCGAAGGTCACTTCCTGCGGCGTGGCGTCCACGGCCGGGTGGTTGAAGTCGATCTGGAAGGTGAGCTTGTAGCCGTGGTAGGGCTCCAGGCGGGCCCAGAGCAGGCGCCGGCCTTCGCCTTCGCGCACTTCCACCGTCTTCTTGACCCGCAGGAAGCGCTTGGGGGTCTTCTGCAGCTCGATGCCCGCACTCTGCAGCAGAAACACGAAGGAGGCCGAGGAGCCATCCAGGATGGGCACCTCGTCGGCGGTGATGTCCACGTAGAGGTTGTCGATGCCCAGGCCGGCACAGGCCGACATCAGGTGCTCGATGGTCTGGACCTTGGGCGCGCCAGGGTCACCGCCCGGGGAGATGGTCGAGGCCATGCGGGTGTCGCAGACCGAATCGAAGCGCACCGGGATGTCCACCGGCTGAGGCAGGTCCACACGGCGGAACACGATGCCGGTGTCCGGTGCCGCCGGCCGCAGGGTCAGCTCGACCTTCTGGCCGCTGTGCAGGCCCACGCCCACGGCGCGGGTCAGGGACTTGAGGGTGCGTTGCTGGAGCATGGAGGCAGGCGAGGATCCGGGTCAGCGCGGATTGTCCTTCAAGCCGGCGCTTTGCGCTGGAACGCCAGGTCCAGCTGCACGCAGGTGCCCAGGCCCGGGCGACTGTCGATGCGCAATCGGCCACCGAGCCGGGCGGCCCGCTCGCGCAGATGGCGCAGCCCGCGGCCGGGCATGGTCAGCGCGGGGTCGAAGCCGATGCCATCGTCCTCGATGGCCACGCGCACCCCTTCGGGCTGGCGGCTGATGGCGATGCGCACCTGGCGCGCATGGGCATGGCGCAGCACGTTGTTGAGCACCTCCTGCACGATGCGCAGCACCTGCAGGGCTTCCGGGGGCGTGAGCCAGTCCAGTGGCGGCAGGTCATCCACCGCCCAGACCAGGTTCAGGCCGGCCGCCTCCAGCCGGCGGGCCAGCCGGTGGCGCAGCAGGGCCAGCAGGGTCACCAGATCGTTGCCGATGGGCTCCAGCGAGTCGATCACCAGGCGCAGATCGTCCAGGCACTCCCGCAGCAGCCCGGTCACCGCGTCGCGGGACAGACGCCCCTGCTCGGCCAGCACCAGGGCCGACATCAGGTTGGAGCCCAGGCCGTCATGCATGTCCCGCACCAGGCGCTGCCGTTCCAGCAGCAGTGCCTGCTCGCGCTCCACACTGCGCAGGCGCTCGTGGTTCTGGCGCAGTTCCTCCTCGCGCCGGGCCAATTGCTCCTCCAGCCGCTGCTGGGCCTCGGCCGCCTGCCGGGTGGCCTGCACATAGCGGCGCTGCGCCGCATAGAGAAAAGCCAGCAGCACCACCAGGCTGGCATAGGGCAGCAGATAGATGGACGACGGCGCGATGGCGCCCGTCACCAGCAGCAGGTCATGCAGACCGAAGGCCTCGGTGAGCCAGAAGGCCAGCGTGATGTGGCGCAGTTCCTCGCCGCCCGTGCGCAGCGTCCTCAGCGTCAGCAGCACCCCCACCGCGCTGGCCACCACGGCATTGATCAGGTGCACCGCCAGCAGGCTGTTCAGCGGCATGCCGGCCAGGGGCATGGACAGGAGGGACACGCCCAGCACGAACGCCACCAAGGCCCGCGTGAGCCGCGGCGATGGCTGCGGATCGAAGTGCAGCGCGAACAGGTACATCAGTGCCATCACCCAGGCCAGGGAGGCATTGGTCATCCACCAGAACCAGGCCAGGGCTTCTGGCTGGCGCGGCAGGGTCGCGTAGTAGTGCAGATTGCGCAGCGTCCAGGCCACCGAGGTGAGCGCGAAGACCAGGAACGAGCTTTCCCGTGGTCGCCCCAGCCAGTACACCAGCGCGATCACGCCCAGGGCCAGGAAGGCCAGGCTGCCGACCTGGGCCCCGGACTGCTGCAGCTGGGTGCGCGCCTCATAGGCCGGCAGCAGGGCCTCGGTCGGCCCCAGATAGACCCGGCTGATCCGGTGCCCGTGGTCCGCGGGATGCGCGACCCCCACCACCCAGCGTGTCAGGGCGGCCTGGCTGCAGGTGCCGACATCCACCCACACCGGTCGGTTCCATTGCTCGCGCCACAGGTCAGTGCCATCCCACTGCAGCGACCAGCGGCCCTCCCGCCAGCCGGCCACCAGCACGGCCCCGCCCGACACCCGAGGCACATACAGGGCGCAGCGCCGGCCCGGAGCCGAGAGCGCTGAAGCCTCGGGCGCGGGCAGCAGATGCCACCAGATGGCGCGCTCATCGGCCGCCAGACCACCGGGGGCCGGCCCCGTCAAGGGCAGATGCTGGGGCTGCCAGGTCGGGGCGCTGCCCGGCGCGGGCAGCCGGTTCAGCAGCGCCTGGGTTCCCGCCTGCGCCTGCGCCGCCCCGAGCGGCTGGACATACAGGCCCACCAGCTCAGGGGGTGCCGCCGCGCGGCGGGGCAGCTCCACCACCCAGCCGGCCGCCAGAAGAATCAGCAGGGCCACCCCCAGGAGCAGCAGCTGCCGGGCCCAGCCCGCGCGCAGCTCAGTCGCGGACGAGGCCCAGCTTGCGGGCCTCATAGATGGCCTCGGTCTTGGAGTGCACCTGCAGCTTGCGGTAGCTGCGCTTCACGTAGGTCATGACCGTGTGCCGGGACAGGCCCAGCATGCTGGCGATCTCGTCGAAGCTGAAGCCCTTGGCGCTGTAGGTCAGCACCTGGCGCTCCTGGGGCGACAGCAGCGCCTCGTCGGCCAAGGGTTGCGTGCCCTGTGGGGCCAGCCGCAGCAAGAGCTGGCGGGCGATGACCGGACTGACGGGACTGCCCCCCGCACGCAGGGCGCGAATCTGCTCGATCAGGTCGCCGGCATGGGTGTCCTTGAGCAAATAGCCGGTCGCCCCCGCCTCCAGCGAAGCCATCACATGGGGCTCGTCGCCAAAGACCGTGACCACCATCACGTCGGTGTCCGGCAGCTGGGCCTGGGCATGGCGGATCAACTGGATGCCGCTGCCACTGGGCAGGCCCAGGTCGACCAGCAGCACATCCGGCCTTGTGGCGTCCAGCAAGGCCAGCCCTTCGCCCACATCGGCGGCCATGCCCAGCAGGCGCATGTCCTCCGCCGTCTGCAGGATGGCGGAGAAGGCGCAACGGACGCGCTCGTCGTCCTCGACGATGACCACGGAAATGGGGCGCATGCAGCGAGTGTAGACGGCTGGAAATCTCGCGTGTCCCCTGGCTGGGTGACAGGAGCTGCGGACGCAAAAAGGGGGCGCCTGGGCGCCCCCTGAATGCACAGCAACGAAAGACGGATGTCGACTCAGTCGGCCTGCTTGCGCAGAAACGCCGGGATCTCGATCTCGTCCATGCCGTTGTTGGACAGGGCCTCGACCTTGGCTGCCGCCTGGGTGCGGCCCGTGCGCCACACGCTGGGCGTGGCCAGCGCGCCGTAGTCCTGCTGCACCGGCGCCGTCGCGCCCATCGTCTGGGCGGTGATGGGTGCCGCGGTCGTGCCCATCGGGGTGTTGAGCATCGGCAGGTTGTCGGTGCCGGTGCGCAGCACGGGCTGCGACTGCACCACGGTCAGCGGCGCCGCAGCGCGGCGGGCCCCCGACAAGCCGGTGGCGATCACCGTGACGCGCAGCTGGTCGCCCAGGCTGTCGTCATAGGCCGCGCCGAAGATCACGTGCGCATCCTCCGCGGCATAGCGGCGGATCGTGTTCATCGCGTTCTTGCTCTCGGACAGCTTGAAGGTCGAGCGGGCCGCGGCAATCAGCACCAGCACGCCGCGCGCGCCGGACAGGTCGATGCCTTCCAGCAGCGGGCAGGCCACGGCGGACTCAGCGGCCTTGATGGCGCGGTCCGGCCCGGTGGCCATCGCGGTGCCCATCATGGCCTTGCCCGGCTCGCTCATCACCGTCTTCACGTCTTCGAAGTCGACGTTCACGAAGGCGTCCATGTGGATGATGTCGCTGATGCCGCCCACGGCGTTCTTCAGCACATCGTTGGCATGGGCGAAAGCCTGGTCCTGGGTCACGTCGTCACCCAGCACCTCCAGCAGCTTCTCGTTGAGCACAACGATCAGCGAGTCGACATTGGCTTCCAGTTCGGACACGCCGGCATCGGCCTGCTTGCTGCGGCGGCCGCCTTCGAACTCGAAAGGCTTGGTCACCACGCCCACGGTGAGGATGCCCATCTCCTTGGCGACGCGGGCGATCACCGGCGCCGCACCGGTGCCGGTGCCGCCACCCATGCCGGCGGTGATGAACAGCATGTGGGCGCCGGAGATCGCTTCACGGATGCGGTCCTCGGCCTCCTGGGCGGCGCGCTGGCCGACATCGGGCTTGGAGCCCGCCCCCAGGCCGGTGCCCCCCAGCTGCACCAGGTGCGGCGCGGCACTGCGGTTGAGCGCCTGGGCATCGGTGTTGGCGCAGATGAACTCCACGCCCTGAACGCCCTGGGCAATCATGTGCTCGACCGCGTTGCCGCCGCCGCCGCCCACACCGATCACCTTGATCTGCGTGCCTTGGTCGAATTCTTCGATCATCTCGATGGCCATGGTGACCTCCTTCTCCGTTTCGTTGCAGTTGCCGTTTGCGTTGAATCCGGGTTCGTTGCGGACCTGTGCCGGCCGCTTGGAACCGCTCACTTCAGAAACTCAAAAATTCCCCAGGAACCAGTCCCGCGCCTTCCCGAACATGGTCTTGACCGATCCCGCCTGCTGCGCGGCCTTGTGGCCGCGGGTGTGGGCGAGCCGTGCTTCTTCGAGCAGACCCATCACGGTGGCCGAGCGCGGGTTGGCCACCATGTCGAACAGTGCGCTGGAGTAGGTCGGCAGGCCCTTGCGGACCGGCTTGAGGAAGATGTCCTCCCCCAGCTCGACCATGCCCGGCATGACCGCCGTGCCCCCGGTGATCACGATGCCCGAGGACAGCAGTTCCTCGTAGCCCGATTCGCGGATCACCTGGTGCACCAGTGAAAAAATTTCTTCCACCCGCGGCTCGATGACACCGGCCAGAGCCTGGCGACTGAGCATGCGCGGCACGCGGTCGCCCAGGCCGGGCACCTCGAGCTGTTCGGCCGGGTCGGCCAGCAGCTGCTTGGCCACGCCGTACTCGACCTTGATCTCCTCGGCATCCTTGGTCGGGGTGCGCAGCGCCATCGCGATGTCGCTGGTGATCAGGTCGCCGGCGATGGGGATGACCGCCGTGTGGCGGATCGAGCCGCCGGTGTAGATGGCCACGTCGGTGGTGCCCGCGCCGATGTCCACCACCGCCACGCCCAGGTCCTTCTCGTCGTCGGTCAGCACCGCGGCGGCCGAGGCGGTCGGGGTCAGGCACAGCTGTTCCACTTCCAGGCCGCAGCGCCGCACGCACTTGATGATGTTCTCGGCTGCGCTCTGCGCGCCGGTGGCGATGTGCACCTTGACCTCGAGCCGGCTGCCGCTCATGCCGATCGGCTCCTTGACCTCGTGGCCGTCGATCACGAACTCCTGCGACTCGACCAGCAGCAGACGCTGGTCGTTGGGGATGTTGATCGCCTTGGCGGTCTCGATCACCCGGGCCACATCGGTGGGCGTGACCTCGCGGTTGTCACGCACGATCACCATGCCGGTGCTGTTCTGGCCCCGGATGTGGCTGCCGGTGATGCCGGTGTAGACCCGCTCGATCTTGCAGGCGGCCATCATCTCAGCCTCCTTCAAGGCCTGCTGGATGCTCTGCACCGTGGCATCGATGTTGACCACCACGCCGCGCTTGAGGCCGTGCGAGGACGCCACGCCCAGGCCGGCCACGCGCAACTCGCCACCGGCCACGACCTCGGCCACCACGGCCATCACCTTGGCCGTGCCGATGTCCAGTCCGACGACGAGATCCTTGTATTCCTTGGCCATGCCTTCCTCAATGCGTGATGGGGGGGTGAGCGGCCGCGCCGGCCGCGCCTTTCAGGCGCAGCGCATAGCCATCGGTGTGCCGCAGATCGGCCAGGGTCCAGCCGCGCGGCGTGCGGGCCGCGGCCTGGGTGACGGTGCGCACGAAACGCGCGCAACGGGCCAGCACTTCCTCGTCGCTGCCACGGCCGATCTCGACCATGGCACCGTTGTCCATCTCGGCCTCCCAGGAGCCGCGGCCGGACAAGGTCAGGCGCGCCACTTCCAGGCCCAGCGGGGCAAAGACCGGGTTCAGGCGGCGGTACATGGCCAGCATCTCGGGAGCGCTGGCCTCGTCGCCGGAAAACTCGGGCAGATCGTCGTCGTCGACGTCGCCTACATTCGCCTCGAACACCTCGCCGTGGGTGTTGACCAGGCGGTCGTTGCCCTCGTCGCCCTTCCAGACGGCCGCGGGCTTGTGCTCTTCCAGCGTCACTTCCAACCGGTTGGGCCAGACGCGGTGCACCACCGCATGGCGCACCCAGGGCAGACTTTCAAAGACTTGGCGCGCAGATTGCAAGTCCAGCGTGAAGAAATTGCCGACCAGCTTGGAGGCGATGTTGGCCCGGATGTTGGCCGCGCTGTTGCGGCTCACATCGCCCTCCAGCCGGATGCCGCCAAAGGCGAACAGCGGCTGGCGCGCGACCCAGCCCGCCGCCGCCGTCAGCAGCAGCACGCCCACGGCCGCTGCCACCACGAGCGTGGTGAACTGGGTCACGCGGACATCCGGCGGCAGCGGGGTGGACAGGGTCGCAGTGTTCATGGCTGGGCGGCGGTGGGGTGGCTGTCCAGGGTGGCGCCGGCAAGCAGGCGCAGGCAGAGGTCTTCGTAGCTGATGCCGGCGGCCTTGGCCGACTGCGGCACAAGCGAGTGGCCGGTCATGCCGGGCGAGGTGTTCATTTCCAGCAGGAAGGGCTTGCGGTCGCTGGCGCGGATCATCAGATCGGCGCGGCCCCAGCCACGGCAGCCCAGGGCGCGGTAGGCAGCCACCACGATGCGCTGGATCTCGCGCTCTTCGTTCTCTGGCAGACCGGACGGGACCAGGTAGCGCGTGTCCTCGGAGTAGTACTTGTGCTCGAAATCGTAGTTGCCGTCGGGGGCCTGGATGCGGATCACCGGCAACGCGGCGGAGGCTTCGCCCTCACCCAGCACGGGGCAGGTCACCTCGTCACCGTCAATGAATTCTTCGCAAAGCACGTCAGGGTCGTATTGTGCCGCGAGAGTGACCGCTTCCTGCATGCCGGAATACCCCCGCACCTTCGTCACACCGAAGGAAGAGCCCTCCCTCGCCGGCTTGACGATCAGCGGCAGGCCCAGCGCATCGGGCACCTCACGCACGATGTCGCGGCCCTGCTCCTCGGTGGAGAGGCAGCGCCAGCGTGGCGTGGGCAGGCCTTCGGCCAGCCAGACCCGCTTGGTCATGACCTTGTCCATCGCCACGGCCGAGGCCATCACGCCCGAGCCTGTGTAGGGAATGCCCAACAGTTCGAGCGCGCCCTGCACCGTGCCGTCCTCGCCATGGCGGCCGTGCAGGGCGATGAAGCAGCGGTCGAAGCCCTCGCGCTTGAGATCGCCCAGGTCCCGCTCGGCCGGATCGAAGGCGTGGGCGTCCACACCGCGCGAGCGCAGGGCCTTGAGCACGCCCTCACCCGACATCAGCGAGACCGGCCGCTCGGCCGAGCTGCCGCCCATCAACACCGCCACCTTGCCCAGCGCCTTCACGTCCACCGTGCTCATGCTGCTTGCCCCACCTGTTCCACCACCTGGGCCGGCACAGCCCCGATCGAGCCGGCCCCCATCACGATCACCACATCCCCGTCGCGTGCGAAGCCCGCGATCTCCGCCGGCAGCTGCTTGACCTCGTCGACGAACAGCGGATCGACCTTGCCAGCCACACGCAGGGCCCGTGCCAGCGAGCGGCCATCGGCCGCGACGATGGGGGCCTCGCCCGCCGCGTAGACCTCGGTCAGCAGCACCGCGTCGGCCTGGCCCAGCACCTTGACGAAGTCCTCGAAGCAGTCCCGGGTGCGGGTGTAGCGGTGCGGCTGGAAGGCCAGCACCAGACGCCGGCCCGGAAAGGCCCCGCGCGCGGCCGCGATGACCGCGGCCATCTCCACCGGGTGGTGGCCGTAGTCGTCGATCAGGGTGAATTGGCCGCCGCCCTGGCAGGCCAGCTCGCCGTAGCGCTGGAAGCGCCGGCCCACGCCGCTGAACTTGGCCAGCGCCGCCACGATGGGCTCGTCCGGCAGCTCCAGCTCGGTGGCCACCGCGATGGCCGCCAGCGCATTGCGCACGTTGTGCTCACCCGGCAGGTTCAGCGTGATGTCCAGGTCGGGCATCACGTGGCCGTTGCGCCGCTGGCAGGTGAAGTGCATGCGGCCGCCCGCCAGCGCCTGCACATTGACGGCCCGCACCGGCAGGCCCTCGCCCAGGCCGTACTGAATCACGGGGCGGGAGATCATCGGGATGATGCTCTGCACACCCGGATCGTCGCCGCACAGCACCGCCGCGCCGTAGAAGGGCATGCGGTGGATGAACTCCACGAAGGCCTGCTTCAGCCGCGCGTAGTCGTGGCCGTAGGTGTCCATGTGGTCCTGGTCGATGTTGGTCACCACCGACAGGATGGGCATCAGGTTCAGGAAGGAGGCGTCCGACTCGTCGGCCTCGACCACGATGAACTCGCCCGAACCCAGGCGCGAGTTGGCGCCGGCCGAATTGAGCTTGCCGCCGATCACGAAGGTCGGATCCACGCCGGCCTCGGCCAGCACGCTGGTGACCAGCGAGGTGGTGGTCGTCTTGCCATGGGTGCCGGCGATGGCGATGCCCTTGCGCAGGCGCATCAGCTCGGCCAGCATCACGGCGCGCGGCACCACCGGGATGTGGTGGGCCCGGGCGGCGATGACCTCGGGGTTGTCACCCTTCACGGCCGAGGAGGTGACCACGGCCTGGGCCGCGCCCAGGTGGGCGGCCTCGTGGCCGATGGCCACGCCGATGCCCAGGCTGGCCAAGCGGCGGGTGGTGGCCGATTCAGCCTGGTCGGAACCGGTGACCTGGTAGCCCAGGTTGTGCAGGATCTCGGCGATGCCGCTCATGCCGGCCCCCCCGATGCCCACAAAGTGGATGCGCTTGACGGCGTGTTTCATGTCGGCTTCACCAGCCTTTCGATTTCATCGGCCACCTTGGCGGCGGCCTGTGGCCGGGCCAGCAGGCGGGCCTGCTCGGCCATGGCCAGCAGCTTCTCGCGGCTGAGCTGCGACAGCAGCTCCGCCAGCGACTGCGGGTTGAGTTCGTTCTGCGGCAGGTGGATGGCTGCGCCGCGCGCCGCCATCCAGGCCGCGTTGTCGCGTTGGTGCGAGGTGGTGCTCACCACCAGCGGCACCAGCACGCTGGCCACACCGGCTGCGCACAGCTCGCTGACGGTGATCGCGCCAGCCCGGCAGACGATCACATCGCAGTCGGCCAGGCGGCGGTCCATGTCGTCGATGAAGGGCAGCACCTCGGCCTGCAGGCCCAGGGTGGCGTAGCGGGCCCGCACATCTTCCAGATGGGCCATGCCGGTCTGGTGGGTCACCTGCGGCCGCTGCTCGACCGGCAGATGAGCCAGGGCGGCGGGCACCTGCTCGTTGAGCACCCGGGCGCCCAGGCTGCCGCCCACCACCAGCACCCGCAGCGGGCCCTGGCGGCCGGCAAAGCGCTGGGCCGGGGCCGGCATGGCCTCGATCTCGGCGCGCACCGGGTTGCCCGTCACCACCGCCTGCTTCACCTTCTCGACAGCCGGGCCGTCGAAGCCGAAGGCCACCTTGTCGGCCACCGGCAGCAGGGCCTTGTTGCTCATCAGCAGGGCCGCATCGGCATTGACCAGCACCAGCGGCCGGCCGCTCAGCTTGGCCACCCAGCCGCCGGGGAAGCAGACATAGCCGCCCATGCCCAGCACCGCGTCGGCACGGCGGCGGCGGAAGATCCAGAGGCTGTCCCAGAAGGCCTTGAACAGGCGGAAGACGCCGCCCAGGCTGTGGGCCAGGCCCTTGCCACGCAGGCCGCTGAAGGCCAGGCGGTCCATCGGCAGCCCGGTGGGCGGCACCAGCCGGTTTTCCATGCCGCCCTCGGTGCCCAGCCAGCTGACCGTCCAGCCGCGGGTGCCCATCTCGCGGGCCACGGCCAGGCCGGGGATCACATGCCCACCGGTGCCGGCGGCCATGATGACCAGGTGACGGGTGCGGGCCATCGCGCTCATGCCCGGCCTCCCCGCATCAGCTGCCTGTTTTCTTGGTCCACCCGCAGCACGATGGCCAGGGCCACCAGGTTGAGCAGCACGCCCGAGCCGCCGTAGGACAGCAGCGGCAGCGTCAGGCCCTTGGTGGGCAGCACGCCCAGGTTCACGCCCATGTTGATGAAGCTCTGGGCACCGAACCAGATGCCGATGCCCTGGGCCATCAGACCGGCGAAGACACGGTCTAGCGCGATGGCCTGGCGGCCGATCACGAAGACGCGGCGGGTGATCCAGAAGAAGGCCAGGATCACCACCACCACGGTCACAAAGCCCAGCTCCTCGCCGATCACCGCCATCAGGAAGTCGGTGTGGGCCTCGGGCAGGTAGTGCAGCTTCTCGATCGAATTGCCCAGGCCCTGACCGAAGACCTCGCCGCGGCCGAAGGCGATCAGCGAGTGGGTCAGCTGGTAGGCCTTGCCCTGGGCGTAGTTGGGGTTCCACGGGTCCAGGTAGGCGAAGATGCGCTGACGCCGGAACTCGCTGAACACGATCATCAGCACGAAGGCACCGACCAGCACCGCCACGCTCAGCAGGAACATGCGGCCGTTCACGCCGCCCAGGAACAGGATGCCCAGCGCGATCGCGGCGATCACCATGAAGGCGCCCATGTCCGGCTCGGCCAGCAGCAGCACGCCGACCACGCCCAGCGACACCGCCATCGGCCAGACCGCCTTGACGAAGTTCTCCTTCACCTCCATCTTGCGCACCATGTAGCTGGCCGCATACATGGCCATGGCCAGCTTGGCCAGCTCGCTGGGCTGGAAGTTCATGATGCCCAACGGGATCCAGCGGCGTGCACCGTTCACGCCCTTGCCGATGAAGGGGATCAGCGTGAGGATCAGCAGGGCCAGCGTGGTGGCGAACAGCCAGGGCGCCCACTTCTCCCAGGTGGCGATCGGGATCTGCAGCGTGATGACCGCCGCGACGAAGGCCACCGCGACGAAGGCCGATTGGCGCACCAGGAAGTAGCTGGTGTCGTAGCGCGAAAATTTCGGGCTGTCGGGCATGGCCACCGAGGCCGAATAAACCATCACCAGGCTGAAGGCCAGCAGGCTGACCACCACCCAGATCAGCGCCGTGTCATAGCCCGACACCGCGGCGGGACGGGCGGTGGCGCCGCCCACCCAGTCGCGGATGGGCAGGTGCTCGGTGCCCTCGCGGCCGCGCGCCCACAGGCCCGCCAGCCGCTCGCGCAGCCCGGACCAGTCCGGCAGGGTGGCGGCCAGCTTCATGCGAGCAGCTCCCCTTGGTCGGCCGCCCACTGCTGCACCGCGGCGATGAACACCTCGGAGCGATGGGCGTAGTTGCGGAACATGTCCAGGCTGGCGCAGGCCGGGCTCAGCAGCACGGCGTCACCGCTCTGCGCCTGGGCGAAGCACCAGGGCACGGCAGCCTCCAGCGTGGCATGACGCTGGAAGGGCACGCCGGTGGCGGCCAGCATGACCTCGATGGCCTCGGCGTCGCGGCCAATCGTGGCCACCGCACGCGCATGGCGGGCCACCGGACCGGCCAGCGGGCCGAAGTCCTGGCCCTTGCCATCGCCGCCCAGGATGACCACCAGCTTGCCATGGCGGTCGGCGCCCAGGCCGTCCAGCGCGGCCACGGTGGCGCCCACATTGGTGCCCTTGCTGTCGTCGAAGGCCTCGATGCCACCGACCACGCCCACCGATTCGACACGGTGCGGCTCGCCGCGGTACTCGCGCAGGCCGTGCAGCATCGGCGCCAGCGGGCAGCCGATGGCGGTGGCCAGGGCCAGGGCGGCCAGCGCGTTGGCCGCGTTGTGGCGGCCGCGGATGCGCAGAGCATCGGCCGGCATCAGGCGCTGCAGGATGATCTCTTCGGGCTCGTCCTTGCGCCGCTTGATGGTCTCGTCGGCCGGCATGGCGCGCACCAGCCAGGCCATGCCGCCCTCCACCACCAGGCCGAAGTCGCCGGGGTGCTGCGGCGGGTTCAGGCCGAAGCGGCAGACGTTGCGGCTGACCGCCTTCTTGGGCCGGCCGCGGCCAGGGCTGACCATCACCGGCGCCGGCACCATGGCCTCGACCAGCGGGTCATCGCGGTTGATCACCATCACCGCCTGCTGGCCGAAGACGCGGGCCTTGGCCGCGGCGTAGGCGTCCATCGAACCATGCCAGTCCAGGTGGTCCTGGGTGACGTTGAGCACGGTGGCGGCGCTGGGCTCGAAGCCCTGCACGCCATCGAGCTGGAAGCTGGAGAGCTCCAGCACCCAGACCTGGGGCAGGTGCTCGAACACCGGCTCGGTCGGGGGCGGCGGGGCCAACACCACGGGCGCGGCCTCGTCGTCCAGGGGCGCCGCATCGACCGCTGCCGGCTCGTCAGCGCCGTCCTCGGTCTCGGGGGCCTCGGCCGCAGCCTCGCCCACCACGGGCGGCTCATCCGTCGGCGGCAGTGCCGCGGCGGCCTCGAGCAAACTCTCGTCCACCGGCGATTCCAGCTGAGACGCCTGAGCGGCGGCGGCTTCGGCCTCCGAAGCGGCGGCCTCCGCCTCGGCCTGCGCCTGCTCGGCCGCCAGGGCACGGGCCTCGGCCTCGGCCAGCCAGGCGGTGGTCAGGGTGTCCAGCAGGGTCGGGCCGATGTTGCCGGCCACCGCCACGCGGCGGTCGCAGCGCTCGACCAGCTGCGCGGTCAGCGAGGTGGTGGTGGTTTTGCCATTCGTGCCGGTGATGGCCAGCACCTTGGGCGCATAGCCCCAGTCGGCCTTCAGGTCGGCCAGGGCGCGGGCATACAGGTCCAGCTCACCCGCCACGGGCACGCCCACCGCCCGGGCCGCCGCCAGCAGCGGCTGCAGTTCCGGCTTGGCGGGCGACAGGCCGGGGCTCTTGAGCAGCAGACGGGCATCCTCCAGCGCGTCGGCGCCCAGCGCCCCGCTGAAGAAGGTGGCCGCCGGCACCTCGGCCGCCAGGGCCGCGGCCTGCGGCGGGTTGGCACGCGAATCCCAGACCCGGATGCGGGCCGCGCCGTGGCGCGCGCACCAGCGCGCCATCGCCAGGCCGGAGTCACCCAGGCCCAGGATCAGCACGGACAGGTCTTGCAGGTGTTTCATGGTCTCGTCAGATCAGCGCAGCTTCAGGCTGGCCAGGCCGATCAGGCACAGCAGCATCGTGATGATCCAGAAGCGGATCACCACCTGGGTCTCGTTCCAGCCCGACTTCTCGAAGTGGTGGTGCAGCGGCGCCATCTTCAGCAGGCGCCGGCCCTCGCCGTACTTCTTCTTCGTGTACTTGAACCAGCTGACCTGCAGCATCACCGACAGGGCCTCGGCGACGAACACGCCGCCCATCACGCCCAGCAGGATCTCCTGCCGGGTGATGACCGCGACGGTGCCCAGGGCCCCGCCCAGGGACAGCGCACCCACGTCGCCCATGAAGACCTGGGCCGGGTGGGCGTTGAACCACAGGAAAGCCAGGCCGGCGCCGACCATGGCCGCGCAGAAGATCATCAGCTCGCCCGCGCCCGGGATGTAGGGGAACAGCAGGTACTTGGCGTACACCGCGTTGCCCACCACATAGGCGAAGATGGCCAGCGCCCCCGAGACCAGCACCACCGGCATGATGGCCAGGCCGTCCAGGCCGTCGGTCAGGTTCACCGCATTGCTGGCGCCGACGATGACGAACCAGGTCAGGGCCATGAAGCCGAACACGCCCAGCGGGTAGCTGATGCTCTTGAAGAAGGGCAGCATCAGGTCGGCCTTGGGCGGCAGCTCGTTGGAGAAGCCGCTCTGCACCCAGCGCACGAAGAGCTCGATGACCCGCACATTGGTGGTCTCGGACACGCTGAAGGCCAGGTACAGCGCCGCGACCACACCGATCAGCGTCTGCCAGAAGAACTTCTCGCGCGAGCGCATGCCCTCGGGGTTCTTGTCCACCACCTTGCGCCAGTCGTCGGTCCAGCCGATGGCGCCAAAGCCGAAGGTGACCATCATCACGACCCAGACGAAGCGGTTGCTCCAGTCGCTCCACAGCAGCGTGGCCACGCCGATGCCGATCAGGATCAGCGCGCCGCCCATGGTGGGCGTGCCGGCCTTGGCCAGGTGGGTCTGCACCCCGTATTCGCGGATGGGCTGACCGATCTTCAGCTCGGTCAGGCGGCGGATCAGCCAGGGGCCGAAGGCCAGGCCGATGACCAGCGCGGTCATGGCCGCCATCACGGCCCGGAAGGTCAGGTACTGGAAGACGCGCAGGAAACCGAACTGCTCCGGGTAGAGCGCCTGCAGCCACTGGGCCAGACTAAGCAGCATGGGTGTCCTCCCCCGCGGCAATGGTCTGCAGGGCAGCCACCACCTGTTCCATCTTCATGAAGCGCGAGCCCTTGACCAGCACCGAAGCGAAGGCCGGGCGCTGGCCCAGGGCCGCCACCAGTTCGGCTGTCGTGGCGAAGTGCCGGGCCCCTGCGCCATAGGCGCGGGCGGCATCGGCCGCGGCGGCGCCGGCACACCAGAGCTGCTCGATGCCCTGCTCGCGCGCGGCCTGGCCCACCTCGGCGTGGAAGGCCGGACCTTGATCGCCCACCTCGCCCATGTCGCCCAGCACCAGCCAGCGCGGGCCGGGCAGCTCGGCCAGCACCGCGATGGCGGCCCGCACCGAGTCGGGGTTGGCGTTGTAGCTGTCGTCGATCAGGGTGCGGGCCTGGCCGTTCAGGACCAGTGGGCGCACCATCGAGCGGCCCTTGACCGGCGTGAAGGCCTGCAGGCCCTGCACCACGGCGGCCAGCGGTACGCCCGCAGCCAGGGCGCAGGCGGTGGCCGCCAGCGCGTTGCGGATGTTGTGACGCCCGGCGATGGACAGCTTGACCGCGGCCTCGCCGGCCGGGGTGTGCAGCTGCAGGGCCCAGTGGTCGACCTGCCATGTGGCGTCGCCGGTGACGTCGGCGTTCGCCGGGGCGAAGGTGAGCACGCGACGCTCGCCGGCCAGCGTGCGCCACAGCGGGGTGTAGGGCTCGTCGGCCGGGAACACCGCCACGCCATCGGCCGGCAGGGCGCTGAGCACACTGCCGTTCTCGCGCGCCACGGCCTCGACCGTCTGCATGAATTCCAGGTGCTCGCGCTGGGCGTTGTTGACCAAGGCCACCGTGGGCTGGGCGATGGCGGCCAGCTCGGCGATCTCGCCAGGGTGGTTCATGCCCAGCTCGACCACCGCCAGACGGTGCGCGGCCCGCAGGCCCAGCACGGTCAGCGGCACGCCGATGTGGTTGTTCAGGTTGCCCGCGGTGGCCAGGGCCTGCTCGCCCGCGGCGGCGCGCAGGATGCTGGCGATCATCTGGGTGGTGGTGGTCTTGCCGTTGCTGCCGGTCACCGCGATCAACGGCAGGCTGTGGCGTGCACGCCAGCCGGAGGCCAGCTGCTGCAGCGCCTGCAGCGTGTCGGCCACCTGCAGGCCCGGCAGGCCGCAAGCGGCCACGCCGCGGCTGCCGATCACCGCCACGGCGCCCGCCGCGGCCGCCTGGGGCAGGAAGTCATGGGCATCGAAGCGCTCGCCGCGCAGGGCGACGAAGCAATCCCCGGCCGCCAGGCTGCGGGTGTCGGTGTGGACACGACGCAGCACCGGGTCGCCCTCGCCCAGGCGCTGTGCGCCGGGGATGAGCTGGGCCGCCAGGGACAGGGTGAGCTCGGTCACGCGGCGCTCCTGGCCTGCAGCCCGGCCTGGGCCACTTCGAGGTCCGAGAAGGGATGCTTCACGCCGGCCACGTCCTGGTAGTCCTCGTGGCCCTTGCCAGCCAACAGCACCACGTCCTGCGGACCGGCCGCGGCCAGGGTCTGCAGGATGGCCAGACGGCGGTCGACCTCGACCTGCACCTTGAGCGAGCCCACCGGGTCCTTCATGCCGGCCACGATCTGGTCGACGATGGCCTGCGGGGCCTCGTGGCGCGGGTTGTCGCTGGTGACGACCACGCGGTCGGCCCCCTGCTGGGCGATGGCGCCCATCAGCGGACGCTTGGTGGCGTCGCGGTCGCCGCCGCAGCCGAAGACGCACCAGAGCTGGCCGCCACGGGCCTGGGCCATGGGACGCAGCGCGCCGATGGCCTTGTCCAGCGCGTCGGGCGTGTGGGCGTAGTCCAC
Source organism: Ideonella oryzae (assembly GCF_024055665.1). Classification (GTDB taxonomy): domain Bacteria; phylum Pseudomonadota; class Gammaproteobacteria; order Burkholderiales; family Burkholderiaceae_C; genus Ideonella; species Ideonella oryzae. Next base: position 61,087 of record NZ_JAMXMC010000002.1, on the reverse strand, counting down.
CACCACCTCGGGCTGACCTTCGCCGGCGCTGACGCGCTGCATGCGGCCCGGCACCGGGGTGATGTGGTGGGCGATCAGGGCCGCGTCGGTCAGCGGCACACCCAGCGCGCGCAGGCCGCCGATCACGCCCAGCAGGTTGCTGATGTTGTACTGGCCGATCAGGCCGGTCTGCACCGGCAGGTCCTGCTCGCCACCGGCCTCGGCCAGCAGGAAACGCAGGCCCTGGGCGGTGTAGCCCACCTCGCGGGCCTGGATGCGGGCATCGCCCTGGGCCGAGACGGTCCACAGGTCCAGACCGCTGCCAGCCAGCTCGGCCACCAGCTTGGCGCCCTGTGCGTCGTCCACATTGATCACCGCGGACTTCAGGCCGTCCCAGGCGAAGAGACGGCGCTTCTCGGCCCAGTAGGCCGCCATGTCGCCGTGGTAGTCCAGGTGGTCGCGGGTGAAGTTGGTGAACAGGGCCACCGCGATGCGCGTGCCGGCCATGCGCTCCTCGGCGATGCCGATGGACGAAGCCTCGATCGCGCAGGCGCCGAAGCCCTGCTTCACCATGTCGGCGAAGCTGGCCTGCAGCACCACCGGGTCCGGCGTGGTCAGGCCAGTGAAGCGGATGTGGCCTTCGCCCCGACCCGGCACGGGCGGCGTGCCCACGCCCAGCGTGCCCACCAGGCCGCAGGGCCGGTCCAGCATGCCCAGGGCCTGGGCCGTCCACCAGGCGCTGGAGGTCTTGCCATTGGTGCCGGTGACGGCCACCACCTTCAGCGCATCGCTGGGGCGGCCGAAGTAGGCATCGGCGATGCGGCCGGTGGCTTCCTTCAGGTTCGGCAGCGCGGCCACGCGCGAGTCCTCGAAGCCATGGGCATCGACACCGTCGAGCTCGACGATGCAGGTGGCCGCCCCGGCATCCAGCGCGGCCTGCACGTACTGGCGGCCATCGGTGACCTGGCCGGGCCAGGCGATGAAACCGTCACCGGGCTGCACCAGGCGGCTGTCGGTGCGCAAGGTGCCGGTGACCCAGGACTGCAGCCAGCGTGCGGCCGCCTCGGGACTCTTCAGGTGGGTGATGCTCATGGTTGGATGCCTCCGGCCTGGTTCACCGGGTGTGCGGTGCGGGCCATCAGTGCTGCTCCACGTCTTCGTTCTCCGCCGCGGCGGCCGCGGCCGCAGCCGTCAGCACCGAGGGGGGCTTCATGTCCATGTCGGGCGGAACGCCCATGGTGCGCAGGGTCTGTTCGGCCACGGCCTTGAAGACCGGGGCCGAGACCAGGCCGCCGTAGTGAATCGGGGTGGGCTCGTCGACCATCACGGAGATGATCACGCGCGGGGTGTCGATCGGAGCGAGGCCGGTGAACCAGGCGCGGTATTTTCCCGCAGCGTAGCCCCGGCCTTCCTGCTTGGCCGCCGTGCCGGTCTTGCCGCCGGCGGAATAGCCGGTCAGCGCCGCCAGCGGGGCCGTGCCTTCCTTGCTGACGGTGCCACGCAGCATCTGGCGCATGGTGCGCGCCGTCTGGGGCTTGAAGATCCGCACCGGCGTACCGGCGGGGTGCCCCTTGACCAGGGTCAGCGGCGCCAGCTCACCGTCACGGGCAATGGCCGTGTAGGCATGGGCGATCTGCAGCAGCGACGCCGACAGGCCGTAGCCGTAGGCCATGGTGGCCTTCTCGACGGGCTTCCAGGTGCGCCAGGGGCGCAGCTTGCCGGTGGCCACACCCGGGAAGCCGATCTGCGGCTTGGTGCCGAAGCCCACGGCGGCGTAGAGCTCGCCCATTTCACGCGGGTCCAGGTGCTGCGACAGCTTGACCGTGCCCACGTTGCTGGACTTCTGGATGATCTGCGCCACCGACAGCGAGGGGTGCGAGTGGGCACCGTCGTTGACCCGCAGGGGACCGACCATGAAGGGGTTGGTGTCCAGCACGGTGTCGGGGGTGGCGTAGCCGTCCTCGATCACCTTGCTGACGACAAAGGGCTTCACCGTCGAGCCGGGCTCGAAGACGTCGGTGACCGCGCGGTTGCGCAGCTGGCCGCCGGTCAGGTTGTGGCGCTCCTCGGGCGTGTAGCTCGGGTAGTTGGCCATCGCCAGGATCTCGCCCGTCTGCGCATCCAGCACCACCACGCTGCCGGCCTTGGCGTGGAACTGCCCCACCGCATCGCGGATGCGCTGGTAGGCGATGGCCTGCAGCTTGGAGTCGATGGTCAGCTGCACATCGCTGCCATCGCGCGGGTCCACCGGCTCGCCCAGGTCTTCGACGATGCGGCCCAGGCGGTCCTTCACCACGCCACGCGAGCCGCTGTGGCCCTGCAGCTGGGTCTGGTAGGCCAGCTCGATGCCTTCCTGGCCTTCGTCGTTGATGTCGGTGAAGCCCACCACCTGCGCGGCGGCCTCGTTCTCGGGGTAGCGGCGCAGGTAGCCTGGCTCCAGTGTCAGGCCCTTGATGCGCAGGGCGCGGATCTGCTGGGCCACCCCACCGTCGACCTGGCGCTTGAGCACGGCATAGGCGCCGTCGTCGGCCAGCTTGGCGTCCAGCTCCTTGGCCTTCAGGCCCAGCAGCGCCACCAGCTCGCGCTTTTCCTCTTCGCTGGCCTTGAACTGCTGCGGGTTGATCGACACCGTGGGCGCGTAGACGCTGATGGCCAGCAACTGGCCATTGCGGTCTAGGATGCGGCCCCGGTTGGCCGGCAGATCCAGCGTGGCGGCGTAGCGCTCCTCGCCCTTCTTCTGGAAGAAGTCGGCATGCAGCACCTGCACATAGGCGGCCCGCGCGATCAGCACCGTGAAACCCAGGCCCACCAGCAACACCAGGAAGCGGCTGCGCCAGGGCGGGGTCTTGGAAGCCAGCAGCGGGCTGGTCGAATAGTTCACGCCGCGCACCGACTGCGCGCCACCAGCCCGGCGGGTGTTGCCACTCATGGCGCCCCTCCCGATGCCGGCGAGGCCGCCTGCGCCGGCGCACGCGGATCGCTCACATAGAGCGTGACGTCCGGCGTGGCCAGACGCATCTGCAGCTTCTCGCGCGCGTCGCGCTCCACCCGCAGGTGCGTACCTTCGCTGCGGCGCTCGGCCTCCAGCCGCGTGGCGTCGGAGGCCAGTTGGTGTTCCTCGGCCTTGGCCTTTTCCAGGTCGGCGAAGGCACGACGGGCCTCGTAGCTGGTCTTGACCAGGTACATGGCGCTGGCCATCAGGGCCAGCAGCAGCACGGTGCTCAGGCGGTTCACGCCGAACCTCCGGCCAGCGGCAGGCGCTCGGCCACCCGCAGCACGGCCGAGCGTGAGCGGGGATTGACCTTGATCTCGCCCGCCGAAGGCTTGATGCGGCCCAGCGGCTTCAATCGCAGCGCCCGGGTGGGCGGTGCGAACGGGGCGCGTCGGTCCACTTCCTCGCGGCTCTCATGGGCGATGAAGGTCTTGACGATGCGGTCTTCCAGCGAATGGAAGCTGATGACCGCCAGGTGCCCCCCGGGCGCCAGCAGGCCCAGCGCGGCGCTCAGACCTTGCTCGAGCTCTTCCAGTTCGGCGTTGACCAGAATCCGAAGGGCTTGAAACGTCCGGGTCGCGGGATCCTGCCCCGGCTCGCGGGTGCGGACCGAACGAGCCACGAGCTCGGCCAGCTCGCCGGTGGTGCGCAGCGGCTGTCCGCTCTCGCGGCGAGCCACAAGCGCCTTTGCAATGGATGCAGCAAACCGTTCTTCGCCGTAATCACGGATCACCTGTGCGATGTGACGCTCGTCGGCCCGCGCCAGGAACTCGGCGGCGCTTTCGCCCCGCGTGGTGTCCATGCGCATGTCCAGCGGCCCGTCGAAACGGAAGCTGAAGCCGCGAGCTGGGTTGTCGATCTGGGGCGAGCTGACGCCCAGGTCCAGCAGGACCCCGGTGACGGAGCCTGCCGGCAGCACCTCGTCCATGCGGGCGAAGCTGCAGTGGTGGATGGTGAAGCGGGGGTCACGGATGGCGTGCTCCCCCTCGGTGGCAGCGGCCACCGCCTCCGGGTCCTTGTCGAAGGCGATCAGCCGGCCCTGCGGGCCCAGGCGCGAGAGCAGCAGGCGCGAATGGCCGCCGCGGCCGAAGGTGCCATCGACATAGGTGCCGTTGGGATCGGTGAGGGCAGCCTCCACCGTTTCGTTCAGCAGCACGGTGGTGTGGACGAAGCTCATGGGGTCGGCCTCACATCACCAGCTTGCTGACGCTGTCGGGCATGGGCTGCGCCAGCGTCGCGTCTTCCAGGGCCTGGTGGCGGCCGCGATCCCAGATCTCCATCCGGGTGCCCATGCCCACCAGCATCAGCTCGCGGTCCAGGCCGGCCCAGCGGCGCAGCTCGGGCGAGAGCTGGATGCGCGAGCCGCTGTCGATCTCCACGTCCAGCGCGCTGCCGATGAAGATGCGACGCCAGGACTCGGCGTCCATCGGCAGACCCATCAGCTTGGCGCGGAATTCCTCCCACGCCGGGCGGGGGAACAGCAGCAGACAGCGCGAGGGGCTCTTGGTGACGGTCATCTGACCCGCGCACAGGGCGGCCAGGCCATCGCGATGACGGGCCGGGACGGTCATCCGCCCCTTGCCGTCCAGCGTCAGCTCGGACTCCCCCTGAAGCACAAATTCCGCCACGAGACCCCACTAAAGTGCACTTTCCCCCACTTTACTGCACCCACACCCCCCGGTCAACGAAACGACGTCCAAAAAATCAATGAAATCAGTCACTTAGCGGGCAATCGAAAGGTATTTCCCCCAGTTTTTCTGTTCAAAAGCAATGACTTGCAGGGGGCTCTCAAAGTGATGCATGAATTCACGCGCCGCAAAGGGAACGCCCCGGGAACCGCTGCAGCGGCGCCCGGGGCGTCGGGGTGAGGCGACTCAGACCAGGGTCAGGCGCACATCGATGTTGTTGCGGGTGGCGTTGGAGTACGGGCAGACGATGTGGGCGCGGTCGATGACCTGCTGCGCGACCTCCCGGTCCACGCCCGGCAGGGTGATGCGCAGCTCGACCTCGATGCCGAAGCCCGTGGGGATGGCGCCGATGCCCACCGTGCCCTGCACCGTGGTGTCGGCCGGCACGGGCAGCTTGTCACGGGCGCCCACGAACTTCATCGCGCCCAGGAAGCAGGCGCTGTAGCCGGCGGCAAACAGTTGCTCGGGGTTGGTGCCGGGGCCGCCGGCGCCGCCGAGTTCACGCGGCACGCTCAGCACCACATCCACGCGACCGTCGTCGGACTGCGCGCGGCCATCGCGGCCGCCGGTGGCTGTGGCGTGGGCTTGGTAGAGGACTTTTTCGATCGACATGGTTTCGCTCCTGAGGGGGGTGTTGCAGGCCGCCCAGCGGCTTGCATGGGACGCACTTTAAATTATTCGCAATTTAATAGCACGCTATTTGATTTGCCCCTGCCCACCGTGAGCCCTTGGCGCTGGGAACACGCACGACGGCGCACTTGCCGCTAGGGCAGCGCGCCGGGCCACCGGACCTGGGCCGTCACCGCGCGAATGCGGCGAGCCCCGGTCGGCCGCGACTCAGGCGCCGGCCGCGCGGCTGGCCGGCCGCACCGCCAGCGTGTCCCGATGGGCCTGCACGGCGCGGGCGACGATGGGACTCAGCCCCTCCCCGGCCCCCGCATCGAGGTGGGCCAGCAGGGCCTCGCGCATGCGCGGCTCCCAGAACTTGCGCAGATGCTGGGCGATCTCCCGGGAGGCCTCCTCGGCATCCGGCATGGATTCGAAGAACTGGCCGATGCGGTTGGCCATCTTCACCAGGTTCTCAATGTCCATCTGCGCCCTGCCCCTGTTCACCGCCTCTGGCCTGCCGATGCGTCCCGGCAACTGCGTTCATCGTGCTCATTTCCCGGTCACCTCGGCGCGCGCCCGGCCTTCGGCCAGGAACGCCAGCTGCTGCCGGTTGAAATCGGCGTACTGCCGCTGCCACTCGGAGGGCTGCAGCACCTGGGTCACCTGCACCGCCGTCACCTTGTACTCCGGGCAGTTGGTGGCCCAGTCGGAGCTGTCGGTGGTGATGACGTTGGCACCCGACTCCGGGAAGTGGAAGGTGGTGTAGACCACGCCGGGCTGCATGCGGTCGCTGATCTGGGCCCGCAGCACGGTCTGCCCCGCGCGGCTGGCGACGCCCACCCAGTCGCCGTCGGCGATGCCGCGCTCCTCGGCGTCGTGGGGATGGATCTCCAGGCGGTCCTCGTCGTGCCACTGGTTGTTGGGCGTGCGCCGGGTCTGCGCGCCGACGTTGTACTGGCTGAGGATGCGCCCGGTGGTCAGCAGCAGCGGGTAGCGGCTGTTGACCTTCTCGTCGCTGGGCACGTACTGGGTGTTGAAGAAGCGGCCCTTGCCGCGCACGAACTTCTCCACATGCATCAGCGAGGTGCCGGCCTCGGCGGTGGTCTCGTTGCAAGGCCACTGCACACTGCCGAAGCGGTCGATCTTCTCGTAGGTGACGCCCGCGAAGCTGGGCGTGAGGGCGGCGATCTCGCGCATGATCTCTTCCGGATGCGTGTAGTGCATCGGGTAGCCCAGGGCGGTGGACAGCATCGCCGTGGCCTCCCAGTCGCCCACGCCAGACAGCGGCGGCATCACCTGGCGCACCCGGCTGATGCGGCGCTCGGCGTTGGTGAAGGTGCCGTCCTTCTCCAGGAAGCTGGAGCCCGGCAGCAGCACATGGGCGTACTTGGCCGTCTCGTTAAGGAAGATGTCCTGCACCACGATGCATTCCATCGCCGACAACGCCGCCGCCACATGCTGGGTGTTGGGGTCGCTCTGGACGATGTCCTCGCCCACGCAGTACAGGCCCTTGAAGCTGCCGGCCAGCGCGGCCTCGAACATGTTCGGGATGCGCAGGCCCGGCTCGGGGCTGATCTCCACACCCCAGGCTGCCTCGAAGGTGCTGCGCACCGTGGTGTCGCTGATGTGGCGGTAGCCGGGCAGTTCGTGCGGGAAGCTGCCCATGTCGCAGCTGCCCTGCACATTGTTCTGCCCGCGCAGCGGGTTCACGCCCACGCCCTCGCGGCCCACCATGCCGCAGGCCATGGCCAGGTTGCAGATGCCGATCACCATGGTCGAGCCCTGCGCATGCTCGGTCACGCCCAGGCCGTAGTAGATGGCCGAGTTGGGACCAGCGGCGAAGAGCCGCGCCGCGGCACGCAGCTCGGACGCCGGCACGCCGGTCACCGGCTCGAAGGCCTCGGGCGAGTTCTCCGGGCGGGCGACGAATTCGCGCCAGGCGTTGAAGCTCGGGGTGTCGCAGCGCTCGGCCACATAGGCCTCGTTCACCAGCCCCTCGGTGACCACCACATGCGCCATCGCGGTGATGACCGCCACGTTGGTGCCGGGCTGCAGCGCCAGGTGGTGCTGGGCCCGGATGTGCGGCGAGCTGACCAGATCGATCCGGCGCGGGTCCACGACGATGAGCTTCGCGCCCTCGCGCAGGCGCTTCTTCATGCGCGAGCCGAACACCGGGTGGGCATCGGTCGGGTTGGCGCCGATGACCATGATCACGTCGGCCTCTTCCACCGACTTGAAGGTCTGGGTGCCGGCCGAGGTGCCGAAGGTCTGGCCCATGCCGTAGCCGGTGGGGGAATGGCAGACCCGGGCGCAGGTGTCCACATTGTTGGTGTGGAAGGCCGCGCGGATCAGCTTCTGGACCAGGTAGACCTCCTCGTTGGTGCAACGCGAGGAGGTGATGCCACCCACCGAATCCTGGCCGTGCCGGGCCTGGATGGCCTTGAAGCGGGTGGCGGCGAAGTCGATCGCCTCGGGCCAGCTGACCTCGCGCCAGGCGTCGGTGATCGTCTCGCGCACCATGGGCTGGGTGATGCGGTCCTTGTGGGTGGCGTAACCCCAGGCGAAGCGCCCCTTCACGCAGGAATGGCCCTCGTTGGCCTTGCCGTCCTTCCAGGGCACCATGCGCACCACGGTGTTGCCCTTCATCTCGGCCTTGAAGCCGCAGCCCACACCGCAGTAGGCGCAGGTGGTGATGACGCTGTGCTCGGGCTGGCCGAGCTCGATCACCGTCTTTTCCTGCAGCGTGGCGGTGGGGCAGGCCTGCACGCAGGCACCGCAGCTCACGCATTCGCTGTCCATGAAGGGCTGGTCCTGCCCCGGCGAGACGCGCGACTCAAAGCCGCGCCCGCTGATCGTCAGCGCGAAGGTGCCCTGCGTCTCCTCGCAGGCCCGCACGCAGCGGTTGCAGACGATGCACTTGCTCGGGTCGTAAGTGAAGTAGGGGTTGGAGGCGTCCTTCTTCGCATCGCAGTGGTGGGCGCCGGCTGCCGCCCCCACGCCGTAGCGCACATTGCGCAAGCCGGTGACGCCGGCCATGTCCTGCAGTTCGCAGTCGCCGTTGGCGCTGCAGGTCAGACAGTCCAGCGGGTGGTCGCTGATGTAGAGCTCCATCACGCCCTTGCGCAGCTGCTGCAGCTTGGGGGTCTGGGTGTGCACCACCATGCCGGCCTCGGCTGGGGTGGTGCAGGAAGCCGGGAAGCCGCGGCGGCCCTCGATCTCCACCAGGCACAGCCGGCAGGAGCCGAAGGGCTCCAGGCTGTCGGTGGCGCAGAGCTTGGGCACGTTGACGCCGGCGTCCACCGCGGCCCGCATCAGCGAGGTGCCCCGGGGCACGCTGACGGCCATGCCGTCGATGGTCAGCGTGACGGTCTGGTCGGACACCCGGGCCGGGGTGCCGTGGTCGATCTCGTTCTTGAGGTGTTGCAGCATCGTCTTCTCCTGCTCAGGCTGCGCGCTCGCTGGGCGGCGCGATGCCGAAATCCTCGGGATAGTGGTCCAGCGCCGAGAGCACCGGATAGGGCGTCATGCCCCCCATCGCGCACAGGCTGCCGGCCAGCATGGTGTCGCACAGGTCGCGCAGCAGGATGACCTGCTCGGCCCGCCGCTCGTCGCGCACGATGCGGTCGATCACCTCGACGCCGCGGGTGCTGCCGATGCGGCAGGGCGTGCACTTGCCGCAGCTCTCCAGCGCGCAGAACTCCATGGCGTAGCGCGCCAGCGCCGCCATGTCGGCCGTGTCGTCGTGCACCACGATGCCGCCATGGCCCACCACCGCGCCAAAGGCGGCGTAAGCCTCGTAGTCCAGCGGCACATCCCACTTGGACTCGGGCACATAGGCGCCCAGCGGCCCACCCACCTGCACCGCCTTGACCGGCCGGCCGCTGCGCGTGCCGCCGCCAAAACCGTAGATCAGCTCGCGCAGCGTCAGGCCGAAGGCCTTCTCGACCAGGCCGCCGTGCCGGATGTTGCCGGCCAGTTGGAAGGGCAGCGTGCCGTGCGAGCGGCCCACGCCGTAGTTCCGGTAGAAGTCCGCCCCGCGGGCCAGGATGATGGGCACGCTGGCCAGGGTGATGACGTTGTTGATCACCGTCGGCTGACCGAACAGGCCCTGCAGCGCCGGCAGCGGCGGCTTGGCCCGCACGATGCCGCGCTTGCCCTCGATGCTCTCGAGCATCGCCGTCTCTTCGCCGCAGACATAGGCTCCGGCCGCCTTGCGCACCTCCAGTTGGAAGGGCCGCCCGCTGCCGCAGACATCGGCCCCCAGGAAGCCTGCCTCGGTGGCCCGCACGATGGCCTCGCGCATCGTCGCCACCGCGTGCGGGTACTCCGAGCGGATGTAGACCACCCCGTGCGTGGCGCCCACCGCCAGGCCGGCGATGGCCATGCCCTCGATCAGCATGAAGGGATCGCCCTCCATCGTCATGCGGTCGGAGTAGGTGCCCGAATCGCCCTCGTCGGCGTTGCAGACCAGGTACTTCTGGCCGGCCGCGGCCTCGGCCACCGTCTTCCACTTGATGCCGGCCGGAAAGGCCGCCCCACCCCGGCCGCGCAGGCCGGAATGGGTGACCTCGTGGATCACGTCGCCAGGCGACATGGCTGCGGCGCGCCGCAGGCCCACCCAGCCCTCATGGGCGGCGTAATCGGCCAGCGACAGCGGGTCGGTCAGCCCCATGCGGCGAAAGGTCAGCCGCTCCTGCAGCGCCAGAAAGGGGATCTGCTCGGTCACCCCCTGCCCCAGCGCGTGGGCGCCGCCCGCCAGGAAACCAGCCTCGAACAGGCCGGGCACGTCCTGCGGCGCCACCGGCCCGTAGGCCACGCGGCCGGCCGGCGTCTGCACCTCCACCATCGGCTCCAGCCAGAACAGGCCGCGCGAGCCGTTGCGCACCAGGGTCACGGCCTGGCCGCGGCGGGCGGCCTCGGCGGCGATGGCAGCGGCCACCTGGTCGGCCCCGGCGGCCAGCGCCGCAGAGTCGCGCGGCACGTAGATCGTCGTGGCCGTGCTCATTGCGGCCTCCCCACGTCGGCCAGCAGCTGCTCCAGCCGCTCGGGCGTCACCCGGGCATGCAACTGGTCGTCGATCTGCACCGCCGGCGAGGAGGCACACAGCCCCAGGCAGTACACCGGCTCCAGGGTCACCGCGCCATCGGCCCGGGTCTCGTGCCGCTGGCAGCCCAGAAAGCGCTCGGCATGCGCCAGCAATGATTCGCCCCCGCAGGCCCGGCAGGCCTCGGCCCGGCACACCTGCACCACCCGGCGGCCCGGCGCCTCCCGGCGGAAGAAGTGGTAGTAGGTGATGACGCCATGCACCTCGGCGCGCGAGAGGTTGAGCGCCCGCGCGATGGAGGGCACGGCATCGTCCGGCACATGGCCCAGGGCGTCCTGCACCGCATGCAGCAGGGGCAGCAGCGCCCCGGGCTGGTCGCGGTGCTCGGCCACGATCTCGGCCACCCGGACCAGGTCTTGCGCGGAACTTGGAATCAGCTTCATGGATGACAGATCACCGCCGGAGCGGCGTTCAGTGAAAGACTCAGTGGAAGAACTTGGCCGCGCTCAGCAGCGTGCGGTACACGCCCCAAGCCAGCGGCACCCCGACGGCCAGCCAGGCCAGCGCCACCCAGACGACGGGCGTCCGGTGGAACGTCATGGTGACCGGACCCGCCGCGGAAGCCAAGGCTTTGTCGTGGGCCAGGCGTTTTTCCTCGGCCAGCTCGGCCTCGGTCATGAAATGCTTGTCGGCCACCGGCCGCACCAGCCAGTTGCAGAGCAGCCCCACGCCCAGCATGCCCACCAGGATGTACATGGTCTGGTTGTAGACCTGGTCACGCGGGATGCCCAGGCCCAGCTGGTAGTCGCGCATGTAGTTCACCACCACTGGGCCGAGGATGCCGGCGGTGGCCCAGGCGGTGAGCAGGCGGCCATGGATGGCGCCCACCATCTGCGTGCCGAACAGGTCGGCCAGGTAGGCCGGCACGGTGGCGAAGCCGCCGCCGTACATGCTCAGGATGATGCAGAAGGCACCGACGAACAGCAGCTTGCTGCCGGCCCCAGCGCTGGCCGGGATGCTGAAGTACAGCAGGCCGCCCAGGATGAAGAAGACGGTGTAGGTCAGCTTGCGGCCCAGGGCGTCCGACAGGCTGGCCCAGAAGAAGCGGCCGGCGATGTTGAACAGGCTCAGCAGCGCCGTGAAGCCGGCGGCCACGCCCGCGATGGCGGTGAGCTGGGTCTTGTCGAGTTCACCGAACTTGGCCGGCACACCGATCAGGCTGCCACCGAAGACCTCCTGCAGCATCGGGCTGGCCATGCCGATCACGCCGATGCCGGCCGAGACGTTCATGCACAGCACCATCCAGACCAGCCAGAACTGCGGGATGCCCCAGACCTTCTTCACGTGCACATGGCCGTGGGTGATCATGGCCTTCTGGCCGGCCTGGGCGGGCGGCGTCCAGCCCTCCGGCGCCCAGCCGCTGGCTGGAATGCGGTAACCGAAGGCGCCGACCAGCATGGCCACGATGTACAGACAACCCATGACCACGAAAGTCTCCCAGACACCGACGCTGGCGGGGGTAGCAAAGTGCTTCATGAGCTCGGCGGCCAGGGGCGAACCGATCATCGCGCCGCCGCCGAAGCCCATGATGGCCATGCCGGTGGCCATGCCCCGCTTGTCCGGGAACCACTTGATCAGCGTGCTGACCGGCGAGATGTAGCCCAGCCCCAGCCCGATGCCGCCGACGATGCCCGAGCCCAGGATCATCATCCAGAACTGGTGGGTGTAGACGCCCAGGGCCGAGAACAGCATGCCGCCGCCCCAGCACAGCGCGGCCAGCACGCCCACCTTGCGGGGGCCGACGCGCTCCAGCCAGCCGCCCCAGATGGCGGCCGACAGGCCCAGGAAGACGAAGAACAGCGTGTACATCCAGCCCAGGGTGGAGATGGGCCAGTCGCAGCTGGTGGTGAACAGCTGCTGGAAGAAGCCCACCTCGGGGCCGCACTTCAGTGCCTCCTTGATGCCGATGGCCTTGGACAGCGGCAGCCAGAACACCGAGAAGCCGTAGGCCATGCCGATGCACAGGTGGATGGCCAGCGCGGCCGGTGGCACCAGCCAGCGGTTGAAGCCGGGCGCGGCGATGGTGCGTTCCTTGGGCAGGATCCCAGCGTCCTGGTGGTGCGGGGGCGCAGCCCCTTGGGTGAGTACCGACGACATCTTGTCTCCTTGTGTGTATGGCGGGCCGCGATCCGGTAGAGAATGCGGCCGATGTTTTTCGGCCCGCGCATCGTCACGGTGATCGGCGTTCCACGCAATATGAACCGGTGGGGCCGATACATCGGCAGCGGGCTTCCTAAGCAGCAACCCTGATGAAGCAGGTCTCCATCCGTCCCGTGTGGACGATCCAGGATGTCGGCGGTCCGCCGCTTCCCGCCCGCCTGATCGAACTGCTGGTGCAGGTGGCCGAGACGGGCAGCCTGCTGCTGGCCACACGTTCGCTGGATCTGTCCTACCGCCGCGCCTGGGACCTGGTGCGCCAGGGCGAACAGCTCTTCGGCGCCCAACTGCTGGTGATGGAGCGCGGACGCGGCTCCACCCTCACCGACCTGGGCGCGCGCATCGTCTGGGCCGACAAGCGCATTCACGCCCGCCTGACGCCGGTGCTGGAATCGCTGTCCTCCGAGCTGGCCGAGGAGTTGCGCGGCGCGCTCAGCGAGAGCCCGTCGGCCCTGCGCATCCACGCCAGCCACGGCTTCGCGATCGAGCGGCTGATCGAGCGCCTGGCCGCCGACGGCCTGAAGCTGGCCGTCCATTACGCCAGCAGCTCGGCCGCGGCCGCGGCCCTGCGCGAGGGCGACTGCGACATCGCCGGCCTGCACATCCCCTTCGGACCGATGCAGGACATGGCCCTGGCCCACTACCGCCCCTGGCTGTCGGGCATGGCCCTGAGCCTGGTGGACATCGCCACCCGGCGCCAGGGGCTGATGGTGCGCCCCGGCAACCCCAAGGAGCTGTACAGCCTGGCCGACCTGACCCGGCCCTCGGTGCGCTTCATCAACCGCCAGGTGGGCTCCGGCACGCGGCTGCTGCTCGAAGGGCTGCTCAAGGCCCAGGACATCGCCACCACCCGCATCGCCGGCTTCGAGCAGGGCGAGTACACCCACGCGGCGGTGGCGGCCTATGTAGCCAGCGGCATGGCCGACGTGGGCTTCGGCCTGGAGCCACCGGCCCGCCAGTTCAAGCTGGACTTCGTGCCCGTCGCCACCGAGCGCTACTTCCTGCTCTGTCGCGACGATGTGATGGACAGCACGGCGCTGCAGACCGTGCTGGCCGCGCTGCGCGAGCCGGCCTTTCGGGCCCGGCTGGCCGACCTGCCGGGCTACGACCCCGGCGCCGCCGGCACCGTCACCCCGCTGGCCCAGGCCTATCCGGCCATCGACCTCTAGACGCCAGCGCGCCTGGGCGTGTTCAGCGTGGCGCGGCAACCTGCTCCAGCGCCAGGGCGCCACCGGCCAGGGCCGCCAGCGTGTCCGTGATGATGGCCACCGGCACGGCGGCCAGGTAGTCGGCGAAGCGCCCCTTGGCCAGCATGCGCTCGCGAAACCGCGAGCAGGCGAAGAAGTCCCCCAGACGCGGCACGATGCCGCCGCCGATGTAGAGGCCGCCACGCGCGCCCAGTGTGAGCACCACGTTGCCGGCCACGCCGCCGAGCATTGCGCAGAAGTGCGCCAGGGTCTCCCGGCACAGGGCATCGCCCCCGTCGCCGAGCCCGGCCGTCACGATCTGCTCGGCCGACAGGACCGGCACCGCGCGGCCCTGCACCGCCGCCACCGCCTGGTGCAGCAGCGGCAGGCCCAGGCCGGACAGCAGGCGCTCGGCCGAGACATGGCCGTGGCTGCGGCGCACCCAGGCCAGCAGCGCGGCCTCTTCCTCGTCGGCCGCGGCCAGGGTGACATGGCCGCCCTCACCCGCGATGGCCGCCCAGCCGGCCGGCGTGGGCAGCACGCCGCCCACGCCCAGGCCGGTGCCCGGGCCGACCACGGCCAGCATCTGGGCGGGATGCTCATCCGGCGCCAGCCAGCCGGCCGGTGTGTGGCGCTGGGCCTGTCCCAGCCGCGGCAGGGACAGGGCCAGGGCCTCGAAGTCGTTGAGCACCAGCAGCCGGGCCAGGCCCAGCGCGTCCTGCAGCCCCTGCACCGAAAATCGCCAGGCGCTGTTCGTGAAGCTCACCTCGTCCCCGGTGACCGGCGTGGCGACCGCCAGCGCGGCCGCCGCCAGACCCTCGGTGGCCAGCCCCGCCGGCGCCGCTGCCGGGGCCAGACCCGCCAGATAAGCCCGGATCGCCTGCTCAGGGCCGGCGTGGTCGGCCACCGCCAGGCGCTGCACATGGACCGCCGGCCGCCCCACGGCCGTCACCAGCCCGAAGCGCGCATTGGTGCCACCGATGTCGGCCACCAGCCAGGGACGGGCCGGCGTGGCGGGGGGGATTGCGGAGTCCATGAAGCGAGGCCCACCATGCAAAAAGGGACCGCCCCATGATACGGGGACGGTCCCTGTCCGGTCAGGGGACGCCCGCAGGCGCCCGCCGGCTTCAGTGCACGCTGGCGCGGCTGCGCTTGGCGGCCTTCAGCGCCGGTGCCTCCACCAGCCACAGGTCGCGCGCCGGGTCGATCTGGCTGGTCACCAGGCCGCTCAGGGTCGCCACCACCTTGTACTTGGCGGTGTTGGGGTTGTAGACCTGCACGTGCACGCCCTCGGCGTGATTGCGCAGCTGCACCACGCGGTCGCCGATCGGATCGCTGCCGGTGTAGCCGATGCTGGCCAGCAGCGTGCGCAGGTCCAGCACGTCCTCACCCGGGGTGAAGTCGGTGATGGTGTCGCGCGCATCGCCCAGGGCCGTCAGGCGGAACTGGTCACGGCCGGCACCGCCGGTCAGGGTGTCGGCCTTGCCGCCGGCGATGAAGACATCGTCACCCGGCGTGCCCACCAGGGTGTCGCGCTTCTTGGAGCCGCTGATGGTGTTGAGCAGGCTCAGGGCCATGACCATCGGGTCATGGTCGGACGAGCGGTAGGCGGTGGACGTGTAGTAGTCCGGGCCGCAGGTGGCGCAGGCCGGCTGCTTGTACTCCAGGTTGTAGTCGATGATGGCCGGCTCGTCGGCGTTGATGTGCCAGTCGACCGCATCGGTCACCTTGCCCGACAGCGAGGCGGTGGCAAAGCCATGGTCCAGGCGGCCCGAGGCGCCGTCGAACACATAGGAATAGCCGAAGCTGTTGAAGCGGCTGACCTGGTCGCCGAAGCCCGAGGAGGTCAGGGTCACGACCGGGTCTTCCTGGGCGTACGAGTTGAAGTCGCCCAGCAGCACGGCGTCCGTCGTGCCGGCGGCATCGGCCAGCGTGCCCACCCAGGTGGACAGGCGCTCGGCCTGCTGCACGCGCAGCGCGTTCCAGCAGCCCTGGCCGTCACCGCTGTCGAAGTTGCCGGCGTAGTCGCTGTCACCGGCCGAGGGGCAGCTGCCCTTGGACTTCAGGTGGTTGACCACCAGGGTGACGCGCTGGCCATTGAGGGTGGCGAAGGTCTGGGCCAGCGGCGGGCGGTTGTTCACCGGGTCGGTGTCCGACTGGGCCTCGCCCACGCGGCTCAGGCGGGCCGGCTTGTAGATCATCGCCACCTTGATGGCGTCGCTGCCGGTGCCGGCGGCCGGGTCGGTCACCACGGCATAGGTGCCGGTGCCGACCTTGGCGTTCAGGGCGTCCACCAGGTTCTGCACGGCGGTGGCGCCGTTGTTCTGCATCTCCATCAGGCCCAGGGCATCGGCGTCGATGGCAGCGATGGCGGCCACGATCTTGTCGCGCTGGCGGGTGAACTCGGCCAGGCTGTCGGCGCCGCGGCAGTTGCTGGCCGAGACGCTGCCATTGAGGCTGCAGCCCTGGCCGGTCTGGCCGTCGGCGGTGCTGCCGTCGGTGAAGGTGGTGAAGAAGTTCAGCACATTGAAGCTGGCGAGCTTCAGGTTGCCGCCGGTGGTGACGGGCGCCTCGGTGCGGGCGTTGTCACGGCTGAAGACCACCGTGCCGATCGGCTGGATCTTGTAGTCGCCAAAACCCGTGTTGCTGGCTGTGGCCAGGCCGTAGTCGACCACGCCGGTCACGCTGGCCGTGGTGTCCCCCGCGCGCAGGGTGTTGTCCACGCCGATGAACGGGGTCGGGTTGGGGTTCTGCAGCGAGCTGCCATCGTCCAGGATGATGCGGCGGCGGGCGTTCTCGTCGGCCAGGGCCACGGCCTCGTCCGAGCCGGGGCGGTAGCGGTTGGTCGGCGTCTCCATGCGGCCGCCCACCGACAGGGTGACCTCGCCGTAGCGGCCCTGGAAGTAGTTCTGCGACACGGTCAGCGGGCCCTGCAGCGTGACCAGCATGCCCTCGTAGCGCTCCAGGTCGTCGTTGACGGCCTCGGGCAGGGTGACCACGACCGGGGTGATGGTGTGGCCGCTGCTGAGCACGGTGAGCGCCGACGGGCCGGTCAGCTCGGTGACGGTGTGGGCCGCGGTGTCGGTGTTGCTGCTGGCGCCCACGTTGTACTCGGTCACCGCGGCGGTCAGCTGCACCCAGTCGCCCGTGGTCACGGTGGGGGTGGTGCGGGTGTAGACGAAGACGCCGTCAGAGGTGCTGTCTTCGCCGTCGCCGGCCGGGTCCTGCATGAAGAAGCCGTTTTCCATCACCAGGGTCACGACGCCGCTGGTCTGCACCGACTGGCCCAGCAGCGGGCTGGTGCCGGTGCGGCCCTGGATCTGCGGGATGGTGGCGGCCACCGGGCCCGGTGCGGCGCCGCAGGTGCCCAGGGCACTGGCGCTGTTGCGCGGCGCCGGGGTGGCGGTGGCGAAGTCGTTGGCGTTGTTGTCGCTGTCGGTGCAGCCCGAGGCCGCGCGCAGCAGCGCGCTGGTGTTGGACGGCGCCGTGGCCACCGCGCCTTCGAACCAGTTGGCCGAGCCGAAGCCCACCAGGTCCACCAGGGCGCTGCTGCTGGGCGTGGCGCCGCTCAGGGCCACGGTGCTGTTGAGCAGCGCGACCTTGCCGCTGGTGGCGCTCATCGCGATGGTGCCGGTGGCGTCCGGCGTGGGCAGGGCGTCGGTGCCGGCGCTGCCCTGGGCTTCCTGCACCAGGAAGTACTGGCCCGGCTGCAACGTCACGGCCGGCAGCGTGGTGACCTGCCAGGTGCCGGTGCCGGTGCTGGAGTTGTACTGCAGCGACCAGCCGGCCAGCGACACGGCGCTGGTGCCGGCGTTGTAGAGCTCGACGAAGTCGTTCTTCAGCGTGGCGCCGCTGTTGCCGCCTCCGCCGTAGAACTGGCTGATGACCACGCCGGAGGTGGAGGCCTGGGCCAGCGGTGCGGCGCAGACCAGCAGGGCCGCGATGGCGGCGGCAAGAGGATGGAGTTTCATGAAGCTGAAGGTTGGAGCGGTTGGAATCGCTCGGGGCCCTCGTGGAGCACCCGGCGTGAGGCTCCGCAGCTTCGTGACCCGGGATGACCGGGCCGTGTCACCCTGCTGACGGCAGGGCCGGCCCGGGCATGGCCCATCCGGCGCGTCAGATCACCGTCGTGTGAAACACGCGGCGATCTCCCGGCCCGTTGCCGACATCTGGCCTCACTGTCCGTCCTTGATCAGGCGCCCATCCGCCGCCTGCACGGGCCTGGCATTCATGGGATACAAACGGGCGAAGATGTCGATCTGCGTTTGCGACAGGGTCACCGGCTGCTTCATCACCAGCCACAGCACGCCCTCGCTGCAGGGCGGTGTGGTGAGCGAGCCCATGTAGGTCAGGTAGTGGGGGTCCTGCGGCAACAGGGCCGGCAGGTCGATCGGCACGGGCGAGGCCAGGCTGCTGCCACGCTCCAGCGGCAGCGCATTCCAGACGGACTGGATCTGCGGCTGCGGCTCACCCCGCTGCAGCAGCACGGCCACCACCGCCAGCTGGCCCTCGGCGTCCTTGTGGACCAGGTGGATCACCATGTCGAAGCTGCGGCCGTTGATGCGCTCCTCGGACGGCTTGTGGAAGTGGAACTGCACCAGGTCATAGCGGCGGCCATTGACGGTGATGCTGTTGCCCGCCGCCGGGCTGACCTGGATGGTGTGGCCGTTGTCCAGCACATTGAAGCCGCTGGGCCGGTAGTCGAACTGGATGGGCGGCAACTGCACCGGAATGCCGTCGCGGATGTCGATCGGGCTTTGCCGGTGGCCGCTGCCGCACTGCGCGTACTCGGGCGTCAGGCGGGCCCAGGCCAGGGGCCCCTCGGGACCGTCGTAGCTCCAGTGGGGCGGATGGTGCTCACCATGGCCGGCCGGCTCGGGCGCGCTGTCCTTGCGGCCAGCCGCCTTGGCGTTGGCCTTGGTTTTGCGGGCCGGGGTCGCGGCCTCGCCATCGGTCTTGTTCTCCACCCGCACCACATAGGGCGTGGGGCTGCCCGGCGCCTTGGCCGCGCCCAGCTTTTCGGCCAGGCGCTCCCGCAGATCGTCCATGGTCATGGGCTTGCGTGCGGCGCCGGAGGCGGCCGAGGCCGGGACGGCCTGCTCGGCAGCCGGCTCGTGCGTGCCCGCAGCCTGGCAGGACAGCGCGGTGGCGAATGCCAGCGGCGCCAGCAGGCCGCTGGCGGACAGGGACCGACGGGAGGCGAAGGCGTGGGTGAAAGCGCTCATCACCGGCATATCGGCCGGTCCGCCCGCTGCTTGAGCGTCAGCCGGCGCGGTGGCCGGCCGCTCCCGGGGCCGGATGCGGCAGCCGGGGCTGCACCCACCACCACGCCAGCAGGCCGATGGCCATGAGACCCAGCGAGGCCCAGGCCAGGCCCATCAGCGAATGCATGACCAGCGGCGCCAGGGCCCCGGCCACCAGCGCGTTGGCCACGCTGCCGATGCAGGCTTGCAGCGACGAGGCCATGCCCCGCCGTTCCGGCGCCTGATCCAGCACCAGCAGGGTCACCACCGGCACCATCACCGCCCAGCCCAGCGAGTACACGCCCAGGATGGGCAGGGCCCACCAGGGGCTGAGTGGCAGCAGAGCGTTCAGCAGCACGTTGAGCAGGCCCACGCCAGCCATCACCTGGAAACCATGGCGCACCTGCTGGTGCGGGGAGATGCGGCCGGCCAGGCGACCCGACAGCCAGGCACCGGCCATGATGCCGCCGATGGTCATCAGGAACAGGTAGAAGAACTGGGTGGGGGCCAGATGCATGTGTTCGCCCAGGAACACCGGGGCCGACAGCACGTAGAGGAACATGCCGTTGAAGGGCACGCCCGAAGCCAGGCACAGGGCCATGAAGCGGGCACTGCCGCCCAGCTGCACGTAGCCGCGCATCAGGTGCCCCACGCTGAAGGGCTGGCGCTGGGCCGGGTCCAGGGTCTCCGGCAGGCGCGCGCCCATCAGCAGGGACAGGCCCAGGCCGATCAGCGCCAGCAGACCGAAGATGCTGGGCCAGCCCAGCCAGACGAAGAGCTGACCGCCGATGATGGGTGCGATGGCCGGCGCCAAGCCGAAGAACAGCGTGACCTGCGACATCACCCGCTGGGCTTCATGGGGCGGAAACATGTCCCGGATGACGGCGCGCGACACCACCATGCCGGCCCCGGCCGACATGCCCTGCAGGGCCCGGAACAGCACCAGCTGACCGATCGACTGCGACAGCGCGCAGCCCAGAGAGGCCAGCGCGAACACCGTCATGCCCACCAGCACCACCGGCCGGCGGCCGAAGCTGTCGGCCAGCGCGCCGTGGAACAGGTTCATCAGCGCGAAGGCCAGCAGGTAGGCCGACAACGTCTGCTGCATCTCCACCGGCGTGGCGCCCAGGGACTGGGCGATGCCGGCGAAGGCCGGGATGTAGGTGTCGATCGAGAAGGGCCCGATCATGCTGAGCGTGGCCAGCAGCAGGGCCAGGGTCCAGCGGCGGCCGGGCCAGAGTTGGGAGGCGTTCGGGTTCATTCGGCAGGCCGGCGCGGGCTCGGGATCGTCATCGGTAAAAGAGTGAAGCAGACCGATAGGCCGGATTCTGTGCACCGCGCCGGCTTGCGCCGCCACGGTGTGACCGCCATTCCTCTGGGCCGGGGTGTTGCCACCCTGGCTCGATGCCACCTACCCGCCAGCTCAGCGAGCCGCGTCAAAGCTGGCCTATTTGGTGTTGCTGCGCGTAGAGATTGCCGCGTTTCACCCGGCGACGTCGGAGCGCGGCATGCCGTCTCCCAAGAAGGCTTGCGCCTTCCGTCGCCGACTCGTCTCTGTGGCTCTGATCCGCACCTCGCGGTGGACGGGCGTTACCCGCTACGCTGCTCTGTGCAGTCCGGACCTTCCTCCAGTGCGGCCTTTCGGCCCGGCGCTTGCGCGCCGCCTTGCGGATTGCACCAGCGGCGGTCTGGTCTGCTTCACGCCGTCATTGTCCCATGCTTTGGAAAGACCGCCGAAGCCGAGCGGCCCTCCACATAACTTGCAGTCAGAAGCTCATGGGAGACAGCGCGCAGGCCTTGGGGCATCATCGTCCGCACCTCATCGGGCCCCGGGCCCTGGAGACACGAATGAAAGCCAACAACGTTCTCGCCACGATCGGCCACACGCCGCACATCCGCATCAACCGCCTGTTCGGGCCCGATGCCCAGGTCTGGATCAAGTCCGAGCGCAGCAACCCCGGCGGCTCGATCAAGGACCGCATCGCGCTGGCGATGGTCGAGGCGGCCGAGGCCAGCGGCGCGCTGAAGGCCGGTGGCACCATCATCGAGCCCACCTCCGGCAACACCGGCGTGGGCCTGGCCATGGTGGCCGCCGTCAAGGGCTACAAGCTGATCCTGGTGATGCCCGAGAGCATGAGCCTGGAGCGCCGCCGCCTGATGCTGGCCTATGGCGCCAGCTTCGACCTGACGCCCAAGGAAAAAGGCATGAAGGGCGCCATCGCCCGGGCCGAAGAACTGGCCGCCAGCACCCCCGGCGCCTGGATCCCCCAGCAGTTCGAGAACCCGGCCAACATCGAGGTGCACCAGCGCACCACCGCGCAGGAAATCCTGGCCGACTTTCCCGAGGGCCTGGATGCGGTGATCACCGGCGTAGGCACCGGCGGTCACCTCTCCGGTGTGGCCAGCGTGCTGAAGGCGAAGTGGCCGCAGCTCAAGGTGTTCGCGGTGGAGCCCTCCGCCTCGCCGGTCATCAGCGGTGGCCAGCCCTCGCCCCACCCCATCCAGGGCATCGGCGCCGGCTTCGTGCCCAAGAACCTGAAGACCGAGCTGCTGGACGGCGTGATCCTGGTCGAAGGCGACGACGCCAAGGAATACGCCCGCCGCAGCGCCCGCGAGGAAGGCCTGCTGGTGGGCATCTCCAGCGGTGCCACGCTGGCCGCCATCGCCAAGAAGCTGGCCGAACTGCCGGCCGGCAGCCGCGTGCTGGGCTTCAACTACGACACCGGCGAACGCTACCTGTCGGTGGACGGCTTCCTGCCGGCGGGCAGCTGAGCCCCTGATCGGAAAGGGGGTGGCGCCCCCGCCCCCGCACCAAAGCGGCGCTGAGCCGCGGGGAAAACGCCTCAGCGCTGTGCAGCTCAGGCCCCTGCAGGCGAAAGGCCCTGCGGCGCAGGCATGGCACGGAACTGGCTTGAAGACGGTAAACCTGGCCAATTGGTCAGCTTCCGGACCTCCAGCGCAGTTGCATGATCGCCGAGCCTCTTCCCGTCTCCGAGCCGGTCTCCACGCCGGCCGCCCCGCCCCGTGACGCCATCCGCGTGCGGAGCGCCAGCGTCATCTACCCCGGCGCGGACGCCCCGGTGCACGCCCTCCAGGACGTGGACCTGACCATCCGCCAGGGCGAGTTCATTTCCCTGATCGGCCCCTCGGGCTGCGGCAAGACCACCCTGCTGCGGGTGATCGCCGACCTGGAGCCGCTGTCCTCGGGCGAGATGTGGGTCAACGACATGAGCCCGCAGGACGCCCGCATGGCGCGCTCCTACGGCTATGTCTTCCAGGCCCCAGCCCTGTTCCCCTGGCGCACCGTGCTGGCCAATGTGATGCTGCCGCTGCAGATCCAGGGGCGGCTGCCGGCCCAGTGCGAGGAGATCGCCCGCGAGCAGCTGGCCCGGGTGGGCCTGGCCGGCTTCGAGAAGAAGTACCCCTGGCAGCTCTCCGGCGGCATGCAGCAGCGCGTGTCCATCGCCCGGGCGCTGGGCTTCGAGCCCCGGCTGCTGATGATGGACGAGCCCTTCGGCGCGCTCGACGAGATCACCCGCGACAGCCTGAACGTGCAGCTGCAGGACCTGTGGCGGCGCGAGCAGCGCACCGTGGTCTTCGTCACCCACTCCATCGCCGAGGCGGTGTACCTGTCCACCCGCATCGTCGTGATGTCGCCGCGGCCCGGCCGCATCGTGAAGATCATCGACTCGCCGCTGCCGGCCGAGCGCACGCTGGCCCTGCGCGACAGCCCGGAATTCACCGCGCTGGCCCACGAGGTGCGCGAAGCCCTGGCCGACGGACACCATGATCATTGACACCCTGCGCCGCCGGGTGCTGCCGGTGACGGTGGTGGGCGGGGTGATCCTGCTGCTCTGGTACGCCGCCACCATCGGTCTGAATGCCCCCGGCACCATCGAACGGGTGCTGCCCCCCCAGGGCGCCTGGACCTGGCAAGACCTGGTGCGGGCCACGCTGGCCATGCAGCGCCCGGTGCTGCCCGCGCCGCATCAGATCGCGGCCGACCTCTGGTCCGGCCTGGTGGACTGGCCGATCGACTCGCCGCGCAGCCTGTGGCTGCACACCGGTGTGACGGGCGAAGCGACCCTGATCGGTTTCGTGGCGGGCGCCCTGCTGGGCATGGTCCTGGCTGCCGCCATCGTCCACTCCCGCACGCTGGAGCGGGCCCTGCTGCCCTGGGTGGTGGCCTCGCAGACCATCCCGGTGCTGGCCATCGCCCCCATCGTCATGGTCATCCTGGGCAGCCTGGGCTTCGAGGGCCTGATGCCCAAGGTCGTCATCGCCACCTACCTCTGCTTCTTCCCGGTGACGGTGGCCATGGTGCAGGGCCTGCGCGCGCCGCAGCGCCTGGAGCTGGAACTGATGCACACCTACGCCGCCAGCCGGGCCCACACCTTCTGGATGCTGCGCCTGCCCGCCTCCCTCCCCTTCCTCTTTCCGGCACTGCGGGTCTCGATGGCGGCCGGCCTGGTCGGCGCCATCGTGGCCGAACTGCCTACCGGCGCCCAGGCCGGCCTGGGCGCGCGCCTGCTGACCAGCTCCTACTACGGCAACACGGTGGCCATCTGGTCGGCGCTGGTGATGGCCTCGGTGCTGGGCCTGGTGCTGACCGGCGCCATCACCCTGCTGGAAAAGGCCGTGCTGCGCCGCATGCGGCCGGCCCCGTCGCGGAGCGGCGCATGAACACCCTGAACCTGTCCACCCCGTCGCCCGCCGGGCTCCGCCGCCCCGGCTCGCTGGCCGCCGTGCTGGCCCTGGCCCTGACGGTGCTGGCCCCCAGCCAGGGCCAGCTGCGCCCGCTGGCCGACGCCCTGCTGCTGCTGGCGGCGCTGGCCGCGCTGCGCCCGGCCGTCGGCCCGGGCCGCAGCGCCCTGTCCCTGGGCCTGATCGCCGCAGCGGCCGTCGCCCTCTTCCTGGCCCTGCCCACCCCGCTGCAGGGCGGCGACGGGCTGCGCCTGCTGGCCATCCTGGCCCTGGCCCAGTGCAGCGTGCGCCAGCTGGCCGAGCAGCCCGACAGCCGCTGGAGCGGCCCGGCCACCGCCGGCCTGTTCGGCCTGTGGCTGCTGTACGTCTGGGAGCTGGGCGTCACCGTCTTCGAAGTGCCCCGGGTGCTGCTGCCCGCGCCCTCGCTGATCGTGCAGGCCCTGTGGGACAACACCGCCACGCTGGGCGGCGACTTCGTGCAGACCGTGCTGAAGTCGGTGCTGATCGGCTATCTGCTGGGCAACGGCCTGGGCGTGCTGACCGGCATCGCCATCGACCGCGCGCCCTTTCTGCAGCGTGGCCTGCAGCCGGTGGCCGCCCTGACCAGCACCGTGCCCCTGGTGGGCGTGGCACCGATCGCGGTGATGTGGTTCGGCTTCGACTGGCCGTCCAAGGCGGCGGTGATCGTGCTGATGACCTTCTTCCCGGCGCTGATCAACACCCTGGCCGGGCTGGACGCCGCCGGCAAGCTGGAGCGCGAACTGATGCACAGCTACGCCGCCGGCTACCGCCGCACGCTGCTGTGGCTGCGCCTGCCCACCGCGCTGCCGCACATCTTCGGCGCGCTCAAGGTCAATGCCACGCTGGCCCTGATCGGCGCCATCGTAGCCGAGTTCTTCGGCTCGCCCACGGCCGGCCTGGGCTTTCGGATCTCGACCGAGGCCGCCCGCATGAACATGCCCCTGGTCTGGGCCGCCATCGTGCTGGCCTCCCTCACCGGCTCGGTGCTGTACGCCCTGCTGTCGGCGCTGGAGCGCCGGGTGAACTTCTGGCACCCGGCCTTCCGCAGCCGCTGAACCTGCTTGCGCTTTCGTCCCTCATCACCAACCCACTCCACACGAGGAGCTTTTTCGATGATGCTTTCGATCCCGATGATCCGCCGCTCGGTGCTGGCCCTGGCCGCCGGTGCGTTCTGCCTGGGGGCCCAGGCGGCCGAGAAGGTCACGCTGCAGCTGAAGTGGGTGCCGCAAGCCCAGTTCGCCGGCTACTACGTGGCCGCAGCCAAGGGCTACTACAAGGCCGAAGGGCTGGATGTGACGATCAAGGCCGGCGGGCCGGACATCTCGCCCGTGCAGGTCATCGCCGGCAAGTCGGCCGACGTGGTCGTCAACTGGATGCCTGACGCGCTCGCCGCCCGCGAGGCCGGCGTGCCGCTGGTCAACATCGCCCAGGTGTTCGACAAGTCCGGCCTGATGCTGACCTGCAAGAAGTCGGCCGGTGTGCACAGCCCGAAGGACCTCAAGGGCAAGACCTTGGGCGTCTGGTACGGCGGCAACGAGTACCCGTTCCTGAACTGGATGAACAAGCTGGGCTACAAGCCGGGCACCGACATCAAGATCCTCAAGCAGGGCTTCAACGTCGATCCGCTGCTGCAGAACCAGGCCGCCTGCATCTCGACGATGATCTACAACGAGTACTGGCAGGTCATCGACGCCGGCATCAAGGAGACCGACCTGACCACCTTCTTCTATGAGAAGGAAGGCGTGGCCTCGCTGGAAGACGGCCTGTACGTGCTGGAAGGCAACCTGAAGGACAAGGCCTTCGTGGCCAAGATGGCCAAGTTCCTGAAGGCCAGCTTCAAGGGCTGGAACGAGGCGGTGAAGAACCCCGAGGAGGCGGCCAAGATCGTGGTCGCCCAGGACGCCTCGGGCAGCGCCACGGTGGCCGTGCAGAAGCGCCAGATGGAGAACATCGCCAAGCTGATCAGCAACGCCAACACGCCCAAGATCGGCTATCTGGACCCGGCCGCCTATGAGCGCACGGTCAAGGTGCTGCTGAGCGGCGGCAGCTCGCCGGTGATCAAGAAGGACCCGGGCACTGCGGCCATGACCCACGCCGTGTGGGACGCCGCACAGAAGTAAGGCATTCGGCCGCCCGCGCCACGGTCATCCGGGGCCCCGCCGCGGCGGGGCCCTATGATCGCGTCCGCATGAGCCCCTCCGCCCTTTCCCTGCGCCGCGCCGCTGCGGCCGAAGACGGCCGCAAAGGCCAGATCCGCCAGGCCAACGAGGCAGCCATCCTGCGTGCGGCCGAGCAGGTGTTCGCGCGGGCGGGTTTCGAGGGGGCCACCATGGCCGAGATCGCCGAGCAGGCGGATCTGCCCAAGGCCAACCTGCACTACTACTTCGGCGGCAAGAAGGGCCTGTACGAGGCGGTGCTGGCCACCGTGCTGCGCGACTGGCTCACCCCCACCGACGCGATCACCGCCGAGGCCGACCCGCGCGAGGCCCTGAGCCGCTACGTGCGCGCCAAGATGGCGCTCAGCCGTGAGCGGCCCGCGGCATCGCAGGTCTTCGCCAATGAACTGCTGCACGGTGCCCCGGTGGTGGGCGAGCTGCTGCGCAGCGAGCTGCACCGCCTGGTGGCGCAGAAGGCGGCCGTCATCGACGGCTGGATCGCCGCCGGCCGCATGACCCCGGTGGACAGCACCCACCTCTTCTTCTCGATCTGGGCCATGACCCAGACCTACGCGGACTTCGACGTCCAGGTGCGGGCGGTACTGGGTCGCGCCGAACTGACCCCGGCCGACCACGCCCGGGCCGAGGCCCATGTGCTGGCCATGGTCCTGCAAGGCTGCGGCCTGTCCCGGCCATGAGCGACACCGACCGCTTCCGCAGCGAAACCCTGGCCCTGCGGATCCTGGCCACTGCGGCCCTGCTGGGCCTGATCGTGCTGGGCCGCGATGTGCTGGTGCCCATCGCCCTGGCCGCGATGGCCGCCTTCGTGCTCGCCCCCGTCGTGCGGCAGATCCGCCGGCTCGGCCTGGGCCAGACAGGCGCCTCGCTGACCACGCTGGGCCTGGTGGCGCTGCTGGCGGCAGGCGTGGCCGGCGTTCTGGCCCTGCAGCTGGCCAGCCTGTCGAACAACCTGCCGCGCTACCAGACCCATCTGCAGAACAAGGTGGAGGCCGTGCGCCACCTGAGCCTGGGGCCCTTGGGCGCGCTGGGTGACCTCGGCCTGCGCCTGGCACCCGCCCCCGCGGACCCGCAGACCGGCCTGCCGGGCGCCCCGGACGCAGTGCCAGGCGACGCCACGGCGGGACAGTCACCCGTGAGCCTGCTGACCCATGTGCTGGCCAGCCTCTGGGGCCCGCTGGGCACCATCGGCGTGGTGGCGCTGGTGCTGGTCTTTCTGCTGCTGGAGCAGGACGCCCTGCGCGACCGCCTGCTGCGCCTGGCCGGCGGCCAGGACCTGCGCGCCGCCACCGTGGCCTTCGACGACGCCGCCCAGCGCCTGTCGCGCTACTTCGCCTCGCAGTTCGCGGTCAATGCCGGCGTGGGGCTGGTCACCTGGGCCCTGCTGGCCGCCATCGGCCTGCCGCAACCCGCCGTCTGGGCGGTGCTGGCGGCCCTGCTGCGCTTCGTGCCCTATGTGGGCTACCCGGCGGCCGCGCTGGCCGCGGCAGCCATGGCCGCGGCCGCCGAGCCCGGCTGGGGCCTGGCCGGCAGCACGCTGCTGATCCTGGCGGTGGTGGAACTGGTGGCGGCCAATGCCGTCGAACCCCACCTCTACGGCCACAGCACCGGCCTGTCGCCCTTCTCGGTGGTGGTCTCGGCCATCTTCTGGGGCGCGGTGTGGGGGCCGGTGGGCCTGCTCATGTCCACCCCGCTGACCCTGTGCCTGGTGGTGGCGGGCCGCCATGTGCCCGCGCTGTCCTTCCTGGACCTGCTGCTGGGGGACACGCCCGCGCTGACACTGGCCCAGCGCTTCTACCAG
This sequence comes from Ideonella oryzae, assembly GCF_024055665.1. Classification (GTDB taxonomy): domain Bacteria; phylum Pseudomonadota; class Gammaproteobacteria; order Burkholderiales; family Burkholderiaceae_C; genus Ideonella; species Ideonella oryzae. Next base: position 33,428 of record NZ_JAMXMC010000002.1, on the reverse strand, counting down.
CGCAGCATCACCGGCAACCTGGTCGAGATCGTGGCCGACGCCCAGGCCTATCTGAAGAAGCATCCGCTGGCGCGCTACTTCGACCAGGTGGCGCTGCCGGCCTTCGAGCTGGCCCGTGCCGACTTCGAGGCCGGCCTGATCAGCGAATCCCAGCAGGCCAAGGCGCGGGCAGCCATCCAGGCGCTGTTCGACACCATCGCAGGCGACCCCACGCAGCCGCACCGGCGCGGGCGCCGCCGCCCGCCCAGCGCGCTGGACAGCGGCCGCATCGGACTGGGCCTGCGTCAGGCGCGGCTGCAGGCCAGTGGGGGGCGGCCGGGGCCGGAGCATGCCCCCCGGGGCTCGGTGACCCTGTGCCTGAGCAGCGGCAGCGTCGGCTCGGAGCTGGTGGCGGAACTGCTGGTGCGCGTGCTGTGCCACCAGGGTCTGGACGCGCGCCATTTCACGCTGGACGAATGCGTGACGCCCAAGGACCCGGAGGCCCTGGACGCACTGGGCCTGGTCTTCCTGGTGGAACTGCCCGAAGCCGACAGCCCGCAAGGCCACCGCGTGCTGCAGGCCCTGGGCGTGATCCGCCAGCGCGGCCTGGCACGGCTGGTGCTGCTGCGCCCCCGCACCGGCGGCGCAGACACGGCACCGCCCCCCGGGGCGCCCTGGCACTTCGACGCCAGTGCCGATTCGCTGGAAGCGGCCGTCGCCTGGGTGGACCCCAAGGCACGCTGAGCCCTGGCACGGCCCAGCGGCGGCCACAGCCCTTATGCTCACGGCATGCTGAGTCCTGAACAGTTCTTCGCCTTCCTGCTGGCCGCCCTCCTGATCACCGCCTCGCCCGGCCCCGACAACCTGATGGTGCTGGGCATGGGCATCTCCAAGGGGCGCCGCCAGGGCATGGCCTTCGGCCTGGGCTGCGCCCTGGGCTGCCTGAGCCACACCGTGCTGGCGGTGGCGGGCGTGAGCGCGCTTATCGCCGCCTCGCCGCTGGCCTTCACCACGCTGAAGGTTTGCGGCGGCCTGTACCTGGTGTGGCTGGGCGTGCAGGCCCTTCGCAGCCGCGGCGGTACCCAGATCCGGGCCGTCACCGACAGCGAACCCTCGCTGATGCGCCTGTTCCTCAAGGGCGTGTTCGCCAACGCCATCAACCCCAAGGTGGTGCTGTTCTTCCTGTCCTTCCTGCCCCAGTTCGTGGTGGCCGAGCACGGTCAGGTGGGACTGCAGATCGCCCTGCTGGGCCTGACCTTCACCCTCCAGGCCGCCCTGCTGTTCGGCCTGCTGGGCTACTTCTCGGGCGCCATCGGGCAGTGGATCAACCGCCAGCCCCGCGTGGGCCTGTGGCTGGACCGGGTGGCCGGTGCGGTCTTCGTGGGCCTGGGCCTGCGCCTGCTGGCCACCCGCTGAACCCGGGAGGCCGGACGTGTTCTCGCACATCTTCGTCGGCGTGAAGGACTTCGAGCGGGCCCTGGCCTTCTACACCCCGGTGCTGGCCGCGCTGGACATCGCCCCGCGCTTCTGCGACCGCAGCCGCCCCTGGGCCGGCTGGCAGAGCACCCCGGGGCCACGCCCCCTGTTCCTGATCGGCACGCCCTGGGATGGCCAGCCGCATGCCGCGGGCAATGGCCAGATGGTGGCCTTTCTGGCGCAGCGGCGGGACCAGGTGGACCGGGCCCATGCCCTGGCGCTGACGCATGGCGGCCAGTGCGAAGGCCCCCCGGGCCTGCGCCCGCACTACCACCCCGACTATTACGGCGCCTACTTCCGCGACCCGGAGGGCAACAAGATCGGCGTGGCCTGCCATGCGCCCGAAGCTGCGCCATTGGCACCGCGATGAGGGACTGAGCCCCCCTGGGCGCGGCACTCCCTGGCGCCGCTCAGACAGCGGCCGGGCGACGCAGGGCGCTCCAGTGCTTGAACCGCAGCATGGGCTTTTCGACCCAGTACCAGGAGAAGGCGGCGAATGCCGACGTCACCAGGCCGGCCACGACGAAGTTGACGTACCAGAGCCGCGGGATCGCCTCGATGCTGACCACCGCCTGCTGCACCACGAAGCCATAGAGGTAGATGCCGTAGGAGAAGTCGGCGCCTTGCACCAACCTGATGCGGCGCGGATTCAGCAGGCCGAGGTGTGCGGTGGCATAGGCCACGGGCAGGGGCGCCAGGAAGTCACCGCCCGGCACCACGGACAGCAGCAGCAGGCTCGCCAGCAGCGTGCCCCACAGCAGCGGGCGGCTGTAGGGAATCACCTCCCGGTACAGGTAGGCCATCACCCCGGCCAGGAAGCTGGCCACCAGCAGGTAGCCGGACACCGGCCCCACGGGGGTCAGGGCCAGGCTCTGGCTGAAGGACTTGTAGAGGAACAGGCTCAGGCTGATCGCCACGATGGAAAGGATGCCCACCACACGTCGGTTCTTCAGGCCCGCCAGCGCCAGCACCGCCAGGGTCAGATAGCAGTACAGCTCGAATGGGACCGTCCACAGCTGGGTGTTCACCGTGTTCGGATGCGGGTTGTCGTTGAAGACGCCGGGCAGCAGGAAGGAGATGTGGCCGGTGGCATTCACCAGATAGCGCAGGAACAGCGGATCCGAAAAGTACTGGCCGAGCGTGTAGCTGGTGAAGATCGGCCCCAGGATGAAGGCCGAAAGCAGCACCTCGACCGTCAGCGCCGGGTAGATGCGCACCGCGCGCATCCACAGAAAGGTGGCGATGCCCTGGCTGCGCAGCAGGCTCCCGGCCACCAGGAAGCCGCTGAGGGCAAAGAACATCGGCAGGATGGCCCGGATGAAGGGGCGCAGCCAGGAGCCGAACAGCGCATCGTTGGCCGGCAGGCCATAGGTGGTGTCCACCGAATGCACCAGGAGCACGGCCACCGCCAGGGTGAGCCTCAAGTAGTCAAACCCGGAGGCCCGGCCCCCGGTCTCCTCGATCCGTTGCGCCAGCGTTGTCATGGCTCTCCCTTCGATCCATCGACGCGATGGCCAAAGAGCAAGAGCTTCTCCGGGTAGCCCCCCTCAGGACAAGCCCGATGATGCAACGCAGCGCAAGCGCTGTATCAGGCTGTGCGAACCACCTTCGCCGGCGTCAGGTCGGTGTCGTCCGCCTCGTCCTCCTCGCCCAGGAAGCCGCCGCTCTGGTGGGCCCACAGACGCGCATACAGACCGCCGCGCGCCAGCAGCTCGGCGTGGCTGCCCTCCTCCACCACCCGGCCGGCGTCCATCACGAGCAGCCGGTCCATCGCGGCGATGGTGGACAGCCGGTGAGCGATGGCCACCACCGTCTTGCCCTCCATCAGCTTGTAGAGGCTGTCCTGGATGGCCACCTCCACCTCGCTGTCCAGCGCGCTGGTGGCTTCGTCCAGCAACAGGATGGGCGCGTCCTTGAGCATCACCCGGGCGATGGCGATGCGCTGGCGTTGGCCACCGGAGAGCTTCACACCGCGCTCGCCCACCTGGGCGTCGTAGCCCTGGCGGCCCTTGGGGTCGCTCAGCGTCTGGATGAAGGCCGCCGCCTCGGCCCGCTCGGCCGCGGCCTTCATGGCGGCGTCGCCCGCGTCAGGCCGGCCGTAGAGGATGTTCTCGCGCACCGAGCGGTGCAGCAGCGAGGTGTCCTGGGTGACCATGCCCACCTGGGCGCGCAGGCTGTCCTGCGTCACGCCGGCGATGTCCTGACCATCGATCAGCACCCGGCCGCCCTGCACATCGTGAAAGCGCAGCAGCAGGCTCAGCACCGTGCTCTTGCCTGCGCCGCTGCGGCCCACCAGGCCGATCTTCTCGCCCGGCCGGATGGTCAGGTCCAGGTGGTCCACCACCGGGCGGCCGGTGGCGGCATCGCCGTAGTGGAAGGTGACATCCTCGAAGCGGATCTCGCCGGCCTTCACCTGCAGCGGCCGGGCCTCGGTGGCGTCCACCACGCGGCGTGGCCGCGCCAGGGTGCCGATGCCGTCCTGCACCGTGCCAATGTTCTCGAACAGCGAGGCCATCTCCCACATGATCCAGTGCGAGATGCCGTTCAGGCGCATGGCCATCGCGGTGGCCGCCGCCACCGCGCCCACGCCCACCTCACCGAGGGTCCAGCGCCACAGGGCCACGCCGGCAATGCCCAGGATCAGCAGCACGCTGAGCACATGGATGACCACCTCGAACCAGCTCACCAACCGCATCTGCCGGTGCACCGTGCCGAGGAAATCCTGCATCGCGCCCTTGGCATGGGCGGCCTCGCGCCGGTCGTGGGCGAAGAGCTTGACGGTGGCGATGTTGGTGTAGGCATCGGTGATGCGCCCGGTCATCAGCGAGCGGGCATCGGCCTGGTTCTTGGACACGTGGGCCAGGCGCGGCACGAAGACCCGCATGGCCGCGAGGTACAGCGCCAGCCAGCCGCCCAGCGGCACCAGCATCCAGGCGTCAAAGCCGCCCACCACCGCCATCAGCGTGACGAAGTAGATGATGATGAAGACCAGGATGTCGCAGACGGTGAACCAGACGTCACGCACCGCCAGCGCGGTCTGCATCACCTTGGCGGCGATGCGGCCGGCGAACTCGTCCTGGAAGAAGGCCATGCTCTGGCCCAGCATCAGGCGGTGGAAGTTCCAGCGCAGGCGCATCGGGAAGTTGCCCGCCAGCGTCTGGTGCTTGAACATGGTCTGCAGCGCCACGGCCAGCGTGCTGCACGCCAGCACGGCCCCCAGCGCCAGCAGGGTGTGCCCTTCGCGCGCCCACAGCTCGGCCGGCGGAATGCCGGCCAGCCAGTCCACCAGCTTGCCCAACAGCGAGAACAGCCAGGCCTCGAACACGCCGATGATGGCGGTGAAGAGCGTCATGCCGGCGATGTAGCGCCGCACGCCCTCGGTGGCCTGCCACAGAAAAGGCCAGAAGCGGCTGGGCGCCGGACCGGACTCCGCCACCGGGAAGGGGTCGACAAGGCGCTCGAAACGGTCGAACAAGGACAAGGGGGTTCCCTTCGGAAGAACGGGCCGGATGGGCCAGGACAGACGGCCGCGGATGGCGGCCAAGCCCTCTAGCGTAGCGTGGAAGGGTGACGCTGTCTTGGCGCCGGGCTTCCTCCGGATGGCGGCTGCGGTGCGGCCAGGGCCCTGCTAGCATGCGCCGCGCCATGCCGCCCATCCCCCCGGTTTCACGCACGCCCATCCTGCTGATGGTGGGCCGCGACCACTGGCAGAAGGACGGGCCGCTGAACATCCAACTGCTCGATCGCCTGCGGCGGCCCGGGCTGCGTGTGGCCTGGGAAGACCCGGCCACGGCCTGGGTGCATGCCTGGCAGGACTGGACACGCCGACACCCCGGCCTGCCGGGATGGCTGCATCCGTGGGGGCTGCGCGGCGCGCAATTGGCCTACGCCGTGGTTCACCCCTCCTACCTGGGCTACCTGCGGCGCCGGGGCCGGCGCACGGTGGAAGACCGCTGCGCCAGCCTGTGCCACACCGTGCGCGCGCTGGCGCAGCAGGGCGAGGTCATCGTCTTCGCCCGCTCCTCGGGCGGGCGGGTGGCCTCGCTGGTGGCCGATGCGCTGCCCCTGTCCCGCATCGTCTGCCTGGGCTACCCCTTTCGCCACCCCGATGCAGGCGACGAGCCCGAGCGCTACCGGCACCTGGCCACGCTGCGCACGCCGATGCTGATCGTCCAGGGCCGACATGACGTCTATGGCGGCGCCGAGGTGGCCCAGCGCTACCCCTTGAGCCCGCAGGTCTGCCTGCGGGTGGTCGAAGCCGACCACGACTTCCGTCTCGACCCCGAACAAGCCGACCGGATCGTGGCCCTCATCGAGACCGAGCTCGGCTGGTGAGCCGCGGCGGGCCGATCCGTCCCCCCTCAGCCCACCACGCCCGCCCGCTCCAGCATGGCGTGCAGCAGCACGTTGCAGCCGGCGGCGATGTGGGCCGGGTCGGCGTCCTCGATCTCGTTGTGGCTGATGCCGTCCTTGCAGGGGATGAAGACCATGCCGGCCGGCGCCAGCTGGGCCATGTAGACCGCGTCGTGGCCGGCGCCGGAGACGCAGCGCATGGCGCTGTAGCCCAGCGTCCGGGCGCCGTGGGCCACCGCCTCCACGCAGTCGGGGTGGAAGGGCTGCGCGGGGTAGGCGGACACCAGATCCAACCGGATCGCCAGCCCGGTCTCGCGGGTCAGCCGCTCGGCCACGGCGCGGATGTCGGCGTCCATCGCGTCGCAGGCCGCGTCGCTGGCATTGCGCATGTCGATGCTGAACTTCACCTGCCCGGGGATCACGTTGCGGCTGTTCGGGAAGACCTGCACCATGCCCACGGTGCCGCGGCCCTCGGGGCCATGCCGGCCAGCGCAGGCCACCACCTCCTGCATCAGGCGGGTGGCCACCTGCAGCGCGTCGCGGCGCAGGTGCATGGGGGTGGGGCCGGCATGGGCCTCCATGCCGGTCACGGTGCAGTCGTACCAGCGGATGCCCAGCACCCCGGTGACGATGCCGATGGTCTTGCCGTGGTCCTCCAGCACCGGGCCCTGCTCGATGTGGGTCTCGAAATAGGCGCCGATGGGGTGCTGGCCCGGCACCTCGTCGCCCAGGTAGCCGATCTTCTGCAGCTCGTCCTTCACCGTCTTGCCGTCCACATCGGTGGCGGCATAGGCATGTTCGAGCGTGAAGGCGCCGCGGAACACGCCCGAGCCCATCATCACCGGCACGAAGCGCGAACCCTCCTCGTTGGTCCAGAAGGCCAGCTCCATCGGCGCCTCGGTCTGGATGCCGTGGTCGTTGAGGGTGCGCATCACCTCCAGCCCGGCCAGCACGCCGTAGTTGCCGTCGAACTTGCCCCCGGTGGGCTGGGTGTCGATGTGGCTGCCGGTCATGATGGGCGGCAGGCTGTTGTTGCGCCCGGGGCGGCGCATGAAGACGTTGCCGATCTGGTCGATGGTGACGGACAGGCCCGCCTCGCGGGCCCAACCCACGACGAGGTCGCGGCCCTGGCCGTCCAGCTCGGACAGGGCCAGGCGGCAGACGCCGCCCTTGGGCGTGGCGCCGATGCGGGCCAGGTCCATCAGCGATTGCCAGAGGCGTTCGCCATGGATGCGCAAGGCGGAGGTGGACGTGGTGCTGGGGGTGCTCATGGGATGCTCCTGTTATTCGGCGCCACTCAGCGCGCCACGGCCACCGGCGCGGCCAGCGCCGCCTTGCGGCCCAATGCAGTGAACTGCGGCCCAAAGGCCGGACGCTTGATGTAGCGGCCGGCGCCCGCCTCGGCGCGCAGCTCGCCCTGGGCGAAGACCACCGTGCCCTGGCTGATGGTGTGGCTGGGCACGCCGGTGACGGTGCGCCCTTCGAAGATGTTGAAGTCGCCCTTGGAATGCTGGCTGGCGGCCGAGAAGGTCTTGGTGCCGGCCGGGTCCCAGACGACCAGATCGGCATCGGCGCCCTTGGCCACGCAGCCCTTGCGCGGGTAAAGGTTGAAGAGCTTGGCGGCGTTGGCCGAGGTCACCGAAACGAACTCGCTGGGCGTGAGGCGACCGCTGTTGACGCCGGCATCCCAGAGCACCGCCATGCGCTCCTCCACCCCGCCGGTGCCATTGGGGATCTTGCTGAAGTCCAGCCGGCCGGCCGCCTTCTGCGCGGCGCAGAAGGTGCAGTGGTCGGTGGCGGTGGTCTGCAGCGCACCGGCCTGCAGGTGACGCCACAGCGCCTCCTGGTGGCCCTTGGCACGGAAGGGCGGGCTCATCACATGCGCGGCGGCGAACTCGAAGCTCGGGTCGCGGTAGACGCTGTCGTCCACCACCAGGTGGCCGGCCAGCACCTCGCCGTAGACGCGCTGGCCACGGGCGCGGGCGCGGGCGATGGCCTCGGCCGTCTCGGCGCTGGAGACGTGCACCACGTAGATCGGCACGTTGAGCACATCGGCGATGGCGATGGCGCGCTGGGCGGCCTCGGCCTCCACCGCTGGCGGGCGGGAGAGCGGGTGGCCCTCGGGGCCGGTGATGCCCTGGGTCTTCATCTCCTGCTGCAGCAGGAAGACCAGCTCGCCGTTCTCGGCGTGCACGGTGGGCATGGCGCCCAGCGCCAGCGCGCGGCGGAAGCTGTTCACCAGGGTCTCGTCGTCGCACATGATGGCGTTCTTGTAGGCCATGAAGTGCTTGAAGCTGTTCACGCCCTCCTCGCGCACCAGGGTGCCCATGTCGGCGTGCACGCTCTCGCCCCACCAGGTGATGGCGACGTGGAAGCTGTAGTCGCTGGCCGCCACCTCGGCCCACTGGCGCCACTGGCGGTAGGCGTCCATCAGTGGCTGCTGCGGGTCGGGGATGACGAAGTCGATGATGCTGGTGGTGCCGCCGGCCAGGCCGGCCGCGGTGCCGCTGTAGAAGTCATCGACGGTGCGGGTGCCCATGAACGGGAAGTTCATGTGGGTGTGCGGGTCGATGCCGCCGGGCATCACGTACTGGCCGCCGGCTTCGATGAGGGTGGCGCCCAACGGGGCGCTGAGCTGCTCGCCCACCTCGGCGATCACCCCGTTCACGCACAGCACATCGGCACGCTGCTCGCGGTCGGCGTTCACCACCGTGCCACCGCGGATCAACAGGCTCTTCATGGTTTGCTCCTCAGACCGCGGTTTCCCGCATCGGGTTGTTGGGGTGGGTGCGCCAGTCGCGGTGGCCGGCCGGCACCGGTGCGCCGGTGCGCTCATCGATCTCGCCGGGGGCCAGGTCGCGCATCGTGATGCAGCCGGGCACCGGGCAGATGGAGGCGCAGAGGTTGCAGCCCACGCAGTCGGCCTCCTTCACCTCGAAGCGGCGCGCGCCGGTGGCCTCGTCCTTGTGGAAGGCGATGGCCTGGTGCGAGGTGTCCTCGCAGACCACGTGGCAGCGGCCGCACTCGATGCAGGCGTCGGTGTCGATCACCGCCTTGGAGACATGGTTCAGATTCAGATAGCGCCAGTCCGACACGGTGGGCACGGCCCGGCCCTGCACCGCCGCCAGATTGGGCAGGCCCTTCTCGTCCAGGTAGCTGGACAGGCCGGAGACCATCTCCTGCACGATGCGAAAGCCATAGACCATGGCCGCGGTGCAGACCTGCACCGTGCCGGCGCCCAGGGCGATGTACTCCATCGCATCGCGCCAGTTGGTGACGCCACCGATGCCGGAGATGGGCAGGCCCGCGGTCTCCGGGTCGCGGGCGATCTCGGCCACCATGTTCAGCGCGATGGGCTTGACCGCCGGGCCGCAGTAGCCGCCGTGGCTGCCCTTGCCGCCGGTGCTGGGCAGCATGGTCAGGGTGTCCAGGTCCACGCCCATCACCGAGTTGATGGTGTTGATCAGGCTGACCGCATCGGCCCCGCCGCGCTTGGCGGCCCGTGCCGGGTGGCGGATGTCGGCGATGTTGGGCGTGAGCTTGACGATCACCGGCAGGCGGCTGTACTGCTTGCACCAGGCGGTGACCATCTCGATGTACTCGGGCACCTGGCCCACGGCCGCGCCCATGCCGCGCTCGCTCATGCCGTGCGGGCAGCCGAAGTTCAGCTCGATGCCGTCGGCCCCCGTGTCCTCCACCATCGGCAGGATGCGCTTCCAGCTGGCCTCGTTGCAGGGCACCATCAGCGAGACCACCATCGCGCGGTCCGGCCAGTCGCGCTTGACCTGGGTGATCTCCTTGAGGTTCAGATCCAGCGGGCGGTCGGTGATGAGCTCGATGTTGTTCAGGCCCAGCACGCGGCGGTCGGGCGACAGCAGGGTGCTGTAGCGCGGCCCATGCACATTGACCACCGGCGGGTCCTCGCCCAGGGTCTTCCAGACCACACCGCCCCAGCCGGCCTCGAAGGCGCGGATGACGTTGGTCGCCTTGTCGGTGGGCGGGGCGGAGGCCAGCCAGAACGGGTTCGGGCTCTGGATGCCCACGAAGTTCGTCGAGAGATCGGCCATGGTGAAAGGCTCCTGGAAGATCGTCAGGCGGCGTGGGCCACCGGCTGTTCGGAAGGCTGGGAAGTGGCGGATTGGATGGCCGCATGGATGGACAGCGCGGCCTGCTTGCCGTGCTCCACCGCCTCCACCGTCAGGTCGCGGCCACCGGCCACGCAGTCGCCGCCGGCCCAGACGCCCGGCAGCGCGGTGCGGCCCTCGGCGTCCACCACCAGGCGGCCCCCTTGGATCGCCAGACCGGCCGACTCGGCCCAGGGCAGGGCCAGCTTCTGGCCGATGGCCTTGAGCACCTGGTCGGCGGCCAGCGTTTCCACCTCGCCGGTGGGCTGCAGGCGGCCGTCCACCTCCTGCTGCACGGCCAGCGCGATGGCGCTGACCCGGCCGTCCTGGCCCAGCAGGGCCTGCGGCGCCAGATGGTGGCGGATCACCACCCCGTGCGTCTGCGCCCAGTGCTGCTCCACCTGGGAAGCCGACATGGCCTCGGGCCCGCGGCGGTAGGCGATGGTGACCTGCTCGGCGCCCAGCAGCTTGGCCTGCACCGCGGCGTCGATGGCCGTCATGCCGCCGCCGATGACCACCACGCGCCGGCCCACCGGCAGGCGGGCCAGGTCCGGGGCCTGGCGCAGCTGGGCGATGAAGTCCACCGCATCGGCCACGCCAGCCAGGTCCTCGCCCGGCACGCCCAGGGCCGCCGTGCCGCCCAGGCCCAGGCCCAGGAACACCGCGTCGAAGCTGTTGCGCAACTCGACCAGCTGGGCCACGGTCTCCAGCTTCCAGCCGCAGCGCACGGTGATGCCGCCGGTCTGCAGCAGCCAGGCGATCTCACGCTGGGCGAAGTCCTCGGCCGTCTTGTAGCTGGCCAGGCCATATTCATTGAGGCCACCGGCCTTCTCGCGGGCGTCGAAGACGACCACGTGGTGGCCCTGCAGGGCCAGGCCGTGGGCGCAGGCCAGGCCGGCCGGGCCGGCGCCCACCACCGCCACGTTGCGGCCGGTGGCCGGTGCGCGGGTGAAGAAGGTGCTGGCCGGCAGCGTCATCGCCGCATCCACCGCGTGGCGCTGCAGGCGGCCGATGGCGATGGGCTGGCCCTGCTGGGTGTTGCGCACGCAGACGGCCTCGCACAGCTCCTCGGTCGGGCAGACGCGGGCGCACAGCCCGCCCAGCGGGTTGGCCGCCAGGATGGCCCGGGCTGCGCCGCGCAGGTCGCCATCGCCGATGCGACGGATGAACTGCGGCACCGGAATGTGGGTGGGACAGGCCTGCTCGCAGGGCGCGTCGTGGCAGTAGAGGCAGCGCTCGGCTTCCAGCAGCGCCTGGGCGCGGGTGAGCGGGGCTTCGGCGGCGGCGGCGATGGCCTGCGCGGGATGGGGGGTCGGGGACACGCGAACTCCTCGTCTGGTTCGGGTTGGGCCTCAGGAACTTGACCGTTTGGTCAACTTTCAGAGCAAGCCAAAGCCAGATCCATGCCAGACAAGCCGGCGCCGCGTGTCGCGGGCAATCAGGCCGGTGGGAGCGGGGGCTGGGGATGCGCCTGGCGCAGCGCCTCCAGAAAGGCCCGCGCCGCCCGCGGCGCCGAGGGAGACGCCCGCGTCACCGCGACGAACTGCACCGGGTAGCTGGCGTCTGCCGGCCCCACCCGCTGCAGCCGGCCTTCGCGCAGGAAGACGGCCGCATAGTGGTCCGGCAGGAAGCCGAGGAAGCGGCCGGACAGGATCAGCAGCGCCAGCGCCTCCTGGTCGGTCACCGTGGCGGTGCGCCGCAGGCCGAAACGGTGCGTGACCTCCATGTTCGGGGAATGGAAGGCCAGGCCGGCGTAGTCGTGCCGGCGCAGTTCGTCCCAGCCCACCGCATCGGCCGGCCGGCCGAACAGCGGGTGGCCGGCGCCGCAGTACAGCCACATGGTCTCGGGGAACAGCGGCAGGTAGTTCAGGCTGTCGGAGCGCCGGTGGTCCGGCACCACCGCCAGGTGCAGGCGACCGTCGATCACCGCGGTCTCCAGCGCATTGAGCGAGCCCACCGTCACATCCAGGGTGACCTGCGGCGCCTGGTCCCGGAAATCGGCCAGGGCCTGGTGCAGGCGCGCGGCCGGGTTGGTGGCGATCTTGTCGAACAAGCCCAGCGCCAGCGGCCCCTTCAGATCGGCGTGCAGGTCGCGCACATCGGCCCGGAAGCCGTCCAGTGCCGACAGCAGGCGCAGCGCGGCGTCGTAGACGCGCTGGCCGTCGGGCGTGAGCGCGAAGCCGCTGCGCCCGCGCCGGCACAGCACCAGGCCCAGGCGCTGCTCCAGATCCTTCACATGGCGGCTGACGGTGGAGCGGCCGATGTTGAGCTCCAGCTCGGCCGCCGCCAGCCCGCCGCACTCCACCACCGACTTGAAGATGCGCAAGAGGCGCAGCTCGGTGTCGCCCACCTGCCCCAGCAAGGCCTTCTTCACCATGAAGGTTTCAATCCTCTGCGCGTGATTGGTCAAAGATTGCAGTTTATGCAAACCAACACACTGAACAGAATGGGCCTTTTACGGAGCCCCACCATGGACATGAGCACCCTGCCTGAGCAACCGCTGACCGAGGCCCAGCTGAAGGCCCACTGGATGCCCTTCACCGCCAACCGCGCCTTCAAGAAGGACCCGCGCATCCTGGTGGGCGCCAAGGGCGTGTACTTCACCGACGACCGCGGCCGCCAGGTCTTTGACGGCCTGTCGGGCCTGTGGACCTGTGGCCTGGGCCACGGCCGCAGCGAGATCGCCGAGGCAGTGGGCCGCCAGGTGAGCACGCTGGACTACGCGCCGGGCTTCCAGTTCGGCACCAAGGGCTCCTTCCAGCTGGCCGAGCGCATCGTCTCGCACATGCCCGCCGGCCTGGAACATGTGTTCTTCGCCTGCTCCGGCTCCGAAGCGGCCGACACCTCGCTGAAGATCGCCCGCGCCTACTGGCGCCAGAAGGGCCTGGCCAGCAAGACCCGCCTGATCGGCCGGCTCAAGGGCTACCACGGCGTGAACTTCGGCGGCATCAGCGTGGGCGGCATCGGCGGCAACCGCAAGATGTTCGGCGAAGGCCTGCAGTGCGACCACATTCCGCACACCCAGCTGGCCCGCAACGCCTTCAGCCGCGGCATGCCGGAAAACGGCGCCGAGCTGGCCAACGAGCTGCTGGACGTGATCGCCCTGCACGACGCGTCCAACATCGCCGCGCTGATCGTCGAGCCCTTCTCCGGCTCGGCCGGCGTGGTCATCCCGCCGGTGGGCTACCTGCAGCGCCTGCGCGAGATCTGCACCCAGCACAACATCCTGATGATCTTCGACGAGGTCATCACCGGCTTCGGCCGCGCCGGCGCCTGGACGGGCTCCGAGGCCTTCGGCGTCACGCCCGACATGGTCAACTTCGCCAAGCAGGTCACCAACGGCACCATCCCCATGGGCGGCGTGGTGGTCAAGGGCGAGATCTACGACACCTTCATGTCGGCCGGCGGCCCGGAGCACGCCATCGAATTCCCGCACGGCTACACCTACTCGGCCCACCCGGTGGCCTGCGCGGCCGGCCTGGCCACCTTCGACCTGCTGGAGAAGGAACACGCAATCCAGCAGTCCAAGGAACTGGCCCCGTACTTCGAGAACGCGGTGCACAGCCTCAAGGGTGCCAAGCACGTCACCGACATCCGCAACTACGGCCTGGCCGCCGGCCTGACCATCGCCGCCCGCGACGGCGACCCCAGCATCCGCCCCTGGGACATCGGCCTGAAGTGCTGGGAGAAGGGCTTCTACGTGCGCTTCGGTGGCGACACCATCCAGCTGGCCCCGCCCTTCATCACCACCCCGGCCCAGGTGGACGCGCTGGTCAACGCGCTGGGCGAAGCGCTGAACGCGACGGCCTGACGACACCGGGCCAAGCCCCTGCGGTCGTCACGCTTGTGCGATGACAGCCGCAGGAGGCTGCGCTACAAGGGCATTCCCACACATCCACAGGGAATGCCATGCTCCTCAAACTGCTGTTCGCGGCCGGCTGCTGTGCCGCCGCCTCCGCCACCCTGGCCGCCGAGGCCACCGTCACGCTGCAGGCGGCCAACCCCGACGGCCCCGGCACCACGCTGGGCACGGTGAAGATGGTGGAGACACCCTACGGTCTGGCCTTCTACCCCACGCTGCAGGGCCTGCCGCCGGGCCTGCATGGCTTCCACGTGCATGAAAAGGGCTCCTGCGCCCCGGCCGAGCAGAACGGCAAGCCGGTGCCCGCGGGCGCCGCGGGCGGCCACCTGGACCCGGCCGGCAGCAAGAAGCACGGCGAGCCCTGGGGCGACGGCCACCTGGGCGACCTGCCCCCGCTCTTCGTGGCGGCCGACGGCACCGCTGCCCAGCCCGTGCTGGCCCCGCGCCTGAAACTGGCCGACGTGCAGGGCCACGCCCTGATGGTGCATGCCGGTGGCGACAACCACTCGGACCACCCCGCCCCGCTGGGCGGTGGCGGGGCGCGCATGGCCTGCGGCGTCATCCCGGGCTGAGCGTACTCTGCATCACGCCCTCACGGGTGTTATCTAGCTGATGATCCAAGCCACGTCATTCGGCCGGTTTGAGCCCGTTTTCGTAGACATTGGCGCTGGAATCGGGGCCTACACGAGGGCAGTTTTCACTCATGACCTGCCCTTGTGTCCACAAAATCACACCTCGCGGACTGCACCGCGTACGCTGCGTAGGTGGAAGTCTCAATGGAATGCGAGCTCTGTTGCCGCGCATCCACGGGTGGAATACAGACTAGGGGCGGGCTGATAAACGGAGCCACTTCACTTGTTCTCCCTGACTCCCCAGACCGATGTTCACTGCCGAAAAGCCCTCTCTCCGCATCGACCTCCAGCTGCTAGTGGACAGCGTTGTTGCTGCCGAATTTGATGCCGCTGTCTGGGAACCCGTTGACGCGAACAGCCCTGGAAGGATGGAGCTTGCTTGTACGACCCCGTTCGATGCCTTCGCCGTCATGGCAGCAGGGCCATATCAGCTTCGCGGCGTTCTCGGGAACACCACGCTGACAGCCGACGGCGTTTGGCTGAAGGCATTCGAGCGGGAACATCATCCGGACAGAAGGCACGCGCGGCCGACCTTGTACCTGGACCAAATCTACGAGCTCGACATCACGCAACGCTATGGCTCCGGTTCGGAGGAGCATTGCAGGGAGGTAGAGTACTTTCTGACCCCTTGCAAGCTCCTCAACCCTGCGTCGATGGTCGAGAGACACCCGAATGGACAGGTGAACCGAACCGCCATCCATCGCATCGAATGTCAGCACCCGCACCTTGGCCTGTTGGCGTTTGACCAAAGGCACGGCCTAGTTGAGACCGAGCCAGGCGTCAGGTCTGAGACAACCACGCTTGCACTCATACTGAACAGGCCTGTGTCTGCGTCGGCCTCGCTGGAAGAGGTTGACACTGCCGTGCGTGAGGCACTGCTTGTTGCAGGCTTCGCGGCGCGGTACCCAACTAGAGTGTGGGGAAGGCAGTGGGCAGACAGAAACACGGTGTCGCGTACCTACTTTCAAGCACTCAGTTCGTGGACACCGCATTGGCCCCAGCCGCCACGGGACGAGCTAATTCCTAAAGCAGTGCTATCGAACTTCCTGACGCAGGCGCTGGCGGCCGCTGCCAAGCTCTCCGCAAACCAGCGGGAGTCAATACGGCAGGCGCTTATGGTTGTTCACAGCCAGCACGGCACCCTGGAGGATCAGTTCCGTTCTGTGTTCTCCGCGCTAGAAGGCCTGTGCGTGGAGTTCGATGACTCAGGCGGTCAACGCCTCTCTGCCGCAGAGAGGGCACGGAACCGGAAGATTCGCCAAGCGGTCCTGCACGCGCTCAATGCGCTCAAAGCGAGCGACCCCTCGATTGACGTGGGTCCAACTCAACGCAGGCTCGACAGGATCGGTGCGCCGCCTGACCGACGGTTCCGGAGCTTCATCGAGGCGTTTGATGTGCCGGTAGCCGACCTGTGGCCAGCTTATCGAGATGAGTCACCCGGACTCGACCTCTACTCGATTCGGAATCGACTCTCCCACGGCGCGCCGTTCTCAGAAACGGACATGAACTCCATCCATGTGGCACTTGAGCATCTCAAGCTTCTGGTCGAGCGCTGCGTGCTCCGAATATTCGGCTGGGACGTGTCGGCGTCCGATGCTTCACCGACCTCCGTCAGCTCATTTATGTCGTCGAACGCGACACAGCAGTACAGAGCTGCTCTTGTCTGACAAAGGCCCCCCGCTCGGGGCCCTTGTGCTGTCCGGTCGAGGCTGGGGGCGTCAGCCCTGCAGCTTCCAGTGCAGGGTCTCACCGCCGCGCAGCGGCTTGAGGCTGGCGTCGCCGAAGGCCACGGCCTCCGGCAGGGTCCAGGGCTCGCGCAGCAGCGTCACGGTGCCGGCGTTGCGCGGCAGGCCGTAGAAGGCCGGGCCGTGCTCGCTGGCGAAGCCTTGCAGCTTATCCAGCGCGCCCGCGGCCTCGAAGGCCTCGGCGTACAGCTCCAGCGCCGACAGGGCGGTGTAGCAGCCGGCGCAGGCGCTGGCGTGTTCCTTCAGGTGCGCCGGGTGCGGCGCGCTGTCGGTGCCCAGGAAGAAGCGGTCCGAACCGCTGGTGGCCGCGGCCACCAGGGCCTGGCGGTGCACTTCGCGCTTCAGGACGGGCAGGCAGTAGTAGTGCGGCCGCAGCCCGCCCTGGAAGATGGCGTTGCGGTTGTAGAGCAGGTGGTGGGCGGTGATGGTGGCGGCCGTGAAGGCCCCGGCGCCGGCCACGTAGTCGGCGGCCTCCTTCGTGGTGATGTGCTCGAACACCACCTTCAGTTCGGGGAAGTCGCGGCGCAGCGGCTGCATCACGCGGTCGATGAACACCGCCTCGCGGTCGAAGATGTCCACCTCGGGGTCGGTCACCTCGCCGTGCACCAGCAGCAGCAGGCCGGCGCGCTGCATGGCCTCCAGCGTCGCGTAGGTCTTGCGGATGTCGGTGACGCCGGCATCGCTGTTGGTCGTGGCGCCCGCGGGGTAAAGCTTCAGCGCCACCACGCCAGCGGCCTTCGCCGCGGCGATCTCGCTGGCCGGCGTGTTGTCGGTCAGGTAGAGCGTCATCAGCGGCTCAAAGGCCACGCCCACCGGCACCGCGGCCTGGATGCGCTCGCGGTAGGCCAGGGCCTGGGCCGCGGTGGTCACCGGCGGCTTCAGGTTGGGCATGATGATGGCGCGGCCGAACTGGCGCGCCGTGTGCGGCACCACGGCCGCCAGGGCTGCCCCGTCGCGCACATGCAGGTGCCAGTCGTCGGGGCGGGTGATCGTCAGGGAGGTGGGAGCGCTCATGGGGGAATTGTCCCATCGCGGGGCCGCCCCCCAGGCCCGAAACCTGCATGCATTTCACGTGCATTGCATCGACAATCGATTCACCCATATAGCACCACCATGCCGCCCAAGGCCCGCACCGCTGTCTCACCACCGCCCCCTGCTGCCAGCGCCCCGGCGCCGGCGCGTCGGCCCGATCCGCTGTTCAACCAGTCCCTGGAAAAGGGGCTGGAGGTGCTGCGGGCCTTCGACGCCGCGCACCGCACGCTGACCCTGGCCGAACTGGCCGGCCTGACAGGGATGAGCAAGGCCTCGGCCCAGCGCACGGTGCACACGCTGCAGGTGCTGGGCTATGTGGGCAAGCACCCGCAGACCCGCCGCTTCCAGCTGCTGCCCAAGGTCATCGAACTGGGCTTCAACTACATCGCGGCCCATCCGCTGATCCGCACCGCCCATCCTTACCTGTCACAGCTGGCCAATGCCAGCGGCGAGACGGCCAGCCTGACCGAGGCGGTGGGCACCGACATGGTCTATGTGGCGCAGCTGCTCACACCCAAGTTCATCCCGGTGCTCACGCCGGTGGGCATGCGGGTGCCGATGTACTGCACCAGCTCGGGCCGGGCCTGGCTCAGCTGCCTGGACGAAGCCCAGGCCCGGGCCCTGCTGGAGGCCGCGCCGCGGCCGGCCCGCACGGCCGCCACGCTGACGGCGGTGGACGACATCCTGGCCAAGGTGGCCGAGTGCCGCCGCATTGGCGTGGCCACCAACTGCGAGGAGCTGTTCCTGGGCGACATGGGCATCGGCGCCCCGGTGGTGGACAGCCGCGGGCAGCCGGTGGCCGCGGTGCACATCGCCCCGCCCACCAGCCGCTGGACGCTGGACGAGGCCCAGCGCAAGCTCGGCCCCATGGTGATCGAGTGCGCCCGCGCCATCTCGCAGGCGATGGCGCACTGAGGCGCTGGGGCGCCGCCGAGCGCCCCAGGGGCCTCAGGCCACGCGGCCGGCCCGCTCCAGCATGGCCAGCAGCAGCACATCGGCCCCGCCGGCCAGGTGCTCGGGCTGGGCATCCTCGATCTCGTTGTGGCTGATGCCGTCCTTGCAGGGCACGAAGATCATGCCGGTGGGGGCGATGGCGCTGACGTAGACCGCGTCGTGCCCGGCGCCACTGACCACGTCCATGTGCGGCAGGCCCAGGGCCTCGGCCGCATGGCGCACGCTGGCCACGCAGTCGGCGTCGAACTGCGCCGGCTCGAACTTGCACACCTGCTGAAGGACCACCTCGCACTGGCAGTCCCGTGCCAACGCGGCAAAGCCCTCGCGCATCGCGGCGTCCATGCGGTCCAGGCCGTCCTGTGACAGGTGCCGGAAGTCCACCGAAAAGCGCACCTCGCCCGGGATGACGTTGCGCGAATTCGGAATCACCTGCGCGAAGCCGACCGTGCCCCGGCCATGCGGCGCCTCGTCCAGCGCAATGCGGTTGACCCGGTCGATCATGCGGGCCGTGGCCAGCAGGGCGTCATGGCGCAGCGCCATGGGCGTCGGGCCGGCGTGGGCATCCTGACCGGTGACGACCACGTCGTACCACTGCTGCCCCAGGGCACCGGCCACCACGCCGATGGGCCGCCCCACCGCTTCCAGGATGGGCCCCTGCTCGATGTGGGCCTCGAAGTAGGCCGCGAACATGCCCCCGGGCACCTCGCCGGCCGGCACCGGGCCACGGTAGCCGATGCGCGCCAACTCGTCTCCGACGCTCAGCCCGTCGATGTCCCGCTGGGCCCGCACGAAGTCGGGCGTGAACACCCCCGTGAAGGCGCCCGAGCCCATCATCACCGGCGTGAAGCGCGAGCCCTCCTCGTTCATCCAGAAGGCCACCTCGATCGGTGCGCGGGTGCGGATGCCGCGGTCGTTGAGCGTGCGCACCACCTCCAGGCCGGCCATCACGCCGTAGTTGCCATCGAACTTGCCGCCCGAGGGCTGGGTGTCGATGTGGCTGCCGGTGGCCACCGCCGCCGCCTGCGGGTCGGTGCCGGCACGGCGGCCGAACACATTGCCCACCTCGTCCACACGCACGCTCAGCCCGGCCTCGTGGAACCAGCGGGTGACGAGATCGCGCGCCTGGCGGTCCTGGTCGGTCAGCGCCAGTCGGCACACACCACCCTTGGGCGTCGCACCAACTTGGGCCAGGTCCATCAGGGATTGCCACAGCCGTGCGGCATCGATTCGGGGCATTTCAAGGCTTGTCATCGCGATTCATCCAAACAGGAAACAGGATGGGGCCGACGCTGCAAGAAGCACACCACAGTATCTCTATAGACTATGTACATACCGATAAACGCGACAGATAAATCGAACATCGATTTTTACGTTTCTTTCTGGCATACCGCTTGCTTCACCTGACCCATCCTTCCACCCCCTCGACGAGGTACCCAGTGATGTCCCCGACCCCGCGTTTCCCGTCTTCCCGATCGGCCCTTCTGGGCCTGGCCCTGGCCGCCACCTTCGGCGCCCTGGGCAGCAGCAACGCCCTGGCCCAGGAGAAGGTGCTGCGCATCGCGATGACCGCTGGCGACATTCCCCGCACCTCGGGCCAGCCCGACCAGGGTTTCGAGGGCAACCGCTTCACCGGCATCCCGATGTACGACGGGCTGACCCAGTGGGACCTGAGCTCGGCCACCAAGCCCAGCGCCGTCATTCCCGACCTGGCCCTGTCCTGGGCCGTCGACCCCAAGGACCACACCAAGTGGGTGTTCAAGCTGCGCCCGGACGTGAAGTTCCATGACGGCTCGCCCTTCAACGCCGACGCCGTGGTCTGGAACGTGCACAAGGTGCTCGACAAGAGCGCGCCGCAGTACGACCCGGCCCAGGTGGGCGTGACCGCCTCGCGCATGCCCACGCTGCGCAGCGCCCGCAAGATCGACGACCTGACCGTCGAGCTCACCACCAGCGAGCCCGATGCCTTCCTGCCGATCAACCTGACCAACCTGTTCATGGCCTCGCCGGCCGCCTGGCAGAAGAAGTACGACGCCGTCCCCGCCGGCGTGACCGACCATGCCGAGCGCAGCAAGCAGGCCTGGACGGCCTTTGCCGCCAACCCCTCCGGCACCGGCCCGTTCAAGGCCGCCAAGTTCGTGCCGCGCGAGCGCCTGGAGATGGTGAAGAACCCCGAGTACTGGGATGCCAAGCGCCGCCCCAAGATCGACCGCGTGGTGCTGCTGCCGCTGCCCGAGGCCAACTCGCGCACCGCCGCCCTGATGTCCGGCCAGGTTGACTGGATCGAGGCCCCGGCCCCCGACGCGCTGACCACCCTGCAGCAGCGCGGCTTCAAGCTCTACTCCAACCTGCAACCGCACATCTGGCCGTGGCAGTTCTCCTTCCTGCCGGGCTCGCCCTGGACCGACGTGCGCGTGCGCCAGGCCGCCAACCTGTGCGTGAACCGCACCGCGATGAAGCAGCTGCTGGGCGGCATGATGGTCGAGGCCACCGGCATCGTGGAGCCCGGCCACCCCTGGCGCGGCCAGCCGAAATTCCAGATCAAGTACGACGTCCCGGCCGCCCAGGCCCTGATGCAACAGGCCGGCTACGGCCCCAACAAGCACCTGAAGGTCAAGGTGCAGACCTCGGCCTCGGGCTCGGGCCAGATGCTGCCGCTGCCGATGAACGAGGTGATCCAGCAGAACCTCAAGAGCTGCTACATCGACGTGGACTTCGACGTGGTCGAGTGGAACACCCTGTTCTCCGGCTGGCGCCTGGGCGCCAAGGACCCGGGCGCGCACGGCGCCAACGCCACCAACGTGACCGCCGCCACGATGGACCCCTTCTTCGCGATGGTGCGCTTCGTCAGCACCAAGGCCTTCCCGCCGGTGTCGAACAACTGGGGCTACTTCAGCGACCCGAAGGTGGACGCCATCGTCGAGAAGGCCCGCACCAGCTTCGACGACAAGAAGCGTGACGCCGCCCTGGCCGAGCTGCACACCGAGATCGTGAACCAGGCCCCGTTCCTCTTCGTGGCCCATGACGTCGGCCCGCGTGCCATGTCGGCCAAGGTCGGCAACGTGGTGCAGCCGCAGAGCTGGTTCATCGACATCGCCACGATGACCCTGAAGTGATGGCCCTGGAGGGCTGCCGCCACGCGGCGGCCCTCCGCCTTCCACCCCGCACGCGCCGCCGCCCATGCTTGCCTACCTGCTCCGCCGCATCCTCTACACCCTGCCCATCCTGCTGGGCGTGGCCCTGGTGTGCTTCGCCCTGGTGCACATCGCCCCGGGCGATCCACTGGTCTCCGTGCTGCCGGCCGACGCTTCGGCGGAGCTGCAGGCCCAGCTGCGCACGCTCTATGGCTTCGACCGCCCGCTGCCCGAGCAGTTCGCCCGCTGGGTCTGGCGCGCACTGCACGGCGACCTGGGTCTGTCCATCGCCAACAGCCGGCCGGTCTCGTCCGAGGTGATGACCGCCGTGGTCAACACCCTGCGCCTGGCCCTGGTGGCCACGCTCATCGGCTTTGTCCTGGGCAGCCTGTTCGGCTTCGTGGCGGGCTACTTCCGCAACTCCTGGCTGGACCGCCTCGCCTCGGCCGTGTCGGTGCTGGGCGTGTCGGTGCCGCACTACTGGCTGGGCATGGTGATGGTCATCGTCTTCTCGTCCCTGCTGATGTGGCTGCCCGCCACCGGCGCCGGCCCCGGCGGCTCCGAGGACTGGGCCTGGGACTGGGACCATGTGCAGTTCATGGTGATGCCGGCCATCACCATGTCGGTGATCCCGATGGGCATCATCGCCCGCACGGTGCGGGCCCTGGTGGCCGAGCTGCTGGACCAGGAATTCATCACCGGCCTGCGCGCCAAGGGCCTGTCGCACGTCGGCGTGTTCCGCCACGTGCTGAAGAACGCCGCGCCCACCGCGCTGGCTGTGATGGGCCTGCAGCTGGGCTACCTGCTGGGCGGCTCCATCCTGATCGAGACCGTGTTCTCCTGGCCCGGCACCGGCTTCCTGCTCAACCAGGCCATCTTCCAGCGCGACCTGCCGCTGCTGCAGGGCAGCATCCTGGTGCTGGCCCTGTTCTTCGTGCTGCTGAACCTGCTGGTCGACGTGATGCAGACCCTGCTGGACCCGCGCATTGCCCGCCAATGAACCCGCCCGTGAACCCGCCCGTGAACCGATCCTGAGGACACCGACATGAACACCCTTGCCTCTTCCTCGGTGGCGACAGAGCCGGCCCCGCCGCGCAGCCGCGGCTACTGGGCCTCCGTGCTGGGCCGCTTCGTGCGCAACCCGGTGGCCATGGGCGCCGGCCTGCTGCTGCTGGCCCTGCTGCTGCTGGCCCTCTTCGGCCCGCAGCTGGCGCCGGCCGATCCCTATGCCAGCTCAATGTTCAAGCGCCTGCAACCCATCGGCACCCCCGATTACCCGCTGGGCAGTGACGAGCTGGGCCGCGACCTGCTCTCGCGCCTGATCGTCGGTGCCCGGCTCTCGCTGTTCGTGGGCATCACGCCGGTGCTGCTGGCCTTCGTCATCGGCACCGCCATCGGCGTGCTGGCCGGGTACGCCGGCGGCGTGACCAACACGGTGATCATGCGCACGATCGACGTGTTCTACGCCTTCCCCTCCGTGCTGCTGGCCATCGCGCTGTCCGGCGCCCTGGGCGCGGGCATCTTCAACTCGCTGGTCTCGCTGACCATCGTCTTCGTGCCGCAGATCGCCCGCGTGGCCGAGAGCGTCACCGCCCAGGCCCGCCACCGCGACTACGTGGAAGCCGCGCGGGCCACCGGCGCCAGCGCCTTCACCATCGTGCGGGTGCATGTGCTGGGCAATGTGCTCGGGCCCATCTTCGTGTACGCCACCAGCCTGGTCGCGGTGTCGATGATCCTGGCCTCGGGCCTGTCCTTCCTGGGCCTGGGCGTGAAGCCGCCCGAACCCGAGTGGGGCCTGATGCTCAACACCCTGCGCACGGCCATCTACACCCAGCCGCTGGTGGCGGCGCTGCCGGGCGCGATGATCTTCATCACCTCCATCTCCTTCAACCTGCTGTCGGACGGCCTGCGTTCGGCCATGGACCACAAGGGCTGATCCCATGAACACGCCTTTCCTGCCTGCTGAAGACGTCGGCGGCCCGGCCCAGCCTCTGCTCACCATCCGCGGCCTGACCAAGCACTTTCCGCTCAAGAAGGGCGGCCTGGTGCGCGCCGTCGATGGTGTGGACTTCGAGGTGCTCAAGGGCGAGACCCTGGGCGTGGTCGGCGAATCCGGCTGCGGCAAGTCCACCACCGCGCGGCTGCTGATGCAGCTGCTGGCCCCCACGGCGGGCGAGGTGATCTTCGATGGCCGCGTGGTCGGCACGCGCGACCTCTCGCTCAAGGACTTCCGCCGCCAGGTGCAGATGGTCTTTCAGGACAGCTATGCCTCGCTCAACCCGCGCCTGACCATCGAGGACTCGGTGGCCTTCGGCCCGCAGGTCCATGGCGTCTCGCGGCGCGAGGCGGTGGCCCGCGCACGCGACCTGCTCTCGCGCGTGGGCCTGGCGCCCGAGCGCTTTGCCGAGCGCTACCCGCATGAGCTCTCTGGCGGCCAGCGCCAGCGCGTCAACATCGCCCGTGCCCTGGCGCTGCAGCCGCGCCTGGTCATCCTGGACGAAGCCGTCTCGGCACTGGACAAATCGGTTGAAGCCCAGGTGCTGAACCTGCTGCAGGACCTCAAGCGCGAGTTCGGCCTGACCTATGTCTTCATCAGCCACGACCTGAACGTGGTGCACTACATCAGCGACCGGGTGATGGTGATGTACCTCGGCCAGGTGGCCGAGATCGGCCCGTCCGACACCCTGTTCCGCCAGCCTGGCCACCCCTACACCGGCGCACTGCTGTCGTCCATGCCGTCGATGGACCCGGACCACCGCACGGAGAAGGCCCCGCTGGCCGGCGACCCGCCCAACCCGATCAACCCGCCCACGGGCTGCCGCTTCCATCCCCGCTGCCCGCAGGCCGCGGCCGTCTGCAGCCAACGCGCCCCCGTGCACACCGCACTGGACAGCCACCATGTGGCGGCCTGCCTGATGCACGAGGCCGGCAGCGGCCACCCCGGCGCCCCGGCCACCCTGCCCCAGGCCGCCTGAGGAGATCCCGATGAGCACCCCCGCCCCCTCCCCGGCTTCCCCCCTGGCTGTGGCCCCCTCGGCCGAACCGCTGATTGACGTGCGCGACCTGCGCGTGACCTTCACCGGCGGCCGCAAGCCCGCCCAGGTCGTCAACGGCGTCACGCTGCAGGTGCCGCGCGGCCAGTCGGTCGCGCTGATCGGCGAATCCGGCTCCGGCAAGAGCGTGACGCTGCGCACCCTGCTGCGTCTGCACCCCGAGCGCCGCACCCGCATGGAAGGCCAGGTCCGCATCGGCGGGCGCGACATCCTGGCCATGAAGGAGAAAGACCTGTGTGCCTACCGCGGCAAGGTCACCTCGATGATCTTCCAGGAGCCGCTGCTGGCCCTGGACCCGGTGTACCCGGTGGGCGCGCAGATCACCGAATCCCTGCGCCGGCATGAAGGCCTGAGCGCTGCCGCCGCCGAGGCCCGCGCGCTGGAACTGTTCGAGCGGGTGCGCATTCCCAGCCCGGCCCAGCGGCTCAAGGCCTACCCGCACGAGATGTCCGGCGGCATGCGCCAGCGGGCCATGATCGCGCTGGCCCTGGCCTGCAACCCGCAGGTGCTGCTGGCCGACGAGCCCACCACCGCGCTGGACGCCACGGTGCAGATCCAGATCCTGCTGCTGCTGCGCGAACTGCAGCGCGACCTGGGCCTGACCATCGTCTTCGTCACCCACGACATCGGCGCCGCCATCGAGGTGGCCGACCGCATCGCCGTGATGTACGCCGGCCGCATCGTCGAGGAGGGCACGGCCCGCGAGCTGATCCACGCCCCGCGCCATCCCTACACCCGCGCCCTGCTGATGAGCCGGGCCCACGGCGCGATGGAGCGCGGCGCGCCGCTGCAGACCCTGGCCGGCGCACCGCCGGACCTGACCGCCCTGCCGCCCGGCTGTGCCTTTGCCGCCCGCTGCAGTCTGGCCGATGCCGGCTGCCGCGCCAGCGCGCCGGAAGCAGTCGAGCTCACGCCCGGCCACGTGGTGCGCTGCCTGCGTCTGGCCGAGACCGCCACCCCCGTCCTCTGAACCCAGGCCACCCGCCATGTCCTTGCACGATCCCTCCCGCGGCTTCCTCCCCTACCCCGACGCTCCGGTGCCCCATGCCGGCACCGGCCCGCTGATCGGTCTGTCCTTCGGCGTGAAGGACCTGTTCGACGTGGCGGGCTACCCCACCGGCGGCGGCAACCCCTTCGTGCTGGCGGCCTCGGGCATCAAGACCCGCACCGCCCCCACGGTGCAAAAGCTGCTGGACGCCGGCGCCCGCATGGCCGGCAAGACGGTGACGGACGAGTTGGCCTTCTCGATGAACGGCAACAACGCTCACTTCGGCGCGCCCATCAACGGCGCGGCGCCAGAGCGCATCACCGGCGGCTCCTCCTCGGGTTCGGCCGCTGCCGTGTCCTGGGGCCTGTGCGACTTCGCGCTGGGCACCGACACCGGCGGCTCGGTGCGCGCGCCGGCCAACCACTGCGCCCTGTACGGCCTGCGGCCCACCCACGGCCGGGTCAGCCTGGAAAGCGCCCTGGACCTGTCCCCCAGCCTGGACACCTGCGGCTGGTTTGCCCGCGACGTGCAGACCTTTGCCCGCGTGGCCGATGTGCTGCTGGCGGACGACCCGGCCCCGCTGCCGGCCACCGTGCGCCTGCTCAAGCCCACCGACATCTGGGCCCTGGCCGAACCGGGCGCGGTGGACGCGCTGGCGCCTGCCCTGGCGCAGGTGGAAGCCGCACTGAGCGCCGCTCAGCCTGCCACGGCAGTGCTGGATTCGCTGGACGCGATGTACTGGGCCTTCCGCCACGTGCAGGGCCGCGAGGCCTGGCTGGTGGATGGCCCGCTGATCGAACGCTACGCCCCGCCGCTGGGCCCGGGCGTGGCCGAGCGCTTTGCCTGGTCCAAGCAGGTCACCGATGCGCAGGTCACCGAGGCGCGCGCCTTCCGCACCCGCTTCCGCGCCCACCTGGCCGCCCTGCTGGGCACCGATGGTGTGCTGGTGCTGCCCACCATGCCGGACATCGCGCCGCTGCGCAGCACGTCCGAGGCGGACCTGGAAACCTACCGCAACCGCGCCACGCAGATGCTCTGCATGGCCGGGCTGTCGGGCTTCCCGCAACTGTCGATGCCGCTGGCCCGGCGCGACGGTGCGCCGCTGGGCATTTCCCTGTTGGGGCCGGCGGGCAGCGACCGCAGCCTGATCGCCCTGGCCGAGCGCATCGCCGCCGCGGCCTGAGGCCAGGCAGACCGCTCAGCGGCCGCCGTTCAACCCAGGTTCAGTTCGACCGGGGTGTCGAGAGCCTGCTCGTCGCAGTCCACGGTGTCGGCACCGCGCTCGATGACGACGAAGTCCCCTTCGTCGATGGCCAACAAGGCGTGGTGCCAGGTGCCCGGCGCGAGCACGAAACCCTGGTCGCCCCGCACCTGAAAGGCCTGCAGGGCCTCCGCGTGCAGCGGTGCGTCGGCCGCAGCCACCACGATCACGCAGCGCGCCCCCGCCAGGGGCACGAAGGTCTGCGAGCCCAGGCGGTGACGCTCCAGTTCACCCAGGCGCAGCGGGAACGGCCGGGCCTGGGCATGAAACAAGGTCAGCAGTGGGTGGCCGCCTTCTGCCTGCACGCCCAGGTCGGCCAGCAGGTCGTGGCGGCGCGAGGTGCCGCCATTGATGAGGCGCCCGCCGGGCTCGGCGGGGCGTTCGATCACGGTGCCGAACGGCGCGAAGCCCTCGGCCGTCAGCGGCACCGGCACCAGGCGACGCATGGCGCGCCGCCGCTCAGTGCGCCAGGATCTTGGACAGGAAGTCCTTGGCGCGCGGGCTGCGGGCCTCGGGGTTGCCGAAGAAGTCTTCCTTCTTGCAGTCCTCGATGATCTTGCCGGCGTCCATGAAGATGACGCGGTTGGACACCTTGCGGGCAAAGCCCATCTCGTGCGTCACGCACATCATGGTCATGCCTTCGTTGGCCAGCTGCACCATCACGTCCAGCACCTCGCCGACCATTTCCGGGTCCAGTGCCGACGTGGGCTCGTCGAACAGCATCACGATGGGGTCCATCGACAGCGCGCGGGCGATGGCCACGCGCTGCTGCTGGCCACCGGAGAGCTGACCGGGGAACTTGTCCTTGTGCGCCATCAGGCCCACGCGCTCGAGCATCTTCAGGCCGCGCTTCAGGGCGTCGTCCTTGTTGCGGCCCAGCACCTTGATCTGGGCCAGCGTCAGGTTCTCGGTCACCGACAGGTGGGGGAAGAGCTCGAAGTGCTGGAACACCATGCCCACGCGGCTGCGCAGCTTGGGCAGGTTGGTCTTGGGGTCGGACAGGCTGATGCCGTCGACCACGATGTCGCCCTTCTGGAAGGGCTCCAGCGCATTGACGGTCTTGATCAGCGTGGACTTGCCGGAGCCCGAAGGGCCACAGACCACCACCACCTCGCCCTTCTGGATGCTGGTCGTGCAGTCGGTCAGCACCTGGAAGCTGCCGTACCACTTGCTGACGTTCTTGATCTCAATCACTTCTATCTCCTGAACTGGGTACCGTGCCCACCAAGGGCCGGCGTGGATCCGGCTTCGCCGGTCCGCTGCCGGAGCCCCCTCGGGGGGCAGCGACCGGCAGGGAGCGTGGGGGTCTCATCTCACGATGGCGATCTTCTTTTGCAATTGCCGGACCAGCATGGACAGGCTGAAGCAGATCACGAAGTAGACGACGGCGGCGACCAGGTAGGTCTCGACGGGACGGTTGAAGTTCTTGCCGGCCACCTCGAAGCCCTTGAGCAGGTCGTAGGCGCCGATGGCGTAGACCAGGGACGTGTCCTGGAACAGCACGATGGTCTGAGTGAGCAGCACGGGCAGCATGTTGCGGAAGGCCTGCGGCAGCACCACCAGCTGCATGGTCTGGCGGTAGGTCATGCCCATCGCGTAGCCCGCATAGGTCTGCCCCTTGGCCACGCTCTGGATGCCGGCGCGCATGATCTCGGAATAGTACGCCGCCTCGAACACCGTGAAGGTGATGACGGCCGACAGCTCGGCGCCCATGGGCTCGCCGGTGAGCAGCGGCAGCAGCAGGAACACCCACAGGATCACCATCACCAGCGGGATGGAGCGCAGGGTGTTGACGTAGAAGGACGCCGGGCCCACCAGCCAGGGCTTGCCCGACAGGCGCATCAGCGCCAGCACGGTGCCCAGGGCGATGCCGCCCAGCATGGCCACCAGGGTCAGCTCGATCGAGAAGATGAAGCCCTTGGCGACGAAGTCCGACAGGACCTGCCAGCTCAGGAAGGAGAAGTCGAGGTTGATCATCTCAGTGCGCCCCCACCATGCCCGGCACGCGCAGCTTCTTCTCGATGACGAGCGCCACGCGGTTGACGGCGAAGGCCGAAATGAAATACAGGCCGGTGACGGCCAGGTAGACCTCGATGCCGCGCGAGGTCTCTTCCTGCGCCTGCATCGCGAACATCGTCATCTCGGCAATGCTGACCGCGAAGGCCACGGCCGAGTTCTTGATGATGTTCATCGACTCGCTGGTGAGCGGCGGAATGACGATGCGCATGGCCATGGGCAGCAGCACATAGCGGTAGGTCTGCGGCAGCGTCAGGCCCAGGGCCAGGCCGGCATAGCGCTGGCCCTTGGGCAGGCTCTGGATGCCGGCCTTGACCTGTTCGGCCACCCGGGCCGAGGTGAAAAAGCCCAGGCCCAGCACGACCAGCACGAAGCTGGGCACGCCCTTGAGCGGCGGCACCAGGGCCGGCACCACGTGGTACCAGAGGAAGATCTGGACCAGCAGCGGAATGTTGCGGAAGAGCTCCGTCCAGGCATTGCCCAGGAACACCAGGCCCTTGTGGGGCACGGTGCGCAGGATGCCCATCAGGGCCCCCACGATGAGGGCCACGGCCAGGGCGCAGAAGGACACGCTCAGTGTCCAGCCCCAGGCCGAGAGCAGCCAGTCCAGATAGGTGATGTCGCCGTTGCTACCGAAGCAGCCCGGCATCACCTCGCCATCGATGGTGTTGCGGCAGAAGACCTGCCAATCCCAATTGCCCAACGGATGTTCTCCCCCGCGTGACCCTCAAAACCTGTGCCCCGGCATCACCGGCTCAAAGCCAGCCGCCGGGGCACGCCCCGTTCAAGCGCTTACTTCTTCGCCGCGTAGTCTTCCATCGGCTTGTCGTTCGGATGCGCCCAGGCTTCCTTGGTGGCTTGCGACATCGGCAGGCCCACGGCCACATTGGCCGGCGGGATGGGTTGCATGAACCACTTGTCGTACATCTTGGCCAGGTCGCCGTTCTTCATCATGGCCTTGATGCTGTCGTCCACCGCGGTCTTGAAGGCCGGGTCGTCCTTGCGCAGCATGCAGGCAATGGGCTCGACCGACAGCACTTCGCCGACGATCTTGTAGTCCTTCGGGTTCTTGGACTTGCTGATGTTGCCGGCCAGGATCTGACCGTCCATCACGAAGGCATCGGCGCGGCCCGATTCCAGCAGCAGGAAGCTGTCGGCGTGGTCCTTGCCATAGAGCTCCTTGAAGTCCAGGCCGGTGGCACGCTCATGCTTGCGCAGAGTCTGGACCGAGGTGGTGCCGGTGGTGGTGGCCACGGTCTTGCCGGCCAGGTCCTTGATCGAGGTGATGCCCGAATTGGCCTTCACGGCAATGCGCACTTCCTCGACGTAGGTCGTCACGGCAAAGGCCACGTCCTTCTGGCGAGCGCGGTTGTTGGTGGTGGAGCCGCACTCCAGGTCCACGGTGCCGTTCTGCACCAGCGGGATGCGGTTCTGCGAGGTGACCGGCTGGTACTTCACGGTGATCGAGCTCATGCCCAGCTTCTTGCGGATGTCCTGCGCCACGCGCTCGGCCATCTCGGTGTGGAAGCCCACGTACTTGCCGTTGCCCAGGGTGTAGGCCAGGGCACCGGACGACTCACGCACGCCCAGCGTGATGGTGCCGCTGTCCTTGATCTTCTTCAGGGTGTCCGTCGTCTCGGCATGGGCGGCGGTGCCCAGCACGGCAGAGAACACCGCCAGGGCGAGGGCGGTGCGGCGGGTGGTGAAAGCAAAGCGGGTCTGTGACATCACAACTCCATCAAGGACAAAAAAAACCGGGGGCACCGTCGCTGCCCGTCAGGGCGAGGGACGGTCGTCCGGCTGGCGGAACAACTTGAGCAGCGCCTCCGACGGAGGCCAGTTGAGGTTGAGCCCCTTGGGCGGAATGGGGCGCTGGAACCAGCGGGTGTAGATCTTCGATGCCTCGCCCGAGGTCATCAAGCGGGTCAACGCGCGGTCCACCACGGCCTTGAAGCCGGGGTCGTCCTTGCGCATCATGCAACCGTACACCTCGGCCGACATGGGCGTGCCGGTGACGATCCAGTCGTCCGGGTTGCGGGCCTTGGCGCGCTCGCCATAGAGCAGCGCGTCGTCCAGCATCAGCGCATCCACCTGGCCGTTTTCCAGGGCCTGGAAGGCATCGCCATGGTCACGCGCCGTCAGCAGCTGAATGCGGCTGCCGTGCGACTCGTTGTAGCTGCGCAGCAGGCGTTCGGACGTGGTGCCCGAGGTGACCACCACGCGGCGGCCGGCCAGTTCGGGGAAGTCCCGCGGCCCGCCATCGCGCTTGACCAGCAGCCGCGTGCTGATGACGAAGAAGGAGGTGGAGAACGCCACCTGCGTGGCCCGTTCGGTGGTGTGCGAGGTGGAGCCGCATTCCAGATCGACCGTGCCGTTCTGCACCAGCGGAATGCGGTTCTGCGAGGTGACCGGCACCAGGCGCAACGTCAGCGCCGGCAGCTTCAGCTCGGCCTTGATGGCATCGGCCACCTTGAGCATCAGGTCCTGCGAATAGCCCACCACCTGGCGCTTGTTGTCGTAGTACGAGAACGGCACCGAGGACTCGCGGTGGCCCAGGTTGATGGTGCCCGTCTCGGCAATGCGGGCCAGGGTGGGCGAATCCGGCTGCGCCGGGCTGACCGCCTGCGGCGCGCCCCGTGCGGCCACGCCCAGCCCCGCCAGGCCCAAGGCCAGGCAGCAGGACAACAGGGAGCGGCGCACCGAAAACATGAGGGCCACTCTTGCAGGCAACGTGCCAGGCCCATTGACGCGGCGCAACACGCGCCCAAGTGCCTGTCGCATCATGGGCGCTGGTCTGGCGGCCGCCCACCCGGCGGCCCCACCTCGGACGGATTTCCGTTCGCCCGTCGATCCAGGCGGACGGAAATCCGTTCATCCCCCTCTCCCCTTCCCTCCTGCCCTGCCCCCCAAAGGCACCGCTTTGCGCTAGGGTGGGCGCATGCAAGACCTGCTTCTTCTGCTGCAGGGCCTGGAAGTGGAACTGCACCACCCCGGCACACGCTGCAGCCCCTCGCGCCTGGACGCGCTGCTCCATCCCCAGTTCCACGAGATCGGCCGATCCGGCCGCGCCTACGACCGAGAAACGGTGCTGGGCTTTCTCGCCTCCCTGAGCGAACACCCGCCGGTGGTGTCGGAGGGGTTTGAGGTGGCGCTGCTCGCACCCCAAGTCGCCCTGCTGACTTACCGCAGCGCCCATCGGCAGACCGATGGGACTTTGCACCTGCACACCCATCGGTCGTCGGTTTGGGTGCAGGACGGCGATGGATGGCGGTTGAGGTATCACCAGGGGACTCCAGCAGCCGATGCGTGGTGATTGACGCTCTCGGCCAAGGCGAAAGTTCGCGAATGGCAGCGCTCGCCCAGCGCTGTCGACAAGTGGACTGACGCTGAGTCACGTCATGGCATGCCGCCCTGTCTGCGGGTCAGCGCTCTTACCCCCAAATGGGGGGATCTTGATGCTTTTAACGCCACTGCACGGAATGTTATCCTGCATTAATCAGAAAAATATCAGACCCGACAAGGACTTGGCAACCCATGCACTGGAATGTTATCCGTCACACCAGGATGTTATGCGTCACTTTTGACGTATATAACTAGTTAGACCTAAGCATGCCTTATCAGCCAGAAGTTGACGTAGTCGCGACATTCCATCTAGCGCTTGGCAAGGCTGTGAGCGAGTTTCACAAGTTTGAGCATCTACTCGCGGTCATTCTTTGCGTAGTAAAGAATGAGGAATTTCGAAGCATCGAAGAGGCGTGGGAGGCTTTGGATGTCGACTACAAGAAAACTCTAGGAAAGCTGAACAAACAATTAAACGCTAACGTCTACTTTGTCGAGACTCTTCGCTTTCATCTTGCTGAAATTGTCCATGAAAGGAACTGGATCGTTCATAACCTGCCACGGGCTATGTACTTGTTCACCGATTCAAAGTATGAGTTCCAAAGATTGATATCACGACTGGGCCACGCTCGGGAGTCCTGCGCTAGCATCAGATCAATGATCGAGGAGTGGTTCTTCAACCATGAAGAGTACAAAGCAAAGTTGCATAGTCTTCCCGCTACAGTTCTGGCTAACTTTCAGGCACTCAAATCGGTCTAACCCTGCAGTCGAGAGGGACAGCCAACAAGCTGCGCTTGTTGGTCCCCTCCGCGCTACGCGCTCCGGCTGCCCCTCACTTCCACGTTGATATGGCTTCTTCCTGTCAAGGGGCAACACTGATTTCTCCGCGCAGCGGATGTTGAATTCAAACCCGTTGCCGGACGGGGAACGCGACGGAGCCCGTTGGATGCCACCCGATGTGGATGCGCGACGGTTGCTCATGCTGATATGCGCGGGTTGGGTACCGCAAGACAGGTGTTCGTCGCAGGGCTGCCTCGGTCTAGGGGCTGAGATTGCGCGCTGATCGTTGCCGGTCAGCGGCTCACCAATAACGTTTGCGAGGATTCCCTTGATGGCCGTGGCTGCGCCGCGCCAACCGGAGGTCTACACCTCGCGCCCGATGGCCCAGACGAAGCCGGCGAGCTCCCGAGCCACCGCCACCACGGCCTTGGTCTTCATCACGCGCCGGGCCAACAGACGCTTGAACTTGCTGTTCAGGCGGGTCTGGGCCTTCCAGGCGATGTCGGTGATGGCGGAGGGCAGGCCGTCATGGCGCCGGGCGATGATGGGACTCACGCGCGGGCCGGCTTGGTAGTGCCAAGCCACCTCCACCAGCATGCGGCGCACCGCGCTGTTGCCTGCCTTGGTGATGCTGCCCTGGCGTCGCTTGGGGCCGGAACTGTGCTCCCCGGGCACCAGGCCCACATAGGCCATGAGCTGACGC
>NZ_JAMXMC010000019.1 GCF_024055665.1 Ideonella oryzae | reverse complement strand
GCCGAGCAACTGCGTCAGCAGGCAGGCGACGCCGCTCGTCACGAGATCCCTGCCCAGATCCATTAACCTTCAACCCCAGGACCCCAACCGAATCACTGGTACGGCTGAAGGGGGCAGGTCAGCTGCTGGCCATCGCAGGCCTGGGGCTGCTGCTGCCGCTGGGCCATGGGGTCAGCACGCTGGATCCGGTGGGGGTGGGCTGGGCTGCCGTGGCCGCCGTGTGCTGGGCGCTCTACATCCTGTTCGGCAAGCGGGTGGGGCATCTGCATGCCGGGCAGTCGGTGGCCATCGGCCTGACGGTGGCCGCGCTGACGGTGGTGCCGGTGGGCGTGGCCCAGGCCGGTGCGGTCCTGCTGTCGCCCGTGGTGCTGGGGGTGGGCTTGTGCGTGGCGGCCATTTCCAGCGCGGTGCCCATCTCGCTGGAGATGGTGGCCCTCAAGCGCCTGCCGCCGCAGGCCTTCGGCATCATGATCAGCATGGAGCCGGCGGTGGCCGCGCTGCTGGCGCTGGGCCTGTTGGGTGAACAGCTCAGCGGGGGACAGTGGCTGGCCATCGGGCTGATCATGTCGGCGTCCATGGGCAGCGCCTGGTCGGCGCGGCGCCAGCCGGCCACGGTGGAGACGGGCCTGCCGGGTTGAACCCGCCGGCGTCAGCAGGGGACCACCGTGCGGTGGGCACCTTGGCAGGGCATGGGCTGCACCGGCTTGAGGCAGCCCTGGCCCGCGCCGTCTTCGGCCCGTGTCAGAACTCCACTTCCAGCTCGTCGATGGCTTCCGGTTCGCGCCGGGCCTCGGCGTACCAGTGTTGCAGGTCGGGCAGGGCCAGGATGGTCCGGCAATAGTCCCGGCAGGGGCCGTCGGCGGGCAGCACGTCGTAGGTCTGCAGTCGGGTGACGACCGGGGCGTACATCGCGTCGGCCATGGTGGGGTGGGCGCCGAACAGGTAGGGCCCGCTGTAATGGGCCAGGCATTCGGTCCAGATCTGCAGCACGCGCTCGATGTCGGTCTGGGCACGGCTCCAGACCTTGTACTTCGGGAAGTGGGCCTTCAGGTTCATCGGCAGAGCCGAGCGCAGCGAGGTGAAGCCCGAGTGCATCTCGCCGGAGATGGCGCGGCAGTGCGCGCGGGCAGCGCGCTCACTGGGCAGCAGGCCGGCCTTGGGCTTGATCTCGTGCAGGTACTCGGCGATGGCCAGGGTGTCCCACACCGTCACGCCCTGGTGGCGCAGGCAGGGCACCAGGATGGACGGGGCCAGCAGCAGCATCTCGGCCTTGATGGCCGGGTCGTCCGGGCTGACCAGCACCTCGCTGAACTCCAGGCCCGCCAGCCGGCACAGCAGCCAGCCGCGCAGGGACCAGGACGAGTAGTTCTTGCTGCTGATCGTGAGGGTGGTGGCGGCCATGGTGTCTCCCTGTCTTTGTGGGCCAGCGCGCCGCCGCAAGCCCCATGCCAGGCCCCGGCTGCGGGCCGGCACGCATGGCCCGCAACTTGCGGGAAGTGTGCACCCCACCGGACGCCCACGCCATGCTCTACGCTGCCTACCAGGCCCTTTCCGACAGCTTCGGCCCTTGGCAAGAGGCGGCCCACTGGGGCGCGGCGGCCCTGCGGCCCTGGGGGCGCGGGCCCCTGGCCGTGCCCGGGCTGCGTGAGACTTCGGCCGCGCTGGAGCTGTTCTCCCGCGTGCGCCTGAGCCACCTGCGGCCACCGTTCGGCATCGACACGGTGACGACCGATACCGGCGAGGCAGTGGCGGTGACCGAGCGCGTGGTGCTGCGCACGCCCTTTGCCACCTTGCTGCGCTTCGAGCGGGCCGATGTGCAGGCCGGGCGGGTCAGCCTGCCCAAGGTGCTGATCGTGGCGCCGCTGTCGGGTCACTTCGCCACGCTGCTGACCGACACCGCCCGCACCATGCTGGCCGACCATGACGTCTACATCACCGACTGGCACAACGCCCGCCATGTGTCGGTGGCCGAAGGCCGTTTCGGCCTGGCCGAGTATGTGCAGCATGTGATCCAGTTCCTCGAGACCCTGGGGCCCGAGACCCATCTGCTGGCAGTCTGCCAGCCCTGCGTGCCCGCGCTGGCCGCGGTGGCGCTGATGGCGCAGCGCCAGCACATCGCCCAGCCGCGCAGCATGACGCTGATGGCCGGTCCCATCGACACCCGCATCAACCCCACGGCGGTCAACGAACTGGCCACCAGTCAACCCATCGACTGGTTCGAGCAGAACCTGATCTCCCAGGTGCCTTGGCGCTATCCGGGGGCCTTTCGCCGCGTCTACCCGGGCTTTCTGCAGCTCACCGCCTTCATGAGCATGAACCCCCAGCGGCACCAGGAGGCGCTCAGAGGCCTCTACGACAAGCGGGTGGTGGGCGAAGACGAGGCCGCCAACCGCACGGCCGAGTTCTATGCCGAGTACTTCGCCGTCAACGACCTGCCGGCCGAGTTCTACCTGGAGACCGTGGCCCAGGTGTTCCAGGAGTACACCCTGGCCAAGGGCGAGATGGTGCTGGACGGCGAGCGGGTGGACACCGCGGCCATCCGTCGCACCGCCCTGTTCACGGTGGAGGGCGAGCGCGACGACATCTGCGCCATTGGCCAGACGGTGGCGGCCCACGACCTGTGCCCGCGCATCCCGCCCTATCTGAAGACCCACCATGTGCAGACCGGCGTGGGCCACTACGGCGTCTTCAGCGGCCGGCGCTGGCAGACCCAGATCTACCCCCGCGTGCGGGAGATGATCCACAGCCTGCAGTGAGGCGGACCGGGCCGGTGGCGGGGGTAAGCTCAAGACCCCCTCTTGCCGGAGCCCGCCCATGCCGATCGACACCGCCGCCTTCCGCGTCCCCGCTGGCGAGAAGGTCAAGCTCGCCCGCCGGCCCACGCAGGTGCCGGCCTTCTACCGGGACAAGGCCGACTACCAGGACCTGCTGGCCCGGCATGTGCGCCGCATGGCCGAGCGGCAGAACCTGCTCTACGCGCACGACCGCTACGCCCTGCTGCTGATCTTCCAGGCCATGGACGCGGCGGGCAAGGACGGGGTCATCAAGCACGTGATGTCCGGCGTCAACCCGCAGGGCTGTCAGGTCACCAGCTTCAAGCACCCCAGCGCCCAGGAGCTGGACCACGACTTTCTCTGGCGCAGCACCCAGTGGCTGCCCGAGCGGGGCCGCATCGGCATCTTCAACCGCTCCTACTACGAGGAGGTGCTGATCGTGAAGGTGCACCCCGAGGTGCTGGCCGGCGAGAACCTGCCGGACAAGACCCGCGAGAACTCGCACCTGTGGACGCACCGCTACGAGTCGATCAACGACCTGGAGCAGCACCTGCACCGCAACGGCACCCGCATTCTGAAGTTCTTCCTGCACCTGTCGAAGGAGGAGCAGCGCCAGCGCTTCCTGGCCCGGCTGGACGACCCGGCCAAGAACTGGAAGTTCTGCATGGC
The DNA here is from genome assembly GCF_024055665.1 of Ideonella oryzae. GTDB lineage: Bacteria > Pseudomonadota > Gammaproteobacteria > Burkholderiales > Burkholderiaceae_C > Ideonella > Ideonella oryzae. The sequence continues at coordinate 47,704 of NZ_JAMXMC010000019.1, read as the reverse complement.
TGACATCGAGGAGCGCGAGCGCTGGGACGATTACCAGCGGGCCTACGAAGACGCGCTGAGCGCCACCAGCACCGCCCATGCGCCCTGGCATGTGGTGCCAGCCGACGACAAGCAGAACGCGCGCCTCATCGTCTCCCAGGTCATCGTGGAGGCACTGGACGCGCTGGACATGCACTACCCGGCCTCGACGCTGAGCGCCGAGCAGCTACAGGACGTGCGCCGGCGGCTGGCGGTCTGAGCCCTGGCGGCGGGGCCGTCTCAGGCCTGGCCGGCGTCCGTGGACAGGGCCTCTGGCGTGTGCCAGGGCAGCTCGGCCGGGCGGCCGTCGCTGCCGGCCACGCTCTGGATGCTCACCACGGGAGCCTGCGAGCGCACCGGACCGAACAGGGTGGCAAAGGCCACATCGGCGGCATCGCGCCCGGTGCCGATGCGCACCAGGCCCATCGGGATGGCGGTGCCCGACGGATCGAACAGGTACCAGCGGTGCGAGAGGTAGACCTCCACATAGGCGTGGAAGTCCGGCGGGCCCAGGGCCGGGTCGGCGCCGTAGTCCAGCCCGGTGGCAAAGCGCGCCGGGATGTTCAGCGCGCGGCACAGCGCGATCATGACGTGCGCGAAGTCCCGGCAGACGCCCACGCCGCTGGCCAGGGTGTCGCAGGCCGTGGTGGTGCCCACCGAGGAGTTGGACGCGAAACGCACCCGTTGGCGCACCCAGTCCTGGATGGCCAGCACCCGAGCATGGCCTTGCCAGAGTCGACCGAACTGCGCCACCGCCATCGCGTGCAGGCGGTCGGATTCGCAGTAGCGGCTGGGGTAGAGGTAGGGCAGCACCGGGCCCGGCAGCTCGGCGATGGGCAACTCGTGCAAGGAGGCCGGCACCGCGCGGTGGTGTGCGATGTCCACCGTGGCCTCGTACTGCAGGCGCAACAGGCCGGGCAGGGCCTGCAGCCGCAGCAGGCGGTTGCGCAGCTGTGGGTCCACCCAGCCCAGGGCGCGCGGCTGGCTCAGGTTCAGGCGCTCGCTCACCACCAGCTGCTGGGGCGTGTGCGCGGCCTGGACGTTGAAGACACAGTCCGCGCCGGGCGCGTCGATCTGGTAGCTCAGATCCACCGCATAGTGCAGCCGGGTCATTGCGCGGCCACGCTGAACGCGGGCATAAGGCAGGGGGGCAGGGTCAAATGGATGCTCACCGCCGCAGGGGTTTGCGGCTTCTGGATCGACCCACTCTAACACCCGGCGCCCTCGGGGCGCTGCCGCGCTCAGATCTCGCTGATGACCGTCTCGGCCGGCAGGCGGGACTTGGGCAGCTTGGCGTTGAAGTCCTCGTCGCTGTGGTGGCCCAGGGCCACCAGCACCACGGCGCTCAGGCCGCGGGCCTCCAGGCCCAGGGCCGCGTTCACCGCGGCCGCGTCGAAGCCCTCCATCGGGCAGGCGTCCAGGCCCAGCGTGGCCGCGCCCAGCAGCAACTCGCCCAGGGCCAGGTAGACCTGCTTCTGGGCCCAGACGGCGGTGTCGCCCAGCTCGCGGTGCAGCTTCACATAGCCACCGCGGCTGTTGGCCTGGCCGGCCTTGGCCTCGGGCGTGGCAAAGCGGCCATCGGCGGCCTCCTGCTCCAGCACGGCGCTCAGGTGGGCGTCGTCCAGGTCGGTGCGGGCGCACAACACCACCACGTGCGAGGCCTTCATCACCTTGGGCGTGTTGTAGGCGAAGGGACCTTGCGTGCCCTGGGCCACCTTGGCCTTGCCCGCCTCGCTGCCGGCGATCACGAAATGCCAGGGCTGCGAGTTGACCGAGGAGGGCGCGTAGCGCAGCAGGGTGCGCAGCTGGTCCATCGTCTCGGCCGGGATGGTGCGGCTGGGGTCGAAGGCCTTGCTGGTATGGCGGCGGCGGGCGATCTCGGACAGGTTGACGGCAGTGCTCATGCAGAACTCCTCAGGACAATTCCTCCTATCTTGACTCTGCAGCGGACGAAGATAAACATGCTCCGTCGAGAATATTTTTCGGGAATTCGTTGAAGATCAACCGACTGGACGACCTGCAGGTCTTCGTGGCCGCCGCCGAGGCGGGCAGCTTCACCGATGTGGCGCGCCACCTGCACCTGACCCCCGCGGCCGTCAGCGCCGTCGTCAAGCGGCTGGAGCAGGCCCTGGGCACGCGGCTGTTCGAGCGCTCCACGCGCCATGTGCGCCTGTCCGAGGCCGGCGAGCGCCTGCTGGCCCCGGCCCGCCAGGCCCTGCAGGCGCTGGCCCAGTGCGAGGGCGCGCTGCAGGACGCCAACGACCCGGCCGGGCGCCTGGCCGGCCCCTTGCGCATGGCACTGCCCAGCGACCTGGGCCGCCACCAGCTGCTGGGCTGGCTGACCGAGTTCCTGGCCGACGACGAGGCCGTGTCGCTGGAGCTGCGGGTCAGCGACCGCCTGTCCCACCTGCTGGAGCAGCCGGTGGACCTGGCGGTGCGCTACGGCGAGCCGGACGACTCCGGCTTCATCGCCCTGCCGCTGGCGCCGCGCAACGCCCGGGTGCTGGTGGCCTCGCCGGCCTACCTGGCCCGGCACGGCGCGCCACAGACGCCGGCCGAACTGCGGCGCCACAACTGCCTGCGCTTCGTGCTGGGCGAGTCGCTCTACAGCCGCTGGCGGCTGGAGGGCGTGGCCGCGGCCCAGACGGTGGAGGTGCGCGGGCGCCACCAGGCCGACGACGGCGCGGTGGTGCGCCAGTGGGCGGTGCAGGGCCTGGGCATTGCCTACAAGAGCGCGCTGGACGTGGCCGATGACCTGGCCGCCGGCCGCCTGGTGCGCTTGCTGCCGGGCTGGAGCGAGCCGGTGCCGCTGAACCTGGTGGTGGTGAGCCGCCAGCAGCTCACACCCGGCCTGCGGCGCCTGGCCGCCTTCCTGGCCCAGCGCTGCCAGGCCTTGCTGGCGTCGCTGCCGGAGTGCCAGCAGGCGCCGACGGGCGAGGGCTGAGGCGTCGGCTCGGGCCGGATCAGGCCGCTTCGGCCACCGGCAGCTCCACCGTGAACTCCGCGCCGCCCCCGGCGGCCGGCGCCAGGCTGAGGTGACCACCGTGCTGGTCGATCAGGCCGTAGCTGATCGACAGGCCCAGCCCCGTGCCCTTGCCCACCGGCTTGGTGGTGAAGAAGGGGTCGAACACCCGGGCCACATGCTCGGGTGCGATGCCGGGTCCGTTGTCGGCAAAGCGCAGCCGCAGCCGGCCGCCGGCCTGGGCCGGCGGCTCCAGCGTGATCTGCAGCCGGCCCTCGGGCCGCCCCGCGCAGGCGTCGGCCGCGTTCTGGATCAGGTTGAGCATCACCTGCAGCAGCTGGCCGGCGCTGCCCATCACCTGCACCGGCTCGGCCGGCGGGGTCCAGTCGATGCGGAAGTCCGGCGCCGCGCCCTTGCGCACCCAGTGGATGGCCTGCTCCACCACCTGGCCCAGGTCCACCGGACTGCGCTCGGCCCGGTCGATCACCGAGAAGCGCTTGAGCGCGTTGACGATGTCGGCGGTGCGGTGCGCGCCTTCGGTCATGCCGTCGATCACCGAGGGCAGGTCCGCCAGCGCGGCGTCAATGCGCAGGCGCTGGCGCAGCGCGGCCAGCTCGGGCGGCAGCGGGCCGGCATGCACGGCCCCCAGGTACTGCTCCAGCCGGTCGGCGTACTTGCGCAGCGCGCTCACATTGCCCAGCAGGAAGCTGATCGGGTTGTTCAGCTCGTGGGCCACGCCGGCCACCAGCCGGCCCAGCGAGGCCATCTTCTCGCTGTGCAGCAGCTGGGCCTGGGTGCGCTTGAGGGCTTCGTGGGCCTCCTGCAGGGCGCGGTAGGCGCGCTTGAGTTCCCCCAGCGGCCGGCCCACGCAGACATGGCCGATCACCCGGCCCTGGTGGTCCAGGCGCGGCGTGCAGTTGAAGTCCACCGGCACGGGCTGGCCCTGGGCATCGGCCAGCGCCACCTCCACCACCGCGCCGTCGCGCCGGGTCTGGCTCTGGGCCAGGGCCTCGCGCATGCGGCGGGCGTCCTCGCCCTGCGGGCCGCCCATCATCAGCGCGGCCGCGGGGGTGCCGCGCAGCGCGGCGTCGGGCCGGCCCACCAGCGCGCACAGCGCGGCATTGGTCTCCTCGATCAGCCCCTGCTGGTCGCAGGCCAGCAGCACGTCGCTCATGGCCGTCAGCAGGCTCAGGATGAACTGCTGCGTGCGCTCCAGCTCGGCGTTCTTCTCCTCGCGCGCCGCCTCGTCGGCCAGCAGCTGCGCATAGACCTCGTCCATCTTGTGGATCACGTCCACCCAGGTGGATTCGTCCACGCCTTCCAGCGGCAGGGTGGGCAGGTCGGGGTGCGGGGGCGGCAGGCGGTCGCTCATGGCTGGGCCCTCAGTGCACCGTGCAGACCATGCAGGGGTCGAAGCTGCGCACGATGTGCTGCACCGCCACCGGCGTGGTCTCGCCCGGACGCACCGGGGCGTTCACCAGCGCGGCCTCCAGCGGGCCGGGCTGGCCGGCCGCGTCGCGCGGGGAGAAGTTCCAGCTGGTGGGCGCGATGATCTGGTACTGGGCGATGCGTCCGCGCTCCACCCGCAGCCAGTGGCCCAGCGCGCCGCGGGCGGCCTCCACCAGGCCCATGCCTTCGGCCTGCTCGGGCAGGGGGCAGGGGGCGCACCAGGGCTCGCGTGGCTGCAGGGCCTGCAGCCAGCCTTCCATCCACACCACCAGCCGGGTCAGCTCCAGCACGCGGGCCAGCACCCGGGTGTGCACCGTGCTGCCCCAGCGGGCCACCGCGTCGCGCACCAGGGGTTGGCCGGCGGCCAGCTGGCGGGCGATGGCGCCGCATTCGGCCACCTCGCCGGCCAGGCGGGGCGCCTTGTTCCAGCTGTAGGCGCCGGGTTTGTCGGCCGCGGGCTGGGTCAGGCCCTGGGCGGGCGGGCGCGGGGCGGTGTCGCCTTCGTTGAGCCAGGCGTGGGTGGCGTCCTCGGTGATGGCGGCCACGTCCAGCGGGCCCAGCGCATCCTGGCGGAACACACCCTGCGGCACAACGCGCGAGCCGTCGGGTTGGACAAAGCTGCCATGGCTGAGCCAGCGCCCCGGCCCTGGGCCCATCGTCTCCAGCCCCAGGTCGGCGCCGATCTGCAGGAAGAAGGGCAGGTCGGCCTGGCGGCGTGGTTCGGCCCAAGCCTGCAGCGCGGCCTCGTCGGGCAGGGCCTGGAAGGCCTCCAGCGTGTCGCCCAGCAGGGTTTGCTCCAGGAAGGCCCGCAGCTCGCGCACCCGCGACAGCAGTCGCAGTCGCTCGGCCGGCTCAATGGCCCGGCTGCTGCCGCCGGGCTGGATGCTGTGGGTGTGCGGCCACTTGCCGCCCAGCGTGCCCATCAGCGTGAACCAGCGCTGGCGGGCGGCCAGGGCCGCGCGGCCGCGCTCGCCCGCCTGGGCGGCAAAGCGGCGCAGGGCCTCGGCGTGCCAGGGCCGGTCGGCATAGACCGGCCGGGTGAAGTCCGGCAGGAAGAAGAGGTAGAAGTGGCTCAGGTGGTCGGCCGCGTTCTCGCAGGCCAGCATCAGGTTCAGGGCGTGGCGGCCATTGGCCGGCGGCGTGACGCCGGCTGCATCGGCCAGGGCCAGGGCGGCGGCCACCGATTGCGACACCGAGCAGATGCCGCAGATGCGCGGCACGATGACCAGCGCGTCCAGCGGGTCGCGCCCCAGCAGCAGGTTCTCGAAGCCGCGGTACATCGGCGAGACCACGCGGGCCTCGCGCACGCGGCCGGCCTCCAGTTCCAGCTGGACCTCCAGGTCCCCCTCCACCCGGTTGAACGGGCCCACGATCAGACGGCTCATCGGTGTTCCTGGCGGCGTGTCAGCGGTGGGTCTTGCGCGCCACCGGCGGCACGACGACATGGTCGGCGGTGGCGTTGCGCTTGACCCGCGTGGGCGTGGCGCTCTTGGACAGCGAGGCCAGCGCCACGAACCAGGCTTTGGGCATGTCGGTGGGCAGGCCCACCGGGATGCCGGCGATCTTGGGCGTGGCGTGGAAGGGGTGGCCGGGGCTCTGGAAGCCCGGCTCGGTGCAGCTGATGCAGGCGTAGCCGCCGCGGGTGCAGCTGCCCTCGCCATTCCACAGCCGGGTGTTGCAGTCGGCATGGGCCTGGGTGCCCTTGCAGCCCAGGTGTTCCATCATGCAGCCCAGGTCGCTGGGCTTCTCGGCGCTGGCCTTGTACTCGTAGTACTCGTTGCGCGTGCAGCCGTGGTGCACCAGCTGGTCGGCGTACAGGCGGGGCCGGTGCAGGCTGTCCAGGTCTTCCGGGCGCAGTTCCTGCGCGGCCAGGGCCGCCAGCGTGTCGATGACCCAGCCCGGGTGGGTGGGGCAGCCGGCGATGTTGACCACCGGCAGCCCGCCGGGCGCGCGAAAGCCCGGGCCCATCAGGCCGCCGGGGTGCTCGTCCTCGTACTGCAGGCCGCAGGCCTCGCTGGGGTTGCGCCCGCTGGCCACGCCGATGGCGGTGGGCCCGCCCCAGGCGGCGCAGGCGCCCACGGCCACCACGTGGCGGGCCACCTGGGCCAGGTCCTGCACCCAGTGCATCATCGGCCGGCCGGTGCCGGCCAGCAGGTGGAAGCGCCCGGTGCCCTGCGGGCCGCGCAGGATGGCGCCCTCCACGCACAGCACGTCCAGCCGGGTGCGGCCGGTCAGGCAGTCGTCCAGCAGGGCCAGCAACTCATGGCCGCTTTCCAGCGAGAGGCTGGGGTGCCACAGCAGGTTCAGGCCGGCGTCGCGCAGCAGGGCGGCAAAGTCCGGCGTGTCGGCGCACAGCAGCGACATGCTGCAGCCGCCGCAGCCGCCGGACTGCAGCCACAGCACGTTCAGGGGCTCGGGTGCATTCATTTTGTTTCCAGCCCGAAGCGCTGCAGCTTGGCGCGCAGGCCCACGCGCGACAGGCCCAGCTCCTTGGCGGCATGGGTCTTGTTCCAGCGCAGGCGCAGCATCACCTCGCGCAGCACCATGGCCTCGATGGCGTCCAGCCGCTCCTGCAGCGTGCCGCTGCCGGGCAGGGCCAGGCCGGTGCCGCCCGTGAGTTGCGAGGTGCGCTGGGCATGGGCCGCGCCGGTCTGGCCGCCCAGCAGCTTGCGCGAGAAATCGGTGGCGCGCAGCAGCGGGCCGTCGCCCAGGGCCAGGGCCCGCGAAATCTCGTTGCGCAGCTCGCGGATGTTGCCGGGCCAGGGGTAGCCCACCATCACGGCGCGGGCGTCGTCGTCGAACTCGGCGGGTTCGCGGCCCAGCTCGCGGGCCACCGCATCCAGCAGCGACTCGGCCACGGGCAGGATGTCGCCCGGCCGCTCGCGCAGCGGCGGCACCTGCAGGGTGGCGCCGGCCAGGCGGTAGTAGAGGTCTTCGCGGAAGCGGCCGGCGCGCACCTCGTCTTCCAGCTGGCGGTGGGTGGCGGCGATGACGCGCACATCCACCGGCACCGCGCGGGCCGAGCCCACCGGGCGGATCTCGCCCTCCTGCAGCACGCGCAGCAGCTTGACCTGGAAGGCCGGCGAGGTCTCGCCGATTTCGTCGAGGAAGACGGTGCCGCTGTCGGCCCGCTGGAACAGGCCGGTGTGGTCCTCCACCGCGCCGGTGAAGGCGCCGCGGCGGTGGCCGAAGAGCTCGCTCTCCAGCAGGGTGTCGGGGATGGCGCCGCAGTTCTCGACCACGAAGGGGCCGTTCTGCCGCGGCGAGGCGTAGTGCATGGCGCGGGCCAGCAGTTCCTTGCCGGTGCCGGATTCGCCCAGGATCAGCACCGAGAGGTCGTAGCGCGCCAGGCGCTGGGCGGTGGCGCAGACGCCGTCCAGCGGGCTGCCCTCGGCCCGCACGATGCGGTCGAAGTCGAACACGGCCTTGGCCTCGCGCAGCCGGGTCTGGCGACGCGCGCGCAGGGCTTGTGGGCCGGCGCGCAGGTCCAGTTCCAGGCGCTGCAGGCCGCGGTGCAGCTGGCTGGCCTCCACCGCGCCCTGCACGGTCTGCAGCAGGTGCTCGGGCACCCAGGGCTTGAGCACGTACTGGTAGATGCCGGCCTCGTTGACGCCGGCGATGATGTCCTCGCTGTCGGCGTAGCCGGAGATGACGATGCGCACCACCTCCGGCCAGCGTTCGCGCACTTCCTTGAGGAATTCGATGCCGGTCTGGCCGGGCATGCGCTGGTCGCACAGCACCACGGCCACCTCGTGGCGCGAGATCAGCTGGCGGGCGATGTCGGTGTCGCCGGCGGTGAGCACGCGGAAGTCCTCGTCCAGCGTGCGGCGCATGGCCTCCTGCGAACGCAACTCGTCGTCCACCACCAGCACCAGCGGCAGGTCATCACGCGGGTCCATCGCGGCGGCTTGGGGGTCGGGGGCGTTCATGGCTTCGTGATGGTAATGCGGGGTGATTCTTGGACAAACCCGGGTGAGGTGTGGCGCGTGACGAGGGGCGCAGGTGACTGGCGCCGCTCATGTCCCCCGCCCTGGGCCAGCCCAGGGCTCCTCCTTGACTTCGCTCTGCCAGTCGCCCGCGTCCCTCGTCTGCCAACGTGGCGGGCTGTTCCCGGGAGCTTGCGCGAACCGTGACAGGAGGGGGCTGCCGGTCTGTTCTGCGCAAGTCAAGGAGGAGCCCCGGCCTGGCCGGGGCGGGGGACATGGAGCAGAACAGACCGGCAGTCCCCTCCCGCCGCCACGCCACGCCATCGCCAACCACCACCAACAAACAACAAGCTCAACAAATCCGAGGCAACGGCTCCCCCGACAACCAGTCCACCACCCGCTGCCCGCCAAAGCGCGTGCGCATCTGCACGAAGTGGTGAGGGTCTTGCTGCACCGTGCCGATGCGGGCGGCCTTCGCCCCCAGCGGATGGGCGCGCAGTGTGGCCAGGGCCGCGTCGGCCACCTCGGGCGCGACGATGGCGATCAGCTTGCCCTCGTTGGCCAGGTAGAGCACGTCCAGGCCCAGCAGCTCGCAGGCCGCGTCCACCTGGGGCAGGATGGGCAGCAGGGCCTCGTCCAGCATCATGCCCACGCCGGACTGGCGGGCGATCTCGTTGAGCGTGGTGGCCAGGCCGCCGCGGGTCGGGTCGCGCAGCGTGCGCACCGCGCCCTCGGGCACGGCCGCCAGCAGCGCCGCCACCAGCGTGTGCAGGGCCGCGGTGTCGCTCACCACTTCGCTGTCGAAGGCCAGCGATTCGCGCTGCGACAGCACCGCCACGCCGTGGTCGCCCAGTGTGCCGCTGACCAGCACCACATCACCCGGCCGCGCATTCGCGCCGCCGATGTTCCGGCCCGCCGGCAGCAGCCCCAGGCCGGTGGTGCTGATGAACACGCCGTCGCCATGGCCCTGCTCCACCACCTTGGTGTCGCCGGTCACGATGGGCACGCCGGCCTCGCGCGCGGCGGCAGCCATCGATTCGACGATGCGTTTGAGGTCCGCCAGCGGAAAACCCTCTTCCAGGATGAAGCTGGCCGACAGGGCGGTGGGCGTGGCGCCCATCATGGCCATGTCGTTGACCGTGCCGTGCACCGACAGGCAGCCGATGTCGCCGCCGGGGAAGAACAGCGGCGAGATCACGTGGCCGTCGGTGGCCATCACCAGGCGGTGGCCGGGCGGCACGTCCAGCACCGCGCCGTCGTTGCCTTCGCGCAGGGCCGGGTTGTCAAAGACGCGGGCGAACAGCTCCTCGATCAGCTGCAGGCTGGCGCGGCCACCGGCCCCGTGGTTCATGTCCACGCGGCCCTGCTTGAAGTCCAGCGGGCGGATGTAGTCGGTTCTCTTGTTCATGGCAGGGGTCAGGCGGCGACGATGGCAATGTCGCGGAAGCGGCCGTAGGCGTAGTGGGCGGCGCAGGCGCCTTCGGAGGACACCATGCAGGAGCCCATCGGGTTGTCGGGCGTGCAGACGGTGCCGAAGAGCTTGCAATCGGTGGGCCGCTTGACCCCGCGCAGGATGGCGCCGCACTCGCACTGCTTGTGGTCGGCCACCGGGCGGTAGGTCAGGCCGAAGCGCTTCTCGGCATCGAAGGCGGCATAGGCGGGCTTCAGCCGCAGCGCGCTGTAGGCCACCTCGCCCAGGCCGCGCCACTCGAAGCTCTCGCGCAGCTCCAGCACCTCGGCCACCACCGCCTGCGCGGCGTGGTTGCCTTCGCGGCTGACGGCGCGGGTGAACTCGTTTTCCACCTCGGCCCGGCCTTCGTTGACCTGGCGCACCAGCATCAGGATGGCCTGCATCACGTCCAGCGGCTCGAAGCCGGCGATGACCACCGGCTTGCGGTAGTCGCGGGCAAAGGCCTCGTAGGGGGCCGAGCCGATCACGATGCTCACATGGGCCGGGCCGACAAAGCCGTCCAGCGCCACCGCGTCGCCCCATTGCTTGGCCTCGGGCGCGTCCAGGATGTGGGCGATGGCGCCGGGCGTCAGCACATGGCAGCACAGCACGCTGAAGTTCTTCAGCCCTTCCTGCGCGGCCTGCTTGACGACCAGGGCGGTGGGGGGCGTGGTGGTCTCGAAGCCGATGGCGAAGAACACCACCTCGCGCTCGGGGTGCTGGCGAGCGATCTTCAGCGCGTCGGCGGCCGAATAGACCATGCGGATGTCCGCCCCGCGCGCCTTGGCCTTCATCATCGACAGGCCGCTGTCCTGGGGCCCCCGAACCTGCCGCTGCGCGTCAGGCCCCCCGAGGGGGTCCCTGGCGCTTGGGAGCGGCCCGGCACGCCAGGGGCTGGCGGGCACGCGCATCGTGTCGCCGTAGGTGCAGACGATGGCGCCGTGGTCCAGTGCCAGGCCGATGGCCTGGTCGATGCGGCCGATGGGCAGCACGCAGACCGGGCAGCCGGGGCCGTGGATCATGCGCAGATTGGGCGGCAGCAGCTCGGCCACGCCGTAGCGGGCGATGGCGTGGGTGTGGCCGCCGCAGAACTCCATGAAACGGTACTCGCGGCCGGGCCGAGCCTCGGCGCGGATGCGCGCGCCGATCTGCTGGGCCAGGGCGCCGTCGCGGAATTCGTCCACGTACTTCATGCCGCCGCTCATACCGTGGCTCCTGGTTGTTGCGAGGCTTCCGCCTGGGAGGCTTCGAGTTCGGCGAACAGGGCCAGCGTGCGCTCGGCCTCTTCGGGGTCCAAGAGGCCGATGGCATGGCCGACGTGGACGATCACATAGTCCCCGACCTGGGCCTCGGGGGTCAGGGCGATGGAGACGGTCTTGCGCACGCCGCCCAGGTCCACCAGGGCCTGGTCATCGGGCAGGCGCTCCACCACGCGGGAGGGCAGGGCTAGGCACATGGGGTCGGGTCCTTTTCAGCGTGAACGGTTCAGGAAAGCCAGCGCCACGGCGGCCTGGCCCAGGCTCAGGCCCCCATCGCCGCAGGGGGCCTGGGTGGCCTCCAGCACGGTGAGGCCCCGGGCCTGCAGGGCCGGCACCGCGGCCTGGCGCAGCGGGCGGTTGATCCAGCAGCCGCCGCCCAGGGCGACGGTGTCGACATGCTGGGCGCGGGCATGGTGGGCCACCCAGGCCACCAGCGCGGCGGCCAGGCTGGCGTGGAAGCGGGCCGCGGCTTCGGCCTGGGCGGCGGGGGCGTCGATCCGGCTGTCGGCCAGCGCGGTCCACAGGCCGCGCAGGTCCAGCACGCCGTGGGCGTCCAGGGTGAAGGCATCGGCCCAGGGTGTGGCCGGGCCGGGGTGGCGCAGCGCCAGGGCTTCCAGCCGCATCGCGGCCTCGGCCTCGTGGCCGTTGTGGTGCACGCCGGCCAGCAGTGCGGCGGCGGCGTCGAACAGGCGGCCGGCGCTGGCGGTGGCCGGGCAGTTCAGCCGGCGGTCCAGCACCGTGCCCAGCGAGCCGGCCAGCGGCTCGGCCGCGAAGCGTTGGGCGATCTCGCCGCCACGGCCCAGGCTGTGCAGCAGGGCGGCGCCCAGGCGCCAGGGCTCGCGGGCGGCGCGGTCGCCACCGGGCAGGGGCAATGCGGGCAGGTGGGCCAGGCGGGCGAAGCCGGTGCCGGTCCCTTCACAGCGCAGCAGTTCGCCGCCCCAGGGTTGGCCGTCGCTGCCCAGGCCCACGCCGTCCAGCACCAGGGCCAGGGCCGGGCCGCCGTGGCCGTGTTCGGCCAGCACGGCGGCGGCATGGGCGTGGTGGTGCTGCACCGGCACGGTGGGCACCTGCCAGGCTTCGGCCAGGGCCTGGGCGTGGGCGGTGCTGAAGAAGTCGGGGTGCAGGTCGTGCGCCACGGCCTGCGGGCGCACGCCCAGGAAGTCCTGTAGCCGGGTGACGGCCTCCATCAGGCCCTGCCGGCTGGCGGCGCTGCCCAGGTCGCCGAGGTGGGGCGAGACGAAGGCCTCGTTGCCGCGGGTGAGGCAGACGGTGGCCTTGAGGTAGCCGCCGGTGGCCAGTACCGGGGGCGCATCGGCCGGCACACCGGGCAGGGCGATGGGCTCGGGCACCTGGCCCCGGGCGCGGCGGATGAAGGGGAAGAACGGCCGGCCCTGGGCGTCGCGGCCCAGCGGGCGGCGCACGCTGTCGTCTGCCCGGGCCAGGATGGCGCGGTCGTGCACCAGCAGCGCGTCGGCCAGGCCGCCGAGCTTGATCACGGCCTCGGCCTCGTCCACCACCAGCGGCTCGCCGCCGGGGTTGGCGCTGGTCATCAGCAGCAGCATGGGCTGTTCGGTGTGGCGCCAGGCGGGGTCGGCGGGGCGGCCGGCCAGTTCATGCAGCAGCAGCCAGTGCAGCGGGTTGGACGGCTGCATCAACCCCCACTCGTCCAGGCCGGGGGCGATGGCCGGGTGGGCCGCGGCCACGCCGGGCTGGCAGGGCAGCAGCACGATGGGGCGGGCGGGGCTGGCCAGCAACGTGGCACTGTCGTCGCCCAGTTGAACCCAGCGGCGGGCGCTGGCCGTGTTGGCCACCAGCAGGGCGAAAGGCTTGCTGGCGCGCTGCTTGGCCGCGCGCAGGCGCTGCAGCGGCGCGGCCTGGGTGGCGTCGGCCACCAGGTGGTAGCCGCCCACGCCCTTGACGGCCAGCACCTGGCCGGCGCGCAGGCGCTGCGCGGCCTCGGCCAGCACGGCGTCGGTGCCTGCTTCGGGGGCGATGAGGACGGCCCCATCGGGCGCCCACAGCGCGATGCGCGGGCCGCAGCGTGGGCAGGCCACCGGCTGGGCGTGGTGGCGGCGGTCCTGTGGGTCGGCGTACTCGGCGGCGCAGGCCGGGCACATCGGGAAGTTGGCCAGCGCGGTGTTCGGCCGGTCGTAGGGCAGGCGCGCGGTCAGCGTGAAGCGCGGGCCGCACTGGGTGCAGTTGATGAAGGGGTGGCGCCAGCGGCGGTCGCCAGGGCTGAACAGCTCGTCCAGGCAGGCGTTGCAGGGGGCGGTGTCGGGCGGCAGCGTGGTGGTCAGCGCCTGGGGGGCCGTGGCGCGGCTGGGCTGGATCACGAAGCCGGCTTCGTCCGGCTGCACCGCCAGCGGCGTGCGCTGCACGCGCTGCACCCGGGCCAGCGGCGGCGGGCTCAGCTGCAGCGCCTGGGCGAAGGCGGCCAGCGCCTCGGTCGGGCCCTGCAGCTCGGCCTCCAGGCCCTGACCGTCGTTGCGCACCCAGCCGCTCAGGGCCAGGAGGCGGGCCTGCTGCGCCACCCAGGGCCGAAAGCCCACGCCCTGCACGGCGCCTTCCACCCGCAGGCGCAGGCGCTGCAGGGCGGCGGCGGGGGTGAGCACGGCGTTCATGTGGGGTGCGAGCGCGGGCAGGTTGCGCGGGTCAGGCCTTGGCGGCGAGCTGCGCTTCCAGCTCGGCCACGCGGGCCTTGAGCCGGGCCAGCTCGTCCGCCGCGGGCGCGGCGGTCTCGGCCGGGGCCTCCAACGGCTGCAGCAGCCAGTCCAGCCAGGCGTCCAGGCCTTCGCCGGAGCGGGCCGAGACGAGCAGCACCTCGATGCCCGGGTTCACCCGGCGGGCGTACTCGATGCATTTCGGCACGTCGAAGTCCAGGTGCGGCAGCAGGTCGGTCTTGGTCAACACCATCAGCCGCGCGGCGGCGAACATGTCCGGGTACTTGATGGGCTTGTCCTCGCCCTCGGTGACCGAGAGGATGGCCACCTTGGCACGCTCGCCCAGGTCCCATAGGGCGGGGCAGACGAGGTTGCCGACGTTCTCGATGAAGAGCACCGAGCCGTGGGAAGGGTCATGGTCGCCGTGACCGTGGTCATGCCCATGCGCATGGTCGTGGGCGTGGGCATGGGAATGCGCATGCAGAGGCAGCCGCGCGAAGGCATCGGCCACCATCTGGGCGTCCAGGTGGCAGCCCTTGCCGGTGTTGACCTGGATTGCCGGGGCGCCGGTGGCGCGGATGCGGTCGGCGTCGTTGGAGGTCTGCTGGTCGCCTTCGATCACCGCCACCGGCAGGCCGGCGGCGCGGGTCTTCAGCGCCTCCAGCGTGGCGCACAGCAGGGTGGTCTTGCCCGAGCCGGGGCTGGAGACGAGGTTGTAGGCCACCACGCCATGGCCCTCGAAATGGGCCCGGTTCTGCGAGGCCAGGCGGTCGTTCTCGCCCAGCACGGTGGTCTCGATCTGGATGGCGCGGGCCTGGCTCATGCCGGGCACCGAGACCCGGGCGCTGCCGGCGCCGTAGTGCAGGTCGCCGGTGGATGGGGCCACGTGGACATGGTCCTGCGCTTGCTCATGACCCTGGGGATGGTCATGTCCATGCGCGTGTCCGTGTTCGTGCGCATGCCCGTGCTCATGCGGATGGGCATGCGAATGATCATGTTGGTGGGAGGTGTCGGCACAGCCGCAGACGACGCACATGGTGTGTTCTCCTTGCTCTCAGTCCTGCACCAGCAGGTCCACTACCCGCAGCTCGGTGCCGCCAGTGGGTTGTAGTTGAAATCCGCCGCAGTGCGGACAGGGATCGGCCCGGGTCTGGATGGCCACGGTGGTGCCGCAGCGCAGGCACCAGGCCTGGCCGGGCGGCTCCTGGATCACGATCTCGGCACCCTCCAGCGCGCTGCCGGGGGCCAGGGCCTCCAGCGCGAAGCGCAGGGCGCGCACCTCCACGCCGGCCAGCGCACCGGCCTCCAGCGTGAGCTGCTGCACGCGGGCAAAGCCCTCGCGCTCGGCGGCCTGTTCGACCACCCGCAGGATGCCCCCGGCGAGACTCATTTCATGCATGGGTTTCTCCTTGGGGCATCTCGACGCTGAACGCGACGCAGGGGTCGAAGGCCACCGCCAGGCGGCGGGCATCGTCTTCGTGGGTCACGCCGGCCAGGGCATGGGCCAGCACGCCGTGCGGGTGGAAGTTCCAGTCGGTGGGGGCCAGCACCCGGCAGGCCGCCACCCGGGGGCCGGCCGGGTCATCGCTCAGCTGCACCCAGTGGATCAGCAGGCCGCGGGCCATCTCCACCCAGGCGATGCCCTGACTGGGGGCGGGCTGCAGCCGGCCCAGGCTCAGCCAGTCCTCGCCGCCGGGGACGGCCAGTTGCAGCAGATCGGTCAGGCGGCTGAGCAGGCGCATCCAGGCATTGTGCGCAGGCAAGGGAGAGGCGTCCCGTCGGCGGGTCCAGGGGCCGGTGTCCGGCACGGCGCCCTGCCATTGGGGCAGCACATGAGCGGGCAGCTGCTCCAGCTGCTGAGCCAGCTCCTGGAAGCCGCCGGCCTCCAGCGAGGAGAGTGACAGCGGCCGGGACGGCGTGGCCAGACGGGCGGCTGGGCCGTGCTGCGCGCGGAGCAGGCGGGCCAGGGCGGTGGTGCTGCCACGGGCCCAGTGCGTGGCCCATTCGACCGGGGCCTGCTCCTGCCGGGCCAGCCACTCGGCCGCGGGCAGGCCCAGCCAGTGCTTCTCCAGCCAGGCGGGCAAGGCGGCCAGGGCCGATTGCTGGGCCACCGGGTCGCGCAGGGCGGGGCCCAGCGGGCAATGGACCAGGCTCTGCGCCAGGGCCTCGTCGGGCGCGCCCGGCAGCAGGCGCGGCCAGTCGTGGGCGATGCGCACCAGCTGGTCGCGCGCCGTGGCCACGCGCAGGGCCGCCGCGGCCGCCGGTGCCGGTGGTGCGGTGGCCCGGCCCAGGGCGGCGTCCACCGCCATCTGCGCGGCGAGCTGGTGGGCATGGCCGCACAGCGTGAACAGGCTGCCCAGCAGCAGCGGCAGCTCCTCGGGCCGCCGGCCCTGGGTCAGCCGGCCCACCAGCGCCGGGCGGGTGCTGGTGAGGGTGGGGTGGCCCGGACCGGGGCGCAGCTGCACCTGGCCCACCAGGTCGAAGGTCGGGCTCATGGCGTGCCGGGGGGCTGGCCCCGTCCGAACAGGAAACCGCGGCGCGAGGGCGGCGGGGCACCGACCGGCGCGGCCGCGGGGGCCGGCCGCAGCAGTCGCAGCACCTCATGGGCTGCGGCCAGGGCACTGGCCTGGTCGGCAAAGTGGTGCATGGGCGAATGCAGCGAACACAGGGCATAGCGGGCCAGCGGGCCGGGGCCCAGCAGGGTCTCTTCGGCGCCCAGGCAGCCCACGGCGTGGCCGCCCACGGTCCAGTCGGCTGCCACGCCGGGCTCGGGCAGGCGCTGTGCGTTCTCGGCCATCAGTGGCAGGCGCAGCAGGTTCATGAACCAGGGGGTGACGAGCACGCCCCAGGCCAGGCCGGCGTCGTCGGGCTCGGGCTCGAAGCCGACGGCCTGCACCGCCAGGCCCGGCTGCAGCAGCGGCAGCCCGGCCATGCGGGTGGCGGCAATGCGCCGGAAGGCCGCTTCCAGCGCCAGGACCCGCGCTGCAAGGAGGCTCATGCCGCGTCCCCGCTCACCACCATGAACTGCTCGGCGTCGCCGTCGCACTGCGGGCAGCGCCAGTGGGCGGGCAGGTCGGTGAAGGCGGTGCCGGGCGGGATCTGCCAGACCGGGTCGCCCTGGTCCGGGTCGTAGACCCACCAGCAGATCTTGCATTCCAGCTTGGCGTGGGCCGGCAGCCGGCCCCGGTCGCCCAGGTAGCTTCCTTCAAACATGACGTGTGCTCCTCAGCCCTGGGCCACCCAGGCCAGCACCTCGGTCAGCCGCTCCAGCGAGTCGGCCAGGTCCTCGGCGGCGGCGCAGGCCACCTCGGGCAGCTCGGTCACTTCGACGGAGTTGAGGATCACCGTGTCCTGCGAGTTGTAGTAGATGACCCGCCAGGTGTGCGGCACCTGGCAGTTGGTGATGCGGCAGTTGCCGTAGCCGCGCGAGAGGATGAGCACCCGGCCGGTGCCCAGCACATGGTCCAGGAAGCCGATGTCCTCGGGGCTGAGCGGCAGCAGGCTGAGGTTGACCACGTGGGCCGGCAGCCTGGCGCGCTCGGCTTCGGCATGCAGGCCGAAGCGCTGGCGCTGGTCTTCCAGCTCGGCCAGGATGGGCTGGGCGTTCATCACGCCGGCCGGGGCCGAGAGCAGGTCGGGCCGGCTGCCCAGGGCATCGGCGCGGGCGGCGGCGCGCAGCAGGGCGGGGGCGTCGCCCACCTCGATGGTGTCGTGCACCGTGCCGTCGGCCTCGGTCTGCACCACGCGCCAGACGCCGGCGAACACCGATTCCTGGATGCGGGCTTCGCCCAGGCCCGGCGCGGGCAGCACGCGGGCGGCCACCTCGCCCTCACCCAGCACCTGGTTGACCAGGGCCAGCTCGGCCTCGCTCAGATCGGCCAGCGAGACCGGGGCGGCAGTCTGGCCGGCCACGACGGCCTGCAGCGCGGCCTCGGTGGCGCGCAGCACGCGCAGTGCGCCGTCACGGCCGCGCATTTCCTCCGGCTCGGGGAGGATCGGGCTCTGGTAGGTGGCCATGCCCTGGGGCATGCTGATGTACTCGAGGTTCTCTTCCTCGATCTGGCTGCCGGGGCCGGCGGCCACGACGGGGATGGGGAAGGGCGCGCGGGTGGAGCTGGGGTTCATGGCGGTTCCAGGAAGGGAATCAGTGGCAGCCGGAAGCGCTGTTGGCGCTGACGAGCGGGATGCCGATGCCGGGCACGCGGCTGGCCGGGGTGTCCAGCAGCTTCTGCACCGCGGCCAGGTAGTCGGTCCAGTCGAGCATGCCGGGGACCACGCCGACGTACTGACCGTCGCGCAGGAACAGCAGCGAGGGCCAGCGCGCCACAGCGAAGCGGGCGGCCAGGGCGTCCTCGTCGGCGCGGGTGGCCACGCCGATGCCGAAGCGCTGGCCGAAGGCCTTGTTCAGTTCGGGCAGCACCACGGCCACGTCCAGCACCTCGGGGAAGCGCACCGGGTCGCCGTGGAAGAACAGCACCTGGTCGCCGGGGCGGGCCAGGAAGTCGGCCAGGGTGGCCAGGCCGACCCAGGTGGCGCCGTGGGCCTCCACCAGGCGGGCCACCAAGGGGGCGGAACGTTCGGCCGGATCGGCGGCGGCGTCGAGGATGTCGGTGGTCATGGGGGTCTCTCGCGGTGTGTCTGGGTGGGGGCGGGTTCAGCGGCGTTCAGTGGCATTCGGCGGCACTCAGCGCGCCTGGCCGGTCAGGGCGGCCAGCTGCTCGGCGCTCCAGGCCGAGGGCAGCTCGAAGCCGGGGTCGTCGGGGGGGGCGTTGGGCAGCAGGGCGGTGTCGCCCATGGCCTGGGCGATCAGGTCCAGCGTGGCGTCGACTTCGGCCGCGCGTTCGGCGCTGATGACTTCGCGCGCGCCGTCGATGAAGACCAGCACCCAGTCGCCGGGGCTGCGCTCGCCCACCAGGGCGGTGTTGACCTCGCGGGTGTCACCCCGGCCGGTGACGGTGGCAAAGCCCGGCCGGGTGGCCAGGACCTGCATGGGCAGTCCGATGCACATGGTGTCGTGCCTCAGGCGGCTGTGCCGCGGGGCGGCATGAAGCGCTCGTCGCCCATGCGGCAGGCGGCTTCGGCGGCGGGGCGGCCGGCCTCGTAGGCCTCGATGGACAGGGTGGGCACGGTGACGGCTTCCTCGGCCGAGGGGGCCTGCGCGCGCGGGCGGGGCTGGGCACCCCAGGTGCGCAGCCGGTCCACGGCCAGGGCTACGGCATCGTCCACCGCCTGGCGCACGCAGGGTCGCAGGCTGCCGCCGTAGTCTTCCAGCTCCTCGGGCTGGCAGCCGATCAGCAGCACCTGCTCGGGGTAGCGCTCGGTCAGCTGGGCCAGCATCAGCACCTCCTGGAAGCCGGTCTGGTGCAGGCTCATCTTCTTGGCGCCCAGAAAGCGCGGCACCTCCTCGTTCTCCACCTGGTGCAGCGTGCCCGGCGCCAGGCCGTAGTCCACCGCGTCCAGGATGAGCAGCTTGCGGGCCGATTGCACATGCTGGATCAGGTACAGGCCCTGGGTGCCGCCGTCCACCAGTTCGACATGGGGCGCGAAATCCCAGTGCTGCTGCAGGGCCTCGACGCAGCGCACGCCGAAGCCTTCGTCGGCCCACAGCACGTTGCCGATGCCCAGCACGACGATGGGGGCGTCGTCGGCGGGGCTGTCACCGGAGGGGTGACAGGCGGTTTCGGGCAGGTCGGGAGCGGAAGAGGTGTTCATCGCTGGACTCGGAAGGGGAAGAAGGGGTCAGGCCGCCAGCGCGGGGGCTGGGGCGCGGCTGGGCAGGGCGGCGTGGCGCAGCTGCTTCCAGGCGTGGTAGCTGTCCCAGTCGGCCTGCAGGGCCAGCCAGGTGGCTGCGGGCAGGCCGAAGGCCAGCGCGCAGCGGATCGCGGTGTCGGGCGTCATCGCCCGCTGGCCCTGGACCAGCTCATGGACCCGGCGGCGGCTGATGCCCAGCCGCCGCGCGGTCTCGCTCTGGCTCAGGCCCAGCGGCACCAGGTAGTGGCGCTCCAGAAAGCGCCCCGGGTGCTGCGGTGCGCGCAGCGGCACACCCGCCGGTGGAGCGGGGGGACGGGTGGACGACGCGGTCATGTTCGGCGCAGGGCCGCCCCAAGCCGAACGCTCCCCCTCGGGGGGGCGACGCGAAGCGTCTTGGGGGCCCATGGTCAGCGTTTGAAGGTGCGGTAGCCGGAGACCATCGTGCTGATGATGCTCTGGCGGCCCATGATGTCCTCGCGGATCGCGGCGTACACATGCAGCGTCACGAAGATCACCATGCCCCACATGCCCAGGTGGTGCCAGGTGTGCACGTCCTGGCTCTGGCCCATCAGCGGGATGACCCAGCCGAACAGGTGGCTCGCCCAGGAGTCCATGCCCAGGCCCTCGCCGTACATGGCGAAGCCGGTGGCGACCATGAACAGCGTGAACAGGAAGTAGCCGCAGAACATCGCCATCCGGGCCATGGGGTTGTGCCCCACGTACTGGCTGGGCTGGGGAATCAGGAAGGCGTACCACTTGAGCATGGTGATCACCTCCTTCCAGTAGGCCAGGCTGAACACCGGCAGCGTGAACAGCTCGCGGGCGTGGTGGTTGCCGACGATGGCCCAGTAGATGCGCCCGATCAGCCCCACGGCCAGGATGTAGCCGGCCGTGAAGTGGGCGAAGCGGATGTAGCCCATCAGGAAGTGGGCACTGGCCTCGCCGGGCATCGTCGGCAGCGGGCTGCCGATGAAGTAGCCCGTCACCGCCAGCACGGTGATGGCCGCGGCGTTGATCCAGTGCCACAGGCGCACCGGGGCCTCGTAGACGTAGACCGACTTGATCGAGGCGCCGCGGGCGACGGCGCTCGGGTCGGTGCCCGTCGCGTCGCCGGCCGCAGCCGAAGTGGAGCGTGCGTTCATGGTGTCTCCTTGACCCGACGCGGGGCGGTCAGATGCGGACCAGCATCAGCAGGCCGGCCAGGCCCAGGCCACCGCCCAGCAGCTGCCAGACCACGGCCTTGGCCTGGCGCAGGGCCTGACCCAGACCGAGGCCGGCCAGGTGCAGGGCGCTGGTGGTGGCCAGGAAACCGGCGGCGTAGGCCGCGAAGCTGGCACCGGCGGGCAGCTCGGCCCCGTGGGCCAGGCCGTGCAGCAGGGCGGCGCAGGCGATCAGGCCCAGGCCGGCACGGCTGCTCAGCCGGGTGCCCAGCACCAGCATGGCGCCGAACAGCACCACGCTCAGCGCGATGCCGGCTTCCACGCCGGGCAGCACCACGCCGGCCACGCCCAGCAGGGCGCCGACGCTCATCGCGGCCAGGAAGGTCAAGGGGCCCAGCCAGCGGCGGGCGCCGGACAGGGCCGCGGCGGACCACAGGCCCACGGCGACCATGGCCAGCAGGTGGTCCGGCCCGAAGGGATGGGCCAGGCCGTCGGCCAGGGTCTCGGCGCCATGGCCCGGGTGGGCCAGGGCCAGCGTGGTGGTGCCCAGCAGGGCGGTGGCGGTCAGGATGCGTTTCATGGGGAAATTCCTTGTCTGATCAGCGGACCTTGACGGTGCACATCTCGGAGCCGTCCTCGCTCATCACGTGGGTGGAGCAGGCCAGGCAGGGGTCGAAGCTGTGCAGGGTGCGCAGGATCTCGACCGGCTGCTCGGGGTTGACCATCGGCGTGTTCATCAGCGAGGCCTCGAAGGCGCCGATCTGGCCCTTGGCATCGCGCGGCGAGCCGTTCCAGGTGGTGGGCACCACGCACTGGTAGTTCTCGATCTTGCCGTCCTTGATCTTGATCCAGTGGCCCAGCATGCCGCGCGGCGCGGCCACGGTGCCCACGCCCTTGGCTTCCTTGGGCCAGGTGGACGGATCCCACTTCTCGACGTTGGCGGTGGCGGTGTCGCCGGCCTTGATGTTGGCCACCAGCTGCTTGAAGTCGTCGTGCATCATCTCGCCGGCGTACTGGCCTTCCAGGCAGCGGGCCAGGGTGCGGCCGATGGTGGTGGGCAGCAGCTGCTTGAGGGTGTACTGCGTCTCCGGCAGGCCCAGGGCCTTGGGGATGGCGCTGTTGATCATCTGGGCCGAGAACTCCAGCTGCTCCTTGGGGCGCTGGCAGTACTTGTTGCCCTTGCTGGCGTGGGCGTAGGCCAGGATGTAGCGCGACAGCGGGCCCACTTCCACGGCGTGGCCGCGCCAGCGCGGCGACTTGATCCAGGAGTACTTGGCCGACTCGTCGATGTTCTCGATCGCGGTCTTCGTGCCCTTGGTGTTGGCGCCCAGCTTGAAGCTGGGCTCGGTCACGCCATCCCAGGGGTGCAGGCCCTGGGTTTCGTCGGCGTACTGGTACCAGCTGTGGGTCACGAACTCCTGCACCTGCTCGGGGTCGCGCGGGTCGATCGGCAGGATCTCGTCCCAGTTGCCGTTCAGGATGACGCCGCCGGGCAGCTGCTGGGTGCTGTGGTCGTAGGGCACCTTCTCGTAGGTGCCGTAGTCGGCCACGTTGGTGGCCGACAGGCCGCCGCCGTACAGCCAGCCCGCCTGCTTGTAGAGCGTGCCGATGGCCAGCACGTCGGGCAGGTAGACGTTCTTGTTGAACTCGATCATCTCCTGGATGCGGGCCTCGACGAAGTTCAGCCGCTCCATGTTGATCGGGGCGCCGGCGGCGCCGGTGCCGTCCAGGTTGATGGCGCAGGGCACGCCGCCGACCAGGTAGTTCGGGTGCGGGTTCTTGCCACCGAAGATGGTGTGCACCTTCACCCATTCCTTCTGCAGGTCCAGCGCCTCCAGGTAGTGGGTGACGGCCATCAGGTTGGCCTCGGCCGGCAGCACATAGGCCTTGGAGCCCCAGTAGCCGTTCATGAAGGGGCCGAGCTGGCCGGCGTCCACGAACTTCTTCAGGCGGTTCTGCACGTCGCGGAAGTAGCCCGGCGAGGACAGCGGGTGCGAAGGCGAGACCAGCTGCTGCAGCTCGCTGGTCTTCTTCGGGTCGGCGTTCAGGGCCGAGACCACGTCCACCCAGTCCAGCGCATGCAGGTGGTAGAAGTGCACCGCGTGGTCATGCACCTGCAGCGTCTTGGCCATCATCTCGCGGATGAGGTGCGCGTTCAGCGGGATCTTGATGCCCAGCGCGTCCTCCACGGCACGCACGCTGGTCAGGGCGTGGCAGCCGGTGCAGACGCCGCAGATGCGTTCGACGAAGGCCCATGCATCGCGCGGGTCGCGGCCCTTGAGGATGACCTCCAGGCCACGCCACATCGTCCCGGTGGAGACGGCGTTGCGGATGATGTTGTCCTTGTCGACGTTCACCTCGCAGCGCATGTGGCCTTCGATGCGGGTGACCGGGTCCACCACGATGCGGCGGCCGGTGTTGTCGAGCTTGAAGCCCTGGGTTTCGATGACGCCCATGGAAATTCCTCGGTGATTCTTCGGTGTGGGGTGGCGGCGCTCAGGCGTCGGTGGTTTGGTCGTGCTTTGTGCTCAGGCGCTTGACGGCCGAGACGGCGGCATGCGCAGCCACCGCGGCACCCACCACGCCGGCGGCGGTGCCACCGATCTTGTCGGCGTTGCCTTCGATGCCGAACTGGTGGATGGTGGTCAGGCGGTCGTAGAACGAGCCCTTGTCCCAGAAGCCGTCTTCCGAGCAGCCGATGCAGCCGTGGCCGGCCTTGATCGGGAAGCTCGTGCCCTCGTTCCACATCACCGTGGAGCAGGCGTTGTAGGTGGTCGGGCCCTTGCAGCCGACCTTGTAGAGGCAGTAGCCCTTGCGCGCGCTCTCGTCGTCGAAGGCCTCGACGAACTGGCCGGCGTCGAAGTGCGGCCGGCGGTAGCACTTGTCGTGGATGCGCTGGCTGTAGAACATCTTCGGGCGGCCCTGGCGGTCCAGCTCGGGGATCTTGTCGAAGGTGAGCATGTAGGTGATCACGCCGGTCATCACCTCGGCGATCGGCGGGCAGCCGGGCACCTTGATGATGGGCTTGTCGGTGATGACCTTGTGGATGGGCGTGGCCTGCGTGGGGTTGGGCTTGGCGGCCTGCACGCAGCCCCAGCTGGCACAGGAACCCCAGGCGATCACGGCCTTGCAGTCCTTGGCCACGCGCTGCAGCTTCTCGATGAAGGGCTTGCCCGACTGGATGCAGAACATCCCGTCCTCGTTCAGGGGCGGGTTGCCCTCGACGGCCAGGATGTAGTTGCCCTTGTACTTGGTGATGATCTCGTCAAGGATGGCCTCGGCCTGGTGGCCGGCGGCAGCCATCAGCGTGTCGTCGTAGTCCAGCGAGATCATCGACAGCACCACGTCCTTGGCCAGCGGGTGGGCCGAGCGGATGAAGCTCTCGGAGCAGCAGGTGCATTCCAGGCCGTGCAGCCACAGCACCGGGGTGCGGGGCTTGGTCTCCATGGCATGGGCGATTTGCGGCACGAAGGCCGGGCCCAGCCCCAGGGAGGTGGCGGTCAGTGAGCAGTACTTGAGGAGGCTGCGGCGTGAAATGCCCTGCCGCCGCATGACCTCGTAAAACGTTTCCATCAGGTTGGCTCCTCGTTGTCGCCCCGCCACCAGGGGGGCTTTGGAACCGGATGGAACTCAAGTCGCGTGCCTGAAACCGGAACCCTGCGGGAAACTCCGGAGGGCTCGGCGGCCCTTACCACTTGAGACAGGTCATTTTCGGAGGGGTCTTCTGCCCCTGCGGACCGGGGCTGCCGTGCAGGGGATGGTCAGGCTCTGTCCGTTCCTGTCCTGGAACTGGAAAGTCACTGGTCGGTGGGTGCCTCGGCCTGCAGCCAGTGCCGGACCTGTTCGATCAGCCAGTCCGGCGCGTCCAGCGGCAGGTCGTGGCCGGCCTCCGGGTGGGTGCGCAGCGGGCAGCCCCAGGCGCGGGCCAGGGCCGCGCTGCAGGCGGGGTGGACCAGGCGGTCGCCCGCGCCCGACAGCAGCAGCAGCGGCACCGAGGGCGGTGTGACGGGGGGGCGGTAGCGCAGGGCTGCCGCCAACTGGCGCAGCGTGTTGGCCCGGCTCACCGGCTGGTTCTGGCGCAGCCGCACCCAGTCGGCCCGTGTGGCGGCGGCCCCGGGGCTGTGGGCGTGCAGCGGCGCGGTGATGGCCAGCAGATGCCGCTCCCAGTCCTCGGCCGGGGTGGGCAGCATGCTGCGCCGCAGCAGGCCGCCATAGCGCGCTGGCCGCAGGCGCTGCCAGAAGGGGCTGTGGCCCCGCAGACTGGTGTTGACCAGCACGGCGGCCGCCAGTTCCTGTGGGTGGCGCCGGGCCCAGTCGCAGCTGACCATGGCGCCCAGCGACAGGGCCAGCACGCCCACCGGCTCGGTGCCCAGCGCCACGCCCTGGGCCCGCAGATCCTGCCGCAGCGCCTCGGTCAGCCCCGCCACCGTGGCCGGGCTGCGTTCGGCCCAGCGCGCGCCGTTGCCGGGCCAGTCGGGCACCAGCACCCGGCGGCCCGGCCAGGCGGCCTGCCAGCGGGCGGGGAAGTCACCCCAGTGGCCCGCGCCGCGGGTCAGGCCGCGCAGCAGCACCCAGGTGGTGGGAAGAACCGAGGTCATGGGGTCGGCAGGCGGTACCAGCGGTCCAGGGCCTGGGCCAGGTGGGCGTCCCGCGCGGGGTCATCGGGCAGCCAGTGCGGCGCGCCCAGCGCGGCGCGGGCCAGGAAGTCCAGCAGCAGGTGGTGGCGGCGCAGCACCCGCTGCTGGCGGTGGGCAATCAGGGGGTTGAACATGCCCTGGCGGCTGAAGAACTGGCGCGGGTTCTTCTTGACCCAGAGCCAGGAGCCCATCTCCAGCGTCAGCGCGAGGAAGACCTGTTCGGGGTGTTCTCGGCGGACCTGCAGCGTCAGGTGGTCCCACAGGTCGCCGTGGGTGCGGTACTGGCGGCTCTGCGGCTCCACCACATAGGGGTGGTGGCGCAGGCTCTGGTCGAACAGTTGCACCAGTGCATGCAACTCGGGCAGGTGGTCGATGGGCAGGGCGGTGTGGGCATAGGGGAACCACAGCCGGTCGCGCAGGCCGAAGCCGGAGTGGCAGTCCACCGCGATGGCCAGGGGGCGGCCGAACAGCTCGCGGCGAATGACGTCGCACAGGGCCTGGCTTTCGGCCTCCATCGGCTCGCCCGCCCGGCCGCGGTACCAGGGCAGCGCGGGGCTCAGGTGGTGGCCGGCCAGCAGGAAGGGGGCGGGCGGGTGGGCTTCGACCGGCGCGTTGCGCATCAGGTCCACGCCGCGCGGGTTGGCGCGGGTGCCGCGCAGCAGGCCGCCCGGGTTGACCACCGGCACGAAGAGCAGGCGCAGGCCCTGCAGCAGGTGCTGCAGCGTGGCGTCCCAGGGCAGGCGGGCCACCAGGTTGCGCAGGTAGGACAGGACCACCTCGGTGCCGATGCGCTCCAGCCCGTGCACGCCACCCACATAGGCCACCGCCGGCACGGCGGGATCGGGGTTGCCCAGGCTCAGCGCCCACAGCGGCAGGCTGTGTCCGTGGGCCTGCACCTGCCCCAGCGTGTGCAGGGTGGCGGCCGGGCCGGCCTGGGCGGCCAGGGTCTGCAGTTCGCGCAGGGAGGACAGGGGCAGCGGCACGGGGGCGGGCCTTTCCTGCGGGCAGGAGAGAGGCTCGGGTTGTCTGTTCGGCACAGGCTAGCCGGGCCGTGTGTCACGGGCATGTCATGCAGACGGCCTACGGTCGCGCCTGTCGCTGTCATCCGAGGGTGCCGCCATGCCCCAGCCCCTGTCTCTTGTGCAACGTCTGTTTCACGGCCTGGTCGTGGCGCTGGCCCTGCTGGCCGGGCTGGGCGAGTGCCTGGCCCTGTGGCGGGCCCGCTGGACCGAGCGCCGCCTGCGCTGGTCCTGACCGTCCGGGCCGCCCTGGCCCGGATGGCCGCTGGGCCGGTCAACGGAGCGTCACCGCAGGCCGCGAGCATGGCGGAACACCCACCACAACCCAGGGAGTTCCTTCATGTCCTCACGTGCGTCTCTGGCGCTGCGCGCCGTCGCTTTGGCGACCCTGTGCGCCGCCGGCCTGACTCAGGCCACCGAACTGGTCGGCTTTGCCAGCCTGCCGGCCGACACCTTCTCGCCCGGCCCGACCTCGGGCCAGTTCGTCAGCTCAACCAATGGCCGCACGCTGCCATTGGTGAATCAGCAGGCGGTGCAGGGCTTCTCGGCCGTGCTGCCGGGACCGCGCCCGGGCACCTTCCGCGTCATGCCGGACAACGGCTTCGGCACCAAGGCCAATTCGCCGGATGCGGTGCTGCGGGTCTACACCGTGGCGCCGGATTTCCGGCGCTGGAACGGCCGCAGCGTGGCCGGCACCGGCGCCGTGCGCCCGGTGGATGTGGACAGCGGCCGGCGTCTGGCCAGCTTCAGCGCCCGCAGCCACATCACGCTGGCCGATCCGCTGGGTCGCCTGGGCTTCACCGAGATCAACCAGCTGCAGGCCTATCCCTATGTCGGCAGCGGCCCCGGCCAGGCCGGTATCCCGGTGGATGAACGCATCCGGGCCGGCCACTGGCTGACCGGCGCCGACCTGGACATCGAGTCCATGCGGGTGGACCACCACGGCCACTACTGGTTCGGCGAGGAGTTCGGCCCCTTCCTGGTCAAGACCGATGCCCGTGGCCGCGTGCTGCGCCGCGAGGTGCCGATGGCCGGCGTGATGTCGCCCGACAACCCCTACCTGGGCAGCGCCACGCCCACGCTGGGCAGTTCGCGGGGCTTCGAGGGCATGGCCATCAACCGGGCCGGCACGACGCTGTTCACGCTGCTGGAAGGCACCGTGACCGGCGACCCGGCGTGCACGCTGCGCATCAACGCCTTCGACGTGGACAGCGAGACCTACACCGGCCAGCAGTGGTGCTATGCGCTGGAGCCGCAAGGCACCAACATCGGCGACATGACGGCGGTGAACGACCACCAGTTCCTGGTGATCGAGCGCAACGGCACCGAGGAGCCGCGCTTCAAGAAGATCTTCCTGATCGACCT
This sequence comes from Ideonella oryzae, assembly GCF_024055665.1. GTDB lineage: Bacteria > Pseudomonadota > Gammaproteobacteria > Burkholderiales > Burkholderiaceae_C > Ideonella > Ideonella oryzae. Next base: position 20,048 of record NZ_JAMXMC010000019.1, on the reverse strand, counting down.
GAACCAGCGCGATGGCCAGGGTTGCGTGGCCAAGCAGGCGGTGGTGGACCTGATGTCCATCCAGGATCCGCACGACCTGAACCAGGACGGCCAGACCCTGTTCACCTTCCCCTTCGTCACCATCGAGGACGTGCTGGTGATGGACGCCAACACGCTGCTGGTGATGAACGACAACAACTACCCCGGCAGCAGCAAGACGGCCGGCGTGCCCGACCCGAACGAGTTCCTGCTGTTGCAGCTGGACGCGCCGCTGCCGGTGGACGACACGGCCCCGCTGCGCTGAGCAGCCGGGGCCGCGCCGGAGGGTTCAGCGCTTCAGGGCTGGACCGCCGGCGCCCGGGTGACGCGGGCCTTGCCACCGGTGGTCACGATGATCACCGGGTCGCCCGGGTTCAGGGTTTCAGAGCCCTTGGCCTGGACGATGGCCCGGCGGTCGCCGTTGCGCAGCTGCACCAGGATCTCGTAGGCATCTTCCTTGGTAGTGCCGCGCTCGATGGCGTTGCCCACCACGGCACCGGCCACGGCGCCGATCACACCGCCGATGGCCCCAGAGCGCGGGCCGCCGATGTTGGAGCCGGCCACGCCGCCCACCACCGCGCCGGAAACGCCGCCCACGCCGCTCTGGGTGCCGTCCACCGTCACCGGGCGGATGCTGAGGATGGTGCCGTCCTGCACGGTGGACAGGCGCTGCGCGTCACCGCGCTGGATGACGTCTGGGCTGGTGGTGGTGCAGGCCGCCAGGCTGGCAGCGACCATGAGGGCAAGAGCGAGGCGTTTCATCATCGGAACTCGGTTGGAATGATCGTAAGGGCCAACGGCGGGACAGTGCCTCCCGTTGACAGGGCTTCATGGTGCACGAGCCATCGGCTGTTCGCCGGGGGCCACCTGGTAAAGAGTTGTTGCCGGGCCGGAAGTTCACTGCCGGCGCAACGCTGACTGGGCCAGGGGCCCCACCGGCTCAGTCGTGCAGCCGGCTGCTGCGCGGCACGCTGGCCAGCAGGAACTCCATCTGATCGGCCAGGATGCGCCGCCCGCGCAGGATCATGTCCTCGTGCAGGCTGGGCACATAGGGCAGGTACAGCAGGCTCATGTGCACCTCCTCGGGCAGGCGGTTGCCCTTGTGTCCGTTGCAGCCGCGGCAGGCGGTGATGCAGTTCATCCAGCTGTCCGCGCCGCCGCGCGAGACGGGAATGATGTGTTCCCGGGTGAGGTCATCCGCAGCGAAATGCGCGCCGCAGTAGGCGCAGACGAAGCGGTCCCGGACGAACAGCTTGGGGTTGGTCAGGGCCGGGCTGCTGCGCCAGGCCCGCGAGGGCACGGCTCCGCGCACCGCGATGATGGAATGGACCTCGATGCGCGACTGCAGGCCCGTGGCGCGCTGCACACCGCCGCGCATCACATGGCAAGCCTCGCCCAGGGTCCAGGCAATGGCGTCACTGGCGTAGAGGATGGCGGCTTCCTTGACCGTCACCCACGCCTGGGGGCGCCCCGACACGTCCAGCTGCAACACATCCATGATGTGGCCGACTCCTTCAGCTGCTGAGCATAGCGCGTCGGCCGTGACATTCTCAAGCTCGGGTGTGGTGCCTCTGTCAAATAGGTGCAAACCCGCTGTGACAGGCTGGGAACGCCCGGGGTGTGTGGCGGATCTCTGGAGGAACCCCCGGGTAATCCCGATGCGCTTTCCCGAAAAATCTGCAAAATAGCACGACCGTTCGTTTCATAATCAGCGCCGTGACGACCGACACCACTCCCCGCCGCAGCACCGGCAACCGCACCCTCCACAAGGGGCAGCAGACCCGCGCCACCATCCTGGACGCGGCGCTGGGCCTGGCCTCGCACATGGGGCTGGAGGGCCTGTCCATCGGGGCGCTGGCCGAAGTGACCGGCATGAGCAAGTCGGGCGTGTTCGCCCACTTTGGCTCCCGCGAAGAACTGCAGATCTCCGTCATCCGCGAATATCACACGAAGTTCGAGGAAGAGGTGTTTTTTCCGGCGCTGCGCGAGCCGCGCGGCCTGCCGCGCCTGCGCGCCCTGTTCGAGAACTGGGTGCGCCGCGTGTCGAAGGAACTGGACTCCGGCTGCATCTACATCAGCGGCGCGGTGGAGTTCGATGACCGGCCCGGCCCGGTGCGCGACGCGCTGGCGGCCATGGTGCTGGCCTGGCACAACGCCATGGCGCGCGCCATCCGCCTGGCGGCCGATGCCGGCCAGTTGCGCCCGGACGTCGATGTCGCCCAGATCCTGTTCGAGATGCACGGCCTGATCCTGGCCTTGCACCACGACGCCCGTTTCCTGCGTCTGCCCAACGCGGTCGACCGTGCCCGCAAGGGCTTCGACCGCATCCTGGCCGATTACGCCCTGCCTGCGTCGCCCCGTGCGGCGGCCGGCGAGGCGGCCCTGGCCGTCCCCGCTGCCCCGGCCGCGCGCAAGCGTCGCTGAGTCCCGTTCCACCCCCGTTTTTCCCGCCCCGGCCCTTCAGGAGAGTTCCATGCCTCAGTACAACCCGCCCCTGCGTGACATGCAGTTCGTGCTGCACGAGCTGTTCGATGTCGTCAGCGAGTTCAAGGACATCCCCGAGTTCGCCGAGGTGGATGCCGACACCATCAACGCCGTGCTGGAAGAGGGCGGCAAGTTCGCTTCGCAGGTCGTGTTCCCGCTGAACATCACCGGTGACGCCGAAGGCTGTGTGCTGGACAAGAGCACCCACGAGGTGAGCCCGCCCAAGGGCTTCAAGGAAGCCTACGCCCAGTACGTCGAAGGGGGCTGGCCGGCGCTGTCCTGCGACCCCGAGTACGGCGGCCAGGGCCTGCCGCACACGCTGAACCAGGGCTTCTACGAGATGCTCAACAGCGCCAACCAGTCCTGGACGATGTACCCCGGCCTGAGCCACGGCGCCTACGAGGCCCTGCACGCGCACGGCACCGACGAGCAGAAGAAGACCTACCTGCCCAAGCTGGTCAGCGGCGAGTGGACCGGCACCATGTGCCTGACCGAACCGCACTGCGGCACCGACCTGGGCCTGCTGCGCACCAAGGCCGAACCGCAGGCCGACGGCAGCTACCAGATCACCGGCCAGAAGATCTTCATCTCGGCCGGCGAGCACAACATGGTCGAGAACATCGTCCACCTGGTGCTGGCCCGCCTGCCGGACGCCCCCGCCGGCTCCAAGGGTATCTCGCTGTTCGTGGTGCCCAAGTTCAAGGTCAACGCCGACGGTTCGCTGGGCGAGCGCAACCCGATCTACTGCGGCGGCCTGGAGCACAAGATGGGCATCCACGCCAACGCCACCTGCCAGATGATCCTGGACGGCGCCGTGGGCACGCTGGTCGGTCAGCCCAACAAGGGTCTGCAGGCCATGTTCGTGATGATGAACGCCGCCCGCCTGGGCGTGGGCATGCAGTCGCTGGGCCTGACCGAGGTGGCCTACCAGAACGCCGTGGTCTACGCCAAGGACCGCATCCAGATGCGTGCCCTGTCGGGCCCCAAGGCCCCGGACAAGCCGGCCGACCCGATCATCGTGCACCCCGACGTGCGCAAGATGCTGCTGACCGCCCGCGCCTACGCCGAAGCGGGCCGCGCCCTGGCCACCTACACCGTCATCCAGCTGGACAAGGAACTCAAGCACCCGGACGCCGAGGTGCGCGCCGAGGCGGCCGATGAGGTGGCCCTGCTGACCCCGATCATCAAGGCCTTCCTGACCGACAACGGCTGGATCGCCACCTCGCACTGCATGCAGGTCTACGGCGGCCACGGCTTCATCCACGAATGGGGCATGGAGCAGTACGTCCGTGACGCCCGCATCAACATGATCTACGAAGGCACGAACACCGTGCAGTCGCTGGACCTGCTGGGCCGCAAGGTGCTGGCCGACAACGGCAAGAAGCTCAAGAAGCTGGGCAAGAAGATCGCCGAGTTCGTCGAAGACCAGGGCGTCTACGAAGAGATGCAGGAATTCATCAACCCGCTGGCCGACCTGGGCGACAAGGTCACCAAGCTGACCATGGAAGTGGGCATGAAGGCCATGGGCAACGCCGACGAAGTGGGTGCCGCGGCCGTGGACTATCTGCGCGTGGTCGGCCACCTGACCTTCGCCTACATGTTCGCCCGCATGGCCAAGATCGCGCTGGCCAAGAAGGACAGCGGCGATCCCTTCTACACCGCCAAGCTGGCCACGGCCCGCTTCTACTTCGCCAAGCTGCTGCCCGAGACGGCCAGCCTGATCCGCACCTGCCGTGCGGGCCTCGCCCCGCTGACGGCGATGGACGAAGCGCTGTTCTGATCCCCCGCTCGATCCCCCCACACACCAGGAGACAAGCACGATGAACAAGACCCGACTGATCCTGGCCAGCTTGCTGCTGGCCGCCACTGGCAGCGTCTGGGCCCAGGCCACGCCCGCCGGCCTGTGGCGCACCATTGACGACGAAAGCGGCAAGGAGAAGTCCCTGGTCCGCATCGTGGAAAACGCAGGCGTCTTCACCGCCAAGGTGGAGAAGATCACCGACCCGGCCAAGGCCGCCGAGGTGTGCGACAAGTGCACCGACGAGCGCAAGGGCCAGCCCATCGTCGGCATGACCATCCTGCGCAGCGTCAAGCAGGACGGTGACGACAAGGGCCTGTGGGATGGCGGTGACATCCTGGACCCCAAGAACGGCAAGGTCTACAAGGTCCGGCTCAAGCCCATCGAAGAGGGCAAGAAGCTGGAAGTGCGTGGCTACATCGGTGCGCCGCTGTTCGGCCGCACCCAGACCTGGATTCGCGTCGAGTAAGACGCCCAAGGAGAAACAATGAGTCGATTCCAAGTCCGCAAGGTCGCCGTGCTCGGCGCCGGCGTGATGGGCGCGCAGATCGCCGCCCATCTGGTCAACGTCAAGGTGCCGGTCGTGCTGTTCGACCTGCCCGCCAAGGAAGGCCCCAAGAGCGCCATCGCGCTCAAGGCCATCGACAACCTCAAGAAGCTCAAGCCGGCGCCCCTGGGCGTGGCCGAGGACGCCGCGCGCATCACGCCGGCCAACTACGAAGAGCACCTGGACCTGCTCAAGGACTGCGACCTGGTGATCGAGGCGATCGCCGAGCGCATGGACTGGAAGCTGGACCTGTATCACAAGATCGCTCCCTTCGTGGCGCCGCACGCCATCCTGGCCTCCAACACCTCGGGTCTGTCGATCACCAAGCTGGCCGAGGCCCTGCCCGAGTCGATCAAGCCGCGCTTCTGCGGCATCCACTTCTTCAACCCGCCGCGGTACATGTACCTGGTGGAGCTGATCCCGACCCCGACCACCGAGGCCAAGTACCTGGACCAGCTGGAGACCTTCGTCACCACCACCGTCGGCAAGGGCGTGGTGCGGGCCAAGGACACCCCGAACTTCGTGGCCAACCGCGTGGGCATCGCCAACATGCTGGCGACCATCCACGAGGCCGAGGCTTTCGGCCTGAGCTATGACGTGGTGGACGACCTGACCGGCAAGAAGCTGGGCCGTGCCAGCTCCGGCACCTTCCGCACCGCTGATGTGGTGGGCCTGGACACCATGGCCCACGTCATCAAGACCCTGCAGGACAACCTGAAGGACGACCCCTTCTACGGCAGCTACGCCACGCCGAAGGTGCTGGCCGCGCTGATCGAGAAGGGCGCCCTGGGCCAGAAGACCAAGGCCGGCTTCTTCAAGAAGGACGGCAAGGCCATCCTGCGTCTGGATCCGGCCACCGGCAGCTACGTCGAGAGCGGCGCCAAGGCCGACCCCATCGTCGACCGCATCCTGAAGAAGCCCGCGGCCGAGCGCCTGAAGCTGCTGCGCGAATCCAGCAACCCGCAGGCCCAGTTCCTGTGGGCCATCCTGCGCGACTCCTTCCACTACGTGGCCGTGCACCTGGCCGAGATCGCCGAGAGCGCCCGCGAGGTGGACTTCGCGATGCGCTGGGGCTTCGGCATGAAGCAGGGCCCGTTCGAGCTGTGGCAGGAAGCCGGCTGGAAGCAGGTGGCCGAGTGGGTCAAGGCCGACATCGACGCCGGCAAGGCCCTGTGCAGCGCGCCGCTGCCGGCCTGGGTGTTCGACGGCCGCAACGGCGTGCACACGCCTGAAGGTTCGTGGTCCGCATCCCAGGGCAGCTACATCCCGCGTTCGAGCCTGCCGGTCTACCAGCGCCAGTACTTCCCCGAGGCCGTGCTGGGCAGCGGCGCGGTCGATCCGCTCAAGAGCGGCACCGAGCTGTTCAAGAACGACGAAGTCCGCGTCTGGACGCTGGACGGCGAGGTCGTCATCGCCAGCATCACCGCCAAGCTGCACCTGATCAGCCCCACGGTCACCGAGGGCCTGCTCAAGGCGCTGGAGATCGCTGAAGCCGGCTACCAGGGCCTGGTGGTCTGGTCGCCGGACGACGTGTTCTCCGCCGGTGCCAACCTGGAAGCCCTGATGCCGGTCTTCATGGCCAAGGGTGCCAAGGGCATCGCGCCGGAAGAGAAGAAGCTGCAGGACATGATGCTGCGCTTCCGCTACGCCCAGGTGCCCACCATCGCGGCCGTGCGCGGCATCGCGCTGGGCGGCGGCTGCGAGCTGGCGGTGCATTGCAGCCAGCGCGTGGCGGCCATGGAAAGCTACATGGGCCTGGTGGAAGTGGGCGTGGGCCTGCTGCCGGGCGGCGGCGGCCTGACCTACATCGCCCGCCGTGCCGCCGAAGGCGCAGCCAGCGCGCCGGACAGCTACGTGCTGAACTTCCTGAAGGAAGGCTTCCAGGCCGCGGCCATGGCCAAGGTGGGCACCAGCGCGCTGGAATCGCGCAAGCTGGGCTACCTGCTGGACAGCGACATCGTCGTGCCCAACAAGGACGAGCTGCTGTTCGTCGCCATCAGCCAGGCCAAGGCCCTGGCCGCCGCGGGCTACCGTCCGCCGGTGGCCAAGCCCTTCGCAGCGCCTGGTCGCACCGTGCTGGCCACCATCAAGGCCACCCTGGTGGGCATGCGCGACGGCGGCTTCATCAGCCAGCACGACTTCCACATCGCCAGCCTGATCGCCGAAGTGCTGTGCGGCGGTGACGTGGACCCCGGCACCCCGGTGACCGAGGAATACCTGATGGCGCTGGAGCGCAAGCACTTCTGCGGCCTGCTGGAGCACCCCAAGACCCAGGAACGGATCATGGGCATGCTGCAGACCGGCAAGCCCGTCCGGAACTGATGGCCGTCCCACGCTGACAAGGAATCGACATGAGCAAGCAAGTGCAAGACGCCTACATCGTGGCGGCCACCCGCACCCCGATCGGCAAGTCCGGCCGGGGCTACTTCAAGAACACCCGCTCGGACGACCTGCTGGTGCGCGCCATCCAGGCCGCGCTGGCCCAGGTGCCCACGCTGGACCCCAAGGCGATCGAGGATGCCGTGATCGGCTGCTCCTTCCCCGAAGGTGAGCAGGGCATGAACTTCGCCCGCATCGCGGTGGCCCTGGCGGGCCTGCCGCACAGCGTCGGCGGCGTCACCGTCAACCGCTTCTGCGCCTCGGGCGTCACCGCCATCCAGATGGCGGCCGACCGCATCCGTGTGGGCGAGGCCGATGTGATGATCGCCGGTGGCGCCGAGTCCATGAGCATGGTGCCCATGGGCGGCAACAAGCCGGCCTTCAACCCCGAGATCTTCACCCGGGACGAGAACGTGGGCATCGCCTACGGCATGGGCCTGACCGCCGAGAAGGTGGCCGATCGCTGGAAGGTCAGCCGCGAAGACCAGGACGCCTTCGCCCTGGCCTCGCACCAGCGCGCCATCAAGGCCCAGCAGGCCGGTGAGTTCACCGACGAGATCTGCCCGGTGGACATCATCCAGCGCGTGCCCGATCTGGCCACCGGCGAGATCAGCTACACCACCCGCACCGTCAGCCTGGACGAGGGCCCCCGCCCCGACACCAGCCTGGAAGGCCTGGGCAAGCTGCGCCCGGTGTTCGCCGCCAAGGGCAGCGTCACCGCCGGCAACAGCTCGCAGACCAGCGACGGCGCCGGTGCGTTGATCCTGGCCTCGGAAAAGGCCGTCAAGCAGTTCGACCTGAAGCCGCTGGCCCGCTTCGTGAGCTTCGCCTCGCGCGGCGTGCCGCCGGAAATCATGGGCATCGGCCCCATCGAGGCCATCCCGGCCGCGCTGAAGGCCGGTGGCCTGACGCTCGCCGACATGGGCTGGATCGAACTGAACGAAGCCTTCGCGGCCCAGTCCCTCGCGGTCATCCGCGACCTGGGCCTGAACCCGGATGTGGTGAACCCCATGGGCGGCGCGATCGCCCTGGGCCACCCGCTGGGCGCCACCGGCGCGATCCGCGCCGCGACCACCATCCATGCCCTGCGTCGCCACAAGCTGAAGTACGGCATGGTGACCATGTGCATCGGTACCGGCCAAGGCGCGGCCGGCATCTTCGAAGCCGTCTGATCGACGGTCACGCACGCGGGCGGCTACCATGCCGCCCGTTTTCATTTCAAGTCAGAAGCAGGAGACCCGCATGACCATCCGAACCGGCGTCGTGGATGGCGTGGCGACCATCGAGATCGCCCGCCCCGAGAAGAAGAACGCGCTGACCATGGCGATGTACGACGCCATGACCGACGCCATCGTGGCCGCCGGCAGTGACCCGGCCGTGCGGGCCTTGCTGATCACCGGCCAGCCCGGCGTGTTCACCTCCGGCAACGATCTGGAGGACTTCATGCAGCGCCCGCCCGCCGGGCCGGATTCCTCCGTCTTCCGCTTCATGCGCGCGCTGGAGTCCTGCGAGAAGCCGGTGGTGGCCGCCGTCACTGGCGCGGCCGTGGGCATCGGCACCACCATGCTGCTGCACTGCGACTTCGTCTTCGTCAGCGACGAGGCCCGCCTGGCCATGCCCTTCGTCGGCCTGGGCCTGGTGCCCGAGTACGGCTCCAGCCTGCTGATCCCGCGCCTGATGGGCCATGTGAAGGCGGCCGAGAAGCTGCTGCTGGGCGACCCCTTCACCGGCGCCGACGCGGCGGACTGCGGCATTGCCAACGCAGTGCTGCCGGCGGCCGAGGTGCTGCCCCACGCCCGCCGCGTGGCCGAGCGCTTCAACCACCTGGCGCCTTCGGCCGTGCGTGAATCCAAGCGCCTGATGAAGGCCCCGCAGCGCGAGCTGCTGCAGCAGGTCATCGCCACCGAGGCCGAGCTGTTCGGCCAGCGCCTGCGCAGCCCCGAGGCCCGCGAGGCCTTCCAGGCCTTCTTCGAGAAGCGCAAGCCCGACTTCACGAAGTTCCAGTGAACTTGGCTGCCGCCCGATGCCTGGTCCGCTGAAGCTGCTGCTGGGCCCGGTGCTGCTGCGCCAGGGCCGGCAGGTGCGCCGCCATGCGCTGCGCCTGCCGGAGGCCGCCGGCCCGCGCGAGGGCGTGGTGGGCGAGGGCGCGCTGCGCCTGCGCCTCCTGGTGGTGGGCGATTCCGCCGCGGCCGGGGTGGGGGTGGATCACCAGGCCCAGGCCCTGGCTGAACCGCTGGCCGAGCGTCTGGCCCTGGCCCTGGATGGCCGGGTGGCCTGGCAGCTGGTGGCCAGCACCGGCCACCGGGCGGCCGATGCGCTGAAAGCCCTGGAGGCTGCGCGACTGCACCCGGCCGATGTGATGGTCACGTCGCTGGGGGTCAACGACACGGTGGGGCAGACGCCGGTGCGCCACTGGCTGGCCACGCTGGACGCGCTGCATGGCGTGGCCCGTGCGCGGGCCGGCGTGCGCCACACCTGGCATTCGGCCGTGCCGCCGATGGAGCGCTTTCCGGTGCTGCCGCAGCCGCTGCGCTGGGTGCTGGGACGCGATGCGCGCCGGCTGGACCAGGCGCTGCAGCGCCACCTGGCGGGCCAGGCCGACCGCGGCCATGTGGCCCTGCCGCCCATGCCGGGCGAGGCTGCGGGCTGGATGGCCCGCGACGGCTTCCACCCCGGGCTGCTGGGCTACCAGGCCTGGGTGGAGGCCCTGACCCGGCAGATGCTGCTGGAAGGCGCGGCTGCGCTTCAGCCGGCTGAAGCGGGCCGAGCGGCCTCAGCGGCCTGAGCCGGCGCTTCGCTGTCGACCGACACACCGCAGCTGGGGCAGTAGCGGAAGAACACGTTCTTGCGGGTGCCGCAGCCGCCGCAGCGGTCGAAGAGCTTGAGGCCGCAGTGCACGCAGAAGTCCGGCTTCACCTCGCCGGTGGTCAGGATGGCGCGCTCGCAGCCCGGGCAGACGTTGGCCGCCATCTTCTTGAGGGCCTCGTCGTTGGTCAGGGACTGGCGGCGCTGGGCTTCGCTCTGCTGCTCCACCGCTGCACGGCGCGCCAGGTAGCCCCGCATCGCCCGGATGGCGTAGTGCCCGCCCAGCCCGGTCAGCACGATGCCCACGCCGTAGCGCACATAGCCGCCGTAGCTGGGCAGGTAGGGCACCAGCTCGAAGAAGAAGGCATAGGCCGCGAACAGCACGAAGCCGCGCAGCAGGGGCCAGTGGTCGCTCTTGCGCTTGCGGGCGATCATCCAGCCGGCCACCAGCAGCAGCGGCAGCGTCAGCGCCAGGCGCAGGCCGAAGACCCGCAGCTCCTGCAGGAACTGCGCGCGCTCATAGACACCCTGGGCCTGGCTCAGCAGCGTGTCCAGCCGGCGCTGGTGGCCGGCCTGGGCCTGGCTCACGTCCAGGCGGTCCTGGTCCAGCTTCTCCTGGGTCTGCTGGGCCTCGCGCTCGGCCTGCTTGAGCTGGTCGAGCTCGCGGGTGCGCCGCTGCAGCTCGGCGTTGGTGCTGGCGTCGCCCGTGGCCTGGCGGCTGGCCAACCGGTTGGCCTGGGCGCTGCGCGCGGCCTGGTAGGCCTGGCTGGCTGCGTTCAGCTTGAGTCGGGCCTGCTCGGTCTCGTCCTCCAGCGTGCGCGCCTGTTCACCCAGGTCGCGCAGCTGCGTGCGCTCCGACTGCAGGGCGTTCGCATCGGCGAACTGCTCCAGCGTCAGCGTGTCCTCCACCTTGGGCAGGTCCCCGATCAACTGCCCGCCCAGCCCCATCAGGAAACCGGCGAACAGCAGGGAGACGATCCACATCAGCAGGCCGAAGGCCTTCTCGGGGACACGCAGCGTCTTGAACATCAGCAGGGGCGGGCGGGACCAGCCGTCCGATCAACCAAAGTGCTTGTAGGCCGCGGGCAGCGGCCGGGGGATGGGGCGCGCCTTGCCTTCACGGTCGATGGCGACGTAGGTCAGATTGGCTTCGGTCACCTTCACCACCTGCAGGTCTTCCGGCGCACGCTCGGCGTACACCTCGACCTTCACCGTCATCGACGTGCGGCCCACGTGGGTGATGGTCGCATAAAAGCTCAGCAGGTCGCCGATGGACACCGGCTGCTTGAAGATGAATTCGTTGACCGCCACGGTGGCCACGCGGCCCTTGGCCAGGCGCGCCGGCAGCACGGAGCCGGCCAGGTCCACCTGGGCCATGATCCAACCACCGAAAATATCGCCATTGCTGTTCGAGTCCGCCGGCATCGGCATCACGCGCAGCACCAGTTCCCGGTCGGTGGGCAGTTGGGTGCGCAGGTCCTCGGGCACACTGGCCGGATTCACGGGAATGTTCATTTCAGGGTTCCTGTGTATTGTTCTGAATCAAAGAATGTGATTGTTCCACGATGCGTCGAAGTTCGCCTGTGACCGAATCGGCGGCCGCCCCCCGTCAGCATGGGGATTGGGCCATCCTGCGGCAGCTGGCGCCGTACTTCTGGCAGTACCGCACGCGGGTGGTGTTGGCGCTGCTCTGCCTGGTGGCGGCCAAGGTGGCCAACCTGGGCGTGCCGCTGCTGCTCAAGCACCTGGTGGACGCCATGAACCTGCCCGCCAGCGACCCGCGCGCCCTGCTGGTGGTGCCGGCCGGGCTGCTGCTGGGCTATGCGGCGCTGCGCCTGTCGGCCTCGCTGTTCACCGAGCTGCGTGAACTCGTCTTCGCCAAGGCCACACACGGTGCCTCGCGCGAGATCGCGCTGCAAGTCTTCCGCCACATGCATGCGCTGTCGCTGCGCTTCCATCTGGAACGCCAGACCGGCGGCATGACCCGCGACATCGAGCGCGGCACCCGGGCCCTGCAGTCGCTCATCTCGTACTCGCTCTACACCATCCTGCCCACGCTGGTGGAGCTGGGCTTGGCGCTGGCGCTGCTGGGCGGCAAGTTCGACATGGGCTTCGTCTGGATCACCCTGGGCGCGCTGGTGGGCTACGGCATCTTCACCATCAGCCTGACCGAGTGGCGCACCCAGTTCCGCCGCCGGATGAACGAGCTGGATTCCAAGGCCCACCAGCGGGCCGTGGACGCGCTGCTGAACTACGAGACGGTCAAGTACTTCAACAACGAGGACTTCGAGGCCCGCCGCTACGACGAGGGGCTGGACGCCTACCGCCGCGCCCAGATCACCTCGCAGACCTCGCTCTCTCTGCTCAACGTGGGCCAGCAGGCCATCATCGCGCTGTCGCTGCTGGCCATGCTGTGGCGGGCCACGGCCGGCGTGGTGGCTGGCCACCTCACGCTGGGCGACCTGGTGTTGATCAACACCCTGCTGATCCAGCTCTACATCCCGCTGAACTTCCTGGGCGTGCTCTACCGCGAGGTCAAGCAGAGCCTGACCGACCTGGACAAGATGTTCACGCTGATGGGCCGCGAGCGCGAAGTGGCCGATGCGCCCGAGGCCCGGCCGCTGGCGTTGCAGGGCGCCGCGGTGCGCTTCGAGGCGGTGGACTTCGCCTACGACCCGGCGCGGCCCATCCTCAAGGGCCTGTCCTTCGACATCCCGGCCGGCCAGACGGTGGCCGTGGTGGGCGCCAGCGGCGCGGGCAAGAGCACGCTGGCCCGGCTGCTCTACCGCTTCTATGACGTGCAGGGTGGGCGCATCACCATCGACGGGCAGGACATCCGCCAGGTCACGCAGGACAGCCTGCGCAAGGCCATCGGCATCGTCCCGCAGGACACGGTGCTGTTCAACGACACCATCGCCTACAACATCGCCTACGGCCGGCCCGACGCCACGCCGGCCGAGGTGGAGGCGGTGGCCCGTGCCGCCCGCATCCACGACTTCATCGTCGCCCAGCCCAAGGGCTACGACACCATGGTGGGCGAACGCGGCCTGAAGCTTTCCGGCGGCGAAAAGCAGCGCGTGGCCATTGCCCGCACCCTGCTGAAGAACCCGCCCATCCTGGTCTTCGACGAGGCCACCTCGGCGCTCGATTCGGCCAACGAGCGCGCCATCCAGGCCGAGCTGGCCAGCGCCGCGCGTGGCCGCACCACGCTGGTCATCGCCCACCGCCTGTCCACCGTGGTGGACGCGCATGAGATCCTGGTGATGGAGGCCGGCCAGGTCGTCGAGCGCGGCACCCACGCCGCGCTGCTGGCCCGCGCCGGCGCCTATGCCCGCATGTGGGCCCTGCAGCACAGCAGCACCCGCCCCACCGCCACCGAGAAGAACACCCATGGACACCAAGTGGCTTGAAGACTTCATCAGCCTGGCCGAGACGCGCAGCTTCTCGCGCTCGGCCCAGCTGCGCCACGTCACCCAGCCGGCTTTCTCGCGCCGCATCCAGGCGCTGGAGGCCTGGGCCGGCATCGACCTGGTGGACCGCTCCAGCTACCCCACGCGGCTCACCCCCGCGGGCGAGACCTTCCACGCCCAGGCCATGGAGATGCTGGGCGCGCTGCAGGCCACCCGCAACATGATGCGGGGCCACCAGGTGGCCGGGCAGGACATGATCGAGTTCGCGGTGCCGCACACCCTGGCCTTCACCTTCTTCCCGCACTGGCTGATGGAGCTGAAGCAGCAGTTCCACGGCCTGAAGAGCCGGCTCATCGCGCTGAACGTGCACGACGCCGCGCTGCGCCTGACCGAAGGCAGTTGCGACCTGCTCATCGCCTACCACCACGCCACCCAGCCGCTGCAGCTCAGCGCCGACCGCTACGACATGCTCTGCCTGGGCTACGAGACCCTGGCGCCCTTTGCCAAGGCCGGCGCCGAGGGCGAACCCCTGTTCCGCCTGCCCGGCACGCCACGCCAGCCGGTGCCCTTCCTCAGCTACGCCGCGGGCGCCTACCTGGCGCGGCTGGTGGAGCAGGTGCTCAAGCGCACCGCCCAGCCCGCCCACCTGGACCCCATCTACGAAACCGACATGGCCGAGGGCCTGAAAGCCATGGCCCTGGAAGGCCACGGCCTGGCCTTTCTGCCGGTGAGTTCGGTGCGCAAGGAGCTGCGCGCCCGCCGCCTGGTGCAGGCCGGCGCGCCGGAGGACGAGCTGACCATGGAAGTGCGCATCTACCGCGAGCGCCCAGGTGGCAGCCGTCACGCCAAGCCGGTGGCCCAGGAAGTCTGGGACTTCCTGGAAAGCCAGGCCCGCGATGGCCGCTGAGGCGCAGGGAAGGGCACCGGACCGCGGCGAGGGCCGACCGCTGCGCTGGCGCCGCCGCCGTTCGCTGGGGCTCACCCTGCTGGCGCTGGGCCTGATGCTGCTGGCCGGCTGGGGCGCCTTCACCGTCAGCGTGCAGCGCCGCACCGAGCAGCTGCGGGCCGAATCCAACCACCAGCTGGACCTGTTCGCCGCCGCCGTGCAGGGCATGGTGCGGCGGCTGGAGCCCATGCCCGCCACCGTGCAGCTCAGCACCGAGGTGCAGGCCCTGCTTCGCCAGCCGGGCGACGCCGCGCGGGTGCAGGCCGCCAGCAGCTACCTGCGCCGGCTGAACGCCCACCTGGGCGGGATGCAGCTCTTCGTGCAGGACCAGCGCGGCATCGTGCTGGCCGCCAGCGACCCGGCCCTGGTGGGCGACGATCTCTCCTTCCGCCCCTACTTCCTGGAGGCCCTGTCCGGCCGGGTGGGGCGCCACTTCGCCATCGGCGTGCGTGATGGCGTGCCCGGCTACTACGTCTCCCACCCCATCCACGATGGCGCCAAGGTGGTGGGCGTGGCGGTGCTCAAGATCGGCCTGGAGCCGGTGGACGAGGCCTGGGGCATGCTGGGCGCGCCGGCCCTGCTGGCCGATTCCAACCAGGTGGTCATCCTGTCCTCGCGCCCGGAGTGGACCTACACCGCGCTGGCCGAGCTGCCACTGGAGCGCAAGGTGGACCTGCAGGTCACCCGCCTGTATGGCGATCACCGCATCACCCGCTTTCCGCTGCAGGTGGACCTGCGGGTGGACGAGGACAGCCAGATCGTCGAAGGCGTGCTGCCCGCCGGCCTGGGGGCCAGCGGCGCCCAGGGCCGCAGCGCGGCCAGCCGCGGCATGCTGGTGCTGGGCCGCACGCTGGACGGCACCGACTGGCGCCTCTTGATGTTTGCCGACCTGCGCCCGGTGCGCCAGCAGGCCGCGCAGGACAGCCTGCTGGCCGGCGTCAGCGCCGGCTTCGTGCTGCTGCTGATGCTGCTGGTCAACCAGCGCCGGCGCATCGTGCAGCAGAAGCTGCAGCTCAACGCCGAGCTGGAAGAGAAGGTGACCGCCCGCACCCAGGCCTTGAGCGAAACCAACGCCCGCCTGCGCAAGGAAGTGCGCGAACGCGAGCAGGCCGAGCACACCCTGCGCGAGGCCCAGGACGAGCTGGTGCACGCCGGCAAGATGGCCGCGCTGGGTCAGCTGGCCACCGGCATCACCCACGAGCTGACGCAGCCGCTGGGCGCCATCCGCACCCTGTCGGGCAATGCGGTGGCCTTCATGCAGCGCGGCCAGCTGGACGCGGTCAGCGGCAACCTGGCCATCATGGCCCGCCTGGCCGAGCAGATGGGCGCCATCATCGAGCCGCTCAAGGGCTTTGCCCGCAAGTCCAAGGCCCAGCCGCAGGCCGCCCGCCTGGCCACCGCGGTGCACAACGCGCTGTTCCTGTACCACCAGCGCATCCGCAACGAACAGGTGACCGTGCACGACGCCACCGCCGACAGCCCCCTGGCCGCCTGGTGCGACCCCAACCGCCTGGAACAGGTGCTGATCAACCTCATCGGCAACGCGCTGGACGCCATGCGCGAGCAGCCCCAGCGCGCGCTGTGGATCGACGCCGCCGCGCAGGACGGCCGCGTGGCCCTGCGCGTGCGCGACCAGGGCCCCGGCCTGGACCCGGCCCTGCGCGACCGCGTCTTCGAACCCTTCTTCAGCACCAAGTCGGCCGGCGGCGGCCTGGGCCTGGGCCTGGCCATCTCGCGCGACATCGCCCGCGAGGCCGGCGGCGAACTGGAGGCGGACAATCACCCCGACGGCGGTGCCTGCTTCACCCTGTGGCTGCCGCCCGTGCCCCACGACGCCGTGCCCTGAGCCCATGAGCCAAGAACTTTCCGTGCTGCTGGTCGAGGACGACCTGCCCATGCAACTGGGCTGCCTGCAGGCCCTGCAGCTGGCCGGGCTGACCGTGGACGCCGTCGAATCGGCCGAGGCCGCGCGGCCCCGGCTGACGGCCGGCTTCCCCGGCGTGGTGGTGACCGACATGCGCCTGCCCGGCGCCGATGGCCTGAGCTTGGTGCGCCACTGCCACGAGCTGGAACCCGAGCTGCCCGTCATCATGATCACCGGCCATGGCGATGTGAGCCTGGCCGTGGAAGCCATGCGCAGCGGCGCCTACGACTTCATCCCCAAGCCCTTCTCGCCCGAGGTGCTGGTGGAGGTGGTGCGCCGCGCGCTGGACAAGCGCGCCCTCACGC
The DNA here is from genome assembly GCF_024055665.1 of Ideonella oryzae. Classification (GTDB taxonomy): domain Bacteria; phylum Pseudomonadota; class Gammaproteobacteria; order Burkholderiales; family Burkholderiaceae_C; genus Ideonella; species Ideonella oryzae. The sequence continues at coordinate 3,432 of NZ_JAMXMC010000019.1, read as the reverse complement.
TCGAAGTGGTGGCCCTGCGCGAAGCCCTGGCCCGCAAGGAAGGCGGCAGCGCGCGGCTCATCGGCCGCTCGCCGCAGATGGTGGCGGTGCGCCAGCTGGTGGCCCGCGTGGCCTCGGCCCGGGCGGACGTGCTCATCCGCGGTGAAACCGGCACCGGCAAGGAACTGGTGGCCCAGGCCCTGCACGATCTTTCTGGCCGCAAAGGCCCGCTGGTGGCCCTGAACTGCGGCGGCCTGCCCGACAACCTGCTGGACAGCGAACTCTTCGGCCACGAGGCCGGCGCCTTCACCGGCGCGGCCAAGCGCCGCATCGGCAAGATCGAACACGCCCACCACGGCACCCTGTTCCTGGACGAACTGGAAAGCATGCCCATGGGCGTGCAGATCAAGCTGCTGCGCGTGCTGCAAGACCGCGTGGTGGAACGCCTCGGCTCCAACGCCCAGGTGGCGGTGGACTGCCGCGTGGTGGCCGCCACCAAGGACGACCTGCTGCACAAGGCGCAGGACGGCAGCTTCCGCAGCGACCTGTACTACCGCCTCAACGTCGTCACCATCGACCTGCCGCCCCTGCGCGAACGGCGCGAGGACATTCCCCTGCTGCTGGAGCACTTTCTGCTGCTGGCCGCCAGCCGCTACGGCCTGCCCCAACCGGTGGTGAGCGCTGCACAGCTGCGCGCCCTGATGGCCCACCACTGGCCCGGCAACGTGCGCGAGTTGCGCAACGTGGCCGACTGCCTGGTGCTGGGCGTGCCCAGCGAAGTGCTGGGCGACGGCGAAGTGCCCGCCGCGGCCACCATGCTCTCACTGGCCGAAACGGTGGAAGACTTCGAACGCAGCCTCATCCGCGAAGCCCTGGGCCGCCACGGCGGCAGCATCACCCGCGCCGCGCAGGCCCTGCGCGTGCCCAAGACGACGCTGGCGGACAAAGTGAGGAAGTATGGGTTGCAGTCGGTCAGCACCCCAGCGCAATGAAGCGCTTGCGCTGAGCCAGGAGCGCCCTTTGGATGGGCAATCTGGTTTCGTCTGTGGCTGAGGCCTCTCGCTGCTCAGTGTCCGGAATGGTCTGATCGAGCCGTCGGCATTCGCGCTGCGCGTCGAGGGAGAGCTTGAAGCGCCTGGCGTCGGTGCTCAACTGCTTCGCATCCTTGCCGCCGGTGATGGGGCTGAGGGCCTCTGCCATGCCCTCATGGAACCGCTCGCGCTGCACATCCGCTCCCACGCGTTCCTTGCCCGTGGATTTGTTCAATCCACGCGTTGGTTCGACATCAATCTTCTTGGCGGCGAGGCAAGGTTGATCGGAGTAGGACACCTGGCCGTTGTGCTCACAACGGAAGACATCGCGGGACGGCGGCGGAAGTCCCTGTGCACAAGCTACCGCGCTGACGAAACCAGCGACGACGGCCAAGCTCAGGCATTTGTTCATGCGAGGCGCCAAGGTCATTGCCGATCGAGAAGTTCGGGCCAACGATCATCAAAGCGAAACGTGTTGATGACCCAGCCGTCTTTGCCGCGGTAGAGATAGAACTGCCACCGCATCGCATGCCTGTCAAAGCGGTGGATGTACACAAGCTCGGCCAGTGAATCGCCAACGGTGACCTGCTTGATGAACTCCTGTCCAAGCGTGGCCCCAAAGCGTGAGGTGATGAGCGGCATCTGGATCGCGGCTTGGCCGACCATCGCGTCGAATTCTGCGGGTGGGATGACCGTCAGTTCCTTGAAGGATTTAAGGCCGCCCTCAAGGTCTCCTTTGGCTACTTTGTTCATCACGCCGTCTGTCACCACCTTGACGTCAGCGATGGTTGGAAGGCCCTGAGCATTGGCAGCTGTGAAAACGGCGATGAGACCGAGAAATGCGAAGATGTTTTTCATGTCTGAGTTGGAAGATGAGCCAGTTCGGCGACACATAACGAATGAAAGAGACTTCCCAGACCCCTAGTCTCCAGTCCCGCGCAAGTGACCTACTCGAAAAAACCTCCGCACCTTGAGTTTCAAGGGTCTGGCGATTTCCCGCGACAGGGTTCAATGATCAACAACTGTCGATTTTTTATCTGTCGGAGGTGGTCCCGAAGAAGCCTTGGTCACGCATCGATTGCGCGTTTGAACCGGCGCCTTGTTTCGGACTTCGCGTTGGCATCCCAGCCGGTGAAGCCGATGGGGTCTTCTCTCCAACGAATGATGGAAAGTGTCGCCACTGCGGTTTAACGTAAAGGTGACCGGCGCTGTGCGGCTTTATCGCGCAGCGTCCAGCGACCGAAGGAAGCGAGGTCGACCGCCGGGTTGGGCCTCATTTCCTTGCCTGCTGCACGTGCTCGAAGAGTTGACCAAGCGTCAAGCCTTCGCGCCAAGCACTGTTGAAATTAACCCCGTACTTTGATTGAAGATCTTCACTCAGTGTCTCAAATTCCAGCGCGTCGGCCTGCCATCTGTGGGGATACAACGCGCGGTAGATATCAAGCAGTTGATCATTGGGGTTGAGCTTCAATTTTTCCCGGTCTTGGAATGCGAAAGAATCTGTGAAAGTTGAAAGAAACTGCCGAATTTCGTCTTTTGATGCGTTCGGGAATGACCGGCGCCAATTTCGTCCTTGGCAGGATCGCGCACCGAAAGGTACTGGCAATTTCCCTCCAAAGAAGACGGCCCAAGCAATGGTGCCGACAATTGCAGCGATCAACAAAATGGTTGAGGTGGCCATGACTATGACGCCCAACGTTCGCGGTAAGCGGACCAGTCAGCATAGCTGGCACAGGTCCGCCTGACCGAATACGAAGGGACTTCCCCAGTCCTGTGACGGTATCGAGGTACCAAGATTGACTCGCGGAAGTTCAATCTGATCGGAAAGGGGAAGTCCATGAGCGAGATTACACGAGGTGCGGCGTGCGGTGTCATCGTGCGTGTGGGGGTGGATCTGGCCAAGCAGGTCTACCAGGTGCATGCGGTGGACCGCAGCGAGCGCGTGGTGTTGGCCCGGGCGATGTCGCCGCAGAAGTTCCTGGCCTGGGCGGCCACGCTGCCTGCGGGCTGCATGGTGGCGATGGAGGCCTGCGGTGGTGCCCACCACCTGGGCCGAGAGCTTCGCCTGCTGGGACTGGATCCGCGCTTGATGGCCGGCCACTTCGTCACACCCTACCGGGTGCAGGGCCGCAGTGGGAAGAACGATGCCAACGACGCGGCCGCCATCTGCGAAGCCGCCGGCCGCCCTCGCACCCGCTTCGTGCCCATCAAGTCCGCTGCCCAACAGGGCATGCTGAGCCTGCACCGCCTGCGCGAGGGCTACAAGGCCGAACGCACCGGCTGCATCAACCGCCTGCGCGGCCTGCTGGGCGAGTTCGGTCTGGTCTTCCCCCAAAGCCCCGAGAAGCTGCGCGCCAAGCTGGGCGAGACGCTGGAAGACGCCAGCAACGAGTTGCCCGGTGACCTGCGCCTGGGCTTGCAG
>NZ_JAMXMC010000018.1 GCF_024055665.1 Ideonella oryzae | reverse complement strand
CTTCATCAGGGTCCGTGGCCCGAACCGCCACATGAATGACCGTTTGTAGTTTGGCCAGTCCGCACCTTGTTGTTTCCATCGCCTGATCGAAGCCCGGTTGGTACTTGAAGCCCCACAAAAAAAACAGACCCGCAGTGCGGGTCTAGGGATTCGTTTGGCTTGACGGACGGGGAAGCCCTTGTAGTCCTAGTTGAGCTGCGCTGTGCGACGCAGGGCCGCGAGGCGCAACATGGGCATGGGCGCTTCGCGGCCCTGTGGCGCATAGCGTCAGCTCGAACGCCCAGTTAGACATCATGTTGCTGCCGCTATGCGGACCAACAGTAGAGTGGATTGCCGAAGACACCGTGCGCACCCAATGACTCCTTGCTCGTTCCCCAGAAGCAGAGAAAGCGATCCTCCGGCTCCTGGTACACCAGCCAGAGACCGTTAGCGTGTGCGATGCAGACGCCGTCAAGCTCTTCGCCAACTCCAGCGAACGGAAAGCCCGGCTCCATAACCTGGGCGCGGACCGCGAACGGCTCACAGATGTTGCCACGGATGTGGTTCGCCACGCTGGTTCGATCAGTGTTCGGCGGCACATAGATGCCCGGGCCTTCAAGAGCTATGGCTCGTTCAAGTATCTCCAGCGCTTGCGCTCGACTTGGCAGGCCGTTCATTTGCTGATGTCTAACTAGTTATCGACCCCATTTTGCGCCACCAACAACCGGGGTGCGCCCGAACATCTCCGGTTGAACCTGCGCCAAGTGGCTGTCGTTGTTGAATTTTCGATCAACCCCACACACGGTATCACTGCGTAACAGAGCGACAAATGGCTCATCGAAACGAGGTGTGAGTGAGTCCGTAAACTTGAGGATGCTGATGGCCAGTCGATGTCTGGGTTTGCTTGCATCAGACGTTGAGCGAGTGGGCTGCTCTTGGCCGGATGTGTCCTGCATCAATCGAGCTGGTCAGGCCTGCAGAAGGATCGTGAATGTGGCGGACGAGCCATGTCCGGAGCGAAACACCTGATACCGCGTCATGTCGATGCGCCCGGCCAGCAGGGACGGCAGCTGAAAGATGCGTTCGCCGTTGGGCGCCATGGGAAACGGTGTGCCGTTTGGGTTGGGGGTGTGAACATAGACCGCGTCTCCGGCGCTGTCCCCTGGCGTGATCAAAGCAAACACCTGGTACTCGCCAGGAAAGCTGTTCAGCTCAATCTGGGCTCGGCGAAAAGCCTTGAGCAACACCGCCAAGTGACGTCGGCGGTCGAGCCAAGAATGGTCGTCAAACCCCTCCCAGTCGAAGTGCTGATGGGATAAGTCGCACCAACGCTTGCGAGCCATGTCCACCCGATACGAGCGCGCTTCGCGCCATAGACGGGCGTAGTAGTCCGCATCAGGTTTTGTCGGTCGTGGCCGGAGGACAGGGAGCCTTCTCACGCAGCAACTCTATCGTCTGCAGAAACGAATCCCGCGAACTGCCGCCCGTGATTTTTCTGCGCCGGCCGACTTCAGCCCGATTGCCATAAATCGGTCTCTGGGCTGCTGACGGCAGCCGATCGAACCAAGCGATGCCTTGGCCGCCTGCATGATCAGTTGGCTGCGGGATGGGCTTGATGGCATGGTTTATCGCTCGCAGCACATACGACTGTATCCATTGCTGCGGGAGCGATCCGGACGGCCGTCGTTGACGGGGCCCGTCCGTGGCCGGGTGGCGTGAGTCTGTCTCTCAATCCGCCTGAAACCGCGCCCAATACGCCGTGTGCGGCGCGGTGGCTTCTTCCAGCAGCACCGGGCCGTGCACTTCGATGGGGCGTGGCGAGCGCGCGTAGATGTCCTCGCACGACCATTCCAGGTCGCCGGCGCCACTGTCCAACTTGCGGAAGGCCCGCATGCGCACCGCGTCGATGCCGAAGACCACGCGGCCGATGCCGGACCAGAAGATGGCCCCCGCGCACATGACGCAGGGCTCGCCAGAGGCGTACATGGTGGCCTGGGCCAGCACCTCGCGCGACAGGCCTTTGGTGGCGGCTTCGTGCAGGGCCATGACCTCGGCGTGGGCGGTGCAGTCGCCGGTCTGGCGGTTGCTGTTGGCGGCTTCGGCCAGCAGTTCGCCGCTGGCGCTGCCGATCACCGCACCGAAGGGGCGGTTGCCGTTCGACGTGGCGACAGCGGACAGTTCGATGGCCCGGCGCAGCAGGCGGGCGTCGGCATCGTTGATCTCAGGCATGGGCGGGCTCCTGGGCCAGGGGTTGTGCCGGGGCCCAGCTCTTGAGCTTGCCGGGGTTGAGCAGGCCTTGCGGGTCGAAGCGCTGCTTCATGGCCAGCACCTGCGGGTTGAGCTTGAGGTTCTGCTTGCCTTCTTCCACGTAGCAGGTGTGCGGGTTGTTGATGACGACGCCGCTGTCGCGGTAGGCCTGCATGATCTCGGCCAGGCGGGTTTCGTCGCGGGTGCAGATGATCTCCAGCCCGCTGCAGCTGTACTCGCCTTCCTTGGTGCGCAGGAATTCGACGTGCATCTGCACCTCGCCGGCAAAGCGCTGGGCCAGCGTGCGCACCTGCTCCAGGTAGCAGCTGGGGTTGTAGGCGCTCTGGATGTAGGTGAGGTTCTTCTCCACCTTGAAGGCGTGCAGGGTGGTGTGGTTCCACACGTACTCCAGCAGGGTGCGGCGGCTGGCGGCCACCTCGGCCGCGGTGGCGCGGTAGCTCAGCGTGCCGCCGCGCTCGGCCAGCATCTGGGCGATGGTCTCCTCGCAGAACTCCGCGGCCAGGAAGACCACCGCATGGCGCCCCTGGGGCAGGCCCAGCTTGGTGAAGTAGTCGGTGATGGGCGCGGCCATGAAGCTGACTTCCTTGGTCACCAGACCCGGGGCGCGCCCCAGGTCGGCGCCAAAGCGCAGCGCGGCGTCGAAGTCGTCGAAGGTGGCCACGCCTTCCAGCCAGTCGTGGGCCGGGGCCAGGCCCACCTCCAGCTCCAGCACGATGCCGTTGGTGCCGTACACATGGTGCATCACCAGCGCTTCGGGCCCGCGCAGTTCGATGATCTGCGGCTCGGGCTCCACGGTCATGGCGCGCACCGCCAGGATGTTGCCCGGCGCGGCCAGCGGGCCGTAGCGCAGCGAGCCCGCCCCGCCGAAGCCGCCGCCGAACAGGCCGCCCAGCGTGGCGCTGCGGAAGGTGGAGGGCAGCCAGCGCAGCTCCCAGCCCAGCGGCCGCGCGGCGTCGTCGAAGGCCGCCAGGCGGATGCCGGCCTGCGCCCGCCCCACGCCGGGCCGCGCCCACAGAAAGGCGTTGTAGGCGCTCATGTCCAGGATCAGGCCGCCGTGCAGCGGCGTGCACTGGCCGTAGTTGCCGGTGCCGGTGCCGCGCAGCGTGATGGGAATGGCCAGGCGGGCGCAGGCACCCACCACGGCGCGGATCTCGTCTTCGCTGCGGGGCCGCACCGCGATGTCGCCGTGCTTGCCCGCCAGCGTGCGTTCCAGCACCGGGCTGTACCAGGCGAAGTCGCGCGAGAGGTTCTCCACGCGGTGCGGTTCGGTGATCCAGTCGAGCGCAGGCAGCTCGGCGCGCAGGGTGTCGATGGGGTAGGCGGAGGTGGTCATGGGGAGGATGTCGAAGAGGGGCGCTTCATTCCTGGGCCTGGGCGCTGCTGTGCCAGCTGCCCAGGGCCCAGCGGGCCAGCAGGCCCATCAGGGCGAAGAGCAGCACACCGGTGAGCGAGATCAGCAGCAGCGCGGCGAACATGCGGGGGATGTTGAGCTGGAAGCCGGCCTGCAGGATCTGGTAGGCCAGGCCCGCGCCGCTGCCGCCGGTGCCGGCCACGAACTCGGCCACCACCGCACCGATCAGGGCCAGGCCGCTGGAGATGCGCAGGCCGCCGAAGAAGTAGGGCAGGGCACCGGGCACGCGCAGGCGGATGAGCTGCTGCCAGCGGCTGGCGCGCTTCATGCGGAAGTAGGCCAGCAGGTCCGGGTCCACGCTGCGCAGGCCCAGCGTGGTGTTGGAGATGACCGGGAACAGCGCCACCAGCGTGGCGCACACCACCAGCGACAGCGTCGGGTCCTTGACCCAGATGATGATGAGCGGAGCCACCGCCACGATGGGCGTGACCTGCAGCAGCACCGCGTAGGGCAGCAGGGCCAGCTCGATCAGCCGGCTCTGCACGAAGAGGAAGGAGATCAGCACGCCGATGACGGTGGCCGCCGCGAAGGACAGCAGCGTGATCTTCAACGTGACCCACAGCGCCGGCATCAGCATGCCCGCGTCTTCCACCAGGGTCTTGAACATCAGGATGGGCGAGGGCACCAGGTAGGCCGGCAGCTCCAGCGCGTCCACCGTGCCTTGCCAGGCGCCCAGCAGCACCAGCAGCACCAGCAGCGGGTAGACCACCTGCTGCACGCGCGGGCGCAGCAGCAGCGGGGTGCGGGGCGGGGTTGAGGAGGGGTGGCTCATGCGCTGACCTCCTCAGGTTCCAGGCCGGCCTGGCTGGCCCGCAGCAGGCTCTCTTGCAGGCGGCGGGCCTGGGCGGCAAAGCGCTCGGACACCATGAAGTCCGCGCTGCGCGGGTAGGGCTCGTCGATGGTGAACTCCTCCACCACGCGGCCCGGCCGCGCGGCCATCACCACCACGCGGGTGGAGAGGAACACCGCCTCGTGGATGGAGTGGGTGACGAAGACGACGGTGAGGCCGCGCTGCTTCCACAGGGCCAGCAGGTCGGCATCCAGGCGGTGGCGGGTGATCTCGTCCAGCGCGCCGAAGGGCTCGTCCATCAGCAGCAGGTCCGGCCGGGTGAGCAGGCCGCGGGCGATGGAGGCGCGCATCTGCATGCCGCCGGACAGGGCCCGCGGCAGGGCGCGGTCGAACTTCTCCAGGCCCACCAGCTTCAGCACCTCGTCCACCCGGGCATCGGCTTCGGCGCGGGGCACGCCGGCCAGGTCCAGCGGCAGGCGCACGTTGCGCCGCACATCGGCCCAGGGCATCAGCGTGGGCGACTGGAAGACGAAGTCCATGCCGTGGCCGGTGCGGGCCAACTGGTCCACCGGCTGGCGCCACAGCAGGATGCGGCCGTCGCTGGGCGCATGCAGGCCGGCGATCATCTTCAGCAGCGTGCTCTTGCCGCAGCCCGAGGGCCCCAGCAGGGTCACGAACTCGCCGGGGGCGATGCGCAGGTCCACCGGCATCAGCGCGCGGGTGCCGTTGGGGTAGGTCTTCTCGGCCGAGAGGATCTCGACCGCATACGGGGGCGAGCCCGCGGGCGTGGGGGTGTCGGTGTCAGCCATGGTGCGCGTGCGAGGACGACAGGGGGCGGACGGCGCGCCGCGCCGTCCGCGACAGCTCAAGGCTCAGGGCAGGACCTTGACGCCCTTGAGGAACTGCAGGTTCACCGTCTGCTCGACCCTGACCTTGGCCGGGTCGATCAGCTTGTTGGCCACCAGGAAGTCATAGCCTTCCTTCACGCGGGCCTCGGTCATGGTGCCGATGCCGTTCTTGGCCGCGTCACCGCCGGTCACCAGGCCGTACTCCTTGAGCTTGGCCACGCTGAAGGCCAGCTGGTCGTCGGTCATCTGCGGGTTGTCCTTCTTGATCAGGGCATTGCCCGGGGCCGGGTCGGCCAGGTAGCTCTTCCAGCCCTCGATGCTGGCCTGCACGAAAGCCTGCACCGCCTTGCTGCGCTTGGCCACCGTGCTGTCCATGCAGGACACGGTGGTGGCATAGGACGGGTAGCCCACATCGGCCATCAGGAAGGCATTGGCCTTGGCACCGGCCTTCTGCAGGGCGTAGGTCTCGGAGGTGATGTAGCCCTGCTGCACCGTGTTCTTGTCCGCCAGGAAGGGCTGGATGCTGAAGGTGTAGGGGCGGGTCTGGGCGTCGGTGAAACCGTACTTGGTCTTCAGCCAGGGCCAGTAGCCCTGCTGGGCCGTCGAGGCGATGAGGATGGTCTTGCCCTTCATGTCCTCGAAGGACTTGACGTCCTCATGGCCGATCAGGGCCTGCGGGTCCTTCTGGAACAGCGCGGCCACGGTGACGATGGGCACGCCGTTGGAGCGGGCCTGGGTCATCTGCAGCTGGCTGGAGCCCATGATGCAGTCGGCCTGGCCGGCGGCCAGCAGTTGCACACCGTTGACCTGCGGACCACCCATCTTGATGGTCACGTCCAGGCCGTGCTTCTTGTAGAGGCCGGTGGCCACCGCCTGGTAGAAGCCGCCATGCTCGGCCTGGGCGAACCAGTTGGTCAGGTAGACGAACTTCTCCTCGGCGGCCTGCGAGGCACCTGCGGCCAGCAGGGCCAGGCCGGCGGCCAGCACGCGGCCGGAGCGCTTGAAGGAGAAGGAAGTACGGCGTTGCATCGTGAAAACTCCTGCAGCTAGGGAAGGGACGGGGAGGGGAAGGGGAAACCGGGAAACCGGAAAAAGGGGCGGTGGACGGCTCAGGGCGCGGCGCTGCCGGCCACCTCGCCGGCAAACTGGCCGCGCTCCCAGGTGGGCGCGCTGCGGGCCGGCCAGCGGGCTTCGTGCAGCTCGGTGATTGCCTGGGCCCAGCTGGTGGCCAGTGAATCGAGGATGGCCTGGCCCTGTTCGGCGGTGGCGGGGGTCGGGTCGCCGATCACGCCGCTGTCGCCAAAGTCGCGGGCGGCCCAGGCGCAGGCCGGCCGGCCATCGGGCGAGAGCAGCTTGGACGGGAACTCCGGCGGGTAGCTGGCCACGGCCCGGTCCATGCGCACCGTCTCGGGGGCCAGGGCCAGCACCAGCGCGGTCTCGGCATGGCCGGCGTGCATGGCCAGGCGCTTCTCGCGCTCGTTCAGGTACTGGCCGGCCACATGCGGCACCCGCCAGGTGAAGCTGGGCACGACGATGAAGTCACCGTGGCGAAGGCGCAGCTCGCGCGCCGCCATCTCCAGCACCTGGGGCTGGCCGCCGTGGCCGTTGACGAACAGCAGCTTGCGAAAGCCCGCGCGGTAGACCGATTCGCCCAGTTCCTCGATGGTGGACAGCAGGGTGCGGCCGGTGAGGGTGACGGTGCCGGGAAAGTGCAGGTGCTCTTCCGACTTGCCGTAGCTGATGGGCGCCATGCCGAAGGCGGGCACCGAGGCCGGCAGCTGGGCCAGCGCATGGCCCACCACGCCGGCGGCAATCAGTGTGTCCACCGCGCAGGGCAGGTGCGGGCCGTGCTGCTCGGTGGCGCCCACGGGCAGCACGATGACGGTGTTCTCCCGGTCGGGCAGGGCGGCGATGTCCGTCCAGCTCAGGTAGGGCAGAAAGCGCGGGGCGGGGCAGAAGCCGTGCAGCATGGGGTTCACTCCGGGCGGCGCAGGGGCAGGTAGGCCGTGCCCTCGACCTCGATCAGGATGTCGTCGGTGGGCATCAGGCCGCTGACCTCGACCACGGTGGAGACGGGGGGCTGGTCCGGGTAGAACAGCTTGCGCACCCGGTTGTAGAGCGGGAAGTGGTCCAGGTTGCGGAAGTACTGCACCAGCTTGAACACGTCTTCCATGCGGCCGCCCTCGGCCTCGATGGTCTGGCGGATGCGGTCCAGCACATACCAGCTCTGGGCCAGGATGGGGCCTTCCTTGATGTCGCAGGAGAACTCGCCGGTGCGGCCGATGCGGGCCGCGGCCTCGGCCGGGATGTCGTCGTAGCCGCGCACGATGCGGCCCGCGGCCGGGTCCACCGCGATGACGCCGGACAGGAACACGTAGTCGCCCATTCGGCGGCTGGCGGCGTAGCGGGCCAGCGGCGCGGCGCCGGCGGAGGATGGGGCGTTCATGGCGTCACCGTGTCGTCGGAAGAGGGAGCGAGCCGCTGGCCCGCGCGAAGCACCACCCTGGCCTGCGCACGCGATGGCCAGCCGCTGGCGCTGGCGCGGGGGAAGATGACCAGGTCGGCCACGCGGCCGGCCAGCGGCGGCGGGGCGTCCCAGCCGGGGCTGGCTCGCCGGTCGAGCCAGTCGGGCCGGCACAGGGCCTGGCTCCAGCTGTCGAAGGCCTCGGGCAGCTGGGCCACCTGCACGCCGGTGGCAAAGGCCTCCACCGGGTCGTAGCTGCCCACGGCGCAGAAGGGGTCCTCCACGTTGTCGCTGGCCAGCAGCAGCGGGATGCCGCGTTCGCGCGCCTCCTTGACCAGGGTGATGCCGCGCTGACGCGGGGTGCGGCCGGTCACGGCGTCCTGCAGCAGCAGGTTGGTGATGGGCAGCGAGACCAGGGTGATGGGCGCCTGGGCCACCGCGTCCAGCGTGGCCAGGGCCTGGGCCTCGGGCTGGGCCGCCAGCGCGCAGACATGGCCGCAGACGGCCCGGCCGGCGTAGCCGATCTCGCGCAGCGTGCGGGCCACCAGGGCCAGGCCTTCGGCGGCGGGGTTGAGCTCCTCGTCCACATGCAGGTCCAGGTCCAGATCGGCCTCGGCCGCGGCCAGCAGCAGCTGGCGGGCCGAGCTGGGCGTCCAGTGGTGCGAATGGATGAAGCCGCCCAGCAGGGCGCCGGGGCCGCTGGCGGCGATGTGGCGGGCCAGGCGGTGGGCCTGGGCGCTGTCCTCGAAGGCCGTCTGCGGCACCAGCGCCGCGCGCTCCAGCTGGATGCGGCCGGCCCAGGCCTGGGCCAGTTCGCCCAGTACCGACCAGGCCAGCGGCTCCTGCGCGGGCTCCCACCAGTCCACGTGGCTGCGGATGCGGGTGACGCCGGCCTCCCAGGCCCACTGCAGCGCCTGGCTGGCGCGGGCGTGGATGTCCTCGCGGGTCCAGTGGGCGCGGTCGCCCATCATGGCGTCGATGGCGGCCAGCAGGCCGGGCTTCACGTGACCGATGCGCTCCAGCGTGAAGGTCTTGTCCAGGTGGGTGTGGGCATCGACCAGGCCAGGCAGCACCGGCGCGCCGGCCAGGTCCCAGTCGGTGGGGCTGGCGGGCGAGGTGTCCGCAGACATGGGCGCCAATTGCTCGATGTGCCCGGCGGCCAGCGTGAGGCAGGCCAGGGCCGGGCGCCCGGCGCTGTCCGATGGCCAGTGGGCCGGCAGCAGCCAGCGGGGCAGGCGGGTGTGGAGCAGGCGCGTGGGCGCGGCGCAGGGGAGGTGAAGGCCGGCCATGGCGTTCAGGCGAAGCGTTCCATGGCCGCGCGCACCTTGGCCTTGAAGGCGCCCAGCGTGGTCGGCGTGGCCACGTTCATGTGGTAGTAGGGGTGGTAGCTGATGCGGGCGCTGCCGCCGGTCAGCAGGCGCAGGTAGCGCTTGATGACGCGGCGCGGCGGGTCGCCCATGTACCAGGCCACCCAGCGCGGGCGGCCGTAGGTCACCACCGCCGAGATGTGCTTCAGGTGGGTCAGCGCCGGCTTCACATGGGCCGGGTCGCTGATGTCGAAGGCCACGCCGGGCATCAGCACCCGGTCGAAGAAGCCCTTGAGCATGGCCGGCAGGCCCATGCACCAGGTGGGGAAACAGAACACAAGGCCCTCGGCCCATTGCAGGCGCTCCACATAGCGCTTGACCGGCAGCTGGTTGCTGGGCACCGAGTGGTAACCCAGGCGCTCCTCACGCGAGAGCACGGGGTTGAAGCCCTCGGCGTAGAGGTCGCAGTCATCGACCTCGTGGCCGGCGGCGCGCAGGCCTTGCAGGACCTCCTGGTGCAGGGCCGCGTTGAAGCTGGTTTCCACCGGGTGGCAGAAGATCACGAGGACGCGCATGGCAGCTGGCTCTTAAATTTGACTGTTGGTCAAAATAAGCAAGCGCGATGCCAGCCAGCACGGCGGGGCCAGGGCCGGGTGGCGCGGCGTCGGCGCAGCGTCTTCAGCGCCGGTGGGGCGGGGTGGGCGAGGGGCCGACGGAGCCCCGGGTGGGCCTCACGCCCGGGGTGCGCGATGCACGCGCTTGAGGCGCGCCGCACCAGAAGCCGGCCCGGGCGCCAGCTCAGTCGGGCGAGAGCCCGCAGGCCAGCAGCACGGTGGTGGCGATCTCGTCGGCGATGGCGTCCACCGGCGGCTGCGCGCCCATCATCACAGCCACCTGGGCCTGGTAGTCGGCGTAGTACTGGGTCATGCCCCAGATCTGCTGCAGCAGCAGCAGCGGGTCGCGCCGGCGCAGCAGGCCGGCGTCCATCCAGCGCTGCAGCAGGCGCGCCTTGTTCTGGGTGGAGGCCAGCATCTCGGGCCAGTAGCGGGCGATGTGGGTGCCGCCGGCCAGCATCTCGGCGGTGAAGATGCGCGACACCGGGCCGTTGGCCAGGGCGTAGTGCAGCTTGCGGTGCACGTAGTCGCGCAGCAGCTGGGCCGGGGTGTGGCCCGCTTCCTCGGTGAGCGAGAAGGCCTCGCGCCACTCGTTGACCACCTCGTGCAGCAGGTTGGCGTAGAGCTCGTCCTTGCTGCCCGCGTAATAGAGCAGCTGCTGCTTGGTCAGCCCGGCGCCCTCGGCCACCGCCTGCATGGTGGTGCCGGCAAAGCCATGGCGGCTGAAGACGTCGATCGCCGAGGCGCGGATGGTCGCCAGGATCTGAGCCCGGCCGGCATGGTGGCGCTGGCGCGGTTGGCGCACGGTGCGCCGGGGTGGGGCCACCGGCTCAGCGCTGGGGGGCATGGCGGGGCGGAACAGGGGCGAGGGTGGGCCCGCCTCCCTGGACGGGGCGGGGGCCGGACGGCGGACGCTGGTGGCGCGCGCCGCGGGCGGGCTCGTCTTGCGGGGCGAAGAAGGGGGACGGGATGACATGGCGAGGCGGCGGCCCGGGATGCGCTGGGCTGCCTGGGCAAGCATGTTACGGACCACGGCGGGGCGGCCGCCCCATTTGCATCTTGTGACGCCCGGGCCATCGGAATGGCGGAAAATGTGCAAATTACACAGTCACCGCGTTGAGTGAAGGGGTATCGACATGACAAACTTTCGACGCATCTGGGCCGTTCTGAGTCTGACGGGCGCGGCGCTTCTGGCGGCCTGTGGTGGGGGCGGTTCCTCCACATCCACCGATGGCTCCACCGGCACGCTGCGGGTGAGCCTGACCGACGCACCGGCCTGCGGTTTCGACCAGGTCAACGTCACCATCCAGAAGGTGCAGGTCAACCAGAGCGCCTCGGCCTCCGACAGCGATCCGGGCTGGATCGACATTGCGCTGAATCCGGCGCTGCGGGTGGACCTGCTGACGCTGAGCAACGGGGTGCTGGCAGAACTGGGGCAGGTGCCCCTGGCCGCAGGCCATTACAGCCAGATGCGGTTGGTGCTGGCCGACAACAGCGGCAGTGATCCGTTGGCCAACTCGGTGGTGCCCACCGGGGGCAGCGAACAGCCGCTGACCACGCCGAGCGCCCAGCAGACGGGCCTGAAGATCAATGTGGACCTGGACGTGCAGGCCAACCAAATGGTCGACATGGTGCTGGACTTCGACGCCTGCAAGTCGGTCGTGACGGCCGGTGCCTCGGGCAAGTACATCCTCAAGCCGGTGGTGAAGGCCACGCCGGCCTACATCTCGGGGGTGGGTGGCTATGTGGATGCCGCGCTGGCCAATGGCCTGACCACGGTGTCGCTGCAGCAGGACGGGGTGGTCATCAAGGCCACGGCCCCGGACGCCACCGGCAAGTTTCTGCTGCAGCCGGTGGCCCCGGGCAGCTACGACTTCGTGATCACCTCGCCCGGCTTCGCCACGCTGGTGGTCACGGGGGTGACGGTCGATTCGGGCCTGGTGACGACGATCAGCACATCGGGCATGCCGCTGCTGCCGCCCCTGGCCGGCGTGGGCACGCTGGCCGGTGTGGTCACCACGCCGGCCGTCTCGGTCGACGCCCAGATCAGCGCCGCGCAGCACCTGAGCGGCGGCGACTGGATCGTGGTGGGCAGCACCCTGGCCGATGCGGACAGCGGCGCCTACGCGCTGGACCTGCCCGCAGCCGCCCCCTGGGTGGCCCCGTATGTGGCCGGGGGCAGCCTGGTCTTCGCTGCCGACGCCACGGCCGGCAGCGCCTACACGCTGAACGCGGAATCGGGCGGTGTGCTGCAGACGGCCGGGCCGCTGACCGTGGGCACGGGCACCACGGTCACGACCAACTTCGCGTTCTGACGCGGGCTGGCGGCTTCAGACGGCCGCCAGCGCCTGGTCGAGATCGGCGATCAGGTCATCCACATGCTCGATGCCGACCGACAGGCGCACCGCGTCCTCGCTCACGCCGGCCTTCTCCAGTTCCTCCGGCGACAGCTGCCGGTGGGTGGTGGAGGCCGGGTGGGTGGCCAGCGACTTGGCGTCGCCGATGTTCACCAGGCGGGTGAAGAGCTTCAGCCCATCCAGAAAGCGGGCTCCGGCCTCGCGGCCCTGGCCGGCCGGCGCCTTCACGCCGAAGGTGAACAGGCCCGAGGGGCGACCGCCCAGGTACTTCTTGGCCAGGGGGTACTCAGGGTGGTCCTCCAGCCCGGCGTAGTTGACCCAGCCCACCTTGGGGTGCTGCTGCAGGTACTTGGCCAGCGCCAGGGTGTTGTCGCAGATGCGGTCCATGCGCAGGGCCAGGGTCTCGATGCCCTGCAGGATCTGGAAGGCGTTGAAGGGCGAGATGGCCGCGCCGGTGTTGCGCAGCGGCACCACGCGCGCCCGGCCGATGTAGGCCGCCGGGCCCAGGGCTTCGGTGTAGACCACGCCGTGGTAGCTCACGTCCGGCTCGTTCAGGCGCTTGAAACGGGCCTTGTGCTCGGCCCAGGGGAACTTGCCGGAATCGATGATGGCGCCGCCCAGGCTGGTGCCGTGGCCGCCCAGGTACTTGGTGAGCGACTGCACCACGATGTCGGCGCCATGCTCGATCGGCCGGCACAGGTAGGGGCTGGCCACCGTGTTGTCCACGATCAGCGGGATGCCGTGGCGGTGGGCGATCTCGGCCAGGCGGGCGATGTCGGTCACATTGCCCTTGGGGTTGCCCAGGGTCTCGGCATAGATGGCCTTGGTGCGTTCGTCGATCAGGGTCTCGAACTGCTCGGGCTGGCGGTAGTCGGCAAAGCGGGTCTGGATGCCGTACTGCGGCAGGGTGTGGGCCAGCAGGTTGTAGGTGCCGCCGTACAGGGCGCTGGACGAGACGATGTTGTCGCCTGCCTCGGCGATGGTCAGGATGGCGTAGGTGACCGCCGCTTGGCCCGAGGCCAGGGCCAGCGCGGCGATGCCGCCTTCCAGGGCCGCCACCCGCTTTTCCAGCACGTCGGTGGTCGGGTTCATGATGCGGGTGTAGATGTTGCCCGCGACCTTCAGGTCGAACAGGTCGGCGCCGTGCTGGGCGCTGTCGAAGGAGTAGGCCACCGTCTGGTACAGCGGCACGGCCACGGCCTTGGTGGTTGGGTCAGGGGTGTAGCCGGCATGGACGGCCAGGGTCTCGAAGCGGTGTTCGGCGCTGCTCATGGGGGTGCGTTCTGAGGTTGTGGTGAGAGGGTTGGAACGGTTCAGCCCGACAGCCTAGCGGCTGCGCACCGTTTCGCGAAGCCGGTTTCCCGCATGGACAGATGCGCAAACCGTTGGCCTTTGTTGCAGCGCATCCAACCGTGCAATCCCGGGGCTGGACGGCCCAGGGCGACCACTAGAATCGATTGAAACCCTGCCCCCGCGGGGCACCCACCCATCGGAGCCCGCCGCCTTATGACGCAAGAGCCCAAGGATGCCGCTGGCGCGGCCTCGACCGCCGCCCTGCGCATCCTCAAGAAGTACCCGAACCGGCGTCTGTACGACACGCAGGCCAGCTGTTACATCACGCTGGCCGACGTCAAGCAGATGGTGCTGGACGGCATCGAGTTCGAGGTGCGGGACGCCAAGACCAGCGAGGACCTGACCCGCAGCATCCTGCTGCAGATCATCCTGGAGGAAGAGGCGGGCGGCATGCCCATGTTCAGCGCCCGCTCGCTGGCGCAGATCATCCGCTTCTACGGCCACGCCATGCAGGGCGTGATGGGCAACTATCTGGAGAAGAACCTCCAGGCCTTCGTGGACATGCAGGGCCGGCTGGCCGAGCAGGCCAGCGGCCTGTACGACCCCAAGAGCTTCACGCCCGAGATGTGGACCCAGTTGATGAGCGGCCAGGCCCCGGTGATGCAGGGCCTGATGGGCAGCTACCTGGAACAGTCTCAGCAGCTCTTCCAGCAGATGCAGGAACAGATGCAGAAGCAGGCCGGCAACCTGTTCGGCGGCTTCCCGCCGCCGCCGGCGCAGAAGTAGGTCCCGCACCGGGGCCGGGGCGGGTTTGAGACAATCCCGCCCCATGAGCTCCGCACCCGACACCGCCGCCGCCACCCCGAACACCCCCGGCGACGCCCCCACCATCGGCTTCGTCAGCCTGGGCTGCCCCAAGGCGCTGACCGATTCCGAGCTGATCCTCACCCAGCTCTCGGCCGAAGGCTACAAGACCGCCAAGACCTACCAGGGCGCCGACCTGGTCATCGTCAATACCTGCGGCTTCATCGACGACGCCGTGCAGGAGAGCCTGGACGCCATCGGCGAGGCCCTGGCCGAGAACGGCAAGGTCATCGTCACCGGCTGCCTGGGTGCGCGTGAAGGCGCGGACGGCGGCAACATGGTGCGCGAGGTGCACCCCAAGGTGCTGGCCGTGACCGGCCCGCACGCCACCCAGGAGGTGATGGACGCGGTGCACCAGCACGTGCCCAAGCCGCACGATCCCTTCGTGGACCTGGTGCCGGCCGCCGGCATCAAGCTCACCCCCAAGCACTACGCCTACCTGAAGATCAGCGAGGGCTGCAACCACCGCTGCACCTTCTGCATCATCCCCAGCATGCGCGGCGACCTGGTCTCGCGCCCGGTGGGCGATGTGCTCAACGAGGCCCGGGCCCTGTTCGAGGGCGGGGTGAAGGAGCTGCTGGTCGTCAGCCAGGACACCTCGGCCTACGGCGTGGACGTGAAGTACCGCACCGGCTTCTGGAACGGCGCGCCGGTCAAGACCCGCATGCTGGACCTGGCGGCCAAGCTGGGCGAGCTGGCCCGTGAGCATGGCGCCTGGGTGCGCATGCACTATGTCTACCCCTACCCGCATGTGGACGAGGTCATCCCGCTGATGGCCGAGGGCCTGGTGCTGCCCTACCTGGACGTGCCCTTCCAGCACGCCCACCCGGATGTCCTCAAGCGCATGAAGCGCCCGGCCAGCGGCGAGAAGAACCTGGAGCGCATCCTGCGCTGGCGCGAGCTGTGCCCGGAGATCGTGATCCGCTCGACCTTCATCGCCGGCTTCCCCGGCGAGACCGAAGAAGAATTCCAATACCTGCTGGACTTCCTGCGCGAGGCGCAGATCGACCGGGCCGGCTGCTTCGCCTATTCGCCGGTGGATGGCGCCACCGCCAACGCGCTGCCGGGCGCGTTGCCCGATGAAGTGCGCGAGGAACGCCGTGCCCGCTTCATGGCCGTGGCCGAGCAGGTCTCCATCGAGCGGCTGCGCCGCCGCGTGGGCGCCACCATGCAGGTGCTGGTGGACAGCGCGCCGGCCCTGGGCCGCCGCGGCGGGGTGGGGCGCACCTACGCCGACGCGCCGGAGATCGACGGCACGGTGCGCATCCTGCCGCCGGCCAAGGCCTCGGTGCAGCTGAAGGTCGGCGAGTTCGCCAAGGTCCGCATCGTCGGGGCCGAGGGCCACGACCTGGTCGGCGAACCCTTCTGATCCCTTCACAGGCAGACCCCATGAGCGACGCCAAGTCCACCGAGCTGATCCACCACCCCTACCAGGCCCCGGGCGATTTCGCATCGCCGGTGGTGCCGGTGTGCAAGGGCTCGACCGTCTACTTCCCGAACATGGCCGCGCTGCGCCAGCGCAGTTGGGTGGACAAGAGCGCCTACACCTACGGTCTGCACGGCACGCCCACCACCTTCACGCTGGAGGCCCGCCTGGCCACGCTGGAAGGGGCCCAGCACGTGCTGCTGGCCCCCAGCGGTCTGTCGGCCATCACCGTGGTCAACATGGGGCTGCTGAAGGCGGGCGACACGCTGCTGCTGCCGGACAACGTCTACAACCCCAGCAAGGACTTCGCCCGCCACGAGATGGCGGCCTGGGGCATCGGCCACCGTCTGTACGACGCGATGCAGCCCGAGAGCCTGGCCCAGGCGCTGGACGAGAGCGTCAAGCTGGTCTGGCTGGAGGCCCCGGGCTCGGTGACGCTGGAGTTCCCCGACCTGCCGGCCCTGGTGCGCACGGTGCGCGAGAAGGCGCCGCAGGCCGTGATCGCCCTGGATAACACCTGGGGCGCCGGCCTGGCCTTCGATGCCTTCGCGCTGGGCGACGGCCTGGGCGTGGACGTGACCATCCATGCGCTGACCAAGTACCCCTCGGGCGGAGGCGATGTGCTGATGGGCTCGGTGGCCTGCCGCGACACGGCCCTGTACGAAAAGCTGGCCTGGACGCACAGCCGCCTGGGCCTGGGCGTGGGCGCCAACGATGTGGAGCTGGTGCTGCGCAACCTGCCCAGCCTGCCGCTGCGCTATGCGGCGCAGGACGCCGCCGCCCGGCGCATCGCGGCCTGGGCGCAGGCCCAGCCGCAGGTGACACGCGTGCTGCACCCGGCGCTGCCGGACTCCCCCGGCCATGCCCACTGGGCGGCGCTGTGCCGCGCCTCGGCCGGCCTGCTGACGCTGGAGATGGACCCGCGTTTCAGCGCCACGCAGGTGGACGCCTTCGTCGACGGGCTGCAGCGTTTCCGCATCGGCTGGAGCTGGGGCGGGCCGGTGAGCCTGGCCGTGCCCTACCAGGGTGGCGCCATGCGCAAGCTGGGCAGCCCCTACCGCGGCACGCTGGTGCGCCTGTGCATCGGCCTGGAGGTGGTGGACGATCTGATCGCCGACCTGGCCGCCGGCCTGGCCCGGCTGGACGCGCGCTGAAGAGCAGGCTCCGGGCTCAGTCTCGTCTGTCGGCGGGGGACCAGCGCACCCGCCGCTCGCCCAGCGCCAGGCGCTGGATGCGGCGGTGGATGGTGGAGCGGCTGACGCCCAGCAGGCGGGCCGCTTCGGACACATTGCCCTGGCAGCGCTGCAGCAGGCGCTCCAGCGCCATCGCGGGATCCGCGGGACCAGCGGGGTCCTCAGGATCGGTGGCATCGCTGACGTGCGGGGGCGGCTCCAGGGGCGGCGCCGGCAGGCGGGGGAGCATCGTCGCCACCGTCTGGGGCAATCCAGCGGAAGCCTCCAGCACCGTCTCCGGCAGATGCTCCGGGCCGAAGCACGGCCCTTCGCTCAGCGCGGCCGCATGGCACAGGGCGTTGTGCAGCTCGCGCAGGTTGCCCGGCCAGCCATGGGTGCGCAGCAGGGCTCGCGCTTCGGGCGTGGGCCGCAGGCCCGGGCGCTGGGCCTCGGCCAGGCGGTCGATCAGTGCGTCCAGGTCCTGGCGCTGGCGCAGCGGCGGCAGGCTCAGCTGGGCCGCGTTCAGGCGGAACAGCAGGTCCTGGCGGAACAGGCCCTGGTCCACCAGCACCGTCAGTGGCCGGTGGGTGGCCGAGATGACCCGCAGGTCCAGCGGCTTGGGCTGGCGTGCGCCCAGCGGCGTGATCTCCGACTCGGACAGCACGCGCAGCAGCTTGGCCTGCAGGTGCAGCGGCATGTCGCCGATCTCGTCCAGGAACAGGGTGCCGCGGTGCGCGGCCTCCACCAGTCCCGTCTTGCCGCGGCTGGCGCCGCCGGTGTAGGTGCCGGGCAGGTAGCCGAAGAGCTCGCTCTCCAGCAGGGTCTCGGGGATGGCGGCGCAATTGATGGCGACGAAGGGCCCCGGCCGGCCGCTGGCCGCGTGCAGGGCGCGGGCCAGGTATTCCTTGCCCGCGCCGGTTTCGCCCTGGATCATCACTGGCAGGCGCTGCGGGGCCAGCCGGGCGGCCTTGTGCAGCAGCGCGTCCAGGTGGGCGTCGCCGGCCGACAGGGCGCGCAGCGCTTGCGGCACCGGGGTGGTGGTCGCGGTGGTCGTGGCGGAGGGGGCCGGGGTCGCGTCGCGCACCGGGGTGGCGCTGCCGCGCTGCGGTTCGATGGCGTGGGCGAACAGGATGCTGCCGTCGCGGGCGCGCACGATGCGGTCCTGCGCCAGGCGGTGGCGCAGCAGGCTGGGCAGGCCATCCACATCCAGCTCGAAGAAGCGCTCCAGCGGCAGGCCCAGCAGGTCGCGCCGTTCGGCCCAGGGCAGGCCGATGGCCTGGGCCAGGATGCGGGCCGCGGCCTGCGTCATGCCGCGCACCCGGCCCGCGCCGTCCAGTGTCAGCGCGGCGTCCGGGTCCACGTCCAGAAAGTCGGGCGAGCGGGACAGGCGCAGCACCCAGTCGCTGCGCGAGCGCTCCATCAGGTGGGCCAGCTCGATGCGCCGGGCCGTGGACGTCACCAGGTGCAGGGCCAGGCTTTGGCTGCTGCGCGATTCGGGCGAGCGCAGCAGCGACAGGTCCAGCACCGCGGCCAGTTCGCCACGGTGGTCGTAGATGGGCGCGGCGGTGCAGGACAGCGGCGTGTGCGTGTAGTCGAAGTGGTCGCTCTGGTGGATGATCAGCGCCTCGCCGCCTTCCAGGCAGGCCCCCACCGCGCAGGTGCCGGCGCGGTCTTCGCGCCAGTCGGAGCCCAGGTAGAGCCCGGCGCGGCGCAGCGCGTCGGCGTCGCCCTCGTGCCCGAGGAAGTCCACGGTGATGCCGTGGCGGTCGGCCAGCAGCAGCACGTACTGCAGCCCGGCCAGCTGCTGGTACAGGCGCTCCAGCCCGCTGCGGGCGATGCGGATCAGCGGCTCGGATTCCTCGCGGTGCACCCGCAACTGGCCCTCGGGGACGATGTAGGCCTCGCAGGTGGCGGCCGGGTCCAGCCGGTGGCGTTCGATGCAGCGCTGCCAGCTGCGCAGGACGGCCGCGTCGCGCGCAGGGGTGCCGCGGTTCAGACCGAGTCCGAAGGACTCGATCTCCTGGACGTGGGAGGCGTAGGAGCGTGCGTTCATGCGAGGGGCCACCGTGGGCGTCACTTGATTGTGGGCAAGGGGCCCGGGACGCTGCATGGAGGTTTACCCACAGCCCCGCCGGGCGGGGCGCGACAGGCCGTTGCGACAGGTGTCGCAGGGCTGTTGCGGCCGACCGCTTCCGATGCAACACCTGTGGCGCGCGATCGGAGGTGTCGAGGCCCGCCATGAGGGGCGAGGAAGCGCCATGAACGGGGGCGTGTGCACGGGGGCTGTACGAGGGACGAGGCGCCTCGGCGGCATGGGCAGTCCCGGTGGCGAGCCCACGGCTGGCACAGGCATTGCCGAAGGAGGTGCGGCGCCGACGAGCGCTGCAACACGACACAGGAGACACGCATGACCCTTCCTTCCACCTCCGATCCCCGGGCCGCAGCACAGGCGGTGCTGGACGCGCTCAACCAGGGCCTGGCCGCCGAAAAGAGCGAGGCCGTGGCCGGCCTCTTCGCGGACGAGAGCTACTGGCGCGATCTGGTGCTCTTCACCTGGAACCTGAAGACGATGGAGGGACCGGCGCAGATCACCGAGATGCTGCGCCACCAGCTCAGCCCGGCCCTGCCGGTGCGCTTTGAGCTGGATCCGAAGGAGACGGTGGAGGAGGCTGGCGGAGTGGTCTCGGCCTGGCTGACCATCGACACCAGCCTGGCCCGGGGCACCGGCCACCTGCGCCTGAAGAACGGCCGCATCTGGACCCTGCTGACCACGATGCAGGAGCTCAAGGGCTTCGAGGAGCCGCTGGGCCAGCGCCGGCCCAAGGGGGCCGAGCACGGCATCCACAAGCACCGCCAGACCTGGCTGGAGAAGCGCGAGCAGGAGGCCGCCGAGCTGGGCCGCAGCACGCAACCCTATGTGCTGGTGATCGGGGGCGGGCAGGGCGGCATTGCCCTGGGCGCGCGGCTGCGCCAGCTGGGCGTGCCGCACATCGTGATCGACACCCATGAGCGCCCGGGCGACCAATGGCGCGGGCGCTACAAGTCGCTGTGCCTGCACGACCCGGTCTGGTACGACCACTTGCCGTACCTGCCGTTTCCGGACAATTGGCCGGTGTTCGCGCCCAAGGACAAGATCGGCGACTGGCTGGAGATGTACACCAAGGTCATGGAGGTCAACTACTGGCCGTCCACCCGGGCGACGCAGGCGCGCTGGAACGAGGCCACCCAGGACTGGGAAGTGACGGTGCAGCGCAATGGCGAGACCCTGGTGCTGCGGCCCCAGCAGCTGGTGTTCGCCACTGGCATGTCCGGCAAGCCCAACATCCCGAAGATCCCAGGACAGGATGTGTTCCGCGGCGAGCAGCAGCATTCCTCACAGCATTCAGGGCCGGACGCCTACCGCGGCAAGAAGGTGGTGGTGATCGGGGCCAACAACTCGGCGCACGACATCTGCGCCGCGCTGTGGGAGCACGAGGCCGATGTCACCATGGTCCAGCGCTCGTCCACCCACATCGTGCGCTCGGACTCGCTGATGGAGATCGGTCTGGGTGCCTTGTATTCGGAGCAGGCGGTGGCCAATGGGGTCAGCACCCGCAAGGCGGACCTGATCTTCGCCTCGCTGCCCTACCGCATCATGGCCGACTTCCAGAAGCCGCTGTACGACCAGATCCGCGAGCGGGATGCGGGCTTCTACCGCGCGCTGGAGAAGGCCGGCTTCATGCTGGACTTCGGCGACGACGGCTCGGGCCTGTTCATGAAGTATCTGCGGCGAGCCTCGGGCTACTACATCGACGTGGGCGCCTGCGACCTGGTCATCAACGGCAGCATCAAGCTGCAGTCGGGCAAGGGCATCAGCCACCTCAGCGAGCACGCGGTGGTGCTGGACGACGGCACCGAGCTGCCGGCGGACCTGGTGGTTTATGCCACCGGCTATGGTTCGATGAACGGCTGGGTGGCCGACCTGATCAGCCCCGAGGTGGCCGACCGGGTGGGCAAGGTGTGGGGCCTGGGCTCGGCCACCACCAAGGACCCGGGGCCCTGGGAAGGCGAGCAGCGCAACATGTGGAAGCCCACGCAGCAGCCGGGGCTGTGGTTCCACGGCGGCAATCTGCACCAGTCACGCCACTACTCGCTGTACCTGGCGCTTCAGCTCAAGGCCCGCATGGAGGGGCTGCCGGTGTCGGTCTACGGCCAGCAGGCCGTGCACCACACCCGCTGAGCCCGGCTCAGACCAGCCGGCCGGTGGCCGCGAAGCGGTCGGTGGCGGCCACGAGCTCGGCAGCGATGCCGGGCTCGTAGGACGAGTGCCCGGCATCGGGCACCACCACCAGCCGCGCCTGCGGCCAGGCGTCTGCCAGCGCATGGGCGTAGCGCACCGGGCAGATCACGTCGTAGCGACCGTGCACGATGATGGCCGGCAGGTGCTGGATGGCCGGCACGCCGTCGATCAGCTGCCCGGGCTTCAGAAAGGCCTGGTGGGCGAAGTAGTGCGCCTCCAGCCGGCCCATGCCCAGCGCGGCGGTGTCGTCCGTCATGGCGGCCACCGCCTCGGGCTGCGGCCGCAGGTAGATGCAGGCGCCTTCGTAGCGGGCCCAGGCGCGGGCCGCGGGCAGGTAGACGGCCGGGTCGGCGCTGGTCAGGCGGCGCTGGTAGGCGCCCAGCAGGTCACCGCGTTCGGCCTCGGGGATGAAGCCGGCGAAGGCTTCCCATTCCTTCGGGAAGATGTTGCGCACGCCGTAGAGCCACCAGTCGATCTCTTCCTGCGTGCCCAGCCAGATGCCCCGCAGCACCAGGCCCAGGCAGCGCTGCGGATGGGCCTGGGCGTAGGCCAGCGACAGGGTGGAGCCCCAGGAGCCGCCGAAGACCAGCCAGCGCTCGATCCCCAGCATCTCGCGCAGCTGTTCGAAGTCGGCGATCAGTCGGTCGGTGGTGTTGTCCTGGCAGTCGCCCAGCGGGGTGGACTGGCCCGAACCGCGCTGGTCCAGCAGGACGATGTGGTAGCGGGCCGGATCGAAGTAGCGGCGGCTGCGTGGCGAGGTGCCGGCGCCGGGGCCACCGTGCACGAAGATGACCGGGATGCCGGCGGGGTTGCCGCTGGTCTCCCAGTAGAGGCTGTGGCGGCCATCGACCTGCAGGTGACCGCTGCGCAGCGGCTCCAGCGGCGGGTAGAGGATGTCGTCCAGGGTGCGGGTGCAGTGGCTCATCGCGTGCTGTTCAATCCTTGGCGGGGCCGGAGACCTTGTGGCGCATCAGGCGGCCCTTCTCGCGTTCCCAGTCGCGCTTCTTCTCGGTCTCGCGCTTGTCGTGCTGGGCCTTGCCCTTGGCCAGCGCGATCTCGGCCTTCACCCGGCCAGCCTTGTAGTGCAGGTTCAGCGGCACCAGGGTGAAGCCGCGCTGCTCCACCTTGCCCACCAGGCGCTTGATCTGCTCCTTGTGCATCAGCAGCTTCTTGGTGCGGTCGGCCTCCGGGTGCACGTGGGTGGAGGCGCTGCGCAGCGCGTTGATGCGGCAGCCGATCAGGTAGAGCTCGCCGTTGCGAATGACCACGTAGCCGTCGGTGAGCTGCACCTGGCCGGCGCGGATGGCCTTGACCTCCCAGCCTTCCAGCACCACACCGGCCTCGAATTGCTCATCGATGTGGTACTCGAAACGGGCGCGGCGGTTTTCTGCGATCAGGGCGGACATGGGGGCAATCAGGACGGGCCGGCAGGCCCCTTAAAATCGGACCATTGTATGAAGCACGTCAAGAAGTCCGTCCTGCTCTGGTACACCCCGGCCGAGATGTACCGCCTGGTGGTCGATGTGCCGGCCTATCCGCAGTTCCTGCCCTGGTGCGAACGGGGCGAGATCCTGGAGCAGCGCGAGGACGGCGTGACAGCCAAGGTCCACCTGCACTACGCCGGCGTTCGCCACGCATTCACCACCCGCAACACCCATCAGCCTGACCGGCAGGTGCTGATGCGCCTGGTGGATGGGCCGTTCTCCATGCTGGAGGGGTCCTGGGATTTCCTGCCCTTGGGCTCGGGGCAGGAGGCGCCCAAGGCCTGCAAGGTTGAGTTCGACCTGCGCTATGCCTTCTCCAGCCGGCCGCTGGAACTGGTGCTCAGCCCCGTGTTCGACCGTGTGGCCAACACCTTCGTCGAATCCTTCGTGAAGCGCGCGGAGCAGGTCTATGGACCCCGCTGAGGCACAGGCGATGCTGGACGTTGAAGTGGCCTACAGTCCGGCGCCGCGCCAGGTGGACCGCGTCTCTTTGACGCTGCCGGTGGGCAGCACCGTGGCGCAGGCGCTGCAGGCCAGCGGCCTGCTGGCACGGCATGGCCTGGCGCTGGATGACACGCTGTCCGTGGGGGTGTGGATGAAGGCCCGGCCTCTGGACACGGTGTTGCGTCCGAATGACCGGGTGGAGGTGTGGCGTCCCCTCACCGTCGACCCGAAGGAAGCACGCTGCCAGCGCTACCGCAAGCAGAAAGTGGACAAGGTCGGGTGAACGTCCTCGGGCCGCGCGCGGCCCGGGGCTTCAATCGCAGCTGTTGCTGATCTGCTGCTGGGCGCGGGTGATTTCTTCGGCGCGCGCCTTGTCGTCGAGGAACTCGCGCTCACCCTTGTCGTTGGCACGGGCCATGCGCGCGCCACTCTGCAGCATCTGCAACTGGTTGCGGGCCCGCTGGCAGTTCTGGGCCTTCTCGGCGCTCACACGTTCCTTGGTCGCCTTGATCTTGGCGTCCTTGTCGGCGGCCTGGGCCTGCGCCAGCTTGTTCTTGCGGGCTTCCAGGTCCTTGTCGATGCCGGCCGAGGCTGGGGGGGCAGAGGGCGAGGCGGCGTCGCTGGGCGCGGCGGCCATGTGCGCGGCGCTGGGGCGCTGCAGGATGTCCTTGTCTGGCACCTCGGCGCCAGGCGGCCTGTCGCTGACCATCACGTGGCCGTCCCGGTCGCGCCACTTCCAGATGGACTGTGCCGAAGCGGCGGTGGTGGCAAGGGCCAGAAGGCCCAACAGGCAAAGGCGGGACAGCGTCATGGCGGGCTGCTGGGATCAGGTGGAGGACAGCGCATCCGGGAATGCAGCGGGGAGTGTAAGGCGGCCGGTCTCACTGCGGGCGAGGCAATGTGTATCCATGCCGACAGGAAAGATGCGTGCGCATTCCGTATAATCCGCTTTTGCGTCTGGAGCTTTCCCCATGCGCCTTCTTGGCAAAGCGCTGACCTTCGACGATGTGTTGCTGGTCCCCGCGTTCTCGCAAGTTCTGCCACGCGACACGTCGCTGGCCACCCACTTCTCCCGCAACATCGTCCTGAACCTGCCGCTCGTCTCGGCAGCGATGGATACGGTGACCGAAGCCCGCCTGGCGATCACGATCGCACAGGAAGGCGGCATGGGCATCGTGCACAAGAACCTCACGCCCAAGCAGCAGGCGACCGAGGTGGCGCGGGTCAAACGCTATGAATCCGGCCTGTTGAAGGACCCGATCACCATCTCGCCCGAGACCCGGGTGCACGAGGTGAAGGCACTGTCCGCCCAGCATGGCATTTCGGGCTTCCCGGTGATCGAGGCTGGCAAGGTGGTCGGCATCGTGAGCGGCCGGGACCTGCGCTTCGAGACCCGTCTGGACGTGCCGGTGCGCGAGATCATGACGCCGCGCGAGCGCCTGATCACCGTGAAGGAAGGCGCTTCGCTGGCCGAGGCCAAGGAACTGATGCACAAGCACAAGCTCGAGCGCGTGCTGGTCGTCAACGACGCCTTCGAGTTGCGCGGTCTCTTCACCGTCAAGGACATCACCAAGCAGACCACCTTCCCCAACGCGGCCCGTGATTCGCACGGCAAGCTGCGCGTGGGCGCTGCGGTGGGCGTGGGCGAGGGCACCGAAGAGCGCGTGGAGCTGCTGGTCAAGGCCGGCGTCGATGCGCTGATCGTCGACACCGCGCATGGCCACTCTGCGGGCGTGATCGAGCGGGTGCGCTGGGTCAAGCGCAACTACCCGCAGATCGAGGTCGTGGGCGGCAACATTGCCACCGGTGCCGCAGCGCTGGCGCTGGTCGAGGCCGGTGCGGACGCGGTCAAGGTCGGCATTGGCCCGGGTTCCATCTGCACCACCCGCATCGTGGCCGGTGTGGGCGTGCCCCAGATCATGGCCATCGACAGCGTGGCCACGGCACTCAAGGGCACGGGCGTGCCGCTGATCGCCGACGGCGGCATCCGCTACTCGGGTGACATCGCCAAGGCCATCGCCGCCGGTGCCAGTACCGTGATGATGGGCGGCATGTTCGCCGGCACCGAAGAGGCACCGGGCGAGGTCATCCTCTACCAGGGCCGCAGCTACAAGAGCTACCGCGGCATGGGCTCGATCGGGGCGATGAAGGCCGGTTCGGCCGACCGCTACTTCCAGGAAAACGACGAGACCACCAACCCCAACGCCGACAAGCTGGTGCCCGAGGGCATCGAAGGCCGCGTGCCTTACAAGGGTTCGCTGGTGTCGATCATTTACCAGATGGCGGGCGGCCTGAGGGCTTCGATGGGCTATTGCGGTTGTGCCACCATCGACGAGATGCGCGACCGGGCCGAGTTCGTCGAGATCACGGCGGCCGGCATTCGCGAAAGCCATGTGCACGATGTGCAGATCACCAAGGAAGCGCCCAACTACCGGGCGGAGTGAGCTCTCGTCGTGACCCTTCGCAGCGCCCGGCCCGTCCGGGCGCTGTCATTGAAGCCTCTGCCTAAAGTCCGATGCGTCCGATGAGCCCAGCCGAGACCCCGGGAACCTCCACCCGCCAGCGGACGGCCGCGATGCCGTTCATCATGCTGACCGTCCTGATCGACATGGTGTCGATCGGGCTCATCATCCCGGTGCTGGCGCCGCTGGTCGGCACCTTCACCGGTTCGCAGACCGACCAGGCCTTCTGGTACGGCATGGTCAGCCTGGCCTTCGGTGTGGCCAACTTCTTTGGCTCGCCGGTGCTGGGCGCTGCGTCGGATCATTTCGGTCGCCGTCCCGTGCTGCTGCTGGGCTTCACCGGCCTCGCGCTGAGTTTCTTCGTCACCGGCCTGGCCACGGCGGTGTGGATGCTGATTGCCGTACGGCTGGTCAGCGGGGCGCTGCAGGCCAATGCGGCGGTGGCGCAGGCCTATGTGGCCGACATTTCCACGCCGCAGGAACGGGCCAAGCGCTTCGGCATGCTGGGCGCCACCTTCGGCATGGGCTTTGTGCTGGGGCCGGTGATGGGCGGGCTGCTGGGCCACATCAGTCTGCACCTGCCGTTCTTCGTGGCCGGCGGCCTGGCCATCCTGAACGCGATCTACGGCGTGTTCGTGCTGCCCGAGTCCCTGCCCAAGGACCGACGCGTGCCGATCAATTGGCGCAAGGCCAACCCGGTGGCCTCGCTGCGCCGTCTGGGTGAGACCGAGGGCATCGGCACCCTGGTCGCGGTCATCGGCCTGTCCAGCCTGGCCCAGTTCATCCTGCACACCACCTGGGTGCTTTACACCACCTTCAAGTTCGGCTGGGGGCCGAAGGAGAACGGCTGGTCGCTGTTCGCCATCGGTGTCATGGCCGTGCTGGTGCAGGGCGGCCTGATCCGCGTGGTAGTCAAGCGCATCGCGCCGCAGCGCATCGCGGTGATCGGCCTGGTGTCCTCGGCCATCTGCTACCTGCTGTGGGGCCTGGCCACCGAGGGCTGGATGATGTACGCCATCATCGTGCTGGACATCTTCGGCATGATGGTCAGCACCACGCTGCAGACGGTGGTCTCCACCGCGGTGGACGAGCATTCCCAGGGGCGCACCCTGGGCTCCGTGGCCTCGCTCAACAGCCTGACGGCCGTGGCCGCACCGGTGATCGGCTCCTTCCTGCTGCAGCTGACCGCCCATTACCCGCATGGCGACTGGCGCATCGGGGCCCCGTTCTACCTGTGTGCCGCACTGCAGGTGCTGGCCACCGTGCTGGCGATCCAGCATTTCCGCCGCCATCCTTCACCGCTCAAGCCCACCGAGGCCGAGGCGGCTCCGACCTGAGATCCCACCATGCATGACAAGATCCTGATCCTCGACTTCGGCTCCCAGGTGACGCAGCTGATTGCACGGCGCGTGCGCGAGGCCCATGTCTACTGCGAGATCCATCCGAACGACGTCTCGGACGACTTCATCCGTAGCTTCGCACCCAAGGGCATCATCCTGTCGGGTAGCCACGCCAGCACCTACGAGGACCACCAGTTGCGCGCGCCGCAGGCGGTGTGGGATCTGGGCGTGCCGGTGCTGGGCATCTGCTACGGCATGCAGACCATGGCGGTACAGTTGGGCGGCGAGGTGAGCTGGAGCGACACCCGCGAGTTCGGCTACGCCGAGGTGCGCGCCCATGGCCACACGCGCCTGCTGGAGGGTGTGCAGGACTTCGCCACGGCCGAAGGCCACGGCATGCTCAAGGTCTGGATGAGCCATGGCGACAAGGTCACGACGCTGCCGCAGGGCTTCAAGCTGATGGCCAGCACCCCCAGCTGCCCCATCGCGGGCATGGCCAACGAGGACAAGGGCTACTACGCCGTCCAGTTCCACCCCGAGGTGACCCACACCGTGCAGGGCGCGGCCATGCTGACCCGCTTCGTGCGCGATATCGCCGGTTGCGCAGGCGACTGGATCATGGGCAACTACATCGAGGAAGCCATCGCGAAGATCCGTGAGCAGGTGGGTGATGAGGAGGTGATCCTCGGCCTGTCCGGCGGTGTCGATTCGAGCGTGGCCGCGGCACTGATCCACCGCGCCATCGGCGACCAGCTGACCTGTGTCTTCGTCGACCACGGCCTGCTGCGCCTGAACGAGGGCGACATGGTGATGGACATGTTCGCGGGCAAGCTGCACGCGAAGGTGATCCGCGTGGATGCTTCCGAGCTGTTCCTGGGGCAGCTGGCCGGCGTGACCGACCCCGAGAAGAAGCGCAAGATCATCGGCGGCCTGTTCGTCGATGTCTTCAAGGCGGAAGCCGGGAAACTCAAGGCCGCTGGCAACGGTGTCAAGGGCGCCACCTTCCTGGCCCAGGGCACCATCTACCCGGACGTGGTGGAAAGTGGCGGGACCAAGACCAAGAAGGCCACCACGATCAAGAGCCACCACAACGTGGGCGGCCTGCCCGAGCAGCTGGGCCTGAAGCTGCTGGAGCCGCTGCGCGAGCTGTTCAAGGACGAGGTGCGCGAACTGGGCGTGGCCCTGGGTCTGCCGCCGGAGATGGTCTATCGCCATCCTTTCCCGGGCCCGGGCCTGGGGGTGCGCATCCTGGGCGAGGTGAAGAAGGACTACGCCGACCTGCTGCGCCGGGCCGATGCCATCTTCATCGACGAGCTGCGCTCCACCATCGAGCCGAACTCCGGCAAGAGCTGGTACGACCTGACCAGCCAGGCCTTCACCGTCTTTCTGCCGGTCAAGAGCGTGGGCGTGATGGGCGATGGCCGCACCTACGACTACGTGGTGGCCCTGCGCGCGGTGCAGACCAGCGACTTCATGACAGCCGACTGGGCCGAGCTGCCCTACAGCCTGCTCAAGAAGGTCTCCAGCCGCATCATCAACGAGGTCCGCGGCATCAACCGCGTGACCTACGACGTCTCGAGCAAGCCGCCTGCCACCATCGAGTGGGAGTGAGCTCTTGTCCGACCAGCTGTCGCTGATGGGTTTCGAGGCACCGCCCCCGGCGGCGCCGACGGATCGGCTGTTTTTTGCGTTGCAGCCGACGGATGCGGCATGCGCGCAGATTGCCGCGCTCAGCCAGAGGCTGCGCGAATCACACGGTCTGAACAGCAAGCCCATCGCACCGGAGCGGCTTCACATCACGCTCCATCATCTGGGCGACCACGCTGGTGTGCCTGCCGATGTGGTGGAGGCCGCGGGCCGCGCTGCTGCGCGCGTGGTCTGCGCGCCCTTCGACGTGGTGCTGGACCATGCGATGAGCTTTCGCATCCGGCGGGACAAGGCGCCTTTCGTTCTGCGCACGGCCGCGAGCCACGAGGCCGCCGTGTTGGACTTCCAGCGCCAGCTGGGCCAGTCCATGGCCCTCGAGGGGCTGGGGCATTCGGTGGATGTCCGTTTCACACCGCATGTGACGCTGACCTACGCGCCGCGCGAGTTGCCGGAGTCACCGGTCGAGCCGGTCCAATGGACGGTGCGGGAGTTCGTGCTGATCCACAGCCTGCTGGGCAGGACCCAGCATCGGGTGCTGGCGCGCTGGCCTCTGTCCGGAGCACCGCAGGGCTGACGGGCGCAGCGCTGCTCAGCGGGCAGGGTTGATCAGGTCCAGCCAGGCCTGGGCCGCATGGGACAAATAGGCCCCGCGCCGCCAAGCCAGTGCCATGTGCCAGGTCAGCGCGGGGGCGGTGAGGGTCACGGTGCGCACGCCCGCATGGTGGCGCTGCTCGGCCATCATGCGGGGCAGAAAGCCAATACCCAGACCAGCGGCCACCAACTCGATCATGAAGTCGATCTGGCTGGTGCGGGCTGCCACATGCGGCGTGAAGCCGGCCTGCTGACAGGCCTCCAGAATGATCGGGTTGAGTGCGAAGCCGGACTCGAACAGCACGAAGGGCAGGGCGGAGAGACGAGCCAGCTCGACTTCCGATGCCTGACCCAGGGGTTGACCCGCGGCGATCAGGACCACGATCGGTTCCTGGCGCACCAGCTTGAAGTCGAACTCGGCGGGCACCGGTGCCAGCAGGCCGGCCAGATCGATCTCGCCGGCCCGCAGTACTTCTTCCAGCCGTTTGGAGCCGTGCTCCACCAGCCGGATGTCGATGCCGGGATAACGGGCGCGGAACTGCGCGAACACCGGGGCGAAGAGCTGGCTGCTGCCGATGGGCGGCAGACCGAGGCGGAGCTCGCCGCGCTGCAGCCCCCGCAGTGCGTTGAGCTCGGCCATCAGGTCGTCCTGCTCGGCCAGCAGGGTCAGCGCGCGCCGGTGCACGATCTCGCCGGCCGGTGTGAGGCGTGGCGGGTGCACATCCCGGTCCAGCAGCACGAAGCCGAGGTCTTCCTCGAGCTGGCGCACGGCCTTGCTGACGGCCGACTGGGTGGCAAAGACGGTACGTGCTGCCTGAGAGAAGCCGCCTTGGCGGGTCACCTCCACCAGGGCCCGCAGGGGACGCAGTTTGATGTCCATTCCAGAATGGAATTGAAGTCAGTAGAACAATTCGCTTTCATCATGCTGCACTGCGCCATACATTGCAAGCCAGCAGGAGGTAATTCCCATGAGCTTGCATGACATGTCCGTGATCACGCGCCGCCAGTGGCGCCACCACCGTCTGGTGCAGATTGGCCTGTTGGTGCTGGCTTGGCTGGCCGGAGAGGTCATCGTGCGGGTGAGTGGCATTGGCCTGCCGGGCGGCATCGTCGGCATGGCGCTGACCCTCCTGCTGCTTGCCACCGGGCAAATCCAACTGGGCAGCCTGCGCCGCGGCGCCCAGTGGTTCCTGGCCGAGATGCTGCTGTTCTTCGTGCCGGCCGTGCTGGCGGTGCTCAACCACCCGGAGCTGTTCGGCTGGCTGGGGGCCAAGGTGCTGGCCGTGATCGTGCTGGGCACGCTGACCGTGATGGCCGTGACTTCGGTGGTGGTCGACTTGGTGCTGCGCTTGACCCATCACCAGGCCGCTGCCTGAGGAACCGTCATGAGCACCCTGTTGCTGACCCTGGGGTGGTCGACCATCACCATCCTCATCTACCTGGCCGCCAAGTCCTTCCACCGGCTGCTGCCCCGTTGGTGGAGTGCGCCGCTGGCCGTGACGCCAGCCGTTCTCATCGCGCTGGTGCTGCTGGCCCATGAGGACTACAGCGACTACATCCGCGGCACACACTGGATGGTGCTGCTGCTGGGCCCGGCGACCGTGGCCTTCGCGGTGCCGATCTTCGAGCAACGGGCCCTGATCCGCCGGCATTGGCCGGCCCTGCTGCTGGGCATGGTGGCGGGCAGTTCGGCCGCCATGCTGTCGGCCTGGGGGTTGGCGAGCCTGTTGGGGGTGGGCGGTGAACTGCGCCTGAGCCTCTTGCCTCGCTCCATCAGCACTCCGTTCGCGATGACGGTGTCGGGCGACATCGGTGGCGTGCCTGATCTGACGGCAGTGTTTGTTGTCTTCACCGGGGTGCTGGGCGCTGCGCTGGGCGAAGGCATGCTGCGCTGGCTGCCCCTGCGCAGCAGCCTGGCCCGTGGTGCGCTGTTTGGCATGGGGGCGCACGGCGCCGGCGTGGCCAAGGCCAGCCAGGTGGGGCAGGAAGAGGGCGCCGTCGCGGGGCTGGTGATGGTGCTGGTGGGCGTGATGAATGTGTTGATGGCGCCGGTGCTGGCCGTGCTGTTGCGGTGAGCGTGCCGGGGCGTGGCATCATGCCGGTCCACCGCGACCGATCATGACCGAGCCCGAGAGTCCCCTGCACACGTTCAGCGCACAGGATGAAGCCGCGATGCGGATCGCGCTGGATCAGGCGCACAACGCCTGGCTGGCCGGCGAGGTGCCGGTGGGGGCGGTCATCCTGCGAGACGGGCAGGTGCTGGCCACGGGTTACAACCGCCCGATCACCACGCATGATCCGACGGCACATGCCGAGTTGGTGGCGTTGCGCCACGCCTCCCAGTTGGTTGAGAACTACCGGCTGCCGGACTGCGAGCTCTTCGTCACCCTGGAACCCTGCGCCATGTGCGCCATGGCCTTGATGCATGCGCGCTTCAAGCGGGTCGTCTTCGGGGCGCTGGACCCGAAGACGGGATCGGCGGGCTCGGTGGTGGATCTGTTCGCGCAACCGCAGTTGAACCACCACACCCTGGTGCAGGGCGGGTTGATGGCCGATGCCTGCGGACAGATCCTGCGCGATTTCTTTGCGGAGCGTCGGCGCCAGCAGCGTGCTGCACGGCCGGCGTCTTCCCCATCCGAGCAGCTTATGGAAGCCGCCGCCATTCCTGCTGGGGAGGTGGTGGAGCTTCCCCAGGATGCCCTGGACAACTTCCCCCCTTCTCCTGGCCCGACATGACCCTCGAATCCAAGCCCTCTCTGACCCTTTATTCGCCCGCGGGTGTGGTGCTGAAGGCCGCGCCGGTCCGGCTGGCCGCCGCCCGCCTGAAAGAGCGTGGCTTTGCCGTGCGGATCGACGAGGCGGCCCTGCTGAAGAGTCAGCGGTTTGCCGGAGACGATGAGCAGCGCTTGGCTGCCATCCACCGGGTGGCCGCCGAGGCACCATCCGTGGCCATGGCGACGCGAGGCGGCTATGGCCTGTCCCGCTTGCTGGACCGGATCGACTGGGACCTGCTGGCCCGCAGCGTGGACCAGGGCACCCGCTGGGTCGGGCACAGCGATCTGACGGCGCTGCAGATGGGCTTGTTGGCCCACAAAAAAGCGCCGACTTGGTGCGGCCCGTTGGCGGCGGACGATTTTGGTGCGGAGACACTGGACGAGGTCACCCCCGACTGCTTCTGCGAGGCGATGTCCGGGGAACTCGAGGCCGTGGGCTTTCGCGCACCGGCTGGTTTTGACGGCTTGGGCGTCGCAGGGCTGCTGTGGGGCGGCAACCTGAGCATGCTGTGCGCACTGCTCGGAACCCCCCACTGGCCCAAGGTGCGGGGGGGCATCCTCTTCCTGGAGGATGTGGCGGAACACCCCTACCGTGTCGAGCGGATGCTGCTGCAGCTTCACCAGGCCGGTGTGTTGTCGTCGCAGAAGGCCATCCTGTTGGGGGCCTTCACGGCGTGGCGCAAGTCGCCGATGGACCGCGGCTACAGCCTGAAGACCGTCGTGGAGCATCTGCGGACCTTGGCCGGGGTGCCCATCCTGACGGGCTTCCCGTTTGGCCACGTCCCGACCAAGGTCACCATGCCCTTTGGAATGCGGGTTCAACTGGCCGTGGAAGGGCGTGATGCCCTGATTGGGTGGCACTGAAGACGTCTTCAACAGGGCTCCCTGACCGAGGAAAGATCGCCAGGGAAGCGGCGTGACACCATAAGTGGCGCCAACACGCCAACTGCCCCCTAGGTCTGTGCTGCATCCATGCAACAAAACAGCCTGTTTGCACGCCACTAAGGATTAGTGGGGGGGCTCCCCAGACGTGACCTTCCGTCACAATCGGTTCACACGTTCCTGGTGCAAGTACATCAAGGCTTCACAAGACCGGCATGTGCCTTGCTCCCGGAGTGGGTCTATCGATCAACCATCTGGAGAGTAGTCAGTGGCTCAAACTCGCAAGTCATCCACGCTGTGGCGCCGGTCCGCAATCGCGGTTGCCGTCGGCCTGAGTGTCGTGTCCGGCGCATCGTTCGCGCAGTCGAACGCGACCGGCAATATCTATGGCCAGGTCAGTGTTGCGGCTGGTAGCAGCATCCTGATCGAAAACGCTGCGACGGGTGTCAAGCGCACGCTGACTCCGGACGCGTCTGGCCGCTTCGTGGCTTCGTCGCTGCCGACTGGCACCTACAAGGTCACGCTGATGCGTGATGGCAAGGTGATCAGTGTCACCGAGAACGTGGAAGTCTCCCTCGGTCAGGGTCGCGAAGTGTTCTTCGCCGACACGGCCGCCACCCAGACCGTGCAGGTCGTGGGCAAGGTCGCCCAGATCGACATGTCCAGCACCACCAATGGTGCGACCTTCACCGCCAAGCAGCTGGCGGCACTGCCGATCGCTCACGATGTGAACGCGATCATCCAGCTGGCCCCCAACACCACCACCGCTGACCCCCGCTATTCCGGCGGCGCCAGCATGGGTGGTGGGGCTCCGTCTGAAAACTCCTACTACATCAACGGTTTCCCGGTCACCAACCCGCTGACCCAGCTGGGTGCCGCCGAACTGCCGTTCGGCGCGATCCAGGAAGCGCAGGTGCTGACGGGTGGTTTCGGTGCTGAGTTCGGTCGTTCGATCGGCGGCGTGGTGAACATCATCACCAAGAGCGGTACCAACAACTGGGAAGGCGGTGTTCAGGCGAGCGTGACGCCGAACGGGTTGCGCGGTAAGGCACGTGACATCTACTACCCGAAGACGGGCTACAACCCTGACACCGACGGGCTGATTTATCGCAAGCGCAGCGACAACACCGAGGACGAGTACTCTCTCGGCGCCTATGTTGGTGGTCCGCTGATCGAAGACACCCTGTTCATGTTTGTTGCCGCGGAGCGGCTGCAGTCCAACCGTGGCACGGCAGGTTACGTTGCCGACCCTGCAAACAACCCCGTTGGAACCTGGACCAAGTCAGAGAACACCAACGATCGCTATCTGGCGAAGTTCGACTGGAACATCACCAGCGACCATCACCTGGAGCTGTCGCTGGTGGGTGATCGGTACTACAACACCGAGAAGCTCTCCACCTACGACTACAGCACCGGCAAGCACAGCACGGACTATGGTGCAGCGGCCA
Source organism: Ideonella oryzae (assembly GCF_024055665.1). Lineage (GTDB taxonomy): Bacteria > Pseudomonadota > Gammaproteobacteria > Burkholderiales > Burkholderiaceae_C > Ideonella > Ideonella oryzae. The sequence goes on along the minus strand of NZ_JAMXMC010000018.1, from coordinate 24,718 downwards.
ACTACACCAACGTCGATGGCACCAACGACGGCGTCGGTGCCGCTTCGCAGATCCTGAAGTACACCGGCTATCTGACGGACGATCTGACGGCTACGGCCCTGTACGGCCAGAGCAAGACCCAGCACATCAACAGCTTCGAAGGCGTTGATGTGAACAGCAATATCCGGCAGGTCGTTCTCAATACTCCGTCAGCCGCCGCTCCTGGCTTGACGTATAACAATCCGTATCCTTTTGACTACGGTACGCAAGTGCTGGCCCCGGGGTCGGAGGACACGGTCAAGTCCCTGCGCCTGGACCTGGAATACCGCATGGGTGACCACTCGCTGCGCGGCGGTCTGGACCAGGTTCGCCTGAAGTCCAAGGCTGCGGGCATCACCTATGCCGGTGGCGGTCTGCTTCGTTACTACTCCACCACCGATCCCAACCTCGTTCCCACTGGTATGACCACGTCGGTGGGCGCCGGTGGTGCGCTGACCGATGGCACGAATTACTACTACGGGCGAGACCAGATCTTCAACGATGTGACGGATGCCGAGTCGAACCAGTCGGCCCAGTACATCGAAGACAAGTGGCAGGTCACCAAGAACCTTCAGCTGATCGGTGGCCTGCGTCACGAGGCCTACGAGAACAAGAATGGCGATGGCAAGGTTTTCTTGAAGGTGAAGGACCAGATCCATCCGCGCTTGGCATTTACTTGGGATCTTGATGGCGATTCCTCTACCAAGATCTATGGTTCGGCGGGTCGCTATGGCGTCCAGATCCCGACCCATCTGGCGGTGCGCGGCGCCAGCCGCTCGACCTTCACCCGTCAGTATTTCACCTACACCGGTGTGGATGCCAATGGCCAACCGATCGGTCGCGTGGACCTGGGTGACCCGTATTCGTCCAACAACGAGTATGGCCAACCCAAGGACTACAAGACGGTGGCAGCTCAGGATCTGAAGCCCAACAGCCAGGATGAGCTGACCCTGGGCATCGAGAAGGCGCTGTCCGATTCGCTGACCGTGGGGGGGCGTGTCACCTACCGCAAGCTGGTGGCGACCATCGACGACCTGTGCGACTACCGCCCGTTCACCCAGTATGCGATCGACCACGGCATCACCGATGCGAACGGCGATCCGTTCGAGGTGGGTGTCAACCCGGCTCCGTTCGGTTGCGCCTCCTTCAATCCCGGTCAGTCCAACACTTTCCTGGTGGACTACAAGGGTGACGGCAACTACACCAAGGTCAAGCTGAGCAAGGAAGACCTGGGCTTCGACTCCGCCAAGCGCACCTACTTTGCCGTCGACTTGTTCGCTGAGCATCCCTACAAGGACGGCTGGTACGGCAAGGTGACCTATACCTGGTCGCAGAGCAAGGGCAACACCGAAGGTCAGACGCTGTCCGATGTGGGCCAGACCGACGTGGCGGCCACCCAGACCTGGGACTTCCCGGCTCTGATGGAAGGTGCCTACGGCTACCTGCCAGGCGATCGTCGTCACCAGATCAAGGCCTTCGGCTTCTATGACCTGACGCCGGAATGGGCCATTGGTGCCAACCTGCTGATGGCCTCGGGCCGACCCAAGAGCTGCCTGAGCAACTATGGCGGTACCACGGACGGTGGCGACTACTATGGCTACGGTTCGTCGTTCCACTACTGCTCCAGCGATGGTGGTCAGACCTTCACCTACTCGCCGCGTGGCAGCAAGGGCAACCTGCCCTGGGACAGTCGCATCGACCTGAACCTGACCTACAAGCCGGACTTCGTCAAGGGCCTGTCCCTGCGTGCGGACGTGTTCAACGTCTTCAATTCGCAAGTTGCTTCGGCCATCGACGAGCAGCAGATGGAGCAAGACGCAGTGTCCAACACCTACGGTCGCGTGATTGGCTACACCCCGGCTCGTTCCGTGAAGCTCACTGCGTCGTACGACGTGAAGTTCTGATTCGGTTTCTCCTGATCAGCCGAAAGGGTCCGCAATGCGGGCCCTTTTTTTCGGGCGTGCAAACGCCGCTGGCAAAAAAAAGCCCACCGTTTGGTGGGCTTGCGCTTCTTTGCTTTGAGAGGCTCTTACTGCAACGCACCCATCGCACGCGACGTGATGTCATCCACCGAGCCCATGCCGGAGATCTTGCGGTAGGCCGGCGCAGCGGCGTCACCCGTCGCAGCCCAGTCGCTGTAGTAGCCCACCAGCGGCTTGGTCTGAGAGTGGTACACCTCCAGGCGCTTGCACACCGTGGCTTCCTCGTCATCCGGGCGCTGCACCAGATCTTCGCCGGTGGCGTCGTCCTTGCCTTCAACCTTCGGCGGATTGAACTTGACGTGGTAGGTGCGGCCGGAGGCCACGTGCACGCGGCGCCCGCTCATGCGCTCGATGATGGCCTCGTCGGGTACATCGATTTCCAGCACGTAGTCCAGCTTGACGCCAGCTGCCTTCATGGCTTCTGCCTGCGGGATGGTGCGCGGGAAGCCGTCGAACAGGAAGCCCTTGGCGCAGTCCGGTTGGGCGATGCGTTCCTTGACCAGACCGATGATGATGTCGTCGCTGACCAAGCCGCCTGCGTCCATCACCTTCTTGGCGACCAAGCCCAGCTCAGTGCCGGCCTTGACGGCTGCGCGCAGCATGTCGCCGGTGGAGATCTGTGGAATGCCGAATTTCTGGCAGATGAACGCTGCCTGGGTTCCTTTGCCGGCGCCGGGCGCGCCCAGAAGAATCAATCGCATGGAAATGCCTCGTGATGGTGAATTCTTGTTGCCGCAGTGGGCGAAGTCAGGCCCCAGACAGGTGCCTGACCTTGTTTGAGGGCAGGATAGCATGGGCTCACCTGCACGGACCTGACGCGGCCGGAGGTGTGATCTGCGGGCTTACCCCAGGTAGTGTTGTTGAACGCGGAGCAGGTCTTCCGGCGTGTCCACACCAGCCGGCGGAGGGGTGTCGGTGACGTAGACGGCGATCTTGCCGCCATGCCACAGGATGCGAAGCTGCTCCAGTGCCTCTGTCTGCTCGAGTGGGGCGGCTTCCAGTGCGGGGAAGCGCTTCAGGAAACCGACCCGGTAGGCATAGAGTCCGATGTGTCGCAGGGCAGGGGTCTGGGGGGGCAGATGGGGCTCGCCTGGGGTTGAGCCGTCACGCCACCAGGGAATGCTGGCTCGGCTGAAGTAGAGGGCCTGGCCCTTCTTGTCGAGGACGACCTTCACCACGTTCGGGTTGCGCAGTTCGTCCACGGAGTCGATGGCGTGGGCGGCGGTGGCCGCAACGCAATCGCCATTTCTTTCCAGCAGTTCTGCGCAGGCCTGAACCAGGGCAGGATCGATCAGGGGCTCGTCACCCTGCACATTGACGACGATCTGGTCGTCGCTCAATCCAAGGGTTGCGCAAGCCTCTGCCAGCCGGTCACTGCCGCTTTGGTGGTCTGTTCGCGTCATCACCGCCGGCACGCCATGATCGGCACAAGCCTGAGCAACCTCGGCCACATCGGTGGCGACCACCACCTGCACGGCTCCAGCCTGAGCGGCCCGTTCGGCCACCCGCACCACCATGGGTTTGCCGCCCAGGTCAGCCAGCGGCTTGCCGGGCAACCTGGAGGAGGCCATGCGGGCTGGAATGAGAACGGTGAAACTCACAGCGATTCCTCGGCTGCCAGTGTGCGGGCTTCGCCCTCCAGCATGATGGGGATGCCATCGTGGATGGGAAAGGCCAGCCGATCTGCCGCGCAAACCAGTTCCGCAGGCCGTTGCTGCTCGTCACGCCGCAGCTGAAGAGGGCCTTTGCAAAGCGGGCATACCAGCATGTCGAGAAGTCGGTGGTCAGCAGTCATGGGTGCGAAGAAGAGTCGTTTCGAAGTGCGCGGTCCAACGCGTGGATCGCTTCTTCGGGAAGCTGGAAGTCTAGCGCCACCACCCACAGCCGGGGTCGTACTTGATGACGCTCCGGGGGGAGCTTGACGGCGTCCTTCTCGGTGATCAGAACGTCGACGTCCTCCGCGGGCCAGGGGGCGATGTTCAGGCTGTCGTGATCGGGCAGCGGCAGGCGCCGAATGCACATGCCTGCCTGTTCCAGTTGTCGAAAGAAGCGTTCGGGCTCGGCAATGGCGGCGCAAGCCAGAAGTGGAGTCTGTCGGGAGCGTTCGATCAGGGTGTGCAGGCAAGCTGGATCGGCAGGCAGGCCCTGCCACCACTGGGCCAAGCTCACGGCCCCGGCCAGTTGCCGCCGGGCGCAATGCCCAGGCAGGCGGGTGCTGGGCCGCTCTGCGTTGTAGATCACCTGACACGGCGTCAGAGAAGGTGCGGGCCAGCGGCAAGGCAGCAACTCCCGCAAGGGGCCGGCCGGCAGAGGCAGGCCATTGCCCGCGCCCCGGGCGTCGAAGACGACCACAGAGGCCGTTCGGGGCAACCGCGTGTGCTGAAGTCCGTCGTCGGCCACCAGCAAATCGACCTCGGGATGGGCGGACAGAAGGGCCTGGGCCGCAGCGTGGCGGTCCCGTCCCACGCAAAGCGGTGCGCCGGTGCGCAGATGGATCAGCAGAGGCTCGTCGCCAGCTTCGTTCGCGGGCGTGGTCGACGTCACCTCGAGCAGCGTGTCACTCTGGCGGCCGTAACCACGGGACACCACGCCAGGGTGCCAGCCCCGTTGACGCAGGGCCTGCACCAGTGCCATGGTCGTGGGGGTCTTGCCCGCTCCACCCACGATGAGGTTGCCCACCACGAGCACCGGCGCCCTGAGAGGAGTCTGCCGGCGCGCCCATCGATGGCCCAGCCAGCGCTGCCACCCGGAAACCAGCAGGTACAGGGCTGAAAAAGGCAGCAGCGGCCAGACAGCCCAGCTGGGCCGGGATTGCCACCACTGCCGTTGCAGCCACAGGGCCAGCGGCGAGACGTGGCTCACGGCTGTGCGGTGCTGCCTTGGGCGGGGAGCTGGGCGGCGAAGGTGATGCGGTTCAGGCCCACGCGGCGCGCCGCGTCCAGCACGTTGATCACGGACTGATGGGCCGCGGTGGCGTCGGCCGAGATGATGAGGAAGGCATGGTCCTGCCCCCCTGCGGCCTTCTGCAGCGAACTGGCCAGGGCGTCGACGTCGCGGCCGTCCACCGGTTGGCCATCGACCGCATAGCGGCCATCGGCCGCCACGGCCACGATGATCTGTGCCGGGCGCTCTTTCACCGGATCGGCTGCCGCCGAAGGCAGGTTCACCTGCAGTTCGGTGAATTTGGCGTAGGTGGTGGACAGCATCAAAAAGATGAGGATCACCAGCAGCACATCGATGAACGGGATCAGGTTGATCTCGGGTTCATCAGAGGAAGATCCGCGGAAATTCATGGGCAGCAACAGTCAGTCAGCGGGTGCCCTGCCGCAGCAGCTGTTGCAGCAGCCGTTCGCTGGCCTGTTCCATGTCATGCAGGAAGTCGTTCACCCGGCTGCGGAAGTAGCGGTGGGCCATCAGCGAGGGGATGGCGACCATCAGGCCGAACGCGGTGTTGTAGAGCGCCACGGAGATGCCATGGGCCAACTGGGTGGGGTTGGTGCCACTGCCCGGAGCTTGAGAGCCGAAGATCTCGATCATGCCGATCACGGTTCCCAGCAGACCCAGCAGCGGCGCCGCAGACGCGATGGTGGCGATGGCATTGAGGTAACGGTCCAGGCGGTGCGCCGCGGAACGCCCGGCGGATTCAAAGGCCTGGCGGAGCGAAGCCTCCGGGGCGCGCGGATCGGACGCCCAGGCGCGCAGCCCGCCTGCCAGCACACTGCCCATGACGGAGTTGTCTGAGAGTTTTTTGAGCACGTCCGCATTCGGTGCGCCCTGCTTGGCCACCGCGAGCACTTCGTCAATCAATCCCTCCGGCGCCACGCGGCTGCGTCGAAGGGTCATCAGGCGTTCCAGGATGAGGGCAAGGGCCCCGACCGAACACAACATCAGCGGCCAGATTGGCCAACCAGCGGCTTGTAAGATGGACAGCAACGAGATTCCTCTGGCGCACGGCCCTGCGAACAGTTGGCGCGATTATGGACTGAAGCGGCACCCGTTCACGCCCTGCATGCGGCCTGCACGCCACGGCATGTTTCCGCTGGATCGGGATCCACAGGAACTGTGGATAACTTTGTGGGTAAGCCTGCTGAATCAGTGCTCGGGCCCCGATTCCTCAAGGGTTTTCTTAGTTTGCCCCAAAAATCGGCGGCGAAAATTCATTCTGAATCAATTACTTGTGACCAAAACGCGTTTGTTGGAGCCTGTTGCCAATGCCCTCCGAAGCGGGTGCCGGCAGGTGGATATCTGCTGTTGCTGTGGACCGAGGGGGCTTGATCTTGTCACGCTGGACTGAGGATCTCGCTGGCGGCACACGTCCAATGGCCTGGACCGTGGCGGCGCTCCTGCTGGCGGTCGCGGATGCCCTGGCCGCCAGGTTCAGCGCTGTCGCGGTGCGTGGCGAGCTGTCTGGCTTCACCCGCGCCTCCAGTGGGCATTGCTACTTTTCGCTCAAGGATGGCGACGGATCCGGCGCTGCACTGCGCTGCGTCATGTTCCGCAGGCAGGCGGTTCTGCTGCAGAGTCTCCCCAGGGATGGGCAGCAGGTGGAAGTGCGGGGGCGGTTGTCGGTCTACGAGCCCCGAGGCGAACTGCAACTGGTGGTGGAGTCCCTCCAGCCTGTAGGGGCTGGCCGGTTGTACGAGGAGTTCCTTCGCCTGAAGGCGCGTCTGGAGCAGGCCGGCTGGTTCGACCCGCTGCGCAAGCGGGCCTTGCCGGCGCATCCGCAGGTGGTCGGGGTGGTCACGTCCAGCAGTGGCGCGGTCTGGCACGATGTCATGACCACCCTGAGGCGCCGTGCGCCCCACGTCCGGGTGATCCTCTATCCTTCGATCGTCCAGGGCGGTGATGCCCCGGCGTCCCTGCGGGGGGCGCTGGCACTGGCCAACGCGCGAGCCGAGGCGGACGTGATCCTCCTGTGCCGCGGTGGAGGAAGCCTGGAAGACCTGTGGGCTTTCAACGACGAGCAACTGGTCATGGCTGTCGCGCAGTCATCCATTCCGATCGTCAGCGGCGTGGGCCATGAGACCGACGTCACCCTGACCGATTGGGCGGCCGATTTGCGCGCGCCCACACCAACGGCGGCGGCAGAACTGGTGTCACCCGCCCGGGATGACCTGCTGCAGATGCTGGCGGTGCGGGCGCAAGCCATGATCCGTCGGGTGCATCAGCGCCTTGATGACGCCGAGCAGCGTCTGGATCTGGCGGGGTTGCGCCTGCGAGACCCCCGCCGTGCGCTCCAGTCCCAGGGCGATCGCCTGCGTATGGCTCAGCAGCGGCTGTCTGGCGCCCTGCAAGGGGAGCGCCAACGGCTGGACCGGCAGTTTGCAGATCGACAGCAGCGCTGGCAGCGTGTGGTCGAGCGCACCTTGCTGGGAGCGTCGCACGACCTGGGCCTGCGAGAGGCCAGGTTGAGAGCGGCGGATCCCAGGGGTGTGCTGTCGCGCGGTTATGCCTGGATCGAGGGCAGTGACGGGCGGCCGGTTGTGTCGGCGGCGTCTTTGGTGGTGGGGGAGGGCGTTCGTGCAGTGTGGGCCGATGGGGTCGCCCAGGCACATGTCACCGCCGTGGATCTGGTGCCGAGCGGTCCGCCGGTTCCTCCCAGGCCCACGCGGGGTTGATCGCCCGTGCCTACAATGAAATCGGATTCTGTTGACTCCGGATTCGGCGGGTCACGCGCCTGTTGAACCATCCTCGAAAGGAAATTGCATGGAACACACTCTGCCGCCGCTGCCGTTCGGCCTGGATGACCTGACCCCTCACATGAGCCGGGAAACCCTGGAATATCACTACGGCAAGCACCACAACGCCTATGTCGTGAACCTCAACAACCTCATCGGTGGCACCGAATTCGCCGGCTTGCCTCTGGAGGACGTGGTCAAGAAGTCGGCCGGTCCCGTCTACAACAATGCTGCGCAGATCTGGAATCACACCTTCTTCTGGAACTGCCTGAAGAAGAACGGTGGCGGCGAGCCTTCTGGCGCCCTGGCTGCGGCGATCAACGCCAAGTGGGGTTCCTACGCAGCTTTCAAGGAAGCTTTCACCAAGAGCGCCGTGGGCAACTTCGGTTCGGGCTGGACCTGGCTGGTGAAGAAGGCTGACGGCTCGGTGGACATCGTCAACATGGGCGCCGCCGGCACCCCGCTGACCACCGGCGACAAGCCGCTGCTGACCATCGATGTGTGGGAGCACGCCTACTACATCGACTACCGGAATCTGCGTCCCAAGTTCGTGGAGACCTTCCTGAACAGCCTGGTGAACTGGTCATTCGCGGAAGCGAACTTCGCCGGCTGATTTTTCTCAGCACACCTGCCAAAGGCCGGCTTTCGCCGGCCTTTTCATTTTCCGGTCCGAACCAGGTCAATTGCCGCCAAAGACGGCACCGGACAGATGGGCGCCGGCCTTCAACCCTCGCTTGGCGAACCAGCCCTGGTTCATTTCCAGCACAAACCGGACAGGCTTGCGGGAGCAGTGCGAGTTTTCGGTCTGGGGGGCCATGTCTTCGATGTTCACGATGGTCCCATCGCTGGCGACAAAGGCTGCCGACAGCGGGATCAGGGTGTTCTTCATCCAGAAGCACTGGGTGGCCGGCTCCTCGAAGACGAACAGCATCCCTTCGTGGGGCGCCATGGCCTTTCGGAACATCAGTCCGATTTCCCGCTGCTGGGGGGTTCGGGCCACCTGGGCCACGATGTTGTACATGCCGGCGGACAAGGTCTGGGTCGGCAGGTTTTGAGCATCCTGGGCCTTGGCGTTATGGGGGAAAACCCCCAGCAGGCCCAGCATTGCGCTCCATGCGATGAGATTACGCTTGATCAATGTCATTTCTGGTGTGTCTGTTGGCCCTAACATGCTGAAACGCTGCTGCCCGCTGGGCGGCTGACATTGGATCGTGTCTCCGCCCCTCATGAACGCCGCCGTTGCCTCGCCTCTTCCGGAATCTCTGCATGCCAGCGATCTGGACGTGCTGGATGATCCGATCGAGCAGCAGCGATTCACCCGCTGGACGGAAGAGGCCGATGGTCGGCGTCACGCCGAGTCGGCGTTCCAGCTGAGCGGAATGTACTGCGCGGCGTGCGCAGGGATCATCGAATCGGCGTTGAGCGCCGTGCCGGGTGTGGAGGAGGCCAGCGTGAACTCCGCATCCCGCCGCGCCATGGTGCGCTGGAACCCCGCCCGGACATCGCCTTCTGCCATGGTGCGGGCCATCCGGGGCGCGGGCTACGATGCGGTGCCGGATGCGGCGGCCTCGGCCCGCGAATTGCGGCGCAAGGAACGGCGGCAGGCCCTCTGGCGCGTCTTCGTGGCCAGCTTCTGTGCCATGCAGGTGATGATGTTCGCGACGCCCAGCTACGTGGCGCATGGCAACGAGCTCGCGCCCGACTTGCGGCAGTTGCTGAACTGGGCGAGCTGGCTGGTGTCCATCCCGGTGATGGCCTTCTCGGCAGGAGCCTTCTTCAAGGGCGCGTGGGCCAGCCTGCGCAGTCGTCGGATTGGCATGGACATTCCGGTGGCACTGGGGCTGCTGGTCACCTTCGTGGCCAGTTCTGGAGCCACCTTCGACCCACAGGGGCCCTTCGGGCATGAGGTCTATTTCGACTCGCTCACCATGTTCGTCAGCTTCTTGCTGGCGGGGCGCTTCTTGGAGATGTCGGCCCGGCATCGCGCCGCTGAGTCACTTGAGGACACGCTGTCGGGCATGCCGGAAACTGCCCTTCGGCTGGTGGGCCGCGATGACGCGGTCGAGACCGTCAGCGTGTTGCGCCTGGCACGGGGGGATCGCGTGCGGGTGCCTGTGGGGGCGGCCTTTCCTGCCGATGGTCGGTTGGAGCAGGGAAGCACCCAGGCGGACGAGTCTCTTTTGACTGGGGAGTCCCGCCCGGTCGACAAGCGGGCGGGCGATGAGGTGGTGGCCGGCAGCATGAATCTGTCTGCGCCCGTGACGATGCAGGTTGAGCGGGTGGGGGCGGACACCCGGCATGAAGCCATCGTGGCCATGATGCGGGATGCCATGAGCCAGCGGCCTGCCCTGGCGCGCTGGGCGGATGCATGGGCGGGACCCTTTCTGTGGACGGTGCTGGCCTTGGCCCTGGGCTCGGGCCTGGTTTGGGCGTGGATCGAGCCGTCCCGCGCCGTCTGGGTGGTGGTGTCGGTGCTGATCGTCACCTGCCCTTGTGCCCTGTCTCTGGCAGCGCCTTCTGCGCTGGTGGCCGCGGCCGGTGCGTTGGCCCGTAAAGGCGTGATGGTTCAGCGCCTGGATGCGCTGGAGGCCTTGGCCTCCATGAGCCGGCTCTATACCGACAAGACGGGCACGCTGACCGAGGAGCGCCCGCAGTGGGTGCGCACCGTGGTTCTTCAGGGAGACGCAGCGGACGAGCGGGAGTTGATGCGCCTGGCGGCCTCGCTGGCCACTTGGTCAACCCACCCGCTGTCACAAGCCCTGGCCTCTGCCGAGGCTTCAGGCACGCGGGCGGTCTGGCGGCGGGTCGCTGAGCAGCCCGGGGCCGGCCTGGAGGGAACGGATGAGCACGGTGCGCCGTGGCGCCTGGGGGCGTTGTCCTGGGTGCGTGGCGGCGGGGCTGGTGAAGAAGGTGACTTTGTCGCTGTGGACGGCAGTGCGCCTTGCGTCTACTTCGGGCGGCCGGGACAGCCGCTGGCTCGCTTTGAGTTTGACGAGCAGCTCCGGCCGGGGGTGCCCGCGGCGCTGGCGGCCCTGCAGGCCGATGGTGTCCAGGTGGGGCTGCTGTCTGGTGATGTCAGTGAGCGTGTCCAGAAGATGGCCCAGCCGCTGGGGATCCGGGAAGTCCATGGGGATGCGACGCCCGATCTGAAGCGCGACGTGCTGGCGGCGGCGCAGGCGGGCGGGGAGATCGTCGGGATGGTGGGAGACGGTATCAACGATGCCCCTGTTCTGGCGCGTGCCAACGTGTCCTTCGCCATGGGGCAGGGGGCATTGGTGTCTCGCGCCCATGCCGATGCGGTGATCGTGTCGAACCGGTTCGAGGATGTGTTGCTGGCTCGGCGTCTGGCGCGCCAGGCCATGCGGGTGGTGCGCCAGAACCTGGCTTGGGCTGCGCTGTACAACGCCGCCTGCATTCCGCTGGCCATGCTGGGTTACCTGCCCCCCTGGGGGGCCGGGCTGGGCATGGCCCTGAGTTCACTGTTGGTGGTGGGCAACTCCTGGCGAATCGGTCGTTGAGAGTTTCCCGGCATCCCCCTCATCTGTTTGCGCGCGATCCGATGGACATTCTCTACCTGCTGATACCCCTCTCCGCCGTGCTGGTGCTGGTGATCATCGGCGTGTTCGGCTGGGCGCTGCACCGTGGCCAGTTTGACGACCTGGAGCGCGAAGGTGAGCGGATCCTGCAACAGGACGCGACCGTCGTTGATGACGATCAAGCGCCCCGTCAGGGTGTTCAAAAACAATCCAACCCGTCTCAGTGAGTCAAGAGTCTCGATAAGAAGGAGGCCTTCCGATGGCAAATAGTTCCGCGCCGGCGCAACCGGCATACACAGACGCCGTGGTGAGGGGGTTCGCCCTCGTCGCGGTGTTGTACGGCATCGTAGGGATGCTGGTAGGAGTGATCGTCGCGTCCCAGTTGGCGTGGCCTGAGCTCATCAACGGCATCCCCTGGTTGACCTATGGTCGCCTGCGGCCGCTGCACACGAATGCTGTGATCTTTGCATTTGGCGGCTCGGTGCTTTTTGCCACCAGCTATCACGTGGTCCAGCGCACCTGCCAGACCGCTCTGTTCCTGCCCAAGCTGGCCTGGTTCACCTTCATCGGCTGGAACCTGATCGTGCTGTCTGCGGTGGTGACCCTGCCGCTGGGCATGACCAGCGGCAAGGAGTACGCCGAGTTGGAGTGGCCGATCGACATCGCCATCGCGGTGGTGTGGGTGTCCTATGCGGTGGTGTTCTTCGGCACCATCGGCATCCGCAAGGTGCGCCACATCTATGTGGCCAACTGGTTCTTCGGTGCCTTCATCATCGCCGTGGCCCTGCTGCATATCGTCAACAGCGCTGAGGTGCCTGTCACCCTGTGGCCGATGAAGTCCTACTCCGCCTATGCGGGTGTCCAGGATGCGATGGTCCAGTGGTGGTATGGCCACAATGCGGTGGGTTTCTTCCTGACCGCTGGCTTCCTGGGGATCATGTACTACTACATCCCCAAGCAGGCTGAGCGTCCGGTGTACTCGTATCGCCTGTCGATCGTGCACTTCTGGGCCCTGATCTTCACCTACATGTGGGCCGGCCCCCACCACCTGCACTACACCGCGCTGCCCGACTGGGCGCAATCGGTGGGCATGATCTTCTCGCTGGTCCTGCTGGCTCCCTCCTGGGGTGGCATGATCAACGGCATCATGACCCTGTCGGGTGCATGGCATAAGCTGCGTGACGACCCGATCTTGAAGTTCCTGATCGTGTCCCTGTCGTTCTACGGCATGTCGACCTTCGAAGGTCCGATGATGTCGATCAAGACCGTGAATGCCCTGTCGCACTACACGGACTGGACCGTCGGCCACGTGCACTCCGGTGCCCTGGGCTGGGTGGGCATGGTGTCCATCGGCGCCCTGTACCACCTGATCCCCCGCATGTTCGGCCGCAAGAGCATGTACAGCACCCGTGCGATTGAGTTGCACTTCTGGATCGCCACCATCGGCATCGTGCTGTACATCGCCGCCATGTGGATTGCCGGCGTGATGCAGGGTCTGATGTGGCGCGCGGTGAACCCGGACGGCACGCTGGTCTACAGCTTTGTCGAATCGGTCAAGGCCACCTATCCGTTCTACGTGATTCGTGTGTGCGGCGGTCTGCTGTACCTGACGGGCATGCTGATCATGGCCTGGAACACGATCATGACTGTCGCCAATGGCCGTGCCGTGCCGACGCCGATCCCGGCGGTGGCCGCTCACGCCTGAGTTTGAAGGAGAACAACACATGGCGAGCCAACACAAGCCATCTGGTCACGAGAAGATCGAGACCAGTAACTTCCTGATGATCGTCCTGATCCTGATCGCCGTGGCGTTCGGTGGTCTGGTCGAGATCGTCCCCCTGTTCTTCCAGCATTCCACCACCCAGCCGGTGCCGGGCCTCAAGCCCTACACCCCGCTGCAGCTGGCTGGCCGGGACATCTACCTCCGCGAGGGTTGCTACAACTGCCACTCGCAGATGGTGCGTCCCTTCCGTGCAGAGACCCTGCGCTATGGCCCGTACTCGGTCGCTGGCGAGTTCGTCTACGACCACCCGTTCCAGTGGGGCAGCAAGCGCACGGGTCCGGATCTGCAGCGCGTGGGTGGTCGCTACAGCGACGAATGGCATCGTGTGCACCTGAACAATCCGCGTGATGTGGTGCCTGAGTCCAACATGCCGTCCTTCCCCTGGCTCAACAACAACCAGTTGGATCCGGCCGCCATCGGCCCCAAGATGGCTGCCCTGAGCAAGGTGGGCGTGCCCTACACCGAGGCTGAGATCGGCGCTGCCGGCGAAGAGGTCAAGGGCAAGACCGAGATGGACGCCCTGGTGGCCTATCTGCAGGTCCTGGGCACCGCCCGCAAGTGATGACAAGGAGCCGAGAGCATGTCGATTGATCTGAACTCGCTGCGCAGCATCGTGACCCTCGTGTCCTTGCTGCTGTTCATCGGGCTGATGGTGTGGACCTGGAGTCGGCGGCGTCAGTCCGCCTTCGACGAAGCGGCCCAACTGCCATTCCTGGATGACGACGCGCCCGGCTCGACGTCCACCCACAAATGATGTGTGAAGGGGCGGGCGACCGCCTCCGCCACTGGAGAATGGAATGAGTGACTTTTTCAACATCGGATGGTCCGTTTACATCGCGGCCATCGTGATTGGGGGTCTCGTCTTCTGCCTGGCTTTGCTGATCATCGCCAGCCGCCGGAAGGTGATGGCCGAAGACAACAGCACGGGCCACGTCTGGGACGAGGACCTCAAGGAGATGAACAACCCGCTGCCTCGCTGGTGGATGGGCTTGTTTGTGATCACCGTGGTGTTTGCCGCGGTGTACCTGGCGCTCTACCCCGGCTTGGGCTCAAGCAAGGGCACGCTGCAGTGGACGGCCGTGGGGCAATTGCAGGCTGAGAACGAGAAGGCGCGCGCCACCATGGCGCCGGTGTACGCCAGCTTCGCCAACCTGGCTGCCGCCGATCTGGCCAAGAATCCGCAGGCGATGGCGATTGGCGAGCGCCTGTTCGTCAACAACTGCGCGCAATGCCACGGCGCGGATGCTCGCGGCAGCAAGGGCTTTCCCAACCTGACCGACAAGGACTGGCTGGGCGGCGACGGCAGCCCCGAGTACATCGAGAAGACCATCATCAACGGTCGCCAGGGCGTGATGCCGGTGATGGCGCCCGCGGTGGGCACCCCCGAGGATGTGCGCAATGTGGCCAACTATGCGCTGAGCCTGTCGGGCAGCCCCAATAACTCGGTGGCGGCTCAACTGGGCAAGCCCAAGTTCGTGGTCTGTGCGGCCTGCCATGGTCCGGAAGGCAAGGGCAACCCGGTGGTGGGAGCACCCAATCTGACCGACAAGATCTGGCTGCATGGCTGGGGTGAAGATGCCGTGATGGCCATGGTCAACCACGGCAAGACCAATGTGATGCCGCCGCAAGGGCAGCGTTTCACCCCTGAGCAGATCAAGGTGCTGACGGCCTACGTCTGGAATTTGTCTCAGAACACGAAGGTCGCAGCTCAGTGAGCTAAAGTAACAGCATGAGCGATACCACCACCCCTATTTCTTCTTCTCCCGTTGGGCAAGCGCCAGAGACTGGCAAAGACAGTGTGGCGGAGGTGGTATCGCTTTACCAGAAGTCTCGGAAAATCTATGCCCGCAGCGTCACGGGGTGGTTTGCCACCTGGCGTTGGGGATTGGTCTGGCTCACGCAGATTCTGTTTTATGGACTGCCCTGGTTGAGTTGGAATGACCGCCAAGCGATTTTGTTCGACTTGGGTGCCCGCAGGTTCTATATCTTCGGGATGGTTCTTTACCCTCAGGATTTCATATATCTGACGGGTCTTTTGATTGTTTCTGCCTACAGCCTGTTTCTCTTCACGGCGGTGGCAGGGCGGCTCTGGTGTGGTTACGCCTGTCCCCAGACGGTCTACACCGAGATCTACATGTGGTTCGAACAGAAGTTCGAAGGGGACCGTGCCCAGCGCATGCGCCTGGATCAGGGGCCCTGGACCTTGGAGCGGCTGCTGCGCAGAAGTGGCAAGCAGATCGCTTGGATCGTTTTCGGCCTGTGGACGGGCTTCACTTTCGTGGGCTACTTCACCCCGATCCGTGTGCTGGGTCATGAGGCGCTGACACTGAGTTTCGGGCCCTGGGAATGGTTCTGGGTCCTGTTCTACGGCTTTGCCACGTACGGCAATGCAGGCTACATGCGCGAGCAGGTCTGCAAGTACATGTGCCCCTATGCCCGGTTCCAGAGCGTGATGTTCGACCGGGATACGCTGATCATCAGCTATGACACGGAGCGTGGTGAGCCCCGTGGTGCGCGCTCCAAGAAGGCCGATCCCGCCAAGCTGGGGTTGGGCTCTTGTGTCGACTGCGGGCTGTGTGTGCAGGTGTGTCCCACGGGCATCGACATTCGCAAGGGACTGCAGTACGAGTGCATCGGTTGCGCGGCCTGTATCGATGTCTGCAATGGCATCATGGACAAGATGGGGTACCAGCAGGGCTTGATCCGCTACGCGACCGAAAATGGTCTGGATCAGCACCTGGATCGAGGGTCGATGATTCGACGCATACTCCGCCCACGTGTATTGATCTATACGGCGATTCTGATCGCTATCGTTTCTGCATTCGTGCTGAGCATTTATCTGCGTAGCCCCTTCCGCGTGGATGTCGTGCGGGATCGCGCTTCTCTGGCACGCATCGTTGACGATGGTCGTGTCGAGAATGTCTACCGCATCCAGATCATGAACTCCGCGGAAGAGAAGCAGAAGTACCAGCTTGCTGTTCGCGGCCTGCCGGGAATCATGATTGCCGGGCCCGCTGCGTTCGAACTTGACCCTGCCGAGGCACGGTGGATCACCGTGAGCGCGCAGATCCCCTTTGAGGCGGCACAGCAGGTGGGCAACGGCATGCACAGCATCCAGTTTGACGTCGAGCGCTTGGCGCATGACGACAAGACGCACCCTGTTCTGGTGGAGGAGAAATCCACCTTCATGGTGCCCCGTTGAGCGCCATTTGAGGAATTCAGACATGTCGGCATCCGAAGTTTCCCCTGTTGTCAGTGTTGCGCCTCAGGCTCAGGATTCGCAAAAGCCGTGGTGGCGTCACCCCATGGTGTGGCTGGTGATCTCCGGCCCCCTGGCGGTGGTGGTCGCCAGCATCATCTCTGCCGTGGTGGCTGTTCGGGGCGCCGATCCTGTGCTGCTGAAGGATGAGTCGGGTGGGGCTTCCGAGGTTCATGATGGGGTGGATAGCATGACGCCCGCGCTTGCCGCCCGCAACCATGCGGCGACGCCGAAGCAGGAACCTTGAATTTGAGGGGCTGTGATGCCCCGCCACGGCAACCAGGTGTCCTTCAACCCTGTTTGGGAGGAGTGTTGCCATGCCTGAATCCACCCGCATGTGCTCGGTCAGGGCGCTGTGTGTCCTTTGGCCAGCCTTTCTGATGGCTGGGGTCGCTGAGGCGCTGGTCTTCGTCGTGGTGGATCCAGCCGAGTTGCACTGGTTCGGCGCTGACCGCGTTGACTGGAGCTTGTCTGCGATCTACTCCGCCACCTTCCTCATCTTTTGGGCGGTGATCTCCATTGCCGCAGCGCTGACGCAGCTGCTGAGCTTGCCGCCGGGCACGGACTCTGAACGCAAGGATGTGGCGCACCTTGCTTGAGGGATCGCCGATGTCTCTCGGCCCAAGCGATCTCCCGATGGCTTGGGCCGTAGAGTGTTTCAGCAGTGTGCGCCGTTGATCAACTGCTGAAGACCGTCTTGGTCGATGATGCGGATATGGCGCTGCTTCACCTCAAGCAGGCCATCGTCCTGGAATTTCGAAAACGTGCGACTGACGGTTTCAAGTTTGAGCCCCAGGTAGCTCCCGATCTCTTCCCGGGTCATTCGCAGGATCAGCGAGGAGGCTGAGAAGCCTCGTGCCTGCAGGCGCTGGGTCAGGTTCATCAGGAAGGCAGCCAGCCGCTCTTCGGCCCGCATGCTTCCCAGCAGCAGCATCACGCCGTGATCGCGAACGATCTCGCGGCTCATGATCTTGTGGAACTGATGCTGAAGGTCAGTGAACTCACGTGACAGGGACTCCAGCTGACCGTAGGGAATGATGCAGACCTGGGAATCCTCCAGGGCCACGGCGTCGCAAGAGTGGCGGTCGTTGCTGATGCCATCCAGCCCGAGCAACTCCCCGGCCATCTGGAAACCAGTCACCTGATCGCGACCGTCCTCGGAGGACACGCAGGTCTTGAAGAAGCCGGTACGAACAGCGTAGAGAGACTGGAAGGCATCTCCAGCACGGAACAGCATGTCGCCACGTGCCACGCTGCGGCGCGTGGCCACCAGGGCATCGAGTCTTTCCAGGTCGGGACGGGCAAGTCCCACGGGCAAGCACAGTTCGCGCAGATTGCAGCTGGAGCACGCGACCTTGAACGCGTCGGGTTTCAATTGGGTGGCGTCGGTCATAGGCCCATTATGGAAGAAGCACCCGCTTCGCTGCGCGATGGGGCACGGTACGGCGCACCATGGAAGCCCCGGTGCAGGAGCGCAATTGTCCCGATCAGTATCTGTGGTTGCTTGAGTCAAATCAAGACCGGGTGTGGGGCCGCTGGCACCATGGCGACATGGTTCAGATCTCAGACTCCGCCGATGTGCAGCTGCCGGTTGACTTGTTGCGGCAATTCGACGTTCCAGGTCCCCGCTACACCTCCTATCCGACAGCAGATCGGTTCGTGGAGGCGTTCACCGCGCATGACTATGCCTGCGCCCTGCGTCAGCGTGCGGAGGGAGCGGTGGTGGGCGGCAAGCCTCCGCTGTCCCTGTACATCCACATCCCCTTCTGCGAGTCGGTCTGCTACTACTGCGCCTGCAACAAGGTCATTACCAAGCACCATGAGCGTGCCGGCGAGTATCTCGACGCGCTGGATCTCGAGATCGACCTGCATGCCAAGACACTGGGTGAGCCGCAGGTGGTGTCACAGCTCCACCTGGGCGGCGGGTCGCCCACCTTTCTCAGCGATGAAGAGTTGGCTCGTCTGATGGCGTCCTTGCGCAGGGCGTTTCAGCTGGCACCGGGGGCGGAAATCTCCATCGAAGTCGATCCTCGCACCGCTTCTGCCGAGCGGCTGGCCTTTTGGCGGCAGTTGGGCTTCAACCGGCTGAGCTTCGGCGTGCAGGACTTCGATGCCGAGGTTCAGAAGGCCGTGCACCGCGTTCAGTCGTTCGAGAGCGTTCGTGACTTGGTCCGCAGCGCGCGCGAGCTGGGATATGAATCCGTCAATGTCGACCTGATCTACGGCCTGCCCAAGCAGAACCCGGAGTCGTTCGCTCAGACCATCCGCCTGGTGGGTGAGTTGAGGCCGGATCGGATCGCCCTGTATGCCTACGCCCATCTGCCGCAGCGGTTCAAACCCCAGCGGCGCATCGATCCGGCGGAGTTGCCGAGTGCGGCGGACCGGGTGACCATGCTGTCCGGCGCGATCGCCGGCTTCCTGTCCGACGGGTACACCTACATCGGCATGGATCACTTCGCCTTGCCTGGCGACGCGCTGGCGGCTGCGAAGCGGCAGGGGCGTCTGCACCGGAACTTCCAGGGCTACAGCACGCAGCCCGATTGCGATCTGATTGGTCTGGGGGTCTCCGCCATCGGGCGCATGGGGGCGACCTACAGCCAGAATGCCAAAACTTTGCCCGAGTACTACGACGCGGTGCGCCAGGGGCAGTTCCCGATCGTCCGCGGGCTGGCGCTGACGCGCGACGACCTGCTTCGGCGGGCGGTCATCATGGCCCTGATGTGCCAGGGGCGTCTGGAGTTCGAGTCGATCGAGCTGTCCCACCTGATCAAGGTGCCGGAGTACTTCCGGACCGAGCTGGAGTCCCTCGCGCCCTACGAGGCCATGGGGCTTGTCGTGCGAGAGCCTGCGGCGCTTCAGGTCACGGCCCGCGGCTGGTTCTTTGTCCGAGCCATCGCCATGGCCTTTGACAAACATCTCCAGGCAGACAAGGTCAGGGAGCGTTTCTCGCGCATCATCTGAAGGTGAACTATGCGTTGATCTTCAGTGCCCTGATGATGGGGCTGGCGGGTACGGTCCATTGCGTGGCCATGTGTGGTGCGTCCAGCGCTGCGGTGGTGGGGGTTTGCGGCGGTGGTCGTTCCGCCTGGGCCGGCTTCCATGTGGGGCGGGTGCTGGGGTATGCCGCGGCGGGCGCGCTTGCTGCGTCAAGCGTCTCTGCGCTGGGCGAACTCGGGCGGCTGAGCCCTGCGCTGCGTCCCCTGTGGGGCTTGGCGCACATGGCGGCCCTCGCATTGGGTATCTGGCTGATGTTCACCGGGCGGCAACCGGCCTGGCTGGACCGGCTCGGGCGTGGTGGGCTGCGCTCGACCGCCATGTCGGATGGCTGGCAGGTCGTTCGGGGGCCGGGCAAAGCCTTGGGCATGGGCGCCCTGTGGGTCGCCTGGCCCTGCGGTCTTCTCCAGTCGGCGCTTGTGGTCGCCGCTCTGGCGAATGGGCCCGTTGGCGGGGCTGCCGTGATGACGGTCTTTGCTCTGGGGTCCTCGGTGGCGCTGGGGACCGTGCCGGCGCTTTTCGTGCGCTGGCTGGGAGGGCGTGCCAATCTGGTCGAGGCTGGCGTCATGTCCTGGGTGGTCCGGCTGTCTGGAGTGGCCCTGACCGCCGCCTCTGCGTGGGCACTGGGTCACGACCTCTGGATGAGGGTCGCCGCCTACTGCATTTCCTGATGGATTCGTGCCACTGCAGCATCTGCAGGATCTTGCGTGCGAACGTCAGCCGAAAGACAGTCCGTCTGAACTAGAATTTCAGACTCTGGAACATCTTTTCATAACGACGCCTGGAGCCTAGCGACATGTACCAGCACATCAAAGTGCCCGAGGGTGGGCAGAAGATCACCGTCAACACGGACTTCTCGCTCAATGTGCCGAATAACCCGATCATTCCCTATATCGAAGGTGACGGCACGGGCTTTGACATCACCCCGGTGATGATCAAGGTGGTGGATGCCGCTGTGGCCAAGGCATACGGTGGCGCACGCAAGATCCACTGGATGGAGATCTATGCGGGCGAGAAGTCCACCAAGGTCTACGGCCCAGATGTCTGGCTGCCGGCCGAGACGCTGGAAGTCCTGCGCGACTACGTGGTGTCGATCAAGGGCCCGCTGACCACCCCCGTGGGCGGTGGCATCCGGTCTCTGAACGTGGCGCTGCGCCAGGAACTGGACCTGTATGTCTGCCTGCGTCCGGTGCAGTACTTCAAGGGCGTTCCGTCGCCTGTCAAGGCGCCCGAGAAGATCGACATGGTGATCTTCCGTGAGAACTCGGAGGACATCTACGCTGGTGTCGAGTGGGAAGCCGAGACCGAGAAGGCCAAGAAGGTCATCAAGTTCCTGATCGAGGAGATGGGTGTCAAGAAGATCCGTTTCCCGGAAACTTCGGGCATCGGCATCAAGCCGGTCTCGCGCGAAGGGACCGAACGTCTGGTGCGCAAGGCCATCCAGTACGCGATCGACAATGACAAGCCCAGCGTGACCCTGGTCCACAAGGGCAACATCATGAAGTTCACCGAAGGTGGCTTCCGTGATTGGGGCTACGCCCTGGCCCAAAAGGAGTTCGGCGCCGAGCTGATCGACGGCGGCCCGTGGTGCAAGTTCAAGAACCCGAAGACCGGCAAGGACATCGTGATCAAGGACTCGATCGCGGATGCCTTCTTGCAGCAGATCCTGCTGCGTCCGGCCGAGTACTCGGTGATCGCTACGCTGAACCTGAACGGCGACTACATCTCTGACGCGCTGGCTGCCCAAGTCGGCGGCATCGGCATCGCTCCGGGCGCCAACCTGAGCGACTCGGTGGCCATGTTCGAGGCCACGCACGGCACTGCGCCGAAGTACGCCGGCAAGGACTACGTGAACCCGGGTTCCGAGATTCTTTCGGCTGAGATGATGCTGCGCCACATGGGTTGGACCGAAGCGGCTGATCTGGTCGTCGCTTCCATGGAGAAGTCCATCCTGAGCAAGAAGGTCACCTATGACTTTGCCCGTCTGATGGACGGTGCGACCCAGGTGTCCTGCTCCGGTTTCGGTCAGGTGATGATCGAGAACATGTGATCTCGTGTGCCCGCCCACAAGGCGGGCCTCCTCCAGAGACAGAAAAGCCCGGTGCCGCGCAAGCGGTGCCGGGCTTTTGCCTTCTGGGGGTGAGCGTGGGGCTTCTTGCTCAGTTCAGGAACGAACCGGCTCTTCAAGCGGCCGGATGTTCTGCGCCATCTGTCCCTTGGGGCCTTGGACGAGCTCGAAGCGCACTTTCCCGCCTTGCTTCAGGGTTCTGAACCCATCCATCTGAATCGCGGAGAAGTGGGCGAACACGTCGCCCCCGCCGCTCTCCGGCTCGATGAAGCCAAAACCCTTGGCGTCGTTGAACCATTTCACAGTGCCAATGGCTTCCATCGCATTTCCTCCTTTGGCCTTTTTCAGGCTTTTATTAATGACAATTTTTGGCACTTGACGCTCATGTGTCAATCGCTTGAGGTACCTGGGTTTCGTGCAAGGTGATGAGATGTCACGCGCATGCGAACTGCGCTTGCAATGTGTCACTTTTTGGGGCTTGAGAGAGGCTGGTTCCGCGGACCATTCCCTACCAGTGTGAACGGGCTATCAAGTGGCTATACTGAATTCATGCCTTCGAACCGACCTTCCTCGCCCCCTGGGGGGGCTTCGACGCCCAAGCCCGAGGACGGGCAGGGCTCGGTCGTGGCCGAGCGCAAGGCACAGCGTACGCGTCCTCCCCGCATGTACCAGGTGGTCATGCTGAACGACGACTTCACCCCGATGGAGTTCGTGGTGATGGTGCTGCAGGAATATTTCAGGCTTGATCTTGAGGCCGCCACCCAAATCATGTTGAAGATCCACCATGAGGGGCGTGCGGTGTGTGGCGTGTTCAGCAAGGACATTGCCGCGACCAAGGTCGAACTGGTGCTCGCTGCAGCACGCCGCTCCGGACATCCGCTTCAATGCATTATGGAGGCCGCATGATCGCGCAAGAACTTGAAGTTAGCCTGCACATGGCCTTCGTCGAGGCCCGACAGCAGCGCCATGAGTTCATCACCGTGGAGCACCTGTTGCTCGCGCTGCTGGACAATCCCTCCGCCGCAGAGGTGCTGCGCGCCTGCGCAGCCAACATCGAGGATCTGCGCAAGAGCCTGGTGGCCTTCATCCGTGAGAACACGCCGACTGTGGGCGGGACGGATGAAGTCGACACCCAGCCGACACTCGGCTTCCAACGGGTGATCCAGCGCGCCATCATGCATGTGCAGTCCACCGGCGGTGGCAAGAAGGAAGTGACCGGCGCCAACGTGCTGGTGGCCATTTTCGGCGAGAAGGATTCCCACGCGGTCTACTACCTGCACCAGCAGGGCGTGACCCGGCTGGACGTGGTGAACTTCATCGCTCACGGCATCAAGAAGTCCGACCCCCCCGAGCCTGCCAAGGGTGGCAACGAGGGCGGGGCGCCTGAGGGCGAGAAGGAAGACGCCGGCGAGGGCAAGGGTTCCCCGCTGGAGCAATTCACCACCAACCTCAACCAGCAGGCCAAGGAAGGCAAGATCGATCCGCTGATCGGACGGGAATCCGAAGTGGAGCGTGTGGTCCAGGTTCTCTGCCGCCGTCGCAAGAACAATCCGCTGCTGGTGGGCGAGGCCGGCGTGGGCAAGACCGCCATTGCCGAGGGGCTGGCTTGGCGCATCACCGAAGGGGACGTGCCAGAGGTGCTCTCCGATGCCATCGTCTATGCGCTGGACATGGGGGCTTTGCTGGCGGGCACCAAGTACCGCGGCGATTTCGAGCAACGGCTCAAGGGCGTGCTCAAGCAGCTCAAGGAACAACCCAAGGCCATTCTGTTCATCGACGAGATCCACACGCTGATCGGTGCCGGTGCGGCTTCTGGCGGCACGCTCGATGCCAGCAACCTGCTCAAGCCCGCTCTGTCCAGTGGCGCGATGAAGTGCATTGGCGCCACCACCTTCCAGGAATATCGCGGCATCTTCGAGAAGGACGCGGCCCTGTCGCGCCGCTTCCAGAAGGTGGATGTCGTGGAGCCTTCGGTGGAGCAGACGGTGGAGATCCTCAAGGGGCTCAAGTCCCGCTTCGAGGAGCACCACAGCGTCAAGTACGCTCTGGGCGCGCTCCAGGCTGCGGCCGAGTTGTCGGCCAAGTACATCAATGATCGACACCTGCCCGACAAGGCGATCGACGTCATCGACGAAGCCGGTGCAGCCCAGCGCGTGCTGCCCAAGAGCAAGCAGAAGAAGACCATCACTCGCAACGAGGTAGAGGAAATCGTCGCCAAGATTGCGCGCATTCCGCCGGCCAACGTGTCCAGCGACGACCGCGGCAAGCTCAAGAGTCTCGACCGTGACCTCAAGAGCGTGGTGTTCGGACAGGATCCGGCGGTCGAGGCCTTGTCCTCCGCCATCAAGATGGCGCGCTCGGGCCTGGGCCGGGCCGACAAGCCCATCGGGGCCTTCCTCTTCAGCGGCCCCACCGGCGTCGGCAAGACCGAAGTGGCCAAGCAACTGGCCTACATCCTGGGCATCGAGTTGATTCGCTTTGACATGTCCGAGTACATGGAGCGCCACGCGGTCAGTCGGCTGATTGGCGCACCTCCGGGCTATGTGGGTTTCGACCAGGGGGGGCTGCTGACTGAAGCCATCACCAAGAAGCCGCATGCGGTGCTGTTGCTCGACGAGATCGAGAAGGCGCATCCGGATGTCTTCAACGTGCTGCTGCAGGTCATGGACCATGGCACGCTGACCGACAACAACGGGCGCAAGGCCGACTTCCGCAGCGTCATCATCATCATGACGACCAATGCGGGGGCCGAGACCATGCAGAAGTCCACCATCGGCTTCACGACCCGGCGCGAGCAGGGGGACGAGATGGGAGACATCAAGCGCCTGTTCACGCCGGAGTTCCGCAACCGCCTGGACGCCATCATCAACTTCCGCTCCCTGGACGAGGAGATCATCCTGCGGGTGGTCGACAAGTTCCTGCTGCAACTGGAAGAGCAACTGGCCGAGAAGAAGGTGGAGGTGACCTTCACCGACGCCCTGCGCCAGCACTTGGCCAAGCGCGGTTTCGATCCCCTGATGGGCGCTCGACCGATGCAGCGCCTGATCCAGGACACCATCCGCAAGGCACTGGCCGACGAGTTGCTGTTTGGGCGGCTGGTCGACGGTGGTCGTCTGACCGTCGATGTGGATGCCGAAGGTCAGGTCCAGTTGGACATCCAGCCGGCAGGCAAGAGCGGCGACAAGCCCAAGGCCGAAGCGGCTGCGGCCTGAGGCTCCAGCCTGCCAAGAGAGCACCTTCGGGTGCTCTTTTTTTGTCCAGGCGAACCCAGGATCAGCGTAAGCGCGGCCCCAAGGCCCTCTTGACGAAGTTCGATCAGATGTCGACGACGTGGCGCAGCAGCGAGAAGCCCACGCGCCAGGTCATGCCGTCGCCGGGGTCGATGGTGGCGGTGCGCTGG
>NZ_JAMXMC010000017.1 GCF_024055665.1 Ideonella oryzae | reverse complement strand
TTCCGGCAGCAGGCCGTGCGGGGTCTGCTTGGCGCCGGTCTCCGACAGGAACAGCACCTCGTCCTCGGTGACGGGCTGGTTCAGCGGCGCGCCCAGTTCCTTCCAGTTCGGGAACAACTCGGTGAGGGCCTTGGGATCCATCACCGCGCCCGACAGGATGTGCGCGCCAGGCTCCGAACCCTTCTCCAGCACCACCACATTGACCTCGGCGCCCTTGTCGGCGGCCAACTGCTTCAGGCGGATCGCGGTGGACAGCCCGGCCGGGCCACCGCCGACGATCACCACGTCATATTCCATCGATTCGCGGGGGCCGTATTGGGCAAGAAGCTCGGCGGAAGTCATGGTCTGTCCTTGGGTGGGATATGAATTGTTGTCAGAACCCCGGCCTTCAGGGCGGAACCCGGGGTGCTTGTCTGCGCAGGGATTCTAGCGATTTGTAGACAAAAATAGCACGAACGTTCGTTTCTGAAAATAAGGGGAGCCCCGGCGGCTCCGAGCCCGGCGGCGAGGGCGCCGATGACAGACAGGCGTGCTATTGTTTCCCGAGCCGACGACACAGGACGGGGCCCGGACAGGGGCACCTGGGTCGCCGATGGTTTTTATCCGCATCGAGTTCCAGTCCGGGCCCCGTGCCCGCTTCATCCATGAGCTACAACATTGATCTTTCGGGCCGTGTGGCCCTCGTGACCGGCGCTTCCAGCGGGCTGGGCGCACAGTTCGCCAAGACGCTGGCGCGTTCAGGCGCTGCCGTGGTGCTCGCCGGTCGGCGCATTGACCGTCTCAAGGGCCTGCGTGCCGAGATCGAGGGCTCCGGCGGGGACGCCCATGTGGTCGAGCTGGACGTGACTGACGTGGACAGCATCAAGTCGGCCGTGGCCCATGCCGAGACCGAAACCGGCACGCTGGACATCCTGATCAACAACTCGGGCGTCAGCACCACGCAGAAGCTCACCGACGTCAGTCCCGATGACTACGACTACGTGATGAACACCAACACCCGCGGCGCTTTCTTCGTCGCGCAGGAGGTGGCCAAGCGCATGATCGCCCGCTCCTGTGGGGCGGCACCAGGCACCTTCACGGGGGGGCGCATCGTGAACATCGCGTCGATGGCCGGTCTGCGGCCGCTCAGCCAGATCGGTGTCTACGCGATGAGCAAGGCGGCAGTGGTGCACATGACCAAGGCGATGGCCCTGGAGTGGGGCCGCCATGGCATCAATGTCAACGCCATCTGCCCGGGCTACATCGACACCGAGATCAACCACCGCCACTGGTCCACCGACGCGGGCCAGAAGCTGGTCCAGATGCTGCCCCGCAAGCGCGTGGGCCAGCCGCAGGATCTGAACGCGGTGCTGATGATGCTCTGCGCCAACGAGAGCCACTTCATCAACGGTGCCGTGGTGCAGGCCGACGATGGATTCGGACTTTGAACCACTGAGCCCCGCCCAGGCGCGGGTGCTGGGCGTGCTGGTCGAGAAGCAGCACACCGTGCCGGACAGCTATCCGCTGTCGCTCAACGCGCTGGTGTCCGGCTGCAACCAGAAGACGGCCCGCCAGCCCGTGATGGAGCTGGACGAGCCCACGGTGCTGCAGGCCCTCGACGAGCTCAAGCGACGTCATTTGGTGGTGGAGGTCAGCGGCAGCCGCGTGCTGCGCTTTGATCACAACACGGCGCGCGGCTTGGCGGTGCCCGGCCAGGCCGTGGCGCTGCTCGCCATGCTGATGTTGCGCGGCCCGCAGACGGCGGCCGAACTGCGCCTGAACTGCGAGCGTCTGCACCGCTTTGCCGACATCTCCTCGGTCGAGGCTTTTCTGGACGAGTTGGCAGCCAAGACACCGCCACGGGCGGTCAAGCTGCCCCGTGCGCCGGGCGAGCGCGAGGCCCGTTGGGCCCACCTGCTGTGTGGTGAACCCGCGCAGGCCTCCGAAGGGCGATCACCGGTCACTGACGCAGTGGGCGCATCCTCTCTGGACGAGATGCGCGCCGAGCTGGATCGGCAGGCGGCAGAACTGGTGGCGCTGCGCGCAGAGCTCTCGCAGTTGCGAACCCAATTGCAGAACGAACTGGGGCTGAGCGCCCCCACTCCCGAGATTCCCGATGCGATTTGAACTGCCCGCCGAGAAGACCCTGGTCTTCGACATGGTGTTGCCCATGCGTTGGGGTGACATGGACGCCTACGGCCACATCAACAACACCGTCTATTTCCGCTACTTCGAGAGCCTGCGGGTGGACTGGCTGCTGAGCCTGGGCCGCCCCTTGCAGGATGGCGGGAGCGGGCCCGTGGTGGTCAACGCCTTCTGCAGCTATCTGCGCCAGGTGACATACCCCGGGGAACTGCGGGCTTGCCTGTACGTGGGCCAGCAGGGCCGCAGCAGCATGGAAACCTTCTTCACGCTGGAGCGCACCGACGAACCCGGCGTGACCTGTGCGGAGGGCGGTGCCACCATGGTGTGGATGGACTTCGCCACCGGCCGTTCGGTGCCCATGCCGGATTGGCTGCGGCAGGCCGCCTGTCCGGCCGCGGATTGAACCACCTGCCGTCCCGCGGCGGGCGCGGCCTCAGTGTTCGCCCGCCAGCAGCCGGTGCACCAGCTCGGCGGTGGTGCCAGCGCTCATCTTGCGCATCAGCCGCGCGCGGTACACATCCACCGTGCGCGGGCTGATGTCCAGCTTGCGGCCGATCTCCTTGCTGGTCAGGCCGTCCACCAGCAAGGCGGCGATCTCCCGCTCGCGGCCCGTGAAGTCCACCTTCAGCACCCGGCGGGCGGACAGATCCTGGAAGCTCCAGACGCCGGCGGCATGCGGATCCTCCGGGTCCAGTGCGCGGCCGGCCACATGGCACCAGAACAGCTCGCCGTTGGCCCGGCGCATCACCCGGTCGTCGGCGTAGCGGCCCTGTTCGTCCAGGGCGGCCAGGATGCGGTCACCCGTGCGCTCGAATTCGGCGGCGCTGGGGTAGAGCACCTCGAAGGACTGGCCGATCAGTTGTTCGCGCTCAGCTTCGAAGATGGTCAGCAACTGCCGGTTGCAGTCGACGATCAGGCGGTTGCGCGACATGACCATCCCGATGGGGGCCATTTCGAAGGCAGTTCGGTAATCCAGTTCCAGCATGGCGGCGAAGCTTAGCTGGTTCGGCCTTACTGAATTTTGCGTAACGACTACTTAATGCGTTACGTAGTACGCTGAGGGCATCCCCTGAAACCCGCCTGGAGGCGACCCGATGAACAAGATCTACCCGAGCGCGGCGGCTGCGCTCGACGGCATCATCCACGACGGCCAGCTGCTGGCGGTGGGTGGTTTTGGCCTGTGCGGCATTCCCGAGGCGCTGATCGACGCGCTGCAGGCCACCGGCAAGAAGGACTTCACCGTGGTGTCCAACAACGCCGGGGTCGATGGCTTCGGCCTGGGCAAGCTGCTGGCCACCCGGCAGATCAAGAAGATGATTTCCAGCTACGTGGGCGAGAACAAGGAGTTCGAGCGCCAGTACCTGAGCGGCGAGCTGGAGCTGGAATTCACCCCGCAGGGAACCCTGGCCGAGCGCCTGCGCGCCGGCGGGGCCGGCATCCCGGCCTTCTTCACCCGCACAGGCGTGGGCACCATCGTGGCCGACGGCAAGCCCACGCAGGAGTTCGACGGCAAGACCTACGTGATGGAGCGTGGCATCGTGCCCGAGGTCTCGCTCGTCAAGGCCTACATGGCCGACACCAGCGGCAACCTGCGCTTCCGTCGCACTGCGCGCAACTTCAACCCCAACGTGGCCATGGCCGGCAAGATCACCGTGGTGGAGGTGGAGAAGATCGTCGAGAAGGGCGCCATCGACCCCGACGACGTGCACCTGCCGGGCATCTTCGTGCACCGCATCGTGCTGAACGCCACCCCCGAGAAGCGCATCGAGCAGCGCACCACCCGCAAAGCCTGAGCCGCGAAGGAGAACGAACATGGCATGGACCCGTGACGAGATGGCGGCCCGCGCGGCCAAGGAACTGCAGGACGGTTACTACGTGAACCTGGGCATCGGCCTGCCCACCCTGGTGGCCAACCACGTGCCCGCGGGCATGGAGGTGTGGCTGCAGAGCGAGAACGGTCTGTTGGGCATCGGCCCCTTCCCGACAGAAGAAGAGGTGGACGCCGACATGATCAACGCTGGCAAGCAGACGGTGACCACGCTGCCGGGCTCGTCCATCTTCAGCAGCGCCGACAGCTTCGGCATGATCCGCGGCGGCAAGATCAACCTGGCCATCCTGGGGGCGATGCAGGTCAGCGAGAAGGGCGACCTGGCCAACTGGATGATCCCGGGCAAGATGGTCAAGGGCATGGGCGGCGCGATGGACCTGGTGGCCGGCGTGAAGAACGTCGTGGTGCTGATGGAGCACGTGGCCACCAAGAAGGACGGCACGACCGACCTGAAGATTCTGCCGTCCTGCACCCTGCCGTTGACCGGTCTGGGTGTGGTGGACCGCATCATCACCGACCTGTGCGTGCTGGACGTGACGCCGCATGGCCTGAAGGTGGTGGAACTGGCGCCGGGCGTGACGTTCGAGGAAGTGCAGGCCAAGACGGGCGTGCCGGTGCACTGACAGGACGCCGGAATCTCTCCTCAAGGGCCGCAAGGCCCTTTTTTCATGTGGGGCCGAGGGGCCTTGATGCCGGGCAAGGCGTCCCTACATGGGATTCATCACGATGCTGGCGTGCCGCTGCCGTGCTGGTGCGGCACCCCGTTCGGAATCGACAGTTTTGAAAGGAGATGCACATGGCCAATCTGCCCAACCTGCCTGTGAGCCGTACCAGCCTGTTCGATGAGTTCTTCCGCGACATGGCCCCGGGCTTCTTCGTCCGTCCGCTGCATGGCGATCCGCTGCCCCAGCAGATCAAGGTGGACGTCAAGGAAGACGCCGAGAACTTCGTGGTCCACGCCGAGCTGCCGGGCGTGGCCAAGGAGGACATCCACGTGACCATTGATGGTCCGGTGGTGGCGCTGAGCGCCGAGGTCAAGCAACTCGACGAGCAAAAGCGCGATGAGCGTGTGCTGCGCAGCGAGCGCTATTTCGGGTCCATTTCCCGCAGCTTCCAGCTGCCGGTGGACATTGATGAGGCGCGGGCCAGTGCCAAGTACGACGCGGGCGTGCTGACCCTGACGCTGCCCAAGAAGGCTGCCACGCAGGGGGTGCGCAAGCTGCAGATCGACTGAGCATGACCATGGGGCCGATGGAACATCGGCCTCGGACAGCGCGGGCTTCGGCCCGCGCTCTCGTTTTGTTGGTGACCTGAACGCACTCCGCACGACGCACCATGCGCCTTGTCCAGATCCAGACACTGCTTCTTCTGTTGATGCTTTCGTTGGCCGGTGCGCCCGACCCGGCCCAGGCCCGGCCGGCGGCCACGCCGCGTGCCGTGGCACCCCGAGGGGCGCTGGATGCGGAAGAGCAGAACAACATCGCCGTCTTCAAGAACGTCTCGCCC
The DNA here is from genome assembly GCF_024055665.1 of Ideonella oryzae. Lineage (GTDB taxonomy): Bacteria > Pseudomonadota > Gammaproteobacteria > Burkholderiales > Burkholderiaceae_C > Ideonella > Ideonella oryzae. The sequence goes on along the minus strand of NZ_JAMXMC010000017.1, from coordinate 63,594 downwards.
TCGGTGGTCAACATCACCGCGCTGGGGCTGGAGCGGGACTTTCTGTCCCTCAACGTGCAGCAGGTGCCCCAGGGCACCGGCACCGGCTTCGTCTGGGATGCGCAGGGCCACATCGTCACCAACTTCCATGTCATCCAGGGCGCCAATGCTGCCCGGGTGACCCTGGCCGACCAATCCAGCTACAAGGCCGAACTGGTGGGCGCATTTCCGGACCGGGACCTGGCCGTGCTGCGCATCCAGGTTCCCGAGGCCAAGCTCAAGCCCGTGCCCTTGGGCACCAGCCGGGATCTGCAGGTGGGTCAGAAGGTCTATGCCATCGGCAATCCCTTCGGGCTCGACCAGTCGCTCACCACGGGCATCATCAGCGCGCTGGGCCGCGAGATCGAATCGGTCACACGCCGACCGATCAAGGGCGCCATCCAGACCGATGCCGCCATCAACCCTGGCAACTCCGGCGGCCCGCTGCTCGATTCGGCAGGCCGGCTCATCGGCGTGAACACGGCCATCTACAGTCCTTCCGGCGCCAGCGCGGGCATCGGCTTCGCCATCCCGGTGGATGAGGTCAACCGGATCGTCCCGCGGCTGATCCGCGACGGCCGCATGGTGCGGCCAGCCCTGGGCGTGACCACCGCCCCGCCCGAATGGAACCGCGCGCTGGGCCTGCCCAAGGGCGTGGCCATCGTGCGGGTGCAGCGCCAGGGGCCGGCTGCGCAGGCCGGGTTCAAGCCTTTCAGCCGGGGAGACGGCGGGGTGGTGCAGGGCGATGTCATCACCACCATCAACGGTGAGGCGGTGGCCACGCTGGACGACATGCTCACCGCGCTGGAGAAGCTGCAGCCGGGCGATGTGTGCACCGTGACCCTGTGGCGGGCCGGTCAGACCCGCCAGCAGCGGGTGACCCTGGCGGCTTCCGAAGATTGAGTCGCGCCTGCCCGAGGACGGGCAGGGCGCTCGCTCAGGCCGCCAGGAAGAGCTGACTGATCGGCTGGACCGAGGCCCGTGCCATCTGTGCGCCTTCCACGGCCTTGAGCCGCACGACCCGCTGCTGCAGCTCGGCATTCACCCCGCGCGGCAGATTCAGCCCGTCATGGGTGCAGCGGATGGTGTCGGGCTCCACACCCAGGGCCACGAGGCGCTCAGTGAGCCGTGCGAGTGCATCCGATCGGGTTTCGTGGGAATCCTGGGCGCAGGAGCCCAGCACCAAGTAGTGGCGGCGGTCGGCGCGCAGGGTGTCGTCCAGCCACTGGCGCAGCTCGTCCAGTTCGGCCAGGGTGAGCTCATCCGGATCCTCGGGCAGGCGCAGCACGAACTCATCGTCCAGGCGCAGGAGGAGGGCCATGGCGTCGGCAGCGTGACGCAGTGCGTTCTTCTGCGGGGCGGCGTTTCTGGTCATCGTGCAGTCTCCTGGGGTCGGCTGTAGAAGAAGAGGAACGAGGTCCCATTCTAGATTTGGACAAATGCGAGCATTGATGGATGCTGCTTGCGCGTGCCACGAGGGGAAGGCGGGCTCCGGCCACGCCGCACAGCGGCTCGCGCGCACATGCCACGCATTGGAGTGCCCGAGGAATACCGTGTGATGAAACGGCATCCCAGCGCCGTCGGGTCACGTCCCCGGTGCGAATTCAGCCCAGGCGGGCCAGCGCACGGTCCAGCTTGTCTTCCATTTCAGCCAGGTGGGCGCTGAGCTCGCGCACCACCTCGTCCGAACGGGCCAACAGACGCTGCTCCGCACCCTGGTGCTCTTGTTCCAGCCGGGTCACCAGGGCGTCCAGCCGGGCCTGCAGTTCGGTGAAGCGCGAGGCCTCGGCCTGGTCGGCCAATTGGCGCTGGGCCTGCAATTCCTTGGTGAAGCGGCGCGACTCCATCAGCAGATGGGCCTGCTGCGCGACGATGTAGAACAGGAACAGGCCGGAGATCACCACCGTGGCGCCCAGCAGGATCAAGCCCAGCGGTGCCTGCACCTGCACCAGGCCCAGTGACAGGGTCGATGGCGCGCTCAGCGCCTGCCAGTTCAGGGCGCAGAACAGGCCCAGCAGAAACAGGGCGATCAACAAGGCGAGGGTGCGGATCTTCATAGGGTCCTTTCGTCATCGGCCCCGGCGCCATCTGGCGTGATCCGGAGCGATCGGGGACCCCTGAGTATGCGCGCCGGTCGGCGCCTGTCTGTCAGACAGTGGCGCGATCGCCGGCCAGCCTCCGCTGCTGCCGATCCAGCAGCCCCAGCAGCACCATGCCGAGGGCCATCATGGCGGCGGCCATCCACAGCGCGCCCTGGTAGCTGCCGGTGCGCTGCGCGATCTGCCCCGCCACGGCCGGCGCCAGGATCTGGCCGGCGCCGTAGCTCAACGTCAGCCGGGCCATGGCGCGCGCCGGGTTGGCGGGCTCGTGGCGGCCCACATAGGCCAGCGTCAGCCCGACGATGCCGATGAAGGTGGCGCCGTACAACACCGCGCCCAGCAGAGCGGCGGCCAGGCCCTCGAAGAACAGCGGCAGCAGGAAGGAGACGATCTGCACCGCATAGGCCGCCAGCAGGGCGCGCACGTCACCCGCGCACCGGGCCAGGCGGTCCCACCAGATGACGGCTGGGGCCGCGGCCAGGCCCACCACCACCCAAGTCAGGTTGCCGCCGCCGGCCATGCCGGGCTGGCGCACGACGATGGCCACCAGGAAGGTGGCGCTGATCACATAGCCCACACCCGCGCAGAAGTAGGCCGCCGGCAGCAGCAGGCCCAGACGGGGCGGGGCTGTCGCAGCAGGGCCACCAGCGGCCGCAGGCGCTGCGGTGGCGGGCTTGGGTGCCGGGGCCGGCATCCAGTGCCAGGCCGGCACGGCCAGCAGCACCGTCAGCAGGCCCAGCGCCTGCCATTGGGCGGCCCAGTCCAGGTGATGAGCCATCAGCATGGCGGCCACGCCCGACACGGCCAGCCCCAGGCCCAGGCCGATGAAGTGAATGCCCAGCTCCGGCCGGCGCCCGTGGGTGACCAGCCAGGCCAGCACCATGCCCGAGCCCAGCAGCATGCCGCCCACCGCCGCCACACCGGCGATGAAGCGCAGCAGGCCCCACACCCACAGCGTCTGCGTCAGACCCATGCCGGCCGTGCCGATCACGCCGGTCACCAGGCACAGCCGGTAGGCTGCAAAGCGCAGGCGCGGCTGGTGCAGCCAGGTGGCCACCCAGCAGCCCGCCATGTAGCCCGCGTAGTTCCACGACGCCAGCCAGCCCCCGGCCGCGGCGCTCAGGCCCGCCTGATCCTGCATGACCGGCAGCAGCGGGGTGTAGGCAAAACGGGCCAGGCCCACGGTGAGCAGCAGGGCGCACACGCCGGCGGCCAGCACCTGCCAGGGCTGCAGCTCGCGCGGGGCGTGGGGGGAATGGGTCCGAGGGGCTGCCGTGTCCATGCCCCATTCTGAAAACCCCAGGCCTGTCTGTCTGTCGACGGAAGGACAATGACTGTCGATGAAACGACAAGCAGCGTCCCCCGAACCCTGGCAGCCCCTGCAGCGCCCGGAAGATCAGGAGGAACCCTGTCCTCTGGCGCTGCGCGTGCAGTCGCTGCCGGCGCGCGGTTTCTTTGCGGAACACACCCACCCCTGGCACCAGTTCGTCTATGCCAGCACCGGGGTGCTGACGGTGACGGCCGCCGGCCAGTGCTTCGTCATCGCGCCCCAGCAGGCGGTGTGGGTGCCGGCAGGGTTGCCGCACCGCACCGGCTCGCTGCTGGGCGCGGAGTTCCGCAGCCTGTATGTGGCGCCCGAGGCCCTGCCGGGGCCGCAGGGGCGGTGCGCACTGCTGGCGGTCACGCCCTTTCTGCGGGCGCTCATCCTGGAGGCCGGCAGCCTCTCGCCCGAGGAGCGCAGCGGCCCCGATGCCCAGCACCTGTTCGCACTGATCCTCTCGCGCCTGGCCCGCCTGCGGCCCCTGCCGGCGGCCTTGCCCTGGCCCGATTCACCCGGCCTCGCGCCCCTGTGCGAGGCGCTCTATGCCGATCCGGCCGACCCGCGCGACCTGGCGGCCTGGGCGGCCCAGCTGCACCAGAGCGGCCGCACCCTGAGCCGGCGCTTCCAGCGCGAGACCGGCATGACCCTGCGCGCCTGGCGCCAGCGCCTGCGCCTGTTCAAGGCGGTGGAACTGCTGGCCGGCGGGCAGGACGTGACCCAGGTGGCGCTGGCACTGGGTTATGCCAGCCCCTCGGCCTTCACCGCCATGTTCCACCAGGCCATGGGGCAGCGCCCCAGCGCCTACCGGCAGACGGTCGGTGCGGCCTCGGGCGGCTGAACGTCCTCAGCCCTGGGGCAGCGCGGCCCGCAGGGCCACCATCTGCTGGCCGACCAGACCACGCAGCTTCTCGTCCACCAGATTGCCCTCGCCATCGAAGGCGCCGGCAAAGGCGTTGGCGAACACCTCCGGCTTGTTCAGCGGGTGCAGGTCCAGGTACACGCAGACCTGGCGCAAGTGGTACTGCGCCCGCGAGCTGCCCATGCCGCCGGCCGCGCCCATCAGGGCCACCGGCTTGCCCGCCAGCAGCGCGTTGTTGGGCTCGCGCGAGGCCCAGTCCAGAATGTTCTTCAGCGCCGGGGCCAGCGAATAGTTGTACTCGGTGCAGGCCAGCACCAGAGCGTCGGCCTGGCCGATCTGGGCCAGCACGCGCTGCACGCTGGCCGGCTTCTCGGTGATGTCGGCGTTGTAGAACGGGATGTCCGTCAGGTCGGCAATCTCCATCGACACGCCCTCGGGCAGGGCGGCCTGGGCGGCGCGCAGCAGGCCGCGGTTGGTGGAGGCGCGGCGCAGGCTACCGGCGATGCCGAGAAATCGGGGGGATGCGGTCATGGTCGCTCCAGCAAGTCACCCGCGGGCTGCGGGTGTCGACCCCATTCTGGCCCGGGTGGGCGTGCCGTGCGTGTCAGAGCCTGCGGCGGGCGCTCACGGGCTGTTGCGCGGGCTCACCCGGGCGCCGTCGCGCACCGCCTCGGGCGGGTAGATGATCACCGACTGGCCCGCCTGCACGCCTTCGCCCAGCCAGGCCTGCTGGGCATTGCGACCCCGCAGGGCCACCGTGTGCAGCCGGGCATGGCCGCCGTCCAGCACGAACACGCCCCAGCCTGCCGCCGCGCCACCGTGGTCGGCCGGCAGAGGGAACAGCGCGCCCACCGGCACCGTCAGCACCCGGGCCTGCTGGCCGGTGATGATGCGCACGCCCACCCGGTAGCCGTCGCCCAGGGCCGCCCACTGCGCGGGCGGGCTGGTCAGGTCCATCAGCACGTTTACCCGCTGCTCCTCCACCCCCAAGGCCGACACCTTGGTGAAGCCGCCGGGCTCCACCAGCCGCACCTGGGCCTGCAGCGGCACCGGGCCGCCCCAGCCCTCGATGCGCACCGGGCTACCCGGGTGCACCTGCAGGGCGTCGGTGGTCAGCAGCTCGGCCAGCACCTCCAGACGCCGGGTGTCGCCCAGCTCCAGCAGCGGGGTGCCCAGTGCCACCGTGGCCTCGCTGGCCTGGTGCACCTTCAGCACCCGGCCGCTCACTGGCGCGCGCACTGCAAAGGGCTCGCCGGCCTCGATCTGCTGGGCGGCCTGCAATGCAGCGCGGGCCTGCTCCCACTGGAAGCGGGCGGTGTCCTCGGCGGACCGGGCGGCCTCGTGTTCGGCGCGGGCCTGGGCGGCGGCCAGGGCCTCGTTGTCCAGCTGGCTGGCCGAGACAAAGCCCTGGCCGGCCAGGTCGGCACTGCGGCGCAGCGCAAGCTCGGCCTGCGCCAGCCGGGCCTGGGCCGCCTGGGCCTGATGGCGGGCCGCCTGCAGCGCCGCCTGGGCCGCGGCCAGAGCGGCCTGCAGCTGGGCCCGGTCGCGCGCGCCCAGCAGGGGGCTGAGCGCCGGCTGCAGCGTGGCCAGCACCTGGCCGGCCTGCACGCTGTCACCTTCGCGCAGAGTGATGCGCTGCAACTGGCCGGCCAGCGGCGAGGCCACCACGAAGCGGTCGCGCAGGCGGGTGCGGCCGTCCTCGTCCACCGTGGTTTCGAAGGGGCCCAGGCGGGCCGCCGCCACCTCCACCTCCACCGGCCGGGGCCGGAAGGCCCAGCCCAGCAGCAGGGCGGCGGCCGCGGCCGCCAGGCTCAGGGTGATCCAGGAACGTCGTTGCATGGCGGTCACTCGCGGGTCTTGAGGGCGGCGACGATGTCGAGCCGGTCGATGCGCCGTCGCACCACCAGCGCGCTGGCCAGCCCGGCCGCGGTCACGCACAGGGCCGCCCAGGCGTAGCTGCGGGGCTGCAAGGCCACCGGAAAATGGAATTGGTTGCTCTTGAGCAGTTCGGTCACGGCATGCACCAGGCCGCTGCCCAGCAGCATGCCCAGCGGCAATGCCACCGCGATGGACAGGCCCAGCTCGCCCAGCAGCAGGGCCGAGACCTCGCCCCGGGTGAAGCCCAGCACGCGCAGGCTGGCCAGTTCCCAGGCCCGCTCGGCCAGGGCGATGCGGGCATTGTTGTAGACCACGCCGACCGCGATCACCGCGGCGAAGGCCGTCAGCACCGCCCCCATGATGCGGACATTGCGGGCACTGACCTCCTGCATGTTGCGCAGCATGCTGGCCTTGCTGAAGGCGCCGGCCACCTGCGGCAGGGCACGGGTGGCCGCCAGGAAGGCGTCCTCCTGTCCGCGCGCCACCTGCACGAGGTAGGCATTGGCCAGGTCGTAGTCACCCAGCAGACGGTTGAGGGTGTGCAGGTCCATGTAGGCGTTCAGGCCCATCATCTCGTCCACCACCGCGTCCACCGGCAGCTGCAGCACCCGGCCACGGCCCTCCAGCACCTCCACCTGCACGGTGTCGCCCACGCGCAGGCCCAGCTTGGTGGCCAGGCGGTCGGTCAGCAGCAGGCCCTGGCCGGGCACCGGGTGCACGCGGTTGTCCAGGTCCACCGCGCGCAGCAGTTGCGCATCCGGCGGCTGACCCAGGATGCCCGCGCGCTCGCGGTGGTGGCCGTTGACCAAACTGACCGCGACCTGCCGGGCCGGCTCCACGGCCAGCACCCCGGGCAGGCGGGCCAGTTCCAGGCCGGCCCGCTGCGGCCCGGGCTCGTAGAGCCAGACCTGCACATCGGCCCGCATGCGCACGTGGAACTGCATGTCCATGATGCGGTCCATCGCGTCGCGGAAGAAGCTGCCCATCACCACGATGGCCACCGACGCCGCCACCCCGCCGATGGACAGGGCGGTGCGCAGCGGCCGGCGCTCTATCTGCCGCAGAATCATGCGCAGCGTGGTGTTCAGGCGGCTCAGGCCCAGGCGTTCGGCCAGGGTGCGGCGGTAGCGCCCGGGGGCCGGCGGGCGCATGGCCTCGGCCGGGGCCAGCCGCACCGTGGCGGCAATGGCGTTGAGGGTGCCGGCCACGGCGGTCAGCACGGCCGTGCCCACGCTCAGCAGCACCAGCCAGGCCGGCAGCACATGCACGAAGCGGGGGAAGCGGAAGAACTCGGCGTACAGGCCGGTGAGCATGCGCCCCAGCACGCTGCCCAGCCCCAGGCCCAGCAGGCAGCCCAGCGCGACGATGAGCAGCACCAGCTTCAGGTAGTGGGCGCCAATGCTGCGGTTGGGGTAGCCCAGGGCCTTGAGGGTGGCGATCTGCTCGCGCTGGGTGGCCACCAGGCGCGAGACCACCACGTTGAGCAGAAAGCTGGCCACCCCCAGGAAGATGGCCGGCAGCACGCTGCCCAGCACATGCTGCTCCTTGATCTCGTTGTCCAGCATGGCGTGGGAGGTCTGGTCCTCGCGGGCGATGGCCTCGCGCCCGCCGTAGCGGGCCAGTCGGCGCTGCAGCGCGTCGCGCACCGTCGGCAGGTCGGCCCCGGGGGCCAGCTTCACCGCCACGTGGTTGAAGGCGTCGGCCATGTCGTAGGCCGCGGCCAGGGCCTCGCCATCCACCCAGAACACGCCGAAGCCGCGCTGGTCGGGGATGCCGAAGGGGCCGGCGAAGATGTATTCGGGCGACAGGGCTGTGCCCGTCACCACCAGCGTGCGCTGGCGGCCGTTGACCAAGGCGGACAGGCGGCTGCCCGGCGCGAGCCCGCGGGCCTGGGCAAAGGCTTCGGACACCCAGACCGGCAGCGTGCCGTCGCTGCGCGGCCGGCCGGGGTGCTCGGCCGCATCGCCCGCATGGGGCCCGCGCAGCGTGGTCAGGTTCAGGCGGGGCCGGCGGCGCGCGTCCACACCGATCAGGTGGCCGATGATCGGGTCGTTCTGCCCCTCGATCTGCACCCGCACATCGGCTTCCGCCGTGGTCTGCACATCGGCCACGCCGGGCAGAGCGCGCAGGGTGTCGGCCAGCGACAGCGGTGCGCGCTTGAGGCCGACGAACACATCGGCAAAGTGGCCCTGGGCGTAGAAGGCATCGCGCGCCCGCGCCAGCGAATCGACTGCCGACAGGGTGGTGATGAAGCCACCCACGCCACTGGCCACCACCAGGGCGATGGTGAGCGCCTGGCTCCACATCAGGCGCAGGTCGCGCAGCAGCTTGAGGTTCAGGGCCTTCATCGCGCTACCAGGCCAGGTCCGAGGGGGAGAGCTTGTGGGTGTTCTCCACCACCTTCTGGATGCGTCCGTCGCCCAGGTAGACCACCCGGTCGGCCATGCCGGCAATGGCCGCGTTGTGCGTGATCACCACCGCCGTGGTGCCCAGCTCGGCGTTGATGCGGGCGATGACCTCCAGCACCAGCTTGCCGGTCTGGTAGTCCAGCGCGCCGGTGGGCTCGTCGCACAGCAGCACATCGGGCCGCTTGGCAATGGCGCGGGCGATGGCCACCCGCTGCTGCTCGCCGCCGGAGAGCTGGGCCGGGAAGTGGTCCCGCCGCGGGCTCAGGCCGACCCGGTCGATGGCCTCGTCCACATCCATCGGCGAAGCCACGATGTCGGTCACCAGGGCCACGTTCTCGCGCACCGTCAGGCTGGGGATGAGGTTGTAGAACTGGAACACGAAGCCCACATGCTCGCGCCGGTAGCGGGTGAGGGCGGCCTCGTCGGCACGCGTCAGGTCGTGGTCGGTAAAGCGCACCTCGCCTTCACTGGGGGTGTCCAGCCCGCCCAGGATGTTGAGCAGCGTGCTCTTGCCGCTGCCCGAGGCGCCCAGCAGCACCATGAACTCGCCACGCCGGATGTCCAGCGACACGTCGCGCAACGCCGTCACAGCCACCTCGCCCTGGCCATAGACCTTGCTCAGGTGGTGGATCTGGAAGACGACCGGGGCGGTGGCAGAAGAGGGCATCGCGCAGGGGAGGTGGCCTGACCCATTCTTGGAGTGCGAGGTCCGCAGGGGCTTGACCGGCATCAAGCTGGGCGGGCGCTAGGATGGGGCGATCCGCCACCCTGCCCAGGTCGCCCGATGAACGGTCTCCCATCCCAGACATCCGCCCCCGCCGACCCTCTGATGCCCCTCGGGGTGAGCCCTCGCCGGCGCGGCCTGTGGCGGGCGGGCCCCCTGGTGCTGGCCCTGGGCCTGGCGGCTTGCCAGGGGCCCGGGCCCGCGGCGCTTCCTTCCACCGCACCGGCCAGCCTGGCCCCCGAACAGGCCACCGGCTGGCAGGCCAAGCCCGGCTGGTGGTTTGACCACCAGGCCGTGGCGGCCGCCAACCCGCTGGCCGCAGCAGCCGGGGCCGAGATGCTGCGCGCAGGCGGCTCCGCCGTGGACGCCGCCGTGGCCGTGCAGATGGTGCTGGCCCTGGTGGAGCCCCAGTCCAGCGGCATTGGCGGCGGCGGCTTTCTGCTGCTGTGGGACGGCCATGCCCTGGAGGCCTGGGACGGCCGCGAGACCGCGCCCGCTGGCGCCACTGAACGCCTGTTCCTCAAGCCCGACGGCCAGCCCATGGCCTTTGCCGACGCGGTGCAGGGGGGCCGGGCGGTGGGCGTGCCCGGCGCCGTGGCCATGCTCGAAGCCGTGCACCGCGCCCATGGTCGCCTGCCCTGGGCCCGGCTGTTCCAGCCCGCCATCCGCCTGGCGGACGCCGGCTTTGCCATCAGCCCCCGCCTCTACAGCCTGCTTCTGGACAGCAAGGTGCTGAAGGCCGACCCGGCCGCCCGGGCCTATTACTACCAACCCGAGGTGGCCGGCCAGGCCCTGCAGCCCTGGCCGGTGGGCCATGTGCTGCGCAACCCCGCGCTGGCCGAGGTGCTGCGCCGCATCGCCCAGCAGGGCAGCCGCGCGCTGCTGACCGGCCCGGTGGCTGCCAGCATCGTGGCCAAGGTGCGCAGCCACCCCGGGAACCCCGGCCTGCTGACCGAGGCCGACTTGGCTGCCTACCTGCCGGTCAAGCGCGAGGCCCTGTGCGCCGACTGGCGCACCCTGCGCGTTTGCGGCATGCCGCCGCCCTCGTCAGGCGAAATCGCCATCGCCCAGATCCTCACCCTGCTGGACGCGCTGCCCCCGGCCAGCGGCCCCGCGCTGAAGGACGGCCGGCCCACGGTGGAGACGCTGCACCGCTACACCGAGGCCTCCAACCTGGCCTTTGCCGATCGAGGCCTCTATGTGGGCGACCCGGCCTTTGTGAAGCCGCCAGCCGGCCGCTGGGCCAGTCTGCTGGACCCGGCCTACCTGCACCAGCGCGCCACCCTCATCGGCCCGCGCGCCATGGGCAGTGCCACGGCCGGCGTGCCGCCCGGCGCCACCGTGGCCTATGGGCCAGCCGCCCCGCAGCCCGAGCACGGCACCAGCCACATCAGCATCGTCGATGCGCAGGGCCAGGCCATTGCCTTCACCACCACGGTGGAAAGCGCCTTCGGCACCGGCCTGCTGGTGGATGGTGGCACCGGCCTGCCCGGCGGCTTCCTGCTCAACAACCAACTGACCGACTTCAACTTCGCCCCCGACGACGCCCAGGGCCGGCCCACCGCCAACCGCGTGCAGCCCGGCAAGCGCCCCCGCTCCAGCATGAGCCCGACGCTGGTCTTCCGGCGCGACAACGGCCAACTGCTGATGACCCTGGGCTCCCCGGGCGGCGCGGCCATCATCCATTACGTGACCAAGCTGCTGCTGGCCACCCAGGTGTGGGGGCTGGATGCGCAACAGGCCGCCAACCTGCCCAATTTCGGTAGCTTCAACGGCCCCACCGCGCTGGAAACCGGCCAATTCGGCCCAGACACCATCGCCGGCCTGAAAACCCTGGGCCACGAGGTGCGCGAGATGGAACTCAACAGTGGTGCCCAACTGCTGGAGCGGCGCGAGGGCCGCTGGTTTGGCGCAGCCGATCCGCGGCGGGAGGGGGCGGTGGAGGGGGAGTGAGGGAAGCTGGGGCGGTGTGAGAACTCTCCCGCTGCAGCGCATCGCGAAGTTCCGGCATGCGCAGGCTGGTGTTAAGGTGAGTCCCCAACCGTCAGAAAGCAAGCTACATGGCCAAGCCCAACTACCAGTTCGAAAAGCGCCAACGCGAGCAACAGAAGAAGCAAAAAAAGGCGGAAAAGGCTCAGCGCAAGGCGCAACCAACGCCGCTGGCGCCAGAAGCGGACACCCAACTGGCGCCTGAGTACCACACGCCTGTGTGAGGGTGCTCTAGCGCTGGGTCCATATCACCCACTGCGACGCAGAACCGACACAAGGAGAACACCATGCCCAAGGGCGAACAGCGCAGCAACAAGATGGCGAAGAAGCCGAAGAAAGACACCAGCGCCCCCAAAGATTCAACGGCGGTTTCCACACGCCCCATACCGCCAACGACAACGGTTCTGCCCAAGGGAAAGCTCAAGACCAAATAGCCAGTCTTCATTTTCACGAAGACTCGGCCCGCTTCTGACCGGCAGAGCGTCGGCATGCGGGCAGGACCCGGTCAGCAGCAAGCCCCGCCTACCTGCACCAGCGCGCCACGCTCATCGGCCCGCGCGCCATGATCACGTCAGCAAACTGCTGCTGGCCATCCAACTGCGGGGGGCTGTACGCCCAACAGGCCGCCAACTGGCCCCAGTTCGGCAGCTTCAACGGCCCCACCGTGCTGGGGCCGGCCAATTCAACTCCGATACCACCGTCGGCCTGAAGTTCCTGGTCTACGAAGTGGGCAAGATGGAACTCAACAGCGGCGCGATGGCCGCTGGCTTGGTGCGGCCGACCCGCGGCTGGAGGGCGTGTTGGAGGGAGATTGACGATCGTGGTCTTACGGCGCAGTAGGGCAGGCACCCTTCACTGCTTTGTATCGAAACGCCGAAGTGCCAGCAGCGTTTTGGCCTGTTCCGTTGACCTTCTTGGCGTTTTTGCCCACCGTGGCGTTCCAGATCAGGGTCTCGCCCGTGGTGTCATAGACCATGACGCGCGTGAAATTGTTGCCAACGCAACTGTAGGAAGCACTGTTGGATCCAATGACAGCGGTTCCGTCGGCGGTGATCGGGTCAAAAGATCCGAACTGTGCATTCATGCTCCAACTGGCACCGTTGCTGTTGGTGGCAGAGATGCACATGGTTTTGCCGGCCAATTCCGGGCAGTTGTCAGCCCATGCAGCGCTAGACGACAGTCCGACCAGTGCAAACAAGATACCCGGCCACATTCCAGTCTTCAACATACGAATTTCCTCAAATTTCAGTTGTAAGTGGATGCTATGTTCTTGCCGGATTGGGTGATATCCCTTGAATGGAAGAGGATGGGGCGCGCGCGTTTTCGCGCCATGGGTTGGTGGAATTTCAGATGCCAACCCTATAAGACGCAGATGCAAAATGGATATATCAATAGATTTGATGATGTTTGGTGATAATGCAGGTCACGGGTGGTTGAGATCAATCAGATTTCCTGTGGATCCGTGAACTACGAACATCCAACTGCTTGCGGGGAAGACGTGATGAGACACGCCAGTCCTGATACCTTGACGACACTTCTGCCGCTGCTGGAAAGTTTTCGACAAGTGGGTAGCTTGGTGGAACGCAAGCCGGGCATCTTTTACCGTGGAGGGAAGGCCTTTCTCCATTTCCACGAAGACTCATCGGGCCTGTTTGCGGACGTCAAACTCGATGGGGCCAGCTTCACGCGGTGGCCCGTCAACACGTCCACCGAGCAGGCGGCGCTGTTGGACAGGCTGCAGCGGGCGCTGGGCTCGGCGCTGTCCTGACCGGCGGTGCGCCGATACTGTGACGGGGACGGCGACGGGTCATTTCAGGGACGTTCATGACGTTGACTCCGGTTCTGATGGGCGGTGCAGGGGCGATGCTGGGTGTGGTTTGGTGGGCACGCCATCTAGCTCGGCGCCGAGAGGCCTTCATCCGCAGGTATGAATTTCCCCCTGGCCTGATGGCCAGGTTGCAGGCCAGGCGCCCCGAACTGAACCCGGCCCAGTTGGAGCGGGTGGGGCATGGGTTGCGGCAGTTCTTTCTGGTCTACCTGGCGAGCGGATGCCGCTTCGTCTCCATGCCTTCGCAGGTGGTGGACGATCTGTGGCACGAGTTCATCCTCTACACGCGCCATTACCAGCAGTTCTGCCGCCGCGCCTTTGGAGGCTTTCTGCACCACCGCCGGCGTGTGGTGCAGAAAGCGGTGGTGCTGGGGCCTGACCGGCGGGGCAATGCTGGGCTGCGGCGTTGCTGGTGGCATGCGTGTCGGTTGGAGAGATTGGATCCGCGCGCGGCGCGGCGACTGCCGCTGCTGTTCGGGCTGGATGCGTCCCTGGGCATCGCCGGAGGCTTTCACTATGTGCCGGACTGCGGAGGCGTGCGCCGTGAGCGCGGGGCCGGGGATGGCGGCACACCCTACTGCGGCGCTGACTTTGCCAGTTCGTCCTTTGACGGCGGGGCCGATGGTTTTGGCGTTGATGGCGCTTCCTCCGGCCATGGTGGGCATCATGGGGATTGGGATGGGGGTGGTCACGGCCCTGGGGGGGATGGCGGCGGTGACAGCATCGGCGCAGACGGGGGTGGCGGTGGTGATGGTGGCAGCGGTGGCTGTACCGGAGATTGAAGGCCAGAAAGCACAACGGCCACCCGAGGGTGGCCGTTGGGGCTGAGCCGCCGAACGGCTCAAGAAGCTGAAAGCTGAAGGGGCCCGATCAGGCGCCCAGCAGTTCCACTTCGAACAGCAGGGTGGCGTTGGGGGGAATGACGCCGCCGGCGCCGCGCGGGCCGTAGCCCAGGTGCGGCGGGATCAGCAGCAGGCGGGTGCCGCCCACCTTCATGCCTTGCACGCCGTCGTCCCAGCCACGGATGACCATGCCGCGGCCCAGGTGGAAGCGGAAGGGCTCGTCGCGGTCCTTGCTGGAGTCGAACTTGGCGCCGCGGCCATCGGCGGCGCTGGGGTCGAACAGCCAGCCGGTGTAGTGCACGGTCACCGGGCGGCCGGCGCGGGCTTCGTCGCCACTGCCTTCGGTCACGTCGGTGATCTGCAGCGGCGGCAGTTCGGCCGTGGGCAGCAGTTCCACTTCAAACACCAGGGTGGCGTTGGGGGGAATGACGCCGCCGGCGCCGCGGGCGCCGTAGCCCAGTTCGGGGGCGATGGTCAGCACGCGCTTGCCGCCCACCTTCATGCCCTGCACACCCAGGTCCCAGCCCTGGATGACCATGCCGGCGCCCAGGTCGAATTCAAAGGGTTCGTCGCGGTCCAGGCTGGAGTCGAACTTGGCGCCGCGGCTGTTGGGGGCGGCGGGGTCGTGCAGCCAGCCGGTGTAGTGCACGGTCACGCTCTGGCCGGCACGGGCTTCGGCACCGTCACCGGTCACCAGATCGTCGATTTGCAGGCCTTGGGGCAGGGAGCTCATGGGCGGTCTTTCTTGTCGAATCTCGGAAAGGGCGGATCATGCCACCGTCCGCGCCGGGCCCGGTCGGCCGGGGGCTTGTGGATGTCCGCAGGCCAGGGCTGCGTCAGGTGCCGGGAACGGGCCAGCGTGCGGCCCAGGCCGGCACGGCAGTGCCCAGCCAGTCCGCCAAGTTGGCCCCGGGCAGGTCGGTCGGTAGGCCCAGGGCCTGGCCGGCCTGCCGCAGGGCGGCCAGCGGGTCGCGCAGGTCCAGCGGCGTGGCGCCGTTCTGCTTGGAGAGCTTCTGCCCGTCGGCCGCCAGCACCAGCGGGGTGTGCAGGTAGCGCGGGGTGGGCAGGCCCAGCAGGCGCTGCAGGTGGATCTGGCGCGGGGTGTTGTCGGCCAGGTCCTCGCCGCGCACCACGTCGGTGATGCCTTGCTCGGCGTCGTCCACCACCACGGCCAGCTGGTAGGCCCACAGGCCGTCGGCCCGCCTGAGCACGAAGTCGCCCACGGCCTGGGTCAGGTTCTGGGTCTGCGGGCCCAGGCGGCGGTCGGTCCAGTCGATGTGCCGGTCGCCGCCGTTGGGGGCGTCGGTGCGCAGGCGCCAGGCGCGCGCGGGTTTGCCCTGCAGGCCGTGGCGGCAGGTGCCGGGGTACACCAGCTCGCCATGCCGCGCGTGGCCGTGGCCCAGGGCCGCCTGGGCCTGGGCGATCTCCTTGCGGCTGCAGCCGCAGGGGTAGGCCTGGCCGGCGTCCACCAGGCGCTTCAGGGCCGCGGCATAGGCCTCGCCCCGGCGCGATTGCCACCACACCTCGCCATCGGGGTGCAAGCCGCAGCAGGCCAGTTGGCGCAGGATCTCTTCGCCCGCGCCGGGCACGCAGCGCGGGGTGTCCACGTCCTCGATGCGCACCCGCCACAGGCCGCCCTGGGCGCGGGCGTCCAGCCAGCTGGCCAGCGCGGCCACCAGGGAGCCGGCGTGCAGCAGGCCGGTGGGGGAGGGAGCGAAGCGGCCGATCCGCTGGGTGGGCCGGACGCCGGGAGCTTCTGGGTCAGTGGCCATGGGCGGCAGATTCCGCGCGTGGCAGGCCGCTGGGCAGGCTCAGCAGGGCCTGGCGGGTGGCCGGGCTTTCCAGCTGCTGCAGCCACCACTGCAGGGCCAGGCCGCGCGGCGCCTGCCGGGGCTGGCCCACCGCGGCGCTGCGCCAGGCATAGGCCAGGGTGGTTTCGCGGCGGGCGCGGCGCACCTCGCGCTGCACCAGGTGGCCCAGGGCCAGATGGTCGCGCACCATGGGCTCGGGCACGAAGCCGCAGCCCAGGCAGCGCAGCAGGGCGTCGATCTTCATCTGCATGGTGGGCACGGTCAGCACGTCCTGGCCCGGCAGCAGGTTGACGGTGATGGGCGAAACGCGCTGGGCCGAATCGGCCACGGCGATGGCGCGGTGGTGCAGCAGTTCGGCGTCGGTCAGCGGTTCTTCCTGGCCCGCCAGGGGATGGTGCGGCGCCATCACGAAGACGAAGTCCACCTTGCCCAGCGAGCGCATCTCGAAGCCCGAGGGCAAGACCATGTCGAAAGGCACGCCGATGGCCAGATCGGCCTGGCCGGAGAGCAGGGTGTCCCAGGTGCCGGCCAGCACCTCGGCGCGCAGGCGCAGCCGGGTGCCGGTGCCCTCGGTACCGCCCTGCGGCCGGATGGCGTAGAAGGCCTCGCACAGCTCCAGCAGGGTGCGGCGCGACAGCACGTCGTCCGCCGTGATGGTCAGCTGGGTTTCCCAGCCAGTGGCCACGCGGCGCACCCGGTTGGCCACCGCGTCCATCTGGGCCAGCAGGCGCCGGCCTTCCTGCAGCAGTTCCTCGCCCGCGGCGGTCAGCCGGGCCTGACGCGAGCGGCGGTCGAACAGCAGCACGTCCAGCGCGTCCTCCAGCTGGCGCACGCTGTAGGTGAGGGCCGAGGGCACCTTGCCCAGTTCGCGGGCCGCGGCGGCAAAGCTGCCGGTGCGGGCGATGGTGTCCATCATCGCGAGGGCGTCGGGGGTGAGAGCGTGGCGGCGATCGGGCATAAGAGGTTCATGTTATTTGAAAGATCGCTTCAAGCCCGGGGACATGGCCGCCCAGGGGGGCGCTCCTACATTGGATGCACACGGTTCCAACCACTACCCCGACAGGAGGCACACCATGATCACTCTGCGCAAGTCCGGCGAACGGGGCCTGGCCGACCACGGCTGGCTCCGCAGCTTCCACACCTTCTCGTTTGCCGACTACTACGACCCGGCCCACATGGGCTTCGGCAACCTGCGGGTGATCAACGAGGACCGGGTGGCGCCGGGCACCGGTTTCGGCACCCATGGCCACCGCGACATGGAGATCGTCAGCTATGTGCTGGACGGCGAGCTGGCGCACAAGGACAGCATGGGCAATGGCACGGCCATCCGCCCGGGCGAGGTGCAGCGCATGACGGCCGGCACCGGTGTGCGGCACAGCGAGTTCAACCATGCCGAAGGGCAGACCACGCATTTCCTGCAGATCTGGCTGCTGCCCGATCGCCTGGGCCACACCCCGGGCTACGAGCAAAAGGCCTTTTCCGATGAGGACAAGCGCGGCCGGCTGCGGCTGGTGGCCTCGCCCGACGGGCGCGAGGGCTCGGTGACGCTGCATGCCAATGCCAGCCTGCGGGCCGGCCTGTTCGACGGCGATGAGTCCGCCGAGCTGATGCTGGACCCTGCACGCAAGGCATGGGTGCATCTGGCCCGCGGCACGCTGACCGTCAACGGGCATGCTCTGCAGGCCGGTGACGCTCTGGCGCTCAGCGGCGAGACGCGGCTGGAGGTGTCCGGCGGCGAGGGCGCCGAAGTGCTGGTCTTCGACCTGGAAGCCTGAAGCGCAGCCCGCGTTCAGGCGGGCTGGGCCCGGCCCGGCGGCCGTCCGGCTGCCGGGCCGTGGCATGCTTCGGCCCGTGCTGAAGACCATCCGTACCGATCAACTGCGCCTGGGGATGTTCGTCCACCAGTTTTCTGGCTCGTGGATATCCCATCCCTTCTGGCGCAGCCGCTTCCTGCTGCGCGACGCCCGTGACCTGGCCAAGATCCAGGAGATGGGCCTGACCTCCCTGGTGATCGACACCGACAAGGGGCTCGATGTGGCCGAGTCGCCGTCCGAGTCGGACGATGTCGTCACGGCGGCCGATGTCCCACCCGCCGTGGCCATCGATGAGCCCATCATCCTGCCGCTGCCGGAGTCCCACCCGGCGCTGGCCCTGGCCGGCCCCGCCTACCAGGATGCGGCCGCCCTGAGCCGCACGGCGGTGCGGCAGGTGATCGACCTGTATGGCGCCGCCCGGCTGGGCCGCACGCTGGACCAGGATGCCTGCCGCAACGTGGTCGAGGATGTCGTGGTCTCGGTGGCCCGCAAGCCGCATGCGCTGATCAGCATCGCCCGGCTGAAGTCGGTGTCCGACTACACCTACCTGCACGCCGTGGCGGTCTGCGCGCTGATGGCCGGCCTGGCTCGCCAGATGGGCTGGGAGGAGGCCGATGTCCGACAGGCGGCCCTGGCCGGCCTGCTGCTGGACGTGGGCAAGGCCACTTTGCCCGACGACCTGGTGCAGCGGGCTGGCCGCCTGAATCCGGAGGAGCGCACGCTGCTGCGCACCCACGCCCAGCGCGGCCATGACCTGCTGGTGGCCGAAGGGGGCTATGACCCGGGGGTGCTGCAGGCGGTGCTGCTGCACCACGAGCGGCTCAATGGCAGCGGCTATCCCCAGGCCCTGCGGGGTGAGGCCATTCCGCTGATCGCCCGCATGGCCGCTCTGTGCGACGTGTACGACGCCGTGACGTCGCGGCGTCCCTACCGCGCGCCTTGGGACCCGGCCGAGGCCATGCGCCAGCTGGCCCGCTCCAAGGGGCTGTACGACGCCGTGGTGTTCCAGCACCTGGTCAAGACCGTGGGTATCTACCCCGTGGGGGCCCTGGTGCGCCTGAAGTCCGAGCAACTGGCTGTGGTGCTGGAGCAGCACGGCGGCAGCCTCCTCACTCCCAAAGTGCGGGTGTTCTACAGCGTGGCCGAGCGCCACCGGGTCGAGCCCTTCGTGCTGGACCTGTCCAAGCCCAGCTGCTCCGACCGCATCGCGGACCTGGAATCGCCCGAGGGCTGGCGCTTTGCCGACCTCGAGGCGCAGTGGCTGTCGACCTGAACACAAGGCGCCACAAGGCACGCAGGACCAGGTCGTCAGGTTTGCCTGACGTTTACCTGGAAAGCAGTGTCCTGTGCTACGGCAATATCTCGATACAACCGTGACATGCATCACGGCTTGTGAAGGACTGCAAAGATATTCGAAGGGATGGCTTCAAGTCTGTAGCGCACCGGCCGAACTCCAGAACCAGGGAGTCCCCAGGGAGGGGATTCCATCTGTTCACCTGTCGGAGTACGCCGAATGGCAACGATCATCCCCAGTCTGTCGACCGCCCAGATTGCCGCCCTGTCCACGGCGTCGATCGCCAAGCTGACGACCGAGGACTGGGCCGCGTTCAGCACGGCTCAGATCGCTGCCCTGACCACCGCCCAGGTGGCCGTCATCCCGGCCTCCCGCCTGGCCGGGCTGTCCACCACCCAGGTGGCCGCGATGGAGACCCAGGACCTGCGGGCCATCTCCACGGCCGGACTGGTGGCGATAACCACCGCCCAGCTCAACGCGTTGACCTCGACCCAGATGGCGGCCCTGACCACCACCCAGGTCAGCAAGCTCACCACGGCGCAGTTCTCCGCCCTGAGCACCGATCACCTCAACGCGCTGTCCACCAGCCAGTTTGCGGCCTTGACCACGGCCCAGGCGGCGGCGCTGACCACCCGGCAGGCCTCGGAGCTGGAGACCGCCGATCTCGCCGCGCTGTCCGTGGCCAATGTGCGGGCCCTGACCACCCAGGCGGTGGCGGCGCTGAGCACCGACAGCATCCAGGCGCTGACCACCGCCCAGGTCAACGGCCTGACCACCCGCCAGGTGGTGGCGCTGACCACCGACCAGATCGCAGCCCTGGAGACGGCCGACCTGCGCGCGCTGAGCACGGCCTCCATCGCGGTGCTGGGCACGGCGGCGGTCGCTGCGTTGAGCACCGGCAGCGTCCAGGCCCTGACCACGGCCCAGGCCAACACCCTGTCGGCCACCCAGGCCGCGGCCCTCAGCACCGATCAGATCTCGGTGATGGGCACCGCCAGCCTGAATGCCCTCAAGACCAGCAGTCTGGCCGCGCTCAGCACGGCGCAGCTGGAGGCCCTGAGCAGCAGCCAGATTGCTGGTCTGACCACCGCCCAGGTGGGCGCGCTGACCACCAACCAGCTGTCCCATCTCACCACCGAAGACCTGCGGGCACTGACCGCGGCCCAGTTCGCCTCGCTCAGCGGCACCAAGCTGGCGGCCCTGACGACCGACCAGCTGGCCGCGATGGAAACGGCCGATCTGCGGGCCATCACCACCGCGGCGTTGGGCGCGCTGAGCACCGCCCAGCTCAATGCGCTGACGACCGATGGCGTGCAGGCCCTGAGCACGGCCCAGCTGGTGGCCCTGGCAACCGGCAAGATTGCCGCGCTGGACACCACGCATCTGAATGCCCTGACCACCACCCAGGTGGCGGCCCTGACCACGGCCCAGGCCGCGGCACTGACCAGCACCCAGACCTCCGCCATGGAGACGGCCGACGTGGCCGCGCTGAGCACCGCCGCGGTGGCTGCGCTGGGCACCTCGGCCCTGGTGGCCATGGGCACCGACGGCCTGACCGCGCTCAAGACCAGCCAGATCAAGGCCCTGAGCGCCGCCCAGGTCGCGGCGCTGAGCACCGACCAGATCGCCGCGCTGAGCACGGCCCAGGTGGCCAATCTGAGCGCCGCCCAGGTGCGCGCCTTCACCACCGCCCAGGTGGCGGCGCTGTCGACCGATGACCTGCGCGCCCTGAGCACGGCACAGACGGTGCAGTTCAGCACCGCCCAGGTGGCCGCGCTGACCACCGACCAGATGCCTGCCCTGAAGACGGCCAACCTGAGCGCGCTGACCACCGCCCAGCTGGCCGGGCTGGGCACCGCCCATCTGAACGCCCTGACCACCGCGCAGGTGGGTGCACTGACCACCGCCCAGGTGGGCGCACTCTCCACCCGGCAGTTGGCCGGGCTGAGCACCGACAACCTGGCCGCCCTGACCACGGCCCAGGTGGCCGCGATCAAGTCCACCCAGGTCACCGCCCTGACCACCGCACAGATCCAGGCGATGGAAACCGCCGACCTGGCCGCGATGAACACCGCGACCCTGCGTGCCCTGAGCACCGCCCAGGTGGCCGCGTTGACCACCGACGAAATCAAGGCCCTGACGACCGCCCAGGCGGCCGCCCTGACCAGCGCCCAGGTGGGCGCCCTCACCAGCGACCAGGTGGCGGGCCTGGAGACCACCGACCTGGTGCGCCTGAGCACCACCTCGCTGGTCGCCCTGGGCACCGCGGCCACGGCCGCGCTGAGCACCGACCAGATCGTGGCGCTGAGCACCGGCCAGGTGGCTGCACTCACCACCGCCCAGGTGGCGGCGCTGACCACGGACCAGATCCAGGCCATGCAGACGGTGGACCTCGCCTCCCTGCAGACGCGGGCCGTCCAAGCCCTGACCACCGCCCAGGTGGCCGCCCTGACCACCGCCCAGGCGGCGGCCCTGGGCACCACCCAGCTGACCGCGCTGACCACGGCCCAGGTGGCTGCGCTGGGCACCGATGACCTGCGCGCGTTGGGCACCGCCCAGACCGCCGCCCTGACCACCACCCAGCTGCGCGCGCTGACCACCGACCAGGTGGCCGCCATGGAAACAGCGGATCTGGCGGCGCTGACCACGGCCCAGGTTGCTGCCCTGCAGACCGCCCAGCTCAACGCCCTGTCCTCGGGCCAGGTGGCCGCGCTGAGCGCCAACCAGGTGAGCCGCCTGGGCACGGCCCAGATGGCTGGCCTGGGCACCGACCAGCTCACCGCCCTGACCACGGCCCAGGTGGCCGCGCTGGGCACGGCCCAGGTCGCCGTGCTGGGCACGGCCCAGATCGCCGCCCTGCAGACGGCCCAGATCGCCGCCTTGAACACCGCGTCCTGGCGCGCGCTGGGCACGGCCGCCATCGCCGCCCTGAGCACCGATCAGCTGGTGGCCATGACGACCACGCAGGCCGCGGCCCTCACCACCACGCAGGCCGCCGCGCTCTCCAGCGACCAGCTCGCCGGCTTCGAAACCCAGGACCTGGCCGCCCTGGCCACTGCCACGCTGGATGCACTGAACACCACCGCGTTGGCCGGCCTCAGCACCGCCCAGGTGGTGGCCCTGACCACCGCCCAGGCGGCGGCTCTGACCACCGCCCAGGTTGCCGCCTTGAGCACCGACCAGGTCGCCGCCCTGCAGACCCAGGATCTGAGCAGCTTCGGCACCGCCGCCGTGCGGGCCCTGGGCACCGCCCAGGTGGCTGCACTGACCACCGCTCAGGTGGCCGGCCTCACCGTCGGTCAGCTGCGCGCCCTGTCCAACGGCCAGGTGGCTGCCCTGACGACCGATGGCATCCAGGCCCTGACCACGGGCCAGGTCTCCCAACTGACCACCGCCCAGCTGGGGGCCCTGACCACCGACCAGGTGGCGGCGCTGCAAACCCAGGACCTGATGGCCCTGAGCACCGCTCAGCTGGTGACGCTGGGCACCGCCCAGCTCAATGCCCTGTCCACCGGCCAGATGGCGGCCCTGACCACGGCCCAGGTGGCTTCGTTGACCACCGCCCAGCTGGCGGGCCTGGGGTCCGACCAGCTCGACGCCCTGACCACTGCCCAGTTCGCCACCCTGAGCGCCGCCCAGGCGGCGGCCCTGACCACCGCCCAGATCGCGGCGCTGGAGACCGCCGATGTGGCCGCCCTGAAGGTGGCCACGCTGCGCGCCCTGGACACCGCCCAGATCACCGCCCTGACCACCGATGCCGTGGCCGCCCTGACCACGACGCAGGTCGCGCAGCTCACCACCAGCCAGGTCGCCGCCCTGACCACCGACCAGGTCACCGCCCTGGGCACCGAGGACATGCTGGCCCTGAACACCAGCCAACTGGTGAGCCTGAGCACGGCCCAGCTCAATGCCCTGGACAGCACGCAGCTCTCGGCCCTGGCCACCGACCAGGTGGCGGCCCTGACCACCCGGCAGCTGGCCGGGCTGGGCACCGACCAGCTCAATGCCCTGACCACCGACCAGTTCGCTGCGATCAGCGCCACCCAGGCCGCTGCCCTGACGACCGACCAGGTGGCCGCCCTGGAGACGGCTGATGTCGCCGTGCTCAGCACCGCGGCCATCCACAATCTGGGCACGGCCGCCGTGGCCGCCCTCAACTCCGACCAGGTCGCGGCCCTCACCACCAACCAAGTGGCCGTGCTGACCTCGGCCCAGGCCGCCGCGCTGAGCAGTGACCAGATCACGGGCCTGGAGACGGCCGATCTGGCGCGCCTGAGCACCACAGCCCTGGCCGCACTGAGCACCGATGCCGTGGCTGCCCTGAGCACCGGGCAGATCGTCGCCCTGACGGGCGCCCAGGCGGGTGCCTTGACCACGGCCCAGGTGGCGGCCCTGACCACTGGCCAGGTGGCCGCGTTGGAGACGGGTGATCTGCGC
Organism: Ideonella oryzae; assembly: GCF_024055665.1. Taxonomy (GTDB): domain Bacteria; phylum Pseudomonadota; class Gammaproteobacteria; order Burkholderiales; family Burkholderiaceae_C; genus Ideonella; species Ideonella oryzae. Next base: position 40,272 of record NZ_JAMXMC010000017.1, on the reverse strand, counting down.
CAGCTGGGCGCTGCCGCACTGCACGCCCTGAGCACCGACCAGATCCAGGCCCTGACCGGCACCCAGGTGGCCGCACTGGCCACCCAGCAGGTGGTGGCCCTGACCACCGGTCAGCTCGCCGCGTTCACCACCGACCAGGTGGTGGCCCTGAGCACCGCCCAGGTGGCCCTGCTGAGCACCGCCCAAGTGGCTGCGTTGACCACCGACCAGGTGGCCGCGCTCGAAACGGCCGACCTGCGGATGCTGGATGCCGACGCCATCAAGGCCCTGAGCACCGACCAGCTCAATGCACTGACCACGGACCAGGTGGCGGCCCTGAGCACGGCCCAACTCGTGGCCCTGACCACCGGCCAACTGGCCGGCCTGAGCACCGACAACCTCGACGCCCTGGGCACCCAGCACTTTGCGGTGATGAGCGCGGCCCAGGCCGCTGCCCTGACCACCGACCAGATCGCCGCCCTCGAGACCCAGGACCTGGCCCACCTGAGCACCGCCGCCGTGCGGGCCCTGAACGCCGGCCAGATCGGCGCTCTGGGCACCGACGCACTGGCCGCGCTGACGACGGCCCAGGCCGAGGCGCTGACCTCCGGCCAGGTGGCTGCGCTGAGCAGCGACCAGATCGTCGGCATGGAAACCGCCGACCTGGCCATGCTGAGCACCGCCGCGCTCAGCGGCATGGTCACCGCCACCCTGGCCGCCCTGAGCACCAGCCAGATCCAGGCCCTGACCAGCGACCAGATGGCCGGCCTGTCCACGGCCCAGATGGCGGCCCTGACCACCGACCAGATCCAGGCCATCGAGACCGGTGACCTGCGGACCCTGGGCTCCGCCGCCCTGCAGGCTCTGACCACCGACCAGGTGGCGGCCCTGACCACCGACCAGTTCTCCGCGCTGAGCACGGCCCAGCTGCGCCAGCTCACCACCGGGCAGATCGCCGCGCTGACCACCGACGCCGTGCAGGCCCTGACCACCAACCAGGCCGGCGCGCTGACCACCGCCCAAGTGGCCGCACTCACCAGCGACCAGGCCGCGGCCCTGCAGACCGAGGATCTGGCCCGCTTCAGCTCGGCCCAGGTGGCCGCGCTGGGCAGCGACCAGCTCAACGCGATGAGCACCGATCAGTTCGCCCAGCTCAGCGTGGCCCAGGTGGCCGGGCTGGAGACCAGCGACCTGGCCAATCTGGTGAGCGACAACCTCAACGCCCTGGGCACCGCCCAGTTCGCCGCCTTGACCAGTGCACAGCTGGCCGCGCTGAGCACCGATCAGGTCGCCGCGCTGGAGACGGCCGATGTGGCCGCCCTGGGCACCGCCGCACTGCGTGGTCTGGGGGCCGGGCAGATCGCGGCCTTCACCACCGACGGCATTGCGGCCCTGGGCAGCGCCCAGGCGGCCGCCCTGACCACCGCCCAGGCGGCGGCCCTGACGAGCGACCAGATCGCTGCCCTGGGCACCGGCGCCCTGGCGGCCCTGAGCGTCAATGCCGTGGCGGCCATGACCACCGCGACCCTGGCGGCCATGACGACCGATCAGGTTGTCGCGCTGACCGGCGCCCAGGCGGCGGCCCTGACCACCGGCCAGATTGCCGCGCTGACCACCGACCAGGTGGCAGCCCTGGAAACTGCTGACCTGCGCCAGTTGGGCAGCGCCGCCATCCAGGCCCTGAGCACCGTCCAGATCGATGCGCTGACCACCGCTCAGGTGGCCGCCCTGAGCACCGCCCAGGTGGCCCGTCTCACCACGGCGCAGATCGCCGCGCTGACCACCGACGCCGTGCAGGCCCTGGGCACCGCCCAGGTGGCCCAGCTCAGCACCGACCAGCTCGCGGCCTTGACCACCGACCAGATGCCGGCCTTGAGCACGGCTGACCTGCGCCAGCTCAGCGGCACCCAGCTGGCCTCGCTGGGCACCGACCAGCTCAACGCCCTGGGCACGGGGCAGGTCGCCGCCCTGGCCAACAGCCAGGTGCAGGCCCTGACCACCACCCAGGTGGCCGCGCTGAGCACCGACAACCTCAATGCCCTGGGCACCGGCCAGTTCGCGATGCTCACCTCGGCCCAGCTGGCCGCCCTGAGCACCGACCAGGTGCTGGCGCTGGAAACCGCTGACGTCGCCGCCCTGAGCACCGCAGCCCTGCGGGGCCTGGGCGCCGGCCAGATGGCGGCGCTGACCACCGATGCCCTGGGCGCCCTGAGCACCACCCAGGCCGCCGTGTTGAGCGCCAGCCAGGCTGCCGCCCTGACCAGCGGTCAGCTCGTCGGCCTGGGCACGGTCTCGCTGGCTGCCCTGAGCACGGCCGCCGTGGCCGCGCTGACCACCGCCGCCCTGGCGGGCCTGGGCACCGACCAGGTCACCGCGCTCACCGGCACCCAGGCCGCGGCGCTGACCACCGCCCAGGTGGCCGCGCTGAGCACCGACCAGGTGGCCGCCATCGAAACAGTCGATCTGCGCCAGCTTGGCAGCGCGGCGCTGGGAGCGCTGAGCACCGACCAGGTCGCCGCCCTCACCACCGACCAGGTGGCCGCTTTCACCACCGGCCAGCTGCGCGTCCTGGGCACCGACCAGGTGGCCGCGCTGGGCACCGCCGCCGTGCAGGCGCTGGGCTCCGCCCAGGTGGCCGCCCTGACCACCGCACAGGCCGCTGCCCTGACCACCGACCAGGTGGCCGCGCTGGAGACCGGCGACCTGCGCGCCCTGGGTCTGCCCCAGCTCGCCGTGCTGAGCACCGACCAGCTCAATGCACTGACCACGGACCAGGTCGGCGCCCTGACCATTGCCCAGGTGCAGGGCCTGGGCACGGCCCAACTGGCCGGCCTGACCACCGACCACCTCAACGCCCTGGGCACCGCCCAGTTCGCCCAGCTCACCACCGCCCAGGTGGCCGCGCTGACCACCGACCAGATCGCCGCGCTGGAGACCGCCGATCTGGCGGCCCTCACCACGGTGGACGTGCGTGCCCTGAGCACCGCCCAGGTGGCGGCCCTGACCACCGACGCTGTCCAGGCCCTGGGCACGCTGCAGGCCGCCGCGCTGAGCACCGCCCAGGTGGCGGCCCTGACCACCGGCCAGATCGCCGCCATGGAAACCGCCGACCTGCGGGCCTGGAATGGCATGCAGGTGGCTGCTCTGTCCACCAGCCAACTCAATGCGCTGGGCACCGACCAGGTGGCCGCGCTGGGCACTGCCCAAGTCAGCGCGCTGACCACCGCGCAACTGGCCGGGCTGGGCACGGCCCAACTCGTGGCCCTGACCACGGCTCAGTACGCCATGCTCAACGCCAGCCAGACGGCGGCCCTGGGCACCGACCAGGCCGCCGCGCTGGAGGCGGCCGACCTGGCCGCGCTGAGCACGGCCGCACTGCGCGGCCTGAGCACGGCCGCCGTCGCTGCGCTGAGCAGTGACGGCATCCAGGCGCTGACCACCACCCAGGTGGCCGCGCTGGGCACCGACCAGCTGGTGGCCCTGACCACCGGCCAGGTCGCCGTGATCGAAACCGCCGACCTGCGTGCGATCAGCGCGGCCAGCTTCAAGAGCCTGGGCACCGCCCAGCTCAATGCGCTGACCACCGACCAGATCGCGGCCCTGACCACCGCCCAGGCCTATGCCCTGACCACCGCCCAACTGGCCGGTCTGGGCACCGAGAACCTGACGGCGCTCACCACCGACCACTACAAGGTGCTGACCAGCGCGCAGCTCGGGGCCCTGGGCACCGACCAGATTGCCGCGCTGGAAGCCGCCGACGTGGCCGCGCTGAGCACCCTGGCCCTGTCGGCCTTGTCCACCCAGGGCATGGCTGCGCTGAGCACGGCGGCCGTGGCCGCGCTCACCACCGGCCAGATGGCTTCGCTGAGCACGGTGCAGCTGTCGGCCCTGAGCACCGACCAGATGGTTGCCATCGGCACCGACGACCTGCGTGCCCTGAGCGTGGCCAACTTCAAGACCCTGGGGACCGACCAGCTCAACGCGCTGACCAGTGACCAGATGGCCGCGCTGACCGCCACCCAGGTGGCCGGCCTGACCGCCTCGCAGACGGCCGGTCTGAGCACCGACAACCTCGATGCCCTGACCACTGCGCAGTTCGCGGCCCTGACCACCACCCAGCTGGCGGCCCTGACCACGGCCCAGGCCGCGGCCCTGTCCACCCAGGACCTGGCCGCCGTGGGCACCACGGCCCTGAAGGCCCTGGGCACGGCTGAGGTGGCCGTGCTGGGCACCGACCAGATCGCGGCCCTGACCACGGCCCAGGCCTCTGCACTGACCGCCGCCCAGGTGGCTGCGCTGACCACCGACCAGGGCATCGGCCTGGAAACGGCCGATCTGGCCGCCATCAGCACGATCGCGCTGCAGTCGATGGCCACCGCCACGCTGGCTTCGCTCGGCACCGCCCAGGTGGCCGCGCTGAGCTCGCTGCAGGCGGCGGCGCTGACCACCGCCCAGGTGGCCGCGCTGACCACCGACCAGGTGGTTGCCATCGAGACCGTCGACCTGCGGGCCCTGGGCACGGCCGCGCTGCGTGCGCTGACCACCGACCAGGTGGGGGCGCTGACCACCGCCCAGATCGCCGCGCTGAGCACCGCCCAGCTGGCCAGCTTCAGCACCGCCCAGGTGGCCGCCCTGAGCACCGCCGACGTGGTGGCCCTGAGCACGGCCCAGGTGGTGGGTCTGAGCACGGCCCAGCTGGCCGCGCTGACGACCGACCAGATGCCCGTGCTGGAAACCGCGGACCTGCTGGCCATCAGCAAGGCCGGGGTGTCCGCCCTGGGTACGGACCAGCTCAATGCGCTGAGCTCGGGCCAGCTGTCCGTGTTGTCCACCTTGCAGATCAGCGGGCTGACCACGGCCCAGATCGCCGGCCTGGGCACCGACCAGCTCAACGCGCTGACCACGACCCAGTTTGCCGCCCTCAGCAGTGCACAGGCAGCGGCCTTCACCACCGGCCAGATGGCCGCGCTGGAGACCGCCGACCTGGCCCATCTGAGCACCGTGGCCCTGCGCACCCTGTCGTCCGATCAACTGGCCGTGCTGAGCAGCGACCAGCTGGTGGCCCTGACCCCCACCCAGGTCGCCGCGCTGACGACCGCCCAGATCGCCACCCTGGCCACCGACAGCCTGAACGCCCTGAGCAGCAGCCAGATTGCGGCGCTGACCACGGCCCAGGCGCTGGCGCTCACCACGGCTCAGCTGGCGGCCTTCGACACCAGCGACATCCCGGCCCTGAGCACCGCCAACCTGCGCCTGCTGAGCACCGGCAGCATCCAGGCCCTGGACACCGCCGCGATCGAGGCCATGACCACCACCCAGGTGGCATCCCTGACGACCGCCCAGGTGGCGGCCCTGACCACCGACCAGGTGGCCGCGCTGGAAACGGCCGACATGGCGGCCCTGGGCACGACCAACCTGCGGGTCCTGGGCACGGCCGCGATCGAGGCCCTGGGCACCGAGGACATCGACGCCCTGAGCACCACGCAGATCGCCGCGCTGACCACCGCCCAGGTGGCCGCGCTGACCACCGACCAGCTGACCGCGCTGGGCACGGCCGACATCGTGGCCCTGGGCACTGCCGGTGTGCACGCCCTGGCCACCGATGCGCTGCAGACCCTGAGCACGGCCGACGTGGTGGCCATGAGCGCCGCCCAGGTGGCCGGTCTGTCCACCGCCCAGATCGCCGCGCTGACCACCGACCAGGTGGCGGTGCTGGAATCGGCCGACCTGCGGGCGCTCAGTGCCACCGCGCTGCATGCCTTCACGACGGACCAGATCGTCGCGCTGACGACCGACCAGTTCGCCCAGCTCGGCACCGCGGCCGTGGTGGCCCTGACCTCCGACCAGGTGGCCGCCATCGCCACCGAGGACCTGCAGGCCCTGGGCGCCAGCCAGTTCGCCGCCATGGGCACCGCCCAGGTGGCCGCGCTGACCACCGACCAGTTCGCCGCGCTGACGACCGACCAGATCGCGGCCCTGACCACGGCCCAGGCGCATGCGCTGACGACCGACCAGATCGTGGCCTTCACCACCGACCAGATCCAGGCCCTGTCCACCGCGGACATCGCCAAGATGTCGATGGACCAGATCGCCGCCTTCGCCACCGACGACGTGGCGGTGATGTCGGCCTCCCAGCTGGACGCCTTCTTCGCCGCCTCGCCCATCGTGCTGGACCTCAACGGCGACGGCATCCACACGATCGCCGCCTCGTCGGGCGTGTCCTTCGACCTGAACGCTTCGGGCACGAAGCAGCAGGTCGGCTGGGTGGGCAGCGGCGACGGCCTGCTGGTGATGGACCGCAACGGCGACGGCCTGATCAACAACGGCAGCGAGCTGTTCGGTGTGGCCACCGTGGGCGCCAATGGCCAGCGCGCCGGCAACGGCTACGCGGCCATGGCCTTCGAGGACAGCAACCACGACGGCGTGCTGGATGCCAAGGACGCCCACTGGAACGAGCTGAAGGTGTGGGTGGATGCCAACCACGATGGTGTCACCGAAACCGGGGAACTCAAGACCCTGGCCGAGGTGGGCGTGGCCAGCATCAACCTGCATGCCCAGACCACCAGCGAGGTGAACAACGGCAACTACGTGGGCCTGGTGTCGAGCTACACCACGACGGACGGCAGCACCCACCAGGTGGCCGACGTCTGGTTCAGCAAGAACACCAGTGGCACCACGGCCGGCACGGCGGACACCACCGGCACCGAGGTGTCGGCCACGCACACGGTCGCGGCCACCACCGCCACGCCGTCGCTGCATGAGCTGCTGGCCGGTCCGAGCACCGATCTGCTGGGCGGCGCGGCCACCGCGGCCCACCACATGGCCAACACGCAGGTGTCGCCGACGCTGCACAGCAGCCTGCAGGATGAACTGGCCCGCCACCAGAACCTGCCGCTGATCTGAGGCCCAGGCGCCCCCCGGGCGCCAGAGACAGGGAAAGCCGGGCTCGGGCCCGGCTTTTTCACGTCTTGGGGGCGGGGCAGGGCGGCGAGACTGGCGCGCATGAAGGTCCACGTCCTTTGCCCAGCCTCGTCCGTCACCGGCGGACCGGAAGCGCTGCACCAGTTCGTCGATGCCGGCCAGCGGCTGGGCTTCGACATGGCCATGCGCTACCTGCCCGACGACGACCCGGACCCCACGCCCGGCGTGTTCCGCCTCTACCGGCCGCGGGTGGTGCGCGAGGTGGTGGATGCGCCCGACAGCGTTGTGGTGGTGCCCGAGACCGGCCCCCAGCTGTTGCTGGAGCTGCGCCACGCCCGCCGCGTGCTGTGGTGGCTCAGCGTGGAGCACTTCCAGAGCCGGGCCGAGGCCCAGCGCGGCGCCGGGCTGACCGGTGCCAGTCCGCTGGACTTCGTGTTCGACCCCGCGCAGCGGGTGGTGCACTGGGCCCAGTCCGAATACGCCCGCCAGTGGGTGGCCCAGCGCGGCGCCAGCGCGCGGCTGCTGACCGACTACGTGCGCGACGAGATCCTGGACCGGGCCCGCGCGCTGCGCGACGGCCCGCGCGAGGACATCATCGCCTACAACCCCAAGAAGGGCCTGGCCTTCACCCAGGCCCTGATGCAGGTGGCGCCCCCCAGCTGGCGCTGGGTGCCCATCCAGAACATGAGCCCGGCCGAGGTGGCCCAGCTGCTGGCCACCGCCAAGGTCTACATCGACTTCGGCCCGCACCCGGGGCGCGACCGCATCCCGCGCGAGGCGGCGCTGTGCGGCGCGGTGGTCATCACCAACACCCAGGGCAGCGCGGGCAACATGGTGGACGTGCCCATCCCGGCGGCCAGCAAGTTCGACGAGCGCCAGCCCGGCACCGTGCCGCAGGTGCTGCGCCGCATCGCCCAGGCCCTGGCCGACCATGGCCGCCTGGCCGCCGAGCTGCAGCCCTACCGGCAGTGGATCGAGCGCCAGCGCCAGGCCTTCGACGACGAGGTCTTCACCGTCTTGAGCGCGCTGGAGGCCGACATCGTCGCGGCCCGCCGGCAGCGTCTGGAGCGACTGGCATGAGCGCCATTTCCGAACCCCAGGGCCCCATCCACCTGTGCCTGCAGTTGCCCGAGGGCGAGGCCGCGGCCCTGGGCAGCCTGGACCTGGCCCTGACCCTGAAGGCGCAGCTGGGCGCCCTGGGCCACCCGGTGAGTCTGGCCGCCCGCCAGCTGCGCCCCGACGCACTCAACCTGGTGCTGGGCATCGGCTGGGGCTTTGACGAAGAAGCCGCCCAGGGCCACCGAGTGGCCCTGGTGACCCCCCCGCTGGCCCCGCCGGGCGCCCCCGGCCATGCCGCCGTGCCCTGGCGGCTGGCCCAGCGCTGGCCGCTGCTGTGCACCGAGCCCCAGACCCTGGCGGCGCAGCGCGGCGCAACGCAGCAAACCCCGCCGCTGCTGCGCTGGCAGCCCGCGGCAGCGCCCGGCGCCGAGCGCCGCGCGCTGGCCGCCAGGCCGCTGGACCTGCTGCTGCCCCATGCCCCGACCGATCACCAGCGCACTACGCTGCTGGCCCTGGAACGCCAGGGCGTGAGCGTGGCCCGGCTGGAGCAGGCCCTGCATGGCCCGGAATGGGACGAGATGCTGGCCCAGGCCCGCGCCGTGCTGCTGCTCGCTCCCCAGCCCGGGCAGAGCGCCGAGCCCTTGCTGGCCCAGCTGGCCCTGGCCCGTGGCACCGCCGTGGTGGTCGAAACGCCGGAGGGCCACGGTCTCGCGGGCTGGCCGGCCGAACTGGCTGAGTCGGTGCTGAGCTGGCCCCAGGGCGCCCCCTGGCCCTGGACGCCCCAGACCCTGGCCGCCCAGGCCGAAGCGGGCCTGCAGGCCGAGCAGAGGCGGGGGGTCGCGGCCCTGGACGAACTGCGCGAGGCCCTGGCCACGCTGTCCGCCTGGTGGCAGGCCCATCCGCCCGTCGCCGCGCACGGCGCGCCGCGTCGCCTGAACGCCGACCTCGCCCGCCTGGGCGCGCTGGCCGGCTGGCAGGCCTGGCCCGGCCCGGGTCAGGCTGCCGAGACTTTCACATCCGAACCGGATGCGGCCTTCGAGCTGATCGAACTGGGCCGCTGGCATCCCGCGACCGACGCGGACCGGCTTGACGCCGCGCTGGCCCACCTGGCCCCGGAAGGGCGGGTGGTGCTGCGCTGCCCCCGTCCGGCCGGTGGCGACCCGGCTGCGGCCATCGTCCACCAGCTGGCCCCCTGGACCCACAGCTTCTGGCAACGGCCCGGCCCGCTGGACCGCGCGCTGGGGCTGGTGCACCTGGGTGGCCTGGGCGCCGACGACCAACCCTGCGCGCTGGCCGAGGCCCACACCCTGCGGGTGGTGCTGGTGCGCCGCCACACCGGCCTGCAGGAGCGCAGCCGCGCCCGCGCGGCGCGGACCGACCTGGGGTTCGCCGCCGTCTGAGGTCGGGCGCGTGCCCTGGCGCGTGCCCTATGCTGGCGGCCGGTTCCACCGCCGCTGCCCCACCATGTCCGCCATCCCCTCGTCCACGCCCGGAACGCCCTGGGCGCCCCAGCCTGCCGCCGTGCAGCTGGTGCGCAGCCAGGTGCCCCATGGCATCCGCACCCTGACCGTGCGGGAGGACCTGGTGGGCTGGGTGCTGCGGGGACGCAAGCGCCTGGTGTCGCCCGGGGGCGGCATGGCCTTCGAGCGGGGGCGGGTGTTCTGCATCCCGCGCGCCACCCAGTGGGATGTGCTGAACGACCCACCTCCGGGCGGCCACTACGAGGCCCGGGTGATGGCTTTCGCGCCCCAGACCATCGAGCGCTTCCATGCCCGCTTCGGCCAGTACGCCGGCGTGCCGGCCGTGCAGGGCGGTGCGGGCACCGACGCCGATCCGGCTTTCGCGGCCACCTTCGACCATGCCTGCGCGGCCCTGTCCGACCCCGAGGCCTCCGAGGCCATGCGCGAGCACCGGGCCCTGGAGGTGCTGTTGCTGCTGGCCGAGCGCGGGCTGGTGTTCGCCCCGGTGCAGTCGCTGGGCTGGGCCGATCGGGTGCACCGCCTGGTGGGCCAGCGCACCCATGTGGACTGGACGGTGGACACGCTGGCCCAGGCCTTTCACCTGAGCGCCAGCTCGCTGCAACGCCGGCTGGCCGAGGAGAGCACCACCGCCAGCCGTTGCGTGCGCGAGGCCCGGCTGCTGACCGCCATGGCCCTGCTGCAGGGCTCGGAGCTGCAGGTCTCCGAGATCGCGGTGCGCTGCGGCTACCAGTCCCACAGCCGCTTCAGCGCGGCCTTCCGCCAGCGCTTCGGCTACGCGCCCACCCACCTGCGGCCCTGAGGCCTGGCGGTCTGCGCACAGCATCTGACGCGGTGGGGCCAGCGCCGTGGCCCCATCCGGCCGAACATGGGCGTCTCTTCCACAGACGGGAACCTCCCATGCCTTCCACCTTGAGATCCACCGTGATGATCGCGGCGCTGATGGGCGCCTGCAGCGGGAGCCATGCGGCCGGCTTCGTGCTGGAGAGCCCGGACATCCGGGCCGGTCACCGCATCGACCCGCGCTTCGAGTTCAACGGCTTTGGCTGCGCCGGCGAGAACCGCTCCCCGGCCTTGCGCTGGCACGGTGCCCCCGCCGGGACGCGCAGCTTTGCCCTGACCGTCTACGACCCGGACGCGCCCACCGGCTCGGGCTGGTGGCATTGGGTGGTGGTCGATCTGCCCGCGGGCGTCGATACCCTGGCGCCGGATGCCGGCGCCGTCGGCGGCGCGCACCTGCCCGAAGGCGCCCGGCAGATCCGGACCGACTACGGCCAGGCCGGCTGGGGTGGCATGTGCCCGCCCCCGGGGGACAAGCCCCACCGCTATGTGTTCACGGTGCATGCCCTGCGCACCGACAAGCTGGAGATCCCGGCGGATGCCAGCCCCGCGCTGGCGGGCTTCATGATCCACGCCAACACCCTGGGCCAGGCCAGCTTCACCGCCACCTACGGGCGGCCCAAGGCACGCTGATCCCCCGTTGACAGAGAGGGGCTCGGCTCAGCGCAAGGGCTGTGTCACCCCGCCGGCCAGGGACCAGAGCAGGGCCACGGCCTGCTGGCCGTCGTGCAGCGCATCGACATAGGCGATGCGCAGGCTGTAGTGGTCGCCTTCGGCCGAGACGACGTCGAACAGCGAGCGGCGGCCCATCTGCTGCCACTGCTGCAGGGTCGCCTCGCGCACCTGTTCGCTGCTTTGCAGGGTGTCCACCACGTCGTGGGCGCGGGTCATCGCGGCACGGGCCTGCTCATGCACCTCGGCCAGGCGCGACACCAGGGATTCCAGCGTGTCCTCGCGCTGCAGCCGGGCGGCCTCGGCCTTGAGCTGGGCCGATTGCGCGGCCGGTGCGAAACCAGGGTTGAACAGCGGGATGCTCACCGTCACGCCGGCGCTCCAGGCGGCGGTGTGGTCGCCCATCAGGTTGCGACTGACCGCCAGCTGCCAGCTGGCCTGGGTCTTCTGGCCGGCCAGGGTGGCGTCGGCCAGGTGGTTGGCGGCCTGGGCCTGGGCGTCCATCTGCACGATGGCGGGGCTGTTGGCGGCCAGCCGGTCCAGGTCGTCCAGGCCGGGCACGTCCAGCAGCAGGGCCGACAGCGGGCCGATCTCGGGCAGGGTGTCACCCACCAGGCGGCGCAGCTTGACCTCGGTCTGGCGCAGCTGGGTCATGGACTGGGCCCGTGAGAGAAGCACCTGCTGCAGCGTCTTGCGGGCCTGCACCAGCTCGCTGCGGCGGCCCTTGTCCACCGCGACGATCTGCTCCAGCGCATCCACCAGGCCGCAGACCTTCTGCGCGTACTGGTTCCAGACCTGCTGGTGCAGGCGGTAGCGGTCACGGTCCAGGGCCAGGGTGACGGCCTGCAGGGCCACCTGCTCCTGGGTGCTGAGCTGGCCCTGGTGGGCGGCTTCGGCCAGGCTGTCGCGCCAGCGGCCCAGGGCATCCACGCGGCCGGCGTCGTACAGCGGCGCGCTGACCGTCAGGGCCGGGCGCAGCTGCGAGCGGGTGCGCAGCGGGTCCCCTTCGACCTGGCTGCCCACCGGGCCTGCCGTGGTGCTCAGCGCGGCCTGGGGCAGGCCCCCGGCCCGGGCTTCCTCGGCATCGGCCTGGGCCGCATCGGTCAGCAGGCGGGCCGCGCCCACCAGCTTGCTGCGCTGCTCGGCGGCGCGCACCAGGGTCAGCAGGCTGGTCCGGGGGGAGACGTCGGGCGCGGCCTGAGGCGGCGTGGAGAGGGGTTGCAGCCCCTCGGCGCAGGCCGCCTGGGCCGCGGGCGCCAACAGCAGCAGCCCGGCCAGCAGGCCGATGAGCACGGCGGCGGGCCAGACCAGGTGCGTGGCGGACGGGGGGCTGATGGGCGGCTTGTTCATGCCCGTCAGTAGACCGGCGCGCGGCCGGGGGCAGTCCCCCGATGAAGTGGACTGTGTCGGTTCAGTTTCCGGCGTGTCAGCGCTCGCGGAAGGCTTCGCGGGCCTTGAGCAGGGGGCGCAGCACGAACTCGAGCACGGTGCGCTGGCCGGTGTTGATCTCCACCGAGCCGGTCATGCCGGGTTGCACGGCCAGCGTGCCGTCCGGTCCGCGCAGGGTGGAGCGCTCCACCCGCACCAGGGCGCGGAACCAGGTCGCGTCGGGGCCGCCGTTGGCCCGCTCGGCGTCACCCAGCACGTCGGGGCTGATGTTCTCCACCGTGCCTTCCAGGCCCCCGTAGAGGTTGTAGTCGTAGGCGGCGAGCTTGATCTCTGCCTTCTGGCCCACGTGCACGAAGCCGATCTCGCCGGGCTTGATGCGGGCCTCGACCAGCAGGCGCTGGCCCACCGGCACGATCTCCAGCACCGGCGCGCCGGCGGCCACCACGCCGCCGGGGGTGCGGGTGCGGATGTTCTTGACCAGGCCGTCCACCGGCGAGACCAGCTCGGTGCGGCGCACCGCGTCGTCGCGGGCCACCTGCTGCTGGGCCAGCTGGGCCAGTTCGGACTGCACCTGCAGCAACTGGGTGCTGGCCTCCTGGCGGAAACGGCCCCGGCGCTCGTCGGCCTGCTGGCGCATTTCGCCGATCTGGCGGCGCAGGCGCATGACCTCCACGTCGGACATCAGCCCCTTGCGGGACAGGGCCTCGGACATGTCCAGTTCGCGCCGCACCAGGGCGATGCTGTGGCGGCTGGCGGCGCTGGCTTCGTCCAGCACCTGCCGACGGTCCTGGTAGGCCTCGCGTTCGGTGGCCTGCAGCTCGGGGTGCTCGGCCAGCTCGGCCGGGAAGACCAGCGCGCGTCCGCTGGCCTCGGCCTTGAGCCGGGCCTGGGTGGCCAGCAGGGCCAGGCGCTTGGCCTCTCCCTCGTTCTGCTGCGATTCGAAGCGGGTCGGGTCCAGGCGGGCGAGCACCTGGCCGCGGCGCACCTGGTCGCCGTCGTGCACCAGCAGCTCGCGCAGGATGCCGCCTTCCAGGCTGGCGACGATCTGCTCGCGGCCTTCGGGCACCACCCGGGCTTCGGCGCGGGTGACCATCTCGATGTGGGTCAGCGAGGCCCAGGCGGTGGCCAGCACCACGGTGGCCAGCATCAGGTAGATCGCGCCGGTGACCCGGGGGTGGGATTCGGTGCGCTGGGCGGCCTGCACGGCGCCCAGCAGTTCCAGATCGCCCGGGCGCAGCCGCCGGTCACTCAGGGCCTGGCGTGGCGTCGGGCGGGTGGTGCGGGGGGCAGCCGCAGCAGCCCTGCCCTCCGGACCCGGTCGGGTGGGCAGGTCGGCGGGGTGGATCAGGCCTTCGGGCGAGGCCGGCTCGCGGCGCGAGGGGACGCTGCCCCAGCGGCGGCGCAGTGCTCCGAGCATGTCAGCGCACCCCCGCGGCCGGCGCATGGCCGGCCTGGGCGGGCGCCTGACCGGGCTGGGGCGGGGCCTGGGTGGGGGCCGGGCCGGCGGCGCCCGGTGCTGCCGCCCCCGGTGGCTGGCCACCCAGGGCCGCCAGCACCTGGGCCTTGGGGCCGTCCATGATGACCTTGCCGCCATCCACCACGATCAGGCGGTTCACCAGGGCCAGCACGGCCGGGCGGTGGGTCACCATCACCAGGGTGCGCTGACCGGCGGCGGCCTGCAGGCGCTGCAGGAACTGGATCTCGCTCTGCGCGTCCATGGAGCTGGTGGGCTCGTCCATCAGCAGCACCTGGGGTGCGGTGACCAGGGCCCGGGCCAGGGCCACCAGCTGCCGCTGGCCACCCGAGAGCAGGCCGCCGCGTTCGCCCACCGGCAGGTCCCAGCCCAGCGGGTGCTCCGCCACCAGGCGGTCCAGCCCGGTGAGCTGGGCCACGGCCTGCAGGCGCTGGGCATCGGCGTCGGCCCGGCCCAGCAGTACGTTTTCGCGCAGCGTGCCGGCGAACAGGCGCGGCTCCTGCGAGACGAAGCCCACCGCGGCGCGGAAGTCCGCCGGGTCGATCTGGCGCAGGTCCACGCCGTCGGCCTCGACCCGGCCTTCGGTGGGCTGGTAGAGCCCCGCCAGCAGGCGTAGCACGGTGGACTTGCCGCTGCCGATGCGGCCCAGGATGGCCACCTTGTCGCCCGGGCGGATCTGCAGGTTCACGCCCTGCAGCACGGTGGGCGGCTTGTCCGAACCGGTGGGCGGGTAGGCAAAGCTGGCCTGGCGCAGCACCAGGCCGCCCTGGATGCGGGGCTGCACCATGTACTGGCGCTGGGCGTCGCGCTCGGAGGGCAGGTTCATCATGCGGTCCAGCGACTGCATGGCGGCGCGGGCGCCCTGGTAACGGGTGGCCAGGGCCACCACGCTGCCCAGCGGGGCCACGGCCCGGCCGGCGAACATCACCGCGCCGATCAGCGAGCCGGCGGTGATCGCGCCGTCGTGGATCAGGTACACGCCCCAGACCAGCATCACCACGGTGACGGCCTGCTGGGCCATGGCCGAGAGGTTGTTGGACCAGGCCGAGAGCGCGCGGGCGCGCATGGCCGAGCTGGCAGCCTGGGCGGTGGCGTTCTCGTAATGCTTCAGGAAGCGGCCCTGGGCCCCGCAGGCCTTGAGGTCTTCCAGTCCTTCCACGGCTTCCACCAGCACGCCCTGCAGGTCGGTCTGGTGGGCGATGTTGGCCTGCATGTTGCGCTTGAGCCGGCCCTGGATGGCCAGCACCGACAGCAGGATCACCGGGATGGCCAGCGTCAGAACCCAGCCCAGCGGCCCACCGATGATGAAGGCCATGGCCACAAACATCACGATGAAGGGCAGGTCCGACAGCGTGGCCAGGGTGGCCGAGGCGAAGAAGTCGCGCACCTGCTCGATCTGCACCAGGTGGTAGGCGAAGGCGCCGGCACTCTGCGGGCGGTGCTCCATGCGCACGCCCAGGGCCTGACGGAAGAGCAGGCTGCCGATGATCAGATCGGCCTTGCGGCCGGAGTGGTCGATCAGGTGGGCCCGCAGCTGCTTGGCCGCCAGGTCCATCAGAAGGGCCAGGCCGGCGCCGCTGGCCAGCGTCCACAGGGTGACGAAGGCCTGGTGCGGGATGACCTTGTCGAACACCACCGAGGTGACCAGGCCGGTCACCAGCATCATCACGTTGCTCACCAGCGCGGCCGCCAGGGCCGAGCGGTAGTAGGGCATGAAGCGGCGCAGCGTGCCCCACAGCCAGTGACCGCCGGGGTGCAGCAGGGGGTCGTCGGGCGTGGCGTCGGGCAGCTGCGGCGCCACCACCAGGGCATGGCCCAGGTATTCCTCGCTCAGCTCGGCCTCGGTGACGACGCAGCTGGCCCCGCGGGCGGCCGGCAGCACCAGCTCGTAGCGGATGTCCTGCCCCTCGGTCTCGATGCGGCGGGTGATGAGGCAGGCGTCGCCATCGCGCAGCAGGGCCACCACCGGCATCAGCAGGCCGGAGATGCCGTCCAGCGGGCGGCGGATCCAGCGGGCTTGGTAGCCCGCCAGCTGCATCACCCGCATCGCCTGGTCCGGCTGCAGCGCGCCGGAGATGGGCGTGCCGGCCAGCAGGGACGCGGCCGAGCGCGGCCGGCCGTGGTGGCGGGTCAGCCACAGCAGCGATTGCAGCAGGGCGTCCTCGTCCGGCCCGACCGGCGCCTGGGCGGCGGCGGTGGCGGAACCCGGGACGGTGGCGGTGCTCATGGTCAAGCGGGTGGGCCCGTCCTCAGCCGCGGGCCTGCAGGGCCAGGCGTTCGAAGGCCGATTCAATGTCGCGCACGCGGGCCGGCACGTCGAACAGCGGCGAGCGCCGGCCTTCCTCAGCCAGGTAGCGCTTGAGCGAGGCGACACGGGCAGGCTGGCGGCCCAGGCGGATGGCCAGGGCCTCGTAGTCGGCCAGGGTCTCGGTGATCAGCTCGGGCAGGCCGATGGCGGTCAGCAGGCTGCCGGCCATGCGCGAGATGACGCTGCGACCGGCCAGCGTGACGATGGGCAGGCCCATCCACAGGGCGTCGCTGGCGGTGGTGCCGGCGTTGTAGGGGAAGGTGTCCAGCATCAGGTCGGCCAGAGCGAAGCGGGCCAGGTAGTCGGCTGGGGCCACGCGGGGGGCGAAGATCAGGCGATCGCTTGCGACACCCAGGGCCTGGGCCTGGCGCAGCATGTTGTCGCGGGCCCAGTCGTTGTCGGCCAGCAGCCACAGCACGCTGCCGGGCACCGCCTGCAGGATGCGCATCCAGCTGGCGAACACCGGCTCGGTGACCTTGAACGTGTTGTTGAACGTGCAGAAGACTGTGCCCTGCGCGGGCAGACCGTACTGGGCGCGGCTGGGCACGGCGCCCACCTCGCGCTGGCGGTCGCTGACCTGGTAGCACACCGGCATGCGCAGCGGCTTTTCGGTGCAGAAGGGCTCCAGCGCCGGGGGCAGCAGGAAGTCGTCGGCGATGATCCAGTCCACCCCGGGCAGGCCGCAGGTGCCGGGAAAGCCCAGGTAGCTCACCTGCACCGGGGTCGGGCGCTGCACCAGGATGTCCGGACGGGCACCGTTGGTCAGGCCCTGCAGGTCCACCAGCAGATCGATGCCCTGGTCGGCGATCAGGGCGGCGGCCTGGGCATCGCTCAGGCCGGTGATGGGGTGGTAGTGGTCGATGGCCCGGCGCAGCCTGGCGCGCAGCGGGCTGCCGTCCTCGCGGCTCCAGCTGAAGGCATGGACCTCGAAGCGCTCGCGGTCATGCAGCTCAAAGAGCTCGGCGGTGAGCAGGCCCACCGCGTGCATGTGCAGGTCGCCCGAAAGGTAGCCCAGGCGGATCTTGCCCTGGCGCGGCGGCCGGCTGGCGAACAGGGGCTGGGCGGGCGGCTGGGCCACCCGCTCGTGCACGAAGCGCTGCGCGGCCATCAGTTGCAGGGCCGGGTCGTCGCTGACGCTGAGCATGGCCAGCGGCGAGGTGCCCACCAGCAGCTGATTGGCGGTCACGTCGCCCACCGCTTGGTAGAGCGGCCATTCGCACTGCTTCTGGCGGATGTGGACGTAGTGCTGCAGCACGTCGAACTGGGCCGGTTTGAGCTGCAGGCTGCGCACCATCAGCGCCTCGGCCTGGGGAAACTGGCGTCGCTGTTCCTGCAGCCGGGCCATGTTGTTCAGGGCGTGCAGGCGCAGGGTCAGGTGATCGTGGGTGCTGTCGCTGACCTGGTCCACCACCTGCTGCCATTCGGCCAGGGCGCCTTCGGCGTCGCCGCGGCGCTCCAGGGCGTGGCCCAGGTTCAGGTGGGCCTGCGGGAAGTGGGGCGAGAAGGCCAGGGCCTCGCGGTAGGCGGCCTCGGCCTCGGCATCGCGGTTCAGGGCCGCCAGCAGCGTGCCCTGGTTGAAGCCGGCCACATGGCGCAGCGGCGATTCGGTGTGGGCCAGCCACTGGGCATACAGCGCCACCGCGGCGGCGGCCAGGCCCCGGTCCTGCCACTGCTGGGCGGTGTCGAGCAGCTCGGCCAGGGGCATCTGGCCGGTGGCTGCGCGCGCCAGCGCCGGCAGGCAGACCGCCGGCCAGGGGCTGACGGCGGGCGACGGGGTGGCGTGCTCGGAGGACGGGGCGGTGGCGATCATGTCGGGTGCATGAAGAGTCGTGTCCCGATGCTAAGGAGGTGCTCCAGGGGCTGGTGGCCGGAAATGCGGCGACAAGCCCGGGCATCTCGGCCGGCGGTTCCGGTCTACCTCCTCAGGAATCCCTCACGGAAAAGCCCGGGTCGGCGCTCGAAAGGGGGCTCGATAGCATGCTGGATGGCCGCCTGGGCGGCCTCGTGACCCCTCCCAAGGACTTCCCATGCATCTTCCGACCCCGCGCGCCCGGGCGTGGCCGCTGGCCGGCCTGCTCCTGCTGACGTGCCTGGCCAGCCAGGCCGCCACCGATGGCGAAACCCTCATGCAGAAGGGCGGCGCCAACCCGGTGGCCATGCCCTGCATCAGCTGCCACGCACCGGACGGCAAGGGCATGGCCGCGGCCGGCTTTCCCCGCCTGGCCGGCCTGCCGGCCGACTACATCCGCAAGCAGCTGCACGACTTCAAGGCCGGCCGGCGCCAGAACGGGGTGATGCAGCCCATCGCCACCGCGCTGACCGAGGAGGAGATCGACGCCGTGGCCAGCGCCTACGCGGCCCGCCCGCGGGTGAACGTGGCCCCGCAACCGGTGGGCGTGCCGCCCGAAGGCAGCGGTGCCTGGATCGCCCTGCGTGGCGCCTGGGACCGCAGCATCCCCGAGTGCACGCTGTGCCATGGCCCCAGTGGCGTGGGCGTGGATCCGTCCTTTCCACCGCTGGCCGGGCAGGGCGTGGCCTACATCGAGAACCAGCTCAAGGCCTGGCGTGGCGTGCCGGCCGTGGCGGCCCACGGCAAGACCAAGGCCGTGGCCGCCGTGCCGCCCAGCCGGCAGAACGACCCGAACGGGCTGATGCAGCACATCGCCGCCAGCCTCACCCCCACCGAGATGAAGGCCGTGGCCGAGTACTTCGGCAGCCTGGGCGATTCCAGCGAGCCTTTCGACGACACCCAGCACCGGCTGCGCTGACGGCGCCTGCTTGACCCGGACACCCGACGCCATGAAGACCTCCTCCGCCTTTTCATTCGCCCTGGCCGCGTCCCTGCTGGCCAGCCTGGGCGCCCAGGCCGCCAGCCCGCGCACCGACGACCAGACCCAGCTGCCCAAGGCCCCGGCCAAGGCCGCCAGCAGCCCCTGGTTCCAGCCACCGGCCGAGAGCAGTCTGCCCAACAACGCCTTTGGCGCGCTGGTGCGCCAGGGCCAGGCCCTGTTCCTGAACACCCGGGCCCTGGCGCCGCAATACGTGGGCAATGAGCTGGCCTGCGTGAACTGCCACCTGGACCGCGGCCGCAAGGCCAACTCGGCCCCGTTGTGGGCGGCCTACACCATGTACCCGGCCTACCGGAAGAAGAACGACAAGGTCAACAGCTTCGCCGAGCGCATGCAGGGCTGCTTCCAGTTCAGCATGAACGGCAAGGCGCCGGCGGCCGACAGCGAGGTGCTGAGCGCGCTGACCGCCTATGCCTATTGGCTGTCCACCGGCGCACCGGTGGGGCAGGCCCTGCCGGGCCGCGGCTTTGACGAGCCGATGCCGCCCAAGGGTGGCTACGACATCGCCCGCGGGGCGAAGGTCTACAGCGCCCAATGCGCCCTCTGCCACGGCGCCAACGGCGAGGGCAAGAAGGTCGGGGCCACCCAGGTCTTCCCGCCGCTGTGGGGGAAGGATTCCTACAACTGGGGCGCCGGCATGCACCGCATCAACACGGCGGCCGGCTTCATCCAGCACAACATGCCGCTGGGCAAGGGCGAGACGCTGAGCGACCAGGAGGCCTGGGACGTGGCCGCCTTCGTCAATGCGCACGAGCGGCCGCAGGACCCGCGCCTGGTCAACCAGGACATCGAGGCCACCCGCAAGAAGTTCCACGAGGGCGACGGGGTGAACCTCTACGGCGTGGTGGTGGACGGTGTGCTGCTGGGCCAGGGCGTGAAGTGAGCCCCGGGGGCGCTCAGCCCGCCTGACGGGTGAGCGCCTCGATTTCCTCGCCCAGCGCCAGCCAGCGCTCTTCCAGCATGGCCAGCTCGGCCTGGACATAGGCCAGGCGCCGGCCATGCTCGGCGAACTGCTCGCCCGACAGGCCCGGCGTGGCCAGCAGGGCCTCGACCTCGGTCTTCTCGCCGCCCAGCTTCTCCAGCCGCTTGTCGATCTGGGCCTGCTCGTTGCGCAGCGGGCGGGTCAGGTCGGCCAGCTTGGCTCGGGCCTGGGCGGCGGCCTTGCGGTCTTCCCGGCCCTGAGGGGCGGGGGCCGGTGCGGACGCGCGTGCGGGGGCCGCCGTGGGCGCGGTGGCCGGAGAGGGGGAGGCCTTGGCCGGTGCCGAGGCCCTGGACGCGGCCTTGCCGCTGGCAGCGCGCTGGGCCTCGCGGCTGCGCTCCAGCAGCCACTTCTGGTAGTCGTCCAGGTCGCCGTCGAAGGGCTTGAGCTCGCCGTCGGCCACCAGCCAGAATTCGTCGCAGGTCTCGCGCAGCAGGGCCCGGTCATGGCTGACCAGCATCACCGTGCCGTCGAACTCGTTGAGCGCCATCGACAGCGCCTCGCGGGTCTGCAGGTCCAGGTGGTTGGTCGGCTCGTCCAGCAGCAGCAGGTTGGGGCGCTGCCAGACCAGACTGGCCAGCACCAGGCGCGCCTTCTCGCCACCCGAGAGTGTGCCGATGGGCTGGTGCACCATGTCGCCTTCGAAGCGGAACTGGCCCAGGAAGTTGCGCAGGTCCTGCTCGCGCCCCTCGCCGCCCAGGTGGGCGGCGCAGGTCTTGGCCAGGCGCACCATGTGCTGCAGCGGGCTGTCGTCGCTGTGCAGCAGGTCCATCTCCTGCTGGGCGAAGTAGCCGATGGCCAGGCCCTTGCCTTCGGTCAGCGTGCCGGCCAGCGCCGGGTGGACGCGGGCGATGGTCTTGACCACGGTGGACTTGCCCTGGCCGTTGGCGCCCAGGATGCCGATACGCTGGCCCGCCAGCACGGTGCGGCTGATGTCGTGGACGATGGGCTTGTCACTGCCGTCCTCATTGGCGCCGACGTAACCACACACGACGTCGCGCATGGCCAGCATCGGGTTGGGCAGGCTGATCGGCTCGCGGAACTCGAAGCTGAAGTCGGCCGCGGTGAGCACCGGCGCCAGTTTCTCCATCCGCGCCAGGGCCTTGACCCGGCTCTGCGCCTGCTTGGCCTTGGTGGCCTTGGCCTTGAAGCGGTCGATGAACTTCTGCAGGTGGGCGATGCGGTCCTGCTGCTTGGCGAAGGCCGCGCTCTGTTGCTCCATGCGCTCGGCGCGCATTTCCTCGAAGCGGGTGTAGTTGCCGCCGTAGCGGGTCAGCTTGGCCTCGTCCAGGTGCAGGGTGACGGTGGTGATGGCGTCCAGGAACTCGCGGTCATGGCTGATGACCAGCAGGGTGCCGGCATAGCGCTGCAGCCAGCCTTCCAGCCAGACCAGGGCGTCCAGGTCCAGGTGGTTGGTGGGCTCGTCCAGCAGCAGCAGGTCGCTGGGGCACATCAGGGCGCGGGCCAGCTGCAGGCGCATGCGCCAGCCACCGGAGAAGCTGTTGACCGGTGCCATCACCTGGTCGAGCTTGAAGCCCAGACCCAGCAGCAGGGTCTGGGCGCGGGCCTTGGCGTCGAAGGCGCCGGCTTCTTCCAGGGCCAGGTGGGCCTCGGCCATGGCGTGGCCGTCATCGGCGGCTTCGGCGGCATCCAGCGCGGCCTGGGCCTCCATCAGCGGCAGGTCGCCCTGCAGCACGAAGTCGGTGGCCGGGGTGTCCACCTCGGGCATGTGCTGGGCCACCTCGCCCAGGCGCCACTTGGGCGGGATCTCGAAGTCGCCGGCGTCGGCGCCCAGGCGGCCGGCCAGCATGGCGAACAGGCTGGACTTGCCGGCGCCGTTGCGGCCGACCAGGCCGACCTTCTCGCCGGGGTTGAGGGTGACGGTGGCGCTGTCGAGCACCACCTTGACGCCGCGGCGCAGCGTCACATTGCGAAGAGTGATCATGGAACGTCCGAATGCGGTTCGACGTCCCCCGCGGGTTCAGGCCGGGCCGGGCAGGGCGCCGGGCGCGGTCAGCGCATCGCGGGTGACGAGCAGCACCTGGTCGTCGCCGGCGCTGGTGGGCAGCCAGACGACGTCCAGGAGGGGGAAGGCGGCTTCGAAGAAGTCGCGCTCATGGCCGATCTCCAGCACCAGCACGGCGCCGGGGTTCATGTGCGCCGCGGCCTGTTGCAGCAGCGGGCGGATGAAGTCCATGCCGTCGTGTCCGCCGGCGGCGTTGCCGGACAGGGCAAGCTGGGGTTCGGCCCGGTATTCCGGCGGCAGGGCCGCCATCGCTTCGGCGTTCACATAGGGCGGGTTGCAGAGGATGAGGTCGAAGGTCTGGCCCGTGACGGCGTGGAGGCCGTCGCCCTGGGCCAGGTGGATGCGGTCGGCCAGGCCGTGCCGCGCGATGTTGATGCGGGCCACGGCCAGCGCATCGTCGGAGAGGTCGGCGCCGGTGACCTGCACCTCGGGCCAGGCCATGGCGGCCAGCACGGCCAGGCTGCCGTTGCCGGTGCACAGGTCCAGCACGGCGCGGGTGTGTTCGCTGAGCCAGGGGTCGATGGTGGCATCGGCCAGGCATTCGGCGATCAGCGAACGCGGCACGATGACCCGCGGGTCGACCGTGAAGGCCACGCCCTGCAGCCAGGCTTCGCCGGTCAGGTAGGCGGCGGGTTGGCGGCTGTGGATGCGGCGCTCGATCAGATCCTGCGCCTTGGCCACCTCGTCGGGCGGCACCGGTTGCTCGGCGACTTCGTCCAGCGCGTCCAGCGGCAGGTCCAGCGACCACAGCACCAGCCAGGCCGCCTCGTCGAAGGCGTTGGTGGTGCCATGCCCAAACGAAACGCCCGCCTCGGTGAGGCGGGCGCTGCTGCGCTCGATCAGTTCCAGAACAGTCATGGGTCAGGCCAGCAGGGTTTCCAGGGTGCGGCGGTAGATGTTCTTCAGCGGCTCCACGCTGTCCACGGCCACATGCTCGTTGACCTTGTGGATGGTGGCGTTCACCGGACCGAATTCCACCACCTGTTCGCACAGCTTGGCAATGAAGCGGCCGTCGGAGGTGCCGCCGGTGGTGGAGAGCTCGGTCGTCACACCGGTCTCCGCCTGGATGGCCTCGCTCAGCGCCGTGACCAGGCTGCCCACCGGGGTCAGGAAAGGCTCGCCGCCGAGCGTCCAGTCGATGCGCCACTGCAGCAGATGGCGGTCCAGCACCTGGGCCACGCGGGCCTTCAGGCTTTCCGGTGTGGAGGCGGTGGAGAAGCGGAAATTGAAATCGACCACCAGCTCGCCCGGAATCACGTTGGTGGCGCCGGTGCCGGCGTGGATGTTGGAGATCTGCCAGGTGGTGGGCGGGAAGTATTCGTTGCCCGCGTCCCATTCGGTGGCGGCCAGCTGGGCCAGCGCGGGCGCCGCCTCGTGCACCGGGTTGCGCGCCAGCTGCGGGTAGGCCACATGGCCCTGCACGCCGGTGACGACGAGCTTGCCCGACAGCGAGCCGCGGCGGCCGTTCTTGATCATGTCGCCGAGCTTCTCGACGCAGGTGGGCTCGCCGACGATGCAGCAGTCCAGCCGCTCGCCGCGCTCGCGCAGGGCCTGCACCACCTTGACCGTGCCGTCGACCGAAGGGCCTTCCTCGTCGCTGGTGATCAGGAAGGCGACGCGGCCGGCATGGTCCGGATGGGAACGGACGAACTCTTCGGCCGCCACCACCATGGCGGCCACCGAGGTCTTCATGTCAGCCGCACCGCGGCCGAAGAGCTTGCCCTCGCGGTGGCTGGGCACGAAGGGGTCGCTGTTCCACAGGGCCAGCGGGCCGGGCGGCACCACGTCGGTGTGGCCGGCAAAGACCACCGTGGGGCCCGGGCGGTGGCCGTCGTGCACGGCCCAGAGGTTCTGGACGCGGAAGTCCTCCGGGCCGAAGGGCAGGTGCTCGGTCACAAAGCCATGGGCGGAAAGCCGCTGGGCGATCAGGTCCTGGCAGCCATGGTCGGCCGGGGTGACGGAAGGGCGGGCGATCAGGTCTTCGACCAGGCGCAGGGTATCGGACATCAGGACTGCAGGAACAGGTTCAGCGGGTGCGGGCGCTGACCAGAGGCGCCGGCGCGGCCGTCTCGGGCACGACGTCCAGCGTGATCTCGGTGAAGGAGGGGCTGTCGGGTTCGGCCGGCGCCGGGGTCACCCGCGAGACCGGGGCCTGCTCGTTCTGCAGGCGCCACAGCAGGTTGGTGGGCGAGTCGGCCTGGGCC
Organism: Ideonella oryzae; assembly: GCF_024055665.1. GTDB lineage: Bacteria > Pseudomonadota > Gammaproteobacteria > Burkholderiales > Burkholderiaceae_C > Ideonella > Ideonella oryzae. The sequence continues at coordinate 16,094 of NZ_JAMXMC010000017.1, read as the reverse complement.
AGGGCCTCGTCACGCGAGACCAGGCCGTCCTTGATCATCTTGGCCAGCTCCTGCTCGAAGGTCTGGGAGCCCTCGGCCAGCGAACGCTCCATGGCTTCCTTGACGCCGGCGAAATCGCCCTTCTCGATCATCTCGGAGACCAGCTTGGAGTTCTGCATCACCTCCACCGCCGGGATGCGGCCGCCCTTCATCGAGCGCAGCAGACGCTGCGAGACGATGGCCTTGAGGGCGGCCGAGAGGTCGGCCAGCAGGGCGGGACGGGCTTCTGGCGTGTAGAAGGAGAGGATCCGGCCCAAGGCGTGGTAGCTGTTGTTGGCGTGCAGCGTGGCCAGCACCAGGTGGCCCGACAGGGCATAGGAGATCGTCTGCGACATCGTTTCGCGGTCGCGGATCTCGCCGATCATGATGCAGTCCGGGGCCTGGCGCAGCGCGTTCTTCAGCGCGATGTGCATGCTCGCAGTGTCGCGCCCCACCTCGCGCTGGTTGACGATCGAGCGCTTGTTGTTGAACAGGAACTCGATCGGGTCTTCGATCGTGAGGATGTGGCCCGAGACGTTCTGGTTGCGCCACTCCAGCATGGCGGCCATGGTGGTGCTCTTGCCGGTGCCGGTGGCCCCCACCATCAGGATCAGGCCGCGCTTTTCCAGCGACAGCGGCGCCAGGATGGGCGGCAGGTTCAGCGTGTCGATCGAGGGGATCTTGACCGGCACGCAACGCACCACCGCGGCAATGCTGTTGCGCTGCTTGAAGCCCGAGAGGCGGAAGCTGCCGACCTTGGGGATGCCGATGCCGATGTTCAGTTCACCGGTCTGGTCGAGCTCTTCGAGCTGCTCGGTCGTCAGCACCTCGGCCAGCAGGGTGCGGGGCATGCTGGGCGCCAGCACATGGTCGGTGATGGGCATCAGCTGCCCATTGATCTTCAGCAGCGCCGGGGCATTGGCCGACAGGTAGAGGTCGGACGCCCCCTTTTCCGCCATCAGCTGCAGGACACGTTGCATGTTCATCCGCGAGATCTCCCAAAGGTCGGAGCCGACAGCATAGGTGGAAAAAGGGGCGAAGGGGGCCGCTGGTGAGCGTGCCGTGTCAGCCGCGCAGCAGGTCGTTGATGCTGGTCTTGGAGCGGGTCTGGGCGTCCACGCGCTTGACGATGATGGCCGCGTACATGCTGTAGGCCTGGCCGGAGGCGGTCGTCTTGGGCAGGTTGCCGCTGACCACCACCGAGCCGCTGGGCACGCGGCCGTAGCTGATCTCGCCGGTCTCGCGATTGAACAGCGGGGTGCTCTGGCCGATGTACACGCCCATGCCGATCACCGAGTTCTCTTCGACGATCACGCCTTCGACCACCTCGGAGCGGGCGCCGATGAAGCAGTTGTCCTCGATGATGGTCGGGTTGGCCTGCAGGGGTTCCAGCACGCCGCCCAGGCCGACGCCGCCCGACAGGTGCACGTTCTTGCCCACCTGGGCGCAGGAGCCGACGGTGGCCCAGGTGTCCACCATGGTGCCTTCGTCCACGTAGGCGCCGATGTTCACGTAGCTGGGCATCAGGATGGCGCCCTTGGCCACGAAGCTGCCGCGGCGGGCCATGGCCGGCGGCACCACGCGCACGCCGGTGGCAGCCAGGGTGGCGTCGTCCATGGCGCCGAACTTGGTGTCCACCTTGTCGAAGAAAGCCAGCTCGCCCGCGCGCATCACGCGGTTGTCGTTCAGGCGGAAGGACAGCAGCACCGCCTTCTTGATCCATTGGTTGACCTGCCATTGGCCCACGGCCTGGCGCTCGGCCACGCGCAGACGGCCGGCGTCGAGTTCGGCGATCACATGGGCCACCGCCTCGCGCACGTCGGCCGGGGCCTGGGTGGTGCTCAGTTCGGCGCGCTGGTCCCAGGCGGTTTCGATGGTGTTCTGCAGTTGTTGCGTCATGACAGGGCGGGGAGGGAAGGTCAGAGGGAGCGGGTGTAGGCGACGATGCGTTGGGCGGCTTCCATGCACTCGTCGATTTCGGCCACCAGGGCCATGCGGATGCGGCCGGCGCCGGGGTTCACGCCATGGGCCTCACGGGCCAGCAGGCTGCCGGGCAGCACGGCGACATTGTATTGAGCGAGCAAGCCCAGGCTGAAGGCAATGTCGTCGCCCCCGGGCACGGCGGCCCAGAGGTAGAAGCCGGCGTCGGGCAGCTTCACGTCCAGCACCTCGGCCAGCATGGGGGTGACGCGCTCGAACTTTTGGCGGTAGAGCGCCCGATTGGCCTCCACATGCGCCTCGTCGTTCCAGGCCGCGATGCTGGCCATCTGCACCGTCTTGCTCATCGCGCTGCCGTGGTAGGTGCGGTAGAGCAGAAAGGCTTTCAGGATGCGGGTGTCGCCGGCCACGAAACCCGAGCGCATGCCCGGCACGTTGGAGCGCTTGGACAGGCTGGAGAGCACCACCAGGTTGCGGAAATCGTCGCGGCCCAGTGCCTTGGCGGCCTGCAGGGCGCCCAGCGGGGCTTCAGAACGGAAATAGATCTCCGAATAGCACTCATCGCTGGCGATCACGAAACCATGCCGGTCACTCAGCTCGAACAGGCGCTGCCATTCCTCCAGCGGCATCACCGCGCCGGTGGGGTTGCCGGGCGAGCAGGCGAAGACCAGGCGGGTGCGGGCCCAGGTGGCCTCGTCGATCTGCGACCAGTCGCAGGCGAAGTTGCGGGCCGGGTCGCTGTTGGCGAAGGCGGTGTTGGCGCCACCCAGCAGGGCCGCACCTTCGTAGATTTGATAGAACGGATTGGGGCAGACGACCACCGCGTCGCGCTCGCTCGGGTCCAGCACCGTCTGGGCCAGCGAGAACAGGGCCTCGCGCGAGCCATTGACCGGCAGCACCTGGGCGGCGGCGTCCAGCGCCACGCCATAGCGGCGTTGCACCCAGCCGGCAATCGCCTCGCGCAGGGCCGGCTCACCGGCGGTGGCGGGGTAGCTGGACAGGCCGGCCAGGTGGGCGCACAGGGCCTCTTCCACCAAGGGCGGGGCCGGGTGCTTGGGTTCGCCAATGCCCAGGCTGATGGGCCGCAGGGCCGGGTTGGGGGTGATGTCGCGCGTGAGGGCGCGCAGGCGTTCGAAGGGGTAGGCGTGCAGCCGGCCGAGCAGCGGGTTCATGGGCGCGAATTATCGGCGAGCGGTCGGGATGTCGCCTGCGTGAAACGGCAAGTCCGAATTTGCAACAAATCTTGTAGCATCGACCGGACCCACCCGGTTACGTCAGACAGGCGTGTGCCGGCTGGGGTATGTTGGGGGCCGGTTCATGATCCGGCAGAACGATTGGCGTCGAGAGCACTGAGCATGTGGCGAGCAGGGGCAAGGCGATGAGGCGGCGCCAGCTGCTGCATGCGGCGGCCCTTCCGGTCTTGGCGGGGGGGCTGGTGGCTTGTGGCCGTTCGCCCGAAGCCCCGCAGGCCACCGAGACCTTGCGCCTGGCCATCGACCTGTGGCCGGGCTACCTGCCTGGCGTGCTGGCCGACGAATTGGGCTGGCTGTCGCCCGAGGGCATCCAGCTCAAGGTCTTCTACCCGGGTGACACCGACAAGATGCTGGCCGATTTCACGGCCGGCCGTTACGACGTGATGGGGGCTTCGCTGGGGGACCTGATCACCATCACGCGCGGCCACCTGTCGGTGAAGGTCATCACCATCACCGACGAATCCGCCGGTGGCGACATGGTGCTGGCCCGGCCTGGGCTGAAGCTGCGCCCCGATGGTCACTACACCATCGGCACCAACCTGGGCGGCTTCGGCGAGGTCTTCCTGCAGGAATTCATCCGACGCCACCACCTGGAGTCGGCCCAGTGGTCCTGGGTCAACGCCGATGCGGCCGAGGTGCCCGCCTTGCTCGGGGCCGCCAAGCTGGACGTGGGACACACCTGGGATCCCTATGCCACCCGCGCAGTGGCCGGCGGGGCGCAGCGGCTCTTCACCAGCCTGGAGACGCCCAGCCTGGTTTCCGACGTGCTGGTGGCCACCAATGCCACCATCCAGCGCCGCGAACGTCTGCTCAAGTACTTTCTGCGCTTCTGGTTCCAGGCCGTGGACTGGTGGCTGGCCCACCCGGACGAAGCGCGCAAGCTGCTGGCCCGTCGGGTGAACATGGAGCCGGACCGCATCTCCCTGCAGGGGCTGCGGCTGGTCGACCTGGCCCGCAACCGGCAACTGATGATTGGGAGCGACGGCAAGGGGCCTGGCCTGGCGCCCATCGTGCAGCGCTACAGCGACTATTTCGTCGACAAGGGTTCGGTGGCGCGGCCGCTGATCGCCACGGACCTGCTGGACGGAGACCTGCTGCCATGAGGACCCGCCTGTTCGTGGCCGCCATGTTGTTTGGCGTGGCGGTGTTGCCGCTGGGCGTGGTGTCCGGTCTGCAGCTGCGACGCGACGTCCAGCAGATCCAGGGCAGCCAGGATCAGGTCCTCAGTGGCCTGGGGCAGGAGGCGGCTCGGGGCCTGAGCCAGCGGCTGTTCCGTCTGCAGGACAACATCCGCGCCGACGCCGCCATCCCGGGCTTGGCCGAGGCCGTGCAGTACCCGGAAAAGCGCGACCCGCTGTGGCTCAACAAGGTCGTCAACATGGTGAGCCTGCGCGAGCCGGTGAACACGACCTCGGTGGGCGTGCTCGATGCCGCAGGCATCGACATTGCCGACACCCAGGCCCAGCGCATCGGCCGCATCGAAGCGTCGGAGGCCTACTACCGCCAGGCGGCCACGCGAACCTACCCTTCGGTCGTGGGTCCGATGCATTCGCCCGAAGATGGCCGCGGTGTGCTGTTCGTGCTGGCCCCCATCCGGGCCGAGGGCAAGGTGGTGGGGCTGCTGCGGATGCGGCTGGAAGAGGGGCTGTTGGGACAGTCCCTGTCCGAGGCCCTGGCCGACCAGCCGGCCATGCAGGGGCTGGTGTTCGACGGCAACGGCGCGGTGCGGGCCTGGACCGACCCCGAGATCCAGAACGGGGACCCCCTGCCGGCCGATCTGACGCGCACCAGCGCCAAGCATGTCAACGTGTCCTGGCAGGGCGCTCGCCTGCGTGGCGCCATCGAACCGGTGGCCGGCACGGACCTGCGGGTGCTGGCCTACGAGGACTGGGGCCGCTACGAGCAGTTGGCCCGCTCGCGCGAGCAGGACTGGCTGATCTTCATGGGCGTGCTCACCGTGCTGGCCCTGGGGGCGGCCTGGACCATCGCCGACCGGATGGCCCGGCCGGTGGACGAGCTCAGCCGCAACGCCGAAGCCGTGGCCGGCGGCGAGCTGGCCCGCCAGATGCCGGTGCAGGGCACCGACGAGCTGCAGCGGCTGAGCCGGGCCTTCAACCTGATGCGCGAGCATCTGGTGGCCAACCTGCGCTCGCTGTCCGATGAGCTGGCCCAACGCAAGCTGGCCGAGACGGCCCTGCGGACCAGCGAATCGCAGCTGCAGACCTTGAACCAGCGCCTGGAGCTGGAGGTGCGCGAGCGCACCGCCGAACTGGCCGCCGCCAAAGAGGTGGCCGAAACCAGCAGCCGGGCCAAGAGCGCCTTTCTGGCCAACATGAGCCACGAGATCCGCACGCCGATGAACGCCATCATCGGCCTGACCGGCCTGATGCGCGATGCGACGGCGGACCCGGCCCAGCTCGAGCGCCTGGGCAAGGTCACCACCGCCGCGAGCCACCTGATGGGGCTGATCAACGATGTGCTGGACCTCTCCCGCATCGAGGCCGGCAAGCTCTCGCTCGAGATCGTCACCTTCTCTCCGTTCGATCTGCTGCACCGGACCATGGTCATGGTGGAGCAGAGCGCCCGCGACAAGAAGCTGCAGCTGCGCACCGACATCGACCCGCTGCTGCCCGCCTACCTGCGCGGCGACGAGCGGCGGCTGGGGCAGATCCTGCTGAACTTCCTGGGCAACGCAATCAAGTTCACCTCGGTCGGCGAGGTGGGCCTGCGGGTGCAGATGCTGCGTCGTGAGGGCCAGCAGATCTGGCTGCGCTGCGAGGTGTGGGACACCGGCATTGGCCTGTCGCCCGAGCAGCAGGCACGGGTGTTCGACGCGTTTGAACAGGCGGACGTCTCCACCACCCGTCGCTTCGGCGGCACGGGCCTGGGCCTGACCATCAGCCGCCAGCTGTGCCAGCTGATGGGTGGGCAGATCGGCGTGGCCAGCCAGCTGGGCGAGGGCAGCCGCTTCTGGATCGTCGTGCCGCTGCTGACGCCGCAGGAGTTCACGCCGGCCGAGGCCCTGCCGCAGCCGGCTGCGGGGCCGGTGCGCTGGGATGGCCACCGCGTGCTGGTGGTGGACGACAACCCGGTGAACCTGGAGGTCATGCAGGCCATGCTGGTGCGGCATGGCCTGGTGGTGGACTGCGCCAGCGATGGCGTGCTGGCGGTGGCGCGTGCGCAGAGCCAGGCCTACGACCTGATCCTGATGGACATGCACATGCCGCTGATGGACGGCCTGGAGGCCACGCGGCGCATCCGCGCGCTGCCTCTGCACGTCCGCACGCCCATCCTGGCCATGACGGCCAATGTCTACGAGGAAGACCGCGAGCGTTGCCAGGCCGCGGGCATGAACGCCCACCTGGCCAAGCCCATCGACGTTCAGGCCCTGGAAAAGGCCCTGGACCGCTGGTTGGCCCCCGCGCCGCCCGCTGGCGGCCCGGCGTCAGCCTGACTCAGAGCCGGCCCAGGCAGCCCGGGGCGCCGCAGCGGCAGGCCAGCCGGCCTTCGTGGTGGGTGTCGCCGTAGTTCACGGTCAGCTCTTCGCCCACGGCGATGTCCCGCAGCGCATAGAACTCGATGCGCCCCTCGTCCACGCTCAGCCGTGCATTGGGCTGGCAGCTGTGGTTGGTGAAGCGCATCGGGTCGGTGGAGCGGGCCAGGTCCACCGCTGTCTTGTGCGAGACCTCGACGATCATGATGCGCGCCAGCGTGGCCGCGCGTCGCCGCGCCTCGGCCACGGTGATCGATTCACCCCGCACCTCGCCGATCTTTTGCCAGCGCGGCACCGGCTCCAGCGCGAACACGCCGAAGCCGTCGATCGGGCTGCGTCGCACCGCCACGTCGTACTTCTGGTAGGGCGGGCGGATGGCGAGACAGCCCATCAGCAGCGCCTCCCGGTCGGGCGCGGGTGGCCCGAAGATGACCGGTGCGTGAGCGGTTGGCGACGGGACACGCGGGGCGAGCTTGGGCAAGGCGTCAGAGGCCGGTGGCGTGCGGCAGCTGAGGGGTCGGCACCACGGCGTCGCCCTTCCAGCCGCGCTTGCGGTGCTCGGCGATCACATTGGTGTAGATGCCGCCGCGCACATACCAGCGCGCGGTGATGCGGGCGTAGCGCGGGTTCGTGGTGGCCACGATCTTGCCGAGGATGTCGTTGGTCACCTTCTCGTGGAAGGCGCCCTCGTTGCGGAAGCTCCACATGTACATCTTCAGGCTCTTGAGCTCGACGCACAGCTTGTCGGCCACCATGTCGATGACGAAGTGGGCGAAGTCCGGCTGGCCGGTCAGCGGGCAGTGGCAGGTGAACTCGGGGATCTGGAACTGGATGACGTAGTCACGCTCGGGCGCCGGGTTGGGGAAGACGTGCAGCTCCTTCGAAGGGGCGCTCGGCGGGTTGACCGGCATCGGGCGTTCCTTCGGGGCGGCGGTCTTCGGAGCCGTCTTCACGGGGGTCTTCACGGGCGTCTTGGGGGCGGCAGGGGTACGGGCCATGGCAGCACATGCGCTATGCGCAAAACAAACAGGGCCGGTGCCGGCGGATGGCCGGGCGGCCCAGAACAGGGGATTCGGGCTGCTGCACCAGCCCGGACGGGAAGGCCGCAATGGTATCATGCTGCGCTCTTGCCTTGCCTGGAATCAGGCAAAAAACACACATAAATCAACAGGTTAGCGAGGAGGCCTGATCCACCGAAGGGTCGGCGCCGTTCCCCCACTGCATGCGGCTCAACCAGATCAAGCTTTCCGGCTTCAAGTCCTTCGCCGAGCCCACCACCTTCCAGCTGCCTGGGCAGCGCGTGGGCGTGGTGGGCCCCAATGGCTGCGGCAAGTCCAACATCATGGATGCGGTCCGCTGGGTGCTGGGCGAATCCAAGGCCAGCGAACTGCGTGGCGAATCCATGCAGGACGTGATCTTCAACGGCTCGGGCAACCGCAAGCCGGCCAGCCGCGCCAGCGTCGAGCTGGTGTTCAACAACGAGAGCGGCCGGGCCGGTGGCGTCTGGAACCAGTACGCCGAGATCGCCGTCAAGCGCGTGCTCACCCGCGACGGCAACAGCAGCTACTTCATCAACAACCAGGCGGTGCGCCGGCGCGACGTGCAGGACGTGTTCCTGGGCACCGGCCTGGGCCCGCGGGCCTACGCCATCATTGGCCAGGGCACCATCAGCCGCATCATCGAGTCGCGGCCCGAGGAGCTGCGCCTGTTCCTGGAAGAGGCCGCCGGTGTCTCCAAGTACAAGGAGCGCCGCCGCGAGACCGAGAACCGGCTGAAGGACACGCGCGAGAACCTGACCCGGGTCGAGGACATCCTGCGCGAGCTCAACGCCAACCTCGACAAGCTGGAACACCAGGCCGAGGTGGCCACCCGTTACCGCGGCCTGCAGGAGCAGGGCACGCTCAAGCTGCACCAGCTCTGGTTCCTCAAGCACCGCGACGCGGCCACCGAGGAAGAGCGGGTCAAGCTGGCCATGCTGGAGGCCACCAATGCGCTGGAGTCGCGCATGGCCGAGCTGCGCCATGTCGAGGCCCAGCTCGAGACCATCCGCCAGGCCCACTACGAGGCCTCCGATGCGCTGCACACCCGGCAGGGTGACCTGGCCCAGGCCTCGCTGGAGGTGAGCCGGCTGGAAGAGCGCATCCGCTACGTGGTCGAAGGCCGCCAGCGGGCCCAGGCCCGCCTGGGCGAGCTGCAGGCCCAGAACGAGCAGTGGCAGCGGCGCCGCGAAGAGGCCCTGATCGAGCAAGAAACCATCGCCGAGCAGATCGCCGCGGCCGAGGAACAGGCCGAGATCCTGGCCGCCCAGGCCGAGGAAGAGGCCGGTTCCTCGCCCCAGCACGAGGAGGCCGTGCGCGCCGCCCAGGCCCGCGCCAACGAGCAGCGCACGGTGGTGGCCCAGGTGCAGCAGCAGATCCAGGTGCTGGCCGCCGAAAGCCGCAACATCGACGAGCAGAGCCGTGGCTTGCGTGCCCGGCGCGAGCGCCTGGCCAGCGAGCGCCAGGGCCTGGCCGCGCCGGACGCCGACAAGCTGCAGCACCTGCGCGAGGAACTGTCCATCGCCGAAGAGGCCGCGGCCGAGGCCGAGGCCCGGCTGCACGAACTGGGCGAGCAAGTGCCCGCGCTGGACGAGCAGCGACGCACCCAGCAGACCCTGGTCAACCGCGAAGGCGCCAGGCAGGCCGACCTGACCGCCCGTCTGGAGGCCCTGCGCACCCTGCAGGAGAAGGTGCAGACCGAGGGCAAGCTCAAGCCCTGGCTGGCAAAGCACGGGCTGGAAGGCCTGCAAGGCCTGTGGACCAAGGTGCACATCGAGCCGGGCTGGGAGGTGGCGCTGGAAGCCGCGCTGCGCGAACGCCTGAACGCCCTGTCCGTGGGCCGGCTGGAGACGGTGCGGGCCTTCGAGCAGGACGCACCGCCGGCCAAGCTGGCCTTCTACTCACCGCCGGCCTCGGGGGCGGTCCATCCGCCGGCCGGCACCGCGGGCCTGGCCCCGCTGGCCGACCTGCTGCGGGTGGAGGACGCGGGTCTCAAGGCCCTGCTGACCGACTGGCTGGCCGGCGTCTACACCGCTGCCAGCGTGGAAGACGCGCTGGCCCGCCGCGCTCAGCTGCAGCATGGCGAATTGCTGATGACCCAGAAGGGCCACGCGGTCTCGCAGTTCGCGGTGAACTTCTACGCCGAAGACTCCGAGCAGGCCGGCATGCTGGCCCGGGCCCAGGAGATCGAGAACCTGGACCGCGGCACCCGTGCGCAGGCCCTGCTGGTGGACGAGGCCCGCACCGCGCTGGTCCGCATGGAGGCGGCTTACACCGAGGCCGCCCAGCGTCTGGCCCAGGCCCGTCGCGAAGCCAGCGACACCCAGTCCCAGGCGCACCAGCTGCAGATGCAGTGGGTGCAGCTGAGCCAGCAGGCCGAGGCCGCCAACACCCGGCGCGGCCAGCTGGAAGAGGAACTGGCCGAGATCGATGGCCAGATGGACGAGCTCTCGGAGCGCCGTGCCACCGGCGAGGCCCGCTTCGAGGAACTCGACATGGAGCTGGCCAACACCCAGGAGCGCCATGCAGAGCTGGAAGAGGCGGTGATCCAGGCCGAGCGCAAGCTGGCCGGCGCCCGCGAGCAACTGCGCGCCCTGGAGCGCCAGGCCCAGGAGGCCCAGTTCCAGGCCCGCGCGCTGGCCTCGCGCCGGGGTGAGCTGCAGCGGGCCATCGAAACCGCGCAGCAGCAGATCCATGCCAACACCGCCAGCGGCGAACAGCTGCAGCTGGAGCTCGAGAGCTTCAACGACGCCGCCGCCCAGGCCGGCCTGCAGGAGGCCCTGGCCATCCGCGCCGAGAAGGAAGAGGCCCTGGCCGAAACGCGCATCCGCTACGACGAGCTGTCGCACCAGCTGCGCCAGGCCGACGAGCAGCGCCTGGGCTTCGAGCGCAGCCTGGAGCCGCTGCGCGAGCGCATCACCAAGCTGCAGCTGGAGCAGCAGGCCGCTGCGCTGGGTGGCCAGCAGTACCTGGAGCAGCTGACCGCGGCCGAGGTGGACCTGGAGGCCCTGGCCCGCGCCATCGAGGAAGGGCAGGTCAAGCTCTACGGCCTGCAGGGCGAGATCGACCGCATCAACCGCGAGATCGCCAGCCTGGGCGCCGTCAACCTGGCCGCCCTGGACGAACTGGCCGCCGCGCGCGAGCGCAAGACCTTCCTGGACGCGCAGAACGCCGACCTGACCGACGCCATCACCACGCTGGAAGGCGCGATCCACAAGATCGACCTGGAAACCCGCGACCTGCTGATGAGCACCTTCAACCAGGTCAACGAGGGCTTTGGCCGCATGTTCCCCAGCCTGTTCGGCGGTGGCACGGCCAAGCTCATCATGACCGGCGACGAGGTGCTGGATGCCGGCGTGCAGGTGATGGCCCAGCCGCCGGGCAAGAAGAACTCGACCATCCACCTGCTGTCGGGTGGCGAGAAGGCCCTGACCGCCATCGCGCTGGTGTTCGCCATCTTCATGCTGAACCCGGCGCCGTTCTGTCTGCTCGATGAGGTGGATGCGCCGCTGGACGACGCCAACACGGAACGCTACGCCCGCCTGGTGGCCGAGATGTCCACCAAGGGCACGCAGTTCCTGTTCATCTCGCACAACAAGATCGCCATGGAAATGGCCGAACAGCTCATTGGGGTGACCATGCAAGAGCAAGGCGTGTCCCGCATCGTCGCGGTGGACATGGATGCCGCCGTCAACATGATGGAGGCGGCATGACATTGACCGTGGGGCTGGCCATCCTGGCTGGCGTGGTGCTGCTGGGGGTGGTGGTGCAGGGCGCCTGGGCGGCCCGCAAGGCGGGGCCGCGGGCCCTGCCGGAGCCGGGTGAACGCCAGGAGCCCTCATTGGGCGAGGGGGGGATGGCCGGGGCCGAGGAGTCGCCCTTGGTCGACCCGGTGGCGAGCCTGGACGAGCCCGCCGTGGTTCGGCCGGCACCCACCCGCCGCAGCACCCGCATTGATGCCCTGATCGACGCCATCGCCACCCTCACGCCCGAAGGGCCGGTGAGTGGCGAGCTGGCTCTGCAACACCTGCCGCCCACCCGGCGCGCTGGCGGCAAATCCTTCCAGATCGAGGGGCTGAACGCCGACAGCGGTGAATGGGAAGTGCCACGGCCGGGACAACGCTATGGCGAGTTCCAGGCCGGTCTGCAGATGGCCAACCGCAGCGGCGCCGTCAACGAGATCGAGTACTCCGAGTTCGTGCAGAAGATCCAGCCCTTTGCCGATGCGCTGGGCGCCACGGTGGACTTCCCCGACATGCTGGACGTGGTGGCCCGCGCCCGTGAGCTGGACGCCTTTGCCAGCCAGCATGACGCCCAGCTGGGCGCGGTGCTGCGGGCCAATTCGGTGGCCTGGTCGGTGGGCTATCTGCAGCAGTGCGCGGCCCGCCATGGCTTTGTGCCGGGGGCGGTGCCGGGCCGGCTGGTGCTGCCTTCGAACGACGAGGGGGCACCGCCGGTGCTGGTGCTGGCCTTCGATTCCCAGGTGGCCCTGTCCGACGACCCGGGCCAGGCCGCGCTGCGCGAGGTGTCCCTGAGCCTGGACGTGCCGCAGACGCCCGAGGGGGGGGAGCCTTTTGCCGCGTGGCAGGAATGCGCCCGCCGCCTGGCCGACGACCTGGACGCCACCCTGGTGGACGACCGCGGCACCGTGATCACGCTGCACGCCTTCGCCACCATCGGCCAGGAACTGGGCCGGCTGTACCGTGCGCTGGAGCAGCACGACCTGGCCGCCGGCACCGCCGCGGCGCGACGGCTGTTCAGCTGAAGATGGGCGGGGCGCCAGCCGCCGCGGGACCACGCCGCATTGTTTTCGACGGGCAGGACCTTCGGGTCGTGGTGCAGCCAGCCCGGTCCCGCGCGGTCGTCGTCTGCTTCAACTGGGGCAAGTTTCAGACCGAAGGGGATCGCTTCTACGCCGACGAGTTGATATGCAACCTGCGCATGTCGGCCGTGGGCATCGTTTCCAAGCGCCCGCACTGGTACCTCTGCGACGAGTGGCCCCAGGCTCTGGCCGCTGCCCGCGAAGCCATGGCGAGTCATGTGCTCAAGGTGGGCTACGGCTACAGCATGGGAGCCTATGCCGCGCTCAAGCACAGCAAGGCCTTGGGACTGGACCGGGTGCTGGCCTTTTCACCCCAGTGGTCGGTCGACCCCGAGGAGGCGCCCTGGGACGAGCGCAAGGACTGGGCCTTCACACCATCCATGAAGGGCATGGGGGTGCGCGCTGGCGACCGGGCTGGCCGAGCCTACCTGTTCGTGGATCCCGGGTTTGCCTTGGACTGGTGGCATGTCGAGCGCCTGCTGCCGGCCGGCGACAACGTACTCGTGCCCATGCGTCACTGCGGCCATGACACCATGAGGATGCTGACCGGGCGCGAGTCCATGGGGCCGATCCTGCAGGCCTGTCTGCATGCCAAGCCCGCAGACGCCCTGGACATCGTGCGCCGTCGCAGGCGGCTCAACACGCACTTCCGGGCCTATCTGTGCGGGACGCGGGGCCTGCGGCGGCTCAACGCGGATGACTCTGCGGGCGCTCTGCGCTGGCTGGGGGCAGGAGAAGCTCTCGTGCCCGAGGCCTCACCCGTGCAGCAACTGAGGTTGCGACTGACCGAGCAAGGGCTTCTGGCCGACAATTCGCCTTCGACAGAGGGCGCCGCAAGCGGTACCTGACGCACCCAGATCTTCCCGCTCCGATCACCGATGGCACCCACCGACGCCAACCTCCAACGCGCTGCCCAGCTCCGGGCGGAGCTCAATGCCCACGCCCACCGCTATTACGTGCTGGACGAGCCCTCCATCCCGGATGCGGAGTACGACCGCCTGTTCCAGGAACTGCAGGCGCTGGAGGTCGCTCACCCCGAGTTGCGCACGGCCGATTCGCCCACCCAGCGGGTGCTGGGTCGGGTGCTGGACGGCTTCACTCCGGTGCGCCACGCCGTGGCGATGCTGTCCATCCGCACCGAGACCGACACCACCGCCGGCGGGGCCGAAGCCTTCGACGCCCGGGTGCGGCGCGAGTTGGCCTTGGCCGAGGATGCGCCGCCCATCGAGTACGCCGCCGAGCTGAAGTTCGACGGCCTGGCCATGAACCTGCGCTACGAGCACGGCGTGCTGGTGCAGGCCGCCACCCGGGGCGATGGCGAGACCGGCGAGGACGTGACCCAGAACATCCGCACCATCGGCCAGATCCCGCTGCGGCTGATCGGCGCCACGCCGGCGGTGCTGGAGATCCGCGGCGAGGTCTTCATGCGGCGCGACGACTTCGAGGCGCTCAACGAACGGCAGCGCGCGCTGATCGCTGCCGGGGCCAAGAACGAGAAGACCTTCGTGAACCCGCGCAACGCCGCCGCCGGTGCGGTGCGCCAGCTGGACCCGGCGATTGCCGCCAAGCGTCCGCTGAGCTTCTATGCCTACGGCCTGGGCGAGGTGCAGGGCTGGGACGTGCCCGCCACCCACAGCGGCCTGCTGGACGCCGTGGCCGCGCTGGGCCTGCCGGTGTGCGAGCACCGCGCGGTGGTGCAGGGCGCGGTGGGCCTGGTGGCCTTTCACGAGCGCATGGCGGCGCTGCGCGATAGCCTGCCGTTTGACATCGACGGCGTGGTCTACAAGGTGAACGACCGGGCCTTGCAGGAGCGCCTGGGCTTCGTCACCCGCGAGCCGCGCTGGGCCGTGGCCCACAAGTACCCGGCGCAGGAGCAGATGACGCGCCTGCTGGACATCGACATCCAGGTGGGCCGCACCGGCAAGCTCACGCCGGTGGCCAAGCTGGAGCCGGTGTTCGTGGGCGGCACCACCGTCAGCAACGCCACGCTGCACAACGAGGACGAAACCCGCCGCAAGGATGTGCGGGTGGGCGACACCGTCATCGTCCGCCGTGCGGGCGATGTCATCCCCGAGGTGGTGGGCGTGGTGCTGGACAGGCGCCCGGCCGACGCTGGAGAGCCCTTCGACCTCTACAAGCGCCTGGGTGGCCAATGCCCCGTCTGCGCCAGCCCCATCGAGCGCGAGGAGGGCGAGGTGGACTGGCGCTGCACCGGCGGCCTGACCTGTCCGGCCCAGCGCAAGCAGGCCCTGCTGCACTTTGCCAGCCGCCGCGCCATGGACGTGGAAGGCCTGGGCGACAAGCTGGTGGACCAGTTGGTGGACGCGGGCATCGTGCGCGCCATCCCTGACATCTACAAGCTTGGCTTCACCGCCCTGGCCACGATGGAGCGCATGGGCGACAAGAGCGCCCAGAACCTGCTGGCCGCCATCGAGAAGAGCAAGACGACCACGCTGGGCCGCTTCCTGTTCAGCCTGGGCATCCGCCATGTGGGCGAGGCCACGGCGAAGGACCTGGCGCGCCACTTCGGCAACATCGACCGGCTGATGGACGCTCGCGTGGAGGAGCTGCTGGAGGTGAACGACGTGGGCCCGGTGGTGGCCGAGAGCATCCGCCACTTCTTCGACCAGCCGCACCACCGCGAGGTGGTGGAACAGCTGCGCGCGGCCGGTGTGCACTGGCCCGACGAGGCCGGCCTGGCCAGCGACGCACCGCGCCCGCTGCTGGGCCAGGTGCTGGTGCTGACCGGCACGCTGCCCACGCTCAGCCGGGACGAGGCCAAGGCCCTGATCGAGGCCGCGGGCGGCAAGGTGACCGGCTCCGTCTCGAAGAAGACGAACTATGTGGTGGCCGGCGAAGAGGCCGGCAGCAAGCTGGACAAGGCCCGAGAACTGGGTATCACCGTGTTGGACGAGGCCGGGCTGCAGGCGCTGCTGGGTGGCGGAGCAGGCTGAGGTCGTTGCCGGCGTAACACCCGTATCCAAATCTTGCCATCGGCGGGTGTTTCGACGGTGACTCCCTCTGGCGGGGGATGGTGACGGTGTACAGGCTGGCGACACTCGTCGCTTCGTCAAACGCCGGTGCCCCCATGGCTGCCCTGCCTTCTGCCGCTTTGTCCTCTGAACTCGATGCCCTCAGTGCCTTCACCTGGCTGGAAGAGACCGAGCGGCTGATCACGCTGCGCACCGCGCTGCCGGCGCTGAACCTGGTGGCCACCCGGCTGGTCATGCGCGAAGCCGAGGGCCAGGGCTTCGAGCTGATCCTGGACGCGGTCTCCACTTCCGCCTACCTGCCGCTCAAGACGCTGATCGGCGAGCAGATGACCGTGGGCTTGCGCCAGGCCGATGGCATCTACACGCCCTGGCACGGTTACGTGACCGAGGCGGCTCAGTTGGGCAGCGACGGCGGCCTGGCCCGCTACCGCTTGGTGATGGCGCCCTGGGTGGCCGCTCTCCAGCTGCGCCGCGACAGCTTCGTCTTCCAGGACAAGACGGTCCAGCAGATCCTGGACGACCTCTTCGCCGACTACCCCC
>NZ_JAMXMC010000016.1 GCF_024055665.1 Ideonella oryzae | reverse complement strand
CGCGTTCGTCTTGAGCACGCGCTCGCCGCTCCAGGTTGGGGTGCGTCCACAGGCTTGCATGTGGACGCATGCTCGGGTGATCAGCGTGGGTGGGTCAATACGGCCTTGGGGCCACGCTTACGGATCAGCTCGGGTCACCGCATTGCGGGATCTTGGTGGAAGTAGTCGACGAGCATGGCATGCAGGTCTGGGTGGTGCTGACGGAACGGCTGTGGATTGACGAAGAAGGCCTCGACCGACACGGCGAAGAACTCCTGTGGCCCCTCTGCGGCATAGGCGTCAAGCAGGGTGGGCAACCCGGCATCGAGCCGGTGGCAGAAGTCTTCCCAGGCGCCATCCAGCACCCCAATCCAATGGGCTTGGGCCTCCGAACTCGGTTGCGGCGGGACACCGTCGGCTTCGCCGTTGCACATGTCGATGACATGGGCAAACTCGTGCACCACGACGTTGTAGCCGTCGATGGCCAGGTCGCCGGCCTCGTCCACGTCGGGCCAGGACAGCATCACCGGGCCGCCGGCCATGGCCTCACCGCTCAGCCATTCGTCGTATTCGTGCACCACGCCGTCGGGGTCGGTCACATGGCGGCGAGCCACCACCTCATCGGGGTGGACCACGATGCCGACGAAGCCATCGTAGAGCGAGAGGTCGAGGTGCAAGATTGGCAGGCAGGCCTGCGCGGCAATGGCCACGGCCATCTCGTCAGTGACGACCAGGCCCTGAGCGCCCGAGAATTCCTTGCGTGCCAGGAAGGCGCTGCTGAGGGCACGCAGGGCCTCGCGCTCGCCGGGGGCGAGGCGGTGCAGAAAGGGATAGCGAGCGAGCACGGCATCCCACAAAGGTGGCGGGATGTCATGGCGCGCCAGCACCCGCTGCGCGCGCCAATCCCTCCAGCGTTGCCACCAGCCCATCAGGAGACTCAAGCGTGGACCAGCGACTCCCGTCGCACCCCTTCGGCCGTCCACACCAGCATGTCAGCCCGCGGCTCTGCCTGATCCAGTTCCCAGTCGGACAGAACCTCGCGCAGCGCACCGCCGGGCAAGGTGTCGCGACCGGGGCGGTGGGTGTGGCCGTGGATCATCAGCGAGGCCCCGGCTGCGGCGAGCCACCGGTCGCACAAGGGCGCGTCGGCATCGACATAGCTTTCAGGGGCTCGTCCGCCATCTCGGCTGGCGGCGCGCATCTGCCTGGCCAGCGCCACCCGTTCTTCGAGGGGGCGGGCCAGCAGTGCGGCCTGCCAAGCCGGCTGACGGACCTGGGCGCGGAACTGCTGGTAGGCGGTGTCGCCAATGCACAGCGCGTCGCCGTGGGTCACCAGCAGCGAATCGCCCCAGCCGGCCCGCAACACCGTCGGATCGGCCAGGTCCTGGCAACCCGTCTCGGTGAAGAAGCGCTCGCCGAGCAGGAAGTCCCGGTTGCCGCGCAGCACATGGACGGGCAGGCGCCGGGTGGCTGAACGAAGCGCCTGGCCGCAGCGTGCCTCGAAGGGCAGGGTAAGCATGTCGTCGCCCACCCAGTATTCGAAGAGGTCACCCAGGATGAACAGCGCATCGGCCTGCACGGTCTGCAGCAACTGCTCGAAGGCCGCCGTGGTGCGGGGCAGATCCTCGCTCAGGTGCAGGTCGGAGATGAACGCCACCTGCCGCCAATCGGCAGGCAGGCGGAATTCCGCGCAGCGCGGGAGCGCCTCAGCCGCCTCAGGCAATCTCGACAGCCTTCTCGATCACCACGCTCTCCAGCGGCACGTCGTCGTGGAAGCCCTTGCGGCCCGTGCGCACCTTCTCGATGGCGTCCACGACCTCGGTTCCGGTCACGACCTTGCCAAACACCGCATAGCCCCAGCCGCTGGGCGACTCGCTGGTGAAGTTCAGGAAGTCGTTGTCCTTGGTGTTGATAAAGAACTGGGCCGAGGCCGAGTGGGGCGCGTTGGTGCGGGCCATCGCGACCGTGTACTTGGTGTTCTTCAGGCCGTTGTTGGCCTCGTTCTGGATCGGGGCGTCGGTCGGCTTCTGGCTCATGTCGGCCGTCATGCCGCCGCCCTGGATCATGAAGCTCTTGATCACGCGGTGGAACACGGTGCCGTCGTAGTGGCCCTTGTTCACGTACGACAGGAAGTTGGCGACGGTGGCGGGTGCCTTGGCCTCGTCGAGTTCAAGGCGGATCAAGCCGGCGGAAGTGGTCAGTTCAACGGTCTTGGTCATGCTTATTTCTCCAGCGTGGCTTTCTTGATCAGGATCGGTTGCAGGGGGACGTTGGCAAAGCCGCCTTTGTTGCCGGTGGCGGCGGCCTTGATCTTGTCGACGACGTCCATGCCCTGAACCACCTTGCCGAACACGGCATAGCCTTCGCCGTCACGGGCGTTGGGTTGGTCCAGGTTGGGGTTGTCGACGACGTTGATGTAGAACTGTGCCGTGGCCGAATCGGGCACCATGGTGCGGGCCATGGCCAGGCTGCCGCGCACATTGCTCAGGCCGTTGCGGCTCTCGAGCGGAATCGGTGCGCGGGTGGCCTTTTCTTTCAGGTCCGGGGTGTAGCCGCCGCCCTGGATCATGAAGCCGTCGATCACGCGATGGAAGATCGTGCCGTCGTAGTGGCCGCTCTTGACGTACTGGACAAAATTGTCCACCGACTTCGGCGCCTTGTCGTGGTCGAGCTCGAGCACGATGTCGCCCATGGAGGTGGTCAGTTTCACCTTCTGCGCCCAGGCCGGCGACAGGGCCGCCAGGGACATCACGGCCACCCCCAGCCAGCGGCTCAGGCGGGTGATGGGCAAGGGCTGGCGAAGCAGGGGGGCGGTGCAGGTTGCGGTCACGGGTGGAGGCTCCTTGGCTACAATTCGACGATTGTATAGAGCGCCTGTGGGCGGTTTCCTTGGCGTCTGTCGCCGCAAGGGGATCCCTGGGCGCCGCCTGATTCTGGCCCTTGATGACGCTGCGCATCCATAACACGCTCACCCGCCGGGTCGAGCCCTTCACCCCCATCGACCCTGGCCGCGTGCGCATGTATGTGTGCGGCATGACCATCTACGACCTGTGCCACATGGGGCACGCCCGGATGATGATGGCCTTCGATGTGGTGTACCGCTGGCTGCGGGCCAGTGGCTACGAGGTGACCTACGTCCGCAACATCACCGACATCGACGACAAGATCATCCGCCGCGCCCTGGAGCGCGGCATGAGCATCCGCACGTTGACCGACGAGATGATCGCCGCCATGCGTGCTGACATCGGCGCCATCGGCATCACGCCGCCCACCCACGAGCCGCGCGCTACCGATTACATCCCGCAGATGCTGGCGATGATCGGCACGCTGCAGGACAAGGGCCTGGCCTACCAGGCCAACAACGGCGACGTCAACTTCGCCGTTCGCCGCTTCCCGGGCTACGGCAAGCTCAGCGGCAAGGCGCTGGATGACCTGCGGGCGGGCGAGCGCGTGGCCGTGGACGATGGGAAGCAGGATCCGCTGGACTTCGTGCTGTGGAAGTCCGCCAAGCCGGAGGAGCCAGAGGATGCCAAATACGCCTCGGCCTTCG
Source organism: Ideonella oryzae (assembly GCF_024055665.1). Classification (GTDB taxonomy): domain Bacteria; phylum Pseudomonadota; class Gammaproteobacteria; order Burkholderiales; family Burkholderiaceae_C; genus Ideonella; species Ideonella oryzae. The sequence goes on along the minus strand of NZ_JAMXMC010000016.1, from coordinate 73,096 downwards.
GCCCGGGGCGGCCGGGATGGCACATCGAGTGCTCGGCCATGAGCTGCGCGTTGCTGGGCGAGCATTTCGATATCCACGGCGGTGGCATGGACCTCCAGTTCCCCCACCATGAAAATGAAATTGCCCAAAGCGAAGGCGCCACCGGGCAGCCTTTCGTCAATGTCTGGATGCACAACGGCTTCTTGAACGTGGACAACGAGAAGATGTCCAAGTCGCTGGGCAACTTCTTCACCATCCGCGATGTGCTGAAAGACTACGACGGCGAGACGCTGCGCTTCTTCATGCTGCGCACGCATTACCGCAGTCCCTTCAACTTCAGCGACGCCAACCTCGACGATGCTCGCCAGGCGCTGCGTCGCCTGTACACGGCCCTGGCCCCGTTCGAAGGGCAAGTGCTTCCCGCGCTGGATTGGTCGCATCCTGCGGCCCAAGCCTTCAAGACAGCGATGGACGACGACTTCAACACGCCGGGGGCCCTGGCCGTGCTGTTCGAGTCCGCCACCGAGCTCAACCGCAACGCCGACCCCGTGCTGGCCGGCACCTTCAAAGGCCTGGCTGAGGTGCTGGGCGTGCTGCAGCAGGTGCCCTCCCACTTTTTGCAGGCCGGCAGCGCGCTGGATGCCGCCATGATCGACGCCCGCATCGCCGAGCGGCAGGCGGCCAAGGCTGCACGCGATTTCGCCGCGGCTGACCGCATTCGCGACGAGCTGGCCAGCGCGGGCATCCTGCTGAAGGATTCGCCGCAGGGCACCACCTGGGTGAAGGCCTGACGTGAGCGAAGCTTCCAGCCTAGGCGTCACACCCGGCTATTGGGACGATGCCTGCAAGCATCTTTCCAAGCGGGACCGGGTGATGAAGAAACTCATCCCCCAGTTCGGCGAAGCGCGGCTGCAGAGCCGCGGGGACGCCTTCACGACCCTGGCGCGCTCCATCGTGGGGCAGCAGATCTCGGTCAAGGCTGCACAGTCGGTGTGGGACAAATTCGCCGCGCTGGTGAGCGGGCCGTCCTATTCGATTGACCCCCGCCTTGTGCTGGCACAGGAAACCCCTAGCTTGCGCGCTGTCGGTCTGTCGGTCCGCAAGGCAGAATACCTGCGGGATCTGGCCAGGCATTTCGCCGAGGGCGAGGTCCATGTGTCGCAGTGGCAGCACATGGACGACGAAGCCATCATCGACGAACTGGTGGCCATCCGTGGCATCGGCCGCTGGACGGCCGAGATGTTCCTCATCTTCCACCTCATGCGCCCCAACGTGTTGCCGCTGGACGACCTGGGTCTGCTCAAAGGCATCAGCAACAGCTACTTCAGTGGCGAGCCGGTGTCGCGGGCCGAGGCGCGTGAACTGGGAGAATGCTGGGCGCCGTACCGTTCGGTGGCCACTTGGTACCTGTGGCGCAGCCTCGATCCGCTGCCCGTCGATTACTGATCTTGCGCTTGAAAAAGGAGTACCCGCCCATGAGCAAGCGACACTTCCTGGAATTCGAACAGCCGATCGCTGAACTCGAGTCGAAGATCGAAGAACTGCGCTATGTGCAGAACGAGTCGGCGGTCGACATCTCGGATGAGATCGAGCGGCTGGACAAGAAGAGCCTGCAGCTCACCAAGGACATCTACACCCAGCTGACGCCCTGGCAGGTCACCCAGATCGCCCGCCATCCGCAGCGTCCCTACACGCTGGACTACATCAACGAAATCTTCACTGATTTTCAGGAACTGCACGGCGACCGTGCGTTTGCCGATGACCAGTCCATCGTCGGTGGTCTGGCCCGCTTCAACGGCCAGGCCTGCATGGTGCTGGGGCAGCAGAAGGGCCGCGACACCAAGGAGCGTGCCGCGCGCAACTTCGGCATGCCCCGTCCGGAGGGCTACCGCAAGGCCCTGCGCCTGATGAAGATGGCCGAGAAGTTCGGCCTGCCCGTCTTCACCTTCGTGGACACCCCGGGGGCCTACCCGGGCATCGGCGCCGAGGAGCGTGGCCAGTCCGAGGCGATCGGCCGCAACATCTTCGAGATGGCCCAGCTGGAAGTGCCCATCGTCACCACCATCATCGGTGAAGGCGGCTCCGGCGGCGCCCTGGCCATCAGTGTGGCCGATCAGGTGCTGATGCTGCAGTTCTCCGTCTATTCCGTCATCTCGCCCGAAGGCTGTGCCTCCATCCTCTGGAAGACGGCCGCCAGGGCGTCCGATGCCGCCGAGGCTCTGGGCATCACCGCCCATCGCCTGAAAGCCCTGGGGCTGGTGGACAAGATCATCAACGAGCCGGTGGGCGGCGCCCACCGCGACCCCAAGCACATGGCCACCTCGCTCAAGCGAGCGCTGGTCGATGCGCTGCGTCAGGTGTCCGACCTGTCGACGGCCGATCTGCTGGCGCGTCGCTATGAGCGCCTGAAGTCCTACGGCCGCTTCACAGACACCTCGGCACACTGATCCCATGGCCACCAGGGTGACGACGCCCGTCGTTGCCGTGGCCTTCAGCGGCGGGCGGGATTCCACCGCCTTGCTGCATGCGGTGTGGCGGCAGAGTGCCGGTACAGCGCTGAGGATCGTGGCCCTGCATGTCCACCACGGGCTGATGCCCGAAGCCGACGCCTGGTGGCTTCACTGCCAGCAGCAGGTACAGAGCTGGTCCCGCCGGGATGGGCGGATCCGCTTTCTGGGCCGGCGTCTGCATGACCACCCGACGCCGGGCGAGAGCATCGAGGCCTGGGCCCGTCGGGCCCGCTACAGCGCACTGGCCGAGATGGCGGCCGAAGTGCGGGCGGAGACTGTCCTGCTTGCCCACCACCAGCGCGATCAGGCCGAGACGGTGCTGCTCCAGGCCCTGCGCGGCGCAGGACCGGCGGGCTTGGCGGGCATGCCGCGCTCGGTGGTGCGTCAGGGCATCTGCTGGGTGCGGCCTTGGCTGGAACAGCCCGCATCGGCCATCGAGCACTACGTTCGGCGACACCGGCTGCGCCACATCGAAGACACCAGCAACCAGGACCGGCGCTTCACCCGCAACCGGCTTCGGCACGATGTCCTGCCTACCCTGGAGGCCGGCTTTCCGCAGGCGCAGGCGGCCTTGGCCGCCGTGGCCCGGCACAGCCACGATGCGAATCTGCTGATCCACGAGGTGACGCAGGCCGAGCTGCAGCGTGTGGGTGCGAGCCTCGACAGGCTACAGCTCACTGGCTGGGCGACCTTGTCGCCCGTGCGTCAGCGGCTGGTGCTGGCCGCCTGGCTCAAGGCCGCCGCTGCGGCCCATGCGCTGCCGCCGCCCCATCCTTCGCTGCAGGCCCAGATCGCCCTGGGTCTGTCGACCTCGTGGTCAGCAAGCTGGTCATCGGAAGGGGGCTTGGTGTGGCGGCTCTACCGCGGCGTGCTGTCCGTGAACTGCGCGCCCCCCGCAGCGGTGGGCCAGGCCCGGCAACTGGCCGGTCCGCAGACGCTGGATCTGCCGGACTGGCAGGCGCGGCTGGCGTTCGAAGAGGTGACGGCCGGCGGCCTCAGTGCCGAGCAACTGACCGGCGCCTGGCTGCAGCCGCGGCAAGGGGGGGAACAGTTCCAGGCGGGGCCGGAGCGGCCACCGCGCAGCCTCAAGAAACAGTTCCAGGCGGCTGGCGTGCCGGCCTGGCAGCGGCAGGCACCCATGCTGTGCCGGCGACAGTCCGACGGCGGTGTGCAGGTGCTGTTTGTGCCGGGCCTGGGGGTGGATGCGGGGCAGGTCGCGGTAGCGGGGATGCGTCAATGGCGACCGATCTGGGCCCCCAATCGGTTGGAAGACGTCAGCGATCCCTTAGAATAGGGGGTTTGCGTGGTCGCGAAGCGGCTGTGCAAGCCTTTCCGGCCCCGCAAGGGCGTTGTCGCATTTTTCGCTACCCCATGGCTTTGATCGTACACAAATACGGCGGCACATCGATGGGCTCGACCGAGCGCATCCGCAATGTCGCCAAGCGCGTGGCCAAGTGGGCCCGTGCGGGCCACCAGATGGTCGTCGTTCCCTCCGCGATGAGCGGCGAAACCAACCGCCTGCTGGGGCTGGCCAAGGAGGTCTCTCCCGCCAAGCAGACGCCCGAGATGCTGCGCGAGCTGGACATGATCGCCTGCACCGGCGAACAGGTGTCCGTGGGCCTGCTGTCGCTGGCCCTGCAGGCCGAGGGGATGCAAGCGGTCAGCTACAACGGCTGGCAGGTGCCGGTCAAGACCGACTCGGCCTACACCAAGGCCCGTATCGAGAGCATCGACGACGCCAAGGTGCGTGCCGATCTGGCCGCCGGCAAGGTGGTGGTCATCACCGGCTTCCAGGGCGTGGACGAGGGCGGCAACGTGACGACCCTGGGTCGTGGCGGCTCCGACACCTCGGCCGTGGCCATCGCTGCGGCGATGAAGGCCGACGAGTGCCTGATCTTCACCGACGTGGACGGTGTCTACACCACCGATCCGCGCATCGTTCCCGAGGCCCGTCGCCTGCATACCATCAGCTTCGAGGAAATGCTCGAGATGGCCAGCCTGGGCTCCAAGGTGCTGCAGATCCGCTCGGTCGAGTTTGCCGGCAAGTACCGTGTGCCGCTGCGGGTTCTCTCCAGCTTCACCCCCTGGGATATCAGTGTTGAGGAAGAGGCCAAGTCGGGCACTCTGATCACCTTCGAGGAAGACGAAAAGATGGAACAAGCCGTTGTCTCTGGCATCGCCTTCAGCCGCGACGAAGCCAAGGTCACCGTGACGGGCGTGCCCGACAAGCCGGGTGTCGCCTCGCTGATCCTGGGCGCCGTGGCCGACGCCAACATCGAAGTGGATGTGATCATCCAGAACGTGTCGCAGAACGGCAAGACCGACTTCTCCTTCACGGTCAACCGCAACGATTACCAGCGCACCCTGGACCTGCTGCGCACCCAGGTGCAGCCCGCCACTGGCGCCTCCGATGTGGTCGGCGACCCGAAGATCTGCAAGGTCTCCATCGTCGGCATCGGCATGCGCAGCCATGTGGGCGTGGCCAGCAAGATGTTCCGCTCGCTGAGCGAAGAGGGCATCAACATCCAGATGATCAGCACCAGCGAGATCAAGACCTCGGTCGTGATCGCGGAGAAGTACATGGAGCTTGCCGTGCGCGCCCTGCACAAGGCTTTCGATCTGGATGCATCGATTCCCGCGATCGACGAAGCAAAAGCCTAATTTCACGCTATACTGCTGAGCTTAGGTTGGAGACGTGACCGAGAGGCCGAAGGTGCTCCCCTGCTAAGGGAGTATGGGGTCAAAAACTCCATCGAGGGTTCGAATCCCTCCGTCTCCGCCAACCGCTTGTGAAAACGCCGCTTTCAGCGGCGTTTTTCTTTTCCGGCTTCCAACGACGCCGGATTGCAGGGCATTGCGCCCCTTGTTCTGCCGGGTGGCGGCCCGGGCCGCGCCGCAGAATCGGTGCATGAACACTGCACTCCTTCTGGGATTGCTCGTCCTGCTGTTGCTGGGAGGCGCCGCGGCGTGGCGGCGCAGGCCGTCGGCATCCGATGCGTCGGAGACCCTGAACGAGGACCCGCCCATGCCGCCACTCGAGGCCGTGGCCACAGATGGCGACGCGCATGCGCCCCCATTGCTCCCCGAGCCTGTACCCCAGGCGCTGGTCGGCTTCTGCGTGGTTCATGCCGATCAGTTGCCGCTCGAGCGCCGTGCCTCGATCACCTCGGTGTTCCGCAACATTCCGCGACCTTCCCGACTGATGCAGCATCTGGCCGCCGTGGACCTCCTGAGCGAGGCCAGTGCGGCGCGGCTGGTGGAGCTGATCGCTGCGGAGCCGGTGATTGCGGGCAAGTTGCTGTCGGCCGTGAATTCACCGCTCTATGGCCTGCAGACGCCGGTGGCCAGTGTGGCCCAGGCCGTGACTTTTCTGGGGCTGACGCAGGTGCGCACCATCTGCCTGCGCTATGCGCTCATGCAGAGCTTTGCCCAGGAAGCGCCAGAGCGGCAGGCCATGCTGGACCGGGTCTGGCAGAGCAGCGCGCTGGCCTGCGAGATGGCTCAGGTGATGACCCACACGCTGTCCATCCGCGATCCGGGGGCCGTGGGCAGTGCGGTGCTGCTGTCCTTTCTCGGGCGCCTGGCCGTGACGGCCACCACGCCAACCCGTCTGCTGACCGCGACCGATCAACCCGATCACTTGGGCCGGACCCGGGCCGAGCAGGACTTGCTGGGGGTGGGCTCCTGTGAGGTGGGGCGGCTGCTGATGCGCGATTGGGATTTGCCGGAGCCCATCATCGCCAGTGCCTGCGATGCAGCGGACTGGCTGGCGCAGCCTGCGGTCTCGTCCGATCCCGGCCGTGCGGAAACCCTGGCGCTGACCTACCTGTGCGCCCGTCTGGGCGAGCGCCTGGCCAGCGGGGCGTTGCCCTCCCTGCAGTCCCTCGACCTTCTGAGCGAGGACTCGGCGGACTTCTTTCACCTGAGACAGAGCTTGTCACCCTCCCGCTTGACCCGCTGGGCCGCGGCGCTGCGAGCACCTGCGCTGTCGGCGCGGCTGGGTCGTCTGCAGTCGGCGTCTTTCCGCGGCTATTGATCCGTGTCGGCCGGTGAGGCCACGGTTTCACCAGGCCGTGGCCTGCTGCAACCAGGCCCGGAGCCAAGCCTCGGCCGCGTCCAGATCCGCCAGCGCTTGCGGGCTGGGGGCGCTGTCCAGACCGAACTGGCTGGCGCGCAGACCCAGCAGCTGGCACGGCGGAGGGCGTTCCCCCAGCACATCCCGATAGGCCTGCAGCAAGGCCTGTGGGGAGAGGGCGTGGCTGGTGAAGCTGCTGTCTCGGCAAGGCGTCAGCGCCATGGCGCTGAATGGGGTCTGCAGGCCGACTGCCGCATCGATGAACAGCACGGTTTGCCGCCCCTGCAGGTCCAGCAGATGCTCGATCTGCAACTGCTGGTCTTCCAGGCACTCGACCGCACGACGCAGAGCCGCTGGCTGTTGTGCCAGCCAGCGCTGGATGCGGTCCAGCAGCAGAGGCCCCAGGGCGTCGTCGCCACGGCTGCGGTTGCCCCAGGCCAACAGCAGGCGGGCGGCGGGCGGGTCTGAGGGCGGAAGAGGGGTCAGGCCGTCCACGTCAGCGGGCCATCCAGCCGCGTGAAGCGCCCCTCGGGCGATCTGGCCACATGGTCCAGGGCCTGGCCAGCCGCATCGACCAACGCCACTTCCAATGGCATGCGGCCCATCGCGTGGGTGGCGCAGGACAGGCAGGGGTCGTAGGCGCGGATGGCCACCTCGATCTGGTTGAGCAGCCCTTCGGTGATCTCGCGGCCATCGAACTGTTCGCGGGCCACCGCCCGCACCGCCTCGTTCATGGCCTGGTTGTTGTGGGTGGTCGAGACGATCAGATTGCAGTGGGTGACCAGGTCGTCGTCGCCCACCCGGTAGTGGTGGATCAGCGTGCCGCGGGGCGCCTCGATGATGCCCACGCCTTCACCGACGCGCTGCCCCGTGCTCAGCAACTCTCCGGCCAGGATGTCCGGATCGTCCAGCAGGTCGTGCACCACTTCGGCGGTGTGCAGCACCTCGATCATGCGGGCCCAGTGGTAGGCCAACGTCGCGTCGATGAGGGCCCCCTGGCCGTGGGCGACGAAGGCCTGTCGTTCGAACTCGGCCAGCGGCGAGGGGATGCGGTCACAGGCCTGCACCCGGGCCAGCGGCCCCACCCGGTACCAGCCCTCGGCCGGGCCCAGGCTGCGCAGGTAGGGAAACTTCATGTAGCTCCAGGGGCGCACCTCTTCCTCGATCAGGTCGAGGTAGCGCTGGTCGTCCACCTGCTCGTGGAGCAGCGCGCCCTGGGCACTGCGCACCCGCAGCCGGCCGTCGTAGAGGTCCAGTGCGCCATCGGGCCGCACCAGCGACATCAGATGGGCCGGGCTGCGGGCAAAGCCGTCGTACAGCGCCGGGTTCTGGGCGTGCAGACGCTGCACCAGTTGCACGGCGCCCTGGGCCCATTGCACCATCTGGTCGGCCTGGGCACGCAGCATCGCCTGGTCTTCATGGCTGACATGGCGGTTCATGCCGCCGGGCACCGAGCCGGTGCCATGCACCCGCTTGCCCGCGGTGGCGCGGATGATCTCCTGGCCGTACTTGCGCAACAGCACGCCCTGGCGGGCGATGTCTGGGTGGGCCTGGGCCACGCCGACGATGTTGCGCCGCGTGGGCTCCGAGTCGAAGCCGAACAGCAGGTCGGGCGAGGACAGGTGGAAGAAGTGCAGGGCATGCGACTGCAACACCTGGCCGTAGTGCATCAGCCTCCGCAACTTCTCGGCGCTGGGCGTCAGGGTGGTGATGCCCAGCGCGCGGTCCAGCGCCTTGCAGGCCGCCAGGTGGTGCGACACCGGGCAGATGCCGCACAGGCGCTGCACCATCACCGGCACTTCCCAGTAGGGGCGGCCGCGGATGAACGCCTCGAAGCCACGGAACTCGACGATGTGCAGCCGCGCCTGCTGCACCCGGTTGTGCTCGTCCAGCAGCAGCGTGATCTTGCCATGGCCCTCCACCCGCGAGACGGGGTCGATGGCCACGCGGCGCAGGCCTTCGGGGTGGGCGGCGGTTTCCAGGTCGGGGGAGGCCATGGCGTCAGTCGTAGTGGATCTGGCCGTGGGCCAGGCGCGGCGTGCGGCCGGCCAGCAGATCGGTGAAGAAGGCCCAGAAGGTGTCGGCCGAGGGGGGGCAACCCGGCAGTTCGTAGTCGATCAGCACCACCTCGTGGATGGGCCGCACCTGGTTGAGTGGCAGGGGCAGTTCGGGGTCGCTGGGCACCTGGGCGTCCTCGCGCGTGCCGGGGCGGTGCACATAGACCTCGCGCAGCACGTCGCCAATGTCCAAGCGGTTGCGCTGTGCCGGCAACCCACCGTTGATGGCGCAGGCTCCCACCGCCACCAGCACCTTGCACTGGGCGCGGAAGGCCTGCAGCACCTCGATGTTCTCGGCGTTGCACAGACCGCCTTCGATGAGGCCCAGGTCGCAGGGGCCGACGGACTTCAGGTCGGTCAGCGGCGAACGGTCGAACTCGACATGCTCGATCAGTGTGAGAAGGCGTTCGTCGATGTCCAGCAGCGACATGTGGCAGCCAAAGCACCCTGCCAGCGATGTGGTAGCCACGCGCAGCTTGCGCGCCGGTGGCGCAGGGTAGGGGGCGGCATCATTCATGGGGCGTCCTCGCTGGCGGGCGGGGCCGCTTCCTGACTGTGGGGCTCATCCACCCGGTGCAGGTCGTAGCGGCGCTGGCCGATGGGGTCCTTGAAGCCCACCCGCTTGGGCATCAGCGCACCCACCGGGCAGATGCCCGCAGCCTGGTCGTGCACGCTCAGGGCCGAATCGGCCAATTGGCCGCTCGGGCTGTTGACCACCAGGTGGCACTGGGTGCCATGCCCGGCGATGGCGAACACCGACTTGCCGTCCAGCAACTCGCTGGCGCGCACGCACAGGCCACAGAGAATGCAGCGGTTGTGGTCCAGCAGCATGTCGGGGTGGGAGGCATCTACCGGTCGGTCGGGATAGAACTCCTCGAAGTGCGGGCCGGCCATCTCGTGCTGGTAGGCCGTGGCCTGCAGCAGGCAGTTGCCGCTGCGTTCGCAGGAGGGGCAGAAGTGGTTGCCCTCGACGAACAGCATCTGTAGCAGGGTGCGGCGCTCGGCCTGAAGCGCCGGCGTCTGGCACTCGACCACCGCGCCCGGTGCGGCCAGCGCCGTACAGGCCGAGACGGGCCGGCCGTTGAAGTTCACCATGCACAGGCGGCAGGAGCCATGGGCCGGCAGCCCGGGGTGCCAGCACAGGTGGGGGATGTAGCGGCCGACGCGGTGGGCGGCCTGCAGCACCGTGTCGCCCGGCGCCATCGGCACCTCCTCGCCATCGAGGAGGAAGCTCAGCCCGGATGCGGTGTAGCGGCTCATGAGGTGGTCGGGTGGGTGGGGGGCCAGTGCGCGGCGGCGTCCTGGCGGCCGGTGGCCGCGCGGGCGATGGACAGCTCGGCGTCCAGATCCAGTGCGGGCAGGAAGTGCAGCGACTGCAGCCGCCGCTCGTAGCTGGGGCGGAACTTCAAGAGCGTGTCGCGCAGTGGGTTGCAGGCCGCTGCGCCCAGGCCGCAGTGGGTGCTCTGGTGCAGCAGGGTGTCGAGCTCCTGCAGCACCGTCATGTCGTGGCGCGAACCCTGGCCGGCGGCCAGCTTGTCCATGCGGCGGGCCAGCAGTTCGGTGCCCACGCGGCAGGGCGTGCAGAAGCCGCAGCTCTCGTGGGCGAAGAAGTGGGCGAAGTTGCGGGCCACCTCGAACATGTCGCGGCGGCGGTCAAAGACCATGAGTGCGCCGGCGGAGGGCACGTCCTCGTAGGCGATGCTCCGCCCGAACTCGGTCACCGACAGGCAGGTGCCCGAGGGTCCACCCACCTGCACCGCCTGGGTGTCGGTGGCTCCGCAGTCCTCCAGCATCTGCTCGATGCGCGTGCCCAGCGGGTACTCGTACAGGCCGGGCCGCGCACAGTCGCCCGAGATGGCGTGGACCTTGGTGCCAGTGGACTTTGGTGTACCCAGGCCGGCCCACCAGTCCCCACCGCGCAGCAGGATGTGGGCGGCAGCACAAAAGGTCTCGACGTTGTTGACCGTGGTGGGCTGGCCCAGGTAGCCCACCTCCACAGGGAAGGGCGGGCGGATGCGGGGGGTGCCACGGTGTCCCTCCAGCGAGTTGAGCAGGGCCGATTCCTCGCCGCAGACATAGGCACCTGCGCCGACATGGATCTCGATGTCAAAGTCGAAGCCCGCCTCACCCTGGATGCCTGTGCCCAGCAGGCCAGCGGCGCGACGCCGCTGGAGCACCTCGTTCAGCGCTTCCAGCAGGAAGCGGTATTCGCCGCGCAGATAGACGAAGCCCCGGCTGGCGCCCACGGCCCAGGCCGCCAGGGTCATGCCCTCGAACACCAGATCGGCATGGCGGCGCAGCAGTACCCGGTCCTTGAAGGTGCCGGGCTCGCCTTCGTCGGCGTTGCAGACCACGCAGCGCTGGGCGCCCGGGGCATCCCTGCACAGTTCCCATTTGAGGCCGGTAGCAAAGCCCGCACCGCCGCGGCCGCGCAAGCCCGAGCGCTGGACCTGGTCCAGCGTGCCTTCGCGCCCCAGGGTGCGGGCGACCCGGAGGGCGTTGCCCGGGGTGAATGGCGTGCCCAGCAGCACGTCCTCGCGCCGGACCTGGTCCTCCACCTGCATCCATTCGGCCGGCCACTGGTCCGCTGGCACCTGGCGTTCGATGCAGTCGGCAATGGCATCCACCCGGTCAGCAGTCAGGCGGGTGATGACCTGGTGGTGGTTGATCAGCAGAGCGGGGCCCTGATCCCCCAGGCCGGTGCAGGAGCAGCGGGCCACGCTCACCTGTCCGTCGGCTCGCACTTCGCCTGGCTTCACGCCCAGGCGCTGGCACAGGCGCTCCATCAGGGCTGCACTGCCCAACATGCGATCGGTGATGTTGTCGCTGAACAGCACCCGGTGGGACCCCACCGGCACCAGGTGCAGGAAGCGGTAGAAACTGGCCACGCCCTCGACATCCGCCACGGTGCGCCCAGTGGCCTGGGCCACAGCCATCAGGGCTTGGCGAGGCAACCAGCCCAGCTCGGCCTGCAGCTCCCGCAGGATCTGCAGCAGGGCATGGGGCTGGTGCGCGTGGCGGTCCAGCACGGTGCGGACTTTGGCTTCCAGGGGCACAGCGGCAGTGGAAAGTCGAAAACCTCCCCATCCTGCGCCTCGGTCACCGACGTGTACAAGAGACTGAGCGATTCAGAGGGGTTTCCACACGGGCAGAGATGGGCGGTCAATGCCCTTCACTTGTCACGATGGTGTCATCGGACCCGGTGCACAATGGGAACCACTGAGACGACAAACCGACTGCAGCACTGGGCAGAACACCGGAACCCGTTACCGGCGTCGCAGGATCCCGGCCCCATTGCCTGAAGGCAAGCCACAGGGCCGGTTGCTTTCAGGGCCACCTCGTGTGGCCCTTGGCATTTCTGGAGCCCTCCCGTCTCCGGTTGCCTCGGCGGCGATCTCAGATCGCCGTGGTCTTGTCGGGGAATTCGCAGCAATCGGCGACCTGGCAGGCCCCGCAGCGGGGCTTGCGGGCCTGGCAGACATAGCGCCCGTGCAGGATCAGCCAGTGGTGGGCATGCACCCGATAGGCCTTGGGGACCCTCTTGAGCAGCGAGAGCTCCACCGCCAGTGGCGTCTTGCCCGGGGCCAGGCCGGTACGGTTGGACACCCGGAAGATGTGGGTGTCCACCGCCATGGTGGGCTCGCCAAAGGCCACATTCAGCACCACATTGGCAGTCTTGCGGCCGACGCCCGGCAGGGCTTCCAGCGCCTCGCGGTCACGGGGGATCTCACCACCATGACGCTCCACCAGCATGCGACAGGTCTCGATCAGGTGCTTGGCCTTGGTTTTGTACAGGCCAATGGTCTTGATGTAGCCGATCAGGCCTTCCTCACCCAGTGCCAGCATTTGAGCGGGTGTGGAGGCCACCTTGAACAGCGGGCCGGTGGCCTTGTTCACCCCGACGTCGGTGGCCTGGGCCGAGAGCAGCACGGCCGCCAGCAACTCGAAGGGATTGCTGTAGACAAGCTCGGTTTCGGGGTGGGGGTTGGCGGCCTGCAGCGTGGCGAAGAAACGCTCGACCTTCTTGGGGGACATCATGGTGCGCTGGCGTCGTCGGTGGGGGAGCCCTCGCGGGGCTCACGCAATGCACGGGCGCGTGCGATGGCGGCCTCGATCACGGACCGCTTGCGGGCGATCACCTCTGGGTCGGTGTGCCGGGTCTGGTTCTCCAGGTCGGAGAGCTTGTGCACGGCCTTGGCCAGCAGGGCTTCGTCGTGTTCCCGCTTGTCGCGCTGCACCCGCATCTGGTGGAAGGCATAGCGCGCACGGGCTTCGCCGGCTTGCTCGGTACTCCAGGCGGCCCAGCCCGTGCGGTCGCCGCTCACCGGCGCCATCGCAATGCAGCTGACCGGGCAGACGGGGACACACAGCTCGCAGCCCGTGCATTGGGCTTCGATCACGGTGTGCATGCGCTTGTTGGTCCCGACGATGCAGTCCACCGGGCAGGCTTTCAGGCACAGCGTGCAGCCGATGCACCAGGTCTCGTCGATCACCGCCACGGCGCGTGGGGCCTCGATGCCGCGCGTCGTATCCAGCGGTCGTTCGGGCAGGCCGGTCAGGCCGGCCAGGCGGGCCACCCCTTCCTGGCCACCTGGGGGGCATTGGTGGATCCCGGCCTGACCCTGGGCGATGGCCTGGGCATAGGCACGGCAGTCCGGGTAACCGCAGCGGGTGCACTGGGTCTGGGGCAGGGCATCCTCGATGCGCTGGACCAGGGTCTCATCCAGGGGCGGTGTCGCCACGGCGGGAATGGGGGATACGGGCGGGTGCGTCACGCCCTTGATTATCGGGGCGCCTGCGGCACAGGCCCCCGAGGAGGATCAGGCCGTGGCGGTCTTGGGGGCGGCGCTGCGCCTGCGGGCCGGGGCCTTCGGTGCGCCAGCACTGTCGGCCGGCGCCGCCTGGTTGAACTTCGCGATGAAGTCCCGCACCACCGGATAGACGTTCTCGCGCCAGCGGCGGCCCGAGAAGATGCCGTAGTGACCCGCACCCGCCACGTCGTAGTGGAACTGCCGGTCGGCCGGAATGCCCAGGCACAGGTCATGGGCCGCCCGGGTCTGGCCGGCACCGGAGATGTCGTCGCGCTCGCCTTCGACGGTCAGCAGGGCCGTCGTCGTGATGTCTTCCGGGGCGACCCGCACGCCATCGACCACCCAGGTGCCATTGACCAGGGCGAAGTCCTGGAACACCGTCTTGATGGTGTCGAGGTAGTAGTCTGCCGGCATGTCCAGCACGGCGTTGTACTCGTCATAGAACTCACGATGGGCATCGGCGCTCTCGCCGTCACCGCGCACCAGGTCCAGGAAGTAGTCGTAGTGCGAGCTGAGGTGGCGGTCCGGGTTCATCGCCACAAAGCCGGTGTGCTGCAGAAAGCCGGGGTACACGCGCCGGCCTGCGCCGGGGTAGTTCGGCGGCACGCGGTAGATCACGTTGTTCTCGAACCACTCGTAGCTCTTGCTCATGGCCAGGTTGTTCACCGCCGTGGGTGAACGCCGCGCGTCGATGGGCCCCCCCATCATGGTCATGCTGCGCGGCACCACGTCACCCGTGGTGGCCTGCAGGGAGATGGCCGCCAGCACGGGCACGGTGGGCTGACAAACCGAGATCACATGGACATCCGGCCCGATGTGGCGGATGAACTCCTGCACGTATCCCACATAGTCGTTGAGGTGGAACTCGCCGTCTTCCTGCGGTACCAGCCGGGCATCGGTCCAGCGGGTGATGTACACCTTGTGGTCCTGCAGCAGGCTGCGCACCGTGTCCCGCAGCAGGGTGGCATGGTGGCCCGACAGGGGGGCCACCACCAGCACGGTGGGCTGGCCCTTCATGCGGTCCAGGGCCCCGGCGTCGTCGGTGAAGCGCTTGAAGCGGATCAGGTCGCAGAAGGGCTTGTGGACGGCCAGCTGTTCCTGCACCGCCACGGGCACTCCCCCCACACCCACGGTCTGGATGTTGAACTCGGGTCGCTCGTACTCCTTGGTGATGCGGTGCATCAGGTCCAGTCCGGCGGCGTAGCGCTGGGACAGGGGCACATGGGTGAACGGCGACAGGGGGTGGCTGTACAGCTTGGCCGTGGCGCTGGCGAATTCCGAGAACGGTGCCAGCAGCGCGCGCTGGGTCTCGTAGATCTGATACAGCATGAGGCACTCCGCGGTGGTGCCGGCCGGGCCGGCGGGGCGTCTGGCTGGCCGAGGCTGCCAGATCAGTGTGGAAGGTCAGGGAAATCAGACGCCATTGTGCACCGCAACATCCGGCCGCGCATCGGGGATGTTGCCATCCGCATTCACCCGAAGGGAATGCGTCACGCCATCCAGAACATGACGACGGTCATGCGCTTGGTTTCCAGCGTGCTGCCACAGTAGGCCGTGGCGCTGTGGATCAGATCTGCCTTGTACATGACCAGCCGGTTGAAGCGGTGGTCGAAGGCCAGGTCCTGCACGAACAGGTCGGGTGGTACGAAGCGGCTGTCCAGGGCTTCGACCAAGTTGGCGAAGCGGGCAGGCAGGGTGTTGCCACCCAAGGAACCATCGGGCAGACGCACCCGGTAGAGTGCCGTGCCGCAATGGTCAGGCACCTCCGGATTGAGGTACAGCACGGCCGCGTACTTGCACAGCTTGCGCGAATCGGTATGGGGCCGGGGGCCGGATTCGCCCGCGCCCACCAGTTGCACGCAGTTGTGGTTGAACTGGCTGCCTTGCAGGCCGGCACCGACGGCGAAGAGCTTTTTCTGGCCGGTCTGCTGCCGGGCCCAGGCTTCTAGGGGCGCAAGCTCCTCGGGGGTGAGGGCAGGCTGGGCCCGCATACCCGGCCAGGATTCCGGTCGATGGGGCGCACCCAGCACCCAATCCTGCCGCGCCAGCAGGCGCTGTCGCACAGCCAGCGGGTCGGGCAGGGCGTTGTCGAGGACCCAGTAGTCCCGGCCTTGCACAGGCGGGCGGTAGATCAGCCGGTGCGCCTTGGGCGCGGCCGGCGGGGGCGGGCGCAGGTTCATGGCGGGCATTCTCCCGCGGCCCGCGCCCGTTGGCTCAGCGGCCGATCACATCACCTTGGCGATGGACGAGGCGACATAGTCGAGGTTCTTGTCGTTGAGGGCGGCGACGCAGATGCGGCCGGAATCAACGCCGTAGACACCGAACTCGCTGCGCAGGCGCTCCATCTGGGGCTTGCTCAGGCCGGAGTAGCTGAACATGCCGCGCTGGGTGGTGATGAAGCTCAGGTCACCCTTCACACCCTGCGCCTGCAGGCGCTCGACCAGCTTGGCGCGCATGGCCTTGATGCGGTTGCGCATGCCGGCCAGCTCTTCTTCCCACTGGGCCCGCAGGGCGGGGGTGCTCAGCACCGTGGCCACCACCTGGGCGCCGTGGGTCGGCGGGTTGGAGTAGTTGGTGCGGATGACGATCTTCAGTTGCGACAGGACCTTGGCGGTTTCGTCCTTGGTGTCACAGACCACGTTCAGCGCGCCCACGCGTTCGCCGTAGAGCGAGAAGCTCTTGGAGAAGGAGGTGGCGACGAAGAAGCTCAGGCCGGCCTTGACGAATTGGCCGACGACCGCGCCGTCTTCGGCGATGCCGTCACCAAAGCCCTGGTAGGCCATGTCCAGGAAGGCCACCAGGTTGCGGGCTTTCACCGCGGCGATGACCTGCTCCCACTGGGCGGGGGAGATGTCGTAGCCGGTGGGGTTGTGGCAGCAGGCGTGCAGCACCACGACCGTGCCGGCAGGCGCGGCGTTCAGGCAGGCCAGCATGCCGTCGAAGTCCACGCCCTTCTTGGCGGCGTCGTAGTAGGGGTAGCTGTCGACTTCGAAGCCGGCGTTGATGAACAGCGCGCGGTGGTTTTCCCAGCTGGGGTTGCTCACCAGCACCTTGGCGGTGGGGTTGAGCTTCTTCAGGAAGTCGGCGCCGACCTTCAGGCCGCCGGTACCGCCCAGGGCCTGCACGGTGGCCACGCGGCCGGCGGTCAGCACCTCGCTGCCTTCGCCGAAGACCAGGTTCTGCACAGCCTTGTCGTAGGCGGCAATGCCGTCGATGGGCACATAGCCACGGGCGCGGGCGGCTTCGACCAGCTGGGTCTCGGCGGCCTTCACGCAGGCCAGCAGGGGCAGTTTGCCGTTCTCGTCGTAGTAGACCCCCACGCCCAGGTTGACCTTGGCGGGGTTGGTGTCCGCGTTGAACTGTTCGTTCAGACCCAGGATGGGGTCGCGCGGGGCCATTTCGACGGCAGCGAAGAGCGACATGGAGAAGTCCTGTTCAGGATGTGTGCGGTGAATGCGGACAGTCGGCGCTGATTCGGCGAATGCGCTACGCTGTCAGATTGCCCGGGCGACGGCTGTCGACCGGTGCCGGGATTTTACGCGTTCACCAAGGGAAGACCCCATGTCCGATGCCAGCGCCGTCACCGCTGCCCAGGCCGAGTCCGCTGGAGAGAGCCCCCAGGGGCAGTTCGTCAGCTTTCCGGGCTCACCCTTCCAGCTCTTCCAGCCCTATCCGCCCGCCGGGGACCAGCCCGCGGCCATCGATCAACTGGTGGAAGGGATTGAGGACGGTTTGGCCTACCAGACCCTGCTGGGCGTGACCGGCTCGGGCAAGACCTTCACCATGGCCAACGTGATCGCCCGCCTGGGCCGGCCGGCCATCGTCTTTGCGCCCAACAAGACACTGGCCGCACAGCTGTACAGCGAATTCCGCGAGTTCTTTCCGAAGAACGCGGTGGAGTACTTCGTCAGCTATTACGACTACTACCAGCCCGAGGCCTATGTGCCGCAGCGCGACCTGTTCATCGAGAAGGACAGCGCGATCAACGAGCACATTGAGCAGATGCGGCTGTCGGCCACCAAGAGCGTGCTGGAACGGCGCGACACCATCGTGGTGGCCTCGGTCAGCGCTATCTACGGCATTGGCAAGCCCGAGGACTACACCCAGATGCGGCTGATCGTGCGGGTGGGCGACAAGGTGGGGCAGCGCGACCTGATCGCCCATCTGATCCGCATGCAGTACACCCGCAACGACATGGACTTCGGCCGCGGGACCTTCCGCGTGCGGGGCGACACCATCGATGTCTTTCCGGCCGAACACTCCGAGTTGGCGGTGCGCATCGAGCTGTTCGACGACGAGATCGACGGGCTGGCGCTGTTGGACCCGCTGACTGGTCAGGTGCGGCAGAAGATCCCGCGCTTCGTGATCTATCCGGCCAGCCACTACGTGACGCCGCGCGAGACGGTGCTGGCCGCCATCGAAGGCATCAAGGCCGAGCTGCGCGAGCGCCTGGACTTCTTCGTCAAGGAGGGCAAGCTGGTCGAGGCCCAGCGCCTGGAGCAGCGCACCCGCTTTGACCTGGAGATGCTGCAGGAGGTGGGGCACTGCAAGGGCATCGAGAACTACTCACGCCATCTCTCGGGCGCCAAGCCCGGTGAGCCGCCACCGACCATGGTGGACTACATGCCCGCCGACGCGCTGATGTTCCTGGACGAGAGCCATGTGCTGATCGGCCAGTTCGGCGGCATGTACAACGGCGACCGGGCCCGCAAGACCACGCTGGTGGAATATGGCTTCCGCCTGCCCAGCGCGCTGGACAACCGGCCGCTGAAGTTCGACGAGTTCGAGCGCCGCATGCGGCAGTGCGTCTTCGTCTCGGCCACGCCGGCCGACTATGAGAAGACCCATGCCGGCCAGGTGGTCGAGCAGGTGGTGCGGCCCACCGGCCTGGTGGATCCGCTGGTCGAGGTGCGGCCGGCCACCCACCAGGTGGACGATGTGCTGCAGGAGATCCGGATCACGGTGGACAAGGGCGAGCGGGTGCTGATCACCACACTGACCAAGCGCATGGCCGAGCAGCTGACCGACTACCTCACCGAGAACGGCGTCAAGGTGCGCTACCTGCACTCCGACGTGGACACGGTGGAGCGGGTGGAGATCATCCGCGACCTGCGCCTGGGCACCTTCGACGTGCTGGTGGGCATCAACCTGCTGCGCGAGGGCCTGGACATTCCCGAGGTCAGCCTGGTCGCCATCCTGGATGCCGACAAGGAAGGCTTCCTGCGGGCCGAGCGCAGCCTGATCCAGACCATTGGCCGCGCCGCGCGGAACGTGAACGGGCGGGCCATCCTGTACGCCGACCGCATCACCGAGTCGATGAAGAAGGCCATGGGCGAGACCGAGCGGCGGCGGGCCAAGCAGGTGGCCTACAACGAGGCCCACGGCATCGTGCCGCGCGGCATCCGCAAGCAGGTGCGCGAGATGATCGATGGCGTGGTGGCAGACAAGTCCGGCCAGGACGACTTGCGCTTGGCCCAGCAGGCGGCCGAGGTTGAAGCCTTGTCCGAGAAGGACCTGTCCAAGCGCATCAAGGCCCTGGAGAAGCAGATGCTCGAACACGCCCGCAACCTGGAGTTCGAGAAGGCCGCCCGGGTGCGGGACCAGCTGGCGCAGCTGCGCGAGCAGGCTTTCGGCGGGGGACCGGTCCACGATGGCAATGTGGTGCCGTTCCCGGCCAAGGCCTGAGGCGGGCACGCGATCGGAGAGGGGCCTGTGATCCGTGTTCTCTTCGTCTGCACCGGCAACATCTGCCGCTCGCCCACCGGCGAGGCCGTGCTGCGCCAGCAGGTGGCCCTGCGTGGCTGGGGCGAACGCATTGAAGTCGACTCCGCCGGGGTGGCCGGCTACCATGTGGGCGAGCCGCCGGACCACCGTTCGCAGGCCCATGCCGCGCGCCGTGGCCTGGACCTGAGTGGCTTGCGAGCCCGACAGGTCGGATTGGCGGACTTCTCCCAATTCGACTGGCTGCTGGCGCTGGACCGCAGCCATCTGGTCGCGCTCAGGGCACAATGTCCCCCTGCGCTGCGGTCGCGCGTCTGTCTGCTGATGGACTTCGCCCCCGATCATCCGCTGCGCGAGGTGCCCGACCCTTACTACGGGGGCGCCCAAGGTTTTGAGCAGGTGCTCGACATGATCGAGCTGGCTTGCCGGAACTTTCTGGACCAACTGCCCATGACGGGCGTGTGACGGTTCGCGGAGGCGTCTCCACGCTGGCGGCGATCTTGCTTTTTGCCCCCTGGAACTGCGTCTGCCACCGAGGCTGGGAACTTGTCGCCGTCAATCTCGACTAAAAGACTCGGCTTCGTATATAATCGACCAAAACACTCGGGATAGCCCGAGGGTTGACCCTTCCCCTGCTTGTGGGGGTGGGGTGGCGAGGCCGCTGTTCAGCGGTGCTGCGGCATGGTGCGGTAGCCCGATCGCCAACCGAGTTGACAGGAGATTCACATGCGTCTGACCACCAAAGGCCGTTTCGCCGTCACGGCGATGATCGATCTGGCCCTGCGGTCCACCAATGGGCCGGTGGCGCTGGCTGCCATCAGTCAGCGTCAGCAGATCTCCCTGTCCTACCTGGAGCAACTGTTCGGCAAGCTGCGCCGCCACGAACTGGTGGAAAGCACCCGTGGCCCGGGTGGGGGTTATTCGCTGGGCCGCAAGGCCGAGGAAATCAGCGTGGCCGACATCATCGTGGCCGTGGACGAGCCCATCGACGCCACGGGCTGTGGCGGCAAGGAAAACTGCATGGGCGACGACATCGGCCGTTGCATGACCCACGAACTCTGGGCCAACCTGAACGCCAAGATGATCGAGTACCTCGACTCCATCAACCTGCGCAAGCTGGTGGACGACCAACTGGCCAAGGGCGTGACCATCGAAGAGGCCCCCGTCAAACGGGCCATTTCCTCGGTCCCCGTGGTCAAGCCGATCAAGGTCACGGCGCCGAACTCCGTGTTCGCCCTGGGCAACGCCTTTTCCAAGTAAGTCGACGGCGTCCTTCTCACTCTTTCACGCTGCTTGTTTCGTCAGGGCAGGGCGGCCGCCGATGGGCGGGCCGTGGCTGCGCCATCAAGAAGACTCATCATGGACATGACCCCGCATTTCCCGATCTACATGGACTATGGCGCCACCACCCCGGTGGACCCCCGCGTGGTGGACGCCATGATTCCCTGGCTGCGGGAGCACTTCGGCAACCCCGCGTCGCGCAGCCATGCCTGGGGCTGGGAGGCGGAGGAAGCGGTGGAGAAGGCTCGACAGCAGGTGGCGGACCTGATCGGCGCGGATCCGCGTGAGATCGTCTGGACCAGCGGTGCGACCGAATCCGACAATCTGGCGCTGAAGGGCGCGGCCCACTTCTACCAGGACAAGGGCAAGCACCTCATCACCGTCAAGACCGAGCACAAGGCCATCCTGGACCCCATGCGTGAACTGGAGCGCCAGGGCTTCGAGGTGACCTACCTGGACGTGCAGCCCGATGGCCTGTTGGACCTGGAGGCCTTCAAGGCCGCCATCCGGCCCGACACCATCCTGGCCTCGGTCATGTTCGTGAACAACGAGATCGGCGTGATCCAGGACATCCCGGCCCTGGGCGCGATCTGCCGCGAGCACGGCGTGCTCTTCCATGTGGATGCGGCCCAGGCCACCGGCAAGGTCGAGATCGACGTCAAGACCCTGCCCATCGACCTGATGAGCCTGGCTTCGCACAAGAGCTATGGCCCCAAGGGCATCGGTGCGCTGTACGTGCGCCGCAAGCCCCGCGTGCGGCTGGAGGCCCAGATGCACGGCGGCGGCCATGAGCGCGGTCTGCGTTCGGGCACGCTGCCCACGCACCAGATCGTCGGCATGGGCGAGGCTTTCCGCATCGCCAAGGAAGAGATGGCCATCGAGCTGCCGCGCATCCGTGCGCTGCACGAGCGCCTGGTCAAGGGACTGACCGAGATCGAGCAGGTCTTCATCAACGGCGACCTGAGCCGCCGGGTGCCGCACAACCTGAACATCTCCTTCAACTATGTCGAGGGCGAGTCGCTGATCATGGGCGTCAAGGGCCTGGCGGTGTCCTCCGGCTCGGCCTGCACCTCGGCCAGCCTGGAGCCCAGCTACGTGCTGCGCGCCCTGGGCCGAAGCGACGAGCTGGCGCACTCGTCCCTGCGCATGACCATCGGTCGTTTCACGACCGAGGAAGAGATCGACTACGCCGTTGCCACACTGAAGGACCGCGTGGCCAAGCTGCGTGAGCTGTCCCCGCTGTGGGACATGTACCGCGACGGCATCGATCTGTCATCCATCCAGTGGAGCGCGCACTGAGCGCCGCACCTTGAAGATCAGGAGTTAGCAACATGGCATACAGCGACAAGGTCATCGACCACTACGAACACCCCCGCAATGTGGGCAGCTTCGACAAGGGTGACGACACGGTGGGCACCGGCATGGTCGGTGCACCGGCCTGCGGCGACGTGATGAAGCTGCAGATCAAGGTCGACCCGGCCACCGGCCTGATCGAGGATGCCCGCTTCAAGACCTACGGCTGCGGTTCGGCCATCGCCTCGAGCTCGCTGGTGACCGAATGGGTCAAGGGCAAGACGTTGGACCAGGCGCTGGAGATCAAGAACACCCAGATCGCCGAAGAGCTGGCGCTGCCGCCGGTGAAGATCCACTGCTCCATCCTGGCCGAAGATGCGATCAAGGCCGCGGTGGACGACTACCGTGCCAAGGCCACCAGCGCGGAGAAGGTGGACTGAAGCCATGTCTGTCACGCTCACCGAAGCCGCCGCCCGGCATGTCACCCGCTACCTGAGCCGCCGTGGCAAAGGGGTGGGGGTGCGTCTGGGCGTCAAGACCACCGGCTGCTCCGGCCTGGCCTACAAGCTGGAGTATGCCGATGAAGTCGCGCCCGAGGACATCATCTTCGAAGAGCATGGTGTGAAGGTTCTGGTGGATCCCAAGAGCCTGCCCTACATCGACGGCACCGAGCTGGACTTTGTCCGCGAAGGACTCAACGAGGGCTTCAAGTTCCACAATCCGCGCGAGAAGGACCGTTGCGGTTGCGGGGAGTCCTTCCGCATCTGAGTCCCCTGTCGCCCAGACGGGCTCAGGTTTCGCCGACAATGTCGGCCCCAGGTCATCGGCGCGGCGCCTCTGGGCCGCGCTTTTTTGTTGTCTCTGCATGTCCATGTCTTCCGATTCCGCCCTCGTCATCCGTCCCGAGCGGGCCGACCGTCCCGAGGTCGTGGCCTTGCTGGATGCGCTGGATGCCTACCTGGGCGGCCTGTATGCGCCGGAAGACAACCACATCCTCGACGTGGCGGCGTTGCTGGCGCCGGACGTCGACTTTCTCGTGGCGGAACTGGACGAGCGCCTGGTGGGCTGCGGGGCCATCCGCCGCATGCCGGGTGAGCCCGACACCGCCGGTCAGCCCTATGGCGAGGTCAAGCGCATGTTCGTGGCACCGGCCGCCCGCGGGCGCCGTATTGCCGAGCAGGTGCTGAGCCTGCTGGAGCAGCGTTTGCTGGCCGCCGGCCTGTCCCTTGCAACGCTGGAGACCGGACGCGACCAGCACGAGGCGATTCGTCTGTACGAGCGCTGTGGCTACACGCGTCGGGGACCGTTTGCCGGCTATCCGGACAACGGTTTGTCCGTGTTCTACGAAAAGCGACTCTCGGCATGAACCTGCAAGACGACGATTTCACCCTGTTTGGCCTGCCTCGGCGGTTCAAGCTGGACCGTGCGGCCCTGGATCAGCGCTGGCGTGAACTGCAAGCCCAAGTGCATCCCGACCGCTTTGCGGCCGAGGGGGCCGCCGCCCAGCGGGTGGCCATGCAATGGGCGGTGCGCGTGAATGAAGCCTACCGTCGGCTGAAGGATCCGCTGGCCCGTGGCGGCTATCTGTGCGAACTCGCCGGGGTCGAGGTGGGCGCCGAGAACAACACGGCCATGCCCGCCAGCTTCCTGATGCAGCAGATGGAATGGCGCGAGGCGCTGGACGAGGCTGTCGGGCTGGCCGCCGTCGAGGCACTTGACCGCCAGGTGGCCGCTGAAGAACAACACATGCTGGCCGAGCTGGAACGCCTGCTCGACCAAGCCCACGATGCCGCCGCGGCGGCACAACAGGTTCGCGCGCTGATGTTCGTGAACCGCTTCCGGGCCGACATCGACCGTCGACTGGAAGCTCTGGATTCCTGAATTCCTCTCATGGCACTGCTGCAGATCTCCGAGCCCGGCCAGGCGCCGGATCCCCACCAACGCCGCATTGCGGTCGGCATCGATCTGGGGACCACCAACTCCTTGGTGGCCTCCTTGCGCCACGGGGTGGCCGAGTGCCTGCCCGACGGGCAGGGACGGGTGATGTTGCCGTCGGTGGTGCGGTACCTGGACGGCAGTGGGCGTCAGATCGGCTGGGATGCGGCCGCGGCACAGGCCGAGGATCCCGAGAGCACCATCGTGTCGGTCAAGCGCTTCATGGGGCGACGACTGGCGGATGTGGCTGGTCACGAAAAGCTGCCTTACCAGTTCGTCGACCAGCCCGGCATGGTGGCTCTGCAGACGCGGCAGGGCCTGAAGACACCGGTCGAGGTGTCGGCCGAGATTCTGGCGACGCTGCGTTTCCGGGCCGAGGACACCTTCAACGACGACATCTTCGGCGCGGTGATCACGGTGCCGGCCTACTTCGACGACGCCCAGCGCCAGGCCACCAAGGACGCTGCCCAGCTCGCGGGCCTCAACGTGCTGCGACTGATCAACGAACCCACGGCCGCGGCGGTGGCTTACGGCCTGGACAACGGCTCTGAAGGCTTGTACGCCGTCTACGACCTGGGCGGCGGCACTTTCGACATTTCCCTGCTGCGACTCTCGCGCGGGGTGTTCGAGGTGGTGGCCACTGGGGGCGACGCTGCTTTGGGGGGCGATGACTTCGACCATGCCCTGGCCGACTGGGCAGCCGAGTCCGCTGGCCTGGTGCCGAAAACGCCCCAGGACAAGCGGGGTCTGCTGGTGGCCGCACGGGCGGCCAAGGAGGCCTTGACGGCGTCCGACGTCGTGGAACTGCGTGCGTCTGTGGATGGTCAGGCGCTGGCCGTGTCGATCAGCCGTGCCCAGTTCGACGGGCTGACCCGCCCCCTGATTGACCGCACCCTGCAAGCGGTGCGTCGCGTGCTGCGCGATGCCCGTGTCACGCGGGACGAGGTCAAGGGTGTGGTGATGGTGGGGGGCTCGACCCGGGTGCCGGCGGTGCAGGCCGCCGTGGGCGAGTTCTTCGGCCGGCCGCCACTGACCAATCTGAATCCGGATCAGGTGGTGGCGCTCGGCGCCGCCATCCAGGCCAATGCCCTGGCGGGCAACGCGGTCGATGGCGAACTGCTGCTGCTGGATGTGATCCCGCTGTCGCTGGGCCTGGAGACCATGGGCGGGCTGGTGGAACGCGTGATCGAGCGCAACACCACCATCCCGGTGGCCAAGGCCCAGGACTTCACCACCTTCAAGGATGGCCAGACCGCGATGGCCATCCACGTGGTGCAGGGTGAGCGCGAGCTGGTGTCCGATTGCCGCTCCCTGGCCCGTTTCGAACTGCGGGGCATTCCACCGATGGCGGCCGGCGCCGCGCGCATCCGGGTCAGCTTCCAGGTGGACGCCGATGGCTTGCTGAGCGTTTCCGCACGCGAGCAGACCTCCGGCGTGGAAGCGACGGTGCAGGTCAAGCCCAGCTATGGGCTGGCCGACGAGGAGATCGCTCGCATGCTCAAGGAGGGCTTCTCCAGCGCCGAGGCTGACATGCAGGCCCGCGCCTTGCGCGAAGCCCAGGTGGAGGCGGACCGCATGAGCCTGGCCACCCAGGCCGCGTTGGCGGCCGACGGCGATCTGCTGTCTGCGCAGGAGAGGGGGGAGATCGATGGCCTCCTCCAGGCGCTGCAATCGGCGAAGGCCGGAGAGCGGGCAGAAGCCATCACCGAGGCGGTCGAGGCCCTGGCCAAGGGGACCGAGGCCTTTGCCGCTGCGCGCATGAACCGTGGTATCCAGGCTGCCCTGACCGGGCGGCGTCTGGATGCCTTGTGACCTGAACTGTTCCCGGACCGACCATGCCGATCATCCACATCCTGCCGCACGCCAGCCTGTGTCCCGAAGGCGGTGACATCGAGGCGCCCACGGGCACCTCCATCTGCGAAGCACTGCTCGACCACGGCATTGCCATTGAGCACGCCTGCGAGATGAGCTGCGCCTGCACCACCTGCCATGTGGTGGTGAAGCAGGGTTACCGTTCGTTGGGTGAGCCCGATGAGATCGAGGAGGATCTGCTGGACAAGGCTTGGGGCCTCACGCCGACCTCACGGCTGTCCTGTCAGGCGATTGTGGGGGCCGAGGATGTGACCATCGAGATCCCGAGGTACACCATCAACCACGCGAGAGAGAATCATTGAATAAAAACCCGCCAACCTCCAAGGAGCACGGCGGGTTTTCTTTCAGGAAGTCAGTGGCTGGTGAACAGCTGGAAGGGCCAGCTCAGGCGGCGGCGCTTGGGGAGCTCTTCCTCGGCTTCCCGGGCGTCGAGCAACTCGCAAGTACCCAGGTGGCTGAGCAGGCGCGTGACATCGTGGGCAGAGGCCCCAGTGCATTTCTGCAGATGGATTTCAGTCACGTAGCGCTGCGAGAGTTCACTCACCATGCGCCGGTAGGCGGTTCGGCGAAACTCAGCAGGCAAATCGGGCCAAGCCGTGATCTTGTATTCCTTCATGGTCCCAACGTCCTCGGAAGGGCGGGGCGTTTGTAACGCCCTCATCGATGCACAACAACCCAATTCTCACCAGATTTAGTGACAATATGCTAGCCCTAGATCAAGCAAATTGCGAGATTTCGTGACACTCACTGCTTCCGCCCTGATTCTGGGATTCGAGTCTTCTTGTGATGAAACCGGTGTGGCGGTGGTGCGCTGTGGCTCTGCCGGCGTGCCTCGGTTGCTGGGCCAGGCCCTGCACAGCCAGATCCAGATGCACCAGGCCTATGGCGGCGTGGTGCCCGAACTGGCTTCTCGGGACCATGTTCGGCGTGCCATTCCCCTGGCGCGAGAGGCCTTGCGCGCGGCAGGCGTCGGGCTGAAGGACGTGGATGCGGTGGCCTACACGCAAGGGCCTGGGCTGGCCGGTGCGTTGCTGGTCGGTGCAGGGGTGGCCACTGCGCTGGCGGCGGCGCTGGATCGCCCCACGCTGGCGGTGCACCACCTGGAAGGCCATCTGCTCTCGCCTTTTCTGTCGGCCGATCCTCCCCAGTTCCCCTTTGTGGCCTTGTTGGTCTCGGGGGGGCATACCCAATTGATGCGGGTGGATGGCGTGGGCGCTTATGAGATGCTGGGCGAAACCATCGACGATGCTGCGGGCGAGGCCTTTGACAAGTCCGCCAAACTGCTGGGTCTGGGGTATCCGGGCGGCCCGGCCTTGGCTCGGTTGGCGGAAGAGGGGAGGCCGGACGCCTACGGGTTGCCCAGGCCGCTGTTGCACCAGCCCAATCTGGATTTTTCCTTTGCCGGGTTGAAAACCGCTGTCATGACCACCCTGCAGAAGATGGGGGCCGACCCCTCGGACGCGGCCCGGGCGGATCTGGCGGCCAGCGCCCAGGCGGCCATCGTCGATGTACTGGTGCAGAAGTCCATCAAGGCGATGAAGGCCACCGGTCTGAACCGGCTGGTGGTGGCCGGTGGAGTGAGTGCGAACCGGATGCTGCGCGCTCAACTGGATGCGGCCGCGGCGCGGCGCCAGTGGCGGGTGCACTACCCCGAGCTGGCCCTGTGCACCGACAATGGCGCGATGATCGCCCTGGCTGCGGCCATGCGCTGGCAGGCGGGGCTGGTGCAGCCCTCGCGGGCCTACAGTTTCGAGGTGCGCCCGCGCTGGGAACTGGCCGAGGCTTGAGCCGGCCATCGCTCTGGCGCTGATTGCCTCTTTGGGCTAGAATATTCGACTCTGCACAGGTTTACCCTGTCGGAAGAGCACGGCGCGGGTTGGTTTCACCTGCGACCGCAAGTCATCAACGGAAACCGCAGGCGTCCTGGTCGGCCCCGAGAAGAGGTCAATTCGGAAGTGGCGGAATCCCAAACAAAGGAAATCGCCATGTCCGTGGCAGACCTCAACAAGGCCGAGATCGTCAAGGCCCACGCCCGCGGTGCAGCCGACACTGGCTCGCCCGAAGTCCAGGTGGCCCTGCTGACCGCCCGCATCAACGAGCTGACCCCCCACTTCAAGACCCACGCCAAGGATCACCATGGTCGCCGCGGTCTGCTGAAGATGGTCAACCAGCGCAAGCGCCTGCTGGCCTACCTGAAGGGCAAGGACGCTGAGCGCTACACTGCACTGATCCAGAAGCTGGGCCTGCGCAAGTAAGCCAGGCATCGCTGGTCAAGAGCCTGTCTGGAGTTCCACCCAGCACAGGCTCTTTGTTTTTTCGGAGTGCAACCGGGTTCGGGGTACTGTCGTGTCATTCCAGGGTGAGGGCGGGTCTCTCACGCTGGAATGGCATACCGCCCGACACGGTGACTCCCGGTCCCACGGCGCCGCCGCCAAGAGCGCCGCGTTCACCGGAGACATCCATGAGCATGTTCAACAAAGTCACCAAGTCCTTCCAATGGGGCCAACACCAGGTCACCATGGAAACCGGCGAGATCGCCCGCCAGTCCAGCGGTGCCGTGATCGTCAACATCGAAGACACCGTGGTGCTGGCCACCGTGGTGGCCAAGACCGACCCCAAGCCGGGCCAGGATTTCTTCCCGCTGACCGTCGACTACATCGAGAAGACCTATGCCGCGGGCAAGATCCCGGGCAGCTTCTTCAAGCGTGAAGGCCGCCCCAGCGAACTGGAAACCCTGACCAGCCGCCTGATCGACCGCCCGATCCGTCCGCTGTTCCCTGAGGGCTTCTTCAACGAAGTCCAGGTGGTGATCCATGTGCTGAGCCTGAACCCCGAGGTGCAGGCCGACATCGCCGCGATGATCGCCACCTCGGCCGCGCTGTCCGTCTCCGGCATCCCGTTCAATGGCCCGATCGGCGCCGCCCGCGTGGGCTACGTCAACGGCGAGTACGTGCTGAACCCGGGCAAGACCCAGCTGGCCGACTCCAAGCTGGATCTGGTTGTGGCGGGCACCGAAGCCGCCGTGCTGATGGTGGAGTCGGAAGCCGACCAGTTGTCCGAAGACGTGATGCTGGGTGCCGTGGTGTTCGGCCATGACCAGGGCAAGACCGCGATCAATGCCATTCACGAGCTGGTGCGTGAAGCCGGCAAGCCCGTCTGGGACTGGAAGGCCCCGGCCAAGGACGAGGCCTTCATTGCCAAGGTGACCGAGCAGGCCGAGCCGCAGCTGCGCGCCGCCTACCAGATTCGCTCCAAGCAGGCCCGCACCCAGGCTTGCCGCGAGGCCTACGCCGCCGTGAAGGCAGCACTGACCGAGCAGGGCCTGAGCTTCGACGGCGTCGAGGTTGACGGCCTGCTGTTTGAGATCGAGGCCCGCATTGTGCGCGGCCAGATCCTGGCCGGTGAGCCCCGCATCGACGGTCGCGATACCCGCACCGTGCGCCCGATCGAGATCCGCAACAGTGTGCTGCCGCGCGCCCACGGCTCGGCACTGTTCACCCGTGGTGAGACCCAGGCCCTGGTGGCCGCCACGCTGGGCACCGACCGCGACGCCCAGGTGATCGACGCGCTGGCTGGCGAGTACAGCGAGCGCTTCATGCTGCACTACAACATGCCCCCGTTCGCCACCGGCGAAACCGGCCGCGTGGGCAGCCCCAAGCGCCGCGAGATCGGCCACGGCCGTCTGGCCAAGCGTGCCCTGGTGGCCTGCCTGCCGGACAAGGAAGACTTCCCCTACAGCATCCGCGTGGTCTCCGAGATCACCGAATCCAACGGCTCTTCGTCGATGGCCTCGGTCTGCGGCGGCTGCCTGGCGCTGATGGATGCGGGCGTGCCGATGAAGGCCCACGTGGCCGGCATCGCCATGGGCCTGATCAAGGAAGACAACCGCTTCGCGGTGCTGACCGACATTCTGGGCGACGAGGATCACCTGGGTGACATGGACTTCAAGGTGGCCGGTACCACGCAGGGCGTGACCGCGCTGCAGATGGACATCAAGATCCAGGGGATCACCAAGGAAATCATGCAAGTCGCTCTGGCCCAGGCCAAGGAAGCGCGCATGCACATCCTGGGTAAGATGGTGGAAGCCATGGGCGGCGCCAAGACCGAGGTCTCGCAGTTCGCTCCGCGCCTGTACACCATGAAGATCAACCCGGAGAAGATCCGTGACGTGATCGGCAAGGGCGGCGCCACCATCCGCGCGCTGACCGAGGAAACCGGCTGCACGATCGACATCGGCGAGGACGGCACCATCACCATCGCCTCGACCGACGCCGACAAGGCCGAGTTCGCCAAGAAGCGCATCACCGAGATCACCGCCGAGGCGGAAGTGGGCAAGATCTACGAAGGCCCGGTCACCAAGATCCTGGACTTCGGTGCCCTGGTCAACATCCTGCCGGGCAAGGACGGTCTGCTGCACATCAGCCAGATCGCCCATCAGCGCGTCGAGAAGGTCGAGGACTTCCTGAAGGAAGGCCAGATCGTCAAGGTCAAGGTGCTGGAGACCGACGAGAAGGGCCGCATCAAGCTGTCGATGAAGGCGCTGCAAGAACGTCCGGAAGGCATGGAAGAGGAGCGCTATGAGCGTGCTCCGCGTGATCGTGGCGAACGCGGTGACCGCGGCGAGCGTCGTGACCGCGGCGAGCGCAGCGAGCGCCCCCGCCGCGAGCGTGCCGAGCAGCAGCCGGCTCCTGAGGCGGTGACGGACGACGGCGTCGCCCAGCAGCAGCAACAGCAGCAATAAGCGGCCGCCGATGCGTGCGATCGAGATCACCCGCTTCGGCAAGCCCGAGGTCCTGGTCGAGGCGGTTCGCCCCGATCCGGTCCCGGCGGCCGGTGAAGTCCTGGTGCGTGTGCGTGCCTCCGGCGTGAACCGTCCGGATGTGCTGCAGCGCAAGGGCGCCTACGCGCCCCCGCCGGGAGCCTCCGACCTGCCGGGGCTGGAGATCTCGGGTGAGATCGTGGCGGGCGATGCAGCGGAACTGGCGGCAGCCGGGTTCGCGCTGGGCGATGCGGTGTGCGGCCTCGTGGCCGGTGGCGGCTATGCCGAGCTGTGCGTGGTGCCGCTGGCCCAGTGTCTGCCGGTGCCCGCGGGCCTGAGCATGGTCGAAGCCGCCAGCCTGCCCGAGACCTTCTTCACCGTCTGGTCGAACGTCTTTGATCGCGGCCACCTGGCCGCGGGAGAGACGCTGCTCGTGCAGGGCGGTGCCAGTGGCATCGGCGTGACGGCCATCCAGTTGGGCAAGGCCCTGGGGGCGACCGTGATCGTCACCGCAGGCAGCGACGAGAAGTGTGCGGCCTGTGTGGCGCTGGGCGCCGACCATGCCGTCAACTACCGCACCCAGGACTTCGCCGAGGAGGTCAAGCGCCTCACGGCTGGTCGTGGTGCCGACGTGGTGCTGGACATGGTGGCCGGCGACTACGTCGCCCGCGAGGTGTCTTGTCTGGCCGACGATGGTCGCATCGTGATCATCGCCATCCAGGGCGGTGTGAAGAGCGAGTTCAACGCCGGCGAAGTCCTGCGTCGTCGCCTGACGATCACCGGGTCGACGCTGCGCCCTCGACCGGTGGCCTTCAAGGGCGCCATTGCCGCGGCGTTGCGCGAAAAGGTCTGGCCACTGTTGGTCGCCGGTCGCATCAAGCCGGTGATCGAGCGGGTGTTCCCGGCCGCGCAGGCGGCGCAGGCGCATGCGCTGATGGAATCCAGCCAGCACGTTGGCAAGATCGTGCTGGACTGGGCGGCCTGAGGGCCTGAGAAGAATCGAGAGACAAGAGAGGTTCCATGCGACGCAAGTTGGTGGTTGGCAACTGGAAGATGCACGGCAGCCACAAGGGCAATGCCGAGCTGCTGGCCGGCATCGTCGGTGCGCGCCCCTTCGGTTGCGATGTGGCCGTCTGCGTGCCGTTTCCCTACCTGTCGGAAACGGCTGTGACGCTGGCTGGGGGCGATCTGCGCTGGGGTGCCCAGGACTGCTCGGCTCATGAGCAGGGCGCCTACACCGGTGAGGTGTCCGCGGGCATGCTGGCCGAGTTCGGTTGCCGCTACGCCATCGTCGGGCATTCCGAACGCCGCGCCTACCACGGCGAGACCGATCAGGTGGTGGCGGACAAGGCCAAGGTGGCCCTGTCCCGTGGCATCACGCCCATCGTCTGCGTGGGTGAGACCCTGGCGCAGCGCGACGCGGGGGAAACCGAAGCCGTGGTCAAGCGCCAGCTGTCGGCGGTGATCCAGAAGCTGGCGCACTGCGTCGGCGAGATGGTGGTGGCCTATGAGCCTGTCTGGGCCATCGGCACCGGACGCACGGCTACGCCCGAGCAGGCCCAGGCGGTGCATGCCGTGCTGCGGGCCCAGCTGAAGGCGGCCACACCCCGTGCGGACACCATGGTGCTGCTCTACGGCGGCAGTATGAAGCCGGACAACGCGGCCAGCCTGCTTGCCCAGACCGACATCGACGGTGGGTTGATCGGCGGCGCCGCCTTGAAGGCGGAAGACTTCGTGGCCATCTGTCGCGCGGCCGGCTGAGGACGGCCCGGCACCGTATACATCAATCTTTGGAGTAAGAATTCATGCATATCTGGATGAACCTGCTGGTCGTGCTGCAAATGGTGGCCGCCATCGTCATGATCGGTCTGGTGCTGGTGCAGCACGGCAAGGGGGCCGACATGGGGGCCTCGTTCGGCAGTGGGGCTTCGGGCAGCCTGTTCGGCGCCACTGGCAGCGCCAGTTTTCTGTCGCGCACGACGGCCGTGTGTGCTACGGTGTTCTTCCTGGCGACACTGGGCCTGGCCTTCATGTCCAACAGCGTGTCGCGTGCCCAACCTGCGGATACCGGCAGCAGCGTGCTGGAAAAGGCGGCTCCGGCCGTGCCCCAGATTCCGACGGCGGGTCAGATGCCTGCTTCTGGTGCATCGAACTGACAATCTGTTCGAATGGACTGCCTGGAAGATGAGTTAAGTCATTTTTCAGGCTAGAATCAGTGGCTGTTCGGTGAGCAACACCTCACGCAAACTGGACAGGCACTAGACAGGACTGAACCACGCCGACGTGGTGAAATTGGTAGACACGCTATCTTGAGGGGGTAGTGGCGAAAGCTGTGCGAGTTCGAGTCTCGCCGTCGGCACCAGATTCATCGGCAGAGCCTTCATCCGGAAGCTCTGTCGAGCGCCCTGAATCATCGGGGAAGGCTGGGCGCGCAGTGCCTGGGGGCAAAGCCCCAGGGGGCGCGCCTTTCTCATGTCCGGATGCGCTTTTGACGACTGCTGGAACCTGCCGACCATGGACCTGCAACCTTATCTTCCCGTCATTCTCTTCATTCTGGTCGGAGCGCTGGTCGGGGTTGCCCCGCAGGTGCTGGGCTTTGTGCTAGGCCCCAATCGGCCGGATGCCGAGAAGAACTCCCCCTACGAGTGCGGTTTCGAAGCCTTCGAAGACGCCCGCATGAAGTTCGACGTTCGCTACTACCTCGTGGCGATCCTGTTCATCCTCTTTGACCTGGAAATCGCGTTCCTGTTTCCGTGGGCGGTGTCGCTCAAAGACATCGGGGCGTCAGGTTTCTGGGCGATGATGGTTTTCCTGTCGATCCTGGTGGTCGGCTTTGCCTACGAATGGAAGAAGGGCGCTCTCGACTGGGAGTGATCCCCGGCCGGGTGTTCGAGGCGGCATTCCCTTTGGGGTGTCACGACCACAGCGAGAAGCACACTACACATGGGTAATGAAGGCATTCTGAAGGAAGGCTTTGTCACCACCTCGGTCGACAAGCTGGTGAACTGGTCCAAGACGGGCTCGCTCTGGCCCATGACCTTTGGTCTGGCCTGTTGCGCGGTCGAGATGATGCACGCCGGTGCGGCGCGCTACGACATCGACCGTTTTGGCATGCTGTTCCGCCCCAGCCCCCGTCAGTCCGATCTGATGATCGTGGCGGGCACGCTCTGCAACAAGATGGCCCCGGCGCTGCGCAAGGTCTACGACCAGATGGCCGAGCCGCGCTGGGTGTTGTCCATGGGCTCCTGTGCCAACGGCGGCGGTTATTACCACTACAGCTACTCTGTGGTGCGTGGCTGCGATCGCATCGTGCCGGTGGATGTGTATGTCCCCGGCTGCCCGCCCACGGCGGAAGCCCTGCTGTACGGCATCCTGCAGTTGCAGGCCAAGATCCGGCGCGAAAACACCATTGCCCGCTGAGTGCGGGTGGGTCTACACATGACGCAGAAACTCGATAACCTGCAAGCTGCCCTGACGGACGTGCTGGGTGAGCGCATCCAGCGCCTCCAGCGCGAGCGAGGCGAGATCACCATCACGGTGAAGGCCGCGGACTACCTGGGCGCTGCCAAGGCGCTGCATGACGATCCCCGGCTCCAGTTCGAGCAGCTGATCGACCTGTGCGGCATGGACATGTCCGCCTACCGTAACGCGCCCTGGGAGGGCTCCCGTTTTGTGGTGGTGACGCATTTGCTGTCGGTGTCGCTGAACTGGCGTGTTCGTCTGAAGGTGTTCGCGCCGGATGACGATCTGCCGATGGTGGCCTCGGTGAATGACCTTTGGAATTCGGCCAACTGGTTCGAACGCGAGGCCTTCGACATGTACGGCATCATCTTCGAAGGCCACCAGGATCTGCGTCGCATCCTGACCGACTACGGCTTCATCGGCCACCCGATGCGCAAGGACTTCCCGGTTTCCGGCCATGTGGAGATGCGCTACGACGCCGAAACCCGCCGCGTGGTCTACCAGCCGGTGACCATCGAGCCGCGCGAGATCACCCCGCGCGTGGTCCGCGAAGACAACTACGGCGGCCTGCACTGAGCCCGGGAACCCGTCATGGCAGACATCAAGAACTACACCCTGAACTTCGGTCCGCAGCACCCGGCCGCGCACGGCGTGCTGCGCCTGGTGCTGGAGCTGGACGGCGAAGTCATCCAGCGTGCTGACCCCCACATCGGGCTGCTGCACCGCGCCACCGAGAAGCTGGCCGAGCAGAAGACCTTCATTCAGTCGCTGCCCTACATGGACCGGCTGGACTACGTGTCGATGATGTGCAACGAGCACGCCTACTGCCTGGCCACCGAGCGGCTGCTGGGCGTCGAGGTGCCGCTGCGGGCGCAGTACATCCGCGTGATGTTCTCGGAGATCACCCGCCTGTTGAACCACCTGTTGTGGATCGGCGCGCACGGCATCGACTGCGGGGCGATGAACATCCTGATCTACGCGTTCCGCGAACGCGAAGATCTGTTCGACCTGTACGAGGCGGTGTCGGGCGCGCGCATGCACGCGGCCTACTTCCGTCCGGGTGGTGTCTACCGCGACCTGCCGGACGCCATGCCGCAGTACCAGGCCAGCAAGATCCGCAATGAGCGCGCGATCAAGAAGCTCAATGAGAACCGCCAAGGTTCGATGTTGGACTTCATCGACGACTTCTGCGCACGCTTCCCGAAGAACGTCGACGACTACGAGACCCTGCTCACCGACAACCGGATCTGGAAGCAGCGCACGGTCGGTATCGGCGTGGTGTCGCCCGAGCGTGCCCTGAACATGGGTTTCTCGGGCCCGATGCTGCGCGGCTCCGGTGTGGCCTGGGACCTGCGCAAGACCCAGCCCTACGACGTCTACGCCAACATGGACTTTGACGTGCCGGTGGGCAAGAACGGCGACACCTACGACCGCTACCTGGTCCGCGTGGCCGAGATGCGCCAGTCCAACCGCATCATCAAGCAATGCGTGGACTGGCTGCGCGCCAACCCCGGGCCGGTGATCACCGACAACCACAAGGTGGCACCGCCCACGCGGGTCGAGATGAAGTCGAGCATGGAAGAGCTGATCCACCACTTCAAGCTCTTCACCGAAGGCTTCCACGTGCCCGAAGGCGAGGCCTATGCCGCCGTCGAGCATCCCAAGGGCGAGTTCGGCATCTACATGGTCAGCGACGGCGCCAACAAGCCGTACCGCCTGAAGATCCGCGCACCGGGCTTTGCCCACCTTGCCGCGCTGGACGAAATGGCCCGCGGCCACATGATTGCCGACGCCGTCGCGGTGATCGGCACCATGGACATTGTGTTTGGCGAGATCGATCGATGACACTTTCTGACGCCACCAAGGCCCGCTTCGCCAAGGAAGTGGCCAAGTACCCCAAGGAGCAGGCGCAGTCGGCCGTGATGGCCTGCCTGTCCATCGTGCAGCAGGAGCAGGGCTGGGTGTCCTCCGAGGCCGAGGCCCAGATCGCCGAGTACCTGGGCATGCCCGCCATTGCGGTGCACGAGGTCACCTCCTTCTACAACATGTACAACCAGCAGCCGGTCGGCAAGTTCAAGCTGAACGTCTGCACCAACCTGCCTTGCCAGTTGCGCAACGGCCAGCAAGCGCTGGAACACCTGTGCGAGAAGCTGGGTGTCGAGGACGGCGGCACCACCGCTGACGGCTTGTTCACCGTGGCCAAGTGCGAATGCCTGGGTGCCTGTGCCGATGCACCGGTGATGCTGGTGAACGACCGCCAGATGCTGAGCTACATGAGCAACCAGAAGCTCGACGAGATGATCGACCTGATCCGCTCGGAAGCAGGAAAGGCGGCCTGACCATGGCATTGGATCTCTCCCGTTTCCAAGCCACTGGCCTGGAAACCTGTTTCCATGACCGTCATATCGGCGCCCAGATCTATGCCGGCCTGACCGGCGGCAACTGGCGCCTGCAGGATTACCTGGCGCGCGGTGGCTACCAGGCCCTGCGCAAGATCCTGGGCAAGGATGGCGGCGAAGGCCTGACGCAGGATCAGGTGATTGCCGAGGTCAAGGCCTCGGGTCTGCGTGGCCGCGGCGGCGCCGGCTTCCCGACGGGCCTCAAGTGGAGCTTCATGCCCCGCGCGTTCCCGGGCCAGAAGTACCTGGTGTGCAACTCCGACGAGGGCGAGCCCGGGACCTGCAAGGACCGGGACATCCTGCGCTACAACCCGCACATCGTGATTGAGGGCATGGCCATTGCCGCCTACGCGATGGGCATCAGCCAGGGCTACAACTACATCCACGGTGAGATCTTCGAGGTCTACGACCGTTTCGAGGGAGCCCTGGACGAGGCGCGCGCCGCCGGTCTGCTGGGTGACAACATCCTGGGCAGTGGTTTCAGCTTCAATCTGCACGCCCACCACGGCTTCGGCGCCTACATCTGCGGCGAAGAAACCGCGCTGCTGGAGTCGATCGAAGGCAAGAAGGGGCAGCCCCGCTTCAAGCCGCCGTTCCCGGCCAGCTTCGGCCTGTACGGCAAGCCCACCACCATCAACAACACCGAGACCTTCGCGGCGGTGCCCTGGATCATCCGCAACGGCGGCCCGGCCTACCTCGAATGCGGCAAGCCCAACAACGGCGGCACCAAGATCTTCTCGATGGTCGGCGATGTGGAGCGCCCGGGCAATTACGAGATCCCGATGGGCACGCCGTTCTCCAAGCTGCTGGAACTCGCCGGCGGCGTGAGGGGTGGCAAGAAGCTCAAGGCGGTGATCCCGGGCGGTTCGTCCGCACCGGTGCTGCCGGCCTCCATCATGATGGACTGCACGATGGACTATGACTCCATCAGCAAGGCCGGCTCGATGCTGGGCTCCGGCGCGGTCATCGTGATGGACGAGACCCGCTGCATGGTCAAGAGCCTGCAGCGTCTGTCCTACTTCTACTCGCACGAGTCCTGTGGCCAATGCACGCCTTGCCGTGAAGGCACGGGCTGGCTGTGGCGCGTGGTGGACCGCATCGAGAACGGCCATGGCCGTGCCGAAGACCTCGAACTGCTGGACAGCGTGGCCGGCAACATCATGGGCCGCACCATCTGCGCCCTGGGTGATGCCGCCGCGATGCCGGTGCGCGGAATGCTGAAGCATTTCCGCGACGAGTTCGCGCACCACATCGAACACAAGACCTGCAAGGTCCCGGCCTACGTCTGAGCGGGGCACACACGATATGTTGGAAATCGAACTCGACGGCAAGAAGGTCTCGGTGCCCGAAGGCAGCATGGTGATGCATGCGGCCGATGCGGCTGGCACCTACATCCCGCACTTCTGCTATCACAAGAAGCTCTCCATCGCGGCCAACTGCCGCATGTGCCTGGTGGACGTGGAAAAGGCACCCAAGCCGATGCCGGCCTGTGCGACGCCCGTCACGCAAGGCATGGTGGTGCGCACCAAGAGCGAGAAGGCCGTGGTGGCGCAGAAGTCCGTCATGGAATTCCTGCTGATCAACCACCCGCTGGACTGCCCAATCTGCGACCAGGGCGGCGAATGCCAGTTGCAAGATCTGGCGGTGGGCTACGGGGGGGGGGCCTCGCGCTACGAAGAAGAGAAGCGCGTGGTCTTCCACAAGAACGTGGGCCCGCTGATCTCCATGGAGGAGATGAGTCGCTGCATCCACTGCACCCGCTGCGTGCGCTTTGGCCAGGAAGTGGCCGGCGTGATGGAGCTGGGCATGCAGAACCGCGGCGAGCACTCCGAGATCACGACCTTCGTCGGACAGACCGTGGATTCGGAGCTGTCGGGCAACATGATCGACCTGTGCCCGGTCGGCGCGCTGACGAGCAAGCCCTTCCGCTACAGCGCCCGCACCTGGGAGCTGTCGCGCCGCAAGAGCGTCAGCCCGCACGATGCCACCGGTTCCAACCTGATCGTCCAGGTGAAGAACCACCAGGTCCTGCGTGTCGTTCCGCTCGAGAACGAGGACGTCAACGAGTGCTGGCTGGCCGACCGCGACCGCTTCAGCTACGAGGCCCTGAACAGCGAGCAACGCCTGACCACCCCGATGATCAAGCAGGGTGGCCAGTGGATCTCGGTGGACTGGAACACCGCGCTGGGCTACGTTGCCGACGGCCTCAAGCGGGTCAAGGCCGAGTTCGGCGCCAGCGGTATCGGTGCTCTGGGCTCCGCACACAGCACGGTGGAAGAACTGCATCTGCTGGCCAAGCTGGTGCGCGGTCTGGGCAGCGACAACATCGACCACCGCCTGCGTCATGCCGATTTCACGGCAGGGCAGGGCGTGCGCTGGCTGGGGACCTCCATCGCCGCGCTGTCTTCTCTGGACCGTGCTTTCGTCGTGGGTTCGTTCCTGCGCAAGGATCATCCACTGTTCGCACAGCGCATCCGCCAGGCGGTTCGCCGCGGTGCCCAGGTCTTCAGCCTGAACGCCGTGCATGACGACTGGGCCATGCCGCTGAGCGGTACGGTGACGGCAGCGCCGGCCGACTGGGCCCAGGCCCTGGCCAATGTGGCTGGCTACGTGGCGTCTGCCAAGGGCGTGGCGGCACCGGTCACCGCGCTGGTGTCGACCGAAGCCGAGACCGTGGCGCAGTCGCTGCTGTCCGGCCAGAGCTCGGCCATCCTGCTGGGCAACGCCGCGGCGCAGCATCCGCAGGCGGCCACGCTGCTGGCTCTGGCCAACTGGATCGCTGCGCAGACGGGTGCCACGGTTGGCTACCTGACCGAAGCTGCCAACACGGTGGGGGCTCAGTTGGTGGGCGCGCAACCGGCCCAGGGTGGTCTGAATGCCGGCCAGATGCTGTCTCAGCCGATGAAGGCGCTGCTGCTGCTGAACACCGAGCCAGTGCTGGACGCAGCCGATGCCGCTGCGGCCCGGGCCGCGCTGGAAGGTGCCGGCCTGGTGGTGGCGCTGACCTCGTTCAAGGATGCGGTGGTGCCGAACGCTGATGTGATGCTGCCCATCGCGCCGTTCACGGAAACCGCCGGCAGCTTCGTCAACGCCGAGGGGCGCGTGCAGTCCTTCCATGGCGTGGTGCAAGCCAAGGGCGATACCCGTCCGGCCTGGAAGGTGTTGCGCGTGCTGGGCAACCTGCTGGGCCTGCCGGGCTTCGAGCAGGAGTCGGTCGAGGAAGTCCGTGCCGAGGCCCTGGGCGACGTGTCGACGATTCCCACCCGCCTGAACAATGGCATCGCGCTGGCCGTGAACCTGTCCGCTCCGATGGCCGGTCTGCAGCGCGTCGCCGACGTGCCCATCTACAGCACCGACAGCCTGGTGCGCCGTGCGACCTCGCTGCAGTTGACCCGTGACGCCCAGACGCCGGTGGCCAGCTTGCCGCCTGCGCTGTGGCAACAGCTCGGTCTGACCGAGGGCGCCAAGGTCCGTGTGTCCCAAGGGGCTGCGTCTGCGGTGCTGGCCGCGCGCGAAGATGCCACCCTGGCACCGAACGTGGTGCGCGTGCCGGCCGGCCATGCCGTCACGGCGACTCTGGGTGCGATGTTCGGCGCGATCGCCGTCGAGGCGGCCTGAGGCCAGGGGTAGGAACTCACATGATCGACAACATCTACCAAGCCGGGCTGTCCCTCATGGGCGGCCTGTTGTGGCCCGTCGTTTGGTCGCTGATCAAGATCGTCGCGGTGCTGCTGCCCCTGTTGGGCTGCGTCGCCTACCTGACCCTCTGGGAGCGCAAGGCCATCGGCTGGTCACAGATCCGTCCGGGCCCGAACCGTGTGGGTCCCTTCGGTCTGCTGACCCCCATTGCCGACGCCGTCAAGCTGATCTTCAAGGAGATCATCCGTCCGACGGCCGCGAGCAAGGGTCTGTTCTTCCTGGGACCCATCATGACCATCATGCCGGCGCTGGCCGCGTGGGCGGTCATTCCCTTCGGGCCTGATGTGGCGCTGGCCAACATCAACGCCGGCCTGCTGTTCCTGATGGCGATCACCTCGCTGGAGGTCTACGGTGTGATCATCGCCGGCTGGGCCTCCAACTCGAAGTACGCCTTCCTGGGCGCGCTGCGCGCTTCGGCCCAGATGGTGAGCTACGAGATCGCCATGGGTTTTGCCCTGGTGATCGTGCTGATGGTGACCGGCAGCCTGAACCTCAGCGATGTGGTGATGCAGCAGGGCAGGGGCCACATGGCCGGTATGGGCCTGGGCTTCCTGTCCTGGAACTGGTTGCCGCTGCTGCCCGTGTTCATGGTGTATTTCATCTCGGGTCTGGCCGAAACCAACCGCCACCCCTTCGACGTGGTGGAAGGCGAATCCGAGATCGTGGCCGGGCACATGATCGAGTACTCGGGCATGTCCTTCGCCATGTTCTTCCTGGCTGAGTACGCCAACATGATCCTGGTGTCGATGCTGACCGTGCTACTTTTCCTGGGCGGCTGGCTGAGCCCCGTCGCCTTCCTGGATTTCATCCCGGGCTGGATCTGGCTGGCGATCAAGGTCTTCGTCGTCGTCACGATGTTCCTGTGGGTGCGCGCCTCCTTCCCGCGCTACCGCTACGACCAGATCATGCGTCTGGGCTGGAAGATCTTCATCCCCATCACCCTGATGTGGCTGGTGGTGGTGGGTCTGTGGATCCAGTCGCCCTTCAACATCTGGCAGTAAGGCGAGAGAAAGAGCAATCCATGTCTTCAATCGCATCCCTCAAGACTTTCTTTTCCAGCTTCCTGCTGCTGGAACTGTGGAAGGGTCTGGCGCTGACCGGTCGCCACTTCCTGTCGCCGACCATCACGGTCCAGTTTCCGGAAGAGAAGACGCCGCTGTCGCCGCGCTTCCGCGGTCTGCATGCCCTGCGCCGCTATGAGAACGGGGAAGAGCGCTGCATCGCCTGCAAGCTGTGCGAAGCGGTCTGCCCGGCCATGGCCATCACCATCGAGTCCGATGTGCGGGCCGATGGCTCGCGTCGCACGACGCGCTATGACATCGACCTGACCAAGTGCATCTTCTGCGGCTTCTGCGAGGAAAGCTGCCCGGTGGACTCCATCGTCGAGACGCACATCTTCGAATACCACGGCGAGAAGCGCGGCGACCTGTACTACACCAAGGACATGTTGCTGGCGGTGGGCGACCGCTACGAGAAGCAGATTGCCGCCAACAAGGAGGCCGACGCCAAGTACCGCTGACCGGTCCGGACGGCAAGCCGCCGTCCCCGGGGCAGCGCACCTCACGGGCGCACACAACATGAATCCCACCTCCGTTCTGTTCTACATCTTCTCTGCTGTGCTGCTGTTTGCAGGCTTCCGTGTGATCACGGCCCGCAACACGGTGCACGCGGCGCTGTTCCTGGTGCTCGCCTTCTTCAACGCGTCCTGCATCTGGATGCTGTTGCAGGCCGAGTTCCTGGCCATCACACTGGCCCTGGTCTACGTCGGCGCCGTGATGGTGCTGTTCCTGTTCGTGGTGATGATGCTGGACATCAACACCGACAGCCTGCGTCAGGGCTTCTGGAACCACTTCCCGCTGGCGGCGCTGGTTGGCGCGGCGATTGCCATCGAAATGGCCATCGTGATGAAGGCCGGCTTCAACCTGCCGGAGGCCAAGGCCTTCGACCCGGCTGTGCTCAAGCTTGGTAACTCCCGCGCGCTGGGCGTGGAGATCTACACCCAGTACCTGTACCCGCTGCAGGTGGCCGCCGTGCTGCTGCTGGTGGGCATGATCGCTGCCATTGCCCTGACCCTGCGCCATCGCAAGGACAGTC
The DNA here is from genome assembly GCF_024055665.1 of Ideonella oryzae. GTDB lineage: Bacteria > Pseudomonadota > Gammaproteobacteria > Burkholderiales > Burkholderiaceae_C > Ideonella > Ideonella oryzae. The sequence continues at coordinate 31,149 of NZ_JAMXMC010000016.1, read as the reverse complement.
GCTACCAGAATCCGGCGGAGCAGGTCCGTGTGAAAGCCTCTGACCGCCTGCGCCTGGTGAAGATGGCGCCGACCGTGGAACAACCGTCCGCCCCCAAGGACGCTGAAGGAGGCCAGGCATGAGCCACGGCATCACCCTCTACCATTTCCTGACGCTGGGCGGCTGTCTGTTCGCGCTGTCGGTGGTCGGCATCTTCCTGAACCGCCGCAACCTGATCGTGCTGCTGATGTCGATCGAACTGATGCTGCTCGCGGTGAACATGAACTTCGTGGCCTTCTCCCACTACCTGGGTGACATGGCCGGGCAGGTGTTCGTGTTCTTCATCCTCACCGTGGCGGCGGCCGAATCGGCCATCGGTCTGGCCATCCTGGTCGTGCTGTTCCGCAACCGCTCGACGATTGCCGTGGACGAGCTCGACTCGCTCAAGGGCTGACGCACGGAGCCCCGAAGAACATGTCTGCACAACTTTCCCAGAACCTGCTTCTGACCGTGCCCCTGGCGCCGCTGGCCGGCTCCATCCTGGCGGGTCTGTTCGGCAAGACCATCGGTCGGCGCGGTGCGCACCTGGTGACCATCCTCGGCGTGCTGATCGCCTTCATCTGCTCGGCCATGGTCCTCAAGGCCGTGGCAGTCGACGGTGCGCATTACAACGCCACCGTCTACGAATGGATGACGGTCGGCAGCCTGAAGATGGAGGTCGGCTTCCTGATCGACGGCCTGACCGCGATGATGATGTGCGTGGTGACCTTCGTGTCGCTGATGGTGCACATCTACACCATCGGCTACATGGAAGAGGACCCGGGCTACCAGCGCTTCTTCTCGTACATCTCGCTGTTCACCTTCTCGATGCTCATGCTGGTCATGAGCAACAACTTCCTGCAGCTGTTCTTCGGCTGGGAAGCGGTGGGCCTGGTGTCCTACCTGCTGATCGGCTTCTGGTACAAGAAGCCCACGGCCATCTTCGCCAACCTGAAGGCCTTCCTGGTCAACCGGGTGGGTGACTTCGGCTTCATCCTGGGCATCGGCCTGCTGCTGGCCTACGCCGGTTCGCTGAACTACGTCGAGGTGTTCGCCAAGTCCGAGGAGCTGTCCAAGCTGACCTTCCCGGGTCAGGATTGGGGCCTGCTGACGGTGGCCTGCATCTGTCTGTTCATCGGCGCGATGGGCAAGTCGGCGCAGTTCCCGCTGCACATCTGGCTGCCGGATTCGATGGAAGGCCCGACCCCGATCTCGGCGCTGATCCACGCCGCCACCATGGTGACCGCCGGCATCTTCATGGTGACCCGCATGTCGCCGCTGTTCGAGCTGTCGGACGCCGCGCTGAACTTCGTGCTGGTGATCGGCTCGATCACCGCGCTGTTCATGGGCTTCCTGGGCATCATCCAGAACGACATCAAGCGCGTGGTGGCCTATTCCACGCTGTCGCAGCTGGGCTACATGACCGTGGCCCTGGGCGTGTCGGCCTACAACGTGGCCGTGTTCCACCTGATGACCCACGCCTTCTTCAAGGCGCTGCTGTTCCTCGGTGCGGGCTCGGTCATCATCGGCATGCACCATGACCAGGACATGCGCAACATGGGCGGCCTGCGCAAGTACATGCCCATCACCTGGATCACCTCGCTGGTTGGGTCCCTGGCGCTGATCGGTACCCCGTTCTTCTCGGGCTTCTATTCGAAGGACTCGATCATCGAAGCCGTGGCGGCCAGCCACCTGCCGGCCGCCGGCTTCGCGCAGTTCGCCGTCGTGGCGGGTGTGTTCGTGACCGCCTTCTATTCGTTCCGCATGTACTTCCTGGTCTTCCACGGCAAGGAGCACTTCCACCACAAGCCCTTCCCGGGCGAGCATGACCACCACGATGACCATGGCCACTCGCACACCCCGCACGAATCGCCCTGGGTGGTGACGCTGCCCCTGGTGCTGCTGGCCATTCCGTCGGTGATCATCGGCTACTTCACCATCGAGCCGATGCTCTACGGCGACTTCTTCAAGGGCGTGATCTTCGTGAACAGCGAAGCCCACCCCGCGATGGAAGAGCTGGCGCATGAGTTCCACGGCCCGCTGGCCATGGGTCTGCACGCCTTCACCTCGCTGCCGTTCCTGCTGGCCCTGGCTGGTGTGGTCACTGCCTATGTGTTCTACATGGTGGCACCGGCCATCCCGGCCACGCTGGCCCGGGTGCTGGCCCCGCTGGTGCGCGTGCTGGAGAACAAGTACTACATGGACTGGATCAACGAGAACATCATCGCCGCGGGTGCCCGCCTGATCGGGCGTGGCCTGTGGAAGGGCGGTGATGTCGGTCTGATCGATGGTCTGCTGGTGAATGGATCGGCCCGTGTGGTCGGCTGGTGTGCCGGTGCCCTGCGCGTCGTGCAGACCGGTTTCCTGTCCTGGTATGCGCTGGTGATGGTGCTGGGTGTGTTTGGTCTGATGACGTGGCAGCTGTGGCCCCATCTGACGACCCTGCTGGGCCGTTGAGAGAAGGCGGAGAACAACAATGGGTCTTTTGAGTGTTGCCATCTGGCTGCCGATCGCCTTCGGCGTCATCCTGCTGGCCTTGGGGCGCAGCGAGAACCCGGGAGCGGCCCGCTGGACCGCGCTGGTCGGCTCCGTCGTCAGCTTCCTGGTCACCTTGCCGCTGATCACTGGCTTTGACACCGGCACCGCAGCAATGCAGTTCGTCGAGAACCTGAGCTGGATCGAGCGCTTCAATGTGCGCTACCACCTGGGTGTGGACGGCATCTCGGTCTGGTTCGTGCTGCTGACCGCCTTCATCACGGTGATCGTGGTGGTCGCTGCCTGGGAGGTGATCCAGGAACGCGCGCACCAGTACCTGGGCGCCTTCCTGATCCTGTCGGGCCTGATGATCGGCGTCTTCTCGGCGCTGGACGGTCTGCTGTTCTACGTGTTCTTCGAGGCCACCCTGATCCCGATGTACATCGTGATCGGCATCTGGGGCGGTCCGCGGCGCGTCTATGCGGCGTTCAAGTTCTTCCTCTACACGCTGCTGGGCTCGCTGCTGATGCTGGTGGCCCTGACCTACCTGTACATCAAGTCGGGTGGCAGCTTCGAGATCCTGGACTGGCACAAGCTGCCCCTGCCGCTGAACGCGCAGGCGCTGCTGTTCTTCGCCTTCTTCGCCGCCTTCGCCGTCAAGGTGCCGATGTGGCCGGTCCACACCTGGCTGCCGGACGCCCACGTGGAAGCGCCGACCGGGGGCTCCGTCGTGCTGGCCGCGATCATGCTGAAGCTGGGGGCCTACGGCTTCCTGCGCTTCTCGCTGCCGATCGCGCCGGACGCCGCGCATGAATATGCCTGGTTCATCATCACGCTGTCCCTGATCGCCGTGGTCTACATCGGCCTGGTGGCGATGGTGCAGCAGGACATGAAGAAGCTGGTGGCCTACTCGTCCATCGCGCACATGGGTTTCGTCACCCTGGGCTTCTTCATCTTCAGCGAGCTGGGCATGTCGGGCGGCATCGTGCAGATGATCTCGCACGGCTTTGTCTCGGGGGCGATGTTCCTGTCCATCGGCGTGCTGTACGACCGCGTCCACTCGCGTGAAATCTCGGCCTACGGCGGCGTGGTCAACACCATGCCCAAGTTCGCTGCCTTCGCGCTGCTGTTCTCGATGGCCAACTGCGGCCTGCCGGGCACCGCGGGCTTCATCGGCGAGTGGATGGTGATCCTGGGCGCGGTGGGCTACAACTTCTGGATCGGCCTGCTGGCGGCCACCGCTGTGATCTTCGGCGCGGCCTACAGCCTGTGGATGTACAAGCGCGTCTACTTCGGTGACGTCACCAACGACCATGTGCGTGAGTTGAGCGACATCAACGCCCGCGAGTTCGGCATGCTGGCCGTGCTGGCCATCGCCGTGCTGGCCATGGGCCTGTACCCCAAGCCCTTCACGGATGTGATGCACGTCTCGGTGACCGAACTGCTCAAGCACGTGGCCGTGTCCAAGCTCAACTGACACAGCCGGGATGCACACCATGACTCAAATGAACTGGCTCGTTGTCTACCCTGAAATCCTGCTGCTGGTGGCCGCCTGCGTGGTGGCCCTGGTGGACCTGTACGTCACCCAGCCCACGCGCTGCCTGACCTTCTGGATGACCCAGGCCGCCCTGGCCGGCGTGGCCCTGCTGCACGGCCTGGCCTTGCAGAACGGGCTGGGCGCGGAAGGTGCCAAGGCCTCGGTCTATGCCATGCAGGGCCTGGTCGTGTCCGATCCGATGGGCCATCTGCTGGCTCTGAGCGCTGCGATCGCGATGATGATCACCATCGCCTATGCGCGTCCCTACATCGGCAGCCGCGAGCTGCTCAAGGGGGAGTTCTTCACCCTGGCGATGTTCGTCGTGCTGGGCATCTCGGTGATGATCTCGGCCAACAACTTCCTGGTCATCTACGTGGGCCTGGAGCTGATGAGCCTGTCGCTGTACGCGCTGATCGCGCTGCGCCGCGACCACGCGGTGTCCACCGAAGCGGCGATGAAGTACTTCGTGCTGGGCGCGCTGGCCAGCGGCTTCCTGCTCTACGGCATGTCCATGCTGTACGGCGCCACAGGATCGCTCGACATCCCCGAGGTGTTCGACGCCATCGCCACCGGTCAGGTCAATGCCACCGTGCTGAGCTTCGGCCTGGTGTTCATCGTGGCCGGTCTGGCCTTCAAGCTGGGCCTGGTGCCGTTCCACATGTGGGTGCCCGACGTGTACCAGGGCGCACCTACCTCGATGACGCTGATGGTCGGTGGGGCGCCCAAGCTGGCTGCCTTCGCCATCACCATCCGCTTGCTGGTGGAGGGTCTGAGCGGCGTGGCGCACGACTGGCAGCAGATGCTGATCGTGCTGGCGGTGCTGTCGCTGGTCATCGGCAACGTGGCCGCCATTGCGCAGACCAACCTCAAGCGCATGCTGGGCTATTCGGCCATCGCGCAGCTGGGCTTCATGCTGCTGGGCCTGACCCCCACCGTGGTGGCCGGTTCCACCCAGCTGGCCGCCAACGGCTACAGCTCGGCGCTGTTCTACCTGGTCACCTACGTCCTGACCACGCTGGGCACCTTCGGCTTGATCATGTACATCAGCCGCCAGGGTTTCGAGAGCGAGGAGATTGCCGATCTGGCCGGCCTGGCCAAGCGCAGCCCCTGGCTGGCGGGCGTGATGACCGTGTTCATGTTTTCGCTGGCTGGCGTGCCACCGATGGTGGGCTTCTACGCCAAGTTCGCCATCCTCCAGTCGCTGGTCAGCACTGGGGATTCGACCTATCTGATCCTGGCCATCGCGGCCGTGCTGCTGTCCCTGATCGGTGCTTTCTACTACCTGCGTGTGGTGAAGGTCATGTACTTCGACGAGGCGCGTGAGAGCCAGGCCTTTGCAGGCGCCAGCTACGCCGGAGTCGGCGTGGTGCTGGCGGTCAATGGCTTTGCCGCTCTGGCGCTGGGCCTGCTGCCAGATGGCCTGATGGCCCTGTGCCGCGATGTGATCGTCGCGGCCCTGGCAGGCTGAGGCGAAAGAAGGCAAGGGCTTTCGATGACCCAGGACGTTGCCGTGTGGATGGTCTTGGTGGCTGCGTTGCTGGCCGCCAATCTCCCGTTCCTGTCGCAGCGGGTGCTGCTGGTCGGCCCCCGCCAGCAGGACAAGGCCTTCGGCTGGCGTCTGCTGGAGTTGGTGTTGCTTTGGCTGGCCGTGCTGGCCGCCGGATTCGGGCTGGAGAACCAGTTGGGACAGCGTTCACCGCAGGGCTGGGAGTTCTTCGCGGCCCTGGGCTGTCTGTTCCTGACCCTGGCGGTGCCCGGCTTCATCTGGCGCTATCTGCGGCGTCGGCGCGTCGCAGAGGTTCCGGATGCCGGATGAGCGGCATCTGATCGAGACGACGGTCTCGTCAGAAGTGGTCTATCGAGGGCACTTCCTGGAGGTGCGCAAGGACCAGATCGCACTGCCTGATGGTAGCCAGGCCGGGCGTGAGTACATCATCCACCCCGGTGCGGTGGTGATCGTGCCCATCCTGGATGACGGCCGTCTTGTGCTAGAGCGGCAGTACCGCTACCCCTTGCAGCAAGTGCTGCTGGAGTTCCCGGCGGGCAAGCTGGATCCGGGCGAGTCTCGCCTGTCCGCCGCCGCGCGTGAACTGGCCGAGGAGACCGGATACCGGGCTCGGGAGTGGGCCCGTGCCGGCGTCCTGCACAACGCGGCAGCGTATTCCGACGAGTTCATCGAAATCTGGTTTGCGCGCGGGCTGGTGCCTGGCGAACGACACCTGGATCATGGCGAACTGATCGACCTCTGCCTGATGACAGAAGAGGCGTTGGACGCCCTGGCCGCCGAGGGCGGACTCACCGATGCCAAGACCCTGATCGGGCTGCAGTGGCTGCAGAAGTGGCGGGCCGGTCGCTGGTCACTCGACTGGCAGACGACCGATCCGGTGCAGGGATGAGGCCATGAAGGTCTGGAACCTGCGCTGTGCACAGGGGCACGGCTTCGAAGGCTGGTTTGCCTCTGAGGATGACTTTCAAAGCCAGCAGCTGCGAGGGTTGCTCACCTGTCCGCTGTGCGGTGTGGCCGAAGTGGTGCGCGCCCCCAGTGCCCCGCGGCTGAACCTGTCGGGTGCGCGGGCCGAGCCGCAGGCCGCCATTCCCCGCCGTCCGGAGGAGGCAGCCGCGGTGCCAACGATGGCCGCCAGCGGCGAGATCGCGGCATCGCCCATGCTGCAGCAGATGCAACTGGCCTTTATGCAGGCCGTGCGCCATGTGGTGGCCCATACCGAGGACGTGGGGCCGCGCTTCCCGGAGGAGGCCCGCAAGATCCACCATGGCGAGGCCCCTGCCCGTGGCATCCGCGGTCAGGCCACCGAAGAAGAGCGCGAGGAACTGCGCGATGAGGGCATCGAGGTCTACAGCCTGCCCCTCCCCGAGGCCCTCAAAGGGCCGACGCACTGAGAGAGCCCGCAGGGGCCGCTGCTCACAACACCCGATTCGGGTTCAGCCGCCCCAGCGGGTCCAGCGCCGATTTGATCTGCCGCATCAGGCGCAGGGCCACTGGTGACTTGTAGTGGGGCAACTGCTCCCGCTTGAGAGCGCCAATGCCGTGCTCGGCCGAGATCGAACCACCGAAGCGGCAGACTGCGTCGTAGACCAGCGCGTTGAAGGCCTCTTCATGGGCGGCCAGGAACGCGGAGGCCGAATCGCCCTCGGGCGCCTGGACGTTGTAGTGCAGGTTGCCGTCGCCCAGGTGGCCGAAGTTCACCAGCCGCACGCCGGGCACCCGCGCTTGCAACGCGGCATCGGTTTGCGCGACAAAGGCCGGGATGGCCGACACCGGCAGCGAGATGTCGTGCTTGATGTTCAGGCCTTCCTCGCTCTGCGCCAGCGAGATCGACTCGCGCAGATGCCACAGGGCATGCGATTGGGCCAGGCTTTCTGCCACCACCGCGTCGTCGATCAGCCCCTGTTCCAGCGCCAGTTCCAGCATCGATTCCAGCGCCGTCTGTGCCTGGCCGTCGTCGCTCGCCACCAGTTCCAGCAGGATGGACCAGGGCGCGGTGGGGAAGGGGTTGGGGATCTGCGGGAAGTGCTTGCCGACCAGTTGCAGCGAGAAGGCGCTCATCACCTCGAAGCCGGTCAGGCCGGCATCCAGGTGGCGGCGGGCCAGCTCCAGCAGGGCGACGGCCTGGGGCAAGCCCTGCGCTGCCGCGAGCGCTGTGCGGCGGCCCACAGGGCGCGGATAGAGCTTCAACGTGGCTCCGGTGATGATGCCGAGGGTGCCTTCGCTGCCGATGAAGAGGTCACGCAGGTCGTAGCCGGTGTTGTCCTTGCGCAGGCCGCTCAGGCCATCCCACACCTCGCCGGTGGCGGTCACCACCTCCAGGCCCAGGCACAGTTCGCGGGCATTGCCGTAGCGCAGCACCTGGGTGCCACCTGCATTGGTCGAGAGGTTGCCGCCGAGGGTGCAACTGCCTTCGGCCGCCAGGCTCAGCGGGAAGAGCAGGCCGGCATCGTCGGCGGCTTGTTGGGCCTGCTGCAGGATGCAGCCCGCGTCCACCGTCATCGTCAGGTTGGCCGGGTCGATGGCCCGCACGCGGTTCATGCGGGACAGGCTCAACAGCACCTGCCGACCGCTGGCATCGGGCACGCCGCCGCCGACCAGGCCGGTGTTGCCGCCTTGCGGCACGATGCTCACGTCATGCAGCCCGCAGGCCTGCACCACGGCCGCCACCTCCTCGGTGCTGCCGGGGCGCACCACCGCCAGCGCCTTGCCATGGTAGCGCTTGCGCCAGTCGCGCTCCCAGGCGCTCAGGTCGCCATCGGTCAGCACATGGGCCGGGCCCAGCAGTTCACGCAGTTCGGTCAGCAGGGCATGGCTCATGGGGCGCTGCCTTCCTGTTGGGCCAGGTGAGCACGACGCAGGCGCCAGCGCACCTGCCAGGCACTGGCCGTGAACAGCAGCAGGCACAGCAGCACCTCCAGCCAGGCCAGCCAGCGGCCCGGTCCGTGTTCGCTGGTGGCACGCACCAGGCCCTCGGTGCAGTAGAGCCAGACCAGCAGGCTGACCCAGCGGTAGGTGTAGAGACGATGGCGCCACAGCCCCAGCACTGGCACCAGCAGCGGCACGACCTTGAGCGCCAGGCTGCCGTTGCCCGTGGGGGCCAGCCACAGTTCCCAGGCCAGGCCCAGCACGATCAGGCCGATCAGGCTGGCCAGCGCGATGGCGCGCGTGGCGCGGACGACGCCGTCCGGCGCCAGGGTCACCAACGGAGTCTCCGACATGTTTGGCATGATAGCCGGCATGACTTGGATCACCGCCCTGCGGGCCCACTGGACATCGCAGGTGGGCCTGCTGTTCACCACACTGCGAACCTGGCCCTGGTTCGACACGGTCCGCACGCTGCGGATGCGCTTTCGCGAAGACCGCTTGGGTCTGAGTGCCGGCAGCCTGACCTTCACGACGCTGATCGCACTGGTGCCGTTGCTGACGGTGATGTTGGCCTTGTTCACCGCCTTCCCGGTGTTCGCCAAGTTCCAGGTGGCGCTGCAGAAGTACTTCCTGCAGAGCCTGGTGCCCGATGCGATCGCCAAGCCGGTGCTGGTCACCCTGACCCAGTTCGCCAGCAAGGCCAACAAGGTGGGCGGGGCAGGGTTGTTGTTTCTGCTGGCCAGCGCCATTTCGCTGATGCTGACCATCGACCGCACCCTGAACGGCATCTGGCGGGTGCGCAAGCCGCGGCCCATCGCCCAGCGGGTGCTGGTCTACTGGGCCGCGCTGACATTGGGACCGCTGGTGCTGGGGGTGAGCCTGAGCCTGACCTCCTACGCGCTGTCGGCGTCCAAGGGCCTGGTGGGGGCCCTGCCGGGCGGGGTGCGTTTCGTGCTCGACGTGGTGGAGTTCCTGATGCAGGCTGGCGCCACGGCGGCCCTGTTCTATTACGTGCCCAACACCCATGTGCGTTGGCGCCACGCGCTGGGCGGGGCGCTGTTCGTCGCGGTCACCTTCGAACTGGCGAAATCGGTGCTGGCCTGGTACGTCGGCTCGGTCGCCACCTACTCGGCCATCTATGGGGCCTTTGCCACCGTGCCCATCTTTCTGCTGTGGCTCTACCTGGTGTGGGTGATCGTGTTGTGCGGCGCGGTGATCGCCGCCTATGCGCCCAGCCTGCAAATGCGGGTGGTGCGTCAGCCCGATGTGCCGGGGCGGGCCTTTGCGCTGGCCATTGCGGTGCTGCGTGTGCTGGAGGAGGCGCGACGTGCGGGGCAGGGTGGCTTGACACTGGACGCGGTGGCCTCGCGGCTGCGGGTGGACCCCCTGCAGATCGAACCCGTGCTGGACACCTTGATCGCGCATGATTGGGTGGGGCGGCTGGACGAGGGCGGTGGCCAGCGCCACACCCTGTTGTGCGACCCAGCCAGCACGCCAGCGACTCCTTTGGTGGACGCCTTGCTGCTGGCCCCCCAGTCGGCCGCCCAGGCGTTCCGGCAGCGGACCGGCCTGGCGCAGATGTCCCTGGCCGAATTGCTGAAGGGCTGAGAACGCCGGTTCAGCCGGCGTGCACCACCACCAGCAGCGCCCGGGCGGCTTCACGGCCGGTGTTGCGGATGGCGTGGGGCAGGTCGACGGCATAGCGGGCCGTGTCGCCAGGCTCCAGCACCTGGGTCTGCTCGCCAGCCTCCACCGCCAGGGTGCCCGTGTGCACGGTCAGGTGCTCGCGGGTGCCCGGCTCATGCGGCTCGCTGGCCAGCACGCCGCCAGGCTGCACGGTCAGCTCGTACCACTCGAACTGCCCAGCCAACTCGATCGGCCCCAGGATGCGCAGCTCGCACAGCCCGTCCGGGCTGCGCAGCGACGGGATGGCATGCGGGGGCACCGTCACCATCGCCGGTGCGCCCGGTTCCTCACCACTGAGCAGCTCGGCCATCGGCACGCCCAACGCATTGGCCAGGCGCCAGACCACCGCCACCGTCGGATTGGCCTGGTTTCGCTCGATCTGCGAGAGCATGGACTTCGAGACACCGGCCTGGCGCGAGAGCTCGTCCAGCGACAGGCCGCGGGCCTGGCGCAGACTGGCGAGCGTCTGGCCGACGCGAGGGGGTTCGGAAGAGGGCACGCGCGACATGGTGGTCTTTCAGCGTCCAGGCTTGACGGATCGGGATGTCGTCATGATACTGCACTCATGTTCGATATATCGAACAAACGAACAGTTATTGAACACGATGTGAGCCACCCGTTCACCTGCCAAGGACTCCACCATGTCTGATGCCCACGCGTCCACCGACGCCTTCTATGCCCACCTGCGCCAGGAGCTGCAGACCCTGCGCGAGGACGGTCTCTACAAGAGCGAGCGCATCCTGACCACGCCGCAGGGTGCCCTGGTGCGCACCACCGATGGCCGCGAGGTGATCAACCTGTGCGCCAACAACTACCTGGGCCTGTCCAGCCACCCGGAGGTGATCGCCGCGGCCCATGAGGCCCTGGACACCCATGGCTACGGCCTGAGCTCGGTGCGTTTCATCTGCGGCACCCAGGATCTGCACAAGACCCTGGAAGGCCGGCTGGCCCGCTTCCTGGGCACCGAGGACGCCATCCTCTACGTGGCGGCCTTCGACGCCAACGGCGGCCTGTTCGAACCACTGCTGGGCGAGCAGGACGCGATCATCAGCGACACGCTCAACCACGCCTCCATCATCGACGGCATCCGCCTGTGCAAGGCCCGTCGCTGGCGCTACACCCACAACGACATGGCCGATCTGGAGCGCTGCCTGGAGGAGGCCCGCGCCGGTGGTGCGCGCTTCATCCTGGTGTTCACCGACGGCGTGTTCTCGATGGACGGCACCATCGCCCAGCTCGACCGCATCCGCGCGCTGTGCGATCGCTTCGGCGCGCTGCTGGGCGTGGACGAAAGCCACGCCACCGGCTTCATGGGCAAAACCGGCCGCGGCACCCACGAGCACCGCGGCATCTTCGGCAAGGTGGACATCATCACCGGCACCCTGGGCAAGGCCCTGGGCGGTGCCTCGGGCGGCTTCACCGCGGCCCGCAAGGAGGTGGTGGAGCTGCTGCGCCAGCGCTCGCGGCCCTACCTGTTCTCCAACACCGTGGCGCCGTCCATCGTCGGCGCCTCGCTGAAGGTGCTGGACCTGCTGGAGGGCTCCACGGCGCTGCGCGACAAGCTGGCCGACAACACCGCCTACTTCCGCCGGGCTATCGTCGAGGCCGGTTTCGAGATCAAGCCGGGCGAGCACCCCATCGTGCCCATCATGGTCTACGACGCCGTCAAGGCGCAGCAGCTGGCCGCGCGCCTGCTGGAGCTGGGCGTCTATGTGGTGGGCTTCTTCTACCCGGTGGTGCCGCAGGGTCAGGCCCGCATCCGCGTGCAGCTCAGCGCCGCGCACGACCGCGCCCAGCTCGAGCGCGCGGTGGCCGCCTTTGCCCAGGCCGGGCGCGGGCTGGGGCTGCTGAAAGGGGACGCCCGGTGAGCACGCCCCGCATCCTGATCATCGGCGCCAACGGCCAGATCGGCACCGACCTGGCCGGCGTGCTGGCCGAGCGTCATGGCCGCGAGGCCGTGGTGACCAGCGACCTGTCGCCCCGGGGCCGCGTGCCCGGCTTGGCCCATGAAGCCCTGGACGTGACCGATGCCGCGGCCCTGACCGCGGTGGTCGAGCGCCACGGCATCACCCAGATCTACCACCTGGCGGCGGCGCTGTCCGCCCGCGGTGAGCAGCACCCGATGTGGGCCTGGGACCTGAACATGAAGGGCCTGCTCAACGTGCTGGAGCTGGCCCGCACCCACCAGTTGGAGCGCGTGTTCTGGCCCAGCTCCATCGCGGCTTTCGGTCCCAGCACCCCGCGTGACCAGACGCCGCAGCAGACGGTGATGGAGCCCACCACCGTCTACGGCATCTCCAAGCTGGCGGGGGAGGGCTGGTGCGCCTGGTACCGGCGCAACCACGGTGTGGACGTGCGCACCGTGCGCTACCCCGGCCTGATCAGCTGGAAGACCGCGCCCGGGGGCGGCACCACCGACTACGCGGTGGAGATCTTCCACGAGGCGCTGCGCGCGGGCCGCTACACCAGTTTCCTGGGCCAGGACACGGCGCTGCCAATGATGTACATGGACGACGCCATCCGTGCCACGCTGGAGCTGATGGAGACGCCGCTGGCGCGCTTGCCCCAGTACAAGGCCTACAACCTGGCGGGCATCAGCTTCACCCCGGCACAGATCGCCCAGGCCATTCGGGCCGAGCTGCCCGAGTTCACGATCGACTACGCTCCGGACTTCCGCCAGGCCATCGCCGACAGCTGGCCGCGTTCGCTGGACGACCGCGAGGCCCTGGCCGACTGGGGCTGGACCCCGCGCTTCGGCCTGCAGGAGATGGTGCGTGAGATGCTCGCGGCGCTGAAGCCCGGCATCGCGGCCGCTGCGGCGTCCGCCACCGCCGGCAGCCCGGCCTGAGCCCCGGGCACTTTCAGGTCGCCGCGCCCAGCGCCGCCAGCACCGCCCGCGCGACGGCCTCGGGCTGCTCCTGCAGCATCGTGTGTCCGCCGGGCACCATCCGCACCTCGGCCTTCAGGGCCTCCACCAGGGCCACCGTGGCCTTGGCCGGTGTCATGCGGTCGGCCTCGGCTTGGATCAGCGTGACCGGGCAGCGCACCCGCGCGGCGGCGGCCAGGCCATCGGTGTAGCGGTCACAGAGCTGGAAGTCGTGCAGGAAGAGGTTGCCCTCGGTGCAGCCGGCCTGGGTGCGGGCCATCAGGGCTCGGCTGGCGGCACGGGCCTCGGCCAGCGGCCCCTCGGTCTGGGCGGCCGCCGCGGGCGAATAGGACAGGGTGTTGATCAGGTCCATGCCCGCCTCGGGCGTGGCCACGGCCGATTCCAGCAGGGCGGGGCTGACCCGCATCGGAAAGGCGGTGCCCAGCAGCAGCAGGTGCGCGACGCGCTCGGGCGCCTGCGCTGCGACTTCCAGGGCGATCAACGACCCCATGCTGTGGCCGGCCACGCTGAAGCGATCCAGTCCGGCGGCATCCGCCACCCGCAGTACCCAGGCGGCCAGGGCGTCGATGTCCGGCAGCAGCGGGCCGGCGCTGCCGCCGTGGGCGGGTTGGTCTGGCGCGAGCACCTGGTGGCCTGCCGCCGCACAGGCCGGGCCCAACCGGTGCCAGACGCTGGCGTCGTTGAGGGCGCCGTGCAGCAGCAGCAGGGCGGGGGCATTCGGGCCGGCGGGCGAGGGCGCCCAGCGCGACAGCTTCACGGGATGGTGGTCGACAGTGAGTTGCATGGGTGACGCAGCGTCTGAGGGTAGGGCTGCGCCATCGGGTGGATTCGCGCGGCCCTTGGTTCGTCAGGGTAAGAAAGCCGGCGATTGTGTGCTATGTTGACAACCCCGATACCCATCCGTCGGCACAGCCTGAGGAGACAGCCACCATGAAAGTCAGCGACATCCTGCGCGTGAAGGGCAACACCCTGTTCACCGTGTCACCGGACCTTCCATTGGCCGAGGCCGTGCGGACCATGGCCGAGCAGGACATCGGTTCGGTGGTGGTGATGGAGCACGGTGACCTGACCGGCATGCTCACCTTCCGTGAGGTGATCGCCGCCATCGTGGGCAACAACATGATCATCGGCAGCCGCCTGGTGCGTAGCGTGATGGACGATGCGCCCCTGACCTGCACCCCCGAGACCGAGATCGACGAGGTGCGCCGCATGATGCTGGGCCGCCACGCCCGCTACATGCCCGTGCTCAACGGGCGCACGCTGATGGGCGTGATTTCGTTCTACGACGTTGCCAAGACCGTGGTGGAGGCGCAGGACTTCGAGAACCGCATGCTCAAGGCCTACATCCGGGATTGGCCGGGCGACGAAACACCGTCGTCCTCCGAGGGCCTGGCGGCCCACTGAGTCCGGGGCCGGCGCGAACCTCGGCCAGACGGGGCAGTCTGGCCCTCAAGCCTTGACGGTGGCGGGCAGGACCAGTTCCCGCGGGGCGCTGTTCGGCCGGGTGTGGATTTGCACCCAGGCCTGCGCTTCCTCTGGCGGCAGCGGCTTGCAGAAGCGGTAGCCCTGTGCAGCCTCGCAGCCATGCGATTGCAGGAAGGCGGCTTGCTCGTCGGTTTCCACGCCCTCGGCGATGGTGGTCAGGCGCAGCGCGCGGGCCATCTGGATGATGGCCTGAACGATGGCGCGGTCGTCCGGATCGGTGCTGATGTCGCGCACAAAGGACTGGTCGATCTTCAGGGTGTGGATCGGGAAGCGCTTGAGGTGGCTCAGCGACGAAAAACCGGTGCCGAAGTCGTCGATCGACAGGCGCACGCCCAGGGCATGCAGCCGGTCCATCATCTGGCCGGCCTCGGCCGGGTTGTGCGCCGCCACGCTTTCGGTCAGCTCCAGCTCCAGGCAGCTGGGCGGCAGGCCCGCGTCGTCGAGCACCTTCTGAACCAGCTCTGGCAAGCCAGGGTCGCGGAACTGCACCGCCGAGAGGTTGACCGCCACCACGTTCGAAGGCAGGCCCTCGTCGATCCATTGCTTCATCTGGTGCACGGCCGTGCGCATCACCCAGGCGCCGATGGACAGGATCTGTCCGCTGCTTTCGGCCAGCGGGATGAACTCGGCGGGCGAGATCATGCCCAGCTCGGGGTGCTTCCAGCGGATCAGGGCCTCCATGCCGACCAGTCGGCCCGAATGCAGGCAGATCTGGGGTTGGTAGACCAGCGCCAGTTCGTCGCGCTCCTCGGCCCGGCGCAGCGCGGCTTCCAGCTGCAGTTGGCGGGCCGAGCGGTTGACCATGTCGGCCGAGTAGAAGCACCAGCGGCCGCGGCCTTCGAGCTTGGCCCGGTACATCGCAGTGTCGGCACAGCGCAGCAGGGCCTCGGGCGTGTCGGCGTCGTCGGGTGACAGGGCCACGCCGATCGAGAAGGTCAGGCTGAATTCATGGCCCTCGACGCGACAGGGCAGGGCCAGCCGTTCGATGAGCTTGTCGGCCACCTGGGTGGCGCCTTCGGCGGTGGCACCGGGCAGCAGCACGGCGAACTCGTCCCCACCCAGCCGAGCGACCGTGTCGACCTCGCGCAGGCTCTGGCGCAGGCGCAGGGCCACTTCGCGCAGGATGCCGTCTCCCGCGGTGTGGCCGAAGTTGTCGTTGACATGCCGCAGCTGGTTCACGTCCAGGAAGAGCAGGGCCAGGGGTTGCTGGTGGCGCCGGGCCTGGGCCAGGGCCTGGGTCATGCGGTCCACCAGCAGCTGCCGGTTGGGCAGATCGGTCAGACCGTCGAAGTGGTCCCGACGCAGCAGCTTCTGTTCGACCTGCCGCACCGAGGTGACATCGTGCACGATGGCGATCAGGTGGCCGCTGCGCGGGTCGGCGTCGCGCCGCAGACTCAGCGACACCCAGGCGGTCAGTGGCGCGCCGTTGCGTCGCATGCTGATCACCTCCCCCTGCCAATGGCCGTCCCGGCGAAGCTCTTCCTGCATCACCTGGGGCAGCGCCGCTTCCTGCAGCAGCGGGGCGAGCAACTGGATCGACTGTCCTTGCAGTTCCTCCGCCTGGAAGGCCGTGATCTCGCAGAAGGCTGGGTTGACCGAGAGGATCACGCCCCTCAGGTCGGCGATCAGGACCCCTTCGCGGGTCTGTTCGTAGACGGCCGCCGCGAGACGGAGCTTGTCCTCGACCTGGCGTCGTGCGGTCACGTCCTGCGCCTCGATCAGCAGATGTCCCTGGGGCTGGCCGGGCAGGGCGGCCACAGGGCGCACCGTCATCTCCATCGTCCGGGGGGCGCCACGGTCGTCCAGGCTGCTCAGCTCCAGCTTGGCGATGCGCCCACCGGCGGCCTGGGCAATGGCCATGCGCAAGCGCTCACCCTGTCGGCCGTCCTGGCCCCACATCGGGTGACGCCAGAGCGGCGCAGACTCCGGTGCCTGGGGCTGCAAAGAGGCCTGCATCCAGCGCCGGGCGGTCCGGTTGCCCCGAACCACCTGTCCGTCCGGGGTGATCAGGGCCAGGCATTGCGGGCTGTGGTCGAGCATGGTCTCGACCAGGGCCTTGTCCGCCGTGCCGCGCTGGCGTACCAGGCGCCACAGCAGCGTCAGCCCCCCCAGGCCGCCCAGGGCGGCGCCGCTCCAGAGCCACCCGGGGAGCGTGCGGCTGGCCTCCAGGGGCTGCGCCCAGCTCTGCAGCGGCAGCGCAGCGCCCAGGCCGGCCCACAGCCGCAGGCGGCGCAGCAGGGGTTGGACAGGGGCAGAGACCTTCATGGATGCGGGATGGGATGGGACAGACACGCAGATGCGAGGCGTACCCTCACTGTCGCCGAAAGCAGGGCCTTGTGAAGGCGCAAAGGAGCGCCCAAAAGCGGTCCTGTTTCACACCTCGGCCTCTTTCGTGCATCGACCGATAAAATCGAGGCTCCCTGAAACAAGGCAGGGCACGGTCCGCCTTGCGGCGGGTCGGCCCCCATTCCCATGTCCGGCAGCACCTTTGGCGAACTCTTCCGCGTGACCAACTTCGGCGAGAGCCATGGCCCGGCCATCGGCTGCGTCATTGATGGCTGCCCCCCTGGCATGGCGCTCTCCGAAGCCGACATCCAGCCCGAGCTGGACCGTCGCCGGCCGGGCACCAGCCGCCACGTCACGCAGCGCAACGAGCCCGATGCGGTTGAAATCCTGTCCGGCGTCTACGAGGGCAAGACCACCGGCACCCCCATCTGCCTGCTGATCCGCAACACCGACCAGCGCAGCAAGGACTACGGCAACATCGTCCAGAGCTTTCGGCCCGGCCATGCCGACTACACCTACTGGCACAAGTACGGCATCCGCGACCCCCGCGGTGGCGGCCGCAGCTCAGCCCGCCTGACCGCTCCCATGGTCGGGGCGGGGGCAGTGGCCCGCAAATGGCTGGCAGAGCATTTCGGCATTCGCATTCGGGGCTGCATGACCGCCATCGGCGAGATCGAGATCCCCCGCGACGACTGGAGTCAGGTGGAGCAGAACCCGTTCTTTGCCGCCACGGCCGGCAAGACCGACGAACTCGAGGCCTACATGGACGCCTTGCGCAAATCGGGCGACTCGGTGGGCGCACGCCTGTATGTCGAGGCGTCGGGCCTGCCTGTGGGTTGGGGGGCACCGCTCTTTGACAAGCTGGACGCTGACATCGCCTACGCAATGATGGGCATCAATGCGGTCAAGGGGGTGGAGATCGGGGCCGGTTTCGAATCCGTCCGTCAGCGCGGCAGCGAACATGGCGATGAACTGACCCCCGAGGGCTTCGTCGGCAACCACGCCGGCGGTGTGCTGGGGGGCATCTCGACTGGGCAGGACATCACTGTCAACATCGCCATCAAGCCCACCAGCTCGATCCGCGTCCCGCGCCGCTCGATCGATCTGCAGGGGCATCCTGCCCAGGTGGAGACCTTCGGTCGCCACGATCCTTGTGTCGGCATCCGGGCCACGCCCATCGCGGAAGCCATGCTCGCCCTGGTGCTCATCGACCACGCTCTGCGCCACCGCGCGCAGTGCGGTGATGTGCAGGTGGCCACGCCGGACATCGCGGCAGCGCGTCGTTGAGCAGGCGCAGTTCGTCGCTGCCTGATGCAGTTCATCGGCCCGGGGGACGGTTCGTCCGCCGGGCCTTTTCTTTTGCCTGGCTGCCCCTACACTGCGACCGCTCCACGAGAGCAATCAACAGAAGAGGCGGGAACAGACATGCGACAACGCAGGTGGATCGGAGGGGTAGCGCTGGTGGTGCTGGTCGTCCTGGTGGGGGCGGTGGTGGCCCGGAAGTCGGGTCAGCCCAAGGATGACAAGCCCAAGGAGGCCACCCTGGTCTTCAGCACCCAGGAAGTGGTGCAACCCCAGCAGATGGCCCTGCCCGGGCGCGTCACCTTCTCCGGCCCCCTGGTGGCGCCATCGACAGTCACGGTCCGTGCCAAGGCCGCCGGCACGCTCGTCAGTCTGCGCGTGGACGAAGGCAGCCGGGTGGTCCAGGGGGAATCCCTGGGCGTGATCGATCTGGCCGAACTCAACGCCCGCCTGAACGAGAAGACGGCCCAGGCCGAGGCAGCCAAGGCAGTGCTGGCCCAGGCCCAGCGCAGCCATGACTCCAACCTGGGGCTGGCCGAGCAGAAGTTCATCTCGCCGATCGCGCTGGAGAACTCGCGGGCCTCGCTGGAAAGTGCCAAGGCGCAGTACAACGCCGCACTGGCCCAGGTGGAGACGGCCCGCATCCAGCTGCGCGAGGCGGCCCTGGCCGCCCCCATCAGCGGCATCGTCTCCAAGCGCCACGCCCTGCCGGGCGAGAAGGTCGCGGCCGAGCAGGAATTGCTGACCATCGTGGACCTGCGCAAGCTGGAGATGGCCGGCAGCGTCGGCACCCACGAGGTCGGTCAGCTGCATCCGGGCATGTCGGTCCAGCTGCAGGTGGAAGGCGTGGAGGAGCCCATCGAAGCCAAGCTGGCCCGCATCGCCCCGGCCGCCGAGGTGGGGACGCGTTCCATCGGCGTGACGCTGACGCTGGACAACCCCAAGGAGTTGCTGCGTGCCGGCCAGTTCGCTACCGCGAACGTGACCCTGCCCGCGGGGGCGCCGCGCCTGACGGTGCCGGTCACTGCGCTGTCCTCCAGCTCGGGGCAGGACTATGTCTGGACCCTGGAGCAGGGCAAGCTGCTGCGCCGCACGGTGACCACCGGACGCCGGGATGCAACGCGCGGTCTGGTGGAGATCACCGACGGCCTGGCCGCCGGCAGCCAGGTGCTGGCCGCCCGCTTCGACAATCTGCGCGAAGGCCAGGAAGCCCGCATCCAGAACGCCACCCAGGCGGCCTCGGCCGCCTCGGGCCCGGCCAAGACGCTCTGACGCGTCGTCCCGTCACGTCTCGGAGGAAGACCTCATGTGGATGACCCGCGTCGCCATCAACAACCCCGTGTTCGCCACCATGATGATGGTGGCGGTTTGTGTGCTGGGGCTGTTCTCCTACCTGCGGTTGGGTGTCGAGCAGATGCCCGACATCAACCCGCCGGTGGTGTTTGTCTCGATCAGCTACCCCGGGGCCTCGCCCTCGGCAGTGGAGACCGAGATCACCAAGCCGGTCGAGTCGGCGCTCAACAGCATCGCTGGCGTGAAGATGATCCGCTCCAACAGCCTGGAAGGGCGCAGCGAGACCGTGGTCGAGTTCAACCTCGACGCCGACATCTCCCAGGCCAACCAGGATGTGCGCGAGAAGATTGCGGCCCTGCAGGCCTCGCTGCCGGAGGATGCCAAGGCGCCGTTCATCAGCCGCTTCGACAACGACAACGCCCAGCCCACCGTGGTGCTGGCGCTGGTGGGGCACCACCGCAGCGAGCGTGAAATTTCGCTGCTGGCCGACCAGACCGTGGTCAAGCGCCTGGAGCGGGCCGAAGGCGTGGCCCGCGTCGTGGCCAGCGGCCTGAACGTGCGCCAGGTGCGGGTGGAGCTGGATCCGGCCCGTCTGCGCGCCGCGGCGCTCACCCCGGCCGATGTGGCGGCGGCCCTCAAGCGCAGCAATGCCGACGAGCCGGTGGGCCTGGTCAGCAACGGCACCGCCGATGCCATCGTGCGGGTGGAGGGGCGGGTGCGTGATCCCAAGGACTTCGCGCAGATCGTCGTTGCCCGCACCGGCAATGGCGTCACCACCCTGGGCGACCTGGGCCAGGTGGTCGAGACCGACCAGGAAGCCGAGTCCATGTCCCGCGTGAACGGCGACCCCGCCATCACGCTGCAGGTCTACAAGCAGAAGGACGCCAACATCGTCCGGGCCGGCGAGTCCATCAAGGAGGCGGTGGAAAGCATGCAGGGCAGCATGCCGCCGGGCGTGGAGCTGCGCATCATCTACGCCAACAGCGACTGGGTGCAGGACTCCCTG
The DNA here is from genome assembly GCF_024055665.1 of Ideonella oryzae. Taxonomy (GTDB): domain Bacteria; phylum Pseudomonadota; class Gammaproteobacteria; order Burkholderiales; family Burkholderiaceae_C; genus Ideonella; species Ideonella oryzae. The sequence goes on along the minus strand of NZ_JAMXMC010000016.1, from coordinate 10,802 downwards.
CACGGCGTGCAGCGCACCCTGATCGAGGGCGCACTGCTGACGGTGGCCATCGTCTTCCTGTTCCTGCAGAGCTGGCGCTCCACCGTCATCACCGGCCTGACGCTGCCGATCTCGGTGATCGCCAGCTTCATCGCGGTCTATGCCTTCGGCTTCACGCTGAACTTCATGACCATGATGGCGCTGTCGCTGTGCATCGGCCTGCTGATCGACGATGCCATCGTGGTGCGGGAGAACATCGTCCGCCACGTGGACATGGGCAAGGACCACCTCACGGCGTCCCGCCAGGGCACCGAGGAGATCGGCCTGGCGGTGATGGCCACCACCTTCGCCATCTGCGCGGTGTTCGTGCCCGTGGCCTTCATGAAGGGCATCGTCGGCAAGTTCTTCTACCCTTTTGGCATCACGGTGACCGTGGCGGTGCTGGTCAGCCTGTTCGTCAGCTTCACACTCGACCCGATGCTGTCGTCCATCTGGCCCGATCCGCCCACCGACCGTTTCCGCCGCCTGCCGGTCATCCGCCATCTGCTGAAGGCGGTGGATGTCGGCATGGATGTGCTGCACAGGGTCTATGCGGCGCTGGTGGATTGGGCCTTCAGCCATCGCCGCTACCGCCTGTGGGTGCCACCGGTGCCGGCCTGGGGCCATCCGGTCAACGCCCAGGGGGATGTGGACCGTGCCGCCCCGCGCCGCCTGCGCTGGGCCACCATCACGCCACGTGGCATGGTGCTGTGGTTGGCCGGGCTCTCTCTGATTGCGGCCCTGATGCTGGCGCCCTTGATCGGCGCGGAGACCATTCCCGAGACCGACCAGGGCTTCACCCAGCTGCAGGTCAAGCTGCCCGTGGGCTCCAGCCTGGCCCGCTCGGACCAGAAGATCCGCCAGGTCGAGACCATCATCCGTGCCAAGTTCCCCGAGGTGGAGTCGATGACCACCACCGTCGGGGGCGAGGATGGCCGCAACACCGCGGGCATTGGCCTGGTGCTCAAGCCCAAGGCGCAGCGCCACCGCACCCAGAAGGAGCTCGAGGACGCGCTGCGCAACGAGCTGGCCTCGGTGCCGGGCATCCAGATCATCCTGGGCTGGAACCGCCCGATCAACGTGGCGATCCTGGGGCCTGATCCCACCGTGCTGGACCAGATCACGAACGACCTGAGCGCCAAGATCAAGAAGATCAAGGGCGTGACCGATCTGCAGAGCTCGGTGGAGCCCGGTGTGCCGGCCTATGCGGTGCGCATCAAGCCCAGTGCCGTGCGCGAACTGGGCCTGAGCACCACCCAGGTGGCCACGGCACTGCGCACCTACGTCAATGGCGATGTGGCCAGCTACTGGACCACGCCCGATGGCGAACAGGTGGAGGTGCTGCTGCGTTTGAAGAGCCTGGACCGACAGCAGGTGGCCCAACTGCGCCAGCTGCCGGTGGCCTACGCCAAGGACGGCACGCCCATTCCGCTGGAGCGGGTGGTCGCGGTGGAGCCGGTGGAGAACCCGGTGGTCATCAAGCGCCAGAACCTGGAGCGCCGCCAGGCCATCTATGCCGGCGTGGACCATGCCTCCGGCCGGGCCGTGGGCGACGTGAGCGCGGATGTGCAGAAGCTGATCCAGGCCACCGTGCTGCCACCGGGCTACCGCTTCGACGTGGGCGGTCAGGCCAAGGACCAGGCCGAGATCTTCGGCAACATGGTGGCGGCGCTGGCCCTGGCCGTGGTATTCATCTACATCGTGCTGGCCAGCCAGTTCGGCAGCTTCCTGCAGCCGCTGGCCATCATGGCTTCGCTGCCCTTGTCACTGATCGGCGTCATGCTGGCGCTGCTGCTCACCCACTCGACCATCAACCTGTTCTCGCTGATCGGCCTGATCATGCTGATGGGGCTGGTGACGAAGAACGCCATTTTGCTGGTGGACTTTGCCAACCATGCGGTGCGGGCGGGCAAGAGCGTGGCCGAGGCGGTGAAGGAGGCCGGCCTGATCCGGATGCGCCCGATCATCATGACCACCGCGGCCATGGTGTTCGGCATGCTGCCCATGGCGCTGGCCTTCAACGAAGGCGGCGAGATCCAGGCGCCGATGGGACGCGCCATCATCGGCGGCGTGCTCACCTCCACGCTGCTGACGCTGCTGGTGGTGCCGGTGATCTACAGCTACCTGGTGCGGCCCGAGGCGCTGCGCCGGGCGGCGCAGCGCGAGGCCCGGCTGCACGAATCCGATGAGGCCGTGGTCTCAGGCGGGGAGAGCCTGGGGCATTGAGCCCGCGGTGGAACCGGCCGGAGCAGCCTGGTGGTCGGCCCCGGCCGATGACGGTACGGCGCTGGCAGCGCTGGTGCTGCGGTAGATGCCGCAGCCCAGCAGCAGCCGGTCGTTCAGGGCCACCACATAGCTGGCCTTGGGTTGCACCTTGCCGGTGTCGGGGTTGACGATGTCGTACTCCACCCAGTGCTGGCCATTGGCCGAGGCGGCGGCCCAGGCCTCGTGCACGAAGCGGTCACCGTCGATGCCGGGCAGTTCGTGCACGCGGTGGCCGTTCATGGCCGGCTTCAGGCCGTGGACCAGGTAGCGGCCCTCGCGGTCGACGATGAAGATGTAGAGGTCGCGGTCGATGAAGCCGCCATCGGCCCGGGTGAAGACCTGGCTGGCGCGCTCCACGCCGTCGCGGCTGACCAGGGCGTGGGCCTTCTCCACCAGGGCGCAGGCCTCGTCGGCGCTGCCCTGGCGCAGCCGGATCGAGGCGACGGCTTCGCCCAGGGCCTGGGCCCGGTGCACCAGTTCGCTGGCATCCTTGGCCGATTCCTCCACCATGGTCGCGTTCTGCAGCGTGATGTCTTCCAAGGCGCCGACGGTCTTGGTCACCTCGGCCAGACCCACGCTTTGCTGGGTGCTGGCCTCGGCGATGGTGCGCAGGCGGTCCGACACATTGCGCACGCCGTCCACCACCTGGTTCAGGGTCTGTCCCACCGATTGGATGCGGGTGACCGAGCGGGCCACCTCTTCACCGGACTGGCCGATCAGCGTGCGGATTTCCGCCGCCGCCGATGCACTGCGCTGGGCCAGCTGCCGGACCTCGGTGGCCACCACGGCAAAGCCGCGGCCGGCCTCGCCCGCACGGGCCGCTTCCACGGCGGCATTCAGGGCCAGGATGTTGGTCTGGAAGGCGATGCCGTCGATCACGCTGATGATCTCGCTCATGCGGCGAGAGCTGCCCTCCAGCGAGCCCATGGCCCCCACCGTCTGCTGCATGGCAGTGCCCCCGGCCTCGGCCCGCTCGCGCAGGGCCTGGGTCAGGTGGTCGAGTTCCTGGGCCGCCTGGGCATTGACCGTGACCGCTTCGCTGAGCTGGCTGACCGTGGCCATGGTCTGACGCAGGCTGGCCGCCTGGGCGTCGGTGCGCTCGGCCAGAGCCTGGCCACGGGCGGCGGCTTGCTGGCCGGCATAGCCCACGCGGATGGCGCTGCTGCGGATGTCGGCCACCATGGCCGAGAGTTGGCCCGACATCTGCTCGATGCCATTGCCCATGTCGGCGATCTCGTCGCTGCCTTCGATCTTGACGCTGTGGGCCATGTCGCCGGCGGACATGGCCTTCACGCTGTGCTGGAGCGCGCGCAGTGCGCCCATGACGCTGCCGTAGAAGCTGAAGCTCAGGTAGAGCATCAGCACCAGACCGATCACGCTGACCCCCATCTTCACCCAGAACATGTTCACCAGATGCGTCTCGCGCAGGGTCAGGCGCTTGCTCAGTTCCTGCGCGGCAGCGCCCTGGAAGCCCTTGACCGCATCGATCACGCTGCTGACCTGGGTGAAGAATCCGGCGGCATCGCCCTGCAAGGGCTCGGCGGCGAAGCTCTGCTTCAGTGACTGAGCCAGACGCTCGGTGTTGTCGCGGGCCTCCTGCCAGCCTTTGGGGGCGGCCACGTCGACGCGTCCGAGGGCACCCACCGAGAATTGCACATCATGCAGGATGGACTGGAGCGCAGCGCCGTGGGCCAGTACGGTGGCCCGCTCCTGGGCGCTGGCCTGTCCGGCCGCCAGCAGTCCGGCGCCCAGTCCGCGAACCTGCCCCAGGTGCTCGGTCCAGGGCAGGGCTTCCAGGGTGGACAGCGACATCAGGAAGTAGGTGTCGGCGTCCGGGTCGAGCAGCAGGGAAGAGCGCTCGGCCACGGTGGTGATGAGGTTGCGCAGGCCCTCGATGCGGTCCGTGTGATCTGCAAAGACGGCTGCGGGCTCGCCCTGGGCCGTCGGGCCGGCGAGCCCCTCCAGCGCCGTGCGCAGCGATGACCACTCATCCTTGGCGGCAAACGCGTCGGTCTGGGCGAGCGCCTGGTCGACTTCGCCCAGGTGGGCTTTGAGCCGTTCAGCGCTTTGGGCCAGGGACGCCTGCGCACTGCCGTCGCCGCGCATGACTCGGTTGGCCAGCCCGCGATGCACCTGGACTTCGTAGGCCGTTTGCGACAGCGGCATCACCAGCGCCAGTCCCTGGCGCTCGGCCCGGGTGACGCGGATGGCCTCCTGGTCGTGCAGCGCACCGGTGACCACGTTGATCAGCAGAGGAATCAGCAGCATGCTCCCCAGCAAGGAGAGCTTGAGCGGCATGCTCAGCCGGCGCATCAGGCGGTTGCCTGCACGCATCACGATGCGAAGAATCCCCATGGTCACTGTCCCCTTGTCTTGGGCTGCAGGCAGGGCATGAGCGACCCGCAGCGGCAATTGGTCTCTTGGGGCCGATGGTGACGCAGTCAGGGAAATCTGAAACGGTCAAACAACACGGAAAGCACCCCGGTGTTGTTCGCCAGGGGGCGAGGAATCCCGGATTCAGTCAGCGGGCCAGGGTGTCGAGCACCTCGTGGCAGGCGCCGAGGTTGTGGTAATCCACCTTGCCGGCAGGGCTCTTCTCGTCGGTCAGCTTGCGGTTGTCCGGCCCCAGGATGCGGTACCAGGCACCGTGGTCGTGATCCACGAAGTGGCGCCAGACATAGGCCCAGATTCGGTCGTACCAGTCCCAGTAGCCCCCTTCGCCGGTGCGCTGGGCCAGCGCGGCCGCGGCGGCCAGGGTCTCGGCCTGGACCCAGTGGTACTTGTCGCCGTCGCTCACCTTCAGATGGGTGTCCGTGGCCGGATCGCCCAGGGGCCCCAGGCCATAGACCAGGCCGCCATGGACGTTGTCCCAGCCCAGATGGACGGCGGCCGCAAACAGTTCGCGGGCCCGTGGCAGCATCCAGCCGGTGTCGGCGTCCGGTGGGCTGAGCCGTTCCAGCGTGAGCAGCAGCTTGGCCCACTCCGTCCAGTGGCCGACCTGGTAGCCCCAGGGACGGAACAGGTTGGCGGGGTCGTGCCGGTTGAAGTCCCAGTCCGGCGTCCAGTCGGCGTGGAAATGCTCCCAGACCCAGCCATGGCAACGCCCGGCCAGGGTTTGGGTGACCTGTTGCGCCAGGGCGTGGGCACGCTGCAGGCAGAAGCGGTCGCCCGTGGCCTCAAAGGCGGCCATCAGGGCTTCGCAGGCATGCATGTTGGCGTTCTGGCCCCGGTAGGCGTGCAGGGTCCAGTCGGGGCCAGCCTCGTCGGCGTACAGGCTGGCGCCCGGTTCCCAGAAGTGCCGTTCCATCAGCGCCAAGGTTTGCTGCAGGGCCGGACGGGCCTCTTCGAGCCCGCTCAGCAGGGCCTGGGCCTGGGCCAGCAGCACAAAGGCCAGGCCATAGGCATGCTGGGTGGCGTCCAGCACGTCGCGCTGCCCGTCGCGCCAGCGCAGCAGCCACAGGTAGCCATCGTTGGCCTCGTCACGGTGGATGTCCTGCACGAAGCGCAGGGCGTGGCGGGCCGTGTCTTGCCAGCCCGCGGCCCGGGGATGATCGGGAAAGCGGCGGGCCATCATGGCGTGGGTCACGACAAAGCGCGTGCTGCTCACCAGGTGCCGGGTGGTGTGGTCGTAGACGCTGCCGTCGTCCCGGTAGAACTGGTAGAGCCCGCCACGGGGGTCCACGCAGCGGCCATCGTAGAACGCCATGGTCTGCAGCAGGTGCTGCTGCAGAAAGGCCGGATCGCGGAAGTCGGGAGCGGAGCGCATGGGGCGGATGCTAAGGCGCCTCTCGACCTGGGGCCAGTGCCCAGGTGACACCCGCCCTGATTTGTCACAATGATCGACAGGTCCCCCCCATGGCAGTCCGCGCGTCCCCCTTCCTTTCCTTCGCCTTCCTGGCCATGGCCCTCGGCTTCGCGGGGGGAATGCCCGCGGCAGCGGTCGAGCCGCCGGCGTACGCCGCTTCGCCCACGCTGCGCAAGATCCATGACACCGGCCTGATCACGGTGGGCTACCGGCTGTCCTCGCCGCCGTTCTCCTACCTGAACCTGGACCGCCAGCCGGTGGGCTACAGCGTGGACCTGTGCCGCCAGGTGGTGCGGGCGGTGCGTCAGCGCCTGGAGATGCCCGATCTGGAGGTGCGGATGATGGGGGTCAGTTCGGCCACCCGCCTGCCGCTGGTGGCCAACGGCACGGCCGACCTGGAATGCGGCGTCACCACCCACAATGTTGAGCGCGAGAGCCAGGTGGCCTTCTCTCTGACCATCTTCGTGGCCAGCAGCAAGCTGCTGTCTCGCAAGGACGCGCCGGTGCTCAGCCTGGACGACCTGCGCGGCCGCCCGGTGGCCACCACGCTGGCCACCACCAGCATCCAGTTCCTGCAGGCTGAGAACCGCCGCCGGGGGCTGGAGATGAAGATCCTGGCCGGGCTCTACGACATCGAGGGCTTCCGCATGGTCACGGCGCGCCAGGCCGCCGCCTACGCCATGGACGACGTGCTGCTGCAGAGCCTGCTGGCCGAGGCGCCCGATTCCGCCGAGTACATGATCGCCCCGACGCCGCTGACCAGCGAGCCCTATGCCCTGGTGCTGCGCAAGGGCGATCCGGTGTTCAAGCGCCTGGTGGATGACGTGCTGGCGGGCCTGTACCGCAGCGGCGAGATCCAGGCCATCTACGCCAAGTGGTTCCTGCAGCCCATCCCGCCGCGGCACATCAACCTGCAGCTGCCGATGAGCCCGGCCCTGCAGCGGGTGATTGCCCACCCGACCGATTCACCCGACCCGGCGGTGTACCGCTGAGGAACGTTCTTCAGCGGAAGCGGCCGGGGTCGATCCCGTGCCGGTGCAGCTTGTCGTACAGCGTCTTCTTGGGCGTGCCCAGCTGCTGCATCACATCCTGCATGCGACCCTGGCAGCGCTGCAGCGCCTGCTCGATCAGGGCCTTTTCCACCTTGTCCATCTGCTGCGCCAGGGGCACCGGGTCGCTGCCGGCATCGGCCAGCAATTCGCCCAGGTCGCCTTCCAGCACGAAGCGGTCGGCCGCGTTGCGGATCTCCCGCACATTGCCCGGCCAGTCGTGGGCCATCAGGTCGCGCAGACGCTCGGGGCTCAGCTCGGGCGCGCTCAGTTCGTAGCGTTCGGCGGCCTGGCCGACGAAGTACTCGAACAGCAGCGGGATGTCCTCGCGCCGCTCGCGCAGGGGCGGCAGCTGCACCTGGGCCACGTTCAGGCGGTAGTAGAGGTCGGCGCGGAACTTCTGCTGCTCGCTCAGTTCGCGCAGGTCGCACTTGGTGGCCGCCACCACGCGCAGATTGATCGGCAGTTCCTCGTTGGAGCCCAGGCGCTCGAGCTTGCGTTCCTGCAGCACCCGCAGCAACTTGATCTGCATCTGGATCGGCATCGATTCGATCTCGTCGAGCAGCAGGGTGCCGCCGTTGGCGTGCTCGATCTTGCCGATACGGCGCTTGCCCGCCGAGGTGAAGGCGCCCGGCTCGTGGCCGAACAGCTCGCTCTCGAACAGGGTTTCGGGCAGACCGCCGCAATTGATCGCCACGAAGTTGCGGTCGCGCCGGTTGCTCTGGTCGTGCAGGCAGCGGGCCACCAGCTCCTTGCCGGTGCCCGTCTCGCCCAGGATCATCACGTCGGCCGAGGTGGCGGCCAGGCGCAGCACCTTGCGCCGCACCTCCTGCATGGCCGAGGAATGGCCCAGCAGCACCGACTCGATGCCGATGCGCTGCTGCAGCTGCGTCCGCAGGTCTTCCAGCGCCATGCGCATGACCCGCTTGTCCAGCGCGCGGATGGCGGTCTCGACGAAGCGCTCGGGGTCGAAGGGCTTCTCCAGGAAGTCGTAGGCACCGGCCCGCATGGCCCGCACCGCCATCGAGATGTCGCCATGCGCGGTCACCACCACCACCGGCAGACCGGCATCGATCTCCTGCACCTTTTCCAGCAGCGTCATGCCGTCCATGCGCGGCAGGCGCACATCGGTGATGACGATGGCCTGGGCCCCTTCGGTGATGTGGGGCAGGGCGTCCTCGGCGGTGCCGAAGGCCTTGACCGCCAGGCCGGAGAGCTCCAGCGTCTGCGCCACGCTGGAGCGCACCGGGGGGTCGTCCTCGATGTAGATCACGTGGTAGCCGTCAAACATGTTCATCCTCGGAAGGGCTGGCGGGCCCGTGTTCGGTCGAAGGGAAGGGCGCCTCGGCGGCCAGGTCGAATTCGAAGCGCATGCCCTGGGCGGTGCGTTGCGCCCGCAGCGTGCCGCCGAACTCCCGCACGATCTTGGCCGAGATCACCAGGCCCAGGCCCAGGCCCTGGCCGGCGGGCTTGGTGGTGAAGAAGGGCTCGAACAGGCGGGCCATCTGGGCCTCGTCGATGCCCGGGCCGTTGTCCTCCACCGACATCCACACCCGCTCGCCTTCGCGCCGTGCGTGGAAGCTGAGCACGGCACCGTCGGTGCTGGCCATGGCGTCCAGCGCGTTGCCGGCCAGGTTCAGCAGCACCTGTTCCAGCCGGTTGGCATCGCCCTGGGCGCTCAGCGCCTCGGGCACGTCGTGCACGACCTGCACGTCCTGGTGGCGCAGTCGGTGGTCCAGCATCAGCAGCACGTTGCGCACGGCCAGGGCCGGCGACACCGGCTGCTGGCGCAGGCTGTCCTTGCGGGCGAAGGACTTCAGCTGGGTGACGATGCGGCCCATGCGCTCCGACATTTCGTCGATGGTGCGCAGGTTGCTGGCCACATCGGCGTGGCGGCCAACCTCCAGCAGGCGCAGGCTGTTGCGCGAGAGCACCCGCAGCGCGGTCAGTGGCTGGTTGATCTCGTGCGAGATGCCGGTGGACATCTGGCCCAGCACCGCCAGCTTGCTGGCCTGCTGCAGTTCGTCCTCGGCCAGCACGCGCTGCGCGATCTGGCGCTTGAGCTCCTCGTTGGTTGTGCGCAGTTGGGTTGTGCGCAAGTCCACCTGGCGCTCCAACTGGTCGTGCGCCTGTTGCAGCGCATTGCGGGCCTGCAGCAGCTGGCGCTCGGCGCGGCGGCGGAAGAAGAGGTAGAGCAGCAGGCTGGCCACCAGGGCGCCGGCTGCCGCGCCGCCCCAGGCTGCGGTGCGCGCCTGGCGCCACACCTCGGACGGGTCGGACAGGCTCAGCAGGCGACCGCCCAGGGCCCACAGTGAGCGCTCCTGGCGCAGCAGACGCGGCGGCAGCGTGCCGTCCCCCGTGGGGACCCTCACCAGGCTGACCGAGGGGCTGAGCTGGCGATCCACCGCCAGCTGGAGCTGACCATTGGCATGGGGCGGCGGTCCCAGTGGCCCGATCTCGCCCGGGTTGGGCGCCAGCCAGCGGTACTTCCAGCGGGGCACCGAGGTGATGACCACGGTGTCACTCTCATCGAGCACCAGCAGACGCTCGCTCTGCGAGCGGGCGCCCAGGTCGACCCAGGTGGCCTCCAGCGGGGCCAGATTGAGCTTGAGCACAACCTGGCCGCGGCTGGCGCCCTCCAGCACCACCGGGTGGACGAAAAGGTAGTCCGTGCTGCCATCACCGGGGTTGCGGGCAAAGTGGTCCGCGGGCTTGGCCAATTCCGGTGCGGGGGTGCTGCCGCCGTTGGGGTCGCTGCTGACCAGCAGGTGGCCCTCGGCGTCGGTCAGCATCACCTCGGATGCACCGGCCCGTACACCGATGCGGGCCAGGGTCAGGCGGGCGGCTTCCCGGGCCGTGCTGGAGTGAGGCTGCAGCAGCAGGGCGCGCACATCGGCATCGGCGGCGATCAGGCTGGGGAGGTAGGCATAGCGGGCCAACTCCGACTCCAGCGTGGCTGCATAGAGCTCCAGCCGCTCGTTGGCCACGGCGGACAGGTTCTCCAGCCCGGCCCGTTCATTCCAGCGGTAGCCCACCCAGCTGCCCAGGGCCACCCAGGCCAGCACGCCCAGCACCAGCAGGCCCGAACGCAGCAGCCGCTGGCGCAGCGGCGGGGCATCCGGCGGGGACAGAACGGGGAAGGACGCGGGCATCAGGGTGCGTAGTGTGCCCAAAGCCGAGACCCCTGAAGCGACCCGGCGCCGCGTTCTGTGCGGCGTTTCGGAACCCGGTGGGGGTGGCGGTGTGGAAAACCGCACTAGGCGTCGAAAGTGGGGTGTGGATCATCGCCCCATCGCCGCACGGCAGATGTGCATGGCAGGGCACCGGGGCGGGGCAAACGGGTGGTTTCGGCCCGAAAACGGCGGGGTTATCCCTGAACCATCTTGGTGCTTACCCCAGCTGGCACAAGCCGTGCGATAGAGCGCCTCATAGGCTGGACGCGGCTCGCCGCACAACAACAAGGTTTTTGAATGGACATCTTCGTTCAACAGATCATCAACGGTTTGGTGTTGGGGAGCATGTACGCTCTGGTGGCGCTGGGCTACACGATGGTGTACGGGATCATCAGCCTGATCAACTTTGCGCACGGCGAAGTGCTGATGGTGGGTGCGATGGTGTCGTGGTCGGTGGTGACGGCGCTGGCGGACTCGGGTCTGCCGGGCTGG
>NZ_JAMXMC010000015.1 GCF_024055665.1 Ideonella oryzae | reverse complement strand
GTACGCCCCCACCTGCACCCCGACGTTGCCGTCCAGGATGCTGATGTCGCCAAAGCTCTCGCCCCGCGCCAGCAGCACGCGCTTGCCATTCCACGCCGTGCCCGTGGGCAGCGCCGTGGTCTGAGAGGCTCCGCTGGGGCAACCCGTGTAGTTCTTGGCCGCCGACACGCACACCGTCTTGGTCCCCGTGTAGGCCGCATCCGGTGCCGTCACCGTCACCGTCACGTTGGCCGAGGAGGTCTCCCCGGTGCTCGGGTTCGTCGCCTTCACGGTGATCGTGTACGTGCCCGCCACGTCAAACACGTGCGCTGCCACCGGACCCGAGGACTCCGTGTTCTTGGGCAACCCCGACACCGACCACTTCAACCCACGGTCATCCCCAAAATTGAACGCGTAGTTCAGTTGCCGGAAGCTGTCCAGGCTCGACGTGTTTGTCGTGCCCGTCGCATCAAACAGCACCGCCAGCGGCGCAACCCCCGTCACCCGCGACGCCGTCACCGTCGTCGTCACCGTCGTCGCTCCTGTGCCCGTGCCCGTGCCCGTGCCCGTGCCGGTGCCGGTGCCCGTGCCCGTGCCACTGCCGGCAGGGTAGGTCGCCACGTCGCATTCTTTGACGATGCCGTGCGCGGGATCGGACCCAAAGAAGGACGTGTTGCACTTGCCGCTGCCCGTCACCTGTTTGGTGACCCAGCTGCTGCCTGAGCCAAAGCGAACGGTCTGGGTCCCGCTGACGGTGAAGGCGCTGTACTCGGTGGCAATTTTCACCCAAACAGGATCCGTGGTCGCAGCAGCCTGAGCACGCGTCCCGGAGGAAAGGTTGTCGGAAGTGGCCGAAGCAGTATTCGCCGAGGTATCACTTGCGGTCGTGCCCCCACCACCGCAAGCAGCCAGGACGGCCGCCAAGACCATGCTCACGGAAACCGTGAGCACGCGAGAAGAAAGAATATGAGAGTGCATGTTTGCTCGCAGACTTGAACCTGAAATAGCGCCCTGAAGACTGCAGGCGCACCGTGTACACGCTCGGTATAACGGCATCGGCGGGGGGGTACTTAAGCCGAGAAAAGGGGGGCATTCCGAGCGTTCCGGAACTATTAGGCAAAAGACCCCCACTTCTGAGGAGGGTTTTGTGACAATTCATTTCAAGGTGGTGCAAGAGTTTTCCGATGCACCCAGCTGGTGCAAAACCGGTTCACCCCCCATCCAACCCCATGATTTCTCGGGGTAATCAATATGCCCATCCAGACGTCAAGATTCCCTTAACGTCATAGTCGCGCCATCCCGATCACGGCCATGCCTTGACTGACATCTCATTCACCTCGAGCTCGCTGATGGGGCAGGAGAATTGACACCATCCAGAACAATGAGCCAAGGTCGCGGAAGAGAATCCAGATCAGACAACCATGCCAATCCATGGCCTGGATATTCTCACTCTCAATATCCCAAACCCCACACCCTTCCGCCCCCATCAAATCACTCTCCACCGCGGCGAGAGTTGCCTGATTAATTTAATTGAATCGCCCACACATCATAGAAATTCGCATGGCGATCCTGGAAAACAGGAAACCAATCCCCGAGAGAAATCGAGACATTTCTATTCCGACGAGGCCCACCCAACCAGGGGATGCGATACCGCCTCGGTGCGGCCAGCAAGGGTTATCCGGACGTTCGACGCGAGGGACCCGCTTCGGGTGCAAGCGTGCGCAGCCGCAGGCGCCGGGTCCGCCCATCTGATCTCGGTGCTGCGGGCCAGCCGCAGTCTCAACCCAGCCAGCCCCGCTGCCAGGCCAGTCGGGCCAGCTCGAAGTCGCTGCCGACGCCCAGCTTGGACTTGATCTGGTAGTGCACGTTGTGCACCGTCTTCACGCTCAGGTGCAGGGCCTCGGCGATGTCGGCTGGACTGCGTCCGGCCACCAGGGCGCGCAGCACCTCGAACTCCCGCGGCGAGAGGCCGTGGGGCGCGGCATCGGTCGACGCCTCGACCAGGGCCGCGGCCACGTCGCCGGCGATGTCCGGGCTGATCACCCGGCGCCCCTCGTGAACCGCCCTCACCGCCTGCACCAACTGCTCGGGCGGGCTGCTCTTGGTCACATAGCCCAAAGCGCCCGCCTTGAGCGCCTGCGCGGCCCAGGCCGGGTCGCGGTGCATGCTGAAGGCCAGCAGGCGGCAGCGGGCGTCGCGCTGGCGCAGACGGGCGATCAGCTCCAGCCCGCCCAGGCCCGGCAGAGCCAGATCCACCACCATCACATCCACCGGCTCGCGGTCCTGCGCCTCGCGCCAGCGCAGCAGCGCCTGCTCGCCATCGGCCGCCTCGGCCACCACCTGCAGATCGCCCTGCAGCTCCAGCAGGCGGCGGTAGCCCTCCCGCACCACGGCGTGGTCGTCCACCAGCATCACCCGGATCATGGCGCCCCCCCTTCTTGCGCACCGTCCCGCGCAACAGGTTCCAGCGGCAGCCAGACCTGCAGATGCGATCCACCGTCCGCGTGCGGCGGCGCCCAGTGCAGGCGCCCGCCCAGGGCCATCACCCGTTCGTGCATGCCCAGCAGGCCATGGCCGGGTGCCGGCAGGCCGTCGGACGCGGCCGGCCGGCCGTCGTCGGTCACTTCGACGCGCAGCCCGCCGTCCTCGCGCGCCAGGCACACGCGGGCCTCGCGCGCATCGCCGTGACGCAGGGCGTTGGTCAGGGCCTCCTGGACGATGCGGTAGACGTGCACGTCGTGGTCGTGCGGCAGCGGCGGCAGGTCCGGTGGCAGCTGCAGCACGGCCTGCAGGGTGCTGCCATCGGCCCGTCGCCGGGGCAGGCCGACCAGGGACTGCAGCGCCACCGCCAGGCCGAAACGGTCCAGGGCCTGGGGCCGCAGATCGGCCAGCACGCGCTGCAGGCCTTCGAGCAACTGGGCCGTGGTGCGGCCCATGGCCTGGGCGCTGGTCGCCGCCTGGGGCAGGGCCTGGGCGGTCATCAGCGACATGGCCGCGGCCTCCGCCTGCAGGGCCGCCAGGCTCTGTCCCATTTCATCGTGCAGCTCGCGCGCCAGGCGCCGGCGCTCGGCCTCCCGGGCCTGCAACAGATGCTGGGCCAGGTGCTGCTGCGCGCGATGCACCTCGGCCTGGCGCTCGGCCATGCGGTTGAAGCCGACACCGATGCGGTGGAGCTCGCGCAGCTGCATCGGCGGCAGACGCACCGCCAGGTCCCCCGCGGCCAGCCGGTCCAGCGCCTGCAGCACCTGGTTGGCCGGCGCCAGGGCACGGGCCACCAGCCGGGAAGCGCTCCACAGCGTCAGCATCAGCGCGGCAGCCGCGGCGGCCAGCAGGCCCCAGCGCTGCCACAGCGTGCGCCCCTCCAGCGCCCAGTTGGGCTGCACCTCCACCGTGCCGGCCTTCATGCCCTCGGACAGATTGAGGGGCATGGTCTGGCGCCAGGCGCTGTCTGATCCGCCGGCCAGCCAGCGGGTCAGCATGGCGGCCGTGCCGGCATCGTCTGCGGGGCTGGGCAGGCAGCCGCTGTCCAGCAGGCGGCCGCGGATGTCGGTCACCACGGCGCAGAACGGGGCGTGGCGCCCCAGCAGCGCCAGCGGCTGCAGCGAGGTGCTCAGCTCGGTGCGGTTGAAGGCATTGGCGCGAGTGACCAGGTCATCGCTGAGCAGCTGCGCGGCCAGGGCCGCGGTGCCGGGCAGGGCCTGGGCCGTGCGCTGGCGCCACTCACGCCAGTCGCTGTAGGCCAGCCAGGCGACGACCAGCAAGGCCACCACGCCCAGCCGCCACAGCAAGGCACGGCCCAGCAGCAGCAGGTGCGGCGCCGACGCCGGGCCGGCAGCGGCGGCTTGTGGAGGTGGCAACGGGGCGGTGTTCATCAGGCCCCGCATCTTGCATCAGGCACGGGGGCGACTCACTCCGGCACGTAGACCATGGCGCCATCGGCCATGCGGTAGGCCACCCCGGCCTTCACCCCCCGGCTGCCGACGCCGGCCGAGGCATCGGCCTTGTAGCGTTCCACCTTCTGTCCGTTCTTGATGACCACCTCCATATTGGCCTGGCCCGCATTGCGGATGACCGTGAGCTTGTCGTTCGAGAACGGGCTCAACGGGTGCTGCGCCATGGCCAGCAGCAGCGCGGCGATGATGACCAGAAAGACATCGATCAGATTGACCAGGGAGAGGACGGGATCGTCGTCCTCCTCGGCCAGCAGGCGCTCGCCGATCATGCCGGCACCTCCGCCGCCTGCAGGGCCAGCAGGTCGCTGGCGTACCAGCGCCGGCGCACCTGGGCGATGGCATAGGTGATGGCCGAGGCGATCAAGGCCAGGATGACCGCCGAAAAGGCCATGGTCAGGCCGCGCGAGACCTCGGCGATCTGCCCCTCGGCCAGGGCGTTGAGCGCCGGCCCCATCGGGATCATCGTGGCCACCAGGCCCAGCATGGGCGCCACCCGCGTGCTAATGCGCACGAACTCCAGGCGCCGCAGGGCCATCAGCTCCAGCGCGGCCAGGTCCAGCGCCGGCTGGGTGGCCCGGGCCTGCTGCAACTCAAAGCCGGCGCCGCGGCCCCGGTGGCGCTGCGCAGCCTGCACCAGGCAGGCACCCAGCGCGTAGAAGGCATAGGCGAAGAGGACGGCAATGCCCAGCAGCACGGGCACGAGAAAGAGTTGGCTGGTGCCATACAGGGCACCGTCGATCGTGGTGTGCATGGTCGTTCAGCTCGCGGCTTGGGAGGACGGACGGCGCCCCTGGCGCCAGGCGCCGAAAGCAACCAGGGCAGCCAGGGCCGCCGCCAGCAAGGCCGGCAAGGCGGGCAGCGTGGGCAGTGCCGCGCTGACCTGGCGCAGCAGGCGCTGGCCGCTCACCGGCTCGCTGGGTGTGCCCACCCCCTCGCCGCGCAGGTTGCGCGAGCCGGTGTGGTGGCCGGTGGCCAGGAACTCCTGCGCATCCGCACTGCCCTCGGCCGCCGCCTGCTGGAACCACCGGCGGGCCGCGGCCTCGTCCTTGGGCACGCCATTGCCCTCGTACAGGGCGCTGGCGTAGTGCAGCTTGCCCAGGGTGGCGTAGTGCTCGGAGCCGCTCTCGGCGGCCTGCTTGTAGAGGGCTGCCGCCTGGACCGGGTCCCGCGGCACCCCGCTGCCATCCTCCAGCAGCAGGCCCTTCCAGATCATCGCGCCGGCATAGCCCTTGGCAATGCACTTGTCGAAGATGCGGTGGGCGGTCTGGAAGTCGCCGCACTTGGCGGCGAAGTAGCCATAGGAACAGGTGACCGGCCCGGCCGGCTGCTCGGCCCAGTGGGCCAGCGACAGGTCACTGACCTGGTTGGCCAGGTCGCTGGGCGAGGCGGCGGGCGTCTGGGCCATGCCGCAGGCGCCGCCTTCGGCCCGGGCCGCGCCCAGGCAAAGCAGCAGGACGCAGGCCATCCCGGCCTGGCGAGGAAGTGTGTGGGGGTTCATGGAGGGGCCTGCGAGGGGCGGTGGCTGAAGACCACGCCACTGTGCCGCTCAGGGCCCCAGGGAGAACAGGGCAGCTTGCCTCGCAAAGGCCGGGCAATCTGCCCGAAGACAGATGGTGGTGCGCCCGGCTGGGATCGAACCAGCAACCCCTGGCTTCGGAGGCCAGTACTCTATCCATTGAGCTACGGGCGCACGATGGAAGCGGCGGATTCTAGCAGCCCTGCGAGGCTTGCCGTCGGCGCATGCCCCGGGAAGAATCTGCGCGGTCCTTGCTGCAAATCAGACAAGCCGCAGACGCAGCACTTTATGCTGCTCGTTTTGCCCGAGATCGCGCGCGTGAGCTTCATGCCACGATCGGCTGTCCCCACCCGAAGAACGAGGAATTCATGAGCCAAGCCCACGACGCCCAACAGGCCCACGAAGGGCCGATCAAGACGCCCAAGCAACTGGTCCTGACCGTGGTGGCCTCGTTCGCCATCCCCATCCTGATCATCGTCCTGTTGATCGTCTATGTGTCCAACGGCGCCAAGCAGGGCGCGGGCTCGGACGCCATGACCCCCGAGGCCGTGGCCACCCGCATTCAGCCAGTGGGCGCGCTGACCCTGAACGTGTCCACCGGTGGCGGCGTGGCCCGCACCGGCGAAGAGGTCTACAAGGCGATCTGCTCGGGTTGCCATGCCGCTGGCACCCTGAACGCGCCCAAGTTCGGCGACGCTGGCGCCTGGGGCCCGCGCATCGCGACCGGCTTTGACGCCCTGCTGCATTCGGCCCTGAACGGCAAGAACGCCATGCCGGCCAAGGGTGGCGCCTCCGACCTGTCGGAACTGGAAGTGTCGCGCGCGGTGGTCTACATGGCCAACAACGCCGGCGCCAAATTCCCCGAACCCAAGGCCCCGGCCGAGGCGGCCAGCGCCGCGCAGTGAACGCGCTGCTGAGCTGAGGATGCTGCAAGCCGCCTTCGGGCGGCTTTTTCATGTCCGTGGCTCAGGCGTGGGCGGCGGCCTGCGGGCTGCGCACAAAACCGAAGCCCGCTGGCAGGGCGGCGCTGTCCGCCGGCTGCGGATCCCAGCGACCGGCCTCCACCTCGTCGGCCGCCACGGCCATGTCCTGGCTGTGGACCAAGCCCAGACCCTGGCCGGTCTGCAGATAGAGGTGGCCCGTCTCGTCCAGCCAGCTGGCCACGACCGGGCCGGCCGGCAGCCCGGTGTGGGCCCGGACATGCAGTTCGCCGGCATCGTCCCGGCGCAGACGCCAGATGAGGGGCGTGGCCTCCAGCTCGACATAGACCCGCTGCGGGCCGTTCTGGAAGAACCAGCAGCCCTGGGCGTCGGCCTCGTAGTTGCGTTCGATGAACTCGCGCAGCTTGTCGTGCTGGATGCGGCTGCCTTTGCTCTGCGGGAAGGGGCCGGCGGCCTGGGTGCGGTCGTCGCGCATGTACCAGTCGCCCCGGGCGTCCAGGCCCAGCCAGCCGTAACAGTGCGGCACATGGGGCCACTTGGCCAGGGCGGCCTTCACCATCTCGTCCATCGCGGGCTCCTTGTCTTCAGGCGTGGGCCGCCAGCCAGTCGGCCACCGCGGCAGGCATGTGCAGCACATGGCCCGGGAAGCGTCCGGCCGGGAAGCCCACATGCCCGCCATGGGCCGGCTGCCACAGCGTGACGTGGCGCCCCACCTGGTCGCCCCGCGGCAGGCTGGCGGCCGGCACAAAAGGGTCGTTGCGGGCATTGAGGGCCAGCGCCGGCACGCGGATGCGGGCCAGGTGCGGCTTGGCCGAGGCCCGGGCCCAATAATCCTCCACACCCCGAAAACCATGCAAGGGGGCGGTGAACAGATCGTCGAACTCGTAGAGCGTGCGCACCCGGCGCAGACGCTCGCCGTCGAACAGGCCCGGGTGCTGCAGCAGCTTGGCCCGGGCCTTGGGCTTCATGGTGTTCAGGAACATGCGCCCGTAAACCTGCCGGTTGAAGCCGCGGCCGATGGCATGGCCGCCCGCCGCCAGGTCCAGCGGCGAGCACACCGCCGCCACCGCCGCGACCTGGGCTGCAGCCGCCTCGCCGGCCTCGCCCGCCCAGCGCAGCAGGGCATTGCCGCCCAGCGAGATGCCCACCACCCTGAGCGGCTGGGCGCTGCGCGCGCGCAGCCGCGCCAGGATCCAGCCCATCTCCTCGAAGTCGCCCGAGTGGTAGGCCCGCGGGGCCTGGTTGATCTCGCCCGAACAGCCGCGAAAGTGCGGCACCGCATAGGACCAACCCCGCGCAGCCGCCACCTCGGCAAAGGCGCGGGCATAGGCGCTGTCCGAGGAGCCCTCCAGGCCATGAAAGAGCACCAGCCAGGGCGCCTGCGGGTCGACCGCCGGGCGCAGGTCCACGTCGATGAAGTCGCCGTCGGGGGTCGTCCAGCGTTCGCGCTGGTACACCGACTTGGGGCCGAGATTGGGGCGGGACACGCGCGCGCCCCAGATGGTCTGCAGATGGCCGCCGGGCAGCCAGAAGGGCGCAAGATAGGACTGCATGAACGACGGTGGAACGGGGCTCAGGACCGCAGTCAGCGCGGTGCCGCCTCAGTGCAGAACGGCCGGCACCTCGACGATTTCGGGCAGCGCGTCCTCGGACGCCGGGCTGGCGTGGTGGGCCACCATGCGCCAGCCCAGGGCCGTCTTGAGGTAGACGTTGGTGGCCATGACCCAGCCGGTGCGGATGGCGTCGTCCTCGCTGACCTCGATGCGCTCCATCACGCTGTGCACCGCGCAGCCCAGGGTCTGCATGCGGCGCACGTTCTCGGCGTGGATGTTCAGCGCGCCGTTGCTGCAGATGGCTTCGAAGCCGGTGCGTACCGCGGCGGCGCCCACCAGGCGCGGGCCGCCCGGGTGCACGCACAGCAGCTCGTCCTCCTCGGACCAGACCGCCATCACCTTGTCCAGATCGCCCTCGCGCAGGCCCTCGTAGAACTGGGCCTCCACGTCGTCCGGCGAGGCCATCAGCGCGGCGGTCTGGGCTTTGGCGCGGGACGAGGGCATGGGCGTGAACTCCGTCGGTGGCAGGTCAGCGGAAGACCACGGTCTTGTGGCCGTTGATCAGCACGCGGCGCTCGACATGCCAGCGCACCGCGCGGGCCAGCACCACGCACTCCACGTCGCGGCCCACGGCGGTCAGGTCCTCGGCCGAGAGGGAATGGTCCACCCGGGCCACGTCCTGCTCGATGATCGGGCCCTCGTCCAGTTCGGGCGTCACATAGTGGGCGGTGGCACCGATCAGCTTCACGCCCCGGGCATGGGCCTGGTAATAGGGCTTGGCGCCCTTGAAACTGGGCAGGAAGCTGTGGTGGATGTTGATGGCGCGCCCGCGCAGCTGCTCGCAGAACTCGCGCGAGAGGATCTGCATGTAGCGCGCCAGCACCACCAGGTCGATGCGCTCGGAGGCGATCAGCGCCTCGATCTGCTTTTCCTGGGCGCGCTTGGTCTCGGCGTCCGAGCCGCCCACCAACGGCAGGTGGAGGAAGGGAATGCCGTAGCTCTCGACCAGGGACTGGAAGGTGGTGTGGTTGGAGACGATGGCCGGGATGTCCACCGGCAGCTGGCCGCTCTTCCAGCGGAACAGCAGGTCGTTCAGGCAGTGGCCATGCTGGCTCACCATCAGCAAGACACGCGGGCGCTGGGCGGCGGCGCGGATGCGCGCCTCCATGCCGAACTGCTCGCGCACATGGGCGAACAGGTTTTCCAGCGTGGCCACGTCCGCCAGGTGCGGCGGCGCCTCGAAATGCACCCGCATGAAGAAGAGGCCGGTCGCCCCCTCGCCCTGCACGTCACCGAACTGCTGGGAGTCGATGATGTTGCAGCCGGCCTGATACAGCAGGCCCGAGACGTTGTGGACGATCCCCTTGGTGTCGCGGCACGACAGGGTCAGGATGAATTCTTCTTCGGGACGGGACATGATGCCCGCGATTGTACGGAGCCCCCCCGAAGCCCGAGCGGCTTGCTGCGCCCAGGCCCGACCACCTGTTCTGGTGCGCGGCCCCGGCGCGGGGCGCCGTTGCGGTGCAGCGCGCCGCAATCTGAGGCGGCCCGCAGGGGCTCGCCGGGCCTCTTCCCCGGGGAAACAGGCTGGCACGCGGGTTGCATAACTGTTCCCGTGGTCCGCAAGGATCACACGGTCAGGTTGTAAGGTACCAGAGCGGTTTTGGACACAGGCGCTCTCCCGGACATCGGTTTCCGGTGAGCTGGGAGGCGCCTCCTTTTTCCACCCCTGGCAGCCCCGCCCCACCGGCCGCGCTCCCCAGGCGCCAGATCAACGACGGTCTGCCCTGCCCCCTTCTGCCGAGCGGCCTGTCGCCGCCCGTCACCCCCACAGCGTCTCCATCGCCCCGGCCCGCGCCGGCGCCCGATGAAGACGCTTTTTGCTTTCCACCGTCCACTTCCCGCGTCCAGGAGAAGCCATGTCCTCGTCCAAGTCCGTGATCGATCGTCGCCGCTTCGTCGCCGGGGCCGCCGCCCTGGCCGGCTCGGCGGGCCTGAGCCTGCCCGCCCTGGCCCAGAAGGCCGGCCAGCCCGAGAAGGAAGCGCTGAAGTTCGGCTTCATCAAGCTCACCGACTGCGCCCCGCTGGTCATCGCCTATGAGAAAGGCTACTTCGAGGACGAAGGCCTGAACGTGCAGCTGGAGGCCCAGGCCAACTGGAAGGTGCTGCTGGACCGCGTGATCGACGGCCAGCTCGACGGCGCGCACATGCTGGCCGGCCAGCCCCTGGGCGCGGCCGTGGGCTTCGGCACCAAGGCCGACATCGTCACCGCCTTCAGCATGGACATGAACGGCAACGCCATCACCGTGTCCAACGCGGTCTGGGCCGAGATGAAGAAGAACCTGCCGATGCAGGGCGGCAAGGTCGAACACCCGATCAAGGCCGATGCCCTGAAGAAGGTGGTCGACGCCTGGAAGAAGGAGGGCAAGACCTTCAAGATGGGCATGGTCTTCCCGGTCTCCACCCACAACTACGAGCTGCGCTACTGGCTGGCCGCCGGCGGCCTGAACCCCGGCTACTACACCCCCAGCGACATCAGCGGCACCAAGAGCGCTGACGTGCTGCTGTCGGTCACCCCGCCGCCGCAGATGCCCGCCACCATGGAAGCCGGCACCATCCACGGCTACTGCGTGGGCGAGCCCTGGAACCAACAGGCCGTGGTCAAGGGCATCGGCGTGCCCGTCATCACCGACGACGAAATCTGGAAGGGCAACCCCGAGAAGGTCTTCGGCGTCACCAAGGCCTGGGCCGACAAGTACCCCAACACCCACATCGCCGTGGTCAAGGCCCTGATCCGCGCGGGCAAGTGGCTGGACGCCTCCATGGCCAACCGCATCGAGGCGGTCAAGCTGCTGTCCAAGTCGCAGTACGTGGGCGCCGACGCCGCGGTCATCGGCAACAGCATGACCGGCACCTTCGAGTACGAGAAGGGCGACAAGCGCCCCGCGCCGGACTTCAACATCTTCTTCCGCAACTACGCCACCTATCCCTTCTACAGCGATGCCATCTGGTACCTGACCCAGATGCGCCGCTGGGGCCAGATCGGCGAGGCCAAGCCCGACAGCTGGTACATCGACACGGCCAAGAAGGTCTACCGCCCGGACATCTACCTGCAGGCCGCCAAGGCCCTGATCGCCGAGAAGAAGCTGCTGGACAGCGAAGTGCCCAAGACCGACGGCTTCAAGGGCGTGCAGGGCGGCTTCATCGACGGCGTGAACTACGACGGCCGCAAGCCCAACGACTATCTCGCCAAGTTCAAGATCGGCCTGAAGGCCAACGACAAGGTGTGATGCCATGGAACTCGCTGCCAAGTTGATCGCCCCCTTGCGCGACCCGCGCGAACTGGCCCGCAAGGCGCTGATGTCGCTGGGCGTGCCCCTGGTCGCCTTCGCCGTCTTCCTGCTGCTGTGGTCCACCGTGGCCGCCCGCATCCAGACCAGCCTGGGCGCGGTGCCCGGCCCCATGGCCGTGGCCCAGCAGGCCGTGGCCCTGGTGCAGGACCACTTTGCCGAGCGCGAACGCGAGCGGGCCTTCTACGAGCGCCAGGACAAGCGCAACGCCGAACGCCTGGCCGAGGACCCGAACTACCAGCCGCGCCACTTCCAGTGGACCGGCAAGCGCACCTACCTCGACCAGATCGCCACCAGCCTGAAGACGGTGTTCACCGGCTTCCTGCTGGCCACCCTGGTGGCGGTGCCACTGGGCATCCTGGCGGGCACCTCCAAGTGGGTGCAGGCCGCCATCAACCCGATGGTGCAGCTGTTCCGCCCGGTCTCGCCGCTGGCCTGGCTGCCCATCGTCACGCTGATCGTCAGCGCGGTCTACGTGACCAATGGCGAGCCGATGTTCGAGAAGTCCTTCCTGATCTCGGCCATCACCGTCACGCTGTGCTCGCTGTGGACCACGCTGATCAACACCGCCATCGGCGTGACCTCGGTCGACAAGGACCTGGTCAACGTCGGCAAGGTGCTGCAGCTGCCGCTGGCCACCCGGGTGCGCAAGATCATCCTGCCCTCGGCCCTGCCCTTCATCTTCACCGGCATGCGCCTGTCGCTGGGCGTGGGCTGGATGGTGCTGATCGCCGCCGAGATGCTGGCCCAGAACCCCGGCCTGGGCAAGTTCGTCTGGGACGAGTTCCAGAACGGCAGCGCCGACTCGCTCAGCCGCATCATGGTCGCGGTGTTCACCATCGGCGGCATCGGCTTCGCGCTGGACCGCCTGATGCAGATGCTGCAGAACCTGGTCGCCCCGCGCTGAGGCGCGCCCACCGCCAAGAAGGTCCGCCATGAACGCCGCCGTCCTGCCCCGTCCCGTGTCCGAAGACGCCGCCGCCCCGCCGCCCCACATGAGCCTGGTGCCCGCCACCGCCGCCCTGGAACTCCGCAATGTCTGCAAGGCCTACGGCCAGGGCGACGCCCGCAGCGAGGTGCTGCAGGGGCTGAACCTGCGGGTGGCGCCCGGCGAGTTCGTCGCCATCGTCGGCTTCTCCGGCAGCGGCAAGACCACGCTGATCAACCTGCTGGCCGGCCTGACCACCGCCGACAGCGGCGAGGTGCTCAAGAACGGCCAGCCCGTCACCGGGCCGGGGCCGGACCGCGGCATCGTGTTCCAGAGCTACTCGCTGATGCCCTGGCTGAGCGTGCGCGAGAACGTGGCCCTGGCGGTGGACCGGGTGGCCCAGGACAAGACCGCCGCCGAGCGGGCTGCCATGGTGCAGCGCTATGTCTCGATGGTGGGCCTCACCCCGGCCATCGACAAGAAGCCGGCCCAGCTCTCGGGCGGCATGCGCCAGCGGGTCTCGGTGGCCCGCGCCCTGGCCACCGACCCCGATGTGCTGCTGCTCGACGAGCCGCTCTCGGCCCTGGACGCGCTGACCCGCGCCAACCTGCAGGACGAGATCGTCCGCATCTGGAGCGAGGACCAGAAGACCGTGGTGCTGATCACCAACGACGTCGACGAGGCGCTGATGGTGGCCGACCGCATCATCCCGCTGGAGATCGGCCCGCGCGCCCGGCTGGGCCCCTCCTTCACGGTGGACATCCCCCGCCCGCGCGACCGCCGCGCAATGAACCACGACGCCCGCTTCCAGCAGCTGCGCGCCGAGATCACCCAGCACCTGCTGCAGCTCTCGCAGTCGCATGCCGCCAGCCAGGGCGGCCAGGTGGTGCCGCTGCCGGTGCTGACCCCGCGTCACGGCGCCGAACGCCCCGAGGCCCGACGCTCACCCACGCTGGCCCGCCTGCTGGGCCTGCGCCATGCCGAGCTGGCCGAGCGCATCGAGGCCGAGGCCGCCCTGCCCGATGGCGCGGCACCGGGCGCCGAGCGCGCCCCGCGCAGCGGCGACGAGCGCTTCGTCGAGTTCTCCAAGCTCATCAAGGTCTACCCCACGCCCAAGGGCCCGCAAACCGTGGTGGACGGCTTCGACCTCAAGGTCCGCAAGGGCGAGTTCATCTCGGTCATCGGCCACTCGGGCTGCGGCAAGTCCACCGTGCTGTCCATGATGGCCGGCCTGACCGACATCACCGACGGCGTGATCATCCTGGACGGCCGGCAGGTCACCCACGCCGGGCCGGACCGCGGCCTGGTCTTCCAGGCGCCCAGCCTGGTGCCCTGGCTGAGCGCCTTCGACAACGTGATGCTGGGCGTGGCGAAAGTCTTCCCGCACGCCAGCGAGGCCGAGCGCCGCGACACCGTGGCCTACTACCTGAACCGGGTGGGCCTGGGCTCGGCCCTGCACAAGCACGCCAGCGAGCTGTCCAACGGCATGAAGCAGCGCGTGGGCATCGCCCGGGCCTTCGCCCTGCAGCCCAAGATGCTGCTGCTCGACGAGCCCTTCGGCATGCTGGACTCGCTGACCCGTTGGGACCTGCAGGAGGTGCTGATGGAGGTCTGGGCCCGCAGCCAGGTGACCGCCATGATGGTGACCCACGACGTCGACGAGGCCATCCTGCTGGCCGACCGCGTGGTGATGATGAGCAACGGCCCGCGCGCCAGGATCGGCAAGGTCATGGACGTGCCGCTGGAACGCCCCCGCACCCGCGAAGCCCTGCTGGCCCACCCGCAGTACTACGCGCTGCGCGAGGAACTGATCGGCTTCCTGGAAGACTGCGGCAGCCAGCACTGAGCCCGGCGCCCCCCCGCGGGGCGCGGCTCAGGACATGATGAGCTGCAGACTGCGCTCGTAGCTGTCGGTCAGGCGGTGGAACAGCGCCAGCAGCGCATCGCTGGAGGCCGCCAGCACGCCCTGCACGTCGATGCCCGGCCCGCCGCGCAGGGCGCGCAGGAGGCGCAGCCATTCGTCGCGGGCCGCCGCCAGGGTCTCGCGGATGTCCGGGGTGGACAGCGGCGCCTGCTCCAGCTCGCGCAGCGTGGCCTCGAAGTCGTCCATCAGCGCCGGCAGCAGGGCCAGCCGCTCGGGCTGGTTCAGCAGGCCGGCCAGCAAGGCCAGCTTGGCCAGGCGCTGCACCCGCATGCGCTGGCGGCCGCACAGGTTGACGATGCGCAGCGCCCCGCGGGCGCCACCGGCCTCCAGCGCCGCCGTCAGCGCCTCGGCCGCCTGCAGCAGCTCCTCGGCCCGCGCATCGGCCTCGGCCAGCAGGGGCAGGCCGGCCTTGCCGTCCAGGCTGCGCTGCAAGGCGCCCCAGGCCTGCTCGGCGCGCGTCAAGGCATCGCGCAGGGCCGCGGGCTGGCCGTCCAGCAGCGGCAGGCTCGCCAGATGCGCCAGGTTGTCCTGCAGGCGCTGGGCCGCCTCGTCCTGGGCGCCGCGGGCCCGCTTGACCTCCACCCCGGCCTGGCGCTGCGCAGCCAGCTTGACCAGGCGCTGCGAGAGCATGCGCAGCTGCCCGGCGCGGTTGACCGCCTCGGCCCACTGGGCCGCCTCGATCACCGAGCGCGACAACTCGCTCAGCCGCAGGTGGGCGTGCATGGAGGCACCGCGCAGCAGGCGGAAGGCCTCGTCCTCGCTGATGCCACGGGCGTTCATCAGCACGCCCTTGGCCCGGTCCACCCACTTGCGTTCGTCCAGCTGGGCCTGGGCGCGCGTGGCAGCCTGCCGCCACTGGCTGCGCTGCCGGGCCTGGGCCTGCGCCTGGCTCAGGCTCAGGGCCAGCGCCTCGGGCTGCGACCAGACGGTGGGCGACAGCCAGGCGGCCTGCCCGGTCTCCAGCAGCGCCAGCCAGGCCGGCAGCTGCGCCGCGGCCGGTGGCGGGCAGCACAGCAGCCGCAGCCCCTCCAGCCCTTCTTCTTGCGCCACGTCCGGCCCGGCCGCGGCCAGCACCGCCTCGGTCGTGCCCCACAGCACGGTCAGAAGCGGTGCATCCGCGCTGCCCGCCGCGGGCGACGCTGCACCACGCTGGCGCGGCGCCTCCCACACGGCCCAGCCCGCGGCCTGCAGCAGCGGCAACAGCGCCGGCCGGTCACGGTCATCGGGACAGAGCAGGGACAGCAGGTTCATGGGCGGCACAAGAGGAGAAGGGCCAGATGGTGCGGACACCGCGCGATTCTCGCCCGCCCACCGGGGCCCGTGGGGACAGCCAGGGCAAGGCTGGGCACGTCGCTTGCATGTTCGGGGCCACGGTGCAACGAAGCACCGTTCTGGTGAGCGCGGCCCACGGCCCGCGTCCTCACCCCTGCAGCCCGGCCGCCGGTTCTCGGCGTCCTGCTTCACCCGCCCCCTTCCCCACCCCGCTGCCCGAGGCACTGACCGGCCGCGGTCGTTTTCGTTCACCCCTTTTCCTGCCTTCGGATCGCCCATGGACAAGTTGAAGCTCGTGATGATCGGCAACGGCATGGCCGGCGTGCGCACGCTGGAGGAGCTGCTGCGCATCGCGCCGGACCTCTACGACATCACCGTCTTCGGCGCCGAGCCGCACCCCAACTACAACCGCATCCTGCTGTCGCCGGTGCTGGCCGGCGAGCAGACGCTCGACGAGATCGTCCTGAACCCGCTGGCCTGGTATGCGCGCCACGGCATCACGCTGCACCTGGGCCAGGCGGTGACGAAGATCGACCGCATCCGCCGCACCGTGACCACGGCCGACGGCACCACCGCCGCCTACGACCGCCTGCTGATCGCCACCGGCTCGCAGCCCTTCGTGCCGCCGGTGCCGGGGGTCGATCTGGACGGCGTACTGAGCTACCGCGACATCGCCGACACCCAGGCCATGATCGAAGCCGCCCGCACGCACCGCCACGCGGTGGTCATCGGCGGGGGCCTGCTGGGCCTGGAGGCCGCCAACGGCCTGGCCCTGCGCGGCATGGCCGTCACCGTGGTGCACCTGGGCGAGTGGCTGCTCAACCGCCAGCTGGACCCGCAGGCCGGTGCGCTGCTGGAAGCCAGCCTGCGCCAGCGCGGCCTGGACTTCGCGCTGGGCGCGCAGACCGCCGCGCTGCAAGGCGATGCCCAGGGCCGGGTGCGCGCGGTGCGGCTGCAGGACGGCCGCGAACTGCCGGCCGACCTGGTGGTGATGGCCGCCGGCATCGTGCCGCACACCGCACTGGCCGAGCAGGCCGGCCTGCTGTGCCAGCGCGGCATCGTCGTGAACGACACCCTGCAGACCGTCACCGACCCGCGCATCTACGCGGTGGGCGAATGCGCGGCCCACCGCGGCGTGGCCTACGGCCTGGTGGCGCCGCTGTTCGAGCAGGCCCGGGTCTGCGCCACCCACCTGGCCCAGTTCGGCATCGGCCGCTACCGGGGCAGCCAGACCCACACCCAGCTCAAGGTCACCGGCATCCGTCTGTTCTCGGCCGGCGACTTCATGGGCGGCGAGGGCACCGAGGACATCCTGCTGTCCGACCCGGCGGGCGGCATCTACAAGAAGCTCGTGCTCCGGGGCGACCGGCTGGTGGGCGTGTGCCTGTATGGCGACACCGCCGACGGCCCCTGGTACTTCGAGCTGCTGCGCGAGGGCCGCGCGCTGGGGCCGCTGCGCGACCGCCTGATGTTCGGCGAACGCGCCTGCCAGGGCGCCGCCCCGACCGAAGACCCGGCCTGGCGCGAGGCCGCCTGAGCCCGCGCCCCCACAAGGACATGCCATGACCGAAACCCCGTCCACCTGCCCCTACTGCGGCATCGGCTGCGGCGTGCTGATCGAACACGACGGCCAACGCATCACCGGCGTGCGGGGCGACCCGGACCACCCCGCCAATGCCGGCCGGCTGTGCACCAAGGGCGCCACCCTGCACCTGACGGCCGCCGACAGCGTGCAGCGCCAGACCCGGCTGCTCGCGCCGATGCAGCGCACGCGCCGGGGCAACGCACCCCACACCGTGGACTGGGACAGTGCGCTGGACAACGCCGCCGAGCGCCTGGCCGCCATCCACCAGCGCGATGGTGCCGACGCCATCGGCGTCTATGTCTCGGGCCAGCTGCTGACCGAGGACTACTACGTCTTCAACAAGCTGGTGAAGGGCCTGCTGGGCACGAACCACATCGACACCAACTCGCGCCTGTGCATGTCCAGCGCGGTGGCCGGCTACAAGGCCACGCTGGGGGCCGATGCGCCGCCCTGCAGCTACGAGGACTTCGCCCACGCCGACACGGTCTTCATCACCGGCAGCAACCTGGCCTGGGCCCACCCCATCCTGATGCGCCGGCTCGAAGACGCCCGCCGCGCCCGCCCGCAGCAGAAGTGGATCGTGGCCGACCCGCGCCGCACCGAGACGGCCGCCCTGGCCGACCTGCACCTGGCCCTCAAGCCCGGCAGCGACGTGGCGCTGTACCACGGCCTGCTGCACCTGCTGCTGGCCCAGGGCCTGACCGATGCCGCCTACATCGCCGCGCACACCACCGGCTTCGAGGCCCTGGCCGAGCGGGTGCGCGCCTTCCCCCCGGCCGAGACCGCCCGCCTGACCGGCCTGGCCGAGGCCGACCTGCGCACCGCCGCCCGCTGGTTCGGCGAGAGCCCCGCCACGCTGAGCCTGTACTGCCAGGGCCTGAACCAGAGCGCCAGCGGCACCGACAAGAACGCCGCGCTGATCAACCTGCACCTGGCCACCGGCCAGATCGGCCGACCCGGCGCCGGCCCCTTCAGCCTGACCGGCCAGCCCAATGCCATGGGCGGGCGCGAGGTGGGCGGCCTGGCCAACCTGCTCTCGGCCCACCGCGACCTGGCCAACCCGGCCCACCGGGCCGAGGTGGCGCGGCTCTGGGGCGTGCCCTCGGTGCCCACCACGCCGGGCCGCACCGCGATGGAGATGTTCCAGGCCGCCGCCGACGGCGCGGTCAAGGCGCTGTGGATCGTCTGCACCAACCCGGCCCAGAGCCTGCCCGACCAGGCCATGGTGCGCCGCGCGCTGGAACGCGCCGAGTTCGTCATCGTGCAGGAGGCCTTTGCCACCACCGCCACCTGCGCCTACGCCGACCTGCTGCTGCCCGCCACCACCTGGGGCGAGAAGAACGGCACCGTCACCAACAGCGAACGCCGCATCAGCCGGGTGCGCCCGGCGGTGCCGCCCGCCGGCCAGGCCCGCCACGACTGGGCGATTGCCACCGACCTGGCGCGCCGCCTGGCCGCCCGCATCGCGCCCGAGCGCATCGCCCTCTTCCCCTACACCACGCCCGAGTCCATCTGGAACGAGCACCGCGACAGCACCCGTGGCCGCGACCTGGACATCACCGGCCTGAGCTACGCCCGGCTGGAGGCGCAGGGCCCGCAGCAATGGCCCTGCCCCGAAGGCGCCGCCGCGGGCCGCAGCCGGCTCTACGCGGACGGCGTCTTCCCCACCGCCGATGGCCGGGCCCGCTTTGCCGACGTGGCGCCGAGCCCCCTGGCCGAGGCGCCGGATGCCGAATACCCCTTCAGCCTGCTGACCGGCCGCCTGCGCGACCAGTGGCACGGCATGAGCCGCACCGGCCTGCTGGGCCGGCTCTATGGCCACGAGGGCCTGCCCGCCATCGACCTGGCGCCCGCCGACCTGGCCCGCCTGGGCCTGCAGGATGGCGACCTGGTGCGGGTGGCCTCGCGCCGGGGCGCCATCGTGCTGCCGGCCCGCGCCAGCGAGGGCCTGCCCCCGGGCCAGGCCTTCCTGCCCATGCACTGGGGCCAGGAGGTGCTCAGCGGCCAGGACGCCCAGGGCCAGCCGCTGACCGGTGTGAACGCGCTGACCACCCCGGCCTTCTGCCCCACCTCCAAGCAGCCCGAGCTCAAGCACGCCGCGGTGGCCATCGCGCCGGTGCAACTGCCCTGGCGCCTCTCGGCCCTGGCCTGGCTGCCGGCCGAGCAGGCCCTGGCGGTGCGCGAGCAGCTGCGGCCGCTGCTGGCGGCCTTCGGCTGGGCCAGCCTGCTGCCCTTCGGCCGCGAGCCCGACGCCCAGGGCCGGGTGGGCCTGGTGCTGCGCGGCGCCGCGGCCACGCCGGTGGACGGGGCCCGGCTGGCCCCGGCCCGCGCCCTGCTGGGCCTGGACGGCCCGGAGGTGCTGCGCTACCAGGACGCGGCAGCCCGGCAGGACCGCGCCCTGCGCGTGCAGCGCGATGCCGATGGCCGCACGCAGCTGCAGGCCTTCTGGCTGGCCGGCGACACCGGCGGCGAGGCCTGGCTGCGCCAGCTGCTGGAGGCCGACACGCCCCTGCCCGGCCCGGCCCACCTGCTGCTGGCCCCGGGCGAGCTGGCCCGCGCCCTGGTGGGCGAGGCCGCCACGCCGGCCAGCCCCCAGGTCTGCACCTGCTTCAATGTGCGGGAGGACGCCATCCGCCACACCCTGGCGGGCTGCGCCGGCAGCCCCGAGGAGCGCCTGGCCGCGCTGACCGCCACCCTGCGCTGCGGCAGCAACTGCGGCTCCTGCATCCCCGCGCTGCGCGGTCTGGTGCGGTGCGTGGCCGCGCCGCCACAGGCCCCGGGCATTGCACCGCCCCCCCGTCAGCGACAGATTGCAGACAGCTTCCAGACAGAGGCCACAGGCCCGACCGGACTACCGTGAGAAGGTCCCACCCAATCACTTCTCTTCCAGGAGGATCCATGGACGTTCAGCAACTGGTTTCCGATTTCCTCTCATCCGAGCATGGCCAGCAGGCCCTGGCCAGCCTCAATGCCCAGGGCATCGATGGTGACAGCGCCCAGCAGTACCTGGGCGTGGCGGCCGAGGCGGCCCATGCCCACACCGAGGAACAAACCTCGGGCCTGATGGGCGAGCACCCCGGCAAGAGCTTCTTCGCGGCCTTTGCGGCCGGGCTGGTGCACGGCGATGGTTTTCTCAAGTCCCTGGTGGATGGCGGCGAAGGTGTGATTTCCGGCAAGGTGGCCGAGGCCCTGGCCGCGCGCGCCGGCGTGGATACCTCAACCGCCTCGACCATCGCCGCGGCCGCCACCCCCTACCTCGTCAGCTTCCTGCGCGAGAAGCTGGGCTGACCCCCGCACCACCGACACCCCAGGACACACCACCATGTTCAAGAAACTGTTCATCACCCTGTTGGCCCTGCTGTCCGCCGCCGTGTTCGCCGCGGTGGACGTCAACAAGGCCACTTCCGACGAGCTGGACGCGGTCAAAGGCATCGGCCCGGCCACGGCGGCCAAGATCGTCGACGCCCGCAAGGCCGGTCCCTTCAAGGACTGGCCGGACCTGATCGGTCGGGTCAAGGGCATCGGCGAGTCCAGCGCCGCCAAGCTCTCGGCCAACGGCCTGACGGTCAACGGCGCCACCTTCCAGGGCGCCCCGGCCCCGGCAGCCAAGCCGGCGCCCGCGAAGGCCACCGTCCCGGCATCTCCCCCTGTCCCTTCCCCCGCCACGGCCAAGCCCGCCGCACCGGCCGCCCTGCCCGCGCCGGCCCCGGCCGCCGCCAGCGCCGCCGACAAGGCGGACAAGAAGAAGACCAAGGCCGAGAAGCGCGCCGCCAAGGCCGCCGCCGCGGCCTCTGCCGCGTCGAAGTGATCATTCCGAAGTGATCCGCTCGGCGGAGGGCTTTGCGGTCCTCCGCCGGGTCTGCCGGCCTGACAATACGGCTCTCTTCGTCTCGCACCCGCCAGCACCATGAGCATCGCCCCGTACCTGCGTGAGATCGGCCGCGGCAAGGAAGGCGCCCGCGCCCTCGGTCGTGAACAGGCCTGCGACCTGATGAGCCAGCTGCTGGACGACCGGCTGAGCGACCTGGAAAAGGGCGGCTTCGCCCTGGCCATGCGCATCAAGGGCGAGACGGCCGAGGAACTGGCCGGCTTCATGGACGCGGTGCGGCCCCGCCTGCTGCCGCTGGCCGCGCCGTCCACCCCGGTGCTGCTGCCCAGCTACAACGGCGCCCGCAAGCTGCCCAACCTGACCGCCCTGCTGGCCCTGCTGCTGGCCCGCGACGGCGTGCCGGTGCTGGTGCACGGGCCGTTGACCGACCCGGGCCGCGTCACCAGCGCCCAGGTCTTCGAGGCCCTGGGCCTGCCGCCCGCGCTCAGCCCCGAAGCGGCCCAGGCCCAATGGGCGGCCGGCCAGCCGGTCTTCATGCCACTGGAAGTGTTGCACCCGGCGCTGGACCAGTTGCTGGCCCTGCGCCGCGTGCTGGGCCTGCGCAACCCCGGCCACACCCTGGCCAAGCTGCTGCCGGCCGTGCCCGGCGGCGTGCGGGTGGTCAACCACACCCACCCGGAATACTCGATCAGCCTGTCCCAGTTCCTGGAGCTGACCCAAGCCGACGCCCTGCTGCTGCGCGGCACCGAGGGCGAGCCGGTGGCCGACGCCCGCCGCTGCCCGGCCCTGAAGGTCTTCGTCCAGGGCCAGCTCAGCGACGTGCTCTCGGTCGAGGCCCAGGGCGGCTCGCTGGCCGAGCTGCCCGACCTGCCTTCCCTGGATCCGGCCGAGACCGCCGCCGCCATCCGCGCCATGCTGGCCGGCGAGCGCCCGGTGCCCGCCCCCATCGACCGCCAGCGCCGCGTGCTGCTGACCCTGCGCGACGCTGCCCTGGCCGCGGCCGACACCACCGGCCGGACCTGAGCCCGGCCCCGCCCACGCCCCTGCCCGTTCCGGAGCCCCCATGCCCCTGCCCGCCGCCCCCGTCCTCCACACCGTGCACCTGGTGGGCGCCGGCCCGGGCGACCCCGAGCTGCTGACCCTCAAGGCCCTGCGCGTGCTGCGCCAGGCCACGGTCATCCTGGTGGACGATCTGGTGGGCGAGCAGGTGCTGGCCTGCGCGCTGGAAGGGCTGGACCCGGCGCCGCGCATCGTGCCGGTGGGCAAGCGCGGCGGCTGCGAATCCACACCCCAGGCCTTCATTGAAAAACTGCTGGTGCGCGAGGCCCTGGCCGGCGAGAAGGTGGTGCGCCTGAAGGGCGGCGACCCGCTGGTCTTCGGCCGCGCGGGCGAGGAGATCGCCGCGCTGCGCCAGGCGGGCATCCCGGTCGAGGTGGTCAACGGCATCACCGCCGGCCTGGCTGCCGTCAACGCGCTGGGCACCGGCTGGACCGACCGCCGCCATGCCCAGGGCGTGATGCTGGTGACCGGCCACCCGCAAACCGGCGGCGCCGGGCCGGACTGGGACGCCATCGGCGCGGCCGCCGCCAGCGGCCTGACCCTGGTCATCTACATGGGCGTGACCCAGGCCCCGCGCCTGGTGGAACAGCTGCTGCCCCGGCTGGGCCCCGACTGGCCGGCCGCGGCGGTGCAGGCCGCCAGCACGCCGGGCCAGCGCCAGGTGCGCGCCACCCTGGGCACCCTGGTGGACACCCTGGCCCGCGAACAACTGGGCAGCCCGGCGGTGCTGGTGCTGGGCCGGGTGCTGGAGGCCGCAGCTCTGGCCCAGTGGGCGGCACAGGCTGCACCGGCCTCCCAGGCGCAAGCCAGCGCCTGAAAACGGCTGAAAAGCGCCCCGGCGGCGCCCCCGCCCATCCGCGCCGGCCGCGTTTCACGCCGCCTTCCGCGCACCTCGTCGCAAGCCGCTGGTGACGGCCCCGCCGCGCGACGACAGTCTCTCCATCGGCCCAGGAAACGGGCCCCTGACAGCCCACCGGAGAGACACCATGCAACGCAGCTTCGCCACCGTCACCGCCCGCAGCACCGCCCTGGGCCTGGCCGCCGCCCTGACCTTCACCATCCTGCACAGCCTGGGTGGCATCGCCGACCGCCAGGTCGACGACGTGATCGCCCAGGCCCAGGCCTGCACCCAACTGGCCCAGGCCCAGACCCAGACCGAGCGCGCCCCGGTCCGCCGCAGCTGAGCCCCGCCCGCCGCCCTGAACCCCAGGCCCCGGGTTGACGGGCCGCTGGAGACCGACCATGAACACCGTTCCGACCCCCACCTTCCTGCAACGCGCCAGCGCCCTGGGCGGGGCCGCCCTGATCACCCTGAGCGTGCTCAGCGGCCTGGGTGGCATCGCCGACCGCCAGGTGGATGGCGCCGTGCTGGCCCTGCGCGCCCAGGCCTGCACCGCCGTGGCGGCCGGCGCCCCCGCCCTGCCCCGCCTGCCGGCTTAATCCTCGCTTCACGCTGGCCTCACGCCAGCTTCATCCTCGCCACCGAGCATGGGGACGTGCCAGCCAGCGTCCGGCACCCGTCGCCATGCCTCCGCCCCACACCCCACCTCTGTCCGCACCCGCCTTGAGCTACCTGCGCCTGCGCTGGCGCTGGAGCGCCCAGGCCCTGCGCGAGGGCTTCTGGCGCCGGCGCCGCCAGGCGGGGGTGCTGGCGGCCCTGCTGGCCGGCTGCGCCGGCAACCTGCCCAGTGCCTGGGCCAGCCTGCAGAGCGCACTGGTGTTCAGCGTCTGGCCCCTGGCCCGCTGGAGCAGCGGCGGCCACCTGGGCCCCTGGCTGGGCGGGCTGCTGCTGCAGACGGCGCTGGGTGCCCTGCAGGCCCTGGCCTTCTTTCCCTGGCTGTGGTCCCCCGCCTGGCGCACCCAGGACCACGCCCTGCCCATCCCTCCCGCCACCCGCTGGCGCGCCGATGCCGCGCTGGTGGCGCTGACCCAGCTGCCCTGGGCCCTGGCCCAGTCGGCGGGCAGCGCCCTGCTGCTGGCCCAGCAGCCCGCCTGGCTGAACGGCGCCGGCCGCGGACTGTGGCTGGGCGGCCTGGGTCTGGCCCAGCTCGCCGCCGTGCTGGCGGCCACCGCCGCGCTGGCCCGCTGGCGCCGCGCGCCCCGGGGGTGCTGGCCTGGCCCGTCGGCCCGACCGATGACGGTGACCGCCCTCCGCCGCCCGCTGCGCTGGCAGCAGGCCCTGCTGTGGCAACCGCTGCGGCGGGATGCGGCACGCCCCCTGGCGCACGCCGGCCTGCAGCAGGCCATTGGCCTGGCCCTGTGCGCCGGTGCCGTGGCTCTGGGGCGCCAGGCCGCCCCCTGGGCCCTGTCCGCCTTCACCCTGCTGGCCCTGCTGGGCCTGCCGCGCCTGGGGCGGCTCAGCCAGGCCCATCTGCAGCCGCGGCTGCTTCAGGCCGCCCGGGAGCTGCCGCTGCTGGCGCACCGGCTGGAGCGCGGGCGCCGCCTGCAGCTGCTGTGGCCCAGCGCCGCAGGCGCGGCCGTGCTGCTGGCGGTGCTGCTGGCCGGCCCCCTGCCCCTGGCCAGCTGGCGCCCCGGCGTGCTGGCGGTCTGGGCGCTCTGGATGCTGCCCGCCCTGTGGTGGCAGACCGCCCCCGCCTCCCCCGACCCGGTGGCCCGCACCAGTGCAGGCCTGCTGGGACTGCTGCTGGGGCTGGCCCTGGCCTCCGACACCCTCAAGGAGTCCCCGAGATGACCGCAGACCACATCACCCTGCAGCTCGACCAACTGGCCTTTGCCTGGCCCGACCGGGTGGTGCTGCAACGCTGCACCACCGCCCTGAAGGCCGGCATCACCTGGCTGCGCGGCCCCAACGGCGTGGGCAAGTCCACCCTGCTGCAGCTGCTGGCCGGGGCCCTGCGCCCGCTGCAGGGCACGGCCCGGCTGCTGCGTCCGGGCCAGCCTGCGCTGGACCTGCATGCCGACAATCCGCTGGCCTGGCGCCACGCGGTGTTCTGGTGCGGCCCGGGCGCCGTGGCCTACGACCACCTCAGCCCGCTGGACTTCTGGTCCTTCCTGCACGGGCTCTACCCCGACTGGCAGCCGCTGGCCGTGGTCCGCCACGCCGAGGCCTTCGGGCTGGGCCCGCACCTGGACCGGCCGCTGGCCCGCCTGTCCACCGGCACCCAGCGCAAGGTCTGGCTGGTGGCGGCCCTGGCCGCGGGCACGCCGGTGCGCCTGCTGGACGAGCCGCTCAACGCCCTGGACGACGAGGCCACCGCCTACCTGCAGGACCAGCTGGCCCAGGCCCAGGAAGAGCGCTCGGCCCTGTGGCTGGTGGCCAGCCACGAAGCCCCGTTGCCGGCCGACAGCGCGCCGGCCCAGGAGTGGCGCCTGGCCCCCTGAGGCACCGCGGCAGACGCGCCGCGGCGCTCAGCGATCAGAACTGCCAGGCCAGGCGGGCCCAGACCCGCGGATGGCGCTGCGGTGTGATAGCCACCGATTCGTGGTCGACGGCCCAGGCCGCGTCGACGCTGGCGCTCCAGGGGCCCTCCGCCCAGCGGCCGCCCAGACCGGCGCCGGCCAGGCGGCGGCGGTTGTCGGCCGCGGCATCCCAGGCATGGCTGTTGACCTGGACCACGCCGGCATCGGCAAAGGCCACGGCCTGCCAGCCCGGCAGCAGCTGCCAGCCCAGCTCGGCGCTGCCCAGCCAGCCCCGGTCGCCCGAGGCCTCGCCCTCGGGGTAGGCGCGCACACCCTGGGCGCCGCCCAGCGTCATCTTCTCGGCCGAGGGCAGGTTGTTGTCCGCCATCTGGCCGCGGGCACTGAGCATCAGCGTCCAGGCCGGGGCCAGCGCCTGCCAGCGCTGCGCGTCCAGGCCCAGCTTGACGAAGCCGGCCGCGGTGCGGGCGCCCGCGGCGTCCAGTGCGCGACTGGTGGCGTCCAGCCGCACATCACCCACCTGGGCGGACAGGCTGGCGCGGCTGCTGGCGGGCTGGGCCAGCCAGCTGTCCTGCCACTGGGCCTGCAGGCTGAAGGTGGGGGTGAGGATGTGCTGCTCGGTGCGGGTGCCCACGCTGTGGATGCGGTCGAGCAGGTGCTTGTCGTCCAGCTGCGCCGAGGCGTAGAGCGTGGCCGCTCGGCTGCGCAGCAGCGGCTGGCGCCAGTAGACGCTGACCGTGCTGGCCTGGCCATCGGCGTCCAGCACGGCGAAGTCCTTGCCCAGCCGGTAGTCCATGGCGGTGACGGCCAGGCCCACGCGACCGCCGTCCAGGCCCACCGGCAGCTGGTAACCGGCCATCAAGGCGTGCTGGTCGCTTTCGGAGACCTGGGCCCGCAGGCTGAGCTGGTCGCCCAGGCCCAGCGGGTTGTTCCAGGCCAGGCGGGCCCCGGCGCGCACCGCGCCGGTGGCATCGTTGCCCTGGTTGTCCAGGTCGAGTCCACCTTCGAAGGAGGCCCCAGGGGCCACGTCCACCAGCAGCTCGGAACTGCCCACCGCCTGGCCCGGCCGCAAGGTGGCCGAGACCTGCGCCCCCGGCAGCTCATGCAGGGCCAGCAGCACGGACTCCATGCGGTCCGAGCGCAGCAGCTCACCCGGCCGCAGAGCCTCCAGCGGGCGCAGCGCGTCGCCGCCCAGCCCGACGGTGTCGTGCGGCACCACCCGGTCCAACCGGCCTTCGACCACGGCGATCTCGACGGTGTCGCCGCTGACCTTCTGCGCCGGCAGGTAGGCGCGAGCCACCAGGTAACCGGCCTGCCGGTAGTGCTGGGTGATGCGCGCCGCCAAAGCCTGCAGGCCCGCCAGGCTGAGCGGCTGCTTCAGCCCATCGGCCAGCAGGGCCTGCAGCTCGGCTTCCGGAAAGACGGTGGCGCCGGTGATGCGCACCTGGCGCACCGTGACGCGCGGCCCGCCCTCGGCGACGGGGGCCAGCGTGGCCTGTTCGATGGTCAGCGGGCTGCTGGCCGCGGCAGGGGCCTGCCGCGGCAGGGTCTGGAGGTCCTTCAGCAACTGGCCCGCGTCGGGGCCGGCGGCCAGGGCCGAACCGGTGAGCAGGGTCAGAACGGACAGGGTCAGGGGATGGCGCATGGAACCGGTGGTCATGGTGGGGTCGGGATGGGAGGCCATGCGGCTCAGCGGACGGCGTTGCAGGACTGTTGGAGCTGCACGCCGGTGCAAACTACCTTCAGGTCCAGGGATTCCAGGCCGGTGGTGCTGGTGCCTTGGTCGTGGGCCCCGACATCCGGAGGGGCTCGACGAGGCGTGCCGACAGCGCTCACCGCGGCACTCAAGCCTGCGCCCAGGCCGGAGCCCGTGCTGGACGCAGCCTGCACAGCCGAGGTGATCGCCAGGTCGGTGGGCGTCAAGGGCACTGGTGTCGGCGCAGGTGTCGGCGCAGGTGTCGGCGCGGGTGTCGGCGCGGGTGTCGGCGCGGGTGTCGGCGCAGGTGTCGGCGCAGGTGTCGGCGCAGGTGTCGGCGCAGGTGTCGGCGCAGGTGTCGGCGCAGGTGTCGGCGCAGGTGTCGGCGCAGGTGTCGGCGCAGGTGTCGGCGCAGGTGCCGCGGTCTGTATGGTCAGGGTCCCGCTCACGTACTGCAACTGGTAGTTGCTACTGACCAAACCCGACGCGGAAATGACATAGCTGCCGGCCAGAACAGCCCCTTGCGAGCTGCCGCCATAGGTCACGCTGCCACCCAGCACACTGGCGTCTTCGCCAGTCACAAAGCCGTTGAAGTTCACCCCATTACCGCCACTGTAGGCCGTGCCGCTGGCCGTGACGGTGTCGTCGTTGGCGGTCACGGTAAGTGTCTTGGGCGTGACGCTCACCGTGCCTTCGGCATAGCTGATGTCGTAGCCCTGCTGGTTCGAGTACAGGCCCGAGGTTTGCGTGGTGTGATTGCCCACATCCTTGCTGCTGTTCACGGTTGCCGCCCCCAGAAGCAAGCTGCCGTCCACTCCTCCGGCCAAGCTCACACCCAGGCCGGTGTCGGTACTGCCGTCGTAGACCTTGCTGCCGCTGCCGACAGTCACGGTCGTCGCGGTCAGGAAGCTGCGCAACAGCGGCACGGTCTGGCCCTCGTAGATGCGCCAGACCGACGTGCTACCACCTTGGGTGGCCACGTCCCAGCCGGCATCGCGGTAGGTGCCGGCGTCGGTGGCCTCGCTGACGCCCAGGCCGCGGGTGGTGCTGTCCACCGTGCCCGCGCTGCGCCCAATACCCGTGGTGCTCACGCTGTTGAGCCAAAAGGAGCTGCCGATCAAACCCACGCTGGCACCTACCAGCGCGCCCACATCGCTCCCCGAGCTGCTCACGCTACCCGTGGCGTAGCTGTTCCTGATGGAACCATTGCTGTATCCCACAAGGCCGCCTGTAGATGAGCCACCACTGGACACGGCACCCGACGCATAAGCATTCGTCACCGTACCACTGGTGAAATAGCCCAGAAGCCCGCCTGTGTAGCTGGCAGAGGCGGTCGTGTTTGCCGCGCCAGTCGCATAGACGTTATCAACGTTGCCCAGCGTGAAGTAGCCGACCAAGCCCCCCGTGTAGCCACTGCCGGTGACTGAGCCGGTGGCGTACGAGTTGCTGAGATTACCGCCAGCGCCATACAGTCCCCAAAGCCCCACCAGCCCCCCGGTGTACGCATCAGTTCCAACCACTGCAGCGCTGGAGGAAGATCCAACCATGTTGCCGGTGATCAAGAACCCCACCACGCCGCCTGTGGTGCCGACGCCGAATACGGCACCACTGGTGTGCACATCAGTCAGGGTTCCGCCGTTGTAGAACCCCACCAGGCCTGCGGTGGAGGCCACTCCATTGACGGTGACATCCAAGCTGCTGAGGCCAGTGATGGTCGTGTTGGTGGCATTGCCAACCACAGAGCCGACATCAACGCGCCCGGCAACGTGGGCGGCCTGCAGCGCGAAATCACTCAGGTTGGCACCGATGGTCTTGCCGAACAGGCCGATGCGGCTGTAGCTCGCGCGGGCGATGGTGAGGTCGCT
Organism: Ideonella oryzae; assembly: GCF_024055665.1. Lineage (GTDB taxonomy): Bacteria > Pseudomonadota > Gammaproteobacteria > Burkholderiales > Burkholderiaceae_C > Ideonella > Ideonella oryzae. The sequence continues at coordinate 68,258 of NZ_JAMXMC010000015.1, read as the reverse complement.
GATCACATGCCCACCACCACTCAGGCTGCCGGTGAAGGCCCCGCTGTCGTTGCCCACCGGCGAGAAGCCGCTGGTGGACCACAGGCTGCCCAGGTTGCTGCCATCGGTCGCACTGGCGTCCACGTCGCCCACCAGGGCGTAGCTGGCCGTCAGGTCCATCTGCATCAGCTGCAGTTGATGGACGTTGTGGATCGCGGTGCTGTATTCGCTGTAGAGGAAGGGGCGGGTCGAGCCTTCCACCATGACCCAGCGACGCACACCGCCACCGTCGGTGGCCACCCACACGCCGGTGCTGCCGATCTGCGACCAGGTGCCCAGGTTGCCGTAGCTGCCGTGGCCGTAGCGCGTGCCCGCCACGTCACTCAGGCTGCCCACGCTGAGGCCAACACTGGTGCCCACCGCCGAGGACAGGCCCGAGCTGCCGCTGTCCCACACGGCCTGGGTCAGGCTGCCGCCAAAGCTGTCCCCCAGCAAAGCACCCTGGGCATCCGGCCCGGACACGGCGCCCGTGGCCTGCACCTGGCTGAGCGTGCCCTGGAAGTTCTCGCCCACCAGGCCGCCAGCCCGGCCGTTGGCGCTGACATCCCCCGTGGCATAGGCCCGGGTCACCGTGCCGTTGTAGTTGTTGCCGACCAGGCCACCGGTGTACTCGCCACCACTCACGCCGCCGGTGGCATAGGCGTCGCTCACGGTGCCATCGTTCTCGCCCACCAGCCCACCGACATAGGCCCCGTGGCCGCCGTGCACGGTGGTGCTGGCAGACACACGACTGAGCGTGCCCTGGTTCTGACCGACCATCCCCCCCACCTTCCAGCTGCCGGTGACGCTGCCCCCCTGCAGGCTCAGGTCACGGATGGTGCCGGTGTTGAGCGCGAACAAGCCGGTCTGGCCGCCGCCGCCATTGGCGATGTTCAGGTTCGAGACCACATGGCCCAGGCCGGCGAAGGTGCCGCTGAAGGTGCCCCCCACCACGGTGTCGGTGTAGCTGCTGCCCGAGGCATCCAGATCCTGCGCCAGCGCGTAGTAGCCACCGGCGTTGTCCAGCACGTCGAGCTGGCTCATCGAATGCACCAGCGTGTAGCTCTGCCCGTTCATCGCCAGGCTCGCGTTGGCGCCGCTGAGCGTCACGGGGGCGGCGATGGTGTAGTCATGACCGTAGTTGAGCACCAGCCCGGCGCTGTCGCCGCTGGCTGTGATGCCCGCATTGACCTGGATGTCATGCGCCGCGGTCAGGGTCAGCGTGGTGTTGGCATTCCAGCCCACCGCTGCGTTGACCTTGATGTCGCCGCTGTCGCTGCCGCCGGCCGCGGTCTCCAGCGTCACGTTGTTGCTGGCCAGCAAGGTGTTGAGGGTGCTGGCCCCGATGCCCGAGCTGGTCTGCGCCCCGCTGCCCGCGCTGATGGTGAAATCGGTCGGATCCACCAACCAGGTGCCGGTGCGGCCGGCGCCGGACAGGGTGGTGATTTGCGCGCCATCGGCCACCTTCACATGAGCGCCGCTGGTCTCGATGAAGCCGCCATCGTGGGCCGTGGAGGACGCATCCAGCGTGCCGGCCACATTCACGGTGCCGCCGTCAAAGCCGCCCAGCAGCTCGATGGTGCCCCCTTCGCTGCGGATGCCGCGGGCCTGGATGACGCCGCTGTTGTTGACCACCGTCTCCAGCAGGGCGTCCTTGGCCCTGGCCGTCATCAGCACCGTGCCGTCGTCGGCCTGGATCAGGCCCTGGTTGTCCGCCAGGGCGCGGTAGGTGTCCTCGTCCACCTGCACCGACAGCAGGCTGTTGCCGGCAAAGCGCAGCGTGATCGCCCCCCCCGCCGCCAGCGCCGTCGTCCCGCCCGGGGTGCTGATCGTCCCGTGGTTGTGCACCTGCTGACCCAGCAGCGCCACATAGCCGCCGGTGAGGCTGCCCTGGTTGCTCACGCTGCCGGGCTGGCCGGCAGCACTGAAGCGGTAGCGCCCGGCCAGGAAGTCGGCATCCGAGAGGTTCAGCGTGGACGCCACCAGACCCCCGGTGCTGACCTGCGCGGTCTTGCCGAACAACACACCGTTGGGGTTGAGCACCCAGACCTGGCCATTGGCGTTCAGCTGGCCATTGATGAGCGACTGGCCGCTGCCGACCACCCGGTTGAGCGCGATGGCCGAAGCCCCGGGCTGGACGAAGGTCACGGACTCGCCCTGGCCCACATTGAAGCTGCCCCAGTTGATGACCAGCCGGTTGCTGTTCTGGGTGATGGTGGTGGCCGAGCCGGCCTGCACGATGCTGCCAGAGCCAGCCGACACCGACCCGCCCGTGGGGCCCGCCCAAGCCGTGCTGGACAGGCAGGCCAGCGCCGCCACCGCCAGGGCATGGCGCCGCAGCTGCCGACGCCCGGACTCGCCAGACCTTCCCCGGGATCGTGCGCACTCGGGCGCGGGAACAAAGCTCTGGCTCAGGTCATTCCAGACCAGTCGGTGGTGGTGGTTCATCGCAGAAGAAGTGCTGGCGGCCTGATGCGACCGCTGGGTTCGGTGGGTAAGGTCACCTTATCGGCACAACCCGGCCGGCGATGGACAGAACTGGGCCACAGACCACGGCCAATTCGAAACCACTCGGGCAGGGCCGGCGCCCCTTCACCCGGCGCGCTAAGCTTGCGGTCCCTGACGTTCTCCGGCTTTCCCCCGAACCGACCCGATGCGCCTCTTGCTGGTGGAAGACGACCGCATGATCGGCGAGGCCCTGCGCGCCGCGCTGCGCCCCGAGGGCTTTGCCGTGGACTGGGTGCGCGACCTGGCCGCGGCCCGCGCCGCCCTGGGCACCGAGCGCTTCGACCTGGTGCTGCTGGACCTGGGCCTGCCGGTGGGCGGTCCGGGTGGCGCAGGCGCCGCCGAGCCGAACGCCGACGGCCTGACCCTGCTGGGCGAGCTGCGCCAGCGCAGCGACACCACGCCGGTCATCGTGCTGACCGCCCGCGACGGCCCGGGCGACCGGGTGCGCGGCCTGGACACCGGGGCCGACGACTACCTGGTCAAGCCCTTCGAGTTCGACGAGCTGACCGCCCGCATCCGCGCGGTGCTGCGCCGCCATGGCGGACGGGCCCAGCCGGTGCTGCGCCACGGCGCCATCGTGCTGGACCCGGCCACCCGCCAGGTGCAGGTGGCCGGCGAGCCGGTGCTGCTCTCGGCCCGCGAATTCGCGGTGCTCGAAGCCCTGATGCAGCGCCCCGGCGCCCTGCTCTCGCGGGCCCAGCTGGAGGACCGGCTCTACGGCTGGGGCGAGGAGATCGAGAGCAACGCCGTCTCGGTCTATGTGCACCAGCTGCGGCGCAAGCTGGGGGCCGAGCGCATCGGCACCGTGCGCGGCGTGGGCTACTTCCTCACGCCGGTGGACGCGGCATGAGGTTCTGGCGCTCGCTGCGCTGGCGGCTGCTGCTGTCGCTGCTGGGGGTGCTGTCCCTGGCAGCCGTCATCGTGGCGGGCCTGACCTACCGCGCGGTGCTGGCCGACACCGAGGCCCTGTTCGACTACCAGCTGCAGCAGATGGCCCTGTCGCTGCGCGACCAGGGCGCCATCGCGCCGGACCAGGCCCGCGCCCTGGCCGACCAGCGCCTGGACTTCGTGGTGCAGATCTGGACCGAGGACGGCCGCAGCATCTATGCGTCGCAACCCCAGCAGGCCCTGCCCGAGAAGGCCATCATCGGCCTGGCCGACATCGCGGTGGGTGGCGAAATCTGGCGCAGCTTCGCGGTGGCCTCGGCCGGCCGGGTCATCCAGGTGGCCCAGCCCGAACGCATCCGCCGCGGCCGGGCGGCCCAGGCCGCGCTGCGCAGCGTCACGCCCCTGGCCTGGCTGGCCCTGCCGCTGGTGGCCCTGCTGTGGTGGCTGGTGGACCTGCTGATCGCCCCGCTGCAGCGCCTGGCGCGCGACGTGGGCCGGCGCGACGCCACCGCCCTGTCGCCCCTGCCCGAAACGGAACTGCCCGACGAGGTGCGGCCCCTGGTGGGCGCGCTCAACGCCCTGCTGGCGCGGCTGGACGAGGGCATGAGCACCCAGCGCGCCTTCGTGGCCGACGCGGCCCATGAGCTGCGCTCGCCGCTGACCGCGCTGAAGCTGCAGCTGCGCGCACTCAAGGACGCCCCGTCCGACGCCGAGCGCGGCGCCGCCGTCCAGGCCCTGGGCGAAGGCATCGAGCGCGCCGCCCGGCTGGTCGAGCAGCTGCTGGCCCTGGCCCGCAACGAACCCGGCAGCCCGCCGCCCGAGCCCCAGGCGCTGGACCTGGCCGAACTGGCCGGCGAAGCCCTGGCCGACCTGTGGCCGCAGGCCCAGGCCCATCACGTCACGCTGGCCCTGGAGGCCGAGCAGCCGGTGCCGATGCACGGCGACCGCGCGGCCCTCTCGGCCCTGGTGCGCAACCTGGCCGACAACGCGCTGCGCTACGGCCGCGAGGGCGGCGAGGTGCGGCTGCAGGTCAGCGCCGAGGCCGATGGCCCGCGGTTGACGGTGGACGACGATGGCCCCGGCATCCCGCCAGCCGAGCGCGAGCGCGTCTTCGACCGCTTCTGGCGCCGCGACAGCGGCCGCGCCGATGGCACCGGCCTGGGCCTGGCCATCGCGCAGGCGGTGGCCCGGCGCCATGGCGGCCGGATCACACTGGGCGATTCGCCGCTGGGCGGCCTGCGAGTGCAGGTGAAGCTCCCGGCCAGCTCCCGCGCCCCACGGTCCTAACCTTCGCTTCATCTTCGCCTCACGAAGGCCTCATCGCCCTTGCGCACCATGGCAGCCATGCGGTTGAACCGCGCTTCCATGAGCGACAAGGAGTCCTCGCGATGAGCAAGATCAAGACCCTCACGACCGTCGTCGTCACCGCTGCGGCGACCACCGCCCTGGTGGCGGCCAGCAGCGCCGGGGCCATCGACTTCAAGCACCTCTTCTCCGGCAGCGGCCAGACCCCGGTGGGTGCCGCCGCGGCAGCCGCCGTCGTGCCGGCCGCCGCCATCGCCCCGCTGCCGCCCGGTGCCGTGCCGGACTACCGCGCCATCGTCAAGCAGGCCGGCCCGGCGGTGGTCGGCGTGATGGTGGCGGGCGAGCGCCAGCCCGACCCGAACGAGGACGGCCCGGACATCGAGAACGACCCCTTCTTCCGCTTCTTCCGCGGCATGCCCGGCTTTCAGCAGCGGGGCGGCCAGCCGCACGGCAAGGTGCCGTTCCGCGGCCAGGGCTCGGGCTTCATCGTCGCCGCCGATGGCCTGATCCTGACCAATGCCCACGTGGTGCGCGACGCCAAGACCGTGACCGTGCGTCTGGTCGACCACCGCGAGTTCGAGGCCAAGGTGCTGGGCACCGACACGGTGACCGACATCGCGGTGCTGCGCATCGCGGCCAAGGACCTGCCGACCGTGCGCCTGGGCGACTCCGACGCGGCCGAGGTGGGCGACCGGGTGCTGGCCATCGGCGCGCCCTATGGTCTGGAGCAGACCGCCACCCAGGGCATCGTCAGCGCCAAGGGCCGCTCGCTGCCCGATGACACCGTCGTGCCCTTCATCCAGACCGACGCCGCCGTGAACCCCGGCAACTCTGGCGGCCCGCTGTTCGATGGCAGTGGCGCGGTGATCGGCATCAACGCGCAGATCTACTCGCAGAGCGGCGGCTTCCAGGGCCTGTCCTTCGCCATCCCGATCAACATCGCGATGAAGGTCAAGGACCAGATCGTCGCCACCGGCCACGCGCAGCACGGCCGTCTGGGCGTGATGATCCAGCCGGTCAACCAGGCCCTGGCCGAATCCTTCGGCATGACCAAGCCCGAGGGCGCGCTGGTCTCCAAGGTGGAAAAGGGCAGCGCCGCCGCCGAGGCCGGCATCAAGGCCGGCGACGTGATCACCCAGGTCAACGGCAAGCCGGTGAGCGATGCCGGCTCGCTGTCCAGCCAGATCGGCCTGTCCGCCCCGGGCGAGAAGGTGAGCCTGACGCTGTGGCGCGACCATGGCAGCAAGACGGTGGAAGCCAAGCTGGGCAAGGCCCAGGACGAGAAGGAAGCCGCCAGCAACGGCGCCGCCGAGGGGCCGCAGCTGGGCCTGGCGCTGCGCAACCTCAGCCGCGACGAGAAGCGCCAGGCGGGTGTGGACGGCGGCCTGCTGGTGGACGACGCCGAGGGCGCGGCCGCGCGGGCGGGCATCGAGGCCGGCGACATCGTGCTGGCCATCAACGGCAAGCCGGTCAAGGGCATGGACGACATCCGCGCCGTGCTCAAGACCCACCCCAAGCAGGTGGCCCTGCTGATCAAGCGCGACGACGAGACCCTGTTCGTGCCGGTGCCGCTGGGCTGAGTTCTCCTGACGGCTACTGCGGCCGCGGCTGCCGCCCGAGCGCCTGGATATAGGCCACCAGCTCCCAGATCTCCTCCTGTGAGAACGCTTTGCCCCACGGCGGCATCACGTCAGTGCCGCGGCGGCCTTCGCTGATGGTCTTGAAGGCGGTCTCGGGTGTCAGGTCAGTGCGGCCCTTGAACGGCGGGGTCTTGCCGCCCTCGCCCTCGCGGCCATGGCAGTAGGCCGCACAGGTCGAGCCGAAGCGCGCCTTGCCGGAGGCGATGCGCGCCGGATCGAGCAGGTCGAAGGGCGGCGCCGGGGCCGAGGCGGCCACCGGTGGGGGGGGATCGGAGGGCAGCGTCACATGCGCCTGCGCTTGCGCCCAAGATGCCACCCCCAAGGCCACGACCGGCCACTGCAGGCATTTCCTCATCACGTCACATCCTCGTTCATCGACAGCAAGCACTGAAAAAGGGGGAGGAAAGCCCCACGGCCTTCCTCCCAAGGGCGACGACGGCGGTGAGCCGTCCCTCTGAACAAACGTCGCGCTGGCTCACTCCAGCGAAAACACGATCAGCGCCGACCCGCCGGGCAGGTCGCGGATCTGCGGGAACGCGCCGGTCAGGAAACCCGGTGCGTGGGAGCCCAGCCCGGTCGGGATGGCGATGTACTGCTTGCCGTTGACGGCGTAGCTCACGGGGCCGCCACGCGCGCCCGAACCGGCGTTGAAGCGCCACAGCTCCTTGCCGTTGTCGGCATCGAAGGCGTACAGGACGCCGTGCATGTCGCCAGTGAAGACCAGGCCGCCACCGGTGGCCAGCACGGCGCTGAGCGGCGGCATGTCGAAGCGCACCTTCCACGCCTGCTTGCCGGTGAGCGGGTCGAACGCCCCCAGCCAGCCATCGGCCTTCTTGCCCGGCGGATCGGTGAGCTGGATGTCCGACAGGCCCAGCGCCAGCCCGCCGATGCCGGGCACCGGCCCCTGCTTGGCGCTGGCGACGATGTTGCACACCTCCATGCCTTGTGAGTACCAGAGCCGCGTCTTCGGGCTGTACGCGCCCGCATTCCAGCTGCGCGCGCCCAGCAGGTTGGGACAGTGCAGCTTTTCCTTCCCGGTCTCGGGGTACATGGGCTCGATCGGCAGGCCCGTCTTCACGTCCACGCTCTTGGCCCAGTTCATGTTCTCGGTGTACTGCCAGGCGTTCTTCATCGCCCCGCTGTCCTTGTCCATCACGTAGACAAAGCCGTTCTTGTTCAGGTGGACCAGCGAGGTGCCCCCCTTGCCGTCGGGCACCAGCAGCGCCTCGTAGGCCGCGTCGAAGTCCCAGGTGTCTTGCGGCACCTCCTGGCGGTACCACTTCACCTTGCCGGTCTTCGGGTCGAGCGCCAGCAGCGTGGCGGTGTAGAGGTTGTCGCCCTCGCGGCCGTCGTGGTTGAAGTCCGGCGAGGCGTTGCTGGTGCCGATGTAGATCGTGTCGGTGGTCGGGTCATAGGTTCCCGGCAGCCAAGCCGAGCCACCGCCACGGGTGCGGCTGTCGCCGGGCCAGCTCTTCGGGTCATCGCGCGGCACCTCGAAGGTCCAGGTGCGCTGGCCGGTGTCGGCATTCACGGCGAAGATCTTGCCGATGATGGGCTGGTCGCCGCCGGTGGTGCCGCCGAACAGCGTGTCGCCGGCCAGCTGCGGCGGCGACGAGAACAGCGCGCCGTAGTCCTTCTTCTGGTCACTGAGCTGGGTGGACCACACCTCCTTGCCCGTCTTCTGGTCCAGCGCGACGAAGCGGCCGTCCAGCGTGCCGACGAACACCTTGCCGCGCCCGACGGTCACGCCGCGGCTGGCGGATTGATAGAACACCTCCTTGACGATCGGATCGAGCTTGGCCGTCCAGCGCCACAGCACCTTGCCGGTGGCGGCGTCGAGCGCGAACACGTTGTTGTCCGCGGCGATCGTGTACATCACGCCATCGATGACGATCGGCGTGGCCTGCAGGCCATGCGTCACCGCGCCGGGCTGGTGGACCCAGGCCACCCTCAGCTTCTTGATGTTGCCCTTGTTGATCTGGTCCAGCGGGCTGTAGCGCCAGGCGTTGTAGCTGCGGTGGTACTGCGGCCAGTTGTTTGGATCGTCGATCCCCGGGTTGGCCGCACCCGCTGTGGACGCGACGAACGTGGTGAGCATGGCGAGCAGCCCCAGCCGGCTCGTGAACTTCTGCATGGATGTCTCCTGGTATGTGGATCGCGCGGATCGGTGCCGCACGGCCTGGATCCGCAGCTTCCATGCCAATGGCCAGAGAGGACGTGGGAGGCCACCAAACGTCCTTGAACACGGCCCAAACCCGCCCTTGCATTGAGCATCTGTCGCAGATCGACTGTCGCTGCTCGCGACACCTGTCGCAGCGCGGACAGGGCCTTCACACGAGGAGCGACACGCTGCGACGCCACCCCATCGTCGCCCTGTCGCCGTGGCATGGAGGCTGCAGAAGGGCTCGGGCTCACGGTCCGTTCGGGCCGGGGCGCAGAACCCACCCCATGAGGAGACATCCATGAAGAACCTTCACCGCTCACTGCTGGCCATGGCCGCCATCGCCGCCTTCACTGCCCCGGCCCTGGCCGATTCGCAGGTGCAACTCTTCGGCATCGTCGACGCAGGCCTCTTGAGCCAATCGAAGTCGCGCACCGGCGGCAGTCAGACCCGTGTCGAGACCAGCGGACTGCGCCAGAGCGTCTGGGGCCTGAAGGGCAGCGAAGACCTGGGCGGCGGCCTGAAGGCCTTCTTCAACCTCGAGTCGCACTTCGACGTGGACACCGGCGCGCTGCATGGCAGCGGCGACACCGCCGGCTCGGGCACCATCATGTTCCGCCGACAGGCCAACCTCGGCCTGTCGGGCGACTGGGGTTCGGTGACGATCGGCCGCCAGTACGGCCCGGCGCTGCTGGCGCACCTCGGCACCGAACCGCGGGCCTTCAAGGAGCAGTTCTCCAATCTCTACGCCTGGGCCTACAACCAGCTCGAGCCGCTGGCCGGCAGCACGGCGGTGAACACCAACAACGACGTCGGTATCTTCTTCAAGAACGCGATCCAGTACCGCAACACGCTCGGCCCGGTGACCTTCGGCGTGCTGTATTCGCTGGGCGAGCAGGCCGGAAACACCTCGAAGAACACCGCCTATGCGGTGGGCGCCGCGTACAACGGGCCGGTGGTGCTGTCAGCCTCGTACCAGGCCATGAAGGACCTCACCACCGGCAATCGCAACATCGAGCACGCGGGCCTGGGCGGCGCGGTGCCGTTCGGTGCCTTCACGTTCAAGATCAACTGGCTGCAGGGCAAGAACAGCAACTCCGATGGCCTGCCCACCTCCAGGGTTGATGCGTACAGCGGCGGTGTCGACTGGAAATGGAGCCAGGCCAACACGGCCACGCTGGCCTACTACGACGACAAGGACAAGCGCAACAGCGAGGACCACACGCGCAACCTCGTGCTGAGCAACGACTACGCGCTCTCCAAGCGCACCACGCTGTACGCGCAGGCCGCCTTCGTCGACGCCAAGTCGCAGGCCAGCCTGAAGACCAGCATCGTCGCCGACGGCAGCTTCGCACCCGGGCAGAAGACGACGTTCCTGAACGTGGGCATCAACCACACGTTCTGACGCCCCGGCGAACCGGGCCGGCCGCACCGCACGGTGGGGCATGCCCGGGATGCCGAGCCGCAGCGCCGGCGCACATCCCCGCTCACAGCAGGTGCGGCGGCGTGATGTCGTGGCGCTTCATCTGCCGGTACACCGTGGCGCGGCAGATGCCCAGCGCCTGCGCGGCGGCCGTCACGTTCCACTTGTGCTGCTTCAGGGCCGACAGCAGCCGCGTGCTGCCAAGCTCGTGGCCCGCGTCCCCCGCCGGCACTGCAGGCCGTTCGAGCGCCAGCCGCGCCGGGCCGGCCTGCGTGCCGCGCAGCACCTGCACCGGCAGGTCGTCCACCGCGATCAGGCCGTCACGACTCATTGCCACGGCATAGCGCATCGCGTTGCGCAGCTCGCGCACGTTGCCCGGCCAGTCGTGGCGCATCAGCGCCTGCAGGGCAGGCCCCGAAAGTGTCACATCGCGGCCGAGGCGTTCCGCCTCTTCGGCGCAAAGGCGCTCGATCAGGTAGCCGAGGTCAGCGCGCACGCGCAATGGCGGCAGCTGCAGCACGGCGCCGGAGAGCCGGTAGTACAGGTCTTCGCGAAAGCTGCCGTCGAGCACGCGGTCGCACAGGTCACGGTGCGTGGCGGCCATGACGTTGAGCTGCACCGGCACCGGCCGCTCGGCCCCGATCGGCAGCACCTCCTGTTCAGAGAGCACGCGCAGCAAGCGTGTTTGCAGGTGCAAGGGCATGTCGCCAATCTCGTCGAGGAACAGCGTGCCGCCGTCGGCCTGCAGGATCAACCCCTTCGCACCCTTGGCGCGGCCACCGGTGAAGCTGCCGGCGGTGTAGCCGAAAAGCTCGCTCTCAATCAACGAATCGGGGATGGACGCGCAGTTGACGGCGACGAACGGCTTGTCGCGCCGCCGGCTGTGCGCGTGCAGCGCGCGCGCCAGCACTTCTTTGCCTGATCCGGTCTCGCCGAGCACCAGCAGGCTCACCCCGTGATCCACCAGCCGCTTGCTGCGGTCGATCAGATCGCGAATCTGCGCGTCGCCGCCGCCGATGGCATCCAGTGCGGTCGCGGCCGGCGCGCTGCCCTCCGACCGGGCCCCCAGATCGATCGACGGCTGCGGCCGCACAGCCGCCTGAGGCCGCAGGCGCGGTGCGATCACCGCCGGGTAGTAGTGCTCCTGCAACTGCGTCCAGAGCCCCGACATCTCCTTGGCCGTGCCACCCCGGGCCATGGCCCACAGACTGTCGACCCCGAGCCCGACCACCTCGTCCAGCGCACGGCCAACCAGCTCGATCCCCGAGGTGCAGCTGCCGTTGCTACCGCCGAAGCGGCGCCGCGCGCCGGTGTTCGCGCCGACAATGCAGCCCTCCTCGTCGAACGCGAACATCACCTCACCCGACACCTCGACCAAGCCGCACGACTTGCCCAGCCGCAGCACCCCGTGGCGGGCGAAGGCGCGCAGGAAGTTGGCGTCCTCGATCATCTGCGCGTACATCGAGGTGAGGTGAAACACCAGGTGCTGGCTTTCGCGCGCCTCGGGCGAATGCAGCGCCGACACGTCCAGCACACCCAGCAGCTGGCCATCTGGCGCGAACAGCGGCGACGAGGTGCAGGTCAGCGCGATGTGCGTGGCGTCGAAGTGCTCTGTCTGGTGGCAGGTGATCGGCACTTGCTCGATCAGGCAGGTGCCCACGCCGCAAGTGCCGGCATGCGCCTCATTCCAGTCGGCGCCCAGATAGAGGCCAGCGGCCTTGAGCTGCTGTTCCGAAGCGGGGTTGCCGATGTAGTCGACCGCGATGCCGTCGGCATCGGTGAGCAGCAGCATGTAGCCCAGATCGGCGACGCGGCGGTACATCTCCTCCATGCCGGCGCGGGCCACGCGCAGGAAGCTCTCCATGCGCTGCTGGTGCTCGCGCAGTTGGCCCGAGGGCAGGATGCGCGCCGGCGTCGGCCGCGCCGGGTCAAGGCCGTGCTGCCTCATGCAGCGAGTCCATGAGTCGTAGAACAGGTTGCCCTTGCCCTCCGAACGGCTCGGCTGCAGCCCGACCGAGATCACATTGTCGATGTGGCTGGACAGGGCATTGCGCATCGAGACTCCTTCGTTTGGGTGCGCTTGGTTCCATCCGTGCGGCTAGCGCCGCCGGCGATCATCGGCCCTGCCGGGATTCCCGCCATGCGTACTAACCCGTTGAAAATACGGGACCATTCCGGAATTCCGGCAGGGCTGCTGAATGGCCTTCCCAAGCCGTTTCAGACAGGGTGCGCCACCGCGTTGACAGGCCGATCGTGCTGGTGCCGCCGGGCGGAGCGGCCGTCACATCCTGTCACGCCTGGGGGGCGGACCACGTCACGGAACGGGGGTACAAACCCGGTCCGGGGCGGTGCCCGCCCCCCGTTTTTCCACCGTGACAGGACAATCGATGACACGCTTGATGCGCGCCCGCCTGCGTGCGGGCCTGGCCGGCCTGGCGCTGGCCTGCACCCTGGGCGGCCTGGCCCAGCCCGCCGCCGCCTCCCCCAGCTGGGCCACCGACGTGGCCGGCGGCCAGGACCACCCGCTGCTGCAGCGTTACTCCGACGCCTGGCTGATCGCCTACCAGCAGCAGTCCTTCGCCCAGACCACCTTCCCCGGCAAGCTGGGCCTGGACAACAAGAACCACTTCCTGGCCCCGGTGACGGTGGAAGGACAGGTCACCCGCCTGGTCTACCTGGCCCCGGTGGGCAAGACGCCGCTGGAGGTGCATCGCAACTACGAGCAGGCGCTGGCGGCCGCTGGCTTCAAGGCCGTGGTGAGCTGCACACCCAGCCAGCCCCAGTGCGAGAAGATGCGCTACGGCTTTGTCGACGAGCGCTACGACCAGCTCAAGCAGGCCAACTTCGCGGCCAGCCGTGACCGCCAGTCCGACCCCAAGCTGGCCGATGCGATGCGCAGCCTGGGCGGCGTGAACATGGTGGGCACCGAGGACCTGTTCTTCACCTATGGCACGCTCAGCCGCAACGGCGCCACCGTGCATGTGATGGTGAACACCGGCAAGATCTACAGCAGCCCCTTCGTGGGCACCTACATCGAGATCGCCGAACCCAAGGCCATGCTGGGCGGCCAGGTCACCGTCAACGCCGACGCGCTGAAGAACAGCCTGCAGGCCGAGGGCAAGATCGCGCTCTACGGCATCTACTTCGACACCGGCAAGGCCGAGCTCAAGCCCGAGTCCAAGGCCCAGCTCGACGAGATGGCCCGCCTGCTCAAGGCCCAGCCCGCGCTGAAGGTCTACATCGTCGGCCACACCGACAACCAGGGCGCGCTGGCCGCCAACCTGACGCTGTCGCAGCAGCGCGCGCAGGCGGTGGTCGACGCGCTGGTCAAGCAGTACCAGATCCCGGCCGCCCGCCTGTCGGCCCAGGGCGTGGCCAGTCTGGTGCCGGTGGCCGCCAACGCCGCTGAGGCCGGCCGGGCCAAGAACCGCCGCGTCGAGCTGGTCGTGCAGTGAGGCCCGCCGCCCTGGAGCGCAGCGCGCTACACTGCGCCTCGCTCCGGGGTGCGCGCGCAGCGCTGAGAGGGTGACCCACCCAACCCGAGAACTTGATCCGGTTCGTACCGGCGGAAGAAGAGCGCTAGACCCACCCTGAGGGCGTGGTCCGTGGCTCGGGCGCGAGCCCGGCCGTGGCCCCGCCCGCATCAGCCGGGGCGGGGCGGTCTCCGGAGCAGTCCATCTGTTCCTTTCAGGAGACCGCCATGAACGCGCCCGAGAAGCCCCCCTTCGCCTCCCTGCTGGCCCAGGCCTGCGCGCCCTTTCCCGCCTCGCGCAAGGTGCATGTGCCCGGCACGCTGCACCCCGGCGTGGCCGTGCCCATGCGGGAGATCGCGCTGAGCAACGGCGAGCGCGTCACCGTCTACGACACCTCCGGCCCCTACACCGCACCGGGCTTCACGGCCGATGTGCGCACCGGCCTGCCGGCGCTGCGCGCGCCCTGGCTGGACGCCCGCGGCGACACCGAGCCCTATGCCGGCCGCGCCCCGCAGGCGGTGGACGACGGCGACCGCCGTGACACGCCGGATGCCGAACGCCTGCAGGCCCTGCGCCAGCAGGCTGCCGGCCTGCAGCGCACCCCGCGCCGCGCGCGCGCCGGCCAGTGCGTGACCCAGATGCACTACGCCCGCCGCGGCATCGTCACGCCGGAGATGGAGTTCGTCGCGCTGCGCGAGATGGGCCGGCACGAATGGATGCAGGCCTACGGCGGAGACGCCGAGCGCGAGGCCCGGCTGCGCGGCGACGCGCGCGGCGCCCGCATCCCGGAGCTGATCACCCCCGAGTGGGTGCGCGACGAGGTGGCGGCCGGTCGAGCCGTGATCCCGGCCAACATCAACCACCCCGAGCTGGAGCCCATGGCCATCGGCCGCAACTTCCGGGTCAAGGCCAACGCCAACATCGGCAACTCGGCCGTCAGCTCCGGCATCGACGAGGAAGTGGAGAAGCTGGTCTGGTCCACCCGCTGGGGCGCCGACACGGTGATGGACCTCTCCACCGGCCGCCACATCCACACCACCCGCGACTGGATCCTGCGCAATTCGCCGGTGCCCATCGGCACGGTGCCCATCTACCAGGCGCTGGAGAAGGTGGGCGGCGTGGCCGAGGACCTGAGCTGGCCGATCTTCCGCGACACCCTGATCGAGCAGGCCGAGCAGGGCGTGGACTACTTCACCATCCACGCCGGCCTGCGCCTGCCCTTCATCCCGCTGACCGCCAGGCGCCGCACCGGCATCGTCTCGCGCGGGGGCTCCATCCTGGCCAAGTGGTGCATCACCCACCACCGCGAGAACTTCCTCTACACCCACTTCGCCGAGATCTGCGAGATCCTGCGGGCCTATGACGTGAGCTTCTCGCTGGGCGACGGGCTGCGCCCGGGCTCGCTGAGCGACGCCAACGACGAGGCCCAGTTCGCCGAACTGCGCACCCTGGGCGAGCTCACGCAGATGGCCTGGCAGCATGACGTGCAGACCATGATCGAGGGCCCGGGCCATGTGCCGATGCACCTGATCCAGGCCAACATGGACGAGCAGTTGAAGCACTGCCACGGCGCGCCCTTCTACACCCTGGGCCCGCTGACCATCGACATCGCGCCCGGCTACGACCACATCGCCAGCGCGGTGGGCGCGGCCATGATCGGCTGGATGGGCACGGCCATGCTCTGCTACGTCACGCCCAAGGAGCACCTGGGCCTGCCCGACCGCGAGGACGTCAAGCAGGGCCTGATCGCCTACAAGATCGCGGCCCATGCGGCCGACGTGGCCAAGGGTCACCCCGGCGCCCGCGCCCATGACGACGCGATGAGCCAGGCCCGCTTCGAGTTTCGCTGGGAGGACCAGTTCAACCTGGGCCTGGACCCGGACACCGCGCGCAGCTTCCACGACGAGACCCTGCCCAAGGATGCGGCCAAGCAGGCCCACTTCTGCTCCATGTGCGGGCCCAAGTTCTGCTCGATGAAGATCAGCCAGGACGTGCGCCAGTTCAGCGCCGAACAGGAGGCCGCCGCCGAAGAGGGCATGGCTGCCAAGTCGGCCGAGTTCAAGGCCGCGGGCGGCGCGCTCTACATCCCCATCCGGCCGGAGGCCTGAGATGGCGCGCACCTCACGACCCCATGCCGGCATTGCCGGCGCGGGCGTGCTGGGCCGGCTGCTGGCCTGGCGCCTGGCCCATGCGGGCTGGCGCGTCAGCGTGGTGGACCCGGCGCCCGACGCCCTGGCCCCGGCCCGCGGCAGCCTGTTTCACGCGCCCCATGCGGCCGGCTTCACCGCCGCCGGCATGCTCAGCCCGCTGGCCGAGCTGGACCAGGCCGAGCCCGCCGTGGCGGCGCTGGGCTGGCGCTCGCTGGACCTGTGGCAAGCCATCGCCCGTCGGCTGCCGGCCCGCGCCGATGCGCCGCAGGGCCTGGTGCGCCGCCAGGACAGCCTGCTGCTGGCCCACCCCAGCGACCTGGGCGCGGCCCAGCGGGTGCTGGCCCGGCTGGAAGCCGCCCGCGCGCAGGACCCGGCCTGGCCTGCCGCCCAGCCGCTGGACGCCGAAGCCCTGCAGGCCCTGGAGCCCGCCCTGGCCCCGCGGCTGTGGGGCTGGCGCCTGCCCGGCGAAGGCCAGGTGCTGGGCCCGGCCCTGCTGGAGGCCCTGGCCGCCGACGCGCCCGGCGCGGCCTGGCACTGGGGCCGGCGGGTGACCGATGTGTCCCCGCACCGTCTGACGCTGGACGACGGCCAGGGGCTGAATGTGGACCTGGCCATCGACGCCCGCGGCCTGGGCGCGCGGCCGGAGGCCGAAGCCCAGGCTCAGACCCTGAGCCCATCCGACCCGCACGCCACCGACCCGCGTCCCACCCTGCGCGGTGTGCGCGGCGAGGTGGTCTGGCTGCACGCCCCCGGCGTGCCGCTGCAGCGCCCGCTGCGCCTGCTGCACCCGCGCCACCGCGTCTACCTGGTGCCCCGGCCGGGCGACCTGGTGCTGCTGGGCGCCAGCGAGCTCGACAGCGAGGACCGCTCTCCCGTCAGCCTGCGCAGCGCGGTGGAGCTGATGGCCGCCGCGCACAGCGTCATCCCCGAGCTGGCCGAGGCCCGCATCGTCCACCTGGAGGCCAATCTGCGCCCGGCCCTGCCGGACCACCGGCCCTGGGTGCAGAGCGCGCCGGGCTGGCTGGCGATCAACGGCCTGTTCCGCCACGGCTGGCTGCTGGCCCCGGCGCTGGTGGAGCAGGCCCTGACCGGGCTCGGTCTGCCAGCCTTCACGCCCAATCAGGAGGCCGCCCATGCCTGAGCCCACGCCCACCGTGTCCCTCAACGGCGAGCCGCGCCCCTGGCGGCCCGGCCTGAACCTGGCCGACCTGCTGGCCACCGAGGGCCTGGCGCCCGAGGCCGTGGCCAGCGCGGTCAATGCCGACTTCGTGCCCCGCGGCCAACGCGCCGACACCCGGCTGCAGCCGGGCGACGCCATCACGCTCTTTCAAGCCATCGTCGGAGGCTGAGGCCCATGTCCCCCGAAACACTCGACTCCCCCTGGACCGTTTACGGCGTGCCCCTGCGCAGCCGCCTGCTGCTGGGCACCGCCGGCTACCCCTCGCCCGAGGTGCTGGCCCGCGCCCTGGCCGCCAGCGGCGCCCAGGTGCTCACCGTGGGCCTCAAACGCACCCTGGCCGGCGGCGACAACGGCTTCGTCGCCGGCCTGCGCGCCCACCTGCGCGAGCACGGCGGCCACCTGCTGCCCAACACCGCGGGCTGCCGCAGCGCGCGCGAGGCCATCGCCCTGGCCCGCATGGCGCGCGAGCTCTACGACACCGCCTGGATCAAGCTGGAGGTGGTGGGCGACGAGCACACCCTGCAGCCCGACCCCTGGGAGCTGGTGCAGGCGGCCGAGCTGCTGGTGCGCGAAGGCTTCCAGGTCTTCCCCTACTGCACCGACGACCTGGTGGGCTGCCAGCGCCTCTTGGACGTGGGCTGCCAGGTACTGATGCCCTGGGCCGCGCCCATCGGCTCGGGCCAGGGCCTGCTCAACCCCTTCGCGCTGCGCACCCTGCGCGCCCGCCTGCCCGGCGTGCCGCTGATCGTGGACGCCGGCCTGGGCGCGCCCTCGCACGCGGTGCAGGCGCTGGAGCTGGGCCTGGACGGCGTGCTGCTCAACTCCGCCGTGGCCCATGCGGGCGACCCGGTGCGCATGGCCGCGGCCTTCGGCGCCGCGGTGCGGGCCGGCCGCGCGGGCTTCGAGGCCGGCCTGATGGCGCCGCAGCCCATGGCCGTGGCCAGCACCCCGGTGGGCGGGCGGCCCTTCCTGATCGGCTGAGCGCGGAATGACGACCGACTTTCCCATTCGCCCGCGCATCGCCAGCGTGGCCGGCACCGACAGCGGCGGCGGCGCCGGCCTGTCGGCCGACCAGCGTGCCGCCCAGGCCTTCGACACGCACCTGTGCCCGGTGGTGGCCGCCGTCACCGCCCAGCACAGCCGCGCGGTGCGCCATGTCGAGGCCCTGTCCCCCACCCTGCTGCAGGCCCAGCTGGACGCCCTGGCCGAGGACCTGCCGCCCGCGGCCCTCAAGACCGGCCTGCTGGGCAGCGCGGCCAACGCCCGCGTGCTGGCCCGCTGGGTGGACGCCCAGCGCCGCCACCAGCCCGACCTGGCCCTGGTGGTGGACCCGGTGCTGCGCGCCTCCACCGGCGCGCCCTTCGCCGACGCCGAGCTGTTGGCCGCCTACCGAGAGGAGCTGCTGCCGCGCGCCACCTTGGTGACCCCCAACCGGCGCGAGGCCGCGGCCCTGCTGGGCCAGCCGGATGAGGCCGGACCCGAGGCCCTGCCCGCCCAGGCCGCCGCGCTGCGCGCGCTGGGCGCCCAGGCCGTGCTGCTGACCGGCGGCGATGCGCAGGACGAGACCCAGGCCCTGGACTGGCTGGACAGCCCGCAGGCCCGCGGCGGCCTGGCCCATCCGCGCATCATCACCCCGCACAACCACGGCACCGGCTGCACCCTGGCCACAGCCGCCGCCGCCGCACTGGCGCGGGGCTTTCCGGTGGCCGATGCCGCGGTGCTGGCCAAGCTGCTGACCACCCATGCGCTGTGCCAGGCCGGCCCGCAGGGCGCGGGCGCCGGGCCGGTCTGGGCCACGCCCGGCTGGGGCCAGCCCGGCGTCACCCTGCCCACGCTGGGCTGGGACGCGCTGCCCCCGGCAGCGAGCGAGGCCCCGGCCCCCCCGGCCTTCGCCCCCGGCCTCTACGGCATCGTCGACAGCGCCGAGGCCGCCCTGGCCCTGCTGCGCCAGCCCGGCCTGCCGCTGCGCCACCTGCAGCTGCGCTGCAAGGCCCCGCCCACCGGCGCCGATGCCGCCTGGCACGCCGCACTGGCCGAGACCATCCGCCGCTGCCTGCCGGTGGCCGAGGCGGCCGGCGTCACGCTGTGGGTCAACGACCACTGGGAGACCGCGCTGGCCGCCGGCGCCCGCGCCCTGCACCTGGGCCAGGAGGACTGGGCCGGCCTGGGCCCCGCGCAGCGCCGCCGCCTGCAGCAGGCCCGCGCACGCGAGGGCGTGGCACTGGGCCTGAGCAGCCACAGCGTCTGGGAACTGGCGCGCGCGGCCGGCCTGCGGCCCAGCTACATCGCCTGCGGCCCCGTGTGGCCCACCACCACCAAGACCATGCCCTGGCGCCCGCAGGGCCTGGACAACCTGGCCTGGTGGGCTGCCCTGTCACCGGCGCCGGTGGTGGCCATCGGCGGCGTGCTGCAGCCGGACCAGGCGCGCATGGCGGCCGCGGCCGGCACCCACGCGGTGTGCCTGGTGCGGGGCCTGGCCGGCGCCACGCCGCAGGCACTGCAAGCCTGGCAGCAGGCCTGGCAGGACGGCCGACAGCCCCGCCCCAACGGTGCCCCCGGCGCGGCCCCGGACTGGCCGCATCCCAGCCTGGCCCCGACGCCCTGAGCCGGGACGCGCGCGGGGCACGGCCATGGGTGTCGGCCCCGGTGCGATAAGCTGGCTTCAGCGCCTCGCGTCCGGGGCGAAAGGCAGATGCCGTGCCCCAAGCGACCGAGATCCCCACGCCACACCCGGTGCCCCCCTCCCCGGAGGCCGCCCGCGCAGGCCGTGCCATCGGCGCGATGTTTTTCAGCGTGTTTGGCGGCTTGTGGATCGTTCTCGGGCTGGCCATCGCCTTTGCACACCCGCCCGTCTGGGTCTGGCTGCTGCCCGCGCTGCCGGCGCTGGCCCTGCTGGGGCGCGCCCTGTCGGTCCACCGGCGCCACCGCGACGCCCTGGCCGCACTGGAGGCGCAACCCGAAGCGAAACAGCGCGCCAAGCGGTTCCACTGGATCAACGGCGGGCAGTGGATCGCGATCTTCGTGCTCGGCAACGCCCTGAAGTGGCTGGGGCTGGGCGCCTGGTTCATCCCCATGGTGATCGCGGTGGTGGGCCTGCACTTCCTGCCGTTGGCCCGGCTGTTCCGCTACCCGCCCCACCAGCTGACCGGCTGGGCACTGATCGCGCTGGCCATCCTGGCCCCGCTGGCCACCGGCCGGCCCGACAACGCCTGGGGGCCGCTGGGCACCGGCCTGATCCTGTGGGCCAGCGCCGCCTGGGCGCTGTCTCCACGGGCCGTGCCGGCGCCGACGCGCGCCCACGCGGGCGCCTGAGCGAACCGGCACCATGGATTTCGGCCCCCTGCCCCTGCTCACCCCCCGCCTGCGGCTGCGCCCGGTGCAAGCGGGGGATGCGGCCGACCTGTACGCCATCTTCTCGGACCCGCAGACCCTGCGCTACTGGAGCAGCCCGCCCTGGACCACACTGGACCAGGCCCACGAAATGATCGCCGGGGACGAGGCGGCGCTGGCCGCCGGCGAAGCCCTGCGCCTGGGGCTGGAACGCCGAGAGGATGACCGGGTGATCGGGGTGTGCTCGCTGTTCAGCTTCTCGCGGCAGAACCGTCGCGCCGAGATCGGCTATGCCCTGGCCCGCGATGCCTGGGGCCAGGGCTGGATGGACGAGGCCCTGCGCGCCCTGGTGACCCACGCCTTCGGCCCGCTGGGCCTGCACCGGCTGGAGGCCGACATCGACCCGCGCAACAGCGCCTCGGCCCGCTCGCTGCAGCGGCTGGGCTTCCAGGAAGAGGGCCGCCTGCGCGAACGCTGGATCGTGGCCGGCGAGGTCTCCGACAGCGGCCTGTGGGGCCTGCTGGCCCGCGACTGGGCGGCGCGTTCGTGAGCCCTCGGCGTCCGGCCGGCGCTGTCCCCTGATCTGGTTACACTTCGGACGCGCCATGACCGAGCCGTCTCCGCCCCCCGCCAGCCGCTACCGCCTGCAGGACCTGCTGGGACAGGGCGGTGCCGGTCAGGTGCGGGCGGCCTGGGACACCTGGCTGGACCGGCCGGTGGCCATCAAGACCGTGCCCCGCCAGAGCGGGATGGACGGCTGGCGCGAAGCGCGCCTGACGGCCCGCCTGCGACACCCCGCCTTCGTGGCGGTGCACGAGGCCTGGGACGAAGGCGAGCAGGTGCACATCGTGATGGAGCGGGTGCACGGACAGACGCTCAAGCAATGGCTGGCGGACCATGGCGCCGCGCCGGTGGCCGACGCCTGCGACTGGATGCAGCAGCTGGCCCAGGCCTTGGCAGAAGCCCATGCGCAAGGGCTGGTGCATGGCGACCTCAAACCCTCCAACCTGATGCTGGAGGAGCCTGCCACCGACAGCCCCACCCCGCCCGACGCCAGCCGCACCTCGGCCCGCACCCGGCTGCGCGTGCTGGACCTGGGCATCGCCCGGCGCATCGACCCGCTGGCCACCCAGAGCCAGGCCGCACCCGGCCCCTATGCGGGCACGCTGGCCTACATGGCCCCCGAGCAGCTGCGTGGCGAGGCGCCGACGCCCGCCAGCGACCTCTACAGCCTGGGCCTGGTGCTGCTGCAGTGCCTGCTGGGCCACCTGGGCGAGGACGGCCCGCCCAGCCTGGCCCAGGCCTGGCGGCGGCTGCAGGGCGACTGGCCGGACTGGGCCCTGCGCGACGCGCAAGATCGGGACCGCGCGCAGCAATGGCCCGCCGGGCTGCCTCCGCTGCTGAGCGCACTGCTGGCCGCCGATCCGGCCCGCCGGCCGGCCGGCATGGCGGAAGTGGCCCAGACCCTGGCGCAGGTGATGAGCCAGCCCGCAGCGGACCCGCGGCCCGGGGTGGCGACAGCACCGCCCGCCCGCCCACCCGGTCCCGCTCCGACCCGGCGCTGGGTCTGGGCCGCCGCCCTGGGCGGCCTGCTGGTGCTGACGGCGGGCGGTGCCCTCTGGTGGCTGCGCGGCCAGGGGGCCGCCCCCACGGCCGCCCAGCAGCTGGCCGACCTGCAGCAGGCCGAGGCCTGGATCAACGAGTTCGACGATGCCGACGCGCTCGACCGCGCGGTGTCCGCGCTGGCGCGGCTGACCGCGCAGGCCCCGCAGAGCGCCCCGGCCGCGGCGCTGCGCAGCCTGGCCCTGAGCCTGCGGCACTGGCAACGCACCGGGACCGACCCGGCCGATGACCTGCGCCAGGCCGGCCAGTGGGCTGACAAGGCCCTGGCGCTGGACAACCAGCTGGCACGCGCCCACCTGGCCAAGGCCTTGCTGCTGAACCAGCAGAAGCGGGGCGACGAGGCCCTGGCCCAGTTCGACCAGGCCCGGCTGCTGGACCCGCAAGACGTGCTGGTGGTGGCCTGGACCGCCACCCAGCTCAACAGCATGGGCCGCTTCGACCAGGCCCAGGCCCTGCTGGAGCCCGCACTGGCCGCCCACCCGCTGGCCGCGCCGCTGCTGGACGAGTGGGGCACGCTGAAATTCCGCCGCGGCGACTACGCCGGGGCCGAGGCCGCCTACCGCCAGAGCCTGGCCGCGCGCCCCACCGACAGCGTGGCGGCCTTCAGCCTCAGCGGCATGCTGATGATGCAGCAGCGTCTGGACGACGCGCAGAGCGTGCTGCAGCAGGCCCTGCGGGTGCGGCCGCACTACAAGCTCTACCAGAACCTGGGCAGCGTGCTGGCCCTGCGCGAGCGCTGGCCCGAGTCGGCCGAGGCCACCCGACAGGCCCTGGCCCGCTGGCCGCGCAGCTATCCCAATGCCGATGCCCAGGCCAATCTGGCCGAGGCCCTGATGCACCTGCCTGGCCAGGAGGCTGAGGCGCGGACCGCCTGGTCGCTGGCCCTGGACAGCGCCCGCAAGCAGACGGCCGACCACCCGGACAACCCCGGCTGGGCCATGCGCCGGGGCATCTATGCCGCCCGCGCCGGCCAGGGGGCGGAGGCGCTGGAAGCGTCGATGCGGGCGGTCACGCTGGCCCCCGGGGACCCGGAGGCGCTGTACTACGCGGCGCTCAGCCAGTCCCTGGTGGGCACGCCCGCGGCCGCCCGGCAGCTGCTGGGCCAGGCGCTGGCCAAGGGTTTTCCGGCCGAGATGGCGGCCCAGGAACCCACCCTGAAGCCGCTGCTGCCGGCGCCCAAGCCCGCCCCCCAGGCAGCCGCCAGGCCAGCCCGATCCTGACCCCTGCGGCGCGCCCGCCGCAGTCCGTGCTCAAGATTTCCGGTGGACGCTCCGATGTCCCGGGTTCGGCCGCCCTGGCCGCATGCCCTGGAGCACTGACACATGAGCGACAACACCCTCCCCTGCAGCTACGTGCTGCGGGTCAGCTTTGACGCCGACCAGCTGGGCAACCAGCTCGTCTGGGCCATCACCGACGCCGAGCCCGACGAGCCCAACGCCTACCAGCGCACCGGCTGGGCGGCCGGCGGCCTGCAGTTCGCGCAGGGAGACACCCTGGGTTTCGAGGTGGTGGGCTATGGCGACCCGACCACCTTCGCCGGCTTCACCATCACCGACGCCACGCTGATCACCCTGCCGGCGCCCTACCTGCGCCCGCTGTTCTCGCCCTCGCCCTTCGACTGCGATCAAGCCACCTTCGACCTGGACGACTTCAACCCGACCAGCTGCGTCGTGGCCCAGAACCTGAAGATCTGCTCGGCGCGCTCGCCCGAAATCCTGCCGGTGGTTGAACCCACCGGCATCTGGAAGTTTTCCTTCGTGGTGACGGTCGAGATCAGTCGCATGGACGGCGGTGTGGAAACACGGGTCTTCAGCTTCGACCCGATGATCGCCGTGGGCAAGGACTGGCCCTGAGCGTGCCACCCCGGCGGCGCCCGCGTTCAGCCCAATGCCAGTTCGTAGCGGCCCGGCCACTCGCCGGCCCGCACGCTGATCACCGCCTGGCGGTCGGACAGCACCAGCGTGCCGGTGGTGTGCCCGCCGATGACCGCCACCACCGTGTAGGAGGCTTCCGGCTCACCGGGCGAGGCCCCGTCGGACCAGGGCAGGCGCAGCGTGCCATGGGGCGGCAGACGGGCCAGCACCTGCTCCCCCTGGGTGACCAGGATATGCACGAGATGCGCGGTGGTGTTGCACAGGGTGAGGGCACACATGCGGAGTGACATGGCTGGAAGGCGGTGGGCGGATGTGCCCTTCCTCTTCAAATGCCGTGCCAGCCCGCTACCATCGGTTTGCCCCTTTTCCAGCCCTGTGGGCGGGGAAAATCGGCCCCATTGACACGTGATCTCCCGCTGTGACGTGTCACAACCCGCCATTGACACGTCCACAGGCCGCCGTGACGTCCCTGCTTTCCCCCGAACTGACCCAGACCTTCACCGAAACCGGTACCGGCCCGCAGGCCGCGCCGGCCTGGGTGTTGACCGTGATCTGGCACCCGGACCTGCAGCGGATGGGCGAGCAGGCGGTGCTGAGCCCGGACACGCCGCTGGCCCTGAACCGCTACCAGCCCCTGTTCTCGCCCCTGCAGGCCGCCGCCGGCTGGGCCCAGCCCCTGCTGCACGCCAGCATCTCTCGCGCCAGCCTGACCTTGAAACTGGGGGGGGACAGCCTGACGCTGAGCCCCGAGGACGAACGGGTGCGGGCCGAGTGGCAGGGCCAGGCCCTGACCGGCCCCCGCACCGTGCCGCTGCCCGCGGAGGGCGACAGCGCGGTGATCCAGCTGGGCAAGCGGGTGCTGCTGTGCCTGCACCGCGCCCACCAGCTGCCGGTCACCGACAACCCGCTGCTGCTGGGCGTCAGCTCGGCCATGGAGGGCCTGCGCCGCCAGGTGGCGCGGGTGGCCGCGGCCGCGCTGCCGGTGCTGGTGCGCGGCGAGTCCGGCACCGGCAAGGAGCGGGTGGCGCAGTCCCTGCACCGGCTCAGCCCCTGGGCTGCCGGGCCCTGGGTCACCGTCAACATGGCCACCCTCAGCGAGGGCCTGGCCCCGGCCGAGCTGTTCGGGGCCGCACGCGGGGCCTACACGGGCGCCCAGGTCGCCCGCACCGGCCTGTGGGCGCAGGCCGATGGCGGCAGCCTCTTCCTCGACGAGATCGGCGACTGCCCCGCCGCCGTGCAACCCATGCTGCTGCGGGTGATCGAGAGCGGCGAGTTTCGCCCGCTGGGCGCCACCCAGCCGCTGCGCAGCCGGGCCCGCCTGATCGCCGCCACCGACCGCCCGCTGGAGACCAGCGGCTTCAACCTGCCGCTGCTGCGGCGCCTGCAGACCTTCACCCTCTCCACCCCCAGCCTGCGCAGCCGGCGCGAGGACCTGGGCGTGCTGGCCCGCCAGGCCTGGCTGGACACCGGCGCCACGCCGGACGACCTGGCCGAGATGCCGACCGAGCTGGCCCGCGCGCTGTGCCTGCACGACTGGCCGGGCAATGTGCGCCAGCTCGAACAGGCCATGCGCCGCCTGGCCCTGGACCACGCCGCCGGGCTCTGGCCCTCGGTGGAGGCGCTGCTGGGCGAGCCGCTGCGCCTGCCCCCAGACCCGGCGCCCCCCCACCCGACCGCGATGACCCCACCGCCCGCGGCCCCGGTCCTGGCCGCGGCCGACGACACCGAACCCGGCCTCCCCCCCGCGGAGCCCCTGGCCGCGCCGCGCGCCCGCCAGAGCACCGCCGGCATCGACCGGACGATGCTGCTGCAGGCGCTGGACGCCCACGGCTGGCAGCTCAAGGAGGCGGCCGAGGCCCTGGGCGTCTCCCGCCCATCCATCTACAACCTGATGGCCCGCTGGCTGGACACGCCGCCGGCCGAGAGCCTGGCGGCCGAGCAACTCACCCCCTTGCTGGCCCGTCCGGACGCCACCCTGGCCGCGATGGCGCGCCAGCTGCAGGTCCCGCGCGAGGCCCTGCGTCGCCGCCTGCGGGCCCTGGGCCTGCCGCGCCCGCCGGACGATACGGACACCGACACCGACACGATGGAATAAACCGCAGGCCCGCCGTGTTCATGCAGGACCCGACACTCTTTTACGAGGCCCTGCCATGAAGCGTTCCCCTGCGACAGTCCTGCCCGTCCTGACCAGCCTGTGCGCCCTGGGCGCCAGCCTGCTGCTGCCCGCCGCAGCCCTGGCCGCCCCACCGGCCGCCCCCGCCGTGGCCATGGACGGCGTGCTGGTCGATGCCAGCCACATGACGCTCTACACCTTCGACCAGGACAGCGCCGGCAGCGGCAAGAGCAACTGCAGCGGCCCCTGCGCCACCAACTGGCCGCCCCTGCTGGCCCCGGCCGGCGCCAGCGCCCAGGGCGACTGGACGCTGGTGATGCGCGACGACGGCGCGACCCAATGGGCCTACATGGGCCGCCCGCTCTACCACTGGGCCAAGGACCAGAAGCCCGGCGACCGGACGGGCGATGGCGTCAAGGGCGTCTGGCACCTGGCCAAGCCCTGAGCCGTCCGATGGACGACCTGCGCCCCGAGGCCATGGTGCCGCTGCTGCCGCGGCTGCGGCGGCACGCCCGGCTGCTGACGGGCCAGGCCGCCCGCGCCGATGACCTGGTGCAGGACACCGTGGAGCGCGCCTGCCGCAAGTGGGCGCTGTTCAGCCCCCGCGGCGAGATGCCGGCGGCCCTGCTGGCCTGGCTGCTCACCCTGATGCACCACCTCTACCTGAACGGCCTGCGCGATGGCCGCGAGCACCTGATGGAACCCTGGGACGAGGACCAGGGCCCGGCGCTGCTGCAGTCCGACCCCACCCCGGCGCTGGGCCATGCGCTGGACCTGCAGCGGGCGCTGGCCCGGCTCACGCCGGCCGCACGCGAGGTGCTGCTGCTGGTGACGGTGCAGGAGTACAGCTACCGCGAGACCGCCGAGATCCTGGACCTGCCCATCGGCACCGTGATGTCGCGCCTGGCCCGCGCCCGCGAGCAGCTGCGCCAGCGGCTGGACCCGACCGCGCCCCGGCAGGCGCCCCACACCCCACCGCTGCGGGTGGTGAAGTGACACCCATGGACACCGAGCACCCCGACGATCTGACGCTGCAGGCCTTTGCCGATGGTGAGCTGCGCCCCGAGCAGGCGGCCGCCGTGGCCGACTGGCTGCAGCAGCACCCCGCCGAGGCGGCCCGCGTGATGGGCTGGCAGGCCCAGCGCGCCCAGCTCCAGGCCTTGGGCCGCGAGTGGCTGGACGAGCCGCTGCCCGCGCCCCTGCAGGATCGCCTGCGCGCCGCGCTGCGGCCGGTGGACACGCCACGGCCCGCCGCGCCTGCGCGCGGCTTCGGCCGCTCGCCCTGGCCGATGGCCCTGGCAGCAGGCCTGCTGCTGGTGCTGGGCGCGGGCAGCGGCTGGTGGGCGCGCAGCCAATGGCCGGGGGGGGCCGCAGCGCCCCAGCTGGCCGTCCTGCCCGCTTACGTGCAGGACGCGGCCATCGCCCACGCCGTCTTCACCCCCGAGCAGCGCCACCCGGTGGAGGTGGGCGTCGGCGAGCAGGCTCACCTACTGCAATGGCTCTCGCGCCGGCTGGGCATGCCGCTGCACACGCCGGATTTCAGCGCCCAGGGCTTTGCGCTGGTGGGCGGGCGCCTGCTGCCGGCCGGGGCGGGCGAGGCCACGCCCCCGGCCCGCGCCCAGTTCATGTACCAGGACGCCCAGGGCGCGCGGCTGACACTGTATGTGTCCGTGCTGCCGCCGGGCCCCCAGGCGCCGGCCGGCTTTGGCCAGACGCAGGCCGGCGACACCCGCAGCTTCTACTGGCGCGAGGGCCGCCTGGGCTATGCCCTGAGCGGCCCGGTCAGCCAGCCCCGGCTGGACGCCCTGGCCGAGCTGGCCTACCGTCAGCTGGCCCCGGCGCCTGGGGGATCCCACCCCTGACGGGAGCCTCATGCTGCAGCGACAATGCGGCTCTTTGCTGCGCAGTTCCCGAGGCCGCCCATGCGTCACCTGTTCGCCCTGATCGCCCTGCTGCTGGCCACCGTGGCCGGCGCCGCCACCCCCGCCCTGCCCTATGACGAGCAGGCCGATGCCCATGCCGCCGTGCAGCAGGCCCTGGCCCAGGCCCAGGCCGCCCATGTGCCGGTGCTGCTGATCCTGGGGGCCAACTGGTGCGGCGACTGCCGCGCCCTGGACCAGGCCATGCACAGCCCGGCCAATGCCCAGCTGCTGGCGGCCAAGTTCAAGGTCGTCAAGGTGGACGTGGGCAACTTCGACCGCAACCTGGACATCGCGGCCGCCTACGGCAACCCGATCAAGAAGGGCATCCCGGCCGCCGTGCTGCTCTCGCCGGACAACAAAGTGCTTTACGCCACCCAGGGCGGCGAGCTGGCCAATGCCCGGCGCATGAGCGAGACCGGCATCACCGAGTTCTTCGAACGCGTCAGCGGCGCCCACTGAGCCCGCCGGCCCCACCGCGATGAGCTCCCGTTCCCACTCGCTGTTCCTGCCGCTGGCCCTGATCGCCGTCGGCGCCTATTTCCTGCTGGCCCGCCTGGGCTGGCTGCCGTCCCTGAGCCACTGGTTCAACCACTGGTGGCCGGTGGCCCTGATCGTCCTGGGCGTCGTGCTGCTGCTGCGCCGGCTGAGCTGACCCGACCGGAGCCTGCCCATGCTGATGCAACTGCTGCGCCACGTGCACTACAAATCCGTCGGGATGGCGATGATGGTCACCCTGCTGCTCGATGGTCTGAGCGGCATCCTGCTGACCCTCTTCATGGGCCGCAAGGCGCTGGCCCCCGGCGCCGACCACGCCGACCTGCAGCAGGCCTTCGAGGCCGTGGTGCAGGAACCCGCCTACCTGGGTGCCTCGCTGCTGCTGGGCTCGGCCACCACGGTGCTGGGCGGCTACCTGGCCGCGCGCATGGCCGGCCGGCTGCCCTACCTGAATGCCGCGGCCTATGGCGCATTGGGTCTGATCCTGATGTTGCTGATGGGCTCATCCGACAGCCCCTGGTGGTTCACCCTGGTCGGGTGGCTGAGCACCGTGCCGCTGGCCCTGGTGGGTGGCCATGCGGCCAAGCGGCAAGGCGGCGCGGACGCCGGGTCGGCGCCCCGCGCCTGAGGCCGCCCGGTCGGTGGACCGGGGCGACCACCGGGCTCAGCGCAGGCTGCGCACGCCGCGGTAAATGCGCAGCACGCCCTGCTGGCTGAGGCTGTCGCCGTAGAGCCCGGAGCCCGTGATCAGGTCCATCACGCCGTCGCCGGTCACGTCACCGACCTCCAGGCTGATGCCGACCTCGTCACGGGAGTTGCGCTGCCCGTACACCTTGTAGATGTTGGTGGTGTCCAGGCCGGTGGCGCTGCCATGGTAGATCCAGATGCCGCCCGGGAAGGGCTCGGTGGGATCGTTCGGCCGGGCATTGTCGGCCGTGCCCACCACCAAGTCGGGGCGCCCATCGCCGTCGAAGTCACGCCCGCCCAGCATGTTCATGCCGAAGTAGGACATATTGCCGCTGTTGGGTTGGATGATCTGGGTGCGACCCGAGGCCGCAATGCCATTGGCCGAGCCATAGAACACCGTGATCAGACCGAAGTTCTTGGTGTCCTGGAAATAGCTGGGGGCGGCCACCGCCACATCGGGGTAGCCATCGCCATCCACGTCCCCCAGCACGGCCACGCTGTTGCCGAAGCCATCGCTGTCGGCCAGCGCGATGGGCGCAAACAGGGTCTCGGCCTTGGTGTTGGCGTAGCCACTCGCGCTGCCACGGTAGATCCAGGCCATGCCGGGAATGCCGCCCACAGGGCTGCTGGCCCCGACCAGGATGTCCGGGATGCCGTCGCCGTTGGTGTCGCCCACCTCGAAGACGCGGCCGAAATAGGTCCAGGGCCCCGCGCCAGTCAGCGTGGACACGGGCGTGGTGGCCAAGCCGCTGGCCGAGCCCTTGTAGATGGAGATGGCCCCCAGGTTGTTGTTGGCGCCGATGGCCGAGACGGCGATGTCGGCATAGCCATCGTGGTTGAAGTCACCCAGCGCGCGGATCTTCCAGCCGAAGAAGGAGTTGCTCGAGGGCCCCTCCAGCACCTGCGAAGGCGTGGCCGGCAGGCCCTTGGCCGAGCCCAGGAAGACCAGCACCGCGCCGTTGTTGGCCACGGCCCCGGACTGGTTGTAGGCGCCGACCACCAGATCGGGCCAGCCGTCGCCGTTCACGTCGGCCACCACCGGCGATGAGCCGACCTGGGCCCAGTCCATGGTGCCCTCGTAACGCCAGCCCGCCGTCTTGGCCGGGCCCTTGCGGCTACCGTAGAAGACCTCGACAGCGCCGCGCTGCGTGCCCTGGGCCGTGGTGGCCGAGCTCACGATCAGGTCCTTGAAGCCGTCCTTGTTCAGGTCGCCCTGCGCGTTGATCATCCCGCCGAACTGCGCGTTCTCGATCGGCCCTTCCACCACCCAGTCCGGCTGATGCGTCAGGGTCGTCGCCCCGGCCCAACCGCCCATCCCTGCCATGGCGGCCAGCGCCAGCGCCGCGCGCCCGGCCTTGTTCACATTCAACTGCATGTCCTCACTCCTCGTGTTGCCGCGACGGCCGGCCCTGCGGGACCTGTGCTCACCGTTCGCTGTGCGTTGATTGGAGTGCAGAAGCGCCGCCGCGAGGCTGGCGGATTCATGACATGACAGAAGCACGACAGCCCCGGGACCGCCGCGGGCCACGGCGCGCACCAGGGCCGCTCAGTCCGGCGCCGAAAAGTGGCGTGCGGCCAGCCAGCCGCACTGGAAGCGGGACCGCGCGTTGAGCTGGGTGGACAGGGCGTGGATGCGGCGCAGCAGGGTGCGCTCGGACATGCCCAGGATGCCGGCAATCTGCTTGTCGTTGGTGCCGGCGGCCAGCAGGGTCACCAGAGCATGCAGGTCCTTGTCGACCGGGTCGGTCTCGCCGGCCGCGCCCTCGCCCGGCTCGGCGGCCAAGGCCGGTACGGCCTGGGCCCACAGCGTCTCGAAGAGCATCCACAGCGCCTGCAGCGCCGCGGTCGGCCCCAGCCGCAGGGCCGGGCCGGTCGGGTCCTCGTGACGCAGCGGGATCAAGCCGGCATGCCGGTCGGCCAGCACCATCTTGAAGGGCAGGGCCGCGTGCACCCGCACCTCGTCGCCCACGGCATGGGCCTGGCGAACAGCGTCGGTCCAGCCCGACCACTGCAGCAACTCGGGCACGACCAGGGTGCGGTAGCGCACGCCGCGCTGGCGGGCCTGCTCGCGGGCCGCCTCCATCGCATCCGGTGCGGAGACGATGAAGGGCGGACACAGCATGCTCACCACCTCCTCGCGGGCCATCTGGTGCATCTGCAGATAAGTAGGCAGCTGCGACTCGGCGTCGGCCGGGATGATCTGCAGCGCATCGGCGTCGGTGATCGCGCCGCCGCGCATCAGGTCGCGCTGCAGCTCGGGCAGGACCTGGCGGGCCTGGTTGAGTTCGACCTGGCGCTCCATCAGCAGCAACTCCACCGCCACCTCGGGGACGGTGGCAAACCAGGCGCGGCCCTCGGGCCCCTCGCTACGCACCAGGCCGCGGGCCTTCATCTGGCCCAGCAGGGCCTGCACATCGGGCAGCGGCTGATCGCACAGCGCCGCCAGCGCCTCGGGCGCCGCCGCCGGGCCGCGCAACAGGGCCCGGTAGAGGGCTTCGGCCGGTGCGGCCAGGCCCAGCGCGGCCATGCTCATCGTGGCGGGGGGACGGCTCATGGGGCAGGTGACTCCGGTGGAACGGAGGCGGCCGGCAGGATCAGCCGGAAGGTCGTGCCCCCACCCTGCCCCTGGGCATCGGCCAGCGTGCTCTGCACCTCGATGCGCCCGCCCATGGCCTGCACCAGCAGCTGCGACAGCGCCAGGCCCAGGCCCACACCGGCCACCGGCCCGCGCTCGCGCCCCAGGCGGTTGAAGGGCTGGAACAGCTCGGTCATGCGCTCGGGCGCGATGCCCAGGCCGCTGTCCGCCACGGCGATGGACCAGTCACCGCCGTCGCGGGACACGCCCACGGTGACCTGGCCTTGCGGCCGGTTGTACTTGATGGCGTTGCCCAGCAGGTTCAGCAGCACCTGGCGCAGGCGGCGCGCGTCGGCCTGCAGCTGCGCGCCCTCGGGCACCGCCGGCCAATGCATGCGGATGCCGGCAGCCTCGGCCTGGGGCTGCACCAGGGCCTGCAGCCCAGCCAGCAGGGGCGCCAGGGCCAGCACCTCGCTGCGCACCTGCAGCCGGCCGGCCTCGACCAGGGACAGGTCCAGCAGATCGTCGATCAGGGCCTGCAGATGCTGGCCGGCCTGCTGCACATGGGCCAGGCGGCGCTGCTGGGCCGCGGGCAGCGGCTGCTCGGTGTCGGTGGCCATCAGCTCGGTGAAGCTGAGCACCGCATGCAGGGGCGTGCGCAGCTCGTGGCTCACACGGGAGAGAAACTCGGTCTTGGCGGCATTGGCCGCCTGGGCCAGGGCCCGCTCCTGGCGGGCCTCCTCCAGCGCCAGCAGCAGCGTGGCGTCGGTCTGGGTACCCAGCATGCGCACCGGCCGGCCCTGGGCATCGCGCTCCACCACGCGGCCGCGCTCCTCGATCCAGCGCCAGCTGCCATCGGCCGCGCGGGCCCGGTAACGGCATTGGTACAGCGGCACCTCACCGCGGGCGTGGGCCTGGTAGGCCGCCTCGGCGGGCTCGGCGTCGTCGGGGTGGATGAGCCGGTCCCAGTCGGCCTGGGTGTGGCCCAGCGCATCCGGGGCGTAGCCCAGCATCAGCGCGCCTTCGTCGATATCGCCCAGCACGTCGGTGCGCAGGTCCCATTCCCAGACATAGGTGCCGGCCTCGCGGATGGCTGCCTGCACCAGGGCCAGCGAAGCGGAGGAGCGCTGGGCATGCTGCGCCAGCTCGGCGGCCAGCAGTTCGGCCGCGGTTTCGATCAGGGGATGGAGCACCCTCAGCAGGGCCTGGCGGTCCACCGGCGCCGGCAGCGGGGCCAGCCAGAGCTCGCCCACGGCCTGGCCGCCGCAGCTCAGGGGCTTGCACCAGCCACCGGCCCGCAGGGCCTCGCACTGGGCGCCAGCGCCGCCCAGCCAGCAGGCCGCGGGCTGGGCGCCCACCGTCACCAGGGCGACCGGACGCCCCGCGGCCTGGGCCAGTGAGCGCGCCACCCGCCGCAGCGCATGGGACGGATCCTGCCGGCGCAGGTGGTCCAGCAGGGCCGCCTGCGCTTCACGCCAGACGAATTCCAGATCCGCCGGCGCTGTCGTCACGTCAGTGACCGTGCGCGATCTTCTCGCCCGCCTTCAGGCGGTAGACGGTGCCGCAGTAAGGGCACTTGCCCTCGCCGTCGTGGCTCAGGTCCACATAGACCTTGGGGTGGTTGCTCCACAGGGTCATCTTGGGGTTGGGGCAAAAGACCACGCCGGGACCCTGCAGATCCTTGGCGGTGACTTCGACGACGGCGGAAGCCTGGGTGGCGGTGTTGGCGCTCATGGGGTCAAACCTCGGGATGTGAGACGGGTGGGAGAACCTGCAACGCTCAGACCAGGGTCAGCCAGTGGGCGTACTTCGGGTTGCGGCCGTTGACGATGTCAAAGAAGGCGGTCTGGACCTTCTCGGTGATCGGGCCGCGGGCGCCGCTGCCGATCTGCACGCGGTCGAGTTCGCGGATCGGGGTCACTTCGGCGGCGGTGCCGGTGAAGAAGGCCTCGTCGGCGATGTAGACCTCGTCGCGGGTGATGCGCTTTTCCACCAGCTTGATGCCCAGGTCCTGGCAGATGTGGAAGATGGTGTTGCGGGTGATGCCGTTCAGCGCCCCGGCCGACAGGTCGGGGGTGTAGATCACGCCGTCCTTGACGATGAAGACGTTCTCGCCCGAGCCTTCGGAGACGAAGCCGGCGGCGTCCAGCAGCAGGGCCTCGTCGTAGCCGTCGTCGGTGGCTTCGGTGTTGGCCAGGATGGAGTTGGTGTAGTTGGACACCGTCTTGGCCTGCGTCATCGTGATGTTGACGTGGTGGCGTGTGTAGCTGCTGGTCTTGACGCGGATGCCCTTGGCCATGCCGTCTTCGCCCAGGTAGGCGCCCCAGGCCCAGGCCGCCACCATCAGGTGCACGGTGTTGCCCTTGGGCGAGACGCCCAGCTTCTCGGAACCCAGCCAGGTCAGCGGACGCAGGTAGCAGCTCTCCAGCGCATTGGCCTGGACCACCGCCTTCTGGGCTTCCTCGGCCTGCTCGATGCTGAAGGGCAGCTTCATGCGCAGGATCTTGGCGCTGTTGAACAGGCGCTGGGTGTGCTCGCGCAGACGGAAGATCGCGGTGCCCTTGTCGGTCTTGTAGGCCCGCACGCCCTCGAAGGCGCCGCAGCCGTAGTGCAGCGTGTGGGTCAGCACGTGGACCTTGGCGTCACGCCAGTCCACCAGCTCGCCGTCCATCCAGATCTTGCCGTCGCGGTCATCGAGGCCCATGGGGGTGTTCCTTGTCGTTGGGAGATGCAGTGAGATCGTCGATTTTACGGGGCAGGGCTCAGCGTGGCTGCGGGTCACCGGGGGCGTCCTGCACCGCATCCCAGCCATAGGCGCGCTCCACCTTGGCCACCCGCAGCTCGTAGTGGCTGTACCAGCGGGCCCGGCCTGTGTCGCGGGCGGCGGCGTGCTCGGTCTCGCGCCGCCAGGCGGCAATGGCCTCCAGGCTCTGCCAGTACGACACCGTGATGCCCAGGCCGTCCTCGCCGCGGGCGCTCTCGGCCCCCAGGTAACCCGGCTGCTGCTGCGCCAGTTCGACCATGCGCTCGGCCATGGCACCGTAGCCTTCGTCCACCTCGGTGCGCTGGCTGGTGAAGATGACCGCGTAGTACGGCGGCGTCGGGCGGGGCGCAAAACTCATGGGGCACGTCCTTGTCGGTGGGTCAGTCCAGCGTGCGCAGCAGGGCGATGGCCTCGTCGATGCGCTCCACCGGGTGGAGGGTCAGGCCCTCGATGGGCTTTTTGGGGGCATTGGCCTTGGGCACCACCGCCACGCTGAAGCCCAGCTTGGCGGCTTCCTTCAGGCGCTCCTGGCCGCGTGGGGCGGGCCGCACCTCGCCGGCCAGGCCCACCTCGCCAAAGGCGATGAAGCCGCGCGGCAGCGGCTTGCCGCGCAGGCTGCTCTGGATGGCCATCAGCACGGCCAGGTCGGCCGCTGGCTCGGAGATGCGCACCCCGCCCACCGCGTTGACGAACACATCCTGGTCGGCACAGGCCACGCCGGCATGGCGGTGCAGCACCGCCAGCAGCATGGCCAGGCGGTCTCGCTCCAGGCCCACCGACAGGCGCCGCGGGCTGGGCCCGCCGGCGTCGACCAGGGCCTGGATCTCCACCAGCAGCGGGCGGGTACCCTCTAGCGTCACCAGCACGCAGGAGCCGGGCACCGGCTCGCTGTGGGTGGACAGGAAGATGGCGCTGGGGTTGGACACGCCGCGCAGGCCGCGCTCGGTCATGGCGAAGACGCCGATCTCGTTGACCGCGCCGAAGCGGTTCTTGAAGGCCCGCACCAGGCGGAAGCTGCTGTGGGTGTCGCCCTCGAAGTACAGCACCGTGTCGACGATGTGCTCCAGCACCCGCGGGCCGGCCAGCGCGCCTTCCTTGGTCACATGGCCCACCAGCACCATGGCGCAGCCGCCGCCCTTGGCGGTGCGGGTGAGCTGGGCCGCGCATTCGCGCACCTGGGCCACCGAGCCCGGCGCGCTGCTGAGCTGCTCGGAATAGACGGTCTGGATCGAGTCGATCACGCAGAAGGCCGGCTGCTCGGCGGCGATGGTGGCGAGGATCTTCTCCAGGTTGATCTCGGCCAGCACCCGCACCGCGGCACCGGAAAGATCCAGCCGCTGGGCGCGCAGCGCCACCTGGGCGGTCGATTCCTCGCCGGTCACGTACAGCACCTTGACCTGGCGCGACAGCGCGTCGACCGCCTGCAGCAGCAGCGTGGACTTGCCGATGCCCGGGTCACCACCGATCAGCACCACCCCGCCTTCGACGATGCCGCCGCCCAGCACCCGGTCAAGCTCCTCGATGCCGGTGGGGGTGCGGGCCACGTCGCCGGCCTCGATCTCCGAGAGCGTGGCCACCGGCTGCGACTGGGCCAGGGCCTGGAAGCGGTTCTTGCCGGTGGCCGGGGCCTCGGCCACCGTCTCCTCCAGCGTGTTCCAGGCCTTGCAGTGCGGGCACTGGCCCATCCAGCGGGGGCTGGTGCCCCCGCATTCGCTGCAGGTGTAGACGGTCTTGGGCTTGGACATGGGGCGGATTGTGGCCCGGCGTGACGGATCTGACAGCACGGCCAGGCACGGCGCGTTCATTGACCGAAGTCAACCGGCGCCCCACTGACAAATGCCGGCCCGACAAGCAGAATCGAGATGGGATCAGGGGACCACAGCCGGTCAACGGCGGGCAATGGCATGGAAAAGGGCGGCAACAGGCCGCAGCATGGGCGTGCGCAGCAACATCACGACGTCGGCCAGCCGGGCCGGGCCGGACTTGGCGGGCACGCCCGACACGTCCAGCCCATTGATGACCCGGCGCATGACCCTGGCACCGCTGCTGGCCGGCCACCTGCTGGCCGCCGGTCTGGTGCTGGGCATGGCCGGCTATGCCCTGCGGGTGAGCCACGACACCTATGCCCGCCAGGCCGAGGTCCAGGTCTTCAGCCGTGCCGGTGACCTGCGCCAGACGGTGACGGCCGACCTGCAGCGCATCGACCTGGCCATGCGCCATGTGGCCCTGGCCAATCTGCGCGAGGCGGTCGATCCCGACATCCGCCGCCGCCTGATCGACGAATCCCTGCGCGAGCACATGACCTTGGTGCCCGAGGTGGCCGACCTGCGCCAGACCGACGCCGAGGGGGTGGTGCGCTACCAGGGGGCGGACCCGAGCGCGCTGGGCCAGAGCCTGGCTCACGAGGCGATCTTCCTGCAAGCCCGGGAGCATGCCGGCAGCGGCCTGCTGATCGGCGAACCGCGCCTGGAGCCCAGCAGCGGCCGCTGGACGCTGGCCCTGGCCCACCGGGTCGAGGACCACACCGGGCGCTTCCAGGGCATGGTGATCGGCGAGCTGGACCTGGCCTACTTCGACCAGCTCTGCAAGCGCTACGCCCTGGCGCCCTCGGACTCCCTGAGCCTGCGCTCCACGGCCATGACCCTGCTGAGCCGCCACACCGGCCGCAACGGCCAGGCCCAGCCCCTGGGCACACGCCGCATCGCGCCGCCTTTTGCCGAGGCGCTCAAGGCCGCGCCCGGCCAGGGGGTGTTCCGGGCCCACAACGTGGTCGACGGGGTGGACCGCATCAACGCCTACACCACCGCCGACCCCTTTCCGCTGATGGCGATTGCCGGTGTGAGCGCCGACGAGGCCATGCAGCCCTGGCGGCCCGTGGCCTGGCGCATCGGCGGGCTGGCGGTGCTGGCCACGCTGGCGGTGCTGGCCAGCGCCTGGTTCACGCTGCGCTCCTGGCGACTGCAGAACCACAGCATGCGCCGCATCGACGAGGCCGGCCGACTCACCCGGGTGCTGTTGGCCGCGGCGGCCGACGGCGTGCATGTGCTGGACCACGAAGGTCGGGTGGTGGAGATGAGCGACTCCTTCGCCCAGATGCTGGGCTGGTCGCGCGAGGCCCTGCTGGGCCGGCATGTCAGCACCTGGGACTGCGCCGACAGTGCCGAGGCCCTGACCGAGCGCATCCGGCAGTTCCGGCTGGGTGAGCGGCAGAGCTTCCACACCCGCCACCGCCGCGCCGATGGCGGCACGATCGATGTCGAGATCTCCTGCGTGGCCCTGACGCTCGACGACCGCTGGCTGCTGTACTGCGCCTCGCGTGACGTCACCCGCCGCCGTGAACTGGAAGCCGAGCAGACCGCCATGCTGGACAACGAGGTGGTGGGCATCCTGCGCCTGCGCGACCGCCAGGTGGTCTGGGCCAACCGGGCGACCTTCCGCATGTTCGGCCTGCCCGAAGGCGCCTCGCTGGACGAACTCCATCCCCGGTTGAGCCCGGAGCCGATGGACCTGCCCAACCGCCTGGAAGCCCGCCGCGCCGACCTGCTGGCCGGCCGGCCGGTGCGGGCCCAGCTGCACCTGCAGCGCCTGGACGGCAGCCCGATCTGGATCGACATCCAGGGCGCGCGGCTGTCACCCGACGCCCGCGACACCCTGTGGGTGCTGGCCGACATCAGCGCGCTCAAGCGCTACCAGGACGAGATCGAGCACCTGGCCATGCACGACGCGCTGACCGGCCTGCCCAACCGCCGCCTGCTGGAGGACCGGCTGAGCCAGGGTCTGGCCCTGAGCCGGCGCGATGGCCAGCCGTTGGCGGTGGCCTACATTGATCTGGACGGCTTCAAGGGCGTCAACGACCGCCTGGGCCATGCCGCGGGCGACCTGTTGCTGCAGGACGCAGCCCAGCGCATCCTGGAGGGCGTGCGAGAACACGACACCGTCTGCCGCATGGGCGGTGACGAGTTCGTGCTGCTGCTGCCGGTGCTCCGGCACGAGGAAGAGGCCGAGCACATCGTCCAGCGGGTGCTGCAGTCGCTGCGCCGGCCCTACGGCCTGGGCGCCGAAGGCCCGGTGCATGTCACGGCCAGTGCCGGCGTCGCCCTGTACCCGCACGACGCCCACGATGGCGAGGCCCTGCTGCGCCTGGCCGATGCCGCGCTCTACCAGGCCAAGGCGGCCGGGCGCAACCAGCTCAACCGCTGGGGCCTGCCCGAAGCCCGGCTGGACCAGCCCGCGCCCGGGCCGCAAGAGGACGCGGCCGACCGCGAAACGCCGGCCGGCGTCTGAGGTTTTCGCCGCCGGCCTACTGCAGGCGCCACACATACTCCACCGTCAACCAGTCGCCCACCGGTTGGCCATCCAGCAAGGCGGCCTTGGCAGGGCAAGCGGCGAGCGCCGTCATGGCGGCCAGGTCCAGCAGCTTGTGGCCGATGGTGTCGCCGCTGCTGCGGTTGACGCGAACCTTGGCCACCTTGCCGGCAGCATCCACATACAAGGCCACACGCGTGGTTCCGGTGGCATTGGTGGTGGCGGCGTATTTGGGATAGTTGGGCTGGCAGCGCTTCTCAGGCTGGATGGATGCGCGCTGATAAGCACCCTGCGCTTGAGACGCGGCAGCAGACGCCTCTGGCACATCCTTCGGCACCGGATCGGCCGCCTCACCAAAGTAGGGATTCAAGGCCGGGAGGCCCTTTCCGGGGGGCATCGCCCCGGTCAGCGTCATCGCCTCGACCGCTTGGCCATCGCAGATCAGGATCGCGCCCATCATGCGGGCGATCAAGGGGCCCTGCGCCGCGCGCGGCTGCAGCTCCCCTCGACTCATGCCATCCAGCGTAGGCTGCAAAGCAGGGTTGGTGGCCAGCCGATTCGTCACGCAGGTGCACAACTCGGTCTTCGGAATCCCTGGCACCGGAGGAACCATCTTGTCGGACACGCCTTCGACGCAAAGAGTCTGCAGCATGTCCCGCACTGCCTGGGGCGGGGACGGCAAGGAGGCTTCGGCTGGAACAGCCTGCGCGGCATTCACCATGACCCCAGCCATGATCAGCACAGTGCCGCCGATCCACTTCGGCGCGCGGCCAAGCCTCCAGTTCAGTCTCATCTCGGTCCTCCCTCCGTTTTCGTGGCGTCCATTTTGGTCACGGGAGGTGGACCTGGGCCGGGACACCGACCCATCCAGCCTAGGGGGGGGCGCCACGATTGCCGCAGACGAGGAAGGCTTTGCCTGGCCCTGCGGCGTTGCGCGCGGCATGGACCTACACTGGCGACCCCGCCTTGTGACCACCCCGCGTCATGGACTTCTCGACCTGGCTTCCCTTCTTCCTGGCCACCGTGGCCATCAGCCTTTCGCCCGGCCCGGGCGCCATCGCCGCGATGGGTGCCGGCCTGAACCATGGCTTCCGCCAGGGGCAGCGCATCGCCTTCGGCCTGGCGCTGGGGGTCATCACCCAGCTGCTGGTGGTGGGCGTGGGCCTGGGCGCCCTGCTGGCGACCTCGGAGCGGGCCTTCGCCCTGGTGAAGTGGGCCGGCGCGGCCTACCTGGTGTGGCTGGGCATCCAGGCCTGGCGCTCGCCGGCCAAGCCCATCGCCTCGGCCGATGCGCAGGCTACCGAAGGCCACGCCCGTTCGCTGCTGCTGCGCGGCTGGACGGTCAATGCCCTGAACCCCAAGGGCACCGTCTTCCTGCTGGCGGTGATGCCGCAGTTCCTGGACACCGCGCGCCCGCTGACCCTGCAGTACCTGGCCATCGGCGCCACCTTCGCGGTGGTGGAGTTCTGCGTGATGACCGGCTATGTGGGCCTGGCCAGCAAGGTGCTGGGCCTGTTGCGCAGCCCGCGCCAGATCCGCTGGATGAACCGCAGCTTCGGCAGCCTGTTCATCACGGCCGGCGTGGTGCTGGCCACCTTCAAGCGCGCAGCCTGAGGGCCGACCCGGGATGCTGTTCCGCCGCCGCCCGCGGGGTGAAGAGGCCGACGCCGGCCCCAACCCCTACCGCCCCACCACCCGGCGCCAGCGCCTGGTGATCCTCGCCATCACCACCGCGGTGGTGGTCACGCTGTGGATGCTGCTGATCGAGCGGCCGGGCTGGAAGGTCCAGCCCATCCCCGGCAGCCCGCTGGCGCCCTGCCGGGCCGGCCAGACCACCGACTGCGTGGGCGGCCAGGCCAATGTGCTGCTGATCCCGGCCGCCCCGGCGCCGGGCGCCAGCGTCGCCCGCTGACCCGCGCCACCGGGCGCCGCCCCCTCAGCGCGCCGCGCTGGCCACCGAGGCCGGCGCCTCCCAGCCCCCACCCAGCGCGCGGATCAGCGCCACCGTGGACTGGAACTGCGCGCCCTGCACCTGCACCGCCTGGCGCAGGCTGCGCAGCTCGCTGCGGCGGGCGTCCAGCAGGTCCAGCTGGCTGATCTGGCCGTTGCGGTAGCGGATGTCCGACAGCGCCGTGGCGCGGCGGGCCGAGGCCACGGCCTGGCCCAGCACGTCGGCCTGGGCCTGCAGCAGCCCCAGACCGCTGAGCTGGTCCTCCACCTCGCGCAGCGCGGTCAGCACCTGCTGGCGATAGCCGGCCAGGGCGATCTGGGCCTCGCCGCCGGCGCGCTCTTCCTGCGCCTGGCGCTGGCCGCCGTCGAAGATCGGCATGGACAGCAGGGCCCCGAGCGACCAGGCCCGGGCCGACCAGCGGAACACATCGCCCAGGTCGGTGGAGGCATAGCCACCGCTGGCCGTCAGGCTCAGGTCCGGCAGCCAGGCCGACTGCGCCACGCCCAGGCGGGCCTGGGCGGCCATCAGGCTGCGCTGGGCCGCCGCCACGTCGGGCCGGCGCGCCAGCACCGCGCTGGGCAGGCCGGCCGGCACCGCGGGCGGGCGGGCGGTCCAGTCCTGCGCCGGGTCCGCCAGGGCAAAGCCGCTGGCTGATTCGCCCAGCAGCACGGCCAGCGCGTTCTCCTGCGCGGCGCGCTGGCGGTCCAGGGCCAGGGCGTCGGCCTCGGTGCTGGCCACCTCGGTGCGCAGGCGCTGCACGTCCAGCTCGCCCAGGTCGCCCGCGGCCAGCCGGCGTTCGGACAAGCGCAGGGTGTCGCGGTAGGCGTCCAGGGTCTCGCGCACCAGCCGGCGTTCGGCGTCGCTCTCGCGCAGCGCGAAATAGGCCTGCGCCACCTGGGCCTGCACCATCAGCCGGGTGCTCTGCAGCAGGGCCTCGCTGGCCTGGGCGTCCAGCGCCGCGGCCTGGCTGCCCAGGCCCAGGCGGCCGAACAGGTCGGTCTCCCAGGCCAGGTTCAGGCTGGGCGTGGCCGTGTTGATGACGGGCGCCGGTGTCACGCCCGCGTTCTGGTTGGTGCCACGGGCCACGCCCAGGCTGGCGCCCAGCTGCGGCAGGCGCTGGGCGTCGGCCTCGCGCAGGCCGGCGCGGGCCTGCTGCAGCCGGGCCGCGGCCACCTGCAGGTCGGTGTTGCGGGCCTGGGCCCGTTGCATCAGATCGTCCAGCACCGGGTCGTGGAAGACGGCCCACCAGGCGCCGCGCTCGGCGCCGTCGGCCGGCGGCACCACCGCCCAGTGGCCTTCGGGGGCGGTGGCCGGCGTGCTCTTGAAGGCGGCCGGCGTGGCCGGCAGGGCGGACAGGTCCGGCGCCGGGGCGCTGGCGCAACCGGCCAGCACCAGGGCCGCCAGCAGGGGTGCCCAGGCCAGGCGCACAGGCACAGTCTTGGCAGAAGAAGACGTCATCGCGTGCTCCAGTTCAGGTTCAGTCATGCAGACCTCGGGGGGCGGCCGGGTGCGGCGGCAGGGCCGCGCCCCCCGGGGCCATGTCGGGCTCCAGCAGCGGCTCCACGTCGTGCGGCACCTCGCCGTGCTGCTTGAGCGGGCGGTTGCCCGCCAGGCGGCGCAGCAGCACGTAGAACACCGGGGTCAGGAAGATGCCGAAGGCGGTCACGCCAATCATCCCGGCGAACACGGCCACCCCCATGGCGTGGCGCATCTCAGCGCCGGCGCCACGGGCCAGCACCAGGGGCAGCACGCCCATGATGAAGGCCATGGAGGTCATCAGGATGGGGCGCAGCCGCAGCCGGCTGGCCTCGATGGCGGCCTGCACCGGCGAGCGGCCGGCGAACTCCAGCTCGCGGGCAAACTCGACGATCAGGATGGCGTTCTTGGCGCTCAGCCCCACCAGCACCATCAGGCCGATCTGGGTGAAGACGTTGTTGTCGCCCTTGGTGAGCCACACCCCCGTCATCGCCGCCAGCAGACTCATCGGCACGATCAGCAGGATGGCCAGCGGCAGGGTCAGGCTCTCGTACTGGGCGGCCAGCACCAGGAAGACCAGCAGGATGGCCAGCGGGAAGATCAGCGAGGCGGAGTTGCCGGCCAGGATCTCCTGGTAGGTCAGGTCGGTCCACTCGTAGGCGATGCCCGGGGGCAGCGTCTCGGCGGCGATGCGCTTGACCGCGTCCTGCGCCTGGCCGGACGAGTAGCCCGGCGCCGGGCCGCCGTTGATGTCGGCGGTCAGGAAGCCGTTGTAGCGCATGGCCCGCTCCGGCCCGAAGGTGGGCTGCACCTTCAGCAGGGC
Organism: Ideonella oryzae; assembly: GCF_024055665.1. Lineage (GTDB taxonomy): Bacteria > Pseudomonadota > Gammaproteobacteria > Burkholderiales > Burkholderiaceae_C > Ideonella > Ideonella oryzae. The sequence continues at coordinate 25,574 of NZ_JAMXMC010000015.1, read as the reverse complement.
CGACAGCGGCACCATCTCGCCGGTGCTGGCGCGCACCTTCAGCGCGCCCACGTCCTCCGGCCGGGCGCGGTAGGCCGCGTCGGCCTGCACCCGCACCGAATAGGTCCGGCCGAAGCGGTTGAAGTCGTTGGCGTACAGGCTGCCCAGGTAGATCTGCAGGGTGTCGAAGATGTCGGTCACCGACACGCCCAGCTGGCGCGCCTTGGTGCGGTCGATGTCGGCGTAGAGCTGCGGCACGTTGACCTGCCAGCTCGAGAACAGGCCGGCCAGCTCGGGCGTCTGGTAGGCCTTGGCCATGAAGGCCTTCTGCGCCGCGTCCAGCGCGTCATAGCCCAGCGAGGCGCGGTCCTCCAGCTGCAGCTTGAAGCCGCCGGTGGTGCCCAGGCCCTGCACCGGCGGGGGCGGGAACATGGCGATGAAGGCGTCCTGGATGCCGCCGAACTTCTGGTTGAGCTGCTGGGCGATGGCGCCGGCGCTCAGCGACGGGTCCTTGCGCTGGTCGAAGTCCTTCAGCGCCACGAAGACGATGCCGGAGTTGGCGCTGTTGGTGAAGCCGTTGATCGACAGGCCGGGGAAGGTGATGGCGTGCTCCACGCCGGGCTGCTGCATCACGATCTGGTCCATGCGCCGGGTCACCGCCTCGGTGCGGTCCAGCGTGGCGCCGTCGGGCAGCTGGGCGAAGCCGATCAGGTACTGCTTGTCCTGCGCCGGCACGAAGCCCTTGGGCACGATCTGGAACAGGCCCACGGTCAGCAGCGCCAGCACGGCGTAGATCGTCAGCATCACCGCCTTGCGCGAGATGGCCCCGCGCACGCCACCGCTGTAGCGCTCGGCGCTGCGGTGGAACAGGCGGTTGAAGCCACGGAAGAAGGCGCCCAGCACGCGGTCCATGCCGCGGGTGAGCCAGTCCTGCGGCTCGCCATGGCCCTTGAGCAGCAGCGCGGCCAGGGCGGGCGAGAGGGTCAGTGAGTTGATGGCCGAGATCACCGTGGAGATGGCGATGGTCAGCGCGAACTGGCGGTAGAACTGGCCGGTCAGGCCGGTGATGAAGGCCAGCGGCACGAACACCGCCACCAGCACCAGGGCAATGGCGATGATGGGGCCGGACACTTCGCGCATGGCCCGGTAGGCCGCCTGGCGTGGCGTGAGCCCGCCCTCGATGTTGCGCTCCACGTTCTCGACCACCACGATGGCATCGTCCACCACGATGCCGATGGCCAGCACCAGGCCGAACAGCGACAGCGCGTTGATCGAGAAGCCGAACAGCGCCATCACGCCGAAGGTGCCCACCACCGCCACCGGCACGGCCAGCAGCGGGATGATGGAGGCGCGCCAGGTCTGCAGGAACAGGATGACCACCAGCACCACCAGGGCGATGGCCTCCAGCAGGGTGTGCACCACCGATTCGATGGAGGCGCGCACGAACTGCGTGGGGTCGTAGACGATCTCGTACTTCACGCCGTCGGGCATGCTCTTCTGGATGTCGGCCATGGTGGCGCGCACCCCGTCGGAGATGGCAATCGCGTTGGAGCCCGGGGCCGCGAAGATGGGCACGGCCACGGCGTCCTTGCCGTCCAGCATGGAGCGCAGCGCGTAGTCGGCCGCGCCCAGCTCGATGCGGGCGATGTCGCGCAGGCGGGTCACCGCGCCGTCGGCGCCGGTGCGCACGACGATGTCGCCGAACTCGTCCTCGGTCTGCAGCCGGCCCTGGGCGTTGAGCGGCAGCTGCACGTCGATGCCCTGCAGGCCCGGCGAGGCGCCGACGATGCCGGCGGCGGCCTGTACGTTCTGCTCGCGGATGGCGGCCACCACGTCGCTGGCCGACAGGCCGTGGGCGGCCACCTTCTGCGGGTCCAGCCAGATGCGCATGGCGTAGTCGCCCGAGCCGAAGAGCTGCACGTCGCCCACGCCGGGCACGCGCGCCAGCCGGTCCTTGACATTGAGCACCGCGTAGTTGCGCAGGTAGGTCATGTCGTAGCGGCCGGTGGGCGACAGCAGGTGCACCACCATGGTCAGGTCCACCGAGGACTTGACCGTGGTGATGCCCAGGCGGCGCACCTCCTCGGGCAGGCGGGGCTCGGCCCGGGCCACGCGGTTCTGCACCAGCTGCTGGGCCTTGTCGGGGTCGGTGCCCAGCTTGAAGGTGACGGTCAGGGTCATCAGGCCGTCGGTGGTGGCCTGGCTGCTCATGTAGAGCATGCCCTCGACGCCGTTGATCTGCTCCTCGATGGGCGTAGCCACCGTCTCGGCGATCACCTTGGGGTTGGCGCCGGGGTAGTTGGCCCGCACGACGATGGAGGGCGGCACCACCTCGGGGTATTCCGAGATGGGCAGCCCGCGCACCGCGATCAGGCCGCCGAGGAAGATCAGCAGCGAGAGCACGCCGGCGAAGATCGGCCGGTCGATGAAGAACTTGGACAGGTTCATGGGGTGTCCTGGAAGGGGTTCAGGGGCGCGGTGGCAGCGTGGGAGCCCGGGGCTCAGGAGCGCTCACCCGCCTTCTTCTGGTTCTGGGCCTGCAGCTCGGCCTTGGCGTCCATGGGCACCACTTGCGGCGCCACCTCGACGCCGGGGCGCACCCGCTGCAGGCCGTTGACGACGATCTGCTCGCCGGCCTTCAGGCCCGTGGCCACCACGCGCAGGCCGTTGACCGGCGCGCCCAGCGTCACCTCGCGGTAGGCGGTCTTGTGGTCGGCGCCCACCACCCAGACGTAGCGCTTGTTCTGGTCGGTGCCCACCGCGCGTTCGTTGATCAGCAGGGCCGGCACCTTCTGGGCCTGGCCCAGTTGCAGCTGGGCGAACTGGCCCGGCATCAGCGCGCCGTCGGCGTTGTCGAACACCGCGCGCAGGCGCACCGTGCCGCTCTGGGTGTTGACCTGGTTGTCCACCAGCTGCAGGAAGCCGGTGTGCGGCGTGGCGCCCCCCTCGGTGGTGTTCATCTGCACCGGGATCTGGTCGATGCGCGCGCGCTGCCCCGCCCCGCCCGGCAGGCCGGCCAGGGCCTTGGCCACGGTCGCCTCGTCGGCGTCGAAGCTGGCGTAGATGGGGCTGACCGAGACCAGGGTGGTCAGCACCGGGGCGCCGGGGCCGGCGGCCACCAGGTTGCCCACGGTGACCTCGCGCCGGCCCACGCGGCCGGACACCGGCGCGCGCACCACCGTGTAGCTGAGGTTGAGCCTGGCGGTCTGCAGCGCGGCCTGGGCGGCGCTGAGGTTGGCCTCGGCCTCGCGGGCGGCGTTGTCGCGCTCGTCCAGGTCGCGCTGGGCGATGGCATGGTCCTGCCACAGGCGCTGGGCGCGCTCGCGCTCGCCGCGGGTGTAGTTCACCCGGGCCTGGGCGGCCAGCACCTGGGCATGGGCGCGGTCCACCTCGGCCTGGTAGGGCGCGGGGTCGATGGTGAACAGCGGGTCGCCGGCCTTGACCAGCGCGCCCTCGCGGAAGTGGCTGGCCAGCACGGTGCCGGAGACGCGGGCGCGCAGCTCCACATGGTCGACGGCCTCCAGGCGGCCGGAGAAGGCGGTCCAGGGCGCCACGTCCTGCTGGACGACGGCGGCCACGGAGACCGGCATGGCGGGCGGGGCGGCCGGCGTGCCTTCGGCCCCGGCCTGGTGGGACACCAGCAGGGCGGCGGCCCCCAGCGCCAGCGCGGCGGTGATGGAGGTCAGCACGAAGGGATGGGGACGGCGGGAATAGGTGGTGAAGAAGGACATGGTGGGCTCCTCGAAACGACGAACAGATGCAGGGAATGCGACAACAGCAGGGCAAAGCAAGCCCCGGCCTCCCCGTGGGGTGGCCTCGGCCGGGCCGGGTGGGCCCGTCAGGAAGGGGTCACCTCAGGCGGCGCTCGGGCCAGCCTCCGGTGCGGGATGTCCGGCACCCCGCGCAGGGCGCCGGACGGGAGGACAGCAGGCCAGGCCTTCGGCCAGGAAGGCCTGCAGGACGGGCCGCAGCTCGGCCACCCAGGGCGCCTGCAGGCTGCTCAGCCGGCTCAGCGCCCACGGCCAGCCGGTGGGCCCGGCCAGGCGGCGGGTCTGCACCGCCACGCCCGCGGCCTGCAGGGCCTGGGCATAGGCCAGGCCCTCGTCACGCAGCGGGTCGTCCTCGCCCACCGCCACCAGCGCCGGGGCCACATGGGCCAGGCGCGCGGCGTGCAGCGGTGCGGCATAGGGGTGGTCGCCCTGGCGTCCCAGGTAGGCCACCCAGCCACGGGCGATGCTGCAGTCGCCACAGCCCTGCCCCGCCTCGCGCAGCGAGGCCGTGGCCATGCAGGGGTCCAGCAGCGGCGAGAGCAGCACCTGCCCGGCCAGCGGCAGGCCCTGGTCGCGCGCCCACAGGGCCAGGCCGGCCGCCAGGTTGGCGCCGGCCTCCTCGCCCGCCACCCACAGGGCCGTGCCGGCGCCGGCCAGCCGGGTGCGCGCCCGGCGCAGCCAGCGCAGCAGGGCCCCGGCGGCCTGCAGCGCCGCCGGGAAGGGCTGGGCCGGTGCCTTGGGGTAGTCCAGCGAGACCACCACCGCGCCGCTCTGGGCCAGCAGGCGGGCGGTGGGCAGGCCGCTGTCCAGGTCCCCGCCGGTGAAGCTGCCGCCGGGCAGGTGCAGCACCAGGGGGCGCCGGGTCTTCGCCCCGCAGGCCCCGTCCACGGCCCCATGGATGCGCACCGCCAGCGGCGCGTCCAGGCCGGCATCGACCAGGGTGTCGCGCCAGGCGGCGGTGGGCAGGGTGAGGGCGTTCATGGGGTGGAGGGCGGAGGAGGTTCAGCGTTGGGGTGAACGATAGGTGTTGCAGCCATCGAAATAAACCACCGTGAGACAGACACAGTTTTTCCGGTGGTGAAACAATGCAGCGCATCCCACCCACCCCGCCGCAGGAGTCCCCACGATGGACAAGCTCAGCGCCATGCAGGCCTTCACCCGCGTCGTCGAAGCCGGCACCTTCACCAAGGCCGCCGACTCGCTGGGCCTGCCCAAGGCCGCCGTCACCCGGCTGATCCAGTCACTGGAAGACCAGCTGCAGACGCGCCTGCTCAACCGCACCACGCGGCGCGTCACCGTCACGCCCGACGGCGCGGCCTACTACGAGCGGGTCAGCCGCCTGCTGGGCGACCTGGACGAGCTGGAAGGCTCGCTCAGCCACGCGCGGGTCACGCCCAAGGGGCGCATCCGGGTGGATGTGTCCTCCTCGGTGGCGCGGCTGCTGTTGATCCCGGCGCTGCCGCAGTTCCACGCCCAGTACCCCGAGATCCAGATCGACCTGGGCGTGAGCGACCGGCCGGTGGACCTGGTGAGCGACAACGTGGACTGCGTGCTGCGCGGCGGCGAGATCACCGACCCCTCGCTGGTGGCGCGCCGGGTGGGCTTCTGGCGCTTCGTCTGCGCGGCCTCGCCCGACTACATCCGCCGCCACGGCCTGCCGCGCCATCCGCGCGAGCTGGAAACGGGCGAGCACAAGGTGGTGAGCTACTTCTCGGCCCGCACGGGCCGGCATTTCGTCTTCGACTTCAACCGCGACGGCGAACGCATCGAGGTGCAGGGCCGCTACAAGCTGTCGGTCAACGACGGCAACGCCTACCTGACCGCCGCGCTGCACGGCCTGGGCATCGTGCAGATCCCCTACTTCACGCTGCGCCCGCACATGGACGCGGGCGAACTGGTGCCCCTGCTGTGCGACTGGGACGCCGACCCGGTGCCGATCTACGTGGTCTACCCGCCCAACCGGCACCTGAGCACCAAGCTGCGCGTCTTCGTGGACTGGGTGGCCGACCTGTTTGTGCGCCACACCGACGCCGAGGAACAGCTGCTGGCCGCCTGCAGCCTGGACGAGGACGGCAACCCGCCGACCAGCTGCGTGATGCTGGAGGCCTGGTACGAGCAGCTGGAGGCCGAGCACGCGGCCCACCGCGCGGCCGAGGCCGCCACCGCCCAGGCCCTGGCGCCGCTGCGCGTGGCCAGCCCGGCGCGCTGAGACGCCGGGGTTTTCTCAGACCTCCCCGCGCCGCCCGGCCTTGATGTCGCCCCGGCGCTTCTTGCCTTCCAGGCGGCGCTGCTGCGAACCCCAGGTGGGCCGGGTGGCGCGGCGGGCCTTGGGCTCGTGCGCGGCCGCCTCCACCAGCGCCTGCAGGCGCGTCAGCGCGTCGGCCTGGTTGCGCGGCAGGCTGCGGTGCTCCTGGGCCTTGATGGTGACCACACCGTCCTGGCCGATGCGCTGGTCCGGCCAGGCCATGAGCCGGGCCTTCAGGGCCTCGGGCAGGCTGCTGGCGCCGATGTCAAAGCGCAGCTGGGCCGCGTTGGACACCTTGTTCACGTTCTGCCCGCCCGCCCCCTGGGCCCGGATGGCGGTGAACACCACCTCCGCGGGGTCGATGCGGGGCGCGCGCATGGGCCTGGCTCAGCCTTCCAGCGGCTGGTCCGGTGGGGGCGGCGGGGCCTGGCGCACCTCGGCCTGACGCTGCTCCATCTCCGAGCGCAGCTGGCGCCGCACCTTGGCATTGGCCCAGCGCCGGCGTTCTTCCTGCGTGGCGGGCTTGCGGGGCGGCACCGCCACCGGCTTGCCGTCCTCGTCCACCGCCACCATCGTGAAGAAGCAGCTGTTGGCGTGGCGCACGACCTGGGTGCGGATGTTCTCGGCCACCACCTTGATGCCGATCTCCATCGAGGAGGTGCCGGTGTGGTTCACCGAGGCCAGGAAGGTGACCAGCTCGCCCACATGGATGGGCTGGCGGAACATCACCTGGTCGACGCTGAGCGTGACCACGTAGCGGCCCGCATAGCGGCTGGCACAGGCGTACGCCACCTGGTCGAGGAACTTGAGGATGGTGCCGCCGTGCACATTGCCACTGAAGTTGGCCATGTCGGGGGTCATCAGCACCGTCATCGAGAGCTGGTGCGAGGGCAGGTGTTCCATGAAAGCTTGGGGCGGCCGCACGGGCCGCGTCAGGAGAAAAGGGAATCAGCCCAGCGGCAGCGGCCGGGCCGGCGGCAGCCACACCGGCTGCCCTTGGGCGTTCAGTTGCAAGACGCGCACCCGTTCGCGGCCACGGTCGATGATGAGATCCACCGCACCGCGCTCGTGGCTGGCCGTCAGGCGCGCCCACACCGCGGAATCGGCGGGGCCGGGCAGCGCGGGCGGCTGGCCCAGGGGCCGCCAGTGGCCGGCCTTGCCCGCCGCAGCGACGCGCCCGGCCGGGTAATGCCACCAGCGGTGCTGCTCCACGTTGTGCCGGTCGCGCCAGCCCACGGTCATCGTCAGCCCGGCGGTGGACCACTCGCCCACGAACACCGACGGGGCGCCATCGTCCACCTCGTCCAGCGGCAGCACGCGCAGCGGCCGCAGCCGGCCCTCGGGCAGGTCCACCTGCCAGGTCTGCAGGCGGATGTCGGTGGTGGTGTGCTGCCCCCCCGAGAAGCCGCTCAGATCGGGCAGCCAGGGCTGGCGCACCGAAGCCTGGGCCACCACCACCCACAGCACATGCGGGTGCGGCGTGCCGATCTCGGCGCTGATGATCCAGCTGGGGCGATCGACCTCGCGGCCGCAGCCGGCCAGGCCCAGCGTGCCCGCCATGGCTCCGGCCAGCGGAGCCGAGACGATCAGCGCCCGGCGTCGCATGGCTCAGCCCAGCGTGCCGTCCACGTGCACCGGCACGCGCGGCGCCACGGCGCACATCAGCTCGTAGCCCAGGGTGCCGGCCGAGCGGGCCACCTCGTCGACGGACAGCAGGCTGTCGTGCGGGCCACGGCCCCACAGCGTCACCTCGCTGCCCAGGCCAGCCTGGGGCACCGGCGTCAAGTCCACGCTCAGCATGTCCATCGACACCCGGCCGATGGTGCGGGTGCGCACGCCATCCACCAGGATGGGCGTGCCGGTGGGCGCCACGCGCGGGTAGCCGTCGGCATAGCCGCAGGCCACGATGCCGATGCGCATCGGGTGCTCGGCCACGAAGTGGCTGCCGTAGCCCACGCTGTCGCCGGGCTGCAGGTTCTGGGTAGCGATGAGCTGGCTGCGCAAGGTCATGCCCGGCTGCAGGCCCCACTGCGCCGCCGAATGCTCGGGGAAGTCGGGCGAGCTGCCGTACAGCAGGATGCCGGCGCGGATCCAGTCGGCCCGCACGCCGGCCTCGGCCAGGTGGCGCAGCGTGGCCGCGCTGTTGGCCAGGCAGCGCTCGCCCGGCAGGTCCTGGGTGGCGGCGTTGAAGGACGCCATCTGGTGGGCGATGCCCTTCTTGCCGAAACGGTCGGCATCGGCGTCAGAAAAGTGGGTGATCAGCGTGATCTCGTCGACCTGCGGCAGCGCATTCAGGCGCGCCCAGGCGCCACGCACCGCCGGGCCGACAAAGCCCAGCCGGTTCATGCCGGAGTTGACCTTCAGGAAGACATGGTGCGGCTGGTGGGTCTTGTGCGAAGCCAGCCAGTCGATCTGCTGGTCGCAGTGCACCACGTGCGAGATGTTCAGGCGCGAGCACAGCTCCAGGTCGCGGGCCTCGAAGCAGCCTTCGAGCAGCAGGATGGGACCCCGCCAGCCCAGGGCGCGCACGCGCTCGGCCTCGGCCAGATCCAGCAGGGCGAAGCCGTCGGCCCCGCGCAGCGCATCGAACACGCGCTCGATGCCATGCCCGTAGGCATTGGCCTTGACCACGGCCCAGACGCGGGCGTCCGGGGCCTGGGCACGGGCCCGGTTCAGGTTGTGGTGAATGGCTTGGACATGAACCAGGGCTTCGATCGGACGGGGCATGATGACGAGTTTTCCTCTCCCGCGGGATTGTGCCAGCCGTGGCTGACAGCCGGTCGCACACCCCGCATGCTATAAACCCGCTCGCTTTGCCAAGGAGACCTTGCGCGCCACGGACGGGCAATGACCTTAGCGTCACCCGCCCCATCGCATCGCCTCGCCCCAGCATGAAAAAAGGCTTTTTCACCATCATGTCAGCGCAGTTTTTCAGCTCGCTGGCAGACAACGCATTGCTGGTCGGCGCGATCGAACTGCTGAAGACCTCCGGGGCCCCCGCCTGGCAGATCCCGGCGCTCACGCCGATGTTCGCGCTGTTCTACGTGATCCTCGCCCCGCTGGTCGGCGCCTTCGCCGACGCAGTGCCCAAGGGCAAGGTCATGCTCTATTCCAACGGCATCAAGGCCATCGGCTGCCTGATGATGCTGTTCGGCAGCCACCCGCTGCTGGCCTACGCCGTCGTCGGTCTGGGCGCGGCCTCCTACTCGCCGGCCAAGTACGGCATCCTCACCGAGCTGCTGCCGCCCTCCCAGCTGGTCAAGGCCAATGGCTGGATCGAGGGCCTGACCATCGCCTCCATCATCCTGGGCGTGCTGCTGGGCGGCCAGCTGGTGGGCCCGCGCCTGGCGCCCATCCTGCTGGGCTTCGACCTGCCGCTGATCGACACCGGCGTGGACACCCCCGCCGAGGCGGCCATCGCCACCATCATCTCGTTGTACCTGATCGCGGCGATGTTCAACCTGCGCATTCCGCGCACCGAGGCGCCGCTGCAGCCGCTGTCGGTCAACGCGCTGGAACTGATCCGCGACTTCGGCCACTGCAACACGCGGCTGTGGAAGGACAAGCTCGGCCAGATCTCGCTGGCCACCACCACGCTGTTCTGGGGGGTCTCGGGCAACCTGCGGGTCATCGTTTTCGCGTGGGCCGCCGTGGCCCTGGGCTACAGCACCACCCAAGCCTCCAGCCTGGTGGGCGTGGTGGCCGTGGGCACCGCCGCCGGCGCGGTGGTCGCCTCGGTCTTCATGCGCCTGGACCGTGCCATCCAGGTGCTGCCGCTGGGCATCGCCATGGGCCTGCTGGTGGTGGGCCTGAACCTGGTGCACCACGCCTGGTTGGCCGTGCCCTTCCTGATCGTGCTGGGCGCGCTGGGCGGCTACCTGGTGGTGCCGATGAACGCCCTGCTGCAGCACCGTGGCCACAACCTGATGGGCGCAGGCCGCTCGATCGCGGTGCAGAACTTCAACGAACAGACCTGCATCCTGGCCCTGGGCGCCATCTACACCGGCATGACCCGGGTGGGCCTGACCGCCTTCACCGCCATCGCCGTTTTCGGCCTGGGCGTGGCCGGCCTGATGTGGATGATCCGCCGCTGGCACCAGCGCAACTGCGTCGTCCACCGCACCGAGGTGGACCGCCTGCTGGCCCTCGCCCGCAGCGACTGCCACTGAACGGGCTGCGCCGATGACCGAGACCCGTTCCCACGCGGGGCGCGGCCCTGCGCTCGCGCTGCTGGCCAACGCGGCCATCTGGGGCCTGTCCTGGTGGCCGCTGCGCCAGTTGCAGGCCCTGGGCCTGCATCCCTTGTGGGCCACCGCCATCATCTTCGCCATCGCCGCCGCGCTGATCAGCCTGCGCTGGCGCGGCGCCTGGCCGGCCTTGCTGCGCCGGCCGCTGCTGTGGGTCATCGTGGTGGCCGCGGGCATCAACAACGCCTGCTTCAACTGGGGCATCACCGAAGGCGATGTGGTGCGGGTGGTGCTGCTGTTCTACCTGATGCCCCTGTGGACCGTGGTGCTGGCGCGCTGGGTGCTGCACGAGCGCATCAGCCCTGCGGGCCTGCTGAGGGTGGCGCTGTCGGTGGGCGGCGCAGCCCTGGTGCTGTGGCCGCGCGAAGGCCATGGCCTGCTGCAGGGCGCCCGCGCAGTGGACCTGCTGGGCGCACTGGCCGGCTTCTTCTTCGCGGTCAACAACATCCTGCTGCGCAAGGCCAACGACCGCGACAGCGGCGCCCCCGGCCTGGCCATGTTCCTGGGCGGCCTGGTGGTGGCCCTGCCGCTGGCCGCGCTGTTGCCCGGCGTGCCCACGCCGCCGGCCGCAGCGCCGGGCTGGCTGGCCGGCTGCGCCGCACTGGCTGTGGTCTACGTGGCCAGCAACCTGGCCCTGCAGTACGCCGCCACCCGGCTGCCGGCCAACGCCACCTCGGTGCTGATGATCACCGAGGTGCTGTGGGCCGCCGGCAGCGCCCTGCTGCTGGGCGCCGGCAGCCTCAGCCTGCCGCTGGCGCTGGGCGGCGCGCTCATCCTGGGCTCGGCCCTGCTGGCGGCGCTGCGGCCCTGAGCGGCGGCGGCCCCCCCTGGGCCTGGACACCTTCAAGGCGGCAGCCACAGCCCGCCGTAGGCACGGCGCAGGCGGCCCTGGCTGACCAGGGCCGCGAGCAGGCTGTTGACCGTCTGGCGGGACAGGCCCGCCAGGGCGGCCAGCTCGGCCTGGGTGGTGCGCAGGCGCAGCCAGCCCTGGACGTCGCGCTCGCGGCCGGGCTGTTCGCGCCGCATCTGGTCCAGCGCCAGCGTCAGGCGCTCCATGGCCCCGTGGTGACGGGCCGCGGCCAGCTGGCGCATCGTCGCGTCGTGGCGGCGGGCGAACTCGGCCATCAGCGCGCGGGCAAAGCCCGGCACGCCGTCCATCAACAGCTCGTAGGCCGCCGGCCCCAGCACCAGTAAGCGGCTGGGCCGGGTGGTGATGGCCTCGTAGGTGGCGGGCAGGCCGCTGGCGAAGGAGGCCAGACCGAAAAGCTGCATCGGCTGGGTGTGCTCCACCACCGACACCGCCCCGTCCACCGTGCCCAGGCGGATGGCCACCTCGCCGGCCATCACGCCGTACAGCGCCGGCGTGGCCGCGCCCTGGGCGAACACCACCGCCTGCGCCGGCAGGCGCCGCAGCTGCACCCGCGGCAGCAGGGCCTGCAGCGTGGCGGCAGGCCAGGGCAGCTGGGGGAACTGGTGGCCCAGCAGCAGCGACAGATCGGTCAGCGCATCGGCAGCCATGGCCGACATTGTCGGGCACCCGACATTTCCCGGGGCCGGCCCGCCGTACGCTGCGCGGCATGGACACGCCCACCCTTTGCAGCCCCCTGGCCGATCACCCGCATGCCGCCCGCTACGAGCGCGACGGCCTGCGCGAGTTCGTCGAAGAGCCGCTGTACCAGCGCCTGTGCCGGCTGACCGCGCGCCACCCGGCCGCCCTGGCCCTGCACGAGGCCCTGCCGCCCGGCCCGCTGCGCCCCACGCTGTGGCTGGCCGCCCTGCACGAACGGGTGCTGGCCGGCGGCCCGGCCCGGCCGGACGCGCTGGCCCACTGGTTCGCCAGCGTGGGCGCGCCCCGCGCGGTGGACGACCCGGCCCTGCCCGCCGCCTTCGATGCCTTCGTTGCCCGCCATGCCGAGGTGCTGCGCCAGCACCTGGCTCGGCGCGGCACCCAGACCAACGAGGTGGGCCGCGGCGCGGTGCTGCGCCCGGCCCTGGCCGAGATCGCCCGCCTGAGTGGCCGCCCTCGCCTGGCCCTGTTCGACTTCGGCGCCAGCGCCGGCCTGAACCTGAACGTGGCGCATTACCGCGCCCACTACCAGTTCGACGACGGAAGCGCCGACCTGGCGGTGGGCCCGGCGGGCGAGGCCACGCCCACCCTGCCCTGCCGCGTGCACGGCCCACTGCCCGCCGGCCTGCTGGCCCCCAACGCCTGGACCCTGGCTGCCACGCTGGGCTGCGACCTGCAGCCGGTGGACCTGCGCGACCCGCTGGCCCGGCGCTGGCTGTCGGCCTGCCTGTGGCCGCGCGACGCCGAACGGGCCGAGCGCCTGCGCCGCGCCATGGCGCTGGCCGAGGCCCATGCGCCCACCGTGCGGGCCCACACCGACGGCCTGAGCCTGCTGGCCGACTGGCTGGACCAGCTGCCGCCGGACGTGACCCCGGTGCTCTGGCACAGCTGGGTGCTGGCCTATTTCAGCCCCGGGCCGCTGGCCGACTTCCGCCGCCGGGCCGAGGCCCTGGTGCGCGAACGCGGGCTGTGGTGGCTGTCGGCCGAGGACGGGCCGCGCACCCAGGCGCTCAGCGGCCTGACGCCGCCCGCCGACCCCGTGCCCGGCGAGGAACGCGCCGACCCGGCCCAGCAGACCTTCTGGGTGCTCAGCGGGCCGGACGCGCGCAGCGCGGATGGCATCGGGCGCCGGCTGCTGGCCCGCACGCACCCGCACGGGCGCTGGCTGGCCTGGGCGGGTTGAGGGGCACTGGCAGGGCTCAGGGCCGGAGACAAGGACACTGGCGGCTCAGGGCCGCCAGGTCACCCGCGGCGCCGGGTCGGGCGCAGGCGCGGCCTGCTGCACAAAGGCCACCAGCGCGTCGGCGTCGTTGGGGCCGGTATGGCGGTCGCGGCCCTGGCGCAGCAGGGTGAAGCCGTCGCCCCCCTCGGCCAGGAAGCTGTTGACCGCCACACGGTAGTCGCGCCCGGGCTGCGCCGGCTGGCCGCCCACGGTCAGCGCGCTCACATGCTGGCCGGCCGGGGCGCTGGCCGTCCAGGTGTAGCGCAGGCTGGCCGAGGGCTGCAGCAGCTTGGCCTCGCCGTCGGGGCGGGCCTGCTGCTCCAGCAGGGCGCGCAGCTGGGCGCCGGTCAGCGTCAGCACCACCACGTCGTTGCCGAAGGGTTGCACGGTGAACAGCGCGCCATAGCCCACCGCGCAGGGCGGCCGCTGGCCCTCGCAGAGCAGGTCGCCGCGCAGGCCGCCGGGGTTGGTCAGCGCCAGCTGGGCACCGCCCTGGGCCGGCGCGCGGGTGGCCGCCCACTGGGCGTCGGCCACCAGGTGGCCCACGGTGCTCTCGCCATGCGGGCCACCGCGGGTGAAGGCGCCCAGCAGCCGACCCACCGGCCGCTCGGCAATCGGCCGCACCGCCGCCACGTCCTGCGCCACCAGGGCGGCCAGGGCCGGGTCGTCGCCCGCCTGGGCCAGGGCCTCGCCCCAGGGCGCGGGCGTGGCCTGCACGATGCGCGTGCGCAGCGCCGCCGGGGTCAGGCTGTTGAGCACCGGCAGGTTGATGCTGCGGGTGCGGGCCGGCAGCGGCGCGCCGGTCTTCGCGTCCAGCACCAGGTCCACCACCGACACGCCCCGGCCATAGGAGGTGGCCTGCACGATGACGCGCCCGTCGCGCTCGCAGCGGTAGCCCTGGTGGGTGTGGGCCGAGAACACCACCTGGATCTGCGGCAGCAGGCGCTGGGCGATGTCGAAGATCGGCCCATGCGCGCCGGGGCAGCTGGCGTCGTTCCAATCGGCCCGCTGGCCGGAGGCGCCCAGCTCGCCGCCCTCGTGCACCACCGCCACCAGCGTCTTCACCCCCTGCGCCTGCAGGGCGCGGGCCGCCGTGTTGATGGCCTCGGCCTCGTCGGTGAAGCGCAGGCCCCGGATGCCCGAAGGCACGACGATGCCCGGTGTGCTGCGCGTGACCGCGCCGATCACCCCCACCGGCACCCCATGCACCTGGAACACCGCCGAAGGCGCCAGCACCGGCCGGCCACCCGCGTCCACCACATTGGCCCCCAGCAGCGGAAAGCGCATGCCCGTGAAGGGCTGGCCGTCGGCGCAGGAGCGCACCGCCTCGTCGGCCGCATCGGCCCGGCAGCCACCGTGCATCAGGCGCTGCAGCTCGGTCAGGCCGGCGTCGAACTCATGGTTGCCCACTGCGCCCACGTCCACCCCCAGGCGGTTGGCCACGGCCACCGTGCTTTCGTGGCGGAACAGGGTGGACACCAGCGGCGCCGCGCCCACCAGGTCGCCGCTGGAAATGAGCAGGCTGTCGGGCGCGCCGGCCCGCAGGCGCTGCACCAGCCCGCCCAGGGCCGCCGCGCCACCCACCGGCACGCTCACCGGGCGGCCGGCCTGGGCCGGGTCCGGCCAGGGCAGGCTCTGGCCCGCGGCCTCCAGGTGGCCGTGGAAGTCGTTGAAGGCGATCAGGCGCAGCGGCAGGGCCGGCCCCGCGGGCGAAGAAGCCGAAGCGGCGGTGGCGGGTGCGGCAGGTTCCGGTGCGGTCGCGCAGGCGGACAGGGCCCCCAGCAGCAGAACGGCACCGGCCCAGGCCCGCATCCCGTGGAAGGGGGGTGGGGTCGACATGGCCCGGCCATCATGCCAGGGCGCCCATGCCGCCGAGCCTTTGGTGGACAATCCCCGGTCCTTCTTCTTGCAGAGCAGAGCGTCCATGTTTCAGCACATCGAGCCCTACGGCGGCGACCCCATCCTCACGCTCAACGAGAACTTCCAGAAGGACCCGCGTCCGAACAAGATCAACCTGTCCATCGGCATCTACTTCGACGATGCCGGGCAGATCCCGGTGATGGCCGCGGTGCGCGAGGCCGAAGCCCGCATCGCCACCCAGACCGGCCCCAAGCCCTACCTGCCGATGGAAGGCCTGCCCGCCTTCCGCACCGAGGTGCAGAAGCTGCTCTTCGGTGCCGGCCACCCGGTGCTGACCGACGGCCGCATCGCCACCATCCAGGCCGTGGGCTCCAGCGGCGGCCTGAAGGTGGGCGCTGACTTTTTGCACCGCTGGTTCCCGCAGAGCCAGATCTGGGTCAGCGACCCCACCTGGGACAACCACCGGGCCGTCTTCGAAGGCGCGGGCCTCACCGTCAACACCTACCCCTACTACGACGCCGCCACCGGCGGCCTGCGCTTTGACGACATGCTGCACGCCCTGCGCCAGCTGCCGGCCCAAAGCGTGGTGCTGCTGCACGCCTGCTGCCACAACCCCACCGGCGTGGACCTCAGCCCCGCCCAGTGGGACGCGCTGATCCCGGTGCTGCGCGAGCGCCAGCTGCTGGCCTTCCTGGACCTGGCCTACCAGGGCTTCGGCGACAGCGTGGACGCCGACGCCTACGCCGTGCGCGCCCTGGCCGCGGCCGGCCTGTCCTTCTTCGTGGCCAACAGCTTCTCCAAAAGCCTGAGCGTCTACGGCGAGCGCTGCGGCGCGCTCAGCGTGGTCTGCCCCGATGCGAAGCAGGCCGACGTGGTGCTGGGTCAGCTCAAGGCCACCGTGCGCCGCAACTACTCCAGCCCGCCGCTGCACGCCGGCCAGCTGGTGGCCACCGTGCTGGGCACGCCCGAGCTGCACGCCCTGTGGCTGAAGGAGCTCGACGCCATGCGCGAGCGCATCCAGGCCATGCGCGCCAAGCTGCACGCCATCATCAGCGCCAAGATGCCGGGTCGCAACTTCGACTACTTCATCACCCAGCGCGGCATGTTCAGCTACACCGGCCTCTCGCCCGCCCAGGTGGACCGCCTGCGCGAAGAGTTCGGCGTGTACCTGGTGCGCTCGGGCCGCATGTGCGTGGCCGGCCTGAACAGCGCCAACGTGGAGCGCACCGCCGAGGCCATGGCCGCCGTGCTGGCCGGCTGAGGGGCCGCCCCGTCCCCCCGGGACAATCCTGGGGACCGGCTCCGTCACGCCCGGTAACAGCTCTGCCAGAATGGTCTCCGGGGGGACCATGCATTTCTCGCGGCGGATCGAACATCTGGAACGTCGCGGCGACTTCCAGGCCCCGGCGGAGCGACAGCTCTTCCGCCAGGTGACCGTGCGAGACACCCGGTCCCTGGCCACCGCCATCCAGGGCTTCGGCTGGACGGTGTGGCTGGTGTCGGTGCTGCTGCGGCACCCGCCCTCCCTGGACATGGTCGCCGTGCTGATCGCCGGCCTGGGCATGCCCGCGGCCATGGCGCTGACCTGGTCCACCCGCGGGCCGGTGGCCAACGGCCTGGCCCGCTGCCTCTACATCGTCTTCCTCACCCTGGGCCTCAAGGCCGACATGCTGATCACCAGCGCGCCCATCTTCTGGGTGCTGCCGCTGGGGGCCGCCATCACGGTGGGCATGTCGCCCATCTACACCGGGCTGGTGTCCTACGCGCTCAGCGCGGCGGCCGTCTGGGGCATCCTGCTGCTGGGCCAGTTCGAGGCCCTGCTGCGCACCGACGACGCCGACTGGGTGATGCTCTTCCTGCTCTCGGTGATGGCGCTGGGGGTCACGCTCAACCTGCTGTTCCGCCACGAGCGCCAGCGCATCTTCCTGAGCCAGCGCGAGCTGGCCCGACTGGCCTTCCGCGACGGGCTGACCGACCTCCACAACCGCCGCAGCTTCATGCTGGCGGTGGACGAGCACCTGCAACACAACCCCGGCCGCGGCCACCTGGTGCTGGTGGACGTGGACGACTTCAAGCAGGTCAACGACCGCCACGGCCACGACACCGGCGACCAGGTGCTCACCGCGGTGGCCCAGGCCATCGCCCGCTGCGCCGAGCCCCAAGTGTGCGGCCGGCTGGGTGGCGAGGAATTCGGCGTGCTGCTGACCGCCGACGCCGACCCAGCGGCCTTTGGCCGCCGCCTGTGCGAAACGGTGGCCGGCCTGAGCGCCGCCGGCCTGCCCATCACCATCAGCGTGGGCATCGCCCCCTTCCAGGCCGAAGAGCCGATCAGCGTCACCTTCCGCACCGCCGACGACGCGCTCTACCGCGCCAAGCGCCAGGGCAAGAACCGCAGCCTGCTGGCCGAGCCCGCCTCGTGCTGCCCCCGCGGCAGCCCTTCAGACACCCCTTAAGGCAGGCTTCATCCCCCCTGGCGACCATGCCGACCATTGTTCATTCCGAGGTCCGACATGGTTTCCCTGATCCGACGACATGGTGCGGCCGCCGTCATGGCCGCGCTGCTGGGCGGCCTGAGCACCGCCGCCCTGGCTGCCACCCCGGCTGAGCTGCTGGCCGGCTACAGCGCCGAAGCCGGCGTGCGCGCCGAGCCCGCCCGCGGCCAGGCCTTCTTCACCCAGCGCCACGGCCAGGAATGGGCCTGCGCCAGCTGCCACACCGCCCAGCCCACCCAGGCCGGCAAGCACGCCGTCACCGGCAAGACGATTGCCCCCATGGCTCCGGCGATCAACGCCGAGCGCTTCACCGACCTGGCCAAGACGGAAAAGTGGTTCCGCCGCAACTGCAAGGACGTGGTCGGCCGCGAATGCCAGGCCAACGAGAAGGCCGACGTGCTGGCCTGGCTCATGACGCTGAAGTGAGGCCGCGATGAAGACCCCCCTTCTGCCCATCCTGCCCCTGATGGCCGCCCTGGCCCTGCTGGCCAGCCCCCTGCACGCCGAGGAAGATGAGCACGGCGAACACGGCCGCAGCGCCCGTGTGCCTGCCCTGCCCCAGTACCAGGCCGAATGCAGCGCCTGCCACGTGGCCTTCCCGGCCGGCGGCCTGCCCGCGGCCTCCTGGGCGCGGCTGATGCAGAACCTGCCCAAGCACTTCGGCACCGACGCCTCGCTGGACCCGGCCACCACCCGGCAGATCAGCCAGTGGCTGCAGGCCAACGCCGCCACCGGCCGCCGCGCCCAGGACACCCCGCCCGAGGACCGCATCACCCGCAGCGCCTGGTTCGTGCGCGAGCACCACGAGATCAGCTCGGCCACCTGGCAGCGCGCGGCCATCGGCAAGCCCTCCAACTGCGCGGCCTGCCACACCGGCGCGCCGCAGGGCCGCTTCAGCGAACACGACGTGCGCATCCCGCGCTGAGGACCGAGCATGACCACGATGAACCCCGGCGCCACCGGCGGCGCCGCCCCGGCCGAGGCTTCGGCCCCCGAGACCCACGACACTGTGCTCGCCACCGTGAAGGTGTGGGACTGGCCGGTGCGCGTCTTCCACTGGCTGGCCGTGGCCTGCTTTGCCGGCGCCTGGCTCACCGCCGAAAGTGAGCGCCTGCACCTGGTGCACATCACCTGTGGCTACACCCTGGGCGGCCTGGTGGCCTTCCGCGTGCTGTGGGGCCTGCTGGACACCGGCCACGCCCGCTTCGCCAACTTCGTACGCAGCCCGGCCGCCGCCTGGCGCTACATCACCTCGCTGCTGGGGGACCGGCCGCTGCACTACACCGGCCACAACCCGGCCGGCGCGCTGGCCATCGTCGCGCTGCTGGGACTCATCGCCCTGACGGTAGGCCTGGGCTGGGCCAGCGAGACCGACCGCCTGCCTGGCTGGCTGGACGAAGGCCATGAGCTGGCCGCCAACGCCCTGATGGCCCTGGTGGTGGTGCACCTGGTGGGCGTGGCCGTGGGCAGCCTGCGCCACCGCGAGAACCTGCCCCGAGCCATGCTGACCGGCCTCAAGCGCGGCCTGCCGGGCGAGGGCATCCGCCGCCAGCACGGCTGGCTGGGCGCCCTGGTCTTGATCTGCGCCCTGGGCTTCTGGGCCTGGCAGTGGCAAAGTGCGCCGGTGTCCCCTGGCCTGGGTGGCGCCGAAGCCCATGGCCTCGGCGGTCAGAACCCGACTGGCGGGGACGATGACGACGATGACTGAGTCACATCCCTGATCGACGAAGGAGCGACGAGCACGCATGCGCATCCTGCTGGCTGAAGACGACCCCCTGCTGGGCGACGGGCTGCGCGCCGGCCTGCGTCAGCAGGGCTTTCTGGTGGACTGGGTGCGCGATGGCCAGGCTGCCGAGCGCGAACTGCGCAGCGGCGTGTACAGCGCCGCCGTGCTCGACCTGGGCCTGCCCCTGTGTGACGGCATGGACGTGCTGGCCCAGGCGCGCCGCGCCGGCACCACCACCCCGGTGCTGGTGCTGACCGCCCGCGACGCCGTGACCGACCGCGTGCGCGGCCTGGACGCCGGGGCCGACGACTACGTGGTCAAGCCGGTGGACCTGCTGGAGCTGGGCGCCCGCCTGAGGGCCCTGGTGCGCCGCGCTCACGGCCAACCGCAGGAACAGCTGACCGCCGGCGACGTGGCCCTGGACCCGGCCGGCCGCAGCGTCACCCTGGCGGGCGAGCCCGTCACTCTGTCGGCCCGCGAATTCGACCTGCTGCAGGCCCTGATGCTCAACGCCGGGCGCGTGCTCAGCCGCGAACAGCTGGAACAGCACCTCTACAGCTGGGGCCAGGAAGTGGAAAGCAACGCGGTGGAGGTCTATGTGCACCACCTGCGGCGCAAGCTGCGACCCGAGCTCATCGTCACCGTGCGCGGCGTGGGCTACATGGTGCCTCGCCCCACATGAGCCGGCCAACCCGTCCCGTCTCGCTGCAGCGCCGGCTGATGCTCAGCGTCACCGGCGCGGTGGCGCTGCTGTGGCTGCTGACCGCCTGGGTGACCTACCGCGAAACCCACCACGAGCTCGAAGAGCTGCTGGACGCCCACCTCGCCCAAGTGGCCGGGTTGCTGGTGAGCCAGGCCGGCCATGGCGAGGCCGACGCCCACGACCTGGACGCCGCCGAGGCGGACGCCCGTGACGACGACGGCGACACCGACGACAAGGGCAGCGACCACGAGCGCCAGGACACCCCCTCCCTGCACCGCCACGCCCAGCGCGTGGCCTTCCAGGTCTGGCAGAACGGGCAGTTGCGCATGCGTTCGCCCACCGCCCCGCTCACCCCGCTGTCCGGCCTGCACCATGGCTTTGAAACCCAAGAACTGGACGGTGAGCCCTGGCGCCTGTTTGCCACCCAGGGGCGGGGTCGGGGCGTGCAGGTCTATGTGGCCGAGCGCATGAGCTCGCGCGCCGACATCTTGCAGGGCCTGCTCATCGGCCTGATGAGCCCGCTGGCCCTGGCCCTGCCGCTCATTGCGCTGGCCGTGTGGTGGGCCGTGCGCCGCGGGCTGCGCCCGCTGGGCCTGCTGGGCCAGACCCTGGGCCAACGACAGCCGGGCGATCTCTCGCCTGTGGCGCTGCCCGGCGCCACGCCGCCGGCCGAGCTGCTGCCCGTGCTGCAAAACCTCAACGACCTGCTGGCCCGCATTGGCGCCCTGCTGGACAGCGAGCGTCGCTTCACCGCCGATGCCGCGCACGAGCTGCGCACCCCCATTGCCGCCATCCGGGCCCAGGCCCAGGTGGCCCTGGCCGCCAGCGAGGACGCCGAGCGCCGCCACGCCCTGCAAGCCACCCTGCAAGGCTGCGACCGCGCCAGCCACCTGGTGCAGCAGCTGCTCACCCTGTCGCGGCTGGAAGCGGCCGACGCCGCCGCCCCCACCCCCGGCACCCCGCCGGTGGACCTGGCCGCCCTGGCCCGCGCCGTGGTGGGCGAACTGGCGCCCGAGGCCGTGGCCCGGCAGCAGGCCCTGTCGCTGGACGCCCCGGCGCAGCTGCTGCTGGCCCTGCCCCAGCCCGGCCACGACACCCTGCTGCGGGTGCTGCTGCGCAACCTGGTGGACAACGCCCTGCGCTACAGCCCCGAAGGCGCCCAGGTGCAGGTGCACCTGAGCCAGAACGCCCAGGGTACCCAGCTGGCCGTGGACGACAACGGCCCCGGTCTGGAGGAAACCGAACTCGCCCGACTGGGCGAACGCTTCTTCCGCAAGCTGGGTACCGGGCGCAGCGGCAGCGGCCTGGGCTGGTCCATCGTGCGACGCATCGCCGCCGCGCAGCATGCCCAGGTGCGGGTGGGCCGCTCGGTCCCGCTGGGCGGGCTGGGCGTGCAGGTGACTTGGCCTGTCGAGCGCTGAAACTGGATACTGCGGCCCTGCACACCCCATGAAAAACGGCCCCTGAGGGCCGTCTTGATGGGGCGCCTGAACCGCTCAGCCCTTGAGGCGACGGCGGCGAGCCACCAGGGCCAGCGCCCCCAGCCCGGCCATGAACAAGGCCATGCTGGCAGGTTCCGGCACGGCCGCCGCCACGGAAATGTTGTTCAGGTACAGCCGGGAACCGGCCGACGCGGACACAAAGCCGATGGTGGTCTGATCGCTCAGCGCGGTGAAGGTGTAGGTGGCCTTGTCCCAGTTGGTGAGGCCGGAACTCTTGCCCAGGACTTCGTAGTCGATCCAGGAGTTGCTGTTCGCCGTGCCATTGAGCAGGCCGAACTGGGTGCCACCCTTGGTGGAGATGTAGTCAAAAGCCACCGTGTAAAGAGTGCCCGCGACCGTCGCGAAGGTCTGGGTCATGTAGGAGTCAATGCCCCCCACAGCCCTGAGCGCAACGTAGTAATCGCTCGGGTCGCTCACCAGGAACTGGCTGTTGTTCCAACGGTAGCCCCCACTCAGATCCCAGCCGCTGGACGCAGGCATGGAATCCAGATTCCCGTCCGACAGCACGCTTCCGGTATTGGCCAGGGCCGATACGGACAGCAAGGACGCGGCAACCAGTGCCAGCAGGGACTTCTTGACGTTGGACATGCTACTTCTCTCGAAGAGGTCCGCCGGGACAGGGATCAGACCCCGCCCGAGCGCACCGGATAAGACGTTCGGAAAGTTTAGGAGTCCGCTCACCCCTTGGGGGGACTACCCCCCTAGTATGGAGGGGGCGTCGGATGCGTACTTTCACACATGTTGCGGATCTCAACGCCAGTCAAATCGCCCGAAGCAGGCGTAAACATTGGCTTGGTAGGGATAGCTCAGACCCGCGGCGGCATCACCGGACACGCTTCTGACTTCGCGCGCGACGCTGCAGCCCAGCGCCAGAGCCTGGATCGGCTGGTAGTTGAGTTGCAAAGCCACCGTGCGGGCCAGGTCACGCCCATCCAGACCACTCTGGCCCGACACGGTTTCCTGGAGGCGGCGCCTGTTCTGCTGGTAGGACAGCCCGAGCCGGATCTTGTCCGTGGCCGTCCATTGCCCCCCCACCTCCAGGTGGGTCGTCACCCTGCTCTGCGAGTTGATCTGGCCATCGCCAAGCGCCTGACCACTGGTGTCGCTGTCTCGCACCAGACGGGTGGTGAAGGACAGCTTGCCGGTGGGTTGCCACTGCCATCCCAGGGAACCCGTCCATTTCGGGCCGTCGGCCGCCGTGGGCTGGCTGTGGATTTCATTGGTGTGGGCCAAACGCGCATCCACCAAGCTCGCGGCGGACAGGCGGACGGACAGCATCGTTTCCACATCCCATCGGGTGAAGTCATCCGCCCCGAACGTGGCGCTGTAGTCCGGATACCGTCCGGTCGACCGCCGCAGATTGAGGCGCGCATTCAGATCGGGCTGGGGCTGGTAGCGCATGCCCAGATTCAGCGCGTTCAGGTTCATGTTCTCCGCGACGTACTGATCGGCGGAGAAATCGCGCCGGTACCCCTCCCAGCCGGCTTCAACGGTCCATGCCGTCACCACCCCCAGGCGGGCGCGGAAAAACTGTCGATTCTCTGTCTGGATGTTGCGCTCTTGCACCACCGAGGCGCCGCTCAGGTTGTAGCGGTAGAGCGACTTCACATGACTGGCGCCCGCCTCACCTTCCCAATGGTCACCCGCCTGCCAGTCCCATTCCGCCTTGAGCGTGGGGGAATCGTTGTCCAGGCTGCTGTCATTGCGGAACCGGTTGGCCTGGATGTCCGCCTCGGCCTTGATCCGCTGCCGCCCGATGGGCTGGTCCACCGCCAGCCCCAAGGTGGTGCTGCTGATCGTGTCGGCCTGCTCCTGCCCGCTGGGCGTGCGCAACACGTTGCTGTCCCGTGTGAGGGATTGGGCAATGGACAGCGTGTACGGACTCTGCTGGGCGCGCACGGAAGTGCAGGTCAGCAAGGCCAGAGCCAGCAGGGTGAGCCCTTGGGTGGATTTCATGGCGTCAGTAGGCATTTCGGTCAAAAAACATCAGCTTCGCGGTACGGGCGATGATCAGGAGATCCATGCCCAGCGACCAGTTGCGCAGATATTCCAGGTCATATTCAACCCGGCGCGCCATCTTCTCGACGGTATCGGTTTCGCCGCGCAGGCCATTGACCTGCGCCCAGCCCGTGATGCCGGGCTTGACCTTGTGGCGAGCCATGTAGGCACGCACGATTTTGCGGTATTGCTCGTTGTGTGCCACAGCATGAGGGCGGGGCCCGACGATGCTCATCCGCCCCTGCAGCACGTTGATGAACTGAGGCAGTTCATCCAGGGATGTGCGCCGGATGAAGGCCCCGAAGGGGGTGATGCGCTGATCCCCCCGAATGGCTTGCTTCACGTCGTCACCATTGTCCTGCACAGTCATAGAGCGGAATTTGAAGACTTCGATGACCTCGCCATCCAGGCCCGTGCGGCGCTGCTTGAAGAGCACCGGCCCGGGTGAGCTGCGCTTGACCCCGATGGCCACGGCCAGCAACACCGGCGAGATCAGTATCAGGATGAGGCTGGCCAGCACCAGGTCGCTGATGCGCTTGAGCAGCCCGTTGACCCCGGTGAACGGTGTCACCCGCAGACTCACCACCGGCACGCCATCGATATCGGCCAGACGCCCCTGGATGATGCTCACACCGAACACATCTGGCACGTAGTGCAACTCCGCAGTGGAGTTCTCCAAGGCTTCAAGCAGCTTCAGAATGCGCGGCTGGGAGGTCAGCGACAGCGTGATGTAGACATCCTTCACGCTGTTGGCGTCGATGAAGGCTGGCAGACTTTCAAGCTTGCCCACAAGCGCCATGTTGTCCGGCAGCTCCAGCCGGTCTCTGGATCGGTCGTCAAAGAAGCCGAGCAATTCACGGCCCCGGCCATGTCGC
The DNA here is from genome assembly GCF_024055665.1 of Ideonella oryzae. GTDB lineage: Bacteria > Pseudomonadota > Gammaproteobacteria > Burkholderiales > Burkholderiaceae_C > Ideonella > Ideonella oryzae. The sequence continues at coordinate 1,388 of NZ_JAMXMC010000015.1, read as the reverse complement.
GTCTGCAGCATGTGAGCCACCCGGACGCCCATCCGGTTGGCGCCCACCACCACGGCCGTGCGCTGGTTGTTCGGCAAGGTGGCGTGGTGCTGCACCAGGGTCGATCCCGTCCACACCAGGGCCCACTGGACCAGGGGCACACCGATGCCCCAGGCCATCAGCATGGTGCGGTCGAATTCCTGCAGCGCGTCCGTGGCGTAGCCCAGCAACAGCAGCACGATCAGCGTGCCGGCCCAGGACAGGCCGATGTCGATGATCAGACCGATCCCGCTGCGGCCGAACCGGTCCACGCCAGGGAACATCAGCACCAGCAACAGCACCAGAAGCGCCTTGGACGGCCCGCCGAACGGCTGGTGAAACACACCGTGCGCGACCAGCAGCCCCAGCGCAGCGACGGCAGGCTCGAGCACCGAGGCGACCATGGCCGGCACCGTGGCAGGCCGGGCGGCGAAGGCCGGCTGGGCGCCCTCGCCCTGATCGGGCCGCCGATCCTGTCCCGCCAGCGTGGATGTCGTTTTCACCTGTCCGCACCTCGACACTTCAAGGCCGCCCCCCGGAGGGAAGAACCGCACCCACCAGAACCCGTTCCGGCTGGGAGGAATTCCACCATGACACCGCCACCCCGCTCTTCATATAACTCCACATAACAGACGATGCGAAACGGATATGAGAACGCCGTCCCGAAGCCTGCCTCCAGTCTTCAAGTGGAAGGCCTGAAGGCTTCAGAAACCTGAATGGCCCCGTGTTTTTGTGCAACATGTCGCCACTTTCCGCGTCAGCCCGGCCCTCGCGTTGCAGGGGCCCTCGGCGCACGACGCCGGTTGCGGGCGTTGGCAAGCAAGACCAACGCCATTTGGCGCGCTCAGAAACCCCGTGTCACGAAAAAGTCGACCCCTGGCCGAAAAACGGGGCTGCTCAAGGCCACCCGCGGCACAAGCACTCAAAGATCGCGCAAGAAGCCGGCAGCGGCATCCTTGGCCGAGAGCTGTGGGGTCATGCCGATGTCGGGCCAGGCAATGGCCAGGTCCGGGTCCTCCCAGCGCAGCGCGCCTTCGGCCTGCGGGGCGTAGTAGTCGGTGGTCTTGTAGAGGAAGTCCGCGCTGTCGCTGAGCACCAGAAAGCCGTGTGCCAGCCCCGGCGGGATCCAGAACTGGCGGTGGTTGTCCGCGCTCAGCTCCACCCCCACCCAGCGGCCGAAGCTGGGGCTGTCCTTTCGGATGTCCACCGCCACGTCGAACACCGCGCCGGCCGTCACCCGCACCAGCTTGCCCTGGGCATGCGGGGCCTTCTGGAAGTGCAGCCCGCGCAGCACGCCCTTGGCCGAGCGCGAGTGGTTGTCCTGCACGAAGCTCACGGCGTGGCCCACCAGCGCGTTGAAGGCCTGGGCG
>NZ_JAMXMC010000014.1 GCF_024055665.1 Ideonella oryzae | reverse complement strand
AGCGCTGAGAGCGGGTAGTACACCATGGGCTTGTCGTACACCGGGATCAGCTGCTTGCTGATCGCCAGCGTGGCCGGGTGCAGCCGCGTGCCGGAGCCCCCGGCCAGGATGATGCCTTTGCGTGCAGATGTCATAGGTCAGAGGTGGTGGTAATCGCGGTACCAGTCGGCAAAGCGCTGGATGCCCTGACGCAGCGGGGTGCCGGGGTTGAGCCCCGTCCAGGCCGCCAGGGCGCTGACGTCGGCCGAGGTGGCCACCACGTCGCCGGGCTGCATGGGCAGGTACTGCTTGACCGCCTCGCGGCCCAGCGCCGCCTCGATGGCGGCGATGAACTCGCCCAGCGGCAGCGGGTCCTGGTTGCCGATGTTGAAGATGCGGTAGGGCGCGTTCGACCGGCCCGGGTGCGGCGCGCCCGGGTCGTAGGCCTGGGCCGGAGTGGCCGGCCTGTCCAGCACCGCCACCACGCCGTCGACGATGTCGTCGATGTAGGTGAAGTCGCGCTGCATGCGGCCTTCGTTGAAGACCGGGATGGGCTCGCCCGCCAGGATCTTGCGGGTGAAGCTGAAGTAGGCCATGTCCGGCCGCCCCCAGGGCCCGTAGACCGTGAAGAAGCGCAGGCCGGTGGTGGGCAGGCGGTAGAGGTGGCTGTAGGTGTGGGCCATCAGCTCGTTGGCCTTCTTGGTGGCCGCGTACAGGCTCACCGGGTGGTCCACCGCATCCGCCTCGGAGAACGGCATCTTGGTGTTGCCACCGTAGACGCTGGAGCTGCTGGCATAGACCAGGTGCGCCACCGGGCACTGGCGACAGGCTTCCAGGATGTTCAGGAAGCCGCTGAGGTTGGCCTCGCCATAGGCATGCGGATGGGTGATGGAGTAGCGCACCCCGGCCTGCGCCGCCAGGTGCACCACGCGGTCGAAACGCTCGGCGGCAAACAGCGCCTCCACCCCGGCGCGGTCGGCCACGTCCAGGCGCTGGAAGCGAAAGCCCGGTTGCGGGCTCAGCCGGGCCAGCCGGGCCTGCTTGAGCGCCGGGTCGTAGTAGTCGTTGAGGTTGTCGATGCCGACCACCTCGTCGCCGCGCGCCAGCAGGCGCTCGGCCACATGCATGCCAATGAAGCCGGCCGCGCCGGTGATCAGGACTTTCATGGCCGGCCCCCGAAGGGCAAACGGCCGGCAGACAGGAGCAGACTCATGCGGACATTGTCGGCCAGTCGGCGACCGGACGGAAACCGCCTCAGTCCAGCGCCGTGCCCGGACGCACCCAGTGGCTGAGCTGGGGGTTGCCGCCGCGGTCTTCGATCACCCAGCCACCGGAGCGGGCCTCGAAGGCCTGGCGCTCGTAGTCGGCCCGCGCCTGCTTGAGCGGGTCCTGGAAGTCGAAGCCCCGGCTCTTGGACTCCAGGTGCACCAGGCTCAGCAGCGGGCTGTAGACGACGTGCCGGTCCGGGAAGCGCTGGCCGGCGCGCTGGCACCAGTCCACGTCGTTGAAGGTGACCGAGAGCTGGGCCTCGTCCATGCCGCCGGTGGCCGCGTAGGTGGCGGCCGTGCAGGCCAGGAAGGCGCCGGTGACCGCCGGCATGCGGCGGGTGAGCTGGGGGCCCAGCAGGCCCAGGCCATCGTCCACCGGCACGCCCACCGCGTCGTGGGCGACGAAGCGCTCCTGGCCGGTCAGCACGCCGGCATGCTGGATCGTCATGTCCTCGTAGAGCAGGCGCGCGCCCACGGCCAGCACGTCCTCACGCTCGAGCAGGCCGCGCAGGATGTCGTCCCATTGCCCGGTGAGCATGCGGGTGTCGTTGTTGAGCAGCAGCAGGTGATCACCGCGGGCCGCCTCGGCCATGCGGTTGTTCAGCCGGCTCCAGTTGAAGGGCTCGTCGATACGCAGCACGCGGAAGTCGCCGCGCGCCGCGCCCTCGGCCAGGTAGGCCAGGGTCTCGGGCTCGGTGCTGCCGTTGTCGGCCACGACGATGTCCAGCGCCCCCGGGTGCAGGGCCTGCTCGCGCAGGGTGTCGATGCAGTCGCGCAGCAGGCCCACCTGGTCGCGGGTGGGCAGCAGCACGCTGAGCACCGCCTCGGGCCGCTGCGGCGTCCAGCGCACGAGCGGCTTGGGCGAGGCGCCCAGCGGGTCCGTGACCCGCTGCCAGCGGCGTCCCTGCCAGGCGGCGGGCAGCCAGGGCCGCAGGGCCTCAGGGCCGGCCTGGGCGATCAGGCGCTGGACCGACTCGCCGGGGCCGTCGTCATCGCCTGCCTCGGCGCTGTCGGCCCGCAGCGCGGCGTCGTTGCGGCTCAACAGGAACTGCGGCACATGCACCAACGGCCCCTGCCCGGCCAGGGCCCAGACCAGCGCCTCCCGCGCCGCCGGGGCGCCCGACAGCCCCCCGGCCGCATCGCCCGCACCCAGGGCCGGCGCCACCGCCTGCAAGGCGGCAACCCGCACCGCCAGACTGCGGCCGACGACGTTGAGCTCCAGCATCGCTTCCGGATCGAAGGCGCGGCGCAGCAGGGGGCGCACATGGCGCTCCTCGCGCGCCGGCGCGCGCCCGCAGGCATGGCGCAGCGTGTCCTCGTCCCAGTAGAGGGCCGCGGCCTGGGGCGACTGGTGCGCGGCGTGCACCAGCCAGGGCAAGGCCATGGGGTCCAGGCGCTCGCCGGCTTCCAGCAGCAGCCACCAGGGGGCCAGGCCATCGTCGGGTGGCAGGTCGGCCCAGCCAGCCACACCCCGCACCCGGGAGTCGGCCGCGGCCATCAGGGCTGCGGCATCCGTCACCACCGGGGCCGCGCCCACGATCCAGGCCTGCCAATGCGGCCAGGGCTGGGCGCGCAGGGTGTCCACCGTGCAGCGGGCCGCGATCGGGTCGCCCGCGCAGGCATCGATCAGCACGCGAAACGCCACGCCCTCCGCCACCGCCGGCGGCGTCAGCACCCCGGCCCAGGCCCGTTCCTGCAGCCAGGGCGGCGGCGGCACCCGGTGGGTGCGCCGGTAGAGGTCGTAGTGGTCCAGCGGGAAGGCCGCATAGCGCAGCCCCTGCGGCACCATCGCCGCCAGCGCGTCGATGCGGCGCTGGATCTCCTCCAATTCCTTGGACAGCAGTTGGGCCACGCCCAGCTGGTCCAGGCGAGAGTTCTCGTAGCGGTAGGGACCGCCGACCGCCGTGCCACTGGCCGGCTCGACCAGTTGCAGGCTGAGCGCCTGGCCGGAGGGCCAGGCCTCGGGCCGCCAGGGCAGACGGAAGCCGCACAGGCCGTTGCCGCCGATGTGCTCGCGAATGTCGGGCCGCAGGCTGTGGGCCGAACCGCTGGCCACCAGGCGGCCGTGGCAGCGCACCTCCACCCGCAGCGTGGCGCGCTGGCCCGACAGGTCGGTCAGCCAGCCGGAGATGAACTCGTGGTTGGCGAATTCGATCTTGCCCTGCAGGTCCAGCGCGCCGGGCTGGGCGAAATGGGCCGCCACCTCGCTGAACAGCCCCGCATGGACGGCCTGCAGTTCCTGGCTCAGCCGGGGATGACCACAGACGCGGCGCAGCAGGGCCTCGGGCCGCACCCGGCCCACCGGTGCCGCCGCCGGCCAGCCCAGTCGCCGGTCCATCCACTGCCACAGGCGCAGCCGCTCCTCGTCGCTCAGATGGGCATGGGGCAGGTCACGGCGCTGGACCACCGGGGTCAGCACCTTGAGGGCCATCTCCTCGCTGCGCACCATCTCCAGCGCCATCTCGGCCAGGGACCGGCCGGCCGCGCGCTGGGCCACGCCGGGATCCGGCTCCCGACCCAGCAAGGCCCGGTAGAGCTGCAGCACATCGTCCTCGCTCAGGGCGTCCGTGGGCAGGGCGGGCCAGGTAGCGGGAGCATCGAAGGCGGATGAAGACATGGCGAAACCGTGGGCCTCGGGTGCGAGATCAACGCACCGTCTGCGGAAAGCGGGCAAGCCAGGCCCGGTAGGCCTGGGCGGAATGCTGGACCGCGCAGTGGTCGCGGATGTAGCGGGCCGCCCGCGTGCCCAGGGCCTCGCGCAGCTCGACATGGGTGAGCAGGGTGTCCAGCGTGGCGGCCAGCGCATCGGGCGAGCCCAGCTCCAGGGGCACCTTGAGCACCACATCGTCCGGGTATTCGCTGGAGGGGCCAAAGTTGTGCACCACCGCGGGCAGGCCCAGGGCCAGAGCCCGCACCAGGGTGCCCGAGCTCTCGCCCACCGTCGGGTGACGCAGGTTGATCAGCGCATCGGCGGCCACGATGTACTCGAAGAAGTCGGATTCGGGCGCGTAGCCGGTGACGGTGACCCAGTCCTCCAGGCCGTGGCGGCGGATGTGGGTGTCGATGTCGAAGCCGGCATTGCGTTCGCCGACGATGACGTAGCGGAACTGCCGCCCCCGCTGGCGCAGCTGGCCCAGGGCCCAGAGCGCGGCCTGGATCTGCTTGGGCGGCGTGATGAAGCCCAGCGAGAGGAAGAGGAAAGGCTCTGCCGGCAGGCCGCGGCGCTGGCGCGCCTGGGCGGGGGTCAGCCCCGCCACGCTGGCCACGGCGGGCGAGTAGTGGTGCGGCACCACGCAGGCCGAATCGCGCAGTTCGACGGGCAGCCGGTCGTGGATCCAGCGGTTGTGCACGATCACGCCGTGGGCCTGGCGCAGCAGGTGGCGGTTGAGCGGCAGGCTCAGTTTCTGAGCCTCGGAGAACACCCCCGCCCGGCGCAGCATGGCCAGGGTGTTGCCGGGCTCGCCGTACTCCTCCTGCAGCACCGCGCGGTAGCCCTCGGCATCGCCGCGCACCAGGGTGACATCCTCGACCAGGTAGTGCAGGTTGAAGTCGTGCTGCACCAGCAGGCCGGGCCGTTGGCGGAAAGCCTTGTAGACGAAGACATGGTCGGCGTTGTTGCCGATCTGGTAGACGTGCGGCTGCGCCCGCAGCGCCGGCTGGGCCTGCGACTCGGCCTGTGACTCGACCTGGTATTCGGCCAGCGACAGCACCCGCAGCGCGCCACCGCAGTCGGGCAGTTCGGCGGCCACCGCGGGGGTCAACCCTTCCTCGTTGACCACCGTCACCGGCCCGCCCTCGCACAGGGCCGGCAACAGCTCGGCCGTGTAGGCCGCGATGCCCGAGCGCCGCGGCGGCAGGGGCGAGAAGACGACCAGGGGCGGCGCGCTCACGGGGCCTCCGCGCGGGGGGGGACATCGCCCCGCACGGCCGCCAGGGCCAGGGACACCTGCTGCTGCGCGGCCAGGTCGGCCTGCACGGTCACCATCGCACTCACGTAGTCGGCCAGCTCGCGCTTGAGTTCCTCGGGCGTGCGCCCGGGCAGGTCGCCCACCCGCCCCTGTTCCAGGGCCTGCACCCGTTGGCCCAGGCGCAGCAGCTCGCGCTGCATCCAGGCGGGAGAGCCTTCGGCCGGCGGCGGCGCCTGCACCATGTCGGGCAGGGTCAGGCGTGCCCGCAGGTCGGCCAACTCGACCTGCAGGCTGTTGAGCCGGGACTCCAGCTGGGCCAGCTGGGCCATGCTGGTTTCGATGACGGTGCGCACGGCCTCGCCGATGCCCTCCAGGCTCACCCCCGAGAGCAGCGCCTGCAGTTCCAGCGACTGCCGGGCCAGCTGCGGCACGCGCAGGCGCTCGCAGGCCGTCAGGTAACGCAGCCGGGACTGCACCGGGTCGCTGAGGCGGGGAGCCTCGGTCTGCTCGGCCGGGAAGTCGTCCTCGAAGACCACGCCGGAGCGTTGGGCCGAGGCTGAGCGGGCGATCTCGCGCAGCAGCTCGAGCCGAGCCTGCGGGCGCTGGGACAGCTGCCAATGGTAGTGGGCAAAGCCGCCGACATCCGGCCACTGCCGCTGCAGGGCCAGGTAGGCGTTGATCACGAAGCCTTCGTCGTCGCCCTCCAGCAACTCGCTGGCGCGGACGGTCTGGGGCGCGGTGGGCAGGTGGGCGTCGGTCACAGGCTCAGGTCCGGTCGGTCGGCCAGGTCGGCCAGGTCGGCCAGGTCGGCCAGGTCGGCCAGGTCGGCCAGGTCGGCCAGGTCGGCCAGGAAGCGTTCGCGCAGCTGGCGTGTGTTGTCGTGGGTGGCCGAAAGCTGGGTCGGCAAGGCACTGAAGTCGACCCGCTCGGGATGGGCCGGCAGGCCCAGGAAGGCGGCGGCGCCGGCCAGGGTCTCCAGCGGTGCGGCCACCACGCTGTCGTAGTCCAGCGCCAGCAGGCGATCGGGCGGCAGCCCGGCCATGGCGTCGTCCAGCGCGCGGTCCTCGTCCAGGGTGCGTCGGTGGATCTCGCAGAGCTCCGCGAAATCGTAGGCCACATTCTCGAGCCGGCGCCGCCGCCCCTCGGCCAGCGCCCCCCGGGCATGCCAAACCCCGCTGTGTTTGGCGCTGTACTTGGACAGGGTCTGGGCCACCGGGTCGCGGCGCAGGCGGATGAAACGAAAGCCCTGCCCGGCCCAGCCCTGCAGGAAGCCGGCGGCCTGGTCCTGGCCCACGGCGTCGAACAGGAAGTGCGAGATCAGCTTGGTGCCGAAGACGCCCTCCACCGTCCCGTGGCGCTGGACCAGGTCAAAGGCGGCTTCGGTGGGCACGCCATGGCGCAGGGCATAGATCAGCGGCCAGCGCAGGTGCTCTCGGGCCGCGCCCAGCCCACCGGCTTCCAGCAGCTCGCACAGAAAGGTGCTGCCGGTGCGCGGCGTGCAGACCACCGCAAAGCGGTGCTGCGGCAGCGGCCGCGGCGCGTCCGGCGCGGGCCGCTTGCGATCGGCCACCAGCACGGGAATCAGGCGGGTCCAGCCATGCACCTCGAGATCCGGCCGCGCAGACCGCAGCTGGGTCAGCAGGCCGCCCTCGTCGTCGGGGTCATGGGCGAAGACCCGCTTCACGCCCGCCGGGATGTCTTCCACACGGCTGACGGCCAGGCAAGCCGGCGGTCCGGCCCGTTCCGCCAGCTCCTGCAGCAGGGCCGCCGGAGCCAGCAGGCAGGCCTGCGCACCACGGTGGGCCAGGAACTTGGCCAGGCCGCATTCGTCGCCTGCATCCAGAACGGTCTTCTTCATCACTGCGCCAGGTTGGTTCGGATCTCGCGGCCCGCCCACTGCGGACCGGGCATCAGCCCAGCGATGGCCGCTGGAAGCCATGTCGCTCGATCAGCAGCCACTCGCGTCGGGCGACATCGTCGAGGGCCTGCGCATCATAGTAGTGGCCGAAGGGATGTGGCCGCGAGGAGCGGTTGGTCGGGCGGGCCTGGCGCAGGGCCTCGCACTGCGCCGGCGTGAGGCTGCCGCCCAGGGCCTGCACGGTGGTGATGAGGTCCTCGGCCAGGGCATGCAGGCGGACCATGTGGGCCGGCCGGAAATGCCGCTGCGTCCACAGGCGCAGGCCTTCGGCGCTGTCGACCTCCTGGGCCAGGGTGGTCACGCCGTGGGTGAAGAGCTTCAGGTAGCGGTAGCTCATCATGCCGCAGCCCCAGCGGCCCAGGCCCGAGGCCTCGAAACCGGACTGCACGGTGGTGCGCATCTCCGGCAGGCAGACGGCCCGCAGCCACTCCCGGAAGCCCTCGGCGCTGCCGGTGTCGGCATACCAGACGTCGTGGGCCCGCTGCGGCGTGAGCTGATCAAGCCGCAGATCGCCGTGCTCGCGCTGGCGCGCCTGCAGCAGGGGCTGGCTGTGCTGCCAGTTCTGCGGGTCCACCAGGCGGGTGTAGAGGCTACCGCGCCGCTGGCAGCCGTAGGACCACAGGGACAGGTACCAGGACCAGGGATCGCGCACCGAGCCGATGATGACCCGCCCCGGCCCCAGCAGTTCGTCGCTGGGCTTGTTGTGCTTGCCTTCGCTGCGCCCACCCAGCAGCGCCTGCAGCTGCTGCTTGATGTGGGTGGAGCCGGTCTTCTGGAGTTCGACGAAGACGTAGTTGTCGCCGATCAGCACGCGTGCTCACCCTTCTTCATGCCCGACCCCGCTGCCCGGTTCAACTGGTCCGGCCGTAGGTGTCCTGGAAGCGGACGATGTCGTCCTCGCCCAGGTAGCTGCCGGACTGGACCTCGATGAGTTCCAGGTCCAGCTTGCCCGGGTTGGTCAGGCGGTGCACCTCACCGAGCGGGATGTAGGTGCTCTGGTTCTCGGTCAGCAGCACGGTCTTGTCGCCGCAGGTGACCTCGGCGGTGCCGCTGACCACGATCCAGTGCTCGGCGCGATGGTGGTGCATCTGCAGGCTCAGCGAGGCGCCAGGCCGGACCATGATGCGCTTGACCTGGAAGCGCCCGCCGTGGTCGATGCTGTCGTACCAGCCCCAGGGCCGGTGCACCTTGCGGTGCAGGGTGTGCTCGTTGCGGCCACCGGCGCTGAGCTGGGAAACGATGTGCTTGACGTCCTGGCTGCGGGCGCGGTCGGTCACCAGCACCGCGTCGGGCGTCTCCACCACGACCACATCACTCAGACCGACCACGCTGACCAGGCGGCTGGTGGCGTGCACCAGGGTGTCGCGGGCGTCCTGCAGCAGCACGTCGCCCTGGGTGACGTTGCCGGCCTCGTCCTTGGCGCCCACCTGCCAGACGGCATCCCAGGCGCCCAGGTCGTTCCAGCCGGCGGCCAGCGGCAGCACCCGGATGTCGAAGGCGCTGCCCGGGCATTTCTCGAGCACCGCATAGTCCACCGACTCGGAGGGCACGGCGGCAAAGGCCTCCTTGCCCGGGCGCACAAAGACGCCGTCCTGCTCGCGTGCGGCCCAGGCCGCGCGCACCGCGCTGGCGATGTCCGGCCGGAAGGCCTCCAGTGCGGCCAGCCAGACCGAGGCCCTGAGCACGAAGATGCCGCTGTTCCAGGTGTAGCCCCCTTCGACCAGGTAGCGCTCGGCGGTGGCGCGGTCGGGCTTCTCGACGAACTGGCGCACCTTGGCGACCTCGCCGGGTTCGGCCGCGGCGGCACGGATGTAGCCATAGCCGGTCTCGGGCCGGTCCGGGGTGATGCCCAGGATGACGATGGCCCCGTCCGCGGCCACCCGTGCGGCCTCGCACAGGGTGGCGATGAAGCCCACCTCGTCGGCCACGGTCTGGTCGGCGGGGGTGACCACCAACACCGGGTCCTCGCCGCCCTCCAGCGCCGCCAGGGCGGCCAGGGTCAGGGCCGGCGCGGTGTTGCGGCCCACCGGCTCCAGCAGCACGGCCGACGGCGTCTGCTTGAGCTCTCGCAGCTGTTCCAGCGCGAGGAAGCGGTGGTCGCCGTTGCCGACCACCAGCACGGGCCGGGCGACGATGTCCTCGGTGGACAGGCCGGCCAGACGGCGCGCGGCCTGCTGGAACAGGCTGTCGTCGCCCGACAGACTCAGGAACTGCTTGGGAAAGCCAGCGCGCGAGAGCGGCCACAGGCGGGTGCCGCTGCCACCGGCCATGATGACGGGCTGGACGGAAATCTGAAAAGTCGACATGGCAAGGTCCTTGAATCCGAAGCAGTGTACGGGAGCACCATGGCCCTGGTGTGGCCTCGCGTGCCCCCAGATGGAAGGAGATGCTGCAAGAAGCACACCCTGATGCAAACGGGCCAGCGCGCCGCCGTCGAAACATCCTTCCAACTGACGAAATTCCGCCTCGGGTCAGGGCAGCAAGGGCAAGGACAGCCTCTGCGACAGCCAGCCAGAGAAACGCTGCCGCTGCTGATCGAACTGCGTGTCCAGGGCCCTCCGGGTGGCCTCGGCCTGCGCCAGCCACCCCTCCAGAGCCTGGTTCGGGTGGACGCTCAAGGTCTGGCAGAGCAGTTCGGCCAGGGCCTCGGCCGACTCGGCCACGGGCAGGCGCCAGACTTCGCTCAGGCCCTGGATGCCTGCGGGGGTGGCCAGCACCGGCCGGCCAAACGACAGCGGCTCCACCGTCTTGATCTTCAGGCCGGTGCCGCCGACCATCGGATTGATCGCGATGTCGATGGCACCGTAGAAAGTCTGCAGCTCCTGCACAAAGCCCAGACGCACCACCCCCGGCTGCTCCGACAGATGGCGGCTGATGCCACCGGCCACCAGCAACTGCACCGGGGGGCGGTCGCTGCGGGCCTGCCAGGCCACCAGAAAGGCCCGCAGGCTGCGGATGTTCCAGTCGTTGCCACTGCCCAGGTAACCCAGCACCAGCGGCTCACCGGGGCGGCGGGGCGTGAAGTGCCCCACCTGGGGCTCCAGGTAAGGCAGGAACAGGATGTGGCGGTGGCCGCGCGCGGCCATGGCCCGCGCCTCGTCACGCTGGATGGCCAGCACCGCATCGGCCCAGCCGAAGGCCTCGTCTTCCTGCTGCAGGCTGGTGCTGAACCAGGCGGGCGCCAGACCGGCCTGCTGGTAGGCCAGGGCCCGGTCGGCAAAGATGTCGTGGCTGTCCAGCACCTTCAGCACGTCCGGCCCGAAATGCCGCAGCAGAGGGGCGTACCAGACGTAGTTGACGTGCACCACCTGGTAGCGGCGCAGGCGGTGCATCTCGGCGGCCACCGCATGCAGCTGCGGGTCGTACCAGTCCAGCAGACGGCAGACGTGGTTCGGGCCGATGCGCTTGGTCGCGCGCGACTCCAGGACGCGGACCATCGCGAAGCGCTTCTGCAGGCCACGCAGCAGACCGGGGTCCAAGCCTTCCTCGCAGTGGTAGAGGAGGTCGATGGAGAAACCCAGGGCCTCGTATAAGCGCACCAGTTGCAGGATGCGACGGGCATTGCCCTGATCCGCGGGCAGCAGCCGATTGAAGCTCACCAGCAGCACCCGGGGCGCGCGGGATGGTTCCAGCAGCGCCGTCATGCCGGCCACTCCCAGGCCTGGATGGCCAGTTCGCAGAAGTCCGGCTGCGGCAGGGCCCAGACGGGAACCGCGCCGTGCAGCAGCGCAGGCTGGTCCTCGGGCACGGCGGGCAGCGGGGCGTGCAGCTGCAGAGCCCCCTGCTTCCAGAGGCCGCGGGCCACCAGTGCCTGGCCACCCGGCAGGCACAGGGTCACGCCGTCCAGCCTGACCCGCACATTGGGCAGCAGGGCCCGCCAGCACAAGGGCCCCTCCCAGGGCCGGATCAGGCTGAAATTGCCGCGGCGATCGGCCAGCGCACGACCCCAGACCATGATGCGCTGCTGGGCCAGCTCGGCGCTTGCCACGGCGGCCTCGCGCCCAGGTAGCTGCAGACGCCAGCGGAGCTTCGGACCGAGCGAGCGGTGCAAAGGTGGACGCTGCGACCAGGCGGCCTCATTGACCCGGGCCCCCTGCGGGGTCCAAGGCAAGGGATGGGCGGCATGCGATGACAGGCCGCTGGACGCCAGGCAGCGCCACCCTGGGGGCGCCGGCAGTGCCCGCAGGCCCAGCGCCTGCACCGTGTCTTCGCAGGCCGACCAGCCGGCAGAGGACGCCCGCCCCCACAGCAGGGTCTGCCCGTCACCTTGGCGCCAGCCCTGGGGGGCCAGCAAGCTGGCCAGAGCCTGGGTGTCATCCGTGACGCCCAACACCCGCAGACTGGCACGCTGCAGCAATTCGTCGGCCTCGACCGCCTGGTCGGCCCGATCCAGGGCCAGACGAGGGCGCAGGGCCGGACGACAACCCGGCGGAGCATGGAAGTCGCGCCGGGGGTCCTCCGTCGGATGCAGCCAGAGCACCGTGGCCACGCTTTCCAGCAGTGGCCACCAACGGCGTTGCGCCTGGGCCAGCACCACCGTGGCAGGCACCCGCTGACGCCATTGAGCGGCCAACCAGGCGTCGAGCCAACGGGACAGGTCCCCGGCCACCGCCGGACCGTGGGACGGACTCATGGCCGCCCCCTCGTGTGACACAGATCCAGCCAGTCCCGCCAGGCCGGGTAGAGGGCCACAGGCGTCCGGCCCGCCTGGCGTTGTGCCTCGTCGGCCTGATGGGCTTGCCGATCCTCGGGCCCCCAGGGTGCGGCCCGGGCCACCTCCGCCATGGCCCGCGCCAGATCGTCCACCAGGCCCGGACCGACGTTCAGCGGCGTGACACGAGGCGAGGCGAACTCGGGGTAGGCGCCGATGTCCACCGTCACCACGCGCCCCCCGCCCAGGGCCGCACGGGGCAGGATGCCGGAGGATTCGCCATAGGTGGGATAGCGCAGCACGAAGCTCAGGTCGGCCCGTGCCAGCAGCGTGTCCAGGGCCGCTGCATCGAGATAGCCCGTGACCACCGGCCCCTCGCCCGCCGGCCACCAGACCGCGATGCGGGCGGACAGGTCGTACTCGGCCGGACGCTCCTCGCCAGCGAAGACCAGGCGCAGCTGGGGCGCGGTGGGCTGGACCTGGCGGTAGGCGGCCAGCACTTCGTAAAGCATCTTGTTGCCAGTCAGGAAACCCGGCACCAGCAGCAGCACGTTCTGCGGACCGATGCCCAGGCGGGCCAGCAGCGCCCGGGCTTCGGGCGCGTCGCGGGCCACCACCGGCGGCAACACGAAGTGCGGGATGCGCACCCATCCCGCGCGATCCGCTTCAGGAACGGCCCCGAGCAGGCGCCCCTGAGCGTAACGGGTGTGCACCAGCACCCCGGGGGCGTGGCGCAGCAATCGGGCCAGCATCAGACATTCCTGGTACATCATCCCAGGGGTGTGGTGCAGCGAACCGTCTCGGCGCAGGAAGGCCGGGGGCACCGTGTGGCCGTCCTCGGCCATCCAGCCCGACATCAGCGAGCCCATCCATCCCCGCTCGGTGGCCAGCTGGTGCAGATAGAACAGCGAAATGTCGTGCAGCACCACCGCCCCCGGGTAGGCCTGGAGATGGTCCAGCATGTACACGCAGTCGCCGTTGTTGCCCAGGTTGTAGAGGACCTGACCCTGAGCATCGGGTTGACGCGCCAGGAATTCGGCCTCGCCAATGACCGACCAGGGGGCGTCGGCGGGCCGCGCGCGGGCCACGGCTTCCTGCTGATCCGAAGCCACCACGACCGAGACATCGAAGTCGCGGCTCAGCCAAGGCAGGTACTCGACCATGTAGTCGGCCAGGCCATTGCGCTGGGGCGGCATCGGCGAGAAGACATGGAGTCGGCGCCTCAGGGCACCGCCGGGCGCCAAGCTCATGCCTGCGGATCCCCGGACAGCGCGGCCAGGCGGGCCTGGAACTCACGCTCCAGCTGCACGCGCTGCAGGCCCATCATGTCCGAGCACAGCCCCACCACCTCGGTCTTGAGCAGATCCAGCCGCGCAGGCGCCGTGTCGTCAGGCCGGGTCAGCAGGAGTTGCTTGAGAAACTGCAGCTCGGCCTCGAGGACTTTCAGGCGGTGCATGGACTCGCCCTCGGAGCCTGCTCCGAGCTGGATGGGATAGCAGGCCAGCGGCTGCCCCTCCAGACCCGTCAGGCACAGCCGGTTGGCACCATGGGTCAGTTGCTCGACGGGCAGCGGAATGGCGAATCGGTGTACGCCGTCTTCGGTGGATTCCGCCAGCCAGGGCACGGTTTGTGCGGGCCCATCGTTGACCGACAGTCGCAAGGCTGGCCGTCGCCCGAGGCCCAGGCGGTCCACCACCTCGCCCTGCAGCATGCCGCCCACCACGGCCCGAAAACGGACCTCGTAGAGGAGATCGACAGGGGCGCCTTCCGTGAGGGCGAGAACGGCCGCAGGCCCCGCCAGGGTCTCCTCCAGCAACACCTGGCCCTGGCTGTCCCGCAGCTGCAATGTCAGGGATGCGGCGAGATGAGCCGGCAGCAGGCGCCCCTGCGGAATGCGCAGGGCAAAAGCGCTTTGCTCGCGCGCAGGCACAGGCAGCCCACCCCAGGCATCACCCAGGGCAAAGACGGACTGGCTGGCGACGGCAGACGTCACGGGCACACCATCCAGGCAGAGCGTCACGCGCTCGTGCAGGACGCCCTCGTCAGCGGGCAGTGCAAAACCGACCACCTGCCCGCCCCCCCAGTCGATGCAGGCGGCCGCACGCGTCGGGGCATTCATGGTGTCTCCTCGAACACATCGCTCGCCCCGCCACCGGTATCGGTGTCGGTGTCGACCACCAGGGAGGCCTGAAGGCTGCGCAGAGAGATCGAGCCGCGGCCAGCCACGGTAAAGATGAGGTGCAGATCCATCGTCTTCAGCTGTGCAGGGTCGATCCACCCGAGGTCCAGACTGAGTTGCAGCGCCCCGGTGGCGTCCGGTGCAAGCTGCCTCGACTTGGGCTCCGCGCCGTCTTGGCGCCAGTTGCATTTGACCTGCAGGGACTGCGCGGGCGTGCAGGCGCAATCTCCCAGCACCATCAGCCGCATCCGCCCGGGCGAGACCGATCTCAGCAGGGATCGGAGATCAAACGCCAGGGACATCCAACCGCCGTCAAAGTCGGCGAAGTTGAGGTTGCAGGTGTAGCGGGCCATGTGGTCCTGCGACCGCGGGGCCTGCACGAGTTGCAGCATCCCATGGTGCTCACCGACATAGAAACTGGATCCCGGCCCCAGGGCCAGGCCACTGGCGGGCTGGGGCCACACCGGCACAGGCAAGGGCAGGGTCAGAAGTGCCGGCTCCCAGTGGGCGGCCTCGGCCTGAAGAGCGACCACCTCGCCCACCTGGCCCGCGACCAATGCGCAAAGCTCATCCACGGTTTGATTCAAACGCCGCTGCAAAGCGCGCAGGGTCAGCGTCAGTTCCTGCGCCTGGGCATGGCGCAGCGTTTCGGCGGAATCGGGCATGGCACTCCGAAGCAATAGGGTCCCGGCCCAGGCAGGGACCGTTCAGATTCGGCGATGATAGTCGGAGGAAGTAACAGAAAGAATACGTACTCCCTTGAAATGGGCTGCAGAGAACATCCATTTGATCTATCTCGGAGACAGGATGCCACGCATGGGAAAATCGCTCAGTCCAAACCCAGGCATTGGGGCGTATTTTCCCTGATCCCTTGACCGCAATTGGAGGCGGGGCCTGCCCAGTGCCAGGTCGGCGACAGCCCTGTCAGACCGTCCGGCTCCCACGGCCTCCATGGGCAGAGCCGAGGCGTATTCGCTCCCGAGCCCCGCCTGTGAGGCGTCATCCCTGCGAGCGATGGCAGCGGGTGGCGGCATCCAGCAGGGACTGGCTGCCTTGGTAGTGGGTCGACAGATCCGGGCTCCACAGACTGCCGCGGCTTTCTGCCAGCAGGGCCAGGTACTTGCGGTATTCCTCCGCCCCATTGAAGTGCTGCTTGCGCGCGATTTCCTCCTGCACCTTGCGCTGGAAGCCCGCGTGGTACTTGAAATGGGCGAATACCACCGGCTGAGGCGACACTCTCAAATTCGAAGCATAGTGCAATCCCTGGGAAAGCCGAACCCAGGGCGCATATCGGAAAACCGCAACTTTCTGCGAGGTGTAGAGATTGGGGGCTGAATCCGGGATCAGCCGATGACGCAGCGCACTGAGGTAGGTCGGACCGTTGGAATAATTCCCGGCCCCGAGTTTCCATGACACCAGCGGCTGACTGTCGAAGCAGGGCGCCAACTCGAAAGGGGTTCCGGGCGCCGCCGTGAAATCGGCCGATGACAGATCCCCTTGCGGGTACATGTCCACCATGAGGGTCATGGCCGCGTCATGCCCCTGGGCATCCAGCTCGGACAGCCAGTCGAGGATGGGACGGTGCTCGCAATCCCCGTACACCAACAGTTCGTCAATGTCGGCCAGCACCACCCAGCGCCCCAGGGCATGCGCCCCCAGCACGGCCTGCTGCCAAGCCACCCCATATTGGGAATATCGGTATTCGGTATCGGCCGAATACAGCACGACATCGGGCTGCGCCAGCAGATATTCGCGTGTGCCGTCGTCCGACAGGTTGTCCACCAGCACGAAATGGCGAACGCCCATCCTGCGATAGTGCGACAGGAAATGGGGCATCAGAATCATTTCGTTACGAGCAACGGCCACCACGATCACCGGCGCATTCACCAGCGCGGCCACGCTTTCAGGCGAGCTCAGAAGCTCGAGCTGGTTGGTTCCCGCAACACCACCCAGCACGGGCTCGCCCACCGTCGGCCACAGGCGGGCCGGACGCAGTGCTGTCCGATCGAGCCCCGCCTCGACGGTGGCCATGGCAGCCGACTCGTCCAGGTGTGTGACCCAGACGGAACTGGAGCGCCCGGGATAGAAGGTGTTCTGATAGGCGTTGACCGGCGCGGAACCTGCTCCGAACCGCCTGCGCACCAGCGTCTCGTACCCCTCGGCGCTGAGATGGAAGCCGCAGGCGCTGAGCAGATCGCCCACCAGCTTGTCTTCCATGAAGGAGGACAGCAGCAACCGAGCACCATCGGGCGAATGGACACGGCGCCCCAGGAGTTCCAGCGCCGCGCGGGACACGAAGTAGCCCGAGCCGCCGTCGGAATAGATGGAAGGCTCGGGTGACTTGTCGAGCGCACTGGCCGCCCTGGGCGTGGCCGAGCGGTTCTGATGCCAGCGGCGATCCGTGGCCCCGACCGTGCGCTGCAGCGGGCGCCCCATGTAGTGGTGGCAGCGGTGCAGCGAGCGCGCCTGGAAGCTCTCGACATGCAGGTGGCAATCGTCATCGATCTTGTAGAGGTAGGCGAAGTCACTGTGCCGGCGTACCCAGTCGAGCAGCGCCAGGGTCTTCTGGGGCAGTTGCTCGTAGGTGTCCGCCACCGGCAAGGCGAGAACATCGCCCGCCACACCGGCAGGCGCCAGACCATCGCCATCCCCCACCAGCACCACCCAGGGGATCCCGGCGGCGGTCAGGGTCTGGCCCCAGCTGTCCCGGATGGCCTGAACGCGGGTGGTCAGGTTGGCGCGGCAGGAATAGACCACCACCAGGGTGTCCTGCATCCAGCAGGGACTGCGCAGCCTCAGTTGCTCCGGCTCGGGCAGTCTGGCGGCGGCCTGCGCCTCCTCGGGCAGGCAGTTCAGCCATTCGGCCAGCAGGCCAGACCAGCCCCGCTGGGCCGGCCAGCGCTGCTGCAGCCGCCCGACCAGGGTCATGGCGTTCCACAAGGGCGCGACCAGGGGATCGCCTTGGGCCCGCTGCTGCCATGCACGCACCCACAGACCACGCAGTTCGGCCAGCTCGCCAAATGGCACCGCGCCGTCCCCTGTCGGGGCATGCTCGGCCATGAGCGCCAGGCGCACCGTGGCGAAGTAGGTGCCCAGGAAATGGCAGGACCATTCGTTGAAGCGCCGGCAGTCCGCCAACGTCGGCAGGGCGGCCAGATTCCAGCGCTCGGCGGACTGGCTCGCCTCCCTCAGACGCTGCCAGATCGACCAGCTCTGCTCGGTGAACGATCCCAATGCCACGCCGCTGGCCCCACGCACGGTGGCGCTCAGCGCATCGGAGGGCAGATCGGCCTGCTCGGGGGTCAGTGGGTGGGCCGCCAGACGCAAGACGTCCGAGGCGGCCAGACCGCTGAGCTCGCCAAACTGGCGTTCCAAGTGGGCGGCATCCCCATCAGACCTCAGCATGCACTGGGCCAGCACGATTTCACGCGTCGCCCGCCAGGCATCGGGATGCCAGCGACTTTGCCCAGGACGAAGCTGGGCCAGGGCCAGATCCAGATCCCCCCGCGTGGGGAAGCGATCCAGGGTGGCCGGCTTGAGCCGGCGCTGCAGCTGGTTCATGCCCCGCCGCGCGGCGATCAGCCTCCCCGGCAAGGGCACGCCCGATGGCCAGCGGCTGTCCAGCCCCCCCCAGAAGGCCGGCACCAAGCCATAGTGCCGGTCAGCCTTGTCCAGGAGATCCCGCCGAAGTTCGTCCGGCAAGGAGGGCAGCATGAGGAGCAGCGACACCTGGGCATCCACCAGATGGGCATCGTGCGAGCGGCCCCAGGCATCGGAAGCGACCCGGTCCAGCAAGCCGACCAGCGCACGCACCAGAGGCAGTCCGCCATCATCCTCCAGCAAGAGATGGCGCTCTGAATAGCGCAACAGATCGCGGCAGGCCTGTCCAACGCACTCGGTGTTGAGCCAGCCCGGCACCTCGCCCAAGCGCCGCACCACGTCGCTGGCCCAGCGGAAATCACCCGCAGCCACACACTCGGGCAGGAACAGCGACACCGACCAAGCCTGTGTGGTCGAGGCCTGCTCGCGCAGAAGTGGAAGATCCAGCCAGGGCCGCAGCAGCCCATAGCGGTGCTGACCACAGAAGAAGGGAATCACGGCATGCAGGAAGCGCTGGCAGGTCTCGTCACCCAGGCTCAGCGCGTCAAGGGTCTCCTGCAAGGCCTGCACCGGATCGACCTGCGCCTGCAGACGGGTATTGAAGTCGGCCAGCGCCCGCCAAACCGTCACCTGTCCGATGTCGGGGCCTGCGGGCAACCCTTGCATCTCCTGCTGCAGATCGGCAGGGGGCAGCAGGGTGGCCACGCCGAATCGCTCGGCCGCTTCCCACACAAAGCGTCGCAGCGGCGGTGACAACTTCGAGAGCCAACCCGCCTGGGCCAGGTGCTCAATCACCGCCAACAGCCGGTACTGATGCAGCTGCTCCGCCGCCTTGCCCTGGGAAGCCAGGCTGAACGATTGGAAATGCAGGCTCTCCAGCTCCGCCAACAGGATGCCACGGTCCAGCCGCAGCGGCACGGCCGTCTGCAACGGCTGACCATTGACCGCGACCTGGAGATCGACCTCCCCACCTTCGGGCACATCGGCCCAGATCTGCACCGGCAGCTCCAGTTCGAAGCCCGCGAACGGCCCGGCGTCGCTCACCGCCTGATGGACATCCTCGCGGGACACGCGGACGACCGCGGCGTCCACATGCGCCCGCCCCTTCTGCAGAGTGATGCGCTCCTGTCTTCCGCCCGACAGGCAAGCCCATCCGCGCAGCAGCAACCCATCACGCGCCTCCACCAGCCCCTTCACATGCTCGGCCGCGGCCTGTGCCTCCACAGAGGTGCTCTCCCACTCGGAAGGCAACACATGCGCGAGATCAGCCGCCTGCGCATGGGCCATCCATCCCTTGCGCGCTGACGGAGGCACATCTGCGCCCAATGCAGACAGCAACTGCTGAAGTCGGCCCCGGTCCCAAATCATGTCGGGCTGGCTCGCCAGGGGCAGCCCCTTCACCCGGACGGAAAGCTGGCCACGCCCATCCCGCGGGATGTGCTGCCACATCGCTGCGGGGATCTCCAGCAAGAATCCCAATTCCAACCGATCGGTCTGCAAGGCCTGCCGGACATCCTCGCGCTCGGTACGCCATCGCACAGCCTCGAGAGGAACGTCGTCCAACCAGAGCGCAATGTCTTCGTCCTCACCAGAGGCACTCCTCGCCCACCCCCGCAGGGTCAGGCCTTCCAATGCCTCCACGTGCCCTTGCACCGAAGTCGACACGCCATCTCCATGACTGGCCCTTTTGGCGCCCCACATCGCTCTCACTCGACGCAAACTCATTCCAGACTTTCCAATGCAGACGAGCTCAGAGACCGAAGGCCACCTTGGCCGCAATCGCGATCTGGTAGAGGATCTGCGTGATGCCACGCGTGACCTCGATGTTCTTCGAATCGATCTTCGGCAAGATCATGATCTCGTCACCCGGTTGCGGCGAAGACCCCGGCTCGGCCACCGTGCCGTTGGGGTGCAGCACGATCTCCTTGGACGTGTCGGCCGACTGTGTATAGCCGCCGGCCATGGCCACGTAGTCGGCCACCGATGCCCCAGGCTTGAAGACCAGGGCATTGGGGAACAGGACTTCCCCACTGAGCAGCACGGTGTTCTGCTTCTCCGGCACCACCACGACGTCGCCATCCTCCAGCAGCATCTGGTCGGCTTGCTCCTTGCTGGTCAGCACCACCTGCCCCAGGGGCTGGACCTGCTGGGCCTTGTTCACGAAGGACATCATCAGATCGGCCTCCTGCTTGCGCAGGGCCGCCTCCTCGGCCGTGGCCGAGCGGGCGGTCAGCGCCGCCGTCTCCAGGTTGCGCAGCGACAGGTCCAGCGAACGCTTCTGCCTGTCCTGGACGGACTTGCGATAGAGCTGAATTCCCGCCAGATCCGCCTCAGGCGAGGGGTTCAGTCGCGCCACCAGATCTTTCAGACGCGCCCCGTTGGGCATCACCAGCGCCCGCTCTCCCAGTTGAGCTCCGTCGATGCGCACCAAGAGGGTGGTGGGGTACTTGTCGGCGGTGAAAGTGACCAGGTCGCCGTTGTGGATCGTCACACTGCCCAGCTGCGACAGCGGGTGGTATTCGCTCTTGAGCTCCACGCCCGTGTTGCGCACCACGCTCACATGGGTGGCTGTGGGCTTGGGCTGCGCCAGCTGAACCAGCTCTGTCGCCGGCACATCGGCCGCGGACAGCTCGAACAGGTAGGTGTTCTGGGCTTCGCCCTGGACAGTGACCGCATATTGCCGGGGTCGCACCACCACCGTGTCGCCATCGTGGAACTGCAGACGCTCCAGCTTGCCTTCAAGCAGAAACTGATAGAGGTTGAGCACCGCACGCGGCTTGCCACCGCGCAGAACTTCGACGTTCAGGTAGCTGCCGCGGTCCGGATCGATGCCGCCGGCACGGTCCAGAAAACCCAGCACGGAATCGGAAGACAGGCCGCCATACAGGCCTGGCGCGCGCACATAGCCGGTCACGAACACCTTGACCGGCTGGGCCGATTCCAGCGTCGCGTAGACGCCCACGTTGGCCTTGAAGGTGCGCTTGACCTGCTCATCCACCCGCTGGTTGAGCTCGTCGTTGCGCACGCCTCGGACCTGGATGGGACCGGCGTTGGGCACGAAGATGTTGCCCTGGGCGTCCACCACCTGCACGGCCTCGTAGTTCAGGGCACCCCACATGCGCAGCGTGATCCGGTCGCCACTGGCCACCTGGTAGTCCGGGTTGAATCCCGAGAGACCCTGGCTGGCAAAACGGCCGCTGAAGATCTGCGATCCGAAGACCACCGGCTTGGCGCCGATCACCTGCATGCCCGGCAAGGCCGGCAGGGCCTGCGGCGGCGGTGCGGGAACCAGGGACGCGTCGCCGGGGAGCACCGTCGAAGCCGTCCCCACCCCCAAAGGCAGGCCCAGGATCTGCCCCAGGGACGGGGTCTGCGGTTTGCTGGCATCCGTGGAGGGGTCGGCCGCATGCCCCGAGGTCAGGACCGACAGGAGCAGAAAACTCGATGCGAGCGTGCGAAGGAAGCGTGGCAGCATGGGTTCAGTCCTGGTGTTCGCGGATCGTGGCCATGGCAAGGCGCACGATGGTGAAGATCATGCCGCACACGGCAAAGACGGTGAGCCAGTCAATGATCCGATGGGGATAGGTCGCCATGTCCGGCAAGGTGGCTGGCTCAAGCACCATGAGCGTCTTGAGTTTGCGCACCGTGTCCATGCGTGCCTGCTCCGCCGTGGTCAGCGCCATCTTGTGCTCATCATCGGCAAAGACGGCCAGAGCCATCAGGTTTTGGTACTGGCTGGTCAATGCTGTCAACTGGGATCCATCCACGGTCCCTGTCGCCCGCAGTCGCTCCACCTCGATCTGGGCCTTCGTGGCTTCCAATTGCCCACGGAGACTGCGGACCTGCAGGCTGTCCTCGCTGAGGTAGGCCTCCGCGGCTTTCAGATCGGCCTCCTGCTTCGCCTGCGTGGCCTGCAAAGAAGCCGTCAAGGTGCTGTTGGCGGTCGCTTGCGACAGGGGATCGAGCAGGCGGTGCTGGGTCTGGAAGGCCAGCAGGTCGGCACGGGCCTTGGCTTGCTTCTTGGCCGTGCGCTCCACCTCCCGCTCGGCGAAGACCAGCCGATCGCGCGCGATGCGGTGGGCATTCTCATTGAGCACGGTTTCGGTTTCTTCAACCACCGCCTGCGCGAGCTTCTGGGCGAAGGCGGGCTCGAAACCCTGGGCCTCGATCGTCAGCAGGCCCGAGGTGTCGTCCAGCGTGACCTTGACCCGATTGCGAAAGTAGTCGAGGAAGTCCTCGCGACGGGCATCGGCACTCAGGCGGTACAGCAGATCCAACCTCGGTGCGCTGTAGTGCGCACGCAGATTGAAGCGCTTGTCGAGCTTGAGCAGCAGATCGGAGGACTGGATGTAGTTCTGGACGAAAAAGGTGTCCACCAGCGACAGCGATGCACCGCCCGCCCCCCCCAGAAGAGACGCCACCGACGAACCGCCGACGGAAGCGGAGGACGAGGTGTCCCGGACACTGACGACTGCCACGCTCGCGTAGCGGTCGGCGGCCACCACCGCATAGAACACCGTGGCCAGTGCGACAGGGATCACGAACAGCGCCCAGGTGACGCGTGCGGGCGTGACGAATTTCAGGGAATTCAGGTTCATGGCCCTTCCACCTTGGCGGATTGTTGGCGTTTCTGCTGCATGTTCTGGTAGAGCCCCAGCCCTTCCTTGACATCGTTGTAGAGCGTGGCTTGCCCATCCTCGAGGATCACGACCACATCACAGAGGTTCTCGATGTCCTTGGGGTTGTGGGACACCAGGATGAGCTTGCCTTTGGAGACATGGGCCTGAAAGGCCGCCTGGGCCTTCTTACGGAAGATCGGATCGCCGGCCGCCATGCCCTCGTCGATGAGGTAGTAGTCGAATTCGAAGGCTAGACTGAGCCCGAAGGTCACCCGCCCGCGCATGCCCGAAGACAGCGTCTTCATGGGCAGGTCGAAGAACTTGCCAATCTCCGCGAACTCCTCGACAAAGCGCACCTTCTCGCGCGTCTCCTCGGGGGTTGTGCTGAACAGACGGCACACGAAGCGCACGTTGTCCCGGGAGGACAGCGAGCCCTGGAATCCTCCAGCCAACCCCACCTGCCAGGACATGCTCTTGTCCGTGCGGACATGGCCCCGGTTGGGCACCTCCACCCCGGCGATGATGCGCATCAGCGTGGACTTGCCTGCCCCATTGCGCCCCATCAGGCCGATGCTGGCCTCTTCCGGGAACTTGAAGTTCAGATCACGGAACACATAGTGACGCCCCATCGGCGTCGGGTAGTACTTGGTGAGATTGACCAGCTCCAGCACAGGATGCCCTCACTCGCCCGCGGCCAGTTCCTGGCGCCGGATCCGACAGATGCCCATGCCCAGGAAACACAGGGTCAGAGCCCACATGGCGGGGTACGCCAGATTGATGCCCTGGCCCGGGTGGTAGCCGGCGAGGTAGGCTTCGCGCCCGCATTCGACCAGATGCATCAGGGGATTGAGCAGAAGGACAGCGTTGATATCCGGCGTGGGTGCGTGAAAGGCGAACACCACGCCGGAGAGCATGTACAGCGGCATGGAAATCAGATTCACCAAGGTACCGAGGCGCGGCATGGGGCCGGACAGACCCGCCAGCAGAAGCCCCATGCCCACCCCGAAAAAGAAATAGATCGCCCACACAACGATGAGATAGAGCAGCCGGTCCGGCCAGGTATGAGGCAAGCCGAGGCGTGCCAGGATCAGCATCGAGATCGCGAAGATCACGATGTTGAGCACCAACTCCAGGATCGCACGGGAAATGAAGGCATCCATGGGCACCACCTGCCGGTAGTTGAACAAGCCCTGGTTGGCCTTGGCGGCCCCCATGAGCTGAGACCACAGCCCCGTGCAGAGCCGGAAGGGCATCAGCGCCACCATCAGGAACACAGCATAGGGATAGAGCCCCTCATGCAGGCGCCCGCGCAGGAAGGCGTTGAAGCCCACCAGCACCCCCACCTGGGCGATGGGGGTACCCAGCAACCAGACCACGCCGGTCCAGTGCGTGCCAAAGCGCGTCTTCAACTCCCGCATCAGCAGGGCAAAAATCACGGCACGCTGAATTTGCCAGGGGGTGCGTTTCTTCACGGGTGGTGCTTCGCAGAGGGGACATCACCCCGATGAACGCCGATGCGGCTGCCGGGACGCTGTCCGGCTGGGCGGGACTTTAACTCAGGCCCCTGGGCGGACCATCGACAGAATTGGCGTCGCATGGCACCGTCTCTCAGCGGTGGTCGCTTGCCATGCTGGAAGGCTGGGCGGCGGCGGCCGGATCATGGCGCCGACCTTGAATCAGGCGATGTGCAAGCGCCTCGGGTTGATCGGCCAGGTCCAGCGGAAGCACCAGATGTTCCGCACTGTGGGCACGGGTCCGGTCGGCCTGGGCGCCCAGATCGAACACCGCCACGCGGCGTCCACTGGCCAGGGCGGCCGTCAGGACATAACAGTAGGTTTCGGGCCAGATCGATGGAATCAGGATCAGATCGGGCTCAAAACCATCGATCTTCTGCACCAGTTCGTGGTCGAAGTAACGCCCTTGCAACTGCACGCCCAGCGCCGCCAGGCGGGCATCGTCCGAGGAATAGCCCAGCAGCCCCAGAGCCAGCGGCAGGTTCCGCCGGCTCGACACTTCGGCCAGCCCCGCCAGCACCTCAAAGCCCTTGACGTGGTTGATCGCGCCGATCACCAGCACCCGGGCTGGCCGGCCGGCCGGCACGTCGCGGTGCTTCATGGGACGGGTGGGGGGAAGTTCCTCATGTGGCAGGACTTCCACCTTGTCACACAGTCCCCAATGCGCCAGCCGGCGGGCCACATCGACCGAAGGTGCCACCACGCTGTGGGCAGCACCCAGAAGCGCCCTGGAGTGCTCCCGCCAGGCCCGGATCGGCCCCAGGGCCTGCAACTCGGCGTCCTCCGACAGACATCGCAAGCAATCGTCTTCGCTCGGTTGTCCGCAGAAACGCCCTTCCTGGTTCACCAGGTTCACCCGCGGACAAAGCAGGTAGTAGTCATGCACGGCCACCCGCAGGCGCAGTCCCAGTGCCTGAACCAGCCGGATCAGCAACTGGGCCGTCCCGGACGGGAAATCGATCAGGTGATGCACATGCACCTCGTCGATCCTCAGACGGCGCAGCGCTTCGCTCAACAGATCCACCGCATCCAGGGGCACCTGCGCCAGGTTGTGCAGACCGAACAGACCGGGATGCAGCAGCGCCAACGCGCCGCTCTGGGAGGCGGGACGCAGCTCGAACACCCCCCACCCCGCCGACATCAGGCGCTCGTTCTCCTCCAGCAGATGCCGCTCGGTGCCACCGCCGCGGTTGTGGCTGACCAGCAGGACATTGCGCGGCTCACTCTGCCGCACCAGCCGGGCCAGGTCCAGCCGAGCCCGCGCGGTCCAGGCCGGATCACGCGCGATGTAGCGGGCCACATCCGGCTGGTAGTTGGGGTGCAGGCGGGCCAGGGTCTTCATGGCGTCGCGGGTGCGCTGCAAGGCCTCCCCCTTGAAACTCACCGAGCCAACATGGCGCACATAGACGTCGCAGGCAATGGCATTGCGCCAGCCCTTGCGCAGCACGCGCTGGCACCAGTCGTTCTCCTCGCCGTAGCCCCGCCCGAAATGGCGCTCGTCGAGCCCTCCCACCTCGTCAATGGCCGCGCGACGCATGTACATGCAAAAGCCCACCCCGGTGGGGGCCTCGACATGCACGCCCCGGTTTGTCTCCCCGGCCAATCGGTCGATCTCGGCATGGGTGAGCTCCAGGCCGACCCGGTTGTCTGCCAGGGTCTCCGGATAGCTGCAGATCGTGGCATTGTTGGACAGCGGCGTGACGCTGGCCAGCCGGGGATGCTCCCGGGCGTGCACCAGCAAGCGGTCCAACCAATCGTTGTAGACCACCGTGTCGCTGTTGAGGATCACCACATCGCGCCCCTTGCACAGGCGCAGGCCATGGTTGACCGTCTTCACGAAACCCAGGTTGCTGCGATGCTGCTCCAGCACGAAGAGATCGCGCGCGGCCAGGCTGCGCAGCAAGGCATTGAGTTCCGGATCGGGGCCAGCATCGTTGATGACCACCACCCGGTGCGGCGTGCTCACCGGCGCCGTCAGGACGCTGTGCAGACAGGCCAGGGTCTCCTGCAGGCCGCCGTAGACAGGGATGAACACATCGACCTGGGGGGCTGTGGCCCAGGTCCGGGGCGAAACCTCCGTCCAGACCGCCGCCTCGCGCAGGTCCGGCCCGGCCGGCGCCGTCCGCGCAGTGGAACCCGGACGGGCGCGCGCATCGCCGGCGTGCAGCATCTGCGCCAGCTCGCCGGAGGCGAACACCGACAGCACACCGCCCTTGAGCATGCGCAGCTCCGGCCGCCCGTTCAGCAGACGCCGCATGTCCAGCCCAGGCAGTGGGCTGCGGCCCTCGCGCCAACCCCAGCGCTGGAAATGGACCAGGGCGTCGATGGCGCTGCGCCCCACGTCCGGATAGCTGCGCAGGTAGTACTCCGCGTCGAACCAGGGCGAGGGCGAGAAGCCTGCGAAATGCGCGCACAGCCCGAAGTGCAGCAGGCGGTTGACACCCTGGCGATCCGGCCAGTGGGTGTCGTAGTGGCGCACGTTCAGCAAAGGGCTGGGGGACAGGCCGGCCGCATCGCCCTGCTCGACATAGTGCCGCAGCGGCGTCATGCCGCCCAAGCTGGTCGCATCCACCTGGGACAGGTAGTGATCCCGGTCGAACAGCCCCAACAACCGGGTGAGCTCGACCTCGAAATCGAGCAGCACCCGCGGCCGCCCCATGGGACGGCCGACAGCCCGCGCCAGTCGAATGCTCTGCAGCATGACCTTGGCGTCGAAAGCCCGCTTCGGCACCTCGATCAAAGCCACTTCAACGCTTCTCCATCCCCGCGGAACCCGATCACACCCCGGACGGGTGCCCATCGCCGGTCATCCAGGCCCCGCAGCCTCCCGTGCAATGTACACGGCACGGTCACACGGAGCCTCCCTGCAAACGGTGCAACGGCAGCAAGGCCCCCGACGCGCACCACTCGGCCACCAGCGCCCGCTCCCGCTCCCAGGCATGGCGGCGACCCCGCCGATGCCAGGCCCCCAGCACATGGGACCCGCCCTCCTCCTCAGCGGGCTCGGCCACCCCGGTCATCCGCAACCGCCCCTCGCCCAGACCCAGGGACAGCAACCATGCCAGCACCAGCAGGCCGGCACTGGGCGGTGCCCCCAGGCGATCTACCAGGGCCTTCCAGATACCCAGCGGCACGGTCACCACCGGCACCCCCCTGGCCCGCAGGGCCTGCACGGACGGCCACGCCTCCATGGCCACCCACGGGTCGGCACCGCTGATCACCGCCCAGGCGATGTCCTGCTCCGGCACGTCCCGACAGTCGGGCGCCGCCACCCAGACATCCAGCCGATGCCCCAGGGCACGCGCCGCATCCTGACCAGGCGGGCGCCAGCGGTTGAAGCGCAACACCACCGCATGGGCGTCGATCTGCGGTCCCTCCGCCCGACTCAGCAAACTGCCGGCATTGCCCACCACGC
This sequence comes from Ideonella oryzae, assembly GCF_024055665.1. GTDB lineage: Bacteria > Pseudomonadota > Gammaproteobacteria > Burkholderiales > Burkholderiaceae_C > Ideonella > Ideonella oryzae. The sequence goes on along the minus strand of NZ_JAMXMC010000014.1, from coordinate 72,977 downwards.
ACACCGGCCCCAGGGCCACCCGTGCGTGCAGCCAGGCCGCGAAGGCGGCCCGGGTCTCCCGCATCGCGGCCACCCCGGGGCCATGTGCACTCTCAAGCAGCGGGGCCAGCCGCGGCGATGTGCCGACTGCGGCAACCGCCTCCAGCGCACGACACCAGCGCCCGGGCAGCGGACGCCCATGGTCGCGCCAGCACTGTGCCAGGCGTTGCCCGCGCAGGCCATCCGGGCGATCGCGCCAGGCCAGCCAGCGCAGCCTCCGCAGCTGGTGTCCATAGCGGCCACGTCGGCGCAGCAGATCGGCCCAGAGCGTCAGCCCGACAGCCCGCCAGCCCATCAGGCGTGCTCCGCGCGGGGCCGCATGGCCTCGAGCCAGGCCAGGGCTTGATGGTCAATGTCGGCGTGGCGCAGGACACGTGAGCGCAGGCCGTGCGTGATGGCCCGGTAGACCGCAGGCTCGTCCAGCAGCCGGGTGATCCAGTGCCGCCAGTCCTCCGCCGACGTGGCCACGCAAGCACCGGTGTCGGTGAACCGCGCCGCATCCGGCAGCGGGGAGCAGACGGTCGGCTGGTTCCAGAAGGCCGCCTCGATGACCTTGAGTGCCGACTTGCAGGCGGTGAACGGGGTCGCCTCCAGGGGGGCCAGATGGATGCCTGGCCGTCGCGCCTCGGCGAGGTAGTCCGCAAACGGCAGCCGAGGCCGGTGCTGCACCTGCCCGGGCGGGGCATCCAGCACAAAGGACAAGGGCCCCACCAGCTCCAGCCGCAGCCCCGGACGCTTCCGCAGCAAGGCCGACAGCACCGGCGCCACCAACGCGAAGTCGCGGTCGTGGCTGTGCGTGCCCGGCAGGTAGCGCAGCACGGGCTCGGCGCAGGGAGCGACCTCAGGCTCAGCCTCGGTCCGCCAGCGCCGGTGCACCGCATTGGGCAGCCAGAAGATCCGGTCCGCGCCCCCCGGTCCGGGCTGCGCCGCCAGGGCCTGCGCCAGCGCCTGGGTGGAAACCGTGATGCGGTCGAACAGCCTCAGGGCCTGCTGATGGCGCCAGAAACGGCGCTGCAGGGCCCGCAAAGGCAGCTGCCCGTTGAGCACCGCCGGACTCTGGCCGGCCAATGCGGGGTCGAACACCAGGTCATCCACATCGGCCAGCAGCCGCACGCCCTGTCGGCGCAGGCGGCGTTGGGTCCACCAGAAGCGCCAGGACAACAGCGGGCGGTGGAACACGACGATGTCGGGCCGACGGCCCCAGCCCGGGCGGCTCAGGTGAGCCAACGTCACCTCATGCCCCTGCGCAGCCAGGGCCAGCGCGAGGTTCTCGCAGCGGTAGGTGAAGGAAGGATCTTCCCGAAACCGATCCGGGTTCTTGTTGCAGGCCAGAAAGGCAATGGCCAGCGGACGGGACACGGCAAACTCCGGGAAGGGCGTGGAACGCGATGCTGAATTCAGTGTAGCCGCAGGCCCCTCAAGCCCCCGAGATCACCCGGCGGTACTGCATGGCCTCCGCCACATCGGCAATGTCGACCCAGTCCCGGCCCGCCAGATCGGCAATGGTCCGGGCCACCCTGAGCACCCGGTGGATGCTGCGACCGGACCAGCCCAACTGCTGCGCCGCGTTCTGCAGGAACTGGCGGGCCGCCGGCACCAGCACCGCGTGCAGGTCCAGGGCGTCGCCCGCCAGGGTGGCATTGGGGCCGCCCTGGCGCGTCCGCTGCAGTTCCTGGACAGGCCGCACCCGCGCGACCACGGCAGCCGTGGATTCCCCCGCCGGGCCGCTGAGCAGTTCGTCCGGCCGGGTGGCGGGGACCTCCACCTGCATGTCGATGCGATCCAGCAGAGGCCCCGAGATGCGGGCCTGGTAGCGCGCCACCGTGTCCGGTGCACAGCGGCAGGCCCGCCCCGTCGCGGCCTGGGCGCCCAGCCAGCCGCACGGACAGGGGTTCATGGCCGCCACCAGCTGGAAACGCGCCGGGAACCGGGCTTGGCGGGCCGCACGCGAGATGGTGACGTGGCCGCTCTCCAACGGCTCGCGCAGGGCTTCCAGGGCCGACCGGGCGAATTCGGGCAATTCGTCCAGAAACAACACACCCCCGTGCGCCAGGGAAATCTCGCCCGGCCGCGGCGGACTGCCGCCCCCCACCAACGCCACCGAGCTCGCACTATGATGGGGCGAACGCACCGGCCGGGTGCGCCAATCGGTCGGATCCAGCCCCCCCGCCCCCAAGCCCTGCAGGGCGGCGCTTTCCAGGGCCTCTTCGTCCGACATCGGCGGGAGCAAGCCCGGCAGTCGCTGCGCCAGCATCGACTTGCCCGAGCCCGGCGGACCGATCAGCAGCAGGCTGTGCCCACCCGCCGCCGCAATCTCCAGCGCCCGGCGGGCGGCGGCCTGCCCCCGAACTTCGGCGAGATCAGGCCCCACCCGGGATTGAACTGGGGCCGTGGGCTGCGCCAAAGGCAAGGACTCCCCCTGGGGCAGCAGGGACTGCACCACCTCGCCCAGATGGGTCGCCGAGCGCACCTCCAGCCCAGGCACCCGCGCCGCCAGCACCGCACTGTCCGCGGGCAGCACCAGCCCGCGGTTCACCCCGGCCTGGCGGGCCCCCAGGGCCAGCGCCACCGCCCCCGTGACCGGGCGCAGCGCCCCCGCCAGCGACAGTTCTCCGGCAAACTCCCACCCCGTCAGCCGCTGGGGGTCGATGATGCCCTGGGCGGCCAGAATCCCCAGCGCCATGGGCAGGTCAAAGCGCGCCGACTCCTTGGGCAGATCGGCCGGCGCCAGGTTCACCGTGATCCTCCGGTTGTGCGGAAACTCGAAACCGCTCTGGGCCAGCGCTGCGCGCACCCGCTCCCGGGCCTCCTTGACCTCGGTATCCGCCAGCCCCACCAGCGTGAAGCTGGGCAGGCCGTTGGCCAGATGCACCTCCACCATCACGGGCGGGGCCTGGACCCCGTCCAGCGCCCGACTGGCCACCACCGCATACGACATCGAACTCCTCCGTCACGCCGGAAACAAGCTCCGCGGCCTGCCCGAACACAGGCCACAGGTGTAGCCCAGCCTTGGGCGCACGGCCATCCTTGGCTTGACGACGTCGATGAACCAATTTGGTGCGATCAATTTCGATCCTGACACTGCGCACCAAGAGCGAACCCCGGGCAGGTGCATGGACCGATGGCAACGAGGCAAGGTGGCATGAAAGCTGCAACATGCCTTGCGATTCCGTTCCAACCCACTGTTCAGCCGGGAACGGTCCAACCGGAGCCACTGCATGAAGTCCTGTTGCATCGCACACGCCACGCCCGCTGTGGCCGACCTTCTTCCCGGCCACGTCCACAAGACGTTCTGACACCCCGCATCACGGCCAGCACGCCCGTTGGCCTCAACCCTCCAGGAGCACAGAATGAAAATGGTGACAGCCATCGTCAAGCCCTTCAAGCTTGATGAAGTGCGGGAAGCCTTGAGCACCATCGGCGTGCAAGGCATCACCGTGACTGAAGTCAAGGGCTTTGGCCGTCAAAAGGGCCACACCGAGCTCTACCGCGGCGCCGAGTACGTCGTGGACTTCCTCCCCAAGGTCAAGATCGAGGCCGCCGTCGATGACGCGCTGGTCGACCGTGTGATCGAGGCCATCGAATCCTCCGCCCGCACCGGCAAGATCGGCGACGGCAAGATTTTCGTGTCCCCTCTCGAGCAAGTCGTCCGCATCCGCACCGGCGAGACCGGCAAGGACGCCCTCTGACGCCGCCCCACCCAGACAAAGAGACTCACACATCATGATGAGAAAGCTTGTTGCTTCCCTCGCCCTGGGCCTCGCGGTCCTGGGCTTCGCGGGAACCGCGATCGCGCAGGACGCCGCCTCGGCACCGGTGGCTGCGGCCTCGGTTGACGCCTCGGCGCCCGCCGCCGCCCCGGCCGCTGCCGCCTCTGAAGCCGCTCCGGCCGCTTCTGAGGCTGCCGCCCCGGCGCCCGTGCCGAACAAGGGCGACACCGCCTGGATGATGGTTTCCACCCTGCTGGTCATCATGATGACCGTGCCGGGCCTGGCGCTGTTCTACGGCGGCCTGGTGCGCAGCAAGAACATGCTGTCGGTGCTGATGCAGGTGATGGTCACCTTCTCGCTGATCGTCGTGCTGTGGGCCGTCTACGGCTACAGCCTGGCCTTCACCGAGGGCAATGCCTTCATCGGTGGCTTCGACCGCCTGTTCATGAAGGGCATCTGGGACAACGTCGCCGGCACCTTCGCCAACGGCGCCACCTTCAGCAAGGGTGTCTACATCCCTGAAATCGTGTTCGCGGCCTTCCAGGCGACCTTCGCCGGCATCACCTGCGCCCTGATCGTCGGCTCCTTCGCCGAACGCATGAAGTTCTCCGCCGTGCTGCTGTTCATGGCCCTGTGGTTCACCTTCAGCTACGCGCCGATCGCCCACATGGTCTGGTTCTGGATGGGCCCGGATGCCTACTCCGGCAAGGAAGTGGTCGATGCGATGAACGCCAAGGCCGGTTACATCTGGCAGATGGGCGCCCTGGACTTCGCCGGCGGTACCGTGGTGCACATCAACGCCGCCGTGGCGGGCCTGGTGGGCGCCATCATGGTCGGCAAGCGCATCGGCTACGGCAAGGAATCGATGGCGCCGCACAGCCTGACGCTGACGATGGTCGGTTCCGCCCTGCTGTGGGTGGGCTGGTTCGGTTTCAACGCCGGCTCCGCCCTGGAAGCCAACGGCTTTGCCGCCCTGGCCTTCATGAACACCTTCGTGGCCACCGCCGCCGCCGTGCTGTCCTGGTCGCTGGGTGAAGCCCTGCACAAGGGCAAGGCCTCGATGCTGGGCGCCGCCTCCGGTGCTGTCGCCGGTCTGGTGGCCATCACCCCGGCGGCCGGCAACGTCGGCATCGGTGGTGCACTGATCATCGGTCTGCTGGCGGGCTTCATCTGCCTGTGGGGCGTGACCGGCCTGAAGAAGATCATCGGCGCGGACGACACCCTGGACGTCTTCGGCGTGCACGGTGTGGGCGGCATCCTGGGTGCCCTGCTGACCGGCGTGTTCAACTCGCCGGCCCTGGGCGGCCCCAGCGCCGTGGGCGACTGGGTCACGGCCACGACCGTCACCCCGGACGCCTACAGCATCGCCAGCCAGGTGCTGATCCAGGCCAAGGCCGTGGGCATCACCATCGTCTGGTCGGGTGTGGTCTCGGTGATCGCCTACAAGATCGTCGACCTGGTCATCGGCCTGCGCGTACCGGAAGAGGAAGAGCGCGAAGGTCTGGACATCACCTCCCACGGCGAAGCCGCCTACAACAAGTGATACCCCGGGGGCTGCGGCCCCCGATCCCGGATCAAGATTCAGTTTCGGAGCGAGTTGGGGACTGCCTGCGGGCAGTCCTTTTTTTTGCCTGGTGGCCGGGGCACTTGCAATGCAGCCGGGCATCCCCATCTGCCAGAATTCCGTCTCCACTCTGGCAGTCGCTCTATGGTTCCCCACCTCGTCACCGCCCTGACCGGCCCCATCAACGAGCTCGAACAGCGGATCCTGGAGTCCATGCCGGCCATCGAGCGCTGGTTCCGGCTCGAATGGATGGAGCACACGCCGCCGTTCTACACCTCGGTGGACATCCGCAACGCCGGCTACAAGCTCGCGCCGGTGGACACCAACCTGTTCCCGGGCGGCTTCAACAACCTCACGCCCGAGATGCTGCCGCTGGCGGTGCAGGCGGCGATGGCGGCCATCGAGAAGATCTGCCCCGAGGCCAAGAACCTGCTGCTGATCCCCGAGAAGCACACCCGCAACATGTTCTATCTGATGAACGTGCAGCGGCTGATCGAGATCTTTGGCCTGGCCGGCCTGAACGTGCGCCTGGGCACCCTCGACGAGTCCATCACCGAGCCCACCCGGCTGCAGCTGCCCGATGGCAGCGAACTGACGCTGGAGCCGCTGCTGCGCACCCCGCGCCGCTTGGGTCTGAAGGACTTCGACCCCTGCACCATCCTGCTGAACAACGACCTGTCGGGTGGCATCCCGGACGTGCTGAAGAACCTGCACGAGCAGTACCTGCTGCCCCCGCTGCACGCAGGCTGGGCGGTGCGGCGCAAGAGCCAGCACTTCGACAGCTACGAGGAGGTGGCCAAGAAGTTCGCCAAGCTGCTGGGCATGGACCCCTGGCTGATCAACCCCATGTCGGCCCATGTGGGCGAGGTGGACTGGCAGGAAGGCAGCGGCCTGGACCGCGTGCAGACCCAGGTTGATGCGCTGCTGACCAAGATCCGGCGCAAGCACAAGGAATACGGCATCAACGAGAAGCCCTTTGTCGTCGTGAAGGCCGACAACGGCACCTACGGCATGGGCATCATGACCGTGCGTGATGCGAAGGAGTTGGAGGAGGTCAGCCGCCGCACCCGCAACAAGATGGGCGTGGTCAAGGACGGCCAGACCGTCTCTGATCTGATCATCCAGGAAGGCGTGCCCACCTACGAGCGGGTCAACGAAGCTGTGGCCGAGCCGGTGGTCTACATGATCGACCGCTATGTGGTGGGCGGTTTCTACCGGGTCCATGCGGACCGCGGCATCGACGAGAACCTCAACGCCCCGGGCGCGAGCTTCGTGCCCCTGGCCTTCTCGGAAAGCCACCACCTGCCCAAGCCCGGCATGCGCCCGGGGGCCAGCGCGCCCAACCGCTTCTACATGTACGGCGTGATCGGCCGCCTGGCGATGCTGGCGGCCAGCTACGAGCTGGAAGCCACCGACCCGGACGCCGAAGTCTACGAGTGAGGCGGGGGCGGGGCTGGCGCGACCTCGCCTGCCAGACGCGCCAGCAGGCGCTCGGGCAGATCCGCCTCGGACAGTGGAACGATCCAGCGGGTCAGGCCCAGCGCCCTCAGGCGCCTGGCTTGCGCCCCCAGATCGAACACCGAAACCGGGCGGCCTGCGCGCAAGGCGGCGCTGAGCACATAGCAATAGGTTTCCGGCCAGATGGACGGGATGAGGATCAGGTCCGGAGCCTCCGCCGCGATCAAGCCCTGCAGCTCCGCATCGTCGTAGCGGCCGAGCACCCGCACGCCCTCCGCCCGCAAGGCGGCATCGTCGCTGGAATGTCCCAGCAGGGTGAAGCGCATGTCCCGTCCCTGCAACCTGGCCGCCCGGGCCAGCTGCCGCAGCACCTCCAGGCCCTTGATCTGGCTGAGCGCGCCGATCACCAGCACGTGGCGCACGGGGCCTGACGGCGCTGCGACGAGAGAGGGCTGGAAATCCTGCTCGTGGGGCACGGCCTCCACGCGCAACCCCGGAAGATGGCGCTCCAGCCGCTGCACCACGTCCAGATCTGGTGCCACCACCTGCCGCGCCGCCCTCAGCAGGCGGGCGTGGCGCTGCCGCCAGGCTTGGATCGGACCGCTGGTGGCCAGCAGGCCATCAGCGGCCAGGCAGCGGTCGCAGCCCGCCTCGTCGGGCTCGGCGCAGTAGCGTCCGTCGGAGCCCACCAGGTTGATCCGGGGACAGATCAGGTGGTAGTCGTGCACGGTGACCTCGAGCGGCACGCCCCGGGCGGCACACAGGCCGGGCAGGACCTCGGCCAGGGCCGCGGGCAGGTCGGCCAGATGGTGCACCTGTACGCCCTGCAAAGGCAGGGCCGCCATGGCTTGCGCCAGGTCGGGCGCATCGTCCCCGCCGCGGACCAGGGGCAGGACCTCGAGGTTGGGATAGTCACCCAGCTCTGGTGCTCGCAGGGTCACACATCCGGGGGCAACCGAGGGCCGCAGCCAGAGCACCTGCAGACCGCGGGCACGCAGCCCGGCCGCCACATCCTCTTCATGGCGCGCCGTGCCGCCGCCCCGGTCGTGGCTGACCATCAGCACCAGACCGGCCTCACCCAGGTCGGCACGCAGCCGGGCCAGATCCAGGGTCACGCGGGCGGCCTGCAGCGGATCGCCCTCAATCCAGGCATCGATCTGCTGCTGGTAGTCCGGGAAGCGCTCAAGCAGCAGCGTCAGAGCCGCCCGGGAGCGGCTGTCGGCCTCGGCCTTGAAGGAGACCGAGCCCTGGTGCAGCACATACACATCCGTGGCCGCCACGTGGATCCAGCCCGCGGCCACAGCCCGGCGACACCAGTCGTTCTCCTCGCCATAGCCGCGGCCATAGCGCCCCGCATCGAACAGGCCGATCTGGTCCAGGCAGGCCCGCCGCAGGTACATGCAAAAGCCCATGGCAGTCGGCACCTCGACGCGCCGCCCGGCATTGCAGCGCGCCGCCAGCGCGTCCAGGGCGTCGCCCTGCAAGGCCACGCCATCCTGATTGTTGAACTGCGTGCGGGGATAGCTGAAGATCGTCGCGTTGTTCGACAGCGGGGTCACCGAGGCGATGCGGGGATCCTGCTCGGCGTGGCGACGCAAGCGGTCCAGCCAGTCGCCATGCACCCGGGCGTCGGCATTGAGCAGCAGCACATCCCGCCCAGGATGCAGGGCCATGCCCTTGTTGACGCTGCGCACGAACCCGAGGTTCTGTTCGTTCACGAGCAACTCGATCAGGCCCAGACCGGCCAACTGGGCCAGTATGGCGCTCAGGGCGGGCTCCGGGCTGGCGTCGTCGACCACCACCACCGCCACATCCGTCCGCCCCGGGGCGCTGAGCACCGACCACAGACAGCGCAGGCTCTCCTGGGCCCCGGCATAGATGGGGATCACGACATCCAGGGTGATCGCGCGACGGGGGTCCGGCACGGGCAGCGCCTGCCAGGGCGCCAGGTCCAGGTGGTCCCATCCGTCCAGGGTGGTCGGCACCATCCAGGGCAGACGCCCCTGTTCCGGCAGGGGCGCATCGGCGGGCAGACCATCCAGCAGGTAGCGCAGCACCGGGTGCGCCCGCAGGGGATTGACCTCTCGCGCCAGGCGCTGCGCCAGGGGTTGGCCCTGAAGCGAATTCGCCACGAAGCCGTCCCGCGGCAGGCGTCCGGCCCGCCAACCCCGATGGACGAAATGACGCAAGGGATCGCGCCCACTGCGCCGCACATCTCTGTAACGGCGAAGATAGGCGCCGCCGTCGAACCAGGCCGAAGTGCTCAGGGCCTCGAACCGCCCCTTCAGACCATAGTGCAACAGCCGGTTGATCCCCGGATGCCGCCGCCCGGGCAACTGCCCCGTGTAGTGACGGGGATCCAGCAGAGCATGGGGCACCAGCGAGCGTGCATCCCCCTGGATCACGTAGTGGGCCAGCGCCGAGAGGCCCGGACGCAGCGACTCCGGCACCTGCAGGTCGTACAGCGCAGCATCGAACAGGCCCAAGGCCTGGGTGAGCGCAATCTCCGTGCGCAGGGCCAACGCCGTCCGTCGGGACGACCGCTGCAGCCACTGCAGCCAGACCAGGGCCAGCCAGGCACGCCAACGTCGCTGCACCCAACGGCCCAGCCACCCTTGCGGGGCCTGCTCGGGCAGGATCGAAAGTGGTGGTGACTTGGCATCGCCGGTCATTTGGGCCAGCCAGGAGGACACCCCCGCCAGCGCCGCCAATTGCCCAGCCCTCCGCTGCCGGCCCCCCCCAAGGGTGTGCCAAAGACCTGCATGCAAGATGTGCTCCAGCGCCAAGAGGCCCTGACGGGTCCGCTCGCCGGCATCGGCCAACCCTGCGGCGGCATCGAAGCCCGCCACCAAGTCCAGCCGATCCAGCGCCACGGGCTCGCCCCAGGGCTTTCCGTCCACCGTGAGCTGACACACCAGAGGGTTTTCCGGCGCCACGCCCAGCCACAAGACACCCGGCAGTTCGAGCTCGAAGCCGATCCCTTCCTCGGGCCAGTCCAGAGCACGGCACACATCCTGGCGAGACAGGCGCCGCACCGGACACGGCAAGGGCTTCCCCTGGCATTGCAGGCCCAGCACGTGGCGCGCCGTCGGGACATCCGCCAGCCAACCGACCAGGCAGAGTCCCCGCAGCCCCTCATGCTGCCCGATCGGCGGAAATGACGCAGCCGGGGAACGCCATGTGAGCCCGCACTTCGAAATGGCAGCGCGATGAGCCTGAAAGCGGGCCTGCCAATCAGCCCGTGTCCGCGCGTCAGCCTCCAGCAGACGCCGCGCCAGCCAGCGGTGCAGCGAGGTGGGATCCAACACCCAGGCCAGACCGGGATGCCGCAGCCCATTCACCCAAAACTCCAGCTCTCCCCGCGTGGCAAACCAGCGCGCCCAGATTTCCGGAGGCAGGTCACACACCCAACCCAGCGCCACGCCCTGCACGCCCGTAGACTCGCAGACGTCGTGGCGCCAGGTGCGGCGCCACTGGGCCTGCAGCGGCTGACCGTCCAGGCGCAAGGACAGAACCTCCTGGCCCGGATGCCGAGAATCCAGCGCCCACCCCTGGGCGCCCGGACCATCGATCAGTTCGACATGGAAGCGGACAGGGCGGGCGGCGGCTGAAGACATCGCGGTAGAAGACAGCATGGGCCGGCAGGCCGCACAGGGCGCTGCACAGCGCGGATTGTGCCGTGGCGCGCACGCCCCGCCGGACGCGTTCCGCTGGACAGACCCGCCCGGGGCAAGCGCACAATAAGGGTTTCTCCAACGAGCAAGCTCCTTTGAGTTCTCATACCCCTGCCCCTCGGACACCGGCAGCCCTGGCCACCCTGACACTGGCGGCACTCGGCGTGGTCTACGGAGACATCGGTACCAGCCCGCTCTACGCGCTGAAAGAGGTGTTCCATGCGGGCCATGTGCCGGCCTCGGACGAGAACATCCTGGGCGTGCTCAGCCTCATCTTCTGGACGATGACCATCATCGTCTCGCTGAAGTACGTGCTGCTGATCCTGCGGGCCGACAACAACGGCGAAGGCGGCCTGATCGCCATGCTGGCGCTGGCCACCACCGCCGTGAAGGAGCGCCCGCTGCTGCGCCGCATCCTGATGGTCGTGGGCCTGTTCGGCACGGCCATCTTCTATGGCGACGGCGTCATCACCCCGGCGGTCTCGGTGCTCTCGGCCGTCGAGGGCCTGGAAGTGGCCGCCCCCGCCCTGCACAGCCTGGTGATCCCCATCACCCTGGTGGTGCTGACCGGCCTGTTCGCGGTGCAGCGCTTCGGCACCGGCGGCATCGGCAAGTTCTTCGGGCCGATCACGCTGATCTGGTTCTTCGCTCTGATTGCCCTGGGCCTGCCGCACATCCTCGAGAACCCCGCCGTGCTGGTGGCGCTCAACCCGCTCTATGCCATCGGCTTCTTCGTACAGCAGCCCCTGGTGGCCTTCATCGCCCTGGGCGCGGTGGTGCTGTGCGTGACCGGCGGCGAGGCCCTGTATGCCGACATGGGCCACTTCGGCCGCCTGCCCATCCGCATCGCCTGGTACGGCCTGGTGATGCCGGCCCTGGTGGTCAACTACTTCGGCCAGGGCGCGGTGCTGCTGGGCAACCCCGAGGCCATCGACAACCCCTTCTTCCTGATGGCGCCGCACTGGGCCCGCCTGCCGCTGGTCTTCCTGTCCACGGCGGCCACGGTGATCGCCTCGCAGGCCCTGATCTCGGCCGCCTTCTCGGTCACCAAGCAGGCCATCCAGCTGGGCATCCTGCCGCGCATGACCATCCGCCACACCTCGGTCAAGGACACCGGCCAGATCTACGTGCCCTTCGTGAACTGGGGCCTGTACGTCTTCATCGTGCTGGCGGTGGCGCTGTTCAAGTCCTCGTCCAACCTGGCCTCGGCCTACGGCATCGCGGTGACGCTGGACATGACCATCACCACGGTGATGACCTTCTACGTCATTCGCTACGGCTGGGGCTACCCGCTGGCCCTGTGCCTGCTGGCCACCGGCTTCTTCTTCACCATCGACATCACCTTCTTCTTCTCGAACCTGCTCAAGCTGATCGCTGGCGGCTGGTTCCCGCTGGTCATCGGCTCCGGCATGTTCATGCTGATGCTGACCTGGAAGCAGGGGCGGCAGATCATGCGCGAGCAGGTGCGCAACGACGCCATCCGGCTTGAAGGCTTCCTGGATGCGGTCTTCATCAACCCGCCCACCCGGGTCCCCGGCACCGCGGTGTTCCTGGTCTCCGAAGAAGATCTGGTGCCCAACGCGTTGATGCACAACCTCAAGCACAACAAGGTGCTGCACGAGCACAACCTGTTCGTGACCGTGCGCCACCACGAGGTGCCCTGGATCGGCTTCGACAAGCGCCTCTCCCTGCATTCGCTGGGCCACGACTGCTGGCAGGTGACGGTGAGCTTCGGCTTCAAGAACGACCCGGACCTGCCCGAAGCAATCAAGCTGCTGAAGGACCGGGGCGTGCCGCTGGACGACATGGACACCAGCTACTTCCTCTCGCGCGAGACGGTGGTGCCCACCCGCGGCGCGGGCATGGCGATGTGGCGCGAAAAGCTGTTCGCCAGCATGCACCGCAACGCCACCGACATGGCCGACTTCCTGAACCTGCCCACCAACCGCATCGTCGAGCTGGGTGCCAAGGTCGAGATCTGACCCTCTTCTCTCCCCTGCCCTGATGCGCGCGTTCTGGAAAGATGTCTCGCTGTCGGCCGTCGTGGCCGGCTTTGTCGCGGTGCTGGTGGGCTTCACCAGCTCCATCGCCATCATCTTCGCGGCGGCCCAGGCCGTGGGGGCTGACACGGCCCAGACAGCCTCCTGGATCTGGGCCCTGGGCCTGGGCACCGGCCTGACCAGCCTGGGTCTGTCGCTGTGGACGCGCCAGCCGGTGCTGACGGCCTGGTCCACCCCCGGTGCAGCCTTGATCGCGGCCAGCCAGGGCATCGCGCTGCCCGAGGCCGTGGGCGCCTTCATCGTCTGCGCGGTGCTGATCCTGCTGGTCAGCGTCACCGGCTGGTTCGAGAAGCTGATGGACCGCATCCCGATGGCGATTGCCGCCGCCCTGCTGGCCGGGGTGCTCACCCGCTTTGCGCTGGATGCCACCCTGGCCGCCCGCAGCCAGCCGCTGCTGATCGTGGGCATGGCCGCGGCCTTCCTGGCCGGACGCCGCTGGTGGCCGCGCTACGCCGTGCCCGGGGTGCTGCTGGCCGGCATTGTGCTGGCCGCAGCCCAGGGGCTGCTGCACCTCGGTGGAATCTCCTGGGGCCTGGCGCAGCCGGTCTGGGTCACACCGCAGTTCACCCTTCACGCCCTGGTGGGCCTGGGCTTGCCGCTTTTCGTCGTGACCATGGCCTCGCAGAATCTGCCCGGCGTGGCGGCCCAGCGGGCGGCGGGCTACCAGATTCCCGTCTCCCCCACCGTGGGCACCACCGGCCTGGCCTCGCTGGCGCTGGCCCCCTTCGGCGGTTTCGCCTTCAACCTGGCGGCCATCACCGCAGCCATCTGCATGGGCCGGGAGGCCCACGAACACCCCGAGCGGCGCTACACCGCATCGGCGGCCGCGGGTGTGTTCTACATCGCTGTCGGCCTCGCAGGCGGCGCCGTGGCGGGCCTGCTGGGGGCCTTCCCGAAGGAACTGGTGATCGGCATCGCCGGCCTGGCCCTCTTGGGCACCATCGGTGGCGGCCTGGCCAGCGCGCTGCAGCAGGAGCGCCACCGCGACGCGGCGCTGCTGACCTATGTGGTCACGTTGTCGGGGCTGTCGATCGCCGGCATCGGCTCGGCCTTCTGGGGGGTGCTGGCCGGGGCGCTGGCCCTGCTGACCAGCCAGCGCCGCCACTGAGGCCGACCGGACTCAGTACGACCCGCTGCCGCTGTCCGTGGCCCCATTGTTGACCCGCAACGCGCCGTTCTGCACGGTCACATGGGTCCCCACCGGCACGCTCTGGGCCTGGGTCACCGTCTGGCGGCTGCCATCTTCCATGCGCACGACGATCTTGTAATCCATCGTCGAGCGCACATCCCGCTCGATCTGGTGCCCCACCAGTGCACCACCGATGGCGCCGATGATGCGGGAGTTCTTGCCGAACTGGTTGCCCACCACCCCGCCGACGACACCACCCGCCACCGCGCCCATGCCGGTGCCGTGGCCCTTGTGCTTTTCTTCCTGCACGGATTCCACCACGCCACAGTTGGTGCACACCGCCTTGACCGGGGCCGGGGGGGGCGTCTGTGCCGTGGTGACGGGCACCGAGGCCGCCGGAGTCTCGGCCACCGCCGTCGGGGCCTTGGTCACGGGCTTGTGCAACGGCTTGTGGACCGGCGCAGGCGCCGTCACCGGAGAGGCCGCCTGGGCCACCACCGGCGCCGAGGCCACCGCAGCGATGGACGGGGGTGCGCTGGCCGGCAGGGCCATCACCGCGGAGGCCACCGGCTCGGGCTGTGGCAGCACCGCGGGGGTGGACACCTTTTGCCAGACCAGGGCCCCTGCAGCGGCGGCAAACACCCCTGCGGCCAGCCCTGCCCCCACCAGCAAAGCCGGGGAAGTGCGACGGGCCGGCGCCATACCGGGCACCGGGTTGGAGGAAGAGGCAAGCGGATCGTTCATGACGTGTCCTGTGAAATGGATCGGATCGCGGTGAAGATGTAACGCCGGTCCCGGCCTTTGCGCTGACCGGAGGCACCTCAACACGTGAACAAACGTGACACCCTGGTTGCGGCACGGCCCGCAGCTTCAGGGCACACTGGCGCTTTCTGACCGTCGCCCCGCGCCATGAAACTCCTGTTCGTTGCCGACCCCCTGTCCACCTTCAAGACGCACAAGGACTCGACCTTCGCGATGATGCGCGAAGCCGCCCGGCGCGGCCACAGCCTGCACCACTGCGGGCCCGAGGACCTGTCCTGGGTCACCGGCGGGAAAGTCAGCGCCCACATTCAGGCCCTCGCCCTGACCGGCCGCTCGGGGGCCGGTGTGAAGGACTGGTACACCGTGGCGGGCGAGGGCAGCGAAGCCCTGGCGGCCTTCGACGCGGTCATCATGCGCAAGGACCCGCCCTTCGACAGCGAGTATTTCTACGCCACCCACCTGCTCGGCCGGGCCGAAGCCGAAGGCGCGCGGGTCTTCAACTCGCCCCAGGCGCTGCGCGACCACCCGGAAAAGCTCGCCATCCTCGAGTTCCCGCAGTTCACCTCGCCCACCCTGGTCACCCGCAGCGCGGCGGCCATCCGCGCCTTCCACGCCGAGCACCACGACATCATCCTCAAGCCGCTGGACGGCATGGGCGGCATGGGCATCTTCCGCGTGCGCGAGGACGGCCTGAACCTGGGCAGCATTATCGAAACCCTCAACCGCGACGGCGCGCAGACGGTGATGGTGCAGCGCTACGTGCCCGAGATCGTGCACGGCGACAAGCGCGTGCTGGTCATCGGTGGCCAGCCGGTGCCCTTCTGCCTGGCCCGCATCCCGCAGGGCAGCGAGATCCGCGGCAACCTGGCGGCCGGCGGCAAGGGCGTGGCCCAGCCCCTGTCCGACAGCGACCGGGCCATCGCCGAGGCCCTGGGCCCGGTGCTGGCCGCGCGTGGTCTGCTGCTGGTGGGCCTGGACGTGATCGGCGACCGCCTCACCGAGATCAACGTCACCAGCCCGACCTGCTTCCAGGAGATCACCGACCAGACCGGCTTCGACGTGGCGGCCTGCTTCGTCGACGCGCTGGAGGCCGCCGTGGCCGCGCGCTGACATGAAATCGGCGCGGCCCGCAGGCAGCCGGCGCAGAAGGAGCGCAGAGGGGACAATCGCGCCATGGCATTGCTCACCCTCACCCAAGCCCACCTCGCCTTCGGCCACGTGCCCTTGCTCGATGGGGCGGACCTCTCGCTGGACAACGGCGAACGCATCGGCCTGATCGGCCGCAACGGCGCTGGCAAGAGCTCGCTGCTGAAGATCCTGGCCGGGCTGGAGAAGCCCGACGACGGCCTGCTGCAGGTGCAGAGTGGCGTGCGCCGCGAATATGTGCCGCAGGAGCCCTTCCTGCAGCCGGGCGCCACCGTGTTCGAGGTGGTCAGCGAGGGCGTGGCCGAAGCCAAAGCCGTGCGCGATCGCTACGAGAACCACGCCCCCGGCGAGGATCTGGACGCGCTGCAGACCCGGCTGGAAGCCCTCGATGGCTGGAACTGGGAGCAGCGGGTGGACGAAGCCCTGCAGCGCCTGGAGCTGGACCCGCAGGCCCGGATCGACGCCCTGTCGGGCGGCTGGCGCAAGCGTGTGGCCCTGGCACGCGCCCTGGTGGCCACACCCGACGTGCTGCTGCTGGACGAGCCCACCAACCACCTGGACCTGGACGCCATCGACTGGCTGGCCAGCCTGCTCAACAACTTTCGCGGCGCGCTGCTGCTGATCACCCACGACCGGGCCTTCCTGGACGCGGTGACCACCCGCATCATCGAACTGGACCGCGGCCAGCTGCGCAGCTACCCCGGCAACTTCGCCGCCTTCGAGGCGGCCAAGCAGCGTGAGCTGGAGGCCGAGGCGCTGCAGAATGCCCGCGCCGACAAACTGCTGGCCCAGGAGGAGGTCTGGATCCGCAAGGGCGTGGAGGCCCGGCGCACCCGCAGCGTGGCCCGCATCGCCCGGCTGGAGAAGCTGCGCGAAACCCGTGCCGCGCGGCGCGACGTGGTCGGCAAGGTGCGGCTGGATGTGGACACCGGCAGCGCCAGCGGCAAGATCGTGGCCGAGCTGGAAGACGTGAGCAAGGCCTTCGGCGACAAGACGGTGGTGAGCCACTTCTCCACCACCGTGCTGCGCGGGGACAAGATCGGCCTGATCGGCCCCAACGGCGCGGGCAAGACCACGCTGCTCAAGCTGATCCTGGGTCAGTTGGCCCCCGACAGCGGCACGGTGCGCCAGGGCAGCCGCGTCGAGGTCGCCTACTTCGACCAGATGCGCGAGGTGCTCAACCCCGAGGCCACGCTGGCCGACACCATCAGCCCCGGCAGCGAGTGGATCGAGATCGGCAACCAGCGCAAGCACGTGATGAGCTACCTGGGCGACTTCCTGTTCTCGCCGGCCCGGGCCCACTCGCCGGTCAAGAGCCTGTCGGGCGGCGAGCGCAACCGCCTGCTGCTGGCCCGGCTGTTCGCCCGCCCGGCCAATGTGCTGGTGCTGGACGAGCCGACCAACGACCTCGACATCGAGACGCTGGAGATGCTGGAGGAACTGCTGCAGGACTACGACGGCACCGTCTTCCTGGTCAGCCACGACCGGCGCTTCGTCGACAACGTGGTGACCAGCACCCTGGTGGCTGAAGGCGGCGGCCTGTGGCGCGAGTACGAAGGCGGCATCAGCGACTGGCAGGCCCAGTCGGCCCGCAGCGCGGCCGCGCAGGACGCCGCTCAAAAGGCCGCGGCCAAGGCGGCCGCTTTGGCCGCGCCAGCACCGCCCCCCGCACCGGTCGCCGTCCCGGCGACCACGCCGGCCGAGCCCAAGCGCAAGCTCAGCTACAAGGAACAGCGCGAGTTCGACGAGCTGCCCGGCAAGATCGAGGCCCTGGAAGCCGAGCAGGCCGAACTGGCCGGCCTGCTGGCCGACAGCGGCTTCTACACCCAACCGCCGCAGCGTGTGGCAGAGGTGACCCAGCGCCACAGCAAGATCGAGGAGGAACTCATGGCCCTGCTCGAACGCTGGGAAACGCTGGGCCAGCGCGCCTGATCAGTCCTTCTTGAAGGTCTCGTGGCAGGCCTTGCAGGACTTGCCCACCTCACCGGCGGCGGCCTTGATCTGATCGAGGTTGCCGGCCTTGGCGGCGGCATCCAGCTTGGCCACGTTGTCGATCAGCAGCTGGGCGCCGGACTTGAACTTGTCGGGCTGGCTCCAGACCTCGGGCTTGGCCTCGGTGTTGCCGACGTTGGAGCCTGCAGGAAAGGCGTCCCAAGGCAGCTTGGCCAGCATGTTCAGCACCTCGGCATTGGCCTGGGCGGCCTTGGCGTCGAACGGCACCTTGCCCTGGGCCATGGCATTGATCCGCCCGAAGTGGTTGGCCATCAGCTTGAAGGCCGCCTCGCGGTACTTGACCGCGTCGGTCGGCTTGGCGAACTGCGCGGCCGCAGGAAGGGCGGCGAACAGGGCCAGGGTGGCTGCGGTGATGGCGACGGCTTTTCTCATGCATTTCCTCCAAGTGGATGGGCCGAGGTCGGCCCGTGTGACATCCAGGGAACCGCCCGAGCAGACCCCCGGGCGCAGCCCAAGTGTAGGCAAGCCCTGACCGCACGCCGTGTCCCACCGCACACCGGTGGCCGCCAACACGCGGTATGGTTCGCATCCTGACCCAACCACCGCCCAGGAGTTCTGAATGACTGCCTCGCCCGCCACCACGCCCCAGGCGGTCACCGCGCCGGTCCGCGTCTGGGATCTGCCGACGCGCCTGTTCCACTGGGGCCTGCTGGCCGCGGTGGTGGCGTTGTTCGTGACGGGCAAGGTGGGTGGCAACGCCATGGACTGGCATCTGCGGCTGGGCTTGGCCACGGGGGCGTTGGTGGCCTTCCGCCTGGTGTGGGGCCTGGTGGGCGGACGCTGGTCGCGCTTTGCCAGCTTCGTGCGGGGGCCCCTCACCGTGTGGCGCTACCTGCGCGGGCAATGGCCGGCACAGGCCGGCCACAACCCGCTGGGCGCCTGGTCCGTGCTGGCCCTGTTGACCGTGCTGGCCCTGCAGGTGGCCACCGGCCTGGTGGCCGATGACGAGATCGCCACCGTGGGCCCGCTCAACGCCCTGGTGCCCGAGGACTGGGCCAGTTGGGGCACCCGCTGGCACAAGGGCACCGGTCAGACCCTGCTGCTGGCACTGGTGGGCCTGCATGTGGTGGCCATCGTGCTCCACCGGCTGGTGAAGAGGCACGACCTGGTGCGGCCGATGCTGACCGGCGACCAGACCCTGCCCGCCGGCACACCGGCCAGCCGCGACAACGCCCTCAGCCGCCTGGCAGCGCTGGCCCTGCTGGGCCTGTGCGCGGGCGGGGCCGTGTGGGTGGCCCGGCTGGGCGGCTGAGCAGGCTGGGCGTCCTGCCGCTAGACTGTCGGTCCCGCCACTTCGCCCGCTGGCGATGGACACCCCTGAGATACAGCTGACGCCCCCCGACGGAGACGCCGCCCTGGCACAGGTCCGGGTCGTCTTCACCGAATACGCCCAGACCCTGGGCGTGGACCTGGGCTTCCAGGATTTCGAGGCCGAGCTGGCCGCCCTGCCGGGCGACTATGCCCCACCGCATGGCCACCTGCTGCTGGCCTATGTCGATGGCGAGCTGGCCGGCTGCGGCGCCTTCCGCCCGCTGCCCGACGTGGACTACGCCAACGCCTGCGAAATGAAGCGGCTGTTCGTGCGCAGGGCCTTCCGCCGCTTCGGCCTGGGCCGGCTGCTGGCCCAGGCGCTGATGGACCAGGCCACCCAGGCCGGCTACTCGGCCATGCTGCTGGACACGCTGGACGACATGGAGGCCGCGCGCGGGCTCTATGCCTCTCTGGGCTTCGAAGAGATTCCGCCCTACTACTTCAACCCCCTGCCCGGCGCCCATTACCTGAAGGCCGAGCTGGGCTGAACGAGCTCAGGCCGCCGGAGGCGGCGCGGCGGCGGCCTTGGCGGCCAGTTCGGCGCGCAGGCGCTTCAGGCGGTCCTTGGGGTCCTCGCGGCCCGCGGCCTCGTGGAGCTTCATCTCGGCGATAAAGCGGCTGGGGATGCCCGCGATGGTCTCGCGGCCCTTCTTGCGCCGGCGCAGCGTGCTGACCACCAGCGAGCGCTGGGCGCGGGTGATGCCCACATACATCAGGCGGCGCTCCTCCTGCAGCCGCTCGGGCGTCATCTGCTCCTCGTCGGCCTTGAAGGGCAGCAGCCCCTCGTTGACGCCGGCCAGGATGACGTGCGGCCACTCCAGGCCCTTGCTGGCGTGCAGCGTGGTCAGCACCACCTGGTCCTGGCCCTCGTCGCGCTCGGCCAGGCTCAGGATCACGCTGATGCTCTGGGCCACTTCCAGCACGCTCTTCTTCTCGGTCTCAAAGGTGCCACCCTCCTGCAGGATCTGGCCGCCACAGCGCTTGGCCACCCAGTCCACGAAGTCCAGCACATTGCTCCAGCGCGCCTGGGCCACCTTCTCGCTGTCCTCGTGCTCGAAGAGGTGCTTCTCGTAGTCGATGTCCTTGAGCCACTCGATCAGCAACTTCTTGGCGTCCTCGCCGCCCACGGTGTGGCGGGCCTTGTACTCCAGGTCGTTCACGTAGCGGCCGAACTCGTGCAGCGAGCCGATGGCCTTGGCCGACAGCTTGGCCGACAGGCTCTGCGCGAACAGGGCCTCGTACATGGACATCTTCCACTGACCGGAGAACTCGCCCAGCGCGCCCAGCGTCTGGTGGCCGATGCCCCGCTTGGGCGTGGTCACCGCGCGCAGGAAGGCCGGGTCGTCGTCCTGGTTCACCAAGAGGCGCAGCCAGGCGCACAGGTCCTTGATCTCGGCCTTGTCGAAGAAGCTCTGGCCACCCGAGACCTTGTAGGGAATCTGGGCCATGCGCAGCTTCTGCTCGAAGATGCGGGCCTGGTGGTTGGCGCGGTAGAGGATCGCGAAGTCGGCGAACTGGATGCGCGGGTCCTGCGCCCGCAGGGCCTGGATCCGGGCGACCGCCCGCTCGGCCTCGTGTTCCTCGCCGTCGCACTCGACCACCCGCACCGGCTCGCCTTCGCCCAGGTCGCTCCACAGCTTCTTGGGAAAGAGCTTGGGGTTCAGGCCGATCACCTCGTTGGCCGCGCGCAGGATGGCGCTGGTGGAGCGGTAGTTCTGCTCCAGCGGGATGACTTTGAGGTTGGGGAACTCCTCGGGCAGGCGCTTGAGGTTCTCGATCGTCGCGCCACGCCAGCCGTAGATGCTCTGGTCGTCGTCGCCCACCGCGGTGAACAGGCCGTGGCGGCGCTCGTCCGGGTGCTCCACCAGGGCCTTGAGCAGTTCGTACTGCACCGCGTTGGTGTCCTGGTACTCGTCCACCAGCACATGGCCGAACTGGTTCTGCCACTTGGCGCGGGCCTCGTCGTTCGTCTGCAGCAGCTTGAGCGGCAGACTGATCAGGTCGTCGAAGTCCACCGCCTGGTAGGCCGCCAGCCGCTCCTCGTAGAGCCGCATCACCTTGGCGGCCACCAGCTCGTTGTCGTCCTTGGCCACCGAGGGCGCGGTGCTGCTGTTGATGCCCTGGTTCTTCCACAGGCTGATCGTCCACTGCCACTGACGGGCGATCTTGTTGTCGGTGCAGCTGCCGGCATCGCGCAGCACGCCCAGCACGTCGTCGGCGTCCAGGATGGAGAACTGCTCCTTCAGGCCTAGCTTGGTGCCGTCCTCGCGCAGCATGCGCACGCCCAGCGAGTGGAAGGTGCTGATGGCCAGGTCCTTGGCCGCGCGCGGCCCCACCAGCGACTGCGCTCGCTCGCGCATCTCGCGTGCGGCCTTGTTGGTGAAGGTGATGGCCGCGATCTGCTTGGGCCTCAGGCCCTCCTGCAGCAGCCGCGCGATCTTGTGGGTGATCACCCGCGTCTTGCCCGAGCCCGCGCCGGCCAGCACCAGGCAGGGCCCCCGCAGGTAGTTCACCGCCTCCATCTGGGCGGGGTTCAGGGTGTTGGGACCGGAAGAGGACATGGGCGAAGACGGTGTGGGGCGGCGATGAGAGACAGCGGCTCGGGCGGATGTTGCCGCCCGGATTTCAGATGGACAGCGGGTCCACGTCGATGGCCCAGCGCGCCAGGCCGCGGTGGGCCGCACGCAGGGCATGCAAGCCCGGGACCCAGTCGGCCAGCAGGCGCTGCAGCGCGCCGCGGTGGCCAGCCTCCAGCAGCATCTGGCGGCGCTCCAGCCCGGCCACCTTGGCGATCTGCGGTGGCACGGGGGCGTAGAGCATCACCGGCGGCTCGCCGTGTTCGGCCAGCCAGGCCCGGGCCATCTCGCGGGCGGCGCGCAGAAAAGCCTCGGCCACGGCCGGGTCGCGCGCCTCGGCCCGCAGCAGGGCCAGATGGCTGAAGGGCGGCAGGCCCGCCATCTCGCGCTCTTCCAGTTGGCTGGCGGCGAAGGCCGCATAGTCGTGCTGGCGCAGCGCGGCGAACAGGGCGTGGCCCGGCGTCCAGGTCTGGATCCACATTTCGCTGCGCGCGGCCGCCTCGGCGTCACGGCCAGCCCGGCCGGCGGCCTGCAGCAGCGAGGAGAACAGCCGCTCGGGCGCGCGGAAGTCTGCCGCGTAGAGCGCGCTGTCCGGGTTGACGGCCACCACCAGGGTCACGTTGCGGAAGTCGTGGCCCTTGGTGATCATCTGCGTGCCCACCAGCACATCCACCTCGCCGGCATGCACGGCGGCCAGCTGCTGCTCCAGGCTGCCCTTGAGGCGGGTGGTGTCGGCGTCGATGCGGGCCACGCGGGCCGGGCTCCCGTCCGGGCGCTGCACGCCTTCGAGCAGGGCCACCATCTGCTCCTCCAGGCGCTCGGTGCCGCGGCCCATGGGCTCGATGTCCAGGTTGCCGCAGTCCGGGCAGGCGGTGGGCACCCGTTCGGTGAAGCCGCAGTGGTGGCAGCGCAGCGTGCGGTCGCCCTTGTGGAAGACGCGCCAGGCGCTGCAGTGCGGACAGCCGCTCTTCCAGCCGCAGGCCGCGCAATGCAGCACCGGCGCGAAGCCGCGCCGGTTCAGGAACAGCAGGCTCTGCTCACCGCGGCTCACCCGTTCCTGCACGGCCGCCAGCACCGGCGGGCACAGCGGCGGCGGCTCCCGTCCCTGCGGTGGCTTGGGCTGCTGCGCCATGTCCACCACCCGCACCTTGGGCAACTCGCCCTGCCCCACCCGGTGCGGCATGGCCAGCAGCTGGTAGCGGCCGGTGCGGGCCTGCTGCCAGCTCTCCAGCGAGGGGGTGGCCGAGCCCAGCAACACCGGCACCTTCTCGAGCCGGCCGCGGTAGACGGCCAGGTCGCGCGCCGAGTAGCGGGCGCCGTCCTGCTGCTTGTAGCTGGGGTCGTGCTCCTCGTCGACCACGATGAGGCCCAGGCGCGGCAGCGGGCAGAAGACGGCCAGCCGGGTGCCCAGCACCAGGTCGGCATGGCCCAGGTGGGCGCCCAGCCAGTTCAAGAGGCGCTGCGCCGGCGTGAGGCCGCTGTGCAGCGACACCAGGCGCCGGCCGGGGAAGCGCTCGGCAAAGCGGGCCTCCAGCTGCGGCGTGAGGTTGATCTCCGGCACCAGCACCAGGGCCTGCTTGCCGGCCGCCAGTGCGGCCTCGGCGGCCCGCAGATAGACCTCGGTCTTGCCGCTGCCGGTGACGCCGTGCAGCAGCTGGCAGGTGGGCGTCTCAGCCGCGAACTGGGCCGCAATGGCCTCCAGCACCGTGGCCTGGTCCGGCATCAGCGGGGGACGCTCGGGCTCGGGGGGCGGTACCGGGGGCAGGGCCTCCTGCGCCGCCGCAACAGCCCGCCGACGCTTCTTGGGTTGTGCCTCGCCCTCAGGGGACGGCAAGCCCCACTGGCGGCGCAGGCGGGCCAGACGCTTGGCCAGCGCGGTGTCGTCGAGCTTGCGCAGTTCCGGCGGCAGCACCGACAGCGCCACCTCGCCGATGGCACGCTGGTAGTAGCGGGCCGTGAACTCGACCAGCCGCAGCCAGGGCTCACCCAGCGGCGGCAGACAGGCCAGCACCTCGCCCACCGGGCGCAGCGTCACGCCCGGATCAGCCGGCACCTCCTCGGACACCTGTTCCCAGACCAGGCCCAGCGTGTCGCGCCGGCCCAAGGGCACGCGCAGCAGGCTGCCCGGCGGCAGCGCCTGCTCCGAAAGGTAGTGCAGCACGTCACCCAGGGCGGCGTACTGCGGGGCATCGACGGCCACGCCCAGGCGCATCAGCCCAAGCCTTTCTTGCCGCAGTGCATCAGGCACCAGGACTTTTGATGAGGAATCGGCGCCAAGTTCATGATTGAGAAACGCTTTTCCACTTGCCCGCATTTCTGTGGATAACTTTGTGAGAAACCCGCATGTGCCACGCTGCTCTCGCGAAGGGCACTCGGGATATCCCCATCCACCGATCGATGGAGCTCGATGAAAAAATTCCTTTGAAAACAATCACTTGCGACGCACGACCTGAGGAATTCACGCCACCGCCCCTCCGCAGCGCAGCAAGAGTTTCGCTGCGCTGGAGATGGGGATAAGTCAAGCACTGAGCAAGCACTCACCCCACCAACTTGGGGCGCCATTTCGCGCGGGTTTGTCCTGACGCAAGCGCCGCCAGGCACCGTTTTCAGGCGGCAGGCGCCCGCAAGGTGCGCGAGTGGGCGTGGACCGTCTCGACCAGCGCGGCCACATGCTCGGGCGGGGTGAACTGGCTGATGCCGTGCCCCAGGTTGAAGATGTGGCCGTCCCAGCGGCCGTCGGTGCGTTGCGGACGGCCGAAGCTGTCCAGCAGCCGCACGGCCTGGGCCTGCACGGCCGCGGGCGGGGCAAACAGGATGGTCGGATCCAGGTTGCCCTGCAGGGCCACATGGTCGCCCACGGCCGCGCGGGCGCGGGCCAGGTTCACCGTCCAGTCCACCCCCACCACGTCGGCGCCCACGCCGGCAATCTCCTCCAGCCACAGGCCGCCGCCCTTGGTGAAGACGATGACCGGGATGCGCTGACCATCCTTCTCGCGGCGCAGCTGCTGCACCACGCGCCGGGTGTAGGCCAGCGAGAAGTCCTGGAAGTCGCCATCGGCCAGCACACCGCCCCAGCTGTCGAAGATCATCACGGCCTGAGCGCCGGCGTCGATCTGGGTGTTGAGGTAGAGCGCCACCGCGTCGGCATTGACCTGGAGGATGCGGTGCATCAGGTCCGGGCGGCTGTAGAGCAGCGTCTTGACCTGCCGGTAGTCGTCCGACCCGCCGCCTTCGACCATGTAGCAGGCCAGCGTCCAGGGGCTGCCAGAGAAGCCGATCAGCGGCACGCGGCCGTTCAGTGCCTTGCGGATCGAGGTGACGGCGTCAAAGACGTAGCGCAGCTTGTCCATGTCCGGCACGGCAAGGGCGTTCACCGCGGCCTCGTCCCGCACCACCTGGGCGAAGCGGGGGCCTTCGCCCTGCTGGAAGGACAGGCCCAGGCCCATCGCGTCGGGCACGGTCAGGATGTCCGAGAACAGGATGGCTGCATCCAGCGGGTAACGCTCCAGCGGCTGCAGCGTCACCTCGGTGGCATAGTCCACGTTCGTGGCCAGGCCCATGAAGCTGCCGGCCTTGGCGCGGGTGGCGCAATATTCCGGCAGATAGCGTCCGGCCTGGCGCATCAGCCAGACGGGGGTGTGGGACGTCGGCTGGCGCAGGCAGGCGCGCAGGAAGGTGTCGTTGAGCAGCGGTGCGAACATGATGCGATTATCCCCGCCGCCTCTGCTTGAAGCGCCGCGCGTCGCCCCCATTTTCTGAAACGTTTGCCCGCCATCCCGGGCATCCCGCACACGAGGAGAAACGCTGCGATGAACACCCGCCGTCTTGGAGCCGCCACCCTGGTGCTGGCCGCCAGCCTGAGCCTGTCGGGCTGCGGCTACAACGAATTTCAGCGCCAGGACGAGGCCGTCAAGGCCAACTGGTCCGAGGTGCTGAACCAGTACCAGCGCCGGGCCGATCTGGTGCCCAACCTGGTGGCCACCGTCAAGGGCGAGGCCAACTTCGAGCAGGAGACCCTGACCAGGGTGATCGAAGCCCGGGCCAAGGCCACTTCGATCCAGGCCACGCCCGCGCTGATCAACGACCCGCAGGCTTTCCAGAAATTCCAGGCCGCCCAGGGCGAGCTCAGCAGCGCGCTGAGCCGCCTGCTGGTGGTGAGCGAGAACTACCCCAACCTGAAGGCCAACCAGGGCTTCCAGGATTTGCGGGTGCAGCTGGAAGGCACCGAGAACCGCATCACCGTGGCCCGCAACCGCTACATCAAGACGGTGGCCGACTACAACACGCTGGCCCGCAGCTTCCCGACCAACCTGACGGCCATGGCGTTCCACTATGAAGTGAAGCCCAACTTCACGGTGGACAACGAGAAGGCACTGGCCGAGCCGCCGAAGGTGGACTTCGGCGCGGCCCCGGCGGCTTCGCGCTGAAGCTTGGCATGCACGCGGCACCCGCTCTGCGCCGGCCCGCCAGGCCCTGGCTGCGCGGCCTGTGGCTGGCCGCCCTGGTGCTGCTGACGGCCGTGGGCTGGGGCATGGCCCGGGCCCAGTCCACCGGCCTGCCCATCCCGGCGCTCACCGCCCGGGTGATGGACCAGACCGGCACGCTGACCTCAGCACAGGCCCAGGCACTGGAGCAGAAGCTGGCCGCCTTTGAGCAGTCCGCCGGCACGCAGATCGTGATCCTGATCGTCCCCACCACGGCCCCCGAGGACATCGCCGCCTACGGCTGGCGCGTGGCCGACCAGTGGAAGATCGGCCGCAAGGACGTCGGCGATGGTGTGTTGCTGCTGGTGGCCAAGCAGGACCGCACTGTGCGCATCGAGGTGGCCAAGACGCTGGAAGGGGCGATCCCCGACCTGGCTGCCAGCCAGATCATCCAGGGCAGCCTGGTGCCGGCTTTCCGTCAGGGCGACTACGCCGGTGGCCTCAATGCCGCGGTCGATCAGCTCACCGCGCGAATCCGCGGCGAGGCCCTGCCCACTCCAGCGGCGCGGCCCGCCCGGGACACCGGCGGCGACTGGCAAGGCCTCGGCCTGTTCTTCTTCGTTGGCGTGCCCATCCTCGGCTCCATCCTGTCGGGCTTTTTGGGCCGCCGCACCGGCGCCTTGCTGACCGGCCTGGGCGCCGGCACGCTGGCCGGCTGGCTGGCCACGAGCTGGCTGCTGGGTCTGGGCGCGGGCGTCGTGGCCTGGATCCTGGTGGGCGTGATGGGCAGCGGCGGACGCGGTGGCAGCTCCGGCGGCCCGCCCATCATCTGGGGCGGCGGCGGTGGTGGCTCCTGGGGCGGTGGCGGAGACGGCGGTGGCTTCTCCTCCGGCGGCGGGGGCGACTTCGGCGGCGGTGGCGCCTCGGGACGGTGGTGAGATGACCCTGACCGCACTTCTGCCCCGCCTGGCCCGGGCTTGGCGACATTTCTGGCTGGATGAGCGGGACAGCTCACGCGCCCTGCCACCGGCCGCTGCAGCCCGCCTGACGGGCCTGGTGCAGGCCAGCGAAGCACGCCACCGCGGCCAGATCCGCCTGTGCGTGGAAGCCGGCCTGCCGGTGGCCGCCGCCTGGGGGGGCGTCGCGCCGCGCCAACGCGCTCTGGAGTGCTTTGGGCAGCTGGGCGTGTGGGACACCGAAGACAACGTCGGCGTGCTGATCTACGTGCTGCTGGCCGACCGGGCGGTGGAGATCGTGGCGGACCGTGGCCTGAGGCAGCATGTTCCCGAGGCTCGCTGGCAGACGCTGGCCCAGGGCCTCAGCCAGGCCTTTGCCCGGGGCCAGGTCGAGGCCGGGCTGACGACAGCGCTGACCGAGGTCGACCGGCTGCTGTGCGCGGGCTTTGCGCGCACCGATGAGTCGCCGCGGCCCAACGAACTGCCCGACGCCCCGGTGCTGCGCTGAAAAACAAAACCCGCCGGCTCCGAGAGGAGGCGACGGGTTCTTCCGGGCCCACCAGAGAACCGGCGGGCAGTGGATGGATCAGCGGGTCTTGCGCAGCTTCTGGATGGCGGCCAGCTGAGCTGCCATGACGGCAAACTCGCTCTGGGCGCGGGCGAAGTCGATGTCGCTCTTGGCGCTCTTCATCGCTTCCTCGGCCAGCTTCTTCGCTTCGGCGGCCTTGGCCTCGTCGAGGTCATGGCCGCGGATCGCGGTGTCCGCCAGCACGGTCACGCAGTGTGGCTGCACTTCCAGGATGCCACCGGCCACGAAGACGAACTCTTCCTGGCCGTTGTCAGCCCGCTCGATGCGCACCGCGCCCGGCTTGATGCGGGTGATCAGCGGGGTGTGCTGCGGCAGGATGCCCAGCTCGCCCGCCTCGCCCGGCAGCGCGACGAACTTCGCCTCGCCCGAGAAGATGTTCTCTTCGGCGGAGACGACGTCGACGTGAATGGTTGCCATGGTCGGGTCCTTTGACTTGAAGATGGATCAGCAGACAGAAGGCGGCTGGCGAGTGGGGCCCACCCGCGCAGCCGCGCCTCGGCTTACTGCATCTTCTTGGCCTTCTCGAAGGCCTCGTCGATGGTGCCGACCATGTAGAAGGCCTGCTCGGGCAGGTGATCGCATTCACCGGCGACGATCATCTTGAAGCCGCGGATGGTTTCCTTCAGCGGCACGTACTTGCCCGGCGAGCCGGTGAACACTTCGGCCACGTGGAAGGGCTGCGACAGGAAGCGCTGGATCTTCCGGGCACGGGCCACGGCCAGCTTGTCTTCCGGCGACAGTTCGTCCATGCCCAGGATGGCGATGATGTCGCGCAGTTCCTTGTAGCGCTGCAGGGTGGCCTGCACGGCACGGGTGGTGCTGTAGTGCTCCTCGCCGATGATGTTCGGGTCGATCTGGCGCGAGGTCGAATCCAGCGGGTCCACGGCGGGGTAGATGCCCAGCGAGGCGATGTCACGCGACAGCACCACGGTGGCATCCAAGTGGGCGAAGGTCGTGGCGGGCGACGGGTCGGTCAAGTCATCCGCAGGGACGTACACGGCCTGGATCGAGGTGATCGAGCCGACCTTGGTCGACGTGATCCGCTCTTGCAGGCGGCCCATTTCCTCGGCCAGCGTCGGCTGGTAGCCCACGGCGGAAGGCATGCGGCCCAGCAGCGCGGACACCTCGGTACCAGCCAGGGTGTAACGGTAGATGTTGTCCACGAAGAACAGCACGTCACGGCCTTCGTCGCGGAAGGACTCGGCGATGGTCAGGCCGGTCAGGGCCACGCGCAGACGGTTGCCCGGGGGCTCGTTCATCTGGCCGTAGACCATGGACACCTTGGACTCGCCCAGGTTCTCCAGGTTCACGACGCCGGAGTCGGCCATCTCGTGATAGAAGTCGTTGCCCTCACGGGTGCGCTCGCCCACGCCCGCAAACACCGACAGACCGCTGTGGGCCTTGGCGATGTTGTTGATGAGCTCCATCATGTTCACGGTCTTGCCCACGCCGGCACCACCGAACAGACCCACCTTGCCGCCCTTGGCGAACGGGCAGATCAGGTCGATCACCTTGATGCCGGTTTCCAGCAGCTCGGTCGACGGCGACAGCTCGTCGTAGGTCGGGGCCTTGCGGTGGATCGAGGCAGTCAGCTCTTGCGAGACTTCGCCGCGCTCGTCGATGGGGTTGCCCAGCACGTCCATGATGCGACCCAGGGTCGCGGTGCCCACGGGCACGGTGATGGGGTTGCCGGTGTTGTAGACCACCGAGCCGCGGCGCAGGCCGTCGGAGGAGCCCAGCGCAATGGTACGCACCACGCCATCACCCAGCTGCTGCTGCACTTCCAGCGTCAGCGCCGAGCCGTCCATCTTCAGGGCGTCGTACACCTTGGGCATCCGGTCACGCGGGAATTCCACGTCCACCACGGCGCCGATGCACTGAACGATCTTGCCTTGGGCTTGAGAGTTCGACATTTTTCGGTCCTTCAATCTTGATTCGCTGTATTCGGAACTGAATCGCGTTGATCGTCGTTGCCGGGATCAACCGCTGATCGCGGCGGCACCACTCACGATCTCGGACAGTTCCTTCGTGATCGCAGCCTGGCGGGTCTTGTTGTAGATGAGCTTGAGCTCATTGATCAACGTGCCGGCGTTGTCGGTCGCGGCCTTCATGGCCACCATGCGGGCGGATTGCTCCGAGGCCATGTTCTCGGCCACCGCCTGGTAGATCAGCGCCTCGACGTAGCGCTTGAGCAGCTCGTCGATCACCGATGCCGCATCCGGCTCGTAGATGTAGTCCCAGCTGTGCGCGGCCTTCTCGGCTTCGCTCTGTTCGAGCGCCGCGGCCTGCAGAGGCAGCAGTTGCTCGACCACCGGCTCCTGCTTCATCGTGTTGATGAAACGGGTGTAGCAGAGGTAGACGGCATCGACCTTGCCTTCAACGAAGGCGTCCAGCATCACCTTCAGCGGGCCGATCAGCTTTTCAAGCTGCGGCGTGTCACCCAGCTGCGTGGCCTGGCTCACGACCTTGGCGCCCACGCGGTTGAGGAAGCCCAGGCCCTTGTTGCCGATGGCCACGGCCTCGACCTTGCGGCCCTGGTCCTGCAGCTCGCGCATCTTGTTGGTGACGGCACGCAACACGTTGGTGTTGAGGCCACCGCACAGGCCCTTGTCGGTGGTGACCACCACAAAGCCCGTGATGCCCGACTTGCCATCCGCGCGCATGTACGGCGACTTGTACTCGGGGTTCGCCCGGGACAGGTTGGCCGTGATGTTGCGGATCTTGTTGCTGTACGGACGGGCCGCACGCATGCGGTCCTGCGCCTTGCGCATCTTGGACGCGGCGACCATTTCCATGGCCTTGGTGATCTTCTTGGTGTTTTCCACCGATTTGATCTTGCCGCGGATTTCCTTTCCGACTGCCATGACTGTTTCTCCTAGTGGGTGAGGGACGACTCGTTCGTGTCGTTGGAGCGCGCGCGTGCCGTCCCGTCAGTCAGTGGCTTCAGGCGAAGGACTTCTTGAAGGCCGCAATCGCGCCGTTCAGCTCTTCCTCGGCCGCCTTGTCCATGGCCTTGTCGGCCTCCAGCTTGGCCAGCAGGGCAGCGTGGCTGGACTTCAGGAACTGGTGCAGGCCGCCTTCGAAGGACAGCACCTTCTTGACGTCCACATCGTCCATGTAGCCCTTGTTCACGGCGAACAGCGAGGCCCCCATCAGGCTGATGGGCAGCGGCGAGTACTGCGCCTGCTTCAGCAGTTCGGTCACGCGGGCACCGCGGTCCAGCTGCTTCTTGGTGGAAGCATCCAGATCGGAGGCGAACTGCGCGAAGGCAGCCAGCTCACGGTACTGGGCCAGGTCGGTACGGATACCGCCGGACAGCGACTTGATCAGCTTGGTCTGGGCGGCACCACCGACGCGCGACACCGAGATACCGGCGTTGATGGCAGGACGCACACCCGCGTTGAACAGGTTGGTTTCCAGGAAGATCTGGCCGTCGGTGATCGAGATCACGTTGGTCGGCACGAAGGCCGACACGTCACCAGCCTGGGTTTCGATGATCGGCAGCGCGGTGAGCGAACCGGTCTTGCCCTTGACCTCGCCCTTGGTGAAGGCTTCGACGTAGTCGGCGTTCACGCGGGCGGCACGTTCCAGCAGGCGGCTGTGGAGATAGAACACGTCGCCGGGGAAAGCTTCGCGGCCCGGCGGGCGGCGCAGCAGCAGCGAGACCTGGCGGTAGGCCACGGCTTGCTTGGACAGGTCGTCATAGACGATCAGGGCGTCTTGGCCGCGGTCGCGGAAGTACTCGCCCATCGTGCAGCCCGAGTAGGCAGCGACGTACTGCATGGCGGCGGATTCGGAAGCCGAGGCGGCCACAACGATGGTGTAGTCCATCGCGCCGGCCTGTTCCAGGGCGCGCACGACGTTCTTGATCGACGAAGCCTTCTGGCCGATCGCGACGTACACGCAGGTCATGTTCTGACCCTTCTGGTTGATGATCGCGTCGATCGCCACGGCGGTCTTGCCGGTCTGGCGGTCGCCGATGATCAGCTCGCGCTGGCCACGGCCGACGGGCACCATCGAGTCAATGCACTTCAGGCCGGTCTGGACGGGTTGGTCCACCGACTTCCGCGCGATCACGCCCGGGGCGACCTTCTCGATCACGTCCGTCATCTTGGCGTTGATCGGGCCCTTGCCGTCGATCGGCTGACCCAGCGCGTTGACCACGCGGCCCACCAGCTCGGGGCCCACGGGCACTTCCAGGATGCGGCCCGTGCACTTGACGGTGTCGCCTTCGGAGATGTGTTCGTATTCACCCAGAATCACGGCGCCGACGGAGTCGCGCTCGAGGTTCAGGGCCAGGCCGAAGGAAGGTTGACCGTCCTTGCCAGCCGGGAATTCCAGCATTTCGCCCTGCATCGCATCGGACAGGCCGTGGACGCGGACGATGCCGTCGGTCACCGAGACGACGGTGCCCTGGTTGCGGATGTCCGACGAAGCGCCGAGGCCTTCGATGCGGCTCTTGATCAGTTCCGAAATTTCAGCAGGATTCAATTGCATTGCTTTCTCCGAAAGCGCGGCAGTCAGGCGGGAGACTGGCTGCCGGGTGGGCTATGCCTTGGGGTTGGGTGCCGATGCGGGACGGAGCCTCAGTGGGTCAGCGCGACCTTCATCTGCTCCAGACGGGCCTGGATGGAGGTGTCAAGCACCTCGTCGCCCACCACCACGCGGATGCCACCGATGAGCGACTCATCGACTTGCACCGACGCGTTGAGCTTGCGACCGAAGCGCTTCTCCAGCGTGGCGACCGTGTCGGCCAGTTGGGCGGCGTCCAGGGGGAAGGCGCTGACGATGATCGCGTCCGACACACCACTGCTGGCGTTGACCAGCGCCCGGAACTGGGCGTCGACCTCCGGCAGGGCAGACAGACGGCCGTTCTCGACGACGACCTTCAGCAGATTGGCGACCTTGGGCGACAGGGCGACCTTGGCCACGCTGGTGACCAGATCGAACACCTGCTCCGAAGTCACCTTCGGGTTGTCCGCGAACTGGCGCAGCTGGGCGTCGCCGGCCACCTGCCCCACGGTGTGGAGCTGGTCGACCAGGGCCTGGGCGCTGTCCGTGCCGATGGACTTGTACAGTGCCTCGGCGTAGGGACGTGCGATGGTTGCAAGCTCAGCCATGATTACAGCTCGGTCTTCAGACGGTTCAGAAGATCGGCGTGCACGCCGGCGTTGACTTCACGCTTCAGGATCGCTTCGGCGCCCTTGACAGCCAGCACGGCGACCTGCTCACGCAGGGCTTCGCGGGCCTTCACGGACTCCTGCTCGGCTTCGGCCTTGGCCGCGGCGACGATCTTGGCACCTTCGTCGCTGGCACGCGACTTGGCTTCTTCGATCATCTGCTGGGCCAGACGCTCGGCATCAGCCAGGCGCTTGGCAGCGTCGTCGCGCGCAGCGGACAGCTGCTGCTCGACGCGCTGGTTGGCCACGGCCAGCTCGCTCTTGGCCTTGTCGGCAGCCGACAGGCCTTCGGCGATCTTCTTGGCGCGATCGTCGAGCGCAGCGGTGATCGGCGGCCAGACGAATTTCATCGTGAACCAGACCAGGATCAGGAACACGATCATCTGGACGATGAGGGTACCGGTGATGCTCACTTTTTTGCCTCAAACGGTGACGGGACATTCAGCAGGGGCGCGCCGCAGCGCACCCCGGCCTCTCAACACGACCGTTGCCGAATTACTTGGCGACGACCTGGGCGATCTGGCCCAGGAACGGGTTGGCCGTGGCGAACCACAGGGCGATACCGGTGCCGATGATGAAGGCCGCGTCGATCAGACCGGCCAGCAGGAACATCTTGGTCTGCAGTTCGCCCATCAGCTCGGGCTGGCGAGCGGCCGATTCCAGGTACTTGCTGCCCATGATGCCGATGCCGATACAAGCACCGACAGCACCCAGACCGATGATCAGGCCGGCGGCGAGGGCAACAAAGCTGATGACTTCCATGATGACTCCTAGTTGAGAGGTTGGGTTGGAAAGGTAGAAACGGGAAAGGAAAGAGCGGGGATCCGGATCAACGCACAGGATCAGTGCGAGTCATGGGCCTGGCCGATGTACACCAGCGTCAGCATCATGAACACGAAGGCCTGCAGCGTGATGATCAGGATGTGGAAGATGGCCCAGGCCGAGCCGGCGATGATCTGGCCGATGGCCAAGCCGATGCCGGTACCCAGACCCACGGAGGCGAAGGCGCCACCCATCAGGGCAATCAGCAGGAAGATCAGTTCGCCGGCATACATGTTGCCGAACAGCCGCATGCCGTGCGACACGGTCTTGGCCAGAAACTCGATCATCTGCATCGCGAAATTGAAGGGATACAGGGCCCAGTGGTCGCCGAAGGGTGCAGCGATCAGTTCGTGCGCCCAGCCGCCCAGGCCCTTGATCTTGATGTTGTAGATCAGGCAGGTGATCAGCACGCCCAGCGACAGGCCCATCGTGACAGACAGGTCGGCGGTTGGCACCACGCGCAGCTTGGCTTCGTGGTCGCCCTGGATGGCCTGCCAGATGAAGGGCAGCAGGTCAACCGGCAACAGGTCCATCGCGTTCATCAGGAAAATCCAGATGAAGACTGTCAGCGCCAGAGGAGCCACCAGCTTGCGGCTCTGGGCGTTGTGGACGATGCCCTTGGCCTGAGATTCGACCATCTCGACCAGGATTTCCACCGCTGCCTGGAAGCGGCCCGGCACGCCGGACGTGGCGACCCGGGCAGCCTTCCACAGCAGCAGGCAGCCGACCACACCCAACAGGATGGAGAAGACGATCGAGTCCCAGTGCACCACGCTCATGTCGAACGGGGCGTTGGAACCTTTATTGCTAAGGAAGGTCAGGTGGTGAACGATGTACTCGCCAGCGGTTGGCGCGTGCTCGGCGGCTTCGTGTGCTTCTACGGACATGGCGTGGGTTTCAGTTCAGTTCAACTCTTCCGTCGGCCTCGCCACAAGAGCGCGACCCAATACACCTTGATGCACACGATCAGAGCCACCAGCAAGGCTGGCCAACTCAGACCGGGCACCAGCTTCGGGGCCAGCGCGAGCATGGCCACCGAAACCGCAATCTTGCCGAACTCCCACAACATGACGCTGACAGCCGAAACTGCCGGCGCCAGGCTGGAGAGCCGACTGGTCACACCGCGCGCCATCAAGGCACCCGGCACAACCACCGCGGCGGCGCCATACAGCACCGACACGGCCCAATCCTGACGTCGCGTGATGAGCCAGAGCAAACCAGCCATCACCATGCCGACCACGGCCTGAACCGCGATCACCCGCCACGGCGAGACCGACCGTTCGCGGGCCATCAAGGCCTGCGCCTCTTCGTGCGTCAAGGCCTTGAAAGGCTGCTTGTCCGCCTCATCTTCCAGATCTGCCCACGCGTCGGGGCGGAGGTTACGCCGCTCGGACATCGTGTCGCTTCCAGGTTCCGGGGTGGCAAAGCCGGGCGATTATAGGGGCAATTCCCAATCGTCTAGATGCCCCAGCATGCCCGCGGGTCGTCCGCAGGCTTCTGCTTGACCTGGCGGCCTCCTGCGGTTACGGCGCAGTTACAGCGCCCGCGGTTTACAGAACAGCAAAGTTCGTCGGCAACCCAGGCACCTCCACCCGCATCTGCAGCACACAGCCCGACCAAGGCATGCGCGCCAGCTCGGCCGCCGGCCGCTTGTGACGCGCCGTGGTGATGTAAAGCGTGCGCAGATCCGCCCCCCCAAAGCAGGGCATGGTGGGACAACGCACAGGCAGCGGCACCCGGCGGTCAATGGCGCCTTCCGGGGTGAGCCGCAGCAGGCACTGCCCTTCGAACATGGCCACCCAGTAGCCGCCTTCGGAGTCCACCGCCGCGCCGTCCGGGCGGCCGGCATACAGATCCAGATCCTGATCCGGTGCCTTCAGCGGAAACTGCTGGAACACGCGCCGACGTGTGGGCGAGCCATCCTGCGCATCCATGTCCAGTGCATAGATGCAGTGAGCCTGGGTGTCGCTCCAGTACAGGGTGCGCCCATCCGGGCTCCAGGCCAGGCCATTGCTGGTGGTGATGCCATCGGCCATCCGGTCGATCTCGCCATGCGACCAGCGGTAGAGGGCCGCCGCCGGGCGGTCCTTGGGCTCGTGCAAGGTCCCCACCCAGACGCGCCCCTGCGCATCGGCCTTGCCGTCGTTGAAGCGCTGGATGGCCGGGTCGTAGGGCGGCGGTGCCAGGCGGGTACGCTCCCCACGGGTCGGGTCGAAACACCAGAGCCCGTCGCGCATGGCCAGCACCAATCCCCCTCCCAGCACCGGCATGCAGCAGGCCGGCTCGCTGTCGAAGTGCCAGCGGTCATGGCTCAGACGCACCGGATCGGCGCGGTGCAGTTCGCGCCCCGGAATGTCGCACCAGTAGAGGCAGGCCTCCTCAGGGTGCCAGAACGGCGACTCCCCCAGTTCACAGGGCGCGAAGGGCAGCGGTTGCGGATCGAACAGGGCGGTGCTCATGGCGAGTGCGGCAAATGCAGGCGAGGACCGGACCGATTGTCGGGCCACGCACCCCAAGCCCTCACATGCCCTTGAACAGGTGGGTGTAGCTGCGGCTGACCTCGAGCTTTTCAGGGCTGCCCTTCACGGTGATGATCTGGCGGCCCCGGAAGTCCCGCGTCACCGCGGCGATCGCATGCACCGCCACCAGCGTGGAGCGGTGGATCTGCCAGAACTTCTGCGGATCAACCTCATCGACCAGCTCCTTGATCGGCTTGCGGATCAGCGCCTCCACCGTCGGCGTCTGGACACGGGTGTACTTCTCGTCGCTGATGAAGAACAGCACCTCGTCCACCGGGATCATCTGGATGCTCTGGCCCACCGTGGCCTGGATCCACTGCAGTGGTGCCGGTCGCGGCGCCCCCCCCGGACCAGCCAGGCGGTGCAGCAGCTGCTGCAGGGACCCACCCGTGGGCAGCTCGTCCGGGGCCACCGGCGCACCCGCCTCCAGCTTGGCGCGAGCGGCCAGGCGCTTGCGCAGGCGCTCGACGGTGCGCTGCAGGCGCTCGCGCTCGGCTGGCTTGAGCACATAGTCGGCCGCGCCCTGCTCAAAGGCCTCCACCGCGTACTGGTCGTAGGCGGTGATGAAGACGATCTCCGGCAACCAGCCCTCGTCGCCCACGTCCATCTGGGCGATCTCGCGTGCCGCATCGACGCCCGTCATGCCCGGCATGCGGATGTCCAGGAAGACCACGTCCGGCCGGTGCTGCCGGACCAGTTCGACGGCTTCGGCGCCATGCTTGGCCTCGGCCACGATGTCCAGCTCGGGCCAGACCTCGGCCAGACGGGCGCGCAACTGCTCGCGCATCAGGCGTTCGTCATCGGCCAGCACGGCGCGTACACGGGAAGACTCGCTGAAGGAATCGGCGTCAGAACTCACGGTCATCAAGGGGTGTGGGTGGCGGGGATCTGGACGGCGGGCGTTCAGGCCGAGGTGCTGCCGGCGCCCTCCACCGTGCGGTAGGGCACGGTGATGGTCACGACGGTACCGCAAGGCTGGTTGGCCGTCACGGTCAGGCTGGCCTTGCTGCCATGCAGCAGCTGCAGGCGCTCGCGGATGTTGGCCAGGCCCACACCGGTGCCGGAGGTGGCCGCGGCGCCGAAGCCCACGCCCGTGTCGGCCACCGTCACCTGCAGCTTGCCGTGCACGATCTCGGCCTTGACCCGCAGCTGCCCCCCCTCGGGCTTGGGCTCCAGGCCGTGGCGGATGGCGTTCTCGACCAGGGTCTGAATCATCATGGCCGGAAACTCGGCCGACAGCAGCCCGTCTGGCACGTCCACCTGCGCGTCCAGCCGCTCCTCCATGCGCACCTTCAGGATCTCGATGTAGGGCCGCACCACCGCCAGCTCGCGACCCAGGTCGCGGCTGCCGGCGTCAGCGGTGTCGCGCATGGAGGGCATGCTGGCCCGCAGCAGCGCGATCAGGTTCTTCTGCATCTGGCTGGCCCGCGGCGGATCGGTCTCGATCAGGTGGTCGATGGAGGCCAGGGTGTTGAACAGGAAGTGCGGCTCGACCTGCGCCTGCATGGCGGCCATGCGCGCCTCCACCACCTGGCGCTTGAGCGACTCGGCCTCGGCCGTCTCGGTCGCCTGGGCCGCCTTGACCTCGGCCTGCATGCGGCCCTTGTAGGTGATCTTGATGATCGCCGAAGCCACGACCCAAAGCGCCGCCAGATCGCTCAAGAAGTCCCCGAAGTGGACCTTGCGGGTGCGCACGGTGGCGGCCTGCTGTTCGTCCACCGCCTCCTGGGCGGCATCGCGAGCTTCCTGGGCGGCGTCCCGGGCCTCCTGCATCGCGTCGACGACCTGCTGCTTGGCCTCTTCGATCGCGTCGCGCACTTCGTCAGGCTGGGCACCGGGGGGGAGCTTGACTTCCACCCGCTTGTCCCCCGCCCGGATCACGACCTGCGCCCCGTCGGGGGCCGAGCTGGCCGAGGCCGCGCTGGCCGCGGGCTCCGTACCATCCTTCTTCAGGATCTTGACCCCATGCTCGTCGATCGAGAGCTCGATGCCCTTGGGGCCGCGGCTCGCGGCCGAGGCCACCGAGCCCGGAAGCTCGATGTGGATATCCGGCACCGTCACCGGCGGCACGGGGGGCACGGTCGGCAACTTCACCCGCCCGACCATGGGCGTCACAGACTCGGTGATGGTCCAGGTGAACGGCGGCAGCTTCTGCAGCAGGTTCACGACGATCAGCAGCAGCACCGAGAGCAACACGAAGCGCTTCCAGCTGATGCTGGCCAGCCAGGTGCCATACACATGGAAGGCCTGCACGGCCGCAGCGGAGAAACGCTGCCAGCGCTGCGACCAGGCCGAGGCGGTGGGTGGGATGGACTGCGTCATGGAGGGGTTGCTCGTGAACGGCCCGAGAGAGCCATGTGGTGCACTGTAGCCAAGCCCCGGACGCCCCGTGGCGCCATGCGATGCACCGCAGTGGAGCGGGACAGGCTGCAGCCAGCCGCGACCGGCGTCAGAACCGCCTGACCCGACAGCAGGCGCTCAACGCCGCTCGATGATCACCGGCACAAGCTGCAGCGCCTCGCGCACCCGCTGCGCAGCTTCGCTGGCCTGCTGGCGAGAGGCATAAGGCCCGGCCTGCAGGCGATGCACACCGTTCTCGGCAAAGACCGCCAGTTGGGGAGAGAGCCAGGCCAGCTCAGCCGCCACCTTCTGGCGGAAGCTGTCAGCCCCGTCGCTGCGGCCGAAGGCCCCGAGCTGGACCCAGAAGCCGGCGGCCCGCACGGCGGGCTCGGAGGCGGAGGCATTCGACGCCGCGGGCGTGGCGTCCGCCAACGGCGCGCTGGCGGGGTTCGGTGCTGGCACCGGCAACGAGGGCAACGTGGGGGCCGGTGCGACGACCGGGATGGGCGCCGCCACCGCGGGCGCAGGTGCCACGGCCGCCAGGGCCGTGCCGCCTGTGAACCAGGTCCCGGCGCGGATCTCATCGAAGGTGAGGCGCCGCACCTCCACCGGGGCCACCCCGTTCTGCACCCCCAGCTTCACCGCCGCAGCATAGGACAGGTCGATCACCCGCCCATCGACGAAAGGCCCCCGGTCGTTGACCCGCACGATCACCTCCCGCCCATTGGCCGGGTTGCGCACCCGGGCGTAGCTGGGCAGCGGCATGGTGCGGTGGGCCGCCGTCATCGCATTCATGTCGTAAGCCTCGCCACTGGCCGTGCGGGCGCCGTGGAACTTGGTGCCATACCAGGAGGCCAGCCCCTCCTCATAGAGCGGAAGGTCGGCCGTCATCGGGGTGTAGTTGCGTCCGAGGACGGTGTAGGGCTTGTTGGGGCCGCCCACCCGGATCGGCTCGACCCGCGGCACCGCGTCGGACGCCCCGGACACCGAGCTCCCTCCGCCCGCGGGTGGACCATCCCGACGCGGCGTGGAGGTGCAACCGGCCAGGACCAGAAGCGTCACCGCCAGCCCCAGATGCGCCACTGGCACCCACGAACGTCGGTCGTCCGCACCCGCCGGATGCGGGCCTCGATTGCCTGTCAGACAACACGCGGTTGCCCCATCGACCCGACTCGCCATGGGCCGATGTTACGGTGTCGGATCGCCTTTCCGGGAGATCTCGGCGTCCCGCCGATCCAGCTTGCCTTGCGGGAGGGACGGCAGCAGTTCGGTGAACCGGGACAGGAACCAGTCCTCGCCCAGCGCCTGAGCCAGCACGCTCCGGGCGCGACGTGCCATGGCCTGGCGACGCGCATCGTCCGCCAGCAGTTGCTCGCATTGCTCGGCCAGGTCGGCATAGTCCCAGCGCACGGGCAAGTAGGTTTCCCCCGGGATGAAGAGATCCGGCTGCGTCCGGACATGCCCCATGTCCGGCTTGACCAGCACGCAGCCACACAGGATGGCCTCGAAGTCCCGCCAGCAGATCTCGCCGAAGCCGAAGGGGCTGACGCACAGCTTGGCATCGAGCAGCTCACGGTAGTACTGGGCCTGACCCACCCGGTCGCGGGGGGCCATCACCCGGAATCGGGCGCTCATCCGCTCAAGCTGTTCGACCACCGGCGCACGCAAGCCATGTGTCCACAGCGTGGGCGGCACGTAGGCACGCGAGGCGATGTCCACCGACCGCCCGTCCAGGCGAGGCTCGGGAAGGCTGCGGAACAGGTCGACGATCTTGTCATCGAGCCCGATGTTCCATCCCACCGAGATCTTGCCAAGCTGGTCCGCATTCAAGGGTTCGGACGCCTGCACCGCATGTTCGGTGAGCACCAGTCCCTGCGTCCGGCTCAGGTGGTCAGTGAGGTTGCTCTTGCCTTGGTACGAACGCAGATAGGCGGAACGGTCGGCAAAGGCGTGCTTCTTCACATAGCGGTCGACCTCCCCGAGCAGTTCGGGCCACTGCACGTTGAGATCGTCGTCGCCATCGAAATACACCAGACGGGCCGCCGGCCCCGCCAACTGACCCCGGAGTTGCCGCGCCCAGGCCACGGCCTCCGCCTGTGGCGTGGTGAACCCCAGCTTCAAGCCGATCAGATCAAACTGCCCCCAGTGCTTGACCGCGTCCGGCCGGCCGGGCTCGATCCGCCGGTGGCAAAGCACCACGCCGCAGCGCCGCGCCAGCCCCCCCGCCCACCGCCAGACAGGGGCCCATTGCTGCTCACTGGTGTAGAAGCGCTCGTCACTGCACAGCAGCACCCGGACCGGTCTGGGCGTTCCCGCAAGCCAGCGCATCGCATGGGCCCAGACCAGACGCAAGGGCCAGGTCCCCGGATGGCTGCGCCAGGCCCTGACCAGCTTGCGCCAGCGTTGCCGCCAAGGCCCCGGCAACACCGGCGGCGCCAGGGTCGGAGGCCCGGCCTGCGGCTGTCCGGCAGAGAGGTTCATGGCAGGGTCTCCGTCGAGCGCTCGAGGGGGGGAACACAGGCCTTCAACAGCTGGGCCAGCTTGGCGGCTTCGGTCTCGGCCGCGTGCTGCTGCCGCGCCCGGGCGAACCCATGTTCGCCCCAGGCGTCCAGCTCAGGCACAGGCATCCGCGCCACAGCCAGCATGGCCTGCGCCAGGGCCTCGACATCCCCGGCCGGCACCAGCCAGCCACTGCGCCCCGGCTCCACCAGTTCGGGGATGCCTGCCACACAGGTTCCCAGAACAGGCCGCCGCAGGGCCAGGGCTTCCATCATCACCACCGGCAGGCCTTCGGCGAAGCTCGCGGACACCAGTGCACGTGATGCCAGCAACAGGTCCTGAACTTCGGTGTTGCCGATCCAGCCCGTGATGCAGACATGATCGGCCAGGTTCAGTGCACGGATGTCCGACTCCAATTGCGGTCGCATTGGGCCATCACCCGCGAGCACCACCCGAAGATCGGCGCCCTGGTCCAGCGCCTTTCGCAGCGCCTGCAGCAGCAGGATCTGCCCCTTCTCCGGGCTGAGCCGCCCGACGCAGACCAATTGAGCCGGCTCCCCCGCGGGGACGGGTACCTTGGCGCGGGCCCAGTAGGTGCTGTCCAGCCCGCAATGCACGACCTGCACCTTGGGCCAGTCGGCGGGATCGAGCCAGCGCATCAACTGGCTCCGGCCAAACGAGGAAATGGCCACGACGAACCGCGCGCTCTTGGCTTTTTCCGTCAGCGCCAGGGCATGGGGAGCATCGAATTCCTCCGGCCCGTGCACCGTCATGCTGTAGCCCGGGCCCCCCAGGGACCGGCACAGCAGCATGACCAGGGCCGAGTTGGTCCCGAAGTGCACATGCACATGGCTGACCGCGCCGTGCTGGAGCCAGGCCTTGAGCAGGCAGGCCTCAGCAAAGGCAATGCCCAGCTTGGCCACCGGGATGCGGTTGCGCCAGGCCAGCCGTGCCATCAGCCGCCACGCCGCGGGCCAACGGGGCAGCGCCGTCAGCATGGCCCACAGGAACTCTCGCATGGGGGCATCCAGCAGCAGCCGCGTGCGGCCCAGTTCCACCAGGTCCTGCGGGTCGACCAGTTCCTCCACCGGTGACCGCAAGGCAATGCGCTCCACCGAGAGGCCCAGGGCTTCCAGCGCCTGGATCTCCCTTCGGATGAAGGTGTGGCTCACCTTGGGATACTGGTTGACGAAATAGGCGATGCGCATGGGTGGCTCTGGGCGGGCTGGCAGACTTTGCCCCCTTCAGGAGCTGGGCGAGAGTTGGATCAGGCTGTCTTCATCGAAGATGGGGCAGCCATCGGCCAGCAGTGGCCCCGCCAGGCGAAAGCACAGCGCCGCACTGGTCTCGAAATGCAGCGTGCGATAGCCGAGCCGGGCATGGAAGTCCGCCACCTGCGCCCGGTCTGCTGGCAGGCGAAACGGCTCGACAGTCCGCTCACTGCGACCGAAATCCTGGACCACCTCGGGCCGCTTGAAGTCGTAGGCCAACACACCCTCTGGGCCCAGGCGTCGCGCCAGGTCTTGCAGAAAGGCCTCGAATCGGGTCTTCTCGACGTAGGGACTGACCCCTTCGAGCATCACCAGCCAGCGCCCCCCGGCATGGGCGTCCATCCAGGCGCTCAGCTCGGGGCTGACGGGTGCGTTGAGATCCAGCGGCAGATAGGTCACGTGAGCGCCGCCCCCCAGGCGCGCCCTGGCCAGCGCCTGCTTGCTGGCAATCGCCGCAGGCTGGTCGAGCTCCACCACCCCGACACCACGCGCCGTCAACAGGGCCTCGAAGCGGTAGGCCCGGGTGTCACCACCACAACCCAGATTCAGGATGTGATCGACGCCGCGGTCCACAGCGTCCAGAAAAACCTGGTCGTAGTAGCGGGTGCGCGCCAGCAGGTAGGCGTAGAAGGGCTCGGCCCTCAAGCGATTCAGGAACCAGCGGCCCCGCACCGCGCA
Source organism: Ideonella oryzae (assembly GCF_024055665.1). Taxonomy (GTDB): domain Bacteria; phylum Pseudomonadota; class Gammaproteobacteria; order Burkholderiales; family Burkholderiaceae_C; genus Ideonella; species Ideonella oryzae. The sequence goes on along the minus strand of NZ_JAMXMC010000014.1, from coordinate 30,257 downwards.
TTCCAGGCGTTTCCCGCCCGGCAGCAGGCGAACCGCCATGTGATCCGGGTTGCGGTTCTCCGGGGTCTCGTAGCGGGATTGGATCGCCCGCACCTGCCCCACCCGCGCCAGGAAACTGAGATTGGGAAGTCTCATCGATGCCGTCCTTGCTGCTTCATTTCACGCGACACACTGCGCCGCCATTCGGATGGATTCAACTGCGCACTCCCGACGCCATCAACTCCGCCGCGCGTTGCTTGCCATGCCACAGCGCGAGCCACTGATAGCGCCGCAGATACGCCCGGAACTGCGGATCCTCGTAGCGCGGCAGGCGCAGCAAGGCGCTGCGCAGCCAACCCCACAGCATGGCCAGGCTGCCGACCAGGTAGGGCTTCTGGTTGATGCGTCCAGCGGCACTGGCCGCCATGAAAAGAAGCCCTGTCCCCATGAAGTACTGACCAAAGCCATGGCGCATCCGTCCGGTCAGGATGCCGCTCTGGCTGGATCCCATCGGCCGGAGGTGGATGAAACGCAGGTCGGGCTCATCCCAGCTGCAGGCCTTCCAGCCGAGCATGCGACAGCGATGGCAGTCGATGCCGTCCCACATCACCTCGCGGACAAAGCCGCCGATGGCCAGGAAGCAGCGGGTCCTGTAGAACTTGGTCATGCCCAGCGAGGTGTCGTCACCATGGCGCTCGTTGACCAGCCGCCCGTCCTCCTCCAGATAGGCCTTGCCGCTGCAGGTGGCGATGCTCGGGTCCGCCTGCATCTTCTCCATCAGTCGCTCGAAGTAGCGCAGCGGCAGCGAGAGATCGAGGTCCAGCTTGCACAGGAAGTCGAACGCATTCGGGTCGATGGTGTCGAAGCCCGCGTAGAAGGCATCGATCACACCGGGGCCCACCGAACGACGTCCGCGGTCCGGACGGGTCACGATCCGGATCCAGTCATGCCGCTGTGCGTACTCCGCCAGGATCGCCGGCGTGGCATCTGTGGAGCCGTCATCGACGATCACCCAGCAGGCAGGCGGACAGGATTGCGCGATCACGCTGTCCAGCGTCCGTCGCATGTAGTCCGCCTCATTGCGGCAGGGCGAGATCAGCACGTAGCGCGCGCCGGTCTGAAGCAACTCCCGGCCGGAGTCCAGTGCGCTCACCGGCTCGGAGACCCTCGAATTCATGGCCACCTCCATGGCATTTCAGACATCCCGCCACCGCCGCCATGGCAGGCACAGCGACTTCCACCCGGCCAGCAGCGCAAACCGATAGCGTGTGCGACGGCCCTCATACGGGCTGCCATCGGTCCCACGGCGCCCAAACAGGCGAACGGGCCAGCGGAAGGACAGCACGCATTTGACATCGGTCCTCACGGGCTCACCGAGATGTCGACGCAGGATCAACTCGGGCGGCTCTTGAGACGCAAACTGCGTGTACAGGCCCCGGACGATGGCCCGGTATCCTTTGGCACTCCAGGCCATCACGCTCATCTCGACCCATTGGTGATCGGCCATCACGTAGAAGTCCACATGCCGCGGTGCCGAACGTGTCAGCGCGGCGAGATTGGCCACCACATAGCGCCCGGACACCTTCCAGACCAGGGCATCGTCCCCCAGCGAGGACAAGACACGGGATCGTGCAAACAGCGCATCGATCAGCTGGAACTCCGCATAGCCCCGGTGGAAACGCAGCGCCTGCTGCTGCGGCGCCAGGGCCACCCACTCAATGCCCGGATGGGGGAACTTGGCGGCCAGCCGAGTCAGCTCGTAGCCGGAGTTCTCACCGAAGACGATGGCCCGCAGCACCCCTTGAACCAGCAATCCCTGGTAGAAGGCCAGCGCGCTCTCATACTCGGCCAAACGCTCGGCGGGGTCGCGCAGGGCCAAGGTGGGTTGCCCCTCGGCCGGGCTCACCGTGGCCGTCAACAGCAACACGTGGCGGGAGGTGACCTGCGGCATCGCGCTCACCAGAAGGCCCCTTGCCACCGGGTCCCCATGAGCACCACGGCCGCCGACACCCCCAGCCCCAGCGCATCCAGCGCTGGAATCCAGATCCGGTAACGCCACTGGATCGTGGCATCCACCACGTACATGCCCAAGCTGTGGGCGGCGATGCCTACGATCAGGCCATGCGTCCCGCCCCACCACAGCCCGGTGAACGCACTGGCGACGTACAGCACCAGGCGGATGGCGGAGTTCAGCATCATCAACCTGGAGTTGCCCAGCGCCAGATAGAAGGGACCGATGCCCGTCACGATCGAGGGTATGGCACAGCTGGCAAACAGGCGCAGGATCCACCCGCCATCGTGGTAGCGGTGATCGAGCAGCAGATTGACCACCTGCTGACCGAACACCGACAGCACCCACAGCGGCGGAACGAACAAGGCCATCATGCTCAAGCGGATCTTGGCCACCCTCGTCCGCAACTGGGGCAAGGCCTCAGTCTTGAGCTTGGCATAGAGCGGGAACAGCACCTTGGAGCCGATCTGCTCATACGCCTGTCCCACCACGCTGGCCAGGGTGACCGCGATGGAAAAGACCCCCACCTCGGTCATGCTGACAAAGCGACCCAGGATCAGGCTGGCTGCACTGTTCGTGGCAAAACTCAGCACGGTGCTGAGGAAGATCCACTTGCCGAAGCCGATGAGCTCATGCACGGCCGCGGCATCCCAAGCCCATCGGTCGTTGGGGCCCGGAATCAGGTAGTGACTGGCCAACATCTTGAGAATGGCCCCGAACAAGGCGGCATTGACCAGGGCCCACACGCTGGAATACACACTGGCAAAGGCCACCGTGGCCGCCACCGTGAGGATCTGACTGCCCAGCTCGATCAGGGTCACCCGGCCGATGGAAATCTCCCGGAAGGCGGTCAGCAGCTTGGTGGAGTTCAACCCGGAGATCACGGCCGTCAAACCGGTGACGATGACCAGCGGGACCAGCATGGGATCGCGGTAGAAGTGCGCGAAGGGCCAGGCGCCGGCAATGCAGAGAAGCCAGATGAGTGCGCCGCGCATGCCCTGGAGGGTCCAGGCGGTGTTCAGGAAGCGGCGCTCCCCGCCGCGCTCGCTCTGAACCACGCTGGGACCCAGCCCCAGGTCGGAGAACATGTTCACGCCGATGAGGAACACATTCACCAGGGCCATCTGTCCAAAATACTCTGGCGCCAGCAGGCGCGTCAGCACCAGGTTGCTGACCAGCCGGAGCACCTGCGCGCCACCATAGGCGAAGAGAGTCCAGGCCCCCCCCGTCAAGGAGCGTCGGATCAGCCCGGGCTCCGGCGCCCCCGTCGCCTCGGCAGGCAACACCGCCGTCTCCGACTCGGAGATTTCCGGCATCAGCCCGCTTGGGTTCACGACAGCATTGCCCATGCCTCAGGCCCACCCCAACTGCCCGCGGGCCCAGCTTGCGACACGGTGCACGGGCAGCCGGACATTCCAGGCCCACCAGTCTTGAACACCCTGTGTCCAGAGGCCCTCGGTTGGCACGCCAAACTTCTTGAACAAGGCAAGCAGTTGCCGGGTGTACGGCACCGCAGCTTCGTTCGCGGCGAAATGGACCATGCAGGGCGCGAAGGGCCGCCCGGTGGTGACGGCGATGAACTCACACACGCCGGCCGTCGCATCCATGCGCATGGTGCCCGGCCTTGCGCTGAGGTACCGCGCCAGGAAGTCCTGATCAGGGGTCGGCGAAAGACCGAGCATCGTCATCGCGATGGCCATGACGTCTTCGTCGGCATAGCGAATAGCACCCGCCAACTCCCTGTAGTGCCCGGTCACCTCGCGCGCCGTCTCAAAGACTTCAACGCAGGCCGGCTTTTCGAAATAGGCATGACCCGCCCCGTCAATGAAGACCAGACGATCCTTGCCAATTTTTGACAGCACCATGGCACGGTCCAGTCCAAAGGGACTCACACCTTCCGACAGGTAGTCCCCGCAAGCGCAATACGCACGCCCCTTCCAGCGCTCAACGAAGGGTTGCAGGTCCTTGAACACCAGCACATCCGAATCGAGAAACAGTGTGCGCTCGAAGGGCGAATACCGATCCAGATAGACCTTGTGCACAAAGCCGCGCAAACCGGCTTGCTCCGGAATCACATGGTCGAAAAAGCGCCCGGCCTTCTCGGCGACCGATGCGCTGCAGGCGATGGCCAGGGGGACATCGGGGTTGGTGACCCGCAACGACAAGGCCAACCCAATGGCCTTGAGGTAATCGCTGTTGGTCGCCAACGTCAGAACACCAAACTCGGGCATGTCTGCCAATCTCCGCTCACGAACCCGCTCTCTCAGCGTCCAACCGCTGGACCGCCGCGAGAAACTTCCTCAGGCCCCCATCGGGAGCGAATCAGTCATGTGTTGCCGAGGGGTGCTCCTGCGCCAGGTTGGCAAATATCCCAGCCTCGCATACCCCACACACAGCCCCGACAGCATCCAGTAGAGGATGGGAATGTTGTTGATGCTGCTGACGGTCGTGATCATCACGATCACACCGATCATCGCCGCGATCAAGCTCCGCCCCATGGCCCCCATCATCGGGTCCGCTCTGAGCGCCAGCCAGGCACGCACGGCTCCCCAAAGCGCGCAGACGAAGACCCCCGCGAACAGGACCAGACCCACACCACCATAGGCCAGCGCCACCTGGAGATAGCTGTTCACGATGTCCACGATGCCTTCACCCTGGATCATGTCCTGCATCTCGCTGGCCGAGAGGAAGTCAAAGCTGCCAAAGAAGGGATTCTTCGCGATCACCGCGAGTGAGGCATCGATCAATCGTTCACGGTAGGTGACGTTGAATTCATCAACCTTGCCGATGAAGGGAAGCAGGTCCACCACCGAGGCCCCCCAGGGCGTGACAGACAACAGCAACGCCGACCCCAGCACCACGCCCGCCAGCTGCGCCAGCCGGCGCCCCCACGCCGGACTGGTCAGGACCAGCACACCGACGATGACGGCGGCCCCCACCCAGGGGCCCCGCGACACCGGCGCCAGCAGGCCGGCGCCCACACAGGCACAAAGGATCCAGTGATCCCGGCGATTCATCAGAGGCTGAACAGCCGCGCACAGGGCCAAGGCCAGGGCCATCACAAAGCCCAGTGCCAGGGCGTGTCCGGTGGTGACCATGGCCCGAAGGGACTCGCCTCGCATGAGGTAGCCGCCCATGCCCCAGGGGTCCACGCCCATGGCGCCCACCAGGCTGTTGTACAGCAGCCACTTCTTGGCCCACTCAAAGACGGCCAAAGGAGACATCAGCATCACCGCCAGAAGCAGTGACAGGATCGCATCCTGAGCACGCTCCAGCTTCGCCATGGCACGGGTGGCCGCCACATAGGGCAGGAAGACATCCAGGAAGTTGTAGATCGCGAAGCGGGCACTGTTCGTGAACGTGTCGACGGACAACTGCAAGACGAACTGCAGGAGCAGATAGATCAGCAGGCAACGGTCGGCCCAGCCGCTGCCGAACCGGGGCTCCCCCGCTGCCGGCCTCTGCCGGATCCACCACGGCAACAACAGCAACAGCGAGAGCAGCCTGGGCAGGTTGATGTCCAGCAGGTAGTTGAGCCCACCAAAGCCATCGATGCGCACCGGAAACGATGGCAACAGAAACAGCAGAAGCAGGTAGACGGAGAACGGGTAGGGATCCCGAGGCGAGAGCCAGAGGAACAGCAGCAGTCCGATCACGAACAGCCAGAAGCTGTGCGACAGGAACGCCAGCAGCAGCGAAAAAATCCACAGCCGAAACCGCTGGGTGTAGACCGCCGAGGTGTCCAGCCCTGCGAACAGCCGCCGCCCCCAGAGCCAGATGGGCAAGCTGGCCGCCAGGATGATGACAAGCGCACGCAGGTGTTCCGGCATGTTCAGGCCGACTCAGCTGCGCGCCCGATGCCCGCCGGCCATGGGCTCAGTCACCACCGAGGTGCGCTGGAGAGTTGTCCGCCACATGGTTCCAGATGGTGCCCACAACAGGCACCCGCGCCCGCGCCAGCACCCGCGCCGCGTTGGCCAGGGCCTTCACTGGCGTGACCCCCGTTCGGGCCACCAGCAGGGCCGCACCGGTCTTGACCGCCGCGAACACAGCATCCTCCCCGCAGTGCAGGGACGGTGTGTCAACGATCAGCATGTCAAAGTTGCTGCGCGCTCGGGCGAGGAAGTCCTGCCAGGTCGCTCGGGTCAGAAGCTCCAGCGGATTGGGCGGCAGTGCACCTGCCGGCAGCAGGAACAGCCCCGACAGTTCGGACACCCGGAGAATCGCTTCGCTGTGCCGGTGCCCCGCCAGAATGGTCGAAAGGCCGATGTCGTTCTGGATGCCAAAGAGGGTGTGTTGGCGAGGAGCGCGGAAATTGGCATCCACCAGCAGGACGTTCTCCCCCGCCTGGGCGAAGGCCACCGCCAGATTCGCGGCCAGGTAGCTGCGACCCTCGCCTTCCACGGCGCCGAGAACGGCCAACGCGTTGCGCCCCTGGAGTTTGTCGAACCAGTGCAGCATGAGCTGACTGCGGATGGACCGGATCTGATCTGCCGCTCCGCTGAAGGGGTCGCACGCCGACACCACCTCCGAGCTGATCTGGCTGCCTTCGCGCCCGGGTCGCAGATAGGCAAATTCAAACTGCCTGGACAGCGCAAAGCGAACATTTTCGGCCGAGACCAGGCCCAACCGGATGGCGGCCTCGCCAAAGCGAATCCGCTGTGCAGCCTGGTACTGAAGGATGGCGTCGATGTCCTCCTGCCGGATGTATCCGTACTGCACCAGCAGGGCACCGAGTGGCGGATGAGGAGGCGCCTGCGGCCCGAGTTCAATCGAGGACATTTTCATTCGGTCGCCCCCATGGACAACCGAGGGGGTCCGCCGGGGCCGGTCGGACCGGGAAGCCCGAGCAACTGCGGCGGTTGAAAGCCAGGAGGATGAAGGACACCAATGATGGCAATTCCCTCAATGTCTTGGAAATCCTCCAGACAGCGCACCCTGGCATTGCGCATTTCCAGAAGAATCGCGGCAATGGCCGCCAAGGCAAAGCCCCCCGCGAACCCGCCCAGGATACGCACCATCCGCCTCTTCTTGGAAGAGTCCGTGGCCTCATCCGACAAATTCAGCACCCGCAGACTCGTCAGCGTGCTTTGACTTTCCAGCGTGGTCTGGTTCGCGCGCTGGCTGACGGACTCATAGGCCGCCCGCGCGGTGTCCACATCCCGCTGCAGCACGCTGATCTCGTCATGGGCCGCACGCAACGAGAGCACCTGCTTCTTCTGCGCATCGATCATGGCCTTGAGTTGCGCCACCTTGCCACGGCTGGCCTGAGCGGACGCGAACCCTGACCGGGCTGCCTTGGCGGTCTCGGCATCCAGACGCTGACGCAGATTGGCGACCTGCGCCTCCAGCGCAATCCGTTGGGGATGTTCCTTGCCCAGTTTCTCGGAGACATCCAGAAGCTTGAGTTCCGCAGCCGACAGCTGCGCCCGCACACTGGCCACGGCCCCACTCTGCCCCGACTCCGTCCCCGTGCCCCCCCCCGGCCCCCGCGCATCGATGGCCTTGGCCTCGGCGTCCACCAGGGCCGATTCCAGGGCACTGAGTCGCGCGCTTTCCTCGTTCATGCGGTCATCGGTGACCACAATGCCCTTCTCCTGCTGATAGCGGGACAGCTTGGCCTGAGCGGCCTCCAGCGCAGCGCGCGCCGACTTGCTCTGCCCCTGCAACCAAACAGCGGACTCCTTGGTGGGGTCCACCTTCATCTCGATGGACACGTCCATGGCGGCACGAGCCACCGCATTCACTGCGGCGACGGCCAACTCGGGCGATGGTGCTATGCAGGTCAGCGCGATCACATTGCTTCCCCGCACCGGCTCTGCGGTCAGCCCAGCCTGCAAAAAGGCGGACAAGCCCTTGACCGAAGGCGCTTTGCCTTTCATCAGACCCAGCAGGGCAGCACGAACCTGCAGATCATTTGAATCCAGCAGCAGCGTGGCCGCGCGACCGGTCACCTTGTCGGATTTGATGACCTCCAGCTGCGTGGACATGTTGAGGGCGGACATGAAGCCCCCAGTCATCGGGTCCTGGCGCGTGTCCAGCACCAACTGGGCTTCTGCGGTATAGGCCCGGGACTGCCACAGCGCCATGCCCGTGCCGATGACACCCATCAGCAGGCACGACATCAACACCCACCAGCGCCGCTGCCAGATCACCACCAGATGGTGGCGAAAGGACACCGCCATCACGCCACCTCCCGCGGCTGACCCCAGCTGGTGGGGGCCACCGCCGAATCGGCGTCCAACAGGAACAGGGCTTCGTGCCAACGAAACTGTCGGCGAAGACACGCACTGACGCCCTGGATCGTGAACGACATGCTTCGGTCCCTCAGATGGCCATACAACAACATCAACAACCCCAACACTCTGCCATCAATGTGAACCAAATCCTGAGCCTCCACAACCACAGGCAGCCCAGATGCCGCGGCACTGGCCAGTTGCGCCCTCAAAGACGACAGGCTCTGCGCCTCGCCATCCCCTTCATCCACAGACACCCGAATCAGCCGGAGATGAAAAGCCCCCCCCCGCGTCATCCCCGTTGCGCGCACGCCGGAGGCCCTGGCCGCAGCCCCTTCGACCACTTGATGCCACCAGAGGGGCAGAACACTGCCCGCCAGCAGCCGAGAAAACACCTTGGCATCGCTCCAGTAGCGACGCCACAGGAAAGGCTCTTCCTTGATTCGCCAAAGCCATTCCAATCCCCACCGCTGCCAGCGCGGGGGCGCTCGGTGGATGTGGCCGGCGGCCATGCCCACCACGGCCCCCAGATGGCTGACCACCGGAGCCTCCAGCCCGGCAAAGTTGCGCTCAATCCAGGCCAGCCCCTTCTCGGCCCCCAGGGCCACCACGAGAAAGTCGGGCTGCGCCTCGTTGATGCGCCGAATCTGGTCATCGGAGCTCATCGACTCGACGGTGCCGAATCCGGGGGATTCGTAACCGACACAGCACACCCCGCCCTGCAGCGCGTTGACACGGTGACAGGCCTGCTCGGCCACACCATCCGGCGCGCCGAAAAAGAACACCTTCACCGGGGCCTCGGAAGAGGACTCCTGCAGCCGCTCGAACAAGGAGGAGCCCGCCACACGCGCGGGCAGCGGAACCCGCAGCAACTTGGCCACCCACACGATGGGCATGCCATCGGCAAGATTGAGCTGACTGTGGATGATGGCCTGCCGAAATGGGGCGTTGTTCCGGGCCGCCACGATGAAGTTGAGGTTGGCCGTGGCCAGCAGCAGGGGCGTCCGGGAGAGCCGTGCGGAGCGCACCCGCGCCGCCACCTGTTCAAGGCTGATCACATCGAACGGAAGGCCCAGCACGCAGACGACATCGCGCGTGAAGTCCGGAACAGAGGACGGGCGCAGCACGTTCACACCCACCATGCGCAAAGGCCTGGCACCAGACACAGGGCAGACGACGGGCTTCGCCCCCCATGCCGACTGAGAAGGTCACCCTCCGTCCAGAGACTGCCAATGGAACTGGAAAGGATCTCCGAGATCACCACAACACCCTGCTGAGGACGTTGGAACATCTTCCACGCCGGTTGAATGCACGCCGCCGCTCAGGGAGCACCGGGCTCAGCGCGCCGGTTTTGTGCGCTGCGTCTCAGTCTGACGCATCTTGTTGCGTTTGGGTATCCCCTCGCCTGTCTACTGTTTGACGTACTTCATCGGGGGCTTGACGAGTCACCGTGCGGCGACAAGACTCTCAAGCATTCGGACCATGCGGTGTCAGCCCGATGCGAGGTGGTGCTGTGCGTTGTTATCCACTCCGTTCCGTGAATGCCAGATCAGGGTGCAGACTGTTGGATGGGGTGTCGGGGGGCGACCTGTTTGGCCTTTCGACATCCTGCCGTGATGCAGGCGGTGCAGTCCTGGAGGCCACATCCCTCAGGGGTGAAGATCCATGGGCTTGAAGCGCCTGCAGGCAGGCTGCTGAAGACGGCCCTGCCATCCACTCCATCCCAGTTGCGGAGCCAAACCATCCGGAGATTCCGCGACACCCCCCGAGGAATGCTGTGACATCAGGACATCCTGTCCAGGACCGTGCGCTCACTCCGGTCCTTTGCGCAAACCCCTTGCGCAGTCCAGACCTGTCGGTCATCGTGGTCAACTACAACACCGCCCATCTGCTGGAGCGGTGCGTGCAAGCTTTGCGCAAGGCCTGCGAAGGCTTGTCCCTTGAATTGGTGATTGTGGACAACGCGTCACGCGATGAGTCCGCCAACTACATCAGGGATCATTTTCCCTGGGCAAAATTGATTGCCAATCCCACCAACGTCGGGTTCGGGCGCGCCAACAATCAAGCCGTGCAAATCTGCACCGCTCCCTACATTTTGCTGCTCAACGCCGACGCCTATGTGTATCCCGATGCCGTCCGGCAAAGCCTGAAGCACATGGCCAACGAGCCACGCTGCGGGGTGCTGGGTGCACATCTGGTCGATGAGGCAGGACATGGCATCTTCTCGGGCCGCAGATTTCCCTCCTCCTGGGAAACATTCCTGCTCCGCACGGGGCTGCTGCCCCGCCTGGGACAACGCCCCCCGGAGCCGGCGGAAGGTCCCACGCAGCCTCCGGTGCAGGACTGTGATTGGGTCGTGGGCTGCTACTACCTGGTGCGCCGTTCCTTGATTGACCAGGTGGGCCTGTTCGATCCCCGCTACTTCCTCTACTACGAAGAAGTCGACCATTGCCTGGCCGTTCACGCCGCTGGCTGGCGCGTTCAATGCCTGAACACCGCACGCGTGACCCACGTGGGTGGCGGTAGCGCTGCGACCGAAGGAGCGCTGTCGGTCGGACGGCAGATTTCCTCGTTCCAGCAAGAGAGCGGTCTGCTCTACTTTCGCAAACATGGAGGCCTGCTTGGCGTCTGGCGACACGCAGCCCTCTGTTTTCTGACCGAGATTGTCCTGGGACTCAAGTTCGTCTTGAAGCGCCGCCGCATCTCGGGCTTGTCCGCCTTCACCCAACAGGCCCGAATGATCTGCCGGCTGATGTGGCAAACACGCGCTGGCAGCCGCCCGACCCGATGAGAAGACGACGTCGATGTTTGACAACATAAGGTCCGACCTGCGGGCTCATGGGGGGCGCTGGAGTGCCCAGGGCTTTTGGGTGCTGGTGGTTTACCGATTCGGTCGCTGGCGTTATGACATCGGCCAGCCCTGGATCCGCAAACCCTTTTCCCTGCTTTACAAGGTACTGTTCAAACTGGTGCAGATCCTCACCGGTACCGAACTGCCCTGTGAGGCCGAGATCGGCCGCAATTTCGTCATCGATCACTTTGATGGCATCGTGGTGAGCGGGTACGCCAAGTTCGGTGACAACTGCCGAATCCGGACCGGCGTGGTCATCGGATTGAGTCGTGTCGACGATCCCTGCGCACCCACGATCGGCAACAACGTCGACATTGGCGCCGGTGCCAAGTTGCTGGGCCGCATCCGCATTGGCGACAACGTGCTGATCGGTGCCAACGCCGTGGTGTTGTGCGACGTGCCGGACAACTGCTATGCCGTCGGGGTTCCAGCCGTGATCAAACCGCGCAAGGACGCCTTGTGACGACGGCGCCAGACACCGTGGCGGTGGTCATCGGCCGCAACGAGGGCGAGCGCCTGCGCAGATGCCTGCAGTCCGTGGTCCGTCAGGGCTGTCCGGTGGTGTATGTCGACTCCGGTTCCGTTGACGGTTCAGCCGAGCTGGCCCGTACGCTGGGAGCCCAGGTGGTGGAACTCGACCCGGCCCAGGCCTTCACGGCGGCACGCGCCCGCAACGAAGGCTGGCAGTTGGCACTGCAGCGGTGGCCGGCCACGGCCCTTGTCCAGTTCGTGGACGGCGACTGCGAGGTGCGTGAGGACTGGATTGCCACCGCGCGCGCGCACCTCATGGCACATCCCGATGTGGCCGTGGTGTGCGGACGGCGCCGGGAGCGGCACCCCGAGCGCAGCAGGTACAACCAGCTGTGCGACCTGGAATGGGGCGTTCCGACGGGAGAGGCCCGGGCTTTTGGCGGGGATGCCATGGTGCGTGCCCAGGCGCTGCGCGAAACCGGGGGCTACAACCCCACCCTGATCGCGGGCGAGGAGCCCGAGTGGTCTGTCCGGCTCCGGCAAAGCGGATGGAAGATCCAGATCCTGCCGGCAGAGATGACCTGGCACGATGCCGACATGCATCGCTTCTGGCAGTGGTGGCAGCGCAGCAAGCGCGCGGGCTATGCCTATGCCGAAGGCGTCGCCATGCACGGCGCACCACCGGAGCGGCACGGGGTGCGCGAACTGCGACGCGCCGTGGGCTGGGGACTGCTCCTGCCTGCAGTGGTCCTGGTGGGCCTGGTCAGCGGCGGGGCCTGGGCCGCAGCCTTGCTGCTGCTGTACCCCTTGCAATGGCTGCGGCTGGCCCTCACCAGGACCTCCCCGCAGCGTTGGCTGTGGTCCCTCTTCAACACCCTGGGCAAGTTCGCGGAGGCGCAGGGGGCCCTGCGCTACTGGATCCTGCGCCTGCGCCGCCAGCACGGCCGACTGATCGAGTACAAGTGAGCCGCACGGGGCCCCCGGGGCATCAGCGCTGAATGGCCAGGGCCGCCGCCACCTGGGGCGCCAGCGAGAGGGACATCAGGTCCAGGTCCGAGTGCTGGCCCGCATGGGCCAATCGGATGCGACGGAAGTCCTCTCCCGTGCCCACCTCGAATTCCTGAGGATCCAGGGCCAGCCCCCAGCCCGCGGCCTTCAGGCAGGCTTCCTTGCGCGTCCAGCCCTGAAAGAAGCGCCGGTCGCGGCCCGCGACATCCTTGTCGGACAAGAGTTCCGCCTGCTCACGCGGGGTGAGAACACGCCCAGCCAGTTCCAACAGATCTGGCCCCTGCCTCAAGACCTCCAGGTCCACCCCCACTTCACCCGTGGCGGTCACCGCGATCAAGGCGCTGTTCTGGCTGTGGCTGAGGTTGAAGAACACGCCCGGGTGATCCGGCATCCAGGGCTTGCCGCTGTCCCGTACCGACAGACGCAGCCGCTCAGGCGACTGTCCAACCCAAGCCCCCAAGAGCACCTTCAGGGCGCCGCGTGCCGCTGCCATGCGCCGACGGTCCCGGTCGAACGCCATGCGCCCGACCCGCTCGCGCTCGGCGTCTGACAGCACCGTGGCGCAGGCCCGGCAAACCGGGTCGTCCAGGCCCAGCAACCAGAGCGTCACGTCCTGGCGCGGCGCGGCACGGCGCGCTGGCGTCAACGCCGTCGCGAGATGATCGCCAGGCTCGGCCGGCATCAGGGGGGTGGCGGCGAAGCCAGACTCTTCGCCACGAATGCCCGTGCCTCGTCATCGCTGACCGGCGGGATATCCATCCCGAAGGATGTCCGCATCAGGCTCACCAACGACTGAACCCACAGCACATTCCAGACCAGACCGGCATGGCCATTGGCCAGGACGGCATTGCGCGGATCATCCCCCTCGGAATTCGTCACCCGCCACCCCAACCCCAGATCCACCGGGCGGTAAGCCGGACGGCCATCGTCCCCCCGACCGCCCCAGAGCCGCTCAAACCAGGCGCGGTCATCGAAGAAGGCCCGTCGGCCCGGATCCTGCCGGACCAGGGCCTGCAATCCCTTGTCGAAATGATCCAGCCCCGCAGCGATGTTCTGCTGTGCGCGGGAAGACTGGAACTTGCTGAAATAGCCAGGCCAATGGACATTGTTGTAGATGCCCACCAGCACGAAGCGGGTGTCGGGATGTCGCCCGCGAATCAGTTCGATGGTCTGGCGGATGGCCTTCACGCACGCATTCATCTGCCCCATCGCCACGGGTGAATCCGGGTCTTCCGCCAGGAGGTCGAGGGATTCCTTCCCGAAGTTGTTGACGCCGGTCCGAATCACGACGACACCACGCTGCCACCAGACGGGGTCTTCATCCATGATGTCCAGGAGGCGGGGGGCCTGCCGCCAGTGCCCCTCCATCAGGGTCTCGCAGCCACTGGCCCAGGCCAGGTTGTGGCGGTGGTCCTCCTTGCGTGGAGCCCGCCAGTGCAGACCCAGGCCATCGCGCAGGCGAGCCATCGACTGCCAGCGTGGCACGCCCCAGATGCCCCAGGGCCCCAGGTTGAGCTGGTCCCCACGCATCCGGGCCAGCACTTCCGGCCATTGGAAGGTGGTGGCATGGAAGGTTCCCCCCACCGGGGGGCCCACCGGCCCCACGGGAATCCGCCCCTGGTAGGACTGGCTGTCGGAATCGCCCAGGACACCGATCGGAATGCCGGGCAGTCCGCGCTCCGCCGGGCCCAGCCGTCCGTTGGCCAACAGAATCGCCAGTGCCACCGCAGCGAGCAACAGCAGCGACAGGGCACCGAGGACGAGGACCCGAGTCACGGCCGGTCAGTCCTTGGCGGCCAGGGCGACGTCGATGTCGGCACGCATCAACTGCGCGAGGTGCTCGACCTGGGGCTCCTGCAACAGACTGGCATGGCCACCTGGAACATCGCAGCCAAGCACCCGACCCGTGATGCGACGGTCCCACCCAAACTGAGCGTCCTGGTAGAAGGCCGCGAAAGGCTCGTCGCCCGGATCCTGCGTCCCCGCCGAGGCCCGGAACAACCAGACATCGCCCTGCAGCTTGCCGGTGTGGCCCAGCGCCAATTCAGAGCAGGACAGCACCTCCCGCACAGTGAGCCCCCTCAGCACCGCGGGCACACGCCACTGGCGGGCCAGGTACAGCCGCAGCAACCTCACCCGCGCCTGCACCCAGAGGCGGGCAAGCCTCGAGCCAACCTGATACCCCACGTAGCCCTTGATCTTGCGCAGCAGCCCGGGCAGGGCCGAGCCGACCGCCCCCAGGGCCACTTCACCTTGCCCGTCCTGGAAGAGCCGGGTGACCCGGTTCAGGCGCCGCTGCGCCTGCAGCCCCTTGATTTTCGGAGCGAAGACATCGGCCGCATCGAACAGGGCCACCATGGCAATGGCCTCGCCCTCCTGCTGCAGACGCCGTGCAATCTCGAAGGCAATGTTCCCGCCCACACACAGCCCCGCCAGGATGTAGGGACCATGCGGCTGGACTGATCGGATCTTGGCCATGTAGTGCTCGACCATGTCCGACATCACCGTGTGCAGCACCACCCCGTTTTCATCGACATGGGGCTGCAACGCGTAGCAGGCATGGCCCTCGTCCAGCCGGTAGGCCAGATTCCGGTACAGCAGGATCTCACCGTCGGCGTCGTGAATGAAGAACACCGCGGGCCGGCCAGCACCCGCCCGCAGGCGCACCAGCGAGTTGCGTCCGGCCATCTGGTCCAGCACCGTGGCCAGTTGGCGCACCGTGGGTGCTTCCAGCAGCACCGCAGGCCGCACCCGCTTGACCAGACGCTGTTCGATCTCGGCGATCAGTTGCATGGCCTTCAGCGAGTTGCCACCGATGTTGAAGAAGTTGTCATGCACGCCCACGTGCGGCAAACCCAGCAGCCGGCTCCAGATCTGGCACAGCTCGGCCTCGGTGAGGCTGAGGTTCGCGTCCTTCTCGTCCGGGATCACCGCTTGCGCAGCGCTCGCAACCGGTGGCTCGTTGGCCTGAGCCGCCGGCGGCTCGCCCCCCTCGCGGCGGCTCTGCAGGTAGCGCCCGGAAACCGTGTCACTCTCGCCCAGCAAGTGATCAAGGTCGGTGTCGGGATTCTCGGCCAGCCGCTGCAGCAGTTCCATGAAGCGCGCATGCAGCGCCTGCGCGGTGGCCTGGCTGTAGATGTCGGCGTTGTAGGTGAAGCCGCCGACCAGTCGGTCCTGCAACTCCATCAGCCACAAACCCAGGTCCTCGGTCGCCCCCTTCTGGAAGATGGCAATGCGCTCCTGGGTGAGCGGCCCCCACTGCCATTCCCGGGCACGGGCATCCTGGTAGGAGAACAGGGCCTGGTAGAGCCCGGCCTTCTGGGAGAGTGCCGCCACCTCGGGCTCCATCGCCAGGCGCTCAAAGGCGATGTCCTGATGCTGAAGGGCCTCGACCAACGTGGCACGCACCTGCTGCATGTACGTCGCCCAGGACAGCGTCGCATCGACCCGCATCGGCAGGGGCAGCAGGTTGTTGAAGAAGCCCATCACCGGCTCGACCTCGGCCATCAGCCGGCCACGCACCGGCACGCCCATCACGATCGAAGCCCCGCCAATGACCCGGCTCATCATGGCGGTGTACACCGCAAAGGCCAGCATGTTGAGCGTGACCTCTTCCTTGCGTGCCAGCGCGCGCAGGCGCTCGGTGGTCGGCGCATCGATCTGCACCCACTCGGTGACGCCGGCACCGCTCATGCCCGCACGACGCGGAAAATCGGTCCACGGCACGGCGGGCGCCTCGGTTCTGGCGAAGCGCTGTTTCCAGTAGTCGAGCTGCTGTGCGGCCTCGGCGCCGTTGAGCCACTGCAGGTACCACTCGGCGTAGTCACCGTAGCTGACCGTCAGCGGCGGCAACGGGTCGGCCCGGCCTTCAATGAAAGCCGCATAGAGCGCCGCCATCTCGCCATAGAACAGGTCAAAGGACCAGCCATCCCACACGATGTGGTGCGGCATGAACAGCAACGCGTGCTCGTCCGCCGCCAGCCGGTAGAGCACCGCACGGAAGAGCGGCCCCTGGTGGATGTCGATCGGCGCATCCACCACGTCCTGCATGCGCTGCATCAGCACCGATTCACGCTCGGCAGCTGGCACATCCGTCAGGTCCACCAGGGGCAGACGAAAGGCCAGGGTCGGCTCGACGATCTGCAACGCGCCCTGGGCCGCGGGAGCGATCCGGGTCCGCAGCGCCGGTTGCCGATCGACGATGCGCTGCAGCGCCCGCTCGAAGGCCCGCAAATCCAGCGGCCCCTTGAAGCGATGGCCCGAGGGCGTGTTGTAAAGCACCCGCTCGGGGTGCAGCTCCTGAACGAAGCGGATGCGCTCCTGCATTGGCGTCAGCGGCGCCGTGCGCCGCCCGGGCAGGGCCACGATGGGCTGTCGCTTGGGCAGCCCTGCCGCTGACAGACGCGTGACGGCCAGCGCCAGCCGCTCCGCATTCGGTGCCTCGAACAGTGCACTCAGCGGCAGGTTGATCTGGAAATGACGGTTGATCTGCGCCGTCAACCGCGCAGCCAGCAGGGAGTGCCCCCCCAGCGCGAAGAAGTCGTGCTGAACGCCCAGACCGGGCAGCTTCAGCACCTCTTCCATGGCGGTCAGGATGAAGCGCTCGGTGTCGTTGCGCGCCGGCACCGGGGCACCGGTCTCCTGCGCGCCCCCCAGCTCCGGCGCGGGCAGGGACTTGCGATCGACCTTGCCATTGGGCAGCAGGGGCATGCGAGGCAGAGGCACCACATGCTGGGGCAGCATGTAGTCCGGCAGCTTGCCGCGCAGATGCGCCTTCAGTGCCGCCTCGTCCAGCGTCGCGCCCGGCCGGAGGGTCAGGTAGGCCACCAGCCGCGTATCCCCAGGCGAATCCTCCCGCGCCAGGACGACGGACTGCGCAACACCGGACACCTCCTCGCAGGCCGACTCGATCTCTCCCAGCTCGATGCGGTAACCACGCACCTTGACCTGGAAGTCCAGTCGCCCCTGATGTTCCAGCAGGCCATCGTTGCACCAGCGCCCACGGTCACCGGTGCGGTACAGCGGGCCGGCGACAGCCGCTGGCAAGCCGCCGGTGAGGAATCGCTCCTGCGTCAACTCAGGGCGGTTCACATAGCCGATCGCCACACCGCGCCCACCGATGTAGATTTCCCCAGGCACCCCGACGGGACAGGGCTGCTGCCGAGCGTCCAGAACCCACACCTCGGTGTTGTCCAGCGGGCGGCCGATCGACATGCCACGATGCTTGAGCGCGGCACCGTCGACACGCCAGACGGTGGACCAGATGGTGGTCTCCGTCGGGCCATAGAGGTTCCACACCTCGCCCGCCCGCTCCAGCAGCTGCTGCGCCACATCCAGCGGAAACGCTTCTCCACCGACCAGGGCCTTGAAACCACGCCCGCCACGCCAGGGGGTGTCCAGCAGCATGCGCCAAAGGCTGGGTGTGCCCTGCATGGCCGTGACCGCGTGCTGTTCCAGCCAGCGGTTCAGCAGGAACGCATCCATCACCACCTCGCGCGGGACGATGAGGGCGCGGGCCCCCACCTGCAGCGGCAGCAGCCACTCCAGCACCGCGATGTCAAAAGACAGGGTCGTGACCGCTGCCAGGCAGTCGCCCGCAGCCAAGCCCGGCTCGCGGACCATGCTGTGCAGGAAGTTCGCCACGGCCCGGTGCGGCACCGCCACCCCCTTGGGCTTGCCCGTCGAGCCTGAGGTGTAGATCAGGTAGGCAGCATCCTCCGGGCCGGGGTCGTCTTCACCCGGCACCAGCGGATCGTCGACCTGGTCTGACCAGGTCGCGGGGCGGTCCAGCCACAGCAGGCGCTCGGAGGCATCCGGGCGCCAGGTGGTTGGCGCATTCGAGGCAGCCCCATCATCCAACACCAGCAGATCCAGGGCCGCATCCTCCGCGTAGAAGGACAACCGTTCTGCCGGGAAGCCCGGGTCCAGCGGAACATAGGCGGCACCTGCGCGCAGGGCGGCCAGCAGGGCTACCACCATCTCGGCCTGCCGGGTCAGGCACAAGCCCACCCGACTCCCTCGCCGCACGCCGCGTGCACGCATGGCCCTGGCCAGCTGATTGGCCCGGCGGTCCAGCGTTTGATAGCTGAGCGAGACGGCGCCGTCGAGCACGGCCACGCTGTCGGGCGTCTTCAGACACTGCTGAGCGAACCCCGCGTGCATGAGTTGCGCGCCAGGCACGGCCGTGGGCGGAGGCTGAAGTGCCTTCAGTTCGGCCTGCGCTGGCTCGTTCAACCAGGCGAGTTCGCCCAACGGCAACTGCGCATGGCCAACAGCCGCGCGCAGCAGGGTCTCGAAGGCGGCGAGCCAGCGGCGCACGGACACCTCATCGAACAGGTCCGTGTTGTACTGGCACTCCAGACGCAAGCGATCCCCGACCGGCACGGCATTGACGAAGAGCTCGAAGTTCTCGAAATGGCGCGGATTGCTGCTCAGATCGACCCGCAGGTTCGGATAGGCCTGCTCGAGTCCGCGAAGCGGCTGATCGAGGTTGAACATCACGCTGACCAGTGGCAGACGCCTGGGGTCTCTGGCGACCTGCAGATGCCGGAGCAAGGCCGCATAGGTCAGCGCCTGATGTTCGAACCCATCCATCAGCTGCGCGCTGCTGTGCTTGAGCAGCTCCGACAGCGGTTGCCCCGGATCCACCGCCAGGCGGATGGGCAGCAGGTTGACGCAGTGACCGACGAGCCCCGTCAGGCCGGAGCTGGCCTGCCCCGCGGCCGGCACGCCGACCACCACATCGTCCTGCCCTCCCAGACGGCTCAGCAGCAGCCCAAAGCTGCCCAGCAGACAGGCGAACAGGCTCACGCCCGAGCGCGCGGCCAGAGCGCGCAGATCGCCCAGCAGGGCGGCATCCAGTTCATGGTCCAGACGGCGCGAAGCAAAGCCCCGCATGGCCGGACGAGCCCGGTCCGTCGGCAGATCCAGCACCGGCAGGCTGCCTCGGTACTGATGCAGCCAGTACCGCTCGTGCTCGCGCATGGCCTCGCTGGCGCCCTGCTCCAACTCCCACCGCACGTAGTCGCTGTAGCCAGCGCAATCCAGCGGGCCGGGGGCCACGCCGATCTGCTCGGCATACAGCGCCCCAAGATCCATCGCGATCACCCCCCAGGACCATCCATCGCAGACGATGTGGTGGGCCGTCAACAGCAGCGCATGGTCGTCGGGCGCCAACTGATACAGGGCGGCCCGCAGCAAAGGTCCGCGCTCCAGATCGAACACCGTTTCAACCGCCTGCTCCGCCGCCAGGCGCAGAGCGGCCTCCCGCGCATCCTCCGGCTGCCGCGTGAGATCCACGCGCTGCAAGATCAGCCCGGCATCACGCGACACGAACTGATCGTTGCCGTCGGCGCCAAAGCAGCAGCGCAAGGCCTCGTGGCGCAGCCCCAGGGCTTTGAGGGCCCCTTGAAGGGCCTCCACATCGAGCGCCCCCCTCAAGCGCAGGGTGACCGACTCGTTGAAGGCCAGTGAGGCCTGGGGACTCAGGCGGTCGGCCAGCCACACTTCCCGCTGGGCTTCGCTGGTCGGAAAGACACGGTCGAAGTCGCCTTCCGCGAACGGATCGAATTCCGCTTCTCGCACTGCCGCCATGGAGTTCATAGAAAAGTCAGGGTTCCAACTTGATGTATTTGCCCGGCACGCCCGCCTCCGGCACGAACCAGGCAGGGCGCCCGTCCTTGTCCCGTCCGAGTCTGGCATTGGCGACCGGCGGCCGCCCGGCATCCAGGATCGGTGCAGGCCCATTCAGACGCGGCAGGAATCCAGCCTCCTGCAGTTCATCCACGGAGGCCCTGAAAGCCGCCTTGATCTTCTCGATGTCCTGCGGGCTGTGCGCCGTGGTCAGGAAGCACGGGAAGTTGTCCAGAATGTGGATGCCCCGGCTGCGCATCATCGCGAACAGAAGATCCTGCAGCGGATGGTCCTCCAGCCAGCTGACGCGCCAGAGCGAGGCGAAGTGCCGCACCGCCACCGGGGCCCCCACCTGCTTGCAATAGGCGTTGAGGTCATCGGCCAAGGCTTGGGTCTCTCGGTTGAGCTGTTCCTGCAAGGCCGGCCCGCAGTCCTTCAGATGCTGCAGCGCAGCCTTGGCCGCGGCCAGGGCCAGCGGGTGGCGCACGAAGGTGCCTGCGAAGTAGGTCACCCCGACAGTCGGCATCGAGTCGTCACCGTACTGCCAGGCTCCGCCATCGAGCGCGTCCATGTAGTCGCGCTTGCCGGCGATCACGCCGATCGGGAAGCCGCCACCGATCACCTTGCCGTAGCTGGCAAGGTCGGCGCGGATGCCGAACAGGGCCTGGGTGCCACCCAGGTGGGCCCGGAAGCCGGTGATGACCTCGTCGAAAATGAGACAGGTGCCGCTGGCCTCGGTGATCGCGCGCACCTCGCGCAGGAAGTCCAGGGGTGCGAAATCCGGCCGACGGCTCTGCACCGGCTCCACCAGCACCGCCGCCAGATCCTCGGCGTTCGCCCGGATGAACTCCAGCGCCTCGGGCGTGCCGTAGTCCAGCACACGCACATCCCCGAACATGCCGGACATGATGCCGGGCGCCGCCGGCAAGCCCTTGGCAGCCTTGCCCGCCCGGACCAGCACCTCATCGAAGGTGCCGTGGTAAGACCCGGTGAACAGGACCACGGTGTTGCGTCCCGTCACGGTGCGCGCAATGCGCACCGCCGCCATCACGGCCTCGGACCCGGTGTTGCACAGGCCGGCCCGGTCAAAACCGGTGAGCTCGCAGACGAGCTGGGCCACCTCGCCGGCCAGGGGGTGCTGGGGCCCGATCTCATAGCCCAGGTCCAGCTGGCGACGAACAGCGTCGTTGACGAAGTCGGGCTGCCACCCGAACAGGTTCATGCCGAAGCCGTTGAGCACATCCACATACTCGTGACCGTCCAAGTCCCAGAGATGGGCCCCCTTGCTGCGCTCGATGACGATCTGGTAGGTGATCTCCTTGGTCATCGGGCGGAAGCCGTTGACCACACGCGGGTCGGCCAGATGAGCCCGGTGCGTCTCGGTGTACTGCTTGCTGCGTGCCGTGCGTTCCGTGTAGCGCTGGATGAAGGCCTGCAGCCGGGCCTGCTGGCGCTCCGTCAGCTCGCTGTGCTGGGTGTGGATGCGGGCAATCGCGCCGAAGGCCTTCTTCACGTCGTAACGGCGGGCTGCGTTGGCCTCGTCGCTTCCATCGGCGGCCACCGGTGCACCGTTGCCGCCCTGGAGCGGGGCTGCGGTCGATGCCGGAGCAACCGCGGGCATAGGAGCGGCGGCTGCAGCAGCCGGCTGGCCACCGCCAGGGCCCTGCACGACACCGCCCTGGAGCAGCGCCAGCTGCTGCGCCATGAGTTGCATCTGCTGCTGAATGACCTGCTGCACCAGCGGCTGCGATGCGGCGAAGGCGGGCGTCGCCATGCCGGTCATCGGCAGCATCGGCGCCACCCCCGCCCCCCCCGCCAACCCCGCAGGTGCAATGACATCGGAAGAGGGCACCGCCCCGCGTGCCCCCTCCGACGCAGGCGCGGCCTCCGGAGGCAGGGTCTGGTCCAGGAACGCGGTCAACGCGTCCAGGCTGCGGTAGTTTTCCATCAGCTGACGGAAGGTCAGCGAGACCTTGAAGGTCTTCTTGATCTGCAGCGCCGCCTGAGTGAGGGTCAGGGAATCGAGGCCCAGCTCGACGAAGCCGAGATCGCTGTCGGCATCCGTCAGATCGATGCCGGCGACGTCCTCGAACACGCCCCGCAGACGAAGGAGCAGTTGCGGACGGCGATCGGAGAGGGAAGCAGCAGCGGCCATGGGCGAACTCCCGGCAGAAGAAATGGCGGACAAGACGGGGGATAGGGATGCGGGGGCAGATGCAGGGACGGAGGCGGAAGCGGGCCCTGCCTCCGGAGACGAGGGGGTCAACCAGATCCTGCGCCGCTCGAACGGATAGGTGGGCAGCGCCAGTCTTTGCCGATCCGTCGCAGGATGCGCCACCGACATGGCGGGCTCGATGCCCAGCGTCCAAAGCTGTCCCCAGGCCAATGCCACGGTGGCTGTTTCGCTCTGCGGCTGATCGGCCAGACAGGCCACGGCAACCGGGGGCGCCTGACCGGGTCGCTGGTGCTGCCGAGCCAGGGTGGCCAGGGTGCCGCGGGGGCCCAGTTCAAGGAAGGCGACGTCCCCCAGTCCCGCCTGCGCAGCCTGCAACGCGGGCGAGAAGCGAACGGTGTCACGCAGATGCCGGGACCAGTAGGCCGGGTCCGTTGCCTGCGTTGCCTCCAGCGCCGCGCCGGTCAAGGTGGAGTAGATGGGCAGCTGGGGCGGCGCCATCCGGACAGCCCGGACCTCGGCCTCGAAGGGCGCGACCACCGCATCCATCATCGGTGAATGGAAGGCGTGGGAGGTCTGCAGGGAACGACTCACGATGCCGGCGGACTCCAGCTGCTGCCGCCAGGCCTCGATGGCGTCGGCCGGTCCGGCCACCACCGTGGCATTGGGCCCGTTGTCCGCCGCCAGAGCCAAGCCCTCTGGCAGGCGGGCCGCGACCTCCTGCGCAGACAAGCGCACGGACAGCATGGCGCCGCCAGGGAGCGCCTGCATCATCGCGCCACGGCGTGCCACCAGTCGAACGGCATCCTCCAGGGCCATCACCCCGGCCAGCACCGCGCACACAAACTCGCCGACGCTGTGGCCGATCAAGGCGGCCGGGCGCAGGCCCCGGGCCAGCCACAGCTGCGACAGCCCGTATTCCAGGCAGAACATGGCCGGCTGCGTCACGCCGGTGTGGCGCAACACCTCGGCCCCGCCATGGAACATCCGGTCCTTCAAGTCGAAGTCCAGTGTCCCGCGGAGCGCCTCGAAACAACGGTCCAGCGCTGCGCGGAACACAGGCTCTGCGTCATAGAGCGCCTGCCCCATGCCTTCGTACTGGGACCCTTGCCCCGGGAACAGCCAGACCAGCGGCGGAACCTGCCGGCCCAGCATGCGCGTCGCGCGCCCCGGAGCGTCCGCGGTGCGAAGCCCGGTGACGGCTTCTGCCACGGAACTCGCCACCACACACAGGCGATGGCCGAAACGGGCGCGGCCCACCTGGAGCGTGTGCGCCACATCCGCCAGATTGACTGTGTCGCCGGCCTGGCTCAGACCTTCGGCCAGGCTGGCGGCCATCGTCTCCAGCGCGGCCTTGCTGCGCGCCGACAGCAGCAGCAGCTGCGGCCCCACGGCCGGGCTGGAGGGCGCACGCTGCGGTGCCTCCTCCAGCACGACATGGGCGTTCGTGCCCCCCACGCCGAAAGCGCTGACACCCGCACGACGCGGCTGGCCAGCGCGGCGTGGCCAGGCACTGCGTTCCTGGTTCACCACGAACGGCGTGCGCGCGAAATCGATGGCCGGGTTCGGCGAACGGTAATGCAGTGTGGCGGGCAGTTCCTCGTGCATGAGGGACAGGGCCGTCTTGATGACCCCCGTCGCCCCTGCCGCCGTCACCGTGTGCCCCACATTGCTCTTGGCAGAGCCCAGCCGGCAGGCCCCTGCGGGCAAGCCGGCGGCCTGAAATGCCCGCGCCAGGCCTTCCACCTCCACGGGGTCGCCCAGGGGCGTGGCCGTGCCGTGGGCCTCCACATAGGAAATGTCGCGGGGCTGGACGCGAGCGTCCTCCATCGCGGCGCGGATCACGGCCGCCTGACCTTCGGGGCTGGGCGCCGTGAAGCTGGCCTTGCCCCCGCCATCGTTGTTGATGGCCGCACCGCGGATCACCGCGCACACCGGATCCCCATCGGCCAACGCGTCCTCCAGCCGCTTGAGCAGCACCATCGCCGCCCCGTCGCTGAAGATCGTGCCGCCGGCATCGGCGTCGAAGCTGCGCGTGTGGCCGTCCTTGGACAGCATGGCGCCTTCCTGGTAGAGGTAGCCGGCTCGCCAGGGCACGGTCACGGCCGCCCCACCCGCCAGCGCCATGCGGCAGCGGCCCAGCCGCAAGGCCCCGACCGCCTCGGCAATCGCCACCAGGGAGGTCGAGCAGGCGGTCTGGACCGACACGGCCGGCCCCCTCAGGTTCAGGCGATGCGCGATCCGGGTGGCGACATAGTCCTTGTCGTTGGCCAGCATGACCTGAAATTCACCGAACTGCTCCACCACCTCGGGGCATCGGTTCAGGATGCGCTGGGCGTAGCTGTTGCCGAACAGACCGGTGTACACCCCGGCAAACACGCCCACTGGCGTGTCGCAGCGGTTGGGGGCATGCCCTGCGCGCTCCAGACACTCCCAGGCCAGTTCCAGCAGCAAGCGCTGCTGCGGGTCCATCACCTCGGCTTCCCGCTCGCCGATCCCGAAGAAGGCGGGATCAAACTCCTCGACCTGCTTGAGCACCCCGCGGGCCCAGACGTAGTCGGGGTCGCCGCGCAGGCGGGCGGGCACCATCGGGTCCACGGTGGATTCGTCAAAGCGCTCGACAGACTCCACCCCTTGCCGCAGGTTTTCCCAGAACGCCTCCACGGAAGCCGCGCCCGGGAAACGGCCGGACATGGCAATGATGGCGATGTCGCCCCCTGTCGCTGCAGGCGTGCCTGCGGTGGCGGCCATGGCCGCCGTGCCGCCCGCGGCCAGTGCCTGTGCCAACCCTGCCGCCGTGGGCTGCTCGAACAGGACGGGCACGGGCAGCGTGACGCCCTGCTCTTCCCGCAGTGTTCTGACCGCCCGAATGGCCAGCAGGGAGTTGCCGCCAAACTCGAAGAAGTTGTCCTCGCGCCCGATCTCCGCCATGCCCAGCAGCCGTGCGAAGACCTGGCAGATCGCCTCTTCCAGGGCGCCACGCGGTGCCTGATAGGGGCCCGCCGTGTCGGGGCGCTGGCGCATGGGTGCCGGCAGCGCCCGCTTGTCGAGCTTGCCGTTCTCGGTCAGTGGCAGGGCATCCATCCCCACGAACGCCACCGGGCACATGTAGTCGGGCAGGTGCTGAAGCAGGAATTCCCTGAGCCCGTGATGGAGTTCAGGGGCGGGTGGGACCAGATAGGCCACCAGCTGCGCCTCGCTCTCGGGACCTTCGCTGCGCGCCACCACGGCGCAGGCACGAACCCCCGGCCACTTGAGGATCTGGGCCTCGATCTCGCCGGTTTCGATGCGGAAACCGCGGATCTTGACCTGCTGGTCCATGCGCCCGAGGTACTCCAGGTCGCCGTCCGGCAGATACCGGGCGAGATCCCCGGAACGGTAGAGGCGGACAGGCTGCACCTCGCCGGGGGGGGTCCATTCCAGGAAGCGGGCGGCATTGAGATCCGGGCGGTTCAGGTAGCCCAGACACACACCCACCCCGCCAACATAGATCTCACCGACCTCGCCCTCGGCCACCGGCCGCTGCTGCTCGTCCAACAGCCAGAGGTCCCAGCCAGGGATGGGATCTCCGATCACGCTGCCCCGCCGAGCCTCCAGGTCGGACAGTGACACCGGACGGTAGGTGACAAACACCGTGGTCTCGGTGATGCCGTACATGTTGATCAATTGGGGCTGTCGATCGCCGAAGCGGTCGAACCAGGGCCGCAGCGATTGCAGTTCCAGGGATTCGCCACCGAAGATCACATAGCGCAAGGCCAAGGGACCGTCCCAGTCCTCCAGCGCCAGGACCAGCCCCTGGAAGGCCGAGGGCGTCTGGTTCAGCACCGTCACGCCCTCTCGGGACAGGAGACTCAGAAACTCCCTCGGTGCGCGGCTGGTGAGGTAGGGCACCACCACCACCCGTCCACCATAGGCCAAGGCTCCCCAGATCTCCCAGACCGAAAAGTCAAAGGCGTGGGAGTGGAAGAAGCTCCAGACATCCTGGGGCCCGAAGCCAAACCAGGGTTCCGTGCCGATGAGCAACTGCAGCACATTGCCATGGGTGACCAGGCACCCCTTGGGGCGACCGGTCGAGCCGGAGGTGTAGATCACATAGGCCAGAGGATCGGCACCCCCCGTCGCCGGCGGGTTCTCAGCCGCCTCCTGCTGCCAGGCCGGGGCCGGATCGTCCAGCCGCAACACAGGCAGCCGCCCGAGCGCAGGCAGCCGATCGATGCTGGACGCAGACGTCAGCATGGCCGCTGGCGCGGCATCCTCCAGCACGAAGCTGACGCGCTCCTTCGGGTAGGCCAGATCCAGCGGAAGGTAGGCCGCCCCGGACTTCAGGATCCCCAGCAACCCCACCACCATGTCGATGGAGCGCTCCAGCGCGATCGCGACCAGGGAACCGTCTCCGATGCCCAGGCGCCGCAGGTGCCAGGCCAGCTGGTTCGCCCGTCGGTTCAAGTCGGCATAAGTCAGGGACTCGCCATCCATCGTGATGGCCCGCGCGTCCGGCCGCAGCGCCGCCTGGGCTTCCACCAGGGCATGGATTCGCCATGCGGCCCCGGAATCAGGGGACAAATGCTTGAGAGACACACCGTTGTCAGATTGAGGCATGAGAGCCCTCCCTTGCCGCGGGATCCAGTGCGTAGCGGGAATACTCCTCTCCCACGCCGGCAGATCCGCGCCCTTGCCCGAAGGCCTGCTGCAAACCCAGCAGGCCACTGTAGAGCGCCCCGCTGAAGGCGTCCCACCATGGATGCATCCCCACCCGCGCGGGCTGCATGCCCATCTGACGCAGCCGCTGGTGCAGCGCGTGCATCCGTGCGTTGCGGATGGTGGAATGCGTGTAATAGGTAAAGCTGGCGGTGATGGAGGCACCATCCCCGTTCTCGACCATGTGAGGACTGGTGGCCGGCATGTAGGCGCCCATGCCCGGCTCCAGCTGAAAAACATGCGCCCGCGCCCGCAGGGCATCACGCCAAGCCACCAGATCACGGCTGTGGCTGGCATGGAACAGGTCACGGGCCTCCTCGCTCACCGCCTCCAGGTCATCCGGCTCCCAGACGTACAAGGTCTTGCGACCCTTGATCTGGAGGATGAAGTTGTGCTCCTTGTCCATGTGGAACGGCGTCACTGCCCGCGGGGAGGTCAGAAAGATCCACCCGCCCCGGTAGCACATGCCCGGGTCCAGCTTGTCCAGCATGGGCTTCACGCTGTCCAGCACGCCGTCCACCAGCTCCCGATAGATCTCGTCGGCCTGGACATTGAGGAGTGACATCCAGACGCCCGCGTTGTCGATGTCGTCGAGCGTTGCCACGGCGGTTCGGCGATTCGGAAAGATGGCGGGGGCATGGTTGAACGCTGTCCCGGCCGTCGCTTGCGCCGTGTGCGCACGGACGCTGCGTCGCTGCTCCAACCGAGCCGCCAACTCCATCAAGGCTGGCTTGGCGAAGAGGGGATGATCCCCCAGGTGGTGCCGGAGCTCAGAAACCCGCCAGGGATCAAAAGACGTGGAAGGAAACTCCAACAAAGGCGACGACAACTGCATAGGCTCCTCTTCGAGTCACTTCCCTGTCCGCATTGCCGCTTTAGACAAAGACCCCCACAGGCGCCATCACACCCAAGCACGGCGCATGAAATTGATATCTGCAGCCCGGCGCTGGGCCGCCGTTTCATTTGAACACCATCTCTCGGGACAGTGTTATTCCTGGGGCGGCCAGCACCTGTTTCATCGTACGCGTTCAGGATGGCACCGTCCTGCATCCGGACGACATCCGTGCCCATGGCAGGGGCCACGCACCCAACCGGATCTCAGTAAGCGCTTCGATCGAAGAACATGAGCTTGGCGGTCTTGAAGATGATCAAGAGATCCAGTCCGAGAGACCAGTTCCTCAGATATTCCAGGTCGTACTCGACTCGCCTGGCCATCTTGTCCAGGGTGTCGGTCTCTCCGCGCAAGCCGTTCACCTGCGCCCAGCCCGTGATGCCCGGCTTGACCTTGTGCCGCGCCATGTAGGCCTTGACCATGCTGCGGTACATCTGGTTGTGTGCCACCGCGTGGGGGCGAGGGCCGACGATGCTCATGCGCCCCTGGAGCACGTTGAAGAACTGGGGCAGTTCATCCAGGGACGTCCGTCGGATGAACGCGCCGAAGGGCGTCACCCGCGCATCGCCTCGTTTGGCCTGGACCACTGCGTCGTCGTTTTCCTGGACCGTCATCGAACGGAACTTGTAGACCTCGATGATTTCACCGTCCAAACCGGTGCGTCGCTGCCTGAAGATCACCGGACCGGGCGAGCTCAGCCTGACGCCCACGGCCACCAGCAGCATGACCGGGCTGATCAGAAGAAGGATCAGGCTCGCCAACACCAGATCGCTGGCCCGCTTGATCAAACCATTGACTCCGGTGAAGGGTGAGCTCAGCAAGCCCACCACCGGCACGCCCCCCATGTCAGTCAGACGACCCTGGATGATGCTCAGCCCAAAGATGTCGGGGACGAAATGCAAGGATGCCGTGGTGTTTTGAAGCGCTTCCATGAGCCCCGCAATGCGGGGCTGCGACGTGAGCGGCAAGGTGATGAAGACATCCTTCACGCCATGCGCATCGATGAACTGCGGAAGCTCATCCATCTTGCCCAGCAGGTACCCATGGGCGGACTCGGGCACACGATCTCCCGAACGGTCGTCAAACACGCCAAGCAGCTGCCGCCCTTCCCAGGCCCGTTTGGCCAGCACCTCGGCGACACGCAGGCTCATCCTGTTGGCCCCGACGATCACGGCGGGTCGGCGGGTCGGCGAGGTCTGGGCGCGATGCCTCATCCAGGCACCGACCCCCTTGGCCAGCGTCCATTGCGTCAGGGGCACGGCGATGCCCCATGTGATCAGCAGGTCGGGCGGAAAGGCCTCCCAGCCATCGGTGACATACCCCAGCAACAGCAGGAGCAGCAGACAGACCGTCAGCCAATGAAGAACGATTTCAGTGGCGGTGTGGGTTGGGCCATGCCGCAGGCGGGTCAGCCAGGGATAGGTCAGCAGGAGAAACACCACGACCGCCCGGGCCACTCCGCCAAATGGCCACCCATAGGCCAGGTGGAGCACGTACAGCAGCAGCACGGCGATACCCGGCTCGAGCACCGTCCAGATCAGGCTCGACACCGGGGGCGGGTCATTGATGAAAATGTTTCGTGTGCTTTGTTCGTCCTGCATGTCACACCACCAGTCAGGCCCAGCAATGCCTCTTCTCTGCAGGCTGTTCGGACTCGCACCGCGCGGACCCCACTGGCGTCACTGCGCTTCCATTCGGATGACCCCCAACCTGCCCGAGGGACCATCGGCAGTTCACATACTCCGCCGGCCGTTCGGGGATGTCCAGACCCTCCGATGGGTAAAAGTGCCGCCGTCCCCCAATCCATCCCTGCTCCCGAGGATCCACCGCCGCAGACCATCGGCCGCCCGTCCTCGATTCAGGGGACAGCCTCGGACTGCATGGGCAACGGGGGACGCCAAGCCAAAGGCAAGGCGCCTGTGTGCGCCGGAGCCACCCACAGCGGCGCCCGGCCATGCCCGCCCAGGACTCGGTTGCCGGCGATCACGAAATCTCGTCCGCCCAGCGCCAGGTCGAGGCTTGTGTGGCTGTTGCGGATGAAGGTGTTGTTCTGGATCAGGACGTTGGTGACGCCTTCGGCCGAGGTGTCGTTCTGCGGGCAGATCGCCACCGTCCACTGGTTCGTGTCAGACGGGTCGCCGAAGAGGTTGTTGGCCACCACCACCTGCTCCGAATACCAGGCGTCGTCCTTGTACGCATCGGTGTAGGTCGTCAGACCGCCACTGTGCAGCTTCAGCGAGTGGTACGTCCCCGACGGGTTGATCCCCCGAAGCTGGTTGTGCGCCACGATCGCCTTGCGCAGCTTC
>NZ_JAMXMC010000013.1 GCF_024055665.1 Ideonella oryzae | reverse complement strand
GCCCGTAGTTGTTGCTGCAGTTGGTGGTGAGCACCGGCAGGCCGTAGGTGTGGTGCCAGGCGCGCACCAGGTGGTCGCTGGCGGCCTTGCTGGCCGAGTACGGGCTGTTGGGCTCGTAGGGGTTCGTCTCGGCAAAGGGCGGGTCGCTGGGCTTGAGGCTGCCATAGACCTCGTCGGTGCTGACATGGTGGAAGCGGAAGCCCGCTTTCTCTTCGCCCTCGAGCGTGCCCCAGTGGGCCCGCGCCGCTTCCAGCAGCGTGAAGGTGCCTTCGACATTGGTCTTCATGAAGGCGCCGGGGCCGTGGATGGAGCGGTCCACATGGCTTTCCGCGGCGAAGTGGACGATGGCCCGCGGGCGGTGGGTGGCCAGCAGCTGGTCCACCCGGGCGCGGTCGCCGATGTCGCCGTGCACGAAGTGGTGGCGTGCGTCGCCGTCGAGCGAGGCCAGGTTGGCGCGGTTGCCGGCGTAGGTCAGCGCGTCCAGGTTCACCACCGGCTCGGCCGCGGGGTCCGCCAGCCAGTCCAGCACGAAGTTGCTGCCGATGAAGCCGGCACCGCCGGTCACGAGAATCATCTTAATTTACCCCTTTTGTGCCGACATCCGGCCGTTTGTCAGAGATGCCACCAACCCGCCTCGCCACGGATACTTCCAATCAGCAGTCGTCAAATTACGCGCAAATCTTCTTTCCACGCCATTGAAGACCAACACCATAAACAACAGCGCAAGGCAAAATATCAAACCGCGACTCAAAATGACGTACGCCATGCCCTTTCCATCCAGAACAAGGGAGGCCAAATAGCACCCCAGATTGATGGCCGCATAGTGAGTCAAAAACATTGAATAGGATCGCTCGCCAAGCCACAAAAACCAAGGCCTCGACAGCCATCTTCCCAGCCGACTCGTCCCATCCGCCGCCATTGCGACCAGAGCCGCTCCAATCAGGCCATAACCCACATGATGGTTAATGCCCGGGAACAACAAAGATGCCAAGACGATCACAAGCCCGATCACCCAGAAGTAGCTTCGCACGGGAGCAGTGACGTCATAACGCGCCAAAAATACCCCCATGGAAAAGTAAAACGCGTAGGAAGCAAAATTCCACCCGACTGCAAACAACCCGGCCTTGCCAAGATATGGAATAAAAGCGTGGGTGAAAATCGAGACAAAAAGGCAAATGAGCACAAGAGCGCCTATTGCCACCCCAGTTCTTTTGAAGAAAACCAGACACGACACCAACAGTGGCACGCCCAAATAAAACAAGACCTCAAGCCCAAGGCTCCACCAAGCCAAGTTGTAAGCCACATCGGTAAATATGCCTACCGGCAACTCCAGTAGCCAATCACGCCAATAAAACCCAGGAAGACCAGAGAACCGTGTCCACCAAGTGGGATAGATCCACACCAAGCCCACAGCGACACCAGATATCAGCCAGGCCACGAAGAACGGAGGATAGAGCCGAAGAAAGCGTCGCCTGAGGTAGTCCAGTACCTCCAGCTTTCTTCCATACCGAAGGTAGGGGCGCAATAAAAGCACACCACTCAAGCAGAAAAATATTTCCACCCCAGATGCACCGAACCCAAATAGCGCGCTGGCCAGCGCTGGAGAATCATGCTGGCGAAAATAGAGTGCCACATTGGATATCGCAATGTGGTGAAAAAATACCAGCAACGCCGCAATCGCCCTCAAGCCATCCAGTCCGTGGAATCTCTCGCGCGACGCCGATGGCTTCAAGCTAGGGCCAGCGGCAACAGTAGATATGAATTTCACCCTCCCTCCCGATCAGTGGCCATCAAACGAATGACGAAAGGCGCAATCGGCCTCACCCCTTTAGACTTGCCGCAACCGCACGCCCAAAAGCCGCCCTGGTATTTCTCTTCTCGTAGCGAAGGCGAGCCGCCTCGCCCAACTCAATCACCAGCCGCGGATTGCAGACCAAATCACGAACAGCCCGCCTGATGGCATCAGAATCTCCAGCCGACACACATATCGCTGATTTCTCATCCACATAATCTTCCATGCAGCCCCCAGCGGTGACAATGCAGGCCTTGCCAAGCCGCATCGCATCCAATAACACAAGTTGCCCTGCCGAGACATCCGTGTTCTTGATTGGAATGATCATCGCCGTGCAATCTCTCACTTTCCGCTTGAATTCATCGTCAAATACGCCATGAAGGACCACCACATTCGGCGGAATATTCAGATCTGCGACATCTGACGGATAGCAGGCAATTTGAAGCTCGGCCGACAAACCTCGAAAGGCTTCAATGAGGGTTTTGTAATCTCGGTTACTGGTCCCGCCCGCAAAGAAAAATGGCGACTCATCAGGCGCTGCCACCGGCTCTCGACGCGCCTCCGTACCCAACGGGGAATTTCTTCCAAATGGAATAAATACCAGCTTGTCAGCAACAACGGCGCCAAACTCTTCGGCATAGTAACGACGCTCTATCGAAGCCGCACAGGCGAGTCGCGTGAGAGCTGGAGAACGAATCAGCCACGCGTACAAGGTGCGATAAACCTCGCCCTTCCACCCGGGCCGCCGGTTGTAGATCAATTGCAAGACGATGGTGCGTGGCCCCCCTCTTTTGCCGCGCCCCAGAAGACGGGTAAGCAGCGCGTAATAGAGCCCAATGAACTGCTCGCCGAACACGATATAGCCCACCCGATCGCGCTGCCTGAATGCCGCCCACGCCGAGCGAAAGATATTCCAGTGGCGACGGAACGTGCTAGCTGCAACGCTCCGGCTGGTTCGAAACAATTCAGTCTGCACCTCAACATCCAGACCTTGCGACAGCGCCTGGAGCATCGCAGGCTCGTCCACATAGGGCGCTACCAGCAGCAGCCGCGGCCTCTCTTGCATCTTGGGCATCACTTGACGGTGCGTTGATTCATGGGGACGGGCGTCATCCAGGCGCGCAGACGCTGAATCAGGGGACGTTCCAGCCAGGTGTGGACCCAGATTCCAAAACCCACGGCCAGGAAAACACAGAGGGCGAAACCCCATTCCGCCCCAACCCATTTGAAGCGCGCAGCAAGAACCCCCAGCAAGGCAGAGATCACGAGTTGATGACAGAGATAGATGGCATAGGAGGCATCACCCACCCGCTCCAGCCACCGGAAAGGCCCCAAGGAGGCGACACCACTCAAACCCAGAGAAAGCCAGGTCAACCCGAGAAGCGACGAGGCCATGAAGAATAAGTGAGAAACGTTCGATCTCTCGTAGCCCAAGTGCCAAATCGCCAT
The DNA here is from genome assembly GCF_024055665.1 of Ideonella oryzae. GTDB lineage: Bacteria > Pseudomonadota > Gammaproteobacteria > Burkholderiales > Burkholderiaceae_C > Ideonella > Ideonella oryzae. The sequence goes on along the minus strand of NZ_JAMXMC010000013.1, from coordinate 97,081 downwards.
ATAAATTAGTGAAAGCAGCGCCACAACCAACGCCGCGGCCCACCCCCAATGCGAATCCCCCTTGAATGACCGATGCCGCCACAGTGCGAAACCACCCACCCCCACAGCGAACAGGGCGTTCATCTCCGCAAAAATGAAATACCAGGGGGAATCTGCACCAACACCCCCTAGCGAACCCATGACAGCCAGAAGAAACATGGCTACGGCCGACAAATAGGCAGGGAAAATGCCAAATCCAATCATTGCCCCCACGACCAGATAGAAGAACAGTTCGTGTCGAAGCGTCCATAGCACGTTGGGCGCCAACTCATTCCCGGGTATCAAAATCAAGGAACTCAGCACCTGGGGAATGGCAACATCACCGCGCCCAAGGCCCTTGGCCACGGCATACATGAGGGTGGCCAGCCACATCATCGGAATGATCCTGACAAAGCGCTTGATGAAAAAATCCTTCCAGCCCACTCTGTAATGCCATTTCGCATCAACCGACACCAGAACAATGACAAACCCACTCACCACGAAGAACAGGTCCACGCCGATGAAGCCCATCTTCCAGAATCCACTCCAGGGGATTTCGCCGAGATATTTCGGCATCCCCACCATCTGGGACGAGTGATAGCAGACCACCAGCACCGCAGCAACCGCCCGCAGGTACTGGATGCCCACAAGCCGTTCGACGGGCGCCGCGTTCTCCACATGAAGATTCATCGTCATCGTGAACGGTCCCCCAAGAATGGTCTGTCAACGCCGACCGCCACCCCCATTCGCGCGATGATCGCCCTCCATGCCCAATGGTCGTTCACCGCGATCCAGCTCAGCGCCTGATGGCGGTGGATTGGAAATAGGGCCGCAACGCATTGATCTGCGGCTTGTCACCCGCTGACGTGGGCTCCAGGCTCAAGATGTAGCCTGCACTCCAGCGCCCCCCTGCCCACATGTAGGTTTCCACACAGGCGGCATCGGCCACCTGCACCGTGGTCATCAAACCCGGGATCCAGCGTTCATCGTTGCCGGGAACACCTGTTTCCCCAATGGCACCTTTCTGGCCATATGTCTTGAGCCAGTTCACAAAGGGGGCCAGACGGTCGTTCGCCCTCTTGACAATATCCACAGCCGGATTGAATGGATTTTTGTAGATCCCGCTGAAATCATCATCAAGGTACATGTGTGCCTCATAGATGATCTTGCCGGCAGGATCTGTCACGAACGGCGCGGGATGGTTGCTGGGCCACAGTTGCGAGTTGCTCCAGCCATCCCCACCCACATAAATCTTTCTGCTGGAGTCGACGCTGCGGACACCGTTGACACCGTACTGCGCAGAGGTCTGCCAGGTGCCGTTGGTGTCATGGGGCTCGTTCATCAGGCCGTAGCCATAGACGATCTTCTGGTCCTTGAGGGCGTCCGCCAGCCGATGCCAGAGATCCTGAAACGCTGCCACGGGCACTTCAGGACTGCCGATCAGCTTCCCCTGGTATCGGTCATAGTTGTGAACCTCGACCATCACCGGCACCCCTTGCGCGTCGGCCTTGGCCAGAAACTGCTTGAGGTCGTTGAGGTATGCGGAACTGAGCTCGCCCATCAGTACCGGCTGAGCCGCCTCCCAATTGATGGGCAGCCGAATCGCATTGAAGCCCACGCTCTTGTAATAGGTGACGTGCTCTTCGCCAGGGAACTGATTGACCACCTGTCCATTCACCCACCCCGTGGGCAACGGCACCAGGTTGATGCCACGGACGGGGCTTGAGCAAGCGCCCTCAGCCCCCCGAACAACCAAGAATTGCAGTCCACAAAGAAGCAGAAGCAATGCGCTGATGCGTCGCATAGGGCACCTCTCAGAGGTCGTTGGGCTCATCAAATCCACAAGAATGGAAGCGCCGTCCGGGTGAAACTCCGGAGCGCCCCTTTCATGCGGTACTCAAGACTGGAATAACTCTTGTTGGAATAACCGCTGAATCCTTCGAGTTCCGGTTGCGTCCTGAACCGCGGGTAGACCCCCTTGGGTCGGGTCTCGACGAGCGGAAACAAGCGATCGAAGAAGGCCCGCTCGATGACATAGCCATCGCCGTAATGCCCTCGGAAGTAGCGGTCATACCCATCCAGACTGAACGCCACCAGTCGCAGCTCCAGCCATTCATTGCCCCCCAGGCGCGCGCCCACCACCGGCAAGTGCCGGAAGTCGGCATAGAGCTGGAATGCCGGCGGGGCCTGCCGCACCATCCTGGCCATGTTCTTCACGATCAGGCGGCCGGTGACCTTCCAGACCTGCGTGTCACCCGGCCAGCCCAGCGCACGCAGGCGGCTCATGCCCTGATCCAGCATCAGAAACTCGCCGTAGCCTTTGCCCTTCTCGGCAGGATAGTCCGTGGTGGTCGAGAGGAACTCGATCTGTTTCCGGGTTCCGAGCGCGCGCTGCAGTTCACGAAAGGCCGTCAGATCGTGGCCAGAATTCTCGAGGAAGAGGATCCCCTGCACCCATTCATCGGGCAGAGACGCATAGTGGCGAAAGGCCTCCAGGTACTCTGAGAGGCGCAATGCCGGGTCCACGCGCACCGAGTTGCCGATCCCTTGCGCCGGCGTGATCGTCGCGGTCATCACGATGAGGGTTCGGCGCGTCACGGGATGCGTCCTTCCTGTGCAATCTCGAGTGTGAGGGGCTGCACGTCGCACGCATGCCGCACCACCTGGAGATACTGTTCGACATGGGCACGGCTGCTGAAGCGGCTCTTCAGTTCGGGGACCTGCCGCGCCAGCGCCGTCCGGTTCTCCTCTTGGGCGGACAGCATCCGCAACATCCCCTGTGCGATGGCGTCTTCAGAGCATGGATCGACCGCGCAGGCGGCCGAGACATCGTCGACGAAGCCATCGATTCCGGTGCCCTTTGAATAGAGGATGGGCACTCCCGCCAGCAAGGCCTCGACATAGGACATGCCGAAGGTCTCGTTGTGACTGGGCAGCACGAACATGGCATAGCCCGGCAGCCGGGCCAGCAGTTCGTCGTTGGGCATCGGGCCGCACAGCGTCACCTGCGCGCCCAGTTGTAGCTGGTCGATCAGGCCGGAGACCTCGGCCATGACCTCCGGGCTGCCGCGGCCGATCACATCCAGCCGCGCGTCCTTCGCCGAAGCCAGCAAGGTCTTGAACGCCGGCAGCAGGCGATCGAGCCCCTTCTTCCGGAAGACGTTGAGGTCCATCACCGTGACCAGATGGTTACGGTGCCAGGGCCCGGAGGAGGGTCTGTCGCGTTCCACAACGAAGTTGGGCAACAGGCGCTCCGCCTCCGGAGCAGGCTGGCAGTGCCGCTGAAGGATGGGCTTGAACCAGGCCGACACGTAATAGACCTGCCGAGCCTGCCGCACCACTCGGCGCAGCCAGGGACGGTAATGCGGTTTGAAGCGGAAGACCTTGGACTCCGCTTCGCCGCGCACCGACACCACATAGGGCAGCCGCAGCCAGCGGTTCAGCCACCAGGCCGCCAACCCTTCGAAACAGAGCTTGTGGGCATGCACCATCTGGACCTGCAGGCCCCGGCGACGCAGCTGCCGGCAGACGCGCCAGGCCACGATGGTCATCGACAGACCCAGCAGGACGCCGCCCGGCAGGCCCCAGTAGCGCATGGACACCACCTGGGGGTCGCCTTGTCCATCTCCGTCAATGCAGTTCACCTGCCACGGCAGTGCGACACGGTTGAGCGACACCACGAAATGGTCCAGCCCTCGGCAGGCCTGGATGAAATTGCGAACGGCCAGGGTGGTCTCGGCCCGGTTGGCATCGGGATAGTCGGCCGACAGGTGCAGCACACAAGGCGGCTGGGCTGTGGCACGTCGCAGGTTCACTGCCGGTCCCCCCAGGCGGCGCGCAGGAACAGCATGTTGCCCAGCAGGTAGCGCCGCCACATGCGGCGCGGCTCCCGCCAAAGCCGGTACAGCCATTCCAGCTTCATGGCGCGGACCCAATCCGGCGCCCGCTTGGCCGTGCCGCTCCAGAAGTCGAACAGCGCCCCCACGCCGATCGCCACCGGCACGCCCGCCGCAGGCGCGCACCGTGCGATCCAGTGTTCCTGCAGCGGATTGCCCATGGCCACCAGCAGCACATCGGGTGCCGCCTGCCGGATGCGCTCGCAAAGCGCAGCCTCGTCCTCGGGACCGAAGTAGCCATGGGCATGGCCCACCCAGTCGTGGCGCGGGAAGAGCTCGCGACACCGCGCGTGGGCCGCGTCCACCACCTCGGGCCTTGCGCCCAGCAGGAAGACCCGAAGCCGGGAGCGGCTTTCGCGCAGCCAGCGGGGCACGAAATCCGTGCCATTGAGGTTTTCGGGGAAGGTGTGTCCATAACGCCAGCGGCTCGCGATGTCCATGCCCACGCCATCGTTGACGACGAGGAAATGCCTCAGGGTATTTTGGTAGGACAGCTGCCGGCGCGCCTGGTTCAGGGTGTGAGCATTGGCAAAAGCGAGATACACGGATCGACGCCGCGTGGCGCACTCGTCCAGTTCACGCATGAGGAGCTCGCCGGTCATCACCGCGATGTCCACCCCCTGCAGGCGTCGCACCTGGTGACCCGGTACCTGGTCGTACTGCACCATGAACCGCTCGGCGGTGGCGGGCCAGCTCCAGTGGCTCGCCGCCTGCAGCGCAGCATGGCGAAACCGAGGATGGTCCGCCGCAACCCGGTCGATGAACTGGTGGGCCACGCTGGCCGCAACCTCCGGCTGCGTGAAGTCCAGCGTCTGCCCCACCCCGGCGCGCTCGACAATGCCCTTGAAGCTGCGAATGTCGGACGCCAGCGGAATCAGCCCGGCCGAGAGCCCTTCCACCAGGGTCATGCCAAAACCTTCGTACTCGGAGGCGCTGGCCACAAAGGACGCCCGGCCCAGCTGGGTCCGGATCTGGGGGTCACTCAGCCCGGTGTGGATCTCGACCGCCTCCTGCACCCCCAGCGACCTCACCAGATCCTCTAGACGGGTCAGATTGCCGTCCCAGTCCCGTCCGATCACCAACAACCGCGCGGCGCACCCTCGCGCGCGCAGATCCGCAACCAGCCTCACCAGCCGATCCACCCGCTTGTTGTTGGAGAAGCGCCCCACGAAGGCCAGCACCGGCTGGAAGCCTGCCGCGGCCGCCCCCCGGAATTTCTCGGTGTCCACGCCGTTCTCGATCAGGGTCATGCCATTCGGACGGATGACCTGAAAAGTGTCGAAGTCGCCTTCGCTGCAGGCGAACACGTGCGCATACCGATGCAGGGACCACCGCGTCACGGTGTGAAAGAAGAGCCGCTTCAGGCGGGATGCGTAGGCCGTGTGGAAGAAGCCCCCATGCGTCGAGAGCAACAGGGGACGTCGGTGGAAGAACTGGGTGATGGCCAGAAAGTCGGCAAAGAAGTCCACGCCATGCACATGCACCAGGTCGAACTCGCGAAGGTGCTTGAGCACACCTGGGGCCAGGGGATAGCGGTGCGAGCCGCGCCAGGCCAGGCGACGCACCGGGATGCCATCGAGACGCTCCTGGGCAGGCAGCGGCGGCGCCGGCGGCGCATGGAACACCGAGTCCAAGGTCAGCACCTGGGCATCCAGCCCGGCGTTGCGCTGCTCGGCGGCCAGACAGGCCACAAAGTTCTCGAGCCCACCCACCGCAGGTGCGTACTGGCGAACCACATGCAGCACGCGCAGCGGCCGCACGCCAGCGCCACTGCTGCGAGGAGACCAGGTTCGAGAATTCAAGGAAGGAAGTTCAGACATCACATGACCCGCCTGGCAAGATTCGGAAACAGACGGTGCGCGCCAGAGACGGCGGCCCAGGCCATCAGGAAGACAAGCCAGATCACAACAGGCTCGCGCACCAGGAAACCAAGCTTGGCGACCAACATCAGCGCCAGCGGATGCACCAGATAAATGCCCAGCGTGGCCCTGGACAGCGGGGTGGCCGACCAGGGCACCTTGTACTGAACGCCGGGCCGCAACAGCAGCAGGCCCAGCGGAAATCCGATCAGGTAAGGCCAGCTCGTGCCCCGAACGGGATGGCTGGCCAGGCCCCACAGCCCCAGCAACACCCATACCAGGGACAGGCCCCGAGCCCAGGGCGGCTGTGTGTTCCAGCAACGCAGAAACAAGCCTAACAGCACAGCCGGCAGAACCTGAACATACTGCGCAAAGGGGTATTCCAGCGACACAGGCATCAGCACGCCCTGCGCCGCAAGCAGCAGCAATGCCGTGGCGGTGAAGACCCCCAGCAACCCGGCCCATGCCGGGGCCGGCCCCGGGACCCACCGGTGCCAGATGTCCATCGCCAGCAACACGAAGAACGTGAAGGGCAGGTACCAGAGATGGATGCTGGGGCCCGCCAGCAGCAGGACCGGCCACTCCGCGGCCGTCCACTGTCCGGCCCGCCCTGTCACCGCGTCCAGCAGGGCATACACCCCCCACCAGAACACCCAGGGCAGGAGCAGACGCTGGGCGCGCGCATGCAAGCGATCCCTCAGGGGCCCGTCCTGGGGGTGTGCCAGGACGACCGACAGCATCACGAAGACGATGAGCCCCGAGAGCGCGAATTCCTCCCCGGGTCCACGTGCGTGGTACCAGACGATGCCCAGGCAGGCCAGCACCCGCAGCCACTCGATGTCCTGGCGTCTCGACGCCGTCATGCGCGGGCCCCCGAAACGAGCGCGGCAAGAGCCTGCTCGTAGGGCGCCAGGGTGGCCCGCCAGGCCCATCGCTGGGCCGTTTGCACCGCGTGAAGCCGATCTTCCGGATCGAGCTGACGCACCAGGGCCTGCAAGCCGCGGGCGAGGTCGTCCTCGGTGCAGGCGGGCACCAGCACGTCCCGGCCGGGCTCCAGATACTGCGCAAAGGAGCCCACGTCGGTGGCCAGCACCGGCAACCCGGCCGACCGGGCCGCGAACAGGGCCCCGCTCTGGTCGATGTGCCGATAGGGCAACACCATGGCCGCGCTGCCCCGCAGCAGCAGAGGAACATCGGCATCCGGGACGAAGCGGTCGATCAGATGCACCCGGTTGGCGGCCTCTCCCATGGCGGCGCAAGCCGCCTGCAGGCAGTCTCGGTAGTCCGCTGAGCCGATCCGCCCGACCAGCAGCAGGCGGACGCCCGCCGGCAGGCCCGCGCGCACCACGGACTGCAACAGCACATCCGCGCCCTTGTACGGTGACAGATGCCCGAACATGAGCAGCAACAGTGCACCATCGGATGGCAGGCCCAGCTGACGGCAGAGGGCTTCGCGGTCGCCCGGCGCCGGGGGGTGGAACTGGTCGATGCCGTGTTCGATCACCAGAATGCGTTCCGGGGCGACGCCGAACTCGGCGTGCAGGGCCGCCTTCATGGCCTCGGTGTGCACCACCAGCCTGTGCGGCCAGCGGTACACCCAGGAAAAGATCCACCGATGCAGGGGTGTATCTGCGTCGTGAGGCAGCAGGTTGTGCACGCTGAGCCACCAGTGGGGAATGAACCGGTGCGCCAGCCAGGCCTCCACCCACACCCCCAGGCCCTTGCGCAGGGTGAAGAGGCCGTTGAAATGGAAGACCGCATCGGGTCGCTGGCGTGCCAGCCGCAGATAGGCAAACCAGTAGCGCCCGACGTTGAGCAACTTCTCCCAGGCACGCCGGCCTGCATGCTGGCTGCCGCGCAGGTTGAGGAACTCGACGCCAGGCTCGAGCCGCTCGACCAGCGTGCCGTCCGCCCCCACCACGGTCACTGGCACGCCCCGTTGCGCCAGACCGTTGGCAAACGCCACTTCGTATTCGGCCTGGAAGCCATGGGAGAGCAGCACCACGGGGGGCGTGGTGCCGGCTGCGGGCCTGCTGGCTTCGGGGCGAGGACCCTGCCCCATCAGAAGACCAGCCATTCCCGACGGAAGGCCCAGATCGCGCCCACGAGCTCTCTCACATCATCCCAATGCCCACGCAGCGCGTGGTGCACGACCTGGCGCCCCATGGCCCGCACCACGCGGCCACTCATGCGGGGATGGAACCTGCGGGTGAACACCAGTCGATTGCGGTAGAGGTAGCGCAGCGACAGACGGGATGCCCGCTTTCGGCTGCTGCCCCCCACCTTGTGGAACACCAGGCTGTCCGGTGCCCAGGCCAGCGCGTAGCCCTGCTGACGCCCCCGCTCCGCCCAGTCAATCTCCTCGTAGTAGAGAAAGTAGTCCTCGCACATTGGCCCGACACGTTCCAGCCAGGCCTGCGTGATCAGCATGGAAGCGCCGACGATGTAGCTGCAGGCCTGCTCCGTGGGCCCCGGATCCTGCGGCAGCTCCGACAGCAGGCCATCCGCCCCGAGATGCTGGGCCCCGCCGGTCCAGGGGTGGAACACCGCCCCCCCTCGGGCCTGCACATGCTCAGGCCGCCAGTAGTAGGCCAGGGTGGACCCCACGGCCCCCGCCGAAGGACAGGCGTCCAGGCGCCGCAGCAGCGCCACCAGACTGTGGGGCGTCACCACGGTGTCGGTGTTGAGCAACCAGTGGGCCTGGCAGCCCGCCGCGGCCGCCACGGCCAGGCCCAGGTTGTTGCCACCGGCAAAGCCGGTGTTGCGGCTGGAACGCAGCAGCAGCACCTGCGGCAGGGGAGAGGGCATGGCCGCACCCGCGTCCAGACTGGCCCAGCGAAGACCCGCGGGCGCGCGCGGGCTGCAGATCACACCCGGCAGGCTGGCCTGTGGCACATGCTCGAATTCGCCGGCACACCAGGCCTCGATGCGCGGCACCGAGCCATCGGTCGAGGCGTTGTCGACCACGATGATGGACCGCGGAGGCTCCGACAGGTGGAGCAGGGACCCCAGGCATTCCACGACATCCGCCCAGCCATTCCAGTTGACCAGGATGATGCTGGTGTCTGCACTGGCGATCATGTCGATCGCTCCCGCAGGGCCGCCTGCCAGACCGCGTACTGCGCCCCCATGAACAGGCCGAAAGCCCCCAGCCCCTGCCCCATCCACTCCGGCTGCGTGTAGCTGGTGATGCAGGGCACCAGGAAGGCCCCGGCGAGCGCAGCACTGATGGCACGCAGCCGCCCCTGCGCAAGCCGCAGGCTTCGGTAGGACACCACGGCAAAAGCCAGCATGAAGAGAAAGGGCACCACGGTAGCGTGCACGCCCATGCGCAGCGGATAGGCCAGATAGGCGTTGTGGATGTAGTAGGTCTCGTTCAGGAAGTGCCCCCGCGACGCCGTGGTCTGCTTGTATTCCCCGCCCAGTCCCACGCCCGTCCAGGGACGCGCGGCGATCGCCTTCAGGGCATAGCTGTTCTCGGCCTGGCGCCAGCCAAAGGAGCCGCCGCTCTCCAGCTCGTTGGCGGTGCTGAGCGCACGGTCCACCACGGCCTCGGCGGTTCGGGGTCTGACCACCCACAGCCCCGTCAGGAGCAGGGCCAGCATCAGGCCCGCCAGCACCCCCGCCAGCAGACCCGCCCGCCACCCTCGGTACAGGGCCGCCGAAACGATCAGCCCCAGGCCCGTGGCCACCCAGACCCCGCGTCCGAAGGTCATGGCCAACCCCCCTGCCAGGATCAGCAGCCCCAGCGGATACCAGACCCGTGCGCCCTCGAACGACCGCACCAGACCATTGACCATGTAATAGATGCCGAAGCCGATCACATAGGTGGCGCCACCAGTGAAGGAGCGAGCCACCCCGGAGTCCCCCTCAGGGCTGTCCATGCGGGCGCCACCCATGATGCGGATGTCCAGCATCGACTGAAGCATGGCAATGCAGGCCATCGCCAGTGCGATGACCAGCATGCCCCGCACCAGGGTGGGCGTGCAGTCCCTTGCCTGGCTGCTGATCAGGATGACCGGCAGAACGAACAGGGGCACGAACACACGGTAGGAGGTCAGCAGAAAGGGATTGGGGGAGAAGAAGTGGACGTAAACGCTTGAGGCAGCAATGCAGGCCACCAGGTACAGCAAGGGCAGGAGATAGGGGCGCAGCGGCGTCAGCAGGGGTGTGCCCTCCAGCCAGGCACGCAGGACCACGGCCCCCAGCAGATACATCATCAGAAGCTCGTGGGCCTTGAAGGACCCTGCCGAGGGCACGAGCTGAGATGGGATGACCTCGAAGGCCAGTGCCAAGGTGAAGAACACGCCCAGCAGAGGCCATCGGGCGCCGGCATACAGCAGCAGAACCCCGAGGGGTGCAGCAAACAACAGGGCCGGCGGCAGCACCGGCGTGGCCAGACCGAACAGCAGCGCCAGCACCAGCACGATCGCAACGCTCAGGGCATTCAGGTCCCGCCGGTTGCCCCCCGACACGGGCTGGCCAGGGGTGGGGGGCCTGGAAGCGATGCCATGCAAGTTCATGTCCAACCCTCCTTGCGGCGCCGCAAGGCCGCCAGCAGTTGCGGCCGCTCGGCCTCGGTGAGCAGATGACGCCAGACGATGACGCCCGCCGCCGCCAGGGCAGCCAGAAAGCCCAGCAGCCGCCACATCAGCGGCCCTGTGGCAAAGGCGGGAGCGAACATGATCACGGCAAGCGCCATGATGGTGAGCAGCAGGGGAAGGGTCAGCGCACCGCGGACCAGCTTGCGCTGGGCCAGATAGGCCAGCAGCATGGCATCAACCGCGGCCCGGATGGCCCAGGCCATGGCCGTGCCCTGAATCCCCCACCCGGTGGTCAGGAACATCACCAGTCCCAGATAGCAGGGCGCCTCGGCCACATGGCACAGGGCCATCCAGCGGGGCGAGCCGCGGGTGAGAATCAGGGTCGCCGGCACCTGGGCCACGCAGTTGAACAGCAGGCCGACGGCCAGGATCTTCAGCGCTGGCGCGGCCTCCTGCGCAAATCGCTCGCCCAGCCAGGCGTGAAAGCCCACGTCCGCCAGCAGGGCCGCACCGGCCAGCACCGGCAGGACCAGGATGGCCATGAACTTGAACATGCCCGCGTAGACGCGGCGCACCTGCCCATCATCGGCCATGCCGGCCATGGCGGGAAAGGCAGCCCCCGTGATCGAGTAAGGCAGCATCAGCACCTTGGAGATCATGTCGTAGGCCGTGGCGTAGTAGCCCACGGCCGCCACTGGGACGATGGTGCCGATGATGAGGCGATCGAGCGAGTTCATCATCGGGGAGATGATGTTGGACACGGTCATCCAGCCGCCAAAACCCAGCAGCTTGCGCAGCTCGACGCGCCATTGTTGCGGCACACCGGCCGCCAGCTCGAAGCTGCAGTAGCGCTGGTACAGCAGTCTGTGCACGACATTGGCCACGACCCGCATGGCCACCACGGCCGCCACCAGGGACTCCAGCCGCGGAGACCACAGGACCGCCGCCAGCGGCGCCAGGTAGGTGAAGAGCCCCATGCCCACGCGCACGATGTTGAGCGGGCCAAACTGGTTGCAGGCCTCCAGGCAGCCCCGGTATCCCGAGGTGAGCATCACGAACGGCAGGCCCAGTGCCAGGATGCGCATCGCGTTCACGCCCTCCTGGTGAAGAGAGGGCGGCAGCGCCAGGCGCCCGACGATGAATTCGGCGAACACCAGAAAGCCTGCGGCCGACACCAGGCCAATGCCCAGCATCATCATCAGCGCGGCCTTCGCAACCACGCCGGCGCCGGGTCTGTCCCCCTGTCCCAGCCTTTCGGCCACGACCCGTGTCATGGCCTTGCCCACACCGAAGTCGAAAAGCCCCAGGTAGCCGATCAGCACCCAGACCACCGTCAGGAAGCCATAGCGGGCTTCGCCAATGGTCTTGAGCAGCAGGGGCACCGTGACCAGGGCGAACAGGATGGGGGCACCCTGTCCGATCAGGTTCCAGGCTGAACTCTTGACGAGGGACTTGGCAAACATGGGTGACGGCAATGGCGAGAAAACGGTGTCTGGGCGCCAAGCGATCAGCGCTGCGCTTGCCCGAGGAAGAAGTCCCGCGCCGCGGGCTTCATGGCAGCCAGCATCTCTTCGATGAAGGCCACCTGCATGGCGAACTCCGCGGGTGCATCGGTGCCAATGGTGGAGACACGGACCAGCACCCCGTCGGGAATCGTGCCGTGCAGGCCGTAGCGCAGCTGCACGAAGTTGCGGTCCAGCCGCCCGCGCACCACGCGGTCACCCACCACGGCCCAGTACGTCAAGGGCTCCACCCTCAGAGGCCCCTTGGAGGTCTCGAGGCGTCGGGCAGCCAATGTGTGTCCAGCCAGGGGGATGTCGACATTGGTCGAGTGGGCCACAAGAAAGCCCTGTGCTGGGTAACAGATCTCCGGGTAATGGAAGGCCAGCTGGTCGCGCTGATCCCCCCCATAGGCCACCACGAGCATCACCCGATGTCCGCGGTCGTCCTGGTACACCCGCGTGAGGATCTGGCTGTAGAGCTTGTCCTGCAGTTCGACCGCCTCAGGGTTGACCACGCCCAGGGCATCCCGGGTGTCCAGACGCCAGGCCCCGAAACGGACCGGCACAAAATCCTGGATTTCGACACGCGCCACACGCTGGTCGGCCAGGCGTGTCCGGGGAATGCCGATGTGTGCCCCCCACGCACTGCACAGCATGAGGGCCAGGGCCAGGCACGCGCGCCCCAGGATGGAAGGCTGCGCACGGGCCTCAGGCATGCGCGGCCCCTTGGCCTGGCAGGCTGCGCTGAAGCAGCCCATCCACCCCCAGCGTGAGCAGGAGTGCCGTGACGAACAAGAGCAGTCCGGCAAAGCCATGCAGAAAGCCCTGCCCGGCGGCGTCGCCGAGGTAGTAGGTGATCAGCACAAGAGTCATCACCCGGATCACATTGGCCATGAAGCTGATCGGCACGATCAGGATTCCCAGGATCACATTCCGCGCCATCGAAGAGGAGCGCACGATGTTGAGGTACAGGAACCCCAGCGCTTCCAGGGTGAACAGGGTGGTCAGCCCCGCACAGGCATCCGCGACCAGGAGTTGATAGGGCCCGATCTGGATCAGGACCCCCGACAGGCTGATGGGAAACCCCGCCCAGTACAGCACTTGCCCCACCGTGGCGGACACCGCCAGCTTCACCGGCATCGTGACGGCATCCACGATGGCGCCGGGCAAGGGCACCATGAAGCACATGAAGACCAGGGGAAATGCCACGGCCCGCAGCTGGCGGGGGCCGCGCAGCAGAAGCACCACCCCTGCCAGCATGGGGATGAGCGAGCCCAGCTCGAACACAAGCACCCCTTGCGAGCGGCCGATCACATAGGTGGCGCAGGCCATGAGCAACACCGGCCAGGCCACCCGCGGCACCGGCGCCGACAGCGTTGCATCGTCCACCTGAGACCACCGCTGCCGGATGAGCCAGCCGACGAGCAACAGGATGATGGGACCATGCCCTTGCTGGTCGGACAGCCACGGCCCCGACAGAAGGTCGTACAGCGTCGGTCCGTAGAGGACCACCAGCCCCGCCAGCATCATCAGCCACGGCGCATGCCGTGACCCATCCCAGCGAGCGGGGGAACCGGACGAGGCCATGCCTGCGGCCCCGTCTCAGAATTCGTTCATGACCACGCCGACCACGGCCGCTTGGGTCGCATGGAGACTGCCCACCAGGCTCTGCACCGCCTCGATGCTGTTTTGATCCTTGCGCGCGATGACCAGTGCCAGGCCGCAACGCGCAGCCACCACCAGGCCGTCCGCACCAAAGCTGGCGGCGGGTGTGTCGATGATGACGTGGTCGAACTTGGTCAGCAGTTCCATCAGCAGCAGGCCGAAGGCCGGGCCCTCCAGCAGTTCCAGCGGGTTGGGCGGACTGATGCCCACGGGCAGGACAAAGAGGTTGGGCACCCCCTTGGCGGGCTTGATCACACTCTCCCCTCGCCGTCCGCTGAGGAGGCCCGCCAGACCGGTGCCACTGGCGAGGTCGAAGACCTCGTGCAGGCGAGGCCCGCGCAAATCGGCGTCAATGATGAGCGTGCGCTGACCCAGCTGGGCAAAGGCCACCGCCAGATTGGCAGCAAAGAAGGTCTTGCCATCTCCGGTGGTGGCGCTCAGCACGGCCAGGGCCCGCTTCTTGGTGGGCGCGCCCTCCTCCGCGGTGGGCTGAGTGCGCATCAGGATCTGCGCCCGCATGGCCCGGAAGGCCTCGGCCTGATGACCGAAGGGCTGGGCCAGCACCACCAGTTCCGGGCTGCTGTTCTGGGTTTCCTGCCCGCCATAGGCGTAGTTGAACTGCTTGGACAAGGCATGCAGCACATCGTCCGGTGTGGCCAGGCCCAATGCGATGGCCGCCTCCCCGAACTTCAGCCCGTTGATGCGCTGGTATTCCAGGATCTCACCCACCTGCTTGGCGGAGAGATTGCGGGTGTCGCGAATGATCTCGCCCAGGCTGCGAACATCCTCGGCGCTGGGCACGGCCTTGGCAGGTTTGATGTCTTCCGAGTCAGTAGGAGTTTGGCTCATGGTGTGAACGTCAGATCAAGCCTTCTTGCCAGGGCCGGCCAGGCGGCCGGAGATCACGCGCTGCGCCATCAGGCTGGGCGCCTTGCCCTTGAAGGCCGGACGGGGCATCACGCCCACGATGGGCAGCCCCAGGGCCGCCACGAGATCTTCCGGTCCGCGCACACGGCGGTCCATCAGCTCTCGAACGATGGCACTGGCCACCGCCAGCATCGTGCCCAGCACCAGGGCCAGTGCGATGTTCAACCCCAGGCGCGGGCTGGACTGCGTCAGCGGCGGCACCGCGGAGCTCAGCACGTTGACGTTGCTCTGCTGTGTCTGGCTTTCCAGGCTGCTCTGGTTCATCCGCCCCACGATGGCGTCATACGCCTGCTGCGCGTTGTCGACATCGCGTTGCAGCACGCTCATCTCGTCGCGGCTTTCCTTCATCTTCAGCACCTTGGTCCGCTGCGCCTCCAGCGCGGACTTGACCTCGGCCACCCGGGCCGCATTGACGTTGGCGTTGACGGTGGCGCTGCCCACGGCACGCCGCGTCTCGGTCTCCAGACGGCTGCGCAACTCTGCGATCGACGCCCGCGCCTGGATGACCTGCGGATTGTTCGGCCCCAGCCGCGTGTTCAGGTCCTGAAGATTGGCCTCGGCCCGGTTGAGCTCCACCTTGAGGCTGCCGACCGCGGGATCGGTGAGCGCCTCGGACATCCGATCTGCCGACTTGGCCGCCTGCGCGCTCCGGCTCGAGCTCTCCGCCGCCAGCGACTGCAACAGCACCAGCTGGCTGCTGAGCTCGTTCAGGCGCTGTGTCTCGATGTCCAGCCGCTCGTCCCCCCCCACGATGCCGCGCTCACGCTGGTACTCGGACAGGCGCGTCTGCGAGGACTCGAGCTTTTCGCGCGCAGCCTGGGCCCGCTGGTTGAAGAACCCGCTGTACTGCCGCGCCGGCTCCACCCTCAGATCGATGGTGGTGTCGATGTAGGCCTGCACGAAGGCGTTCGCCACCGCGGCCGCGAAAATCGGATCGGCCGCCTGGTAGTTGATGGTGATGACATTCGATTCCCGGCTGGGCTGGATCTCGAGCTGCCGCTTCAACAGCCCGGCCAGCCAGTCGTCCATGGACCCCTTCCCCTTGGTGGAGTCCCGCCACTGGCTGACGATCTCGGGGTTCTGCGCAAGCTTGAGGCTCTTGGCCACCTGCCGCGCGACCCGGTCGCTGGTGATGATGTCGGCTTGGGTGGCCATGATGCTCGGATTCATCATGCCGCCGTAGACGGCGCCGCTGATGGGATCGGGCTTGACTTCGACCACCACGCTGGCCGTGGCGGTGTAACGCTTGGGCAGATTCAGGCTGACCACGATGGTCGCCAGCACGGTCACGGTCAAGACCAGCAGGGACAGACGCCAGCGTGCCCGCAGGATGGAGATGAATTGGGAAAAGCTCATCGCGCCCGCCTGATCAGAACAGACTCTGCTGCACGTAGATCACATCGCCGTCCTGCAACCGGGCCTGCATGTCGGATTCCAGGATCTGCGTGCCCGTGGGCGTGCGGCGGTGGATGCGGATGCCCCGCTCGGTCCCCCGCTGCGTCAGCCCCCCACCCGCGGCCAGGCCCTGCAGCAGGGTCATGCCGCGCTCCAGCCGCAGTTGCCCCGGCTTCTGCACTTCGCCGTAGATGTAGAAGACCGGCGCCCGATCCACGTAGACCACGTCATTGCCCTGCATCAGCAGGTCGTTCGGACGCTCCGCGCTGGCGAACATCTGGGCCAGGTCCACTTCCTTGCGGAAGGGCTTGCCATCGCGCGAGCCCACCACGGTGACCTGATCCGCACCCAGCTGCGGCGTGAGGCCCCCGGCCATCGCCAGCACATCGCTGAGGTGGGTCTGCCCCGTTTCCAGCACATAGCGCCCCGGCTTCTGGACCTGCCCCAGCACGCTCACCTGACTGCCCCGCGCGGTCTCCAGCACCACGGTGACCTGGGGGTCCTTGACGAACTCACCCTTGCGCAAGCCATTGGCGATCAGGCGCTCGGCCTCCGCCACGGTCAGCCCGCCCAGCTTGATGGTCCCCAGCAAGGGATAGGACGCACTGCCGCTGTCCGACAGACGCGTTTCCAGCGTCAGGTCGGGGTTCTGGTAGACCAGGATCTTGATCAGATCACCACCGCCCAGGCGGTACTCCGGGACCTCGACCGTCCCGGCGGCGCGAACAGGCGACAGGACGACAAAGGCCGTCAGGAACGCGACGAACAGACTGCGCAGGAGTTGCTTCATTTCAAGCCCAAGCCTTTCTTCAAGGTTGCATCGTCCAGCCCCGCGGACGCCGCAGATCCGGCGGCCTCCACAGGCATCGTGGCAGGCGGCGTGTCACGCGGCCCCGTCGCCCCTTCCGGGGCGGAGGCAGCAAACAGCCCCACATACTCCACCTTGGCGGCTCCACGCAGCCGCCTCACCTCGTCCACCGCCGCCTGGCGCTTGCGCTCATTGACGATCGCCGCCTGAATGGCGGCGCGCGCCTGCTCCAAGGTCACCGGCTCGGCACGGCGAGACTCTACAAAAAAGACATGGGCCAAGCCGCCCTCCATCTGCATCACGCCCTGCCCATCCGCCGCGGAGGCCAGTTGAGGCAGCATGGTCAGCGGCAGCCCCTCGGCCGGCCGGACAAGGTGATTGACCAGCGCACGGTACTGCTTGCTGCCGGCCCATTGGGCCAGAGACTCGGCGGTCTTGCCAGACTGCAGCAGGGTCCGCAGCTCGGCCACTGCCTCAGGCGGCAGGGTCAGCTGCACCTCGGTCAAGGTGTAGATCTGCCGCTGCGCAAAAAGCTCCGGCTTGCTGTCGAAGTAGGCCTGCACGTCCTGCGGTGTGGGCGCGGGCACCCTCTCCAGCTGACGGTCCATGTAGGCCCGGGCAAGGATGTCTCGCTTGGCGGCCTCGATGGCCGCGACCACGTTCGGGTCGCGATCGAGTTTCTGCGCCTGAGCTTGCTGCAGCGTGACCTCCTGATCGATCAGGCGGTCCAGCACCTGCCGGGGGCCTTCGCTGCCCACCGCGGCCGCCAGCTGGGGGTTCTGCTGCAACACGAAGTTGATCTGGTGGACCGTGAGCTCCTGCCCATTCACCTTGGCTGCCACCTGCGTGGCACCCCCGTCATGTCCACCACACCCTGCCAGCAAGGCCACCCCGGACCACGCCAGTGCGACACACAGGTGAGTCAGACAAGAACTGCGCTGATTCTTCATTGGCACTTCCGACAAACTTTGACCCGGACGGCGCACCCACCGCAGGGCGCGCCCGAAAAATGCATGAACCGTTCCAGCCCGAGTGACAGACTGCAACAGCCATCCCGATCCTTCAGGATTTCCGAGCGAAAGTCACTATAGCCCTGCGGGAGGTTCCGACCGTCGACGGAGATGTGACAGGTCCCCTACGGGCAGACGATGGAACCCGCCCTGACTTGAGTTAAGAAAGATGTGCATTCGAGCCCAGGCGGAACACCGGCGACACCCCATTCAGCGGCCGTTCGGTGCCCCCTCTGCGCGTGGCCATGGCGGCCGACAACGCGCATTCCAGACCGGCGGGTGGGCGATGCCTTAAAGTGCAAGCATTCGCCACCGCACCCATGGAGTCTGCCACCGTGAGTTCGCCGCCCGTTCCGTGCCTGTGCCTGCGGGATGCGCGCGACCAGCGCCTGGGCACGGCCGTGCGCGAAGCGGCCGACCATGCCGAATCTGCGCTGACGCGCATGATGTCCTTCCAAGGCTCCCCTCTGCCGGATCTGGACACAGCCCACGCGGCCGACCCGACCTGGGGCCTGCCCTTGCTGATGCAGGCCGGCCATTGGTTGAGCCTGGACGAAGCCACCCACCTGCCGCGCGCGCTGGCCCTGCTGGACCAAGCCGCGCCCCTGTGCGCGGAAGCGCCTCCCCGCGAGCAGGCGCACCTGGTGGCGCTGCGCGCAGTGGCCGAGGGCCGCTGGCAGCAGGCCTGCCGGCTGTGGGACGAACTGCTGCTGGAACACCCGCGCGACGCCCTGGCCCTGCAATGGGCCCACCACTGGGACCTGTGCCTGGGTGACACCCTCAGCCTGCGCCTGCGCCCGGCGCGCAGCCTGCCCGAGTGGGACGAGAGCGACCCGCTGTTCCCGCACATGCTGGGGCTGTATGCCTTCGGCCTGGAGGAGAACAACCTCTATCCACAGGCCGAGGACGTGGGCCGGCGTGCGGTGGGCGCCAGCCCCAGCGCGCCCTGGGCGGTGCATGCGGTGGCCCATGCGCTGGACATGCAGGGCCGGTTTGAAGACGGCACCGCCTGGCTGCGCCAGCACCAGCCCCGCTGGGCCGAGGACAACGTCTTTGCCGCCCACCTGTGGTGGCACATGGCCCTGTTCCGCCTGGAGGCGCTGGACCTGCCGGGCGTGCACCGGCTGATGGACGCGCACCTGACCGGCCCGGCCACGCCCACGCTGGCGCAGCGGCTGGACGCGGCCTCGCTGCTGTGGCGCATGCACCTGCTGGGCGAGGACGTGGGCGCACGCTTTGTGCAGCTGCTGCACGAGGCCGCGGTGCCACCGGAAGAAGCCGGGCATTGGGCCTTCAACGATGTGCACCTGATGCTGGCCTACCTGGGCGCGGGGGAGCTGGTGCAGGCGGAAGGCTGGCTGGCACGCTGCGCCGCACGGGCCATGCAGCCCGAAGAGGCCCGGCGCAGCAACCATGCGGTGGCGCGCGAGGTGGGCCTGCCGGTGATGCGCGGCCTGCTGGCCCTGGCCTGCGGCGAGGCCGAGCAGGCCCTGGCCACGCTGCAGGCAGTGCGGCCGATGGTGCGCCGCCTGGGCGGCAGCCATGTGCAGCGCGACCTGGTGGACCAAACGCTGATGGCGGCGGCTGCGCAAGTCCCGCACGCGCCGGTGGGCCGGGCCCTGCTCAATGAACGGCTGATGGCCAAGCCCGCCACGCCGCTGACCCGGCGCTGGGCCGAGCGACTGCGGCTGAGCCTGTCCTGACGCCGCCAGCGCGGTTCAGTGCCGGGCCGGCAGCTGGCTGGCATGGTCCAGCCACTGCTGCAGGGCCTGGGCCAGGTCGGCACGGCTCAAACCGCAGCTGTCGTCGCCCAGCATGACCGCGGTGTCCAGCGGCTGCAGCAGGCGCTCCAGCACGCTTTCATAGCGTTCGGGCAAACCATTCCATTCCAGTGCGGCCAGGCGAAAGCGGGCACACACCACGTCGGCGGGCAATGCACCGCTGGACCATTGGTCCAGCGTGGTGCGCAGGCGGCTGATGGCGGGGGTACGGTCGTGCAGCATCATGGTTGTCTCCTTGTGACGCATCTCACCAGAACTCACCAGAACAGGGCGCCCAGGGGCGCTCAGGCGCGGGCAGGGCCCTTCAGGCGCGTCGCCAGCAGGTTCAATGCCAGCCCGCCCAGCACCAAAGCGGCAGCCCCCAACTTCCAGGGGGGCAGGGGTTCGCCCAGCGCGGCGCTGGACGACAGCATGCCGAAGACCGGCACCAGCAGCGCCGTGGGTGCCACGGTGGCGGCCGGGTAGCGCGCCAAGAGCCAGTTCCAGGCGCCGTAGCCGAACAGGGTGTTGCCCACCGCCTGCCACAGCACCGCGCCCCAGGCGGTCAGGCTGGCCGCGCCCACCACCTGGGCCAGGTGGGCCGGGCCGCCTTCGGCCAGCAGGCTGATGCCCACCAGCGGCGGCACCGCCGCCAGGCTGGACCAGACCATAAAGCCCAGCGGATCGACCTTGCCGGCCGAGCGGGCCACCAGGTTGGCCACGGCCCAACTGAAGGCCGCGCCCAGCACCAGCAACAGGCCCAGGGTGCTGATGCCGGCGGTGCCGGCCGCGCCAGTGACATGCAGGCCAATCAGCCCCATGCCGGCCAGCGCCAGGGCAAAGCCCAGGATCTGTAGCGGGCGCAGGCCCTCGCCGCGCAGCAACATGGCCAGGCCGATGGTGAAAAAGACCTGGGTCTGGATGACCAGCGAGGCCAGGCCGGGCGAGATGTCCGAGCGCATGGCCAGGAAGAGCAGTCCGAACTGGCCCACGCCCAGCAGCACACCGAAGCTGGCCAGCGTGCGCCAGCCGGTGGCCGGCCGGGCGATGAAGGGCAGCAGGGGCAATGAGGACAGCGCAAAACGCAGCGCCGCGAAGGCGAAGGGCGGCAGCTCAGCCAGGCCCCAGCGGATGACGACGAAGTTGGTGCCCCAGACAGCAACGACGGCCAGGGCGAGCAGCAGGTGACGCAAGGGCATAGGCGCGCCAGTGTAGGCGCGCGCCTCAGCCACCACCGCCGGTCAGGGCATGCGCGGGGGCGCCGGCGTGGCGCAGGTAGTCGGCCAGGCCGCGGCCGGGTTCGTGGCGGAAGCGGCTGTCCAGGGCGGCGAGGGCGTCGATGCGGTCCAGGCGGAAGCTGCGGAAGTCCTGCCGCAGCTCGCACCAGGCGCCCAGGGTCCAGACCTGGCCCCAGAAGAAGCAGCCCAGCGGCCGCACGCTGCGCTGGCTGCCTTGGGCACCGGCGTCGCGGTAGTGGAACTGCACCCGCTGGCGCCCGGCGATGGCCTGGCGCAGCAGGCCCAGGCGCTGCAGGGTGGCGGCGTCCGGGCCGGGGGCCGGCACCCACAGGGCCAGCCCCTCGGCCTGGGCCCGCACGCTGGGCGGCAGCACCGAGAGGATGCGGCCCAGCGCCAGCTCGCCCTGGGCAGCCAGGGCCGGATCCATCTGCGGCTGGGCCAGGCGCAGCGCGGCCACCAGGGCGCAGGCCTCTTCGGCGCTGAACATGAGCGGCGGCAGGTCGAAGCCCGCGCCCATGCGGTAGCCCACGCCGGCCTCGCCTTCGATGGGCACGCCCTGGGCCTGCAGATCGGCCACGTCGCGGTAGACGGTGCGCAGCGAGACCTCCAGCCGGTCCGACAGCCAGGCGGCGGTGGAGCGGCGGCGGCCCCGGATGAGCTGGGTCAGGCGGAACAGGCGGTCGGCACGGCGCATGGGCCGATGATGGCTCAGCCCGCGGCGTGCAGGCCCACGCGGTTGCCTTCGCTGTCCTGGAAGTGGACGAAGCTGCCCATGCCGTCGGGCAGGTCCACCCGGGGGCTCAGCAGCTGGCCGCCGGCCCGGGCCAGGCGCGCCAGGCCTTCCTCCAGCCGGGCGCCGCCATCCAGGTACACCACCACGCCCTGCGTGCCGGGCTGGGCTGCCGGGCCGGCCAGCAGCGCGCCGCCCACGCCGGGCCGGGTGTAGGGCAGCACGGCCAGCGTCTGCGGCCCCATGGACTGGCGCTGCAAGGACACAGCCAGCAGGGTCTCATAGAAGCGCTGGGCGCGATCGATATCGGCCACCGGGATTTCGAACCAGTGCAAGGCGGATTGGGGAACTGAAGACATGGCGGGGGACTCCCTTTGGGACCGGCAGGCCGGTGTTGAACATGTCGCCATGGTGCGCAGGGGCTGCTGCCAGCGTGCTGTCAGCAGAGACTCACCCCCCATTCGTGGGGGGCGAGGGGACCGACACCTTTGTATCCTTGCCGGCCTGTCTTTCAGGAGCTGTGTTTGATGACTTCCTCGATGCGTCGGCGCGACTGGCTGCGGCTGGGTGGCGCGCTGGCCGCCAGTGCCGGCCTGCCCGGTTGGGCCCTGGCTGCTTCCACCCTGGCGGTGGCCCCGATGACCCTGCAGCGCCGCACCCTGGCCAATGGCCTGCAGGTGCTGGCCCAACCCGGTGGCGGTGGTGGCAGCGTGAGCGTGCAGGTCTGGTACCGCGTGGGCGGCAAGGACGATCCGCAGGGCCGCTCGGGCTTCGCCCACCTGTTCGAACACCTGATGTTCAAGAGCACGGCCCACCTGAAGGCCGAGCAGTTCGACCGCCTGACCGAGGACGTGGGCGGCGAGAACAACGCCTTCACCGCCGAGGACACGACGGCCTACTTCGAGACCGTGCCCTCGCACCACCTGGAGCGCCTGCTCTGGGCTGAGGCCGAGCGCATGTCCACCCTGAACGTGGACGAGGCCAACTTCCACAGTGAACGCAAGGTGGTGGAAGAGGAGTTCCGCCAGCGCGTGCTGGCCAACCCCTATGGACGGCTGTTCGAGGCCATCGCCCCCAACGGCTACCTGCAGCACCCTTACAAGCGGCCGGTGATCGGCAGCATTGAAGATCTGGAAGCCGCCTCGCTGGACGATGTGCGGGCCTTCCACGCCACCTACTACCGGCCCGACAACGCGGTGTTGATCGTCACCGGCGATTTCGACCCGGCCGACCTGGACCGCTGGGTGGACAAGTACTTCGGCCCGCTGACCCACCCGGACACGCCCGTCCCCCGCGTGAACGTTGCCGAGCCGGTGCGCGACAAATCCGCCCAGGTGAAGCTGACCGCCCCCAACGTGCCGCTGCCGGCGGTGATGCTGATCTGGCAGGGGCCCAAGGTGACCTCCGAGGACAGCCCCGCGCTGCAGGTGGCCCAGGCGCTGCTGAGCGCGGGCGATTCGTCGCGCATGAACCAGGCCCTGGTGTACCGCCAGCGGGTGGCGCAGTCGGCCGGCTTCCAGGCCGATCTGCACACCGACGCCGGCCTGCTGGCGGCTTACGCCATCGCGTCGGGCCAACGCCAGCCACAGACCCTGGTGGCCCCGCTGATGCGCGAGATCGAGGCCCTGGCCCGCGGCCCGATTGCCGCGGCAGAGCTGGACAAGATCAAGACCCAGCTGCTGACCTCGACCCTGAACGAACGCCAGACGGCCATGGGCCGCGGTCAGGCCCTGGGCTGGGCCATGATCCAGTACAACGACCCGGCCGCAGTGGACCGCGAACTGCAGCGCCTGCAGGCCGTGACGGCCGCGGACGTGCAGCGCGTGCTGCGCCAGTACGTGATCGGCCGCCCGGTCGTCACCCTCACCTACACCCAAGAAAGCCAGGGGGCCCAGGGATGAACCGCCTGGCTCCGACAACGATGATGCGCACCCTGTTCCCCCTGCGCCGCCGCACGCTGGCTGCGGCGGCCCTGGCCGCCCTCACCTCGGCCCTGGTGGCCGCGCCGGCCCTGGCCGGCACGCCCGGCGTGGACGAGCCGCCGGTGCCCGGCACCCCGCGCCCGCTGGAAGTGCCCAGCTACACCGAAGCCCAGCTGCCCAACGGCGTGCGGGTGGTGGTGGCCGAGCGTCACGCGCTGCCGCTGGTGTCGGTGGCGCTGTACCTGCACCTGGGCTCG
Organism: Ideonella oryzae; assembly: GCF_024055665.1. Taxonomy (GTDB): domain Bacteria; phylum Pseudomonadota; class Gammaproteobacteria; order Burkholderiales; family Burkholderiaceae_C; genus Ideonella; species Ideonella oryzae. The sequence goes on along the minus strand of NZ_JAMXMC010000013.1, from coordinate 73,550 downwards.
GCGGCGGACCCGGACGGCCGCGCCGGCCTGGCCGGTCTGGCCAACGACCTGCGCAGCCAGGGCGCCACCGTGGCCGGCAAGCGGCTGAGCGCCAGCCAGATCGCCCAGCAGGCCGAAGCCCTGGGCAGCTCGCTGTCCTCGGCCACCGACTGGCGCGGCAGCGCGCTGACCATGACCGTGGCCACACCCAAGCTGGCCGAGGCCGCCCGCCTGATCGTGGACAGCACCCTGTACCCCACGCTGGCCCCCGACGAGCTGGACCGCCTGAAGCAGCAGGCCGCCGACGGCCTGAAGCTCAGCCTGTCCGACCCCATGGCCCTGGCCGGCCTGACGGCCCGGCGCGCCTGGTGGGGCAGCAGCGTGTTCGGTGGCTCGGTGACACCGGCCAGTCTGGCCCGCATCACCCGCAAGGACGTGCAGGACTTCACCCGCCTGCAGCTGCGGCCTGAACTGGCCACCCTGGTGGTGACCGGCGACGTGACGCTGGAACAGGCCAAGGCCCTGGCCACCCAGCTGCTGGGCAGCTGGAAGGGCAACCGCATGGCCCTGCCCAAGCCCCGCAGCGAGGCTGCCGAGGCCCAGACCCCGTCGACCGTGCTGATCAACCTGCCCGGCGCCGGCCAGAGCGGCGTGGTGGTGATGGCCCCGGCCGTGCCCTACGACAGCCCTGACCGCCGCGTGGCCCAGGTGGCCGGCGCGGTGCTGGGCGGCGGCTACTCGGCCCGCCTGAACCAGGAAGTGCGCATCAAGCGCGGCCTGAGCTACGGCGCAGGCGCCGGCCTGGACTTCCAGCCGGTGGGCGGCGTGCTGAGCGCCCGCACCCAGACCAACAACGCCACGGCCGGCCAGGTGGTCCAGCTGATGCGCGACGAAATCGTCCGCATGGGCCAGGAACTGCCGGCCGACGACGAACTGGAGGCTCGCAAGGCCGCGCTGGTGGGCAGCTATGGCCGCCAGGTGGAAACCACCGCCGGCCTGGCCGCCGTCGCCCTGGACCTCATCGGCCGCGATCGCCCGCTGAGCGACGCCCAGACCCACGTCCCCGAAATCCAGGCCGTGACCGCCGTGCAAGTGCGCGACTACGCCGCCAAGCAGTGGTCCCCCATGGCCCTGCGCACCGTGGTGGTGGGCGACATGGCCAAGTCCGCCGAAGGCCTCAAGCCCGTGGCCGACAAGCCGCTGACGCTGGATGCCAAGGACCTGGACCTGGAATCACCGACTCTGATGAAGGCACGCTGAGCGCCATTCACTTCGCGCCTGCGAAGGCTGGAAATGACAAGGGGCACGCCGGAAGGCGTGCCCCTTTTTGGTGACCTTCCCTCTATCTCGGATCAACTCGGCTTGTATTTGGTTTCGCCAAAAAAAATGGTTCGCCAGTCGCTCAAGCGACTCGTGTCGTAATTGAAATGCACAATGGAATTGTGCGCAAATAGGTCAAAGAATTTTCGAACGCCGTCAGGCAAAGGTTTCTCGTTTTGCCAAGCTTCAAGGATGGTTCTCTCCCTCAGGGTCAGTTTCCACCCTTGCTGCGCCTTCTCTGAAATCGCCTCAGCATCCATCTCGAACTTCACGTTTTCTTGTCCCAGATCGCTCAACGCTGAATCGGCTTCGTCGTAGGCTTCATCAACCTTTCGAATTTCCTGGTTGATCTGGTCGTATTCCTGAGTCTTGTCGGCTGGCAGAATTGGCGGCATTGTCGGATCAACGATAACAGCCTGCGCCAATATGGCTTGTCGGCGGCGCTCCAGCTGTGTCTTTGTTTTTTTGGCCTGCAGCATTTTCTGCTTCAGACGCTGAACAGACTCACTGCTGTCGCCTTGATGAATGCGCTCCTTGACCCATCGGTGCAGCAATTCCATGTGCGCGGCCTGCACTTCTTCCATTGGCCCAGTCTTCAGAGGAACGGCGCTTAGATAAGCAGAGAAGGCCTCTCGCAACTTCGGATCGTCCTTATTGAACTCATCCCGAACCCGTCCAGGGAGGGTCTCCACCGGATTGAAAAGAACCCCCGCAGCAAAGGCAAGATCGAACATCTCGTTGAGTGCAAAACGAGAGACCGTGTTCTCCCGGCCCTGATACATGGGAGAGTAACCTCCGCCCACATCCGCATGCACCCCGGGATACCAGATCTCAATGGTGTTATCCGGATACGCCGCATCGATACGAGTGGAGTCCAATGGGAATCGCCGACGTGCCTCGTGCGCGGCCATCATGTGAACACATTGCTCCACCATGGGGGGCAATTTCATGCCGTCCGCCCATCCGTTGTGCCCTCCGTTCCAGGTCACTGCGGCAGAAGGCAAGCCATCGTAGGCGGAACAGACGGTGTCAAAGACGCCAACAAAGGCCACTCGCAACGGAATATCTTTGTACCGATAGGCGCCACCAACGGCTGTGCATTTCGCAGCCAGATCCCGAATGAAAGCACGTGCTTCGGCAGCACCTCTGGAAAAGCCAAAGACCACAACATTGATCAATCGGACCTTCTGGGAAGATGGCACCTTGGCAATTTCATCGCCCAGCATGTCAAGCGCCTTCTTAATGCGCTCTTTCCCTCCAGTTCCGGTGGCTTGCGCCAAGCCACCCCCCGTGTCTCCGATTTCAGGGTATTTAGTACCGATGCCCGGGACATAACTTCGAACGATTCCCGCGGACATATCCATCTTGTGCGCATCAAACAACTTGGCAATGTTCGAAAGCGCCTGCTGATCCGGCTCCTTGGCAAGTTCGTCGAAGCGGTTGTTGCCCGTGCCGTCGAAGAACACGCTGTAATGGATGACCTTGCTGCACTGGCACATGGCCTGCTGCTTGTCGGGCACGGTGGCACACAAGGCAATCTGGCGCTGTTCCCTCTCCTGATCGGAAAGTGCGCGTTGTCCTGGCGGGCGACGCGCCGTTTGAGCCGCTCCCGCGCCTGGCAAGGGATCCATTGAGCCAGCAGTCTCGTCGCGCTGGTTTTCGACGTAGGTGGGGTCCTTGACTGCGGATTCCATCACTTGCTCCATCCGATCAGCGACTCACCGGTGGTAACCCGGAGGCGGAGGAATCCGCCGCTTTGGTCGATCTGCTTCCAACTCTGCTTCCACATGCCCATCTGGATAGAAATGAAGCACCAGATAGTCTGGACTGGCGGGATAGGGCCAAGCCACGGGCACTTCTGCAGTCCGTGGCTCATCAGGCCGCCTCGAATAGGTGTTGGACGCCACATCGTAGATGTCCGCAACAACCCATCTGACGTGTAGCACGGCCTTACGGCTGGGATCGGAAGGAGCAAGCAATCCTTCTGCTCCCCCCCCCATCCCGAATGCATCAGCCCCCCCCGTCCAGGCCCCATCTACGGCGATGTCCCCAAGATAGCGATCCGTGTAGTTGAAGGTTACGGTCGTGACAGCGCGCCCCGCAGGCTGCGCCTGCGCGCACCCGCCCATCAAGGCAGCCCCCAAGAACTTCAACCAATGTCGTTTCATGGTGTCGATCATCCACGACTCCTGTCGTTCAAGTCAGTTCTCCGTGGCCCGATCAAGGAATGGCCTTCATGGCGTCTCTCAGCTTCATCTCGCCCCGTTGCACACGGTTCAAGGCCGATTGCCAATCCGCTCGCTCAAAGAAGCGCTCGCCACGTGTCATCGTCAGCGTGCAAAACAACATGGCATCGGGACCATCGCTTAAGCCGTAACGTTCGGCGGCTCGCAACGCATTGGCCAGAACGCTGTAGCGCCGTTCAATCGGAATGCGGTGCAGCAACTCCTCATCGGTCCGCTCGAAGTGCTCGATCAATGCATAGGGATAGCAGGCATCGATGATCTTCGATTGCTGGAACTCGTTCAGCCGGAGGGGAGGGTCGAATGGATCACCATCTTCTGCCTCGCTTGTTTCCAAAGACAGCCATCGCAGATCGGGCCCCACCACCCACCATTGGCTGGCAAAAGCGCAAAACGAACGGCGCTGATCTGGCGTGAGGGCAGCAACGACATGAGGGGCAACACGACCATCAAAGAAGCGGTTCATGCAATCCAGCCCATCAGGCAAGACAGCATCCAAACGCCGACGGATGGCCGCAGCCAATGCAGAGATCGGTCGACGAGCCACAAACACACTGAGCGCTCCGTGCGACTGACTTTGCCCCTTCAGCTTGGCGGCCAGCCGCCCAATATCCTGCGGGTCAGTCAGTTCGAACAAATGCGGTGTCGCATTGAACCTGTCCTCTGCCAACGGTTCTACCAGCACGGCATGACGCACCCAAGGCCACTTCAACATCGAGAAGCTTGAGACCTGGGCCGCGTCCACCATGGCGACCAACTGCACATCCCCGGACTCTGGTGCCAAATCAGGCAACCCAATGCCTTTCCACGGGAATTGCTCTGCGCTGGCCATGGTCATCCCTTCGGAGAAAACGGTGCAGCCGAACCCGCGGCGGCCAGCAGACATGCCACACACACCTGCTGCGGCATCACCGGCATCGGGTGATCCACCTTCTCCCCTCCTTCAAAACTCTTCGTCCCCGCCTTGACCGTGATGGTCCCCGCGTAAGCTCACCCACCAAGTAGACAGCTGAAAACAGAGAATGCGGCCCAAGCCGAAAGGAAGAGGCCGATGAGGAAGAGCAAGTTCACGGAGAGCCAGATCGTGGCGATCCTCAAGGAGGGCGAAGCTGGCGTGCCTGTTGCGGAGGTCTGCCGCAAGCACGGGATCAGCTCGCCGACGTACTACGCTTGGAAGAGCAAGTACGCAGGCGCGACGGTGTCTGACCTGACCCGCATGCGTGAGCTGGAGGCGGAGAACGCACGGCTCAAGCGCATGTATGCCGACCTGGCGCTGGAGAACGCGGCGATCAAGGACGTGCTGGGAAAAAAATTCTGACGCCGTCCGCGAAGCGGCAGGCGGTGGCGGTCATGGTGACCGAGCATCGCCTGTCGATTCAGCGAGCCTGCAGAGCCACAGGCTTGTCGCGGGCGGCGTACTACAAGGTGCCGCCGCTGCCTCAGGAGAAAGACGCCGAGGTCATCGACGCGCTCAACGGCGTCGTCGAGCGCAATGGCCGCTGGGGGTTCTGGAAGTGCTTCGACCGACTGCGCCTGGATGGGCGGGCGTGGAACCACAAGCGGGTCTGGCGGGTGTACTGCGAGTTGGGCCTGAACATTCCTCGCCGCACGAAGCGGCGCATTCCCAAGCGCGAGCCGGTGCCGCTGGCTGCGGGATCGCTCGTCAACCAGGGTTGGGCCTTGGACTTCATGCACGACGTGCTCTACGACGGCCGGCGGTTCCGCACGCTCAACGTGATCGACGAGGCCAACCGCGAGGCGCTGGCCATCCAGGTGGCTCAGTCGCTGCCTGCCTCGATGCTGATCCGCACGATGGACCGGCTGGTGGACTGGTACGGCGCACCGCTGTCGATCCGCATGGACAACGGCCCGGAGATGACCAGCCACGACTTCGTCGAATGGGCCCAGCGCAAAGGCATTGCCCTGAACTACATCGAGCCCGGCGAGCCCAACCAGAACGCCTACATCGAGCGCTTCAACCGGACGTTCCGAACGGAAGTGCTCGATGCCTACCTGTTCAACTCGATCGAGCAGGTGCAGGCCATCGCCGACGACTGGTTGACCCAGTACAACGAGTACCGACCGCATGACGCGCTGGGCGGCGTACCGCCCAAGCAGTTCATGCCCAGATTGATCACCACCACCGCCGCAGACTCTAGGAATCAACTGTCTGCTTGACAGGTGAGCTTACGCCCGGGCACTCGAAGGTGATGTTGCCGCCCTCCAGGGTGATGGAGGCGCCGCCGGCGGTGGCCAGGGTGATCTTCTTGGCTGCGGCCCAGTTGACGCTGGCGCTCTGGCTCTGGATGGCCAGCTGCTTTTGCGCGGCCAGCTGGGCGGTGCCGGCCTGGGCCTGGATGCTCAGCGGGTCCTGCCCGGCGATCAGGGTCACGCCGGTGCCCGCGGCCTGGCTGCCGGGCTGGATGGCCCCGCCCAGGATGCCGATGGCCTGGCCGGTGTGCAGGCGCCAGGCGCCGGCCACGGCCTGGTCGATGTCCTGCGCGCTGGCCTGGTGGATGTTCTCGCCGGCGGCGTAGACGATGTCGGCCGCCGCGGTTTGCAGCAGGCCGCCACGGGCGCTCACAGCGGCGATGGCGTCGGTGCTGTGGGGCAGCTTGTCGTCGCTGGCCTGGGTGTTCTTGCCGGCCGCATCGGCTTGCGCTTGGTCCGCGTCCTGGGCGCTGACCATGCCGCTGACCTGGGTGAGCCAGGCGGGGATGGGCGCTGCCTTCGGGTCGACCAGGCTCTGGCCGGCCTGGGCACTGCCCAGCTGGCCGGAGAAGGCCACGGTCTGGTGGGTGGCGGCGGCCTGGCTGAAGGTCTGGCTCAGGGTGCCCAGTTGCCGGGCCAGGGCGATGCCCGCGGCGTTGTCGCCCGCGGGCTCGGCGGCTTGTGTACCGAAGGTGCTGATGAGCAGGCCCTGGCGGGCGCGCACGGCGCCGTAGGCGTCGGTGCGCAGCTCCCAGCCGGTGCCGCGGAAGCTGCCGCGGTGGTTGTCGGCCTGGTGGATGAGGTGGCCCAGGTTGAGCTGGCTGGCGTGCTGGGTGCTGGCCAGTTGCACCCGCAGTTGCCCGTCGCTGTCGTCGAACACGAGCTGGTTGTAGCCGCTGCCGCCGAATTCCTTGCTCTTGTAGCCGGACAGGGCCGCGGCGTTGCGCTGGCCGCCCTGGCTGAGCTCGCCCGGGGCGCCGCCGTGCCAGGCGGGGCTGTTGCCGCCGCTCAGGTTGCCCTGGGCCGAGGGGCTGGCGTCGCTGCTGCTGGCAAAGCTGCTCGTGTCCGCCTCGGCCCCCTGCCCGCCCGGCGTGGCGGGCACGCCGCCCTCGCCGCGGCCGTGGTACAGGCCGCACAGGATGATGGGCTGCTCCAGGTCGTCGTCCACATGGCCCACCAGCACCTCGTGGCCGATGCGCGGGGTCCACTGCAGGCCCTGGCCTTCGCCGGCCAGGGCTTGCACTGCTCGATCAAATACTCCCTGGTCTCAGCCGAATGGACTTGATGATGGAGTCCCACAAGGCAAGGCTCTGAGCTTCGTCGAAGCTGGCATCGACATACTGATCACTATCGGGCAATTGCCCGCCCATGTTCAGATGAAAAGTAAAGCTCGGCTCTGAAAATGTCGACGGCTTCGTAAGCAAGGTCTCCGCGTTGTAAAGCCGGAACACCTTACCCTGCTCATCCTTATCTGACTCAAGAAACTCCTCTCCGGGCCTTCCAGCAATAACGACATTTCCTTTGCGTATAGGCTTAAAAAGCATGCCCATTTTAGCCATAGGCCCCGACTTTTCTTCAACCCGCTTCAACAATCCCCCATCCGACTCGGCCACAAGGGAATTTACATAAATATCCACGTCAACATCTGGATGACTGGCGCTTCTACCACTCACGCTGATCCATTCGCCGTCCTGCTTCGCATCAATCAACAATGGCCCCAGGCACGTGCCTTTGCCTGCTTTCTCCGGATCGCTCACAAAGCTGATGCTCTTGGCAACAGCCAACGCCTTGGCCTCGATGTCTTCGGGCTTGTCGTGGTCGAAGATGTCGGCCGTAACCAGACCAACGGCCGCCCCTCGCTGAACCACGACCAGCGCCGTAAAAAAACCTCTTTCGGATATATCCGTATTCGCTCGAATCAGCACAGTGTCTTCGTCAATCTTGCGCCAGCCCGCCAGCATGTTCTTGCTCGGGACGTCTTCATTGGACTGCGCGGTCAATTCGCCAACCTTCTTAGCCACCAACGCATCAAATGTAGGCGTCGTCCCCGATTCACGCAGAACCTCGACCTTTACTGTCTTGAAGTTCTTGTCCAGACCATAGACGAGATCCACATCTCCCCTGAGCGACAAATCTGAGGGCAAGGCCATGAGGTGGCGACCGACGCAAATCGTCTTCATGGGTGGCAGTATGATTTTCTCGTCCATGATTATTTCGTGTCTCCAGAAGGCCCAAGCAGCCAGCGCAAGCGCGGCCCCGATAATTATCGCGATCAGACTACGGCGCCGCATGTTCATCATGTCGGCATCCTTGCTTGACCGGCCAACTTGGTGAGGGCGTACAAAGTGGCCATCCTTGACGTGCCATCGTTGTATGCGGGTTCGTGTTTGATGTTAGGAATCCTGAACTGCTGCTTGACCTTAGCCCCCCCCAGGTGCAGCGGTGCACTACCTGAACTGATGGGAACCGTGCCATCGCCATGCCCATCCCATCGATCGGCTCGGATTTCCCAATCACTGGCTTCGTAGACAACAGGCGGCCCCTCGCCGAAGGAAGGCATCACGACCGTGGAACCACCCACATAGGCTGGACTGCTGCCTTCTCCACGAATTTTCTCGCGCGCCATCTGCCTCACGAATGTCGGTGCGGGACGAGACCTACCACTCGACGACAAACCCTCTTTCAAACGCCACGTGACGCATTCAAAGCTGGTCTTCTTGTCATCGGATTTGGCGTTGGCGCCATAGAAGGCGTAGGTCTCAGGATGGAAGCTACCTTCCAGCTTGGTATGGAACTTCTCAGCCAGAATGATGTTAGACCTGTACACATCCCACTTCATCGGTGCCCCGTCTGCTGGCGCCAACCAAGCCTCATTCACCAGCCCCCACCACTGCTTGCGCTCCAGATAAATGCTTTCGTAGGGGTCACCCGCCGGCAACGTTGACCCAATGACCTGCCCTTTGGCGTCGTAAACCTTCAGCCAGCCATCGCGGTATTGCTGGGTGGGCAGCAGCTCCAGCGCACCCGGCGCCTGTGCGAACACGGCCGTCACCTCTTGGCCGGTGTTGCCGATCACCAGCCCGGTGCCATAGTCCTCGTCAGCCATCCCCACCTTGCAGCGCCGATACGCCACGGCTGCGCCAACGGCCGGCATCACGCCATGCACGACACCTGCGATCGTTGACTCCATACCAGGCAAAGCTGCACACGCCCTAGCCACCAAGCCTCCCATGCTATGGGTAACAACAAGAACCTGCTGGCATCGGAAGCTACCCTGGTTATTCGCTTTGACAATACCTTGAATCCTTTCGGCCAGCGATTTAGCTGCGTTCTTGTTGTCATCCAGCCAGTTATAGCCCACTGCATAAACCGGCATCAGATACTTGGATCGTTTGAGCAGATCGTCCGTCAGCAGCGGAGAAAAAATCTTCTCCGCGTGGAATGGCTCCCCCTTCAACCCCATCCTGATACCTGGAAACAGCTTGGGCTCCTCGCCCGATGCTGGAACCGGGCCTATCGTGGCTTCTGTCTGATAGAAATCAGGCCATCGCGCGGGATTTCTCTCAGTGGGATTCAGCATTTCCTCCAGCCACAGCAGGAATTCATGATATGAGGTTTCTGAAACAGTGCCCCATCCTCTGGATCGATAGACGTCGGCAGAATGCTGCGCTTTGGACCCCTTGGGCACGGCCCCATGGTCATCCACCTTCACTTTGGCTGGATGCAAAACACGTTGCCTCTCCCCGGGCTTTGCAAATGCCCATTGCTTGGCAAGCTTAAGCGGTTTGCCTCCGACCACATTATCAAGTCGCCAAACTGGTTGACCGCTCAAGTCCTTCAAGTTCGACCCCATGATCCCCGGCACAAACACCACAGGCAGCACATTGAACGGCCCTGCGACCAATTTCACCGTGTCGGTCAGCGAAGAGCGGGTAAGCGACCATTGAAAACTGGGCCGACCGTCCTTGTCGACCACTGCTTGCCGAGATCTCTCATTGCTTGGCGGCACAGAACTCATCTCACACTCCCACTCGTCCCACAACCGTGATCGTCAAGGCCTCTTTGGCAAAGCTCTGCTGCACTGGCAAATGGCCACTTGCATCTGTCACCAACTCTGAAGACCATCCATCCGCTCTGGTGAGCAGAACTCTCATGTTGGCCAGAGGATCACCGGCGTCATCCACCAGTTGGAATTTCTCGTCGAAGTTCATGCTGCCCCGAGGCAACTCCGGCATCTGGATGGGCTCATTGCTGGCCCCCTCAAAACTCTTCGTCCCCGCCTTGACCGTGATGGTCCCCGGGCACTCGAAGGTGATGTTGCCGCCCTCCAGGGTGATGGAGGCGCCGCCGGCGGTGGCCAGGGTGATCTTCTTGGCTGCGGCCCAGTTGACGCTGGCGCTCTGGCTCTGGATGGCCAGCTGCTTTTGCGCGGCCAGCTGGGCGGTGCCGGCCTGGGCCTGGATGCTCAGCGGGTCCTGCCCGGCGATCAGGGTCACGCCGGTGCCCGCGGCCTGGCTGCCGGGCTGGATGGCCCCGCCCAGGATGCCGATGGCCTGGCCGGTGTGCAGGCGCCAGGCGCCGGCCACGGCCTGGTCGATGTCCTGCGCGCTGGCCTGGTGGATGTTCTCGCCGGCGGCGTAGACGATGTCGGCCGCCGCGGTTTGCAGCAGGCCGCCACGGGCGCTCACAGCGGCGATGGCGTCGGTGCTGTGGGGCAGCTTGTCGTCGCTGGCCTGGGTGTTCTTGCCGGCCGCATCGGCTTGCGCTTGGTCCGCGTCCTGGGCGCTGACCATGCCGCTGACCTGGGTGAGCCAGGCGGGGATGGGCGCTGCCTTCGGGTCGACCAGGCTCTGGCCGGCCTGGGCACTGCCCAGCTGGCCGGAGAAGGCCACGGTCTGGTGGGTGGCGGCGGCCTGGCTGAAGGTCTGGCTCAGGGTGCCCAGTTGCCGGGCCAGGGCGATGCCCGCGGCGTTGTCGCCCGCGGGCTCGGCGGCTTGTGTACCGAAGGTGCTGATGAGCAGGCCCTGGCGGGCGCGCACGGCGCCGTAGGCGTCGGTGCGCAGCTCCCAGCCGGTGCCGCGGAAGCTGCCGCGGTGGTTGTCGGCCTGGTGGATGAGGTGGCCCAGGTTGAGCTGGCTGGCGTGCTGGGTGCTGGCCAGTTGCACCCGCAGTTGCCCGTCGCTGTCGTCGAACACGAGCTGGTTGTAGCCGCTGCCGCCGAATTCCTTGCTCTTGTAGCCGGACAGGGCCGCGGCGTTGCGCTGGCCGCCCTGGCTGAGCTCGCCCGGGGCGCCGCCGTGCCAGGCGGGGCTGTTGCCGCCGCTCAGGTTGCCCTGGGCCGAGGGGCTGGCGTCGCTGCTGCTGGCAAAGCTGCTCGTGTCCGCCTCGGCCCCCTGCCCGCCCGGCGTGGCGGGCACGCCGCCCTCGCCGCGGCCGTGGTACAGGCCGCACAGGATGATGGGCTGCTCCAGGTCGTCGTCCACATGGCCCACCAGCACCTCGTGGCCGATGCGCGGGGTCCACTGCAGGCCCTGGCCTTCGCCGGCCAGCGGCTGCAGCACGCGCACCCAGGGGCTGGAGAGCCCGTTGCTTTGGGCGGTGCCCGGCGCGTTGTCTCCTTGGGCCTGTGGACTGCCCTGGAATTCGTAGCGGATGCGCACCCGGCCCAGGCGGTCGGTGTGCACCTCCTGGTCGCCCTGCGGGCTGGTGCTGCCGTCAGGGCCCACCACGGTGGCCAGCAGCGGGCCCGGCGCCACGGCGCGCGGGTAGAGGCACTGACCGTGCTCATCCACCCACAGCGGCCGCCAGGGGACGTGGGCGCGGATGGCGGCAAAGGCGTTGGCGTAGCCGCGGGCCTGGGCCTGGCGGATCAGCGCGGGCTCCAGCCACTCGGGCCAGAACTCGGCCAGCGGGTCGTGGCGGCGCCGTCCACCCCAGGGCTGGAACTGGCGCGCCAGGGTCTCGGCCAGGTCCTTGGGCAGGTTGTTGAGGCCGGCGTGGGTGAGCTCGGTGAGCAGGAACTGCTTGTCCTCTTCGGGGCGCAGCTCGTCCAGCGCGTCCAGCGGGGAATCGGTCAGCGCAAAGCGCTGGCCAGCGCTGAAGCTGCGCACCACCGAGCGGCCCAGCCAGGTCTTGTGGCGGGCTTCGACGGCCTGCTGGGCCAGGGTGAGGCTGCGCTGGAGCTGGCCGCTGTCGGCCAGCAGGGCGCCGTGGCCGCTCTCGCCCAGGCTCTCGTAGGTTTCCAGCCAGGGGGCGTTTTCGCCGCCCACGCTGCCGACGGTGGCCACCTCGGCGGCCACCAGGCGGGCCTGCTCGGGGTCGTAACGGGTGGCGCTGAGCACGGCCACGGCCTGCTGGCGTTGGCCGCCAAAGGCCTGGAGGGTGTCCTGCCCCTCCTGCACGCCGTCGCGGTGAAAGCGCACGCCGCCCCAGGCGGCCGATCCCGCGTCCTCCGGGCAGCTCTGGCTGGCCGTGCTGTCGGCGAAGAAGACGACGGCGGGGCCGGGTTGGCCGTCTTCGGACTCCTCGAAGCGGTAGGCCAGGCCTTCGCGCGCCAGCAGGCGCTGCAGGAAGGCCAGATCGGTCTCGCGATACTGCACGGTGTAGGGCCGCACGCCGGCCTGGGCCGAGGCGCCCAGGTGCTCGCTCACGCAGGGTGCCCAGCGCCAGCTGGCCCAGGCGGCATAGCGGCCGAGCACGCTGTCGATGAGGTCGGTCAGCAGGGTGTCCTGCCAGACCTGGCTGCGCAGCGCCTGGTCCAGAAAGCCCAGCCAGGGCTGGACGGTGAACTGGTAGCGCGCCAGGCCGCCGTCGCTGTCCTCGGCCGCGGCCTGCAGCACCTGGCCGGTGCGGCGCTGCTCGCTGCCGTCGGCCAGGCGGGTGACCAGGGTGAGGGGCTGACCCAGCAGGGCCTGCAGGTCCAGGCCCTGGGTTTCGCTGACGGCCAGCAGCTGCAGCTCCCAGGGGCGGCTGAGCGCTTCGCGCAGGGCCCAGGCCTGCACGTGCAGGCCCGCCAGCTCGGCGCAGGGCGAATCGAGCCGGTACAGGCGCTGCTCATCGTCGAAGAGCCCCAAGGTGCTCGCCAAGGCGCTCGTCAGGCTGCTGATCATGGTGTGCCGCCCTCCCTGGCCGGCTGTTGTGTGGACCTCGCAGCGCACGCCCACTCCACACTCGTCACACTCGCACGCCCCGGGTCGCGCGGATTCTAGGAAGGGGGTTCGGGCACTCCGTCACCCATCCGGGGGAGTTTTCATACGGGCTGTCATGCTTGTCACCAGCAGCAACAAAAAAGGGCCCCGAAGGGCCCTTGGCAGGAGGCACGGGGGCCGCAGCTCAGCGCGGCATGGCCTGGCCCGCGGTGGCGGCGTGCAGCAGGCGCAGGCTGTGCGGCTCGTTCAGGAAGTGCAGCTGCTCGGCGGCGGCGGCGTCCTGCGCGTTGCGGCTGAGCTGCAGCATGCGCTGGCGGCGGGCTTCGCCGCGCAGGCCCTGGCCGGTGTGGCGCGGGCCCACGGCCTTCATGGCCAGGGCCGCCAGGCGCGGCAGGTCCGACAGCAGCGCGGTGGCCAGGGCCGGCAGGTTGGCGTAGAGCTGGGCGTAGTGCCAGGCCTGGCGCAGCACGGCGGGCGAGCGCGCTTCTTCGGGGATGGTCAGCCAGCCGGCGTCGCGCAGGCGCTGGCCCAGCACGCCCTGGCTGCTCAGCACCGTGAAGGGCACCGAGAACAGCAGCGGCAGGCCCATGGGCAGCAGCCACAGCGTGGTGGCGGGCGACACGCTGGACACCGCCACCAGGGCCACGGCCACCACGGCGGTCAGTGGGCCGAAGCGGCGCAGTGCCTCGGTCCAGCTCACGTCGCTGGCTTCCCGCGGGGGCGACTTCCATTCCAGCGTCCAGCCGGTCAGGCCACCGATGACGAAGAGGCTGTGGGCGGCCATGCGGATGGGGGCCTGGATGGCCGACATCAGCGCTTCCAGCACCGAGCTGGCGATCAGCTGCACGGTGCCACCGAAAGCGGCCTGTTCGCCGCGGCGCAGCACGGCCCACACACCCAGCACGCGCGGCAGGGCCAGCATCAGGCCGGTGGTGATCCACAGCGTGATCACGCTGCGATGGGTCAGCAGGGTGGGCACGGTGTCGTCGTTGCTGTTCATCCAGATGCCGGCGCCCAGCACCACATAGGCCAGCCACAGCGGGGCCGACACATAGGACATGGCGCCGGTGGCCAGCATGGCGCGGTGCACGCCCTTCAGGCCCGGCTCGGCGATCAGGCGGGCGTTCTGCAGGTTGCCCTGGCACCAGCGGCGGTCGCGCTGCAGTTCGGCCAGCAGGTGCGGCGGTTGCTGCTCGTAGCTGCCTTCCAGGTCGCCCACCAGCCACACCTCGTAGCCGGCGCGGCGCATCAGCGCGGCCTCGACGAAGTCGTGCGAGAGGATCTCGCCGGCCAGCGCACCGGTGCCCGGCAGGGTGCCCAGGCCACAGTGCTTCATGAAGGGTTCGACGCGGATGATGGCGTTGTGGCCCCAGTAGTGGGCCTCGCCCAGCTGCCAGAACTGCATGCCCAGGGTGAACAGGCGGCCGGTCACGCGGCTGGCGAACTGCTGGGCGCGAGCGTGCAGGGTGGCATGGCCGCAGGCGCGCGGAGCGGTCTGCAGGATGCCGGCACGCGGGTTCTTCTCCATCAGGCGGGCCAGCGTCACCAGGGTGTCGCCGCTCATCACGCTGTCGGCGTCCATCACCACCATGTAGCGGTAGTCACGGCCCCAGCGGCGGCAGAAGTCGGCCACGTTGCCAGCCTTGCGGCGGGTGCGCAGCTGGCGCCAGCGGTAGTACACGCGGATGTCGCTGCCCCCGGCGGCCAGTTGCTCGCGCATCGTCTGCCAGGCGCGCAGCTCGGCGGCGCGCACCTCGGGGCGGTTGGTGTCCGACAGCACGAAGACGTCGAACAGGCGCTGGGCGCCCGAGGCGGTCAGCGATTCGCAGGTGGCGCGCAAGCCGGCGAAGACGGTGGTCACGTCCTCGTTGCAGATGGGCATGATGACCGCGGTGCGGGCATCGGCCGGCAGGGTCACGCCCTCGGCGTCCTGGGCCGACAGGGTGTGGCGGTCGCCCTTGAGGGTGACCCAGAAGCCCATCACCGCGGTGATGGCTCCGGCGGCCACCCAGGCGAACAGCAGGGTGAACAGGGCGACCTGGGCCAGCTCGACCACATTGGTGCCGGCGCTGGGCTGGATGCTCCAGAGCAGGCCTGCCGACAGCAGGGTGGCCGACAGCACCCAGAACAGCAGCCAGCGGCGGCGGGTCTTGGCGGCGGCTTCCCAGGCGGCGGGGGCAGCGGCGCTGCGCGCGGCGCTCTCGCGCCAGGGCGCGTCGGCCGGGGCGGTTTCGCCGCGCAGGCGGCGCGTCACGCCCAGCCAGGGCTGGGGCTTCATGCTGCCGCGGTGGATGGGGGGCATGCCCGGCGCCGCGGTGGCGCCCGACGGGGTGGTGCTCGGAGTGCGGGTGTGGGTCATGGTCATTGCGGAGGAAGGATCTGGGTCCAGGTTTCGCTCACGGTGTCGGCACCGGTGCGGAGGTAGGCGCGCAGCTCGACCGGCCGGGCCGGGTCCAGGGTCTGCACGCGCAGGGTCAGTCGCCAGGCGCCGGTGGCGTCCACGCGATAGACGTTCTGTTCGGTGATGCGGCCGGCGTCGTTGCTGCTGACCACCGCCTGCACGGCGGCGTTGTCGGGCAGGGGCTTGCCGCCCACCGTGCCGTTGAAGTCGATGACGAACTGGCGCTCGCCCGTGGCCAGCGGCGCAAAGCTGCGGCCGGCGCGGGTCTGGCTGACCCACAGGGCGGGCGGGCGCTGTTGGGCGTCGCCCTGCCAGTCGATGCGCCAGGCCAGGTTCAGCGGCTGGCCCGCGGCGGGCAGCTGGGCCGGCACCCAGTAGGCAACGATGTTGTCGTTGGTCTCGTCCGGCGTGGGCAGCTGCATCAGCTCCACGCGGCCGGCGCCCCAGTCGCCCACCGGCGTCACCCAGGCCGAGGGCCGCTTTTCATAACGGGCCTCGGGATCCTCGTAGCTGGCGAAGCTGCGGTCGCGCTGCATCAGGCCGAAGCCGCGCAGCGAGGGCATGGTGAAGGACGTGACCAGCGGCCAGCGCGGGTTCTGCAGCGGGCGCCACAGCCATTCGCCGGTGCCGCTGGCCACCATCAGGCCGTCGCTGTCGTGCACCTCGGGGCGGAAGTCGTCCTTGTTAGGCTGGTTCTCGCCGAACTGGAACATGCTGGTCAGCGGCGCGATGCCCAGGATGCGGATGGGCTGGGTGGTCTGGCGCAGGAAGACGCGCGCCTGGACGTTCACCGCGGTGCTCTGGCCGGGCTGGATGTCGAAACGGTAGGCGCCGGCCACGCGCGGGGAATCCAGCAGCGCGAAGACGGTCAGCACCTTGGCGCCGGCCTCAGGCCGCACGACCCAGAAGTCGGTGAAGCGGGGGAATTCCTCGGGGCCGCTGCCGCCGGCCGAATCGACCGCCAGGCCGCGGGCCGACAGGCCGTAATGCTGGCCGGCGCCCAGGGCGCGGAAGTAGCTGGCGCCCTGGAAGACGATCAACTCGTCCTTGTAGGCGCTGCCGTTGAGCGGGTAGTGCACGCGAAAACCGGCGTGGCCGATGTCGCCCCAGGCGGCGGGCTGCAAGGCGGTGTTGGCGCCGTAATCGAAGTCCTCCGGCCGGTAGGGCAGCGCGCGTTCGCCATCTGGCGACAGCTCGTGCATGCGCACCGGCTCGGTCTGGTACTTGCCCAGGTGGAAGAACATCAGCTCGAAGGGCAGGCCCAGGCTGCGCCAGACGGCGTGGTCGGGCCGGAAGCGGATGTCGCGGGCCTGGTCGTAGCTCAGGTCCTTCAGGGCCTGCGGAGTGCGGCTGGGCACCGGCGCATAGGGCTGGCCGGCCAGGCTGCGGGCCCGCTCGCCCAGGCGGTCGAAGAAGGGGGCGACGACGGCCGCCGCGGTGGAGGCCGCGGTGGGCGCCGTGGGCACGGCGGAGGAAGCCGCGGGAGCGGCCGCCATCTGCAGAGGCGCCGGCGTGGCCTCAGGGGCCGCGGCACGGGCACCGGCGTGGGCGGCCAGCAGCGCCACCGCCAGCAGCAGCAGCATCCGGCGGGCCGGGCTGGGGGCGGTGGAGAAGCGGCGGACAGGTGCAGTCATGCCGCTGACAGGGCAAAGCCCGTGCCAGACGGAAAAGTCGTTTCAAGTCAATGACTTGCGAACCAACGCCCAGCCCAACCCCGGTTTTCAGGGGCAAAAGCGTCGCCGATCAGCGACAGGCTTTTTCGCTGCAGCGCAACAATTCAGCCAAGTGCCTGATACACAAGGCTATTTGTCCTGTCGCTCGTCGGCGACAGGGGCCCCGCCCTCGTCGCCATCCGGCGACTCGCCGCGGAACAGGCCGGGCGTGAGGCCGTGCTTCTGCAGCAGGCGGTAGAACTCGGTGCGGTTGCGCTCGGCCAGGCGGGCGGCGTCGGCCACCTGGCCGTCGGTCAGCTTGAGCAAGCCCACCAGGTAGTCGTGCTCGAAGCGGCGTTTGGCCTCGGCAAAGGGCAGCACCTCCACCGTGGGCACCCGCAGCGCCCGCTGCACCAGGCTCAGCGGGATCAGCGGCGCGGTGGCCAGCGCGCAGAGCTGTTCCACCACGTTGTGCAGCTGGCGCACATTGCCCGGCCAGGCGGCGGTCGTCAGGGCGCTCAGCGCGTCGGGGGCAAAGCCGTTCAGGCGCTTCTGGTACTTGGCCGCCAGGCGCTGCAGGAAGTGCTGGGCCAGCAGCGGGATGTCCTCGCGCCGCTCGGCCAGCGTGGGCAGGGTCAGGGTGACGACGTTGAGCCGGTAGTAGAGGTCCTCGCGGAACTCGCCGGCGGCCATGGCCGCGTCCAGGTCGCGGTGGGTGGCCGAGAGGATGCGCACATCCACCGGCACCGTCTGCTGGGCGCCCACCGGGCGCACCTGGCGCTCCTGCAGCACCCGCAGCAGCTTGACCTGCAGCGCGGGCGGCATGTCACCGATCTCGTCCAGGAACAGGGTGCCGCCATCGGCACTCTGGAACAGGCCCCGGTGGTTGGCCACCGCGCCGGTGAAGGCGCCCTTGACGTGGCCGAAGAGTTCGGACTCCAGCAGGGCCTCGGGGATGGCGCTGCAGTTGACCGCCACGAAGGGGCCCTTGGCGCGCGGGCTGGCGCGGTGGATGGCATTGGCCAGCAGTTCCTTGCCGCTGCCGCTTTCGCCGCGGATCAGCACCGAGGCATCGCCCGCGGCCACCAGCCGGGCCTCGGCCAGCACCTCGTCCATCACCGCCGAGCGGCTGACGATCTCGGCGCGCCAGGCCTCGCCGGCCTCGCTGGCATGCGGGGTGGCCGCGGCTGACACGGCCAGGGCCCGGTCCACCGCGGCCATCAGTTCCTGACCGTCGAAGGGCTTGGTCAGGTAGCTGAAGACGCCGCGCATGGTGGCGTCCACCGCGTCAGGGATGGTGCCGTGCGCGGTCAGCAGGATGACCGGCAGGCCGGGGTAGCGGGCCTGGATGGCATCAAAGAGCTTGAGCCCGTCCATGCCGGGCAGGCGCACGTCGCTGAGCACCAGGCGCGGGCGCGCCAGCTCCAGCCGGGCCAGGGCCTCTTCGGCGGTGGCCACCGCCGTCACCGCGTAGCCGGCAGCCCCCAGGCGCAGCGACAGCAGGCGCAGCAGGTCGGGGTCGTCATCGACCACCAGGATGGGGGTCTTGGTGTCGCTGGAGGTCGCGGAGGTGGGCATGGGCGTTCCTCGGGGCCGGCTCAGGGCGTCTTTCGGGCGGAGGCTCAGGGCCGCTTGGGCCCCAGCGAGCGCTCGATGGCCTTCAGGGCCTCGAGTTTCTCGCTGAGCTGGTCGATGCGGCGCTGGCTGTCGCGCAGCTGCTGGGCCAGGCGGTCGGACTGTTCCTCCAGCCGGCGCTGCTCGGCCGCCCGGCCGGCCAGCAGCCGGGCCCAGGGCGCCCAGGCCGCCGCCTCGTCGCCGCTGGCCTTGCCCACGGCCTCCAGCAGGCCTTGCGCGCGGGCGGCGTCGCCGGGGTTGCGGGTGTGCAGCAGCGCCAGGCCCAGCTCGACCTGGTGGGCCGGCGTGGGGGTGTCGGCGCTCAGGCGGGCGATGCGGGCGGGCAGCGGCTCGCCGGTCGCATTGCGCAGCTCGTCCTGCCACTGCAACAGGCGGCGGCCGCTCAGGTCGCGGTCGCTGTGGGTGGGCGCAGCGACAGGCAGCTCGCAGGTCGGGGCCGACGCGCTGGCCTGCGGCGGCTCGGCCGCGGGGCCCTCGACAGGCGGGGGCGGCAGGGTGTCGCAGCCGGACAGCGCCAGCAGCAGGCCCAGCAGGCAGAGGGCCCATGCCGGGGCGGGGCGGCGGAACAGGAAGATCACGTCAGACATGGGGAGCTCGGGGTGTGCGGGTGTCGCCCAGGGGCAGCAGGATACGGAAGCTGGCGCCGCCCGGGCCGGGCTGCAGCGCCACGCTGCCACCGTGGGCGGCCACCTGCTCGCGCACGATGGACAGGCCGATGCCGCTGCCGCGAGGTTGGTTCTCGGGCTGCAGGCTGCCACGGAAAAAGGGGTCGAAGATGTGCTCGCGGTCGGGCTCGGCCACGCCCGGGCCGCTGTCCTGGATCTCCAGCGCCGCCTGCTCGCCCTCGCGCCAGAGCCGCCAGCGGATGGTGCCGCCCTCGGGCGTGAAGCGGATGGCGTTGATCATCAGGTTGCCCAGGGCCATGCCCAGGCGGTCGGGGTCGACCGGCGCCTCCAGGCGCTCACCGCCCGAGACATCAACCGTGATGTGGCGGGCCTGCCAGCTCAGGCGCTGGGCCTCGACCACCCCTTCGACCAGGCTGCGCAGCCGGGTGGGCCGGCGCTGCAGGCGCTGGGCGTCGAAGGCGGCGGCGTTGTAGCGCAGCAGGTCCTCGATCTGCTGCTGCAGCACCGCAGTGTTGTGGCGCAGGATGCCGACGATCTCGGCCTGTCCGGCACTCAGCGGCCCGCCCACGCCCTCCTGCAGCAGCGAGGCGCCCTCGCGCAGCGCGGCCAGCGGTGTCTTCAGCTCGTGCGAGGTGTGGCGCAGAAAGCGGTCCTTGTCGGCGTCGGACTCGATCAGGCGCCGGCGCAGCCAGTCCAGCTGGTGGCCCAGGCGGGCCAGGTCCGAAGGGCCGGAGATCTCCACCGGCTCGGCCATGCGCCCCTCCCCCAGGGCGGTGATGGCGCGGCCCAACTGGCGCAGCGGCCGGGTCAGCCACAGGCCGAAGGCCAGCGCCGCCAGCGCCACCACCACGATGGCCACCGCCACCTGGCGCACCAGACGGGCCCGCTGGGATTCCAGTGCGTCCTGCACCGCCTGGTTGCGCTCGGCGATGCTGCGCTGCACCTGCACTGTCAGGCGCCGCGTGCCTTCGCCCAACTGGTCGAAGCCCTGGCTCAGGGCCTGGTCGCGCTCGGGCGAGCCCAGGCCGGCGTCGTCCAGCAGGCGGCGGATCTGGCCGGCCGCCGACAGCCAATGGCGGGCCTGCGTGGCCGTCGGCTCGAAATCGACCAGGGGCTGCATCGCGTTGCGGGCCTCGCGCACCGCGGCGTCGTAGCGCTGGCGCAGCGCCGGGTCGCCCAACACCAGGTACTGACGGGCGGCGCGCTCCATGTCAGTGGCCCGGTCGCCCAGGCCGCTGACGGCCAGGTTCAGCACCACGGCCTGCTGGGCCGCCTCCCGGCTCTTGGCCATCAGCCCCTGCAGCGCCTGCAGGCCGCTGAGCGACACCGCGCCGAGCGCGGCGGCGGTCAGCACGAAGGCCAGCAGCAGCAGTTGGCGAAAGGAGGTGCGCAGGACCAAGGCAGGTGGGCTCCGCCATGGAGCAGAGTGAAGCAGCCGGCAGTGTAGGCCGGCCGCGCCGGCCCAGGCGTGACCAAGGGCGACGCCGACTTGCGACAATGGCCCCCACATCCGCATTCACCCCCCTTCCCATGCAACAGCGTGTCCTGACCGGCATCACCACCACCGGCACCCTGCACCTCGGCAACTACGTCGGTGCCCTGCGCCCGGCCATCGCCGCCAGCCGCGAGCCCGGCGCGGAGAGCTTCTTCTTCATGGCCGACTACCACGCGCTGATCAAGTGCGACGACCCGGCCCGCATCGAACGCTCGCGCCTGCAGATCGCCGCCACCTGGCTGGCCGCCGGCCTGGACACCGAGCGCGTGGTCTTCTACCGCCAGAGCGACATCCCCGAGATCCCCGAGCTGTGCTGGCTGCTGACCTGCGTGACCAGCAAGGGCCAGATGAACCGGGCCCATGCCTACAAGGGCGCGGTGGACGCGAACACGGCGGCTGGCGAAGAGCCCGATGCCGGCGTGACCATGGGCCTGTACTGCTACCCCATCCTGATGGCCGCGGACATCCTGATGTTCAACGCCCACCGCGTGCCGGTGGGCAAGGACCAGATCCAGCACATCGAGATGGCGCGCGACGTGGCCACCCGCTTCAACCACCTGTTCGGGGCTGGCGAGGAGTTCTTCGTGCTGCCCGAGGCGCAGGTGGACGAGACCATGGAGCTGCTGCCCGGCCTGGACGGCCGCAAGATGAGCAAGAGCTACGACAACGTCATCCCGCTGTTCGAGGGCGGCGAGAAGGCGCTGCGCGAGGCGATTGCCCGCATCGTGACCGACAGCAAGCTGCCCGGCGAGCCCAAGGACCCGGACAGCGCCCACCTGGTCACCATCTTCGACGCCTTCGCCACGGCCGAGGAGCGCGCCGCCTTCCGCGCCGAGCTGCGCGCCGGCCTGGCCTGGGGCGAGGCCAAGACCCGCCTGTTCGAGCAGATCAACCGCCAGATCGGCCCGATGCGTGCGCGCTACGACGCGCTGATGGCCCACCCGGAGGAGATCGAAGCCATCCTGCAGAAGGGCGCCGAGCGCGCCCGCGCCCTGGCCCGGCCGCTGCTGGACCGCCTGCGCCACGCGGTGGGCCTGCGCCGCTTCCAGCCGCTGGCCGCCAGCACGGCGCCGGTGGCCAAGGCCAAGGCCGCCCTGCCCGTCTTCAAGCAGTACCGCGAGGCCGACGGCCAGTTCTACTTCAAGCTCAGCGCCCACGACGGCCGCGTGCTGCTGCAAAGCCAGGGCTTTGCCGGCGGCCGGGAGGCCGGCGAATGGGTCAAGCGTCTGAAGCTGGAAGGCGCCGCCGCCCTGGCCGGCGCCCCGGTGGCGCTGGGCGAGGGGGTGCTGGCCGACGAGGTCGGCCAGGCCCTGACGGCCCTGCAACAGGCCGAGGCTTGATCTGGATCCAACCCAGCCCCCCGCACAGGGGATTGCCGAAGCGACCCTTGCCCCCTAGCCTGCGAGGCGCATCAACACCCTGAGGGGCCCATGGATACTCCGGTTCGGCTGGTGTTCGCCGGCACCGTGCGCGATGGCTTCGATCGCGCGACCGTCCAGCACAAGCTGGGCGCCTGGCTCAAGCTCGACGGCCCCCGGCTGGACAAGCTGTTCTCCGGCCGCTCGGTGGTCATCAAGCGCGGCCTGCCGGCCGAGCAGGCGGCGGCCTGGGTGCAGCGCTTTGCGGCCCTGGGCGCCGAGCTGAAGGTCGAGCCCGACACCCCGATGCCGGCCAGCGTGCGCCCGGCCCCGACACCCTCACCCGCCCCCGCCCCGGCAGAGCCGGGCCTCTCGCTGGTCCCCACCGAGCCTGCGCCCGCCCCGGCGCAGCCGGAGCCGCCCATGCGCCTGGCGCCGGACCCCGCCGCCCTGGACGAGGTCACCTGCCCCACCTGCGGCGAGCGACAACCGCGCCGCATCCTGTGCCGCCAGTGCGCCACCGACATCCCCCGCGCCCTGGCCGCCCAGGAGGAACGACGCGCCGCCGACCGGGCCGAGCGCGTGGCCGCGGCCCGGGCCCGGCGGGGCCTCAAGCCCCTGCCCGACCCGGCCGCCGAGCGCTTCGTGACCGAGGACGAGGTGCCCCTGCTGGGCCGCAGCTTCGATGGTCGCCTGGGCCGCATGAGCTACCTGGCCGGCAGCCTGATGGCCTGGGCCGGCATGGCGCTGAGCCTGTTCCTGCTGATCAAATGGCCGGGCTGGATGACCGGTGCGCTGCTGCTGGGCGTGGTGATCTGGGTCATGTTCTTCAGCTGGCGCCTGACCACGCTGCGCATGCACGATTTCAACCGCAGCGGCTGGTGGGCCCTGTTGTTCGGCCTGCCGGTGATCGGCCCCATCCTGAGCATCGTCATCATGCTGGTGCCGGGCGACGAACACCCCAACGACTACGGCGAACCCCAGCGCGAGCGGCACTCGGGTCTGGCCATCGCGGCGGTGATCGTGCTGGGCCTGTCGGTCAGCCTGAGCCTGCATGCGGCCAAGCGCT
Source organism: Ideonella oryzae (assembly GCF_024055665.1). Classification (GTDB taxonomy): domain Bacteria; phylum Pseudomonadota; class Gammaproteobacteria; order Burkholderiales; family Burkholderiaceae_C; genus Ideonella; species Ideonella oryzae. The sequence goes on along the minus strand of NZ_JAMXMC010000013.1, from coordinate 50,413 downwards.
GGGGCGAGCGCATGGCCGACGACGAGGAGGAGGCCCAGGCCGAGCAGGCCAATCTGCCCAAGGTCACGCTCGAGTCGGTGCTGGGCAGCCCGGGGGCGGTGCGGGCCTTCAACCGCGAGTACGTGACCGGGCGCGGCCACCGCGCCTTCGCCCGCTCGCCCAGCGGGGCCGCCTGGGGCTTGCGCACCGAAGCCGCCTCGCCCGACGAGGCCGCCACCGACGCCCTGCGCCAGTGCAACAGCCGCCGCCCCGAAGGCGGGGTGGCCTGCCAGCTGGTGCACCTGGACGAGGACTGGGTGCTGCCGGAAAACTGAGTCCCTGCCCTGGGCCGGGCCGGGGCGAGCGGTCACAATCAGACTCGCCATGAGTCCTTCCTCCCTCACCGCCCCGATCACCGACGTCTCCACCCTGCCGGCCCTGCTGACGGCCCGCGTGGCCCTGTCGCCGCAGGGCGAGGCCTATCGGGCCTTCGATCCCGCCAAGCAGCGCTGGGAATCCATCAGCTGGGCCCAGGCGGGCGAGCGCGTGGCCCGCTGGCGCGACGCCCTGGCCGCCATGCCGCTGCCCGAGGGCGGGCGGGTGGCCATCCTGCTGCCCAACGGCCTGAACGCGATGAGCATCGACCAGGCCACGATGGCCCTGGGTCGGGTGCCGGTGCCTCTGCACGCCATCGACAACCCGGGCAGCATCGGCTACATCCTGGCCGACAGCGCCGCCTCGCTGCTGGTGCTGGAGACGCGCCGCCAGTGGGAGGCCATCCTGCACACCGGCGCCATCCTGCCGGCCCTCAAGGCCGTGGTGGTCACCGGCGACGCCACTGCCAGCCCCGAGGACCTCTCCCGCCTGCCCTCGGCCCATGTGCCGGTGCTGGGTCTGGCCGAGTGGCTGGCCGCGGGCGTGCCCTCGGCGGACCGCCCCGGGCCGGGCCCGGAAGACCTGGCCGCCATCGTCTACACCTCGGGCACCACCGGCCGGCCCAAGGGCGTCAAGCTGACCCACCGCAACGTGGTGGCCAACCTGAACGCCGTGCTGCAGTGCGTGGCCCCCACGCCGCAGGACCGCTTCCTGTCCTTCCTGCCGCTGTCGCACACCTTCGAGCGCACGGTGGGCTACTACCTGCCCATCGCCACCGGCAGCTGCGTGGCCTACGCCCGCTCGGTGGGCGAGCTGCCCCAGGACATGCTGATCCAGCGGCCCACCGTGCTGGTGTCGGTGCCGCGCATCTACGAGCGGGTCTACGCCAAGCTGCAGGAGGTGATGGCGGCCTCACCGCTCAAGGCCCGGCTGATGAACTGGACGATCGCGGTGGGCTGGCGGCGCTTCCGGGCCCGCCAGGAGCTGCCGCCGGACGCCGACGGCGCGCCGCGCCTGCTGGACGCCCTGGTCTGGCCGCTGCTGTCACTGCTGGTGGCGCGGCCGGTGCTGGCGCGCTTTGGCGGACGCATCCGGGTGGCGGTCAGCGGTGGCGCGGCCCTGCCGGCCGCGGTAGCCCGCACCTTCCTGGGCCTGGGCCTGCCCATCATCCAGGGCTACGGCATGACCGAGACCTCGCCCATCGTCTCGGCCAACCGGCTCGAGAGCAACGACCCGATGAGCGTGGGCCGGCCGCTGCCGGGCGTGATGGTGCGCATCGGCGAGAACCGCGAGCTGCAGGTCAAGGGCCCTTCGGTGATGCAGGGCTACTGGCACCGCGACGAGGACACCACCCGGGTGCTGACGCCCGACGGCTGGCTGGGCACCGGCGACCAGGCCGAGATCCTCGACGGGCGCATCTACATCCGCGGCCGCATCAAGGACATCATCGTCACCTCCACCGGCGAGAAGATCCCGCCGGTCGACCTGGAACAGGCCCTGTGCGAGGACCCGCTGATCGCCCAGTGCTGCGTGGTGGGCGAGAACAAGCCCTTCATCGGCGCCCTGGCGGTGCTGCACGAGGACGAATGGCGTCGCCTGGCCTTCAGCCTCGGGCTGGACTGGCAGGACCCGGCCAGCCTGCGCAGCAGCGTGGCCCACGAGGCGGTGCTCAAGCGGCTGGCCCAGCGCGCCGCCGGCTTCCCGCGCTACGCGGTGCCGCGGGCGGTGGTGCTGAGCCTGGAGCCCTGGACGATCGAAAACACCATGCTCACGCCGACGCTCAAGCTCAAGCGCCAGAACCTGATGGCCCGCTTCGAGAACGAGCTTCAGGCCCTGTACGCACCGCGCTGAATTCGCGCGTTCAGAGCCCATGCTGCTGGTTGTCTTCTCCGTCCTGACGCTGCTGGCCCTGACCACGCTGGTGCACTACGAGGTGCTCAGCCGCGTCGACGCCCTGCTGCCCCGGCTGCGCATTCCCAGCCGCAGCAAGCTGCTGGTGGTGATGCTGGCCGCCTTTGTGGCCCATGCCCTGGAGATCGCGCTCTACGGCCTGACGCTCTACGCCCTGCAGCGCTTGCAACTGGGCAGCCTGACCGCTTCGGGACGCACCGAGTGGGGCAGCAGCCTCTACTTCTCGGCCGAGACCTTCACCTCGCTGGGCTTTGGCGATCTGGTGCCGGTGGGCCCGCTGCGCCTGCTGGCCGGGGCCGAGGCGCTCAACGGCCTGGTGCTGATCGGCTGGTCGGCCTCCTACGCCTACCTGGCGATGGAGCGCTTCTGGCGCGAGGCGCGGCCCTCGGCCGACCGCTGAGCCGCGGGCCCGCTCAGCCCGCTCAGCCCGCTCGACCCGATCAACCCGCCATGGCCTGGCGCACCGCCTGGTCCCAGCGAGCCATGCGTTCGCGGGCCTGCTCGCGCGGCAGCGTGGGCTCGAAGCGGCGCTCCACCCGCCACTGGCCGGCCAGGGCCTCGGGCCCGTCCCACACGCCGGTGGCCAGGCCGGCCAGGTAGGCCGCCCCCAGCGCGGTGGTCTCGACGACCGCCGGCCGCACCACCGGGATGCCCAGCAGATCGGCCTGGAACTGCATCAGCAGGTCGTTGACGCAGGCGCCGCCGTCCACCCGCAGCTCGCTGACGGGCTCACCGCCGGCGGCCACCACGTCCTGGCTCATGGCCTGCAGCAGCGCCGCGCTCTGGAAGGCGATGCTCTCCAGCGCGGCACGGGCAATGTGGGCCACGGTGCTGCCGCGGCTCAGGCCGACGATGGTGCCGCGGGCCTCGGTGTCCCAGTAGGGCGCGCCCAGGCCGGTGAAGGCGGGCACGAACATCACGCCGCCCGCATCGGGCACGCTCTCGGCCAGGGCCTGCACCTCGGAGCTGGCGCTGATGGCGCGCAGGCCGTCGCGCAGCCACTGCACCACCGCCCCGCCGATGAAGACACTGCCTTCCAGCGCGAACTGGGGCCCCTGGCCCGGCGCGGCCGCGGCGGCCGTGGTCACCAGGCCGTGGGTGCTGAGCTGGGCCCGGCCGCCGGTGTGCAGCAGCATGAAGCAGCCGGTGCCGTAGGTGTTCTTGGCGATGCCCGGGCCGAAGCCGGCCTGGCCGAACAGCGCGGCCTGCTGGTCGCCCGCCATGCCGGCCACCGGCACGGGCGCGCCCAGCAGGTGGGACTCGGTCTGGCCGAACAAATGGCTGCTGGGATGAACCTCGGGCAGCGCTTCCGGCGGCAGGCCCAGGGCCTGCACCAGGGCCTCGTCCCAGCCGCCCTGGGCCAGGTTGTACATCAGCGTGCGCGAGGCATTGGTCACGTCGGTGGCATGCACCCGCCCGCCGGTGAGCTGCCACAGCAGCCAGCTGTCCACCGTGCCAAAGGCCAGCTCGCCGCGCGTGGCGGCCTCGCGCACGGCGGGCACATGGTCGAGCAGCCAGCGCAGCTTGCTGGCCGAGAAGTACGGGTCCAGGCGCAGCCCGGTGCGCTGGCGCACCTGGGGCTCCAGCCCGGCTTCGCGCCAGGCGCTGCAGATGCCCTCGGCCCGGCGGTCCTGCCAGACGATGGCGCGGTGCAGCGGCTCGCCGGTGCGGCGGTTCCAGACCACCGTGGTCTCGCGCTGGTTGGTGATGCCGATGGCCCGCAGCTGGCGGGCCTCCAGGCCGGCCCGCGCCAGGGCCTCGCGGGCGGTCGCCCACTGGCTCTCCCAGATCTCCATCGGGTCGTGCTCGACCCAGCCGGGCTGGGGGTAGATCTGGCGGAACTCGCGCTGGGCCATGGCGACAATGTGGCCGCGCTCGTCGAACACGATGCTGCGCGAACTGGACGTGCCCTGATCCAGGGCCAGGATGTGGCTCACTGCGTGTCTCCTTGTCTTGTGCTTCTGTGGCGTGGCGCGCGGGCCGGACGGACGGCTCAGGGCGCGGCCAGTTCCAGCTGCACGCCCGCCTCGGCCAGCAGGGCCGGGAAAGGCTCGGGCGGCGCAGCATCAGTGAACAGCAGGTCGATCTGGTCGACCCGGGCCAGCGCCACCATGGCCGGGCGGTTGAACTTGCCGTGGTCGGCCACCAGCCAGACCTCGCGGCTCTGCTCAAGGATGACCCGCGCCACCATGACCTCCCGGTAGTCGTAGTCGCGCAGCGAACCATCGGCTTCGATGCCCGAGATGCCGATGATGCCGATATCCACCTTGAACTGGCGGATGAAGTCCACCGTGGCCTCGCCGACGATGCCGCGGTCGCGGTGGCGCACCACGCCGCCGGTGACGATGACCTCGCAGTCGGGGTTGTCGGCCAGGATGCGCGCCACGTTCAGGTTGTTGGTGATGACCCGCAGGCCCTTGTGCTGCAGCAGCTCGCGGGCCACCGCCTCGTTGGTGGTGCCCAGGTTGATCAGCAGCGAGCAGCCGTGGGGCACCCGCGCCGCCACCGCGCGCGCGATGCGCCGCTTGCCCTCCGCGTTGAGCGACTCGCGCTGGCGGTAGGCGATGTTCTCGGTGGTGGAGTGCGGCAGGCGCACGCCGCCATGGAAGCGCGCCAGCAGGCCGGCCTCGGCCAGCAGCTTCACATCCCGACGCACCGTCTGCAGCGTGACGTTGAAACGCTCGGCCAGGGCTTCGACCGTCACCGCGCCACGGGCACGCACCTCGTCCAGCAGCTGGGATTGGCGGGGATTGGGGGTCATGGATGGCATTGTCACCGCCCCAAAACGAAAGCAAACGATGAAATCCCCATTGCAAACGAACACCGCTTTAGTTAAAACGAAAAAATAAGAACAAGCGCGCACCCTTCCGGTGCCCGCTCAACCCAGGAGACACCGCTTGCCCAACGCCTCGTCCGCACCGGCGACCCCCGGTGACGCCATGGCTGCTGCCCCGCTGGACTGCGACGTGCTGGTCGTGGGCGGCGGCATCAATGGCTGCGGCATTGCCCGCGACCTGGCCGGGCGCGGCTGGCGCGTGGTGCTGGCCGAGCAGGACGACCTGGCCGCGCACACCTCATCGTCGAGCACCAAGCTGATCCACGGCGGGCTGCGCTACCTGGAGTACCGCGAGTTCTCGCTGGTGCGCAAGGCATTGCAGGAACGCGAGGTGCTGCTCAAGAGCGCGCCGCACATCATGTGGCCGCTGCGCTTCGTGATGCCGCACGACCCGGCCATGCGCCCGGCCTGGCTGATCCGCCTGGGCCTGTTCCTGTACGACCACCTGGCCCGCCGCGAGGTGCTGCCCGGCTCGCACGGCGTGGACCTGCGCCAGCACCCGGTGGGCGCGCCGCTACAGGACCGCTTCACCCGCGGCTTCGTCTACTCCGACGGCTGGGTGGACGACGCCCGCCTGGTGGTGCTCAACGCCATCGACGCCCGCGCCCACGGCGCCCAGGTGTTCACCCGCACGCGGGTCAGCCACGCCCAGCGCGACGCCCAGGGCTGGCAGGCCACACTGACCCTGGCCGACGGCCGGCGCTGCCCGGTGCGGGCCCGCGCGCTGGTGAACGCCGCCGGCCCCTGGGCCGAGAGCTTTCTGCGCGAGACCGCCCGGCCCGCCGGCCAAGAGGCCCTGGCCACCAAGAGCCTGCGCCTGGTCAAGGGCTCGCACATCGTCGTGCGGCGCTGCTTCGAGCACGACCACGCCTACATCTTCCAGAACCCGGACAAGCGCATCATCTTCGCCATCCCCTACGAGCGGGACTTCACGCTGATCGGCACCACCGACCAGGAGATCCACGGCGACCCGCGCGGCGCGGCCATCGCCGAGGACGAGATCGCCTACCTCTGCGCCCAGGCCAGCCGCTACTTCAAGCGCGCGGTCACGCCGGCCGACGTGGTGTGGACCTATGCCGGCGTGCGACCGCTGCTGGACGATGCCTCGGGCGACCCCTCGGCCGTCACGCGCGACTATCTGCTGGAGCCCAACCGCGAGGGCGCGCCGCTGCTGAGCGTGTGGGGCGGCAAGATCACCACCTTCCGCAAGCTGGCCGAGGATGCCGCCACCGAGGTCGGCCAGATGCTGGGCGAGGCCCGCCGGCCCTGGACCGAAGGCGCCTTCCTGCCCGGCGGCGACCTGCGCGACTGGATCGGCCCGGCCCGCCGCCCGGACACCGACTTCGAGCGCCTGGTGCAGACCCTGGGCCAGCGCCACCCCTGGCTGCCGGGCCCGCTGGCGCGGCGCCTGGCGCGGGCCTACGGGGCCCGGGTGGGCGCGCTGATCGGCCAGGCCCATTCCCTGGCCGGGCTGGGCGCCGAGGTGGCGCCGGGCCTGTACGAGGCCGAGCTGCGCCTGCTGCAGCGCGAGGAATGGGCCCAGGACGCCGACGACGTGCTGTGGCGGCGCAGCAAGCTGGGCCTGCACTACACCCCCGAAGAACGCCAACGCGTGAGCGACTGGCTGCGATCGCACCCCCACCCCGAGAACGACGGAACCGACATGAAGGTGAACCCATGCAGCTGACGCTGGAAGGCATCAGCCAACGGGTCGGGGCCGCGCCCTGGCTGTACGAGATGGACCTGGCCCCGCAGCCCGGTGCCGTGACGGTGCTGCTGGGCGCGACCCAGGCCGGCAAGACCAGTCTGATGCGCATCATGGCCGGCCTGGACGCGCCCAGCACCGGCCGGGTGCGCGTGGACGGCCAGGACGTGACGGGCCTGCCGGTGCGCCAGCGCAATGTGGCCATGGTCTACCAGCAGTTCATCAACTACCCGTCGATGACGGTGTACGACAACATCGCCTCGCCGCTGCGGCTGGGGGGCCGGCCCGCGGCCGAGATCGACCGCCAGGTGCGGGCCCTGGCCGAGCGGCTGCACATCGGGGTCTTCCTCGAGCGCCTGCCGGCCGAGCTCTCCGGCGGCCAGCAGCAGCGCGTCGCACTGGCCCGGGCCCTGGCCAAGGGCGCACCGCTGATGCTGCTGGACGAGCCGCTGGTCAACCTGGACTACAAGCTGCGCGAGGAACTGCGCGAGGAGCTGTGCCAGCTCTTTGCCAGCGGCCAGGGCACCGTCGTCTACGCCACCACCGAGCCGGCCGAGGCCCTGCTGCTGGGCGGCTGGACCGCGGTGATGGACCAGGGCGAGCTGCTGCAGTACGGGCCCACCGCCGAGGTCTTCCACCACCCGCGCTCCATCCGCGTGGCCCGGGCCTTCAGCGACCCGCCGATGAACCTGCTGCCGGCCCTGGCCACCGAAGGCGGCCTGCAGCTGGCCGGCGGCCCGGCGCTGGCCCTGGCCCTGCCCCCCACCGACCTGCGGGAGCTGACCGTGGGCGTGCGCGCCAGCGCGCTGCGCGTGGCCCCGCGTGCGGGCGACGTGGCCCTGGCCGGCACGGTGGAGCTGGCCGAGATCTCCGGTTCCGACACCTTCGTCCATGTGCTGACCGCCGTGGGCGAGCTGGTGGCCCAGCTCACCGGGGTGCACGAGTTCGCGCTGGGCGCCCCCATCAGCCTGCACGTCAGCCCGGCGCAGGTGCATGTCTTCGACGCCCGGGGCGAGCTGCTGCTCGCGCCGCAACGACCGGGAGGGTGCTGAGATGGCCCGCATCGAACTCGACCTGGCGCACGCCTACAAGCCCCAGCCCAAGACCGACAGCGACTACGCCTTGCTGCCCATGTCCATGTGCTTCGAGGACGGTGGCGCCTACGCGCTGCTGGGCCCCTCGGGCTGCGGCAAGACCACGCTGCTCAACATCATGTCGGGCCTGCTGGTGCCCTCGCAAGGCACGGTGCGCTTCGATGGCCAGGACATGACCCGCGCCACGCCGCAGCAGCGCAACATCGCCCAGGTGTTCCAGTTCCCGGTCATCTACGACACCATGACCGTGGCCGAGAACCTGGCCTTCCCGCTGAAGAACCGCAAGGTGCCGGCGGCGACCATCCGGCAGCGGGTGGGCCAGATCGCCGAGATGCTGGGCATGAGCCACCAGCTGGACCAGCGCGCCGCCGGCCTGTCGGCCGACCAGAAGCAGAAGATCTCGCTGGGCCGCGGCCTGGTGCGGCCGGACGTGTCGGCCGTGCTGTTCGACGAGCCGCTGACGGTGATCGACCCGCACCTGAAGTGGCAGCTGCGGCGCAAGCTCAAGCAGATCCACCACGAACTCAAGCTCACGCTGATCTACGTCACCCACGACCAGGTGGAGGCCCTGACCTTCGCCGACCAGGTGGTGGTGATGTCGCGCGGCCGGGTGATGCAGCTGGGCGCGCCCGACACCCTGTTCGAGCGGCCGGCCCACACCTTCGTCGGCCACTTCATCGGCTCGCCGGGCATGAATTTCCTGCCGGTGACGGTGGAGGCCGGCGAGCTGCAGGTGGCCGGTCAGCGGCTGGGTCCGGCCGGGCGCGCGCTGCCCGCCGGCGCGCTGCGCCTGGGCATCCGCCCCGAGTACCTGCGCCTGCAGCCTGCCGGCGGGCCCGGCGCGCTGCCGGCCACCGTGCGCCAGGTGCAGGACATCGGCACCTACCTGCTGGTCACGCTGGAGGCCGCCGGCCACACGCTCAAGGCCCGCCTGCCCGCCGAGGCCGAGGCACCGGCGGTGGGCGCCCCGGTGGGTGCGCAGCTGCTGGGCGAGCACACCTGCTACTACCTCGACGAGGAGCTCATCGCATGAGCGTTCAGACCAAACCGGTGAACCAGCGGGCCTGGTTCCTGATCCTGCCCGTCATCCTGTGCGTGGCCTTCTCGGCCATCCTGCCGCTGATGACGGTGGTGAACTACTCGGTGCAGGACATCATCGGTCCGGACCGCCGCGTCTTCGTCGGCACGGAATGGTTCGCCGCCGTGATGCGCGACGAGGAACTGCACAGCGCCCTGTGGAACCAGCTGCGCTTCTCGCTGGCGGTGCTGGCGGTGGAACTGCCCCTGGGGGTCGCCCTGGCGCTGGCCATGCCGGCCGCGGGCTGGCGCGCCTCGGTGACGCTGGTGATCGTCGCGCTGTCGCTGCTGATCCCCTGGAACGTCGTGGGCACGATCTGGCAGATCTTCGGCCGCACCGACATCGGCCTGCTGGGCCACAGCCTGGAGCGCCTGGGCATCGACTACAGCTACACCGGCGACGCCACCCAGGCCTGGCTGACGGTGCTGCTGATGGACGTCTGGCACTGGACGCCGCTGGTGGCGCTGCTGGCCTACGCGGGCCTGCGCTCCATCCCCGACGCCTACTACCAGGCGGCCCGCATCGACGGGGCCAGCAAGCTGGCCGTCTTCCGCTACATCCAGCTGCCCAAGATGCGCGGCGTGCTGATGATCGCGGTGCTTCTGCGCTTCATGGACAGCTTCATGATCTACACCGAGCCCTTCGTGCTGACCGGCGGGGGGCCCGGCAACGCGACCACCTTCCTGAGCCAGTACCTCACGCAGAAGGCGGTCGGCCAGTTCGACCTGGGCCCGGCCGCGGCCTTCTCGCTGATCTATTTCCTCATCATCCTGCTGTTCTGCTTCGTTCTCTACAACTGGATGCAGCGCCTGGGTCAGGCCGAGAAGGAAGGAGCCAGCCATGGCTGAACCCCGCTTTCAGAAACGGACGCTGTTCCTGCTGGCCTACCTCGTGTTCGCGCTCCTGCCCATCTACTGGATGGTCAACATGAGCTTCAAGACCAACGAGGAGATCCTCAGCGGCTTCAGCCTCTGGCCCACCCACTTCACCTGGGCCAACTACGCCACCATCTTCACCGACGAGAGCTGGTACTCGGGCTACATCAACAGCCTGATCTACGTGGCGATGAACACGGTGATCTCGATCACCGTGGCCCTGCCGGCGGCCTATGCCTTCAGCCGCTACAGCTTCATCGGCGACAAGCACGTGTTCTTCTGGCTGCTGACCAACCGCATGACGCCGCCCGCGGTGTTCCTGCTGCCCTTCTTCCAGCTCTACACCACGCTGGGCCTCATGGACACGCACATCGCGGTGGCGCTGGCCCACCTGCTGTTCAACGTGCCGCTGGCGGTGTGGATCCTGGAGGGCTTCATGTCGGGCATTCCGCGCGAGATCGACGAGACCGCCTACATCGACGGCTACAGCTTCCCGCGCTTCTTCCTGACGATCTTCCTGCCGCTGATCAAGGCCGGCGTGGGCGTGACGGCCTTCTTCTGCTTCATGTTCAGCTGGGTGGAACTGCTGCTGGCACGCACCCTCACCAGCGTCAACGCCAAGCCCATCGTGGCGACGATGACCCGCACGGTCAGCGCCAGCGGCATGGACTGGGCCACGCTGGCCGCCGCCGGCGTGCTCACCATCGTGCCCGGCGCCATCGTGATCTGGTTCGTGCGGCACTACATCGCCAAGGGCTTTGCCATGGGGAGAGTGTGATGTTGGATTGGATGGTCTGGACCACGCCAGTGGCGGTGTTCTTCGGTGCCATCGTGCTGATGCTGATCGGCATGACGGTGTGGGAGATCAAGTCGCCCACCACGCTGCGCAAGGGCTTTCTGCCCATCGCCACCACACGGGGCGACCGCCTGTTCATCGGCCTGCTGAGCGCCGCCTACATCAACCTGGCCTTCGTCGGCCTGGCCGGCCACATCGCCGAATGGCTGAAGCTGGAACAGGAGCCCAGCATCTGGTTCAGCTTCGTGCTGTCCATGGGCTTTCTGGCCTGGGTGATGAGAAAGGGCTGAGACCAGCCCCACCGTTGACGTCCGGCCCGGCGCTGCCCCGGGGCCATGGCGAAGCCAACCACAGATCGGGGCAGCGAGTCCGCAGTTGAACCATCGAGGAGACAAACGATGAAGTTGCACCACACCGCACTGGCGCTGGCCGCCGCGTGCGCGATCGTCGGCCAGAGTGCGTGGGCCGACGAGGCCGCCGCCAAGAAATGGATCGACACCGAGTTCCAGCCCTCCACGCTGAACAAGACCCAGCAGCTGGCCGAGATGAAATGGTTCATCGACGCCGCCGCCAAGCTCAAGGCCAAGGGTGTCAACGAGATCTCGGTGGTCTCGGAGACGCTGACGACCCACGAGTACGAGTCCAAGGTGCTGGCCAAGGCCTTCGAGGAGATCACCGGCATCAAGGTCAAGCACGACATCATCCAGGAGGGCGACGTCGTCGAGAAGCTGCAGACCTCCATGCAGTCGGGCAAGTCCATCTACGACGGCTGGATCAGCGACTCCGACCTGATCGGCACCCACTACCGTTACGGCCAGATCATGAGCCTGACCGACTACATGGCCGGCGCGGGCAAGGAGTTCACCAACCCGGGCATCGACCTGAAGGACTTCATCGGCACCAGCTTCACCACCGCGCCCGACGGCAAGCTCTACCAGTTGCCCGACCAGCAGTTCGCCAACCTGTACTGGTTCCGTGCCGACCTGTTCGCCCGCAAGGACCTGCAGGAGAAGTTCAAGGCCAAGTACGGCTATGCGCTGGGCGTGCCGCTGAACTGGAGCGCCTACGAGGACATCGCCGACTTCTTCACCAACGACGTGAAGACCATCGACGGCAAGCCCATCTACGGCCACATGGACTACGGCAAGAAGGACCCCTCGCTGGGCTGGCGCTTCACCGACGCCTGGCTGTCCATGGCGGGTTCGGCCGACAAGGGCATTCCCAACGGCATGCCGGTGGACGAATGGGGCATCCGCGTGGCCGACGACAAGTGCACCCCGGTGGGCGCCTCGGTCGAGCGGGGCGGCGCCACCAACTCGCCGGCGGCGGTGTACGCGCTGACCAAGTACATCGACTGGATGAAGAAGTACGCGCCCAAGGAAGCCACCGGCATGACCTTCGGCGAGGCCGGCCCGGTGCCCGCCCAGGGCCAGATCGCCCAGCAGATCTTCTGGTACACCGCCTTCACCGCGGACATGACCAAGAAGGGCCTGCCGGTGGTCAACGCCGACGGCACACCCAAGTGGCGCATGGCCCCCGGCCCCAACGGCCCGTACTGGAAGCCCGGCATGCAGAACGGCTACCAGGACGTGGGCAGCTGGACCTTCTTCAAGAACGGGGATCCCAACCGCACCGCCGCGGCCTGGCTGTACGCCCAGTTCGTGACGGCCAAGACCACCTCGCTGAAGAAGTCCATCCAGGGCCTGACCTTCATCCGCGACTCGGACATCCGCAGCGAGTACTTCACCAAGAACGCCGACAAGTACGGCGGCCTGATCGAGTTCTACCGCAGCCCGGCCCGGGTGGCCTGGACGCCCACCGGCACCAACGTGCCCGACTACCCCAAGCTGGCCCAGCTCTGGTGGAAGAACGTGGCCCAGGCCGTCACGGGCGAAAAGACCCCGCAGGCGGCGATGGACAACCTGGCCAAGGAGATGGACGACGTGATGGCCCGGCTGCAGCGCGCCGGCATGAGCCACTGCGCGCCCAAGCTCAACCCGAAGGAGAGCGCCGACAAGTGGCTGTCGGACCAGCACGCCCCGTGGAAGAAGCTGGCCAACGAGAAGCCCAAGGGCGAGACCATCGCCTATGACACCCTGCTGAACGCCTGGAAGGCCGGCAAGGTGCGTTGAGCCCGGTCGCCCGGGCGGTGGCAGAAGGTGCCCGGCAGGGCACCTTCTTTTGGGAAGGGGCCTTCACCTTTGGGACACATCGCCGATATGAAGCGATATGCCCCGCTACGCGACCTCATCCCAGCCCACCCGCCCTCGTCCCCGCCACCGACCGATCCGCTGGAAGGCCCTGACCGCCCTGGCCACCCTGGGCACCCTGCCCCTGGTGGGCGCCGCGCAGACAACCGCCGGCCCGGACCTGACGCAGCTGCCACTGGAGCAGCTGCTCGACACCGAGGTGGTGGGCGCGGCCCGCTTCGCCCGCCAGATCACCGATGCGGCCTCCGCCGTCTCGGTGCTGACCGCCCAGGACATCCAGGCCCTGGGCCTGCGCACCCTGGGCGAGGTGCTGGACCAGATGCGCGGCCTGCACCTGAGCACCGACCTGGACTACGTCTACCTGGGCGCCCGGGGCATCGGCGGACCCGGCGCCTATGCCGGCCGGGTGCTGATGCTGGTGGACGGCATCGCCGCGGTGGACAACCTGTTCGACCAGGTCTTCCTGGGGCAGGACGGTCTGCTGGACCCGGCACTGATCGAGCGCATCGAGTACGCGCCGGGCGCCGGCTCGGCCATGTACGGCAACAACGCCTTCCTGGGCGTGATCAACATCGTCACCCGGCGCGGCCGTGACCTGGACGGGGTGGAGGCGGCGCTGGCCGCCGGCGCCAACCAGGACCGCCAGGCCCGGCTGAGCGCGGGCCGGCGCCTGGATGACGGCCGCGAATGGCTGGCTTCGCTCACGATGCGGCGCAACGACAGCGTGCCCACCAGCGAGGTGGGCCACCTGCCAATGGCCGGGCAGGCCAACGCGCTGAGCTACTTCTTCAAGGGTCAGTGGGAGGACTTCGACCTGCAGGCCCTGGGCAGCCGCCGCAGCGTGCAGCGCCACTACCCCTGGGACCCGGCCGACGAGCGCCACACCGATGGTGGCGACGTGCTGGCCCTGGGTCACCAGCATGCCTGGGACAGCGGCTGGCAGACCCTGCTGCGCGCCCAGTGGGGCGCCCAGAAGTACGACTACACCCTGGACTGGCCCTCGGCGGGCGACTACCTGGGCGGCATCCGTTCCAACGGCCACTGGTGGAGCCTGGAGGGCCAGGCCGGCTACGCGGGCTGGACCGACCACCGGCTGGCCCTGGGCCTGCGCCTGCGGGCCGACCCGGTGCTGCGCTACCGGGAGCAGGACAACCAGGGCCTGCTCGTGCAGGACGGCATGCAGCGCAAAAGCGTCAGCGTGTCGGCCGAGGACGAATGGCGCCTGGCGCCGGACTGGCGGCTGACCCTGGGGGTGCGCGGGGACCGCCGCTCCCATGTGGACTGGACCGCCAGCCCGCATGCGGCCCTGGTGTGGTGGGCCACGCCCGACTGGCAGGTCAAGGCCTCCGTGGGGCGCGCCACGCGCTTTGCCTCGGCTGCCGAGGAGGGCTTTGGCGAGGTCCCGCAAACCCACGGCGAACGCGCACTGCACCGGGAGCTGTCCACCGAGTACCGGCACGATGACCTGCGCCTGCTGGCCAGTGTCTACCGCTCCAGCGTGCGCCATCTGATCTGGCCGGATCCGCAGGTCGAACAGCTCGACAGCCACGGCGCGGAGCTGGAGGGCGAATGGCAATGGCAGGGCCTGCGCCTGCGGGCCAGCCAGGTCGTCCAGCACGCCAGCAACAACCTGGGGGGCACCCTGGCTTATGCGCCGCGCCACATCGGCAAGCTGCAGCTGAGCGTGCCGCTGGGCAGCGAGCGCTGGCGCCTGAGCACGGCCCTGCGCCACACCGGGGCCTACCGCACGGCCTCGGACAGTGCCGTGCCCACCAGCACCCGCATCGATCTGACCCTGCTGGGCCTGAAGGCGGTGGCGGGCCTGGACCTGACCGTGGGCTGGCGCAACGTGGGCAACAGCCCCGACCACACCCTGGATGGCTACTACAGCGCGCCGCCGGACCCGGCCCGGCGGGCCCGCTACGCCTGGGTGGGCCTGCAGGGGAGCTTCCGATGAGACGCCCCCTGCTGACGCTGCTGGCCCTGCTGCCGCTGCTGGGGGCCGGCCCGCTGGCCCACGCCCAGGTGGATGAGCGGGCCATGAAGGCCGCCTACCTCTACAACTTCATCCAGTTCGCCCAGTGGCCGGTGGCCCCGGACGAACCCTTTCGCCTGTGCGTGGTGGGCCAGACCCCGCTGGATGCCCAGCTCGAGAAGCTGGCGGGCAAGACGGTGCTCAACGGGCTGCACATCGCCGTGGTGCATGTGGGACCCCAGGATGCACTGGGCAAGTGCCATGCGCTGTACCTGGACGACAGCCAGCGGCGCTGGCTGCCTGAGCTGCTGCCCCGGCTGGAACAGGCCCCCATCCTGACCATCACCGACGGGGACGGGCTGGCCGAGCAGGGACTGATGATCGAGATCCAGAAGCGGGACCTGAAGCTGGGCTTCGAGGTCAACCTGGCCATGGCACGCAAGGTGCGTATCGACTTCAGCCCGCGAATGCTGAAAATGGCGACTTTCGTCACCGGCGCCCGCTGATCCGGCATTCCCTCCCCCACCGCATGGCCGTCACCGCGCCCCCCATCCGCCGCCTGATCACCACCTTCGGCCTGCTGCTGACAGCCGCGCTGCTGGCCGGCGTGGTGGCGGTGATGCTGGTGCACGAGATGCTCAGTCGCCGTGCCCACCTGGAGGCCAGCCTGGCCAGTCTGGCGGCGGTCATCGCCACCAACAGCGAAGCCGCGGTGATGTTCAACAGCGGTGACGAGGCCCAGGACCTGCTGGGCTCGCTGCGCGGCTCGCCGGAAGTGATCCGGGCCTGGCTGTTCCTGCCCGACGGCAGCCTGCTGGCCCGCTACCAGCGGCCGGCCGAAGCCGGCGCGTCGGCGCCCGACTGCCAACAGCCCCGGGCGGACGGCCAGGGCTGGCAGCTGCGCTGGTGCAGCGTGGTGCGCTACCAGCCGGTGGTGCGCCACCGCACCGTCGTGGGCACGCTGGCCATGGAGGCCACGCTGCGGCCCACCTACTGGGCCCTGCTGCGGGCGGTGGGTTTCAGCCTGCTGGTGGCCGGCGCGGCCTTCGCCATCTCGGTGCCGCTGTGGCGGCGGGTGGCCGCCCGCGTGGCGGACCCGCTGGCCGCGCTGGTCGACGCCGCCCTGCAGGTGGGGCGCCAGCACGACTTCTCGCTGCGCTCCGAAGCCGGCGGCAGTGCCGAGGTGCTCGCCCTGCGCAATGCCTTCAACCAGATGATGCAGCAGCTGCAGCAGCGCGATGTGCGCCTGCACCACGAACTGGGGCAGCGCCGGCTGGCCGAGGCCCGGCTGAACGACCTGGCCTATTCCGACCCGGTGACCGGCCTGAATAACCGGCACTATTTCATGGAGCAGCTGGACCTGGCCCTGGGCCGGGACCAGGCAGCGCTGATCTACATCGACCTGGACGGCTTCAAGCGCGTCAACGACACCCTGGGCCACGACCAGGGCGACGCCCTGCTCTGCCAGGTGGGGCAGCGCCTGCGCGCCCAGCTGCGGCAGACGGATGTGGTCTGTCGGCTGGGCGGGGACGAGTTCGCCGTCCTGCTGGAGAACACCGGCTCGGCCGAGGCCCTGGACGGGATCGCCCGGCAGCTGGTGGACGCGCTCTCGCGCCCCTACGGGCTGCAGGATCAGACGGTGAACCATGTGTCGGCCAGCATTGGCGTGTGCAGCTTTGCCGACGTCGCGCGCGACCGGGAAACCCTGCTGCGTTGCGCGGACCAGGCCATGTACCAGGCCAAGCAGGCGGGCAAGCGCACCTGGCGGCGCTATGTGCCAGCAGTGTCCGAGACGGGGCAGGCAGTGCCGGGCCAGACGCCCGTGGATTCGACCTTCGGCTGAGAGCCTGCGCTCACTGCGCGTGCCAGAGGGCCGCGAAGAAGTGGCATGTGCTGCCGCCCAGCACGAACAGGTGCCACACGAAGTGGGCGTAGCGCACCCGGTTGTCGAGCATGAAGACCACCGCGCCCAGCGTGTAACTGAGCCCGCCGATCACCAGCCAGAGCAGGCCGGACATGGCCATCTGCGCCACCATGGGCTTGAGCGCGAACAGCGCCAGCCAGCCCATGGCCACATAGAGGCCGGTGGACCACCAGGGGTGGCGCAGCCGGTCCAGCAGCTTGACGGTGACCCCAGCCACCGCCAGCGCCCAGATCACCCCCAGCAGCCACCAGCCGCCGTGCTCGCGCAAAGCCCCCAGGGCAAAGGGGGTATAGCTGCCGGCGATGAACAGGTAGATGGCGGCATGGTCCGCCCGGTTCATCCACAGCTTGGCACGGCCCTGCGGCAGGGCGTGGTAGACCGCGGACACCAGGTACAGCAACATCATCGTGCCGGAAAACACGCTGACGGCGACCAAATTGAGCGTGCCGCCCCCCTGGCGCTGGGCCTGCCAGAGCAGGATGGGCAAAGAGGCCACAGCCAGCAAAAAGCCCAAGCCATGGCTGATCGCGTTGGCGATCTCCTCCCCCAGGGTCTGGGGGCGGTCGGCGGTGAGGGACCGGGTGTTCATATGCTCATTGTGCACCGCAGCGAAAGTCTCTGGCGTCCCTTGGACGCGGGAGCGCTCGGGATCCACCCCACCTTCAAACCTGGGAGACGCGCACGTCAGCCGCCCCTGTCGGGCTTGTGGCCGATGGCGAAGTAGATGCAGCCCATCCAGGTGCTGTGCACCTGCAGATCCGGCAGCCAGCGGGCCAGGTGCTGCCAGGGCTGGTGCAGCCGGTCGAGGGTGGTCATCGAGTAGAGCGCCGCGCTGAAGACCCAGGCATTGGCTGCCCAGGCCCAGGTCGGCGCCCACTCCAGCCC
Source organism: Ideonella oryzae (assembly GCF_024055665.1). GTDB lineage: Bacteria > Pseudomonadota > Gammaproteobacteria > Burkholderiales > Burkholderiaceae_C > Ideonella > Ideonella oryzae. Next base: position 32,770 of record NZ_JAMXMC010000013.1, on the reverse strand, counting down.
ACAGGACACCACTGTGGCGCCAGGGCGCAGGTGGTCCATCACGGCCGCCAGCGCCTCGGGCTGCTGCAGCAGATCGTGGGCAAACTGGAACAGGGCCGCGTCGGCCTGCAGATCCCCCGGCCAGTCGGCATGCAGGGCATCGGCCTGGCAGATCTGCACCGGGGCCCCGCCGGCCCCGGCACAACGCTGGCGGGCCAGGCTGGCCATCTCGGAACAGGGCTCCAGCCCCCAGACGCGACCCGTGGGGCCGACCTGTTCGGCCAGCAGCGGCAGGCTCAGGCCGGTGCCGCAACCCAGGTCCAGCACCTGCTGGCCGGGTTGCAGGCCCAGGAGGGCCACGGCTTCGCGCCGCAGGGGCTCGAAGGGCGCCAGCTCCGCGTCATAGAACGCGGCGCGCTGGCGGTAGAGCGCCTGAGCGCGCGCCAGATCCGGCGCGCCCGGCGGCGATGGGGATGCGGTGACAGGGGCCATGGCAGATCCTCCCGAAGCCACAGCTTCAGGCCGACCCGCCCGGCTTGTCCAGTCGTCCGCCTGATCCTCGTCAACCCATGGGGGTATGCCGAGGGAAAGCCCCAGGCTTACTTGGCCGTGGGCATGACGAACTCGGCGCCCTTGGCGATGCTGTTGGACCAGCGCTGCATGATGCTCTTCTGCTTGGTGTAGAAGCGCACGCCCTCTTCGCCGTAGGCGTGCATGTCGCCGAACAGGCTCTTCTTCCAGCCGCCGAAGCCGTGCCAGGCCATGGGCACCGGGATGGGCACGTTGATGCCCACCATGCCCACCTGCACGCGGCGGCCGAACTCGCGCGCCACCTGGCCGTCGCTGGTGAAGCAGGCCACGCCGTTGCCGTACTCGTGGGCGTTGACCAGGTCCAGCGCCTCGGCGAAATCCTTCACCCGCACGCAGGCCAGCACCGGGCCGAAGATCTCTTCCTTGTAGATGCGCATGGCCGGGGTCACGTGGTCGAACAGCGTGCCGCCCGTCCAGAAGCCCTTCTCGTGGCCGGCCACGGTGGTGCCGCGGCCATCCACCACCAGGGTGGCGCCCTCGGCCACGCCGGCGGCGATGTAGCCCTCGATGCGGTCACGCGCCTCGCGGGTGACGATGGGGCCCATCTCGGCGTCCAGCTCCATGCCGTTCTTGATCTTCAGCGTCTTGGCACGCTCGGCCAGCATCGGGATGATCTTGTCGGCCACGTCACCCACCAGCACCGCCACCGAGATCGCCATGCAGCGCTCACCGGCCGAGCCGTAGGCCGCACCGATCAGCGCGTCCACCGCCTGCTCCAGGTTGGCGTCGGGCATCACCACCATGTGGTTCTTGGCGCCACCCAGGGCCTGCACCCGCTTGCCGTGGTGGGCGCCCGTCTCGTAGATGTACTGGGCGATCGGAGTGGAGCCGACGAAGCTCACCGCCTTCACGTCCGGGTGGTTCAGCAGCGTGTCCACCGCCAGCTTGTCGCCCTGCACCACGTTGAAGACGCCGTCGGGCAGGCCGGCCTGCTTGAGCAGCTCGGCGATGAACAGGCTGGGCGACGGGTCGCGCTCGCTGGGCTTGAGCACGAAGGTGTTGCCGGTGGCCAGGGCCATCGGGAACATCCACATCGGGACCATGCAGGGGAAGTTGAACGGCGTGATGCCGGCCACCACGCCCAGGGGCTGGCGCAGGGTCCAGTTGTCGATGCCGGTGGAGACCTGGTCGGTGAAGTCGGTCTTGAGCAGCTGCGGTGCGCCGCAGGCGAACTCGACGATCTCGATGCCGCGGGTCACCTCGCCCTGGGCGTCGGTGAAGACCTTGCCGTGCTCGGCGGTGATCATGGCCGCCAGCGTGTCGCGGTGCTCGTTGAGCAGGGCCAGGAACTTGTTCAGCACGCGGGCGCGGCGGATCGGCGGCGTGTCGGCCCAGGCCGGGAAGGCGGCGGCAGCGGCGGCCACGGCGGCGTTCACGTCGTCGGCGCTGGCCAGCTGCACCTGGCAGCTCACCGCACCGGTGGCGGGGTTGTAGACGGCCTGGCTGCGGCCGCTGCTGGCAGGCACCGGCTTGCCGCCGATGAAGTGGCCGATGTCGGTGCTGCGGGTGAAGGCTTCAGGGGCGCCCATGGCGGTCTCCGGTGTAGGTTCTGAGAGGCCCTCAGTCTAGGCAGCGACCGGCCTGGCGCCAATGCCCAGATTCTGGAATCATTGTTCACTGAAATGAACAATGAATCCTTGCGTGCCGACGCCTCCCGCCCCCTGGGCAGCCTCTGGGCGCATGTGCATGCGTTGACCGTGCTGGGCGAGGCCGGCAGCTACACCGCCGCGGCCCGCCGCCTGGGCCTGAGCAAGGCGGCCATGAGTCTGCGCATCAGCGAACTGGAGGCCGCTGCTGGCGTGCCCCTGGTGCGCCGCACCACCCGCAGCGTGCGCCTGACCGAGGCCGGCCGCCAGCTGGCCGACAGCACCCGCCCGGCCTTTGCCAGCATCGCCGAAGCCTTTGCCGGCGTGCACGACCTGGCCGGCCAGCCGCGCGGCCTGTTGCGGCTGACCGCCCCGGTCGCCCTGGCGCGCCAGCAGCTCTTTCCGCGCCTGCCGGCCTTCCTGCAGGCCTACCCGGAACTGCGGCTGGAGCTGGACCTGTCGGACCGGCTGGTGGCCCTGGCGCCCGAGGGCTTCGACCTGGCGCTGCGCCACACCGACAACCCGCCCGAGACCCATGTGGCCTGGGCCCTGTGCCCCACCGAAACCCTGCTGGTGGCCAGCCCCGGCTATCTGGCGGCCCAGGGCACGCCCACCCATCCGACCGAGCTGGCCCGGCACCGCTGCCTGTTCTACCCCCGGGCGGACGAGGCCCCGGGCTGGAGCTTCGAGCCCGAAAGCGGCGGGGAGGAGCGGGTGACGGTGGGCATTGCCGGGCCATTGGCCGCCAACAACAGCGAGGCCCTGCGCGAAGCGGCGCTGGCCGGCCTGGGGATCGCCCTGCTGCCGGACTTCAGCATCCAGGCCGCCCTGCGCACCGGCCTGCTGACCCCGTTGCTGCCCGGCTGGCGGCCGGTGGGGGTGTTCGGGCGCCATCTGTGGGCCATTCGGCCACGCACGGCCCAGGTGCCCCGCACGGTGCAGTTGCTGGTCGAGTTTCTGCGGCACGCCTTCCAGGAGGGTTTTGGCCCGGATGCTCCCGTCGCCTGACGGAGCTCAGGCAAAAAAAACGACCCACCCCTTGCGGGGCAGGTCGCTCAAGTCCTCCAAGAGGACGTCGTTGGGACCGGGGGAAGCAGATGGCGCTTCCATGCCCGTCACTGTAGGGAAATTCCGCTTTTGCGGTATCCCTCCGAAGAGGGACACCCTGCGCGGCGTGACAATGTCACGATGGCAGCTTCAAACCCCACCACCCCGTTGTCCGACATCGACATGGACGCGCTGGAATCCGCCCTGGATGCCCTGCCCGCCCCGCTCGAGCCGCTGGACCTGTCGATGCTGGACGGCTTTCTGACCGGCGTGCTGCTGCAGCCAACCCCGGTCCCCGACGCCGAGTGGCTGCGTCACGTGTTCGACGCCGAGGGCCGGCCGCTGCCCAAGGGCGTGGACCCGGCCCCCATTGCCGCCCTGGCCCGCCGCCGCCATGCCGAACTGAACCGTGCCATCCACGGCCGCCAGTGGTTCGACCCCTGGATCTTCGAGCTGGAAGACGAGGACGGCGACGAGATGGACCCGCTGGCCACGGTGATGCCTTGGGCTGCCGGTTTCGCGCTGGCGATGGAGTTCTTCCCGCAGCTGATGCGACTGGAGCCACAGAAGGTGATGGAGCCGCTGGCAGCCATCTACCGCGCCTTCGATCCGGACGACCTGGAAGATGCCGACGAGCTGCTGGCCGCCATCGAGGAACTGGAGCCCCCGGCCGACCTGGGCGAAGCCGTGGAGGCCCTGGTCAGCGGCGCGCTGATGCTGGCCGACGTGACCCGTCCTCAGTCGGGTCAGCCCCGAGCCGGCGGCACCCGCCGCGCCGGCCCGCGCCCCGGTGCCAGGGCACCGGGCCAAGCCGCCCCCCGCGGCCCGGGCAGCGGCCCCCGCAAGCCGGGTCCCAAGCACTGAGAAGCGCCTTGAAGCGGGCGCTGACTTTCAGGCAAAGACCCGCTGGGCGTGCAGGCCCAGACCCTGGGCCACGGACGCCAGCCGGTCGCCGCGCACCGTGCGCGCCTGGGCGTAGGGCGCGGCAATGCGCTGGGCCAGCGGCGCCAAGCCCGTGGAGCCCCCCGTCAGGTAGACCGCCTCGATGCGCTCGGGCGTGACGCCGGCCAGCCGCACCGTCTCCAGCCCGGTCTGGACGATGCGCTCCAGGTCCGCCTCAATGGCGTCCAGCGCCTGGGTCTCACCCAACTGCGCCTGCAGCCCGCGCTCCAGGCTGCCCAGCGCGATGCTGGCCTCGCGCCCCTCGGCCACCGCGATCTTGGCGGCCTCTGCCTGCGCCAGCAGGCCATGGCCCAGGCGCTCCTCGGCAATGGTCATCAGACGGCGGTGCAGGCCCGGATCGGCATAGAAGGCCTTCATGCTGCGCAGTTCCATCACCCGCGGCAGGGTGTAGACGGTGTTGATCAGGTGCCAGGTGGCCAGGTCGAAATAGACCTTGCTGGGCACCTCGCGCTCGGCCGTCTTGGGACCCCGGGCGCGGTAGCCGGCCAGCGGCAGGATGGCGCTGAGCTCCACATGGCGGTCAAAGTCGGTGCCGGCCACATGCACACCGTGGCTGGCCAGGATGTCGTCGGCGCGGTCGATGCGCGAACGGCGCTGCGGCCCCACCCGCACGACCGAGAAGTCCGAGGTGCCGCCGCCGATGTCGGCCACCAGCACCAGCTGCTCGTGGTCGACCGTGGCTTCATAGTCCAGCGCCGCGGCAATGGGCTCGAACTGGAAGGCCACCTCCTGGAAGCCGACCTGGCGGGCGGCGGCCTCCAGCGCCGCCTGGGCCTGGGCGTCGCGCGCCGGGTCGCCATCGACGAAGAACACCGGCCGACCGAGCACCGCGCGCGGGATGGCGTGGCCGGCCTCGCGCTCGGCCAGGGTCTTGAGGTGGCGCAGGTAGCCAGCGATGACCTCCAGAAAGGTCACCGCATGGCCTTCGCCCAGGTCGGTGCTTTGCTCGATCAGCGAGGAGCCCAGCACGCTCTTCATCGAGCGCATCAGCCGGCCCTCGACGCCGTCCACATAGGCGCGCAGCGCGGCGCGGCCGTACAGGCGCTCGGGCGCCTGGTCGGGGGCCAGGTCTTCCAGCGCGTAGAAGACGGCGGTGGGCATGGTGCGTTGGCCGGGCTCCACCTCGACCAGGCGCACCTGGCCCGGGGCCACCGGCAAGGCGATGGCCGAGTTGGAGGTGCCGAAGTCGATGGCGCAGAAGCCGGGGGCGGCGGTGGCGCCGGCGGAGAGCGAAGCGGTCGTCATGGCGGCGCGGAAACGAAAAGGGCGGCGATTGTGGCACGCAAGGGCCACTCTCGCCGCCCGGGTCGGGCGCAACCAGGGAAAGCGGTGCTCAGGCAGCCACGGCCACCTGGGGTTTGCCGGCAGGCAGGGCCTCGCCGCAGAAGCCGAACTGCAGCGCCGGACGCTTGCCGCTGATCAGCTCGGCCATGGCCTTGCCGGAGCCGGCGCCGTGGGTCCAGCCCAGCGTGCCGTGGCCGGCGTTGAGCCACAGGTTGCTGATCTTGCTGCGGCCGATGTAGGGGATGTTGTTGGGCGTGCTCGGGCGCAGGCCGGTCCAGAAGTTGGGCTCGCTGGTGTCGGCCACGCCGGGGAAGAGCTGCTCGTAGCGGCGCACCAGGGCCGCACAGCGGGCCTTGGCGGTGGGCGTGTCCAGACGGGTGTCCAGGCCGGCCATCTCGGCGGTGCCGGCCACGCGGATGTGGTCGCCCAGGCGAGAGATGGCAACCTTGGCGCCATCGTCCAGCAGGCTGACCATGCTGGCCGCCTCGGGCTTCTTCAGGCGCATGGTGGCCGAGTAGCCCTTGGCCGGGTAGATGTCCAGGTCGATGCCCAGCGGACGCAGCAGGGCCGGGGTGTAGGAGGCCATGGCCACCACCACCTGGTCACCGGTGACGGTGCGCGACAGGCCGGTGCTGTGGTCCACCAGCTTGACGCCCGAGACCTCGCGGCCACGCAGGTCAAAGCCCTGCACCTCGTGCTGCCACAGGAACTTCACACCGCGCTCGGCGCAGCGCTGGGCCAGCTGCTGGGTGAAGACCTTGGCGTCGCCGGATTCGTCGCTCGGGGTGTAGGTGCCACCGAAGATCTGCTGGGTCGAGTGGGCCAGGGCCGGCTCGATCTTCAGCATGTCCTCGCGGCTGAGGATGCGGCGGTCCACGCCGTAGTCGCGCATCAGCTCGGCCGCCTGGGCACCGGCCTCGAAGTCCTTTTGCGAGGAGAAGAAGTGCAGGATGCCCTTCTCCAGGCGGTTGTATTCGATGGTCGTGCTGGCCAGGATTTCCTTGAGCGCGGCGTGGCTGTACATGCCCAGGGACACCAGCTGCTGCACGTTGCGGGCGAAGGCCGCGTCGGTGCACTGGGTCAGGAACTTCAGGCCCCAGCGCCATTGGTACGGGTCCAGGTGGGGGCGGAACAGCAGTGGCGCATCGTCCTTGAGCAGCCACTTGGCCACCTTGAAGGGCGCGCTGGCATTGGCCCAGGGTTCACAGAAGCAGACCGAGATCTGCGCGCCGTTGGCGTAGGTAGTCTCCAGACCGGCGTCCGGCTGGCGGTCCACCACGGTGACTTCATGGCCTTCCTGGGACAGGAACCAGGCGGTGGCCGTGCCGATGATGCCCGCGCCGAGAACGATGACCTTCATGCCGCAACCTCGCAAGAAAAAATGGAACCCGACACCTGACCGATGTCAATGGACGCATTCTGCGCAGGGGTGGCGCGGCAATGAAGGTTCTTTAATGAATTTCAGAGGCGATCAGTTTCTCTAATGATCCTGCGGAGGGGATGGGCGATCTCAGCGCACGAGCAAGACCGGCACCTCGCAGCCGGCCATGACCTTGGTGGCCACCGAGCCCAGCACCAGGTTGCCCAGGGTGCCATGTCCATGCGAGCCCATGATCAGCAGGTCGTAACCGCCCTTCTTGGCCTGGGCCGTGATCTGGTCGGCCGCCGGCCCCACCTTGGCCACGAACTCGGCCGCGATCTTCTGGCGATTGAAGAAGGTGCGGATGGGCTTGAAGACCTTCTCGGCCTCGTCGTCGTAATGGGACTTCAGCATCGCCTTGTCCAGCACCGCGGCGGCGCGCGGCGGCACGGCGGGCACCACGGTGATGACGGTGTACTGGTGCTGGGAACCCAGCCACTCGTCGTGCGCGGCCAGGTAGGCCAGCATGCGCTTGGTGTAGGGGCTGCCATCGGCGGGCACGAGGATCTTCATCGTCATCTCCTGGTGAGTTCTGGTTCAAGTGTGTCAGGACAGTCCCGGTCTCTCTTGCCCGGGATCAAGTCTGTGGCTCAGACCTCGATGAGGCGGTGAGGTTCAAAACCGTCGGCCTCGCCCTTCTTGGCCAGGCCGCGGGCCTGGCAGACCACCCGCGCGGGCGCACGCCCCGGCCGCTCGATGCGGTAGTCGTGGCGGCAGTGCAGGTGGCCGTGCAGCCACAGGTCGGCCCGCGGGATCAGGTCGTCATCGGCGTTGCAGAAGCTGGCCGTGCCCGGCTGCTGGCCGTAGCGCGGGTCGGCGCTGCGCAGGCTGGGGGCAAAGTGGGTGATCACCACGGTGGCATCCCAGGCGCCCTGCGCCGGCTGCATCAGCGCCGTCTCCAGCCAGGCCCGGTCGGCCAGGCCAGCGGCGCGCACCGCCTCAGGGTCGAAGACCGCCCCGCCGCGGGTGCTCTGCTGCACCCGGGTGAAGTAGCCGGCCGCGCGCATCGCGCGTTCGCGCTGGGCGGGACCGAAGAGCTCGAAATCGCTCCAGCGCACCGTGCCCAGGAAGCGCACCCGCCGGCCGTCGGCGCCGGTGCGCAGCGTCTCGTCGTGCTCCAGCAGGGTGATGCCCAGCGCGGCGCAGCGCGCGCGCAGACCGGCCAGGGCTTCGTCCATGTCGCGGCGGTCGAACTCGTGGTTGCCAGGCACGAAGAGCACAGGCACCGGCCAGTCGGCAAAGCACGCCAGCCCGTCCCAGGTGGCGTCCACATCGCCGGCCAGCACCAGCAGCTCGGCACCGGGGGCCGGCGTCGGGTCGAAGGTCTCGGTCTCGAGGTGCAGGTCGGACAGGAGCTGGAGTCGCATGGGCGGCAAGTGTCGCCCATGCGGGCTCGGGCAGATCGGCTCAGCGCGCCAGCGCGGCCTCGAGCTTCTGCTTGGTGGCGCTCAGCTCGGTCGGCAGGTGGTAGGCCAGCTTGTCGAACAGCTCCTGGTGCAGGGCGAGTTCGTCCTTCCAGGCCACAGGGTCGGCATCGATGATGCTGTCAAACTGGGCCTTGGAGAAGTCCAGGCCGGTCCAGTCCAGGTCCTCGTAGCGCGGGCTGACGCCGAAGAAGTGGCCTTCGCCCAGGGCCTGGCCCTCGATGCGGCCGATCATCCACTTCAGCACACGGGCGTTGTCGCCATAGCCCGGCCAGACGAACTTGCCGTCGGCGCCCTTGCGGAACCAATTGACGCAGAAGATCTTGGGCAGGTGAGCGCCCTCGCCCTCCAGCTTGTGCTCGATGTCGAGCCAGTGCTGGAAGTAGTCGCTCATGTTGTAGCCGCAGAAGGGCAGCATGGCGAAGGGGTCCCGGCGCACCACGCCCTGGGCGCCGAAGGCGGCGGCGGTGGTCTCCGAACCCATGGTGGCGGCCATGTAGACGCCCTCGGTCCAGGTGCGGGCCTGCGTCACCAGCGGCACCGTCGTGCTGCGGCGGCCGCCGAAGATGAAGGCATCGATGGCCACGCCCTTGGCATCATCCCAGGCCGGGTCCAGCGCCGGGTTGTTGGTGGCGGCCACGGTGAAGCGCGAGTTCGGGTGCGCAGCCTTGGCGCCGGTCTCCTTGGCGATCTGCGGCGTCCAGTCCTTGCCCTGCCAGTCGATGGCGTGGGTCGGCGGCTCGCCGTCCATGCCTTCCCACCAGACGTCGCCGTCGTCGGTCAGCGCGACGTTGGTGAAGATCACGTCCCTCTTCAGCGACTCCATGCAGTTGGGGTTCGTCTTGAAGTTGGTGCCCGGGGCCACACCGAAGTAGCCGGCTTCCGGGTTGATGGCGTAGAGGCGGCCATCCTTGCCGGGCTTGATCCAGGCGATGTCGTCACCGATGGTGGTGACGGTCCAGCCGCCCAAGGCCGCCGGCGGGATCAGCATGGCGAAGTTGGTCTTGCCGCAGGCGCTGGGGAAGGCGGCCGCGACGTGGTACTTCTTGCCCTCGGGGTTGGTCACGCCCAGGATCAGCATGTGCTCGGCCAGCCAGCCCTGGGTGCGGCCCATGGTGGAGGCGATGCGCAGCGCGAAGCACTTCTTGCCCAGCAGGGCGTTGCCGCCGTAGCCCGAGCCGTAGGACCAGATCTCCTGGGTTTCGGGGTAGTGGACGATGTATTTGGTGGTCGGGTTGCAGGGCCAGACGGTGCTGTCCTTCGCCCCCTCGGCCAGCGGCGCACCCACGGTGTGCACGCAGGGCACGAAGTCGCCGTCGGTGCCCAGCAGGTCGATCACAGCCTTGCCCATGCGGGTCATCAGCTTCATGTTCACGGCCACATAGGCCGAGTCCGACAGCTCCACGCCGATGTGGGCAATGGGCGAGCCCAGCGGACCCATGCTGAAGGGAATGACGTACAGCGTGCGGCCGGCCATGCAGCCCTTGAACAGGGCCTGCTCACCGCTTTGCAGCAGCGCGCGCATCTCGGCCGGGGCCATCCAGTTGTTGGTGGGGCCGGCGTCTTCCTTCTTCTGGCTGCAGATGAAAGTGCGGTCCTCCACACGGGCCACGTCGGACGGGTCGGTCACGGCCAGGTAGCAGCCCGGGCGCTTGACCGGGTCGAGTTTCTTGAAGGTTCCAGCGTCGACCAGCTGCTGACACAGGCGGTCGTACTCCTCCTGGCTGCCGTCGCACCAGTACACGTCCTTGGCCTGGGTCAGGGCCGCGATCTCGCGAACCCAGGCCAGCAGGCGGGCATTCTTGACGTAGGCCGGTGCGTTCAACGACACGCCGGGGGCGGCAGGATGGTTCATGGACAGTGCTCCTCAAGAGGGGAAACGCGGAATGGGGCCAGCACCTGCAGGCCGGGACGGGCCTCTGGCGAGGAACTCGCCCGAGGCACTCGCCCCATCCCGTGAAGGGGGCAGACAGGCAGCCACGGTCCAGGTGTCGGCCCCGATCGGGTGTGAACGGGCGGCCCTGCCCCGGCTGCGCAAGGGGGTGGTTTTTCAGTGTAATTCGGTGGTAACCGCCGTGCCTCCGGGGAAGCCATGCCAAAGACGCATGACCGAATGTGCATGTCGACTGAACGTTGCGGGTTCACCCTGATCAGTGCAAATGAGACATAATCTCATTCACGTTCCACCCGGATCTGGTTTGCGCCATGTTGTTGTCCCAACTGCCCACGGGCGCCCGCGCCCTGGTTGACCGCCTGGAAGCGGCCAGCCCCGTGATCGATGACGGCACGCTGCTGCGGCTGGCGGAGCTGGGCTTTCTGCCTGGCGAGCCGGTGCAGATCGTGCAGCGCGGCCCGGGTGGGCGCGAACCCCTGGCCGTGCTGGTGGGCGACACCCTGTTCGCCCTGCGCCTGGTGGAAGCCGGCTGCGTGGCGGTGACGCCCGTGGCGGCCTGAGGAGACGACCATGAGCGAGACCGTGGCCGCCACCCTGGGCGAACTCAAGCAACGCGCCCCGAGCGTGGCATTGGTGGGCAACCCGAACTGCGGCAAGACCGCCCTGTTCAACCTGCTGACCGGTGCCCGCCAGAAGGTGGCCAACTACGCGGGCGTGACGGTGGAGCGCAAGATGGGGCAGGTGCGCCTGCCCGATGGCCGCACCGTCTCGGTGATCGACCTGCCCGGCACCTACAGCCTGCGCCCGGCCACCTTGGACGAGCAGGTGACGCTGGAGGTGATCGAGGGCCGACGCGCGGGCGAGGATGTGCCCGACCTGATCGTGGCCGTGGTCGATGCCACCAACCTGCGCATGAACCTGCGCCTGGTGTTGGAGTTGCGCGCCCTGGGCCGCCCGATGGTGCTGGCCCTGAACATGGCCGATGTGGCCCGCGACCGCGGCCTGGCCATCGACACCGCCGCCCTGGCCGAGGAACTGGGCTGCCCGGTGGTGGAAACCGTGGGCGTGCGCAACGACGGCCATGCCCAGTTGCTGGCCCAGCTGGGGCCCAGCCTCACGGCGGCCGCCGGCCAGCATGTGCCAGCCTGCATCAATGTGAACGAAGAGGCCTCGCTGGACGATGTGATGGCCCTGCAGCAGCAGGTGCGCCGCATCCTGGCCCGGGTGCAGCCGCCGGTGGCCAGCAAACCCCGGCTGGACGCCCAGCTCGACCGCTGGGTGATGCACCCGGTGGTGGGCCCACTGCTGCTGGCGGTGCTGCTGTTCATCGTCTTCCAGGCGGTGTTCTCCTGGGCCAGCGTGCCCACCGACCTGATCGACAGCGGCATGAAGGCCCTGGGTGCCTGGGTCAGCGCGCACATGGCCGACGGCCCGCTGCGCAGCCTGATCGTGGACGGCACCATCGCCGGGGCCGGCAGCGTGCTGGTCTTCCTGCCGCAGATCCTGATCCTGTTCGCCTTCATCCTGGTGCTGGAGGACTCCGGCTACCTGCCGCGGGCGGCCTTCCTGCTCGACACGCTGATGGGCAAGGTCGGCCTGTCGGGCCGGGCCTTCATCCCGCTGCTGTCCTCCTTTGCCTGCGCGGTGCCCGGCATCATGGCCACCCGCACCATCAGCAACTGGAAGGACCGGCTGACGACCATCATGATCGCGCCGATGATGACCTGCTCGGCCCGGCTGCCGGTCTATGCGCTGCTGATCGCCGCCTTCGTGCCCAACACCACGATGGGGCCCTTCAACCTGCGCGGCCTGACGCTGTTCGCGCTCTACCTGGCCGGCGTGCTGGGTTCGGTGCTGGTGGCCTGGCTCTTCAAGCGCCTGTGGCACAAGAGCCGCTACCAGCCGCTGATGCTGGAGCTGCCGCCCTACCGCCTGCCCAGCCTGCGCAACCTCGGCCTGGGTCTGTGGGAACGGGCGCGCATCTTCGTGCGCCGGGTGGGCACCATCATCTTCGCGCTGACCGTGGTGCTGTGGTTCCTGGCCACCTATCCGGCGGCACCGGCGGGCGCCCCCGGCGCAGCCATCCAGTACAGCTTCGCCGGCCACCTGGGCCGCCTGCTGGAGGTCGTCTTCGAACCCATCGGCTTCAACTGGCAGATCGCCATCGCCCTGGTGCCGGGCATGGCCGCCCGCGAGGTGGTGGTGGGCGCCCTGGGCACGGTGTACGCCCTCTCGGCCGCCGATGACGCGGTGGCCGATGCCCTGGCCCCGGTGATCGCCCACAGCTGGTCCCTGGCCACCGCGCTGTCGCTGCTGGCCTGGTTCGTGTTCGCCCCGCAGTGCATCTCCACGCTGGCCACCGTGCGCCGCGAGACCAACTCCTGGCGCTACCCCGCGGCCATGGCGATCTACCTCTTCGCCCTGGCCTACGGGGCCGCCTTCGTCACCTACCACGTGACCCTGGCACTCACTGCCTGAAGCAAGGAGCCCCACCATGCTGCAACATCTGATCGTGGCCCTGATCGTTGGAGGCGCCGGCCTGTACGCCGCCTGGACCCTGCTGCCCGCCGCCCTGCGCCGCCCATTGGCCCGCAAGCTGCTGCCCCTGGCCCCCAACGCCGCCTGGCTGCGCAAGGCCGCCGGCAGCACGGGTGGGGGTTGCGGTGGTGGCGATGGCTGCTGCGGCTGCAGCAGCAACAGCGACCCGGCCCAACCCAAGCCGGTGACGCTGCACCGCATGCCGCGCCACTGAGCGCGCTCTCCCCGCCACCGCGCTCCTCCGATCGCGTCAAGCCGGGCCATCCCGGCTGTCACCACCGCGCCGCGCTGCCCCGCCAGACTGGGGTTTTCCGTGATGGCGCCCGCCCCCGTGGACACGCGACCATCGCGCCGCACGACCGTTCGTTCGTGCGAAAACACCGCGAGGAGGAGAGGCACCGTGAAGAAGGCACCACGCACCTGGATGTGGGCGTTCGCCGCCCTGGCCGCCATGGCCGTGGCGGGCACCGCCCTGGCCACCAACTATTCGCTCTGGGTCAATGGCCGCGGCGGCGGCGGCGTGGCCGGCAACTACGCCGACTTCACCTACTGGGGCCCGTCCTCCACCGCCGCGGGCGTGAACAAGAAGGCCGTCAACTGGGACGGCTACAACCACATCTCGGACCAGAACTACCTGATCCGCAACGCGCTGGACTGCTACTGCACCGGCAGCAACTGGTGCTATATCGCCGCCCACAGCGCGGGCGACCTGATGATGGGCTACACCCTGGCGATGTACGGCGGCAGCAGCCGCACCATCACCAACGCCAGCCCCAACAGCGCGGGCGTATGCAGCGCCAGCGGCGCCGGCACACAGACCGGCTGGAACATCAAGTGGGTGGACATCGCCGCCGGTGCGGCCGGTGGCAGTGAGCTGGCCGACCTGGGCGACTGGGCGATGTCCGAGCCCCTGGTGTCGGACCTGAAGACCACCACCGCCCGGGCCATGTACGACCACAGCAGCACCCGTTCGACCTGGTTTTACATGTACGCCGGCGCCTCCGGCACGCTGTATTCGGCCGTCCTGCCCGGGCAGGACGACGAGGTCGTGGCCTACCACTCCTCGGGCGGCGTCTCGGGCAGCAGCGGCGCCTCGTTCTGCAACCCCAGCGACTGGCTCTGCAACGATCTGACGCTGGGCACTGCGGCCAACGAGGGCGGCCGCGCCAAGTGGGGTTACCACTCGGTCAAGTTCCGCGATGACAACGAGGCTTACAACCACTACACCAACGGCAACTGGGGTGGCGTGGTGTCGCTGGTGCGCACCGACATGGTCAACAACGCGCGCTGAGCGCAGGAGGAGCCGACGGTGCGCAAGCGGGTGTGGATGACACTGGGCGCGGGCCTGCTGGCCGCCGGCCTGGGCTGGTGGTCGGCTGGCGCCGCGCCCGGCCCGGCCGAAGCACCCGCCCCCGCGTCAGCGCCCGCCCCCGCGCAGCCGGCCGCTGTCGCCTCCCGGGCGCCCTACAGTGCCGCCGGCCTGAAGCAGCGCGACCGCCGCCTGTCCCTGGCGCAGGAGCGGCTGGCGCGCGCGCAGGAGACGCTGGCCAGCTACCGCCAGGCCACGGTCTACCCGCCGGAGTCGCGCCCCTTGCGCGAACACCCGGATCAGCTGCGCCCCTTCGCCCCCATCCAGCAGAGCCTGCCGCTGCGCCGCCCTGGCCAGGCCCCGGCCTCGGGCGTGCACATCGTGACCACACAGGAGAAGGTCTTCGCCAGCGGCGCCGAGACGGTGAAGCTGACCGTCGCCGCGGTGGACGACAACGGCCAGAGCATGCCGCTGACCATCCCTCGCGCGGTGGCCTTCGACCTGCCCGACCCGCGCCAGGCCGCCGGCCGCCCGCAGGTGGCCATCGACTTCAACGACGCCGGCCTGGGCGCCGACCTGCTGGCCGGGGACGGCACCTACAGCGCGCTGCTGGCGCCGTCGCTGCAGGGCTTTGCCGACTACGCCGGCACCGTGCGCGTGCAGGTGGAGCTCAACCAGGACGGCCGCAGCGGGATGGTGTCCTTCGACGTGGTCTACCAGCCGCTGGTGCCCGCCGAATGGGGCGGCATCCGCGAATCGGTGGTGAACGGCTCGCTGGTCTTCGACCTGCAGGCCCAAGTGCATCAGGCCGGGCGCTACGTGGTCAACGCCCGGGTGGTGGATGCCCGCGGCCAGCCCCTGGCCCTGCTGACCTTCAACGACGAAGTGGGCACCGGGGCCCAGCGCTTCCGCCTGACGCTGTTCGGCAGGCTGATCCGCGATGCCCAGCCGGCCTTCCCGCTGCGGCTGCAGGACGTGGAGGGCTTTCTGCTGCTGCCCGACCAGTTCCCCGACCGGGCCATGCTGCCGCGCCGTGCCGGCGTGGTGCACACCTCGCAGCGTTACGGGCTGGACCGCTTCTCCGACGCCGAATGGCAGAGCGAGGAGCGCAACCGCTACCTGACCGAGTACCAGAACGACGTGGACCGGGCCACCCAGGACCTGGCCGGGCTGGGCGGCAACGGCCCCTGACACCCTGGCCGCCCTGCGGCCAGGCGCGCACCCGCACAATGCGGGCCATGAGAGTTCTGAGCGTGAACGTGGGCACCGCGCAGCCGGTGCAGATCGGTGGTCGACGCGTGATGACGGCCATCGCCAAGCGGCCGCAGAGCGGGCCGGTGGCCATCGGGCCGATGGGCCTGGCCGGCGACGAGCAGGCCGACCCCACGGTGCATGGTGGCCTGTCCAAGGCCGTCTACGCCTACCCCAGCGAGCACCTGGCCTTCTGGCGCACGGTGCGGGCCCAGGCCCGCGTGGCTGGCTGGGACGCCGAGGTGCCACCCGGCCTGGTGGGCGAGAACCTGACGCTGGAAGGCCTGACCGAGCGCCAGCTGTGGATCGGCGACCGGCTGCACCTGCCCGAACGGGATGGCCAGCGGGCGGTGCTGGTGGTCAGCGAGCCGCGCCAGCCCTGCTTCAAATTCAACGCCGCCATGGGCTTTGCCCAGGCCGCCAAGATGATGGCCCAGTCGGGCTTCTGCGGCAGCTACTTCGCGGTGCTGCAGCCGGGCTGGGTGCAGGCTGGGGATGCCTTCGAGCTGGAGCCCGGTCCGCGCGAACTGGCCCTGCCCGAGCTGTTCCGGGCCAAGATGCACCGCAACAAGGTGGACTGAGGACGCGGCCGGCGGCCGCGCCCCCACCGTGCGGACTCAGCCCAGGGTCGGGTAGTCGGTGTAGCCCTCGGGGCCGCTGCCGCCGTAGAGCCTGGCCGGGTCCACCGGGTTGAGCGGCGCGTTCTCGCGCAGGCGACGCGTCAGGTCCGGGTTGGAGATGGCCGGCTTGCCGAAGGCCACCAGGTCGGCCGCACCGCTGTCCACCGCCGCGATGGCCATGGCGCGGTCGTAGCCGTTGTTGACCATCCAGGCCACGCCGTCGAAGGCCGCCCGCAGCGCGGCGAAGTCGAAGGTGATGCCCTGGTCGGACAGGTCGCGCGGGCCGCCGGTGGCGCCCTCAACCACGTGCACATAGGCCAGCTTCATCGGCGCCAGCACGCCGGCCACCGCAGCGAACAGGGCCTGGGCGTGGCTGTCCTGGCCAATGTCGTTGGCCGGGGTGATGGGCGACAGGCGGATGCCGGTGCGCCCGGCGCCGATCTCGGCCACGATGGCCTGGGCCACCTCGCGCAGGAAGCGCACGCGGTTCTCGATGGAGCCGCCGTAGGCGTCGCTGCGGTCGTTGCAGCTGTCGCGCAGGAACTGCTCGATCAGGTAGCCGTTGGCGGCATGGATCTCCACGCCGTCAAAACCGGCCTCCATCGCGCAGCGCGCGGCATGGCGGTAGTCCTGCACCGTGGCGGCGATCTCCTCCACCGTCAGCGCGCGCGGCGCCGAGGTGGGCGCAAAGCCACCGGCGATGTAGGTCTTGCTGTTGGCCACCTTGCTGGTGGAAGACACCGGCGCCGCGCCGCCAGGCAGCAGCGAGCTGTGCGAGATGCGGCCCACGTGCCAGAGCTGCACCACGATCTTGCCGCCCTCGGCGTGCACGGCGTCGGTCACCTTCTTCCACGCGGCCACCTGCTCGGGGGTGTAGACGCCCGGGGTGTCGAGGTAGCCGTGGGCCATCGGGCTGATCGGCGTGGCCTCGGTGATGATCAGGCCCATGCCGTTGGCCGGCTTGGCGCGCTGGCGGTAGTACTCGACCATCAGGTCGTTGGGCACCTGGTTCGTGGCCCGGTTGCGGGTGAGCGGCGCCATGACGACGCGGTTGTCCAGCGCGATCGCGCCGGCCTGGAAGGGGGTGAAGAGTTTGTCCATGGCGCGAAGCGTAGCGAGCCCGGTACAGTGCGGGATTGATCTGTCCTGAAAGACCCCCCGAATGCTGGCCTATCGTCACGGCTTCCATGCAGGCAACCATGCGGATGTGCTAAAGCATCTGGTGCTCACGCGCGTCCTGCGTTACCTGGGCGAGAAGGACAAGCCTTTCCGCTACATCGACACCCACGCTGGCGCCGGGGGCTACCTGCTCAAGGGTGCGCAGGCCCAGAAGACCACCGAGTACCGCGAGGGCATCGGCCGGCTGTGGAGCCGTGCCGACCTGCCGCCGCTGACCGCCGACTACGTGCGCTTGGTGCAGGAGTTCAACCTGCAGCCCGGCGAGGACGGCCAGGCCCCGGTGCTGGAAAAGGGCATGACGCCGCCGCTGGCGCTCTACCCAGGCTCGCCCTCCATCGCCCGCCAGCTGATGCGCAAGGGCGATTCGATGCGCCTGTTTGAGCTGCACCCGGCCGACGCCCGCACCCTGGCCACCCATTTCGGCAATACCAAGACGGTGCAGGTGCTCAACGAGGATGGCTTTGCCGGCCTCAAGGGCCAGGTGCCGCCCTCCCCCCGCCGGGCCCTGGTGCTGATCGACCCGTCCTACGAACTGGTGCAGGACTACGGCAAGGTGGTGGCCAGCCTGCGCGACGCGGTGCAGCGCTTTGCCGAGGGCGTGTACATGGTCTGGTACCCGCAGGTCAGCCGGGTAGAAGCGGTGCAGTTGCCCAAGCGCCTGACGGCCCTGGCGCCCAAGGGCTGGCTGCACGTGCGTCTGACCGTGTCCCAACCCGACCCGCAGGGCTTCGGCCTGGTGGGCAGCGGGGTGTTCATCCTGAACCCGCCCTGGCCCCTGCACCAGGAACTGGCCGCCGAGCTGCCCTTCCTGGTGGACACGCTGGCCCAGTTCGACGGCGCCAGCTACCTGCTGGAAGAACAGCCGGCCTGAGCTGGCGGCCGGCCGGTTGGCGTCAGCCCGCCGACCAGCGGGCGCGCAGCCGGGCCATCCAGCCGGTTTCGGTGGACGGCGCGGCGCGCGCGTCGCCGGCCGCCGGCCCTGCCGGGTCCGGCACAGCAGCCGGCTCCTCTTCGGTCAGGCAACTCAGCAGCCCCTGGCGGTCCATCTCAGCCAGGAAGCCTTCGCACTCCGTCTCGCCCACATTGCTGAGCGCGGCCAGCCCCGCCAGGCTCAGCGAACGCGACAGCAGCAGGCTGGCCAGGCGGGGCAGGTAACGGTGGTGCACCAGGCTGCCCGGCGCCGGCCAGCGGCGCAGACGGTAGAGATGCGGGCCGGCTTTCCAGCGCGGCGTCGGCACGGCCTGGGGCAACGCCGCCGCGACGCCCGGCGGCACGGCGTGCATCGCCGGCACCGCGGGGGACACCGACGAGGGCACCGCCGCGGGCTCCGGCGGGCGGGGTCGGTGCCAGGACGGCGGCCCCGCCTGACGACGGCGCGCCGGCTGCTTGCGCTCCACGTCGCGCAGCACCGCCAGCAGCGCCGAGGCCTCGAAGGGCTCGGCCAGCGAACACCCCTGCCCCATCCCCGGCGTGGCGACCCGCTCGGCTGCATCCACCCACACCAGGCGCACCGGCGGCGCCACGGGCGGCATGGGCACGCCACGCGGCAGCAGCACCACGTCGGCCTCCTCGGCCGGCCCCAGCACCCAGGCATCGGTCGTGCAGCCAGCCAGGCGCTCCAGTGCCTGGCGCAGCTGCACCAGTGACCGGTTGGACACCAGGTGACCCGCCAGCACCCGGTAGCGGGGCTGGGGGCTCGGCGAGGGTGAGGGCAAGGCGTTCATTCGGCCAGCAGGCTCCGGTGGACCAGGGCCCCCAGCACGGCGCCGGCCAGCGGCGCCACGATGAACAGCCAGAGCTGCTGCAGGGCCCAGGGCTCGGCAAACAGCGCCACGCCGAAGGAGCGCGCCGGGTTCACCGAGGTGTTGGTGACGGGGATGCTGATCAGGTGGATCAGCGTGAGCGCCAGGCCAATCGCGATCGGCGCGAAGCCCGCGGGCGCGCGCTCGCTGGTGGCGCCCAGGATGACGATGAGGAAGACCGCGGTCAGCAGCACCTCGGTCAGCGCAGCGGCGGCCAGGCCGTAGCCGCCGGGCGAGTGTTCACCATAGCCGTTGGAGGCAAAGCCACCCAGGGTCACCCCAGGCTTGCCGGTGGCGATGGCATAGAGCGCCGCGCCTGCCAGGGCCGCACCCAGCAATTGCGCCAGCACATAGGGCAGCAGCCGAGCGCTGGGCAGGCGGCCAGCCACCCACAGACCCAGCGACACCGCAGGGTTGAAGTGCCCACCCGAGACGTGGCCCACGGCATAGGCCATGGTCAGCACCGTCAGGCCGAAGGCCAGGGCCACCCCGGCAAAGCCGATGCCGAGGCCGGGAAAGGCCGCCGCCAGCACGGCGCTGCCGCAGCCGCCCAGCACCAGCCAGAAGGTGCCCAGGCATTCGGCCGCCAGTGCTTTGGAAAGTGAATTCATCGCAGTCCCCGTTCCCAGGTGTTGAAGGAGCCGGCAGCCTAGGGAGGGCTGAGGGCGGGGGCCATCCCCCAAGCTGACATCGCGTGATCAATGTCACCATGACGAACTTCTCCCAGAGACAAACTGCAACAGAGATGAGAACTCCGCACATCCCCCCGACGCAGGATGGCGGCCCGCTGGCCGGCCTGAAGGTCGTCGAACTGGGTCAGCTGATCGCCGGTCCGTTTGCCGGCAAGACCCTGGGCGACTTCGGCGCCCAGGTCATCAAGGTGGAGCCCCCGGGCACCGGCGACCCGCTGCGCCAGTGGCGGGTGGTGCAGGACGGCACCAGCGTCTGGTGGCAGGTGCAGAGCCGCAACAAGCAGAGCGTGGTGCTGGACCTGCGCACCGACGAGGGCCGGGCCGAGGTGCGCCGCCTGATCGACGAGGCGGACGTGCTGATCGAGAACTTCAAGCCCGGCACGCTGGAGAAATGGGGCCTGGGCTACGAGGCCCTGGCGGCCCGCAACCCCGGGCTGATCATGCTGCGCATCAGCGGCTACGGGCAGGACGGCCCCTACCGCGACCTGCCGGGCTTTGCCGTGGTGGCCGAGGCCATGGGCGGCCTGCGCCACCTGATGGGCGAGCCCGGCCGGCCGCCGGTGCGCGCTGGCGTCAGCCTGGGCGACACCCTGGCCGCGCTGCACGGCGTCATCGGCGTGCTGCTGGCCCTGCAGGCCCGCACCAAGTCCGTCGGCCCGGAGGCCCCAAGGGCCGCGGCCAGGTGGTGGACGTGGCCCTGTACGAGGCCGTCTTCAACTGCATGGAAAGCCTGCTGCCCGAGTACAGCGCGGCCGGCCTGGTGCGCCAGCCGGCCGGCTCGGCCCTGCCGGGCATCGCCCCCAGCAACGCCTACCGCTGCGCCGATGGCCAGGTGGTGATCGGCGGCAACGGCGACAGCATCTACAAGCGCCTGATGGCCGCCATCGGCCGCGGCGACCTGGGCGAGGCCCCCGACCTGGCGCACAACACCGGCCGCGCTGCCCGGGTGGACGAGATCGACGCGGCCATCACCGCCTGGACGGTGCAGCGCCCGGTGGCCGAGGTGGTGGCCACCCTGCAGGCGGTGAGCGTGCCGGTGGGCCGCATCTACACGGTGCAGGACATCGCCGAGGACCCGCACTACCGGGCCCGCGGCATGATCGAGCGCATCGTCACCGCCACCGGCCAGGTGCTGGAGGTGCCGGGCATCGTGCCCAAGCTCTCGGCCACGCCGGGGGCCATTCGCACGCGGGCGCCCGCACTGGGGGAGCACGATGAGGCCCTGCTGCGGCATCCCCCAATGGAGGGACGTCCCTCGAACTGTTGAAATGTCCAGTTCGCCTGGTGAGCCACCTTGATGCCTAGGATGTCCCTTGACTTCGCATGGGGACACCATGGATCAAATTGCAGCAGGCGACCTCAAGACCATCCTGCATTCCAAGCGGGCCAATCTCTACTATCTGGAGCACTGCCGGGTATTGGTCAATGGTGGACGCGTCGAGTATGTGACGGAGCAAGGGCAGCAGTCGCTCTACTGGAACATTCCCATCGCCAATACCACCACGTTGTTGCTGGGGACAGGCACGTCCATCACTCAAGCCGCAGTGCGCGAGCTGGCCAAGGCGGGCGTGATGCTGGGTTTCTGCGGCGGAGGCGGAACGCCGCTGTTTGCGGGCACCGAGTCATCTCTCGAAGTAGCCTGGATGCCCGCCCAAAGCGAGTACCGGCCCACCGAGTACCTGCAGCACTGGGTGCGGTTCTGGTTTGACGATGCCTTGCGACTCGGCGCTGCCAAGGCGTTTCAAAAGGCCCGACTGATACGCCTTCAACAACATTGGTCAGGCAGCAAGAGTCTGAAAGAGCAAGGATTCAACCCTGATCTGAATGCCCTGACCTCTGCCATCCAGGGCACGCTGCCCCCCATCACGGCGGCCCCGGACACCATGACCTTGCTCACCGAAGAAGCCCGGATGAGCAAGCAGCTCTACCGGATGGCCAGCCTGGCCAGCGGCTACGGCGAATTCACACGTGCCAAGCGCGGTGACAGCACCGACGCGGCCAACCGGTTCCTGGACCATGGCAACTATCTGGCCTATGGTTTGGGCGCAACAGCCACCTGGGTGCTGGGTCTTCCGCATGGGCTGGCGGTGCTACACGGCAAAACCCGGCGCGGCGGACTGGTCTTCGACGTGGCCGATCTGATCAAGGATGCGGTGATCCTGCCGCAGGCCTTTGTCTCGGCCATGCACGGACACAGCGAACAGGAATTCCGGCAGGCCTGCATCGAAGCGCTGACCCGCAGCGAGGCGTTGGACTTCATGATCGACACGGTCAAGGCCACGGCAGAGGCTTTTGGCCGACTGGCGCAAGGCAGCTCCGCCCCGGCCAGTGAAAGCTCCACGACATGAACGTTCTGCTCGTCTCCCAGTGCGACAAGCGCGCATTGAGCGAAACCCGTCGCATCCTGGACCAGTTCGCCGAGCGGCGCGGTGACCGCACCTGGCAAACGCCCATCACGCAGGACGGTCTGGACACGCTGCGGCGCCTATTGCGCAAGACCGCTCGCAAGAACACCGCTGTGGCCTGCCACTGGATCCGGGGCATTGATCACTCGGAGCTGTTGTGGGTGGTGGGCGATCGGCGGCGGTTCAACGAGCAAGGTGCGGTGCCCACCAACACCACCCGACGCAATGTGCTGCGCAGTGCCGATGAGAACCAATGGCACAGCGGTGAGCTGATCCGACTGTTGGTCGACATGGCCGGCTTGCTGCATGACCTGGGCAAATCCATCGACGCCTTCCAGGCTCGCTTGAAAGGCCAGTTGGAAGGCCGCAACCTGATTCGACATGAGTGGGTGTCGCTGCGCTTGCTGGAGGCCTTTGTCGGCCATGACGACGATGCGACTTGGCTGGGTCGGCTGACCTGCCCCAGCCCCGAAGACGATGCTCGCTGGCTGCGGGAACTCCGTTGCGACGGACTCCAGGGTCACTTCGATTCGCCTTTCAAGACCCTGCAGAACGCCCCGCTGGCGTTGGCGCTGGGCTGGCTGGTGGTCACCCACCACCGGCTGCCGGCCTTGCCCAGAAGCAAAGACGGGAGCGACAAGTTTCAGATGTCGCGGCTTCGCGGCCTGCTCACGCAGGTGCAGCCCGCCTGGAACGAGCAGGCCTTTGATCAGGCCGAACCGGCCGCCTTCGCCCCCTATTGGCACTTCTCGCAGGGTCTCCCCGTCAGCAGCGAGGCTTGGCGCCGCCGGGCCAGCCGCATCGCCAGGCGTCTGGCCGACTGGCGAACCCGCCAGCCCACCGCGGAAAGCCTGCTGAACAACCCCTTCGTGATGCACCTGAGCCGGCTCAGCCTGATGCTGGCCGATCACCACTACTCCCGCCTGAAGGGCGACAGCGCCGAGCGAGTGAAAGGCGACGACGAGCACCCCTTGTGGGCCAACACCCTTGAAGGTGGTCGCCCCAACCAGCGACTCGACGAGCATCTGCTGGGTGTGGCCCAGCATGGCTCGGAAGTGGCTCGATTTCTACCCCGGCTGGCCCAACATCTGCCCCGCTTGGGTGCCCATAGGAAGCTGAGGCAGCGCACACGCGATGAGCGCTTTCGCTGGCAGGACAAGTCGGCCGAGCTGGCCGCCGGCCTGCGCGAGCGTGCCCAGGAGCAGGGTGCCTTTCTCGTCAACATGGCCTCCACCGGTTGCGGCAAAACCCTGGCCAATGCCCGCATCATGTACGCACTGGCCGATCCCTCTCAAGGTCTGCGCTGCGCCTTTGCCTTGGGCTTGCGAACGCTGACGCTGCAAACCGGTCAATCCTTCCGTGCCCTGCTCGGATTGGGCGACGACGACTTGGCCATCCGCGTCGGTGGCTCAGCCAGTCGAGCCTTGTTCGAGTTCTATGAGACCCAGGCCGAGGCGCGAGGGTCAGCCTCCGGGCAGGCGCTTCTGGAGGAAGACGGCCATGTGCTGTTCGAAGGTGCGCCCGACCAGCACCCCCTGCTGCGCCGTGCCGTGGCTGACCCCGAAGTCAACAAGCTGCTGCTGGCGCCACTGCTCGTGTGCACCATCGATCACCTCACCCCAGCCACCGAGAGCCAGCGTGGGGGCCGACAGATCGCCCCCATGTTGCGCCTGATGAGTGGGGACTTGGTGCTGGACGAACCCGACGACTTTGACCTGGCCGATCTGCCCGCACTCACTCGGCTTGTGCATTGGGCCGGTCTGCTGGGCGCGCGGGTGCTGCTGTCTTCGGCCACCTTGCCGCCGGCCCTCATCCAGGGGCTGTTCGAGGCCTACCGGAATGGCCGCCACCACTTTCAACGCAACTGCGGTGCCCACCCCGGGGGCGCCGACACCCCACCGGTGGTCTGTTGCGCCTGGGTGGATGAGTTCGACCAACAAGCGCAGGACTGCCCGGATCCCGCCAGCTTTGCCCGCACTCACGCCCAGTTCGCCCAACAGCGCCAAGCCGCACTGGCCCGGCTGGCGGCTCAGCCGCGACGCCGCGCTGCGCTGCTGCCCGCCCCCGCGCCGCCCCAGCTGGGGGCCAAAGACCTCGCCGCCCTGGCTGCCGCCTGGGCGCCGGCCATGCTGGCCGCCGCAGCGAGCCTGCACCGACTGCATCACAGCGTGGATCCCGTCAGCGGCCACCGCGTCAGCTTCGGTCTGGTCCGCATGGCCAACATCGAACCACTGTTCGAAGTAGCCCTGGCCCTGTTCCGCCAGCCGATGCCACCTGACTGCCGGGTGCACCTGTGCGTCTACCACTCCCGCCACCCACTGTTGATCCGTTCGGCGATTGAACAGCAGCTCGACCGTGCCCTGGCCCGGCATGACCCATCGGCCGTGTTCTCGCTGCCGGACATTCGCCAGCGGCTGGATACCACGCCCGAGCCCGATCAGCTCTTCATCGTGCTCGGCTCGCCCGTGACGGAAGTAGGCCGGGACCATGACTACGACTGGGCGGTGGTGGAGCCCTCGTCCATGCGCTCCCTGATCCAACTGGCCGGCCGCGTTCGTCGGCACCGGCCCGGGCCGGTGGACAGCCCCAATGTGCTGGTCTTCGACCACAACCTGCGCCACTTCCGCGAACCTGGCCGGGCGGCCTTCTGCCGCCCCGGTTTCGAGACGGACGAGCCCGCGTTCCACCTGAGCACCCACGATCTCCATGCTCTGCTGCGCCCTGAGGAACTGGCCGCCATCGACGCCCGCCCCCGCATCGTGCCGCCATCAGTGCTGCAAGCCCAGCAGCGCCTGGTGGACCTGGAGCACGCCCGGCTGCAGCGACACATGCTGCCCAGCGCCACGCCAGCGCCCACGCCTGTACGAGGGCTGATGAGCCGTGCCCGCAGCCAGGTGGCTGCGACACCGCCAGCGCCCGAACTCAACGCAAGCACCTGGTGGCATGCCGCCCCGCAAGACGCCACGCTCACCGCTGTGTTGCAACGCGCCCAGCCCTTCCGCCAGGAGCCGCCTTCGCCTGACGTGACCTTGGTGCTGCTGCCTGACGAAGACGAAGACGGAGACGGAGACGATGTCCTGCTGCACCGTGTGATGGAGGGTCCCAAGCGCGGTCAAAGCCTCTACGTGTCCATCGATCGCTCCCTGCACCACCGTCTGCAGGACGAGGCCGTGCGGAGTGACCGCATGGAGGCTTGGGGGATCACCGACTATGCCAGCGCTCTGGCCGAATTGGCCCAAGCGTTGGACCTGCCCCTCGATCTGTGCGCGAAGCGCTTTGGCACGGTGGCCGTGCCTGACAGCACCGATGGGTGGCGCTACCACCCTGCACTTGGCTTTGCGAAAAGGAGGTGAAGCACGCCACCCACTTGACCGACCTACTCACGATCCATTTCAGGGAGAACCGAATGTCACCACCCGATTCCCTGCGAACCACCGCCATCCGATCGGTGATCACAGAGTTTCTACAACAGCGGCTTGCAGCCAAGCTGGAAAAGCTCGCCGAAGACGACCCCAAACGCGCTGAGTTGCAGGCGCAATTCCAGCCCGCCGCCTGGCTGGGGGATGCAGCCCGCCGCGTCGGGCAGATCCAGGCGGTCACTCACTCGCTCAAGCCCATCCACCCCGAGGCAAAAGGCAGCAGCCTGTACCGCGAGCCCAGCTCGCTGTCGCCGCTGGATGAGTTGGGCAGTCACGCGTTGGGGGACGCGTTTGACACCGACGTGGTGGGCAACGCCGCCGCGCTGGATGTCTACAAGTTCTTGAAGCTGACGCACCAGGGCCAGAGCCTGCTGGGCCTGACGGCGCAGGCCGACGCGGATCTGGGCGCGGCCCTCAGTGACGACGCGGCCCAAGCCAATGCCTGGATGGCAACGTTTGCGGGCTTGTCCGAAGCGCGGGGGGGCCTCAGCTCACACACGTTGGCCAAGCAGCTCTACTGGCCGGTTGGAGACGACCCGCACGACGACACGGGCTACCACCTGCTGGCACCGCTGTATCCCACCTCTCTGGTCCATCGCGTCTACCAGACGCTGCAAGAAGACCGCTTCAGCGAAGAAGCCAAGGCCGCCCGAGAGGCCAGGAAGGCGGGGCATTGGCACGAACGCCCGGTGCGCGAGTATCCCCACCTGGCCATTCAGAAGCTGGGCGGCACCAAACCGCAGAACATCAGCCAGCTCAACAGCGAGCGGCGGGGCGACAACCTGCTGCTGGCCTCGCTGCCGCCGGTGTGGCGTTCGGCAGAGGTCCGCCCCGTGTTGGGCACGGTCTCGCTGTTCAAGGTCTTTCGCCACCGACCGGAAGCTCGCCGACTGACGCTGCTGCTGCGCCGCTTCCTGGAAGGCGATCCCGCAAGCAATCTGGCCACTCGCACCCAACGCGGTGAGTGGGTGGAAGCGCTCCTGGAAGAACTGATGCTGTTCACCGCGGAGCAGCAGACCTTGGAACCCGGCTGGTCGTCAGGATCGCGATGCAAGCTGCCGGCCGCCCACCGCGCCTGGTTGGACCCCGATGGCGAGAGCGACCCGGTGCCTGATCTCATCGACGAACTGGCCCAGGACTTCGCCAACTGGCTCAACCACGAGTTGTGTGACCCGCTGCCCATGGGCGACCCCGAGTATCTGCGCTGGCGCAAGCAGGCCCGAGAGCTGTTCAAGGCCATGGAACGGGAGGGCGTGCTGTGAGCCAAACCCATCTCCCCCACCTCGGCGTGCTGCTGCTGCCGCACATCCGGGTGCAGAACGCCAATGCCATTTCCAGCCCGCTCACTTGGGGCTTCCCGGCCATCACCGCCTTCACCGGCCTGATGACCGCGCTGGAGCGCCGACTGGGCCCGCAAGCCGGCATCAACCTGCTGGGCGTTGGCGTGGTGTGCCATGGCTTCGAGGCGCAGGTCACAACGGAAGGCTACACACGGGCCTTTCACCTCACCCGCAACCCCGTGCTTCAAGACGGCAGCACCGCGGCCATCGTAGAGGAAGGCCGCGTGCACCTGGACATCAGCCTGGTGTTCGAGGTGAGGCTGGCCGAGGCGCTGCTCGACGATGCCGCGCGTGAAACCCTGGCAGAGCACATGGTCCAAACCTTGGCCGGTATGCGCCTGGCGGGGGGCAGCGTGATGCCACCCTTAGCCTCCAGCAAACGACGGCCGTCACGGCCCCTGCTGGCTTTGGTCCCCGACGATCCCGAGGAGCAGCGCGAGCAGTTCCGCCGGCTGGCGCGACGCTTGATGCCGGGCTTTGCGCTGATTGCGCGCGATGACCTCCTGGCGCAACGTCTGGCCGAGTTGCGTGTCCAGCATCCACAAGCCAGCACGCTGGATGCCTGGCTGGACCTGACGCGCTGGACCAGCCGGGCGGTTGCACGCTCAACTACTGATACCGAAGGCGCGCCAGACAGCCACACCGCGTGGGTGACCGACCCTCGCCCGGGCTGGATCGTGCCTATCCCGGTGGGCTTCACCGCGCTGTCACCGCTGCTGGCGGCTGGCAGCGTGGCTGGTGCG
Source organism: Ideonella oryzae (assembly GCF_024055665.1). GTDB lineage: Bacteria > Pseudomonadota > Gammaproteobacteria > Burkholderiales > Burkholderiaceae_C > Ideonella > Ideonella oryzae. The sequence continues at coordinate 5,284 of NZ_JAMXMC010000013.1, read as the reverse complement.
CGGGACATGGCCACCCCCTTTCGTTTCGTCGAAACCGTGTGGTCCATTGGCCAGTGGATCAGCCCGCACAGGCTGCAGTGCGTCAACGAGATGATCTGGCAAAGCGGGCACGACCACGACCCGACTCAGCCCAGCGAGCACGGCCTGTATCGCTGCTTTATCGACCCCCAGGCCACCGCGGCCACCCCCAACTGAACCTTCAGGGAGAACACTATGGCAACCAAGGAAACCACCCTCAAGACCGCTTCCGTGCTCGCCTTTGAGCGCAAGCTGGACCCCTCCGACGCACAGTTCTTCGCGGGCACGTGGGACGGCCGAAGCAACAGTGCAGGGTGGGCCCCCGTTACGATCAATGAGAAGTCCGTGCGGGGAACGATCTCCAATCGGCTCAAAACCAAGGACCAGGATCCGGCCAAGCTGGATGCCGCCATCGAAAACCCCAACCTGCAGACCGTGGATGTGGCAGCCCTGCCCGCCGACGCAGATACGCTGAAGGTCAGCTTCACACTGCGCGTACTGGGCGGCACAGGCTTCCCCTCCGCCTGCAACAACGCCGACTACCAGACCAAGCTGCTGAGCACGGTGAAGGGCTATGTGGAGGCACAAGGCTTTACCGAGCTTGCCCGGCGCTACGCCCACAACCTGGCCAATGCACGCTTCCTCTGGCGCAACCGAGTGGGTGCCGAACAGGTGGAGGTTCACGTTGTCCATCTGGTGCAAGGCCAAGCGGCCCGAGCCTGGGTGTTCGACGCGCTGAGCCTGCCACTGCGTGATTTCGCGGCGCCGGGAACAGCCGAATCGGAACTGGGCGCCCTGGCCGCGCTGATCTCTCAAGGCCTGTCCGGCAGCAGCCACGTGTTGCTGCAGGTCACGGCCTATGCCCGCATTGGTGCTGCGCAGGAGGTCTATCCCTCGCAGGAGCTCATTCTGGACAAGGGCAATAGCAAGAAGAGCAAGACGCTGTACCAGGTACTGAACGTGGCTGGCATCCACTCACAAAAGCTCGGCAACGCCCTGCGCACCATCGACACCTGGCACCCCGACGTGGCCGAGTTGGGGCCGATTGCCGTAGAGCCCTACGGCTCGGTGACCACGCTGGGCAAGGCCTGCCGCAAGCCAACCGACAAGCTGGACTTCTACAACCTGCTCGATGGCTGGCTGCTCAAGGACAAAGTGCCGCCGGTGGATCAGCAGCACTTCGTGATGGCCACGCTGATCCGTGGCGGCGTGTTTGGCGACGCCGGCAAGGAGTGAAAGGACCATGCACCACTACATCGACATCCATCTGCGCCCAGATCCAGAGTTCACACCGCACCAATTGATGGCCGCGCTCTTCGGCAAGCTGCACCGTTTGCTGGCACAGGTGCAGAGCCAGCAGATCGCCGTGAGCTTTCCGGGCTATGCCGAATCCCCTGCAACCTTAGGCCGCACGCTGCGGCTGATCGGCACTGCAGCCGAGCTGACACGGCTGATGGAGCACAACTGGCTGCAAGGCATGCACGACCATTCGGATGTGCGGCCCATGGCAGCTGTGCCTGCGGAGGCCTCTCAGCGCCCCCTGCGCCGCGTACAGGCCAAGAGCAGCCCTGACCGCCTGCGGCGGCGCCAAATGCGCCGGCACAACCTAACGCCGGAACAAGCACTGGAACAGATACCCGACAGTTGCGCCGAGACTTTGAGGTTGCCCTTCCTGTCATTGTCCAGTGGCAGCACCGGACAGCGCTTCAAGCTCTTCCTGCGACTGGGACCTTGCCAGGCAGCACAGGAAGGCGACTTCAACGGCTACGGCCTGAGCGGCACTGCGACCATCCCCTGGTTCTGACCCTTTTTCTGGCGGGGGCCGCAAGTGTTTGATTCTCAAGCACTTGTGCAAACGCCTGCCGAAAGGGTTGACCAGCCATGCCGAGCCGAAAAGTCATGGCCGATAGATACTTAGAGCCAAGGTCAGGCTAGTTCACTGCCGCACAGGCAGCTCAGAAAATCTGCACATCGATCGGCGGCAGGAACGCGCCGTTCACTGCCGCACAGGCAGCTCAGAAATGCCTGGAAGGGCACCCGCCTCGGAGCCGGTCGTTCACTGCCGCACAGGCAGCTCAGAAAGCACCGCGTCCACAGCAGAAGCCCAATCCCCTGTTCACTGCCGCACAGGCAGCTCAGAAAATCGCCGAGGCCGAAGCGCAGGAGCCCACCTTGTTCACTGCCGCACAGGCAGCTCAGAAAATGCTGACGAGCTTGTAGTGTTTCACCACATCGTTCACTGCCGCACAGGCAGCTCAGAAAGCTCAGACCTTCAAAATTCCCGTGCGTGTAGTGTTCACTGCCGCACAGGCAGCTCAGAAACGCAACCAGGAGAGCGACATGACTTTCAACGAGTTCACTGCCGCACAGGCAGCTCAGAAAGCGACGCACGCAATGCCGGCGAAGCTGCGGCAGTTCACTGCCGCACAGGCAGCTCAGAAATCGCGCAAGGCGAAGTGTTGTTCAGCGGTTCTGTTCACTGCCGCACAGGCAGCTCAGAAAGTCAAGACCGAGGTGATCCCATTCGAGATGTTGTTCACTGCCGCACAGGCAGCTCAGAAATGCGCGTGCAGGTCTGCGAAGGTCGATACGATGTTCACTGCCGCACAGGCAGCTCAGAAATCGTGCGCGACGGCATGACGGGCGATTATTTCGTTCACTGCCGCACAGGCAGCTCAGAAAGCCGGGCACCAGCACCTTGTGCCGGTCCTGCAGTTCACTGCCGCACAGGCAGCTCAGAAAATGCTGATCTGATCGACGCCTTTCGCCTGGATGTTCACTGCCGCACAGGCAGCTCAGAAATTCACAACGCGGTAGGCGACGATGTCACCGTCGTTCACTGCCGCACAGGCAGCTCAGAAAGCATCAGGGCGAACGGCCTTCAAGCGTTCGATGTTCACTGCCGCACAGGCAGCTCAGAAAACACCCCACTCGGCTATTACTTCGCCTGACTCGTTCACTGCCGCACAGGCAGCTCAGAAAATGTCGGCTTGCGGCTGTTATGCCCGTAGTGCGTTCACTGCCGCACAGGCAGCTCAGAAATGGTGTCGCTGAACGCAGCGTGTACTGGCGCGGTTCACTGCCGCACAGGCAGCTCAGAAAGCATCGGCTCAATTCCTGCGCTGGGACAAGAAGTTCACTGCCGCACAGGCAGCTCAGAAAACTGTGAACGCTGGCCGAACAATCCTGAAGAAGTTCACTGCCGCACAGGCAGCTCAGAAAGTTAAGCACTGACCCCAGCGCCAGGCCCGTGAGTTCACTGCCGCACAGGCAGCTCAGAAAGCTTGAAGGTGGGCGACATCGGCGAAAACGGCGTTCACTGCCGCACAGGCAGCTCAGAAAATGCTCTCCGCCTCCCCTCTGCCGCCAGCGCAGTTCACTGCCGCACAGGCAGCTCAGAAAGCACAGAGCTGCCGGTGTACTGCACGTAGGACGTTCACTGCCGCACAGGCAGCTCAGAAAACCCGGATGAAGAGCGTCTGAGTCGTGTCAACGTTCACTGCCGCACAGGCAGCTCAGAAAGTCCAGCACGCTGGTGAAGCCGAAGGCAGGTTGTTCACTGCCGCACAGGCAGCTCAGAAAACAGTGAAGGTGCGCCGGCCTTCACCGTCACCGTTCACTGCCGCACAGGCAGCTCAGAAACATCCAAGCTGATCCTCGACGAAATTGCCCTGGTTCACTGCCGCACAGGCAGCTCAGAAATATGCCAGCTTCCTCGCAGCTGATGTCGCTTCGTTCACTGCCGCACAGGCAGCTCAGAAAATCGACATCGAGGACGGCGGCCTGTACCGCATGTTCACTGCCGCACAGGCAGCTCAGAAAAACAAGGCGCGCTTGGTCCATGTCTCTTTGGCGTTCACTGCCGCACAGGCAGCTCAGAAAACTGGCTGTAGCCCCCACGCACGTACAGGGTCGTTCACTGCCGCACAGGCAGCTCAGAAAGCTGGCGCGCTGCCGCTCTTGATGACGCCCGAGTTCACTGCCGCACAGGCAGCTCAGAAAAAGCACGTGCACGCGGCCTGATCGAGCGGACCGTTCACTGCCGCACAGGCAGCTCAGAAACACCAGTGTGTAAGCCGAACTTACCGGGCGGATGTTCACTGCCGCACAGGCAGCTCAGAAACGTACCAGAGGTCGATGATGGCCTGACGCTGGGTTCACTGCCGCACAGGCAGCTCAGAAAACATATGAGCTGTCCGGCCTGTTGCGTGGCTGCGTTCACTGCCGCACAGGCAGCTCAGAAAAGGCCGGTGATTTATGGGCGGTGGACTATGACGTTCACTGCCGCACAGGCAGCTCAGAAAGTTGTCGCACTATCAACGCCCACCGACCGAAGGTTCACTGCCGCACAGGCAGCTCAGAAAACCCTGGACTTTGTGGTGTTGCCATTGACATAGTTCACTGCCGCACAGGCAGCTCAGAAAGTCCGGCCTCTTTGGCAGCGGTGGCTCTTCCTGTTCACTGCCGCACAGGCAGCTCAGAAAACGCCTGTGTTCACCACGCCGGTGGCATTGGAGTTCACTGCCGCACAGGCAGCTCAGAAAAATTGGAACGACAGCACCAATTACCGCCGGGTGTTCACTGCCGCACAGGCAGCTCAGAAAGATCTGCGCCAGGAACATGGCAACCCGCGCGGGTTCACTGCCGCACAGGCAGCTCAGAAATTCTTCAAGCCCACGCGGGCAGGGTGATTGCGGTTCACTGCCGCACAGGCAGCTCAGAAAATTGCCCCCTTGGATGAGGGAACCGAGAAGCTGTTCACTGCCGCACAGGCAGCTCAGAAAATCCTGGCCTGCCTGATCGAGCAAGGGCCAGCGTTCACTGCCGCACAGGCAGCTCAGAAAGGATGTACCGCAAACACCACTCGGCCATGTATGTTCACTGCCGCACAGGCAGCTCAGAAAATCCGCCACCAGGTAGACGTACAGTGCCGAGTGTTCACTGCCGCACAGGCAGCTCAGAAATTGATGTGGCTCTCGCCCATCTTGGCCTTGATGTTCACTGCCGCACAGGCAGCTCAGAAAACCATGAAGATCAACGGCGTAGATATGACGATGTTCACTGCCGCACAGGCAGCTCAGAAAGGTGAGGGTGATGGTCTCCGGCCCCGGGCCGAGTTCACTGCCGCACAGGCAGCTCAGAAGTAAGCGCGGCCCCAAGGCCCTCTTGACGAAGTTCGATCAGATGTCGACGACGTGGCGCAGCAGCGAGAAGCCCACGCGCCAGGTCATGCCGTCGCCGGGGTCGATGGTGGCGGTGCGCTGGT
>NZ_JAMXMC010000012.1 GCF_024055665.1 Ideonella oryzae | reverse complement strand
GCTGGCCGTCGAACACCATGTGGCCAACAACCTGGGCGACCAGGCCGCCGAACTGCTCAAGAACACGGCCCTGGCCAAAGGCGGCTACCGCAACCAGTTCCAGGCCGTGCCGGCCGCCGCCCCTGTGCTGCCGCGTCCCGCACGCCGGCCCACCGCGCCCTATCTGCTCACCGCCCGCGTGGTCGGCCTGCAGGACGAAGCCCTGACGACCGAGCGCGACCACCGGGTCAAGGTGCAGTTCCACTTCCAGCGCGGCGCCAGCCCCAACCCCGGCGGCCTGCCGCACGCCTACAGCGCAGATGAGCAAGGCAACGCCCCAGGCAACGAACAGAGCGGCACCTGGGTGCGGGTGGCCACCCCGGCGGCCGGCGCCAACTGGGGCGCCGTCTGGGTGCCGCGCATCGGCTCGGAAGTGGCGGTGCAGTTCATCGAAGGCGACATCGATCGCCCGATCATTGCCGGTGGCCTGCCCAACGGCGACCAGCCCCCGCCCTTTGCTGCGGGCGTGGATGCTGGCGTGAATCACCCCGGCGTGCTGGCCGGCCTGCACAGCCGCACGCTGGATGGGCAGCATACGCAGCAGTGGGTGGTGGACGACGCCCCCGGCCAGCTGCGCACCCGGCTGGCCACCACGCACACCGGCAGCGAGCTGAGCCTGGGCCATCTGATCAACCAGAGCCCCAGCAGCGCCCAGCGCGGCGCCTGGCGCGGCAGCGGCTTCGAGGCCAACACCCAGGGCTGGGCCAGCCTGCGCGCCGGAGCGGGCCTGCTCGTCAGCACCCAGGCGCGCAGCGGCACCTACGGCTCGGCCCAGGGCGCGCAGATGGACGCGGCCGAGGCCCTGGCCCAGCTGCAATCGGCCACCGAGCTGGGCCAGCGCCTGTCACAAGCCGCCCAGGCCATCGGCGCCCAGGCCCTGACCAGTACCGAAGATGGTCAGGACCTCAGCAAACTGCACCAGGCCCTGGACCCGGCCCAGGAGGGGCACCATCCGGACCAGGTCAACGGGCAGGAGGCCAAGATCCCCGCCGATGGCCGGGACCCCAGTCAGGGCGAGCCCGTCCCCGCCTTCGCCCAACCCGCCGTGGTGCTGGACAGCGCCGCAGCCCAGCTGCTGGCCACCCCGGCCAGCGTGCAGCAGTTCAGCGGCCAGCGCCTGAGCCAGATCGTGCAGGCGGACCTGCAGGCCAGCGCCGCCCACACCGCGTCCATCGCTGCGGGCCAAACCGCCAGCCTCTATGCCCACCAGGGCGGGCTGCAGGTCAAGGCGGCCAACGGCCCGGTGTCCCTGCGGGCGCACACCGACGAGCTGAAGCTGCTGGCCGACCAGAGCGTCACCATCACCAGCGTCAACGACGAGATCCGCATCAGCGCCAGCAGCAAGATCGAACTCATCGCCGGCCAGTCGGGCATCACCCTGGAAGGCGGCAACATCACCGTCACCACCCCGGGCAGCTTCGCGGTCAAGGGGGCCACGCATGGATTCCTGGGGGGCGGAAGCCAGGCGGCGAGCTTGCCGGCCTTGCCGACGGGGCAGGTTTCTCGGGCGCCCGTGTTCATGGAGCTGAACCTGCACGACGAGTGGCTGATGCCGGTCGCTGGCGCAGCCTACACCGTGGTGTTCGAAGACGGCACGCAGCGGCAAGGCCATCTGGATGCCAACGGCCATGCCCGGCTGGAAGGCGTGCCCAATTTGCCGGCCCGGGTGTTCTATGGCGAGGACCCGGCTGAACCGGAGGCTCGGGTGGCCTTGCCCGCCAACGACTTCCAACCCAACGCACAGACCAACGAAGAGGCCGAGGCCAACATCAAGGCTTACCTCGAGCGCGCCGAAGCCTTCTGGGCGGAGCAGGCGACCGCCGAGCAGCGAGAGGTTCGTGCCGAGCTCAACGACGAGGGCACCGGCGAGTCCGGCGAAAACCTCTGGCACTACCTGGACGAAGCACAACAGCGGTCGCTGCAGCAGGAACTGCAAGGAGACGGCGCATGAGCGGCGCAACGGCGGTGGCCAGAGGTGGCGCTGCGGTGGCCCAGGCCGAGCGCAGCGGGTGGTTCGACTCGATCAAGAACGAGGCGCTGAGCTTCGTCAAAGGCGACAACAATGCCCCCTGGGCCATCCTGGCCGAGACAGTGATCGGCTGCGTGCCCATCCTGGGCCAGGTGGTGGATGCTCGGGACATCATCAAAGGGCTGGTGGAGGTCAGTGGGGCACCGGCCAGCCCTCTGGCCTGGTTCAACCTCATCACCGCCCTCATCGGCCTGATCCCCGGTGGGGGCGACGCCGCCAAGCGGGCGCTGCGTTCCGTGAAAGCCGGCGCCACACAGGTGGACGATCTGCTGGCGATGATCCGAAGGATCTACAAGGGTGACCCGGAGGCCTTGCTGCGCAAGGTGCTCGATCTGTCCACACTGCGCAAGTCCCTGGACGACATCCTGGCCGATTCACGGCTGACCAGCCGGCTCAGCCCCGAACTCAAACAGAGCGTCGAGGGCATCCGCACCAACCTGACCAAGCAGTTCGACAGCTTCAAGAAGGAGGTGGACGGCTGGTTGGCCAAGGGACGCAAGACCAGTGCCGACGGCCCCCCAAGCGCCAAGGCGCCCGCGGGCACGCCTACAGCCAAACCGGAGACACACGCCAAGGCCGGCACGCAGGAGAAGGCACCCCACAGTGATCCGGCCCAGCCCAAGACGCCCAACGCGGCCCAGCAGCGCACGGCCCGCTTCAAAACGCTGGCCAACAAGTTCCTGGGCGTGATGGGCGAACACATGGCTGACTACCACTGCCAGAACAGCAAGGGTTGGGGCGGCAAGACCGCCCATGACGGGGGTGGCATCAACCCGGCCAAGCTCAACGATGGTGGCCACCTGGTGCAACTGTGGCCGGCGCTGGTGCGTGGTCGCGGCATCGACGCGGTCTGGAAGACCACGGGGGCCGCCAAGCCCTACGCCATCATCGAGGCCAAGGCCAGTTACGACCCGACCATGTCGCTCAAGGCGCTGCTGGGTGAGGCGGGGGACAAGACGGAGGGGACGAATACTGCTTCAACATCGTCAGCGGGCCGACGCGGAGGGCGGTCAGGGAACAAAGGCAGCGGCGGAAGCAACGGTACGACCGACACCACTCGTCAGACCAATGGCAAGGTCACGCAGATGGGGCATGGGTGGATCCAAAACACCAAGCGACTGGGCCGAGCATTGGGAGCAACCTCTGCGGCGTTTGGCGACATTCGTGATCGAGGCGAACGGGTCTACAGCAGACATGTCCTCTTCTTCTCTATCCCGCAGGCTGTTGCCCATGCCGAGGCGTTGATCAAGTTGATTGCGCAGCAGAGTGTTCCGACAGACTTTCATGCAGCGCATGAGGTCACCAGGGAATGGGGTGACGCAGCCATCGACAAGGTTGTCGACAATCGAGCAGGGCTTGAAGGTGCCGCTCGCAAACGTTGAACAGAGCAATGAGCATGGAACTTCACAAGAGACGTCGGCAGCAGTTCTTGGGCGAGACTTACTACACAGCCGTTCTGAAGAGCTGCGATGATGGAGTCGAAGCCGTAGGTTCGATCCTGAGAGCCGCCGTAGCGGAGGGTGACATTCGCTATGCACACGGCCGGGCGCGGGTACTTGCTGAGACCCGATTCGACCGGTTGACCCTGCGCTACACAGCAGGCGAGCCTATCGAGCTCCTGCGGTCCGAACTTGAACATGTCGTCGCAGCCTACGAACGCTATGGCGATCTGCTGTGGTCCTTCCGCAAAGACCGCAACGAAGTGGTCTTCGAGTTCGATGTCATCGACGACTACTGCCAGCTGATGCAACTGGTCGGGCTGTGCTTCCTGCTGCATCGGCGAGATCTGATGCCGAGGATTGCGGCCTTGCAGGACGGGGTGGACGCCACGGGCCAGAAGGGGCAAGGCATGGGCGGGGCCGATTGGGTCTTTGAAGAATTCATGTCCTTTGCCGTTGGTCCCGAGCATCGCTACGAGAGCGAGACCATCCACTGGCCCAAGCCCTATGAAGCCCTTGCCGATGCGTTGAGCAGCGCCGACAACGACGCTGCGCTCAAAGACCTCGACCGCTTCCTCAAGCACTGGTACAAGGACCTGGCCGGCACCGGCTGGCACGACAGCCACAAGCCCGACGAGAACGGCAACCAAGGGGGGTATTACGGCTACTGGAGCTTCGAGGCCGGGGCCGCCTTGCTGCTGCTGGGCATCGAAGACGATTCCAGTCTGCACAAGTACCTGTACTACCCCAAGGATTTGGTGGCCTGGGCGCGAGAGCATGCCAAGTTGAGCCAGGAAGGCGCCACAGCCGAAAGTGAATCCCTGCGCTTGCGCTGCGAAGCTGGCCACCCCTGCCCCAAGTCTGGCTTCTGGTTCACCCCTGCCCGTGCAGGCAGCCGCCAGCGCTTTGAAGCTAGACAGGTGATGCCCGAGGTCGGTGGTGACTATGGCGCCACCATCTGGCAGTGGGACGATCAGCAGGGCTGATGTGGGGAGTGCGGGCCATGCCTCTTCATGATCCCGAGATGTACGGCATCCGCGCCTGTCCCACGGGTTGGAGTGTGGAGATCACACGCCGAGGGACGGTCTATCAGCGCTACTTTGCGGCAGGGCCTACGGGGGATCGCGCTGCGGCCCTGGCGCGCGCCCAGGCGTGGCGCGACGAGTTGGTGCGCAAGCTGCCGGCCCAGACCAAGGCCGAGGCCAGCCAGCGCATGCGGCGCAACAACACCACGGGCTGTCCGGGTGTCTACCGCATGGAGCAGAAGCGGAAGCGCGTCGAGGGTGTGCAGACCTATGTGTTCTGGTCGGCCCGCTCACCCGAAGGCATCCAGCCGCCCAAGACCAAGTCTTTCTCCGTGCAGACCTACGGCGAGCAAGGGGCCTACGAGCGAGCCGTGGAAGCCCGCGAGGCGTTCGTGCGAGAGCTTCAGGGCTATCACCTGCCCACGGTGCCCAGAGCCCTGCATCCGGACGGGCCGGCGGCTCAGGCCGCCTTCACCCCCGAACTCACCGCCAAGTAGCTCTTCCTCACCCCCTCCGACCTGATGTCCCAGACGATGGTGCTGCCGGCGGCGATGATCCAGCTGTCGCCGGGGCCATAGACGACGGTGGCGCCGCTGGCCTCGTCGGTCAGGGCCAGTTGGCCGTCCAGCAGGGTGGCGTGTTCGTCGAAGGGGTAGGTGACGCGGTAGCGGCCGCGGGTGGCGGCGTACAGGCCGCCGGAGACGGGCGAATCGAGCGTGCCGAAGAGGATCTTGCCGGCCACGCGCGGGGCCGGGCCCAGGCTCTGGGCGCCGATGTCCTCGGGCGTGCCCCAGTCGTCCAGGGGCACGCGGTCCATGTCGAGCTTGAAGGGGATCATGGGCTGAAACTTTCTCTGTGTGGGGTCAGGCGGGCGTGGTGGCGGTCCAGGGCACCAGCTGGGCCACTTCGCGCAGGAAGGGCACGGTGTCGCCGGTGTCTTCGGGGCCGTCCAGCCCGCGGGCGTATTTGTGGCCGGCGTACACGGCCGCGGCGATGGGGGCGGGGGCGTTGGCGTCGCCCATCAGTGTGACGCTGCGCAGGCCGGCCTCGGCCCAGTGGGCCTGCTGGGCCAGCAGGCCCTGGTACAGCGCGTCGTTCGGCAGCTTGGCGGTCACCAGCACGGTGGCGGTGCAGGGCAGCCGCTCTTCGTCGCCGGTGAACACACAGGCCAGCTGCGCGCCTTCGGGACCGATGCCCAGCAGGCCGCGGTGCGGGCGCAGGCGCACGCCCAGCTGCAGCAGGCGCTTCTGGATGCGGGCCTGTTCCAGCGTGGCGTGGGTCCAGTTGGAGACGTCGGCCGCCGGGGTGGCCAGGGTGACTTCGTAGCCTTCCTTGGCCAGCAGCTCGGCCAGCACGCCGCCCATGTAGTAGTGGTCGTCGTCGTACAGCAGCACCTGGCGGCCCTGGGGGCGCCGGCCCTGCATCAGGTCGTCGGGGGTCAGCACCTCGGCGCCGTCCGCCACGGGCACCGGCAGGGTGGCAAAGCGGGCCACGCCGTCGCGCCGCCAGTGGGCGCCGGTGGCCACGGCCACGTGTTCAAAGCCGAAGCCCATCACGTCGTCGGCGCTCAGCGGGCTGTCCAGGCAGATCTGCACATTGGCCATCTGCTTGAGCCGGAAGACGCGGTAGTCGCGCACGCGGTTCCAGGCCGACAGGCCAGGCAGGCGCGATTCCAAACTGACCCGGCCGCCCAGCTCGCGCCCGGCTTCGGCCAGCATCACCTCGTAGCCACGCTGGCCCAGGGCCAGGGCGGCCTCCAGGCCGGCGGGGCCGGCGCCAATCACCAGCACCTTGTCGTCCGAGCCCTTGGGAGCGATCTTCTCGGGGTGCCAGCCGCGCCGCCATTCCTCGCCCATGGTGGGGTTCTGGGTGCAGCGGATGGGCGACATGGTGAAGTCGCCCGAGACGCAGATGTTGCAGCCGATGCACTCGCGGATGTCCTCGATGCGGCCCTCTTCCACCTTGCGGGGCAGGAAGGGGTCGGCGATGGACGGGCGGGCGGCGCCGATCATGTCCAGCACGCCCTGGCGCACCAGGCGCACCATCAGGTCGGGCGAGGTGAAGCGGCCCACGCCCACCACCGGCTTGGCCGTGAGCTTCTTGATGCCGGTGACGAAGGGCTCCTGGTAGCCCTCTTGTTCAAAGCGCGAGGTGGTGGAGTCGTTCTCCCAGCCGGCCAGGGTCACGTCCCACAGGTCGGGCAGGTCGCCGATCAGGCCGATCGGGTCGTGGGCCTCGTCGCGGTGCAGGCCCACCGGGCCCATCAGCTCGTCCAGGCTCATGCGGAAGACGACGCCGCACTGGTCGCCCACCACCTCGCGGGTGTCCTCGATCAGCTCGCGGATCAGGCGGGTGCGGTTTTCCAGCGAGCCGCCGTATTCGTCGCTGCGCTGGTTGAAGCGGCGCGACAGGAAGTGGTGCAGCGTGCCCAGGCCGTGGGCGGCGTAGACGTAGACGATGTCGAAGCCCGCGCGCTTGGCCCGCAGGGCCGCGGCCTTGTGCCAGCGCCGCAGGTTGGCGATGTCGCGCTTGTCCATGGCGCGGGCCTGGTAGGGGTCGTTGGTGAAGGTGGCCACCGGCAGATGGCCCGGGCCCATCGGCACCTCGCGGGTGTAGAGGTTGGAGCCGTTCATGCCGTTGTAGGCCAGCTCGATGCCGGCCAGCGCGCCGTGGGCGTGGATGGCGTCCACCGTGCGCCGCAGCGCGGGGATGTCCTGGTCGTCCCAGATGCGCTGTTCGATGAAGGGCGTGATCTCCGAGGTGTGGTGGATCTCGGCCTGCTCGGTGCAGACGACGCCCCAGCCGCCTTCGGCCTTGATGCCGCGCATGGTGGCGTGGGCGGTCGGATCGCGGTAGCCCATGCCGTTGCACTGGGGCACCTGGTAGAAGCGGTTCTTGGCCGTCACCGGGCCGATGCGCACCGGCTCGAAGAGGATGTCGTAGCGGGGGTCTCTCATGGCTCAGCGGAACTGCATCCAGGTGGTCTTGAGTTCGGTGTACTTGTCGAAGGAATGCAGGGACAGGTCGCGGCCGAAGCCGGACTGCCGGCCGCCGCCGAAGGGCACGGTCACGTCCAGCGCGTCCACGGTGTTGACCGACACGGTGCCGGCCCGCAGGGCGCCGGCCACGCGGTGGGCGCGGTGCAGGTTGTCCGTCCACAGCGAGGCGGCCAGGCCGTAGATGGAGTCATTGGCCAGGGCAACGGCCTGCGCCTCGGTGTCGAAGGGCATCACCGCCAGCACCGGGCCGAAGATCTCTTCCTGCCACAGCGGCTGCTGCGGGTCCACGCCGGCCAGCACGGTGGGGGTGACGAAGTTGCGGCTGCCGTTGATCTGCAGCTGCTGCCCGCCGGTGATGAGGGCTGCGCCCTGCGCCTGGGCGTGGCTGATGTGCTGCATCACGCGGGCGGTCTGGCGCTCGTCCACCAGGGCGCCCATGCGGGTGTCGGCCAGCAGCGGGTCGCCCGGCTGCCACAGGCGGCTCTGGGCCACCAGGCGCTCCAGGAAGTCGTCGTAGATGGCGCGTTCCACCAGCAGGCGCGAGTTGGCCGAGCACACCTCGCCCTGGTTGAAGAAGATGCCGAAGGCGGCCTTCTGCACCGCCAGGTCCAGGTCCGTGCAGTCGGCAAACACCAGGTTGGCGCTCTTGCCGCCGCATTCCAGCCACACCTGCTTCAGGTTGGACTGGGCGGAATAGGCCATGAAATGCTTGCCCACCTCGGTGGAGCCAGTGAAGACCAGGCAGTCCACGCCGGGGTGCAGGCCCAGGGCGCGGCCGGTCACCTCGCCCAGGCCGGGCAGCACGTTCAGCACGCCGGGCGGCAGGCCGGCTTCCAGGGCCAGCTCGGCCAGGCGCAGCGCGGTGCCGGGGGACTGTTCGGCCGGCTTCAGGATGACCGAGTTGCCTGCCGCCAGCGCGGGGGCCAGCTTCCAGGCCGCCAGGTCCAGCGGGAAGTTCCAGGGCACCACCGCGGCCACCACGCCCAGGGCCTCGCGGGTGATGGTGGCCAGCACGCCCGGCGGCTGCGGGGCCACCTGGCCGTAGAGCTTGTCCACGCTCTCGGCGTACCAACGGAACACGTGGGCCGCGCCGGGGATGTCCACCGCCAGGGCGTCCTGCACCGGCTTGCCCACGTCCAATGATTCGAGCAGGGCCAGCTCCTCCACATGCTCGAGCATGAGCTGCGACAGGCGCAGCAGCACCTGCTTGCGCTGGGCCGGCGCGCAGCGCGACCACACGCCCGAATCGAAGCTGCGCCGCGCGGCGCGCACGGCCTGTTCCACGTCGGCCTCGCCGCAGGCGGCCACCTGGCCCAGCAGGCGGCCGGTGGCCGGGTCGTGCGAGGCATAGGTCTGGCCCGAGAGGGCCGGGGCGAAGCGGCCGTCGATGCAGGCCTCGGTCAGGTAGCGCTGCCGCAGGGCGCGGGCATGCCAGTCCAGTGGGGTGTCCAAAGCAGGGTCTCCTTGCACCAGGGTTCACGGGGGATCGTGCCCCAAGGGCATGGCGCCGCCAAGCAGCAAGAAACTGCCTGTGCCATAGAAAAAAGCTGGGCGGGGGCCCAGCTTTGTTCAGGCCGCCTGGCGCACCTGGCTCAGGTCCGTCACCTTGGGCGGCAGGGCGTGGGCGGCGTCCAGCTGGCCCAGCATCTCCTTGCAGTGCTCCACGAAGAGACGGGCCGGCTTGGTCAGCGGCGAGCGGGCCAGCCAGGTGGCGGCCAGCTGCGAGCCGCTGACGGGTTCGCGCAGCGGGCGGCACACCAGGCGGCGGCCGTCGTAGCTGGCGTTTTCGCGCGGGCGGGTCACCAGCAGCGAGAAGCCGAAGCCCTGGCCCACCATGCCGCGCACCATCTCCAGCGAGGGCGAGCTGAACACCACGTTGGGCGAGAGCCCGTGCTCCTCGAAGACCTTGATGAAGTAGGTGCGGCTGGGCTGCACGTCCAGGTGGATCATGGGCTCGTGCACCAGCTGGTGCAGCGAGACATCGGCCTGCTCGGCCAGCAGGTGGCCCTCGGGCAGCAGCACATAGGGGCTGCTGGGGCGCATCAGGGGCTCCACCTCCAGCGTGCTGTCCAGGTCATGGCGGAACAGGATGGCCAGGTCGAAGCGGCCGTTGGTCAGGCCGTGCACCAGTTCGTGCTGCTCGCCGTCGTGCAGGCGGATGCTGACACCCGGAAAGCGTTCCTGGAAGCTCTTGAGCAGGGTGGGCATGTACAGCGGCGCCACCGTCTCGAAGCAGCCGATGTTGATCTGGCCGCCGGTCAGCTCGTTGTCGGCCATGGCGTTCTGCTCGAAGGCATGGGCCGACTGCAGCAGGGCCTGGGCTTTTTCATAGAAGCGCTGGCCGGCCTGGGTGAGGTACATGCCCTGGGCGTGCTGGCGGATGAAGAGCTGCACGTTGAAGGATTCCTCCAGCCCCTTGATGGCGGCCGAGATGGAGGGCTGGGCGATGAAGAGCTGGCGCGAAGCCTCGGCCACGGTGCCGCACTTGACCGTGGTCACGAAGTACTTGAGCTGCCGCAGGGTGTAGTTGGCCATCGCAAATTCCTTGAAAACGTCGGGTCTCAAGCAGCAAATTCCATGCGCGCATTTGAGGCCCATCAGCCCGGGAAGGGGAAGCGGGGTCTCTCCCGACCCAGGACTTTCTGAGGGCCAAACGATATTTCTCCGAATCAGGCCCCCAAGCCTGGTGCGCGCGGCCTGCGCCAGGGCCGTGAACGGGGGTGCGCTGCGGGTCCGTCCCGCCTGCGGCGCCGGGCCTGCACCATGGTTTGCCGGGCGCCGCACTGAGATGGGGCACGCCCGTCAAAGCGAGTTTTTTGCTCGCATCGGCTCACAAATTTCGTGCTTTCGCGACCGGGGGGCCGCACGCAACCATCACGGCCAGTCAACCAAGCTGAACTGGAGATGTCGATGAAGCGAGCGGTTTCGCTGCGTGGTGTGCGCGGCGCGGGGGCCTGGGTCGGGGCCGTGGGCGTGGCGCTGGCGAGGGCCTGGAGCGGTGCTGCCCTGGCGGGCGATCTGACGGGGCATGTGGACCTGGTGTCGCGCTACTACCTGCGCGGCCAGACGACCACCTACGGCAACAGCACGCCCCTGGGCAATGCGGGGGCCGACGCGCCCGAGTCCGACCACGTCACCCCGCAGTGGGGGGCGGACTACAGCCACGAGAGCGGCTTCTACGCCGGCTACTGGGGCTCGACCATCAACTACTCCTACCGCCAGCTGGGCGATTCGTACCGCAACCGCTCGATCACCGACTTCCAGAAGGACAAGTCGATCGAGAACGACCTGTACGCCGGCTACAACGGCACACTGGGCGACTGGGGCTACTCCGTCGGCCTGACCTACTACGTCTACGTGAACGGCGCGCATTCGAACGCGCCGGAAAGCAAGCTGGCCCTGAGCTACGGCCCGGTCACGCTGAATGCGCAGACCCTGCTGCAGGACGTGACCTGGGGCAACCAGGGCGACACCTACTGGAGCGCGGTGTACACCCGCGCGCTGCCCTACCAGCTCTCCTTCACCGCCACGCTGGGCTTCTACACCTACCGCAAGGAGGGGAAGTACAACGGCACCGAGGACACGCTCAGCGGCACCGCCTGCGGCGCGGGCGAGGCCTTCATCGTCAACGGCTGCTATGCCGGCAAGACCCCGGTGGGCAGCGCGTTTCGCCACCTCACCCTGGGCCTGACCCAGCCCATCGCCGACACCGGCCTGACCTGGGGCGCCCAGTTCATCGTGGGCGGGCGCAACCGCTTCGACGTCAAGCAGGACAACCGCGCGGTCGTCTCGCTGAGCTACGGCTTCTGAGCCGCGGCCCCTCCCGACTTTCTCTTCCGATCCCTTCCTTCTCATTGCAGGAGTGCATCACCATGACCCGATTCCTTCGCCATGCCCTGTCCCGTCTGGCCCTGGCCGTGGGCGCCAGCGCCGCGCTGCTGGGCGCTGCCCAGGCCGGCACGCTGTCCATCGGCCACACCACCTGGGTGGGCTACGGCCCGCTGTTCGTCGCCCGTGACCTGGGCTACTTCAAGCAGGCCGGCCTGGACGTGCAGCTGACCACCATCGAGGAGTCCTCGCTCTACATGGCGGCCATGGCCTCGGGCAAGCTCACCGGCACGGCCTCGACCATCGACGAGATCCTGAAGTACCGCAGCCCGCAGTTCTGCTTCCGCTCGGTGCTGGCGCTGGACGAGAGCGCGGGCGGCGACGGCGTGGTCACCGCCAACGGCATCACGAGCATCAAGGACCTCAAGGGCAAGGCCGTGGCCGTGAACGAGGGCTCGGTGTCCATGTTCTGGCTGTCCTACCTGCTCAAGCAGGCGGGTCTGGGCGTCAAGGACATCGAGGTCAAGAACATGACCGCCGACGACGCGGCCTCGGCCTTCATGGCCGGGCGTGTGCCCGCCGCCGTGACCTGGGAGCCCAACCTCACCATGGTCAAGCAGAAGAAGGCCGGCCAGGTGCTGGTGGACAGCCGCAAGACGCCGGGCGTCATCGTGGACGTGGTGGCCCTGCGCTGCGATGTGATCGACAAGCAGCCCGCCGACGTGAAGGCGCTGGTGGAGGGCGTGAACAAGGCCGTGGCCTACATGAAGGCCCACCCGGCCGAGTCGGCCAAGATCATCGCCAAGGGCGTGGGCGGCTACCTGTCCAAGCCGGAGGACGTGAGCGAGGCGCTCAAGGGCGTGCGCTTCTACGACACCGCCGGCAGCGCGGGCCTGATGGGCCAGCCGGGCAAGCCCGGGCCGCTCAAGGACGTGGTCTCGCTGGCCAACGAGACCTGGAGCGTCATCCAGGGCAAGACCTTCAATGTGGGCTATGACGACCTGGTCGACACCCGCTTCCTGAAGCCGGCGCACTGAGGAGGGCGGCGATGTCGAGTGCAAGCCGACTGCTGCAGCGCTGCCTGACGCCCAAGGCCGCGCTGCCCCGGCAGGTGGTGCTGGGCGCGGCCGCCCTGAGCTGGCTGCTGATGCTGGGGGCCTGGTGCGCGCTGTCCTACGGCGGGCTGGTGCCGGCCATGTTCCTGCCCACGCCGGTGGATGTGGTGATGGCGGGCTGGCACCTGGCCGAGGACGGCACGCTGCTGGAACACATCGGCGCCAGCGTGGAGGTGGTGCTGGTCGGCTTCGCGGTCTCGTCCGCGCTGGCCATCCCGCTGGGCCTGTTCATGGGCTCCTTCCGCCTCGTGCAGGCCCTGCTGGATCCGCCGGTCAACTTCATCCGCTACCTGCCGGTCACCTCCTTCGTGCCGCTGTTCATCCTGTGGATCGGCATCGGCCTGGAGCAGCGTGTGGCGGTGATCATCTTCGGCGTGTTCTTCCAGCAGCTGGTGATGGTCTCGGACGTGTGCCGCGGCGTCAGCAAGGACCTGGTCAACGCCAGCTACACCCTGGGCTGCAAGCGCCGCGACGTGCTGCTGCATGTGCTGGGCCCGGCTTCGCTGCCCGGCGTGCTGGACACCCTGCGGGTGACCATCGGCTGGGCCTGGACCTACCTGGTGGTGGCCGAGCTGGTGGCCGCCTCCAGCGGCCTGGGCTACATCAGCCTGAAGGCCATGCGGGGCCTGCAGGTGGACGTGATCTTCCTGGCCATCGCGGTGATCGGCCTGCTGGGCCTGGCCACCGACCAGATCTTCCGTGTTCTCAGAATGAAGGTGTGCGCATGGGCGCAGTGAATCTCGAAACGGCGCCAGCGCGCCTGCAGGTGCGCGACGTCAGTCTGCGCTACCCCACGCCCACCGGCGGCACCTTCGTGGCGCTGGACAAGGTCTCCCTGGAGGTGCCGGACCAGCAGTTCGCCGTCATCGTCGGCCCCTCGGGCTGCGGCAAGTCCAGCCTGCTGTACCTGACCGCCGGCCTGAACGAGCCGACCGAGGGCGAGATCTTCGTCAGCGGCCAGCGCGTCACCGGCCCCGGGCCGGACCGCGGCATGGTCTTCCAGGGCTACACCCTGTTCCCCTGGCTGACCGTGCGGCAGAACATCGAGTTCGGCCTGAAGCGCCGCGGCATGCCACCGGCCCAGCGCCAGGAGGTGGTGGACCACTACCTGGACGAGGTGCGGCTGCGGCCCTTTGCCGACAACTTCCCCAAGCAGTTGTCGGGCGGGATGATGCAGCGCGTGGCCATTGCCCGCGCCCTGGCCAACGACCCGCAGATCCTGCTGATGGACGAGCCCTTCGGTGCGCTGGACAGCCAGACCCGCCACCAGATGCAGCGCCTGCTGCTGCGGGTGTGGGAGCACGCCAAGAAGACGGTGGTCTTCGTCACCCACGACATCGACGAGGCCATCCTGCTGGGCGACCGCGTCTACGTGATGGGCGCGCGGCCCGGGCGCATCCGCCAGATCATCGACGTGCCGCTGGCCCGCCCACGGCCCGAGGACGTGGAGCTGGCGCCGGAGTTCATCGCGCTCAAGCGGCAGATCGTGGACCTGCTGCACGACGACCTGCACCGCATCGACCCCTGAGGTGAGCCCCGCCATGAACGAGAGCTACGACTACATCGTGGTGGGCGCGGGCTCGGCCGGCAGCGTGCTGGCCCGCCGCCTGAGCGACGACCCCGGCGTGAGCGTCTGCCTGATCGAGGCCGGCGGCAGCGACGCCAGCCCGCGGGTGCAGGTGCCCGCCGGCACCATCACCCTCTACAAGAGCCGGCGCTTCAGCTGGAACTACCACTCCACCCCGCAGGCCGGGCTGGACGGGCGCAGCCTGCACTGCCCGCGCGGCAAGGCGCTGGGCGGCTCCGCCTCGATGAACAGCATGATCTACATCCGGGGCTTCGCCTCGGACTACGAGCGCTGGGCTGCGGCCGGCTGCACCGGCTGGGGCTGGCAGGACGTGCTGCCCTACTTCCGCCGCTCCGAAGGCAACCGCCTGGGCCAGGACCCGGCCCTGCACGGCCAGGACGGCCCGCTGCAGGTGGACCGCCCGCGCGATCCCAACCCTGTCTCGCGCTGGTTCGTGGAGGCTGGCCGCCGCCTGGGCCTGCCGGTCAACACCGATTTCAACGGCCCCTCGGCCCTGGGCGTGGGCGTCTATGACCTGACCCAGCGCGACGGCCAGCGCCTGTCCAGCTACCGGGCCTTCGTGGCGCCGGTGCGTGGCCGCGCCAACCTGACGGTGCTGACCGGGGTGGAGGTCGACCAGCTGTGGATGGACGGCGCCAGCGTGAAGGGCGTGCAGCTGCAGGCCCCCGCGGGCGGTGCGCCCCGCCGTCTGCAGGCGCGGCGCGAGGTCATCCTCTGCGCCGGCGCCATCGGCTCGCCGAACCTGCTGTTGCGCTCGGGCATCGGCCCGCGCGCCCAGCTGGAGGCCGCGGGCGTGCCGGTTCGGGTGGACCTGCCCAGCGTGGGCCAGAACCTGCAGGACCACCTGGACGGCCTGGTGACCGTGCGCTCGCGCTCGCCGCTGACGCTGGGCTTCTCGCTGGGCTCGGCCTGGCAGGTGCTGAGTGCGCCGCTGCGCTACCTGTTCAAGAGGAAGGGCTGGCTGAGCACCAACTATGTGGAGGCCGGCGGCTTTGCCTGCACGCCGCTGAGTGAGGGCGAGCCCGATGTGCAGTTCCACTTCGTGCCGGGCTACCGCAGCCACCGCGGCCGCCTGTTCGAGTGGGGCCACGGCTACGCCATCCACACCTGCGTGCTGCGCCCGCGCAGCCGGGGCGCGCTGCGGCTGGACGCCCAGGGCCGGCTGGCGCTGGACTACAACTTCCTGTCCGACCCGCAGGACGCGCGGGTGCTGATCGAAGGCATGCGGCTGGCCCGCAAGATCCTGGCCGACCCGGTGTTCGACGGCATCCGTGGCCCGGAGATGCTGCCCGGCCCCCAGGTGCAGAGCGACGAGGACTTCCTGGCCAATGCGCGCGCGCATGCGGCCACGGTGTTCCACCCGGCGGGCACCTGCAAGATGGGCGTGGACGCGATGGCCGTGGTGGCGCCCGACCTGCGGGTGCACGGTGTGAGCGGCCTTCGCGTGGCCGATGCCTCCATCATGCCGGTGCTGGTCAGCGGCAACACCAACGCGCCCTGCATCATGATCGGCGAGAAGGCGGCGGACCTGGTCCGCGCGGCCTGGGGGCGGACGGCCACGGCGTGAGCGGTCCGGGCCTGGCGCGGCCAGAGCGGGGACAATGCCGGTTTCCCGTTCCGCCGAGGCCACCCGCCCATGTTCCGCACCCTGCTCAAGTCCAAGATCCACCGCGCCATCGTCACCCACTGCGAGCTGCACTACGAGGGCTCCTGCGGCATCCCCGAAGATCTGCTGGAGGCCGCGAACCTCTGCGAAAACGAGCAGATCCACATCTGGAACGTCAACAACGGCGAGCGTTTCGTCACCTACGCGATCAAGGCGCCGCGCGGCAGCGGCATCATTTCGCTCAACGGTTCGGCCGCGCGCCGGGCTTCGGTGGGCGATGTGGTCATCATCGCGGCCTTCGCCCAGGTGCACGAGGACCAGATCGGCCACCATCAGCCCCGGCTGGTGTTCATGGACGAGCAGAACCGCATGAAGGAGCTGCGCGCCGAGGCCCAGAACCCCCCCCAGGTCTCGCCCTGGCCGGCCCGCACCTGACCGTCACCTGAAAGCTAGGGGGGATTCGTGCCCCCCGAGGGCGCCTTGAATGGCCCGCCGCTTGGTTAGCATCGCGGGGCGGCGGCCGCCCGAGCAAGGGGGCGCCGATCCAAAAAGAGGGGTTGCTGCTGTGTCCTGCACTGTCTGTCGGGCCGACGCGCCACCGGCGCCGCCAGCGTCGGCGCCTGCCCGTGGGGCGGCCCGCGGGTGGCTGCTGGGCGCGTTGGGTGCGGTGGGCCTGCTGGTGCTGGCCGGCTGCAGCCACGCGCCGGCCGAGCAGCTGGAACTGGCCGAGGCCATCGCCCAGCAGAGCGTGGACGAGGCCGATGTCGACCTCGACCCCGTGCATTCGCAGATCCTCGACCGCGAGGATGCGATGTTCGAGTACCACGTCTGTGCGCTGGGCAGTTTCACGCCTGCCGGTCCCGGCGAGCCCTGGAAGCAGCGGCTCATCGTCACCGTCGACTGGATCACCGAGACC
Organism: Ideonella oryzae; assembly: GCF_024055665.1. Classification (GTDB taxonomy): domain Bacteria; phylum Pseudomonadota; class Gammaproteobacteria; order Burkholderiales; family Burkholderiaceae_C; genus Ideonella; species Ideonella oryzae. The sequence goes on along the minus strand of NZ_JAMXMC010000012.1, from coordinate 118,625 downwards.
GGCAGCACCCGCTTCGACGACGGCCGCACGCCGCAGGAGCGCCAGACCTTCGAGCGCGAGTGGCGCGCGCGCTGCGGCGCGGGCTGAGCCCTGCGCCGGACAAGGGCGGGCCGTTCTTCGTAAGCTGCTCGCCGGGGGCATCCGCACTGTGCGGGCCCGATGCACGGAGAGACGAACATGGACCTGGGTTTGACGGGCAAACGGGCGCTGGTGCTGAGCGCCGGCAGCGGGCTGGGGCGGGCCATCGCGCTGGCGTTGGCGCGCGAGGGGGCGACGGTCTGCGTGGCCAACCGCAGCGCCGCGCCGGTGGAGGAAACCGCCGCGTTGATCCGGGCCGCCGGCGGCCAGGCCCATGTCTTCCACTGGGACCTGGCCGAGGAGGCGCAGTGGCGCGCGGGCGTGCAGGCGGTGCTGGACCGCGTGGGCGGCATCGACATCCTGGTCAACAACACCGGCGGCCCGGCGCCTGGGCCGGCAGATGGCCAGGCCCCGGAGGTCTGGCGTCGGGCCTTCGAGGCCATGGTGCTGTCGGTCTTCGGCATCACCGACCTGCTGCTGCCGGGCATGCGTGAGCGCGGCTGGGGCCGCATCATCACCAGCACCTCCTCGGGCGTCATCACGCCCATTCCCAACCTGGGGCTGTCCAACAGCCTGCGGGCCGCGCTGCACGGCTGGTCCAAGACGCTGGCGCGCGACGTGGCCGCGCAGGGCATCACCGTCAACGTGGTGGTGCCCGGGCGCATCGCCACCGCCCGCACCGCCTTCCTGGATGCGGCCAAGGCCCAGCGCGAGGGGCGTGATGCCGCGGGCGTGGAGGCCGAGGCCGCCGCCACCATCCCGATGGGCCGCTACGGCCGGCCGGAGGAATACGGCGACGCAGTGGCCTTCCTGGCCAGCGAGCGGGCGTCCTACATCACCGGCACCACGCTGCGGGTGGACGGCGGGCTGATCCCCAGCATCTGACGGGCGGCCGCCCCGGCCCGGGAAACCCTGCCGGGGCCGGGGACACGGGAATGGCTAGCATCGGACCGGCACAGCCAAGGAGCCGCCGCATGCACGCCATCACCACCAACCCGGGGCCGATGTCGCCCTTCCACCTGGCCTTTCCCGTGCGGGACCTGGCCGAGGCCCGCGCCTTCTACGGCGAGCTGCTGGGCTGCCCCGAGGGTCGCAGCTCGCCCGAGTGGGTGGACTTCAACTTCTACGGCCACCAGATCGTGGCCCACCTGGCCCCGGGCGAGACCGGCGATGTCTCGCGCAACGCGGTGGACGGCCATGGCGTGCCGGTGCGGCATTTCGGCATCGTACTGCCCATGGCCGACTGGCAGGCCCTGGCCGATCGCCTGACTGCCCGCGGCACGGCTTTCGTGATCGAGCCCTACATCCGCTTCAAGGGCGAACCCGGCGAACAGGCCACGATGTTCTTCCTGGACCCGAGCGGCAACGCGCTGGAGTTCAAGGCCTTCTCGGACATCACGCGGCTGTTTGCCAAGTGAGCCGGGCGGGCCCGCAGCGGCCCGTTCAGCGCGCCGGCATGCCCGGCACGCTGAAGCCGCCCTGGCCGTCCTCCACCCAGCCGCGGAACAGGCATTCCTGGGTGGCGGTGGCCAGCAGGGTGCCGTCGCGCTGGTAGAAGTGGCCGGTGGTCAGGCCGCGGGCGTTGCCGCTGAAGGGGCTTTGCGCGTCCACCAGCAGCCAGTCGTCCACCCGCGGGGCGCGGTGCAGCCACAGCGTGTGGTTCAGGCTGGCCAGGTACAGGCCGGTGCCGATCTTGGCCTCCAGGTGGGCCATCAGCGGGGTCAGCGGCATCCAGTAGTCCGACAGGTAGCCGATGGCCGCGCGCTGCAGCACCGGGTCAGCCGGCAGGTCGTGCTGCAGCCGCACCCAGAAACGCAGCCGCGCCTCGGGGTCGCGCCGGAACAGGAAGGCCTCCGGGTCCACCAGACGCAGCTCGGCCGCGCGCGACTGGCCCAGGCGACGCGCCGCGGCGGTGGGGATGCGGTCGGCGTAGGCCGCGCCCACCTCTTGCAGCGTGCGCAGGCTTTCCGGCGGCGGCGCCTCGGGCATGGCCCGCTGGTGGTCCGGGCTGGGCTCTTCGTTCTGGAAGGACACGGTGGCGCTGATCACGGTGCGCGTGCCCTGCGTGCCCAGCACCTGCTGCACCTGGAAGCTGCGGCCCTGCATCAGCGTGCGGACCTGGTAGTGCATCTCCTCGCCGGGGTGGCCCGGCGCCAGGAAGCTGACCTGCACGCTGTGGGCCCAGCGGTCGCTGATGCCATGGCTGGCCGCGGCGATGGCCTGGCCGATGAGCTGGCCGCCGAACAGCGCGCCGTTGATGTTCACGTCGGCATGCGGGCTGTAGAGAGCACCGCTGTCGCTGAAGCGCAGACGCATCAGCTCGACCAGGCCCAGCTTGTCCCAGCCCTCGCCGCTGCCCAGGTCGGGCGCGACGGTGTTGAACTTCTCGGTGCCGGCGGCGCCGGAATGGGGGGTGCTGGGGGTGGACATCGGGGGAACAGCAAAAGAGGACGGTCGTTCGCCCGATCATAGCGACGCCCGCTTGACCGGCGCTGGCTTGTCAGGAATACTGTGTATTCATACAGTGCCCACACCCTGAGCCACACCTGTTGGGAGACACCATGAAGTACCAGTACTGCGATTTCTATTCCGCCAAGCCCCACCGTACCGTGGAGTGGCTGCGCCGCCTGATGCTCTGGTTCTGAGCCCCGCCTTCGTGGGCCGCTCAGCCCCCGGCGGGCTCCGGCCCCTGGCGCCGGCTGGCATAGACGGCGGCCTGCACCCTTGAGCTCAGCCCCAGCTTGCGCAGGATGTGCTGCACATGGATCTTCACCGTCGGCTCGGCGATCGCCAGGGTCCGGGCGATCTCCTTGTTGCTGGCGCCCTGGGCGATGCATTCCAGAATCTCCCGCTCGCGCGGTGAGAGCGTGTCGATCGGGTCGGCCGGCGCCGGTGCCGCGGGCGGTTCGGCCGGCGGCGCACCGGTGGGCAGGGCCTGGAAGGCCGACACCAGCTTGGCCGTCATCTCCGGGCTGATGGTGGCCTGGCCGGCCTGGGCCCGCAGGATGGCCTGGGCCAGCACCTCGATGTCGGCCGTCTTGAGCAGGTAGCCGGCGGCCCCGCCCCGCAGGGCCTGGGCCAGGTCGGCCTCGTCCTCGCTCACGGTCAGCATCAGCACCCGCGTCTGCGGCGCCACCTCGCGCAGGCCGGCGATGGCGTCCACGCCTTTCACGCCGGGCAGGTGGTTGTCCAGCAGGATCACGTCCGGCCGGTACTGGGCGGCCAGGCGCTGGGCTTCGCTGGCATCGCCGGCCTCGGCCACCACGCTGAAGCGGGCGTCGGCCTGCAGCAGGGCGATCAGGCCGCGCCGGAACAGGGTGTGGTCGTCCACCACCAGCAGGCGCAACGGGGTCATCGAGGTCGCAGCGTTCATGTCGTCGTCGCCGGGGCGGCGCTCTTCTCCGGCAGGCTCAGCACGATGGCCGTGCCCGAGCCGGGCACGGACACCACCTCCACCTGGGCGCCGATGCGGGCGGCCCGCTCGCGCATGATGCGCAGGCCCACGTGGGTGTCGTCGGCCGGATTGTCCTCGGCATCAAAGCCCTGGCCATCGTCGCGGATCTCCACCCGCCACTGCGGCGCGCGCTCCACCTCCACCCAGACCTCGCGCGCCTGGGCGTGCTTGCGCACGTTCGAGAGCGCTTCCTGCACGATGTGCAGCACCTGGATCTGCACGTCCGAGCCCAAGGGCAGGCCCTGGCCCTCCAGGCTCAGGTGGGTGGCCAGGCCGGTCTGCAGCTCGAACTTGTGCAGCGTGGCGCGCAGCGCCTGGGCGATGTCCTCGTTGTTGGTGCGGGTGCGGAAGTGCAGCAGCAACTCGCGCACGTCGGCCAGGCTCTCCTGCACGCCGGCCTCCACTTCGGCCAGCGTGGCCTCCAGCTGGGGGCGGTCGCCCCGCTGCAGGGCGCCGTGCAGCCGGCCCACCTGCAGCTTCAGGAAGGACAGGCTCTGGGCGATGGAGTCGTGCAGCTCGCTGGCCAGCAGGCTGCGTTCCTGGGCCACCGCCGATTCGCGTTCCAGCGCGGCCAGCCGGAAGGCCTCGATGGCGCCGGCCAGATGGGCGGCCAGGGTCTCCAGCAGGGCGCGCTCGTCGGGTGCCAGCGCGGCGTCCTGGCGGTAGAAGACGTTGATCTCGCCCACCAGCCGGTCCTGCAGCTGCACCGGCACGCCCACCACGGTGCGAAAGCCCGCGCGACCGCAGTGGCCCAGCATCGGGCTCGGCTCGGCCGGGCGGATCGGGATGATGCGGGTGGTGGCTTCCGCGGCGACCTGGCCGCACAGGCACTCGTGGGTGCGCAGGCAGGCCTCCTCCTGCACGATCTCGGCCGGCAGGCCGTCGGAGGCCAGCAGCAGGTAGTGCAGGTTGCCCTCGTCGGACCAGCGGATGGCCACCGCGTCCGCATGGGCCACCGTGCGCAGCTGGCGCGCAAAGCCGTTGCCCAGTTCCTCCAGGCTGCGGGCCCGGGCGACGAAGGCAGCGGCCTCGTAGAGCGCGGCCAGGCGCTGGTGCTGTTCCTCCAGGCGTTCGGTCTTCTCGCGGACCTTGGCCTCCAGGTTCTGGTAGAGGCCCTGCAGCGTCTGGGCCATCTGGTTGAAGCCGGCCGAGAGGTCGCCGAATTCGTCGTTGGAGCTCACCTCCACCCGGGCCGCAAAGTCGCCCCCGCCGATGCGGGTGAGCCCGGCCTGCAGCTGGGCCAGCGGGTTGAAGACGAACAGGTAGGCCGAGTAGAGCAAGGCCACCGCGCTGGCGATGGTCAGCGCCACCATGGCCAGCTGGATGGCGTTGAGCACCGAGGTCAGCCGCGCCATCTGGGTCTCGATGGCCGAGACCAGGCCATCGACGCGCTGCACGAAGGCGCCGGCGTCGCGCGCCGCCTCGGCGGCGCTGGGCTGGCGCTCGGTGCGCCAGGTCTGGCGCAGGACCAGCCAGTCGCGCTGCACCTCGGCAAAGCGGGCTTGCGAGCGCGGGTCCTGCGGCATGAACAGCGGCCTGGCCGGGTCGCCACGGCGCAGCAGCTCCAGGCTCTGCTCGAAGCCCGCCATCAGCGCGTCGCGCCGCTGCAGATCCGGCGCGCCCATGGCCTGGGCCAGGCGCCAGGTCTGCATGCGCATGCGGCCGGCCTCGTTGACGGCGGCGGCGCCGCCTTCGAGTTGCCAGGTCATCCACAGCGTCAGACCGATCGAGGCCAGGCCCAGCAGCAGCAGGGCGGTGCCGATCAGGCCCAGCTTGGCGGCCAGGGTCAGGGGTTTGCGCATGGGGGCACTCTAACGGGAGACGGCGCGGCCGGTGCCGCAGGCAGGCGGCCCAGCCAACGCAGCAGCCAGACGCTCCAGCCGGCGGTGGTCAATGTCCACAAGGTCGCCACGGGCACCAGCGGCCCCCCCACCACCAGCACCGCCAGCCGCGCGGCCAGCGTGAGGGCCAGCAGACCGGCCAGGGCCAGCAGCGGGCCGTCCACCGCCTGCGCCTGGCCGGACTGGGTGGCGCTGACGCGGCTGACCATGGCCAGCGCCGTGCCGCTCAGGTAGCCCAGGGCCAGCAGATGGGTGGCCGCCAGCTGCCAGGCCCGGGCCGCGGCCGCCATCCCTGCGGCCTGGCAGGACCAGGCCAGCGCCAGCGCCGCGCCGGCGGCGGCGCCGGCCCAGCCGGCCGCGGCCAGCAGGCGCACGAAGCGGTTGGGCAGGCCGTGGCGGCGCTGCCAGCGCCACAAGGCGGTGCCTTGCCAAGCCCCCCAGGCCAGCGCGGTGAGCGCGCCCATCAGCGGCAGGGGCTCAGGCAGGGTGGGCAGGGCGGCCGCCAGCACCAGCAGGCCGGCCTGCCCGGCGATCAGCCCCTGCAGCCAGCGGGCCGGCCCGTCCTCGGCGGCCCAGGGCACCAGGCGGCGCGCCGCGGCGGCAAAGGCCGGCAGCAGGCTGCCCCACAGCAAACCCAGCAGGGCCATGCGCACCCACCGCGGCTGGCCGCTGCCCAGGCCGGCGGCCGCCACCGCCAGGGCCAGCAGCCCCAGGGCCAGCATTCGCACCACGGCGTCCAGGGGCGGCTGCAGGGACGGCTCTGCCGCCCGCACCAGGCGCCAGAGCCGGCGCAGCAGGTCGCCGCCGCCCAGCACGGCGGCGCCCAGCGCGAGCGCACCGACGCCGCCCGGTCCGGCCAGCGACAGGCCCAGCCAGCCCAGGCACCAGGCGGCCACGGCGGGCCCCAGCGGGGCGGTGGCGGGCACCGGTTGGCGCAGCCAGCGGGCGCCGGCGCTCAGGCCGAAGCCGGCGATGAACAGGGGAAAGCCACTGGTGGCGGCCAGCGCATGCAGCCAGGGCGGGGTGGGCGGCAGCCCGGCGGCGGCCCCGCCGGCCAGGGCCAGGGTCCAGAGCCCGGCCTGGGCCGTCATCAGCAGGGCGCCGGCGGCAAAGCACAGGCGGTGCGGGGCCGCCAGCAGATGGCGCAGCCGCCAGGGCCCGCGGCGCGCGGCCATGGCTCAGGCGGCCGGCGGCGGCCGGTCCGCCTCCACATAGGGGGCATAGGGCCCGGTGCCGGCGTGCGGCGCGTGCGCGGCGGCGACGAAGCAGCCCTGGGCCAGGTCGAAGACATGCACCTCGCCGTCCTCGATCACCACATGCCAGCCGTGCAGGGTCAGGCGGCCGGCCTCGACGGCCTCGCGCACCATCGGGTAGGCCATCAGGCGTTCGAGCTGCAGCACCACGGCGCGCTGCTCGGTGCGGCGCAGGGCCTCGGGCGTGGGTTCGGCCACCGGCAGCGTGGCCTCGCGGCCCAGGTCCAGCCAGCGCGAGAGGTTCAGCGCGCCGCCGGGGGCGCCAGCGTAGAGCGCGCGGATGCCGCCGCAGTGGCTGTGGCCGCAGACGACGATGCGCTGCACCTGCAGGGCCAGCACCGCGTACTCGATGGCTGCGGCCGTGCCGTGAAAGCCCGCCGAGCCGTCCCAGGGCGGCACGAAGGCGCCCACATTGCGCACCAGGAACAGCTCGCCTGGCTCGGCCCCGGTCAGCAGGTAGGGCACCAGGCGCGAATCCGAACAGCCGATGAACAGCGTGGTCGGGTGCTGGCCTTCGTCCACCAGCGTGCGGAAGGTGTCCGCGTAGGCCGGAAAGGCGTCGTCGTGGAAGCGGCGCAGCCGGGTCAGCAGGTCGTCGGGCATGGGCGCGTCGTCGGCCGGGGCCGCAGCCTCACTGCACCAGCGGCGTGTCGGCGGCGTCCAGGTCGATGCCTTCGACCTGGGACTGGCCGGCCAGCAGGCTCAGGTACTGACGCAGCGCGGTGGCATAGCTCTGCTGGCGCAGGGACTGGGCCACGGCCGAGCGCACCACCTCGAAGTCGGGCTGGGTGCCGGGCTCGCGGGCCAGCACCTCCACCACGTGCAGGCCGAAACGGCTGTGCACCAGGCGCGGCAGCACGCCCACCTCGGGCTGGCCGAAGAGCTCGCGGGCGAATTCGGGGGCGCAGTCCTCCTTGCGCAGCCAGCCCAGGGCGCCGCCCTGGGCCCCGCTGGGGCAGTTGGAGGTGCTGGCCGCCACCTCGGCGAAGCGGTCGGCCTCGCCGTCCTGGCCGCAGCGCAGGTCCAGCAGGCAGGCCTCGGCGCGCTGGCGCAGGGCGTTGACGTCCACGCCCGGCGTGACGGCGAACAGCACATGGCGGGCATGCACCTTCTCGCCCACCGCATAGCGTCCCGCGTCGGCGGCAAAGTGGCGCCGGCAGGCTTCCTCGGTCGGCTCGGGACAGACCAGGGACTGGTCCAGCAGGGCCTCGATGGCATCGGCCGCGGCGAGGCTGATGGCGCCCTGCTCGGGCGCCGGGTCGTCGGCGGGCAGCAGGCCGGCCGCCTGGGCGGCCTGGCGCAGCAGCTCGGTGCAGGCACGCTGGCGCAGGGTGGCCTCGTCCAGCGCGACGGCTTCGTCGGCGTTGACCAAGGGCACGCCGTTGACGCGGGGCAGGATCCGGGGGGCTTCGGTGAGGGTCATGGTCTCAGGCTCCGGGAAAATTCCAGGCAGACAGGTCAGGCGCCGCGGCGCGGCACGTTCAGGCGGCGTGAGCGCACCAGCTGGTAGGGCCGGAAGGCATAGCCCACGGTGGCCAGGCCGCTCCACACATGCACCAGGCGGCTGAAGGGGAAGAGCAGGAAGATCGTCATGCCCAGCACCATGTGCACCTTGAAGGGCCAGTCGATGTTGGCCATCAGCGCGGCGTCCGGGCGGAAGGTGGCGATGTTCTGGGCCCACTCGGCCAGGACCATCATCGTGCCGCCGTCGCGGTGGTGCCAGGAGAAGGGCAGGGTCACCAGGCCCAGGCACAGCTGCACCCACAGGATGACCAGGATGGCCAGGTCGGTGCGGTGGCTGGTCAGGCGGATGCGCGGGTCGAAGATGCGACGGTGCAGCAGCAGCGACAGGCCGATGAAGCAGACCAGGCCGGCCGTGCCGCCGGAGAAGACCGCCACCAGCTGCTTCTGGCCGGCGCTGATGAAGGGCGAGTAGAGCCAGTGCGGCGTCAGCAGGCCCACGGTGTGGCCGAACAGCAGGAACAGGATGCCGATGTGGAACAGGTTGCTGCCCCAGCGCAGCTGGCCGGCGCGCAGCAGCTGCGAGCTGTCGCTCTTCCAGGTGTACTGGTCGCGGTCGAAGCGGGCCAGGCTGCCCATGAAGAACACGGCCAGGCAGATGTAGGGGTAAACGGCGAAGAAGAACTGGTTCAGGGAGGCAGACATGGTCAGGCTCCTGGGGCGGGGGTGGAGGGGGCGCGCGGGGGGCGGACGACCTGGATGGGTTGGGCTTGGCCAGGGGCTTGCTGGCCGGCGCTGGAGCAGCCGCCGAAGACCTCGGGCTCGGCCCAGCTTTCGTCGAGCGAAGGCTCGGGTGCGGCCGGCTTGGCGCCGGTCAGTGTGGCCGGGTCGATCTCGGCCAGGTCCAGCAGCGCGCCCAGCAGCTCGGCGTAGTCGCTGCGGCGGCGCAGCAGCGATTCGCGGATGGCCTGCAGCAGGTGGGCGAACTCGCCCAGGAAGGCGCGGGCCGAGGCCGGTGGCTGGGTGGAGGCGAACTCCAGCACCACGCTGAGGTGGTCGGGCAGCTCGTCCGGGCCCAGCAGCAGCCCGGCCTGCTCGTAGGTCTGGATCAGGTCGATCATGGCCGGGCCGCGGTCGCGCGAGTCGCCGTGCACATGCTCGAACAGGTGCAGCGCGGTGCCGCGCCCGCGGTCGAACAGGTCCACGTACTGGGCTTCCACGTCCAGGCCGTCCTCGCGGGCCAGGCGGCCCATCAGGGCGTCCAGCGCGGCCCGGCGGGCGGGGCTCAGCGCGGCCTCGTCGGCCAGGGCCTGGGAGATCTCGCCCAGGTGGGCGCGCAGCTCGGCGTTTGGGTAGCCCAGCAGGGCAGCCATGGCGCGCAGGGTGCGGGCCATCGGGCGGGTGGAGGGTGTCATGGGCAGGCTCATGCTCAGAACTCCGCCTTGATGGGGATGGTGCGCTTCTTCTCGCTGCCGAACAGGCTGGTCTCGGTCGTGCCCTCGGAGCAGCCGTTGCCGAAGCTGAAGCCGCAGCCGCCGCGCACGTTGAAGGCGTTCTCGGCGTACTCGCGGTGCGTGGTCGGGATGACGAAGCGGTCCTCGTAGTTGGCAATCGCCATGGTGCGGTACATGTCCTCGACCTCGGCCTCGCTCAGGCCGACCTGGTCCAGCGCCGCGGTGTTGTGCACGCCGTCCACATGCTTGCCGCGCTGGAACACGCGCATGGCCAGCATGCGCTCCAGGGCCCGCACCACTGGGGTGGTGTCGCCGGCGGTCAGCAGGTTGGCCAGATACTTCACCGGGATGCGCAGCTGCTGCACGTCGGGCAGTTCGCCCTTCTGGGCCACGTGGCCGGCCTGCACCGCGCCGGTGATCGGCGAGAGCGGCGGCACGTACCAGACCATGGGCAGGGTGCGGTACTCGGGGTGCAGCGGCAGCGCGATCTTCCAGTCCATCGCCATCTTGTAGACGGGGCTGCTGCGCGCGGCGGTCAGCCAGGCTTCGGGGATGCCGTCGCGGCGGGCCTGTTCGATGACGGCCGGGTCGTGCGGGTCCAGGAAGACGTCGAGCTGGGCCTGGTAGAGGTCCTTGTCGTGCTCCACGCTGGCGGCCGCCTCGATCTTGTCGGCGTCATAGAGCAGCACGCCCAGGTAGCGGATGCGGCCCACGCAGGTCTCGCTGCAGACGGTGGGCTGGCCGGCCTCGATGCGGGGATAGCAGAAGATGCACTTCTCGGCCTTGCCGCTCTTCCAGTTGTAGTAGATCTTCTTGTACGGGCAGCCCGAGACGCACATGCGCCAGCCGCGGCACTTGTCCTGGTCGATCAGGACGATGCCGTCTTCCTCGCGCTTGTAGATGGAGCCCGAGGGGCAGCTCGCGACGCACGCCGGGTTCAGGCAGTGCTCGCACAGCCGCGGCAGGTACATCATGAAGGTGTTCTCGAACTGGCCGTAGATGTCCTTCTGGATGTCCTCGAAGTTCTGGTCGGCGCTGCGCTTGCTGAACTCGCCGCCCAGGATCTCCTCCCAGTTCGGGCCCCAGACGATCTTCTCCATGCGCTGGCCGGTGATCAGGCTGCGCGGCCGTGCGGTGGGCGCGGCCTTCATCTCGGGCGCGCTCTGCAGGTGGTCGTAGTCGAAGGTGAAGGGCTCGTAGTAGTCGTCGATCTGCGGCAGGTTGGGGTTGGCGAAGATCTTCATCAGCAGCTTCCACTTGCCGCCCTGGCGGGGTTGGATGCTGCCGTCGGCGTTGCGGGTCCAGCCGCCGTTCCAGCGGTCCTGGTTCTCCCACTCCTTGGGGTAGCCGATGCCCGGCTTGGTCTCGACGTTGTTGAACCAGGCGTACTCGACGCCGGGCCGGCTGGTCCAGACGTTCTTGCAGGTCACGCTGCAGGTGTGGCAGCCGATGCACTTGTCCAGGTTCAGCACCATGCCGATCTGTGCACGTACTTTCATCTCAATGCTCCTTGGGATCGATCAGCGATGGGTGACTCAGGGGTTCTCGCCCTGGGCCTGGTAGGCGACGGCCAGGTGGTCGTCGCGGGGGGTGTCCAGCCAGTCCACCTTGGCCATCTTGCGCACCACGACGAACTCGTCGCGGTTGGTGCCGATGGTTCCGTAGTAGTTGAAGCCGTAGCTGTACTGGGCGTAGCCGCCGATCATGTGGGTGGGCTTGAGCACGACCCGGGTGACCGAGTTGTGGATGCCTCCGCGCACGCCGGTGATCTCCGACCCGGGCGTGTTGATGATCTTTTCCTGGGCGTGGTACATCATCACCATGCCCGGCTTGACGCGCTGGCTGACCACCGCCCGCGCCGCGATGGCACCGTTGGTGTTGAACAGCTCGATCCAGTCGTTGTCGACGATGCCGACCGACTTCGCGTCGTCCTCCGACAGCCACACCACCGGCCCGCCGCGGTTGAGCGTGAGCATCAGCAGGTTGTCGGTGTAGGTGCTGTGGATGCCCCACTTCTGGTGCGGGGTGATGAAGTTCAGCACGATTTCGGCGTTGCCGTTGGGCTTGATGCCTTCCATGCCCGAGGTGGCCTTCATGTCCACCGGCGGCCGGTAGCTGGAGAAGCCCTCGCCGAAGGCGATCATCCAGGGGTGGTCCTGGTAGAACTGCTGGCGGCCGGTCAGGGTGCGCCATGGGATCAGCTCGTGCACGTTGGTGTAGCCGGCGTTGTAGCTGACGGTCTCGCTCTCGATGCCGCTCCAGGTCGGGCTGGAGATGATCTTGCGCGGCTGGGCCTGCACGTCGCGGTAGCGGATCTTCTCGTCCTCGCGGTAGAGCGCCAGGTGGGCGTGCTCGCGGCCGGTGGTCTTGCTCAGCGCCTCCCAGGCCTTGACGGCGACATGGCCGTTGGTCTCGGGCGCCAGCTGCAGGATCACCTCGCAGGCGTCGATGTCGCTGACGATGCGCGGGCGGCCCTGGCTGACACCGGGTTCGGCCACGCGGCCGTTGAGCTGGCCGAGCTGCTCGACCTCGGTCTCGGTCTTCCAGCCGATGCCCTTGCCGCCGTTGCCCAGCTTGTCCATCAAGGGGCCCAGGGCGGTGAAGCGCTTGAAGGTGTTGGGGTAGTCGCGTTCGACCACCGTCACTTGCGGCGCGGTCTTGCCGGGGATCAGCTCGCACTCGCCCTTCTTCCACTCGGCCACGCCATACGGCTGGGCCAGCTCGGCCGGGGTGTCGTGCATCAGCGGGGTCATCACCACGTCCTGCTCGACGCCCAGGTGGCCCACGCAGACCTCGCTGAAGGCCTTGGCGAAGCCCTTGTAGATCTCCCAGTCGCTGCGCGATTCCCACACCGGGTCCACCGCCGCGGACAGCGGGTGGATGAAGGGGTGCATGTCGCTGGTGTTGAGGTCGTTCTTCTCGTACCAGCTGGCCGTGGGCAGCACGATGTCGCTGTACAGGCAGGTGGTGCTCATGCGGAAGTCCAGCGTCACCAGCAGGTCCAGCTTGCCTTCGGGCGCCTTGGCGTGCCAGGCCACCTCGGAGGGCTTCGCGTCATCCGGGCCCAGGTCCTTGCCCTGCACGCCGTTCTCGGTGCCCAGCAGGTGCTTGCAGAAGTACTCGTGGCCCTTGCCGGAGGAGCCCAGCAGGTTGGAACGCCAGACGAACATGTTGCGCGGCCAGTTGACCGGCGCGTCCGGGTCCTCGCAGCTCATGCGCAGCTGGCCGCTCTTGAGGCCTTGGGCCACGTAGTCGCGCGCCGGCAGGCCGGCCGCGGCGGCGTCGCGGGCCAGCTGCAGCGGGTTGGTCTCCAGCTGCGGGGCGCTGGGCAGCCAGCCCATGCGCTCGGCGCGCACGTTGAAGTCGATCATGCTGCCGGCGTACTGCGCGCGGTCGGCCAGCGGCGAGAGCACCTCCTGCATGTCCACCTTCTCGTAGCGCCACTGGTCGGTGTGGGCGTAGAAGAAGCTGGTGGAGTTCTGCTGGCGCGGCGGGCGCACCCAGTCCAGCGCGAAGGCCAGCGCCGTCCAGCCGGTCTGTGGGCGCAGCTTCTCCTGGCCGACGTAGTGGGCCCAGCCGCCGCCGCTCTTGCCGATGCAGCCGCACATCATCAGCAGGTTGATGACCCCCCGGTAGTTCATGTCCGAGTGGTACCAGTGGTTCATGCCGGCGCCGATGATGATCATCGACTTGCCCTGCGTCTTGTCGGCGTTGGCGGCGAACTCGCGCGCCACGGTGACGATCTGCGCGCGCGGCACGCCGGTGATCTGCTCGGCCCAGGCCGGGGTGTAGGGGGCGTTGTCGTCGTAGCTCGCGGCACCGCTGCCCAGCCCGCGGTCGATGCCGTACTGCGCGGCCTGCAGGTCGAACACCGTGGCCACCAGGGCCTGCACCTCGTCGCCGTTCTCCTTCAGGCGCAGGCGCACCGCCGGCACGCGGGCCAGGCTGATCTCGCCCACCGCGTCGTTGGCGGGGAAGTGCGGGTTCTGCACGCCACCGAAGTAGGGGAAGGCGACGTCCACCACCGCATGGGCCTGCTCGCCATCCTCCAGCACCGAGAGCTTGAGCTTGACCTGCTCGCCGTGGCGGGCTTCCTTGTCCTCCAGGTTCCACTGGCCGGCGTCGTCGCGGCCCTCGGCGCCCCAGCGGAAGCCGATCGAGCCATGGGGCAGCACGGCGCGGCCGGTGCTGTCGAAGGCCAGGGTCTTCCACTCGGGGTTGTTGGACTGGCCGAGCTTGCCGTTGAAGTCGCTGGCGCGCAGGTAGCGCTCGGGCACCAGCACCTGGCGGCCATCGGCCAGGGTCTGCACCTTCAGGCGCACCAGCATCGGCAGGTCGGTGTAGCGGCGGGCGTAGTCGTCGAAGTACGCCGAGCGCTGCTTGAAGTAGAACTCGTTGAGGGCCACATGGCCCATGGCCATGGCCAGGGCCGCGTCGGTGCCCTGCTTGGGGTGCAGCCACAGGTCGGCCAGCTTGGCCACCTCGCTGTAGTCGGGCGAGACGGCCACCGCCTTGGCGCCCTTGTAGCGCACCTCGGTGAAGAAGTGGGCGTCGGGCGTGCGCGTCTGCGGCACGTTGGAGCCCCAGGCGATCAGGTAGGTGCTGTTGTACCAGTCGGCCGATTCGGGCACGTCGGTCTGCTCGCCCCAGACCTGCGGGCTCGAGGGCGGCAGGTCGCAGTACCAGTCGTAGAAGCTCATGCAGACGCCGCCGATCAGGCTCAGGTAGCGGCTGCCCGCGGCGTAGCTGACCATGCTCATCGCCGGGATGGGCGAGAAGCCGATGATGCGGTCCGGCCCGTGCTGCTTGATGGTGTAGACGTTGGCGGCGGCGATCAACTGGTTGACTTCCTCCCAGCTGCTGCGCACGAAGCCGCCCATGCCGCGCACCTGCTGGTAGTCGCGCCGGGCATCGGCGTCCTCGACGATGCTGGCCCAGGCCGACACCGGGTCCTTGGCCACGACCAGCGCGGCGCGCCAGCGGCGCAGCAGGCGGCTGCGCACCATCGGGTGCTTCACGCGGTTGGCGCTGTAGAGGTACCAGCTGTAGCTGGCGCCGCGGGCGCAGCCGCGCGGCTCGTGGTTGGGCATGTCCCAGCGGGTGCGGGGATAGTCGGTCTGCTGGGTTTCCCAGGTGACGATGCCGCCCTTGACGTAGATCTTCCACGAGCAGGAGCCCGTGCAGTTCACGCCGTGGGTGCTGCGCACGATCTTGTCGTGCGACCAGCGGTTGCGGTAGGCGTCCTCCCAGGTGCGGTCTTCGCCGGTGACACGGCCATGGCCGTTGGCAAAGGACTCCTTGGGGAGCGCGAAGTGGGTGAGTCGGTCCAGGAAGTGGCTCATGGGGAGGCTTTCTTCGGGCGGCGTGAGGTCAGCAGGGCATCGGCGCGTTGCGGCGGGCGTAGTGCCACCAGGTCACGGCGATGCAGATCAGGTAGAAGGCGATGAAGGTGTAGAGCGCGGCTTGCGGGCCACCGGTCAGGGCGATGGAGCTGCCATAGCTCTTGGGAATGAAGAAGCCGCCGTAGGCCGCCATCGCGGCGGTGAAGCCCAGGGTCGCGGCGGCCTCGGTGTTGGCCTCCTTGGTGGCTTGCACCACGGCGGCGCCGTCCTGGCGGTTCACGCCGCGCATGCGCTCGGTCAGGAAGATCACCGGGATCATGCGGAAGGTCGAGCCGTTGCCGATGCCGGTGGTCAGGAACAGCACCAGGAAGCACAGGAAGAAGCCGGCAAAGCTGCCGCCCGCCGGGCCGCTGGGCAGGAAGACCAGCACGCCGCACACAGCCACCGCCATCACCACGAAGTTCCACAGCGTCACGCGGGCGCCGCCCAGCTTGTCGGCCAGCCAGCCGCCGAAGGGGCGCACGACGGCGCCGGTCAGCGGGCCCAGCCAGGCATAGGCCAGCGGGTTCACGCCGGGGAACTGGCTCTTGATCAGCAGCGGGAAGCCCGCGGCATAGCCCAGGAAGGAGCCGAAGGTGCCCAGGTAGAGCACGCACATCAGCCAGTTGTGCTTGCGGCGGAAGATGACGGCCTGGTCGGCGAAGGAGGCCTTGGCCTCGGCCAGGTCGTTCATGCCGAACCAGGCGGCCAGCGAGCACAGCACGATCCAGGGCACCCAGATGAAGGCGGCGTTCTGGGTCCAGACCTGCAGCGTCTGGCCGTTCTTGACGATGGTCTGGGCGTCACCGCCGAAGATGCCGAAGATGCCGGCCGTCACCACCAGGGGGCTGAGGAACTGCACCACCGACACGCCCAGGTTGCCCAGGCCGGCGTTCACACCCAGGGCCGAGCCCTTGCGCTCCTTCGGGAAGAAGAAGCTGATGTTGGCCATGCTGGAGCTGAAGTTGCCGCCGCCCAGGCCGCACAGCAGGGCCAGGATCAGCATGGTGGGGTAGGGCGTCTGGTTGTCCTGCACTGCGAAGCCGATGCCCAGGGCCGGGATCAGCAGCGTGGCGGTGGAGATGGCCGTCCAGCGGCGGCCGCCCACCAGCGGCACCATGAAGGAATAGAAGATGCGCAGCGTGGCGCCCGAGAGCGCCGGCGCCGCGGCCAGCCAGAACAGCTGGTTGGTCGAGTAGTGAAAGCCCAGACCGGGCAGGCCCACGGCCACCACGCTCCAGACCTGCCAGATGGCGAAGGCCAGGAAGAGCGAGGGGACCGAGATCCACAGGTTGAGCTTGGCGATGGCTTCGCCCTCGCGTTCCCAGAAGGCCTTGTCTTCGGGGTTCCAGTGGGTGAGCGTGCGGCCCGGCCGCGCGCTCAGGGAAGGGGTGCTCATGGAAGTCTCCAGGAGGGGAGAAGAAGGGGCTGCAGCGGCTCAGCGCGCAGTGAGGATGGGGGCGCTGGGCGTGTCGATCACGTCCGTGTGGCGCACCTCGGTCCAGTACATCCAGATCAGCGAGACCCAGACCACGCCGTAGAGCAGCATGAAAGCGCTCGAGCGCACGCCGGTCAGGTCCAGCAGGAAGCCGAACAGGATGGGCAGCAGGAAGCCCCCCATGCCGCCGGCCAGGCCGACGATGCCGCTGACCGTGCCGATGTTGTCGGGGTAGTGGTCGCCGATGTACTTGAAAACGCTGGCCTTGCCGAAGGCCATCGCGATGCCCAGCAGGAACAGCAGGCTGGTGAAGCCCACCACGTTCAGGCCGATGTGGAAGGTTTGCGGACCGTTGACGGTGTTGATCGTGAAGTCGGTCTGCGGGTAGCTCAGCAGGAACAGGCAGATCCAGCAGGCCCACATCACCCACCAGGTGACGCGGTGGGCGCCGTACTTGTCCGACAGCACGCCGCCGATGGCGCGCAGCACGCCGCCGGGCAGCGAGAAGCAGGCGGCCAGCAGGGCGGCCACCCGGATGTCCAGGCCGTATTCGCCCACGTAGTACTGCACCATCCACAGGCTCAGGCCGACGTAGCCGCCGAACACGATGCTGTAGTACTGGCAGTACTTCAGCACCTGCGGGTCCTTGAGCATCTTCAGCTGGTCCGACAGCTTGGTGTCGGTGGACACCAGGTGGCTGGGGTTGCTGGCGCTGCCCAGCCAGAACACCACCAGCGTGGCCAGCAGGATCACGGCATAGACCTTGGGCACCATGGTCCAGCCGAAGGCCACCACGATGGCCGGCGCGACGAACTTGTTGACCGCCGCGCCCGAGTTGCCGGCGCCGAACACGCCCATGGCCATGCCACGGCGCTCCTTGGGGAACCAGCGGGCCACATAGGGCGTGCCCACCGAGAAGGAGCCGCCGGCCAGGCCCAGCAGCAGGCCGATGACCAGGAACTGCCAGTAGGCGGTGGCGTAGGACATCATCCACACCGCCGGCACGCAGACGGCCAGCAGGATGGCCATCACGATGCGGCCGCCGAAACGATCGGTCCAGATGCCCAGCGGCACGCGGATCAGCGAGCCCGAGAGCACGGGCATGGAGGCCAGCAGGCCGAACTCGGTGGCCGACAGCCCCAGGGTCTTGCGCAGCGGGATGCCGATGACGGCGAACATCATCCAGACCATGAAGCACACCGTGAAGGCCAGTGTGCTGACGGCCAGGACGGACCAGGCTTGTCGGGGAAGGGGAGCAGTGGGCGTCGCCATGATGCGGCCTCGTTCAATGGGTGATTGAACTGTCCCGCAAGGGCTCCCTGGCGAACATCCACCCGAAGACCATCGAGGGGTACGCGAAAGAACGATGCTCCGCAACGGGGCATCGTTCCAAAGAACTACTGCTGGTTCGATGTTGACTTTGATCAATTGACCTGTCAACCGCGCTCACCCTCTGGCGGCGCTGCGGAGATCCCCTGCGTGGACTAGTCCTTCAGGTCGACTCGACGCCCCCTGCCCGCAGGCCGAAGAACAAGGCCTGATGCCAAGCAAGGAGAGAGTGATGCGAGAGCTGCGACAGCAGGGGACGGGCCGATCGATCGGCGCCCGCCTGGGATGGGGCTTTGCCGGGGTGCTGGGCCTGCTGGCCGTGGTGGTGGGCGCGGCGGTGCTGCGCTTTGCCCAGGTGGGCGAGGGCGTGGCCCAGCTGACCCAGCACGACTGGCGCAGCGCCGAGGCGGCCGCCCTGCTGGACGCCACCACCCGCTCCAACACCCGCCGCACGATGGAGCTGTTCTTCGTGACGAACCCGCAGGATGACGCCGCGCTGCACCAGAAGATCCGCGACAACCGGACCCTGGTGGACCAGGCGCTGGCTGAGCTCGACACCCTGCTGACCGACCCGGCCCAGCGCCGCAGCCTGGCCGAGATCCAGACGGCCCGGGTCGCCTATGTGCGCAGCTTCACCCAGGTCAGTGCCCTGCTGAAGGACGGGCAGCGCAGCCAGGCCGAGGCCCTGCTGCGCCAGGAGACGCTGCCGGCCATCGACACCCTGCAGGTGCCGGTGCGGGCCCTGGCGGCGCAGGTGCGCGAGCAGGTGTCCCGCGAGGGCGAGGCCCTGCGCGAATCGCTGGCGGCCGAGCGCCTGCGCGTGCTGGCCGGCGGGGTGGCGGCCCTGTGCGTGGGCCTGGGCATGGCGATCTGGCTGGCCCGCGGCATCACCCGCCCGCTGGGCCGCGCCGTCGCGGTGGCCGAGGCCGTGGCCCAGGGCGACCTGTCGGTGCGGGTGGGTGAGCGGCCCGCCGACGAGACCGGCCGGGTGCTGGGCGCGCTCGAAGGCATGACCCAGGACCTGGCCCAGGTGGTGCGCAGCGTGCGCGACAGCTGCGACCAGGTGGCCCGCGGTGCCGACGAGATGGCCGGCGGCACCACCGACCTGTCGCAGCGCACCGAGGAACAGGCCGCCAGCCTGCAGCAGACGGCGGCTTCGCTGGAGGAGCTCTCCGGCTCGGTGCACCAGAACGCCGAGGTGACCCGCCATGCCGCCGACGAGGCCCAGGCCGCCCGCGAGGCGGTGGAGAGCGGCGCGGCCGCGGTCGGCCAGGTGGTGGACACCATGCAGCAGGTCTCGGCCGCCAACCGGCAGATCGGCGAGATCGTGGCCCTGGTCGATGGCATCGCCTTCCAGACCAATCTGCTGGCGCTCAACGCCGCGGTGGAGGCCGCGCGGGCCGGTGAATCGGGCCGCGGCTTTGCCGTGGTGGCCGGTGAGGTGCGGGCCCTGGCCCACCGCTCGGCCGAAGCTGCCCGCCAGGTCCAGGGCGTGGTGGCCGGCAGCCTGGCCCAGGTCGAGTGCGGCACCCGCCAGGCCGGCGAGGCTGGCCAGGCCATGCAGGCCATGGTGGCCCGGGTGCAGCGCGTGACCGAGCTGCTGGGCGAGATCAGCCAGGCCGCCAGCCAGCAGTCCGATGGCGTCGGCCAGATCAACCAGGCCGTGGCCCAGCTCGACATGGTGACGCAGCAGAACGCGGCCCTGGTGGAGCAGAGCGCGGCCGCCTCCGAGCAGCTGCGCCTGCAGGCCGACCGCCTGCGCGGCGCGGTGCAGGTGTTCCGCCTGGACGCCGTCGCCGCCTGAGCCCCCGGGGCCTGGCCGCTAGGGCTTCAGCCCCAGCCGGCGGGCCAGCTTGTGCAGGTTGCTGGCGTCCATGCCCAGCTGCCGGGCCGCCTGCGCCCAGTTGCCCTGGGCCGCCTCCAGCGCCGCGCGGATGCTCTGCCGCTGCGCCAGCTGGGCCGCCTGGCGGGGTGACAGGCCCGGCGCCATCTCAGCGTCCTCATGGCCGTCCAGGGCCAGCGCGCCGTGCTGCATCGCTGCGTCCGGCACCGTGCTGCCCTCGGGCCCCTCCAGACCCAGCAGCTCCGGGCCGATGGCCAGGATGCGGTGGCGGTCCTGCTGCAGGCCGGCCGCCCGCAGCGCGGCCCGGCCGATCACATGCTCCAGCTCGCGCACATTGCCCGGCCAGGCATAGGCCAGCAGCGCCTTCTCGGCTGCCCGGGCCAGGCGCAGCCCGCGCAGGCCCAGCCGCGCGCGGTTGACCTCCAGGAAGCGGCCGGCCAGCGGCAGGATGTCCTCGCGCCGCTCGCGCAGCGGCGGGATGGGCAGCGGGTACACCGACAGCCGGTGGTACAGGTCGGCCCGGAAGCGCCCCTCGCGCACCGCCGTGCGCAGGTCGCGGTTGGTGGCGGCGATGAAGCGCACATCCACCTTGCGCGGCCGGTCCGAGCCCAGGCGTTGGATCTCGCCGTTCTGCAGCGTGCGCAGCAGCTTGGCCTGCAGCACCAGCGGCAGCTCGCCCACCTCGTCCAGGAACAGCGTGCCGCCCTGGGCGGCCTCCACCCGCCCGGCCCGGTCGCCGGTGGCGCCGGAGAAGGCGCCGCGCACATGGCCGAACAGCTCGCTCTCGGCCAGGGTCTCCGGCAGGGCGGCGCAGTTGACCAGCACCAGCGGCTGGCCGCTGCGGGCCGACAGCCGATGCAGACGCCGCGCGAACAGCTCCTTGCCCACGCCGGTCTCGCCCAGCAGCAGCACCGGCAGGTCGCTGCGGGCGACCACCTGGCTTTCTTCCAGCAGGTGCCGCATGCCCTCGCTGTGGGCCACGATCTCCAGGTCCTCGCCGCCGGCCGCGGCCTGCGTGGCATCGCCCTCGCGGGCCCGCGCGGCCCAGGCGCCGGCCTGGCGCAGGTCCTGGTTCTCGCGCTCCAGCCGGCTCATGCGCACCGCCGCTTCCACCAGGGGCTGCAGGCGCTGCAGGCGCTCGCGGTCGGCCGGGCTGAAGCGGCCTGGCCGCAGGCCGTCCAGGGTCAGCACGCCCCAGGGCCGGCCGTCCTGCTGCAGCCGCAGGCCCATGCAGTCGTGCACCGGCAGCGGCTGGCCGTGGTGGCCCTCCACCAGGCCGTCGTAAGGGTCGGGCAGGCGGCTGTCGGCTTCGAAGCCCACCACCTCGCGGTCGGCCATGATGGCCGCCAGCCGTGGTTGTTCGGCCAGCAGGAAGCGCCGGCCCATGGCATCGCGCGTCAGCCCCACCGCGGCCACCGGCCGCAGCACGCTGCTGCCACCGGGCTCCAGCGCCAGGATGACCACCGCATCGCACTGGAACTCGGCCCGCACGGCCACCGCCAGGCGCTGCAGTCGCACGGCCGCGGGCAGCAGCACCGTCAGGTCGTTCAGCAGCAGGTTCAGGTCCATGGTTGATTACACCATGAAGGGTTGTTTTGACCGTTCAATGACCATGGTGCAAATGACCCTGTCGGCGCCAAGTGTCTGATTCTCCAAGTGCCGCCCCCTGGCCCGGGGCTTGCCAAGAAGGGGGCATTCCCACCCCGCATGAAAGCCTTCCGATGACCGACACCGTCTTTCTGGACCGTTCCCTGGGCGACCTGGCCCGCAGCATCCCCGGTGCCACCGCCATCTTCCATCGCCACCAGCTGGACTTCTGCTGCGGCGGCAAGCAGACCCTGCGCGACGCCTTGGCGCCGCTGGGCCTGGACCCGCAGCCCATCACCGAGGCGCTGCAGGCCCTGCAGGACGACGGCGGCGCCGAGTCCATCGACTGGCGCGGCGCCACCGCGTCCGAGCTGATCGACCACATCCTGGTGCGCTACCACGACCGCCACCGCGAGCAGCTGCCGGAGCTGGTGCGCCTGTCGCGCCGGGTCGAGACCGTCCACGCCGATCGCGCCGAGTGCCCGCACGGCCTGGCCGACCACCTGGAGGCCATGCTGCAGGAGCTGGAAAGCCACATGCAGAAGGAGGAGCAGATCCTCTTCCCGCTGATCGCCCAGGGCATGTCGCCTACACAGCTGCCGCCGGTGGAGGTGATGCGCTTCGAGCACGACCAGCACGGCCAGGCCCTGGCGCAGATGGTGAGCCTGGCCCATGGCCTGGCCATGCCGCGCGGGGCCTGCAGCACCTGGCGCGCCCTGTTGGCCGGCCTGCAGACCCTGCGCGAGGACCTGATGCAGCACATCCACCTGGAGAACAACGTGCTGTTCGAGGGCCTGAACGCGCCCGAGGCGGCCACCGAGGGCGGCTGCGGCGGGGCCTGCGCCTGCGCGGGCGCTGCCGCCTGATGATCGCCGGATCGTTTTCCACCCCTGCAAGGAGTCTCGACCATGGTCTGCGCCGAACCGGATGGCCAGCTGATCGCCCGGGCGCTGGCACCCTGTCCCATCCCGCCCGAGGCCTGCGACCGCCTGCTGCAGGCGGCCTGCGTGGTCGACGTGCCGCCCGGCCTGCTCCAGCACCCCAGCCCGGCCAAGCCGCTGCCCTCGCTGTGGCTGCTGCGCAGCGGCCAGATGGCTGCCGGTGGGGTGGACCGGCGCGGCCGCTTCACCGAGATGTTCCGCGTGCAGGCCGGGGAGTGGGTGGACGTCTTCGGCGCCCTGGGCCGCCAGCCCGGCTGGTTCCGGGCCCTGATGGCCACCGAACCCAGCGAGCTGCTGGCTCTGCCCATCGACGCGCTGCTGCGCATCGCGCAGCAGCATCCCGCGGTGGGCCTGGCCTTCGGTCAGGTGCTGGCCGCCCAGGCCCAGACCCTGCGCGACGGCCTGACCGAGGCCCGCACCCGTGGCCTGGCCGCCCGCCTGGCCCGGCGCATCCTGGACGAGACGGCGGCCTCCACCGGCCTGGCCTGCCGGCCGGTCTGGCAGATGGCCGTGCGCAAGCAGCAGCTGGCCCAGCAGCTCGGGGTGACCTCCGAAGCCCTGTCCCGTTCGCTGCGCCAGTTGATCGAGCAGGGAGTGATCGCGGTGCAGCGTTACGAGGTCCGCATCCTCAACCGCGTGATGCTGCAGTACCTCAGCGAGTCCCGTGGGGCGCTGCCGGCCGCCGCGGGGGGGCGCCGCAGCGTGCCTGCGTCGCCGCGCGCCACGCGCGCGCACGCCGCCGGCCTGGCCCTGGCCGCCTGAGTTCAGACCCGGGCGCGGCCCGGCGTGCCCGACCCAGCCGGCTTCACCGGCCAGATCGGGCCCAGCGCGTCCAGCGAGTTCTTCAGCAGCAGGCCCAGCTCGGTGTCGCCTTCCATCACCAGCACGCGGTCGAAGAACAGGCGGTCCGGGTCGTCCAGCCCGCGGGCCAGCCGCCACCAGCCGGCTGCGCGCGCGGCAATGCGCAGCGCCGCCTCGGCGCTATCGCCCGCGGCCTCGAAGCCGTCGGCCCGCCCCCGCAGGCGCAGGCGCCAGCCCAGGTCGCTCACCTCCAGCGTGATCACGCGGCCCACCAGGCCTTGTTGCAGTTCCTCCGGCAGCTGGGGCCAGAGCCCCCGGTTGAGCAGCACCGCCAGCACCTGAGACGGTGGTCGGCTGGGCAGGCGACGCAGCCAGCCGGCCATGCGGGCCTGAGGCCCCTGGAGGGCCTGCCAGCGCGCCGGCAGCGGCGGCAGGGCGTCAAGCCGCTGGGCCAGGGCCTCGAGCGGGGCCCGCAGGCGCGGGGGAAGGAACAAGGGGGTCATGCGGGCATCTCCAGGGGCGAGGTGGCGGTGGCGGCCATGCCCGGCCGGTCGAAGGCGTAGCCGGACACCAGCGGCCCGGGCACGCCCAGGCCGGCCCAGGCCGCGCTGCGGCCCTGGGGTGAGGCGCCACCGTTGAAGACGGCGTCGAAGTCGGCCAGCACTTGGGCAAAGCCGTTGGACGAGGGCGACAGGCGCAGCCGCTGCACGCCGGCTGCAGCCAGGGCCTTGGCCTGGCCCAGCAGGCAGTGCACGCCGGCCGACTGGGTCTGGGTGCCGTTGAGCACCAGAAAGTCCTCGCCCTCGCCGCTGCGCACCAGCCGGCCGTCCGGGTCGTCCAGACAGGGAAAGCCGCAGCGGTCCTTGGGCACGCCGTGGTGGCGGGCGGTGAAGCAGCGCGCCGAGAAAGACAGCGGCATGCGGCCGAAGGCCCAGACCTCGGTCTCGATCGGTCGACCGCTCCAGCCCACCACCGGGCGTTCAGGCGGCTGGATGCAGGCCACCGCCTGCAGCGACAGTTCCAGCGGCGGCACCCAGCGCACCACGCCCAGGTCGGCATGCTCCTGCAGGGCGCGGTGGCTGTAGATGTTGATGTGCGGGCCCAGCACCAGCGGCACCCGCCCCTGCAGCAGGGCCAGGGCGGAGGCATCGCCGGCCTCCACCCACGGGTCGGTCTCGGCGCCCAGGCGCTCGATCTGCCGCAGGTCGGCCTCGGTCTCGACCAGGGTCTGGGTGGCGTGCACCACCTGCTTGCCGGCCTGGGCCAGTTCCCGGCCCAGGGCCAGCCAGTCGTCCAGGCGCAGCTCGCGCCGCCGGGCGCACACCACCTCGCCCAGCACGATGCAGTCGGCCGGGGAGTCGGCCAGCTGGGCATAGAAGGCCAGCAGCCGCTCACGGGGCCAGAGGTACTGCACCGGGCCGACGGTCAGGCCCCAGCGGCGCGGGGCGGTGGAGGAGGTGGCGGGTGCGGAGAAAGCAGAGTCGTTCATCATGGGGGTTCCGTCAGCGGTGAGCGGTCTATGGTCAACGCCAGGGGCGATCGAAGGCGCCCAGGGTGGTCTGCGCCCCCTCGGCATGGCGCGACAGGGCCTGCTGCCAGGCCGGGTCGGGCGTGAAGGGGCGGCCTTCGTCCACGGCGCGGCAGGCCTGGTCCAGCGCGGCGCGCCAGGCCCGGGTCACCTCGCCCACGTAGGCGGCGCTGCGCTGCCGGCCTTCGATCTTGAAGGCCCGCACGCCCATCTGCACCGGCTGGGGCAGCAGGGTCAGCGTGTTCAGGCTGGTGGGTTCCTCCAGCGCGTGCACGCGCCGGCCGTCCACCTCGAAGCGTCCCTTGCAGAGGGTGGGGTAGCCGCGCGGCTCGTCGGGGCCGTAGTGGTCGATCAGCACACCGTTGAGCCGCGCGCTGACGCCACCATCGCGCTCCTGCCAGCGCACTGCCGAGGCCGGCGAGCAGACGCCGGCGTTGTTGGGCGACTGGCCGGTGGCATAGGACGACAGGGCGCAGCGTCCCTCCACCATCACGCACAGGCTGCCGAAGGCGAAGACCTCGATCTCCACCGAGGTGCCGGCGATGATGCGCGCGATCTGCTCGGCCGCCACCACCCGCGGCAGCACGGCCCGCTGCACGCCGTAGCGCTGGCGGTAGTGCTCGATGGCGGCGTGGCTGGTGGCCGAGGCCTGCACCGACAGGTGCAGCCGCAGGCCCGGCAGGTGGTCGCGGCAGTGACCCATCACCGCGGTGTCGGCCACGATCAGGGCATCGGCCCCGAGTTCGGCGGCCTTGTCGGCGGCGGCGAACCAGGGCCCGGGCCGGCGCGCGTCGGCAAAGGTGTTCAGGGCCATCAGCACCTGGGCGCCGTGGCGGTGGGCCAGGGCCACGCCCTCGCGGATCTGGGCCTCGTTGAAGTTCAGGCCGGCGAAGTTGCGGGCATTGGTCGCGTCCTTCAGGCCCAGGTAGACGGCGTCGGCGCCGGCTTCCACAGCGGCTTCCAGCGCGCGCAGGCTGCCGGCCGGGCACACCAGATGGGGGCGTGCGCGCTCGGGGGGAGAGGGGTGTTGCATCGGGGGGCCGCGCGGCGGCGGGTCACTGCGAAAGAAGGCAGTCTCCCGATGTGCTGCCAGCGTGGTTTTGCGGCAGCGCAAGCCGGCCGCCCCCCGGTTCAGCTCCCGTGTGCGGGTCCGCGCTGCAGGGCGTCCAGCAGGGCCTGGCACTGGCTCATCAGATGAGCTGCCTGGGACGGGTCGAAGTCTTCGTGCTGACGTTTGCGCACGCCGGCTTCCCACAGGGCCAGGTGGTGGCTGGGGGCCACGCCGTGGCGGGCCAGGGCCTGGCGGGCGCAGCTCTGCGGGCAGCCGTCGATGACCAGCACCGGACGCTGCCGGGCCGCGGCGCCCACCGCCACCTTCACCAGCGCGGGCACGTCACCGCCCACCCCCGCGATGCAGGACATCTCGGCCCGGCCTTCACGGTCCAGGCGCACCGCCAGGTGGTTGGCCAGCTGGGCGGCGCTGGAGCAGCCCGAGCAGGCATAGACCAGGGGCAGGGTGGCGCGGCGCGCGGGCCTGGCGGGGTCGGTATCGGTGTCGGCCGGCATTCAGACGGCCTCGCCGCGGCGCCGCCGCATGGCCAGGCCGATGTCGGCCAGCACGGCGGGTTCGATCAGCCGCTCGGCCATCGGCAGCAGCTCGGCCTCCTCGCGGGCGATGTGCTGGGCATAGAGGGTGCAGAAGGCGTCCACCGCGGCGGCGTCCAGTGCGGCCGGCCGGCCCGCGGCGATCTCGCTCAGCGCGGCCCGCAGACCGGCCCACTGCTGCTCGAAGCGGCGGTGGTCGGCCTTCAGGCCGTCGGTCAGCGCGCGCAGGCACACCGCGTCCGAGCCGGCCATCGATTCGAGCAGCGCGGGGAAGAGGTCGGCCTCTTCGTCGGCATGGTGCTTGGGGCCGGCCAGGTCGAAGTAGCGCAGCACCGCGGTGGCGGCCTCGGCCGCGGCGCGGTCCGGGCCGTGGGCGGCCAGGTGGGGCAGCAGGCGCTGCAGGGTGGCGCACTGGTCCTCCACCCGGCGGTGGCATTCGGCCAGCATGGCCAGCGGGGTGTCAAAGCCCACCGCGGCCGCTTCGGTGCCCGGCAGGGAGATGCTCATCAGACGCGCCATCGCGGTTCCTTGTCTCAGGGGGAGGTCAGCCGGGTTGGCCGTCCCGCCGCGGGCGGCTGAGGATGCCGACGTAGCGGGCCAGGTAGGCGACGAAGGCCAGCACCCACAGCGTGGCCGACAGGTGCACCGCCATCAGCAGGCCGGCCGGCCACAGCAGGGGCACCGCCACCCGCACCAGCGCGGCGGCCTGCATGGCGATGAAGGCCGTGGTCTCGAAGGGGCCGGCCTGCAGCGGCCGGCCGGTGTGGCCCAGCGCGGTGCGGGTGATCATGCCGATCGTCATGCCGCCGATGGTGCCCAGCGTGAGGGCGTGGGTGGCCGGGCCGAGGGGCCAGGCGTCCAGCGTGGCGCCGGCGCGCAGCAGCAGGTGCAGCGGCAGCCACAGATAGGCCGCGTGTAGCACCCACACCAGCGGGTGGCGCAGCGTGCGCCAGGGTTGCCACAGGGCCCAGCGGGCGGTGTGGGCGGCGGCCAGGGCCAGCAGCAGGACGGCCAGGGGCAGGCCGTGCAGGCCCAGGGCGTCGGCCACCATCAGCGCCAGCACGCCGCCCAGCGCGGCCTTTTCCAGGCGCTCGTCGCGCCGGGCCTGCATGCCCGGCACGCCGTTGTTGCTGAACATGGGCACCACGCGCCCGGCCATCACCGCGATCATGAACAGCACTGCGTCCAGCGCGATGGGCAGGCCCAGGCCCTCGGGCCAGGCCAGCCAGCCCAGGGCCTGCAGGTGCAAGCCCAGGCTGGCCAGCCCCAGGCCGGCCAGCAGCAGGGGGAAGAAGTCGTTGCGGCGGTTCTGGCCGGCGCGCAGCGCCCGCCACAGGGCCCAGGCCGAGGCCCAGGCAAAGGCGGCATTGGCCAGGCCGGCGGCCAGCAGCCAGGGTGTGAAGCCCAGCCCCCGGGCCAGCAGCCACAGCGCGGCCAAGGCCTGCAGGTGGCGCCCGGTGGGTGTGGGCTGGCCGGACCAGTTGCGCCCCGCAGTGAACAGAAAGCCCACCACGATGGCCAGGGTGTAGCCGAACACCATCTCGTGCGCATGCCAGGGCATGCCGCGGGTCCAACTGCCGAGGTGGCCGCTCATCTGCGCCGCCCACAGCGGGATGGACAGCACGGCCCACAGCGCGGCCAGCAGATAGAAGGGCCGGAAACCCAGGGCCCACAGGGCCCAGCGCGGCGCGGGGCCGCGGCCTGGGGGCACGTCAAGGGGGAGCGAGGCCATGGTGCTTAAAGATATATTTAAAGTACATGTTAAAGCGTGAGGCCGATGCTGGCAAGCTGCCGCGGGGGGCTCAGGCCGAGGGCCGCTTCGGCAGGCCGCGCTGGCGCAGGAAGTCCACGAAGCGGGTCACCGCGGCCGGCAGGTGGCCGGGGGCCGTGCACAGGTACATCTCGCGGTGGGCCCAGTCGTCGGTGAGGTCGATCAGCCGCAGCTTCATGGACTGCCGGAAGGTCTCGACCGAGGCCTTGGGCAGCACGCCGATGCCCTGGCCGGCGGCCACCAGGCGGCACACCGCCTCGAAGGACTGCACCTGCACCCGCAGGCGCAGGAAGCGGCCCAGCGATTCGGCGGTCTGCTTCATCATGCGGGTGGTCACGGCCGCGTTGTCCAGCGCGACGATGTCGTTCTCCAGCAGCTCGCCAAAGGCGATCCGCCGGGCCCGCAGGGGATGGCGGGCCGGCACGATGGCGCACAGCGGGTCCGGCCCCCAGGGCTCGAAGTGCAGGTCGGCCTCCGGGGCGCAGGTCACCACGCCCACGTCGGCCAGGCCGGCCCGCACCGCGTCGACGATGTCGTGGCTGCGCGCCTCGTGCACCTCCAGGCGGATGCCCGGTCGCGCGGCATGCCACTGGGCCAGGCGGTCGGGCAGGTCCTGGCTCATGGCCGAGGTGTTGGCATGGATGCGCACCCGTCCCACGGTGCCGCCGGCAAAGTCGGACAGCTCGTCCAGCAGCGTTTCCACCGAGGCCATCACCACCCGCGCATGGCGGGCCAGGGCCTCGCCCGCCGGGGTGGGGGCCACACCGTCGTGCTGCCGCGCCAGCAGGGGCGTGCCCAGCTGCTGCTCCAGGTAGGCCAGGCGGCGGCTGGCGGTGGACAGCGACACATGGCTGGCCTGGGCCGCCCGCGACAGGCTGCCCAGCCGCACGGCCTTGAGAAAGAGGTCGAGGGCGGACAGGTCGGGCAGCATGGGGGTGGGGGCAGGTCCGCACGATTCTGTGGCCGCCGGGATGCGCGGCGCCCACAGGCTTTCACCGAGTGCAGGCGCGCCGCGCGCTGCGCACACTGGCCGGGCTTGCAAAAACTGCAAGGCCGCGCCGCCGAAATTGCACTTGGGTGCCCGGAGGGCCGCTGCCTACACTGAACCGCATGGAGACAACAAGGACCTGGCGCGTGGGCCTGGCCGGCGTGGGCCTGATGGGCCACGGCATCGCCCGCAACCTGCTGCGCCGCGGCCACACCCTGCGGGTGCTGGCCCACCCGGGCAACCAGCCGCTGGACGAGCTGCTGCAGGGGGGCGCCACGGTCGTGGACACGGCCCAGGCCCTGGCCGACGTCAGCGAGGTGATCCTGCTGTGCGTCACCGGCACGCCCGAGGTGGAGGCCGTGCTGACCGGCCCGGCCGGCGTGCTGCAGGGCCTGCGGCCGGGCAGCACGGTGATCGACTGCTCCACCGCGGTGCCGGGCTCCACGCTGCGCATGGCGGCGCTGGTGACGGCCGCGGGGGGCCGCTTTCTGGATGCGCCGATGACCCGCACCGCCCAGCATGCCCACGCCGGCACGTTGAACCTGTTGGTGGGTGGCGATGCCGGCTTGCTGGCCGAGATGCGGCCTCTGCTGTCGGCCTTTGCCGAGAACATCACCCACGCCGGCCCGGTGGGGGCCGGTCACCGCCTGAAGCTGCTGCACAACTTCGTCTCGCTGGGCAGCATGGCCCTGCTGGCCGAGGCCGCGGCCTGCGCCGTGCGGGGCGGCATCGCGCCCGAGGTGCTGGTGGACGTGCTGGCCAGCGGCGGTGGGGCCGGCGTGGCGCTGGAGCGCCTGCGGCCGGTCATCCTCGACCCCGCCGGCCCGCCCATGCCCTTTGCGATGGGCAATGCCCTGAAGGACCTGCGCTACTACCTGGCCATGGCCGAGGCGGTGCCCACGCCCCACGCGATCGCCGAGGCGGTGCTGGCCACCTACGACATGGGCGTGGTCCAGGCGGGGGCGCAGGCCATGGTCACCGAACTCGTGGCCGAGCTCACCCGCATGGGGCCGGCCCCCAGCGCCGGCTGAACCCGGCCGGCCGCCGGCCGTTCTTCCACCCCGGCCAGTTGCCGGCCGTTCTTCCACCTCTGGCAGGGAGCCTTCCCATGAAGACACACCGGATCGCCGTCATCGCCGGCGATGGCATCGGCCCCGAGGTCATGGCCGAGGGCCTGCGCGTGCTCGACGCGGTGGGCCGGCGCTTCGGCATCGCCTGGTCCTTCGACACCTTCGACTGGTGCTGCGCCCACTACCAGCGCCACGGCACGATGATGCCGACCGACTGGAAGGCCCGGATCGGCGGCCACGACGCCATCTTCTTCGGTGCGGTGGGTGCGCCGGACATCGTGCCCGACCACATCGCGGTCTGGGACTCGATCATCCGCATGCGGCGCGAGTTCGACCAGTACGTCAACCTGCGCCCGGCCCGGCTGATGCCCGGTGTGCGCTCGCCGCTGGCCGGCCGGGGCCCGGGCGACATCGACATGCTGATCGTGCGCGAGAACACCGAGGGCGAATATTCCTCGGTGGGCGGGCGCATGTTCGAGGGCACCGAACGCGAGATGGCCATCCAGGAGTCGGTCTTCACCCGCACCGGGGTGGACCGCATCCTGGCCTATGCCTTCGAGCTGGCGCAGCGCCGGCCCCGCCAGTCCCTGGTGGCGGCCACCAAGAGCAACGGCATCGCCATCACCATGCCCTACTGGGACGAGCGCCTGGCCGCCATGGCCGAGCGCTACCCGCAGGTGTCGGTGCGCAAGTACCACATCGACATCCTCACCGCCCACTTCGTGCAGCACCCGGACTGGTTCGATGTGGTGGTGGCCTCCAACCTGTTCGGCGACATCCTCTCCGACCTGGGGCCGGCCTGCACCGGCACCATCGGCATCGCGCCCTCGGCCAACATCAACCCCAGCCGCGCCCACCCCTCGCTGTTCGAGCCGGTGCACGGCTCGGCGCCGGACATCGCCGGCCGCGGCATCGCCAACCCCATCGGCCAGATCTGGTCGGCCGCGCTGATGCTGGAACACCTGGGCGGCGGCGACCCGACCCACCAGGCCGCGGCCAATGCCATCGTCTGCGCCATCGAGGCCACGCTGGCCGAGGGCCCGCGCACGCCCGACCTGGGCGGTCAGGCCGGCACTGCGGACGTGGGCCGGGCCATCGCCCAGGCCATCGCCGCCGCGCCCTGAACCCTTCTGGAGACCCCGCATGCAGACGATGCAGCACTTCATCGCCAACGCCTGGCAGGCCCCCGCGTCGGGCGACACCCTGCCCGTGCTGGACCCCAGCGACGGCACTTGCTTCGGCAGCCTGGCCCGCGGCAACGCGGCCGATGTGGACGCAGCGGTGCGGGCCGCCCGCGCGGCCGTGGGCGAGTGCCTGGACGGCCCCTGGGGCCAGCTGGCGGCGGCCCGGCGCGGCCGGCTGCTGGCGCAGCTGGGCCAGCGGGTGGGCGAGCAGGCCGAGGCCCTGGCCCAGCTGGAGGCGCGCGACACCGGCAAATCGCTGCGCACCGCGCGGGCCGACGCCCTGGCCCTGGCCCGCTACCTGGAGTACTACGCCGGCGCCTGCGACAAGCTGCACGGCGAGACCCTGCCCTACGAGAGCGGCTACACCGTGCTGACGCTGCGCGAGCCGCACGGCGTGACCGGCCACATCATCCCCTGGAACTACCCGATGCAGATCTTCGGCCGCACGGTGGGCGCGGCCCTGGCGGCCGGCAATGCCTGCGTGGTCAAGCCGGCCGAGGACGCCAGCCTGTCCACGCTGCGGCTGGCCGAGATGGCGGCCGAGCTGGGCTTTCCGGCGGGCACCCTCAATGTGGTCACCGGCTACGGCGCCGAGGCCGGCGCGGCCCTGTGTGCCCATCCGGGCGTGGACCACATCTCCTTCACCGGCTCGGCCGCCACCGGGCGCCGGGTGGCCGAGGCCGCGGCCCAGCACCACTGCCCGGTCACGCTGGAGCTGGGCGGCAAGTCGCCGCAGATCCTCTTCGACGATGCGGACCTGGACGCCGCCCTGCCGGTCATCGTCAACGCCATCGTCCAGAACGCGGGCCAGACCTGCTCGGCCGGCAGCCGGCTGCTGGTGCAGCGCAGCGTCTATGAGACGGTGCTGGCGCGGCTGGCCGAGCGCTTCCAGGCCCTGCGGGCCGGCCCCCCGGCGCTGGACCTGGAGATGGGCCCGCTGGTGAACGCGCGGCAGCAGGCGTTGGTGCGCGGCTTTCTGGACCAGGCCGAGGCCGACGGCCTGCGCGTGGCCGCCCGCGGCAGCGTGCACCCCGAGGCCGCCGCCACCGGCCACTACCAGGCCGCCGTGCTGCTGCGCGACGTGCCGCCCGGCCACCCGCTGGCGCAGCAGGAGATCTTCGGCCCGGTGCTGGTGGCCATGCCCTTCGACGACGAGGCCGAGGCGGTGCGCCTGGCCAACGGCACTGACTACGGCCTGGTGGCCGGCGTCTGGACCCGCGACGGCGCGCGCCAGCTGCGCCTGGCCCGGCGCCTGCGCTGCGGCCAGGTCTTCATCAACAACTATGGGGCCGGTGGCGGGGTGGAGCTGCCCTTCGGCGGTGTCAAGGCCAGCGGCCACGGGCGGGAGAAGGGCTTCGAGGCCCTCTGGGGTTTCACCGTGCTCAAGACCGTGGCCATCCGCCACGGCTGAGCCCCCCGCCGCTGGGCTGGCGTACAAACCGGGTTCGGGTTCTCACAACACCAACAGGAGACAAGCCAATGAGCCGTCGCAACTTCCTCGTCCAATCCGGTGCCATGGGGGGCGCCCTGGCCAGCCTGGCCGCCCCGGCCCTGGCCCAGACGGGCAACCCCGAGATCCGCTGGCGCGTGGCCTCCAGCTACCCGCGCAGCCTGACCGGCATCTTCAGCGCGATGGAGATGGTGGCCAAGCGGGTGGGCGAGCTCACCGGCGGCAAGTTCAACATCACCGTCCACCCGGCCGGCGAGCTGGTCCCGCCGCTGGGCGTGCTGGACGCGGTGCAAAAGGGCACGGTGGAGGCGGGCCACAGCGCCAGCTACTTCTACATCGGCAAGGACCCGGCCTTCGGCTTCCACACCGCCATGCCCTTCGGCCTGGGCCTGCGGGCCCAGAACGCCTGGCTCTACGAGGGCGGCGGCCAGGCCCTGATCGACGAGTTCCTGGCGCCCTACGACGTCACCGTGATGGCGGTGGGCAACACCGGCGCCCAGATGGCCGGCTGGTACCGCAAGGAGATCAAGTCGGTGGCCGACCTCAAGGGCCTGAAGTTCCGCATCGGCGGCCTGGGCGGCATGGTGCTGGCCAAGCTGGGCGTGGTGCCGCAGCAGCTGGCCGCGGGCGACCTCTACCCCGCGCTAGAAAAGGGCGTGATCGACGCGGCCGAGTTCGTCGGCCCGCTGGACGACGAGAAGCTGGGCCTGCAGAAGGTGGCCAAGTACTACTACTACCCGGGCTGGTGGGAGGGCTCGGCCACGCTGGGCCTGTTCGTCCACCTCAAGGCGCTCAACGCCCTGCCGGCGCTCTACCAGACGGCGCTGCGCACCGCCACGGCCGAGGCCAACCAGTGGCTGACGATGAAGTACGACAACGAGAACCCGCAGGCCCTGCGCCGCCTGGTGGCCGGCGGGGCGCTGCTGCGCGCCTTCCCCAAGGAGGTGACGCAGGCCGCCTTCGGCGCGGCCAACGAGCTCTATGCCGAGATGGCCGAGAAGAGCGCGCCCTTCAAGAAGATCCACGCCCACTGGGCCAAGTTCCGCTCCGAGCAGGTGATGTGGCAGCAGCTGTGCGACCTGCCCTTCGACAACCTGATGAGCGCCCTGCTGCGCGGCAAGGGCTGAGCCTCAGCCCGCCAGGCCCACCAGCCGGTAGCCCACGCCGGTCTCGGTCAGCAGGTGCTGGGGCCGGGACGGGTCGGCCTCGATCTTCTTGCGCAGATTGGCCATGTGCACCCGCACATAGTGGGTGTCCTCGCGGTGGCCGGGGCCCCACACCGCCTGCAGCAGCTGGGCGTGGGTGACCACCCGGTCGGGCTGGGACAGCAGGTGTGTCAGCAGCCGGTACTCGATGGGGGTGAGGTGCAGGGCCTCGCCCGCGCGCTGCACGCTGCGGTGCACCCGGTCCACCGTGATGTCGCCGAAGCGCTGCACCGGCTCGCCCTGGGCGCCCTGCTGGCTGTGGCGGCGCAGCTGGGCGCGCACGCGGGCCAGCAACTCGCCGCTGCCGAAGGGCTTGACCAGGTAGTCGTCGGCGCCGGCATCCAGCGCGGCGATCTTGTCGGCCTCGCGGCTGCGGGCGGACAGCACGATCACCGGCACCGCCGACCACTGCCGCAGGTCGCGGATCAGGTCCACCCCGTCGCCATCGGGCAGGCCCAGGTCCAGCACGATCAGCTCGGGCCGCCGGGTGCCGGCCTCGATCAGACCACGCTGCAGGCTGTCGGCGGTGTGGACTTCCAGCCCCTGGCTTTCCAGGGCCAGGCGGATGAAGCGCAGGATGTCGGCCTCGTCTTCGATGACCAGCACGCGGGGCAGGGGCTCGCTCATGGCCGGGATGCTAACCAGCCAGCGCGCTGCCGTCGTCGGTGGGCGGCTGGCCCACCGGCAGGCGCAGGGTGAAGCGGGCGCCGATGATCTTGTCGCCCTGCAGCCGGTTCTGCCCCTGGATGCGGCCGCCATGGGCTTGCACGATGGCGCGGCAGATGGCCAGGCCCAGGCCCACGCCCGGCGTGGCGCTTTCGCGCTGGCCGCGCTCGAACTTCTCGAACACCGCCTCCTCCCGCCCCGGGGGCAGGCCGGGGCCGTGGTCGTCCACCTGAACGATCACCTCGGGCCCCTCGCGCCGGGCGCGGATCTCGATGGCGCTGCCGGCCGGGGTGTACTTGGCCGCGTTCTCCAGCAGGTTGACGAAGACGCGCTCGAACAGCGTGGCGTCCAGGGCCAGCAGCGGCAGGTCCTCGGCCAGCTGCACCGTGACCGGCCGCGTGCCCAGCTGCCCCTGGCATTCGGCCAGCGCGCTGCCCACCAGCTCCTCCAGCGGCAGCCAGTCGCGGCGCAGCTGCACCGCGCCGGCTTCCAGCCGGGCCATGTCCAGCAGGTTGTTGACCAGCGCGCTCATGCGCCGGGCTGACTGCTGGATGGCCTGCACCGTCTGCTGCTGGGCTGGGGCCAGCGGCGGCTCGGTCCAGGCCAGGGTCTCGGACAGGCCTTGCAGCGAGGCCAGCGGCGTGCGCAGATCGTGCGACATGGCCGAGAGCAGCGAGTTGCGCAGCCGCTCCGATTCGATCTGCAGGGTGCTGGTCTGGGCCACGTCGATGTAGTGGATGCGCTCCAGCGAGATGGCCAGCAGCGAGGCCGCCGTCTGCAGCAGCTGGCGCTGGCCGGGGCCGGGGGCGGGCTCGCCCGCGGCCGGCTCCACGCACAGCACGCCGCGGCTGCGCATGGGCGCGCGCAGCGGCAGCATCAGGCAGGCGCCGGCCGGCAGGGTGTCGGTGCCGCGGCCGGCGGGCTCGCCGCGGTCGAAGGCCCACTGGGCCACGGCCATGTCCACCGTGGCCCGCCCGCCCGGCAGCGGATGCAGATGGCCCTCATCGTCGGCGGCCAGCACGGTGACCTGGGCCCGGAACTCCGCGGTCAGGAAACGGCTGCCGATCTCGGCCACCTGCTCGGGCTGCAGTGCGGCGGAGAGGTCGCGTGCCATCTCGTAGAGCCGGCGCATGCCGTGCTCGCGCCGCTGGGCCTCGTCGGCCTGGAAGCGCAGCCCCGCGGTGAGCTGGCCGATCACCAGCGCCACCACCAGCATCACCGCGAAGGTCAGCACGTACTGCACATCGCTGACCGCGAAGGAGTAGCGCGGCGGCACGAAGAAGAAGTCGAACAGGCCCACGCCGACGAAGGCCGCCAGCACCGCCGGGCTGCGGCCGTAGCGCAGGGCCACGCCAACCACCACCAGCAGGAAGAGCATCACGGTGTTGCTCAGCTCCAGCCAGGGCCGCAGCGGCGTGCACAGCAGGGCGGTGAGGGCGCAGGCCGCCAGCGCGGCGCCATGGCCGCGCCAGTCGGGCGACGCGGTGGCGGGCCGGCCGCCCCGGGGCGGTGGGCCGCCGGTGTCGCGCGCGGCGGGCAGGGCCACCTGCAGCAGGTCCAGGTCCTCGGCCAGGGCAGCCACCTGCTCGGCCAGTGGGTGCCGCCAGGGCAGCCAGGCCAGCCAGCCGTGCCGGGGGCGGCGGCCGATCACCAGGCGCGAAAGGTTGTGCTCGCGGGCGTAGCGCACCAGGGCCGGGGCCAGCTCGGCCGCGGGCAGGGTGGCCACCTCGGCCCCCAGGTCCTGCGCCAGCTTGAGGCTGCGCTCCAGCCGGCGGCGCTGCGCCTCCGGCCGCCGGGCCGAGGCGGGGGTCTCCACATGCAGGGCGTGCCAGGGCAGGTCCAGCTGGGTGGCCAGGCGGGCACAGCGGCGCAGCAGCTTCTCGGCCTCGGGGCTGTCGTCCACGCAGGCCAGCAGGGCCTCGCGGTTGGGCCACACCACCGGCACCGCGCTGCGCCGGCGCCAGTCCTGCATCTGCTCGTCCACCCGATCGGCGGTGCGGCGCAGGGCCAGTTCGCGCAGGGCCAGCAGGTT
Organism: Ideonella oryzae; assembly: GCF_024055665.1. Lineage (GTDB taxonomy): Bacteria > Pseudomonadota > Gammaproteobacteria > Burkholderiales > Burkholderiaceae_C > Ideonella > Ideonella oryzae. The sequence goes on along the minus strand of NZ_JAMXMC010000012.1, from coordinate 82,265 downwards.
GCCCTTGCGGAAGAAGTGGGCGGCGGCGTGCTCGGCCTGGTGCGGCACATAGACCTTGCCGGCCTTCAGCCGGGCCAGCAGCTCGTCGGGCGGCAGGTCCACCACCACCACCTCGTCGGCGGCGTCGAACAGGCTGTCGGGCACGGTTTCCCAGACCCTCACGCCGGTGATGCCCGAGACGATGTCGTTCAGGCTCTCCAGGTGCTGGACGTTGACCGTCGTCCAGACGTCCAGGCCGGCCTCCAGCAGCTCCTCCACGTCCTGCCAGCGCTTGGGGTGGCGCGAGCCGGGCGCATTGCTGTGCGCCAGCTCGTCCAGCAGCAGCAGGGCGCCGGGATGCTCGCGGCCGAAGGCCAGCGCGCCGTCCAGGTCGAACTCGGCCAGCACCCGCCCGCGGTGGGGTACCTGGCGCAGTGGCAGGCGGGGCAGGCCCTGGGCCAGGGCCTCGGTCTCGGCGCGGCCATGGGTTTCGACCACGCCGACGGCCAGCGACGTGCCGCCGGCCCGGGCCGCCTGGGCGGCCACCAGCATGGCGCAGGTCTTGCCCACGCCCGCGCTGGCGCCGAAGAAGATCTTCAGCCGGCCACGCCGGGCCTGGGCTTCGTCGGCCTGAACCTGGCGCAGCAGGGCGTCGGGGTCGGGCCGGGTGTCGTCCGTCATCGCAGGGTCAGGTCAGGGGGTGGGCTGGCGTGGGGGCGGCAGGGGCGGTGGTGGGGTAGCGCGCGTCCAGGTCCAGGTTGAGCAGCAGCACGTTCACCCGCGGCTCGCCCAGGAACCCCAGCAGTATCCCCTCGGTGTGGCGGGCCACCAAGTCCTGCAGGGCGGCCACGGGCACGCCGCGCAGGCGGGCGATGCGGGGCAGCTGGTACTGCGCCGCGGCCACACTGATGTGCGGGTCCAGCCCGCTGGCGGAGGCGGTCACCAGGTCGATGGGCACCGGGGCGGTCTGGCTGGGGTCGGCCGCGTGCAAGGCCTGGAGGCGGTCCTTCACCGCGGCCACCAGGGCCGGGTTGCTGGGACCCAGGTTGGAGCCGCTCGAGTTGGCCGCGTTGTCGGGCATGGGACTGGTGGCCGAGGGCCGGCCCCAGAAGTGCGCCGGGTCGCTGAAGGGCTGGCCGATCAGGCGCGAGCCGACGGCCTGGCCGTCGCGCAGCACCAGGCTGCCGTTGGCGGTCTCGGCCAGGGTGGCCTGGGCCACGCCGGTGACGGCCAGCGGGTAGGCCAGGCCGGTGATGAGCGAGAGGGCGGCGAACAGCACGAGGGCCGGGCGCCACAGGCCTTCGGCCGGGGCCGCGGCGCGTGCGCCGGTGGCGGGGGAAGCGAGGGTGTTCATGAAAGACTCCTTCGGTTTCGTTCAGGCCAGGCCCAGGCCGGCGATCAGCAGGTCGATGGCCTTGATGCCGATGAAGGGCACGATGACGCCGCCCAGGCCGTAGATCAGCAGGTTGCGGCGCAGCAGCAGGGCCGCGCCCACCGCGCGGTAGGGCACGCCCTTGAGGGCCAGCGGGATGAGCGCGACGATGATCAGCGCGTTGAAGATCACCGCCGACAGGATGGCCGAGGCCGGGCTGGCCAGGTGCATCACGTTGAGCGCACCCAGCGCCGGGTAGGTGCTGACGAAGGCCGCCGGGATGATGGCGAAGTACTTGGCCACGTCGTTGGCGATGCTGAAGGTGGTCAGCGAGCCGCGGGTCATCAGCATCTGCTTGCCGGTCTCGACGATCTCGATCAGCTTGGTGGGGTTGCTGTCCAGGTCCACCATGTTGCCGGCCTCCTTGGCGGCCTGGGTGCCGGTGTTCATCGCCACCGCCACGTCGGCCTGGGCCAGCGCGGGGGCGTCGTTGGTGCCGTCGCCGGTCATGGCCACCAGGCGACCGGCGGCCTGGTGTTCACGGATCAGGGCCAGCTTGGCCTCGGGCGTGGCCTCGGCCAGGAAGTCGTCCACCCCGGCCTCGGCCGCGATGGCGGCGGCGGTGAGGCGGTTGTCGCCGGTCACCATCACCGTCTGGATGCCCATGCGGCGCAGCTCGGCAAAGCGCTCGCGGATGCCGCCCTTGACGATGTCCTTGAGCTCCACCACGCCCAGGGCCTGGCGGCCGTCGGCCACCACCAGCGGTGTGCTGCCGCGGCGGGCGATGTCTTCCACGCTGGCCTGCAGCACGGCCGGCCAGTCGCCGTCCAGCGCTTCCACATGGCGGCGTACCGCATCGGCCGCGCCCTTGCGCAGCTGGCGCAGGCCGCCGCCGGGCAGCGGCAGATCGGCCCCGCTCATGCGGCTCTGGGCGGTGAAGGGCACGAATTCGGCCTGCAGACTGCCCAGATCGCGCTCGCGCAGCTGGAAGCGCTGCTTGGCCAGCACCACGATGCTGCGGCCCTCGGGCGTCTCGTCGGCCAGCGAGGCCAGCTGGGCCGCGTCGGCCAGGGCCTGCTCGCTCACGCCCGGCGCTGGCACGAAGGCCGTGGCCTGGCGGTTACCCAGGGTGATGGTGCCGGTCTTGTCCAGCAGCAGTACGTCCACATCGCCCGCGGCCTCCACCGCCCGGCCGGAGGTGGCGATGACGTTGGCCTGCATCATGCGGCTCATGCCAGCCACGCCGATGGCCGAAAGCAGGCCGGCGATGGTGGTGGGGATCAGGCAGACGAGCAGGGCCACCAGCACCACCAGGCCCACCGGCTGGCCGGCGCCCGAGGCCTGCACGCTGAAGATGGAGTAGGGCAGCAGTGTGGCCACCACGCCCAGGAAGACGATGGTCAGCGCCACCAGCAGGATGGTCAGCGCGATCTCGTTGGGTGTCTTCTGCCGCTTGGCGTTTTCCACCATCGCGATCATGCGGTCGACGAAGGTCTCGCCCGGGTTCACCGTGACGCGCACGACGATCCAGTCCGACAGCACGCGGGTGCCGCCGGTGACGGAGCTGAAGTCGCCGCCCGATTCGCGGATGACCGGGGCCGATTCGCCGGTGATGGCGCTCTCGTCGACCGAGGCCACGCCGTCCACCACCTCGCCATCGGCCGGCACCACGTCGCCGGCTTCGATGAGCACATGCTCCTCCTTGCGCAGCGCGTCGGCCTCCAGCGGGTGCCATTGCAGCTGCTCGCGCGGCAGGCCGCGCTGGTAGTGGGTCAGGCGCTTGGCCCAGGTCTGGCGCTTGAGGCCGCGCAGGCTGGCCGCCTGGGCCTTGCTGCGGCCCTCGGCCAGGGCCTCGGCGAAGTTGGCGAACAGCACCGTGAACCACAGCCACAGCGCCACGCCGAGGGTGAACAGGCTGGGCTGGGCGATGGCCAGGGCCGTGGTGAAGGCGCTGCCCACGTAGACGACGAACATCACCGGGTTGCGCCACTGCACCCGCGGGCTGAGCTTGCGCAGTGCGTCCAGCAGGGCCGGGCGCAGCAGCACCGGGTCGAAGAGTTTCAGGGTTTGGCGTGTCATGGGGGCCTCCTTCAATGCGCCCACAGGCTCAGGTGTTCCGCCACCGGGCCCAGGGCCAGGGCGGGCACGTAGTTCAGCAGGCCCACCAGCAGCACCGCGCCGATGAGCAGCACGATGAACAGCGGGCCATGGGTGGGCAGGGTGCCCTCGGTGGCGGCCAGGCGCTTCTTGGCGGCCAGCGAACCGGCGATGGCCAGCACCGGCACGATGACGCCGAAGCGGCCCAGCGCCATGGCCACCGCCAGGCTCAGGTTGTAGAAGAGCGAGTTGGCCGACAGCCCGGCGAAGGCGCTGCCGTTGTTGTTGGCCGCCGAGCTGAAGGCATAGAGCACTTCCGAGAAGCCGTGCGCCCCCGGGTTGGCCAGGCCGGCGCGGCCGGCCTCGGTCAGCACCGCCAGCGCGGTACCCCCCAGCACCAGCAGCGGGGTGACGAGGATGGCGATGGCCACCATCTTCATCTCGAAGGTCTCGATCTTCTTGCCCAGGTACTCGGGCGTGCGGCCGATCATCAGCCCGGCGATGAACACCGCCAGGATGGCGAAGACCAGCATGCCGTACAGGCCCGAGCCCACGCCGCCGAACACCACCTCGCCCAGCTGCATCAGCACCAGGGGCATGGCACCGCCCAGCGGGGTGAAGGAATCGTGCATGGCGTTGACCGCGCCGCAGGAGGCCGCGGTGGTGATGGTGGCGAACAGCGCGGAGGCGTTGATGCCGAAGCGCACCTCCTTGCCTTCCATGTTGCCGCCGCTCTGCAGCGCGCTGGCCGTCGGGTCGGTGCCCAGCGCGCTCAGCAGCGGGTTGCCCTGCTGCTCGGCCACGGTGGCCAGCACGGCCATGACCACGAACATCGCCGTCATGGCCCCCAGCACCGCCCAGCCCTGGCGGGCGTCGCCCACCATGCGGCCGAAGACGAAGCACAGCGCCGCCGGGATCAGGAAGATGCTGAGCATCTGCAGGAAGTTGGACAGCGGCGTCGGGTTCTCATACGGGTGGGCCGAGTTGGCGTTGAAGAAGCCGCCGCCGTTGGTGCCCAGCATCTTGATCGCCAGTTGCGAAGCCACCGGGCCCATGGCCAGGGTCTGGTGCGCGTCCTGCTTGTCGTCCAGAACCGGCTGGCCCTGGGCGTCCTTCAGAGGCTGGCCGTCGGTGCCCAGGCGGGGCTCCTGCCAGTGCACGGTTTCCACCATCTGCACCGTGGTGTAAGGGCGGAAGTTCTGGATCACCCCCTGGCCCACCAGCACCAGCGCGAACACGAAGGACAGCGGCAGCAACACCCACAGCGTGGCGCGGCTCAGGTCGGCCCAGACATTGCCGATGGCCTGGGCCGAGTGGCGCGCGAAGCCGCGCACCAGCGCCACCACCACCGCGATGCCGGTGGCCGCGGAGAGGAAGTTCTGCACCGTCAGCGCCAGCATCTGGGTCAGATAGCCCATCGTGCTTTCGCCGCCATAGGCCTGCCAGTTGGTGTTGGTGACGAAGCTGATGGCGGTGTTGAAGGCCAGGTCCGGCGCCACCGCGGGCAGTTGCTGCGGGTTGAGCGGCAGCACGGCCTGCCAGCGCTGCAGCAGGTACACCGCCAGCACGCCCAGGCCATTGAAGAGCAGCAGGCCCAGGGTGTAGCGCTTCCAGCCGGCCTCTTGCTGCGGCCGCACACCGGCCAGGCGGAACAGCGGCGCCTCCAGCCGGTTCAGCCAGGCCAGGCGGCCGGCCATCACCGCGTCGATCCAGCGTGCCAGCGGCCAGGCCAGCACGCCCAGCACCGCCAGAAAGACGGCCAGTTGCAGCCAGGCGGCGGTGTTCATGAGAAATCCTCCGGCCGCAGCAGCGCGGCAACGAGGTAGACCAGCAGACCGACCGCCAGTGCGGCGGCGGTCCATTCAAAGACGGGCATGACAACCTCCATGTCGATGAAGTCATGCTAGGAAGCATGCCATCAAGCCGTGGACAAGAATCGGCGCTCCCGCATCAAGAAAGCATCAAGACCGCCCCGGTGCCTGTCACAAACCACCGGGCGGGTCCGTCTGAGTTGCCATGGACCCCCACACCGCCCTGTTCGACCGCCTGCGGCCCCGGTTGCAGGGCATCGCCTACCGCATGCTCGGCAGCGTGGCCGACGCCGAGGAACTGGTGCAGGACGTCTGGCTGCGCTGGCATGCGGCTGACCGCGCCACGCTGGCGCAGCCCGAGGCCTGGCTGGTGACGGTGACGACCCGCCTGGCCATTGACCGGCTGCGCAGCGCCCAGGCCCAGCGGGCGCATTACGTCGGCTTCTGGCTGCCCGAACCCTGGCTGGACGAGGAAGAACCCCGGCCCGCCGCCCATGTGGCGCTGCCCGCCACGCCCGAGGCCCTGCTGGAGCGGGCCGACGACATCTCCATGGCCTTTCTGGCCCTGCTGGAGCGCCTGGGCCCCGAGGCGCGGGCGGCCTTTTTGCTGCGCGAGGTCTTTGACGCCGACTACGCCGAGGTGGCCCAGGCCCTGGGCAAGAGCGAGGCGGCCTGCCGCCAGATCGTCTCGCGCGCCAAGGCCCAGCTCAAGGCAGATCGGCCGCGCCAGAACGTCAGCCCGGCCCAGCACCAGCGGCTGCTGGCTGGCTTTGCCGAAGCCGCCCGCGGGGGCGACTTTGCCCGCCTGCAGGCCCTGCTGGCCGAGGATGCGGAGCTGATCAGCGATGGCGGTGGCGTGGTGGCCAGCTTCGGCAAGGTGTTGGCCGGTGGGCGGCGCATCGCCCAGCTCTACCACGCGGTGTGGCGCCGCAGCGAACGCGACCACACCGAACAGCGCATCGAGCTGGTGCGGCTCAACGGCCAGTGGGGCCTGCTGCGCTTCATTGGCGGCCAGTTGGAATCGGCCCAGGGCCTGGAGACGGACGGCCAGCGCATCACCCGCATCCACACCCAGCGCAACCCCGAGAAGCTGCGCCACATCGCCCGTGCCTGGGCCGAGGCGGCTCAGCGGCGCGGCGGCCGGTAGACGCCCGGCGTCATGGCGTGGTGGGCCTTGAAGCTGCGCTGCAGATGAGCTTGGTCGGCAAAGCCCATGGCCTGGGCGGTGTCGGCCAGCGCGCTGCCCTGGGCCAGCAGGCGCCGCGCGCCGTTCAGGCGCTGGTTCTGCAGGTAGCTGCCCGGCGTCAGGCCGAACACCGCCTGGAAGCGGCGGATGAAGCGCGGGGTGCTCATGCCACAGGCCTGGGCCAGGGCCTGCACCGTCAGGCGCTGGCCGACCTCGCCCTGCATGGCGGCGATGGCGGGGCGCAGTTCGTCCGGCACGGGGGCGGTGTCCTGCGGCGGGCCGGCCACCAGGCAGCCGGCCAGCACGCGCGGCAGCGCCTCGGCCAGGGCCTGCGCAGTGGCGGCGTCACGGATGGGCTGGCACAGCCGGTCCACCACGGCGCTCACCGCCGGGTCATTCACACAGCGGGACATGAAGCGCAGCCCCTGCGGCACCTGGGCCAGCCCCCACACCCCGGCCACCGCGGCGTGCAGCCAGGCGGCGTCCACGAACAGCATGCGGTAGGACCAGGGCTGACCGGCGGCCGGGTTGCAGGCGTGCACCACCTGCGGCTCGATCAGCACCACCGAGCCGGCCCGCACCGGCTGCGGGCCGCTGGGGTGGTGGAAGGAGGCGCCGCCTTCGTCCACGATGCCCACCGAATATTCCGGGTGCGAATGCGGGCGGTAGCAGTCCTGCGTGCCCACGCTGACGCGCAGGGCCGCCCAAGGCGCGGCCGGGTGGCGGTGGATGCGGTGCGGGCTGGGGGCGGAACTGGGCATGGCGTGTTGGAGCAGGTCAGCCAAGCATACTGGCCACGCTCAGGGCCAGCAGCGCGCCCATCGCCCGGTTGAACGCACGCTGGCGCGCCGGCTGGGCCAGGGCCCGCGCCAGCAGCCGGCCGGCCAGGGCCCAGCAGCCCACGCCCAGGCCGCAGGCCAGCAGCGACACCGCGCAGAACAGCCCCAGCGCCGCCCGCGCATCCTCCTGCGGCAGCACGAACAGGCCGATGCCCGACAGCGCCACCAGCCAGGCCTTGGGGTTGAGCGACTGCGTCAGGCCCCCGTCCCGCAGCGCGGCCAGGGCGGCCCAGGCCGCATGCCGCGGCGCGTCCGGCGGGCCGGCCAGCGCCATGGGCGGCGCGGTGGCCACCCGCCAGGCCAGGTGCAGCAGGTAGGCCGCGCCCAGCCAGCGCGCGCCCTGCACGGCCCAGGCCTCGCGCAGCAGCCAGGCGCCGCCCCGGCCCATCAGCCACACCACCAGCGCATAGCTGAGGCTGGCGCCCAGCACATAGGCCAGCGCCGTCAGCCGGCCCGCCGCCGCGCCATGGCGGATGGCCAGCACATTCACCGGACCCGGCGTGATGGCCCCCATCAACGCAAACGTTCCCATTGCCAGCAAGAGTGCCGTCACCCCACACCTCCACACACGTCTTCATCGGAAGGCGCGAGTGTGGCGGGGCGGCCCGTGGCTGTATTGAACGGAATTTCGCGGGTTCGTGTGGCCTCAACCTCAGGCCGGTATGCGCGGGGGCGTCACCTCGGCGCCGCCCGCCTTGTACTGGCCGCGCCCGGCTTCCTTGGCCTCGTAGAGCATGGTGTCGGCCCGCTGGAGGGCCAGTTCCACTCCCGGCTCCTCGGGCGACCAGATGCTGACGCCCACGCTGGCGCCGACGGAGATGGCGTTGCCGTCGATCCAGAACTGGGTGCCGGCGATGGTGATGATCTTCTCCGCCACCACCTCGGCGACCGTCATGTCCCTGGCGTTGCCGATGGCCACGGCGAACTCGTCGCCACCCAGGCGGGCCACCAGGTCGTCCGGCCGCAGGGCGTTGCGCAGGCGTTGGGCGAAGATCCTCAGCAGGTTGTCGCCGGTGGCATGGCCGTAGGTGTCGTTGACCGCCTTGAAGCGGTCGAGGTCGATGTAGAGGAAGCCGATCCGGCTGTCGTTCTTGCGGGCAGTGGCCACCATCGCCTGCAGCCGATCGTCAAAGCCGGCCCGGTTGAGCAGGCCGGAGAGGGGATCGACATGGGCCATCTCGCGCAGGAGCATTTCCTCGCGCTTGCGCTCGGTCACGTCCTGCACCACCACGATGACACCCCGCACGGCGCCATTGGCATCGAACTGCGGGATGTAGACGGCTTCCTGGATCCGGCGCGTCTGGCCGATGTAGCGCTCGCGCTCGTAGCTCACACGCTCCCCGGCCATGGCCCGGTCCACGAAGGGCTTGATGGACTGGTAGACCCCGGGGCCCAGCACTTCCAGGATGGTCCGGCCCACCAGCGGTGTGTCGCCCTGGTCCTGCATGGCCTGGATGTAGGCCGGGTTGGCGAACAGGTACCGCTCGTCCTGGTCGACCGCGGCCACCAGGATGGGCAGGGCGTCGGTCAGGCTGCGCAGCGTCTGCTCGCTCTGGCGCAGGGCTTCCCGGCTGGCCTTTTCCTCGGAGATGTCCCGGAAGATGCCCGAGAAGTACTCCACCTTGCCGCGATCATCGCAATGCGCGATGACCATCAGGCTGGCAGGCACCTCGCGAAGGTCCCGACTGTAGAACCAGCTCTCGCCCACCCACAGCCCGCTTCGCGCGGCCTGTGGCAGCACCTCCTTGGAGAACTGCTGGACGGTCACGGGCGGAAGGTACTCGGCCAGCATCCGGCCCTGGCAAGGGTCTGTGCTGCTCCATCCGCGCACGCGCCGTGCAGCCGGGTTCAGGTAGGTGATCTGCGCATCCGTATCCGACTGGATCACCAGGTCCGTGGTGGCGTCGAACACGGCGGTCAGCGTGCGCTGCGCCTTCTCGTTGCGTGCGCGCTCGGTGATGTCGGACAAGGTGCCGGCATGCCCGCGCAGCTGGCCATCGACCACGATGGGCGCGATCCGGATCGACACCAGCACCTGCGTGCCATCCGGGCGGCGCAGGCTCTGCATCGTCCGCCAGGATGCGCGACGCGAGAGCGCCCGCTGCCAGACCTCGGTGCCCGCCGGGCGTTCGGGGCCCGGCAGCAGGTCCGTCCAGCCGTGCAGGTCCACCGAGTCCTTGGTCCCGAGGATGGCCTGGTAGGCCGCATTGGTGTAGGTGATCTCGCCGTGCTCGTTCGTGCGGAACAGACCCAGCGGCGAGGCATCGGCCACGGCGGCCAGCTCGGCCTGGTGGTCTGCCGACTGGCGCATGAGCTCGGAGAAGGCCCGGGCGAGGTCGCCGATCTCGTCGTCGGCTTGGGGGACGGACAGCCACAGCGGGTTTCGCTGTTCGCGCAGCTGACGCATGGCCTCCTTCAGGCGACCCAGCGGGCGCAGCGCCAGTCCCACCCCCCACCACACGGCCGCTGCCGCCGCCAGGGCGAACGCGGCAATCTCGGCCAGGGTCCGGTGCCGGGCCGCGTACAGGGGGGCGAACGTGGCCTCGTCGGGCGTCACCAGGTGCAGCTGCCAGCCGCTGCTGCGCACCGTGGCCACGCTGTGCAGATCGTCGTCCGCACCACGGCCCTGGGGCGGCATGGCCATGGCGGACTGAAGCAGCCGGGTCGGGTCCGGGTGCACGATGTAGATCCGCTCGGCGCCGCCGGTGGTGATCTCGACATTGGCGTCCATGCTGGCGGCGGTGCGCCTGGCGCCGCTGAAGAGATCGGTCCGCGACAGGTTCAGCCCGCCAGCGAGGATGCCGATGAGATGGGCATCGGCATCCTTGACGGGCACGGCCATCAGCACGGACGGCTGTTCCGTGGTCCGAGCCTTCAGCGGCTTGGAGATGGTGGAACGACCGGTGGCGATCACGGTCGCGAAGTACTCGCGGTCGGCCACATTGATGTGCTTGCCGTGCAGCGGCGGGTCGTTGGCCACCATGTTGCCATCCAGGGCGATGAGGGCCATGCCATCGAAGAAGGGGCGGGCGCCGCTGAGCCGGTCAAAGAACCGGCGCTGTTCCACCGGGTCCGTCATGGCCTGGGGCGGCACCGCCAGCGAAGCTCGCTCGAGCATGGCCAGCCGGGTGTCCAGCCGGTCGCTGAGGTCGTCCGCCATCTGCTGCGCGACCGCGCCCTGCTGGTCCTGGATCAGGGCGTTGTAGTCGTCGCCCAGCTGCCGGGCCTGGATCCAGGCCAGCAGCGTCATGGCAACCGCCACCAGGGTGACGCCCCACAGCAGGGCCTTGCGTCTCAGGGTGAATCGCAGGTGCATTGTCCGATCCTGTGTCCCGGTGGGCCGCCCACGGCACGCCACCCGTGGCCTGCCTTCCGGCGCCAGGGCGACGATCCACCAAGAGTCAGGATAGGCTGACAGCTCGGCACCTGAAGGGCCGAGAAGCGCCGCGCTGCCCGGGCTTACCGGGCGTTTCCGCCGTCAGCCGGCCAGGCAATCGCCGTAGAAGCCCAGGGTCTGGCCCCGGTAGTCCAGCAGCAGCTTCAGGCCCAGGGCTGCCAGCAACTGGTTGCCCACATTGGCCACCCGCGTGTCGGTGGCGCCGGCGTCGGCGTAGGTGCTCATTGACGCGCCCGCGGGCAGTGTGAAGGGGCCGAAGCCCACCGGCGCATCGAAGCGGTAGCGGGTGGACCGGGCCTGGCCCCGCGCGCCGGTGCGCACCACCGTGCCCGCGTCCTGCAGCGCGGCGCGCACGCCGGGCAGGCCCAGCGCGCTCTGGAACAGGCCGATCTGTCCGGTGGAGCCCGTGTCCAGGCTGACCGGCGCGCGGGCCTCGCCCAGGCGGAAGTCCGGAATGACCGGGAAGCTGTCCACGGTCTTCAGCGTGGCGGTCCAGCGCGTCTTGCAGGCCTGGGTCAACGGCGCTGCGTCCTCGGCCCGCGGCAGGATGGCCACACGGTGTGCCACATAGTCCACCAGCACCGTCTTGTCCGACAGGAAGCTGTAGCCCAGCACGCCGTCCACCCGGCGCCCCAGCCCGGCGGAAATGCCGCCCATGTCGGCCGCCAGGGCGTCGAAGCCGGCAAAGCTCTGGCCGCCGATGGCCAGGCCCGCCACCGTGGCGGGAAACACCGCCGCGCCCTGGCCATCGCCAAAGCCGCTGGCCTCGCCACCATCGCCGCGGTCCACCGGCAGGCCCAGCCTGTCCGCCGTGGCCAGGTCGATCACCGAGGGGTTGACCCCCGTGTCCAGCAGCATGTGCAGCGGCGTGCCGTGCACGCTCACGTCCACCTCCACCGCCGACTTGGAAAAGTCGAAGGGCACCGTCACGGGCGCCATGGGTGCCGGCGTGCTGGCCGGCGCGGCGGCAGCTTCTGCCGCCAGGGCCACGCCGGTGGCGCCCCCACACAGGGCCACGGTGGCAAGCCAGGACAGGCAAAGGGAAGGGCAGGCTTTCATGGGCTCGGGGCCTGGGGCGCGGGGTCGACCAGGACGGGGCAGGGCGGGAGATGCTTCATGATCGCAGATCCACCCAGGCGCTTGCGGTCGACGGGTGGCGAGCGATCGCCGGGCGCCGTCGAGCGAGCCTGCTGGCTGGAACGCGGTGTGCCACCAGGTCCACAATGCTGTTGCACCCAGGAAGCCCCATGACCGTTCGTCGTTCCCGAAAGTCTGCCTCTGTTGCCACCCAGGCAGCGGAACTCGCGCTAGCTGCCCCTCAGGTGGTGGCGCATCGCGTCGCCCGCATGGCGCTTGCGGGCGCCACGCCCTCTGAGCGCGATCGCAAGGAGTTCGAGCGGATGGTGACGGAAAAGGGGCAAGCCTTTTTCGAGTCATGGGGCGCCATGACATTGCAGGCCATTCGTGCCAATCAAGCCCTGGCCGTCTCGCTCTTTCAGTCGTTTTGGATGCCTTGTCCAGGGAGCCTGCTGTCGGCAGGGTCCATTGCAACGCAGGTTCAAGGCGCTGCGCTGGGCGTCATCGGCAAAGGGCTTGAGCCGGTGCATCGCAAGGCCGTGGCCAACGCCAGGCGCCTGTCACGCACCAAGCTGCGCTAGGTCCCGCCACGGCGTGTCAGTCAGCCGGCACGGTTCCCGTGCCCTTGGGCCAGGGCGTCAACACTTCATGCCCTGAAGGCGTGACCGCCACCATGTGCTCGAACTGGGCGGACAGGGATCTGTCCTGGGTCACCACGGTCCACCCATCGGGCAGTTGCCGGGTTTCACGCCGGCCGGCGTTGAGCATCGGCTCGATGGTGAAGACCATCCCGGGTTCCAGCCGCAGGCCTTCGCCCCGCCGTCCGTAGTGCAGCACCTGCAGGTCTTCGTGGTAGATCTGCCCGATGCCGTGGCCGCAGTATTCGCGCACGACGCTGAAGTTTTCCCGGTGTGCGACGGACTGGATGGCGTGGCCCACATCGCCCAGGGTGGCACCGGGCTTCACCGCCCGGATGCCGGCCAGCATGGCTTCACAGGTGGTCTCCACCAGGCGCCGGGCCAGGATGCCGGGCGTGCCCACGAAGTATGTGCGACTGGTGTCGCCAAACCAGCCATCCTTGAGGACGGCGACGTCGATGTTGACGATGTCGCCCTTCTTCAGAATCTTCTCCGGCGAGGGGATGCCGTGGCAGACCACTTGGTTCACGGAGGTGAGGATGGTCTTCGGGTAGCCGTGGTACCCCAGGTTGGCCGGAATGGCGCCCTGCACATTCACGATGTGGTCGTGGCAGATGCGGTCCAGGGCCTCGGTGCTGACGCCAGGCACGACGTGGGGCTCGATGATGCTGAGGACCTCTGCGGCAAGCTGGCCGGCCCGCCGTGCCATCGCCACCTCGTCCGCAGACTTGATCACCACCTGGCGTGCCATCAGTGTTTCCCGGTGGCGGACGCCTTGGGCTTCTCGAACTGGCCTGTGGCAGCCCCGGCGATGTCCAGCCCTCCGGCGAGCTCCGCACGGATCAGCAGCTGGCAGATCTCGCGGTAGTCCAGGTCGGGGTGCATCTCGGTCAGCATGCCCACCCGCATCCAGTGTTCTGCCTGCGCGTTGATGGACCGGCTCAGGGCGTTTCCCGCCACGCGCAGGTTCTCGTGCATCTGCTCGGAAATCTTGACGATGCCCATGGGTGCCTCATATACAAAACGTATACGAAGTGTATGCGTTTTATCGTGCCCTCCACAAGATCACCCTGCGGCCACCCTGACCCTGTATTGTTCCGTCCCATGCCTCGCAACATCGAGATCAAGGCCCGGGTCGATGACCTTGGACGCCCTGTCCGTGCAAACGGCCACCATCACCATCACCATCAGCGGGTCCCACCGCCATCGCGCAGGACGACACCTTCTTCCCCTGCCAGGCGGGGCGGGTCATCAAGCAGCGCACGCTTTATCAGGTGGGACGCACCCGCGTGCACGTGGACCGCGTTCAGGGCCTGGGCGATTTCAAGGGGCTGGAGGTGATGCTGGTGGGCGATGGGTCGCCGCCGGCCGGCGTGGACGAGGCCCATGCGCTGATGGCCCGGCTGGGCATTGCACCAGACGCGTTGGTGCAGGGACTTATCGCGATCTGCTGGGGCAGGTGTAGGCATCTCGCTGGCATCGAGGCTGTCTGCTTCTTCCAGGAAGCACTTCATCGCGGCGGCCTTCTTCACACGGCCAGGTGCCCCTGCGTGGGCGCCAGGGTCACGGTGGCCTCCACCCCGGCGGTGAAGCGCAGGAAGTCCACCTCGATGCCGTCGGAGAAGATGACGCCGTTGTCCGGCATGCGTGAGCGCAGCTTCAGAGGCTGCTCACGCGTGACGGTGCCGAACACCAGTTCGGTCTGCGAGGCCCGGCTGGGAAAGGGCTCGCGCACGGCAAAGGTCAGCTGCTGGGCATCCCAGGCCTGCGGCTCATAGACCACGGGCCGGCCCGGCTGCAGTCGTTGGGCGATGGACGCTGCGCCAGTGACGATGCTTCTCAGCCAGGCGGTGGAGCCCAAGCCGGTGGAGACAATGACGCCGGAAGAGGACTGGCGCTCGCTGTGTCCACCGATCTCCAGTTCATAGAGGGCCGAGGTGTGCGTGCGCGGGCCGATGAACAGGTCGTTGACGGCGCGCAGGGTCTGCCCGTCCGACAGCGTCACCTGAGCCATGGTGACGGTCTTCACCGGGCGCCGATCGGCCGCCACCTGGGGCAGCACCGTGGCCAGGCTGTCCGGTGTGAAGGGCAGCAGCAGTCCGTCCCACCGCGTCGGCTCAGGGTTCAGGCCGATCAGGGGTTGGCCATCGAGGTACTTCAGGGTGTTGGCCACCAACCCGTCCTGCCCCAGGGTCACGACGATGTCGTCCGGCGAGAAGACGAAGTTGGCCAGGTAGCCTCGGTCCACCACCTGGTAGCGGCCCCAGGCTTGCAGGGTTTCGACCACCACCTGAAGGCTGCGCGCATAGGCGGTGTTCTCCCGCAGGTAGTCGGTGAAGTCCGCGCCCAGATGCTCCACATAGAAGCGGGCCTGGCCCAGGGTGTGGTGGCGCGCCACCAGCTCTTCCAGACGCGTGCGGCGGGTGACCAGCACCACTTTGCGCTCGGCACTCATGCGCTCACCTGGGGGGCGCGGGTGACGCCCATCAGGCTCTGCAGCAGCTCGGGCGACATGTTGAACTGCCCGATGCTGCCGGCCCGCTCGGCAATGCCGCCAAAGGCCTGGGCGATGAGCTGGCCCGGCTGCATGCCGGTGGCGGCCAGTGCCTGGATGATGCGCGGGTCTGCACCACCCAGGGCTTGCATCACGGCCGAGACGCGGTGCGCCTCGGCCTGGGCCAAGGTGCGGCTGTTCTGGGCCTGCTCGTCGACAAAGGCCTTGCGCTGGGTCTCCAGTGCGACGTCCGCGTCCATCTGCTCGGTTCGCAGCTCGTTCTCCCGCCGCATGGCCACGGCCTTGGCGTCCATCTTGGCTTCCTGGATCTGGCGCTTCTTCTGCTCGACGGCGATGTCGGTGTCTAGCTCGTTCTGCCGGATGGCCCGCTCCTTCTCCACGGCCGACATGCGCCGCAGGTAGACCGCGTCGTCCGCGGATTTCAGGTTCGACTCACGCGCCTCGGCCTCCAGGGCGCGGGCGATGTCGGGTGTGGGCTTGATGGCCATGATGGACACACCCAGCACCTCCAGGCCCAGCGACACCACCTCGGCCTGGGCGGCCAGCTGGCGCGCGGCGGCCCGGGCAATGTCGGCTGAGGCCCGCAGAGCGTCCTTCAGACCGAGACCCTGCACCGCCTGCTGGATGATGACTTCGACCTGCAGGGCGATCCGCTCGCCCAGACGCCGGGGATCTTCCGAGAGATAGCTCCCGTCGGCGGCCACCGCGAAATCCATCATGGTCGCGATGCGCTGGGGATCGCTGATCCGGTAGGTCACCTGGCCCTGGACCGTCACGCTCTGGAAGTCCGCGGTCACCAGCTCCAGCATGAAGGCGCGGTCCTGGCTGGCCAGGGGCACCGCCACCAGCGTGCTCGATGGTGCGTAGTAGTAGAAGGACTGGCCCGCCCCCTCGCGCACGAGACGACCACCGCGGAACTGCATCAGGTGGACCGTGGGTTGGGACTTGATGAATCGGATGCCGAACATGTTGCTCTCCTCATGAGTTGTACAGTGCAACTCTTATGGGTTGCACAATACAACCCGTAATCGATCCCGTCAAGCCAGAGGCTTATGCCAGGAGTGCACGATGAACGCGAAGCCAGCCCACGCTTCAGATCAGCCGACCCGCGCGCAGGACATGGAGCGCCCCCGCCCCCTCACCACCGTGGACGTTGTGATCTTCACGGTGCTGGACGGCGAGTTGAAGGTGCTGCTGGTGCAGCGACCCCAGACGGAAGGTGAGCCCTTTCCCGGGCGCTGGGCGCTGCCTGGGGGCTATGTGGATGTAGCGCGCGACACCAACCTGCTGGCATGTGCGCGGCGCAAGCTCAAGGAGAAGACCGGCATCGCCAGTCCCTACCTGGAGCAATTGGGCAGTTGGGGCAGTCGGGACCGGGATCCGCGTGGCTGGTCCGCCACCCACGTCTATTTCGCCCTGGTACCCGGAGCCGACCTGAAGCCCATGAAGGGAGGCAACGCGGCCGATGTCCGTTGGGCGCCGGTGAGAACCACTTCGGGCCAACCGGGCATGGCCTTCGATCATGGCGAGATCCTGGAGGCTGCGGTGGCGCGCCTGCTCAGCAAGGTGGAGTACACCTCCTTGCCAGCCTACCTGCTGCCCGAGCCGTTCACGCTGCCGCAGTTGCAGCGCATGTACGAGGTCATCCTGGACCGCCCTGTGGACAAGAGTGGCTTCCGCACCCGAACGCTGGCTGCGGACTTCCTGGAAGAGGTTGGACAGGTCGAAGGAGACGCCAACCGACTGGCGCTGGCCTACAAGATGCGAGACCGTGACCGCGTGGTGGTGTTCCCGAGGACCTTCAGCCCGAGGGGGTGAATGAACTCAGCGTTCATGCGCCCATGCCTGAACCATCCAGGGAACAACCCATGACGAACCCCATTGGGGTGGACAGTGACCACGCAGGGCTTGAGCTGAAGTCGCAGCTGGCGGCCGAGCTGGCACGGCGTGGCACCGACGTGGGATGGCCATCGACATCATGGATGCGTTTCTGGGGGCATCCTTCGAAGGGGGGCCGGCACGCAGCGCGTGTGGCCAAGATCAACGTCGGCTGAAACCGGCTCGGTCGTCTTGTCCAACGCTGCGGTGAGTGACGACGTCTGTGCTCAGGCGATCCAGGGGGGCTTCTTGGTCAGCCTCCGTCTGCCGTCAGTGTGTTCAGGATGTCGGCGTACCAGGCGCAGTTCAGGCCCAGCGACTCGTCCTGTGTCTTGTCCCGCGTGGCCATGTCCATGCGGCTGGAGTGCACGCCCAACAGGCACCACCGCGGCCGGCCTGTGCCGTGGTCGGCGTCCATGCGCGCCAGCACGGGCGAGCCGCTGCTGCCGCGGTGCATGCGCGCATCGGTGAGGAAGAAGCCCTGGCCTTGGAAGCGCACGCCGTAGCAAGACGCGATGCTGGCCTGGCGCACCACCGGCAGGTGGTGGACGGTGTCGAAGAAGCCCAGGGGGAAGCCGGGGATGGCCAGGCGGTCGCCCACCTCGAACAGGTCGAACCCCACGGTGAGGTCCGCCGGCCCGAAGGCCTGCAGGACGCTGTTCTGCGGCAGCGCGTTGCGGTCGATCTCCAGGACGGCCACATCGATCTCCCCGCCGCTGTCGCGCGCCTGGTGCCACACCGCCACACCGTCGCGGTGCAGCAGCATCGACAGGGTGAACAGCCGGGTGAGGTCTCTGGGGTCGGTGTGGATCTCGATCTCAATGCGGTCGGGGGTGTGCCGGCTCGGCGCATCGAACAGCACATGCCGGCTGGTGACGAGGAAGAGCCGGTCCTCGCGCTCGAAGAAGAAGCCGCTGGCGCTGGACAGGCCGAGGCTCCCCTGGAAGGTGAGCACCCGGGTGACACCGAACAGGGCCGGGTCCTGTCCTCGTTCATGGGCCACGCCGGGCGATGGCGCCGCCATCGAGGATTGCTGCGAGCGGTAGCCATGTTCCCAGGCGTCCCGCCGGTCAGACCAGCGCTGCAGGCTCTCGCCGGTGGCGTCGGGCTGGTTGATGGGTGCGCACATCGGGTTGGACCCGCTGGCCTCACCGCGGACCGCTGCCTTGGCGCCCTGGCGTTCGAGTTCAGCGTACTCGCCCTTGCCGGCGGGAGAAGCCGCCGGCGCGTCCGGGCTCGGGGTGCCCGCGGGCCCGTCCAGCGGGGGCTCGGGGCCGGTCACCATGCGCTCAGCCTCGGGGTTTCGAGAGATGGCCGTGGGTCATCTGTCGGTGGATGTTCTCGCCAACCACCGTCAGGCGAAGGCCGCCCGCGTACCACTCGAGCCAGTCCAGCGCCACGTAGTCCTCGATGTGTCCGGCCTCGATTTCGCTGGCGCGGCGAAGGCGCAGCAGATCGACACAGCTGGGAAGTGCGTCCCGGAGGGACTCTCGGCGCAGAGCGAGGGTGGAAGCAGCGGTCACGAAGGGCCCTTGGGGTTGTGAATGGTGCAGAGGCCAATGCCATCTGCCCGGCAGGAAGGACCGCATGCAGAGCGCCACCGGCGGGCGGAGGCTGCGTGGACATCGTACTCCCCCGGAGCGTCATGCGTCTGCCTTCTTGGCCGGATCCTGGGCGAAGCCCTCGAGCCCGGGCTCTGGCAGGTCGATGGCCGATGGGGGCAATCCCGCCTGATGGCGGGCCCACATCCGCACATACAGCGCCTCGAGGGCCGCCGTGTAGGCCGTCACGTCGAACAGGTGGGCGGTGTGGCGCTGACGCTCGAAGCCCTGGCGCAGCGCCTGTAAGCGCAGTGGGTCCTGTGCCAGAGCGCGCGCAAGGGCCACATAGTCCAGGGTCGAGTGGGTGACCAGCTCGGGCAGGCCGGCCGCGACCAGCAGCCCGCCGGCCACCCGGGAGGCGAAGGTCTGCCCGGCCAGAGTCACCAGCGGCACACCGGCCGAGAGCGCGTCACTGGCGGTGGTGTGGGCGTTGTAGGGCCAGGTGTCGAGCATCAGGTCCATCAGTGGCAGGCGCGCCAGATGGGCAGCCTGGGGCAGATCGGGTGCAAAGACCAGGCGGTGCGGCGACACGCCGCGCGCCAGGGCTTCGTTGCGCAGGTTGCCGCCCGCCTGCGCATCCTCGAGCAGCCACAACACGCTGTCGGGCACCGACCGCAGCAACTCGCACCAGATGTCGAAGACCTCGGGCGTCAGCTTCCAGGCCTGGTTGAAGCAGGCGAAGACGAAGGCCTGCTCCGGCAGGCCACTGGCCCGGCGGGTGGGCGGGGGCTGGTGCGGTTCGCGGACCCGGCCTCGCGGCTGGTAGCTGTGCGGCATGCAGGCCAGCGCCTCCTGGTAGTCGCCAGCGGCCGCGTGGGGGGTGACGAAACGGTCGCTGATCAGGTAGTCCACGAAGTCCTGGCCGAGGGTGCCCGGGTAGCCCAGAAAGCTCACCTGGATCGCCGCCGGGCGATGCGCGAGCAACAGGGTCCGGCTGCCCTGGGTGTAGCCCTTGAGGTCCACCAGAATGTCGATGGCGTCGTCTCTCACCTGCTGCGCGGCCTGCCGGTCATCCATTGCCTGGATGTCGCGGAACCCATCGAACAGAGGCATCAGCCGCTGACGCATGCCCTTGCCATCGTCCTGGGCGTGGCTGTAGGCATAGAGCTCGACAAGGTCGCGGTTGTGCGCCTCCAGCATTTCCACCATCAACATGGCGGTGGCGTGTTCCTGGAAGTCGCCGGACAGGTAGCCCACCCGCAGCCGCGTCCGGCCTGGCAAGCCCGGCGGGCCGGTGGGCGGCAGGAGGGGCATCGGTTGTGTCGCGGGGGTGGCGTGCAAGGCGGCCAATCGCGCGGAGAGCCAACGGGTGGCACAGATGCGCTGGGTGGTGGCGTCGATGCCTGGCATGGCCAGCAGCAGGAAGGGCGGCCACGCAGCGCCTGCAGGATCGGCCATGTCGGCCTGAACTCGCTCCGGCCAGCTGTGGAAGTCGGACCACTCGCACCACGCCCTGGCGCGGGCGTAATGTCGGCTCTGTCGGGAGACCGACGCACGGTCGGCCGAGGGGGTGTCCATGGGAGGACTAAGCAATTCCCGAGCCGAGGGCCGCGGCCGCGGGCGCCCCTGGCCCCGATCCGTTGGGGCGCTGGCCAAGGCGGGGCTGGCCGCTCGAGCGTGCCGCCGGCGTAGTCGGCGAGCGTCCGCCGAGCTTCCGAGGCCGGCAGGCCGGGGGGCTGTCACAACCCGTGGTGCCTGTTCGTCTTGGGGGATGAGACCACCGCGGTCTCGTTTCCCAACCGAAGCCGGAGCCCCGTGATGACCCAACGCCTGCACTACGCCGAACTCGCCCCCGATCTGTTCAAGAAGTACCTGGACTTCAGCCTGGCCCTGCGCCAGAGCGGCCTGGAGACCGCGCTGCGCGACCTGGTGACGCTGCGCGCCTCGCAGCTCAATGGCTGCGCCTTCTGCGTGGACATGCACGTCAAGGAGGCCACGCTGCATGGCGAGCGGCCGCTGCGCCTGCACCATGTGGCGGTGTGGCGCGAATCGACACTGTTCTCCCCGCGTGAGCGCGCCGCGCTGGCCTGGACGGAGCTGCTGACCCAGCTGCCCCCGCACGGTGTGCCCGAGGCCGACTACCAGGCCGCCCGGGCCGAGTTCAGCGAGGCCGAGCTGGCCGCACTGAGCTTTGCCATCGTGGCCATCAACGGCTGGAACCGCCTGTCCGTGGGCTTTGCGGTGGTGCCGGGCTCGCAGGACAAGCTTTACGGCCTGGACAAGGCCGGCCTGGCCTGAGCCGAGGCCTCAGGCCCGCGGGGTCGTCATCAGCGACTTGACCTCGTTGATGAGGGCGTTGCCGATCTGCTGCACCTCCACCGGGTCGGTCGGCCGCATGTCCTTCAGGTCGCTCTCCAGCTCCTCGCGCCGGCTGCGCGAGAGGCTGGACACGATCTTCTGCTTGACCAGCTCCGAATCGAGCGTGGAGACCAGCTTGGCCAGGTCGTAGGAGTCCACCTTGGAGACGGCCTGGAACACCGACTTGGCGTCGGCGAATTCCAGGTCCAGGATGTCGGAGAACTCCTCGGGCCGCTTGATCTTGCGCTCGGTGAAGTAGCGCCGGCCCTTGTCGTTGAGCAGACGCATGATCTCCGCCTTGCGGAGGGTGAACACGTCGTCGGCGAATTCGCCCCCGGCCAGCTTGCGCAGCAGCAGGGCGCGGTCCACGTCCACCACGGCGGCAAACTCGTCCACGCTGATGTACTCGTAGCTGAGCTTGTCGTTGTCCACCTGCTGGCTGGTGACCTTGCGCACCTGGCTGACGAAGTCCTTGGGCACGAAGTGCACCCGCTTGCCGGTGCCCTTTTCGTCGTCGATGCGGATCAGGTGCAGATTCAGCAGCTTGGTCAGGCAACCGCTGATGTGCCGGTCCGAATGGCCGAACATCAGCCGCGCCTGGGTCACCACGTCCTGCAGCAGCGGGCTGGCCAGCACCGGCGACTTGCCGTGGTCCACGCGGCTGTGCACGGCCGCCTTGCCCACTTCGGCAATGCCCAGCAGGTACAGCAGCTGGCCGTAGATGAGCAGGTCCGGCTGGTAGTTCACCCGGGTGGCGATGAGTTCGTGCGTGAAGGACAGGCGCTCGGACAGCGTGTGCAGCAGGCTGCCCACCAAGTCCGAGCTGCCGTCGATGTGGGTGGCCACCGTGGGCTGGTCGATGACGTAGAGCTCGCAGTAGCTGCGGGCGGCTGCGTTGTGCAGCCGGCGGCCCTTGGCCTGGTGCGGGTTGATGCCGAAGCACTGGCCCACGCCCAGGGTCTCCACCACCACCCGCTTCTCGTCGCGCAACAGGTAGAGATCGACCTCGCCCTCCTTGACCACGTACAGGTGATCGGCCGGCATGCCCTCGGTGTAGAGCACTTCTCCGGCGAAGGCGCGCATCTGGGTGTGGTGGCCGGCTTCGGCGAACTGGAGCGCGGAGGTGTTGGGCATGGAGGCAGGTGGGCGGCAGCAGACCCCTTGCATGTCCGGATTCAGGAAGTCAGGGGGGGGAAGGTTTTTCTGACGCGAAGAATATTGCATCTAAACGTTACGACGCCGGTGGCCCGCCCTGTGCCGCGCACCGAAGGGCCGGCTTCTGTGCACTTTTTCCGGTGTGGGCCGGGCCGCTATGCTGGCGGGCCCGTCCACTGTTCAGAAGCCCGCGCCGTGTTCACCATCGCCAAGTTGACCGCCCAGGATGCGCCGGCCTACCGTGCGCTGATGCTGGAGGCCTATGCCCAGCCGGGTGACGCCTTCACCTCCACGGCCGAGGAGCGCGCGGCCTTGCCGCTGTCCTGGTGGGCGCAGCGGGCCGCGGCGGCCGATGGCTCGGGGCTGGCGCTGGGGGCCTGGGTGGGCAATGCCCTGGTGGGCAGCGTGGCGCTGGAGTTTTCCAGCCGGGCCAAGACGCGCCACCGGGCCCATCTGGTGGGCATGTACGTGCAACCGGCCCAGCAGGGCCAGGGCATGGCCCGCGCGCTGATGCAGGCGGCCCTGGCCGAGGCCGTGGCCCACCCCGGCGTGCGCTGGGTGACGCTGACGGTGACCGAAGGCAATGCCCGCGCCCAGCGCTTGTACGAGGCCTGCGGTTTTCGCGTCTTCGGGCTGGAGCCCGAGGCCATCTGCACCGACCGGGCCTGTCTGGGCAAGGTCCACATGGGCTGCCCGTTGGACCTGCCGCCGCCCGCACCGCGCGCGGCACAGCCGGTGCGGCTGCGGCCGGCGGTGGCGGCGGATGCCACGGCGCTTTCAGCGCTGGCGGCGCGCTGCTTTCACGACACCTATGCGGCCGACAACCGGCCCGAGGACCTGTGGGCCTACGTCACCGCCCACTTCCACCCGGCGCAGCAGCAGGCCGAGCTGGCGGACCCGGCGCTGCGCACCTGGCTGGCCGAGGAGGGCGACCGCCTGGTGGGTTTTGCGCAACTGGCCTGGGGCGGCGAGCTGCCTGCGGCGGTGACGCAGGACCGGCCCGTGGCCCTGCACCGCTTCTACGTGGTGCGCGAGCAGCAGGGCATGGGCCTGGCCGGCCGGCTGATGACGGCCATCCGCCAGGAGGCGGCCCAGGCCGACGCGGGCCACCTGTGGCTCAGCGTCTGGGAACGCAACGCCCGGGCCATTGCCTTCTACCGCAAGTGCGGCTTCGAGGCGGTGGGTCACACCACCTTCGATGTGGGGTCCGACCGCCAGCGCGACTGGGTGATGGTGGGGCCGGCGGGCGGCTGAGGCGCCTCAGGCCTGCGGCGGTGCGACCGGCGGGGCCACCGGGGGTTGGCCCCGCATCAGCAGGGCCGCGAGCATGGCCGCCAGCACCACCGCGCCCAGCAGGAAGAAGCCCTGGCCATAGGCGGTGAAGATGCCGCCGGCCTGGCCCGAATAGGCGCCTTCGCGCCACTCGACGAACACCGCCGTCATGGCAATGCCGAACACCCCGCCGAGCTGACGCGCATAGGTGACGATGACGGAGGACTGGGCCAGCTGGTGCGGCGCCAGGTGGCGCAGCGTGGCCAGGTTCAGCGCCGGCAGGATCAGCCCCAGGCCGATGCGGCCGACCACGGTGGCCGCGATCAGCGCGGCGTAGCCGATGTGCTGGCCCAGCACGTAGAAGGCGAAGAAGGAGCCACCGAACAGCAGCAGGCCGGCGATGGCCACCGCCTTGGGCGGGTACTGGTCGGTCAGACGGCCGGCCAGCGGGGTGGACAGGACCAGTGCGATGCCCCCGGGAATGAGCGCATTGCCCGCCGCCGTGGCCGAGTAGCCCAGGGCGCTCTGCAGGAAGACCGGGATCAGGTAGGTGGAGCCGTAGAGCCCGAAGCCGTAGGTGAAGGACACCACGCTGCCCATCGTGAAGGTCCGGCTGCCGAACAAGCCCAGCTGGATCAGCGGGGCCGGGCTGCGCCGGGCGTGGCGCACGAAGGCCGCCAGGGTCAGCAGGGTGAGGGCCGCGTGGGCGGCCGTCCAGGTTGAGAGGACGCCGCTGCGGTGCAGGCTGGTCACGCCGTCGACCACGGCCAGCGTGGCCAGCGACAGCAGCAGGGCACCGGTCCAGTCGAAGGGGTGCTTCTGCCCCGGGCTGGGGGCGGGCAGCAGCCAGGCGCCCAGGGCCAGGGCCGCCAGGCAGAAGGGCGTGTTGAGCAGGAAGATGGCGGCCCAGCCGAAATGGTCCACCAGCACGCCACCGAAGGCCGGCGCCACTGCGGGGGTGATGACCAGCCCCAGCGTGAGCAGGCCCGAGGCGCGGCCCTGCATGTGCGGCGGGAACAGGCGCAGCACCACCAGCGTGCCCAGGGGTTGCAGGATGCCCGCCGCGGCCCCTTGCAGCACCCGCGCCAGCACCACCTCGCCAAAACTGTGGGCCAGGCTGCCGGCCACGCTGGCCACCGTCAGCACTGCCACGGCCGCCAGGAACAGCCGCCGAAAGCCGATGCGGTCCAACAGCCAGGAGGTGGGCAGCATCGACAGGGTCATGGCCGCCATGAAGCCGGTCACGGCCCACTGCACCTGGTCATGGCCCAGGCCGAACTGCTGGCTCAGTGCGGTGACGGCGACGTTGAAGGCTGAGGTGGCCAGCACACCGGCGATGGTGCCGGTGGCCACGGTGATCAGCAGCAGCCATTTGTAGCGGGGGCCATGGCGCTGGCTCAGCGCGTCGAAGGACAGGGCGCGACGGATCATGGTGGGGCAGGGTTGCACCCACTGTACCCCGCACGCTCATGCTCGGCCCCGCGGGCCTGGAATGGCCCCTCGCCGGGTCAGGCGCAGACTTCGTCGCTGGGCGTTGTGGCCATGGCTGGCGCCCGAAGCGTGAGCCGCCAGCTGCACACGGCCAAGTAGAGGAGCTGCCAGGCCATGCCGCTGTGGGCCCGGTGGGGTGCCACGTAGCGCATGAGGGCGTCCACCTTCTCCGGGTCGGGGTTGACCGTGCTCATCAGGGCGCGCCAGGCATGCGCGGCGCGGTGGCCGGCGGCGAGCACCGGGTCGGTCGGCACGTCGCCGGCCGCCGTTGAAAAGTGACGGATCATCTTGGCGCACACCTCTTCGGTGCTGTCGCCGGGGTGGATGTTCAGGTTGAGGTGGGCCATGCGGGTCCTGTGCGTGCACCATCGGTGATGGAAACCGCCCGGCCTGGTTCAGGTTCATCGGGCGGCCACGAGACTGCAGCGCCCAGTGTGGGGCTGAAACGACCGGATGAGGCGTCACCTGAAGAGGGGGTCACTCACGCGTCATGACCCTCTCTGAGGACGCCTTCGACCCCGATCGGGCAAACCCGCTGGACAAGGGCCCGAGGTGGGCCTGTGCTGGGGTGCTCAGCTCTGCAGCCAGCGGCGCATCAGGGCCGAGGTGGCGTCGGGCTGCTCCAGCGTGGGCAGGTGGCCGCAGTCCGGCAACGTGTGCAGCTGGGACTGCGGGATCTGCGCGGCCAGGGCCCGCACCACGGCCGGGGGCGTCAGGGTGTCGTCCGCACCGCCCAGCACCAGCGTGGGTTGGGTGAGCGTGGGCAGCAGCGGGCGGGAATCGGGCCGGTGCAGGATGGCGGTCTGCTGGCGCCGGTAGGCTTCGGGGCCGACACGCTGGGCCATGGCCTGCACCGCCTGCCCCACCGGGCCGTGCACATGGCGGGGGTGGACCAGGGTGGGCAGCAGCTGCCGGGTGACGCCCAGGAAGCGGCCGCGCTTCAGGATGGCCAGGCTGCGGCGGCGCTGCAGCGCGCGCTCGGGGCTGTCGGGTGCGGCGGTGGTGTCCAGCAGGGCCAGGTGGCTCACCCGCTCGGGTGCCTGGCGCAGGATCTCGAAGGCCACGTAGCCACCCATGGACAGGCCGGCCAGCGCGAAGCGCGCCGGCGCCTGGGCCAGCACCCGCGCGGCCATGGCCTCCACCCGCTCGTCCTGGGTGAGGTCGGCCACCTGCACCTCGGCCACATCGGCCAGGGCTTCGGCCTGGGGGGCCCAGAGCCCGGCGTCACACAGCAGGCCGGGCAGCAGCAGCAGGGGCGTGCGCTCAGCCATGGCGGGCGTCCTGGTTCGGGCGGCCCTGGGCCCAGGCCAGGCCCAGGCCGAGGACGGCCAGGATGGCGGTCAGCGCCACCTCGGCCGGCCAGCCGCCGTGCAGCCAGAACCAGCCGCCCACCGCGCCGATGCTGCTGGAGCCCAGGTAATAGAACAGCAGGTACAGCGAGGCCGCGTGGCCCTTGTGCGCGCCGGCCAGCTGGCCCACCCAGGCGCTGGCCACCGCATGGGCGATGAAGAAGCCGATGGTGACCAGGCCGACGCCGGTGGCGATGGCCGCCAGCGAGCTGCCCAGCGTGACCAGCACGCCCAGGCCCATCAGCCCCAGGCCGGTGGCCAGGGCGCCGCGCCGGCCCAGGCGCTGGCTGAGCGCGCCGGAGGAGCCGGAGGAGAAGATGCCGAGGGTGTAGCTGAGGAACACGAGGCTGATCTGCGTGGGGCTGAAATGGTACGGCGCAGCGGCCAGCCGGAAGCCCAGGTAGTTGAACAGGGCGACGAAGACGCTGGTGAGCACGAAGCCGATGCCGAACAGGCGCAGCAGGGCGGGCTGGGCCAACTGCCGACGCCAGGCCTGGGCATGGTGGCGCCAGTCGAAGCCGCGCTGCGGGACGAAGCGCCGCGAGGTCGGCAGCAGCCAGAAGAAGCCGATGGCTGCGACCAGGTCGATCAGCGCCAGCGTGGCCAGGGCGCTGCGCCAGGAGCCCCATTCCACCAGCATGCCCATGCCCACCCGGCCCATCATGCCGCCAAAGGCCGTGCCGCCCACGTACAGGCCCATGGCGCTGCCCAGGCGGCGGGGCTCCATCTCCTCGGCCAGGTAGGCCATGGCCACGGCGGGCACGCCGCCCAGCACCAGGCCTTCGAGCAGCCGGCAGGCCAGCAGCAGCGGCCAGCCCGGCGCCAGGGCGGCCGCCAGGTTCAGCAGTGCGGCCAGCACCATGGAGGTGGCCATCAGCCCGCGCCGCGGCAGGGCTTGTGACAGCGCCCCCATCGTGAAGATGGCCAGGGCCAGCGCCCCGGTGGCCAGCGACAGGGCCAGCGAGCTTTGCGCCGGGCTCAGCCCGAAGTCGCGCGCAAACTCGGGCAGCAGCGGCTGCACGCAGTACAGCAGCGAGAAGGTGGAGAAGCCGGCCAGGAACAGCGCGAAGCTGATGCGGGCAAAAGGCACGGGGGTGTCGGCAGACACCGGGACGGCCGCATCGGCGCGGCGCGTCAGGGGCAGGGACGGCATGGGCGAGAGCATGCCCCTGGCGTCGCCATTCGTCCAATCGATGAGGGCGGTGGTGTCTATCTGTTTGGCGTATGGCAATGGATCAGCCGGCTTCGGCGACCGGCAGCGTCAGCTCGGCCACCTCCACGCCGGGCAGCCGCTGCAGCACGGCCGGCGCCAGCAGCAGCTTGGTCTCCCGCACGCCCGCGCCCATCACGATGAAGTCGCGCGCCATCACCGCCGCATCCACCAGGATGCGCAGGCCCGCAGGCAGGCCCAGGGCCGTGATGCCGCCGAAGGCCATCCCGGTCAGTTCGGTGGCCACTTCGCGCCGGGCCATGGACACCTTGCGGGTGCCCAGGGTCAGGCGCACGGCGCCGTTCAGGTCCAGCCGGCGCGAGCCCAGCGAGACCAGGGCGGCGAAGCGGTCCTCGCCGTTCTGCGGGTACTTGACGATCAGGGTGTTGGCGCAATCGTCCAGGCCGAAGCCGTAGCGTTCCGAAAACGCAGCGGTGTCCGAGTGGGCGTCTTCGCAGGCGAAGACGATCACGCCGTCCGGTGGCAGGGCCGCCGCCACCGGGGCCGGCAGCGAGGCCTCGCTCGGGGCGATGGGCTGGATGGGAAAGCGGTGGGCGATGGCGTTCAGGGGCATGGGGCAGTGCAAGGGGCAGAGGGGTTGGAACATAACCCAGCGCCCGCAGGACGGTGACCCGGGGTGCTTTCGCCCACGGAAGGGAAGGGGGTTGCGGACCATCTTTGAACATTCATCACATGTCGTGATAATTGCTTCATGAACTCCTGGCTGATCCTCACCGCCACCCTGCCCACCTCGCCCAGCGCGCTGCGGGTCAAGGTGTGGCGTGCGCTGAAGGCCACGCACTGCGCCACGCTGCGGGAGGGCGTCTACATCCTGCCGGCCCAGGCTGGCACCGCCGCGGCCTTCCCGGCCTTGGAAGCCACGATCCGTGACGCCGGTGCCAGCGCCCATCTGCTGCAGGCCCCGGCGCGTGACGCGGCCCAGGAGGCCACCTTCCTGGCGCTGTTCGACCGCAGCCAGGCTTATGCCGAGTTCCTGCAGACCCTGAAAGCCGCCCGCAAGGCCCTGGGCGCGCGGGGCGCTGCCGGGGGCGGGGGGGCAGACGAGGTGGCGGGCCGCAAGACCTTGCGCCAGCTGGCCCAGCAGCTGCAGGCGCTGCAGGCGGCGGATTTCTTCCCCGGTGCGGCGGCCAAGCAGGCCGAAGCCGCCCTGCAGGCTTTGCGGACCGAGCTGGAGCGGCGCTGGTCGCCCGGCGAGCCGGCCCCGGCCGAGGCCCCGCTGGCCCGCCTGTCGGTGGCCGACTTCCAGGGACGCACCTGGGCCACCCGGGCGCGCCCCTGGGTGGACCGTCTGGCCACGGCCTGGCTGATCACGCGGCATGTGGACCGCCAGCCCCGCTTTGTCTGGCTCAAGCCGCCGCTGCGCACGCCCCGCGGCGCGCTGGGCTTCGACTACGACGGCGCGCGCTTCACCCATGTGGGCGAGCGCGTGAGCTTCGAGGTGGTGGCCGAGTCCTTCGGCCTGATGGACCAACCCGGCCTGGCGGCACTGGCGGCGCTGGTGCATGGGCTGGACGTCGGGGGCGTACCGCAGGACGAGGCCGCCGGCATCGAACTGCTGCTGCGCGGCCTGCAGGCCACCCATCCCGACGACGACGCGCTGCTGCAGGCCGCGCTGCCGATTTTCGATGCCCTGCTGGCCGGCCTGGCCGCAGCCCCTGCTTCCAGGAGCCGACCATGAGCACGGCACCCTCCTCTTCGGCCGAGGCACCCTCGGCCCCGCCCGCGCCCACCCTCGGGCAGGCCTTCGTCTACTGGCTGCGGCTGGGCTTCCTGAGCTTTGGCGGGCCGGCCGGGCAGATCGCGCTGATGCACGAGGACCTGGTCGAGCGCCGGCGCTGGATCTCCGAGCAACGCTTTCTGCATGCGCTGAACTACTGCATGGTGCTGCCGGGGCCCGAGGCCCAGCAGTTGGCCACCTACATCGGCTGGCTGATGCACCGCGGCTGGGGTGGGCTGATCGCGGGCGGGTTGTTTGTGCTGCCCTCGCTGCTGATCCTGATCGCGCTGTCCTGGGTCTACATGGCCTGGGGCCAAGTGCCGGCTGTGGCCGGGGTGCTCTACGGCATCAAGCCGGCGGTCACCGCCATCGTCGTGTCGGCCGCGGTGCGCATCGGCTCGCGCACGCTCAAGAACCGCTGGCTCTGGGGCCTGGCGGCGGCGGCCTTTCTGGCCATCTTCGCGCTGGGCCTGCCGTTTCCGCTCATCGTGGGCCTGGCGGGGGTGGTGGGCTACTTCGGCGGGCGGCTGGCGCCGGCCCAGTTCACGGTGGGCGGCGGCCACGGTGCGCAGCGGGCTTCGCAGGGGCCGGCGGTGATCGACGACGACACGCCCACGCCGGCCCATGCGCGCTTCTCCTGGCCCCGTTTCTGGCGCGTGGTGGCGGCCTGCGGGGGCCTGTGGGCGCTGGCCCTGGGGGCGCTGGTGTGGGCCTGCGGCTGGGATGGCGTGCTGACCCAGATGGCCTGGTTCTTCACCAAGGCCGCGCTGCTGACCTTCGGCGGCGCTTACGCGGTGCTGCCCTATGTCTACCAGGGCGCGGCGGACCATTTCCACTGGCTGACGCCGGGCCAGATGATCGACGGCCTGGCGCTGGGCGAGACCACGCCGGGGCCGCTGATCATGGTGGTGTCCTACGTCGGTTTCGTCGGCGGCTGGGGCCAGGCCCTCTTCGGTCCGCAGGCGCTGCCCTGGGCCGGCGTGGCGGCCGCAGCGGTGGTGACCTTCTTCACCTTCCTGCCGTCCTTCTTCTTCATCTTTCTGGGCGCGCCCTTCATCGAATCCACCCACGGCAAGCTCCAGTTCACCGCGCCGCTGACGGCCATCACCGCCGCGGTGGTGGGGGTCATCGTCAACCTGGCCGTGTTCTTCGCGTACCACGTGCTCTGGCCGCGGGGCTGGGCCGGCGGCTTCGAGTGGGTGGCGGCGTTGATCGGCCTGGCCGCCGCGCTGGCCCTGTTCCGCTTCAAGGTCGGCGTGATCCCGGTGGTGCTGGGCGCCGGCCTGCTGGGCGGGGCCTGGCGGTTGCTGGGCTGAGGGGCCGCCGAGGCTCGTCACTGTCCCGTGGCAAAGGCCAGATTGGCCGCCGCCGAGCGGGCGCCGTAGTAGGCCTCGGCCACCGCAAGACGGGCCTCGGCCAGCTGTGTCTGCGCTGCCACCGTGGCTGTGAGGCTGCCCACGCCGTGCCGGTAGGCGTCCAGCGAGGCGTCATAGAAGGTTTGCGAGGTGCTGAGCAGTGTCTGCGCGGCGTCGCAGGCCGCCAGCGACGTGGCCAGGGCGTTGCGTGCGGTGACCACCTGGCGGGCGGCCTCCAGGCGGCTGCGCTGCCAGCCGGCTTCGGCGCGGTCCGCATTGTTGCGGGCCTGCTGCAGGGCGTTGTCGCGCACCTGCCCGTCGTACAGCGGGATGGACAGCCCCAGCAACACGGTGGAACTCCAGCGCTGCCCCTGGACGTTGAGGGTGGGCAACTGCTGGCCAATGCCAGGAATGGCGCTGACCCCCAGGTCGCCGCTGGCGTAGGCGCCGGTGGCTGACAGGAACACCTTGGGGCGGTAGTCGGCCTCGGCGGCTTCCACCGCATGTTGGCTGGCCTGCAGGGTCGCATGGGCGGCGGCCACGTCGGCCCGTCGCGACAGGGCTTCGTCGATCAGCGCATCGACGGTGGGCAGGGTGTCCGGGCCCAAGGGTTGGGGTGACAGCGATGCGATGCGCGGGCCATGGGCCGGCGGCAGGCCGATGGCGTTCGTCAGGGCCGCCTCGGCGTCCTGCAGCGCACCCTGGGCACGCACCCGGGCCAGACGGGCCTGGGCTGTGGCCTGCTGGGCCTGTGCCAGCTCCAGCACGGTGCCCACGCCGCCCTGTCGGCGCGCCTGTGCTGCCAGCTGGATTTCCTGCGCGTTGTCCAGGGCCTGTTGGGCCGTGCGCAGCCGCTCCTGCGCAGCCTGGAAGGCGTAAAAGGCCAGGCAGACCTCGTGGGTGATCGCCAAGCGCTCGCCCGTTTCTCCCCATTGGGCGGCAGTGCTCAAAGCTTGGCTGGAGGCCACCACGGCGTCGCGCTGCCCAAAGTCGTACAGCAGCCAATGGAGCGAGAGTGCCGAGAGCGTGCCTGTGACCGACCCGCCGCCATGGGCGTCCAGGCCGGCAGCCTGCTGGCTGTTGGTGAAAGACTGGCGCCCGGCCGCTATGGTGGCGTTCAGCCGGGGCAGGTAGCTGGCTGCGGCCATGTCCTGACCCAGGGCCGCGTTGCGCGTGCCCGCCTGGGCCATGCGCGTGCCTGGGTTCTCCTGCAGGGCCAGGTCCACCAGCTCGGGCAGGGTGTATTCGTGGTCCGCCGGCCAGGCGGGGGTGGTTTGGGGCGCGGCCATGGCCGTGTTCAGGCTGGCGAACAGGCTGGTGGCCAAGCTCAAAGCAATCGGCAGGCAGCGCTTACGCATGACCAAGGTCTGGGTGTCCAGGGTGTGAGGGGAGAGCCGCAGGGGCAGGCTCAGGAGGAAGGTCCGGGTCCTCTGCTGCCGCGACCAGCCGGGCGCCCAGCGGCCGGGCCTGCTGCAGCCGGGCGCGTCGCTCTGCCAGCCAGGCGTCGGTCGGCCGGATGGCGGGCGGCTCCAGCAGGGCCAGTTGCAGATCGACGGCAGCATTGTCGAGCCGTCCCTGGGCGCCAGCGAACTGGCGCCAGCGCCACCAGGCGGGCTGGGTCTGTTGCAGCGTGGCCAGAACACCCTGTGCAGCGTCCAGGGCTTCATCGATGCGCTGGCTCACACTCACCGGCCACAGCCGCGTCATGACCAGGTAGGAGACCAGGTTGCCCAGCAGGATGCCGATGATGCGGTCCCGGGCGACCACCAGATCGAAGCCGGGGCCGCTGCCCTGGATCACGCAGAGGAAGAACGCGAAGGCGAACTGCAGCCCGGCGTAGGCCACGCGCGGGGTCCCTGCGGCCACCCAGGCGCCCACCGACGCGCCGGCAAAGACCAGCAGGCAGAGCCCGCCGATGTCGGTGAGCTGCGGGATCACCAGCAGGAGCGCGCCGATCCCACAGGCTGCACCGGCCACGCAGCCCGTCAGGCGCAGTTGGAGCTTCTCGATGCTGTCCGCCGCCGTGCCCAGCGACACGATGAAGCAGGTGATGAGGGCGGTGTGGATGCCCGGCCAGCTGGTGGCTGTGTAGAACAGGTAGCACAGCAGGGCGGCACCCGTGACCTTGAGCGCGTGGCGAATGTGGCGCGGGTGGTGGAACGCATCGGGCAGGAAGAAGCCGGTGGCCGGCTGTGCCGGGGCTGCTTCGGCACGCGGCTCGCCACAGCCGGCAAGTGCCGCGTTGAACAGCAGCCAGGGCTGGCGAGCGGCCGGCGTGGCCTGTTCCACCCCGTCTATGGCCTCAATGCAGGCGGGGTAGCCGGCCCGTGTGAGGATGGCAGCCATTTCGCTCAAGGTGTGAGCCATGGCCTCACGTGCGTCCGGCGGTGGCAGGGTGTTGGGTGCATCCACCATCAGCTGCACGGCGGCTTGAAGCGCCAGGACGCGGTCGGAGAGTGCCTGCAGCGCATCCAGGTGCTGGGGGCGGAGGGTGCGCTCCAGCCGGGTCATCCGCAAGGCCTTCTGGACCACGGCATCGTCCTGCACACCGTGCGTGCGCAAGGCGTGTGCCGCCGGTCCAGCGGGATCGGCCAGGGCTTGCGCCGCCACCTGGAGTCGCCCGGCCAGGGCCTGCTGTGTCAGCCGCCATGGGGCGGGCGCGAGCAGCAGGTTCACGACGGTGGATGCTGCGGCAGGAATGCCCGCAAAGAGCCAGGCGTACAGCAGCGCCCGCGTGGCGAGTTCTCCCGATGGGCTGCTGCCCAGCAGGGCCAGGCAATACACCACCACCAGCGCCACCGTGGCGGCCACGCCTTGGAGTTTGCTGGCCGAGTTCAGGAACATCAGCCCGAAGGACAGCCCCGCCATGGCAGCGATCCGCCAGGGCGGGCTG
The DNA here is from genome assembly GCF_024055665.1 of Ideonella oryzae. GTDB lineage: Bacteria > Pseudomonadota > Gammaproteobacteria > Burkholderiales > Burkholderiaceae_C > Ideonella > Ideonella oryzae. The sequence goes on along the minus strand of NZ_JAMXMC010000012.1, from coordinate 49,114 downwards.
GCGATCATGGCCGGGGCCAGCAGGAACAGACAGGCCAGCACCAGGGTGATCAGCACCGTGATCGCCAGCGACTGGACCAGACTGCCCATGCGGTCGGGCTGGTTCATGAAAAACACGACATAGGTCGTCACGGCGATGTCAGGCGTGCCGTAGGTCTCGGCGATCAGCAGGGTCAGCGTGCAGATCAGCCCCATCCGCAGGGCCTGCGCCGCTCTGCCCGGGGTGGGGGCGAGCAGGTCTTCACGCAGTGCCGGGAGATCCATCATGGACACGCGGCCCCGCCACCGATCTCCACCACGGCGCTGGCCCCCAGCCGGGCCAGCGCCTCTGGAGGGTGCTCCAGACGGATGCGCACCGGGAAGCGCTGGGCCACACGAACCCAGTTCACCGAAGGCTGCACGTAGGGCACCGAGCGAGGCAGGTTCACACGGTCCGTGGACAGCACCCCAAAGCCCAGGCTCTCCACCTGGCCCTTGAGGGGGGTCGTTCGGTCGACCATGGAATAGACGGTGGCGCAACTGCCCGGCCGGATCTGCTGCAGCTCGGTTTCCCGAAAGTTGGCGGACGCCACCCACTCTTCGGTGTTGATCAGCGTGAACAGCGCCTGCGCCGGTGCCACGATCTCGCCGACCGAGATGTTCAGGCCTGTCACGCGGCCATCCTGGCTGGCCCGCACCTCGGTGTCCTGCAGCGCCCGCCGCGCGTTCTCCAGCGCCGCGGTGGCGGCCCGCACACCCGCTTCGGTGCCGGCGTCGCTGCCCACGGACTGGTGCGCGGCCTGTTCCTGCTCGCGGGCCTGTCGCAGTGAGGTGCTGGCATCCCGCGCCGCCACCTGGGCCTGGTCCAGTTGCTGCTCAGGCACATAGCCCTTGGCGCTCAGAGGTGCCAGGCGCTGTTCGGTGCGCGTGGCCAGGGCCAGATTGGTCTCGGCTCGGCGTGTTTGCGCCTGGGCCTGGCGGGCGCCCGACTGTTGCGTCGCGACCAGACGGCGCTGGCTGTCGCGTGCGGCCAGGGCCAGATCGACATTGGCCTGGGCCACGGCCACGGCGTTCTGGTAGGGGACCGGGTCGATGCGAAAGAGCAAATCGCCCTTGTGCACGGCCTGGTTCTCTCGCACGGGCAAGGCCACGATGCGCCCGCCCACGGTGGCTGCGACATGGACCACCTCGGCGTCGATCGTGGCGTCGTCGGTGCTCAGGCGGTTCAGATGCGACACCCCCAGCCAGGCCAGCACGGCCAGTGCGACGATGGCGAGCGCGATCACGACGCTCCGTGGTGAATGCTTGCTCAGACCCCGGGCCTCCATGGTCACCACCCCCGCCAGGCCATCCACAGGCCCAACCCAAAGAGCGTTCCGATGGCCAAGTTGACGGCCAACTGGAATGGCAGGCGCTGCGCCAGGCCGGTGGCGACCATCAGGCCGCGTGACACCGCCGCGGCGGCGATCCCCAGCAACGCGCACATCAACCAGGCCGGAAAGTAGGCGCCGGCAATGCTGACCGTGGGGGCGCTGCTGCAGCCGGGCAGCAGCAACAGCAATAGCGGGAGTGCAGGGCAGGGTCGGGGCAGCTTGGCGTGTTCCAGAGGGCCTCCAGTGGTGCAGGGGGCTGGTTTGACAGGACCGGGTCGGGTCCATCGGGCCGAGGGTGCGCCGCCGTGGCGGAGCCGGTGTGCCCGGAGTCTGCCAAAGCCCAGGGGTGCCCGCAATCTTCAGAGAGGCCTGGCTCCGGATGAATTCCACCCGAGACGTGGCCGTTCCTGCTGAGGGTGGCCAAGGGGTACGGGTCATCCCCGACAACGAAGGTCGAGGTGCCCTGAATCCGCCCGAATTTGGAGGTGCAGCCGCTTGTACGGTGCTATCGGAGGATGGCCCAGCGCGCAATGGTGGGGTGCCGCTCTTTAGTGCATGACCGTTGCACCAGCGAGCTCCCTCTGACCCAGACGCCACCGTCCGGGGGGCTGTCCGTGGTGCCGCCTGAATGCTGTTGTGAATGCGTATAGCGAGGTGTACCCGACACGTTCAGCCACTTCGTCCAGAGACAGATCTTGTGTCCGCAGCAGATCACGCGCCACGGTCATGCGCCACTCCGTGAGGTAGCGTATGGGGGCGTTGCCCAGCACATCCTGGAACACGCGGGTAAAGGTGGCGCGGGACATATGGCTCATCCCGGCCAGTTGGTCCACCGTCCATGGCCGACTTGTGTCGCCGTGCATGGCCTGCAGGGCGCGCGCGAGACGCGGGTCGGATGCACCCCGGAACCAGGCTGGCGCGTTTGAGCTGATGGCCAGCCCGGTGCGAATGCCCATGACCACCAGCACGTCCAACAAACGATCGAGCACCGTCTGCCGCCCTGGCTCAGCGTGCGAAAGCTCCCGCGACAGGAGCCCAACGACTCCGTGGATCGGATCATCCAGACGCGCAGGAATGGACAGGACGGGGGGCAGAGAAGCCACCAGGCCCGCGCCGATGTCCCCGGCAAAGCGATAAGCGCCACAGAGGAACACCGCGGCACGGGGATCATGCTCCGCGTCGTCTTGTGGATGTCGCACCCTGAATTCCTCGGGTGACACGCAGTTCGCGCCGGGCGCATGTGCGATGAAGTGATCCGGCCCGCCTCGCACCAGCGCGAGATCTCCCGGCCTCAGTTCGAGCGCCTGTGCCTGGCCACCGTCGGCCCAGATCCAGGCCTGTCCCTGGATCACGGCATGCACGGCCAGCTGTATCGAGCCCGGCAGACTCAGCCCCCAGGGGGCCACGGCCACCGATCGCGCAAAGACGCCACCCGAGGCTCTGGCCCTGACGAGATGCTCCTGCAAGATGTCCATGGGATGATCGTATCACGCAAAAAATTGATGTTTTTATTGCTTCAATGACTCGACAATGGATCATAAAGTGGCTTCATCAACGATTTCCACCAGGAGCCGCACCATGTCCGAATCCCTTCGCCATCCTCATCCCCCCACCAGCACCACGCTCGTTCTCGGCGCCACCGGCAAGACGGGGGCTCGCGTGGCCCGGCAGCTCGCACAGCGTGGGCTGTCCGTCCGCACGGCTGCGCGCAGTCGCGCCGATGTGCAATTTGACTGGAACGACACGGCGACCTTTGCGAGAGCGCTGAATGGCGTCCAGGGCGCCTACCTGGTGTCCCCGGTGCTGCGTACCGACTTTGCCGGAGTGGTCTCCCAGTTCCTGGACGAGGCCGAACGTGCCGGGGTGCGTCATGTGACCTGCCTGAGTGCCTACGGTATGGAGCATGCGCCCAGAGAAGTCGCACTGCGCGCCGTCGAACTGGATCTGGCTTCGCGCACTTCGCTGACCCACGCCATCCTGCGTCCAGCCTGGTTCATGCAGAACTTCAGCGAGACCTTCCTCAAGCCGGTCCAGGGCGAGATCGTGGTCCCCTGTGGCGCTGGCGCCGAGGCCTTTGTCAGTGTCGACGACATCGCTGCCGTGGCTGCCGAGACCCTGGCCCATCCCGAGCGACACACCGGCCGTGCCTATGCGCCGACGGGGCCGGAGGCACTGACCTTCGAGGAGGCCGCTCGCCAGCTGTCGGTGGCGGCGGGTCGGAGGATCACCTACCGCGACATGGACCGGGAAGCGTGGATCACCGCTATGGTCCAGGCCGGTGTCCCTGCGGAGTACGGTGAGGTCCTGCGCATGCTGACGGAGACCGTTGCTGCGGGGCGGGGCGCCCGGCCCAACGACGATGTGCAACAGGTGACGAGCCGCTCGCCCATCCGCTTCGCCGACTTTGCCGCCGAGACTGCAACTGTCTGGCGCTGAGCATCACGCCCCCGCAGCAGACAAGGAGCCGCCATGTCCCATCTGTCCTACACCGCATTTGCGCCCGTCAAACCATACTTCGATCTGGTGCGAGACGCACTCGGCGACCTCGTCGATGGGCCGCATTTCTTTGATTGCACTGCCCCGGACATTCGTTATGAGGTCCTGTACAAGTTTCCGGGATGGCCACCCATGATCCAGGGGCGGGCCGCCTTGATGGCGAGCTTCGAAGGCTACGGCGAGCACATCGTGATCCACCGTGCCGATCAACTGGTCAGGCACCTCGCGGATGGCGGCAAGACCCTCATCATCGAGTACGCCGTCCATGGAACCATCCTGTCCACCGGCAACCGGTACGACAACCGGTTCTGCTCGATCATCCACTTGGTCGACCGCAAGATCATCCATTGGCGCGACTACATGGACTCCCTCGCGGCCTGGAATGCACTGGCCACTACATCGCAGTGAGGGCGCGGGCAACTGCTTTGACCGATCAGTCGGTGCCCTTCATACATAACCCAGCGGCAGGGCCGTGGTGAGCTTGAGCTCCTCCATGGCGAAGCTGGAGCTGACGTCGTGCAGCTGGGTGCCGTCGGTCAGGCGCTTGTAGACCTTGTCGTAGGCCGCGATGTCGGGCACGACCACGCGCAGCAGGTAGTCCACATCGCCGCTCATACGGTAGAACTCCATCACCTCGGGAATGGCCTGCACCGTGGCCCGAAAGCGCTCGAACCATTCCTGGGTGTGGGTGCTGGTGCGCACCGACACGAAGACGGTGACGCCCACCTGCACCTTGTGCGGGTCCAGCAGGGCCACCTGGCGGGTGATGACCTTCTCGTCCTTCAGGCGCTGGATGCGTCGCCAGCAGGGCGTGGAGGACAGGCCCACCCGGCTGGCGATCTCGCCCACGCTCAGTTCGGCATCGTTCTGCAGCAGGTCCAGGATCTTGACGTCCAGGGCATCGAGTTTCACGGCGGGCTTCGGCGTTGGAAAAGAATTCCGCGCAGCATAGCGAAACAGGGGCTTGCGTTGCGTCGCCGCCATCGGGGTGACGCCTGGTGACAATGGCCCGGCGCACCGCATTCCCCATGGCCACCACCTCCCAACGCTCCGTCGTGATCCGCCTGGGCCTGGCCCAGACCCTGGGCTGGGCCTCGTCCTACTACCTGCCCGCGCTGCTGGCGGTGCCGATGGCGCGCGAGCTGGGCCTGCCCACGGCCTGGGTGTTCGCCGCTTTTTCGCTGGCGCTGGTGGTGTCGGCCTGGGCCGGCCCGCTGGCGGGTGGCCTGATCGACCGCCACGGCGGCCGGCCGGTGTTGATGGGCACCAGCGGGCTGTTCGCGCTGGGGCTGCTGGGGATGTCCCAGGCCCAGGGGCTGACCAGCCTGCTGCTGGCCTGGGCCCTGGTGGGCGTGGCCATGGGCGCGGGCCTGTACGAGGCGGCCTTCGCCACCGTGGTGCGTCTGTATGGCCAGGGGGCGCGCCACGCCATCACCGGCATCACGCTGATGGGGGGGCTGGCCAGCACGGTGGGCTGGCCGCTGACGGCCTGGTTGGAACACCACGTCGGCTGGCGCGGGGCCTGCGCGGCCTGGGCGCTGCTGCATGGGGCCCTGGGCCTGCCGCTGCATGCGGGCCTGCCGCGCTCGGCCGCCTCCGTGGAGGGTGCCGAATTGGCGTCGCAGGACCCGGTGGCCGAAGCGACCGGGGTGACCGGGGCGTTGCCGCGGGCGCCCGCGCCATCGCCCGCCTGGACCTCTTTCCTGCTGGCCGTGGTCTTCGCCATCACCTGGTTCATCAGCACCGCGATGGCGGCCCACCTGCCGACCATGCTGCAGGCGGCCGGGGCCAGCGTGGCGGCATCGGTGGCGGTGGGGGCGCTGGTGGGGCCGGCCCAGGTGGCCGGGCGGCTGCTGGAGTACAGCCTGCCGCGTCGGGTGCACCCGCTGTGGCCGGCGCGCCTGGCCGCCCTGGCGCATCCGCTGGGGGCCGCCACCCTGCTGCTGGCTGGGCCGGTGGCCGCGCCGCTCTTTGCGCTGCTGCACGGGGCGGGCAACGGCATCCTCACCATCGCCAAGGGCACTTTGCCCCTGGTGCTGTTTGGGCCGGCGGGCTACGGCGCGCGCCAGGGCTGGCTGATGCTGCCGGCCCGGGTGACCCAGGCGCTGGCGCCCTTTGCCTTCGGCCTGGTGCTGGACCGCCTGCAGGGCCAGGCCCTGTGGTTCACGGCCGGCCTGGGCCTGCTGTGCTGCGCGGCCCTGCTGGCGCTGCGCGCGGGCCGGTTCAACCCGGCGTGACCGCTTCGCGGGCCGGGGGCATTGCGTCAGGACCCACCAGGGCGTTGCGGCCCTGCCGCTTGGCCTCGTACATGGCGGCATCGGCCTGGGCCATCAGCTGCTGGGGGTCGAGGTCCGAACCCGGGGCCCAGACCGCATAGCCGATGCTCATGGTCAGCGCGGCACAGCCGGCCGGCACCGGGATGGCCGCGCGGGCCATGGCTTGCGTCAGGCGCTGCAGCGTGGCCCGGGCCTGGGTGCGGTCCAGGCCCGGCAGCAGAATCACGAATTCCTCGCCACCCCAGCGGCCGCAGCGGTCGGTGCTGCGCAGGGTGTCCTGCAGCAGCCGGCCGAGCTGGCGCAGCACCTGGTCGCCGGCCGCATGTCCGCCCAGGTCGTTGATCCGCTTGAAGTGGTCGATGTCCAGGAACACCAGGGTCGCGGGTTGGCCCAGCCGCCGCGACAGCGCGAGCATGGCCGCGAATTCCTCTTCGAACGCCTCCCGGCGCAGCACGCCGGTCAGGGTGTCGGTGCGGGCAGCGCTGCGGGCGCGCACCACCTGACGGCCCAGCATCAGGGCCAGCCAGCCGATGTGGAACAGACCGGCGCTGATGGCGAACGGGATCAGTGAGGAGGCGCCGTGATCGCTGCGGGCGGCGTAGCTGCGCGCCGCATCGGCGGGGTCCAGCGCCAGGTGCACCAGGAAGGCCAGCACCGCCAGGCCCATCAGGCCGAAGGGCAACAGCGGCAGCCAGCCGAAACGGCCGAACTCGCACCGCAGGGGGCGCTGCAGCCACAGCACCGGCAGCAGCAGGAGCAGCAGGAAGCAGCCTTGGTAGGCCGCCAGGGGCGCCACCTCCGAAATGGCTTCGGGCAGAGGCCACCAGGCCACCGCCGCTCCACTGGCCAGCAAGGCGAGCCAGACCGGTGCATGTCGAACGTGGCCGCGCACGAAGGCCTCGGCGCCAGCGCTGACCAGCCCGGCACTGAGCAGACCCAGGGTCATCAGGCCGCTGGCCACGGGGCGCAGGCTGCCGTCCTGGCCGACCTGCAGCCAGGCGGTGGCCGCATCGCTGGCACAGCTGGCCAGGAACAACAGGGCGGGTCGACGCTCGCCCGGCATGAGCAGGGCCACGAGCAGCCAGCACAGGGCGAACAGGCCCAGCTGGATCAGGATCAGCGTGAGTGCAAGTTGAACATCCATCGGTGGGACATTGTGGGCCACGGGTGACAATGGTCCGGTGACCACTGTCGTACTGACCATCTTCGTGTTGGTCTACCTGGGCATGATCCTGGGTGGGCTGCCTTTTCTCCAGCTGGACCGCACCGGCGTGGCGCTGCTGGGGGCCATCGCCATGATCGGCACCGAGGCCATTTCGGTGGACGCGGCCGCGCAGGCGGTGCACCTGCCCACGGTGCTGCTGCTGTTCGCCTTCATGGTGGTTTCGGCCCAGATGCAGCTGGGTGGCTTCTACGACTGGGTGACCCTGCGCCTGGCCGGCCTGAAGCTGGGCCCGCCGGGTCTGCTGGCGGCGCTGGTGGTGGTGGCCGGCGGCCTGTCGGCGGTGTTCAGCAACGACGTGGTGTGTCTGGCGGTGGCGCCGGTGCTGGTGGAGGCCTGCCTGCGTCGCCGGCTGGACCCGGTGCCCTTCGCGCTGGCGCTGGCCTGTGCGGCCAACATCGGCTCGGCCGCCACGCTGATCGGCAACCCCCAGAACATGCTGATCGGCCAGACGCTGCAGCTGCACTTCGGCGGCTACATGGCCGAGGCCCTGCTGCCGGTGGCCGTGGGCCTGGGCCTGACCTGGGCGCTGGTGGTGCTGAGCGTGCGTGGCCGCTGGATGCTGGCCGACGGCGCCGCCGGCCCCGCCCCGGCCGGAGAAGCCGAGGCCGTGCCGCTGGACCGCTGGCAGACCGCCAAGGGCCTGGGCGTGGCGGCCGGGGTGCTGCTGGCCTTCCTGTTCACCGACTGGCCGCGCGAGGTCGTGGCCCTGGTGGGCGCGGGCCTGCTGCTGATGAGCCGGCGCATGCGCTCCAGCCGGGTGCTGGGGCTGGTGGACTGGGAGCTGCTGGTGCTCTTCGTGGGCCTGTTCGTCGTCAACGCGGCCTTGCAGCACACCGGCCTGCCGCAGCGCCTGGTGGCCGACATCGCCGCGCACGGCGTGCACCTGGACCAGCCCGGGCCGATGGCGCTGGCCACCTTCGTGCTGTCCAACATCGTCTCCAACGTGCCGGCGGTGATGCTGCTGCTGCCGGTGGCCACCCACCCGCTGGACGGCCCGCTGCTGGCCCTGGTCAGCACCTTTGCCGGCAACCTGTTCATCGTGGGCAGCATTGCCAACATCATCGTGGTCGATGCGGCCCGCCGCCGGGGCGTGGTGATCGACTGGCGCCGCCACGCCGCGCTGGGCGTGCCGGTGACGCTGGTCACGCTGGGCGTGGTGGCGGCCTACCTGGCCTGGCGCCTGGGCTGAGCACATGCGCGCGCGCATCCCCGCCGCCATCTGGGCCCTGGGCCTGGTGAGCATGTTCATGGACATCTCCTCGGAGATGATCCACAGCCTGCTGCCGATGTTCCTGGCCACCTCGCTGGGCGTCTCGGCCACCGCCATCGGCCTGATCGAGGGCCTGGCGGAATCCACCGCGCTGATCGTGAAGGTCTTTTCCGGCGTGCTCAGCGACTGGCTGGGCAAGCGCAAGGGCCTGGCCCTGTTGGGTTACGCGCTGGGGGCCTTCTCCAAGCCCTTCTTCGCCCTGGCCTCCGGGGCCGGGCTGGTGGTGGCGGCCCGCCTGGTGGACCGGGTGGGCAAGGGCATCCGCGGGGCCCCGCGCGACGCCCTGGTGGCCGACCTTGCCCCACCCGAAGTGCGGGGGGCGGCCTTCGGCCTGCGCCAGTCGCTGGACACCGTCGGGGCCTTCCTGGGGCCGCTGCTGGCCACCGCCTTCATGCTGCTGTGGGCCGACAACTTCCGCGCCGTGTTCTGGGTGGCGGTGGTGCCGGCGGTCCTCTCCGTGCTGGTGCTGGCGCTGGGTGTGCGCGAGCCTGAAAGCCACAGCGGCGAGCGTCGCACCAACCCGATCCGCCGCGACACCCTGCGCCTGTTGGGGGCCGGCTACTGGTGGGTGGTGGTGCTGGGCAGCGTGTTCACACTGGCCCGCTTCAGCGAGGCCTTTCTGGTGCTGCGGGCCCAGGCGTTGGGGGTGTCCATGGCCCTGGTGCCGCTGGTGATGGTGGCGATGAACGTGGTCTATGCCGCCAGTGCCTATCCCTTCGGCTGGCTGGCCGACCGCATGTCCCACACCCGGCTGCTGGGCGGCGGTCTGGGGGTGTTGATCGTCTCGGACGTGCTGCTGGCGCGGACCACCGGTCTGCCGGGCCTGCTGGCCGGCGTGGCGCTGTGGGGCATCCACATGGGCATGACCCAGGGCCTGCTGGCCGCCATGGTGGCCGACACCGCGCCCGCGCCGCTGCGCGGCACGGCCTACGGCGTGTTCAACCTGGCCAGTGGCCTGGCCATGCTGCTGGCCAGCGTGGTGGCCGGTGGCCTGTGGGACGCTTTCGGGCCCGGCGCCACCTTCTGGGCCGGGGCGGGCTTCGCAGGGCTCAGCCTGCTGCTGCTGGCGTGGCACCCGGGTCGGGCCCGCCCAGCACCCCGAACTCCACCGGCGTCTTGGTGAAGAAGACATTGGCCTGGGCCGCGGTGAGGGCCTGGGCCAGCCGGGTCCATTCGTCCTCGGTCACCACCAGCGTCACCTCGATGGGCTGGTCGGACAGTTCGAAGAAGTGGGCCGAGTGCAGGCGGCCGTCGCGGCCGATGCCGTCCGTGCCGACGCTCAGCGTGGCGCCGCGGATGCCCTGCTGCCGGGCGGTTTCCATCAGCCACGCGCCCATGGGCTGGTGACCGTGGCGCCGGCCCTCGCCGGTGAAGAAGGTGATCTGGAAGCCTTGCATGCTCATGCTCCTGCCAGCCGGAGGTGGCGCACCAGGGAGACGGTGCCGATGCCCAGCAGCGTCATCGTGATGCTGCCGGCCACATGCACCGCCACCGCCATCAGGGACCAGCCCAGGCGGCCGGCCATCAGCTGGGTGACGACCTCGGCCGAGAAGGTGGAGAAGGTGGTGAGTCCGCCCAGGAAGCCGGTGACCGCGAACAGTCGCCATTCGGGGGGCAGGGTGGGGTGGGTGGCGAAGAAGGCCACGGCTAGCCCGATCAGGTAGCCCCCCAGCAGGTTGGCCGCCAGTGTGCCCGGCGGCAGGAAGGGGAAGAGGGCATTGAGCTGGTTGCCCAGCACCCAGCGCAGCAGGGCACCCAACGAGGCGCCCAGGGCGATGGCCAAGACGGCAAGCATTCGGACACGTCCTTTCGTTCACAGCAGAAGGAAGGACGCGGCTACGCATCCCTCCCGGGAGATTGCGTAGGCATCATCAGCACGCACCGGATGGTGCGGCGGTTCGAGGAGGCATGCCATCTCCTGTGGGGCGCAGCTTAGCAGATTGGCCTGCGTCGCCGGGGCTCAATGGGTGTGGCGGTGGTGCTCGTCCGGCACATGCGCGTGGGTGTGTTGAACCGGCTGGTGCTGGTGGGGATGGCTGTGCGGGCCGGGCGGCATCGGGTCATGGCGATGGTCGTGGTGTCCGTCGTCATGGGTGTGGGCGTGCTCATGGGCCAGGGCTTCGTGCTGGTGCCGGTGGTCGTGGCGCTCGGCCAGGTGCAGCAGGATGCCGGCCAGCATCAGCGCCGCCCCCACCGGCAGCCAGGGGCCATCCGACGGTGCCCCCATGGTCCAGGCCAGCGCGGCACCGACGAAAGGGGCGAAGGCGAAGACCGAGCCGGTGCGGGCGGCGCCGAACGCCCGCTGGGCCAGCAGGTAGAAGCGCAGACTCAGGCCATAGCCGGTGGCACCCACGCCCAGCAGGGCCAGGGCGGGGCCGGTGGCGGGCCAGCCCTCGCCCAGGGCTGCCGCCAAGCCCAGCGTGGCCAGCGCGCCCAGCAGGCCCTTGAGCATCACCACCTGGCCGGGGTCGCGCTCGGCCAGCGCGCGCGAGAGCGTGTTGTCCACACCCCAGGCGGCGGTGGCCAGCAGCACCGCCAGCAGGCCCACCCATTGGCCGCTGCCACCCTGGGTCCGGTCCAGCACCAGCGCCATGCCGCCCAGCGTCAGCAGGCCCAGGGCCAGCCGCACCCGGCGGTCCAGGTTCTCGTGGTACCACCACCGCGCCAGCAGGGCGGTGAAGACCGCTTCCAGCGTCAGCATCAGCGAGGCACTGGTGCCGCTGGTGTGCTGCAGGCCCCAGGCCAGGGCCACCGGGCCGATGCCCGCGCCGAACAGGGCCATCCACGTCAGCCGGGGCAGGTCGCTACGGCGCAGCCGGGCCTCGCGCTCCACCGGCTGGCGCAGCAGCAGCCCCACCAGCGCCGCACCGGCGTAGAGCAGGCCGGCGGTGGTGAAGCTGCCCAGGCCGGCGCCCCAGCGTTGCACCAAGGGGGTGCTGATGCCGAAGAGCACGGCGGCCAGCAGGGCGATGAGGCCCCCGCGCAGGGCCGGCCAACGGGCGGCAGGGAAGGAGGGCTTTGATACCATACCCCCCTATTCTATGAAGGCGATGATCCCATGAGCCACACCGTTCGCGACAAGTCCAAGCTGTTGGGGCGGGTGCGGCGCATCCGCGGCCAGGTGGAGGCCCTGGAGCGCTCGCTGGAGGCCGAGAAGGGCTGCGCCGAGGTGCTGCACCAGATCGCCGCCGTGCGCGGCGCGATGAACGGCCTGATGGCCGAGGTGCTGGAGGACCATGTGCGCTCGCACATCGCCGACCCGGCCATCACCGACGCGGCCGAGCGCACCCAGGGCGCCGACGAGCTGATCGAGGTGCTGCGCAGCTACCTGCGCTGAACAAACCGCAGAGGAATCCCATGCACATCGAAGATCTGTCGCGCTGGACCCATGAACACCGCTTCGACAGCGGCAACGCCGCCGCCGAGCGCGGCACCCGGGTGGTGATGTGGATCACCGCCGCCATGATGGTGGTGGAGATCGCCGCCGGCTGGTGGTTCAACTCCATGGCCCTGCTGGCCGACGGTTGGCACATGAGCTCGCATGCGGTGGCCATCGGCCTGTCGGCCGCGGCCTATGCGCTGGCGCGCCGCCACGCGCAGGACCCGCGCTTCGCCTTCGGCACCTGGAAGATCGAGATCCTGGGTGGCTTCGCCAGCGCCATCTTCCTGCTGGGTGTGGCGGCGCTGATGGTGGTGGGCTCGGTGGAGCGCATCCTCAGCCCCGCGCCCATCCACTATCAGGAGGCCATCGTGGTGGCGGTGCTGGGCCTGGTGGTCAACATCGTCTGCGCGCTGATCCTGGGGCAGGCCCACCACCATGGGCACGACCACGGGCATGGCCATGGACAGGGTCACGACCACGGGCATGGGGGACACGGTCATGACCACGACGAGCACGGCCACCACGACCTCAACCTGAAGTCGGCCTATGTGCACGTCATTGCCGATGCGGCGACCTCGGTGCTGGCCATCGCGGCGCTGGTGGGCGGCTGGCTCTGGGGCTGGTCCTGGCTGGACCCGCTGATGGGTCTGGTGGGCGCGGTGCTGGTGGGTGTGTGGGCCAAGGGCCTGGTGGTGGACACCGCCAAGGTGCTGCTGGACCGCGAGATGGACCACCCGGTGGTCGAGGAGATCCGCGGGGTGGTGGAGGGGGAGGGCGATGCCGCCACGGGCGGTAGCCGCATCACCGACCTGCATGTCTGGCGCGTGGGGCAGGGCGCCTATGCCTGCGCCCTGACGGTGGTAACACATGACGGCGCCCTGACGCCGGACGTGGTGCGCCAACGCCTGGCGGTGCATGAGGAGGTGGTGCACAGCACCATCGAGATCCACCACTGCCCGGCCCATCCTTGAAACAAGCGGGGCAATCGGCCGCTGTTCGACCGCCGCTCGGGCGGCAAAGTCTCTAATCTGTCAGGCAATTCTGATCTGATGCCGCACGTGCCGCAGAGTGCGTCGGTCCAGGTCCTTTCCTCAGCCCGGAGACAACCGCTGCCATGCCTCTTCCCTTCTTTGCCCGCCACACGCCCCGTCGGGGGCCGTTCGATTGCCAGGCCCTGCCGAGCTCCCTGGGGAGTGTGGGCTTGCGCGGTGCCCGCGGACTGTTGATGGTGTTCGTACCGCCCGGCGCCGACTTCGGTCGGGTCAACGCCGCGTGGCAGGAGCTGGCGCATGAAGGCCTGACCGTGGTGGCCCTGTCGTCCTCCGGGGCGCTGTGCTCTGCAGCGGGGGCCTCCACCTACTGCGAAGCCAATACGGTGGAGGGCAGCTGGCTTTACCTGCCCAAGGCCCTGATCGGGCAGCACGAGCTGCACCTGGTGGACCTGCATGTGAATGGCGAGCATTCGGCCAAGAAGCGGGTGAGCGCCATCCGCGGCGAGCTGGACCGCCTGTCGCTGCGCATGCCGCTGTCGGCCGAGCGTCACTTCGCGCTGGTCTATTGCGACGGCGTCTCGGCCTCCGAAGGTTTTCTGATGCAGGCCTGGTACGCCAGCGGGCGCTTCCCCTGCCTGGCCATCGGCGGTTCGGCCGGCGGCCCGCTGGATCTGGGCGCCACCTTCATCGGCACCCGCCAGGGCGTGGTGCAGCACAAGGCCGCGGTCATCTTCTGCGAGATGGCGCGTGGCAAGTCCTTCGCGCCCTTCAAGTCCCAGAACTTCGAGCCCACCAACCAGAGCTGGCTGGTGGCCCAGGCCGACCCGGTCTCGCGCACCGTGCATTCGGTGCTGGACGCGAACAACCGCCCGCGTCCGGTGACCGAGGTGCTCTGCGAGCACTTCCGCTGCCAGCCTTCGGAGCTGGGCGCGCGCCTGCAGAACATGACCTTCGCGGTGAAGGTCGACGACGAGTTCTTCATCCGCTCGGTGGCCAGCCTCCAGGCCGACCACATCACCTTCTTCTGCGACCTGGAGTTCGGTGACCGGCTGCACCTGCTGCGTGCCACGCCCTTTGTGGAAAGCACCGAGCGCGACTGGGCCCGCTTCATGTCCGGCAAGCCCCAGCCGCTGGGCATGCTGCTCAACGACTGCGTGCTGCGCCGCGTGGGCAATGCCGGCCAGCTGGGCCAGGCCCGCTTCTTCGACCGCATTCCGGCCGCGGGCTTCTCCAGCTTTGGCGAGATCCTGGGCGTGCCCATCAACCAGACCCTCTCGGCCCTGGTCTTCTTCGACCGCAACATCAAGGCGATGAGCCAGTTCCCGGTGCAGTACGCGGCCTATGCGGCGCACTACGCGCAGCGCGCGCTGCACCGCTGGGAGGCCATGCACAGCATCCAGTCCGGCATGATGGAGCGGGTGGTGGCCTACCAGCAGAACGTGGAGCCGCTGCTGCAGGCGCTGCCGCAGCTGGAGCACGCCACCTCGCTGCAGTCCCAGGCGCTGAACGTGGCCGAGACGAACATCCGCTCGCTCAGCGACGCGGCCCTGCAGACGCGCGGCGCCCAGGACCACCTGGAGAGCGAGCTCACCGAGCTGGAGCGCATCTCCAGCGGCATCAGCCAGGTCACCTCCGGCATCGGCCGCATCGCGGACCAGACCAATCTGCTGGCGCTCAACGCCGCGGTGGAAGCGGCCCGCGCGGGCGACGCCGGGCGCGGTTTCTCGGTGGTGGCCGACGAGGTGCGGCGCCTGGCCCAGTCGTCCAAGAGCCAGGCCGACACCACGCGCAAGGACATCACCGGCGCGGTGGAGGCCATCGCCCGCATCCGCGCGGTGGCCGGGCAGACGGTGGACACCACCCAGCAGATGGCCCAGCAGAGCATCGCCGCGGCCGAGAAGATCGCCACCATGAGCGCCGACACCGAAGAGGAGCGGCGCAAGATCTCGGTCTGCCTGTCCAGCCTGAAGGACATGGCCAAGCAGATGGACGCGATGCGCGACAGCGTGGACCAGATCACCCTGCTGGGCAAACTGGCCACGGCCTGAGTGCCAGCACCTCACCCACCCGCTTGGCCACGGCCAGCAGGTCGCGTTCGCGCTGCGGGTGGCCCACCAGCTGCAGGCCAATGGGCATGTGGTTCGGGCCGAACAGGCCGGGCACGTTGACGCAGGGGTTGCCCAGCAGGTTCCAAACGCGGCTGAAGGCCGGGTCGCCGGTGGCCGCCAGGCCCAGCGGGGCTTCGCCCGGGGCGGCGGGCACCAGCAGGGCGTCCGCCCCCTGCAGGCGGCCGGCCAGCCAGCTGCGGCCCTGGCGGGCCAGGGCCTGGGCGTCGTCGTAAGCGGTCTGGGTCACGGTCTGGCCGTGTTCCAGCAGCTGCACCAGCGCGGCGCCCATCCGGTCACGGTGCGCCGCCAGTTCAGGGGCCAGGCTGCGGGTGGCCTCCCAGGCCATGATGGTCTTCTGGGCCTCAAACAGCGCGGCCAGCAGCGGGGGCAGCGCGGCGTCTTCCAGCGGGATGCCGGCCTGGCCCAGTCGCTGCAGGCCTTCGGCCCAGGCGGCAGCACCGCCGGCATCCAGCATCGGGGCCAGATGGGTGGCGCTGAAGAGCAGGCGCGGGGCAGCCAGTGCGGGCAGGGGGGCGAAGTCCTCCTGGTCCAGCGCGGCGCGCAGCAGTTCCAGGTCGTTGGCGCTGCGGGCCATCCAGCCCAGCGTGTCGAGCGAATGCGACAGCCCTTTGATGCCATCGAGCGGGTAGCGCCCGAAGGTGGCCTTGAGGGCCCAGACGCCGCAGTAGGAGGCCGGCCGGATCAGCGAGCCGGCGGTCTGGGTGCCGAAGGCCAGCGGCACCATGCCGGCGGCCACCGCCGCGGCCGAGCCGCTGGAGGAGCCACCGGGCGTGCGGGCCGTGTCCCAGGGGTTGGCCGTGGGGCCGGGCTGGAAGTAGCCGAATTCTGTTGTGACCAGCTTGCCCAGCGGCACGCCGCCCTGGGCCTGCACCGCACGCACCACCCAGCCGTCACGGTCGGGCTGGTGGCCTTCATAGATCGGCGAGCCATAGCCGGTGGGCCAGGCGCGGGTGTCGATCAGGTCCTTCAGGCCGATGGCGATGCCGTGCAGCAGGTCGCTGGCCGGGTGGGCGGCCTGGGCCAGGGCCACCGCGGGGTCGAACGATTGCCAGGCCCGGACGGCCGGCTCATGCTGCTGCACGCGGGCGATGCAGTCCTGCACCGCCTGGCCGGGCGTGAGCCGTCCCTGGCTGATCTGCTCGCGGGTGTCGCAGGCGCTGCGGCAATGGGCGTCGGCCACATGCGGCGGCAGGCGGGAAGTGTCCTGGGTCATGGCAATCGCTTTCGTGGCAGGGGCTCAGTGGGCGCGCTTGGCGTGCATCTGGCGCACCATGGCGTTGAAGAACTTCTCTGCGAAGCCGCTGTCGCGGATCAGCTCGGCCGTCAGGTGGGCGCAGCGTTCGCCGATGGCGTCCGGCAGCGCCACGTTGTCACCCGGGATGCTGCCGGCGGCCACCTGGATCTCGGCGGCGCGCTGCACCGTCCACAGCAGGAAGAAGGCGCGCGGAATGTCCATCTCGCCCACGGCGATGCCGTGGTTGCGCAGCACCAGGATGTGCTTCTCGCCCAGGCTGGCCAGCATGCGCGGCTTCTCGTCGGCGAACAGCGTGATGCCTTCGAAGGTGTGGTAGCCCACGCGGCCATAGAGCTGGGCGCCGTAGAAGTCGTCGTGGCTGAAGCCGGCCCGCTTCATCGCGATGGCCGAGATCGGCGTGGTGTGGGTGTGGATCAGGCAGTGGATGTCCTCGCGGGCACCGTGGATGGCGCCGTGCAGCGCGAAGCCGGCCGGGTTGGCGTCGTAGGGCGAGGGCTCGATCTTGTGGCCATCGATGTCCACCTTGAGCAGGTTGGCCGGCGTGACCTCGTCGTAGTTCAGGCCGAAGGGGTTGACCAGGTAGTGGTCGGTGCCGGGCAGGCGGGCCGAGATGTGGTTGAAGATGGTCTCGGTCCAGCCGAAGAAGTCGACCAGGTGGTAGCAGTGAGCCAGCTGCACGCGCAGGGCCCATTCGGCATCGCTGATGTGGGCGGGCTTCAGTTCGGCGGCGTTGGGGGTGAGGTCCATGGGGCGTTCCGGGGTGGGTTGAAGCAGGAGAGCGGCCTCAGGCCGCGACAGGGGAAGCAGCCTGAGGCCGGGGCGCCTCGGCCTGGAGACGGGGTTGGCGCCAGCGCGCCAGGTCGATCAGGGCCCGGGTGGCGGGCATGGGCAGGCCGTAGCGCGCGCCCAGCTCCACCATCGCGTCGCCAATGGCGGCCAGTTCCAGCGGGCGGCCGCGCTCCAGGTCCTGCAGCATGGAGGTCCGCACCGGGCCCATCGCCGCGCCCAGCTGGATGAACTCGATGGGGTCGATCTCCAGCCGCGCGCCATAGGCGCTGGCCGCCAGCATCACCTCGTGCATCACCGCGCGCACGGTGTGCAGCAGCGAGTCGCGGGTGTAGATCTCTTCCAGCGTGGCGCCGGTGACGACCGACAGCGGATTGGAGGTGAGGTTGGCGATCAGCTTGGTCCAGAGCTTGTCGCGGATGCGCTCCAGCGACCGGCCTTCGATGCCGGCGCTGTTCAGCAGCTGGCAGACCGCCTGCAGCCGCGGTGCCAGACCGCCGCCCAGTTCCCCCAGCATGATCAGGTGCGGGGTGCGTGAGACACACCAGCCCGGCGCGGGCGACTCGGCGGTGACGAAGACCACCGCGCCCAGCACCCGGTCCATCGGCAGCTGCCGCAGCAACTGGCCGTCCGGGTCCACGGCCTGGACGGGCTGGCCCTCGAAGCGCTGGCCGCTGCGGTGGAAGTACCAGAAGGGCACGCCGTTGACCAGCGGAATGATCAGGGCGCCGGGCGCCAGGACCGGCAGCACCTGCGCGCTCAGCGCGGGCAGGTCCTGGGCCTTGCTGCACAGAAAGACCAGGTCCTGCGGGCCGAGGTCCGCGGCCCGGCTGGCGACGGGCACGCGCACCTCGGTGCGGCCGCTCAGGTCGTCCAGCCGCAGGCCCTGTTCGCGCACAGTCTGCAAGGTGTGGCCGCGGGCCAGCAGGCTCACGGTGTGGCCGGCTGCCGCCAGGCGGGTGGCCAGCGTGCAGCCAATGGCCCCGGCGCCGGCCACCAGGATGCGGGGCCGGGCGGGAAAGTCGGAAGAAGGGGAAGGCATGGGCGGGCGTGGCGCTCAGGCAGCGGCTTGACCGAGGGCGTGGTAGCCGCGGTTGAAGTAGGCCAGGCCCGGCAGGGCGCTCGCCCCGTCGGGCACCTGGATGCTTTGCAGCTCGACGATGAACACGCTGTGCGTGCCCACCTCGTGGGTGGCGACGATGCGGCCGTCCAGGTTCACCAGCGCACCGTCCAGCGCCGGGGCGCCGGTGGCCAGGGGGCGGGCCGGGCAGCGCGCAAAGCGCTCGGCCATCGCCACCTCGCGGTTGGCGAACAGGCCGGAGACATCCTGCTGCGTCGCATTCAGCACGTTCACGCACAGCACGCCATTGGTGGCGAAGAAGCGGTGCGCAAACGACGAGCGGTTCATGCACACCAGCACGGTGGGCGGGCTGTCGGTGACGCTGCAGACGGCCGAGGCGGTGAAGCCCGCCGGACCCTCGGGGCCATCGGTGGTGATGACGGTGACGGCACCGGGCAGCAGGGCCATGCCGTTGCGGAACTCGCCGACCGAAACCGGCGAAGAGACAGAGGGGGCGCTCGCGTCCATGGAAGCTCCGGGCGAGGGGGTCAGAGGTCCAGCACCAGGCGGGCCGAACGCGAGCGCGAGCAGCACACCATGATCTGGTCGTTGGCGGCGCGCTCCTCGTCGGTGAGGTAGGCGTCGCGGTGGTCGGGCTCGCCTTCGAGCACGGTGCAGGCACAGGTGCCGCAGACGCCCTGCTCGCAGGAGACGGGCACCTCGATGCCGATGCGCTGAAGGGCACTCAGCAGGCTCTCGGTGGGCGCCACGTGAACGGTCTTGCCGCTGCGCTGGGCCACCACGTCGAAGGCCCGGTCCGGGCTGTCGGAAGCGACCACCGGGGCGCTGAAGTACTCGCGGTGGATCTGCGCCGCGGCCAGGCCGGCGCCGGCGGCCTCGGCCATCACCCAGTCCATGAAACCCGCCGGGCCGCAGACATACAGGTGGCTGCCGGCCGGGGCGGCCTTCAGCACCGCAGCGGGCGCCAGCTTGCCGGCCCCACCAGGCTCCTCGGCCTCGTCGAAGTGCAGCGTGACGCGCCCGGCCCAGGGGGCCTGGGCCAGCTCGTCGAGAAAGGCGGCCTGGGCCCGGCTGCGGGCGCAGTAATGCAGCTCGAAGGAGGCTCCCAGGGCATGCAGGCGATGGGCCATGGCCAGCATGGGCGTGATGCCGATGCCGCCGCCCACCAGCACGCTGTGCGGCGCGCTCTCGTCGAGCGGGAAGTGGTTGCGCGGGGCGCTGATGGTCAGGCGGGCGCCGGCCTGCAGGGCAGCGTGCACGGCCACCGAGCCGCCGCGCGAGGCGGGGTCCTTGAGCACGCCCAGACGGTAGGTCTGGGTGTCGGCCGGGTCGCTGCACAGCGAATAGGGCCGCACCAGCCCGCCGGGCAGGTGCAGGTCCACATGGGCACCGGCGGTGAAGGCGGGCAGGGCGCTGCCATCGGCAGCGGCCAGGGCCAGCACGGCCACGGCCTGACCTTGCAGGCTGCGGTCGCGCACCACCACGTCCAGCGTGGCGGCGGTGGGGGATGAGAGGGTGGCAGTGCTCATGGGCAGGGCTCGTGGGGCAGGGGTGAAAAGGCAGCAGCGTGGGCCGGGGAGGCTCAGCGCATGAAGATGCCGCCGTTGAAGTCCCAGGCGGCGCCGGTGGCGAAATCGGCCTCGGCCGAGGCCAGCAGCACCACCATGCGGGCGACGAACAACGGGTTGCCCAGGCGCTGCACCGGGATGGTCTTGACGATCTGCGCCAGGCGGTCGGCCGGCACTGCGGCATGCACCGAGGGCAGGTCCATCGGCCCCGGGGCCACCGCGTTGACGGTGACGCCCTTGGCGCCCAGCTCGCGGGCGAAGATCTTGGTCAGCGTCAGGATGCCGGCCTTGGACGAGGCGTAATGCGCGCCCGAGGCCGTGCCACCGTTTTGTCCGGCCAGCGAGGCCAGGTTGACGATGCGGCCGTAACCGGCCTCGCCCATCGCCGCGCCGAACACCTGGCAGCCCAGGAAGCAGCCGCGCAGGTTGATGTCCAGCACGCGGGAGAACTCCTCCGGGCTGATCTGCATGACCGGGGTGGTCAGCGTCAGCGCGGCGTTGTTCACCAGCACCTGGGGCAGGCCCCAGCCGGCCTTCAGGTGGGCCAGCGCGGCCTCGAAGTCGGCCTTGTTCAGCACGTTCAGGGCCAGGCCCTGGGCCGCGGTGCCGCTGGCGTCCAGGGCCTGGGCGGCGGCCTGGGCCCCGGCCGCATCCACATCGGTGAGCAGCACGCGGTAGCCCGCAGCATGCAGTTCGCCGGCAATGACCTGACCCAGCCCGGCGGCCGCGCCGGTGACCATGGCAATGGGCATCTCGGAAGGCAAGCGCGTCATGGTGGTGCGGGCCTTCAGAAGATGTAGCCGACGGCGCTGAGCGTGTCGACGGAGTTGATCATGCGCACGACCTTGCGCTGGATGCGCCAGGAGTCGCCGTGGGCGACCAGGGTCCAGGTGACGTCGGCGGTGTGCTGGTGGAACTTGTCCTTGCGGAAGTCACGCAGGTCCTGGGCGCCGCGCAGGGTGACGGTGTCGCCGTCATGCGCGATGACGCGCAGGCGCGAGACGCTGCGCACGGTGCGCGCGGGCGGCTGGGTGGAGACCGACTCGCCGCTGGTCAGGCGCTCCACGCGCAGGCGGCGCATGGTGGCGTTGTCGTTGGCGTAGTTGAGGGTGTTGTCGAAGTCGGTGGTGTCCGGGTCGATGGGCACGATGTACTGGCCGGCGGGGACCCACAGGTCCAGCCAGGCGGCGAATTCGCCGTGGTCGAGCATGTCGGCCTCGGCCCAGACAAAAGCGGTGACGCTGTTCAGCAGGGGCAGGTTCATGGTGTGAGGAATTGGGTTGCGATGGGAGGGGGACGGTCGGTGGGCAGGGCCCTCACTCGGCGGTCATCAGCTTCTTCCACTGGCGGTAGGCGGCGCGCATGCCGGTCTCGGCACTGACATCGCTGGCGTGGCCGTCCTCGGTCACGCGCTCGCCGGGCAGGCCGCGGTTGACCATGACCCACAGGTCCTTGCCGGCCTGCGCACCCTTTTGCACGCGCTCCCAGGCCTCCGAGTCATCGGGCGTGCCGAAGCCCATCGGGCCCTGGAAGTGCTCGTGCAGGCGCAGCCGGGCCTGGTTGCACACGGCCGGGCCGCCGTCCATCACGATGGCCGCATGGTGGATCTCGGTCTCGGTCACCGAGACCGGCTGCAGCACGCGGAAGAAGGCCATCGAGCAGGCGATGTTGGGGAACAGGTTCAGGTTGAAGCCCGTGCCGCCGACAGCGCGCACCAGGCGGCGGACCTTCTGCTCGTCATGGCCCTCGTCACGCAGGGCCTGGGCCAGCTCCTCGAAGCGCTCGGGGATCGGCGCGTCCAGGTTGGCCTCCAGATCCACCAGGGACGGGATCATCACCATCACGCTGTGGCCGTTGCCCAGTTCCTCCACATAGCCCGGGCCCTTGACGAAGTCGAAGACCTGCTTGGTCTCTTCGTCGATCGAGCTCAGGAAGCTCTTGTGCACCAGCGGGAAGTGGTAGGCGTCGGTGGTGTTCTCCAGCTGGATCTTCCAGTTGCCGGGGAAGCGGAAGCGGTGCTCGCCGGCCACCTTGACCGGGTAGCCGCCGGCCTGCTTCATGAACAGGTCGATCCACTTCTTGGCCGGGCCCAGCCAGTCCACCAGCGGGGCGATGTCGTCGCGGAAGGTGGCGAAGACCATGCCGTTGTAGGTTTCCACGCGCAGGCTCACCAGCGGGAACTCGCCCTTGTCCAGGCAGTCGCCGTAGCTCTCGGGGAAGGGCACGCCGCGCAGCGAGCCGTCCAGGGCGTAGGCCCAGCCGTGGTAGGGGCAGACGAAGCTGGAGGTCTTGCCCTTCTTGTGCTCGCAGACGGTGGCGGCGCGGTGGCGGCAGCGGTTGAGCAGCACGTGGATGGCGTTCTTGCGGTCGCGCACCACGATCACCGGCTCCATGCCGACCCAGTGGGTCTTGAAGCTGCCGGGCTCGGGCAGTTCGCTCTCGTGGGCGACCCAGACCCAGCAGTTGCGGAAGATCTTGTCCATCTCCTGGTCGAAGATGGCCGGGTCGTTGTAGAGCGAGGTGTGGACGCGGTCCTCGCGGACGAGCTCGCCCAGTTCGCGCGCGGAGCGCTGAAATTGCATGGTGGAAGCAGGAGCGTTCATGGTGGCGATGCAATGAAGGGGTTGAAAGGGGGCCGGGCTCAGCGCCGGGGCACGGGCAGGGCGGTGTCGCTGTGCCAGTGGTCCACGGGGCGGCTGAGCAGGTTCTCGGTCTCGAAGTGGGCGATGCGCCAGTGGCCGTCGGTGTCGCGGCGCATCTGCAGCGTGAGCTGCGCGGCGTTGAGGTGGGCGCGGCCGTCGGCGAAGGTGGAGGTCTGCAGCATGGTCCACTCGGCGCGGGCGGTGTCGGCGCCGGTGGGGGTGATGAGCTCCGAGCAGAGGAAGTGGGCGTTGAAGGCGAAGTGCGGCGGACGCTGCGGGCCATCCTCGCCGGGCAGCGAACCGCGGTAGGCGCCGAGCATGGCGCCGATGGCGGCGCGGCCGCGGTGACCCCCGAAGCTCTCACCGTAGCGGGCCCCCTTGCCGGCCCAGATGGCGTCCTCGGTGAAGCAGTCCAGCAGGGCGTCCATCGGGGTCGTGGCGTCGAGCCGGTCGCACAAGGCCATGTAGCGGTGCACGCAGGCGCGGATGGCGGCGGCGTCCTCGAAGCGCTCCAGGCGGTCTTCCAGTTCGACCAGCCGCTGGGCCAGGCCGGCCAGCTCGACGGGGAGGGGAGCAGGGGTCACAGCGGGCTCCGTGCTCAGGCCGGCTTCTTCAGGCTGGGCGGCACCACCAGCTCGCGGCCGACGCGGGCCTCGATCTTGGCGTACTTCCACAGCTTGTACGGGCCCTCGCCGACCACGACAGTGCGCAGCAGGTTGCAGGCCGCGTGCACGGTCTGGATGTCGGGCACGTTGGCCAAGATGTAGCAGGTCCAGGGCCAGCTGGTCGACGGACCGACCATGGACAGGTCGTCGTCGATGTTGCC
Organism: Ideonella oryzae; assembly: GCF_024055665.1. Classification (GTDB taxonomy): domain Bacteria; phylum Pseudomonadota; class Gammaproteobacteria; order Burkholderiales; family Burkholderiaceae_C; genus Ideonella; species Ideonella oryzae. The sequence goes on along the minus strand of NZ_JAMXMC010000012.1, from coordinate 25,835 downwards.
CAGCACGGTCACGCCGGGCAGCTCGGCGATGCCATTGAAGAGTTCGCCGCAGGCCAGCCACACAGCCTTGGCCTCATCGGGGGGGGCATCGAAGAAGTTCTGGTTGATGCCGATGCAGAACAGCGCGCGCATCTGGGGGGTGGGGGTGCTCATGGAAGTCCTTTCAGGTCAGCAAAAGAGGGGGCGTTTGCTCAGAGGTAGCCCGGCAGCGGGGGCAGGCCGAACAGCATCGCGCCCGCGTTCTGGTAGGTGATGTCGCCCATGAAGGCGTGCTGGGTCAGCACCTGCACGTCGCGCACCTGCTGCGACAGCGGGCTGCTGTGGTAGACGCCGCTCATGCCGGCCTGCATCTGGATGGCGCGGGTCACTTCGGCGCTGGTGCGGGCCGCGTGGGTGGAGGACAGGCGCAGCAGGCTGGTCTGCTCCGGCGTCACCTCGTCGCCCTTCTCGAGCGTGGCCCAGGCGTCGTCGATGGCCTCGTAGAAGAAGGCGCGGGCGGCACGCAGCTGGGCCTCGGCGCGGGCGATTTCGATCTGCACCTGCGGCCGGTCGGCCAGGCGCGGTGCGCCCGTGACCGAAATGCGGCCGGTGGCCATGCCACGCAGCTCGTCGATGGCGGCGCGGGCGATGCCCAGGCCTACCACCGTGAGCACCTGGGCGGCGAAGGACAGCGAGGGATAGCGGAACATCGGCTCCTCGCGCTGCGACTTGCTGCCGCGCACGAAGGTCCATTCCTCGGGCACGATCACCTTGTCGACCACCAGGTCGTGGCTGCCGGTGCCGGCCAGGCCGCTGACGTCCCAGGCCATCTCGATGCGGGCCTGGCTGCGCGGCATCACGGCCATGCGCGGCAGGCCGCCCTTGTCGCCTTCGAACGGGGCGATGCCCACGCCGATCACGTCGGCGCCCATGCAGCCGCTGGAGAAGCTCCAGCGCCCTGAGACTTCGTAGCCGCCGTCCACCTTGGGGGCCCGTTGCGGCGGGAAGATGCCGCCGGCAAAGGTCACGTCAGGCCCATCGGCATAGACCTTGGTCAGCGTGGCCGACGGCAACGCGGCCAGGTAAGTCACCCCCATGCCGAAGCTGGCCACCCAGCCGGCCGAGCCATCGGCCTGCGAGATGGTCTCGATGAGTTCGCAGAATTCGTGCGCCGACTTCTGCTCGCCGCCCAGCGCGGTGGGCACCAGGGCGCGGTAGACGCCGATCTCCTTGAAGCGCTGGATGATGTCCGGCGAGATGTAGCGCTGTTGCTCGAATTCCTGGCGGCGGCGGCGGATGTCGCTCAGCAGCAGGTCCAGCGCCGTGCCGGATTCAAGCCCGGTGGGGGCGGTGGACGCACCGGGGTGCGTGGCGGTGAGGGAGGTCATGCGGGTTCTCCAAGGGAGGCGTGCAGGTCGAGTTGATGGCTCAGGGAGCGAGCCACGGCGCAAAGCCATTCGTCGGCACCGTGGCGGGCCACCAGCTGCAGGCCCACGGGCAGGCCGTCGGCGTTGTCCAGGGGCAGCGTGATGGCCGGATGGCCGGAAAGATTGAAGGGGCGCACCAGGGCCGTCATCGACACGGCGGCGCTGGTGTCGGCGGCGTCTTCGAGGCGCGGCGGGGGTGAAGCCAGGGTGGGCAGGGCCAGCACGTCGCACTGCGACAAGGCGGCATCCACCTCGGCGCGGAAGGCGCGCCGCACGGCTTCGGCCTCGGCCACCTGCGCATCGGTGGTTTGGCCGGCCCGTTGCAGCCGGGTGGCCACGTCGGGGCCCATGCGGCCATCGGCCAGCAGTGGGGACAGGGCGGTCCAGTTCTCGCGGTTGATCACTGCCAGACCGGCGCGGTAGGCATCCTCAAACAGCGGCAGCGTGACCGGGTGCAGGCGGTGGCGGGTGCGCGCCAGGGCCCCGTGCACCGCGTCGCGGGCCTGGGTGTCGCAGGCCACGTCCACCAGGCCGATGTGCAGCGAGGGCGGCACCACCGGCAGGGTGTGGAAGTTCGGTGTCATCACCGCCATGGCCGCGATCAGGCTGTCCATGTCGCGGGCGATCGGGCCCACACAGTCCAGCGAACTGCGCTCGGGCATCACGCCGCGCCGACTCACCCGGCCGAAGCTGGGCTTGAGCCCGAACACGCCGCAGCAGGCCGCCGGCGTGCGCACCGAGCCGCCGGTGTCCGTGCCCAGGGCCACCGGCACCAGGCCTTGTGCGACGGCCACGGCCGATCCGCAGGAGGAACCGCCGGGCACGCGGTCGGGCCAGCGCGGGTTGCGCGGGGTGCCGGTCCAGTGGTTGATGCCGGTGGTGCCATAGGCCAGCTCATGCAGATTGGTCTTGCCCATCAACTGCCAGCCGGCGGCCAGCAGGCGTGCCACCACCTCCGCATGGGCTGCGGCGGGCGCGGCGTCGGTCAAGGTGCGGCTGCCGGCCCGCGTCGGGCTGCCTGCCACGTCCAGCGTGTCTTTGACCATGAAGCGCGGGCCATCGGCGGGGCCGATTTGGAGCGGGAGAACGACGATGTCGGTGGACATGGGCAGGGGGGGAAGGTGCCGGGGTGGCGTGCCGTCGCCAAGCGTGTGGCAAGCGGTTGGAATGGCTGCAGACGATAGGAGTGAATACGTGAATCGTCAACTAAATAACCCATGTTTGAGCCCGAGCAAATCCGGTGCGACGGGGCGGTGATAACGCCACGCATTGGGGCGCGACGCCCCGATTTGGTGGATTTTTCAAGCAATGAATGGCGCGAGCGCCGGCATCGACCCCGAGGCCTGTTTCCCTCGTGCCGTGGGCTTTTCCGGGGCCGTGGGCGCTGGCGCGGCAGGTCGATTCAATGCGTTGCGCGCGCGAGGAGGCCGGCAGCCGGGGCTTGCTTGCCAGAGGGGCGTCATTGACGCAAGCGGCCTGCATCAGAAAAACATGAAAAGTGGCATGAAAGATGCTGATGCAGGTCAAGCTCGCTGCAGCGGCGGTGGACCGGCTCCCCTCAAATTTTTGGGAGCTGGCCGCGCCTCCCGCGGTGTGCGGCCGACCGTGTTCTTCCACCCCTTGGCGCCCAGAGCGCACGGAGTCCCCGATGTCCCTTCCCCGTTTCGTCCGTCCCCTGCTGCAGGGCTGTCTGCTGGCCTCGTTCGCCCTGGTCGCGCAAGCCCAGGTCAAGGTGGGCGTGGTGACCTCGTCCACCGGCCCGGTGGCCCTGGTCGGCCTGCCGCAGAAGAAGACCGTGCCGCTGCTGCCCACCAAGGTGGCGGGCCAGACGGTTCAGTACATCTCGCTGGATGATGGGAGCGACCCGACGGCTTCGGTGTCGGCTTTCAAGAAGCTCATCAACGAAGACAAGGTCGACGCCATCATCGGCCCGAGCGGCTCGCCGGCCGCGATGGGCGTGATCCAGTTCGCCGCAGAAGCCGGTGTGCCCATGCTGGCGCCGGTGGGAACGGCGGCCGTGGTCGTGCCGATGAGCGAGCAGAAGAAGTGGGTCTTCAAGACCACGCAGAACGACGACATCATCGCCCGTGCCCTGGTGCAGCACATGAGTGCCACCAAGATCAAGAAGGTGGGCTTCATCGGCACGGCCGACCCCTACGGTGACAACTGGGTGCGGGTCTTCTCCGCGCTGGCCGAGAAGGCGGGTATCAAGGTGGTGGGCTCCGAGCGCTTCCAGCGCCAGGACACCTCGCTGACCGCCCAGGCCCTCAAGCTGATGGGGGCGTCACCCGACGCGATCCTGGTGGCCGCGCCGGGCAGCTCGTCCGTCTTGCCCAGCACCACGCTCTACGACGTGGGCTACAAGGGCAAGGTCTACCAGACCCACGGCGCGGCGCTGGACGACTTCCTGCGGCTGGGCGGCAAGAAGGTGGAAGGCACGATCCTGGCCGCCAGCGCGATGCTGGTGCTCGACCAGGTGCCGGCCAGCAACCCGACCAAGAAGGTGGCCACCGAGTATGTGGAGGCCTACGAGAAGCTCAACGGCAGCAAGCCGGCGACTTTCGGCGCCAACGTGTATGACGCGGGCCTGCTGCTGCAGGCGGCCATTCCGGTGGCGCTGAAGTCCGGCAAGCCGGGCACCGCCGCCTTCCGCACGGCGCTGCGCGATGCGCTGGAGCAGATCAAGGAGCTGCCGGCCACCCAAGGCGTCTACACCATGACCCCGGCCGACCACAGCGGCTTCGATGACCGTGGCCGCGAGATGATCGTGGTGAAGAACGGTCGCTGGACGCTGCTGAAGTGAGCAGGGTGGACTGAGGCATGAACGCGCAGATCGCATTGCTGCTGGGACAGGATGGCGTGACCAACGGCGCGATCTACGCGCTGCTGGCCCTGTCCATCGTCCTGGTGTTCACCGTCACCCGGGTGCTGCTGGTGCCGCAGGGGGAGTTTGTCACCTTTGGCGCCATGACCATGGCCACGCTGCAAGCCGGCCAGCCGGTGCGGCTGGCCTGGCTGCTGCTGGTGCTCGCCGCGCTGCGCCTGGTCTGGCGGCTGTGGGCGCTGCGCCCGGGCCTGCGCGCCGATCCTCAGCCCCCGCTGTCGGCCTGGGACTTCGCCGGGCCGCTCTATGCCCTGATCCTCTGGGGCATTGCCTACCGGGTGCCCGGCCAGGACTGGCCGATGGTGCTGCAGGTGTTGTTCACGCTGGCGCTGGTGGTGCCGCTGGGGCCCTGGCTGTATGACCTGTGCTTTCGGCCCATTGCGGCTGCGCATGGCCTGGTGCTGCTGATCGTCTCGATCGCGCTGCATGTGGTGCTGGTGGGGCTGGCGCTCTGGATGTTCGGCGCCGAAGGCGCGCGCACTCTGCCGTTCTCCGAGGACGGCCTGGACCTGGGGCTGCTCAACGTCAACGCCCAGTCGCTGTGGGTGCTGGCCGCGACGCTGGCGCTGATGGTCGGGCTGTTCGTGTTCTTCGAGCGCACGCTGCGCGGCAAGGCCTTGCGGGCCACCGCGGTCAGTCGCCTGGGGGCGCAGCTGATGGGCATCTCGCCGACCACTGCCGGCCGCACCTGCTTTGCCCTGGCGGCTTTCATCGGTGGCCTGTCGGGCACGCTGATCGCGCCGCTCACCACGCTGTACTACGACTCCGGCTTCCTGATCAGCCTGAAGGGCTTCGTCGGGGCCGTGGTCGGCGGCCTGGTCAGCTTCCCCGTCGGCGCGCTGGGCGCACTGTCGGTGGGGCTGGTCGAGGCCTATTCGACCTTCTGGGCGAGTTCCTACAAGGAGGTCATCGTGTTCACCCTGATCCTGCCCTTCCTGCTGTGGCGCTCGCTGACCAGCAAGCACCATGAGGAGGACCGCGCATGAGCACCGCCCTGCCCATGAATTCCTCTGCTGAGACCTCCAAGTCCGCGCGCTCGCTGGGCGTCACGGGCCGGCGCACGGTCGGCCCGGTGTTGCTGCTGGCCTTGTTGCTGGCCGTGCCCTGGCTGCCCACCTTCTGGGTCAACCTGCTCAACAACATCGGCCTGGCGGCCATGGCCACCCTGGGCCTGGTGCTGCTGACCGGCGTGGCCGGCATGACCAGCTTCGGCCAGGCTGCTTTCATCGGCCTGGGGGCCTACACCTGTGCCTGGCTGACCGTCGGGACGGACGTGCCAGGTTGGCTGGCACCCATCGCTGGTTCGCCCTGGCTGGCCCTGCCGGCCGGCCTGCTGGTGACGCTGGCGGTGGCGGCTGGCCTGGGCGCGGTGACGCTGAGGCTGTCCGGGCACTACCTGCCGCTGGGCACCATCTGCTGGGCCCTGGCGCTGTTCTACCTGTTTGGCACGCTGGAATCGCTGGGGGCCCATTCCGGCCTGACCAACCTGCCGGCCTTGCAGATCGGTGCCTGGAGTCTGGACCAGCCGGCCGACATGGCCTGGCCGATCTGGCTGCTGCTGGGGCTGGCCCTGGTGCTCTCTCGCCACCTGCTCGATTCGCGCAGCGGCCGCGCGTTGCGCGCGCTCAACGGCGGCCAGGCGATGGCCGAATCAATGGGCGTGCCGGTGTTCCGCACCAAGATGGCGGCCTTCATCCTGTCGGCGCTGCTGGCCGGCGTTTCGGGTTGGCTGTATGCCTGCAATCAGCGCTTCGTCAGCCCGGCGCCGTTCAGCGTGACCGCGGGCATCGACGTGATGTTCATGGCCCTCATCGGCGGCGTGGGCCACCTGTGGGGTGCGGTGGCGGGTGCCGTGGTGGTGACACTGGGCCGCAACGGGCTGCAGGACTGGCTGCCCAGCCTGCTGGGCCAGAGCGGCAACTACGAGTCCGTCGTCTTCGGCCTGCTGATCATCGCCTTGATGCACCGCGCGCCCAATGGCCTGTGGGGTGCCATCCACCGCCGCTGGAGCCGGCGGGTCGATCCGCGGCGGGCTCAGCCCGCAGCGCTGCCGGCTGCTGCGCCCTTGCCGCGCCGGGTCCAGCCCACCCGCGGCCAGCCGGTGCTGGAGGTGCGGGGTCTGACCCGTCGCTTTGGCGGCCTGGTGGCCAACAAGGACATCGACCTGACGCTGCATGCTGGCGAGATTCTGGCCGTCATCGGCCCGAACGGCGCGGGCAAGAGCACGTTGTTCAACCAGCTCTCCTGCGTGGACCATCCGACCTCGGGCGAGGTGAAGTTCCTGGGCCAGAGCGTGCTGGGCTGGCAGCCTCGGCGCATGGCCGCCGCCGGGCTCTCGCGCACTTTTCAGCACGTCAAGCTGCTGCCCAGCATGAGCGTGCTGGACAACGTGGCCATCGGTGCCCACCTGCGCGGCCGCGCCGGCCTGTTGCGCAGCGCGCTGCGGCTGGACCGGGCCGAGGAGGCCCGGCTGCTGGGCGAGGCCCAGCGCCAGCTGGAGCGCGTGGGCCTGGGCGCGCTGTCGCATGTGGAGGCTGGCAGCCTGGCGCTGGGCCAGCAGCGTCTGGTGGAGATCGCCCGTGCGCTGTGCGCCGATCCCTCGGTGCTGCTGCTCGACGAGCCCGCCGCCGGTCTGCGTCTGCAGGAGAAGCAGGCTCTGGCCGAGCTGCTGCGCAAGCTGCGCGCCGAAGGCATCGCCGTGCTGCTGGTGGAGCACGACATGGATTTCGTGATGAACCTGGTGGACCGCGTGGCGGTGATGGTGTTCGGCGAGAAGATCACCGAGGGCCTGCCCGCCGAGGTGCAAAGCCATCCCAAGGTGCTGGAAGCCTACCTGGGAGTCGACCTGTGAGTGCCGAGATGACCGCTGAAACCGCCTCTGAACGCCCGCTGCTGCTGGAGGTTGAGAACCTCTCGGTGGCCTACGGCAAGATCGAGGCCCTCTCCGGCGTGAGCCTGCGGGTGCGCCAGGGCGAGATCGTCACCGTGATCGGCCCCAACGGCGCGGGCAAGAGCACGCTGCTGGGGGCCTTGATGGGGGCGCTGCCCGCGCGCGACGGCCGCATCACGCTGGCCGGCCGGGTGCAAGGCGCGCTGCAGGTGGAGGCCCGGGCTGAACAAGGCCTGGCCCTGGTGCCCGAGACCCGGGCGTTGTTCGCTAGCATGACGGTGGAGGACAACCTGCGCCTGGGCGCCTACCGCTTCCGCGGCGAGGGGGCGGCCCGCCACGCGCAGGCGCTCGACGAGGTCTATGCGCTGTTCCCGCGTCTGCAGGAGCGCCGCCGCCAGGAGGCCGCGACGCTGTCGGGCGGTGAGCGCCAGATGCTGGCGCTGGGCCGCGCCCTGATGGGTCGGCCGCAGCTGCTGATGCTCGATGAGCCCAGCCTGGGCCTGGCACCGCTGATCGTGCGCGACATCTTCCGCATCATCGTGCAGTTGCGCGCGCAGGGCGTGTCCATCCTGCTGGTCGAGCAGAACGCCCGCGCGGCGCTGCATGTGGCCGACCACGCCTATGTGCTGGAGCTGGGCCGCGTGGCCATGGAAGGGCCGGCCGCCGCGCTGGCCCACGACCCGCGCGTGATCGAGGCCTACCTGGGGGCGCAGGCCAAGCACCAGGAACTGCTGACCACCTGAGACCGTTCGAGGGGCCGGGGCGGCCCTTCCTCTGTTTCCCCACTGTTGGAGAGTTTGAGCATGAGCGTGATCCTGAAAGAGAAGATTGCCAGCCGCGTGGCCTGGAAGGGCAGCGAGCTCGCCCGGCGCGAGGATTGGATCTACCGGTTGTCCGAGGCCTCGGTGGCCGCGCTGGATCAGGCGCTGAACGCGGTGCAGCAGCGCGGGCTGGCCTTCCCGGGCTTCACCCGGGCCGATTTCCCGATCCCCGACTTCCTGGCCGAGGAGATCCGCGGCTTTGCCGACGAGCTGGAGAACGGCCGGGGCTTCATCGTGATCCGCGGTCTGCCCGCCGAGCGCTACACCGAGGACGAGCTGTCCATCCTCTACTACGGCCTGGGCCTGCACATGGGCACGCCGGTGACGCAAAACGAGCGCGGCGACCTGCTGGGCCGGGTCACCAACGTGGGCGACCTCAACAAGAAGACGACCCGGGTCTACGAGACCAATGCCTATCTGCCCTATCACACCGACCTGTCGGACGTGGTGGGTCTGCTGAGCATCCGCAAGGCCAAGAGCGGCGGCTTGAGCAGCCTGGTCAGCGCGGCCGCCATCTACAACGAGATCCTGGAAAAGTACCCCGAGTACATGGGGCTGTTCTACCGGCCGATCTACTTCGCCCACCTGGGTGAGGCCCTGCCCAGCCTGTCGCCGATCTTCAGCCAGCATGAAGGCAAGCTGGCCTGCCGCTACCTGCGCAAGTACATCGAGCTGGGCCAGGAACTGCGCGGCCTGCAGCTCTCGCGGGTCGAGGTCGAGGCCTTCAACCTGTTCGACACCCTGATCCACGACCAGGAGTTCCGCCTGGACATGATGATGGAGCCGGGCGACATGCAGTTCTGCAACAACTACGTGGTGATGCATTCGCGCACGCATTTCGAGGACCATGAAGACCTGGCCCAGCGCCGCAAGCTGCTGCGTCTGTGGCTGAAAATGCCCAACGCGCGCACCCTGGCGCCCGAGTTCCCGGGGCGCAACGGCATCCCGGCGCGCGACATGGCGGGCGCCTGAGGCTCCGGCCTTGGCAGGGGCCGTGCGTCGCGCGGGGGGCATGCCCTCGCTGCACGCCTGCGATGCGGGTCTGGCGCTAAGATGCCGGATTCCTTTTGCGCGACCATCCCGCATCGCATCGTGAGCCTCTACGACCCCGCCAGTCCCGACTTCGTCAAGGAAGAGTTTCCGTTCTACTGGCTGGCCCGGGTCCACGGTGTCTACCAGATGGACATGGAGCGGGCCTTGAAGACGGTGGGTCTGGACATTCCCACCTGGCGCACGCTCTACATCCTCAACGAGAACGGCAGCAGCAGCATGTCGGAGATCTCGTTGCATGCCATTGCCAAGCTCTCCACGGTCACCAAGATCGTCTACCGCATGAAGGGCGAGGGCCTGGTCGAGACCCACACCTCGCCGCAGGACGCACGGGTCACGATCGTCACCCTCACCGCGTCCGGCCGTGAGGCCATCGCGCGCAGCAAGCTGGCCATCCAGCACATCTTCGGCCGGGCCTTCGAGGGCCTGACCCCGTCCCAGATCCGCAAGCTCAACGAAGTGCTGCACCTGATCCTGGACAACCTGTCGCCCCGCCACGCCGAGCTGGCCGCGGCCGGTCGCCCCAACCACGCGGCCCCCAACGCAGACGCCGCCTGAACCAGGTGGATCCTGGCGCCGGCGGCGCGGAATCTGTCCCGGCCCGATGGGGCCGGGGCATCGCTCAGAACTTGTGGCGCAGGCCCACGGCCAGGCCCGTCTGGGCGGTCGAAGAAGACTTGCCGCCCAGCGCGCCCTCGATCTGGGCACCGTACTCACGGTCGCGTCCGTTGGACAGCACCACGTAGGCATCGGTGCGCTTGGAGAACAGGTAGTCGGCGGTCAGCGTGATCTGGTCGGCGCTGGCCAGATCACGGCGCTTCTGTGCCTGCAGGCCGGCACCCAGCACCACCGTCGGCAGCACCTTGTAGGTCAGGCCGATTTCACCGGTGGTCACGCGGTCCTTGGGGCCGCTGCTGTAACCCACCTGGGACAGCATGCCGAACAGGCGCATCTTCTCCATCTGGTAGGCCGCGCCCAGCGCGTATTCCTTCAGATTTCCCTCGGTGGGGCTGGCGTCGTGCTTGAAGTAGGTGGCGGCCGAGGTTGAGAAGGCGCCAACGGCATAGCTGGCGACCAGGCTGTAGGCGCTCTGGTAGGCCGTCGGCTTGCCGGACACCTCGCCCAGCGAATAGGTGCCGCCGAACGAGAAGCCCGCCCACTTGGGCGAGTAGTACTTGACGCTGTTGTTGACGGCCATGCCGGAGACCCGGTTGGTCAGGCCCAGGCCACCGGCCGAGTTCATCGGCAGCGACCAGGCCATCAGGCCGGCCGGGGTGTTGGTGGCCACGGCATAGGCCGGGAACACATCGCCCGTCACATCGAAGGTGCGGCCAAAGGAGAGGCTGCCGTAGCGGTCGCTGGACAGACCGACCGAGGCATTGCGGCCCCACATCACGCCGCCTTGGGCGGTGGTGCCGGCGTCGGTGTTGAAGCCGTGCTCGAGGATGAAGTTGGCCTTGAGACCGCCGCCGAGGTCCTCGGTGCCCTTGAATCCCAGGCGGTTGCCTTGCGAGACGCCCGAGTCTTCGTTGAGGGTGCGCTTGCCAGCGACGTCATTGGTCCAGACGAGACTGGCATCGATCAGGCCATAGACGGTGACCGAGGACTGCGCATGGGCGGCACCGACGGACAGGAGGGCGGCCAGGGCAACTGGCAGCATGGGGCGGAGAGCTTGCTTCATGGAGGGTGTCATGCAATGAACTTGGGAAACCCGCGGAACCGCGGGCAGTTCGCCCCTGGTGTGCTGACTCAGCACGCCAGGGCTTGATCCTCGTCAGCAAAACTAGTGCCAAATTCACGTAAATAATGACCTGGGCTTAACTCCGAAAAATGCTCTTGTGAAACCGTATTCCACCCGAATTATTGACGGCGATTGATGTGATTCACCTTGTTAAACACTCCAGGAGCAGGCGAGTGGGGATGACGCATACGGGAGGCAAGCGATTTATTGGTGCAACTTCACGTGAAAAAGGTAGCAAATGCACGCTTGCGGTGCCCGCCTGGCGCTCAGTCTTTCGTGCTGAGCGTTGGCATTTCAGATGGGTCAGCCAGGCCTCAGTAGTGCACCACCGAGCGGATCGATTGGCCTGAGTGCATCAGGTCGAAGGCTTCGTTGATGCTGGTCAGCGGCATGGTGTGGGTGACGAAGGGGGCGAGCTTGATCTCCTCCTTCATGGCCTGCTCGACCATGCCCGGCAGCTCGCTGCGGCCCTTGACGCCGCCAAAGGCGGTGCCCAGCCACTTGCGGCCCGTCACCAGCTGGAAGGGGCGGGTGGAGATTTCCTGGCCCGAGCCGGCCACGCCGATGATGACCGACTGGCCCCAGCCGCGGTGGGCGCATTCCAGCGCGGCGCGCATCACGTTGACGTTGCCGATGCACTCGAAGCTGTGATCGACGCCCCAGCCCGTCATCTCGACGATGACCTGCTGGATGGGCTTGTCGAAGTCCTTGGGGTTCACGCAGTCGGTGGCGCCGAAGGTCTTGGCCAGCGCGAACTTGTCCGGGTTGGTGTCCACCGCGATGATGCGGCCGGCGCCGGCCATCTGCGCGCCGTGCACCACCGCCAGACCGATGCCGCCCAGGCCGAACACGGCCACCGAATCACCCGGCTGCACCTTGGCGGTGTTCTTCACCGCGCCCAGGCCGGTGGTCACCCCGCAGCCCAGCAGGCAGACCTGCTCGGGGTTGGCATCGGGGTGGATCTTGGCCAGCGAGACCTCGGCCACCACGGTGTACTCGCTGAACGTCGAGCAGCCCATGTAGTGGTAGATCGGCTGGCCCTTGTACGCGAAGCGGGTGGTGCCGTCGGGCATCACGCCTTTGCCCTGGGTGGCGCGCACCGACACGCACAGGTTGGTCTTGCCGCTCTTGCAAAACAGACAATCACCGCACTCCGCGGTGTAAAGCGGAATGACATGGTCGCCCGGCTGGACGCTGGTGACGCCTTCGCCCACCTCGACGACGACGCCCGCGCCCTCATGGCCCAGCACCACCGGGAACAGGCCCTCGGGGTCATCGCCGCTGAGGGTGAAGGCGTCGGTGTGGCAGACACCGGTGTGGGTGATCTTGATCAGCACCTCGCCCTTGCGGGGCGGGGCGACGTCGATCTCGACGACCTGCAGGGGCTGGCCCGCAGCGAAGGCAACGGCGGCACGGGATTTCATGGTCGGGGTCCTTGGTTGGAGGAGGTCGGTGGGAGGTCAGCGGAGGAAGGAGCGCAGCATGCGGACCATGTGGTCCACCTCGGCGTCCTGGGTCGGGGCGTCGGTGGGCTGGATCACCGCGGAGCCGAAGGTCTCCCGCATGTGGCTTTCCAGCACGTCGGCCATCAGGCCGTAGGTGGCGCCGCGCAGCGCGGCCAGCTGCTGCAGCAGGTCCACGCATTCGGTGCCGGCCTCGACCGCGCGCTCCAGCGCCTCGGCCTGGCCCTTGATGCGGCGAAGGCGGGTGACGACGCGTTTGCGCTCGGCGGGCGAATGCGGCATGGGGGGGCTCCTTGATACTGGGGGTCAGTATACAAAGACGCTGTGACGATGGATTATTGGCGGGCCGCCATCACGAAAGATCCCCTTTCCTCTAAAAATCGGGTAAACTCGCAGGGTTAGCTGCAGTTTCGCTTACCTCCGCAGCTTTGAGCCCGCCGGCACCTCGTGTGCCTCACACACTGTGTGCAAGGCGGCTCCCCCAGGTTGGATCCATCTCACGCGGTCACTTGGCAAACCCAGGCAAGCTTCGTCTGGTTCAACGGTCCTGACGCCCCGCCTCTGGCGGTTCATCCAGGCTCAGGATCCTGATCTTCTTTCCTCCGGTACTGGCGACAACCGCCAGGCCTTTTGCGCCGAGCCCTGCAGGCCGGTGACACGATTCCATTGATTTCTGCTTCTCCCCAGATCCGCACCGTGGGCAGGTATGTCCTGTCCCCGATGACCCAACAGACCGACACCGGTCACTTTGCAGCGTCCCTGTCCATCCGCAGTGGCACAGGTTCCGCCTCCCATGACCGGGTTTTCCGGTTCACTCCCCTGTTTTCCACGCACCGTGCTGCTTCGCGTTACGCGATGGCGCAGGGCCTGGAATACCTGCGTCAACCCGCGTTGCCGGCCTGAGCGGCAGCCCGGCACGTTCTTGCACAAGGATCACAGATGACCAAAGAAGAACTCATCGAAATGCGTGGCCAGGTGGACGAAGTCCTGCCGGACTCGCGCTTTCGCGTGACGCTGGAAAACGGCCACAGCCTGGTGGCCTACACCGGCGGCAAGATGCGCAAGCACCACATCCGCATCCTGGCTGGCGACAAGGTGTCGCTGGAACTCTCGCCCTACGACCTGAACAAGGGGCGCATCACCTTCCGTCACCTGGAACCCCGCAGCGGCGGCGCGCCTTCGGCGCCCCGGCGTCGGAAGTTCTGACGAACACGGCTCGTTTGGGCCACATTGATTGCCACGTGCTGCCGCAGCGGGCGATCCTGAACACGCGGCTTCTCTGAAAGGGTCCATCATGGACAACAAGCTCTACGTCGGCAATCTGCCCTATTCCATGGGCGACGACGACCTGCAACAACATTTCTCGGCTTTCGGCCAAGTCACCTCGGCCAAGGTCATGATGGACCGCGACAGCGGCCGCTCCAAGGGCTTCGGCTTCGTGGAAATGAGCTCGGGCGATGAAGCCCAGGCCGCCATCCGCGGCATGAACGGTGAGTCCTTCGGTGGCCGCGAGATGGTCGTCAACGTGGCCCGTCCCCGTGAAGAGCGCCCGGCCGGCGGCTTCGGCGGCGGTGGCAACCGCGGCGGCTTCCAGCGTCGCAGCTACTGATCGTTGGCTGTCTCCGGGGCCTGACGCTTCTCGCGCCGAGCCCCGGCAGCTGATCCACCCGCGCCCACGGCGCGGGTGAAGGGTCCAGCGCCCCACTGAGCGCGGACCGGATATCCAAAACGGATTTCCTTCGTTGGTCGCGCCCCAGCGGCTGGCTAAGGTGAAGCCTGTTGATCTGACAACACGGACTTCACCATGAACATCGTCGGCATTGCGGGCAGCCCGACCCGCCCCTCCCGTTCCACGGCGCTGCTGCGCCAGGCCCTGGCCCAGCTGGAGGCCATTGGCGGTCACAGCCGCCTGATCGAGGTGGCCGAACTGCCCGCCCAGGCCATTCTGCGTGCCGAATTTCGCGACCCCTCGCTGGTCGCCGCTGTCGAGGCCGTGCAGGCCGCCGACGTGGTCGTCGTGGCCACCCCCATCTACAAGGCCGCCTACAGCGGCGTGCTCAAGGCCTTCCTGGATCTGCTGCCGCAGGACGGACTGGAGGGCAAGCAGGTGCTGGTGCTGGGCACCGGCGGCAGCATCGCCCACCTGCTGGCGCTGGACTACGCGCTCAAACCCGTGCTGTCGGCCCTGGGCGCCCGCCACATCCTGGACGTGGTCTACGCCGAGGACGCCCAGTTCGTGCGCGGCGAGCAAGGCCACCAGCCAGCCGACGCCGTGCTGCAGCGCCTGGCCCGCGCCCTGGCACCGCTGACCGCCGACACCCCCGCCCTGGCCCTGGCGGCCTGAGCCTCGCGGCATTCAGCAGTACGGGGTTCCCATGTCCTTTTCCGTTTTCCGTCGTTCCTTCAACGTCTCCCGCCGTGCCTGGCTCCAACGTGGGCTGGCCGGCGCCGCTGCCCTGGGCAGTGGCGCGCTGTGGGCCCAGCCGGCCGGCCAGAAGCTGCGCATCGGCTTCCAGAAATCCGCCAGCTTGCTCACCTTGCAGAAATCGCAGGGCACGCTGGAAAAGCGCCTGGCCCCGCTGGGCTTTGGCCTGCAGTGGGTCGAATTTCCGGCCGGGCCGCAATTGCTGGAGGGGCTGAACGTCGGTTCGATCGACGTCGGCTTCGTCGGCGAGGCGCCGCCCATCTTCGCCCAGGCCGCTGGCGCGCAGTTCGTCTACATCGGCTATGAGCCTGCTGCGCCCGAGGCCGAAGGGCTGGTCGTGCCCAAGGCCTCGCCGCTGAAGACGGTGGCGGACCTCAAGGGCAGGAAGGTCGCGCTCAACCGCGGCTCCAACGTCCACTACCTGCTGCTCAAGCTGCTGGAGAAGGCCGGTCTGGCCTACAGCGACATCCAGCCGGTCTTCCTGCCACCGGCCGACGCCCGGGCGGCCTTCGAGCGCGGCGCGGTGGACGCCTGGCTGGTCTGGGATCCCTTCCTGGCGGCGGCCGAGCAGCAGATCGGCGCGCGCATCCTGGCCGATGGCCGGGGCGTGGTGTCCAACTACCAGTTCTACCTGGCCGAGCGCCGCTTCGCGCAGCAGCACCCGGCGGTCATCCAGGCCCTGTTCGAGGACACGGTGCAGCAGGGCCGCTGGATCAAGACCCATCTGGACGAAGCCGCCAAGTTGATCGCCCCCCTGCAGGGGCTGGACGTGGGCATCGTGCGCGAGAGCCTGCACCGCTACCAGTTCAACGTGCAGCCGGTGACGCCCGCCGTGGCGGCCGAGCAGCAGAAGGTGGCCGACGCCTTCGCCCAGCTCAAGCTCATCCCCAAACCCATCCGCGTGGCCGACGCCCTGCCGTCCGCCAAGGCGCGGTGACGTGAGGCGCACACCATGAAGATTCTCTGGTTCATCCCCACCCACGGCGACAGCCGCTACCTGGGCACCGCGCTGGGCGGCCGGCAGGCCGACCTGGGCTACTTCAAGCAGGTGGCCGTGGCGGCCGACACCCTGGGCTACGAGGGCGTGCTGATCCCCACCGGCCGTTCCTGCGAGGATCCGTGGACCGTGGCCACCAGCCTGATCGACGCCACCCGCCGGCTCAAGTTCCTCGTCGCACTGCGTCCGGGCCTCATCACGCCAGCCCAGTACGCGCGCATTGCCGCCACCTTCGACCGGCTCTCCGGCGGCCGGCTGCTGGTCAACCTGGTCACCGGCGGCGACCCGGCCGAGCTGGCCGGTGATGGACAGTTCCTCTCGCATGCCGAGCGCTACAAGGAGGCCACCGAGTTCCTGACCATCTGGCGCGAGATCCTGGCGCGCAGCCACCGCGGCGAGCCGCTGGACTTCGACGGCCGCCACCTGAAGGTCCAAGGCGCGCGCCTGCTCTACCCGCCGGTGCAGGCACCGTACCCGCCGCTGTTCTTCGGTGGCTCCTCACCCGAGGCCCATGAACTGGCGGCCCAGCAGCTCGACACCTACCTGACCTGGGGCGAGCCACCCGCGGCCGTGGCCGAGAAGGTGGCTGACATCCGCACCCGTGCCGCCCGGCATGGCCGCACGCTGAAGTTCGGCATCCGCCTGCATGTCATCGTGCGCGAGACCGAGGAGAAGGCCTGGGCCGCTGCGGCGGATCTGCTGTCGCACCTGGACCCGGCCGTGGTGGTCAAGGCCCAGCAGACCTTTGCCAAGATGGATTCCGAGGGCCAGCGCCGCATGGCCGCGCTGCACGGCGGTCATTTCAACCCTGAGAACGTGCGTGAAGGCCTGGAGGTGTCCCCCAATCTCTGGGCCGGCGTGGGCCTGGTGCGCGGCGGCGCGGGCACGGCCCTGGTCGGCAGCCCCGAGCAGGTGGCGGCCCGCCTGAAGGAATACGCGGACCTGGGCCTGGAGTACTTCATCCTGTCGGGTTACCCGCACCTGGAAGAGGCCTACCGCTTCGCCGAGCTGGTCTTCCCGCTGCTGCCGCTGTCGCTGCGCGACAAGCTCACCCAGCCGGCGCTGACGGGCCCCTTCGGCGAGATCGTGGCCAACACGCACGTGCCGGGCAACGAGCCCACCCTGGCACGTGCCGCGAGCTGAGGAGGCGCACGCCATGGCCGCTTCCACGCCGTCGAATGCCTGGCGCCGCGCGGGCGCAGGCTTGTTGCCCTGGCTGTTGCCGCTGATCCTGCTGGCCGTCTGGGAGCTGGCGTCCCGCATGGGCTGGCTGGCCTCGCGCGTGCTCCCCGCGCCGGATGCGGTGCTGCAGGCCTTCTGGAGCCTGCTGCTCTCGGGCGAGCTGGGCCACCATGTGGCGGTGAGCACCGGCCGCGCCCTGGGCGGGTTGGCGCTGGGCGGCGGCGTGGGTCTGGTGCTGGGCCTGCTCACCGGCACGCTGCGGCCGCTGGAGACCCTGCTGGACACCAGCCTGCAGATGCTGCGCAACATCCCGGCGCTGGCGTTGATCCCGCTGGTCATTCTGTGGTTCGGCATCGACGAGAGCGCCAAGCTCTTCCTGGTCGCGGTGGGCGTGTTCTTCCCGATCTACCTCAACACCTTCCATGGCATCCGCTCGGTCGATCCGGCGCTGATTGAGATGGCGCGCAGCTACGGCCTGTCCGGCTGGGCGCTGTACCGCCAGGTCATCCTGCCCGGGGCGTTGCCGTCCATCCTGGTGGGCCTGCGCTTTTCGCTGGGGTTGACCTGGGTGCTGCTGATCGTGGCCGAGACCATCTCGGCCCAGGCCGGCATCGGCTACATGACGATGAACGCCCGCGAGTTCCTGCAGACCGACGTGGTGCTGGTGGGCATCCTGCTCTATGCCCTGCTGGGCAAGGGTGCCGACCTGCTGGCCCGCGGCCTGGAGGCCTGGTGGCTGCGCTGGCATCCCTCGCGCCGTGCTCTGGCCTGAACCTTTCACCACAGACCCAAGGAGACGCCGCATGGCCTACTTCGAATCGAGCCTGGCTTCGGCCAGCCTGGGCGGCACCTGGACCGACTGGGTGGGCGCCGAGGCCCACGTCACCCTGCCGCCGGTGGCCGTGGCAGCACCCGCAGACAAGACCGGTCTGGCCGTGAGCCTGCGCGGCCTGAGCAAGCGCTACGGTGAGCGCACCGTGCTGCAGGACGTGGACCTGGACATCGCGCCGGGCGAGTTCGTCGCCATCGTCGGCCGCAGCGGTTGCGGCAAGAGCACGCTGCTGCGCCACCTGGCGGCGCTGGAAGCCAGTGACGCGGGCGAGTTGCGCTTTGACGGCCAGTTGGCTGGCAACCGGCTGTCACCCGATGTGCGGCTGATGTACCAGGACGCCCGCCTGCTGCCCTGGAAGCGCGTGCTGGACAACGTGGCCCTGGGCTTGAGTGGGCGTCAGGCCCGTGAACAGGCCCTGGCCGCGTTGGCGGCCGTCGGCCTGGCCGAGCGGGCCCACGACTGGCCCTGGGTGCTTTCCGGCGGCCAGCGTCAGCGCGTGGCCCTGGCCCGCGCCCTGGTGCACCGCCCGCGCCTCCTGCTGCTGGACGAGCCGCTGGGTGCGCTGGACGCGCTGACCCGCATCGAGATGCACCAACTGATCGAGCGGCTGTGGCGGGCCCAGGGCTTCACCGCGGTGCTGGTCACCCACGACGTGGGCGAGGCCGTGGCCCTGGCCGACCGGGTGCTGCTGATCGAGGACCGGCATGTGGCCTTCGACGAGGCGGTGGCGCTGCCCCGGCCTCGCCCACGCGGCCACGCCGACTTTGCTGCGCTGGAAGACCGCGTGCTGCAGCGGGTGCTGCAGGGCGGCACGACAGGCTCATGAACTGAGCGTGGGCAGCAGCGCCTCGAGCTGATCGAAGGTCTCCTGCATGTCGCCGCTGGTGCTGCCCGCGCCGATGGCGGCGTCGAGCGTGTCCTTCGACGGATAGAGTTCACGCACCACGACCCGCGTCTCGCCCGCCTGTTCCTCGAAGGTGACTGTGGTGACCTGCCCGCTGCCGAAGGCCTCTTCGTTGGTCCAGACCAGGCGCGCGTCGGGCACCACCTCGAGGTATCGGCCGTGAAACACCAAGGGTTCCGGGGCGAACTGGAACACGAGGCGGTATGTCCCGCCCACACGGACGTCCATGTCGCAGGACAGCAGGGTCATGCCCAGCGACTGGGGCACCCACCAGCGCTGGAACAGCGCCGCCTGCGTCCACGCCTGGAACACCAGATGCGCCGGCCCTCGGACGGTCCGCGTCACCACCATCTCGCGATCTGACGCCCGCTCCACCGTTGAACGGCCCTGGGCCTGGCTGGCGCTGCTATCTCGTGCTTCGGTCATCGTCTGTCTCCTTGCGTTTGAGTGCCTGAACGACGTGGTCCAGCCCGTCAAAGCGGGCATCCCACAGCTGTCGGTACTGCTCAATCCACTTGGCCTCTTCCTCCAGCCGGCGCAGGCCCAGCCGGCAGGTCCGCACCCGTCCCACCTTCTCGGTCGTGACCAGCCCCGCCTGCTCCAGGACGCCCACGTGCTTCTTCATGCCTGTCAGCGTCATGTGGAACCTGTCGGCCAGTTCCGAGATGGACGCGTTACCCCGCCCGAGCTGTTCCAACACGCCGCGCCGGGTGGCGTCTGACAGGGCGGCGAACGAGGCGTTCAGGTGTGTCGTCAAATGCTGAACCATTTGGTTCACTATAGGACGTGACTTTGTCCATGGCAAGTGACAGATGATCAAAGGGACTTGGGCCGTCTCCGGCCCAAGTCGCAAGGCATCACGAGGCCGCAGGGCCTTTCGCTCGAATTTCGCTCGGTGCCAACAGTGCTTCGGGGCCTCTGGCCAGCGGGTTCACTGCTTGGGCGTCAATTTGTAGAACACGGATTCGCCAGTGACCGTGTTGTGTGCATGGCCAACGATGAGGCCCGCGTTGTTGATGCCGGTGGCGTCATCGAGCTGCCAGCCCTGATTGCGCACGGCCTGCGTCAGCAGCAGGTTCAGGTCGACCACCGTGTCGCCGGTCCAGCGCGCCGCCACGCCGGCGCTGTAGCCCACGATCACATCAGCATTGTTGATGGCATTGGCGCAGCTGCTCGAATAGAGACTGGGACTGAGGTCGGCCAACACCGTGCCGGCGGTGCCGTCCCAACGGGTCGCATGCAGGGTGATGGTGTCGTCGCTCAGGTTGCTGCAGCCCACGGCGCGGTCGGCGTCGTTGATGCCATTGGCCTTGCTGTACAGACCGCTCATGCGCAGTCGCACGGTTTGCCCGCCTGTCCATTTCGCCGCGCCGAGACCCGAGGAATACACGACCACATTTCCCACCACCGTGCCGGCCGCGTTGATGCCGGTGGGCGTGCCCAGGGAACCTTGGCCGCTTCCGTCCAGCGACGTGACGGTGTCACCGCTCCAGAGCACCGCGTGGTCACCGGATACGCCGGCGATCTGGCCGGCCTCGTTGACAGCGGTGGCCAGCAAAGGGTAGGGGCTTCCTGGCAAAGCCGGCAGGGTGCGGTACTTGCCATGCTGCCAATGGAGCGCGTAGAGGTTGTTGTCCATCTTGCCCCAGCCAACGACATCGCCCGCGGCATTGAGGCCAAGGGCCTCGGTCGAGGAGAAGCCATCGGGTTGGTAGTTGAGCGGCTTTTTCTTCTTCCACAGGGTGGCAACGCTGGCCCCGGACACGGACGAGTTGCCAGCCACCCAATTGTTGTTGGCAATGGAGAGGGCGCCCGTGGCGGGGCTGCCGAGCGTAGGAAGCACCTCGAATTTGTAGCTTTCGGCTTGCGCCGGCAGGGCGAGGGAGGACGACAGCGCAAGACAGGCTGCAGTCAGCAGCGACGGCGTGTTGGTCATGGTGATTTTCTTTGGCAAGAACGTGAGCGGGATCGTCGAAACTGCGCCTCGATGTTGGGAGTCGCCTCACGTTCACGCATCAGCAGGTCGGATTAGTCTCCATTGCTCACCTGCGTCGGCCACCTTGGCCGATGGAAGTTGGCTTTATGCCATCCGGATCTGAGCTTATGCACCGATCTGCGTTCTCAAAGCCCGCCAGCGCGGTCAGCATCGCCCCCATCGAGGCAGCGCATCGGGTGCTGTCGGCTTGGATGAGGAGCTCACATGGATTGGGGCGCTGAAGACGCGATAGCCATCGCGGGAACCGGGTTCAGCGGCGTGGCCGTGGGCCTGCAGCTGATGCGGGCGCTGCCCGCGGGGGGCACCCTGTGCGTGCTGGGGCGCGAGCCGCAGCCCGGGCGCGGCGTGGCCTATGGCACGGCCTGCGACAGCCACCTGCTGAATGTGCCGGCCGGCCGGCTCGGCTGGGACCCACAGGACGAGGGCGGTTTTGCCCGCTGGCTGGTGGCCGCCGGCCGTGAGGTGCAGCCGGCCGATTTCGTGCCCCGTTGCTGGATGGCCGACTACCTGCAGGCGCAGTGGGACCAGGGCCTGGCCGCGGCACGTGCTCGCGGGGTGCGGGTGCAGACCGGGCTGAGCGGTCTGCGCAGCCTGCGCCGCCTGCACCACGGCTGGCACCTGGAGACGGACGATGGCCGCACCGGCCAGGCCGCGCAGGTGCTGCTGGCCACCGGCCATCTGCCGCCGCAGGCGCCGTCCCTGGGTCTCGGGGGCGACTGGCAGGCCCCGGGCTTCTGGCCCGACCCCTGGCAGCGGCCGGCCGACTGGGCGCCGGCGCCCGATGCCGAGGTGCTGCTGGTGGGCAGCGGCCTCACCGCGGTGGACCTGATCATCGAGTTGCGCGACCGCGGGCACCGCGGCCGCATCCACCTGGTGTCGCGGCGCGGCCAGATGCCGCAACCTCACCGCGTGGCCGAGGCTCGCCCGCGCCCGGGCCTGCAGCCGGTGGCGCGGCTGGGGGCCGATCTGCATCCGCGCGCCGCGCTGGCCGAGGTGCGCGCCTGGGTGCGTGAGGCCGAGGCCGAGGGCCTGGACTGGCGCGACGTGATGGCCAGTCTGCGCGCCGGCACGCCGCGTCTGTGGCAGCGCCTGTCGCTGCGCGACCGCCAGCAGTTCCTGCGCCATCTTCAGCCCTGGTGGGACACCCACCGCCACCGCATGGCGCCGGCACTGTGGCAGCGCCTGCAGGATGACCGGGCGGCTGGCGGACTGCTGTCCTGGACGGGCCGCCTGGCGGGCGTCCAGCCCGCCGAGGATGGCACGGGCTGGCGTGTGACGGTGCAGCCGCGGGGCGGTGGTGTCGCCCAGACCCTGCAGGTGCAGGCCGTTGTCAACTGCACCGGCCCGTCCGGACGGCTGCGCGATGCCCGCGACCCGCTGCTGGCCGAGCTGCGCGAGCGTGGCCTGCTCAGCGCCGATGCTCTGGGCCTGGGTCTGCTGGTGGATGCCGAACACCGCCCGCTGGACTGTTGCGGTGTGCCGGTGGAGGACCTCTACTACGTCGGCCCCATGCTCAAGGCCCAGCACTGGGAGGCCATCGCCATTCCCGAGCTGCGCGTGCATGCCCAGCAGGCCGCCAGCAGCCTGCTGGCCCGGCGTGCCGCGCTGCTGGACGAGGCCTGGGCCGCTGCCGCCTGAAGCACCACCGTCCCACAACGAACAACGCCCGGCCTCGGCCGGGCGTTGTTCATGGTGGGGAGCGTAGAGTCAGGCGGCCTGCCAGCCCGTGAGCGAACGGTGGCCGTCGATCAGCGCACCCGGCAGGATCACCGCGTCTTCCGGGATCACCACGCCGGTGGCCCTCTGCAGCGCGCAGCCCGGGCCCACGCGGGCGGCCGGGTGGATGTCGATGCCGGTGCGCACCCGCGCGAGCTCCGAGGCCATGCGGGCCAGCAGCGGCAGGCCGGCCTGGTGCAGCCGGTGGGCCAGGCGGTGCACCAGCAGGGCCCGCATGCCCGGGTGCCACAGCAGCATCTCGTCCATGCTGCGCACGCCGCTTTCCTGGTGAAAGGAGGCGGCCAGATCGGCGTCCAGTTCGGCCCGGACCATGGGCAGGGTGCCCGCAAAGTCGCGTGCGCGTTGGCGTGCCAGCTCGGCGACGTGGGGGCCTTCGGTGAGTTCGGCCCCCCGCACGCGGGCGTCGTACTGCAGCTCCAGGCGCATCAGGCCTTCCATGAACAGCAGGGTCTGACGCAGCGTCTGGCTCACATGCCGGTCCTCTTCCTGCGGCCGCAGTTCGGGTGGGCCCAGCCGCATCGGGAACAGCACGCCGCCCAAGTCCTCCAGCACATGGGCCAGGGTGTCCTCGGAGGGCAGCTCACGGCCGGCGGGCTCGCGGGCGCGGCCATTGGCCTCGCGCCAGGCCAGGCGGACTTCCCGCAGGGATTGGACGATGGCGTCCAGGGGATCGGGGTTGGCGGGCGCTGGCGCCACCGGGCGTTCTTCCGTCAGGGTGCTCATGTCGTGGCCTCGGTCAGGTGGGGGGTGTCTCGGGGGGCGGGTTCTGCGCGCGCCAGTTCGGCCTGCACCACCTCGCGGGTCAGCGGTGGGGCGAAGGCGCGGATGAATTCGTAGACCAGCTCGCGCAGCGTCTCGCCACGGCGCACCGCCAAGCGGGTGAGGTTGGGCGAGAACAGGTGGCGGGCGTCCAGCGCCACCAGGCCGGTGTCCTTCTCAGGCTGGTAGGCGATGGCGGCGATGATGCCCACGCCCAGCCCCAGGCCGACATAGGTCTTGATCACGTCCGCATCGGTGGCCTCGATGGCCATCTGCGGGCGGATGCCGGCCTGGTGGAAGGCCTGGTCGATGTGGCCGCGGCCGGTGTAGCCCAGCTCGTAGGTGATCAGCGGTTGGCGGGCCAGGCGGGCCAGGGTCAGCGGTCGGCCGTCGTCCAGCGGGTGGCCCTTGGGCACCACCACCAGGTGGGTCCAGGTGTAGCAGGCCAGTGTCAGCAACTGTGGGTGGCGCGACAGCGCCTCGGTGGCGATGCCCACATCCGCCTGGCGGTCCTTCAGCAGGCGGGCCACCTGCTCGGGCGAGCCCTGGTGCAGGCGCAGCGACACCTCGGGGTGCAGGGCGCGGAAGGCCATCACCGCACCCGGCAGCGCATAGCGGGCCTGCGAGTGGGTGGTGGCAATCGTCAGTTGGCCGGACATGGTCTTCACATGGTCGCGGCCGGCACGCTTGAGCGACTCGGCATGCGAGAGCATCCGTTCCACGATGGGCAGCATGCGCTCGCCCGGCGCCGTCAGCCCGGTCAGGCGCTTGCCGGCCCGGTTGAACAGCGTGAGCCCCAGCTCATCCTCCAGCTCGCGGATCTGCCGGCTCACGCCGGGCTGCGAGGTGTGCAGCACCTGGGCCACCGTGGTCAGGTTGTAGCCCTGGCGGGCGGTTTCCCGCACGGCACGCAATTGCTGAAAGTTCATGTGGCGGCCCCTGATTCCTCGTTCATCGAGGATCGATTCTGGGCAGCGCACCCCGGCTTGCGAAGGAAGGAATCCGAGTGAGATCAGCAGCGCGGCGCATATGAGGCCGTCGTGTCGGCTCAAGGCTGCAAACGGGGTCGGCTACAGCCTCAACCGTGTGCCCTGCAACCTACTTTGCCGCAAGCTTGGCAAGCTGGAGCAACTGTTCGTCGCTCACCAATGTGGGCTTGCCAGGGAAGTCAATGGAGCCGACCACGCAAGCACCGAGTGATCCCTTCTTGAAGCAGACGTACCGCCCCTTCTTCGACGCCACCGCGTCCTCGCCGACTCCTTGAACGGGAGCTTGGTCGTTCATCGCGGGCTGAGCCTTCCAGGTTTCATACAAGCTGGACGTTCCCACCTTCAGCGTGATGACGGTTGCGCCGTGAGGGTTCACGAAGTTCGTACCCAGCTTGTCGTACTTCGCCGGCTTTGTCGTCAAGCCAGTCTGGCCGGTGACTTGCTCGACTTGTGCCGGCGATAGCGGCAGATCTCCTGCACTTGCAGCGCACGCTGTTGCAAGCACAGCCATCGCTATGGTTGTTCTCTTTAGCAATTAACACTCCGGGAAGTGGCTGATCCGGGGAAGCTCCGGCCCTTGAGGCCAACGTTGAAGTTGTCCGGCGCGTAGCGGCATTGCGCCGCCGGGCGTATGCTCCAGCGCACGCCTTGCGACGTAATGCCGCTGCGTATCCGCGTCCAGCGACCTGTTAGACCGCATGGCTCCCCTCCCCAGGATAAGCCGACAGATCGAGCCCCAAGCCCAGCCCACCAGCGAGTGAAACGAGTGACGCGGGAAATGAATTGGTGACGAAGCCCTGGCTCGGAATATGCACAGCAAAATCGAGGGAGCCACTCGCGCCTGGCGCCATCATTGACTGAAGATCCTGTGAGTGCTCTCGCAAGAACTCCAGCGCATCCTGCACTTGGCCGGGCAAGTCTCCGAATTCACGATCACTCACCTTGAAATGGGCCGAGCCGTGCTGTAGTCGGTACGGCTGAAAGCGAATCGCAGCTAGTCGATGCTCAATGTTGGGAGCTGACAAACGCAGGATGCAGGTCATACGGGCTAATGTTCGAATTGACGGACACCGACAGGCGTCCCGTTGAATGAAGAGCTAGCCGTCACCGCGCTACCAGACGGCTCTTTGCCAGTAGCTGCGGGAGGTTGACCGTGAACTCCACTCCCTTTGCATTCTCCCGAGTGACCTGGAACCCAAGGCGAGCATGGAAAGCCATGGACAGGCTGTTAGTCTTGTAGACATTGCTTCGCAGCGAAGTGATGCCTCTGCGCGAGGCGATATTCAGGAACTGGCCGAAGAGCACCCTGAACACTGGTGCGCTCCGATGCTCAGGATGAGTGTTGAAGCCTGTGACAAACCACTGGCCCGCCTCTTGAGGCTGAAGCATGGCGTAGGCGACGAGAGCACCCTGGCGACGCACGACTGCTACCTCGGAGATGGGGAGCGAAGCCTCGATTGATTGGCGCAAGCGATCCCGGTCGAATTGATCGCCTGCGCGTTCCGTGTGTTCGCGCAGCGTCAGTAGATCGAGTTCGAGGATTTCGTGAACTTGGGGCACTTGGCGACGACTAGACAAGATGGCTTCGTGAAACTGAGCGGCCCATCTCAGGCGCGAACGTAAGTTGCGGGCCTGGGACCTGCAGAGCTACACCAATGCACCCGACGGACTCGCTGCCGGGGCGTTGCCAAATTGCTGGGAGACGGGCCATGGACAAATCTAGCACCCTGTTTGTCGGTTTGGATGTTCACAAGGACAG
>NZ_JAMXMC010000011.1 GCF_024055665.1 Ideonella oryzae | reverse complement strand
GGCGGTGATGAAGCCCACGCCCATCAGTTGCATGGCCGCATTGGCCTGCGCGTTGCTGCGGGCGTGCTGGGCAATGCGCTGCTCGCACCAGTGGATCTGCAGGTCCAGGTGGATCCAGTGCAGGTGCAACTGCTGCAAGCCCAGGCGCAGGTCACCGGGCAACTCGTTGCTGGCGTCTTCCAGCGTCTCGCCCAGCTTGGCGCGCAGCTTCTCGGGGCTTTGGGGGAAGACCAGACCGAACTCGCCCAGCAGGCCACGCAGGCGGTTGATGCAGCCGGTGCGCTCGGCCTTGTATAGCCTTCACGCAGGCGGTGCAGGCTCAGCACGCCCTGTTGGGCAGCGGACTTGATGGGCACGAAGCGGGTGCGTGGGCGGCCGGCGGCCTCGCAGATGGCGGCCGCGTCGTTGGCATCGTTCTTCCCACTGCGGCCCTGCACCCGGTAGGGTGTGACGAAGTGGCCGGCCATCAAGCGCGGATCCAGTCCCAGCAGGCGAAGCGCTCGGCCCAGGTGGTGGGCACCACCGCAGGCCTCCATCGCCACCAAGCAGCCCGCAGGCAGCGTGGCCGCCCAGGCCAGGAACTTTTGCGGCGACATCGCCCGGGCCAGCACCACGCGCTCGCAGCGATCCACCGCATGCACCTGGTAGACCTGCTTGGCCAGATCCACCCCCACACGCACGATGACACCGCACGCCGCACCTCGTGTAATCTTGCTCATGGACTTCCCCTTTCCGATCAGATTGAACTTCCGCGAGTCAATCTTGGTACCTCGATACCGTCACAGGACTGGGGGAAGTCCCTTCGTATTCGTCAAGGGGACCTTTCGGCAGGCCCCTGACGTCGAACGTTAGAGGTCAGCCAATGACCAATTATGCGGTTTTCCTCGAAGGAAGCAATTTCAAACTGGAGCTGGAGGGACGAAAAGAGTTTTTTGGGTTTTTCGCGACAGTGCGTGTTGACTCTCCGTCTGCGGAGGATGCGAAAGACAGTGCCATCTCGCTAATCAGCTCTTCGCCAGAACTTCAGGAGGCATTTCGAAATGCTTCCGAGATCAAACCCACTATTGAAGCAAAAGTTGTTCATGAGCTGTTAACTGAAAATCAGATGAAGAACACTGGCTTTACGTTCTTTCTAATGGAGTACGAATGACCTCTAACACTGCGGTCAGGGCCGCTCCCTCCGGTCGCTGGGCGCTGCGCGATAAAACGTCGCGCAGCGCCCCTTACCTACAACGTTGGGCATCATGAGCACAGACCGCGTACTCACGATCAACGACTACTACGACGGCCCTCGCTTGGGAGTCGCCGAGTTGAATGGCATTCCCCATATCTACGAATCCGAGTTCGATCACAACACCGATGAATACGGTGATACATATTTCCTGTCGCCTATCGGCAAAGAACTACTGTCCGCCGTCCTAGAAGACTGGGAAATTTGGCTCAGATGGGAGGCTGCACGCAAACGCGGTGAAGTCGAAGCTGAAACTCATCCAGCCCTTCCCAGCGAGCGCGCAAGGCACGAAGAGCTAAAGGTGTTCGTCGGCACCAAACTTCAGGCCGATCCTGTTGCTCGCAAGAGGTATAGAGCATCCTTCTTGGTGCCGCCTGGAAGTCAGGGCTCTTGGCAAGGAATGCTGGTGCAGTGGGTGGCAGCATGACGCCCAACCCGTCATTGCAGGCGACGGCCCCCGGCCGCGCCTGAACTCCAACGGTTGGGCGTCTTGAGAGGTTCCCATGAGTACTGAAACCTTCTTGTTCCTCGTTCTTGCCGCAGGTGCAGCCTATTGGTACTGGAAGAAGAGCAGACCGCACGTAACGCCAGCGCCGCAATGCAAAGCCCAAGAGCCGCCCTCCCAATCGCCAATACGTGAGCCGGAAGAAGCAGACCCGCTCCTTCGAGCTGTACTGCTTGAGAAAGAACGAACTGATTCCGCCATTAGTGATGCCAGACATCAGCACGAGCGCGAACTCGAAACACGCTTTGCCGATGACATGAAGTTGAAGGAGCGTCTTTCCAAATTTGCACGATCCCAGAAACTGGATTCGGCCTTGTGCGATCTCTGGAAAGAAATCAGGCATTACCCTGCTTGGTCATCTCGCGACGATTTCGAGAATTGGAACAAGCTTCATTTATCAGGGATTTCTGGCTCGAAGGAAGGTGATATCGAATCAGTTGAGTTCTCTCACGGTAATCAACGTTTCAAGATCACCGAACGTCGGTGGTACGGAACCGAAGGGGAACGCTACAGCGATATGTCGCTCTTCGAGGATTCGGAAGAAGTCTTCGCGATTAGCTGTTCAATTCATGACGAATACGATGTCGATGCGTATAGCTGCCACGGCATATCAGCATTCAAGAAACGTGGAAATTGGCCGCAGGTAATCCTCGGGTACAACGCCAAAATTCAGATCGAGCGACAAAATATTACCGATGGATTCAAGTACTTTCGTGCAGACGAAATAAAGTCACGGTTTGAGGAGTAGCCGCCCAACCCATCATTCCACTGGATCTGAGCAAAAAAGCCGCGCAGGCCGGTGAATTTTTAGACGTTAAACTTCATGATCAAGGCATCCGTGGGCAAGCCTATCGATTCGCAGCGCACCTTTGGCCTTGTGAATCTTCCACCGTTCTCTGAACGCCAGCTCATTGGAAACTGGCTCATCGAAGGAATGTCGATGACGCGCAGTATTGAGTTGGCCGAGGGAGTGTATTTCTTGGTGTCTCGTCTTTTTAGCGAGGCCGGGTTGCCAGTTGGAGGTGATCAAGGTCTTCGTCTCACAAGAGTCAGCGATACGGAGTTCCGCGGCGTTCCTCCAAACACCATGATTTATCGTATTGCGTCCTCGGGTGAGTTGCTTTGCCAATTGCATGGCGAAAAGGCGCCGTCCATGCGCGGCATACCGCACCAAGCGTTGTGGCCGCAATGACGTTCAACCCCTCGCTGTGGCGGAGTACATTTGGCACCGCTGAGCTTTGACGTCGTTCGCTCGCATGAACCCCGTTGCCGCGACTGTCTGCGTCTTGGAACCGCTCATGGCTGCCCACGCGAGCGAGATGTTCGAGGTGCTTTCGGATCCGGCCATCTATGAATTCGAGAACGAGCCTCCGGCCAGTGTCGACGCACTGCGCGATCGCTACCGCCGCCTTGAGGCGCGTCGGTCTGCAGATGGGCGCCAAGTCTGGCTGAACTGGGTGCTTCGGCTTCCCGACGGGCATCTGGCCGGCTATGTTCAGGCCACGGTGCTTCAAGACGGCAGCGCATACATCGCTTACGAGTTGGGCAGCAGATACTGGCGTCGCGGCATTGGCAGCTGCGCGGTCGGCGCCATGCTCGTGGAGCTGAAGAGTCAGTACACGGTGTCTCTGGCGGTGGCGGTGCTCAAGGCGCAGAACCACCGGTCGAGGGGTTTGCTTCAGAAACTCGGCTTCCAACGCGCCTCGCCAGAGGATGAAGCACGTTGGCGCGACAGCGATGATGAAGTCGCGTTCACGATGTCCCTTGATGAGGAAGCCCACGCCGCCTGACCTGGGCATCTCTTGGGCGAAGAACTGTGCAGAAGCCCCATCGCATCTAGGGCAAGCCTATGAAGCAGGTAGGGGCGTGACAGGCAGCATGGTGCTGGCCTACGCTTGCCACCTTTGTGCAGCGGCCACGGTCGGCAAGCCGAGCCAGAGCTGGAGACACGACATGAACATCACGGTGGAGACGACGATCGCCGCGCCGGTCGCGCTGGTCTGGCAGACCTGGACGACGGCCGCGGACATCCAGCAGTGGAATGCGGCGTCCGATGACTGGCACACCACCGCGGCTTCCGTGGACCTGCGCGTGGGGGGCACCTTCTCCTCGCGCATGGAGGCCAAGGACGGCAGCATGGGCTTCGACTTTGCCGGCACCTACACCCGGGTGGTGGAGCACCAGCTCATCGAATGCGCCTTTGGTGACCGCAGCCTGCGCGTGGAGTTTCTGACCGGGCCGGATGGCGTGACGGTGCGCGAAACCTTTGAAGCCGAGCCCACGCATTCCGAGGAACAGCAGCGCGCCGGTTGGCAGGCCATTCTGGACAACTTCGCCCGCCATGTGCGGGGCAAGCTGGGCGCATGAGCGCGTCCCGGGTTTCCGATGCGGTCGACGGCCCGCCGGCGGCGGAGTGCATCGACGCACGCATCCAGTCCCTGAGCGACTGGCGCGGTCCCCTGCTGGCCCACCTCAGGCAGGTGATCCTGGCGGCCGATCCGGCCATCGTCGAGGAATGGAAGTGGAACACGCCGGTGTGGTCCTGCCAGGGCATCCTGTGCACGGGCGAGAGCTACAAGAAGGCAGTGAAGCTAACCTTTGCCCACGGCGCGGCGCTGCCGGATCCGGCCCATGTCTTCAATGCCAGTCTCGATGGCAAGGTCCGCCGCGCGGTGGACTTTGCCGAGGGGGCGGTGGTGGACGATGATGCACTGACCGCGCTGGTGCGGGCGGCGGTGGCCTTCAACCGGGCAGGTCGCATCAAGTGAAGGGCGCCCGCCCCGACAAGGCCGGCCATGCAACGGAGGCACACGATGACACGCGTTCGCGTTGAAGGCTTCACCCTTTCGCTCGACGGCTACGGCGCCGGGCCGGATCAGGACCTGGCGAACCCCTTGGGCGTGGGTGGCACGGAACTGCACCAGTGGCTCATTCCCACCCGCACCTTCCAGCGAGCATTGTTCGGGCAGGACGGAGGCAGCACCGGGTTGGACGACGACTTCGCCGCCCGTGGCTTCCGCAACGTGGGCGCCTGGATCCTGGGGCGCAACATGTTCGGGCCGGTGCGGGGCCCCTGGCCCGACGATGAGTGGAAGGGCTGGTGGGGCGACACCCCACCGTACCACGTGCCCGTCTTCGTGCTGACCCACCACGCCCGGGCCCCCATAGAGATGGCAGGTGGCACCACCTTCCACTTCGTCACCGGCGGCATTCACGAGGCCCTGGACCGGGCCCGCGCCGCGGCCGGCGAGCAGGACGTGCGCATCGGCGGCGGACCGGCCACGGTGCGGCAGTACCTCCGGGAAGGGCTGATCGACGAACTGCACCTTGCCATTTCGCCGGTGCTGCTGGGCCGGGGAGAGCCCCTGTGGGCTGGCCTGGACCTGCGGGCGCTGGGTTACCGCTGCGTGGCTTCGGTGGCGTCGGACAAGGCCACCCACGTCGTGCTGCAGCGCCAGGGGCCGGCGCACGCCTGAAGCCGGGCAGGCTGGGCGGGGCTGGCCGCCCTGGCGCTCAGCTCATGTGCGCCTGCTGTTCGGCGCACGCGGTGATGGGGCACGGCTCGCCCGGGTGGCGCCCCAGCGCCTGTGGCAGCGCCACGAAGGCCGTGAACATCACGGGCACCAGGGCCATCAGGGCGATGCGCATCCACGCCAAGGCAAAGTTCTTCAGGTCGGTGTTCATGCTGCACTCCGTTGAATCGGTGTAGACAGCTTGGGGGCCGCAGATGAACGTTGGCTTAGCAAGGTGCCTTCCTTCCTTTGGATTTGCTGATGGCAGCAGGCTTGCTTCGCCATGGGCGCTACGCTTCACCCATGCCCACCTACATCGCCCTGCTCCGCGCCATCAACGTCACAGGCCGCTTCGTGAAGATGCAGGCGCTGGCCCAAAGAGCGGCTGCCATGGGCTGTCCCTTGCCGGCGGGCGCCGAGGTGAACGTGTGCTTCCTGCCCGTGGTGGCCACGCCCGAGCACGCGGCCGCGGTGGCCTTGCTCAAGAGCGACATCGACGACTTCGAGGTCCACGGGCGCGAGGTCTATTGGCGCTGCCTCACCAAGCAGTCCGACAGCAAGTTCTCCAATGCCGCATTGGAGCGCCGGCTCAAGCTCCGGACCACCCTGCGCCGTGCCACCATGTTGCAGGGATTGGTGGGCGAGTTGTGAGGTCCCCGTTCGTCTCGCCCAGTTTGCCCGACCAGCGCAAGCATCATTGCCACACCACCAGGAGCGCAGCAGCATGGAACTGATGGAAAGCCGATCCGACGCCCGCAGCCGGTTCATCCCGGCCAGGCCGGCCCAGGTGTTTGCCGCCATGCAGGACCCGGACCGCGTCGCGCGGTGGTGGGGGCCGGCGGGCTTCACCAACACCATCCACCAGTACGACTTTAAGCCCGGTGGCCGCTGGTTGATGACCATGCATGGGCCCGATGGCACGAACTACCCCAACGAGAGCAGCTTCAAGCGCATCGTGCGCGACCAGCTCTTCGAGATCGAGCACCTGAACGGCCACCACTTCGTGCTGACCCTGGAGCTGGTGCCCCAGGCGCAGGGCACCCAGGTGCTGTGGCGACAGACCTTTGACAGCGTGGAGCACTACCAGCGTCTGGCCGAGTTCGTGGCTGGGGCCAACGAACAGAACCTGGAGCGCCTGGCGGCCGAGGTCATGCGCGTCGAGGGCGCTTCCTGACGCAGCGTCACCTTCTTTCTCCTCAGGCTTGATGACGGCGTGGGCGATCCGCCCTCGAGCCGTTCCAGCATCATGCCGGGCGGCCAAGCGCACCCACCCACGTCAGGGGCTTCAGAGCGATCTTCATGCCGTCACCCTTTGCACAATCTCGCGTGGCGCTGCATCAGCTTGCACAGCGCCTGATGAGGCACGGACTCATCCTTCTGTCGATGGTGATGATGGTGGGGAATGCAGCGGCAGAGCCCTCGGCCGACGCCACAGAATGGGCCACGGCCATCTCCAAGCATGCCAAGGACGGCCGCGTGATCGTCTTTCGGTACGTCACCGAGTTCCGCCCCAGCTTCGTGAAGGCCAGCCTCCCGGATCGCGTCATTCTTGTCTGGCGCTATGAGACGCTCTCGGGTCTGCCGGTGGCCGCAGAGCGGGAGGAAATGGACCGCATGGAAGACATGCTTTCCCCGTTTGTCGAGAAGGTGGGCTTCGGGATGCTTGCGATGGTGTCGACCGGCAACGGCTTTCGCGAATGGACCTACTACGTCCGGTCGGAAGACGAGTTCCTCAAAGCCCTGAACGTGGCTTTGGCTGGGGAGCGGCGCTTTCCCATTGAAGTCCACACCGGGCCGGACCCCCAGTGGTTCACCTATGAGCGGTTTCGGCGAGGGATTCGCCAGTGACCGGCCACGCCCATCCGGCACGTCAGACTGACCGGCAAGCACGGCACCGCACGACGTTGCGATGGCCTTGGGCAGATTGAGCAACGCCACCCCATGAAAATACCCGCCACTTGCCTTGTTCTCTCTCTTCTCTCTGTGGGGGCTTTGCCAGGGCACGCGCAGGAAGACCGCCTGCAGATCGGTTTCCACGGGCCGGAGTCTCCGCTGGGTGCTCGATCGGGCCAGCCAACGATTCAGTCCGTTCAATGGTCCGACGGGGACTTGGGGGTGGTTCTGACTCAGGCAGCACCGTGTGGCAACGTGTTTCCCGTCAACCCGGTGTGGGAGAAGTCCGGCCGCACCATCGTTCTGCGATACGCCTGGAGCACCATGCCCGAGGAAGCAGCGGCTACCGCCCCGCTGTGCCTGAAGCGCTTGCAGGCCTGGGTGTTCAGGGTGCCTGGCGTGCCCTACACGGTGCTGCTTTCGGACTCCATTCCCCTCTTCGGGCATGGCCAATGAAGTGAGCGCTGAGGCGCTCGATGCGGTCGTGCCGCGCAGACGGTCGTGTGTCTCAGGTGGCGGGGTCGCCAGGATCAAAGTCGTCGTCCAGCGCCAAGTCTCCGCGCCGGAAGGCGTCGACGACCGCTTGTGCCTCGGCGAGCTGGGTGCTGGGGACCCGTACGCTGGCACCCCCCACCGCGATGGCCAGGAGCGAGTTGGCCTGGACGATGTTGGTGTCGCCAGCATCGGCCTGTATGCCCGCCGAATGCAGGCAGGCAGACAGCAGGTGGGCCTCGGTCGGCGTCAGGCCCCGCGCCAGGATCACCATGTCACCAAGGTACTCCTCTGGCGGGGCTTCCTGCTCGCGCGCGATCTCCGGGATGGGAAGGCCTCGTGTTCTGAGCTCGGCCACGGCCAGTTCTTGGGCCTCTTCGGTCAACTCCCCCGAAGCGACGCGAGAGGAAAGCGCTTCGTCGGCGAGCCGAGAGAAGAGTTGGGTGAGGTCTGTGCTGTTCATGATCGTCCAGGGCATCATCCGCCTTGTTGCCGCCGCCGTTGCCGACCCGCATGGAATTTCTTCTAGAGCTGCTGCTCGAGATCTTTGGCGAGTTCATCCTGCAATTCGTCTTCGAGGCGATTTCACAGGCCTTTTTGCACCTGTTCAATAGGCCGGTCCGGCCCGAGCCTGGCGGGGTGAGCAGCGCGTGGTGGGCCATTGCGGGCTATGCGCTGCTGGGGGTGGGGTGCGGGGCGTTCAGCGTGTGGCTGTTGCCGCATTTCTTCATCCATTCCCACGTGGCGCGGCTGGTCAACCTGGCGGTCACGCCGGTGCTGGTGGCAGGGGCCGTGGCGCTGCTGGGGCGGCGGCGCAGCCGGCGCGGCCTGGGGGTGGTGCGGCTGGACAAGTTCACCTACGCTTATGTCTTTGCCTTTGCGATGGGCGCCATGCGCTTTGCCATGGGCAGTGTGGGCTGAGCCCGACCTTGGGAGGTGGCGATGAAGCGAGTGACCGGCATTGGTGGCATCTTTTTCCAGGCAAAGGATCCGGTCGCGCTGCGCGCCTGGTACCAGCGGCACCTGGGCATTGATGTGCAACCCTGGGGCGGCGCGACGTTTGACTGGACGGACGCGGCCGGGCAGCCGGTGGCCGGCACCACGGCCTGGTCCATTGGCGCGCAGGGCAGCGCGCAGTTCGCGCCGGGTAGCGCCCCCTTCATGGTGAACTACCGCGTGGCCGACCTGGACGCGCTGCTGCAGGCCCTGCGCGAAGAGGGCTGCCAGGTGCTGGAGAAGACCGACGATTCCGAGTACGGCAAGTTCGGCTGGGTCATCGACCCGGAAGGCCACAAGGTGGAGCTGTGGGAGCCGCCGGCCGGCCAGTGATCGGCCATGTCGGCGGCTGCCATGGCACGGTTTCGAAGGAGCGCGTCATGAGGTTTCCGGATGCGATTCGGCGGGTCCGCGCATGGGGCGTCCTGTCGGTGGGCCTGGCCATCGGTGTCGCGCAGGCGGCACCGCCCCAGCCCGATGCCGCGGTGCTGGCCTTTCTGTTGGACAAGGCCTCCCAGGAGTTCTCGCAGCCGGGGCCGATGCAGCCCAGGCGGATCAAGACCGCACGCCTGGGCCATCTGCACGATGCCCAGGGGCGGGACATGGATCTGCTGTGCGGCCGCTTCGTGCCGATGGATGCTTCCGGCGGCACGGCCGAGGTGCCGTTTGCCACCCTCAAGACCGGCGACTACGAGCAGTGGCTGGGCAGCCAGGCCGCGGGCCTGTGCGCTCAGTCCACCATCACCTGGTTCCAGGGCGACCACGCGCAGGCGCTGATGCAGCGCCTGCAGGCCGCGGCGTCCGCCCCCCGGCCTTGAGGGGGCAGGCGCCCGTCAGGCCCGGCCGGCGTCCACGTCCTTGAGGAAGCGGATCAGCCCGGCCATGTAGGTGGCCTGGTCGTCGTACATGGCCATGTGCGCGCCTTGGGGACAGTGCAGGTAGCGGCCACGCCGCACGCGCTGGGCGATCAGGCGCATCTGCGCGGGCTCCATGGTGTCGTGCTGCGCGCCAATGGCCAGCGTGGGCACCTGGATCTTGGGCAGGTCGGCGATGCGGTCCCAGCGTTCGAGCTTGCCGCTGGCGCCCATTTCGCTGGGGCCCTGCATGGGCACGTAGATCTTTCGGTTCAGGTGCGAGAAGCTGCGCAGCACTGGCTCGGGCCATTGGTCTTCGGGCAGGCGCAGCACATGCTGCACGTAGTAGTGCTGCATCAGCAGGGCTTCGTACTGCGGGTCTTCGAACCGGCCGGCCTGCTCCAGCGCCAGGATCTGCTTGAGCGCGGCCGGGTCCATGGCCGGCATCAGCACCTCGTGGGCATAGCGGTTGTACTCGGGGATGCTGGCCACCATGTTGGAGATGACCAGGCCCTTGAGCTGCTGCGGGTGGGCCAGCGCGTACTCCAGCGCCAGGATGCCGCCCCAGGAGTGGCCCAGCAGGTAGAAGTCCTTCGGCCCCAGGCCCAGGGCCTGACGCACCTGCTCCACTTCGTCCACATAGCGCGGCAGTTCCACCAGGGCGGGGTCGTCGGGCTGGTCGCTGTAGGCCGAGCCGAGCTGGTCGTAGTAGATGAATTCGATGCCGGCCTGGGGCAGGAAGCTCTCGAAGGCCTCGAAGTACTCGTGGGTGGCGCCGGGGCCGCCGTGCAGCAGCAGCAGGCGGATGCGGGGGTTGTGGCCCACCCGCTTGGTCCACACCCGAAAGCGCCCCTTGGGCGTCTGGATGGGCACCATTTGCACGCCCCCGGTCTGGATGACCGGCGCGGCTGGCGTGGCCGGCTTGGCCGCCTGGGCAGAGGGCGCCACGGCGAGCGCGGCGGCGGATGCGGCCAGCGCCCCCAGGCATTGGCGGCGGGTGGGGTCCGTGGCTTGGGGCGCACCGGTGGTGTCGGGTGCGGACGAGGCGGGCAGCGGCAGGGAGGACATGGTGGGTCTTCGGCGGCGCGTGGCGTCGTGGGGGTTGGGGTGTGGACGATGCTAGCCCAGCCGAGGCTCCGCTACATTGGGCCGATGAACGCGATCCGCTTTCCCCTGCTCCTGGACTTCCCGGGCACGCTCCAGACCGAACGCCTGCTGCTGCGCCTGCCGCGCGCGGGCGACGGGGCAATGGTGCATGCCGCGGTGGCCGAGTCCATCACCGATCTGCGCCGTTTCCTGGGCGCCATCCCCTGGGTGGCCGAGGAGCCGTCGGAGCAGGCCTCTGAGCTGTTCTGCCGCAATGGCCACGCCAATGCGGCCGCGCGCAAGGACTTCCCCTTTCTCGTGCTGGACCGGGCCAGCGGGGCCTTCGTGGGCGTGGCGGGCCTGCACCGGCCGGACTGGGCGGTGCCCAAGATCGAGGTGGGCTACTGGTGCCGCAGCAGCCGCACCGGCCACGGGCTGATGACCGAGGCCGTGCGCGCCGTCACGGCCTTTGCCTTCGATCACCTGCAGGTGGCGCGGGTGGACCTGGTGGCCGACGAGGAGAACCACGGTTCACGCGGCGTGGCCCTGCGCGCGGGCTTCACGCTGGAGGGCATGCTGCGCCACGACCGCCGCGGCCCTGACGGCTCCTTGCGCAACACCTGCCTGTACGGGCAGTTGGCGGGGGAGCCGGCGTAGCATCACGGCATGCATGCGCCCGAATCTTGGCAGGGCCTGGCGCCGGGCTGGCGCTTCCAGGCCATGGGGCAC
Source organism: Ideonella oryzae (assembly GCF_024055665.1). GTDB lineage: Bacteria > Pseudomonadota > Gammaproteobacteria > Burkholderiales > Burkholderiaceae_C > Ideonella > Ideonella oryzae. The sequence continues at coordinate 132,442 of NZ_JAMXMC010000011.1, read as the reverse complement.
CATGCCCGCCCGCTGCGGGCCGACGAGGTGCCTTTGCTGCAGGCCTTGTACGAGGCCAACCCGCTGTACTTCGAGACGGTAACCGGCCGCGGCCCGCGCCCGCACGAGGCCCAGGAGGCCTTTGACGACCGCCCGCCGCCGGACATGCCCTACCGCACCCAGGAATGCCTGGGCCTGTTCCGCCACGACGGCATGCTGGTGGGCGTGAGCATCGTCGTGACGGACCTGATGGCGCCCGGGGTGTGGCATGTGGCGCTGTTCCTGCTGGCCACCGGCCTGCACGGCCATGGCCTGGCGCGGGCGCTGTACCAGGCGCAGGAAGCCTGGGCCGTGCAGCAGGGCGCGCAGTGGATGCGCCTGGGCGTGGTGGTGGGCAACACGCGGGCCGAGCACTTCTGGTGGCGGCGCGGTTTCACCCAGGTGCGGCTGCGCGAGCACATCCTGGCCAGCGACCGGGTGAACACGCTGCGCGTGATGGTCAAGCCGCTGGCCGGACAGCCGGTGGCGGCCTACCTGGAACAGGTGCCGCGCGACCGGCCGGAGACGGAACTGCCCTGAACCGTCTCCGCCCGGGGGGCCGGCGCTCAGGCGCCGGTGGACATGCCCAGCGCGTGGGGCAGGAACAGCGACAGCGTGGGCCAGTAGGTCACCAGCACCAGGAAGCCCAGCATGGTCAGCAGCCACGGCCAAACGGCGATGGTCAGTTCGGTGATGCCCATCTTGGTGATGCCCGAGGCCACGTACAGGTTCAGGCCCACCGGCGGGTGGCACATGCCCACTTCCATGTTCACCACGATCAGGATGCCGAAGTGCACCGGGTTGATGCCCAGCTTGATGGCCACCGGGAACAGGATGGGCGCCATGATCAGCACGATGGACGAGGGCTCCATGAAGTTGCCGGCCACCAGCAGCAGCACATTGACCACCAGCAGGAAGGCGATCGGGCCCAGGCCCATGCCCACCAGCCAGTCGGCCAGCTGCTGCGGGATGTTCTCGTTGGCGAGCACGAAGCTGAACAGCACCGCGTTGGTGATGATGTACAGCAGCATGGCGCTCATGTTGGCCGAGCTCAGCAGCACACGCGGCACGTCCTTCAGGCCCATGTCCTTGTAGACGAACACGGCGATGAAGAAGGCGTAGACGGCGCTCATGGCCGCGGCCTCGGTCGGGGTGAACAGGCCGGTGTAGATGCCGCCCATCACGATGACGATCAGCAGCAGGCCCCAGACCGATTCACGGAAGGCCTTCCAGCGCTCGCCCATCGTGGCCTTCTTCATGCGCGGGTAGCCGAACTTGCGAGCCCGCCACCAGGCGGTCAGGCCCAGCAGGAAGGCCAGCAGCAGGCCGGGGATGACGCCGGCCATGAACAGCGCGCCCACCGAGGTGTTGGTGGAGACGGAGTACATCACCATCACGATGGACGGCGGGATCAGGATGCCCAGCGCGCCGGAGGTGGTGATGATGCCGGCGCCGAACTGCTTGGGGAAGCCGGCCTTGGTCATGGCCGGCAGCAGGATGGAGCCGATGGCCACCACCGTGGCGGGCGAGGAGCCCGACACCGCGGCGAACAGGGCGCAGGCCAGCACGCCGGCCAGGCCCAGGCCGCCGTGCCAGTGGCCCACCATGCTGGTGGCGAAGTTGATCATTCTTCGCGCCACGCCGCCGTGGGTGAGGAAGTTGCCGGCCAGGATGAAGAACGGGATCGCCATGATCTCGAACTTCTCGATGCCGGTGAACAGCTTGAGCGCCACCGACTCCACGGGCACTTGCGTGAACCCGAAGATGAAGGTGAGGACGGTGAGGCCCAGCGCGATGGAGATGGGCATGCCGGTCAGCATCAGGACCAGCAGCAGGGAAAAGATGATGATGCCGCTCATGGTGGGTCCCTCAGGCCTTGGTGGGCTCGGTTTCTTCGTCCAGGCCGTCCACATGGCCGTGGTCGTGGTGCGGCAGCTCACCGGTGCGCACGAAGGTCCAGGCCACCTGCAGGAAGCGGAAGCACATCAGCGAGGAGCCCAGCGGAATGGCGCAGTAGATGATCCAGGTGGGCCACTCCAGGTCGGGCGTGGTGGGGCCTTCGATCATCTCGGAGACGTCCATGCCCAGCCAGCTGGCGAAGGCGTAGTGGGCACCGTTCTCCCACACGAAACGCGCGCCCATGGTGGCCACCGCGCCGGTGAAGAAGGCGCCGGCCAGCAGGCCGAACAGCACGACCTTGCGGCGGTGCTGGGGCTGCAGGCGGTTGATGAGCACGTCCACCCCCACGTGGATGCCGGTGCGCACGCCGTAGGCGGCGCCGAACTTGGCCATCCAGACGAACAGGTAGATGGTGGCTTCCTGCGCCCAGGCGAAGTTCAGGCCGAGCAGCCAGTTCTGCAGCGGGGATTCGAAGCCCACCGCATAGCGGTGCAGCACGGCGACGAAGGTGATGAGGGTGGCGGCGCCCATGAAGGTCGCGATCAGCCACTCCTCCAGGTGATCGAGCCATTTCATGGTGGGCTCTCCTTGGGGGTCGGGTCGGCAGGGGGCGTGAAAAGGCCCACGTCCTGCGTGGGCCTGGGGGACGGTCAGGTCGCCTCGATCACATCTGGGTGGGATCGAAGTGGGTGGCCTTGTAGATGTCCTGGATGGTCTCTTCGCCGATGCGCGAGGCCATCTGCTTGTGCACCGGGAACATGGCCTTCTTCAGCAGGAAGCGCTCGCCCTTGGTGGGCTCGTAGACGGTGGTCTTGCCCGTGGCCTTGACCTTGGCCAGCGCGTCCTGGTTGTCCTTGAGCGCGTCGTCATTGGCCACCTTGGTGGCCTCGGCCATGGCCTGGGTCAGCTGGGTGCGGATGTCGGCAGGCAGGCCGTCCCAGAACTTCTTGTTCACGACGACGGCGTAGCCCAGGTAGCCGTGGTTGGTGACGCTGACGTGCTTCTGCACCTCATGCATCTTCTGCGTGTAGAGGTTGGACGGCGGGTTCTCGGTGCCGTCCACCACGCCGGTCTGCAGGGCCTGGTAGGTTTCGGAGAAGGCCAGCACCTGGGGCAGGGCACCGATGGCGCGCATCTGCGCGTCCAGCACCTTGGAGGACTGGATGCGCATCTTCAGGCCCTTGTAGTCCTCGACGGACTTCAGCGGCTTGTTGGCCGACATGACCTTGAAGCCGTTGTCCCAGTAGGCCAGGCCGGTGATGCCGCGGCTTTCCAGCTTCTTGAGCAGCTTGGCGCCCACGGGGCCCTGGGTGACGGCGTGCAGGTCGTTGTAGTCGTCGAAGATGAAGGGCAGGTCGAAGGCCTCGAATTCCTTCACGCCCAGGGGAGCGAACTTGGACAGCGAGGGGGCCAGCATCTGGACGGAGCCCAGCTGCAGGGCTTCCATCTCTTCCTTGTCCTTGTAGAGCTGGCTGTTGGGATAGACCTCGACCTTCACCTTGCCCTTGGTCAGCTCGGCCGCGCGCTTGGCGAAGAAGTCGGCCGCCTTGCCCTTGGGCGTGTCGTTGGCCACCACGTGGCTGAACTTGATGACGATGGGCGACTGCGCGTGCGCGGCGGACAGCCAGCCGGCGCTGGCCAGCAGGGCGGTGGTGGCGGCCAGGGCGGCGCGGCGGGTGAAGCGGTTCATGGTCTGTCTCCGGGATGTGTGGATCGTCAGCGGCATGGGAGCCATGCCCTGCGTGCCCGGAGTGTGGCGAGGCCGATCCGCAGCCGGAACTGTGGATTTCCACATTCGGGCCGTTTGGGGGCCGTTGTCAAGGGTATACCCCGAGATGTCGACCGTTCAGCGTGGCGGGATGAAGCCCGCAGCACGGTAGGCCGCCTGCAGGGCCGCAGGGCCCACCCGCTCGGCCACCGTGGCGTGCACGCCCATCAGGGCGCGGCGCCAGCCCTCCAGCTCGCTGGCTTGCGGGGCATGGAGACTGACCCGCGCATGGCCCTTGATCTTGCCCAGGGCCCAGGCGTTCTCGGCGTTGGCGATTGTGTTGGCGTAGCTGGTGGCATCCGCCACTGCGCTGTCGAAGACGCCGCGCAGGTCGGCCGGCAGACGGTCGTGGAAGGCGCGGTTGACCAGCAGCGCATAGGCCAGGTAGCCGTGGTTGGACAGGGTCAGGTGCCTTTGCACCTCGGCCAGGCGCTGGGTCAGGAAGTTCGAGGCCGTGCCTTCGGTGCCGTCCACGCTGCCCGCCTGCAGGCCCGCGAAGAGTTCGGAGAAGTTCATGACCTTGGGCTCGGCCCCCAGAGCACGCATCTCGGCCTCCGCCACGGCCGAGGCCTGCACTCGCATCTTCAGGCCCTTGAAGTCGTCCACGTCCCGCAGCGGCTTGTTGGCGCTCATCAGCAGGAAGCCGTTGTCCCAGAAGGCCAGGCCGCGCACGCCGGAGGGCTCGAGCTTGCCGAACAGGGTGCGGCCGAAGGTCTGGGCGGTGTCGTTGAAGGCGCCGCGGTTCTTGAACAGAAAGGGCAGGTCGAAGAGCTCGAACTCCTTCACCCCCAGCGGACGCAACTTGGACAACGAGGGCGCCAGCAGCTGCACCTCGCCGCGCTGCAGGGCGGCCAGCTCATCCTTGTCCTTGAGCAGCTGGCTGTTGGGATAGACCTCCACCCGCATGCGGCCACCGCTGCGGATCTCCAGCAGCTCCTTGAAGCGCAGCGCGCCCTTGCCCTTGGGGGTCTCGGGGGCCACCACGTGGCTGAATTTGACGACCAGGGGGTTGGCGGTCTGCGCCCAGGCGGGCGACAGCAGGCTGGCCCCGGCGGCCAGGGCGGTGCGGCGGGTGATGCAAGTCATGGCGGCAGGGAGTGTGCGAGCCGCATGCCCGGGGCCGACACTGTGGACTTCCACATTTCGGTATCCGTGGGGGCGCGGGCCGCAGTGGCTAGACTCGCCGCTCATGGACCGCACCGGCCCCTATGCACCGTCCCGACCGCAGCCCGCGCGTGCGCTGCCGGCCGCGTTGCGGCGTGGGCTGTGGGCCTGGCCGCTGCTGCTGTCGCTGCTGTTCGTGGCCGGGGTGGTGCTGTGGGCCTACCGCACCGACCGGGAGGAGCAGGAGGAGGCCCATCGCACGATGATCTCGGACGCGTTGAGCGCCGAGGCCCAGTTGCGGGCCCGGCTGGACCTGGAGGCGCTGCACCTGCGCAGCCTGGCCGCGCAGCTGCGCCAGGCGCCGCACGACCGCCCGTTCCTGGCCAGCCGCCCCGAGGTGGAGGAGGGCTTTCGCGGCCTGTGGCTGAGCGTGACCTGGCTGGATGCGGGCAACCGCATCATCGCCCACCTGCCGCCGCAGGAGGCGCCCTTGCTGCCCCTGGGTTCGGACGAACGCGACGGCTTGAGCGCCCACCTCGTGGCCCCGGTGGACCCGGCCATGGCCGATGCGGTGCCGGAGACCAACCGCTTCGACGTGCCGGGCGAGAAGGTGGTGCTGCGCTTCTCGCCGTCCACCTTGCTCAAGCGCGACACGCCCTGGTGGCTGACCCGGCGCTACGAGGTGCAGCTGGTCGACGGCACGGACCAGGTCATTGCCTCGGCCGATGGCCCGGGCACCGGCCAGGCCGTGCCGGGCCTGCGCGACAGCTACCGCGTACTGGTGGGCAGCGGCATGCCGGGGGTGTACCTGCAGCTGACCCAGCGCGAGCTGCCGCAGCCCTGGTGGCAGGGGCTGCCGCTGGTGCTGGTGGGCGGCTTTCTGCTGCTGGTGGGCGGGGCCACGCTGCTGCTGCGCCGGCAGATGCGGCAGGTCAGCGCGGCCGAGGCGGCCTGGCGCACCGAGGTCGCCTGGCGTGGCGCCATGGAGGATTCGGCCCTGGTGGGCCTGCGTGCGCGCGACGCCGAGGGCCGGCTGCTGTACGTGAACCGCACCTTCTGCGAACTGGTGGGGCGCCCGGCGGAAGAGCTGATCGGCCTGAAGCCGCCCATGCCCTACTGGCCGCCGGAATCGGCCGGCGAGGCCATGCAGCGCAGCCGCCGCGGCCTGGCGGGCCTGGCCCCGCGCGAGGGCTACGAGGCCCAGTGGCGCCATGCCGACGGCCACCCGATCGAGGTGATGGTGTTCGAATCGCCGCTGGTGGATGCTAGCGGCCAGCAGATCGGCTGGATGGGCTCGATCATCGACATCACCCAGCGCAAGCGGCTGGAGGAGCGCGAGCGCCACCAGGCCGAGGCCCTGGCCCACCAGGCCCGCCTGACCACGCTGGGCGAGGTGGCCTCGGCCCTGGCCCACCAGCTCAACCAGCCGCTCACCGCGGTGGCCGGCTACAACGCGGGCGTGCTGCGCCGGCTGGAACAGGCCGGCTGCGAGGACACGATGGTGCTGCAGGCCCTGCGGCGCCAGGGCGAGCAGGCGGCCGAGGCCGGGCGCATCGTGCGCCGCATCCGCGAGTTCCTGACCCGGCGCGCCCCGCAGCGGGAGCCGGCGGTGCTGGCCGAGATCGTGCGCCAGGCCGCCAGCCTGCTGCAGCGCGATTTCCAGCGCCAGAAGATCCAGGTGGCGCTGGACCTGCCGCCCGGCCTGCCGCTGGTGCAGGCCGATCCGGTGCTGATCGAGCAGGTGCTGATCAACCTGCTGCGCAACGCCGCCGACGAGCTGGCGCAGCAGCCCGCCGGCCAGCCCCGGCAGATCCGGGTCTCGGCCCAGGACACCGGCAGCGGCTTCGTGCGGCTGGACGTGGACGACAGCGGCCCGGGCCTGGCCGGCCGCACGGCCGAGCAGCTGACCACGCCCTTCTACTCGACCAAGCCCGAGGGCATGGGCATGGGCCTGGCCATCTGCCGCTCGGTGATCGAGGTGCACCATGGCGCTTTCGACGCGGGCATGAGTCCGCTGGGCGGTGCGCGTTTTTCCTGTTCGCTGCCGGTCTGGCGGGCGGATGCCGACCCCGATGCTGGAGACGACTCCGATGACGATGCCGATGGTGCACCTGGTCGATGACGAGGCCGCGGTGCGCGACGCGCTGGGCTTTCTGCTGCAGTCGCATGGTCTGGCGACGGCGGCCTATGCCGACGCCCCCGCCTTTCTGACGGCGCTGGCCGCCGGCCCCTTGCGCGGCTGCGTGCTGCTGGATGTGCGCATGGAGCCGATGTCGGGCCTGCAACTGCACGACGAGCTGATGGCGCAGGGCTTCCGGGTGCCGGTGATCTTCCTGACCGGGCATGGCGACATCCCGATGGCGGTGGAGGCCTTGAAGAAGGGCGCCTTCGACTTCGTGGAGAAGCCCTTCAGCGACGACGCACTGGTGGAGCGGGTGGAGAAGGCGTTGGCGGTGGAGGCGGCCCAGCATGCCGACCAGGCCGCCGGCCACGAGGCGGCCGCGCGCCTGGCCAGTCTGTCCGAGCGCGAACGCGAGGTGATGCAGCGGGTGGCGGCGGGCAAGCTCAACAAGGTCATCGCCGACGAGCTGCACATTTCGGTGCGGACGGTGGAGGTGCACCGGGCCAAGGTGTTCTCCAAGCTGGGGGTGCGCTCGGCGGCCGAGGTGGCCACGCTGCTGGCGCAGATTCGCTGAGGCGGCGCCCCGGGGGCTGACGGACAATCGCGGCATGAGCACCGATGCCGCGGACGACACCGCCACCCCCCTGTCCGATGCCCCCGACGCGCTGGCCGAGCTGGCCCGGCGCGACCGCTTCTTCGACGCCCTCTCGGTCAGCCTGGCCGAGCAGCGCTGCGTCAAGCTGGTGCTGGGCAAACCGCGCCGCAGCGGTTCGGACCTGGTGCGGGTGATGGCCCGGCCGCTGGTGCTGCGTGGCCAGCCCTGCCTGAGCCTGCTGTACCACCACACCACCCGCGACATCACCAAGAACCCGCCGCTGGCCGAGGGCCTGGCCGCGGTGCAGGCCATGCTGGGCAGCGAGTTCAGTCACGCCCACCTGTTCACCACCACCGAGGAGTGGCAACTGATGGTGAGCAAGCGCGGGCGCATCGGCGTCACGCGCAAGGCGCTGCAGCAGCCCGGGGCGGTGCAGGCTGCGCCCGCTGGCCACGACCGCGAGAAGCACCGCTTCCTGAGCCTGGACCTGCCCTTCCTGGAGGACCTGGGCGTGACCGACGCCCAGCACCGCCTGGTGCCGGCGATGGCGCGCAAGTGGAAGCAGATCAACAAGTTCGTCGAGGTGCTGGACCATGCGCTGGAGGCGGCCAAGCTGCAGCCCCGCGACGGCCGGGTCAGCGTGGTGGACTTCGGCTCCGGCAAGGGCTACCTGACCTTTGCAATGCACCACCACCTGACGCAGGCCCGGGGCTGGCAGGCGGCGGTGACCGGGGTGGAGCTGCGCGAGGACCTGGTGAACCTGTGCAACGCCGCGGCACTGCGCCGGCACATGGACGGCCTGTCCTTCGTCTGCGGCGATGTGCGCAGCCATGTGCCCGAACACCTGGACGTGATGGTGGCGCTGCACGCCTGCGACACCGCCACCGACTTCGCGCTGCACACCGGCATCCGCGCTGGCGCGTCCATCATCCTGACCGCGCCTTGCTGCCACAAGCAGATCCGCCCGCAGATGCAGCTGCCGCCGCTGCTCAAGCCCATGCTGCAGCATGGCGTGCACCTGGGCCAGCAGGCCGAGATGGTGACCGACAGCCTGCGCGCGCTGCTGCTGGAGGCCAACGGCTACGACGCCCAGGTGTTTGAATTTGTGGCGCTGGAGCACACCAGCAAGAACAAGATGATCCTGGCGGTGCGCCGCCCCGCGGGCAGCCGGGTGGACGAGGCCCGACGGGCCCAGGTGCTGGGCCAGATCGCCGAGATCAAGGCCTTCTACGGCATCCACGAGCACTGCCTGGAAAGCCTGCTGCAGGCCGACGCCCAGGCTGCCTGAGCCCGGGTGTCCGCCCCCCTAAGGCGACCCTGTTTCGAATGGAAGCCACGGGGTTTGAACTTCGCTTCTGCATGGTAGTCTGACCCTTTCGCCGACCCGGCGGGAGCGTCAAGAGCGCGGGCCGGGTCTTCAGGAACCGACCCGTTCAGGAAGCGATCCGTGCTGAAGCTGTCCTCTCTTTCCCTGGCCGTGCTGGCCCTGTGCACCCTGCCGGCCTGCACCACGCCCAACACCTCCGCAGGCGCCGCGGCGCCCACTGCCGGCAGCCCGGTGGCGGCCGCGCCCGCTGCGGCGGCCTCCACAGCCGCTGCCGCGTTCACCTTCGACCGCAGTGGCGAGGATCTCTTGGTCCGTCCGCAGGACGACCTCTTCCGCGCCGCCAATGGCGGCTGGATGAAGGACACGCCCATCCCGGCCGACAAGGCGGCCTACGGCAACTTCTCGATCATGTCCGACCGGGCCGACGAGCGGGTGCACACCCTGGTGGAGGAACTGTCCAAGGGCCGGTACAAGGACGGCAGCAACGAGCAGAAGATTGCCGCCTACTTCCGGGCCTTCACCGACGAGGCGGCCATGGACAAGGCCGGCAAGGCCCCGCTGCAGCCCCTGCTCGCGCAGGTGCAGCAGCTGCGCAAGCCGGCCGATGTGACCCGCTACCTGGGTCAGATGCAGGGCGTGCTGTCGCTGCCGCTGGCGCTGGACGTGCAGCCCGACCAGAAGGCCCCGACGATGAACCTGCCGCTGACCTGGCAGGGCGGTCTGGGCCTGCCCAACCGCGAGTACTACCTGTCCAAGGATCCGCGCATGGCCAAGGCCCGCGCGGCCTACCTGTCCTACCTGCAGACGCTGTTCCGCCTGGACGGCGACCGCAAGCACGCGGCCCGCTCGGCCCGCGATGTGTTGACGTTCGAGACCCGCCTGGCCAAGGCCCAGTGGACCGAGGTGGCCAACCGCGACGCCCAGAAGACCTGGAACCCGATGACCCGGGCCCAACTGGCGGCCAAGGCCCCCGGCATGGACTGGCAGGCCTTCTTCGGCGCGGCCGAGATGCCCGCGCTGGCCCGGCTCAACATGTCCCAGCCTGACTACGCCCAGGCGGTGGCCAAGGCCGTGCACGAGGTGCCGGTGGCCACCTGGAAGCTCTATTTCCGGGCTCGCGTGATGGACGCCAACGCGAACCTGCTGGCCAAGCCCTGGCGCGACGCCCATTTCGCTTTCCATGGCAAGGCGCTGTCGGGCAGCGAGCAGCCCAAGCCGCGCTGGCAGCAGGGCATCGATGCGCTGGACGGCGCGTTGGGCGAGGCGGTCGGCCAGCAGTACGTGACCCGCTACTTCCCGGCTGACCACAAGGCCCGCATGCAGGTGCTGGTGGCCAATCTGCTCAAGGCCTACGGCGAGTCGATCGATGGCCTGGGCTGGATGAGCCCGGCCACCAAGGTGAAGGCCCGCGAAAAGCTGTCCAAGTACGCCACCAAGATCGGCTATCCCGACAAGTGGCGCAACTACAGCGGGCTGACCGTCAAGGACGGCGACCCGGTGGGCAACGCCGAGCGGGCCGGTCGCTTCGAGTTCAAGCGTGTGGCGGCCAAGCTCGGCCAGCCGGTGGACCGCAGCGAGTGGCTGATGTCTCCGCAGACGGTCAACGCCTATTACAACCCGGCGATGAACGAGATCGTCTTCCCGGCCGCCATCCTGGAGCCGCCCTTCTTCGACATGGCGGCCGACGACGCGGCCAACTACGGCGCCATCGGCGCCATCATCGGCCACGAGATCAGCCACGGCTTCGACGACCAAGGCGCGCAGTACGACGGCGATGGCAAGCTGGACAACTGGTGGACGCCGGAAGACGCCAAGGCCTTCGACGCCCTGGGCAAGCGATTGGTGGCCCAGTTCGCCGGCTACGAGCCGCTGCCGGGCCACAAGGTCAACGGTCAGCTGACCCTGGGCGAGAACATCGCCGACCTGTCGGGGCTGCAGATCGCCTTCAAGGCCTGGAAGCTGTCACTCCAGGGTGCCACGCCACCCGTGATCAACGGCCTGACCGGCGAGCAGCGCTTCTTCTACAGCTTCGCCCATGCCTGGCGTTCCAAGTACCGCGACGAGTTGCAGCTGCGCCTGCTGACGGCCGACCCGCACTCGCCGCCGGAATTCCGCGCCAATGGCACGGTGATGAACCACGATGGTTTCGAGGAGGCCTTCGGCGTGAAGCCGGGCGACAAGATGTACAAGGCGCCGCAGGACCGCATCCGCATCTGGTGACGCGGCGTGCCGGTGCCGGACGGGCTCAGGCGCTGATCGACAGCGCGCTGTGCTGGGCCTGTCGGGCCTGGTTCAGCGCGCTTTGCGCGACATAGCGACCGCTGCTGCTGGTGCCGGGATCGGTGTCGCTGGTGTCGCTGGCGTCGGTGGGTGTGGGGGCGGCCTGCCGGGCCTGTTGGGCCACCGAACGCGACGCCGCGCTCAGCCGGGCCTGGCTGGCGGCCAGCTGGCCGCGCAGGCTGTCCATGGCATGCAGGGCCTCGTCCAATTCGCGGCTGAGCTGCTCGTTGGCGTCGGCCACCGGCGAAACGGGTTCGACCGACGCCACGCCCTGCACGGGCATCGGGCTGGGACGGCTGGGTTGTACCGGGGCGACCGGTGTGGCGGGAACGGGCGAGATCAGCATGGTCAGGCTCCTGTGCGGCGGTGTCCGGCCGACAAGCCGGGCCTTCTCCCGAAGGCATGGACACACTGTGCCGGAAACTGAAGGGTTGCGGCGCGCGGCCCGCAGGCGCGGGTGTGAACTTTGCCGCGGCCGGAGGATCTGTGGGGGATGTCCGCCGCGGCATGGACTGCGCTGGAAGGGCGTCCGGGCTTGCGACTATCATGTGCGCCACAGGTGGGGCCGGGCCTGGGTGGGCGGCCGGTTCACCGGCGACTTGCAGATGGCAACAGGCCAGCAATGAAGGCCGCCTCACAATCTCCCGCCCGAGCGAGCCCCTGAATCAATTTGTCTGTCAGAGACTGGACCTTCGAATGAAGAAAAGAACCCTGCTTGGCCTGATGGCCGGCCTCCCGGTGAGTGGCGTGCTGACCGCATGCGGCGGCAACAACAGCGGCAGCGCCCAGGTGCGCCTGGTCAACGCCAGCCCGGGTTACAGCGCCCTGGATCTTTACGTCGATGACAACCTGAAGGTCAGCAACGTCGCCTACGGCGCGGCCAGCGGGTATGCGTCGGTCGACAAGGGCAGCTTCGACACGGCGCTGTCGGTCAATGGTTCCTCGACCCAGCTGATCACGACCTCGCGCACCTACGACACCGACACCACCTATTCCATCATCGCCTACGGTTGGAACGGTTCGCTGAAGTCGGTCATCGTCACCGAGGACCAGGACGACGCCGACAGTGGCTCGATGTATTTCCGGGTGCTGAACACCGCGACGGACGCCGGCACCGTGGACGTGTACCTGACGGCCGAGGACGATGACCTGGACTCGGCCACTGCCGTGGCTTCGTCGGTGGGCGGTGGCAAGAGCACCAGCTTCGGCACGGTGGATTCCGGCACCTATCGCCTGCGTGTCACGGCCGAAGGCGACACCTCGACCGTGCTGCTGGACGTCTCCAACGTCACCGTCAGCAGCAAGGGCGTCTACACCCTGATCGTGACCCCGACCATCGGTGGCGTGCTGGTCAATGCCCTGCTGATGAAGCAGAAGGGCGACGTGACCGCGCTGAACACCACCATGGCCCGCGTGCGTCTGGTCTGCGCCATGCCCAGTGGGGGCCGCGTGACTGCCACGGTGGGTGACGTCACGCTGACCAGCGGCAACGCCTCGCCCGCGGTCATCGGCTACACTCAGGTGGATGTGAGCGCCGGCACCCTGACCATCCAGGCCACCGTGGATGGCGTGGCCACCCCGTCCGCCACCTGGGCGGCCACAGCCGGTTCCGACGTGACCGTGGTGGTGTCGGGGGCCTCGGCGGCCGACGCGACGCCGGTGGTCATCACCGACGACAACCGTCTGTCGACCTCGAGCACCAAGTACAAGATGCGCCTGATGCACGCCTCGCAGGCGCTGTCGTCCGATTCGCTGACCCTGACCGTGGACCTGACCGACATCGTGTCGAACCAGGCCTACCGTTCGGCTTCCAGCTACGTCAACCGCGCCGCCAGCAGCTCGTCGGTGGTCACGGTGAGCTCGTTGAATGCGGGTCAGATCTTCTCGCTGTCCGACCAGTCGCTGGTGGCTCAGGGGGTGTACGACGTGATCCTGCTGGACAAGTCGGCCGCGGGCACGGACGGCATTCTGCAGACCTACTACTTCAGCAACGTTCGCGCCTGAAGCATGGCGCTGCGGGGCCGCGGCCCCGCCGTCGCCCCAGGACCAAAGGCCACCCTCGGGTGGCCTTTTTCATGTCGCGAGGCGGGACGATCAACCCATCTTGCCGGCGCGGAAGTCCTCCACCGCCTGGAAGATCTCTTCCTGCGTGTTCATCACGAAGGGGCCGTACTGGGCGATGGGCTCGCCCAGCGGCCGGCCGGCGATGAGCAGCACCCGCGCCTCGTCCGGCCCCGGGTTGTGCAAGGTGATGCCGTCGCTGCCCGCGGTGTTGGCCAGGATGGCCATGCGGCCGGCGGCCACCTCGCGCGCTTCGGCGCCCAGCACCACGCGGCCCCGGTAGGGGTAGACGAAGGCGTTGAACACCGGATCCAGTGTCTGGCTGAACGTGGCGCCCGGCGCCAGGTGCAGGTCCAGGTACAGCGGCTCGGTGTGCTCGCGCTCGATCGCCCCCGTCACGCCATGCGTGCGCCCGGCGATCACCCGCGCGGTCACGCCTTCGCCCTGCCATTCGGGAATGGCCTGAGTCGGGATGTCGCGGTACCAGGCCGGGATCATCTTGTCCTTGGCCGGCAGGTTCAGCCAGAGCTGGAAGCCCTCCATGCGGCCTTCTTCCTGCTCCGGCAGCTCGCTGTGGATCAGGCCGCGGCCGGCGGTCATCCATTGCACGCCGCCGTTCTCCAGCAGGCCCTCGTGGCCGGCCGAGTCGCGGTGGCGCATGCGTCCGGCGATCATGTAGGTCACTGTCTCGAAGCCGCGGTGCGGGTGGTTGGGGAAGCCGGCGATGTAGTCGTCGGCCTCGTCCGAGCCGAAGGCGTCCAGCATCAGGAAGGGGTCCAGGCGGCGCTGCAGCTCGTGCGTGAGCACGCGGGTGAGCTTGACGCCGGCGCCATCCTGGGTGGCCACGCCGGTGACCAGGCGCTCGATGGCGCGGGGTTGCAGGACGGTGCTGGGGGGGATCGGGGTGCTCATGGTGTCTCTCCGGTGGACGGTGATTCTGCGGGAAGGCGGTGGGCTCAGCGCGCGGTGGCCTCGGCGGCCAGACGGGTGATCTCGGCGCGGGCCTCGGCCAGGGCGCGGGCCTGGGCGTCCGGGCCCAGGGCCAGGCCCTCGGCGTAGATGAAGCGGATGTCGGTCATGCCCAGGAAACCCAGGGCGGCGCGCAGGTAGGGCACGATGGTGTCGCTGGGCTGGTCGCGGTGGATGCCGCCGCGGGTCAGCACCGCGTACACCGTCTTGCCGGTCAGCAGGCCCTCGGGGCCCTGCTCGGTGTAGCGGAAGGTGACCCGGGCCCGGGCGATGGCGTCGATCCAGTTCTTGAGCTGGCTGGAGATGCCGAAGTTGTACATCGGCACGCCCAGCACCACGGTGTCGGCCGACTGGATGTCCTCGATGGCCAGATCGTCCAGTGTGACGCGGGCGGCCTGTTCGGGGCTGCGCTGCTCGGGCGGGGTGAAGAGGGCGCCCAGGGCGGCCTCGTCCAGGGCCGGGTGGGGCTGCAGCGCCAGGTCGCGCACGGTGGCACGGCTGCCCGGCCGGGCAGCCAGCAGGGCGACGCTGAGCTCGTTGGCCAGCAGGGTGGAGAGGGCGCCTTGTTCGACGCGGCGGGCGCTGCCGTTGATCTGCAGGAGTTTCATGGGGGGCCTCGGTGGGACGTGGGTGTTGTCGATGGCTTCACTGTATTGGTGGCTTGATGGGCGATAAATCCGGTTTGATGGGTTTATTTATTCCACAGGTGGAACAATTGCCGCCATGGCTGACGCTCCCTGGCTCGATCCCACCGATCTGCTGCTCTTCGCCCGGGTGGCGGAGTGCGGCAGCTTCACCCTCGCGGCCACCCAGCTGGGCTGGCCCAAATCCACCTTGTCGCGGCGGCTCTCGGCGCTGGAAGAACGCCTGGGCGAGCGCCTGATGCGCCGCACCACCCGGCGCCTGACGATCACCGACTTCGGCGCCGCGGTGCTGGAACACGCCCGCGAGGTGGTGGCCCAGACCGATGCCACGTTGGCCCTGGCCGAGCATCGGCGGGCCGAGCCCAGCGGGCTGCTGCGGGTGTCCATGCCGGCCGACCTGGCGGTGGGCGTGCTGGCCCCGGCCCTGGCAGGCTTTGCCCGGGCGCACCCCCGGGTGAGTCTGGAGCTGGACCTGTCGTCCCGCCGGGTCGACCTGGTGGCCGAGAACTATGACCTGGCCGTGCGCGGCGGGGTGCTGGCCGACGACGCCACGCTCGGCGCCCGTCGCCTGGCCACCTTCGAAGGCGGGCTCTATGCCGCCCCCAGCTGGGCGGCCGACCACGCACGCGGCTGGACCCACCCGCGCCAGCTGCTGGAGCCCGGGGTGGAGAGCGACCTGCCGCACGGCCTGTTGCTGGGCATGCCTGGGCGGGCCGCCAAGCCCTGGGCGCTGTCCCGGCAGGACGCCGATGGCGGGCAGGAGGTCTGGAGCGGTCTGCCGGCGCGCAGCACCCAGGCCAATCTGCCGGCCCTGCTGCTGGAGATGGCGGCGGCCGGCCTGGGCGTGACGGCCACCGCCGAGCTGCTGGCCCGGCCGCTGGTGGAGGCGGGGCGCCTGGTGCGCCTGCTGCCCGGGTGGCAGCTGCCGCCCGAATCGCTGTGGGCCGTGTTCCCCGGTCGGCGCCTGATGCCGGCCAAGACCCGGGCGCTGCTGGAGTGCCTGGCCGAGGCCCTGGCGCCCTGTCGCCCGGCGTAGCATCGCGCCCATGTCCGATGTGCCTCTGCCACCCCGGCTGGGCGTGGCCCACCGCCGCCGTCTGCGGGCGCTGTGGCGTTCGGCGGGCTGGCCCTGCCACGACCTGTTGGAGGCCGAGCTGCTGGTGGCCGGCCTGCTGACTCGCGAGACCGACCCGCAGGGCCGCGACACCCTGCGTCTGACCGAGGCCGGCCTGCGCCTGATGACCCATGACGCGCAGGGCCACCGCAGCGCGCGCAGCGCCCACGAGGGCCTGGTGGCCCGGGTCGCGCTGGAGATGCACCGGGCCGGCCGCA
Source organism: Ideonella oryzae (assembly GCF_024055665.1). Taxonomy (GTDB): domain Bacteria; phylum Pseudomonadota; class Gammaproteobacteria; order Burkholderiales; family Burkholderiaceae_C; genus Ideonella; species Ideonella oryzae. Next base: position 116,323 of record NZ_JAMXMC010000011.1, on the reverse strand, counting down.
TCGTCTGGCAGGGCCTGAGCCTGCGGGCGCCGGTGGCGGCCGAGGTGCCTGAGCTGCCGCTGCCCGCGGTGCCGTCGGTGTGCGACGCCGAGACGGTGCCCGGGCCGGCGCAGGCGGCGGTGCGTTGGGTCCAGGCCATGCCCGATGTCTATTCCATCCGCCACACCACGCGCGAGGACTGGGTGGAGCCGGTGGCGCACGAGATCAAGGTGTCGCGGGCCGACCTGCTGTCCGACCTCAAGAAGCCGGCCAAGGGCGCGGCCTACGCCGCCGTGGCCAGCCAGTGCTGGTATGTGCTGGCGGCCGGCATCGGCCGGGCCGAGGAGATTCCCGAGGCCTATGGCGTGATGCAGGCCCATCCGCTGGCCGGTCAACCGGGCACCTTCGGCGCGCTGGAGGTGCTGCGCCCGGCACCCCGGCGGCCCTTTGTGCTGCCGCTGGCGCTGTGGATGGCCCTGGCCCGCGCGGATGCCCGGCGCTTCGAAGACGAGGCTCAGACCGCGCTGAGCGAGGAGTCGCCGGCCAGGCCCCCGGATGCGGAAGGCGCCTGACCGGGCGCCCGATCTGGTGCTTCCCACAGCCAGGTGGCGGTGGGCTCGCCGTCGCTGTCGGGCCGGGTGTGCTGCCAGCGCAGGCCCGCGGCGGCCAGCACCCGGGCCGAGGCCTGGTTGTCGGGCATGGCCGTGGCCCAGACCTGGCGCAGCCCACGCTCCCGCGCGCCCCAGGCCAGCATGGCGCTCACCATCTCACGGGCATAGCCGCGGCCCCAGAAGGGCGGGCGCAGGGCGTAGATGATCTCCACCGGCCGGCGCGGCTCGCCCGGCGGATGGATCAGCCCGCAGCCGCCCACGAATTCCCCGCCGGCCCGCTCGAACACCGCGCAGTAGCCGTAGCCTTGGTTGGCGTAGTTGTGCATCGAGACCCGCACCCAAGCCAGGCACATCTCGGGTGTCAGCGGCGTGCCGTCGCCCATCCAGCGCGCCACGGCCGGGTCGCCGTGCAGCGTCAGCAGCAGGGGCTCGTCGCCGGGGGCGAGCTCGCGCACCTGCAGGCGCGGGGTGAGATACAGCGTCTTCGTCACGGGATTGGGGGGAGCCGGTGGCGGCGGGTCGATCATCGCGCAAAATCGGCGGCTGACCTTTTCTGACAGCCCGGTGCCGCCGGGCGCCCCGGGCCACGAGCCCCGGCCGCTCCAGGCACCTTCGACCTGGAGTGCGTCGTGCCCAACCGGCCTCTGAATTCCCTGCGCCACCCGCTTCCCACCGTGCGTCCCGGCCTGCGTGGCCTCATGGCCGCGGGCGTTCTTGCCGCCAGCCTGGGGCTGCCCGGCCTGCCGGCCCAGGCGGCCAACCCGCCGGCCACGTCCAGCGTGGCCTGGCTGGAAGCCTCGGCCCAGGCCGACATCGACCGCGCCTTTGCCCAGGGCAAGGGCGAGAACAAGCCGGTGCTGGTCTACTGGGGCGCCAAGTGGTGCCCGCCGTGCAACCAGCTCAAAGCCACCCTGTTCAACCGGCAGGACTTCATCGAGCGTTCGCGCAGCTTCGTGGCGGTGCACATCGACGGTGATGCCCCGGGCGCGCAGAAGCTGGGCGCCCACTTCAAGGTGCGCGGCTACCCGACGCTGATCCTGTTCAGCCCGCAGGGCCAGGAGATCACCCGCCTGCCGGGCGAGGCCGAGCCGACCCAGGTGATGAACCTGCTGCAGCAGGGCCTGGCCGGCGGTCGCCCCATCAAGGCCGTGCTGGCCGATGCCCGCAGCGGCAAGGCGGTGAACGCCAACGAATGGCGCACGCTGGCCTTCTACTCCTGGGACACCGACGAGGCGCAGCTGGTGCCGGCCGCCGAGCGTGCCGCCCTGCTGGGCCGGTTGGCCGCAGCCTGCCCGCCGGCCGAGGCCGATTCGGCCACCCGCCTGCTGCTCAAGGCGCTGGCCGCCACCGAGCCCGGCCAGCCGGTGCCCGGCGGTGCGGCCACCGAGCCGCGGGTGCGCCAGCTGCTGGCCGACGCCGCCGCCAGCCGCCGTCAGATGGATGTGCTGGTGAACTACGCGCCCGACATCGCGCGCGCGCTGGCGCCCAAGGCCGGCCCGGCGCAGACCGCGCTGGTGCAGGCCACCGATGCGGCGCTGGCCCGCCTGCAGGGCGATGCCACGCTCTCGCGCGGGGACCAGTTCTCGGCCCTGTCGGCCCGCGTGGACCTGGCCCGCCTGGACCAACCCGAGGACAGCCTGCATCCCAAGCTGCCCAAGCCGCTGGTGCAGGAGGTCAAGACCCTGGCCGGGCGCATGGACCGCGAGATCACCGATGGCTTCGAGCGCCAGGCGGTCATCACCGGCGCGGCCCACACCCTGGCCAGCGCCGGGCTGTGGCAGGACAGCAATGCCCTGCTGGAGGCCAACCTGGCCAAGAGCCACTCCCCCTACTACCTGATGAGCCAGCTGGGCGGCAACGCCCGCCGCCTGGGTGACAAGCCCGGCGCGCTGCGCTGGTACGGCCAGGCCTGGGACAAGAGCGTCGGCCCGGCCACCCGCCTGCAGTGGGGCGCCAATTACGTCAGCGCCCTGGTGGAGCTGGCCCCGCAGGACGAAGGCAGCATCGAGAAGACTGCGGGCAAGGTGCTGGCCGAGGCCAGTGCCCAGGACGGCGCCTTCTACGAGCGCAGCGCGCGTTCGCTGCAGAAGGTGGGCAGCCAGCTGGCCAAGTGGAGCAGCCAGGGCCACCACCAGGCGGTGATCGGTCGTCTGCAGGCCCAGCTGGCGCCGGTGTGCGCCAAGCTACCGGCGGCCGATGGCCAGAAGGCGACCTGCGACGGCCTGTTCAAGGGGTGAATCCGGGGGGCGGAGGCCGAACTGCGACAGTCTGTATCGAACCCCCGGTTTGCGGGGTGGGCGGCGGCCCAAAGCTGGCGAGAATCGCCCGCATGCTGACATTGCCGAGGGTTCGCCGCGGGACGGCGCTCAGGACGTCCGCCCGTTGGGTGCGGGGGGTGTTGTGGAGCGGCCTGCTGGCCAGTGCCGTGGGGCCGGCCATGGCCCAGGCGACGCCATCGGCGCCGACCCTGCAGCTGCACACCTGCCGGCTGAAGGACGTCGAGGTCGACGCCCGCTGCGGCGTGCTGCGCCGCCCGCTGGATCCGTCTCGGCCCCAGGGCGTGCAGATCGACCTGCATGTGGCGGTGCTGCCGGCCATCGCCCGCCGGCGCCTGCCGGATCCGGTGGTCTTCATCGCCGGGGGGCCGGGGCAGAGTGCCATCTCGCTGGCTGGGCCCGTGTCGCAGCTGATGACGCGCGAGCTCAACCGGCGCGACGTGATCCTGGTCGATCAACGCGGCACCGGGCAGAGCGCACCCCTGCGCTGCGACGACGAGAAGCCCACCCGCACGCTGGCCGAAAGCATGGACCCGGCCGGCGAGCAGCGCGCGCTGCAGGCCTGTCGCGAGCGCCTGCAGAAGCTGCCCTACGGTGACCTGCGTCAGTTCACCACGCCGATCGCGATGGCCGACCTGGACGCCGTGCGCCAGGCCCTGGGCGTGGCGCGCTGGAACGTGGTGGGCGGCTCCTACGGCACGCGGGCCGCGTTGGAATACCAGCGCCAGTTCCCAGCCTCTGTGCGCCGCATGGTGCTGGACGGCGTGGCCCCGGCCGACATGGTGCTGCCGCAGAGCTTTGCCACCGGCGCCCAGGCGGCGCTGGAGGCGGTGTTCGACGACTGTGCCCAGGATGCCAGCTGCCGGGCCGCCTATCCGAATGCCCGGCCCCAGTGGCAGGCCCTGCAAGCCAGCCTGCCGCGCAAGGTCACGGTGGCCCATCCCTTCACCGGCCAGCCCGAGACTTTCACCCTCACCCGGGCGATGCTGGCCAGCCTGGTGCTGCCGCCGCTCTATGCGCCGGTCACGGCGGCGGCCCTGCCTCTGGCGGTGCTGCAGGCCAGCCAGGGGCGCTTCGAGGCCCTGGTCGGGCTGGGCATGGGGGCCATGGGCGGCGGGCGCGGCCTGGGCCTGGCCACCGGCATGCACTTCTCGGTGGTCTGTGCCGAGGACGTGCCCCGCATGAAGCCCGGCAGCGCATCTGCGTTGACCGATTTCGGTGATTTTCAGGAGCGCCTGTACCGCGACAGCTGCCGGGACTGGCCGCGCGGCGAGCTGCCGGCGGCCTTCTACACGGTGCCGCGGGCGCCCTCGCCGGTGCTGCTGCTGTCCGGCGCGGTGGATCCGGCCACCCCGCCGGTGCATGCCGAGCGGGTGGCCAAGGCCCTGGGGCCGAAGGCCGTCCACATCGTGGTGCCGCACAGCGGCCACGGCGTGATGAGCCTGGGCTGCATGCGCGACGTGGTGTTCCGCTTCCTGGACGAGCCCGACGATGGCAAGGCCCTGGCCGAGGTGGGGGCCGATGCTGCCTGTGCCGCCAAGATGCCGCGGCCACCCGCGCTGCTGCCCTTGATGCCACCGACGGCCGCGTCGGCCTCCCAGGGAGGTGCCCGATGATCGAGGTGGCCGGACTGAGCAAGACCTTTGTCGCCGGCAGCGGCCGGCAGCGCAAGGTGGTGCCCGCGGTGCGGGCCGTGAGCTGGAAGGCGGCCGATGGCGCCATCACCGGCCTGCTGGGCCCCAATGGTGCGGGCAAGACCACCACGCTGCGCATGGTGGCGGCACTGTTGGCCCCTGACGCCGGCCAGGCCCGGGTGGACGGGCTGGAGGTGGCACGCGAACCGCAGGCCGCGCTGGCGCGCCTGGGGGTGCTCTCGGATGCGCGTGGCTTGTACCCGCGCCTGACCGCGCGCGAGAACATCGTCTACCACGGCCGCCTGCAGGGCATGCGCGCTGCGGAGGCGGTGGCCCGTGCGGAGCACCTGGCCCGGGTGCTGGACATGGTCCCGCTGTTGGACCGCCGTACCGAGGGTTTCAGCCAGGGCGAGCGCATGAAGACCGCGCTGGCCCGGGCCCTGGTGCACAACCCGCCCAACATCATCCTGGACGAACCCACCAACGGCCTGGACGTGCTGGCCACCCGCGCGCTGCGCGAGGCCCTGCGCCGGCTGCGCGACGATGAGGGCAAGTGCATCGTCTTCTCCACCCACATCATGCAGGAGGTGGAGCGGCTGTGCGACCACGTGGTGGTGATCGCCCGGGGCACCACGGTGGCCCAGGGCACGGTGCCCGAGCTGCTGGCCCGCACCGGTCGGAGCGATTTCGAGGAGGCCTTCGTGAGCCTGGCCTTTGACGATGCCGAGCGGGCCGCCGCTGCGGGCGGGGAGGGGGCACGATGACCGGCGCCTGGACCGTGTTCCGCAAGGAGCTGGCGGACGCGCTGCGCGACCGCCGCACCCTGATGACCGTGCTGCTCAGCGCGGTGGCCATGGGGCCACTGGTGCTGATGCTGATCTCCACCCTGGTGGCCCGAGTGGAAAAGCAGGCCGAGGCGCGCGAGGTGGTGGTGCAGGGCATCGCCCAGGCGCCCACGCTGCGCAATTACCTGGAGCGCCAGACCTACACCGTGCGCGAGGCCCCGGCCGACTACGAGCAGCAGCTGGCGCAGAACCGGCTGGGCGATCCGGTGGTGGTGGTGCCCAAGGACTTCGAGGCCGACCTGCACCAGGGCGAGGTGCCCACGGTGGAGGTGGTGAGTTCGTCGAGCAACCAGCGCGCTGACAGCGGGCAGCAGCGCATCCTGAACCTGTTGCAGGGCTTCAGCCGCGAACAGGCGGTGTTGCGGCTGCTGGTGCGCGGCGTGTCGCCGGCCCTGCTGCAGGCGGTGGATGTGCAGGGACGCGACCTGGGCAGCCCGGCGGCGCGGGCCATGCGCCTGACCGGCATGCTGCCCTTCTTCGTGCTGATGGCGGTGCTCTACGGCGCGCTCAACGCCGCACTGGACACGACGGCGGGCGAGCGCGAGCGCGGCTCGCTGGAGCCGCTGCTGACCACCCCTGCGACGCGGATGGGGCTGGTGGTGGGCAAGTGGGGCGCGGTGGCCGCGGTGGCCATGCTGATCGCGCTGCTGTCCAGTCTGAGCTTCCTGTCGGGGCAGTGGCTGCTGCGCAGCGAGACGCTGGCGGCCAACTTCCAGTATGGCTGGCCCGAGGCCCTGACCTTCCTGGCGGTGCTGCTGCCGCTGGCGGCCAGCCTGTCGGCCCTGCTGATGGCGATCGCCATCCGGTGCAAGACCTTCAAGGAAGCTCAGGCCGGGGCCAGCGTGCTGCTGCTGGGGGTGTCCCTGCTGCCGATGATGAGCATGATCGACCAGGACGGCGAGCGTCCCTGGCACCTGTGGGTGCCGGCCCTGGCGCAGAGCACGCTGATGAACCGCGTGCTGCGGGGCGACCCGCTGGGCTGGGGGGATTGGGCGATCACCGCGGTGATCGGGCTGGCCCTGACCGCCGCCTGCCTGGCCTACGTGGCCCGGCAACTGGCCAAGGTGGTGGCGCGTTGAGGTCGATGGCGCCGGGGCGTCAGGCCTGGCGCAGCGAGCGCCACACCTCGTCCTGCCAGGGCAGCTGGTGGATCAGGCCGTTCAGGTGCAGGGAGGCCTCGTTGCTGGTCATCACCGCGCCCTCGTCGCTGACCAGACGCAGATTGGTCAGCACACCCATCGGATCGGCCATGGCGACCACGCCTTCGTTGATTTCCACCCAGTCCCACAGCAGGCCGGCCTCGGGTTGGGGGGAGGATTCGCACCACAGGGTCTGTCCGCACAGGGGATCGCGGGGGCTTCCGCGCATCACACGCGTGCCAACGTGCACAAAGCGACAAGTTTGTGGCCGGTTTGCCTGCCAAAATACCGTCGGCCACAAATACAAGGACCAGGGGGGTGGCATGGCGCCGCGCGAGCGCGAGGGTGCATGAGCATTCGGTAGCGAGAGCATGGCGATAGTCTGGAATGGACGACGTGCGTGAGCTAGATGTAAGACCTGTCAGGGATGCCTGGTGGATCCCGGCCTGCGCGGTGCGGGAGGCAGCGCCGTGACCGCCGGCATGCTGCATGGCAGCTTTTTGTCGGTCATGCAGGCGCAGACTGAAGCGGATTTCCGCGAGGAGGTCATCCGCTTTGCGCAGGATCTGGGCTTTGCCTATGTGTCTGCGATGACGGTCATCGACCATTCGCTGACCCATTCCGATTTCTTCACGGTGGACAACACGCCCGCGAATTTCCTGGACGTGTTTGGCAACCACCAGTTGTGGCGACGCGATCCCGTCATGCAGCACTGCAAGCGGGGCACCGTGCCCATCCTGTGGGACCAGGCCACCTATGTCCGCAACGGGGTGGAGGAGCTCTGGGAAGAGCAGGCGGCTTTTGGCTATCGCACGGGGATTGCGCTGGCGATGCACCTGCCGCAGGGGCGACATTTCACCTTCGGCGTGGACCGCGACCAGGCCTTGCCCAGGGAGCCCGCGGCTCTGACCCGGATCGTGGCGGACATCCAGCTGTTTGCCGTGCATGCGCAGGAAGCGGCCTTGCGCCTCTTTGTGGCACCCAACGCGGTGGCGCTGGAGCGGCCCAAGCTGACCCCCCGTGAACTGGAGGCCTTGCGCTGGACCATGGAGGGCAAGACCGCCTGGGAGGTGGGCACGATCCTGGGCATCAGCGAGCGCACGGCGGTGCTGCACCTGCAGAATGCGATGCACAAGCTCGAGGCGAGCAACAAGCACCAGGCGGTGCTCAAGGCGCTGCGCCTGGGCCTGATCCACTGAGCAGGGGATGTGTTGCGGAGGGTGACGCCCTGTAAGAGTTGACAGTGTCGCCAAAAGCGGGGACTTGGTTCAATGACTTCACGCGCTAGATGCGCACCGATCAACGGAGTCAAGCCACCATGAAGCAAGTCCTGAAGTCCATCGTTTCCAACACCCTGGGCGCGCTGCGTGCCAAGACTGCCGCGGTGCAACCGCTGCAACAGCTGTCGACCACCGAGCTGCGCGCTGTGGTGGGCGGCACCCAGGCCGTGGATGCCCTGCCCAAGGGCGGCTGGTAATCCGAAGACAAGAAAACAAGACGCTGTCATCGTGAATCGGCCTGGGGAGGGCGATTCTCTGTTCACGCACCATCAGGGAAGACAAGTCCAGACTTAGGACGTGTTGGGATCTCTCGACGGCGGCCACGGGAAACCGGGCCGCCGTCTCTTTTTGAGGCCTGTCGAACGCCCTATCATCGGCCCGCCATGCAGTTCACACAGACCACCATCCGATGCCTCGCGAGGGCCGGATGAGCCTGTTCCGACCCGAGGCCCTGCGCCATCGTCAGGGGGAGTGGCTGGGGAGCCTGCAGCTGTCTCAGCCGCTGCCCCTCGCCTGGGTCACCGCCGGTGTGGTGGTGTGCGTGCTGGCCCTGGGGCTGTTCCTGGCCTGGGGACAGGGCAGCCGGCGCGTGCATGTGAGCGGGGTGTTGACACCCGCAGGCGGCCTGGTGCGCATCGTTCCGCCCCAGGTGGCACGGGTGCAGCGCCTGGTGGTGCAGGAGGGCCAGCGGGTGCAGGCCGGGCAGCTGCTGATGACCCTGGCCGTGGGCGACCCCCGCCTGGCCGGCACGCCGCAAGGCCAGCTGCAGCAGACCTTCGATGCCCGGCTGCAGAGCCTGGCCGACACCGAGCAGCAGACCCGCCGGGTGGCCGAGGCGGAGCAGCAGTCGCTGTCCCAGCGCATCGAGGCCTTGCAGCGCGAGCTGCAGCAGCTCGAGCAGCAGGTCCAGTTCCACCAGCAGCGTCTGGCCCTGGCCGAGCAGGCCCAGGCCCGGCTGGAATCGCTGGCGGGGCAGCAGTTCGTCTCTACCGCCCAGGTGCAGGCCAAGCAGGAAGAGGTGATGGGGCTGCGCGCCGACGGCGCTGCCCTGTTGCGCCAGCGTGCTTCGCTGAGCCGTGACCTGGCCGGCCTGCAGGCCCAGGCGCGCGAGCTGCCTGCGCAGACCGCCCAGCAGCTGCAAGGCCTGGCCCGGCAGCGCGATGAGATCCGCGAGACGGCGACGCGCGCCGACCCGGCGGCCGCGGATCGCGTGCTGCCCGTCACCGCGCCGATGGCCGGCACCGTCACCGCGATCTACGCCGGTGCGGGCCAGGCGGTCAGCGACGAGTTCGCGATGGCCAGCCTGTGGCCCGCCGCGGCGCCGCTGCAGGCCCACCTGTACGCGCCCTCCAGCGCGCTGGGTTTTGTGCGGCCAGGGCAACCGGTGCGCCTGCGGCTGCAGGCCTTCCCTTACCAGAAGTACGGCTGGCTGGATGGCACGGTGAGCCAGGTGGCCCAGGCGCCGGCCCAGGCCACCGAGCTGGCCAAGTTGCCGCTGGCCCCTGCGGCGGGGGCGCCGCAGCCCCTCTACCGCATCGTCGTGACGCTCTCGGCCCAGACCATGCGCGCGGGCGGCCAGGCTCAGCCCCTGCAGCCGGGCATGCAGCTGGATGCCGACATCCAGCTGGAACGCCGCCGGCTGATCGAATGGGTGCTGGAGCCCCTGCTGGGTTGGCGCCAGCGCTGGTGAGAGAGACCGCATGACCGAGCCGACCGCTGCCACCGCCCCCGAGCCCTTGCGCGGCCTGCGCACCGGATGGGGCCGCCGCCGCGTGCCCCTGGTGTTGCAGACCGAGGCGGCCGAATGCGGCCTGGCCTGCCTGGCCATGGTGGCCGGCGCCCATGGGCTGGACACCGACCTGCCGGCCCTGCGCAGCCGCTTCCAGATCTCCATGAAGGGGGCCACGGCCGCCGACGTCTGCGAGATGGGTGCGGCCCTGGGTCTGGCGCCGCGCGCCCTGCGGGCCGAGCCCGAGCAGCTGGCCCAGTTGAGCCTGCCGGCGGTGCTGCACTGGGACCTGAACCACTTCGTCGTGCTGGCCGGGCTCAAGCGCGGCGTGGCGACCGTGCACGACCCGGTGCGTGGCGTGCGCCGACTGAGCCTGGCCGAGCTGTCGCCGCATTTCAGCGGGGTGGCGCTGGAGTTCACGCCCACCGCGGCCTTCGTGCCCCGGCGCGAGCGCCAGCCGGTGCGCCTGCGTGAGCTGATGGGCCGGGTGCTGGGCTGGAAGCGGGCCCTGGGCCAGGTGCTGCTGCTGGCGCTGGCGCTGGAGCTGCTGGTGCTGGGCAGTCCCTTCTTTCTGCAGTGGGTGGTGGACAGTGCCCTGCCCACCGGCGACCGCGACCTGCTGCTGACCCTGGGCGTGGGCTTCGGCGGCCTGGTGCTGCTGCAGTCGGTGGCGGCGGCGGCCCGTTCCTGGGCGGTGCTGCACCTGTCCTCCACGCTCAAGCTGCAGTGGCTGGGGCAGGTCTTCGCCCACCTGCTGCGGCTGCCGCTGGAGTGGTTCGAGCGCCGCCATACCGGCGATGTGTGGTCCCGATTTGCTGCGGTGCAGCAAATCCAGGATGCGCTGTCGATGCAGTTCTCCGAAGCGGTGATCGACGGTCTGATGGTGCTGCTGACCCTGGTGTTGATGCTGGCCTACAGCCCGGCCCTGACCGCCGTGGCGGTGGCTGCTGTGGCGCTGTACGCGGTGCTGCGCTGGGCCCTGTACCGGCCGATGAAGGAGGCCTCCGAGGAGGCCCTGGTGCACGAGGCGCGCAAGAGCAGCCACTTTCTCGAGTCGCTGCGCGGGGTGGGCGCGATCAAGCTGTTCAATGCCCAGGGGCGGCGCCAGTCGCGCTTTCTGAACCTGGTGGTGGATGCGATGAACGCCAGCCTGGTGGCCCGCCGCCACGAGCTGGTGCTGGCGGTGGGGCAGCGGCTGATCTTCGGCCTGGAGCGGGTGGCGGTGGTCTGGTTGGGCGCGCTGGCGGTGATGGACCAGCAGATCAGCACCGGCATGCTGTTCGCCTTCCTGGCCTACCAGGAGCAGTTCGCCACCCGTTTTGGCGCATTGATCGACAAGGCCGGCGAGCTGCAGCTGCTGCGCCTGCAGGGCGAGCGCCTGGCCGACATCGTGCGCACGCCGCCCGAGGAGGATGCCGGCACGCCCTTGCCCGCGGGCACCGTGCTGGCGGGCCGGCTGACGGTGCGGGGCCTGCACTTCCGCTATGCGGATGTGGAGGCCGAGGTGTTACAGGACATCAGCTTCAGTGTGGCGCCGGGCGAGTCGGTGGCCATCACCGGGCCGTCGGGCGGCGGCAAGACGACGCTGCTCAAGCTGCTGCTGGGCATCTACGGCCCGCAGGCCGGCGAGATTTCCATCGACGGCCTGCCGCTGGCCCGCCTGGGCCGCACCCGCTGGCGCAACCTGATCGGCACGGTGATGCAGGACGAGCCGCTGTTCGCCGGCTCCATCGCCGACAACATCGCCTTTTTCGCGCCCGACCCGGACCGTGACTGGATCGAGGCCTGCGCGCAGCAGGCTGCGGTGCACGAGGAGATCCTGGCCATGCCCATGGGCTACGCCACCCTGGTGGGCGACATGGGCACCAGCCTGTCGGGCGGGCAGAAGCAGCGCATCCTGCTGGCCCGGGCGCTGTACAAGCGCCCGCGCATCCTGCTGCTGGACGAGGCGACCAGCGCGCTGGACGTGGACCGCGAGCGCCGGGTGAACCTCGCGGTCCAGCAGTTGCAGCTGACGCGCATCATCGTGGCCCACCGGCCCGAGACCATCGCCAGCGCCCAGCGGGTGCTGGTGCTGAAGGACGGCCGCCTGGTCGAGGACCGACCGGTCGGCGGCTGAAGCCGCCGCTCAGCTCACTTCATCGGGCAGGTCTTGATGCCCAGCACCGTGTAGAGCGGGCAGATGCGCAGGGCACCGGTGGCCAGCGGCACGATGCCGATCCAGCCCCAGACGCCGATGGTGCCGGTCAGGGTGAGGGCGATCAGCACGAGGCCGACGAGGATGCGGGCGATGCGGTCGAAACCGCCGACATTGGCTTGCATGAGTCTCTCCTGGTCTTGGATAGGCACGCTCTTGAGGGAGCGCATGGACGTACTGTGCGCCCGGCGGTCCGGCCCGGTCTGTGACTGGGGTCACACAGCCGACTGCGCAGGGGCCGGGGCGCGCTCAGCCGCCGGAGGCCAGCTGGCGCAGGGCGGCGGCGTCCAGCACCTCGATGCGCTCGCGTCCCAGGCGCAGCCAGCCGGCCCGTTCGAAACGCTTGAGCAGCCGGGTGACGATCTCGCGCACGGTGCCCAGCTCGTCGGCCAGGGCCTGGTGGCTGCTGGCCACCACCGCGCCGTGGCCCAGCAAGGTGCCGGCCAGGCGCTGGTCCAGGCGCTGGAAGGCCACGGCCTCGGCCAGGGCCATCAGGTCGGCCAGGCGGTCGGCGAAGATGCCGAAGACGAATTGCCGGAAGCCTGCGTCGATCACCCAGCGGTCGAAACCGCGGGGGCTGAGTACCACCAGCTCGGTGGGCTCGGTGGTGGCGCCATGGGCCACCATCAGGCTGTGACCGAACAGGCAGGAGGTGGAGGCCACGCACAGCTCGCCCGGGCCCACGCGGTAGAGCTCCAGCGAGCGACCGTTCTGCGCACCCCGCGCCACCCGCACCTCGCCGGAGAGCACCAGCGGAAAGCCCTGGCAGGGGGCGCCTTCCTGGAACAGCGGCACCTGGGCCGGCACCGTCATCACCGCGGCGTCCTCGGCCAGCACGCTGTCCCGCAGCGCGACGGGCAGGGCGGCCACGGCCGGATAGAGCGCGGACAGCTGTTCGGCCAGGGACAGGGGAGACGGGGACGGCGCGGGCATGGTGGCAGTGTATCGGTGGCCGGACGGTGAGCGGCTATGGCCACCATGCAGAGATTCGATGCCGCGGCGGGCATCGGTTTAGGACAATGAGAACCGTTCTCAACGATTTCACCCACCCACGGAGTCCACCATGGCCAAAACCCTCAGCTTCGGCGCCATGCACGTCGGCATCGCCTTCGGCCTGGGCTATGCCTTCACCGGCAGCGTGGCCACGGCCGGGGTGCTGACCGTGGTGGAGCCGCTGTGCAATATGGTGGCCCACCACTTCTTCGAAGGCTGGTGGGAGCGCCGCGAGCACGCACGGGCTCAGCCCGCGGGCGAGGTGGGGGCGTTGACCGGCGTCGGATTCGTGGCGGCTTCCAGTCCGCCCAGCCAGGTCATGGCCTGCTGACGGCTGTCACCGCACATTTCGGGCGAGGGCTGCAGCGAGCCGCAGACCGCCGGCCGCCGTGGATCGCCAAAGATCTGGCAGCGGTCCTGCGCATCCAGCTGCACGCAGCGCACCCCGGCCGGCTTGCCCTGGGGCATGCCCGGAATGGGAGAGGAGATCGACGGGGCGATGCAGCAGGCGGCGCAGTGCGGGCGGCAGTCCATGGTGAGATTGTTCCACGTGAAACAGCGGCGGCGGCTTCGCCGTGGGCAGGGTCTTGGCTGGGTCGGTGACGCCCAAGGGGGAGCGGCTTAAAATAGAGGGTTCGCCTCGCAGGAGCCTGCTCGTGCTGTATCCCAAGGAATTCGACGTCATCGTGGTGGGTGGTGGCCATGCCGGCACCGAGGCCGCCCTGGCCGCGGCCCGCATGGGCTGCGCCACCTTGCTACTCACCCACAACATCGAGACGCTGGGGCAGATGAGCTGCAACCCCTCGATCGGCGGCATCGGCAAGGGCCACCTGGTCAAGGAGGTGGACGCGCTGGGCGGGGCCATGGCCCTGGCCACCGACGAGGGCGGCATCCAGTTCCGCATCCTCAACTCCAGCAAGGGGCCGGCGGTGCGTGCCACCCGGGCCCAGGCCGATCGCATTCTCTACAAGGCCGCCATCCGCCGTCGCCTGGAGAACCAGCCGAACCTCTGGCTGTTCCAGCAGGCCGTGGACGACCTGATGGTGGAGGGCGACCGGGTCGTCGGGGCGGTGACCCAGGTGGGCATCCGCTTCCGGGCCCGCGCCGTGGTGCTCACGGCCGGCACCTTCCTGGATGGCCGTATCCATGTGGGCCTGCAGAACCACAGCGGTGGCCGGGCGGGAGACCCGCCGGCGGTCAGTCTGTCGGCCCGCTTGAAGGAGCTGAAGCTGCCCCAGGGTCGGCTCAAGACGGGCACGCCACCTCGCATCGACGGGCGCAGCATCGACTTTTCCAGGCTCACCGAGCAGCCCGGTGACGGGGTGGGGCTGGTGGACCGTTGGGGCGAATCGGCCCCGACGGGACCCGAGGTGCCGGTGTTCAGCTTCCTGGGCGAGGCGAGCATGCACCCGCGCCAGTTGCCCTGCTGGATCACCCACACCAACGAACGCACCCATGCCATCATCCGCTCCGGCTTCGACCGCAGCCCGATGTTCACCGGCAAGATCGAGGGTGTGGGCCCGCGTTACTGCCCCAGCATTGAGGACAAGATCAATCGCTTCGCGGACAAGGACTCGCACCAGATCTTCCTGGAGCCCGAGGGCCTGACCACGAACGAGTTCTACCCCAACGGCATTTCCACCAGCCTGCCCTTCGACATCCAGCTGGCGGCGGTGCAGTCCATGCCAGGGCTGGAGAACGCCCACATCCTGCGGCCGGGCTACGCCATCGAATACGACTACTTCGATCCGCGCGAGCTCAAGTCCACCTTCGAGACCCGGCAGATCCAGGGCCTGTTTTTCGCTGGCCAGATCAACGGCACCACCGGCTACGAGGAAGCGGCCGCCCAGGGCCTGTACGCTGGGGCCAATGCCGCCCTGCAGGCGCTGGGGCGCGAACCCGTGGTGTTGGCGCGCGATCAGGCCTATCTTGGCGTGCTGGTGGACGACCTGATCACCAAGGGCGTGAGCGAGCCCTACCGCATGTTCACCAGCCGGGCCGAGTTCCGCCTGCAGCTGCGTGAGGACAATGCCGACGCCCGCCTGACCGAGCTGGGCCGTTCGCTGGGCCTGGTGGACGATGCGCGCTGGGACGCCTACGCCCGCAAGCGCGATGCTGTTTCACGTGAAACAGAGCGCCTCAAGTCGACCTGGGTCCACCCGGGCATCTTCCCCGCCGAGGCAGCCGAGCGGTTGCTGGGCAAGACCATCGAGCGCGAGTACAGCCTCTGCGATCTGCTGCGTCGCCCGGGCGTGGGCTTCGACACGGTGGCCGAGATCGCTGCACTGACCCGACCGGACGCTGGTGTTTCACGTGAAACACTGAACACCGAGTTGGGCGAGTCTCTGGCCTCTGCGGTGGTGGAGCAGGTGGAGATCGCTACCAAGTACGCCGGCTACATCGACAAGCAGCAGGAAGAGGTGGGGCGTGCCCAGGCCTATGAGCGCCTGAAGCTGCCGGCCGACCTGGACTATGGCCAGGTGACGGCCCTGAGCCACGAGGTGCGCCAGAAGCTCAACCGCCACCGCCCGGAGACCCTGGGCCAGGCGGCGCGAATTTCCGGCATCACCCCGGCGGCCATCTCCTTGCTGCTGGTGCACCTGAAAAAGAAGCGCCTCGCGGGTTTTGCCGCCGAGGTCACCGACGAATCCAGTTCCGCGCAGGCCTGAGGGCGCTGCGCCACCCCATGACCCATCCGCTCCATGCTGAGCTGACCCAGGGCCTGTCCGCCCTGGGCCTGCTCCTGTCCCCCGAGACCGAGCAGCAGCTGCTCGACTACCTGGATCTGATCGCACGCTGGAACAAGGTCTACAACCTGACCGCCGTGCGCGAGCCCCGGGACATGTTGCGCCAGCATCTGCTGGACTGCCTGGCGGCCGTGCCCCTGCTGGACAGGGCCGATGCTGCCCGCGGGGAGAACGGCCACGCCGCTTGGCGCATCCTGGACGTGGGCAGCGGCGCCGGTCTGCCGGGCGTGGTGCTGGCCATCGTTCGTTCGCAGTGGCAAGTGACCTGTGTGGACACGGTGGCCAAGAAGGCCAGCTTCATCCGCCAGGTGGGGGCCGAGCTGGGCTTGCCCAACCTCCAGGCGGTGCACCAGCGGGTCGAGGCCATGGACACGCCGCCCTTCGATCTCATCACCTCTCGCGCTTTCGCCTCCCTGGCAGATTTCATCGCGCTCACCCGTGAGCGCCTGGCGCCGCAGGGCCAGTGGGTGGCCATGAAGGCCCATCTGACCGAGGATGAGCGCGCGGCTGTGCCGTCGGATGTGCAGATCACTGGCGTGTCGCCGCTCACCGTGCCGGGCCTGGACGCACAGCGCTGCCTGGTCTGGATGCGTCCTGCCACGAGCCTTTGATCTGCACAGCCCGCCCACAGGGTGGGCACAGCTTGTTCCGGGGTTTGTCCCCAGCCTTGTCCACAGCCTTCGTCGCGTTTTCTGTTGCGTGAGGGGAGGGCGGCCGGCCCGCCCTCGGCGACAATGGCCGCTTTCCTGCCCACCGCATGCCCATGTCCCGGATCTTCTGCATTGCCAACCAGAAAGGTGGCGTCGGCAAGACGACCACCTGTGTGAACCTGGCCGCAGGCTTGGCCGGCATAGGGCAGCGGGTGTTGTTGGTCGACCTGGACCCGCAGGGCAATGCAACGATGGGCTCCGGCGTGGACAAGCGCACGCTGGGCCACAGCGTCTACGACGTGCTGCTGGAAACCGCCTCCATCCCCGAAGCCAAGGTGCGCTCGGACAAGGGCGGCTACGACGTGCTGGGTGCCAACCGGGAGCTCTCCGGCGCGGAAGTGGAGCTGGTGGCGCTGGAGCGCCGCAACGAGCGCCTGCGCACCGCCCTCAAAGCGGTTGATGCAGACTATGACTTCGTGCTGATCGATTGCCCGCCCAGTCTCAGCATGCTGACGCTGAACGGGCTGTGCAGCGCCCATGGCGTGATCGTGCCCATGCAGTGCGAGTACTTCGCGCTCGAGGGCCTGACCGATCTGGTCAACACGATCAAGCAGGTGCATGCCAACCTGAACCGGGACCTTCAGCTCATCGGCCTGTTGCGGGTGATGTTCGACCCGCGCATCACGCTGCAGACCCAGGTCAGCGACCAGCTCAAGGCCCACTTCGGCGACAAGGTGTTCGACACCGTCATCCCCCGCAACGTGCGCCTGGCCGAAGCGCCCAGCTACGGGCTGCCGGGCGTGGTGTTCGACCCGGCCTCCAAGGGTGCGCAGGCCTTTGTGCAGTTCGCCCAGGAGATGGTGGCGCGGGTGGCTGGCGAATTGCCGGCTGATACTGCGGCGGGCAGCCCGGTCGTCAGCAGCTGAGGGCGGCGGTGGCCGTTGGCGCTCAGAAGTCGCGCGTCAGCAGCAGGCCCACATGGTTGGAGCCGACGTGGCTGGGGGCCACCAGGCCATAGATGCCCGAGCGGTGGTGGATGCGCAGCGCCAGGGCCCAGCCGGGCAGGGCGTCATGCCGCAGGGCGATCTCCGGGGCCATGTAGAACAACGTGGCGTAGTTCTTCTCGTCGGTGTGGTTCGGGTTGTCGTAGGGCGGGTTGTTCAGAGCGTGGGACAAGCCGAAGCTGCCCGCCACGTCGATCTTCAACCCCTGCCATTGCACACCGGTGGCTCCAAGGCGCCAGCCTGCCACCAGTTCATCGGAGTGCAGCAGCCCGTTGTGGTGAAAGGCCCCGAACTCCAGCCCGGTGAACACCGGCATGCCACCCCATTCGCCCCAGGCATTCACCCAGCCCGGGTTGTCCAGTGAACGACGGACGACCAGGCCGGAGATGTAGCTGTTCTGATCCCGCAGATCGCCACTGAAGGCATGGGGGATCAGGTCGAGCAGGTTGTCCTTGTACAGCTTGCCGCCGAACAGGCCCACGGACCAGACAGGTGCCTGCGCGGGGCTCAGCGTGGACGGGGACTGGGGGGCTTCGCTTTGGGCCAGGGCTGCTGGAGCCCATGCGCCGGCCGCCGCCAGCCCCACGATGGCCGCCAACGGCCGTACTGCTTTGAACACGATCATGTTCGCAGTATGTAACGCCGGGGATGCTCGGCACATCCCATCAACTGAAGAGGTGTGGCGTCTACCCCGCAGATCAGAGCCCCGCGCCCTCGTCCAGCCCCAGGTGCACGTTCATGGCCTGCACGGCCGCGCCGCTGGCGCCCTTGCCCAGGTTGTCCAGGCGGGACATCAGCAGCACCTGTTCGTCGTTGGCAAAGACGAACAGATCCACCCGGTTGGTGTCGTTGCAGGCCTGCACATCGAAGAAGCCACTGGCCAGGGTGTCCGGATCGGCCAGGGGCATGACCCGCACGAAGCGCTCGCCGGCATAGCGCGCGGCCAGGGCCTGCTGCAGGTCGGCGGCCGTGGCGCCGCCTTTCAGCTGCGAACGATGCAAGGGCACACTCACGGCCAGGCCCTTGTAGAACGGGCCCACCACCGGCAGAAACACCGGCGGCTGGGCCAGGCCGGTGTGGGCCTTCATCTCGGGCAGGTGCTTGTGGGCTAGGCCCAGGGCATAGGGGCGGGGGGCTTGCAGGGCCGGGTCGCCGCCGGCTTCGTACTGCTCGATCATCTTCTTGCCGCCGCCGGAGTAACCGGTCAGCGAGGTGGCCGAGATGGCGGCATCGGCCGGCACCAGGCCCGCATCCACCAGGGGGCGCAGCAGCAGGATGAAGGCGCTGGCGTGGCAACCGGGGTTGGCAATGCGCTTGCTGGCGCGGATGGCGTCGCGCTGGCCGGGGGCCAGCTCGGGCATGCCAAAGGTCCAGCCCGGCACGGTGCGGTGGGCGGTGCTGGCGTCGATCACGCAGGTGGCCGGGTTGCTCAGCAGGCTCACCGCCTCGCGCGAGGCGGCGTCGGGCAGGCACAGAAAGGCCACGTCCGCCGCATTGAGCAGGCGCGCGCGCTCGGCGCTGTCCTTGCGCTTGTCGGCGTCGATGCGCAGCACCTCCACATCGTTGCGGCTGGCCAGCACCTCGTGGATGCGCAAGCCGGTGGTGCCTTCCTGGCCGTCCACGTAGATCTTGAATGTCATGCTGCGGTCCTTCTCTTCTGCCTGGACGTCAGCATGCGGCGGCTGCGCCAGAATCGGGGCCCCGAAGCATAAGGCAAGCGCAGGTCCCCACGGTGTCAACGCATTCATCCGCGCCACGCATTCTCCTGCTGCCGGGCTGGCAGGATTCCGGCGAAGGCCACTGGCAGACCCGCTGGGAGGCGGTGCACGGCGACGAACGTGTGCGCCAGCACGACTGGCTGTGGCCGCGCCGGGGCGACTGGATGGCCCAGCTGGAAGAGGCCGTGCTGGCCGACGAACGGCCGGTGGTGCTGGTGGCCCACAGCCTGGGCAACCACCTGGTGGCTGCCTGGGCCGATCACAGCCGGCAGGTGGGACGGGTGGCGGCGGCCCTGCTGGTGGCGCCGCCCGATCTGGACCGACCGGAGCTGCCGCCCCAGCTGTTCAACTGGCGGCCGATGCGCCTGCCCCGGCTGCCGTTCCCGGCCCTGGCGGTCTACAGCGAAGACGACCCTTGGTGCAGCCCCGAGCGCGCCCGCTGGCTGGCCGACCAGTGGGGCGTGTCCAGCCGCTCGATCGGGTTGCGGGGCCATGTGAACCACGACTCCGGCCTGGGCGACTGGCCCGAGGGGCGGGCCTGGCTGCAGGCGCTGATGACCCCCGGGGGCCTGCCCGTGGCCTGAGCGGCTGGCGGGTCTGTCATCGGCGCTTCACCGGCGCTGCCTAGCCTGGGCCCTCTTTTCCCCAGACGTGAGGGCCGCCCGGTTGAAGGCCGCGTGTGGCAGACCACCATGACCACACCGCTTTCCGGCCCGCCCGATGGCGAGGCCCTGCTGCGCGCCGCCGAGGTGGCGGGCACGGTGCGCAACCGACACCAGTTTTTCCTGTGGCTGCGCCTGCACCTGCACCGCTTCGTGCCGCACGAGCTGTTGCTGTGCCGCATTGGCCGGCTCCGTGCCGGCGCCGAGCACCGGGTGGAGGTGTTCAATTGCCTGCCGCTGGACGAGGGCTTGGTCGAGGCGTTGAACGCGCCGCAGGGGCCGCTGTGGCGCCAGCTGCAGGAGGCCTGGGTGAACGGCGGGCGCCGCCCCGTCCTGCTGCCGCTGGACCGGTTGGCGGCGCAGGAGGGCCTGGCCCTGCAGGCCGCCGGCTATGCCCAGCTGGCGGTTCATGGCGTGGATGGCACGGCCGGCATCCATCCGCCCTTGCTGCTGGCCCTGGGCCGTCCCCAGATCCAGGTGCTGGAGCCCACGACCACGCTGGCCGGTCTGCAGACCTGGCTGCCGCACCTGCACTTCAGCGCCGCCCGTGCCCTGCAGGAGGGCGAGGGCCAGGCGGTGGGCGACGCCGACCGGCCGCGGGTGCTGACCGAGCGCGAGCTGGAGGTACTGCGCGCGATGCGGGTGGCCCGCAACAATGCCCAGATCGGCGAACAGCTGGGCATCAGCGCGCTGACGGTGAAGAACCACCTGCGCAAGATCATGCGCAAGCTGGGGGCGGGCAACCGGGTGCAGGCGGTGGCCGAGGCCATGGCCCGCCACATGATCAGCTGAGCCGCGCAAGCCTCTTGCGCCAGCCCGCAGGGCCGCAGGCTGCCGATCGCGGACAATGCGCCGCATGGCAAGCAAGAAACCCAAGGGCCTCGGGATGGGGCTGGAGGCCCTGTTGGGTCCCAAGGTCACCGAAGCCCCCGCACGCGAGGCCGGTCGCGAAGGCCCGCCCAGCGTCCTGAAGATCGCCCAGATGCAGGCCGGCAAGTACCAGCCGCGCACCCGCATGGACGAGGGTTCACTCTACGAACTGGCCGAGAGCATCAAGAGCCAGGGCATCATGCAGCCCATTTTGGTGCGTCCGGTGGGCGATCCGGTGCAGCAGCGCTACGAGATCATCGCCGGCGAGCGCCGCTTCCGTGCCGCTCAGCTGGCCGGGCTGAACGAGGTGCCGGTGCTGGTCAAGGCCGTGCCGGACGAAGCCGCGGCCGTCATGGCCCTGATCGAGAACATCCAGCGTGAGGACCTGAACCCGCTGGAAGAGGCCCAGGGCCTCAAGCGTCTGGTCGACGAGTTCGGCTTGACGCACGAGCAGGCGGCCCAGTCGGTGGGCCGCTCGCGCAGCGCGGCGTCCAACCTGCTGCGCCTGTTGAACCTGGCCGAGCCGGTGCAGAAGATGTTGATGGCCGGTGACCTGGACATGGGCCACGCCCGGGCCCTGCTGCCCCTGGCCGCGGCCCAGCAGATCCTCACCGCCAACGAGGTGGTGGCCCGGAAGCTGTCGGTGCGCGATGCCGAGAAGCTGGCCACCAAGGCGCTGCAGCCGGAGAAACCCGCCAGCGGCAAGGCCGCGTCTGAGAAGTCGCGCGACATCGTGCGACTGGAGGAGCAACTGGCGGATCTGCTCACGGCCCAGGTGGAGATCCGTGTGCAACGCAAGACGCGTCGCGGCGAGCAGGGCGAGGTCGCCATCCGCTTCGCCTCGCTCGACGAGCTCTCGGGCCTGCTGGACAAGCTGGGCCTCACCGAGCGCTGAGCTCGCTCGCCGGCCTTTGGGGTCTTCCACACGGGTCAACCCCGTGTCATCGACGTCAACCCTCTTGCCGCGCGGCGCGTTCGGCGAGAGGATGGCCTCATGGCTGTACGTTGGCAAAGACCCTGAAGGTCTTGCTGCCGGGCAGACACCATGGGCACGGCTTATGCTGATGAGCCACAACAGGAGTTCTGTTGAAACTGAGAGAGAAAAGGCCGCTTGATTCCAGCCTTCCTTTGGTGGGTGTGGCCCCAAGCTTC
Organism: Ideonella oryzae; assembly: GCF_024055665.1. GTDB lineage: Bacteria > Pseudomonadota > Gammaproteobacteria > Burkholderiales > Burkholderiaceae_C > Ideonella > Ideonella oryzae. The sequence goes on along the minus strand of NZ_JAMXMC010000011.1, from coordinate 94,837 downwards.
TTTGCACGCACTTTGCTGAACTGAATGCATCCCTGATCGGAACGCTCTGATGGCGCCCGGGCCGAGTCAAGCCGGGACTCCATCAAAACTTTCCAGACGCTGACCGGAGTCATGCCCGGCTGCGCCTTCCCTGCCCAGGAGGTCAACATGGATGTGATCAGCACCTTTGCCGCCCGCTACGAGCGCACCCGCGAGGAAGAGATGTCCCTCGAGGACTACCTGGCGGAGTGCAAGCGCAACCCCCTGGCCTATGCCACGGCCGCTGAGCGCATGCTGCAGGCGATCGGCGAGCCGCAGATGGTCGACACCCGGCACGACCACCGGCTCTCGCGCATCTTCGCCAACAAGGTCATCAAGATCTACCCGGCCTTCGCCGAGTTCTATGGCATGGAGGACGCGATCGAGCAGGTCGTTTCCTACTTCCGCCATGCCGCGCAAGGGCTGGAGGAGAAGAAGCAGATCCTCTACCTGCTGGGCCCGGTGGGGGGTGGCAAGTCCTCCATCGCCGAGCGCCTGAAGGCGCTGATGCAGGAGGTGCCCTTCTACGCCATCAAGGGCTCGCCGGTGAACGAATCGCCGCTGGGGCTGTTTGATGTCGAGGAAGACGGCCCGCTGCTGGAGGAGCAGTACGGCATTCCGCGGCGCTACCTCAACCGCATCATGAGCCCCTGGGCCGTCAAGCGCCTGGAGGAGTACGGTGGCGACATCCGCCAGTTCAAGGTCGTCAAGCGCTACCCCAGCATCCTCAAGCAGGTCGGCATTGCCAAGACCGAGCCGGGTGACGAGAACAACCAGGACATCTCCAGCCTGGTGGGCAAGGTCGACATCCGCAAGCTCGAGAGCTATGCCCAGGACGACCCCGATGCCTACAGCTACAGCGGCGGCCTGTGCCTGGCCAACCAGGGCCTGCTGGAGTTCGTCGAGATGTTCAAGGCGCCGATCAAGGTGCTGCATCCGCTGCTGACGGCCACGCAGGAAAGCAACTTCAAGGGCACGGAGGGCTTCGGTGCCATTCCCTTCGATGGCGTGGTGCTGGCCCACAGCAACGAAAGCGAGTGGAAGGCCTTCCGCAACAACAAGAACAACGAAGCCTTCCTGGACCGCATCTACATCGTCAAGGTGCCGTACTGCCTGCGCGTCAGCGAGGAAGTCAAGATCTACGAGAAGCTGCTCAAGGGCTCCTCGCTGGCCCATGCCACCTGCGCGCCCGGTACGCTGAAGATGATGAGCCAGTTCGCCATCCTGACCCGCCTGAAGGAGCCGGAGAACTCCAGCCTGTTCAGCAAGATGCAGGTCTACGACGGCGAGAACCTCAAGGACACCGACCCGCGCGCCAAGAGCTACCAGGAGTACCGCGATTACGCCGGTGTCGACGAAGGCATGAGCGGCATCTCCACCCGCTTCGCCTACAAGATCATCTCCAAGGTCTTCAACTTCGACAGCCAGGAGGTGGCGGCCAACCCGGTGCACCTGATGTACGTGCTCGAACAGCAGATCGAGCGCGAGCAGTTCCCGGCCGAGACCGAGCAGAAGTACACCGCTTTCATCAAGGAACTGCTGGCACCGCGCTACGCCGAGTTCATCGGCAAGGAGATCCAGACCGCCTACCTGGAGAGCTACAGCGAGTACGGGCAGAACATCTTCGACCGCTACGTCACCTATGCCGACTACTGGATCCAGGACCAGGAGTACCGCGACACCGACACCGGCGAGGTCTTCGACCGCGCCAGCCTGAACGGCGAGCTCGAGAAGATCGAGAAGCCCGCCGGCATTGCCAACCCCAAGGACTTCCGCAACGAGATCGTCAACTTCGTGTTGCGCGCGCGAGCCAACAACGCGGGCAAGAACCCGGTCTGGACCAGCTACGAGAAACTGCGCTCGGTGATCGAGAAAAAGATGTTCTCCAACACCGAGGAGCTGCTGCCGGTCATCAGCTTCAACGCCAAGGCCAGTGCCGACGAGGCCAAGAAGCACGAGGACTTCGTCGACCGCATGGTGCAGAAGGGCTACACGCCCAAGCAGGTCCGCCTGCTGTGCGAGTGGTACCTGCGCGTGCGCAAGAGCAGCTGATTGGGTCCCCTGGTCGGCCGGTTGGCCGGCCAGGGCCAGAAGTCTGACCGAGGAATGCGATGCTGCAGCAGATCATTGACCGTCGGCTTGCGGGCAAGAACAAGTCGATCGGCAACCGCGAGCGCTTCCTGCGGCGCTACAAGCAGCAGATCCGCGAGGCCGTGCGCCGCGCGGTGGACGGACGCGGCATCCGCGACCTGGAGCGCGGCGAAGAGGTGCACATCCCGAAGAAGGACATCTCCGAGCCCGTCTTCCACCACGGCTCGGGCGGCCAGCGCGACATGGTGCACCCGGGCAACCAGGAGTACGTGACGGGCGACCGCATCCAGCGCCCGCAGGGCGGAGGCGGCAAAGGGCAGGGCAAGGGCCAGGCCAGTGACTCTGGCGACGGGGAGGACGAGTTCACCTTCGCGCTGTCCAAGGAAGAGTTCATGCAGGTCTTCTTCGAGGACCTGGCCCTGCCACACCTGATCCGCACCCAGCTGGCCGAGACGCCCGAGTGGAAGACCCACCGGGCCGGCTTCTCCAGCGACGGCACGCCCAACAACCTGCATGTGGTGCGCTCCATGCGCGGCGCATTGGGCCGGCGCATCGCGCTGGGTGGCGAATCGCGCCGCGAGCTGCATGCGCTGGAAGACCTGGTGGCTCAGATGTTGCGCCAGCCCCCGGACGATCCGGCCGTCAAGCAGCAGCTCAAGGAGGCGCAGGAGCGCATCGCCGCGCTCAAGGCCCGGCTGGGTCTCATCCCCTTCCTCGATCCGATCGACCTGCGCTTTCGCAGCCGGGTGCGGGTGCCGGTGCCCACCAGCAAGGCGGTCATGTTCTGCCTGATGGACGTCTCCGGCTCGATGGATGAGCAGCGCAAGGAGCTCTCCAAGCGTTTCTTCATCCTGCTCTACCTCTTCCTCACCCGCCACTACGAGAAGATCGAGCTGGTCTTCATCCGTCACCACACCCAGGCTCAGGAGGTGAGCGAGGACGACTTCTTCCACGCCCGCGAGACCGGGGGCACCGTGGTGTCCAGCGCGCTGGAGTTGATGGACCAGATCATCCGCGAGCGCTACAACCCCACCGAGTGGAACATCTACGGCGCCCAGGCCAGCGACGGTGACAACTGGCACCACGACAGCGGCCGCTGCCGTGAGCTGCTGGCCGAGAAGCTGCTGCCCGCCTGCCGCTACTACGCCTACGTGCAGGTGGCCGAAGAGGAGCAGAACCTCTGGGAGGAGTACACCCGCCTGGGCGAGAGCCATCCGAACTTTGCGATGCGCAAGGCGGTGGAAGCCTCCGAGATCTACCCGGTCTTCCGCGACCTGTTCAAGAAGGAAGGGGCCACGACATGAGCGACTTCTCGCAAGAGCGCCGCTGGCACGACGACCACGCCAAGATCCCCGAAGGACAGGACCGTCGCAAGGGTCGTCTGGCTCTGCAGGCACCGTTGCCGCCCGGCCCGCGGCCCGAGCATCCGCTGCCCGACCCCAGCGACTGGACCTTCGAGCTGATCACGCAGTACCACGAGGTGATCGACCGCACCGCGCGTCGCTTCGGGCTGGACACCTACCCCAACCAGCTGGAGATCATCACCGCCGAGCAGATGATGGACGCCTATGCCAGCGTGGGCATGCCGGTGAACTATCGGCATTGGAGCTACGGCAAGGAATTCATCGCCACCGAGAAGAACTACAAGCGTGGCCACATGGGCTTGGCCTATGAGATCGTCATCAACAGCAACCCCTGCATCAGCTACCTGATGGAGGAGAACACGATGGCGATGCAGGCCCTGGTCATCGCCCACGCGGCCTACGGTCACAACAGCTTCTTCAAGGGCAACTACCTGTTCCGCATGTGGACGGACGCCTCGTCCATCATCGACTACCTGGTCTACGCCAAGAACTACGTGGCCCAGTGCGAGGAGCGCTACGGCGTGGACACGGTGGAGGAGTTCATCGACTCCTGCCATGCACTGCAGAACCACGGCGTGGACCGCTACCGCCGACCGACCAAGAAGTCGCTGGCCGAGGAACTGGCGCTGCGCAAGGACCGCGAGGCCTATGCCCAGCAGCAGGTCAACGACCTCTGGCGCACGCTGCCGCGCAAGGCCGAGGCTGCCGAGGAGGCCCCCGAGGCCCGGCGCTTCCCGGCCGACCCGGAGGAGAACCTGCTGTACTTCGTCGAAAAGAATGCACCGCTGCTGGAAGCCTGGCAGCGCGAGATCGTGCGCATCGTGCGCAAGGTGGCGCAGTACTTCTACCCCCAGCGCCAGAGCCAGGTGATGAACGAGGGCTGGGCCACCTTCTGGCACCACAGGCTGCTCAACACCATGTACGACGACGGCTACCTCACCGATGGTGTGATGATCGAGTGGCTCAAATCGCACACCAACGTCATCTACCAGCCCCGGGTGGGCGACCGCGGCTACAACGGCCTGAACCCCTACGCGCTGGGCTTTGCGATGTACACCGACATCCAGCGCATCTGCGAGCGGCCCACCGACGAGGACCGCGCCTGGTTCCCCGACATCGCCGGCAAGCCCTGGCTGCCCACGCTGGACCAGGCCATGCGCAACTACAAGGACGAGAGCTTCATCGGCCAGTTCCTCAGCCCCAAGCTGATGCGCGACTTCCGCCTCTTCGCCATCAGCGACGACGACCGCCAGCCCACGCTGGAGGTCAGCGCCATCCACGACGAATCCGGCTACCGCCAGGTGCGCGAGGCGCTTTCGCGCCAGTACGACCTGGGCGCGCGCGAGCCCAACATCCAGGTCTGGAACGTCAACCTGCGCGGCGACCGCAGCCTGACCCTGCGCCACACCCAGCACAACAACCGGCCGCTGGACGACAGTGCGCAGGAGGTGCTCAAGCACGTGGCTCGGCTCTGGGGCTTTGGCGTGCACCTCGAGAGCGTCAACAGCCAGGGCGATGTGACGCGGCGCTGGAGCGTGGCGGCACCTTGAGTTTGGCGTTCTGAAGCCGACACCCCTTCCTTTTGGGGATCCCGTTGATTTCGATTTGCCATAACGTCCGACTCATTCAAATGAGGGAGAGGCGTTCATGGCAAATTGGATGCGTGCTGTCGTCCTGGCATGGGCCGGTTGTGCCGCTTGGCATGGTGTTGCTCTGGCGGATGAATACGACGAGGCCTACAAACGCGTTGGGGCCGTCAAGACCATTGCCAGCTACGGGACCGATCTCTTCGGTGACCGAGTCAATTTGTATGATGGTGGGCTTGAGTTCGTCCAGCCCGATATCTCCCTGCCGGGCAACAACGCGCTTCCTGTCGCCGCAGGCAGGCGCTTGGTTGCCGGGACCCAAATCAGTGTCAGTTCAACCAACCCGACGGGTTCATTTGGTGACTGGCAGTTGGAGGTGCCGCACATCCATGGGACGTTCTCGTCTGGTCTGAATAAAGGTTGGGCGACCACCACAGGAACCTACACGCGGTGCACGAACTTCGGTGTTCCAATCGGTGGAACGGATACCAGTGGAACCTATGGCGCGTTCGGTGAATCCTTCTGGCACGGGACATTTCTCTACGTTCCAGGCCAGGGCGATCAAGAAATGGTCAAACGCTCTGCGGCCAATCAGGCGGCTCCGAGTGGTAACGCATCCAAATATCCTATTGTGACCCATGGGGGGTATCAGGTTGCCTGTGGGATCAATCTGGTCAATGGTCAGGGTGAAGGGTTCGTCGTCGTATCGCCGGAGGGGGTTACTTACCGCTTTGACACCATGATGAAGTGGTACGCGCCCAACTATCCTATCAGCCCTGGATCGGCAGAGTTGGCTGGGCGAAAAAGGCGAGATTCCGCGCCTTCGGTGGCAGCCAATCCGACGATGATGACCGCTGAGTATTGGATCGTGCCTAGCTTGGTGACTGATCGTTTTGGGAATACCGTCTCCTATAACTGGGACTCATCGGATGCGCATAAGTTAAATTCGATCGTTGCAAGCGACGGTCGTCGTCTGGACTTCTCTTATTCTGGCTCGCCGATCGTCACCCAAATCAGCGACGGTTCGCGAGTGTGGAAGTACGGCTATACAAATGGGTCTTTGACTTCGGTTCAATTGCCTGATGGAAGCGCGTGGGGCTTCAATCTTGGAAGCATCGAGAAGAGCATCAGCTACTCTGTGCCTCCCAGCAGCTGTGAGTCGGTGGGGACACCATATTCCTCGGTTTATACCGGAACGATCAGCCATCCGTCAGGTGCCACAGGCACCTTTCAAATGGGCAGTGTCAATCACGGACGGGCAAAGGTTCCCAAGTTGTGCTTGTCCAAGGGCGGGTCTCCTACGGAGACTTACTCTCAATACCCGCGCTACTTCGCACAACTCTCTCTGAAGTCCAAGCAGATCACCGGTCCCGGATTGGCAGGACTGTCCTGGGCTTACAGCTACCCGACCGCGGTGGGCTCTTGGGACAACTGCACCAGCAACTGCGGCGGCACCAAGACAGTTCGCGTCACCGATGGGCAAGGGCGGGTCACCGATCACACCTTCGGCACGGTGTGGGGTGTCAACGATGGGCAGTTGTTGGCCCTGGCGGAGGGTGACGGTAGCTCGGTGCTGCGCACAACCACGACCACTTATGCCGCGTGGGCAGACGATGGTGGGCAACCTTTTCCCAAGGAAGTCGGCTTCAGCGAGGCCGAGGGCGACCATTTTGCCACCGAGCAATTCACCCCTGAGCGAGAAAAGGCGATCACTCTGCAAGGTGTGACTTTCAAGTGGCACGCCAATGCCTATGACGCCTTTGCACGCGCCATTGATGTGACCAAGAGCAGCACCCTCGGTTACAGCCGGCGTGAACTGTATGGTTATCAGGACTTCACCAACCTGTGGGTGCTGGGGCGCCTCAATACGGTGACGGACGCTGCCAACAACCAGCAGATGGAGGGTCACTGGTATGACACGCTGGCCCGGAAGACATCTGACTACGAGTTTGGCTTCTGGCGTGGCATCTACACCTACAACGCCGACGGGACAATGGCCACGGTCACCGATGGTGCCCAGGATGCCCACAAGATCAAGCTTACCGACTACTACCGCGGCGTACCGCGCACCATCACCTATCCAGATGCACGCACAAAGAAGTCGGTCGTCAATGGCTACGGCAAGATCACAGCGCTGACGGACGAGGCCGGATACACGACCAACTACGCTTACGACGCGCTGGGGCGACTCAAGCAAATCACCTATCCCAACGACACGGTGAGCTACAGCCCCACCGTGGTGACCTTTGCCCAATCCACAGGGTCCGAGTATGGCGTACCAGCGGGTCACTGGGTGCAGCGCCTGACTACGGGCAGTCTGGTAGAAGAAAACTATTTTGATGGCCTGTGGCGCCCTATCATCTCGCGCCGCTACGACAGCGCAAACGCCGGGGGCACCTCGCGCTTTATCGTGCGCTCCTTTGATGAAGACGGCCAGCCGCTGTTCGAGTCCTACCCCATGGCCAGCCTCACCACTTGGTCTGGCCAGTACGCTGGCACGAGTACGTTGCGCGATGTCTTGGGGCGGCCTTATCAGGTCTTGGCTTCCAGCGAACTGGGCACCCTCAAGACCACGATCGATTACCTGAGTGGTTTCCAGACACGCACCACGAACCCGCGGTCGTTGGCCACCACCGTGAGCTACCAAGCGTATGACCAGCCGGTGGACACCTGGCCGGTGTCGCTGGTGGGCCCGCTCTACACCAACAGCGTTACCCGCAACAACTATGGCAATGCGTTGGTCGTGACGCGCAGCGGCAGCTTCCAGGGCAGCACGCTGCAAGCCACCACCAACTACGTCTACGACAAGTACTTCCGGCTGTGCAAGGTCATCACACCGGGGGGCTATGCCGAAGTTCAGAGCTATGACGCCGCCGGCAACGTGGCTTGGCATGCCGATGGTCAAAGTCTGAGCAGTACCACCGATTGCCAGCAGGGCTCGGTGTCGGCGACGGCCAAGACCAGCTACGGCTACGACAGCCGCAATCGCCTGTTGACGACCAGCTATGGCGATGGCGTGACGCCCAACATCACGCGCACGCTGACGCCGGACGGCCTGCCAGACACCGTGACCAAGGGCGCCACCGCCTGGAGCTACGACTACAACGCGCGCCGGTTGTTGACCACCGAAGCCCTGACGGTTGGCGGCAACTCGTATGCCTTCACCCATGTGTACGACAGCCTGGGCAACACCAGCGGGCTCGTCTATCCAAACGGGACCACGCTGAACTTCAGTCCCAACGCCTTTGGTGAAGCCACGGCCGTGGGTAGTCATGTCACGGGGGTCACCCGCTACCCCAATGGTGCTGTGTCTGGCTACAGCTATGGCAATGGCATCAAACGCACTGTGGGGCTCAATGGTCGTTACCTGCTCCAGTCAATCAAGGACACGGGGGCCAGCTCGCCCATCAACGACAGCTACGCCTACGACCCCAACGCCAACATCGCCAGCATCACGGACAGCGCGCGCAGTGGGCTGACCACCCGCAGCATGGCCTATGACGATGCAGATCGCCTCACCGGTGTGACGTCCAGCCAGCAATGGGGGGCAGCGAGTTACACCTTCGATCCGCTGGACAACATCCGCACGATGACCCGGCAGAACCAGAACATCACCCTGGGCTACAACGGCGCCAACCGCATCAGCGGTCTTACCGTGAACGGGCAGGCCTGGGCCGTTCAGCAGGATGATGGTGGACGGGTCACCCAACGCGGGCCGCTGGTTCTGAGCTGGGACCAGGAAGACCGCCTGACCGGTGTCACAGGTCCGGCCACGGTGGGCTATCAGTACGACGGCCTGGGCCGTCGCGCCCTGGTGACCAATGCGGATGGAAGTCGGCTCATCACCGTCTATGGCAAAGATGGCCAGCTGTTCTACAAGCAGAGCCTGGCGGCCAATGGGCAGGTGAGCAACACCACACTGCACGCCTACCTGGACGGCAAGCTCGTGGCAGAAGTGAGCAACGGCGTCGTGGCCTATGTGCACACCGATGGCCTGGGCAGCCCCGTGGCGCGCACCAACAGCGGCGCGGCCCTGACCCAGCAGGTGCAATACGACCCCTGGGGGGACGGCTGGGCGGGCACCAACCCCAGCGCGGTGGGCTACGCAGGGCACCACCATGACACCACCACGGATCTGGTGCAGATGCAGCAGCGCTACTACGATCCCCTCATCGGTCGCTTCCTCAGCCCGGACCCGGAACCCACTAACGCCAACACCGGGGAGAACTTCAACCGCTATTGGTACGCCAACAACAATCCTTATCGGTATACGGATCCGGATGGACGATTCAGTGATGCCGACTGCAGGGCGATGGGGGGCAATTGCCAAAGTTCTGCGTCAAGCTCAAACGGTTCCCGGCGCCGGGAACAACTGGTCGCCACGGGTGCAGTGCTAGGCGGAACAACAGGTACAGTGATCGCTGGTGGCTGTGCGGTGGCATCCGGTGGAGTGTGCGGCTTAGGAGCCCCAACAATTATTGGAGGTAGTGTCACTGCCGGTGCTCTTATCGGCGGACTGATTGACAGGGCAGCTTCTTGGCTTGAAGGTGTCCTCCTTAGTGAGGGTGCAAATAGCAACGTACCAAGCAATGTCGGACCTGGGCCAAATGCCGGCGAATCGGTTCCCGCTGGCCCCACTCCTAGGCCTACAAAGGAACAGCAGGACAAAATTAATGAGATCGGCAATCGGGATGGCTGCCACACATGCGGTACTACGACTCCCGGAACAAAGAGTGGTAACTGGGTAGGCGATCATCAAGACCCAACTAAGCTCAATCCAGATGGCAAGCCGCAAAGGTACTACCCTCAATGTCGAGGTTGCAGTAACGAACAAGGTGGACGTATTCGATGGCTGTCGGGTGTGTGAAGGTGAGGTCGTGACATGAAGTCAATAGTTTCTGGCGGGGGACCTCTAGTCTGTGTTGAAATGGAAGTGGTAAATCGTTGGCGGGGACTCGCTGGCAATTCAGTTTCAGGTGACATTGAGCCGGATTTCCCGAATGACTATAAAAGGGCCTGCGCTGTTTCGGATTACCTCGGAAAGGTCTCAGTGGGCGATCGAGATGCATTGGTACTAGGCGATATGCCGCTTGAGACCTTAATCTGGACACCTCTAGGCGAGCTTCCAAGGATAGTGCGCGTTTATTACGGTGATCCCGGTGTTGACGTGGCATCTCTACTCGAGAAGACAATCAAAAGTACGCCTGATGATCCAGACGAAATGTTGCCAGTGGAGTTCAAGTCCTCTCTGATCCTTGTGTTTGATGCCGCATGTCTTGGGTCCGACGCAAGCATTGATAGACTTTCATTCGAGGTGCCCGTAGGGAGGTACATCGCAATGACGAAACATTTTCAACCTGACAACAGAACCTCAGTTCTCGTTCATTTTTTTGTGCCCTCTCAATAGCCAGCGGAAACAAGTGATCTGACTACTCATGCGCCGCGAACGCCGCAACCTCTACCGCCTGCTTCACGTCCAGCCCGAGGCCCCGCCCGAGGTCATCAAGGCCGCATGGCGGGCGCTGATGAGCACGCTGCGGGCCCATCCCGACCTGGGGGGCGACCCCGAGCTGGCGGCGAGGCTGAATGCGGCCTACGAGGTGCTGAGCGACCCGGAGCGCCGGGCGGCCTACGACCGCACCCTCAAGCGCCCGCCGCGCGCTTCGTCCATGCCACCGGCCGCGCCGCCTGCCGCGGCCCCCAAGCCGCCACCCCATGCGGCGTCCGCGCCACCGGCAGCGCAGGCGCGGCGCGGTGCGCCGTCACCGGCGTCGGCCACACCGGCCGATTGCCCCTTCTGCGGCTTCACCCGCCGCACACCGCTGGCCCAGGATCCGCGCTGCCTGCGCTGTGACAGCCCGCTCACGCCGGCGCCCAGCCGATCCGCCGCGCCCGAGTTGCTGGGGCGGCGACAGAGTGAGCGCTTCGAGCGCGTGGCGATGGTTGCGGTGTGGGTGAAGGGCGATGCCCGGCCCCGTCACGCCCGGCTCAAGGACCTGTCCTTCACCGGCCTGTCCCTGCTGTACCCGGTGGCGGTGCCGGTGGGCAGCATCCTGCGGGTCAAGTCGCCACAGTTCGAGGCCCTGGTCCAGTTGGTGGCCTGCCGGGCCCAGGCCGGGCAGTTCAGCCTGCACGGACAACTGCTGACCTTGGCGCTGGACCGCGCCGGTCGTGGCGTTTACGTGGACGCCAAGGCCTGAGCCGTTTCGGCGCCGTTCAGGGCAGGGTGCATGTGCCGCTGCCCCCGTCGCGCACATAGGCGTCGGTGGACAGGCTGCCAGCCGCGACGGTGACCACGTTCAGACCGGGGGCCAGGAACAGCGTGGCCTTGGGCCGGCTGCTGCTCAGCTGGGTCAGCGGCACGGTGTTCAGGCTCACGTTGAGCAGATAGCCGCCGTTGTCGAACAGGGTGACGTAAGGCTGGGTCAGGCCCGTCTGCGGGTTCAGCGCGCAACCCGGCGTCACCGTGGCGTAAGAGGTGCCGCTGGCCGCGGTTTCCAGGTCACCCGAGACACTGTTGCCCCGGGTGTCGGGGATGCACACATTGGGCTGGCCGGGGAAGGTGGGCGTGCCATCAAAGGCATAGCGGTCGGCCACCCGGGCGCTCAAAGTCACCTGCACCGTGTTCGGCTTGGCGGCCAGCCACACCGTGGCATCCGGCTGGGTGGCCGTCACCTGGGCCACCTGCGCCCCGTTGAGGCTGACCGTGGCGCGCGCCCGCTTGGCGGGCTGGTAGAGGCCCGCCGTCACCCGGGGCGACAGGCCCGCCGTGGGATGCAGCGCGCAGGACAGGGCGCTGTCGGCGTAGGTCTTGCCGCTGAGGCCGACCTGGATGCCGGCCGCGCCCGCCTGCAGGGCGGTGCCGGCCAGCGCGGCCAGCAGGGCACCGCGCAGCAGGTGGCTGGAGGGGCGGGGGGATGGGGACATGGCTGGCTTTCGGCTGGCTAAGGGATACCGAGATTATGTGCAAATTGCACACTTCATGGTCAACCCCCTGTTTGACGGGCCATCTCTTGCGCCCCTCAGGCCTGGAAGATCTTCCCCGGGTTCAAGATCTGATGCGGATCGAGCGCGGCCTTGAGGGCGCGCATCATCGCCACGCCGCCCTCGCCGGCCTCCTCCCGTAGAAAGCCCTGCTTGTGCAGGCCAATGCCGTGCTCGCCGGTGCAGGTGCCGCCGCTGGCGATGGCCCGGCGCACCAGCTGTTCGTTGAGCTGTTCCACCACCTCGCGCTCCTCGGGCCGGGCTGGGTCGATCAGGTAGATCATGTGGAAGTTGCCGTCGCCCACATGGCCCACCGCGGCATGGGGCAGGCCGGCGGCCGCCGCCTCGTCCAGGGCCTGCACCACGTTCTCGGCCAGGCGCGAGATGGGCACGCAGGCGTCGGTGGTGATGGCGCGGCTGCCCGGGCGCATCTGCAGGGTCGAGAAGAAGGCATGGTGGCGCGCCGCCCACAGCCGGGTGCGCTCCTCCGGCGTGGTGGCCCACTGGAAGTCCTCGCCGCCGTGTTCGCGGGCCAGTTCCTGCACCACCGCGGTCTGCTCGGCCACGCCCGCCGGGCTGCCGTGGAACTCCATCAGCAGCAGCGGGCTCTCCTTCAGCCCCAGGTGGTCGCGGGCGTTGACGGCGCGCACCGCGTGCGCATCCATCAGCTCGCAGCGGGCGATGGGCACGCCCATCTGGATGAGGGCGATGGTGGTCTGCACGGCGCTGGCCACATCGGGGAAGGAGCAGATGGCCGCGGCCACATGCTCGGGCAGTGGGTGCAGGCGCAGCGTGATCTCGGTGATGACGCCCAGCGTGCCTTCACTGCCCACCAGCAGCCGGGTCAGGTCGTAACCGGCGCTGGACTTGCGCGCCCGGGTGCCGGTGCGGATCACCTCGCCCTGGGCGGTCACCACCGTCAGGCCCAGCACGTTCTCGCGCATGGTGCCGTAGCGCACCGCGTTCGTGCCGGAGGCCCGGGTGGCCGCCATGCCGCCGATGGAGGCGTCCGCACCCGGGTCGATCGGGAAGAACAGCCCGGCGTGGCGCACCGCCTGGTTGAGCTGGGTGCGCAGCACGCCGGCCTGCACGGTCACCGTCAGGTCCTCGGGCTGCAACTCCAGCACCTCGCCCATGCGTGAGAGATCCAGCGACAGGCCGCCCTGCACCGCCAGCAGATGGCCCTCCAGCGAGGAGCCCGCGCCGTAGGGGATCACCGGCACCCGGTACTGGGCGGCCAGGCGCACGGCGTCGGCCACGTCCTCGGTGGACTGGCAGAACAGCACCGCATCGGGCGGGGGCACGTCGAAGGGGGATTCGTCGCGCCCGTGCTGCTGCCGCACCGCTGCCGCGGTGGAGAGCTGGGCGCCGAAGCGGGCCTGGAGCTGGGCCAGCATCTCGGCGGGCAGCGGACGCGGGGGCAGGCCGGGAAGGCAGGAGGCGTTCATGGGGGCAGGGCAGAACCGTGATCCGGCCATTGCACCGCATTCCGGCCGCGCCGGGGAGCGCGACGACCCGGTCATTCGTGCATTCCACGCACGGATGATGTTCGTCCGGATGTCTTTATACGATCCGGCACACGAAACTACGCTCTCGGGTCCACAAAGTCACGGGAGCAAGACATGGCGCAACAGGTGCGGGCCATCCGTCTGGAGGCCTTCGGCGGGCCCGAGGCCATGCAGCTGGTGAACATGGTGCCGCAAGCCCCGGGGCCGGGCGAGGTCTGGCTGGACCAGCTGGCCATCGGCGTCAACCCGCTGGATGTGCTGCAGCGCAAGGGGGCGGTGCCCCTGCCGCTGCCCACCGGCCTGGGCCTGGAAGGGGCGGGCCGGGTGGTGGCTGTGGGCGAGGGCGTGCAGCGTCTGGCCGCCGGGGACCTGGTGGGCTACGCCACCGGGCCGCTGGGCGCCTACGCCAGCGCCCGCTGCTTTCCCGCCGAGCGTCTGGTGCGCCTGCCCGACGGGCTCTCGCCCGAGCTGGCGGCGGCCACCCTGTTCAAGGGCATCACCGCCCAGTACCTGCTCAAGACCACCGGCCAGGTCGGGCCGGGCTCGCGCGTGCTGATCTACGGTGCTGGCGGGGCGGTGGGCCAACTGATGGCGGCCTGGGCGCGCCACCTCGGCGCCTTCGTGATGGGCGTGGTCTCCAAGCCCGCCAGCGTCGCCCGGGCCGAGGCTGCGGGCTGCCACAGCGTCTTCGTCTTCGACCCGGCCACGCTGCCGGCCCAGGTGGCCCAGGCCACCCAGGGGCAGAAGGCCGACGTGGTGTACGACGGCGTGGGGCGCGACACCTGGGCCGCCTCGCTGGACTGCCTGCGTCCGCGCGGCCTGATGGTGTCCTTCGGCGCCACGTCCGGCCCGCCGCCGGCGGTGGAGGTGGCCACGCTCAACGCCAAGGGCTCGCTGTTCCTCACCCGGCCCTCGCTGGCTGCCCACACCGCCACCGCGGCCGAGTACCAGGCCCGGGCGCAGGACGTGCTGGACGCGGTGACGGCCGGCGTCCTGCAGCCCCAGGTCTGGCGCCGCTACCCGTTGGCCGAGGCCGCAGCCGCCCATGCCGACCTGGAGCAGGGCCGCAACCAGGGCGCGCTGGTGTTGGTCGTCCCTTGAGGGCCCCTGAGGGCATTTGCCGCGCATGGACGCCTTCGACCCCCAGCACGCCGATGAACAGGCCACCCTGCTGGCCCTGCATGCGCTGGGCTCCTTCGCCGCGGCCGGGCGCGCCTTGCAGCGCCACCCCTCGGTGCTGTCGCGCCGCCTGAGCGCGCTGGAGGCCCGCCTGGGCGTGCGCCTGGTCGAGCGCTCCACCCGCCAGCTGCGCTTCACCGATGCCGGACAGCGCCTGGTCGAGCGCCTGCAGCAGGCCCGTCAACTGCTGGAGGAGGCCGAGCAGGAGGCTCGCCAGACTGCGCAGGACGTGCGCGGCCGGCTGCGCCTGGCGTTGCCAGCGGCCATGGGCCGGCGCCTGCTCAGCCCCATGATCGCGGCCTTTGCGCTGGCCCACCCGGAGGTGGTGCTGGAGGTGGAGTACGGCGAGCGCTTCGTCGACCTGGTGGGCGAGCGCTTCGACGCCGCGCTGCGCATTGGCGAGCTGGCCGACAGCCGCTTGGTGGCGATCAAGCTGCACGACCATGCGCGCTGGCTCGGCGCCTCGCCAGCCTACCTGGCCCGCCACGGCACGCCGGCCGAGCCGCAGGACCTGCGGCAGCACAACTGCCTGGGTTTCACCGGCCTGGCCAGCTTTCCGCAGTGGCGGCTGGAGCGGGCGGGGCAGGGCGCATCGATGCAGGTGGTGCCGGTGCGCGGCAGCCTGACCAGCAACGACAACGAGGCCCTGCTGAACGCCGCGCTGGCCGGTGTCGGCATCCTGGCGGCGGGCGATTGGCTGCTGGGTCCGGACCTGGCTGCCGGCCGGCTGCAGCGCGTGCTGCCGGGCTGGTAGCTGCGGGGCGATGGCGGCATCTACCTGGTGCGGCCCTCGGCCCAGTACACATCGGCGGCCCTGGCCGCCTTCCGCGCCTGGGTCCAGCACTGGTTCCAGACCCAGCCACCCTGGTGTGCCGCGGCCGCATCCACCACCGTCTTCCCGACCGACCTGCCATGAGCGCCACCACGCCTGCTCCCGTTCCCGCCGATGCCGCCGCGCAGTGGGCCTATCCCGCGCTCTTCGTGCTGCTGTGGAGCACCGGCTTCATCGGCGCCAAGTTCGGACTGCCCGATGCCGGGCCGCTCACCTTCCTGAGCTGGCGCTACGCTGCCGTGCTGTTGCTGATGGGTGCGGTCGTGCTGTGGGCCCGTGCACCCTGGCCGCGCGCGCCGTGGGCCTGGCTGCACATTGGCGTGTCGGGCCTGTTGGTGCATGGGGTCTACCTGGGCGGGGTGTTCACGGCCATCGGCCGCGGCCTGCCGGCCGGGCTCACCGCGCTGGTGGTGGGCCTGCAGCCGCTGGTCACCGCGCTGGGCGCCAGCCTGCTGCAGGGCGAGCGGCTGCGGCCGCCGCAGTGGCTGGGCCTGGGCCTGGGGCTGGCCGGCGTGGGCCTGGTGGTGGCGCAGAAGGCCCATGCCGCGGCCGGAGCGCCTTTGCTGCCGCTGCTGGCGCCGGCGGTGCTGGCACTGTTGGGCATCACCGCCGGCACGCTGTACCAGAAGCGCTTCTGCCCCGCCTTCGACCTGCGCACCGGCGCGCTGATCCAGTTCGCGCCCTGTCTGGTGGCCACGCTGGCGCTGGCTGCGGCCACCGAAAACCTGCAGGTGCGCTGGACCGGCCACTTCGTCTTCGCCCTGGGCTGGCTGGTGCTGGTGCTCTCGCTGGGCGCGGTCAGCCTGCTCAACCTGCTGATCCGCCGCGGCAGCGCGGTGCACGTGGCCAGCCTGTTCTACCTCACGCCCCCCACCGCCGCCCTGATCGCCTGGGCCCTGTTCGGCGAAACCCTGCACGGCCTGGCCCTGGTGGGCATGGCCCTGGCGGTGACCGGGGTGTGGCTGGTCCGGCGCTGAGCCCGGGCCGTCCAGTTCACTACACTGCAGCGCATGGCAAACCGACTCTCGCAGATCGCCACCCGCACCGGCGACGATGGCACCACCGGTCTGGGCGATGGCCAGCGCGTGCCCAAGCACCACGGGCGCATCGCCGCGATGGGCGATGTGGACGAACTCAACTCCCACCTGGGCGTGCTGCTGGCCGAGCCGCTGCCGGCCGATGTGCGCGAACTGCTGGTGGTCATCCAGCACGAGCTGTTCAACCTGGGCGGCGAGCTCTCCATCCCTGGCTACACCCTGCTCAAGGACGAGGCCGTGGCCCGGCTGGACGCTGCGCTGGCGCATTACAACGCCCAGCTGCCCCGCCTGGCCGAGTTCATCCTGCCGGCGGGCACGCGCAGCGCGGCGCTGGCCCATGTGGCCCGGGCCGTGGCCCGTCGCGCCGAGCGGGCGGTGGTGGCCCTGGCCGCGCAGGAGGCGGTGAACGACGCCCCGCGCCTGTTCCTCAACCGCCTGTCGGACCTGCTGTTCGTGCTGGCCCGCGTGCTCAACCGGGCCAACCTCGACGGCCTGGGCGGCGACGACGTCTACTGGCGCAGCGAGCGCCTGGCGGCCCAGCAGGGCGAGGCCGGGGACGACGTGCCCGACGGGACCTGAAGACAGTTTGCACGGGGCAGGGTGCCTGCCCCGTGTCGCCTCAGCGGGCCCGGCGCGCCTTCACCGCGTCGCTGAGCACCTTGAGCATGCCCACCGAATCGTCCCAGCCGATGCAGGCGTCGGTGATGCTCTGGCCGTAGCACAGCGCGCGCGGGTCATCCTTGCCAGGGCTGAACTTCTGCGCGCCGGCCACCAGGTTGCTCTCCACCATCACGCCGAAGATCTGGCGGCTGCCGCCGGCCAGCTGGGCGGCGATGTCGCGGGCCACATCCAGCTGGCGCTGGTGCTGCTTGCTGGAGTTGGCGTGGCTGCAGTCCACCATCAGGCTGGGATGGAGCTTGGCGGCTTCCAGTTCGGCGCAGGCCGCACCCACATGTTCGGCGTCGTAGTTGGGCGTCTTGCCACCGCGCAGGATGACGTGGCAGTCCTTGTTTCCGGCCGTGCGCACGATGGCCACCTGGCCGTTCTTGTGCACCGACAGGAAGTGGTGCGGCCGGCTGGCGGCCTGGATGGCGTCAAACGCGATGCGCAGGTTGCCGTCGGTGCCGTTCTTGAAGCCGATCGGGGCCGACAGGCCGGAGGCCAGCTCGCGGTGCACCTGGCTTTCGGTGGTGCGTGCGCCGATGGCGCCCCAGGAGATCAGGTCACCGATGTACTGCGGGCTGATGGTGTCCAGGAACTCGCTGGCGGCCGGCACGCCCAGGCGGTTGATTTCCAGCAACAGCTGGCGGGCGATGCGCAGGCCCTCGTCGATGCGGAAGCTCTGGTCCAGGTAGGGGTCGTTGATCAGGCCCTTCCAGCCCACCGTGGTGCGCGGCTTCTCGAAGTACACGCGCATCACGATCTCCAGCGTGTCCTTGTACTCCTCGCGCAGGTCCTTCAGGCGGCGGGCGTAGTCCACCGCGGCGGCCGGGTCGTGGATTGAGCAGGGCCCGACGATGACCAGCAGGCGGTCGTCGTGGCCGGTCATGATGTCGCGCACCGCATGGCGGGTGTGCTTGACCAGCTTTTCGACCGGCGTGCCCGCGATGGGGAAGAAGCGGATCAGGTGCTCGGGCGGCGGCAAGGGGATGACCTCCTGGATGCGCTCGTCGTCCGCCTCACTGGTGCGGTTGCTCGGGACCAGGGGGCGGACGTCGATGGGGGTGGTGGCTTTGGCGTTCATCGGGGTTGCTTGCGGTGGGCCGGACCGGCGAAAAAAAACCGCCGGGGGTTCCGGCGGTTTTCTGGGGGATTCGCGTGGGTTCAGGTGCGCGCGTTTGCCTCTCCAGCCGCCATACGGGGCGAGAACCAGTAAAAGGCAAAGAAAAATCGTTGGGCACGCATCACGAGGCCGAATGTATCACATCAACTGCGGCAGGTAGCCGTACTGCTTGCAGCCCTTCTGGCACAGCTTGCGCACCAGGGCCTGTTCCTGGGGGCTCAGGACCGCCTCCTCGGCGTGGCTGACCTCCTGGATGGCCATGCCCTCGAACCAGCTGGCGTCAAAGGGCTCCTCCAGGAATTCGCAGAGCTTGGCCAGTTCGCCCAAGGGATTGGCCGTGAAGTCCTCGTAGCGCACCTCGTACATGCGCTTGGGGTATGCCCTGCGCAGGGTCGTGATGTTCTCGATGGCCTCGCGCCAGTAGTTGGCGGCGCCCAGCGGCTCGAACTTGTTCATCACCTTGCCCAGCCGCAGGCTGGCCGCCACCTCCACCGGGTTGCGCACGATGTGAACGAAGCGCACTTCCTTCCAGTCCCCCAGCATGCCGGCGCCATAGACATTTTGCGGGGTCTTCTCGAACCAGCGCGTGGCCTCGGGCTTGTTGCGGGCGATGTACAAGGCCATGTAGCGATCGCACAGCTCGCGCCGGGTGCTCGACTTGGCCAGGATGTCGGCGAACTCGGCTTCGCTGATGCCATCAATCTCTCGGTGCTTTCTCAGCACCGGGTTGGTCTGAACGATGCGGGCATAGGCCGCAGAGCCGAAGGGCTCAGGCCAGCGGTAGAAGTGGGTCTCCTCCGGGCAGGCCAGATGGGGATGGCAGCGCAGCAGGTTCCTCAGCATCGTGGTGCCGGACCGCACGCAGCCGATGACGAAGAAAGGAGCGGGACGACGCGCTGGGGTGCTGGCGGGAGGAGAGAGGTCTGCTGCGTTCATTCGGGGTATGGCCTCTCGAAGAAGTCAGGCTACCGAGGCGGGCCCAATGATAAGCGGCAGGCCGCCAGCTCCTTTGCTTCTGGCGTGGAAGGGGCGCTAAACAGTGGCAGGTGGCCGGTCCGGGGTGTTCACGTCTTGGGCGCTGGGTTCTTCAGAGGCAGGCGTCGCCGATCCCAGGTCACGCCACTGCGAATCACCCTGGCGGGTATGCCCACAGCCAGACTCTGGGGCGGAAGATCCTGCGTGACGATGGAGCCCGTCCCCACGACGCAGTGGGCGCCAATGTGGACTCCTTTCATCACGTAGGTTCCGTAGCCGAGCCACACGTGGTCGCCGATATGGATGTCGCCGGGTGGGTTCAGTCGATCGCCGGTGGCTGCGTCCAGTACGCTGTGCATGTCACTGGTGTCCATGCGAACTTCCCCAGCGAACATGCAGTCCCTTCCGATGTCGATCACACCCGCTTCGTGCATGGTGATCTTCACGCCCATCGTTGTGGTCTTCTCCCCGATGCGCAGTCGGGTGTTCGCCTCGCGCAGGTGGATCTCCCCCCCTAGCACGCACTGAGCGCCGATGTCGATCATGCAATCGCTGGCGAACACGGTGATCCGCATGTTGGGAAACCGTGCTCCGGCCCCAACGGTGATGGTGTTGCCGCTGCCCTTGATCTCGATGCGGAGCTTGCCCGGAACATCGGGTGCTACCGAGACGAGGTTGCGTTCTCCATGGTCAATCAGTTCCATCGTGCGGCTCAGCGGCGAATCTTGAAGGGCTCAGACGGCAAGGGGGGGTCATCCTTTGGTCAACCAGTTTGTCAACCTGCGGTGCCATGGGTCTGATGTTGGTGCGGAGGAGGGGAGGGGCGGCGCCGCAGCCAGGGGAGCCTGAAGGGTGGAGGCGGCAAGCTCCGATGTCTTGTCGTCCACCGAACCGGCAGTTCGCCAGTGGCGTGCGTCGCTCTTGTAGCCCAGGGCGGCCTTCAGGTAGGTGGGGCCCAACTCGATCAGCTGGTGGGCCCGCGACACTGTCTCAATGCGAACCGACGACGCGTCCTGGCTGTCTGCACTGCGGCGGCGCTGCAGATCGGAGGCCACGGCGCGGGTGAAAATGCCCGGTCCCGAGACGCCAAGGATGTTCTTCAAGGCGGCCTGCGGATCCTGTCGGCACTGCCGGGACACGTTGTCGGCGGTGACCTCCATGGCCCGCCGCAGGCTGGGGTCACCCGCGTGTCCGCCGATCAGCCAGTTGCAGAGATTGCTGAGGCCGCGGCTGTCCCACTGGTAGACCAGACAGGTACCGGGTAGCTCGAACAGCTGTCCTAGGTTGGGACGCAGCACGATGTCGGCATCGACGTAGTGGCCACCGACGGAGTACAGCCAAGCCAGACGGAACACGTCGCACTTCATGGCCGGGTGGACGGCCAAATCGAAGGCTTCGACGATGGATGGGGCCAGATGCTCGACCAGATGGGCGCGGGCACGGGGTTCGTCGAAGAAAACGTACTCAACCGATGCCGACGAGCAGAGGTCGCGGGTCCGGTCCAGCAGGGTCTGAATCTGCGTTGGCGGGTGCCGGTCCCAGAACTGCATCACCCGCCTCGAGATGGTCACGGCAGGCGGTGGATGCGTCAGTTGCTCAGCGCGATGAAGGCCGACAAGATTGCAAGCCTCATCCAGTTTCAGCAAGGGTGGCAACAAACCTGTTCTCCGTGATCCAAGCGCTCCGACCATGGAATTGGAGCGCTTGCGAGCAAGTGTATGTGACAGCCTCGCCCGTGGAATCGGCATGTCATCGTCGGACTTGAGGGTCTTGAGACCCCAGGAAAGCGACTCAATTCCGCAGCAATTTCTCCTAACGGTGCCCGCCAAGCTGCCGATGACTAGAAGGCGCGGTGCCATCGGGGCGACCGCATCGATCAAGGAGCGCGGTCATGAAGGCGACGGCAAACGAAGGAAAGGGCAAGCGGAAGTCGCTTTCTCCGGGCTGGGTGGCATTGAGTGTCATGAGCTTGGCCATCCTGGCCGCTTGCGGTGGCGGGGGAGGTGGCACTGGGGGCGGCGGCAGCACCAGCGGCGGCACTTCCGAGCAGCCCTCCGGCGGTACCACCGACACCTCGGTGACCGTGGATGCGCTGCCCTCCGCTACGCATGCGCTCCGCGTCCAGGTGGACTCGAACTGGTCAGACTTGCAGGCGGCAGCGCTGGCGGCAGGCGGGACGCCGGTGATGGGTTGGAATCTGCGAGACACGAGCAAGACCATGGTGCCGGGGATGAAAGTCGCATTCTTCGGGGTTTCCGATCTTTGTGACACCGATGCCGCGAACGGTCCCGTGGTCTCGGGTGAGGACAGCCAGTTCTCCCGCGCACAGGCACTGACGGGCGTGGCAGCCACGGCCACGCGCACGGATTTGCGCTGGACGCCTTCTGGGGCCACCACAGCTTGCGCACCTTCTGCACAGAGCCTGACCGGCCCCAACTGGATCTTTGTGAATCCCGCCGACAGTGGTGGGGGCATCGGCATGCTGACGCAGGTGGGGCCCGATCTCAACGGGCAGCCCCCATTTCTGCAGGCCACCTCGTCTTCGGGCATTGATGGCAATGGGTACAACGCCAATGGACTCGCCAACTTCGTTGCATTCCGTCAGGCCTGGAACACGACGAGCGCCATTCGGCCCTGGGCAGCTTCCTCCGATGGCACGGCGGTGGATGCACGGGTTCTCACCCGTCAATCCATGGGGTCGGCTGACGTTGGAACGGGCTCGGGCGCGACAGTGCAGGTCAAGCAGCAGGTGATGGTGTCGCTGATCAATACCGAGTGCCAGAAGGGTACGCAACGGCCTTGCCAGATCCAGTATCTTTTCAATACGGCGGCTGTCCGCACGGGCGTGACCGACTGGGCGACCTATTCGCCAGCCACCAACGGAAAAGTGTGGTTTGACGCGGCGCAGGCCGGGCTTCCAATTGTGGCCGGGCTGGTTCCGGCCAAGGGCAAGACGGTCGTGGACACGGACTCTGGTCTGGCGCTCTACAGCTCTGCAGGGGCAGAGTCGCAGCACGCCACCTTCAGCAACCAGCCCTTCGACATGCGCGTCAGCTTTGCCCAGCTTCTGAATGCCGCCCGGATCATTGCTGCGCGCCAACTTGGCATCGCGCCTGCCCAGGTGACGGAAGAGCAGATGGCGGTTCGCTGGTCTTCCCAATGGAACCAGCCTTCTTCTTGGACATTGGTGTCCAGTACCTTTGGCCACGAAATCTACAACGACGCGGCAGGCACCCGCCACAGCCACATTGGTGGCGGCTTGGCGAGCCTTTACGTGGGGCCGGTTCGCTGAGCGTTCGGCACCGCCGCGCAAGGCGGTCTGCCGTCAGGCCGTCCCGCCAACCGTCAGCCCGTCCATGCGCAGCGTGGGCTGGCCCACGCCGACGGGCACGCTCTGGCCTTCCTTGCCGCAGGTGCCCACGCCGGTGTCCAACGCCAGGTCGTTGCCGATCATGCTGACGCGGTTCATCGCGTCCGGGCCGTTGCCGATCAGGGTGGCGCCCTTGACCGGGTACTGGATCTTGCCGTTCTCGACCCAGTAGGCTTCGGAGGCCGAGAACACGAACTTGCCGCTGGTGATGTCGACCTGGCCGCCGCCGAAATTGGTGGCGTACAGGCCGCGCTTGACCGAGGCGATGATCTCCTCGGGCGACTTGTCGCCGGCCAGCATGTAGGTGTTGGTCATGCGCGGCATTGGCACGTGGGCATAGCTCTCGCGCCGCCCGTTGCCAGTGGGTTTCACCCCCATCAGCCGGGCGTTCAGGCGGTCCTGGATGTAGCCGCGCAGGATGCCGTCCTCGATCAGCACATTGCGCTGGCTCGGGTTGCCTTCGTCGTCGATGTTGAGCGAGCCGCGGCGGTCGGCCAGCGTGCCGTCGTCCAGCACGGTCACGCCCTTGGAGGCCACCCGCTCGCCGATGCGGCCGGAGAAGGTGGACGAGCCTTTGCGGTTGAAGTCGCCCTCCAGGCCGTGGCCCACCGCCTCATGCAGCATCACGCCAGGCCAGCCTGGGCCCAGCACCACGGTCATCGGACCGGCGGGGGCTGGGCGCGATTCGAGGTTGGTCAGCGCCGCATTGACGGCCTGGTCCACATAGCTTTCCAGCTGGGCGTCCTGGAAGTAGCCCAGGCCGAAACGGCCGCCACCGCCGCCCGAGCCCACTTCGCGCCGGCCATTCTGCTCGGCGATCACGGTGATGGACAGGCGCACCAGCGGCCGCACGTCGGCCGCGCGGGTGCCATCGGCGCGTGCCACCAGCACCACGTCGTACTCGGCGGCCAGGCCGGCCATCACCTGCACGACACGCGGATCGCGTGCGCGGGCCATGCGCTCGATGCGTTCGAGCAACTCGACCTTCTGGGTGCTGTCCAGCGTGGCGATCGGGTCCAGCGGGGCGTAGAGCAGGCGGCTCTTGGCCACCTGGGTCTTGTTGCTCACCTTGACGCGACGGCTCTGCCCCGACGCGGCAATGGTGCGCACCGTGCGGGCGGCGTCCAGCAAGGCCGCTTCGGACAGGTCATCCGAATAGGCGAAGGCGGTCTTCTCGCCGGCGATGGCGCGCACACCCACGCCCTGGTCGATGGAGAAGCTGCCGCTCTTGACGATGCCCTCTTCCAAGCTCCAGCCTTCGTGGCGGGTGTACTGGAAGTAGAGGTCCGCGTCGTCCACCTTGTGCTCACCGATGGTGGCCAGGGCCCGGGACAGCGTGGACTCCGTCAGTTGATAGGGGTCCAGCAGCAGGCTTTGCGCCACTGCCAGCCGTTCGAGGGTGGGTTCACGGGAGATCATGCGATCGATTGTAGGGAGTCGGCCTGTTTACAGGTGTACACCCTTTCGGAGAGTCCGAGTCGGCGCGATCCCTATCTCGTGCGTTGAGACTGTCACCGGGGCGTGGCATCGTGCCCCGTGATTTCAGTCGAAGGAGGAACACCCATGATTCGCAAGACGTCTGCCCTCAGCCTGGCCCTGGCCGGTTTCATTGCCTGCGCCAGCTTCGCCGCCAGCGCCCAGACTGCCACCCCGCCCGAGCGTGGCGCCAGCACCCCGCACATCAAGCTGCGTCAGCAGCGCGAGGCCGCCCGCATCAACCAGGGCGCCACCAGCGGCGAGCTGACCCAGCGCGAGAGCACCCGTCTGGACAACCAGCAGCAGCACATCGACAACATGGAAACCAAGGCCTCGGCTGATGGGACCGTGACGACCCAGGAACGCACGCGCATCCGCTCGGCCGAACGCCGCGCCAACCGCGACATCGCCCGCAAGACGCACAACGAGCGCGGCGCCTCGGCACCGCAGTGAGGGAGCGGGCAGCGGCCGGTGTTCAGCCGGCCGCGTCCTCGTCATCCCCGGTCTGCTGAGCCGCCTGACGCCAGGCCAGTGCCTGCTCGTACAAGGCATTGCGCGGGGCGCCGGTCAACTCCGAGGCCAGGGCCACGGCCTGCTTCAGCGGGAGATCCCGTGTGAGGACGCGCAGGGCTCTCTCCACCTCGGGCGGCAAGCCGGGATCGTCGACACGGGCAGGCGCGGGCGCATGCAGGACCAGTGCGAACTCCCCTTTGCGACGTTGCGCGTCGGCCGCGAACCAGGCCGGCAATTGCAATGCAGGCAGGGTGTCGATCTGCTCGAACTGCTTGGTCAATTCGCGGCAGACGGTCACCGGCCGATCGGGCGCCAGCTCGGCCAGGCGATCTGCGAGTGACTCGATCCGGTGGGGTGCCTCGAACAGCACGGTGGGGCAGGGTTGGGCCAGTGCGGCCTGCAGCCCCGTTTCACGATCCTGTCCTTTGGCAGGCAGGAACCCGGCGAAGTGGAAGCCCGGGCCCGCCGCGCTCACGCAGCCGGCCGCGCTCAGCGCAGTCACCACCGCGCTGGGCCCGGGCAGGGGCAGCACCCGGTGGCCGGCCGCCCGCACCAGATGGGCCAGCACGGCGCCAGGGTCTGACACGGCGGGCGTGCCGGCATCGCTGAGGTAGGCCACCCGCTCGCCCTGGGCCAGCCGGGCCAGCACCTTTTCCGTGGCGCTCTGCTCGTTGTGCTCGTGCACGGCAATCAGCGGCTTGTCCAGCCCCAGGTGGCGCAGCAAGCCTGCCGTGACGCGGGTGTCCTCGCAGGCCACCGCGTTGACCAGGGAGAGCGCATGCACCGCACGCA
Source organism: Ideonella oryzae (assembly GCF_024055665.1). Lineage (GTDB taxonomy): Bacteria > Pseudomonadota > Gammaproteobacteria > Burkholderiales > Burkholderiaceae_C > Ideonella > Ideonella oryzae. Next base: position 69,329 of record NZ_JAMXMC010000011.1, on the reverse strand, counting down.
GGCTGAAGTCCGCCAGATTGCCGATGGGGCTGGCGACCACGTACAGGGTGGCGGCGGGATACTGCTGGGCACCGGCTGCGGTGGCAGCAGCCTGGAGCAGGGACAGGGAAGCAGAGGAAGCGCTCATGTGGTTCAGTAAGCCCCGGAAGGACCCGGCGTCGGCCCAGGCCGACGCTCAGGTGCGCGCGGTCACCGGCCGCGCGGCGGAGGATCGGGCCCTGGCGCATCTGCAGGGCCAAGGCTTGCGCCTGGTGCAGCGCAATTATCGGGTGGCGCGTGGCCCCTCCCGCCGCGGCGGCGAGATCGACCTGATTCTGCGCGAGCCCGATGGCACCCTGGTCTTCGTGGAAGTCCGCGCTCGTCAGGCGCGCGGGCATGGCGGAGCGGCCGCCAGCGTGACCTTCGCCAAGCAGCGCAGCCTGGTCTATGCGGCCCAGCACTACCTGCTGCGCCTGCCCACACTGCCGCCTTGCCGCTTCGATGTAGTGGCCGTCGACGGCGAGGCGTTGGAATGGTTGCCTGGCGCCTTCGATGCCGGCTGAAACACCGGGAACTCGCCGCCGGCCCGGGGTTCATACCCAGGACATGCCCGCGCTTATGATCGGCGCCCATGCTTGAAGCCCGTATCCAGCACCATTTCTTCGAGACCGCCGACCTGCTGTACCAGGTCGCCGAGTCCTTGTCCCGCCCCATCGCCGAGGCGGCCCAGGCGGCCGTTGGCTGCCTCACCGCGGGCGGCAAGCTGCTGGCCTGCGGCCAGGGGGCGGATGCCGATCTGGCCGCCATGCTGTGTGGCGCGCTGACGCTGCGCTTCGAACGCGAGCGCCCGCCCCTGGCCGCGCTGGCGCTGGGGCCTGGCCTGGGGCGCCCGCTGGCGCTGCCGCCCGCACCGGGGCATGGCGAGGATGTCTTTGCCGCCCAACTGCGTGCCCTGGGTCACCCGGGCGACCTGTTGGTGGTCTTCGCCGGTCTTTACAGCGACGATCTGGCGCTGCGCGCCGTGGTTCAGGCCGCGCATCAGCAGGAAATGAGCGTCGTGCTGTTCACCGGCGGTGACCCGGGGCCCTGGCCCGACCTGCTGGTGGAAACCGACGTCTGGGTGCCGGTGGCCACGGCCCGGCCGGCCCGTGTGCGCGAACTGCACCTGATGGCGGCACACGCTCTGTGCGATGCCATCGACATGCAATTGTTGGGCGAGGAGTCGCCCGCCTGAGGTGTCCATCCCGGGCACCCCTTTTCAGGACCGAAGATGAAGAATGCAAGCCGTATCGTGACCCTGGCCAGCCTGCTGGCCGCCAGCCAATTGCTCAGTGCCTGTGCGCCGCTGCTGATCGGCGGTGCCGCCGTGGGGGGCGCCCTGATGTACACCGACCGCCGGACCTCGGGCGCCCAGGTCGAGGACGAGGCCATCGAGGCCAAGGCCTACAACCGCATCCGCCAGGCCATTGGCGACCGTGGCCATGTCAATGTCACCAGCTACAACCGCCTGGCGCTGCTGACCGGTGAGGTGCCCAGCGAGACCGACCGCACTGCGGTGGCCAATGCCGTGGCCGGTGTGGAGAACCTGCGCTCCATCACCAACGAAGTGGTCGTCATGCCCAACAGCTCGCTGGGCTCCCGCTCCAGCGACGCCATCGTGACCAGCAAGGTCAAGGCCACGCTGTTCGACGCCAAGGACGTGCAGGGCAATGCCTTCAAGGTGGTGACCGAGCGTGGCACCGTCTACCTGATGGGCGTGGTGACCGAACGCGAACTGAACCGGGCCACCGAACTGGCCCGCTCGATCAGCGGCGTGGAGAAGGTCGTGCGCGTGGCCGAGGTGGTCAGCGAAGAGCAACTCAAGGCGCTGCAGCCGGCACCCGCGCCGGCGGCCTCCGCGGCCCGCTGACCTTTCAGCGCAGGCGGCGGATCAGGCTGGAGGTGTCCCAGCGGCCGCCGCCCATCTCCTGCACGTCGGCATAGAACTGGTCTACCAGCGCGGTGATCGGCAGGCGGGCGCCGTTGCGGCGCGCTTCGTCCAGCACCAGACCCAGATCCTTGCGCATCCAGTCGACGGCAAAGCCGAACTCGAACTGGTCGTCCACCATGGTCTTGCCGCGGTTGTCCAGCTGCCAGCTCTGGGCCGCGCCCTTGCCGATCACGTCCAGCACCAGCTTCATGTCCAGCTGGGCCTGCTGACCGAAGGCCACCGCTTCCGACAGACCCTGCACCAGACCGGCGATGCAGATCTGGTTGACCATCTTGGCCAGCTGGCCGGCGCCGGATTCGCCGATGCGGGTGACGGCCCGGCTGTAGGCCATGGCCACCGGCTTCATGGCTTCAAAGGGGGCCAGTTCGCCGCCGCACATCACCGTCAACACGCCGTTCTCGGCGCCGGCCTGACCGCCGGACACCGGGGCGTCGATGAAGTACTTGCCGGCCAGGCGGGCGACTTGGTTGAGCTCACGCGCCACTTCCGCGGAGGCGGTGGTGTGGTCGACGAAGATGGCGCCTTCCTTCATGCCGGCGAAGGCGCCGTCCGGGCCCAGCACCACCGAGCGCAGGTCGTCGTCGTTGCCCACGCAGGCAAACACCAGGCTGGCCCCGGCCACCGCCTCGCGGGGCGTGGCGGCACTGCGTCCGCCGTAGGTCGCCACCCAGGCCTCGGCCTTGGCGGCGGTGCGGTTGTAGACGGTCACCTCGTGACCGGCCCGTTGCAGATGGCCTGCCATCGGCGAGCCCATCACGCCCAAGCCGAGGAAGGCCACCCGCTGCGGCGGCACGCTGTCGTAGGTCTTGTTCGGCATGGTGTTCAGATGATGGTCAGGTTTTCGGTGCCGGCGGCCAGGTCGCCGACCCGCGCCCGCTTGCTGTTGAGCTTGATCTGCAGCCGCAGGTCGTTGACCGAATCGGCGTTACGCAGGGCGTCTTCGTAGGTGATGGCGTTGGCCTCGTAGAGGTCGAACAGGGCCTGGTCGAAGGTCTGCATGCCCAGTTCGCGCGAGCGCTTCATCAGTTCCTTCAACTCACCCACCTCACCCTTGAAGATCAGGTCGGCCATCAGCGGCGTGTTGAGCATGATCTCCACCGCGGCGACGCGGCCGCGGCCTTCCTGGCGTGGGAGCAGGCGCTGGGAGATCATGCCCTTGAGGTTCAGTGACACGTCCATCAGCAACTGGTCGCGCTTCTCCTCGGGGAAGAAGTTGATGATCCGGTCCAGCGCCTGGTTGGCACTGTTGGCGTGCAGCGTGGCCATGCACAGGTGGCCGGTCTCGGCGAAGGCGATCGCCAGCTCCATGGTCTTGCGGTCGCGGATCTCACCCATCAGGATCACGTCCGGTGCCTGGCGCAGGCTGTTCTTCAGCGCGATGTCCCAGTCCTCGGTGTCGATGCCCACCTCACGCTGGGTGATGATGCAGTTCTTGTGCGGGTGCACGAACTCCACCGGGTCTTCCACCGTGATGATGTGGTCACAGGCATGCTCGTTGCGCCAGTCCACCATCGAGGCCAGCGAAGTGGACTTGCCCGAGCCCGTCGCCCCCACCAGGATGACCAGGCCGCGCTTGGTCATCGCGATGTCCTTGAGGATCTGCGGCAGGGCCAGTTCGTCGATGGTGGGCAGCTCCTGCGGGATGGTCCGCAGCACCATGCCCACATGGCCCTGCTGCATGAAGGCGCTGACCCGGAAGCGGCCGACGCCCTGCGGTGAGATCGCGAAATTGCACTCCTTGGTGCGCTCGAAGTCCGCGGCCTGCTTGTCGTTCATGATGGCCCGCGCCAGTGCCACCGTGTGCGAGCCCGTCAGCGGCTGGGGCGAGACCTTGGTGACCTTGCCGTCCACCTTGATGGCGGGCGGGAAGTCGGCGGTCAGGAAGAGGTCGGAGCCCTTGCGCGTGACCAGCAGCTTGAGCAGGTCGTTGACGAACTTCGAGGCCTGGTCGCGTTCCATGGAGGTTCTCCGTCAGCGGATTCGGTCGGGTGGTGTCATTCGCTGGCCTGGCCACCCCGGGCCAGTTGCACCGACAGGCGGGCACTGACCTGGCGCAGGCGCAGCGACAGGCGCTTGGCCAACCAGGCCAGCACTGCGGCCGCCAGCCGGGGCTCATCGTTCATCATGGCCTCCAGCGCCTGGCTGGGCAGCACTGCGGCGACCAGCGGGGTCAGTGCGGTGCAGGAGCAGAAGCGCGTGCCGCCATCGAGCACCGACATCTCGCCCAGCACATCGCCCGCGCGCGATTCGTTGATGCGCACTTTGGCGCCCGAGGGTTGCAGCCGGTCATCGGCCACCACGCCCTTGAGCAGCACCACCAGATAGTCGCCCTGCTCGTCCTGGCCAATGATCTGGCGGCCACTGTCGAGCTGGACGAACTCGAAGTAGCCGCCTAGCACGCCCAGGTCGACGCCTTCCAGCCCGGCGAACACCGGGTCCTGGTGGAACCACTGCTGCAGCAGCGCCAGGCCCTGGACGGTGTCGAACGGGCGGGCGCCCAGCTCGCCGGCCCGCGCCTGCCAGGGGGCGAGCAACTGGGTGTCGCCCTCATGGTCCATCAACTGGGTGGCGAAGAAGCCGGCGTCATCGGGGCGCGGCGTTCCATCGGCCGGATCGGCCGTGCGGCGGAGGCGGGAGAGCAGCTGTTTCACGGTCACGGCGGTACTGCGAGGGGCGGTGAGGCGGGATCAGCCCGGGAAGTTCTCGGGGAACTTGGCCCGCACCCGGGCTTCGGAGGCGGCCACGAGGTTGCGGCGCACCAGATCGGCCAGGCACTGGTCCAGCGTCTGCATGCCCTGGCTCTGGCCCGTCTGGATGGAGGAGTACATCTGGGCCACCTTGTTCTCGCGGATGAGGTTGCGGATGGCCGAGGTGCCGATCATGATCTCGTGCGCGGCCACACGGCCCTGGCCGTCCTTGGTCTTGCACAGGGTCTGCGAGATGACCGCCACCAGCGATTCGGACAGCATGGCGCGGACCATGTCCTTCTCGGCAGCCGGGAACACGTCCACGATCCGGTCGATGGTCTTGGCGGCGCTGCTGGTGTGCAGGGTGCCGAACACCAGGTGGCCGGTCTCGGCCGCGGTCAGCGCCAGGCGGATGGTCTCCAGGTCACGCAATTCGCCCACCAGCACCGCGTCCGGGTCTTCGCGCAGCGCGGCGCGCAGGGCGTTGGCAAAGCTGTGGGTGTGGGGGCCCACCTCGCGCTGGTTGACCAGGCACTTCTTGGACTCGTGCACGAATTCGATCGGGTCTTCCAGCGTCAGGATGTGGCCGTACTCGGATTCATTGAGGTGGTCCACCATGGCGGCCAGGGTGGTGGACTTGCCCGAACCCGTCGGGCCCGTCACCAGCACCAAACCGCGCGGCTTGAGCGCCAGATCACCGAACACCGGCGGGCAGTTGAGCTGCTGCAGGGTCAGGATCTTGGACGGAATGGTCCGGAACACTGCACCCGCACCGCGGTTCTGGTGGAAGGCGTTGACCCGGAAACGCGCCAGCCCCTGGACCTCGAAGCTGAAGTCGCACTCCAGCGTGTCCTCGTACTGCTTGCGCTGCACGTCGTTCATGATGTCGTAGACCATCGCATGCACCTGCTTGTGGGGCAGCGGCTCGACATTGATGCGGCGGACATCGCCATGCACACGGATCATCGGCGGCAGGCCAGCAGAGAGGTGCAGGTCCGAGGCCTTGTTCTTCACCGAGAAGGCCAGCAGTTGGGTGATGTCCATGGCGTGGTGTGTGGGAGTCCCTGGGCACCCTGGGCAAGGGCGTCGTTTATGCTCGGGTGATCATGGTCAGTATCGCGCAGAACATACTACAAGTCCGTCACCGTCTGAACGCGGCCTGTGAGGCGGCGGGACGACCGGCCGACGCCGTGGCCTTGCTGGCGGTGAGCAAGACCTGCCCGCCCGAAGCGGTGCGCGAAGCCTTCGAAGCCGGACAGCGGGCTTTTGGCGAAAACTACGTCCAGGAAGCGCTGGCCAAGATCGAGGCCCTGGCCGACCTGCAGCCGCGGCCCGTCTGGCATCTGATCGGGCCGCTGCAAGCCAACAAGACGCGGGTGGTGGCCGAGCAGTTCGACTGGGTCCATTCGGTGGACCGGCTGAAGATCGCTGAAAGGCTGTCGGCACAGCGGCCCGCCGGGCTGCCACCGCTGCAGATCTGTCTGCAGGTCAACATCAGTGGCGAGGCCAGCAAGAGCGGTGTCACGCTGGACGAACTGCCCGCGCTGGCGCAGGCGGTGGCGGCCTTGCCGCGGCTGACCCTGCGGGGGCTGATGGCCGTCCCCGAACCTGCGGAGGATCTGGCCGCCCAGCGGCTGCCGCACCGCCGCCTGCGCGAAGCGCTGGAGGCCCTGAAGGCCCAGGGCTTGGCGCTGGACACCCTGTCGATGGGCATGAGCGCCGATCTCGAGGCCGCCGTGTTTGAGGGCGCGACCGTGGTGCGCATTGGCACCGCCATCTTTGGCGCCCGGCCACGGCCGGTGGGCTGACCGCCGCTGCGATCGGCCCAGGCCGCTCGGTTCAACTGCGGGATCGGTCCCGCTCTGGCGCGAACCACAGGCGCCAGGCCGGGTCGTCCGCGGGCAGGGGCAGCTCCTGCACGGTCAGGCCACGCTGCAGGTCCAGGCTGGAATCCAGCCAGCCCGCTTCGGCCTTGGGGCCGCGTGGGCGGACAGGCGACAAGGGGCGGGGCAGGGCGGTCGGGGGGAAGGGGGCGAACAAGAAATCCTCGTCCAGGGCATGGGGTACTGCTTCCATGCCGGACATGCTCGCGGCCGCTCCGGCGTCTGGCCATCACCCCAAGGGGGGTGTTCGACGGGCGGCTTCCCCCGTCCGGGGGATGTGGGGATGCCCTCGGACTCAGAAGTCCAAGGCAGTGGTATTTTTCACCTCTTCCATGACGGCATAGGTGCGGGTTTCGCGCACGCCGGGCAGGGTCCAGATGACGTCGCCCACAAAGGTGCGGTAGGCGGCCATGTCGGACACCCGGGTCTTGAGCAGGTAGTCGAAGCCGCCGGCCACCAGGTGGCATTCCAGGATTTCCGGCCGCACCTGCACGGCCGCACGGAAGGCGTCCATCACGTCGTGCACGGTGCGATCCAGCAGCACCTCCACGAAGACCATCAGCCCGGCGCCCAGCTTGGCCGGGTTCAGGCGGGCTTCGTAGCCCAGGATGTAGCCCTCCCGCGTCAGGCGCTTGACGCGCTCCAGCACCGCCGTGGGCGACAGGTGCACCTCCTCGGCCAGCTTGAGGTTGCTGATGCGGCCGTCGCCCTGCAGGACACGCAGGATGCGCAGGTCGATCTTGTCCAGCTCTCGGTCTTGCTCGTTTGTCTCTGACACGGGCTTCATGCCTTGAAAAACTCCAGCGAAACTAAAAAAGTCCGAATCTTTGTCGTGAATTGTCGCCGTAAGCTGTGTACTTATCCAGTTGGGTTTCTACTGCCATGCACACCGCTGCCGACCTTCATCTGCCGCCGCCGCAACAGCGCTTGCCATTTCCGTACCAGCCCGAGACCCGGGCCCTGGCGGCCGCACGGGCCCGGCTGGGCGAGGGCCTGGACTGGGCCGCGGCCGTGGCCGTGGCCGCGCCCTGGGTGGAGGCGGTGCGCGCCCACCCGGCGCCCTTCTGGGCTATGGAGTCGCTGCTGCGCGAGTACCCCATCTCCCGTCCCGAGGGCCTGGCCCTGATGCGCCTGGCCGAGGCCCTGTTGCGGGTGCCCGATGTGGAGACCGCGGTGGCGCTGACGGCCGACCAGTTGGGCCGAGCCGACTTCAGCGCCAACGACGGCAGTGGCGGCATGCTGGCCGGGCTGTCGGCGACCGCGCTGGCCATGTCGCAGAAGTTCCTGCCCGAGGCGGGCGAATCCGGCGGTCTGCTGACCCGGCTGGGCGCCCGCGGCGTGGTGGCGGCCACGGTGCGCGCCATCCAGCTGCTGGGCCGGCAGTTCGTGCTGGGCCGCTCCATCGACGAGGCCCAGGCCGAAGCCGACAAACAGCGCAAGGCCCAACCGCAGCTGCGCTTTTCCTACGACATGCTGGGCGAGGGCGCCCGCACCGAGGCCGACGCCGAGCGCTACCAGGCCAGCTACCTGAACGCGATCGCGGCCATCGCGCGGCACCAGGGCGACGCCTCGGTGGGGCCGGAAGGGCGCGATGGCATCTCCATCAAGCTCTCCGCCCTCTTCTCGCGTTACGAAGACGCCCAGCGCGGGCGCGTGCATGCCGAGTTGCTGCCGCGGGTCTGGGCCCTCATCGAGCAGGCCGCCGCGGCCGACATGAACCTCACCATCGACGCCGAGGAGGTGGACCGGCTGGAACTGTCGCTGGAGTTGCTGGACGCCCTGGCCGGCCGCATCGCGGCGGCCCTGCCGCGCTGGCGCGGTTTCGGCCTGGCGGTGCAGGCCTACCAGAGCCGTGCGCTGCCGGTGGTGGAGGCGGTGGCCGCCATCGCCCGCCGCCATGGGCTGCGCTTCATGGTGCGCCTGGTCAAGGGCGCCTACTGGGACGGCGAGGTCAAGCGTGCCCAGGAGATGGGCCTGCCGGCCTACCCGGTCTTCACGCGCAAGCCGCACACCGATGTGAACTACCTGGCCTGCGCCCGCGCCCTGCTGGCCCACCGCGACGTGATCTTCCCGCAGTTCGCCGGCCACAACGCTGGCACCATCGCCGCCCTGCTGCAGATGGCCGAGAAGGTCGGCGCGGTGCCGGGGCAGGACTTCGAGCTGCAGCGCCTGCACGGCATGGGCGATGGCGTGTTCCGCGAGGTGCTGAAGGATCCGCGCGTGTCCTGCCGCGTCTACGCCCCGGTGGGCGAGCACCGCGACCTGCTGGCCTACCTGGTGCGCCGTCTGCTGGAGAACGGCGCCAACTCCTCCTTCGTCCACCAGCTGGCCGACCCGAGCGTGGCCCCGGCCGAGCTGCTGCGCTCGCCGCTGCTGGAGGCCCATGACGGTGCCGGCCCGGCCGAAGGCCTGCCGCTGCCGCGCGATCTCTATGGGCTGGAGCGACCCAACGCGGCGGGCGCCGACCCCACCTGCCTGGAAAGCCGCCAGCCCCTGGCGGCCGCCATCGCTACGACCCGGGTGGACCCGGTGCCGCTGGCCAGCCAGGCCGACGTGGCCGACGCGATGCGGCGCCTGGCCCAGGGCGGGGCCGGCTGGAACCACCGCCCGGTGGACGAGCGCGCGGCGGTGCTGCGCCGCGCCGCCGACGCGCTGGAGGCCCGCCTGCCTGAGTTCTGCGGCCTGCTGGTGAAGGAGGCGCACAAGACCCTGGGTGACGCCATCTCCGAGGTGCGCGAGGCGGTCGACTTCTGCCGCTACTACGCCCAGCAGGCCCAGGCACGGCTGCAGCCGCAGGAGCTGCCTGGCCCCACCGGCGAGCGCAACACCCTGCGCCTGCACGGCCGCGGCGTCTTCGTCTGCATCAGCCCCTGGAACTTTCCGCTGGCCATCTTCACCGGCCAGGTGGTGGCCGCGCTGGTGGCCGGCAATGCGGTGGCCGCCAAGCCGGCCGAGCAGACCCCCGCGGTGGCCGCCCGCATGGTGGCCCTGCTGCACGAGGCCGGCGTGCCGGCCGATGCGCTGGCGCTGCTGCACGGCCCGGGCGAGACGACGGGCGCCGCGCTGGTGGCCCACCCGGCCACGGCCGGCGTGTGCTTCACCGGCTCCACCGCGGTGGCCCGCATCATCAACCGCACGCTGGCCGCCAAGGACGGTCCCATCGTGCCGCTGATCGCCGAGACCGGCGGCCTCAACGCCATGGTGGTCGACTCCACCGCCCTGCCCGAGCAGGTGGTCGACGCGGTGGTGCAGAGCGCCTTCCGCTCGGCCGGCCAGCGCTGCTCGGCCCTGCGTCTGCTGTGCCTGCACGAGGGCGTGGCCGACGGCATCCTGGCCATGCTGCGCGGCGCCATGCTGGCGCTGCGCCTGGGCGACCCGGCGGACTGGGCCACCGATGTCGGCCCGGTGATCGACGACGAGGCCTTCCAGAACCTGCAGACCCAGATCGCCCGCCTGCGCCGCGAGGCCACGCTGATCGGCGAAACACCGCTGCCGGCCGGGGCCGCCGTGCCGCGCCTGGTCGCCCCGGTGGCCTTCGAACTCGCCAGCGTGGGCCAGTTGCAGCAGGAGCTGTTCGGCCCGGTGCTGCATGTGGTGCGCTGGTCGGGCGACCCGGCCACGCTGGTGGCCCAGATCAACGCCCTGGGCTACGGCCTGACCTTCGCCCTGCAAACCCGCATCGACAGCCGGGCCGAGCGCCTGGCCGACCAGGCTCGCATCGGCAACGTCTACGTCAACCGCAACATGATCGGTGCGGTGGTGGGCGTGCAGCCCTTCGGCGGCGAGGGCCTGTCGGGCACCGGCCCCAAGGCCGGCGGGCCGCACTACCTCTACCGCTTCTGCGCCGAGCAGTGCGTGACCATCAACACCGCGGCGGCCGGCGGCAACGCGGCGCTGCTGGCCGGCGGGCATTGAGCGCCGACGTCCCGCCGCTGTCCCCTCCAGGCCGCCTTCGGGCGGCCTTTGCTTTTCCCTTGTGGTGTTTCTTAAGGCCGCCTGAAAGATCAGGAAAGACCGAGAGCGCAACATGCTGTTGCAAGCATTAAATGTGCAAATTGCACATTGATAAATAACATCTGCCCCATCGTGGAGACATGTGGGGGGCACAGGAGATGGTCGATGCGGTGGCTGCCGGCCTCGCGCTGGGCGCAGCCCCGGTGCTGGAGGAGACCGTCTTCCGGGCCGGGCTGCAGGACGCTCTGCTGCGCCGGGGCGTCTCGGGGGTCTTGAGCGTGCTGCTCACGGCCGGAGCCTTTGCCGCTGCCCATGCGCTGTGGCGGCCCGGCCCCTGGGCCTGGGCCACGGCCTTGCCGGCGTTGCTGCTGGGCGGGGTCTACCTGCGCACGCGCCGCCTCTGGCCCTGCATCGCCCTGCATGCGCTGTTCAACGCACTCTGGTGGGGCCTGCTGCGCCCCCTGGTCTGATTTTTCGGGAGCCGAGATGACACCTTTCCCTACTCCTTGCCCTTCGCCGGCCCGTCGCGTCCGACGCGCGGGCGCCCTGGTGGGGCTCACCGTGCTGGCGCCCGTGCCAGCCGCCTGGGCCCAGGACGCCACGCACGGCCAGGCCCTTTACCAGCAAGTGATCGTCACCGGCACCCAGACCTGTGCCGCTTCAGCCTGCCACGGCAGCGCGCCCAGCCGAAACCAGAACAAGATCGCCAGCGGAGCGAGCGCCTACACCATCGCCACCGGCATCGCCGGTGTCAGCCAGATGCGCGCACTGCAGGGGCAGCTCACCGAGTCGGACCTGAACGATCTGGCGGCCTATATTGCCGGCCAGACCGGCCGCACACCGACCTATTACCCGGTGTCCACCGCGCCAGCCGTGAGTCTGTCCACCACCAGCGTCGGCTTCGGCTCGGTGACCCTGGGGCTGACGGCCACCCAGACGGTGACGCTGACCAACAGCGGCAACGCGGCCCTCAGCGTGGGGACGCTCAGCAGCAGCCAGCCGGTCTTCACCGCCGGCAGCAACTGCCCGACCAGCCTGGCCGCGGGCGCCAACTGCGCGATCAGCCTGAACTTCACGCCGGCGCTGGCCGGCTCGTACAGCGGCACGGTCACCCTGCAGACCAATGCCTCCAATTCGCCGCATGCCGTCGCCGTCAGCGGCACCGGGGCGGCCGCCGCGCTGGCGCTGCTGGGCTGGCAAGGGGGGGTGAGCACCGTGGGCTTTGCCGACACCACCGTCGGCCAGGCGGCGGCCGGCCAGACCCTCACCCTGGTCAACACCGGCAATGCCTCCGCCACCCTCACCGCGGTGCTGCTCTCCGGCACCCAGGCGACGGACTTCAGCCTGTCGGGCAGCTGTGCCACGGGCGTGACGCTGGCCCCGGGGGCGAGCTGCACCGTCACCGTCGGCTTCCAGCCCACCGCCGCGGGCGCGCGCACCGCCAGCCTGCAGCTCACCACCAGCAATGCCACCAACCCCCCGGGGGTCAGCCTGACCGGCACCGGCGTGGCCAGCCCGTCGCCCGCGCCTGCCCCGGCACCTTCTCCGGCGCCCAGCCCGGCACCGCCCCCCGCGCCGACGCCCGCACCCACGCCGGCCCCCAGCCCGGCCCCCAGCCCGGCCCCCAGCCCGGCCCCAGCGCCCAGCCCGGCACCCGCTCCGGGCACGGACACCAATACGGGTGGTGGGGGCTGCAGCATCGGCCGCCCCGACACCCCGCTCGACCCCGTCTGGCCCACCCTGCTGGCGCTGTCCGCCGGGGTGCTGCTCCAACGCCGCCGTTCCCAAGGAGACCGCACTGATGACACGCCCTGATCGCTTCCCGACGACCGGCCCTGACCAGAGCCGCCGCCAACTGGCCGCTGGGCTGAGCATGGGCCTGACCGCCCTGTCCCTGCCCTGGCTGGGCCTGACCCCGGCGCACGCGGCCGAGGGCACCGAGGCCACCGGCCCGGCGCCCGACTTCGACCTCAGCGGCCCCGCCGGCCGCGTCCAGCTCTCGGCCCTGCGCGGCAAGGTCGTCTACCTGGACTTCTGGGCGTCCTGGTGCGGCCCCTGCCGCCAGTCCTTTCCCTGGATGAACGAGATCCAGGCCAAGCTGGGGCCACGCGGCCTGCAGGTGGTGGGTGTCAATGTCGATGCCCGCACCCCCGACGCCGAGCGCTTCCTGGCCGAGGTGCCGGCCCGCTTCACCGTGGCGTTCGACCCCAAGGGCGAGACACCCCGCCGCTACGCCATCAAGGGCATGCCCACCAGCGTGCTGATCGGCGCCGACGGCCGCGTCCGCTTCGTGCACAGCGGCTTCCGCCCGGAAGACCGCGCCGCGCTGGAAGCCCAGCTTCAGCAGGCCCTGGCGCAGGCCGCACCGCTGCGGCAGGGAGGCTTGGCATGAGCGCTGTCATCCATGCCGGGCGCCCCGTGCACCGCGGGCGACTGGCCGGCCTGGGCCTGCTGGCGCTGAGCCTGTTGGGCGGCTGCGCCGGCCCGCAACCCTGGGAAAAGGGCGATCTGGCGCGCCCGGAGATGCGCTTGGACCGCGATCCGCTGGAGGCACGCTTTGTCGGCCACGTGACGGCCAGCAAGGAAGCCTCGTCCGGTGGCGAAGGCGTGGGAGGAGGCGGCTGTGGCTGCAACTGAGGACCGCAAGACCGCGTCCGGCTGGGGCCTGATCGCCCTGGCCGCCTGCGCCCTGCCCGGGGTCATGCCTGCTGTGGTGACCGCCGTGCTGCCCGCCACCGCCCAGGCCGAAGAGGCCCCCGAGCAGGGGGTGGTGGCGCTGAAGTACTCCAGCTACGAGGACCGCCAGCCGGGCCTCAAGCGCCTGAGCGTGAAGTCGCCCTCGGCCTACCTGATGGCCCCGATCGGCCGCGAGTGGTCGGTCGAGGGCTCGGTCACGCACGACGACGTCTCGGGCGCTTCGCCGCGCTACTACACCGACGTCACCGGGGCCAGCCGCATGCACGACGACCGCAAGGCCGGCGACCTGCGCCTGACCCGCTACTTCGAGCGCAGCACGTTGAGCGTCGGCGCCTCGCATTCGGACGAGCACGACTACGTGTCCAACGCGCTGTCGCTGGCCGGCACCGTGGCCAGCGAGGACCACAACACCACCTGGAACTGGGGCGTGGGCGCGGCGCACGACCGCATCAACCCGGTCAACGACCTGGTGGACAACGAGACCCGCCGCACCACCGAATGGCTGCTCGGTGTCACCCAGGCCCTGACGCCGCAGGACATCGTCCAGGCCAACCTGACGCTCACGCGCGGCCGCGGCTACTTCAGCGACCCCTACAAGCTGTTCGACGCCCGGCCCCGCCAGCGCAACGCCACCATCGCCCTGGTGCGCTGGAACCACTGGTGGTCTGACCTGGGTGTGGCCAGCAAGCTGAGCTACCGCTTCTACGATGACAGCTTCGGTATCCGATCCCACACGCTGGAGCTGGCGGCCGACAAGCGTCTGTCGGACACGCTGGTGCTCACGCCCTCGCTGCGCTACTACACCCAGCGGGCCGCTTCGTTCTATTACGACCCGGTGTCCGACCCCAACGTCTACCCGGCGCCCTATGGCACGCCCACCGACAGCAGCACCGACCAGCGCATGTCGGCCTTCGGTGCCCTCGGGCTGGGCCTGAAGCTGGCCTGGCAGTTCGAGCCGGACTGGACGCTGGATGTGAAGGGCGAGCAGTACGAGCAGCGCAGCAGTTTGCGCCTGGGCGGCCATGGCTCGCCCGGTGTCGACCCTCTGACGGCCACGCAATGGCAACTCGGGCTGGCGCGGCGCTTCTGACCCGGCAGTCCCCACACCGTCCGCAGCCGCGGGCGGACGTGGAGACGGGCTGGCTGGTGGAATTCACCGCCATGGCCTCGCCCTGCCGCATCCGCCTGGCGGGTGTGGCCGACGAGGCGCAGGCCCAGGCGCTGGCGCAGGCCGCGGTGGACGAGGTGCGCCGCATCGAGCAGCGCTACTCGCGTTACCGGCCCGACAGCATCGTCTCGCGCATCAACGTGGCAGCCGGCAGCGGTCGCCCCGTGCCGGTGGATGCCGAGACCGCCCAGCTGCTGGACTTCGCCGACCTGCTCTACCGCCAGAGCGAGGGCCGCTTCGACCTCAGCTCCGGCGTGCTGCGCCAGGCCTGGGACTTCAAGGCGGCCCGCGTGCCCTCCGAGACCGAGCTGGCCCGCTGCCGCGAGCGCATCGGCTGGGACCGGGTGGTCTGGACCGGCGAGGCCATCGCCCTGCCGCGGGCCGGCATGGAGATCGACTTCGGCGGCATCGGCAAGGAATACGCGGTGGACCGCGCCGCCACCCTGCTGCTGGAGGCCGGCGTGCGCAGCGGCCTGGTCAACCTGGGCGGGGACTTGCGGGTGCTGGGTCCCCACCCCGACGGCCGGCCCTGGCGCCTGGGCGTGGCCCACCCACGCGCGCCCGGCGCGGTGGCGCTGGAGTGGGCGGTGCACGACGGCGCCCTGGCCACCAGCGGCGACTACGAGCGCTACTTCGAGCAGGACGGCCGGCGCTACTGCCACATCCTGGACCCGCGCACCGGCTGGCCGGTTTCGCACTGGCAGTCGGTCACGGTCGCCGCACCGTCCTGCCTGGCCGCCGGCGCCCTGAGCACCCTGGCCATGCTGGCCGGGCCGCAGGCGCCGGCCTTTCTGCAATCCCAAGGCGTGGCCTACGCCGCCCTGGACCCCCGGGGCGAACTGGTCGCGCCCGGCATGGAGCCTTCCGCATGACGCTGTTCTCTTCCCTTTTGCGCCGGACGCTGGCGCTGCTGGCGGCCGCCACGCTGGGGCTGGCCCTGGCACCCGCGCGGGCCGACGATTTCCTGGACCCAGCCCAGGCTTTTCCCTTGCAGGTACAGGTCACCGACGGCGGCCGCGCGCTGACTCTGCACTGGGCGGTGACGCCGGGCTACCACCTCTACCGCGAGCGACTGCAGGTGCGCGCGGCCGACCCTGCCGTCACGCTGGGGCCGCTGGCCCTGCCGCCCGGCCAGCGCCAGTACGACGCCAATCTGCAGAAGGAGGTGGAGATCTATGCCCAGCCGATTGACGCCACGCTGCCCGTGCAGGCCGGCGCCGGCCGCTGGCGGATCGAGGTGGACAGCCAGGGCTGCGCCGACGCCGGCCTATGCTATCCGCCGCAGACGCAGACCTTGCTGCTGCAGGCCGATGCCGGCGGCCTGCGCCAGGTCAGCCTGCTGGCCGACGGTGCGCCGCAGGACGCGCCGCAGGCGGCCAGCGCCGCAGCGCCTCAGGCGCAGGAGAGGGCTCAGGGGGTGAGCCTGGCGGCCTCCCCCGAGTCCGGCAACGGCGTCGAGCGAGCGCTGCGCTCCGGCAGCCTGCTGAGCATCGCCGGCGTGTTCCTGCTGGCCGGCCTGCTGCTGTCCTTCACGCCCTGCGTGCTGCCGATGGTGCCCATCCTGTCCTCCATCATCGTCGGCCAGGCGGGCGCCGGCCAGCCTCCCTCGCGGGCCCGCGGGCTGGCCCTGTCGCTGGCCTACAGCCTGGGCATGGCCCTGGTCTACACCGCGCTGGGCGTGGCCGCCGGCCTGCTGGGTGAGGGCCTGGCCGCCTATCTGCAGAAGCCGGCGGTGCTGGCCGCCTTCGCCGGGCTGCTGGTGCTGCTGGCGCTGTCGATGTTCGGCTTCTACGAACTGCAGCTGCCGCAGGCCTGGCAGTCGCGCATGGTGGGGGCCTCCACCCGCCTGCCGGGCGGGCGCCTGGGCGGCGTGTTCCTGATGGGCGGCCTGTCGGCGCTGATCGTCGGCCCCTGCGTGGCCGCGCCGCTGGCCGGGGCCCTGGTCTACATCGGCCAGACCCGCGACGTGCTGCTGGGCGGTGCAGCGCTGTTCAGCCTGGCCGCAGGCATGAGCGTGCCGCTGCTGCTGGTGGGCCTGTCCGCCGGCTCGCTGCTGCCGCGCGCCGGGGCCTGGATGGAGCAGGTCAAGCGCTTCTTCGGCGTGCTGCTGCTGGCGGTGGCGCTGTGGATGGTGTCCCCCGTGCTGCCGGCATGGGGCGTGATGGGCGGCTGGGCGCTGCTCTTGATCTGCGTGGCCGTGGGCCTGCGCGCCTTCGACGGCCTGGCGCCCCAGGCCCGCTGGCCGCAGCACCTGGGCAAGGGCCTGGGCATGGTGCTGGCCCTGGTGGGCGCGGCCCAGCTGGTGGGCGCCCTCTCGGGCGGGCGTGATGCCCTGCAGCCCCTGGCCCACCTGGTGGCATTGCGCGACGCTGCCGCGGCCCCGGGGAACACCGCGGCTCCGCAGGCAGAGGCGCCGCGCTTCGAGAAGGTGGCCGACCTGGCCGCGCTGGAGCAGGCGGTGGCCCGCAGTGACCGGCCGGTGCTGTTGGATGTGTCGGCCGACTGGTGCACGGCCTGCGGCGAGATGGAGCGCCTGACCTTCCGCGACCCGGCGGTGCAGGCCCGCATGGGCCGCATGACCCTGCTGCGGGCCGATGTGACGGCCAACAGCGCGACCGACCGGGCCCTGCTCAAGCGCTTCAGTCTGTTCGGCCCGCCGGGCATCGTCTTCTTCGACCCCCGGGGCGGCGAGCGCACCGGGGCCCGGGTGGTGGGCTATGTCGAGGCCGCGGCCTTCGCCCGCCACCTCGACAGCCTGCTGCCGGGCACCTGAGCGCGCTCAGGCGCCGGGTTCGCCGCCATCCCCGCCCAAGGCCCGCAGCGCCGGCCCCAAGGCCGCGACGGCCTCGGCGGTCAGGCGCTCGGCCGGCAGGGCCTGCGCCGTCTGCAGCTGCAGGAAGTTGCCGCGCTGCGAGCGGGCATAGGCCGGGTCGTAGTGCTCGCGCATCAAGGCCTCGAACAGCGGGGCCAGCTCGCCGGCGCGGGCCCAGGCCTGCCAGCGCGCCAGGGTCTCGTTGGCCAGCAGGCCGTGCAGCCGCCCCAGGGTCTGGGCCAGGGCCTCGCCGTCGGCGCCCAGATAGGCGTAGTCGCGCAGCAGGTACTCCAGCCGCGCGGCCAGCGGGGCCTCCACCGTGATGCAGGGGCTCTGCCGCAGCCGCTCCACCAGGGCGTTGGGCAGGGCGATGCGGCCGATCTTGCGGCTCTCGGCCTCGACGAACACCGGCCGCGCCAGGTCGAAGCCGGCCAGGGCCTGGGCCAGCCGCGTCTCGAAGGCCTTCTGCGAGGGCTGTTCCACCCCGGGCATCGCGCCCAGCACCGAGCCCTTGTGGGCGGCCAGGCCTTCCAGGTCCAGCACCTGGGCGCCGGCCCGGGCCGCAGCCTGCAGGATGGCCGTCTTGGCGCTGCCGGTGGGGCCGCACAGCACCCGCAGCGGCAGGCGCGGGGCCAGGGTGTCGATGCGCTCGATCACCTGGCTGCGCCAGGTCTTGTAGCCGCCGCGCAACTGCACCGCGGGCCAGCCCACCATGCGCAGCCAGGTCACCATGGAGCCGCTGCGCAGGCCGCCGCGCCAGCAGTAGACCAGCGGCCGCCAGTTGGTGGGCTTGTCGGCCAGCGGGCCGCGCAGGTGGCGCGCCAGATTGGCCGCCACCATGGCCGCGCCCACCCGCCGGGCCTCGAAGGCGCCGACCTGCTTGTAGAGCGTGCCGACGATGCGGCGCTCCTCGTCGTCCAGCACCGGGCAGTTGATGGCGCCGGGGATGGCGTCCTCGGCGAATTCGGCGGGCGACCTCGCATCGATCACCGTGTCGTACTGGTCCAGGGCGTCCAGGCCGACGGGATCATGGGGAAAGGGCATGCGCCCCTGCATGGTCATGGCCGCGGCCCCCGGCGGCACAATGGTGCCTTGGTTGGCGCCGCATCGCGGCAGGACAGGAT
Source organism: Ideonella oryzae (assembly GCF_024055665.1). GTDB lineage: Bacteria > Pseudomonadota > Gammaproteobacteria > Burkholderiales > Burkholderiaceae_C > Ideonella > Ideonella oryzae. Next base: position 51,035 of record NZ_JAMXMC010000011.1, on the reverse strand, counting down.
TTCCGGCATGGACACGCCCATTCAACTCACCCGTTTCTCGCATGGTGGCGGCTGCGGCTGCAAGATCGCACCCGGCGTGCTCTCCGACATCCTGTCGCGCACCGCGCCCGGGGTGATCCCGCCCGAGCTGATGGTCGGGATCGAGACCAGCGACGACGCGGCCGTCTGGCGCCTGAACGACGAGCAGGCCCTGGTGGCCACCACCGATTTCTTCACCCCGATTGTCGACGACCCGCGTGACTTCGGCCGCATCGCGGCCACCAACGCGCTGTCGGACGTCTATGCCATGGGCGGGCGGCCCATCCTGGCGCTGGCCATCGTGGGCATGCCGCTGGACAAGCTGCCGCTGGAGGTGATCGGCCAGATCCTGGAGGGCGGCGCCAGCGTCTGCCGCGAGGCCGGCGTGCCCATCGCCGGGGGCCACTCCATCGATGTGCTGGAGCCCATCTACGGCCTGGTGGCCCTGGGTCTGGTGCACCCGAAGCGGGTGCGCCGCAATGCCGACGCCCAGGCCGGCGATGTGCTGGTGCTGGGCAAGTCGCTGGGCGTGGGCGTGCTCTCAGCCGCGCTGAAGAAGGGCAAGCTCGACGCGGCCGGTTATGCGCAGATGGTGCACTACACCACGCTGCTCAACCGCGTGGGCAGCGAGCTGGCTCAGTTCGACGGCGTGCATGCGATGACCGATGTCACCGGCTTCGGCCTGGCCGGCCACCTGCTGGAGATCTGCCGCGGCTCGAAGCTGCAGGCCACGGTGGACTGGGCGAAGGTGCCGCTGATCGAGGGCGTGGCTGCGCTGGCGCAGGAGGGCGTGGCCACCGGCGCCTCCGGTCGCAACTGGACGGGCTATGGCGCCCAGGTGAGCGTGGCCGGCGGGGGCGAGATGGCTCCCTGGCAGCGCACGCTGCTGACCGATCCGCAGACCAGTGGCGGCCTGCTGGTCAGCTGCGCCCCGGCCGAGCTCGACCGGGTGCTGTCGGCCTTCCACGGCAGCGGCTTTGGCGACGCCGCCGTGGTGGGTTCGCTGCAGGCCGGCACGCCCGGTCTGGTCGTGCAGGCCTGAGTGCCCAGGCCGTCAGTCCATCAGGGATAGAGGCCGCGCTCGCGCCGGGCTTCGAGGATGCGCTCGCAGGCCACCGCGAAGGTGGCGGTGCGCAGCGTGATCTGGTGCTGGTCGGCCACGTCCCAGATGCGCTTCAAGGCACCGACCATGATCTTGTCCAGCCGCAGGTTGATCTCGTCCTCGGTCCAGAAGAACGAGCTGAAGTCCTGCACCCACTCGAAGTAGGACACGGTCACGCCGCCGGCGTTGCAGATCACGTCGGGCACCACCAGAACGCCGCGGTCGGCCAGGATGTCGTCGGCCGCCGGCAGTGTCGGGCCGTTGGCGCCTTCGAGCACCAGCTTGGCCTTCAGGCGGCGGGCCCGGTCGGCGTTGATCTGGCCTTCCAGCGCGGCCGGGATCAGGATCTCGCAGTCCGTGTCCCAGAACTCCTCGTTGCCCAGGCGTTCGCCACCGGGGAAACCGGCCACGCCGCCGTGCTGCTTCAGCCAGGGCTGCAGGGCCCCCATGTCCAGGCCGTGGGCGTTGTAGATGGCGCCGGTGTGGTCCTGGGCGGCGACGATCTTGGCGCCGGCTTGGGCGAACAACTCCATGGCCGAGCCACCCACGTTGCCGGTCCCCTGCACCGCGACGCGCGCGCCGTTGAGGTCCAGGCCCATGCGGCGGGCCGCTTCACGGCCGGTGACGAACACGCCGCGGCCGGTGGCCTTGACGCGACCCAGCGAGCCGCCCAGGTGGATGGGTTTGCCGGTGACCACGCCGGTGGCGGTGGCGCCGGTGTTCATCGAGTACGTGTCCATCATCCACGCCATGATCTGCGGGTTGGTGTTCACGTCCGGTGCCGGGATGTCCTGCTGCGGGCCGATGATGATGCCGATCTCGCTGGTGTAGCGGCGCGTCATGCGCTCCAGTTCCTTGATCGACAGCAGCTTCGGGTCGACCCGGATGCCGCCCTTGGCGCCGCCATACGGCAGGTTGACCGCGGCATTCTTGATGCTCATCCACGCGGCCAGCGCCATCACCTCTTCCAGCGTGACGTCAGGGTGGTAGCGCACGCCGCCCTTGCCGGGGCCGCGCGACAGGTTGTGCTGCACGCGGTAGCCCTCGTAGTGGGCGATGGTGCCGTTGTCCAGCTCGATCGGGATGTCCACGATCAGCGCGCGCTTGGGGCGCTTGAGGGTGTCGGCCCAGCGGGACAGTTCGCCCAGGTAAGGCAGCACGCGGTCCACTTGCGACAGGTAGGTCGTCCAGGGGCTCTCGGGCGAGGGGTGGACGTAGGAAAGCTCGGCGGTCATGTAAGAAGTCTCCATCGTGTTGGATGCGACGCGCGGGGCTGGCCTTGTGAGCGGCCCCGCACCGCATGGTGGCGCACTGTAGGCGGTCCGCGAGGCCTTGTGGCGCCTGGGTTATGCAAGTTGCGCATGACTCCTGCAAGCCTGTCGGCAACTGTGCCGGGCCGCGCACCGGCACAGCGCTTGGCCCTACACTCGCCGCCATGAACAGCAGCAGTTCCCTGAACACGACGATTGCCTTCATCGGTGGTGGCAACATGGCCAGCGCCATCATCGGCGGGCTGGTCCGCGCGGGCCACCCGGCCTCCACCATCCTGGTGGTGGAGCCCTCGCCCGAGCAGGCGCTGCGCTTGCGCAACCAGTTCGGCGTGCGGGCGGATGCCGCCGCCGGCCCGGCCCTGGGTGCGGCCGGGTTGATCGTGTGGGCGGTCAAACCCCAGATGTTCGAGGCCGCGGCCGCGCCCTGCGCGCCCTACGCCAGCCAGGCCCTTCAGCTGTCCATCATGGCGGGCATTCCCTGTGTGGCCCTTGAGAAGGCCAGCGGCAGTGCCCGGGTGGTGCGGGCCATGCCCAACACCCCGGCCCTGATCGGCCAGGGCATGAGCGGCCTGTACGCGCGCCCGGCGGTGACGCTGGACGAGCGCCTGCAGGTCGAGCAGATGCTGGCGCCGACCGGCCAGCTGCTGTGGGTCGAGCAGGAGGCCCAGTTGGATGCGGTGACGGCGCTGTCGGGCTCCGGCCCGGCCTATGTGTTCTACCTGCTGGAGGCCATGATCCAGGCGGGTGTGGAACTGGGGCTGAGTGCCGAGCAGTCGCGCCAGCTGGCCCAGCAGACCGTGGCCGGGGCCGCGGCGCTCTCGGCCCAGTCACCCGAGACGCCCGAGCTGCTGCGCCAGCGCGTCACGTCCAAGGGCGGCACCACCCATGCGGCCATCAGCACCCTGGAGGCGCGGGGTGTGAAGCTGGCCTTCGTGCGGGCCCTGCACGCGGCGGCCGAGCGGGCGGCCGAGCTGGGCGCCGAGTTCGGCAAGAGCTGAGCGCCGGGCCCTGAGGGGGCCGTTCAGCGCACCCAGCCGGCCAGCACGGTACCGGCGAACACCGCTGCGCCCACCCAGTGGTTCAGGCGGAAGGCCTGGAAGCAGCCCTCGCGGCTGCGGTGGCGAATCAGCCAGCCGTGCCACACGACCTGGGCCGCCGCCACGCCGATGCCCAGCTGGTAGGGCCAGGCCAGGCCCAGGCGCTCGCCCACCCAGGCCCACAGGCCCAGGTAGAGGACGTAGAAGGTCATCACCGCGCGCACATCGTGCCGGCCCAGCGTGATGGCCGAGGTCTTGATGCCGATCTTCAGGTCGTCGTCGCGGTCGACCATGGCGTACTCGGTGTCGTAGGCCAGCACCCAGCAGAGGTTGCCCAGCACCAGCCACCAGGCATGCGGGGGCACCGAGGCACCGACGGCGGACAAGCTCCAGTCCTGCCCACCTTGCACCGCACTGAAGGCCATCGGGATGCCGAAGCTGAAGGCCACGCCCAGCACCGCCTGGGGCATGGCGATGACCCGCTTGGCGTAGGGGTAGAGGCCGGCCACCAGCACGGCGGGCACCGACAGCCAGATCGTCGGCGGGTTGGTGCTCAGCACCAGCACGAAGGACAACAGCGCCAGGGCCGCGCCCACGCCCAGCGCCTCGCGGACGCTGACCACGCCCGAGGTGACCGGCCGCTGCGCGGTGCGCTTGACGTGCAGGTCGAAGTCCTTGTCGGCCACGTCGTTGATGCAGCAGCCGGCGCTGCGCATCAGCACCGTGCCGGCGGTGAAGACGATCAGCAGATGCCAGCCGGGAAAGCCATCGGCCGCCATCCACAGTGCGGACAGCGTGGGCCAGAGCAACAGCAGCCAGCCCGCGGGGCGGTTCCAGCGGATGAGGTCCAGGTACAGCGAAAAGCGGGAGGGCAGCACGGTGGTGGGCATGGCGGGGGCATTATCCCGTGCCATGTCTGTGGCGGCGGGCCCTCTCAGGCGGGCTGGAGCGTCCGCCGCAGCGGGGAGCCGGCACGCCACAGCGCGGGCTCGGCCAGGTAGTGCACCAGCACCATCCAGAGCAGCACGGCGCCTGGCAGCAAGGCGCTGGTCGCCAGGCTCAGCAGCAGGGACAGCGGGATGAAGGCCGCTGCCGCCAGCCGGCCGCGTCGCTGCCGCACCACCGCCAGGTAGGCCGCAAAGGCCGTGGCGTCGTGGGTCCAGCGCAGCAACATCACGCCGAACACGGCATAGCCCAGCAGCACGCAGCCATAGGCCAGCAGGGCGGTGGCCTGCAGGGCCAGCAGGGCGCGCACATCCCCGCCCCGACGCCGCGCCTGCCACAGCAGCCAGCTGGCGGGCAGCACGCTGGCGCTGAGCGCCCAGCCGGCCCAGAGCAGCCATGGGCCATCGGGCTGGGGCGACTGCAGGGTTTCGCCGCCCACCGCCCAGGCGGCCACGCCTGTGCCCAGGGCCAGGGTGACCTTCCAGGCGCGGGCGCCCGCCGTGCTGGCCACGCGGGCCTGCCCGCAGGCCAGGCCCGCCTGCTGCCCCACGACATGCCACAGGGTCCAGCCGATCAGCAGGCCGTCGCGCCAGGCCTCGGGCAGCCACAGCGCCAGGGTGCAGGCCAGCGCGGCCAGCACGGCGGCGCGCTGCAGCAGCGGCTGGCATGGCCTGCGCAGCGCGCCATCCAGAAAGAGCAGCCCGCTGCCCATGATGTGGGGTTGGCCGAACACCAGGCCGTACCACGGCCACCCGGCCACGGTGGCCGGGCTGTGGGCCAACCCGGCCCCTTGCAGCAGCCCCTGGTCGCCCAGCACCGCCATCAGCACGAGCACGCTGGGCAGGTAGAGCCACAGCTGGAGCCGGGTGGAGGGCACGGCCGGTGCGTGGGCGCAGCGATCAGCGGGCGGCGACGCCCGTGGCCTGGCCCAGCTCGCGCTGCAGGGCGCTGAGGTTGTCCCGTGTGCGCCGCAGGGCCTGCGGGTCGGCCTGGGCACCGGCGCGCAGCAGGGTGTTCAGGGCCTGCTGTTCGCGCGCCAGCTCCTGCTGAAGAATGGCCTGCCGGTCGCGGTCGCGCTGGCGCTGAACCTGGGCAGGCACCTGAGCAGATGCCGCCGCGTCGGCGGTGGCGGCCGGCGATTCGGTTGACGCGCCGCGGCGGCTGCGAACGAGGTTCTCCGGCCCCAGGCCGGCGTCGCAGCGGGCCCCCGCACCGCCCACCAGCATCTCCACCGCGCCGTCACGGCACACCGGGACCGTGCCGGACGACGTGGCGCCAGCCGTGGCGGCAATCAACGTGCCGCCACCCACGAGCACCGCCCGGGCCCAGCCGGTCCACGGGCGCCTTCGAAAGCCGGAGGAGTGCATGGTGCGCTCAGTTCCCGCCCGCGGGGGCTGCGGCGGTCGGGATGGGCGTGGTGACCTCCTCCATCGTGCTGGTGATCAGCAGGGAGGTGATGCGTCCCATGTCGTCCGTGACGGTGATGGGCATGCTTTCCATGCAGGCGCCCTTGAACTGGATCGTGAAGCCGTCCCCGGCGTTGGCGACCGTCGCGCTGCTCAGGGTCATGCCGTCCGGCAGCGAGTTGTAAAGCGTGTAGGGGGGGCGGCCCCCATAGATGTAGACCGTCGGGCCATTGCCGGTGTAGCAGGCGCCGATGGCGCTCACGGCAAGTTCCGATTGGGACAGCGTGAGGGTCTCGTCGCCGCCCAGTTCATTGCCCCCACCCCCGCAGGCGGACAACAGGGCCAGGAGTCCGGCGGACAGGGCCAGGCCCAGCGGGCGGGCCAGGGGGATGGGGTGGAACTTCATGGTCTTCATGGGAATGGGCTGGGTTCGTTCACTGGAAGGCGGGCGTCTGCATTTCGACGATCGCCATGCTCTCGATGGGAATGCGGTTGTTGTTGAAATAGCGCACGCAGAGGTCGAAGTGGCTGACGCCGTAGAGGGACTCCAGCACGCTGACGTTGCCGAAGGCGTCGGGCCCGATCTTGCCGCCGCACATCATTCGCTTGACCACGCCGGCGATCAGGGGGATGTGCATCTCGTAGCCGTAGGTGACCCGGATCTTCAGCAGGTTGGCGTCCCGGATGTGGACCTTGGATTTGCCACCGACGCTCAGGCTGCGCCACTCAAGGTTGTCGTTGGGGATGTAGACCTTGCCGGTGGACGGGTTCTTGACGCCGAAGTCGGCGAAGGTGTCCGGGTTGGGCGAAAGCCGGTCGATCTGAGCGGCCCAAGGCGTCAGGGGCGTGGAGGTGTTGTCCACCTGTGCGGCACCCCAGGCGGTCAGCAGCCGCTTGGCGTCGTCGCTGGTGAGGCTGTTCTGGTAGAACGGAATCAGGCCCCGGAGCAGGGCTTCGCGGATCACCTTCGGGTCGGCGTTGTGCAGCGAGCCCACCCGGGCGGCCGTGAAGGTGGCATGGTTGAGCGTGAGCTTGGCCATGTAGATGAAACCGACCTGGATCAGGCTCAGCACGAACAGCACGGCCATCGGGAAGACAACCACGAATTCCACGAGGCTGGCGCCGTTCTGCCGGCGGCGGCGTTCAAGAGGCGTCCGCATGGGGCCACTCCTGCAAGGGGGGAAGAGGGGAGGCGGGGGTACGCCGGGATGGGGGGCGGGACGCGCCGGCTCGCCACAGGCCTGCCAGCAGCGGCAGCAAGGGGAGCACGGCCATCCACGGCCCCAGCCGGAGCGCCGGGGAACCGGGCGTGGTGGGCGCCTGGAATTGAACAGGCTGGAGAGCTGGACGTCCGCCGGACGCCGTGTCCTGAGTGTGGCCATCGGGCAGGGCCAGCAGGCTCGGGCCACCGCTGGCCGCGCGCAGGATGGGACGACCGGTCTCCAGCGCCCGCAGGCGCAGCAGCGAGCGCATTTGTCCCAGGTAGTCCGCCCGCCCGATCCAGCTGTCATCGGCGGCAACCAGCAGCCAGTCGCTGGCCTGGGCCCGGGTCCGGACCAGATCGGGCAGGGACAACTCGTGGCAGATCAGCACGCCCACCGGATGTCCGGCCACAAAGAACGGTTCCTGCAGATCGGCCGGTGCCGGCCGTTCTCCCTGGGCGGAGGCAAAGAGCCAGCGGGCCAGCGGGCGACCCCACGGCGCGTCCGGCAGGTACTCGCCCAGCGGCACCAGGCGTGCCTTGCCGTACACCGCCTGTCGCGTGGGGGCCAGGTGGCGCACGGCATTGACCGGGTAAGGCGCGGCGTCACCATCGCTCACCCATTGCGGCATGCCCAGCAGCACGTCCACCTGCCGCGTCGCGACCGCATCCAGCAGGTCGCCCCAGGCGCCGATGGGCGACTCCGGGGCCGACTGAGGCAGGTAGGTTTCTGAGGTGGCCAGCACGCCGCCAGCGGGCAACCGGACGACGGCGGCCAGCAGCCGGCTCATCGCCGCCTCCCTGTCCGCGGCTGTCCACGGTGCGGCGCGGTCGCGGTTGGTGCCCAGTGCCAGTGCCAGGGCCGTGACCGTGTCGCTGTCCACTGTGTTCGCGGAGGCGGTCGGCGGACGCACCACCTGCGCGTCCGGGCCGGACCAGAGGCCCAGGCCGCTCAGGCCGCCAGCCAGCAGCCACCCCCCCATCCTGACGCTGCGAGGACGCCAGCCTGCCCTGGGCTGGAGCAGGTTCAGGCCCGCACACAAGCTCAGGCAGAGCGTGGCCCAGCCCAGGCTGGAGAGCCAAGGCAGCAGGCTCTGCGAGCCGGGGGCGTCGATCAGCGCCGTGGCCAGCGCGCCGTAGCCATGGCCCCACCAGCCCAGGGGGCGCAGGGCCTCGGCCGAGGCCAGGGCCAGCACCCAGGCCAGCAGGACCTGGGCCTCTGCAGCCGCCCGGCGGAACAGCATCCGGCCCGCCACCCAGCCGGGCAGGGCGCAGACCAGGTGATGGGCCAGCACCAGGGCCAGCAGCCCCAGCTGCAGCAGCGGACGCCACGGGGCTTCCGGCCGCACGGGGATGACGGCCCAGCCCAGTCCGGCCAGGGACCAGGCGCACAGGCCCAGGGCGGTCAGCAGCAGGGCTTGGTGACCGCCCTGGGCCACGGACCGGAGGCGGCCCGCCCAGATCAACAGCGCGCACAGGGCGAGTGGCCAGAGGGCGCTCCAGCCACAAGCCAGGCCCACGGCAGCGCCACAGCCGGCCACATGCAAACCCTGGCCCCAGAGTGGGTGGGCTGCAGAAGAGGAACGGGTGAGGACGCTGGGCATGTCGGCAGAAACGGGCGGCGTGCCAGCCGAGGGGCCGGGATCCAGCGCGACAGTCTCTGCGGGAGATTCAACCCGCGGCCATCCCTAATCAGTACATTTCAGCAATTCAGCGGAAACAGAGAAACAGGGTGTTTCTTTGGTGCCATGGGAAAACATTTTGTTTCTCGCATTGACGTCTTGAATCAAATATCGCGATTGCCATGTCAACCCGATGACGATGCGCCTACAGGTTAGGGGTGTGGCGGCTCGATTTCGGTCGGTATTGTTTCTGCTCCGACAGCAGGGAGGGGTTTGTTTGTCCGTGCTGTTGCGATTTTGTTCCGTGTCCAACGAAACCTTTTTCAGGAGCTTCAGCATGAAGGCATTCTCTGTGTCCCGTCGTCAGGTCCGCGGTCAAGGCATGACCGAATACATCATCATCGTGGCGCTGATCGCCGTGGCCGCCATCGGCGTCTACAACCTGTTCGGCAAGACCGTGCGCAACCAGACCGCCGGCATGTCGGCGGCCCTGGGCGGTGCCGACACCGAGGCCAAGGCGGCCAACTCCAACGGCACGAAGTCGGGCCAGGCCACCAAGACCGAAGCCGACAAGACCAAGAGCCTGACCAACTTCACCGACTCCGTCGACGCGAAGTGATCGTCGGCCCCTGAGGGCCATTGTGCTGACCCCGGGGATATTTCACCCGGGGTCGGTTTTATTTCTGATGGTTCGCCTGGAAATGGGCGAGGGGGATGTCATGCAAATTGAATCGCGCCAGAAACAAGCCGGTCAGGGCATGACCGAGTACATCATCATCGTGGCCCTGATCGGGATTGCTGCGATCGGGGTCTACAACCTGTTTGGCAAAACCGTCCGTCACCAGCAGGCGGCCGTCTCTGCCGCGGTCGGCGGCGACGATGTCGACGCCAAGGATGCCAACAAGTCGGCCACGGCCGATGGCAAGGCCACCAAACTCGAAGCCGATGCGACCATCAGCCTCGAGAATTTCACCGAACCGTCATCGACCAAATAAGTCGGCAGGTTTTTTCTGTGATTGAAGGCGTCCCCGGCAGACGGGGACATCCGGGCCGCCGGTGCGTGGGCCTGACGCTTGTGGGGTGGGATATGTCCGGGAGGCAGACAAGACGGGAGGCGCGCGGACCGCGGTCTGCGCGGTCCAGCCGTGGTCAGGCCCTGGTGTGGTTGCTGGGCACGATGGCCGCGGCCGCGGCGGTGCTCTGGGGGGTCTACAACATCGGCCAGCTCACCAATGGCAAGCAGAAGGCCGTCAACGCCGCCGACGCGGCGGCCCTGGCCGGCGCCACGGTGGAGGCCCGCACCCTGAACCTGATGGCCTACAACAACCGTTCGATCCTCGCGAACGAGGTCTTCATGATCCAGACCACGGCGCTGCAGGGCTACATGCAGTACCTCAGCCACACGGCAGACAACATCGAGGACTACGCGAAGTGGATCCCGTACGTCGGCGAGGTGCTCTCGGCCATCCTGACCACGGTCGAGAAGATCACTGCGGCGATCGAGAAGGCCATGGACGCGGTGATTCCGGTCCAGGTGAAGCTGCTGGAGGCGCTCAAGACCGTGACGGCCACCACCCACGGCGTGCTGGCCACCACCGCCAGCCTGATGGCCGACAAGGCGGCGGCTGACCTCGTGGCCGCCAACCGGGCGCAGTTCGGCACGCACATGGATGCCGGCGTGTCGGTGGAGAGCCGGGCTGCGGTCAAGACCATCACCACCGTGCAGAACCTCTCGCAGTGGAAGTCCTTCACCAAGCGCTACAGCGGCAGCGAGCGCAAGGACACCGCCGATGTGCTGCTGGCCTCACGGGACAAGTTCACCGGCGGGCCGCGGCCGGGCAACTCGCTGCTCACGCTCAATCTCGTTGCGATGGGCTTCGTCAAGGACGGCGACACCCGCCTGGTCAACTACGACCGGTGGGAAACCGAGGACACCTACGAATACTGGTACTGGAGTTTGTGCGGCAAGCCGCCCCTGCCCTGCAAGAAGTACGAGGCCATCGGCTGGGGCCGTGGCAACCTGGACAAGTCTTCCAGCCGCGGCTCGACCTGGTCGCCCGGCCGGGACGCCCAGCAGCGGGCCTACCGCGAAGGCCATGTGCATGGTGGCTGGAGTGGCGTGCCGGCGCTGTACGACGTGGCGGACAAGAGCACGACTGCCCGGGAAACCCTGGGGGTGGACTACATGATCGCGGTGCGTCGCGAGCGCAAGGCCACGCAGACGTCTTCGACCATGGAGGTCAACAAGAGCGTCGGTTCGGTGGCCGGTGATGCGAGCATGGACGAGCAGTTGCTCGGCCAGCAGCTCTCGGCCCTGGGCAAGGCCCGGGTCTTCTTCGAGCGTCCGCAGTCGGGCATTGGCGACAGCACGGCGGGTGCCCTGGTGCGGCACGACAGCGCCAAGGAGTACGGCTCGCTGTACGACCCCTACTGGCAGGCGCGCCTGCAGGACATCAGCTACACCGAGAAGCTGGCCTACATGACGGCCCTGGGCATGAGCCCCACCGGGGCGGCCGCGGCGGCCAAGGTCACGCCGGGGGGACAGTGATGCGCCAACACCTGATCGCCACGGGGGCCCGCGACCAGCGGGGCCAGTCCATGACCGAGTTCCTGGCGGCGCTGCTGGTGCTGCTGCCCCTGTTCCTCGCCGTCACTTACGCCGGGCGCTATACCGACCTGCTGCAGACCAGCACCCAGGCCAGCCGCTACGCGGCCATGCAACGGGCCATCGAACCGAGCACGTCGCGCCTGTCCGATGCCAAGCTGCAGGACCAGACCCGGGTGCGCTTCTTCACCAACACCGACACGCTCCACAGTGGTCGATTGCAGTCTGACGACAGCGCCAGCGCCTACAGCGCCGACGAGGCCTTGCCTTCGAACTGGCGCGCGCTGTCCGGCGCGCCGCTGCTGGCCAAGCTGGACGACGTGAAGCTGAACTTCCACGGCGAATCGATGTATGGCGACACGCCGCTGGGCAAGTACGGCACGGCCACGACGGGCAAGAGCTACACCCAGCCCAAGTCTGCGCGGCTGGAGCTCACCCTGCTCAACCGCATGGACCAGACCAGCGATGCCCCGCCCCCTCTGAAGCTGGCGGCGGCCACGGCCACCGTGGGTGACCGCTGGAACACCGCGGGCATTGCCGACACCACCAAGACGGTCGAGCGCATCGTCCCCTCCGGCAAGCTGGAGCCGCTCAACGTCGTGCTGGACCCTTTCGTCTACCTGTTCGAGGGTGGCGGGCATGACTTCCAGTTCGGCTGCACCAAGGTGGATGTGGTGCCCAGCCATCGGCTCAAGGGCAGCCAGACACCGGACAGCTGCCGCTGAGGACGTGCCGTGCGTTGTCGTGTCCTCCACCTGCTGCCGGCCCTGGCGCTGATCTGTGCCCTGGGGAGTGCCCAGGCGGCCACCTGGCCCTCGGTGAGCCTGCCCCCTCGCTCCCAGGGTGCCCCGGTGGGCGAAGAGTTGCGCGTGAACGGCCTGCCCACCCGCATCCAGCGCTTCCAGAGCCAGCTTTCCGTGCCCGAGCTGCTGGCCTATTACCAGCGCCTGTGGGGCGCGGGCCAGCCCGCGCGTGCGCGTCCCGTGAATCAGGGTGACTGGCAGGGCGTGGCCAGCCTGCAGCCCCCATTTCAACTGGTGCTGCAGGCCCGCCCCGGCGCCCAGGGGGGCAGCGAGGGACTGCTCAGTGTGGCCAACCTCGGGGACCTGCAGCGCGACTACATTCCGCGCGGCTTCCCGCAGTTTGCCGACACCCGCATCGTGCAGGTCACCGACAGCCAGGACAGCGGCCAGCACAGTGTGCTGGTGCAGCAGTCCAGCCGGGCGGGCTTTGCCCTCAACGTCGACCGCTGGCGCCGCGAATGGCAGCGCCAGGGCTTCCAGCTGACCCAGGAGGCCCAGGTCCCGGCCGGCACGGGGCAGGGGCGTGGCTGGACCGCCTTCTTCGACCGCCAAGGCGCCGCCGTCGAAGTCAGCGTGGCGGAGATGACCCCTGGCGGCGACGTGGCCGTCACTGTCCACCAGCTCAGCAGGAGCCGTCCATGAACAGCCAGCAGCGTGCTTCCCGTCCGGCGGCCCAGCGGGGCCAGGCCATGATCGAGTACGTCCTGGTGGCGGCGCTCCTGGTGCTGGCGTTGTTCACCACCGACGCTGTCTTCGACGGCAAGACCGGCGCGCAATACCTCGCAGACATGATCCGAGCCTTCTTCCGAAGCCTCACCTATTTTCTTTCCCTGCCCTGAAGTTCCATGGCGATTCCTCGATTCAAGATCAACACCAATTGGTTGCTGCTGGGGGTGGCCATCGCCCTGGGCGGTGGCGCTGTCTATCTCAGCAACAACCTGATTCACGACAAGATGGCCCAGCTGGAGGCGGATGCCAAGCGCGGCCAGCAAACGGTCGAGGTCGTCGTCGCCAAACGGGATCTGGCGCCCGGCGAGACAGTCAGCTCCGATGTGATGGCGGTGCGTCAGGTGCCGCGCGAGTATGTGCCGGAGGCAGCGGTGCTGCCCGGGGCCTTTGGTGGCGTGGAGAACCAGCGCCTGGCCGCACCCATCCGCCGCGGTGAGATGCTGCTGACCCTGCACACCGAGGGCAACGGCAACACGGTGTTCTCGTCCACCCTGAAGAAGGGGCTGCGGGCCCTGACCTTCGAGGTCGACGCGGTGAACTCCATCTCTGGCATGCTGCGGCCGGGCGACTTCATCGACCTGATCTATTCGGCCAAGGGGCCGCTGGCTGGCGATGGCGATGTCACGGTGCCCCTGCTGTCCCAGGTGCAGGTACTGGCCACGGACCAGTCGATCACCAAACACGCCGACGGCACCGGCACCGAGCGCAGCTTCACCACGGTCACCCTGCAGGTCAGCCCGCTGGACGCCGATCGCATCATCGCCGCCAAGGCCGCCGGTCAGCTGACGGCCGTGCTGCGCCATCCGGACGATGGTCAACCCAACACCACCCATCCGATGACCGCCGCCGGCCTGCTCACCGGCGTGGCGGCTGCCCCCACCGGCCACACGATCGAGTACATCGCCGGTGGCTCGTCGGGCGAGCCCGCCGAAGTCCACCAGGCCCGCACGGCCCAGATTTCCCCCGCCGCCGCCGTCGCGGCAGCCCGCAGTCTGGCCACCGCCAGCGCGCGCTGATCTCTCGAATACCGTTCTTCCGGAGCGCCCTGTGTTGTCTGTTCTCGCTTCTCCCGTCTGTCGTCCGTCCCGTCCCCGCCTGGCGCTCGTGGCCGGGGCTCTGCTGCCCGCCCTCTGGAGTCCCATGGCGGTTCTGGCGGCACCCGCCGCAGCTGCGCCCAGCCCCTCGTCCGCGGCCAGCAGCTTCCCCGTTCCGCCCCGTCCTGCAGCGTCGGGCACGATGATCGAGCCGCAGAAGGTGACGCTGCCTCCGGCACTGATCCCCGCCAAGGGCAGGAGCGAGCGTGTGGCCGGCGTGGAGGACGGCGCCATCCAGAACCTGGCGGTGGGCGAGGTGTCCACCCTGCAGCTGCGCGGTGTGGCCCGGATCGCCATCGGCAATGGGGCTCTGATCAAGGCCACCGTGGTCGACGACCGGCAGGTGGTGCTGCTGGCCGAAGAAGCCGGTGACACCAACATGCATGTCTGGCTGCGCAACGGGCGCCAGATCAGCTACCCCGTGCACGTCGAGACCGTGCGCACCGGCCGGGTGATGGCCGACCTCAGGACCCTGCTGTCCGAGACGCCGGGTATCAGCGCGCGGCAGGTGGGTGACCGCATCGTGATGGAAGGGCGCTATCCGAACAGCGAGACGGCGGCCCGGCTGAAGTTGCTGGCCGGCAGCTTTCCTCAGGTGCTGAACCTGGTGCCGGAGCGTCCCGCCGACGCGGACCCGCTGCAGATGGACCGCATGGTGCAGATCGACCTGCGGGTGGTCGAGGTCAAGAAGCGCGCCCTGGACCAGCTGGGCATCAAGTGGTCCACCAGTGCAGCCGGGCCCACCTTCGCCACCAACGTGCTGGGCTATGCCAACACCACCTGGCGCCCCGGTACTGCCGGCGGCTATCCCACGGTCACCACCTCCAACCCGGCCCTGAGCTACTTTGGCCTGGCCACGCAGATCACCTCCGCGATCAACCTGCTGGAGCAGAACGGAGACGCCTGGACCCTGGCCGAGCCCAAGCTCAGTTGCCGCAGCGGGGCCGAGTCCAACTTCCTGGCCGGTGGTGAGATCCCCATCCCGGTGGCCCAGGCCCTGGGCGTGGTCTCGGTGGAGTACAAGCAGTACGGGGTGAAGATCAACTTCAAGCCGGTGGCCGATGGCAGCGGCAACATCGACTCGACCGTGATGGTCGAGGTCAGCGAGCCCGACACCCGCAACTCCAACAACGGCTACGTGGCCTTCACCACCAACCGCACCGAGACCCAGCTGGCCCTCAAGGCCGGTGAGCCGATGGTCATTGCCGGCCTGCTGCGGCAGAAGAGCGAGCGCGGATCGGACGGCGTTCCTGGCCTGTCCCGCCTGCCTCTGATCAGCGGTCTGTTCAAGTCACGTGAGCACACCAACGAGCAGACCGAGCTGTTCATCATCGCCACCCCGCGGGTGATCACCCCCGAGTCGGCGCTCAACCGCGAGGCGATCGAGCGCGCCGAGGAGCAGGCGAAGGGCAGCCGCGAGCGGGTGTCGCCGCGGCTGGAGCCGACCCCGGCCCAGGGTGAGTTCGGTGCGACGGGGGACTGAGCCATGCTGACCGTGGAACTCATCAGCCCGACCGGCGACCGCACGCCGGCCAAGGTCCAGGGCGGACGTTGCCTGATCGGCAAGGACACCGAGTGCCATGTGGTGCTCAGTGGCTGGCGGGTCAGCCGCCGCCATGCCGAGGTGTTCGTCTCCAACGATCGCCTGTTCGTGCGGGACCTGGAGTCCACCTTCGGGACGCTGGTCAACGAGACCCGTGTCCAGGAGGCCCACCCCCTGGGTCACGAAGACACCATCCGCATCGGCAACCACGCCCTGCGGGCGGTCTGGCGCAAGGCCGATGGGGCGCCAGGCCCGGCGGCCACCACCGCGGAGCCCGGTGCCGCCAGCGCGACCGCCCGCCGTCAGGTGCCGGCACCGGCCGAGGCGGCCGATCCGGCTGCAGCGCGGGCCGATGAACCTGTCTTCACCCCGCAGGTGGATGAGACCTTCCGCCTGCGGCGCGTGCTGCACGAGCGGCTGATCGAAGCCTTCGACGTGCGCCGCACCGACACCCACCGCATGGACGATGCGGCACTGCGTCAGCTCACCGAGGACCTGATCCGCGACCTGATCCAGCGCATGGGCAGCGAGATTCCGCCCCAGGTGGACCGTGCCCGTCTGCTGGCCGAGGTGCGTGACGAGGCCATTGGCCTGGGACCATTGGAGCCCTTGCTGGCCGATCCGACCGTGACGGAAATCATGGTCAACCGGGCCGAAGAGGTCTTCGTCGAGCGGGGCGGGAGGCTGCAGCGCTGGCCCGTCAACTTCACCAGCGACCGGGCGGTGCAGGGCATCATCGAGCGCATCGTCACCCCCATCGGGCGCCGCATCGACGAGAGCTCGCCGATGGTCGATGCGCGGCTCAAGGACGGCTCACGGGTCAATGCCGTGATCCCGCCGCTGGCCCTCAAGGGGCCGTCGATCACGATCCGGAAGTTCTCCAAGCGCAAGCTCGACTCCAGCGATCTGCTGAAGTTCGACTCCGCCAGCCCGGCCATGATCGAGTTCCTGCGGGTGTGCGTGGAACACCGCAAGAACATGATCATCTCGGGCGGTACCGGCTCGGGCAAGACGACGCTGCTCAACATCCTCTCGAACTTCATTCCGGAGGGCGAGCGCATCGTGACCATCGAGGACGCGGCCGAACTGCAGCTGCCGCACTCGAACCTGGTCTCGCTGGAAGCCCGGCCGGCCAACATCGAAGGCAAGGGCAGCGTCACGATCCGTGACCTGGTCAAGAACTCGCTGCGCATGCGACCGGACCGCGTGGTGGTGGGCGAATGCCGGGGCGGCGAGGCGCTGGACATGCTGCAGGCCATGAACACCGGCCACGACGGCTCGCTGACCACCGCCCACGCCAACAGTCCCCGCGACATGCTGGCTCGCCTGGAGGTGATGGTGCTGATGGCCGGCATGGAACTGCCGGTCACCGCCATCCGTGAGCAGGTGGCCTCGGCCGTCGACATCATCGTGCAGCAGACCCGCTTTGCCTGTGGCACCCGCAAGGTCACCAGCATCGTTGAGGTCACCGGGGTGGAAAGCGGCAAGATCCAGCTGCAGGAGGTCTTTGCCTTCAAGCAGACCGGCGTGGACCGCCAGGGCAAGACCCAGGGCCACTTCACCGGCCGTGGCTTCATGCCGGAGTTCTACGATCAGCTGGCGCGCATCGGTGTGCCGCTGGATCCGAAGATCTTCTTCGACGGGATGTCGGAGGAGGAACTGAGCCGGCGCGCGACATGACCCTGCAGCTGCTGCTGATCGCCCTGATGGTGCTGGGCGCCGTGGGCGCGCTGGTCGTGGCCCTGCGCCTGGGTCTGGAGCGCTGGCGCGCCAGCTTCACCGAACATGCCAAGGTCTCGATGGAGGACATGTTCCTCTTCATCGACCCACGCCGCCTGTTCCGACTGAACCTGGTCGTGTTCCTGCTGCTGCCGCTGGCGGCCTGGGTGCTGACCGGCTCGCTGTTCTTCGCCGTGGCGGCGGCATTGGTCGGGGCGGTGCTGCCTCGCGTGGTGTGGGTGGTGATGCGCAACCGCCGGGCCGACAAGCTGATCCAGCAGTTGCCCGACGCGCTGACGATGATGGCCGGCTCGCTGCGCGCCGGCGCCAGTCTGCAGATCGCGCTGGACATGGTGGTCAAGGAGAGCCCGGCGCCCATCTCGCAGGAGTTCTCGCTGCTGCTGCGCGAGCAGCGCCTGGGTCTGGCCCTGGAGGACTCGCTGCGCGGCATGGGTGAGCGCCTGCACATTGAGGAGGTGGACCTCTTCGTGTCGGCGATGACCATCGCCAAGGAAGTGGGGGGCAACCTCTCGGAGATTCTGGAGCGCCTGAGCAGCACGCTGCGGGCCAAGGCGGCCATGGAAGGCAAGATCCGCGCGCTCACCTCGCAGGGCAAGATGCAGGGCGTCATCGTCGGCCTGCTGCCGGTGTTCCTGGCGGGCATCCTGTACATCATGGACCCGGTGGCGATGCTGCCGCTGTTCGTCACGCCCTATGGCTGGGCGGTGATGGCCGCCGTGGCCGTGCTGCTGATGCTCGGGGGCGTGTTCATCAAGAAGATCGTGACCATCGACATATGAACACCTCGCTGCTTGTCGCCCTGCTGGTCGGCCTGGCCCTGGCCACGGCTGCCTATGCGGCCTACCGCCTGGTGGTGGAGTTGGGGCAGGCCGACACCGCCTACCGGGACCGCCCCCCGCGCGCCTTTCTGTGGGTCTGGCCGCTGCTCAACATCGTGGCCAACACGGTGGGCGTGCTGGTGCAGGGGGCGCGGGCGGAGGCCCTGCGTGCGCGTCTGCGCCGCGCAGGCCAGGAGTACGCGCTGACCCCGCAGCAGTTCTTCGCCGGCAAGATCCTCGCCCTGGGTGTCTTTGGCGGGCTGGGCTGGTACTTCTCGGGCGAAGGCACGACGCTGCTGGGCATCGTGGTGGGGGGCGTCCTGGGCTACATGTACCCGGACATCTGGCTCAGCGACCACACCAAGAAGCGCAACCTGGAGATCCTCAAGGCCCTGCCCTTCTTCCTGGACATCGTGACCTTGTCGATCGAGGCGGGCCTGAACCTCACCGGGGCCATGCAGAAGGCGGTGGACCACTGCAAGCCCAGCCCGCTGATCGTCGAGATCAACCGCGTGCTGCGCGACGTGCGTGCCGGCCGTCCGCGGGTGGAGGCTCTGCGCGAGCTGGCCGATCGCCTGGACTACGCGCCCATCTCCAGCCTGGTCAGTGCCATGGTGCAGGGCGAGCTGATGGGCTCCAGCCTGGGGCCGATCCTGCGGGCCCAGAGCGACCAGCGCCGCATCGAGCGCTTTCAGCGGGCCGAGAAACTGGCCATGGAGGCGCCGGTGAAGATGCTGGGGCCGCTGATCCTCTTCATCTTCCCTTGCACCTTCATCGTGCTGGGCTTTCCCATCGTGATGAAGTTCATGGGCTCGGGCCTGTGACACTGGCCCGCCTCCGGCTGGATGGTCAGCCCACGACCGAAGAGATCCGCCTGGCCGACCGTTGGTGGCGCCGGGCCGTCGGCCTGCTGGCGACGACACAATTGGAGCGGCCCAGCGGGCTGTGGCTGGCGCCTTGTGCCGCCATCCACACCTTGGGCATGCGCCTGACCATCGACATCGTGTTCGTCGGGCGCGACGGTGTGGTGCTCAAGGTGGTGCCGCGCCTGCGGCCCGGGCGCATGGCGAGCTGCCGCGGGGCCCATGCCGTGCTGGAGCTGCGCGAAGGTCTGGCGCAGACGCTGGGGCTGCATCCCGGCCGCCATGTCAGCCTGCAGGCGGCTGGCGCGTTCAAGGAGTTGTGATGATCCCCATACCCGTTTCCACCATCGCCCGCCGCCAGGGCCTGCGCCTGCTCGTCCTGCTGTCGGCGTCGGCTACCGTGTCGGCCGCCTCGCTGGCCGAGAACCCGACCTTGCTCAAGCAGCGCGTGGCGGCCCTGTTCGCGGGCCGCTACGCCAGCGCCAGTTGCTACGAGCAACCCAACCGGGAAGGCCGTCCCGCCGCTGCCGGTGACCTGCGCATCACGCCCGATGGCCAGGTGGTGGTCGGGCCGGAGCGGGCCGCCCTGTTCGACCCGGCCGGCGAACTGGCCTTCACGCTGGACCTCAAGGCCCGCCAGCTCTATCTCGATGTCACCGCGGGCGATCGCATGGCCCGCCTGGCCAGCACCGACGACAGCTTCCGGCAGGCCAGCATCGAAATCGGCCACGGGGCGGGCAACGTGACGCAGGGCCGCAGCTGCGGCGACCTGGACGTCCGCGGCGCCCGCATCGTGGCCCAGCCCGAGTCGGCGGCGGCGCTGTTTGCCGAGGTGTACGACACCGGCGGCCAGACCGTCAAAGGCCGCTGTCACACGGGCCGCCGCTCCGGTGGCAAGGACCGCGAGGCCAGCTTCAATGTGTCCGCCAAGGCCTTGGTGCTCAATGGCCGAATGCTGCCTTGGCCGGCTCAGGGCGGGGCCTTGGGCATGGTCTCTCTGGGCAGTCGGATCGCCGACCAGCAGGTCAATGGGGGCGTGGAGTGGCTCAACGGGGCCAATTTCCATGCCGAGCGTCAGGTCGGGCCGGGGGCCCCCTTCGTCAGCTTCTCGTTCAACGAGGCGGGGACCGATTGGGCCTGCAGCCCGTCTCACTGACGAAGGGCCTGGCCGCGCCCGTCTCGGTTTGTGGGTCGGATTACATGCTTGATACACCTGGAACCCCGGCGAGGCCCTAAGCTTCCGGGGCGGTGCCGGCATGACCGGGCCGCAGAACGTGAACATGTCTGCCCGGATCCAACTTTGCATCGATGGCCAGCCCACGCGGCGGGAGGTCGCCCGCCTGGGCCGCCTGCAGCGCCTGCTGTGGCCCTGGGCACGGGCAGGCCGTGGGCAGGCCGGTGTCATCTGCGGCAGCTGGCTGCGCCCGGCCCGCTGGGTGCACACCTTCGGGGCCCGCGGGCCGGTGGATGTCGTGTTCCTGCGGGCCGACGGTGTGGTGCTGGAAGTGGCCTCCCGCGTCGCCCCTTGGAAGCTGTTGAGCTGCCGGCAGGCCACCTCGGCCTTGCGCCTGCGCCCCGGGGCTGCGCGGCGGCTGGGCCTGCAGCCCGGCATGGCGCTGGACCTGATGTCCTGAGCGACGCAACGCCTCTCCAGACCAAGCACAGGAAGCACATCTGATGAAGACCTCCTCTCCGCGCTCGGTCGCGGCGTCCCACAGCCTCTGCCGATCGGCAGCCAGGAGTCTGGCTGCACTGTCCTGTGTGCTTGGCATGGCAGCGCAGGCGGAGACCTTGCGCCTCGCGCCCGGAACCTGGACCCAGCAGCGTCAGACCTGGGTCAATGGCAACCCCTTGCCTGCCCGCGAGGGGGGGACCTCCTGCGTGCGAGCGGGCGATCCGGGGATCGACCTCGATCAGGCGGTGCAGCATTCCTTCCAGTCGAACGGCCCGTGGTCGTGCCAGTCCAGCAACACCGTCATCGGTGGGGGGCAACTGCACAGTGACTTTGCCTGCACCACCCCGGGTGGCGGCCACCAGAAGGGCACGGCGCAGGGCAGTTACGGCGCCGAGCAGTACCGTTTGGACCTGCAGTCCAAGGGCAATGCCGTCACTTCCTCGGGTGAGGCTGTGCCGGGGCCGGACATCGCACTTCGACTGGTGTTCAGCGGCAAGCGCCAGGCGGGTGGCTGCTGAGGGCCGCTAAGGGTCGCGACAGCGCGCGCCCCCAATGGCCGCATCCGCAGGCGGCTCAGTCCCCCATGCGCTGCTGGAACACCAGGCCGGCGTGCTCGCGCAGGGCGTGGAACTTGATCTTGGGCCAGTTCTCCTGGATCGCGCGCAGTTCGCCCGCGTACTCCAGCAGCAGGGTGGGCGCGTCCACCGCGTCCAGCGCCATGCGGTGGCTGTTGCCGTCGATGAAGCGCTTGAGCTCCTTCTCGTCGGCCGCGGCCCCCTCGCCGGTTTCGCAGGTGACCCAGCGGGCCACGTTGAAACGCGCCGGCATGATGCGGGCCTTGACGCCGTACTCGTGCTCCAGGCGGTGGGCCACCACCTCGAACTGCAGCTGACCGACCGCGCCCAGCAGCAGCACGCTGCCCATCATGGGGCGGAAGACCTGGATCGCGCCTTCCTCGCCCAGCTGGGTCAGGCCAGCGCGCAGCTGCTTGGTCTTGAGCGGGTCGGCCACTTCCACCGAGCGGAACAGCTCCGGCGCGAAGAAGGGCAGGCCGGTGTATTGCAGGGCCTCGCCCTCGGTCAGGGTGTCGCCCAGCTGCAGCACGCCGTGGTTGGGGATGCCGATGATGTCGCCGGCATAGGCCTCGTCCAGCAGCTCGCGCTTCTGGCTCATGAAGGTCACCACGGTGTTGGGGCGCAGGGTCTTGCCCGAGCGCACCACCTTCATCGTCATGCCACGGCTGAACTTGCCGGAGGCCACGCGTAGGAAGGCGATGCGGTCGCGGTGGGCCGGGTCCATGTTGGCCTGGATCTTGAACACCACGCCGCTGAACTTGGTTTCGTCCGGTTCCACGGTGCGCTGCAGCGCGGCACGCGGGCCCGGCGCGGGGGCCAGGTCCACCAGGGCGTCCAGGACCTCCTGCACACCGAAGTTGTTGACGGCCGAGCCGAAGAACATCGGCGTCTGGTGGCCGGCCAGGAACTCGGCATGGTCGAACTCGGGGGCGGCCTCGCGCACCAGCTCGATCTCGCCGGCGGCCTGCTCGTAGGCCATGCCAAAGCGTTCGGCCAGGGCCGGGTTGCCGAGGCCCTGCACGATTTCTTCGGTGCCGGCCACGCGGTCCTCGCCGGGCGAGAACACGCGCATCTGGTCCTTGCGCAGGTCCAGCACGCCGCCGAAGACCTTGCCCATGCCCACTGGCCAGGTGAAGGGCACCACCGTCATGCCCAGCTCGCGCTCGATCTCGTCCATCAGGGCCAGGGGCTCCTGCACCTCTCGGTCCATCTTGTTGATGAAGGTGAGGATGGGCGTGTTGCGGGCCCGGCAGACCTGCAGCAGACGCCGTGTCTGCGGCTCCACGCCGTTGGCCGCGTCGATCACCATCAGCGCCGCGTCCACCGCGGTCAGCACGCGGTAGGTGTCTTCCGAGAAGTCCTGGTGGCCCGGGGTGTCCAGCAGGTTGATGGTGCAGTCGCGGTACTCCATCTGCATGACGGAGGAGGCCACCGAGATGCCGCGCTGCTTTTCGATCTCCATCCAGTCGGAGGTGGCGTGCCGGCTGGCCTTGCGCGCCTTCACCGAGCCGGCGATCTGGATCGCGCCCGAGAAGAGCAGCAGCTTTTCCGTCAGCGTGGTCTTGCCCGCGTCAGGGTGGGAAATGATGGCAAAGGTCCGGCGGCGGCGGACCTGTTCGGCGAGTTCGGCGGACATGGCGGGCTCGGCAGAGGGCGAAACCCGCCATTATCCGGCCCGTGTCAAGCCTTCGCCAGCGCGGCGGCCCACAGCGGGTTGGGCGTGGGCTCGCCGATCTTGTGCAGCAGGTTGCGGTCGGTGTGGTGGAAGGGCTCGGCCAGGCCGCGGATCTGCAGCACCGTGTCCTCTTCATAGCCCCAGCTGCCATCGGCGTTCACCGTCACCTTGATGCGGAACTCGGTGGTCTTGAAGGCCACATCCAGGAACGGGGCCGAACAGATGCCGAAGGTGTCCAGGCCCTGGGTGGCCACCAGCTCGAAGGTGGTGGCGTCGGGCGCGGCCGTGCCGCCGGCCAGGGCGGTCTGGCCGCGCGGGATGGTCAGGGTGTGGATGACCGCGCCGGTGGCCGGCTCCCACAGCCAGTAGCCCACCTGCTCGTGGTAGGTCTTGACCTGGTCAGGCTTGGTGATGTGCGTGTGGTAGCGCAGGCCGTAGAGCAGTTGCGGGCCGTTGGTCTGCGGGTCGATCGGCTGCAGCTCGATGCGTTCCACAAAGGCCTGCTTCTTCGGGCCCTCGGCCTTGGGCTTCACGTCCAGGCCGCGCTCGCCCTGCCAGATGCCGGCCATCGGGGCCAGAGGGCCCAGGTTGGCCAGCGTGTTCAGGTCGATGTCGCGGGGCTCGGTGTAGATGTCGCTCGGGAAGTCGCTCATGGCAGGGCGGCAGGGTTGATCTGACCCGATTGTGGGCCCGCCAGGGCCTTTCCGCTCAGCTGGCGGCCATGCCGTGGACCATGGGCGCCAGCCAGAGGCAGCTGCCGGCCAGCGTGACGCCCAGGCCCACCACCTGGCGCCAGCTCAGTGGGGCGGTGTGCCCGGACACCTGAAGGGTCGGGACGATGGGCGTGCGGCGGCGGGGGATGCGGGGCATGGCGGTTCTCCTGGATCGGCCCGAAGCGGACCATGGACCGAAGCATAGCCACCGCTTATCAATCAATCTAATTCAATAGCTTGATCGCGGCGATAGCCCGAACCGGGGGGGGCTCAGGCCGTCAGGCGAGCCACCCCGGGCAGCTCGCAGGCGTAGATGGCATTGCGCAGCGCGGCAATGGCCTCGTAGCGGGTGAAGCTGCGCCGCCAGGCCAGCACCACCCGGCGCGAGGGCACCGGGGCGGCAAAGGGCACGAAGGCCAGATGCGGCTGCGGCTCGCGCGGCATCGACAGCTGGGGCACCACCGTCACGCCCATGCCCGAGGCCACCATGTGCTTGATGGTTTCCAGCGAGGAGCCCTCGAAGCTCTTCTTGATGCCCTCGGTGTCGCTGGAGAAGCGGGCGAATTCGGGGCAGACCTCCAGCACATGGTCGCGGAAGCAGTGGCCGGTGCCCAGCAGCAGCATGGTTTCGCGCTTGAGCTCCTCGGAGCTGATGGTCTTGCGCTGGGCCAGGGGGTGCTGGGCGGGCACGGCCACCAGGAAGGGCTCGTCGTACAGCGGCGCGATGGCCAGACCGGTGTCGGGGAAGGGCTCGGCCATGATGGCGCAGTCCAGTTCGCCGGTGCGCAGCATGTCCAGCAGCTTGACGGTGAAGTTCTCCTGCAGGATCAGCGGCATCTGCGGCGTCATGTCGATCGCATGGCGCACCAGCTCGGGCAGCAGGTAGGGTCCGATGGTGTAGATGATGCCCAGGCGCAGCGGGCCGGCCAGCGGGTCCTTGCCGCGCTGGGCGATCTCACGGATGCCCTGAGCCTGCTCGATCACGCCCTGGGCCTGACGCACGATGGCTTCGCCCAGCGGGGTCAGGCTCACCTCGTTGCTGCCACGCTCGAAGATCTTGACGTCGAGTTCCTCTTCCAGCTTCTTGATGGCCACCGACAGGGTGGGCTGGGAGACGTGGCAGGCCTCGGCCGCGCGGCCGAAATGCCGCTCGCGGGCGACGGCAACGATGTAGCGCAGTTCGGTCAGGGTCATGGCCGCATTGTGCAATCCCGGCCGGGCGCCGCGCGGCCACCAAAGAAAACGCCGCGGACAAGCCGCGGCGTCGGGGGCGGAGGGCCCTACCCTCCGGGAACCGGTCCAGAGACTCAGTTCACATTGATGGCCGTCCAGGCCGCCTTGACCGAGGCCAGCTCGGTGGAGGCCGAGCCGTACAGGTCGGTGGCGGCGCTGATGGTGGCGGCGCGGGCGGCCGCGTAGTTGGTGCTGGAGGTCATGTAGACGGTCAGCGCGCGGTACCAGATCTTGGCGGCCTTGTCGCGGCCGACACCCGTGACGCTGCCGGTGCCGGTGGCGGTCTTGGTGTTGCCGGCCACGCAGGTCTTGGACGGCGAGCCGGCGGTCGTGCCCTCGGCCAGCATGTAGTAGAAGTGGTTCGCGGGACCGGACGAGTAGTGCACGTCCAGGTTGCCCACGCCGGAGTACCAGCAGTCTGCCGAAGCACCGTCGGTGCTGGGTTGCACCATGTTGCGGATGTAGTTGCCCGGCTGGACGAAGATCTCCTCGCCGATCAGGTAGTCGGGCGTGTCATTGGCGTTGTTGGCATAGAACTCCACCATCGTGCCCATCATGTCCGAGGTGGCCTCGTTCAGGCCGCCGGATTCCCCGGAGTAGACCAGTGCCGCGGTGCGCGAGGTGACGCCGTGGGTCATCTCATGGCCGGCCACGTCCAGGGCCACCAGCGGGTAGTAGCTCTTGCCGTTGTCGCCGTCGCCATAGGTCATGCAGAAGCAGCTGTCGCTCCAGAAGGCGTTGACGTAGTTGCGGCCGTAGTGGACGCGGGAATAGGCGCCATTGCCGTCGTCGGCGATGCCATTGCGACCGAAGGTGGTCTTGTAATAGTCCCAGGTCTCGTTCTGGCCGTAGGCCGCATCGGCGGCCACCGTGTTGGTGTCGCTCAGGGTGCCGTTGCCGAAGGTGGACGTCGTGCTCTTCACCGCCACCTC
The DNA here is from genome assembly GCF_024055665.1 of Ideonella oryzae. Lineage (GTDB taxonomy): Bacteria > Pseudomonadota > Gammaproteobacteria > Burkholderiales > Burkholderiaceae_C > Ideonella > Ideonella oryzae. The sequence continues at coordinate 25,435 of NZ_JAMXMC010000011.1, read as the reverse complement.
ACGCGAGGTGGTGTTCTTCATGGTCACCACCTTGTGGCCGCCACGGGTGGCATCCACCAGGGTGTAGACGCCACGGGCGTTCTTGTCGGCGTGCAGGGTCTCGGTGCCGCTGAACAGGGTCTTGCCGGTGACCAGGGCGTCGGTGTTCTCGATCTCGTCCCAGCGGTCCAGCACGGTCTTGCTGGCGGCGCTGACGATGAAGTGCATGCGGCTCGGGGTCTGGTCGGCACGGGTGCCGGTCACCAGCACCTCCCAGGCCAGCTGCGGCTGACCGTGGCGGGCGAAGACCACCAGTTCCTTGTTCTCGACCTTGGCACCCGCGTGTTCGAAGCGGCCCTTGGCGAAGCTGGCCGCGCTGTCGCCGCTCAGCGAGGGTTGGGTCGACAGCGCCAGTGCGCCGTCAAAGGTGCGGCTCAGGCCGCGCAGGGCGCCATGGGCATCGCCGTGCACCACCAGGTCACCACCCAGCACGCGCAGGCCGCGGAAGGTGCGGTCGAAGCGGACATGTTCGCTGCCATCGGCATCGACGACGAGATCACGGGCCACGAAGCCATCCTGGCCGGCCGCCAGACCGGTCTGCGACTTCAGGTGGGCCAGGGCGCGGGCCACCGCGGGGCTGTCAGCCGCGGGGCGGGCTGCCTGGGCGGCAGGGGCCAGAGCCAAGGTCAGAGTGGCCAGGGCGGCCAGGTGCAGAGCAGTGGGTTTCATGGTGTGGATGTGATGACGGAAGAAGGGGCCGCAGCGGTCATTGCAGGACGGTGCGGTGGCCTGTCGCCTGCTTTTGGAAGGCGTACAGACCAGTGTCTGCCCGGCTCCGGGGGCGGGCCATCCCTACCACAGGGGGTGAGGAGAACCCTTGCAAAACCCTTGCAGAGCCCTGGCGACAGGTCAAGAAAACAGCCCGCGTCCGCAAGGCTGCGAGACGCGGGCTGTCCGGACGCCCGGGCCGGCGAGGCCCGGGGATCTGACGCCGTTCGGCGGCCTCAGTTGACCAGGATGGCCGACCAGGCGGCCTTGACCGCGGCCACTTCGGTCGAGCTCGCGCCGTACAGATCGGTGGCGGCCGAGATGGTGGCGGTGCGGGCGCCGGTGTACACGGTGCTGGAGGTCATGTAGACGGTCAGCGCGCGGTACCAGATCTTGGCGGCCTTGTCGCGGCCGATGCCCACCAGGGTGCCCGATCCGGTGGCGGTCTTGGTGTTGCCGCTCACGCAGGTCTTGGAGGGCGAGCCGGCGGTCGTGCCTTCGGCCAGCATGAAGTAGAAGTGGTTGGCCGGGCCGGAGGAGTAGTGCACATCCAGGCGCTTCAGGCCGGTGTACCAGCAGTCGGCCGAGGCGCCGTCCTTGCTGGGCTGGACCATGTAGCGCAGGGCCTTGCCGGCGGTGGTGTAGAGCTCCTCGCCGATCAGGTAGTCGGGCGTGTCGTTGGCGTTGTTGGCGTAGTACTCGACCATGGTGCCCATGATGTCGGAGGTCGCCTCGTTCAGGCCGCCCGACTCACGCGAGTAGGTCAGGTTGGCGGTGCGCGAGGTGACGCCGTGGGTCATCTCGTGGCCAGCCACGTCCAGCGACACCAGCGGGTTGAGGGTGCTGCCGTCGCCGTAGGTCATGCAGAAGCAGGTGTCGTCCCAGTAGGCGTTGTCGTAGTTGCTGCTGTAGTGCACGCGGGAGTACGCGCCCTTGCCGTCGTTGGCGATGCCATTGCGGCCGAAGGTGGTCTTGTAGTAGTCCCAGGTCATGTTCTGACCATAGGCGGCGTCAGCAGCCACCGTCTCGGTGCTGGACTCGGCGTTGTTGCCCCAGATGTTGTCGGTGGCAGTGAAGGTGCTGCCGCCCGAGGTCTTGTTGGCCATGTTGACCACATAGTGGCCGCCGCGGGTGGCATCCTTGAGCGTGTAGGTCGAGGCGCTCAGGTCGTCGTGCAGGCTCACATTGCCCGAGTACAGCGTCTTGCCGGTGCCCACGTCGTCGGCGGTGTGGATGTCGTCCCAGCGGTCCAGCAGGGCCTTGCTGGTGGCACTGAACAGCAGGTGGGCGCGGCTGGGGGTGCCGTCTTCGCGCACGCCGTTGACTTGCACGTCCCAAGCCAGCTGCGGCTTGCCTTCGCGGGCATAGACCACCAGCTCGGCCGACTTCACCGCGCCGTCCTTGGCGCCGAACTGGGCCAGGGCTTCGCTCTGGGCGGCCTGGGCGAACACCACGGGCTTGAGGTCGACCTGGATCTGGTCGCGCAGGGTCTGGCTGATGCTGCGGAAGCTGCCGTCACCGCGGCTGTGCACCACCAGGTCACCGCCGATCACGCGCAGGCCGGCAAAGGTGCGCTCGAAGCGGACGTGCTCGCTGCCATCGGCATCGACCACCAGGTCGCGGGCGACGAAATCGTCACGGCCGGTGCCGTGGACCTTCTGGAAGGCCACGCCGCCCAGGTGGGCCAGGGCGCGTTGGACCGCGGGGTGGTCGGCCGCCGGGGCAGCGGCGAAGCTGGTCGAGCCCAACGACAGGGCCAGGGCCGCGGCGGCTACGGCGCGCAGTGCGAACTTGTTCATGGAAGGGATGTCCTCGTGGGTGGGTTGTGTTGTGTGCTTCGGCCCCTTCCCGGGTCACAGGAGACGGGCCGAAGCGCAGTGTCAGAGCCGTGACAGGGTCCAGGTATCCCCCACTTTGGGGGATACCTGTCAGACATGACAGGAGGGTGTGAGGGGTTGTAATGCGGTCCGGGTAGAAACCCCGGTGGGTGTCGCCCGGAGCCCCGCGAGCGGTCAGGCCTTGAGGAACTCCGCGCGCGGGCCCAGCCAGCGCGCCACCTGGGCCCGCGCCGCGGCGGGGTGCCGGTCCAGCAGTTGGCTGGCCAGGCCGCGGGCGCGGGCCAGCAGGGGCGCATCCTCGGCCAGGTCGGCAAAACGCAGCAGCGCATCGCCCGACTGGCGGGCCCCCATGAACTCGCCCGGGCCGCGGATCTCCAGGTCGCGTCGGGCGATCTCGAAGCCGTCGGTCGTCTCCACCATGGCCTTCAGCCGCTGCTTGCCCGTGTCCGACAGGGGCGTGCCGTAGAGCAGCACGCAGACGCTGGCCACGCTGCCGCGGCCCACCCGGCCGCGCAGCTGGTGCAGCTGGGCCAGGCCGAAGCGCTCGGCATGCTCGATCACCATCAGGCTGGCATTGGGCACGTCCACGCCCACCTCGATCACCGTGGTGGCCACCAGCACCTGCAGCTCGCCGGCCGAGAAGCACGCCATCACCGCGGCCTTCTCGGCCGGTGGCATGCGCCCGTGCAGCAGGCCCACCTCCACGCCGGGCAGGGCCTGGGCCAGGTCCTCGCGGGTGGCGGTGGCGTTGCTCAGCTCGGACAGCGGCGTGCCGCGGCTGTCGTCGTCGTTCTCGCTCTCCTCGATCAGCGGACAGACCCAGTAGACCTGCCGGCCGCGCGCCACCTCCTCGCCGATGCGCTCCATCACCTCGTGGCGCCGGCTGTCGGCGAACACCTTGGTGACGATGGGCGTGCGTCCGGGCGGCAGCTCGTCGATGGTGGAGACCTCCAGGTCGGCGTAGTAGGTCATGGCCAGGGTGCGCGGGATGGGCGTGGCGCTCATCATCAGCAGGTGCGGCTCCAACGGCCGGCCGTCGTCGGTCTGTGCGCGCAGCTTGCGCCGCAGTTCCAGCCGCTGCGCCACGCCGAAGCGGTGCTGCTCGTCCACGATGGCCAGGCCCAGCCGGGCGAACACCACGTCGTCCTGGATCACCGCGTGCGTGCCCACCACCAGCAGGGCCTCGCCGCTGGCCACCTTGGCCAGCATGGCCTGGCGGGCCTTGCCCTTGCGGCTGCCGGTCAGCCACGCCACGGTGATGCCCAGCGGCGCCAGCCACTGCACCAGCTTGGCGAAGTGCTGCTCGGCCAGGATCTCGGTGGGCGCCATCAGCGCGCACTGCCAGCCCTGGTCCATGGCGATGGCGGCGCACAGCGCGGCCACCACCGTCTTGCCCGCGCCCACATCACCCTGCAGCAGCCGGTGCATGGGCTGGGGCTGGGCCAGGTCGGTGGCAATCTCCTCGCACACCCGGTGCTGGGCCCGGGTCAGGCCCCAGGGCAGCTGGGCCAGCAGGCGCTCGTGCAGGCCGCCGGGCCGGGCGGGCAGGGCGGGGGCGGCCAGCAGGGCGCGTTCGCGGCGCGACTGCATCTGCGAGAGCTGCTGGGCCAGCAGCTCCTCGAACTTCAGGCGCTGCCAGGCCGGGTGGCTGTGATCCTCCAGCGTGGCCAGCTGGGCCTTCGGTGGCGGGTGGTGCAGGAAGTGCAGGGCGTCGCGCAGCGTGGGCAGGCCGGCGGGCACGCTGCCGGCGGGCAGCACCTCGTCCAGCGGGGCGCGGGCCAGGCCGGCGGCCACCGCCTTGCGCAGATAGGCCTGGGGCAGCTGGGCGGTGCTGGGGTAGACGGGGGTGAGCGAGGCCGCCAGCGGCGTGCCGTCCTGCACCGCCTTGAAGGTCGGGTGCACCATCTCGCGGCCGAAGAAGCCGCCGCGCAACTCGCCGCGCACCCGCACCCGGGCGCCCGGAGCCAGCGTCTTCTGGTGCGAGGGGTAGAAGTGGATGAAGCGCAGCACCAGCTCGTCACCGGCATCGTCCTGCAGCCGGACCACCAGCTGGCGGCGCGGGCGCAGCTCCACCTTGCATTCGGTCACCACGCCCTCGGTCTGCAGCGGCAGCCCCAGCCGGCCCTCGCGCAGCGGGGTCAGCCGGGTCTCGTCCTCGTAGCGCAGCGGCAGGTGCAGGGCCAGGGCCAGCGGGGTGGTCAGGCCCAGGCGCTCCAGGGCGCGGGCGGGCCCCGAGCGTGGCTTGTCGGTGGCCGGGGCAGCAGCAGGGGCGGGGGGGGCCGCGGCGCGGGCGTCAGGCATGCAGGAATTCTCGCCGCAGCGCCGGGATGCGGCCCGGCCGCCACAGCCGCAGACACTTTTTTTCACCTTGCGGGATCTCGCCCCTGCCGGGGAGGCGGTCCTGCGGTGACAATCCGGAGCCCAACAGCGGACAGGGAACGCGCCGCTGCAGAAATGGATGTTCATGGTCGTCGCGCTGCGGGTCTTTGGTCGCTTGATGTTCTGGTTGTCGATGGTGCTGCTGCTGGCGCTGGCTCTGGCCTGGGCCTGGGACCGGTCCGACACCAACGCGGCCGCGGCTGCCACGCCGGCCGTTCCCGCACAGGCGGCCCACGGGGGCTGATGCCGCAGCCCGCCGGCCTGGCCTGCAAGGCCAGCGCGCCCATGGGAGAATGTGTGTCTGTCCAACACTTGAAGGCCGGTCAAGCCTGCAAGCCATGTCTGTGTCTCCCACGCCGTTCGGCGCTTCGGCCTTCACCCTGGCCGATTTCGACTTTCCCCTCCCCCCCGAACTGATCGCGCAGCAGCCCGCCGCCGAGCGCAGCGCCGCCCGCCTGCTCGATGGCCGCGGCGACCGCCCGGTGGACCGGGTCTTCCGCGAGTTGCCCGGCTTGCTCCAGCCCGGAGACCTGCTGGTCTTCAACGACACCCGGGTGCTCAAGGCCCGCCTGCATGGTGAGAAGGCCACCGGCGGCAGCGTCGAGGCCCTGGTCGAGCGGGTGCTGCCCACCCCGCCGGGCGTGCCGGGTGAGCTGCTGGCCCATGTGCGGGCCAGCAAGTCACCCAAGCCCGGCAGCACGGTGCGCCTGGGCACCGACCGCGGCGAAGGCTTCGAGGCCGAGGTGCTCGGCCGGGCCGGGCCGGACAACGCCCTGTTCCACCTGCGGGTGCCCGGCGAGCCCTTCGCCCTGCTGGAGGCCTTCGGCCACGTGCCGCTGCCGCCCTACATCACGCACGACGACGCGCCGGAGGACGAGACCCGCTACCAGACCGTCTTCGCCGCCCGTCCGGGCGCGGTGGCCGCCCCCACGGCGGCGCTGCACTTCGACGAAGGCGTGCTGGCCGCCCTGGCCGCGCGTGGCATCGAGCGCACCCAGGTCACCCTGCACGTGGGCGCCGGCACCTTCCAGCCGGTGCGTACCGAGAACATCGCCGAGCACAAGATGCACAGCGAGTGGTTCGAGGTGCCGCAGGCCACGGTGGATGCCATCGCCCGCACCCGGGCGGCCGGCGGGCGCATCGTCTCGGTGGGCACCACCACGCTGCGGGCGCTGGAGTCGGCCGCGGTGCAGACCGGCAGCCGCGAGGGCCTGGATCGGGCCTGCCATGGCGAGACCGACATCTTCATCACCCCCGGCTTCCGCTTCCGGGTGGTGGACCGGCTGGTGACCAACTTCCACCTGCCCAAGAGCACGCTGATGATGCTGGTGAGCGCCTTCGCCGGCCACGAGCACATCATGGCGCTCTACCGCCATGCCATCGAGGCGCGCTACCGCTTCTTCAGCTACGGCGACGCGATGTTGCTGGACCGGCGCTGAGCGCGCTGCCGCCGCCGGGCAGGTAAGCTAGCGCCTGACCACTGCTTCCTGCCCCTGCCATGACCGCCCGCGCCGCCTTCCCGTTCACTGTCTCTGCCACCTTGCGTCTGTGGCCCGTGCTGGCGCTGCTGGCGGCCGGCAGCGGTCAGGCGGCCGCACCGGCGGTCGACGGCGCCCGGGCCGAGCGAGTTGCCCAGTCTGCCGGTTGCTTCAGCTGCCACCAGATCGACCCCCGGTCCGCCGATGAGGACGAGGACAGCGAGCAGGCCGCCGCCACGCCGGCCGCGGCCCGTCCGCCGATCGCGCCGGCCTGGCGCAATGTCGCCACCAAGTACCGCCACGACGGCGGCGCCCTGGAGCGCCTGACCCGCGCCGTGCTCGGCGGCTCCAACCCCTACGACCCGCACTGGAAGTACCAGGTCACCGGCCTGGCCATGCCGGCCAACCGCATCGCCATCAGCGAGGACGATGCCCGTCTGGTGGTGCGCTGGATCCTGTCGCTGGACGACCCGGACTGACGCTTCCCGCATCGGTGGCGCCCTGAGCGCCCCTCGTGCCCCTTGCGCGGCGTCAGCCTGACGACACAAGGGCATGCCATCATCGCGTCCGACAAGAGACGGCGCCCTGTGAGGCCCGTCCGGCACAGGAGACAAGACGATGCGACGCAAGCTGGCGTGGGCCCTGCCGGGCCTGCTGTGGGGGGTGGCGGCCTGGGCGGCCGGTCCTCAGGACGGTCCCCCGCCGATCCGGGTTGGCTTCATCTGCCCGTTCACCGGCGGTTCGGCCGATTTCGGCACCGCCGCGCGGCTGGGGGCCGAGCTGGCCGTCAGCGAGGTCAACCAGGCCGGCGGCTACCTGGGCCGCCCGCTGGAGCTGGTCGCCCGCGACGACAAGTCCAACCCCGACGAGGGCCGCAAGATCGCCGAAGAGCTGGTGCAGGGCAAGAAGGCCGACTTCACCATCGGCTTCTGCAATTCCGGCGTGGCGCTCAAGTCGCTGGAGGTGTTCCAGAACGCCCACCATCTGCTGATGATCCCGGTGGCCACCGCCACCGCCCTGACCAGCCAGTTCCCGCCGGCCAGCAGCTTCATCTTCCGCGTCTCCCCGCGCGACGCGCTGCAGGCCGCCTTCCTGGTCGACGAGGTGCAGCGGCGCGGCCTGACCAAGGTGGCCGTCTTCGCCGACAAGACCGGCTATGGCGAGGGCGGGCTCAAGGATGTCGAGCGCTTTCTGGCCCAGAAGGGGCTCAAGCCGGCCTATGTGGCCCGCTTCGACCTGGGCGCCGCCAACCTCACGGCGCAGATGCGCGAGGCCAAGGCCGCCGGGGCCGAGGCCATCATCGCCTACACCGTGGGCCCCGAGATGGGCATGCTGGCCCAGTCTCGTGCCGATGCCGGCGTCAACGCCGACCTGCTGGGCTCGTGGACGCTGGCGCTGCGCTCGGCCGAGGACCGGGGCGGCAAGGCGCTGGAAGGCGCGGCCATGGCGCAGACCATCGTGCCGGACACCACGCTGGAGCGCCGGACCTCCTTCATCGCCCGGCTGCACCGCCTGCGGGGCAAGGAGCCGCTGGGCTCGCTGATGGCCGCCGCCCAGTCCTACGACGCCGTCTATCTGATGCTGGGCGCCCTGTTCCAGACCCAGGGCCGCACCGATGGCGATGCACTCAAGATGGCGCTGGAGCACCTGAACCGGCCCTACAGCGGGGTGGTGACCACCTACGACCAGCCCTTCTCGCCCAGCGACCACGACGCCATCAGCGCCAACATGCTGTGGCTGGCCACCTGGCGGCGGGGGGAACTGCACTTCTACTACCCCGAGGACGCCCGCAAGGCGACGGTCATCCAGCGCAAGCCGGGCGCCGCGCACTGAAGGGCGTGGGGAAGGGCGCCTGCGCCCGCTCAGCCTTCTTCCGGGTGGGCCACCCAGCCCAGCTGACCCTGGCCCAGTTCCTCCAGCTGGGCCACCAGCGCGGCCTGCTGGCCCTCCGTCACGCTGAAATCCAGCCGCACCAGCGCCTCGTGCCGGGCACCCAGCAGCGGGGCCTCGGCCGCCTCCAGCGCGCGGCGGATGCGGCCCTCCAGCGCATAAGGCACCTGGCAGGCCAGGGCCAGGCGCTTCTGCAAGAGCACGCGCTCGGCCTGCAGCAGAGCCTGGGCCACGCTGTCGGTGTAGGCCCGCACCAGGCCGCCGGCGCCCAGCTTCACCCCGCCGAAATAGCGCACCACGGTGGCCAGCACGCCTTCCAGTTCCTGGTGGCGCAGCACGTCCAGCATCGGCCGACCGGCCGTGCCGCCGGGCTCGCCGTCGTCGTTGGCGGCCGACTGCCCGCCGGCCAGCAGCGCCCAGCAGACATGGGCGGCGCCGGGGTGCTCGGCCTTCAGCGCGGCCACCCGGGCCTGGGCCGCGGCGCGGTCGGCCATGGGCTCGACACAGCCGATGAAGCGGCTCTTCTTGATCAGCAGCTCGCTGTGGACAGGGTGGGCAAGGGTGAAGGCCATGGGCGGCGCGGCGGCGGGCAGGAGGCGGGCAAACCGGCACTGTCGCACATCCGGCGGCGCGCGCCAGCGCAGGGCCTGCGCTCGGCGACAATCCGGCCCATGCTCCAGTTCGAACTGCTCAAGACCGACGGCCTGGCCCGCCGCGGCCGCCTGACCCTGAACCACGGCGTCGTGCAAACGCCGATCTTCATGCCCGTGGGCACCTACGGCACCGTCAAGGGCGTGCTGCCGCGCTCGCTGCACGACATGGGCGCGCAGATCATCCTGGGCAACACCTTCCACCTCTGGATGCGTCCGGGCCTGGACGTGATGAAGAGCTTCGGCGGCCTGCACGGCTTCGAGCGCTGGGACAAGCCCATCCTGACCGACTCCGGCGGCTTCCAGGTCTGGAGCCTGGGCGAGATGCGCAAGATCAGCGAGGAGGGCGTCAAGTTCGCTTCGCCGGTCAATGGCGACCGCCTCTTCCTCACGCCCGAGGTCAGCATGCAGATCCAGACCGTGCTGAACTCGGACATCGTGATGCAGTTCGACGAGTGCACGCCCTACGAGACCAAGGGCCACCTGACGACCGAGAAGGAAGCCCGCTTCTCGATGGAGCTGAGCCGCCGCTGGGCCAAGCGTTGCATCGCCGAGTTCGAGCGCCTGCAGAACCCCAACGCCCTGTTCGGTATCGTCCAGGGCGGCATGTTCGAGCAGCTGCGTGAAGAGTCGCTGCAGGCCCTGGTCGAGATGGACCTGCCCGGTTACGCCATCGGCGGCGTCAGCGTGGGCGAGCCCAAGGAAGACATGCTGCGCATCATGGCCCACACCCCGCACCGGCTGCCGGCACACAAGCCGCGCTACCTGATGGGCGTGGGCACCCCCGAAGACCTGGTGGCCGGCGTGGCCTGCGGCGTGGACATGTTCGACTGCGTGATGCCCACCCGCAACGCGCGCAACGGCCACCTGTTCACCCGCTTCGGCGACCTGAAGATCCGCAACGCCCGCCACAAGAGCGACCACCGGCCCATCGACGAGACCTGCACCTGCTATGCCTGCACCGGCGACGCCAGCAACGGCGGCTTCAGCCGCGCCTACCTGCACCATCTGGACCGCTGCGGCGAGATGCTGGGCCCCATGCTGGCCACCATTCACAACCTGCACTACTACCTGAACCTGATGCGCGAAGTGCGCGAGGCGCTGGACGCCGACCGCTTCGACGAATTCCGCCGGCAGTTCGCCACCGACCGCGCCCGCGGCGTCTGAGCCTGGAGTTGCCCATGCAGTTCACGCCACCCGCCGACCGGCCCTGGAGTGACGAGGACATTGAGTGTCTGGAGACCTTCCTGTTTGCCGAGGACAACGGCCTGGACCGGCCACTCAGCGCCTCGGCCATCGATGGTTTCTTTTGTGCCCTCATCAGCGCGCCCAACTTCGTCATGCCCACCCAGGCCCTGAAATGGGTGTGGGACGCTGACGAAGGCGTGCAGGCCCCGGCATTCGAGAGCGAAGACCAGATGCAGGCGATGGTGGGCCTGCTGATGCAGCAGTGGAACGCGATAGCCAGCGCGCTGATGATCCCGGGCGAGTACGCCCCCTTGCTGTCGGAGCGTGCCCTGCCCGATGGCCGGGTCGTGTCCATCATGGACGACTGGTGTCAGGGCTATGTGCTGGGCATGGCCCGGGACATGCCGGCCTGGACACCTCTGCTCACGGCGCAACCCGAGTGGTTTGCCACCATGCTGAGCTATGGCACCGAGGAGGGCTGGGCGTACCTGGAGCAGCATCCGCTCAGCGACGAAGAGCACGAGGCCGCCGCCGACGCCCTGGCCGGCCAGGCACAGGCCATCTATGCCCGCTTCCTGGCCCAGCGCATGCCCGCCGCACCCCGCCGGCGCGAGGGCCCGAAGGTCGGGCGCAACGACCCTTGCCCGTGCGGCAGCGGGCGCAAGTACAAGCAGTGTCATGGTGCGCAGTGAGTCCTGCGGCGAGACCGGTGGTCTGATTCCGGGGACTGGCAAACCTTGGGGAACACGTTGTCGGGTCGCTTGAGGATGACGAGGATGACCACCGGGGCCGGCCCTGGTCTGGTCAGGCAACCGCCCCCCCCATCGTTCGTCCAGCGGCATCTGGGGTGGCTCAAGGAACTGCCACTGGTTCCTTTGTCACAGCTGTCCTTGCTGGTGGGGGGGCTGACGCTGCTGGCCTTCTTTGCGCGCGTCGGCTTCATGCCGGACCTGAGCTTGGCCTCGGCGCTCTCGCTGCTTTATGCCGTGGCCTTGCTGGGGCTGGCCACCTTATTCGCCTTGTTCGTCATGCTGGTTCTGCCCAGCCTGCTGATGCGCCATGGCCTGCCTTGGCCGCCAGGTGCCCGGCCTTCGGGCAGGCTGCTTCTGATCAGCACCGTGCTGGCCAGCCTGGTCTGGGTGGGCTATTTCGCTGTCTGGGCTGTGGCGCCTGCGACCTGGCATGGTGGCTTGGGGCAAGCGGTGACGGGGCTGGCCCTTGCTGCACTGTTGTTCTGGGCCTCTCTTTCATTGGCGCCCGCAGCCAGGGTTGCGCGGGTACCCGGCTTGTTGGCCGCCATGGCCTTTGCGCTGCAGTTCGCTGCGCTGTCGTTGCCCCTGGTCGTCGTGGCCCCCTTGGCGGGCGGTGGTCAACTGGCCCATGCATCTACTTGGACCGCCGTCACCATTCTGGTGGGCCTGATCCTGCTGTTGGCCGTGACCACCACGCTTCGGGTGTTTCTTTGGGATCGCAGTCTGGTGGCCGCACTGGCTCTGACGATGGTCGAACTGATGTTGGTGGTGTCTGCCACAGGCAGTGCGGGCTACCTGCTGGACAACGTCATGGCCCGTCTTCAGCTGGGTCATGTGCAGCCCGTTCGGGCTGTCTTGACCCGAAGCGGATGCCTGCAACTCAATCTGGCGGCCGGGGTGCCCGTGTGCGCGGTGCCCGCAGCAGCAGATGTTCCGGCGGCGGTCTGTCCGTTGAGCATTCGTTTGCGCATTGGTGCTCAGGTCCTGCTGGCACCCGTGGCTGAGGCGGCTTCGGAGCCCGATTGGCAGGTGGTGCTCGAACGCAAGGAGCTGCTGGCCTGGTCCAAAGTTCCCCAAGGATGTGACGCCAAGATGCGCTGACCGCTCTCACATCATCCCTTCACTTCACAATAGCGCTCCCGCGTCGACTCAGCCTGAGTTGTTCGGCGGGATCCGGCAGGCGCCTGGCGCCGTCTTCATCGATTCACAGAAAGCAACTCGCCCCATGGCGACCACCTCCCGGCGCCGCCGCGCCGCCGCACCGGCCGACGACGCGCCGCTGATGGCCGCGCTGGACGCGGCCCCCATCCTCGCCTCTGCCCCTGAGGCGTCCATCGAACCCGAGGCCCCCGCCGCCAAGCCCGCCCGCAAGCGTGCGCCGGCCAAGCCCCGCAAGACGGCAGCCGTCAAGGCAGAGGTGGCCGAGCCTCCGTCGCCTGAGCCTGAGGCGCTGGCTGAGGCCGAGCCGGCCACCCCGCGCGCGCCGGCCCGCAAGAGTGCCAAGCGGCGCCCGGCCGCAGCCGAGGCCGAGGCCGTGGCCACCTTGGCCCCGGCTGACGCAGAGGTCGAGACCCCGGCCGCCGCGCCGGTACCGGCATCCGTCGAGCCCGAGGCCACCGAGCCTCCGGCCCGCAAATCCGGCCGCTCGCGCCGCCGCAGCCCGGCCGCCTCCGCGTCCGAGGCGACGGTGGCGGAGGCCGCGGTGCCCGCCGTCTCCGAGCGCCCCGAGCCGGCGCCGGCCGATGCGCCGGTGGCCCCGCCAGCGCCCACTGAAACGCCGCTGCCCGCGCTGGAAGCCGCCGAGGCCCAGTCGCCGGCGCCCGAGGCCCGGCCCGAAGCCGAGGTCGGTGCCGAGGTCGGTGCCGAGCCGGTGGTCGAAGCCCCGCCCGCGCCGGCCCCGGCCCCGCAACCGCCCACCCCCAGCCGCCTGACCCTGGCCGCCCGCCGCCTGCAGTGGGAGGCCGGCCACGGCTGCCCCGAGACGCTGCGCCAGGCTGTCTCGCGCTGGCAGGACCGCGATGGCCGCCTCAGCCTGAACGAGACCGAGGCCCTGGACGAGCTGGTGGCGGTGGCTGCCCGCTGCGGCCACCGGCTGACCGTGGACGAGGCCGTCTGGCAGCAGCTGGCGCTCAAGGGCGACCTGCGGCAGCGCATCGTCCACCTGGAAGCCAGCTTCCCGCAGGGCCTGGAAGCCGCCGAGTTCGAGGGCGCTGCCGCCGGCCCGCTGCCGGCCCGCCTGGCCCAGAGCGAAGCGGCCTTCTTCGCCGCCTGCGCCGGTGCCTGCCTGCTGGCCGACGCCGAGGGCCTGGAGCCCGAGCGTGAGCTGGCCCTGGCCTGGCAGCTGGTGCAGCGCCATTTCGGCGCCCGTCAGGTGGCGGTGCGTCTGCGTGGCGAGGCCGACGAGGCCCTGCGCGCGCGCTGGCAGGCCCTGCTGGCTCCGCTGAGCGCGGACGCCTCGGTGCAGCTGCTGCACCCCGGCGAGCCGCTGCCGGCCGGCCTGGACGTGCTGATCGTGGACCAGCGCCCCGGCTGGCTGGCCCTGCCGGCCGAAGAGGACACCGCCGCGCCCTGGCTGTGGGTGCTGTCGCCCGAGGACGGCCTGCAGAGCCATCCGGCCGAGGCCGAGGCCTGGCTGGGCCGGCTGGACCGCCTGGGCACCGGCGCCGTGGCCCAGGGCCTGGCCGCCGCCACGCCGGAAGCCCTGGGCCCGCTGCTGCTGCAGCGCGGCTGGGCCGAGGTGGCCGACCAGTGGCCGGCCTGGGCGCCTGAAGAGCGCGCCGTGGCCTGGCCCGACGAGACCCGTCAGCGCCACGCCCAGGCCCTGGCCGCCACCACGCCGCTGCTGGCGCGCTGGCAGCGCAGCGGCTTCCTGTCCGACAGCGACCAGCTGGCGCTGCGCGCCCAGCTGGCCCAGGCCGAGGCGGCCGAGCGCGAGGCCGCGCTGGTGGCCCTGCCCGAGTTGCTGGCCGAGGCCCTGGGCCGCGGCCTGTCCCGCGTGGTGCTGTTTGCCGAGTCGGACGCCGCCGAGGAGATGCCCGCCTGGGCCGAGCTGCTCAACGAGTGGCTGGCCGCGGCCGGCTGGCAGGCCCAGGTGCTGCCCACGGCCAACCGCGAGGCCGATGCCGTGCTGCGCCGCTTCCGCGATGCCGAGGGCCCCAGCCTGCTGCTGGTGGCCGACGGCCTGCCCGGCAGCGAGCCGCGCATTCCCACCGCGCCGCGCCTGCCCCTGATCGTCCACCTGGACCGCCCCTGGGACGAGGCCCAGCGCGAGCGCCGCCTGCAGCGCCTGCGCCTGCCGCGCGCCCAGCGCGCCGTGCCGGTCTGGCAGTTGCTGCCCGAGGGCAGCCTCGCGGCACGCCGCCAGCACCTGCCCGCGCCGGAGGCGGCCGGCGCGACCGTCACCGGGCGCCTGCGCCGCGGCCCGGCCCTGCAGGCCTGGCTCGCCGGCCTGGCGGCCTGCCTGCTGCCGGCCCAACCCGAAGCCGTTCCAGCGGCCTGAGGCGATCGCCCATGTCCGGCAGCGCCTGGCGCGCCCGTCTGAAGGCCCTGCTGCATGCGCTGTGGCAGTGGCCGCTGGCGCTGCTCATCCTGTTCGAGGAATGGGGCTGGGAGCCGCTGCAGCGCCTGCTGGCCTGGGTCGGCGCCTGGCCGGGCTTTCGGCAGCTGGAGGCCTGGGTGCGGCGCTTGCCACCCTATGGCGCGCTGGCGCTGTTCGCGCTGCCCACGCTGGCCCTGCTGCCCGTCAAGCTGCTGGCGCTGTGGGCCGTCAGTCGCGGCCATGCGGTGCTGGGGCTGGCCGTGATCCTGGCGGCCAAGCTGGGTGGCACGGCCATCGTGGCCCGGCTCTTCACACTCACGCAGCCGGCCCTGATGCGCCTGACCTGGTTCGCCCGCCTGCACGGCCGCTGGGTACCCTGGAAAGAGGCCCTGCTCGCACGGGTGCGCGCCAGTGCGCCCTGGCGGCTGGCGCGGGCGCTGCGGGCAAGGTGGAGGCGCTGGACCTCCCCCGGGCCCTGAGGGCTGGGGTCGTCCCACCACCTCCGTGAGTCCTTCCCCGAACCGACCGGCCTGCGCGCCCATGGGATCCAGCACGCGCTCGCCACAGTCAAAGTCGCCAAGCTCCCTTGGATCTGCCGATGCGCTCAGCCCTCTTCATTGATTTCGACAACGTCTTCACCGGCCTGCGGCGCCTGAGCCCGGGCTATGCCGAAGCCTTCGCACGGCAACCTTCCCGTTGGCTGGAATGGCTGGTGGCAACCCTGCAGCCGGCCGTGGGCATGCCGGAGGCCCCCTCGCAGCGGCGCGTCCTGGTGCGGCGCTGCTACCTGAACCCGGTCATGTACCAGGGCTACCGCATCGGCTTCAGCCGAGCGGGCTTCGAGATC
Source organism: Ideonella oryzae (assembly GCF_024055665.1). Lineage (GTDB taxonomy): Bacteria > Pseudomonadota > Gammaproteobacteria > Burkholderiales > Burkholderiaceae_C > Ideonella > Ideonella oryzae. The sequence continues at coordinate 10,128 of NZ_JAMXMC010000011.1, read as the reverse complement.
GTGGACTGTCCGCCGATGACCTCGGCAGGCAAGACCAGCACGGACATCCACATGGTGCTGGACATTGTCGATGTCCTGCAAGCCAAGACCCACTACGACGAGTTCATTGTCTTCTCGGCCGACGCCGACTTCACGCCGGTGCTGCGCAAGCTGCGTCGCGAGGACCGGCGAACGACCATGTTCGCCGCGGGAGCGACCTCGGCGTCCTACGATGCCTGCGCGGACCTCATCATCGACCCCGAGGCCTTCATTCACGAGGCCCTGGGCTTCGACGAGGAAGAGCTGGTTCCGGCGCCGCCCGTGCCGAGCGAGGACAGCATGCTGGTGCAGGCAGAAGCGCTGGTCTGGGCGATGGTGGATGACGCCGACCAGCCCGTGCCTTTGCCGGCTCTGACCAAGGCGCTGGCCACGCGCATTCCGGCCCTGCCAGCCACCGACTGGGCCGGCAAGGGCACCTTCATCGCATTGCTGCGCAGCCTTCCGCTGGATCCGCTGCGCATTGACCGCGAACTCAACGCGATACTCGACCCGCGTCGCCTCCAGAACGCACCAAGCCCATCTATCACCGCCAACGCGGGCACCGCAGCAGGCAGGGACCGGACCGATCCGAGGCCTGCGCAGGCCTCGCTGGAGCAGGTCACGCAGTGGCTTGGCGAGGAGGTGGCCGCATCCGATCGCCCCGTCCCCATCGCGCGCCTGGCCCAGATCGCGCGGGCACGCTTTCCCGGGATCGAAGGATCCTGGCTTGGGCATGGCAGCTGGAAGAAGCTGCTGGAGTCCCTGAATCTGGCCGGGATCAGAATCGAGTGGCATCAACTGGCGGGCTGGGCGCTGGACCCAGATCGCCATGTCCTCCAGATGAGCGCCGCCCCGACTTTGAGCGAAGGAGGCGTGTCGCCTGCCAGGGAATCGTCGGTTCTTCGCCTGCTGGATGCGGTCGACCTGCCCCTGCTGGATCCAGGCCGGTACCGCGCCCAGCTCGAGGCGCTGGCGCAAGCCCTGGACATCCAGCCCTACTCACTGTCCCAGGTCACCAAGTCCATGCGCGACCATTGCCAGCAGCTGGGTTTCCCGGTCAGTCGGGAGCAGTGCCTGCGACTGCTGCGCACATTGGTCTTCAATGGCTTCGATCCGGAGACGTCTGCCCATGGATTCGATGACCTGGTGGCCACGACCTGCGGGGTGATCGTCGCCGCGTGTCAGCGGGAGGGGGTGCCCATCGACGATGCGGATCGTCGGGCCCTGCTCGGCTGGATGACGGGACAGGCGGGCCCCGCGTCGGCCGCCCTCTGAGTGCGAGAGGGCGAGCGAGAGGGCGAAAAAAAGGGCCCCGCGAGGGGGCCCTGGAAGGCGGTGCGCCGGCCGGGGCCGGACACAACCGCTGTCAACCGTGTGCGCTGATCAGGCCTTGTCAGGCGCGGTGATCAGGCCGATGCTGCTGTCCGGACGGCCCAGCAGGCCGGCGTCGCTGTAGATGCCCAGCTTCTCGCGGGTGTCGGCGATGTCCAGGTTGCGCATGGTCAGTTGGCCGATGCGGTCGGCCGGCGTGAAGGCGGCGTTCTCCACCTTCTCCATGCTCAGGCGTTCCGGCGCATAGGTCAGGTTGGGGCTCTCGGTGTTCATGACCGAGTAGTCGTTGCCGCGGCGCAGCTCCAGAGTCACCTCGCCGGTGACGGCGCGGGCGATCCAGCGCTGGGCCGATTCGCGCAGCATCATGCACTGCGGGTCGAACCAGCGGCCCTGGTAGAGCAGGCGGCCGAGCTTGCGGCCGTTCATGCGGTACTGCTCGATGGAATCCTCGTTGTGGATGCCGGTCACCAGGCGCTCGTAGGCGATGTGCAGCAGCGCCATGCCCGGGGCTTCGTAGATGCCGCGGCTCTTGGCCTCGATGATGCGGTTCTCGATCTGGTCGCACATGCCCAGGCCGTGGCGGCCGCCGATCTTGTTGGCCTCCTCGAACAGGGCCACGGCGCTGGCGAAGGTCTGGCCGTTCAGGGCCACCGGCACGCCTTCTTCAAAGCGCACGCTCACGGTCTCGGCCTTCACCTCGACCTCGGGCTTCCAGAAGGCCACGCCCATGATGGGCTTGACGATGTGCATGCCGGCGTTCAGGAACTCCAGGTCCTTGGCCTCGTGGGTGGCGCCCAGCATGTTGGAGTCGGTCGAGTAGGCCTTCTCCACGCTCATCTTGTAGTCGAAGCCGTTGGCGATGAGGTACTCGCTCATCTCCTTGCGGCCGCCCAGCTCGTCGATGAAGCGCTGGTCCAGCCAGGGCTTGTAGATCTTCAGCGCGGGGTTGACCAAGAGGCCGTAGCGGTAGAAGCGCTCGATGTCGTTGCCCTTGTAGGTCGAACCGTCGCCCCAGATGTTGACGCCGTCTTCCTTCATCGCCGCCACCAGCATGGTGCCGGTCACGGCACGGCCCAGCGGGGTGGTGTTGAAGTAGGTGGCGCCACCGGTGCTGATGTGGAAGGCACCGGACTGGATGGCGGCGATGCCCTCGGCGACCAACTGCGCGCGGCAGTCGATCAGGCGGGCGATGTCGGCGCCATAGGCCTTGGCCTTGCGGGGGATTTCCTCGTAGTCGCTCTCGTCGGGCTGGCCCAGGTTGGCGGTGTAGGCGCAGGGCACGGCGCCCTTGGAGCGCATCCAGTGCACGGCGGCACTGGTGTCCAGGCCACCGGAGAAGGCGATGCCGACGCGCACGCCGGTGGGGAGTTGTTGCAGGATGGTGGCGGACACGGTGTGTTCTCGTTGAAGCCGACGGGGAATCCCCAATTTTAGGCTGGCTTGCGCCCCAGCCAGGCGCGGCAGCGCCGCGGGTAGTCCGGCTCCAGGGTGAAGAGGGCACTGGCGGCGGCCACATTGGCCAGGGCCAGCAGGCCGAACACGCCGGGGATGCCCAGGCCGGCCGAACGCAGCGCGCCGACGATCAGTGCGCTGGCGATCATGTAGAGCGCGTTGAGGATGTTGTTGGCCGCGATGATGCGGGCCCGGTGGCTGGGCGGTGAGCGCCACTGCACCAGCGCGTACATCGGCACGCTGAACAGGCCGGCCGACAGCGACAGTAGGTAGAGCTCGGCCAGCAGCGGCCAGTGGCCCGGCTGGGCCAGGAAGTCGCCCAGGCCCCAGCGGGTGGCGGTGGCCGGCTCCAGGCCGGAGTTCCAGGCCAGGGCGCCGGCGAAGACCGTCATGCCCAGCGCGCCCAGCGGCACCAGGCCGATCTCCACATGGTGGCGGCTCAGGCGCTCGCACAGCAGCGAGCCGGTGCCCACGCCCACCGAGAACACCACCAGCAGCAGCGAGGCCACATGCTCGTCGCCGTGCAGCACCTCCTTGGCATAGGCCGGGAACTGCGACAGGAAGACCGCGCCGAAGAACCACAGCCAGGAAATGCCCAGCAGGGTGCGAAAGACCGTGGGCTGCTGGCGCGCCAGCTGCAGGTTGCGCCAGGTTTCGGAGAAGGGGTTGAAGTTCAGCCGCAGGCCGGGCTCGTCCGGCGGGCTGGGCGGCACGCCTTGCACCGCCCAGCGGCCCAGCGCCGCCAGCAGCAGGCCGGCCAGGCCCACCGCCTGCACGCTGCTGGGCACGCTGCCCTCGGGCAGGCCGGCCAGCACCCCGCCCAGCACACTGCCCAGCAGGATGGCCACGAAGGTGCCCATCTCCACCAGGCCGTTGCCGCCGGTCAGCTCGCGCTCGCCCAGGTGCTGGGGCAGGTAGGCGTACTTCACCGGGCCGAACACCGTGCTGTGCAGGCCCATCAGGAAGATGCAGCCCAGCAGCAGCGCGATCCAGCCCTGCCACAGGCCCCAGGCGGCCAGCGCCATGATGGCCAGCTCCAGGTTCTTCACCATGCGCATCACCCGGGCCTTGTCCAGCAGGTCGGCCAGCTGGCCGGCGGTGGCCGAGAACAGCAGAAAGGGCAGGATGAACACCGCGCCGATGGCCAGCCCGGCCAGCGCGGGCGGCAGCCAGTCCACCGACAGCCGGTAGGTCACCAGCACCGTGAAGGCGAACTTCAGCACGTTGTCGTTCATCGCCCCCAGGAACTGGGTCCAGAAGAAGGGGGCGAAGCGGCGCTGGCGCAGCAGGGCGAACTGGCTGGAGGGGGGAGCGGACATCGTGGCGTGGCGGGCGGCGGTGGTTGACTGTAGCGGCTGCCGGCCCCCCCCCTGTTCAAGGCCCCCGTTGGGCAGGCCGTGCCACGAAACTGACGCGCACCGCTGGCAAGCTGATTCGCATCGCCACCGGCCCCCGGGGAGGACCACCATGAGCACCGTCGACCGCCGCCAGTTTCTGCAGGGAGCCGCTGCCGCGGCCGGCACCGCCGCCCTGCCGCCCGCCATCGCCCGCGCGCTGGCCATCCCGGCCCACAACGTGGCCAAGAGCATCCAGGACGTGGCCCATGTGGTCATCCTGATGCAGGAGAACCGCAGCTTCGACCACTACTTCGGCACGCTGCCGGGGGTGCGCGGCTTCGGCGACCGCTTCACCATCCCGCTGCCCGACGGGCAGAGCGTCTGGCAGCAGAGCAACGGCGTGCGCACCGTGCTGCCCTACCACCTGGACAGCAGCAGCGGCAACGCCCAGCGCGCGGGCGGCACACCCCATTCCTGGCACGACGCGCAGTTCGCCTGGGACCACGGCCGCATGGCCCGCTGGCCGCTGTTCAAGACCAACACCTCGATGGGCTACTACACCCAGGCCGAGCTGCCCTTCCAGTTCGCCCTGGCCAATGCCTTCACCGTCTGCGACGCCTACCACTGCAGCCTGACCGGCGGCACCAACCCCAACCGCCTGTTCCTGTGGACCGGCAGCAACGGTGCCAGTGCCGCCGGCGTGGCCGCCGTGGTCAACGAGTGGGACGGCATGGACGCGCCCACCAGCGGCTACACCTGGACGGCCTATGCCGAGCGCCTGCAGGCCGCGGGCGTGCGCTGGAAGATCTACCAGAACATGCCGGACAACTTCACCGACAACCCGCTGGCGGGCTTCGTGAAATTCCGCCAGGCCAACCTGGACATCGGCAACAGCGCCGACGGCTCGCCCTACCTGCCCTATGCCGGCGCGATGGACAGCCTGAACCCGCTGGGCAAGGGCATCGCCAACACCATGCCCGATGGCGGCTTCCTGCAGGCCCTGCGCGACGACATCGCCGCCGGCACGCTGCCCCAGGTGTCCTGGGTGGTGGCACCGGCCACCTACAGCGAGCACCCCGGCCCCTCCTGCCCGGCCCAGGGCGCCTGGTACGTGGAGCAGACGCTCAACGCCCTGACCGCCGACCCGGCCGTCTGGAGCAAGACCGTGCTGCTGGTGATGTTCGACGAGAACGACGGCTTCTTCGACCACCTGCCGCCGCCGGCCGCGCCCTCGCTCAACCGCGACGGCAGCGAAGCGGGGGCCAGCACCTGCGATGTGAGCGCCGAGCGCTTCACCCACCCGGCACCGGCCGGCACCAGCGGCCAGCCCAAGCCGGACGGCGGCGTCTACGGCCTGGGCCCGCGCGTGCCCATGCTGGTGCTCTCGCCCTGGAGCCGTGGCGGCTGGGTCAACTCCCAGGTCTTCGACCACACCTCGGTGATCCGCTTCCTGGAGTCGCGCTTCGGCGTGGTGGAGACCAACATCAGCGCCTGGCGCCGCACCGTGGCGGGCGATCTGAGCTCGGCCTTCAACTTCGTCAACCCGAACAACGAGCCCCTGCCCAGCCTGCCACTGCTGACCAAGGACGCGGTGGATGCGCTGCGGGCCCAGCAGGAGGCCCTGCCCAAGGTGAAGGTGCCCGGCGTGGACCAGCAGAGCCTGCCGGTGCAGCCGGCCGGCACCCGGCCCTCGCGGGCGCTGCCCTACGCCCTGGCGGCGGACGCCACGCCCGATGCCGCCGGCCACCGCCTGCTGCTGGACTTCGTCAACGCGGGTGATGTGGGCGCGGTGTTCCACGTCTACGACCGCCTGCACCTGAACCGCAAGCCGCGCCGCTACACCGTGGGCGCCGGCCAGCGCCTGCAGGGCAGTTGGGACCTGCGCGCCAGCGCCGGCCAGTACGACCTGTGGGTGCTGGGCCCCAACGGCTGGCACCGCGCCTTCGTCGGCAGCCTGGCCCGCCGGGCCAGCGTGCCGGTGGTGGAGGTCCGGGTGGCCCCCCGGCCCAGCAGCGGCAAGATCCTGCAGGTCACGCTGCAGAACCTGGGCAGCGTGGCGGCCACCGTGCGCATCACCGCGCTGGCCTACCGCACCGACGGGCCCTGGCTGTTCTCGGTGCCGCCGGGCGGCAGTGTCAGCTGGAACCCGGGCCTGGCCGGCTCCCAGGGCTGGTACGACCTGCAGTTCACCGTCGAGCAACTGGACGGCTGGAGCCGCCGCGCCGCCGGCCGCCTGGAGAACGGCCAGCACAGCGTCAGCGACCCGATGATGGGCCTGGGCTGAGGCTCGCCCCGGCCGCTGCGGCGGCCGGCCATCAGCGGGTGTTCAGCGGGCCTTGTAGACCGCGTCCAGCCGGTCGGGCTTGCCGGCCTGGCGTTCCAGCACCGGGTAGCGCAGCCCGCCCTGCCAGTCGATCACCGGCTGCAGGAACAGGTCGCCATCGCGCACCAGCAGGCGGATGGGGGCCTGGCCCTGGCGGTTGGCCGTGACCGCGGCGCTCAGGCGCTCGGGCTTGTAGGCCCGGTCGTTGACGGCCACCAGAGTCATGCCCGGGGCCAGGCCGGCGCGGAAGGCCGGGCTGTCCCAGAAGACCTGCTCGAGCTTGCCGTCGCTGGTCACCCGCAGGCCCAGCGAGAAGGCCAGGTCCTGCGGCCGTTCATCGCCCTCCGGGCCGCTCCAGCCGCGTTCGTTCTGGGCAAAGCGGCTCTCCTGGGCTGACCACACCAGGCGCCACCCGCCGCGCTCCACGCCGTCCAGCAGGTGGCGGCCGTCGTGGCCGTCCAGCCGGTCGCGGAAGAAGCCGGCCCAGTCGTGCGGCTGCACCGCGTTCAGGGCCTGCATCAGCGTGTCGAAGTCATAGACGGCCGGCCGTGTGCTGCCATCGGCGTTGGTGGCGTGCGGTGCGCCGAAGAAGGCGCGGGCGACGTCGTCCAGCGCGTGCTGCTGGTGGCTCTTCTCGCGGATCAGCGTGTCCGCGTCCAGCCACAGCAGCAGGCCCTCGTCGTAGTAGTCGGTGCTGCGCTGCCAGTCCTCCCACTCGGCGGTGTGGCCCGGGCCGACGGTCGGGTCCAGCGTGGTGTCCTGCAGGTTGCGCCAGGCCCGGCCGCTGCGCGCCTGCAGCTCGGCCGCCAGCCAGGCCAGGCGGTCGCGCGCCTGCTCCGGCGTGGACAGGCCCGCGCGCGCCGTCAGCACATGGCCCCAGTACTGGGTCAGGCCTTCGTACACCCACAGCAGGCTGTTGCGCATGGGCTGGTTGTAGTTGGCCGTCCACAGGTCACTGGGGCGGCGGAACTTGCCGTTCCAGGCGTGCACGTACTCGTGCGGCAGCAGCTCGCGGGCGCGGATGGCGCGCTCCCAGTCGTCGGTGAAGTAGCTGGCCTCCACCCCGTTCTCGCTGGATTCGTGGTGCTCCAGGCCGATGCCGCCGAACTCGTCGGAAATGGCCAGCAGGAAGTCGTAGTGCCGGTAGGGGCGGGTGCCGAAAAGCCGGTCGGCCTGGCGCACCAGGGCGCGGTGGGCGTCCAGCTGGGCCGGCGTGGCGGCCACGGCCGCCGCGTCGTCGGCCAGCAGGTTGAGCGTGACCGGGGCAGCCGTTCCCGGCGCATCCAGCGCCACGCGGCGCAGCACCGCGCCGGCGAACAGCGGCGAGTCGATCAGCGTCTCCAGCGAGGTCTCGCCGAAGGTCCACCAGCCCTGACCATCGGCCGCGGCCGGGGCCTGGCCGTCCGGCCCGCGCAAGGCGGTGGCGGCCTGCCAGCCCGGCGGCAGCTTCAGCCGCGTCTGCACCCGCACCCCGCTGGCGGCCGTGCCGGCCGGGTAGAGCAGCACCGTCTCCCATTCCACGTTCAGCAGGCTGCGGGTGATGGAGATGCGCTCGCTGCTGCGCCGTGCCGGGGCGATGTACTGCAGGTGCAGCTCCAGCTGGTTGACCCCGGCGGGCACCTGCACCCGGTAGGCGTGGGTGTCCACCGTGTCGCGCTGCCAGGCCACCGGCCGGCCGCCGGCGCTGATCATCAGCCCGGCCAGCCGGCTCACGTCACCGTAGGGCCCGTGCGCCCCGGGCAGGAAGCGGGGGTAAAGCAGCGTCAGCTCGCGCGGTGCCTCCGAAGGCGTCACCGGCAGCAGCAGCCGGGCCTGCAGCACCCGGTGGGCCAGGTCGGTGGCGTCCACCTCCATGCTCAGCGGGGCGGGCCAGGCGGCGTTGGCCACTGCGGGCAGCGCCGGCGGCAGCGGCGCGGCCACGGGGGGTGGAGGCCCTGCCGGCCTTGCATCGACAACAAAGACGGCCAATCCCATCAGCAGGGCCAGTGTCGATGCAATCCGGCTCGAAAAGGGGGTGCTGTATGGCATGAGGCTGAGCGCTTAGGGAGAACAGGTGGCCAAGTATCGCGTGGGCAGAATGGGGCAGGTCGCGGGCATCAGAGCTGCCTGTGCGGCAGTGAACGTGGCCGCCGCCTGGCTCGGGGCCCTCACCGATTTCTGAGCTGCCTGTGCGGCAGTGAACCCGACGTGGGCCAGGCCTTCAGCGCGATCACCTTTCTGAGCTGCCTGTGCGGCAGTGAACCTGGGCAGGCGCACGGGGTTGACGCCGATGATTTTCTGAGCTGCCTGTGCGGCAGTGAACGCGTACTGCGCTGCTGCCTGCAGCCCGGGCATTTTTCTGAGCTGCCTGTGCGGCAGTGAACTCAGGTTGGCGCCGATCAGGTAGACGTCGCTCTTTCTGAGCTGCCTGTGCGGCAGTGAACCGATGACTCGGAAGTGCCTCGGGATGTCAAACTTTCTGAGCTGCCTGTGCGGCAGTGAACGACTCGGACAGCAGGCCGCTGAAGCCCTTGCATTTCTGAGCTGCCTGTGCGGCAGTGAACTCAGCATCGCCAGCACCTCCACGTTCTTCTCGTTTCTGAGCTGCCTGTGCGGCAGTGAACGGCCTGGCCCAGAGCCGCAAGCGCTTCCTGCTTTTCTGAGCTGCCTGTGCGGCAGTGAACAAGGCGTGCGATGACAGCCTGCACGCCCGGGTTTTCTGAGCTGCCTGTGCGGCAGTGAACCTTCGTCTGGGCCGCCAGGGACGTGCCCCCGATTTCTGAGCTGCCTGTGCGGCAGTGAACTCGCCAGTGAGCACTACTTCACTGCAGCCCAATTTCTGAGCTGCCTGTGCGGCAGTGAACAGTTGGGCGACATGGAGACTCTCCTGCTGTGTTTTCTGAGCTGCCTGTGCGGCAGTGAACATCAGGTACGACACCATGCGTCCGGTCGGCGTTTTCTGAGCTGCCTGTGCGGCAGTGAACGTGGTCGGGGGCGTTCGCAGGCGCCGCCAAATTTTCTGAGCTGCCTGTGCGGCAGTGAACGATTCCGACGGCAGCAAGCTGATGCTGGTGCATTTCTGAGCTGCCTGTGCGGCAGTGAACGTTGATAGCCTGCAGGAAGGCCGCTTGCTTGGTTTCTGAGCTGCCTGTGCGGCAGTGAACATCCCAGCGGACCACGCGGAACATCTGGGTATTTTCTGAGCTGCCTGTGCGGCAGTGAACAATCCCACGGTGACATCCAGCTTCAGGCTGTATTTCTGAGCTGCCTGTGCGGCAGTGAACCAAGACGGCTCCGACGGTGCCGTCACCCAGCATTTCTGAGCTGCCTGTGCGGCAGTGAACGTGATGTCGTAGTAGCCATCTGCGCCGCACTTTTTCTGAGCTGCCTGTGCGGCAGTGAACGTTGTGCCAGCTCTGCTCCACCCGGTTGCGCATTTCTGAGCTGCCTGTGCGGCAGTGAACGTGCAGACCGCATCGTGTCGCTTGGCCAGGCGTTTCTGAGCTGCCTGTGCGGCAGTGAACGAGGTTTGCCCTACATCGCAAACCCTCAGCGATTTCTGAGCGTAAGCGTGGCCCCAAGGCCGTATTGACCCACCCACGCTGATCACCCGAGCATGCGTCCACATGCAAGCCTGTGGACGCACCCCAACCTGGAGCGGCGAGCGCGTGCTCAAGACGAACGCGC
>NZ_JAMXMC010000010.1 GCF_024055665.1 Ideonella oryzae | reverse complement strand
ACCAGCGCACCGCCACCATCGACCCCGGCGACGGCATGACCTGGCGCGTGGGCTTCTCGCTGCTGCGCCACGTCGTCGACATCTGATCGAACTTCGTCAAGAGGGCCTTGGGGCCGCGCTTACAGAAGGCCGCCGCCTGAAACAACAGCGCCTGCGCATGAAAGCAAACGGCTCCCCGCGGGGAGCCGTTGTTCTTTAAGGGCCGGCCAGAGGCCTCGGGCGAGGCCGCTCAGAGAGCGTCAGACCGTTTCCAGCGCCTTGCGCATCTTCTTGAGCGCCGCCACCTCGATCTGGCGGATGCGCTCGGCACTGACGCCGTACTCGGCGGCCAGCTCGTGCAGGGTCATGCCGCCGCTGGCGTCGTCGTTCACCTTCAGCCAGCGCTCTTCAACGATGCGGCGGCTGCGGTCGTCCAGCTTGTCCAACGCGTGCTGGATGCCGTGGGAGCTCATCAGATCGCGGCTGCGGCCTTCCAGCACCCGGGTCGGTTCCTGGCTGTCGTCGGCCAGATAGGCGATCGGCGCGTAACTTTCCTCGCCGTCGTCGGTCTGCGGCTCCAGGGCCACGTCGCCGCCGGACAGCCGGGTCTCCATCTCGACCACTTCCTCCGGCTTGACATTCAGCTCCCGCGCCACCACATCCACCTCATCGGGCGTCAGCGTGTTGCGGAAGGTCTCATGGTCACCGGCATGGTCCTTCAGGCCCTGCTTCATCGAACGCAGGTTGAAGAAGAGCTTGCGCTGGGCCTTGGTGGTGGCCACCTTGACCATGCGCCAGTTCTTCAGGATGTACTCGTGGATCTCGGCCTTGATCCAGTGAAGCGCGTAGGACACCAAGCGCACGCCCTGGTCCGGGTCGAAGCGCTTGACCGCCTTCATCAGGCCGACATTGCCCTCCTGGATCAGGTCGCCCTGCGGCAGTCCGTAACCCAGGTACTGGCGGGAGACGGACACGACCAGCCGCAGGTGCGACAGCACCAGCCGACCGGCGGCCTGGACATCGCCATCTTGCTGCAGTTCGCGGGCAAGGCGGGATTCCTCCTCGGCCGTGAGCATGGGGATCTGGTTGACCGCCGTGATGTAGGCGTCCAGATTCCCGATGGGCGGCACCAGGGCCCACGGGTCGCGCAGAGCGAGAGCGTTGGTGGTGGTGTTCGTCATGTTCATGGTCGATGAGACCCCGGGAAGCCAGGGAAGTTCCCAAATACTAGCACTCTCGGCAGGGGAGTGCTAAGCCCGCGCCAATGCCCGCAGACCGGCCCATGCGGGAGGGGGATCAGCAGCCGATCCAATGCGTGACGGAGTTCAGGCGCCCGTTCCGGAAGCGGAAGTCCCAGCCCGTTTCCGACGATGCGCCAGGAGCCGGCGCCAAGCGCAGCGTGTGGTCGTCGACCTGGAGCTTGCCAACGCCGGTCACCGCCTTGAGCTTCTCCAGCGTCAGGTCGGCCCAGCCGCCGGGCAGCCCCTGCCATTGCACGTCTGTCGACCCGCTGGCCAGCAGCTGCCGGAGCACGGCCGTCTTGCCGTCAGTCTCGAAGACGGCGCCGCGGAAGGTGAGCAAACGGGTGCCCTCCGACTCATAGGCGCTGTCGCATTGGTAAGGGGAGGGCTCGGATTTCAAGGGGGCGCCCAGCACTTCCTTTACTTGGGTCAATGCCACGGGGGCCATGTCCAGCATCAAGCTGCCCACCTGGAACTTCAGGGGGGTTGCGGAAGCGCCGGCTTCTTTGTTACCCGGCGTGGCCGAAGCCCATGGGCAGACCTCATTGGCAAAAGCCGCCGGGTCAACCTGGGGCGACTTGTGGCGGCAGGCTTGTTCGCAGTAGCGGTCGAACGCCTCCCGGTTGAAGCCACCGGCCTTTTCCAGCGTGACCAGCCGGTCTCGCGCTGCGGCGGGCAAATACAGGGTCATCTCGGAACTGCAGGTGTCCTCGTAGGCGCAAGAAGCCAGGACTTCCTGCGCGGCTCCGCACTGGCCCGCCACGCTTGAAGCTGGGGCAACGGAAGGCGCCGGCGCCGGTGTGGATACGGCACTTGCGGGGGCCTCGGCAACCTGCGCGGACGCAGCGGACGGGGCGTCCGACTTCGGTGTGCAGGCGCTGGCAAGGAGGATCAGGGCAAATGCAGCGGGTTGCCAGGGGGGCTTGGGAATCATGGGTTCAACAGGGAGAGCGGATCGGCTCTGCAGAGCCACGCGGGCGCCTCTGATGTGCTGAAGGTCAGTCGCACCAGCGGCTCAGGCAGTCTTCGCCCTGGGTGTGGTCGCTGGCGGTGAAGTGCGCTATACCCTGGCGATTCGCGGCCAGGGTGGTGTTGTGCCAGCAGTTGGGCCCGGAAAAGTTGCACAGCGGCCGGGCTGGTTCGCTCAATGTGGCGACGAAGCCGCAGAAGCGGCGCTCGGCGGCGCGAGAAGGCCTTGCGCTGCCAACTGGTCTGGGCAATCGGCGAGGCAGACCTCTTTCATCACGAGCTCTCCGGGCCGGGGCTTGCCGCGGTGGGGCTTGGCGGTGTCGCTGAACAACACACCGGGCGCGAAGACGATCGGTCGGATGGGGTCGGAGAAACGGGCGATGAACGTCAGAACCTGTTGGTTATAGTCGCGCTGCCCATAAGTAAATCGACCGGTGATGACGAGCTTCTGAGGAAAGACGCGAACACCTGCCGGATAGGGAATGTCGTCATATTCGGCCAATGTGCCAGCTGTCATTTCTATCTTGGCCACCTCGGCAGGGGCGCAATCTTTCTGGATGTGAGGAGGCTCCTTGCTCAAATCTTTCGTTTCCGAGCAGAGGTCTGTCCGAGGCGCGTAATACAACTCACACGCCAACTTCCCATTCGGATCTGTTGAACAGCGTGGCCGATAGCTGCGATGAAACACCGCGTACCGTTCTGCATAGCGTCCGGAAGGGTCGCCAATGATGATGCTGTCATCTGACGTGATGCGCATCTCCCAGCGCACGTTGTGTTTGAAATCCAGCCAGTGGCCGTCCTGGGTGAAGACGAACAGGCTGTCGCGGATGGTGCTGGCACGGTAGGCATCGATTTCCTGGTCCAGCGAGATCATGTCGGGTTGCGTGCCCAACTCGGAATTCGCACCGCTGAGCGCTGTGCGCCGGAAGATGTAGCGCGTGGTCCAGCGCTCGATCTTGGGCAGTTCGCTGAACGTCAAAAAATCGGACTTGCGAAACCATGAGCGGTAATTGCTCATGTTGAACAATCCGTCAGCCCGGGTGGCATGGAATGCAGCGCACTCATCCTTGTCGAGCCAAAACTGCAAGGGCTCCCCACTGCGGCTCTTTCTGGGCTCGGCGTCGGGCTCGGCCTTCGGTGGCGACCTTGGATCGTCCCATCTTGTCGTACTGTATTGAACGACCTGCCGCTCTTTGGCTGCAATCATGCAGCCAATCTGATCGGCCTCGGGCTCCATCCGCGAGGCTGACTCCCAGATGCCAAACGCGTGTGCAGAGCCTGCCGCCAACAGGGCCACCAGCAAGCCCGCGCCCGCCGAAACACAAAAGCGAAGTCTCATGGTTTGCTCCCGCTGTCCGCCATGGGTGGCCGGGGTTTGTCTTCCTCCGCCAGAGGTTTCAAGCGGTTGGCCGTGAAATGCAGGTGGTTGTCGTGGAACGGGGCATTGGCCGGCAGGTTGTCAAGGTTGTAGATCGTCAGGCCAGGTGCCGCGTAGCGGTGGCTGTTGAGCGCTTTGGTGAAGCGGTCGGCCAGATCATCCACCTGGGTGTTGAGGAACTTGAAGATGCGCAGATTGTCGGTGCCGTTGTCAATGCGGCCGATGTCGATCGCATCGCCCAGCTTGTGCAGCACGCTGCCGATCATCGGGCGCCAGGTGCAGTTGATCTGCACATAGGTCACGCCGCAGTTCATGCTGCATTCCAGCAGGGCCAGGTAGGCGTAGGGGTGGGTCTTGGCAATGACTTTGCCTTTGGTCAGCCCGGTCACCTCTTGCGCGTTCTGTGCCATCGGCTCGCCCAGGCCTGTGATGCTGCCGCACAACTCCAGCGTCAACCCCAGCGGTGGAATCAGGATCTGGCCATCTCCTTGCTGCACCAGCGCGTCATACTCCCCTGGCTTGTCAAACTTCTTCCGCGTCACCGGCTGTTTGGTCTTGGGGTCGACCTGCGGCTTCTTGGTCTTTGGGTCGATCACCGGCACATCGGGGTTCGCGGGCTTGGCGTTCTCGATGCGGCCTTCGTAGATGGGCGTCAACAGCTCCACCCAGGTGCAGGCATAAGCCAGGGGTGCCAAGGTGGGCTTGCTCTCCAGCTTGGTGCCGGCCTTGGTGGCGGCTTGGCGCGTCTCATAGGCTTCACGGTAGGCTGCGGCTTTGGCTTCATCGATCACACCCCGGCCCAGGGCATAGTCGATGTGCATGGGCGTGGGCCAAGGCACGGTGATTTCCAGGCTGCCCGGCAGGATGCGCTTCACGTCATCCACCGTGAAGCTGCGGCAGAGCTTGGCCCAGGTTTCGCCGTTGAGGGTGCCTTTGAAGTCCCTGGCCTCTTGCACACCATTGTCAAATTTACCTATGTCTGGCACTTCACTGATGACCACCGTGGTGAGGCCGCTCTCCTTAGGTTTGACTTTGTAAAGAACCAACTCGCCCTTGTTGGCCTGCCAGATGTCGGGGCTGTCGGTGGCGCTGCCCAGCACCAGGCCCACTTTTTCAACGCCGTCGACATTGACCGTTTCCGTGGCCACCCGGCCGTTGTCGCCCTGCATTTTGCGGGCTGTGTTGTTCGGCACGATGGTGTTGCCGATGACCTCCATCTTCGTGGCGTCGACGATGAGGTAGGGCAACTGCTTGAGGTAGTTGGGGTAGCTGGAGCCCGAGGTTTTGCTGGTGTAGCGCTGGACGTTGTGGATTTCGAAGCGGATTTGTTGCACCCCCTCACGCACCACCATCCGCTCGCAGGTGTTGGTTGGCTTGGGGGCGCTGGTGGCTGAGGCCAGCGCCTGCAACTGCACGCGCACCAGGGGCTTGTTCGCCAAAGGCTTGGACTTGGCGCTGCCAACGATCTTGCATTCGCTGGCCTCGGGTGGCGCGATTTGGAGGGCGACCGGCACTTGGCCTACCGTGGTGATCAATTCGGTCAGGCCTTGGGCATCGGTTTTGCCTGAAATCTCCTGCACCTTCTTGTCGCCGATATTGGTCCAGCTCAACTTGTAGTCGCGCGGTTCGCTGATGGGCGCGAAGTTGGGTGCCACGAGCGCGAATTGCAAATGGTGGGGCGGTGGTGGTGGAGCCGCCTTCTTGGTTTTCTGGTTTGTCGTCGCCATAGGAAGCCGGTGTCTTATTGGGGAGTGGCTGGTACCGCCGTGAAGCTGAACAGGTTGGCAGGGTTGGGCAGCGACAGCACATAGCGCGCCACTTCGCTGTGCTCACGCAAGGCATGCACGACGAAGTGCGCGGTGCGCACCGCTTGCTCCGATTCGAAGTTGAATTCGAAAACACCTGCCACCAGCTCGTCGTGCGCATCGCGCCAAACAGCCTGACAACTCGCATACGGCGCGGTCCATGCCTGAATACTCGGCCGCACGAGTGCACTGCTGCGCTCGACCAGCACCACGTGCTGCCAGCGGGCTGCACTGCCGCTGCTGCCCATGGGCGACTGCAGGCACAAGGTGCCTGCACCATTCGGTTCCTGTGGCCCTTCCCACAGTTGGGCAAGCTCCAGATGGAGCTGGATCAGGCCTTGGCGGCCGAACGGTTGTGTGGATTCGTTCCAGTGCAAGCGCCGTCCATTGATCACGATGGCGTCGCTCGCCAATTGCACGCGCCCCCAGGCCTTGGCGAGACTCACAACGCTCAGCTGCGGGGTGTCCGGTGGGGCGTCGGGCAGTGCGCGGCGTTGGAACGCGGACGCCAGATGCTGGTCGCGCGCCACCTGTGCGTAGAAGGCGTCGTGGCTGGAAAATGACCTATCCAACTCGGTGGCGCCAGCGGCGCCTGCGAGCCCCATGTATAGCAATGCAATGAGCGCTTTCACTTGTAGGCCTTCGCACCGGTGGCCGACAGAAAGTCGGGGTTGTATTTCCAGATGATTGTGCTGGCGTAGGCGGCTGTGGATACGTACACGTGGTCGTACCGGCCGCGCTCTTTGCCATCGACTTCCTCTCCGGTCTTCTTGTTCACGACCCGCCAGTGGATGATGATGAGCCGGGTGACTTCGGCCACGCCGAAGATGTTGTGGGCGGCATCGCCGTATTTGAACCCCTTGAGCCTCTTCGGATGGTTCGCATTGGTCTTGAAGTCGAGGCCGTCCCACCAGATGCCACCGTTGGCCAGATCGGTGCCGGTGTTGCTCAAGGCAGCTTTCGCCTGCTCGACAGCCGCCTTCATGCCAGCGGACTTGGCGATGTCGTCGTCCGACGCCGCTGTGAGCTTGGCATAGCGGGCGTTGCCATCCGTCACGGCGTAGGTGTAGTTCTTGTCTTTGGAGATGAGCTGGGTGACCGTGCATCCGTCCCACATGCGAGCACGATTCGCTACGGCCCAAGCAATCGCACCGATTTCATTTGGATCGTCAGCAACGCTGGCTTCGCCATAAGCAATCGCCGCCAGCAACTTGACTTCGGCAGACAGGGTGTTTGCCATGGTGATTACGGTTTGCTGGATTGGGTGTTGGACCAAGCCACCAGTTCGAGTGCCTCGGGATGCTCGCTCAACGAGAAGCGCTGCGTCTGGCCATCCGCAAGTCCTTGCATGTCCACCAGGACCTGATCGCCCGAAAGCAGCTTGTAGGTCAAGTCTTGGATGGGCAAACCGGTGTTCCCTTCAATGAATTCGAAGTACTGCTCCAAGAGCTCATCCTCTGAAGCGTCAATAGCGTCGGCCTGGCAACACGGGGCATCTGATTCCTGCGAGTCTTGGGTGTCAACCAGTGACCACTGCTCGTCATCAATCAGGCTGACATGGATGGTCTCCATCGCATGGCCCGTGTCGATGCGCGGAATGCGACCAGCTTCATCGAGCGTCACGACCTGTGCACTGCCGTCTTCTCGCTGCACAAGCACTTTGGTGCCTGCCAGCGAGCGCTTGGCCGAACTGACAAGCTGCATCTGAATGTCGAACTCGGTGTTGGGTAAGGACCAAGTCGGCAGGCGTGCCGTCTGCCCACTCGTCCACACCTTGCTCGCCGCCTTGAACTGCACACTGCCCGGCGCCTTGAGCGTGACGCTGCCGCTCTGGATGTCGATGGCCGCACCGGCGGCGGTCAGCAGCACACTGGTAGGGGCGCCGACGAGGATGTTGGCCTGGGTGCTGGCCACGTCGATGGCTTGGCTGGCGGTGAGTTCGGCGGTGGCGGTGTTGGCGCTGGCCTGCAGGCTGCCGGTGGCGGCGTGGATGGCGATGCCGACTTCGGTGTTGGGCTTGCTGGTGCTGCTGGCCTGGCCGTAGGTGAAGAGCACGGCGCCGGCCTTGGCCACGCTGGCGTGGTGGCCCTGGGCCAGGCTCAGCAGGTCCTGGCCGGCGCTCAGGGTCATGCTGGCCTGGGTGCTGAGGATGGTCTGTGCGGGGGTGACGAGGCCCAGGCCGGCCGGAGCGGCCAGGGTGATGTCCGGGCGCTCCCAGGCGCTGATGCTGCCCCAGCCACCGTCGATGGCGATGGTGTTCTCATCACGGGTGCTGTCACCGCCTTGCCGGGTGTCGCTGGCCTGCAGGCTGCTGGTCAGCGCGGCCATGCCCTGCTCGCTGGGCAGTTGGTGGCTGCGGTCATCGGGCTTTGCGCCGGCGACCGCGGGCTCGCCCGGCAACTGGGCCAGGTGGGCCTGCGCGGTCTCGGCCAAGGTGTGCACCAAGTCCTGCGCGGTCTGCAGGGCCTGCAGCGGGTCGCGGGCCTGCAACTGCTGGCCGGCGCCGGTGCTGGGGGATTCCGCAAAGGCGGTGAGCAGCAGGCCGCTGCCACTGCGCAGGGCGCCATGGCCTTGCGTGAGCAGGTCCAGCCCGTGGCCGCGCGGGGCCAGGCGCTGGTTGTCCTGCTGTTGCAGCAGGGCGCCCAACTGCAGCTGGCTCACCAGGGTGGAGCTGCCCAGCTCGATGCGCGCCGCCTGTGGGCTGTCGTCGAACACCAGTTGTCCGAAGCCCCCCTGGCCGCTGCTGGAGCTGGCCAGTTCCTGGCTCTTGTAGCCCAGCAGCACGGCCGGGTGCTGGTGACCCTGGTGCGGGACGGCATCGGCCTGACCCGGGAACCAGGCGGGGGCTGAGCCCACGGCACCGGCGGCACCGGCGCCTTGCTGGTTGCCCTGGGCGTCTTCGCTGCCCTGGCCGTTGTAGGCCACGGCATGCACCACCGGGCGGTCGATGTCGCCGCCCAGGAAGCCCACCACCACCTCCTGGCCCACCCGGGGGATGAAGACCGCACCGTGGTTGGCACCGGCGAGGGACTGGCCCACGCGCACCCAGGTGAAGCTGGCCTCGCTGGCGGGGGCGTTCTCTCCGGTGGGGTGCATCAGCCGGTGGCTGGCATTGCCGCCGCGCTGCCAGTGGAACTGCACCTTGATGCGGGCGTCGCGGTCGGTGTGCACGGGGCCGGCGTTGCCGACGACCAGTGCGGTTTGGCTGCCGTGCACCGCAGGACGCGGGGCCAGGCGGGCATCGGGCTGGGCCAGGTGGCGGGCCGAGCGCGGGTCGAAGAGGTCGACCGTGGGTCCCGTGCGCAGTGCTGCGACGCCCAGCGTGCCCCAGCGCCCGACGCCGTCGCCTGCGGGGGCCTGGGCCATGCGCAGCGGCGTGGCGGCGGGCAGCAGCAGCAGCGCGGCTTCGTGCAGCGGGCGTTCTTGCGCCAGATCTGCGGTGTCGGCTTCTGCTGGCCCGATGGCAGCGTCCGCGGCTGCCTCCAGGGCCAGTTGGCGGTCCAGCGCGCGCAGCCGGGCCCGGGCATCGGCCGAGAAGTTGTTGCGTGCCCGGTGCTGGCAGGCCAGGATGGCGAAGCGGTCGCGGCCGTCGTCGCTGCCATCGTGCAGCGGGTGGTCCACCAGGGTGAAGGTGGTGCCGGCCTCGGCGCGGCGCCAGGGACCGTGGGCCTGGGCGCGCTGCTGCAGGGCGCCCAGGGCCTCGGCCTGCACCCGGGCCAGGCGCTGGCCCTGGTCCAGGTCTTCATAGGCATAGGCGCCGGGCACATCGGCCACGACCAGCTCAGTCAGGGGGGCGCTTTCACCGTTGCTGCCCGTGTCGGCCTGCACTGGCCGGCTGGACAGGCTGCGGTGGTCCCAGCTCTGCAGGGCCACGCGGGCGCTGCTCACGCGCTGCAGGTCGCGCCAGTGGCTCAGGCTGTCCTCGCCCAGGGTGTGGTCGCTGGCGGTGAAGCGCACCACGGACTGCCGGTTGGCGGCCAGGGCGGCGTTGTGGTCGGCCATCACCAGGGTGTGGCTGCCCAGGGTGGTGCCGTCGGCATCGCCCGTGTGCTCCCACCAGGCCACCAGGCCCTCTTCACGCATCAGGCGCAGCACGAAGTCCAGGTCGCTCTCCTGGTACTGCAGGCGCAGGCTGCGCCGCGGGTAGACGCTGCTGTCGGCCAGGTCCCAGCGCCAGGCCGGGGCCAGCGGCGTCTGATCGCCGTAGTCGCCCAGCACCTCGTCGATGATCTGCGGCACCGTCATGTCCTGGAACACGTAGCTGTCCACCCGCCGGTCCAGCAGGGCCAGCCAGGGTTCGATGACCAGGCGGTAGCGGGCCAGGCCACCATCGGAGCCCACCAGGGCCGCGGCCACCACATGGCCGTGCCAGGGGCGCAGTTCGCTGCGGCTGTCCTGGCACAGCAGTTCCAGCAGGGCGGGCTGGCCGATGAGCTGTTTGAGTTCCAGGTGGGCGTCGGTGCTCAGCGCATGCATCACCAGGCGCAGGCCGGCGCGGGTGGGCCCCAGGTCCAGGCCGGGGATGTCGTCCGACAGGCTGGGGCCTTGCTGGGGGCCGATGCCTTCCCAGACGTGGACGTCCTCGGCGAAGAGGGCATCGGTGCCCAGTGCCGTGTGCAGGCGCAGCAGGCGGCTGTCCTGCGTCAGCCCGCCCAGCAAGGACGACCAGGCCGTGCTCAGGGCCGCGTCGATCAGGGTGTCAGCGTCCATGGGGGGTGTCTCTCATGGGGCGGTCTCACTGCACCGTGTATTTGAAGTCGCCGCTCTTGGCGGCGCTCACCTTGATGCGGCGAATGGCCTCGCCCTCGGCCATGCGGGCCAGTACCTGGCCGGCAATCTCGGGCAGCAGGGTGCCATTGAGGATGTGGTCCACATTGCGGGCGCCGGTGTCCACCTCGGTGCAGCGGGCCAGCACGGCGTCCACCAGCTTGTCGTCGTAGACGAAGTCGGCCTGGTGGTGGGCGCTCACACGGGCGGCAATGCGGTCGAGCTTGAGGCGGATGATGCGGTCCAGCGCGTCGTCGCCGATGGCGTAGTAGGGGATGACCTTCATGCGGCCCAGGAAGGCGGGCTTGAAGGTCTTGTAGAGCACAGGCCGCAGGGCCTCGGCCAGGGCCTCCGGGGCGGGGTATTCGGCCGCCGGCTTGTTCATGCAGGCCTGCATGATCTGCGAGGAGCCGATGTTGCTGGTCAGGATGATCAGCGTGTTGCGGAAGTCGATCTCGCGGCCCTCGGCGTCGTCCATCACGCCCTTGTCGAAGACCTGGAAGAACATCTCCAGCACGTCCGGGTGGGCCTTCTCGACCTCGTCGAGCAGCACCACGCTGTAGGGTTGGCGCCGCACGGCCTCGGTCAGCACACCGCCTTCGCCGTAGCCCACGTAGCCGGGGGGTGAGCCCTTCAGGCCGGAGACGGAATGGGCTTCCTGGTACTCGCTCATGTTGATGGTGATGAGCTTCCTCTCGCCGCCGTAGAGCAGGTCGGCCAGGGCCAGGGCGGTTTCGGTCTTGCCCACGCCGCTGGGGCCGATGAACATGAACACGCCCTTGGGCTTGTTCGGGTCCTCCAGGTTGGCGCGGCTGGTGCGCACCCGCTGGGCGATGGCCGCGAGCGCATGGGACTGGCCGATCACCCGGGCTTCCAGCAGGGGCTGCAGGTTCAGCACGGTCTTCAGGTCGTCCTTGACCATCTTGCCCAGCGGGATGCCCGTCCAGGCGGCGACGATGGCGGCCACCACATTGCCGTCCACGTCCACCGGCACCAACGGGGCTTCACCCTGCAGCGCGTCCAGGGCGGCCAGCTTGTCGGGCAGCGGGGTGGCGGGCGGCGCCTGTTCGGTGTGGTCGCGGGCGGCGGCAGCCTCCAGGTCCTGGCGCAACTGCTGCACCTCGCCCACCAGGGCCCTCTCGGCCTCGTGGCGCTGCAGCAGGGCGTCCAGCTCGGCCTGGCCGTTGTCGCGCTGGGTGCGCAGGGCGCTCAGGCGGGCGGCATGGTCGCTGCCGCTGGCGGCCTCGCGCTGCAGCGCGCCGATCTCGGTGGCCAACCGTTCCAGGCGCTTGCGCAGCTCGTCCACCGCGGCGGGCGTGGCGGCCTGGCCCAGGGCCACCTTGGCGCAGGCGGTGTCCAGCACGCTGATGGCCTTGTCCGGCAGCTGGCGGCCGGTGATGTAGCGGGCCGACAGGCGCACGGCCTCGGTGATGGCCTCGTCGCGGATGCGCACGCCGAAGTGCTTCTCCATCAGCGGGGCCATGCCGCGCAGCATGGCCGCGGCCAGCTCCTCGCTGGGCTCTTCCACCTTGATGACCTGGAAGCGGCGGGCCAGGGCGGCGTCCTTCTCGAAGTACTTCTTGTATTCGCTCCAGGTGGTGGCGGCCACGGTGCGCAGCTCACCGCGGGCCAGGGCGGGTTTGAGCAGGTTGGCCGCGTCGTTCTGCCCGGCCTGGCCGCCGGCGCCGATCATGGTGTGGGCTTCGTCGATGAACAGGATGATCGGGTGCGGACTCTTCTTGACCTCGTCGATCACGTTCTTCAGTCGGTTCTCGAACTCGCCCTTCACGCTGGCGCCGGCCTGCAGCAGGCCCAGGTCCAGCACGTGCAGGGCCACGCCCTGCAGCGGCGGCGGCACGTCGCCCGCGGCGATGCGCAGGGCCAGGCCTTCCACCACGGCCGTCTTGCCCACGCCGGCCTCGCCGGTCAGGATGGGGTTGTTCTGGCGTCGGCGCATCAGGATGTCGATGGCCTGGCGGATCTCGGCGTCACGGCCGATCACCGGGTCGATCTTGCCGTCGCGGGCGCGTTGGGTCAGGTTGGTGGTGAACTGGTCCAGGGCCGGCGTGGCGCTGGGGCCTGCGGCGGCGGGTGACTCGGCCGCTTCACCGGCGGTGGTGCCGGTGGTCGCGGCGCTTGGGCGGGCCTCGTCCGAACCGGCGGTCACCGCGTCCAGCCGGTGCTTGAGATCGTCGGCCTTCATCTGGCCGAAGCACGGGCTGCTGCGCTGGGCCAGCTGGCTCAGCGTGGGCTCGGTCAGCAGGGCCAGTAACAGGTGGGCGCTGCGGATGCGCGGGTCCAGCGTGTCCAGCGAGGCGATCAGCCAGGCCTGCTCCAGCAGGGTCAGCAGGCGGGTGCCGAACACGGGGGTGCGGGTGTTGCCGTTGCGCAGGCGGGCCAGCTCGCGCTGCAGGTCGGCCTGCAGGGCCTCGGTGGCCACGCCCCAGCGGCGGCAGGCCACCACCAGGTCGCCGCGCGGGTTCTCCAGCAGGGCCAGCAGCAGGTGCTCGATGTCCACCTCGTGGTGGCCGTGGGACAGGGTGATCGAGGCGGCGCGCTCGGCCGCTTGGCGGCACACGGGGTCGAGCTTGGCGATCAGGGTCTTCAGATTGGTCATGGTGACGGTGGCTGCAATCGGTGGGCGTGTTCTGGGGCTCAGGCCGCGTGGATGTCGTAGGCCGCCTCGGTGCGGTCCACGGGGCTGGGCTGGGAGAGCAGGTAGGTGTTCCAGCCGAGCTGGGCCGGGGTGTCGGCATCGCCGCCCAGGCGGGCGGGTTGCACGTCGCGGGCGCGCAGGCACAGGTGGATTTCGTATTCCAGCGACAGGCCGGTGGCCAGGGTCAGCAGCTCCTGGAGGGCCACTGCGCCCGGCCCGCCGGGCAGGAAGCGGGCCTGCTGGGCGCGGCTGAGGGGCCCCAGGGTCAGGCGCACGCGCAGATCGCGCTGCCACAGGCGCTCGCCCACCAGGGCGTCCTCGCCCAGTGTGACCGCGCCCAGGCCCAGCCGGCTCTGGTTGGCGGCCTCCACCGGGAACCAGCGGCCGGCAAAGGACTGCAGCAGCACCGGCACGCCGAAGTAGTCGGCCAACAGGCGCTGCAGCTGCGGTGCGCTGACCACCCGCTGCTGCAGGGCGCCGGCGTAGTGGGCCAGGGCATCGTCGGCCACCGCGCCCTGGCCGGGCTGCAAGCGGTTGGACAGGCCGGGCAGGCCCAGGCCGGCCAGGGCCAGCAGCAGGGGGCGGAAGGCATCGCCCGGGGCGGCTTCGTGGGCCAGCGGCAGGCGGTGCTTGCGCCAGGCCGCATGCAGCAGGGAGACGGTGCGGTGCTGGAAGATGTCGAAGAAGGCGCGGGCGGCGCCGTCGCGCGCGTGGGTCTCGCGCGCCTGCACCTGCTCGGTGTAGGCCAGCGGCAGGGTGCCGGTGACGCCCAGCAGGCCGACAAAGGCTGGCGTGATCTCGATGCGCCGCGGTGCCTCGCCCTCTGCCGCGTCGGTCTTCAGGTCGGCGATCTCGCTGGGCGGGAAGGCCAGGGACAGCGAGTTGCGAAAGCGCAGCTCGGGGGCGGGCGGGGTGCCTGGGGCCGCGGGCTGGGCTTGCCAGCGTTGCAGCAGGCGCACCGCCTGGTGGAAGGCGAACGGCGAAGGGTCCTGCAGCAGCCGCTCTACCGGGGCCTGCGGGGCCAGTCGCGCCGGGCCCGTCAGCGTGGGGCCGGCGCCGAGCGTGGAGGCTTCCTCGCGCTTCATGGCCGGCCTCAGATCAGCGCCTGGTCGCCGCTGCGGCGCGGGCAGCTGACCAAGACCTCGCCGCTGCGCTGGGACACCAGCTTCAGCTGCACGAAGGTGTTGAGATGGGCGTACAGGCCGAGGAAGCGGTCCAGCACCTGGGCGAACAGGTGCAGGCCCCCGCCGACGAAGGCCTGCTCGTTGACGGTCAGGCGCACCTCGGTGCCGCGCACGAAGGTGGCGAAGGGCTTGCCGGGCAGGCAGGCCTGGGCCAGGCGGTAGTCCACCGCCACCAGGCCGTCGATGAGCCGCTCGTTGTGCGGGCTGCGTGGCAGGTCGTACAGGCGCAGCACCTCCTTGAGCCCGTCCAGCCCGCTGGCGCTGAGCGTCAGATGGTTGAGCGACAGGTGCGACACCAGCCGCCAGAGCGCGCCATGGTCGGCCTCGAAGCGCTGGGTCAGCGTGGGCCGGCGCAGCAGGCGGATCTCGCGCCAGGGGCCGCCCCCTTCGGCGAACAGGTCGCCGCCGGGTTGCCCGATGCTCATCTGGTGGGGCAGGTCGCGGTTGGTGGCCCGCACGTCGATGGACAGGGTGTCCGTCTGCGGCAGGGACGGGTTGAACTGCAGGTCCACCAGGCCGATCTCGGTCTCGTAGCCCGGGCTTTGCCCGGCCGACACCGGCTGGCGCTGGCTGTACCAGTAGCGTCCGGCGGTTTCGCCTTCGCGCAGCAGGTCGTCGTGCTGCAGCGAGTAGAAGGGCTTGAAGGTCTGGATGGATTCGCCTTCGGGGGTCTGGTGCACGCGGTAGACCTGGTCGATCGCGTAGACCTCGTGGCCGAAGGCCCGGCGACCATCCGGCAGCACCGGGTAGAGCGTTTTGTCGTGGGTGATGCGGATCGGGTCGGCCCGGGTGGCAAACAGGTTGATGACGGGAGCACAGCCGAGCACCAGGTTGCGGGCGCTCACCAGCTCCAGCAGGCGGCTTTCGTGGCTGTCGGGGCGCAGGCCGGCCAGCGCGATGTGGACGGTCAGTGTGCGGCCGGCGGCTTCGCAGGCGCTGGGCGAGAGCGGCAGGTCCACGAAGTTGAACTTGTCCGCGAAGGCGAAGTACTCGGTGAGCAGGCGGTAGGCGGGGTGCGAGCGCTGGTCGAAGTCCACCAGGGCTTCGTCCTCGGCAAAGCCCACCGGCGCCAGGCGGGCCTGACGGTCCCCCTGCCAGGGGCCGTGGGCCTGGGTCTGGTAGAGCAGGGCCACCGCCTTGTCGGACAGTGTCTCGCGCAGGGCCGTGACCAGCGAAGGATCGCCGTCCAGGTACAGGCGCAGGTGGGGCACGCCCAGGCCGGCAAAGCTGGCCTGCGGCGACAGCAGATCGAACTGCAGGGACAGCAGCGAGGTGGCGGTGGGCGGGATGACGGTGCCGGCCGGCACGGCGGCGGTGGTCTGCAGCCGGGCCTGGCTGAGGCGCACCGGCAGCACCTGGGCCGGCGCCGTGGTCTGGAAGCGGCAGGTCACGCCCCGCAGCGGCCGGCTGTGCAGGGCGGTGCCGCGCGGCAGGGTCTGGCCCTGGCTCATCTGCGCGGCCGTCGGACCCAGCTCGAAGCAGGCGATCGAACAGGCGGGGAAAGGCCGCAGGTAATGGGGGTAGAGCACCCCCAGCAGGGCTTCGGTGAACAGCGGGAAATCGTCGTCCAGCCGCTTGTGGATGCGCGCACCCAGCAGCGCGAAGGACTGGATCATCCGCTCCACATGCGGATCCTGCAGCACCTCGCCATTGACCGACAGGCGGCCGGCAATACGCGGGTAGCGCTGGGCGAATTCGTCGGCCTGGGTCCGCAGGAAGGCCAGTTCCCGTTCGTAGTGGGGCAGAAGATCCTGCACGAGCGATCTCTCTGTTGCTTGGGGGCGCTCAGTGGGCCCGCGCGTCGCGGCGGCTCACGGCGTAGTGGTTGGATCCGGGCTGCAGCATGGCGTCGAAGGCCACCGATTCGGTACAAGGGTCCAGGCGCAGCCGGGCGCGGATGGAGAAGCACAGGCCGACGCCGACCTGTGTGCTTTTCTTCACCTGAACCTCGACCTGGGTCAGCCGGGGTTCATGCACCTGCAGGGCCCGGCGGATGGCCTCGGTGATGCGCAGGCGGTCACGGTCGCTGGCCACGTTCAGCGCGCTCAGGTCGGTGAGCCCGTAGGTCAGCAGCGAGCGGGCAGCCAGCGGATGCTCCGGCATGGCCGCGGCCTCAATGCCGGGGCGGGCGTTGAGCAGGGTCTCCAGGTCGCGGGCCACCGAATCGGTGATCTGCTGCACGGTCCAGCGCGGGCTGGTGGCCAGCGTGGTCTCGCCTTCGGGCAGCGGCTGACGGGTGGACGTGGCACGCGTGGTCTGGTCCAGATCGGCGCCGAGCAGCTTGTCCATCAGCGAAGGGCTGAAGAGGTCCATGGCAGGCAGGGAAGAACGGAGGGATGGGGGAGAGCGAAAAGGGCGGCCCTGGGGCCGCCCGTGCACAGTGGGAAGACATCCGGCACGCGGATGTCTCCCGGCCGTGGCCGCAGGGATCAGACCGCGACGTTCTTGCGCAGGTCCCAGCCCGCCACGCCGGTGGAGGTGGTCGAGCCGTCCGGGCGGTGCTGCTTGTATTCCCAGGTGATCTTTCCGTACTTCAGGCCGAAGGTCTCAGCCGGCAGTTCGCCTTCCGAGATCACGGTCTGCACGGAGGAGACCACCACGTCTTCCAGCACGATCTTGTAGTAGTCCACGCGCGACTGCGAGGTCGAGGTGGCGCTCTTGCCGCCGTAGGCGCGGTAGAAGGTGATGGTGACCTTGGGGTACACCGTACCGGCCGAGCAGGCACGGTTCAGCTTGGACGTGGCCTTGTCGATGTCCTTGGTGAAGACCATTTCGCCGTGCTCGGTGCGCTCGGCGGTGTGACCGCCGGCGGACGAGGCGCTGGACGACTTGGGTTGGCGCACGTAGTGCTGGAACGAGGAGACCTCGATTTCCTTGATGTGCTTCTGGTCGGTACTGTCGCCTTCCAGTTCGCTGGCGCCTTCGAACTTGACGTAGATATCCTTCATGGTTCTTTTCACTCCTTGTGATGACAGCGGTTGTGTTTAGCCCTTCTGGGACTGCGGCAGCTCGGCGACGAGACGAAGGGACACGGAAAGCTCGTCGAGCTGGAAATGCGGCCGGATGAACGACACGGCGCGATAGGTGCCGGGGCGGCCCGGCACCTCGGAAACCTGGATGCTGGCCTCGCGCAGCGGGTAGGTGGCCTTGGTTTCCTGGGTGGCGTTGTCGTCCTCCACCACGTACTGGCGGATCCAGCGGCTGAGGAATTCCTCGATGTTGGCCGCGGAGGCGAAGCTGCCCACCTTGTCGCGCATCATGGCCTTCAGGTAGTGGGCGATGCGGCAGACGCTGAACATGTACTGCAACTGGGCCGAGAGCACCGCATTGGCGTTGGCGGCATCGCTGTCGTACTTCTTGGCGCGCTGGGCCGACTGGGTGCCGAAGAAGGCGGCGTAGTCGGTGTTCTTGCAGTGCACCAGGGGGATGAAGCCGAGGTCGCTGAGCTCCTTCTCACGCCGGTCGGTGATGGCGATTTCGGTCGGGCACTTCAGGGCCACCTCGCCCTCGTCGGTCTTGAAGGTGTGGGTCGGCAGGTCCTCGACCAGGCCACCGCCTTCGACGCCACGGATGGCGGCGCACCAGCCGTAGTTCTCGAAGGCCGCCGTCAGGCGCGCGCCCATGGCGTAGGCGGCGTTGACCCACAGGTACTTGCCGTGGTCGGAGCCATCGACGTCTTCGACGAAGTTGAAGCCTTCGGTGGCGGTGCCGTCCTTGGGGTTGAAGGGCAGTCGGCCGAGGAAACGTGGCACGGTCAGGCCCACGTAGCGCGAGTCTTCGGAATCACGGAAGGAGCGCCACTTGGCGTAATCGACCGTGTCGAAGACCTTGGCCAGATCGCGCGGCTTGCCCAGGTCGGTGTAGGTCTCCAGGCCGAAGAGCTCGGGCGACGCGGCCGAGATGAAGGGCGCGTGGGCCGCGGCGGCCACGTGCGACATCTGCTCGATGAAGTACATGTCTTCGGGCTGGCGCGAGACCTCGAAGTCGCCGATCAGCGTGCCGAAGGGCGCACCGCCGAAGGTGCCGAACTCTTCCTCGTAGACCTTCTTGAACAGCGCGCTCTGGTCGAAGTCGATCGCGGTCTTGAAGTCCTTGATCAGCTCTTTCTTGGTGGCGTTGAAGACCTGGATCTTCATGCCGGCGCTGGTGGAGGTGTGGCGGCACAGGTAGTGCAGGCCGGTCCATGTCGATTCCAGCTTCTGGAAGGCCGGGTGGTGCATGATCTCGCTGAGCTGGGCGGAGATCAGGGCATCGAGTTCGGCCACGCGGGCATCCAGCGTCACGCTGAGGTTGTCCGACACCGTGACGGTACCGGCCATCACCTCGCGCACGAGTTCGGAAATGATGTCCCTGGCACGGGCGTGTTCGACGTCCGAGCGGGCCACCTTGCTTTGCGCGACGATCTGGTCGAGCAGCGGGCTGGCTTCGGCGGTGGCCGCACCGGCTGCGGCGGCGCTGAGGAGGGCTTCGCTCATGGTCACTCCTTGTCGGTCGGGGCGGCTTCCGCGCCGAGCTGCTGCAGCTTCTCGGTGCTGGAGAGCACCTCGGTCAGCAGATCGTCGAGCTTCTCGTTGCCGGCCAGCTTGTTGCGCAGGTCGGAAAGCTTGGTGCGCGCCTCCAGCAGGCGACGCAGCGGCTCCACCTGCTGCACGACGGATTCGGGCCGGAAGTCCTCCATGGACTTGAACTCGAGGTTCACGCCGAATTCGCCGCCTTCGGGACTCAGCTTGTTCTTTGCCCGGAACGAGGTCTTGGGCGCCATGCCGGCCATCACATCGTCGAAGTTGTCGAGGTCGACATTGACGAACTTGCGGTCCTTCAGCTTGGGCAGAGGTTTGTCCGGGTCGGCCTGGCCGGAGAACTCCCCCAGCACGCCGACCACGAAGGGCAATTCCTTCTGTTCGATGGCATCACCGACCTGCACGTCATAGCTGAGTTGCACCCGCGGGGGGCGAACCTTCTCAAGCCGCTTCTGAACACTGTCCTTCTTGGCCATGGGCATTCCTTTGCTTGCGAGGGGTGATGCAGCTCACTTGAGCTTGTCGAGCGGGTTGCCACCCGCAGTGGCGGCTGGTGCCGGATGGACCGCTGCCGAGGCGCTGGCGGGCGCAGGGGCGGTCGGCTGCGGGGCCACCGCGCGGCGCTTGGGCGCCACCTTGGGCTTGGGCGGCTCGCTGCCCGGCTGCACGATGGGCAGCAGGGCGGTCTCGCCCAGCGTCTCGCGCAGGGAGCGGGTCACGGCCAGGGCCTCTTCGCGGGAGCCCACGGGGTACTCGGCGTCCTTGCGCAAGGCCTTCAGGGAGCCGGCGGTGATGCGCAGGCCGCTGACGGCCAGCAGGCTGTTGGCGGTCGTGTCCTGCGGATCGCGCTCCAGCGCCTCCTGGCCGGCCAGCACGGCGTTGCCATAGTCACCGGCAGCGAAGTAGTCCTCGGCCAGCTTCAGCCAGGGCGTCTTGTCGGTCGGATAGGCCTTGGCTGCGTCGCGGTAGAAGCCACGTGCTTTCTCGCGTTGGCCATCGGCTTGGGCCTGGGTGGCCTGCGAGAGATAGGACTCCAGCGTGGGAGCGGCGGGGGCCGGGGCGGGAGCCGCCGTTTGGGGGGTTGCGCAGGCAGTGAGCAGGGCGCAGAGGACCGCGCCGAGGGCCAGGGAGGCATGTCGTGGGGAAATGCGCGTCGCGGGCTTCATTTGTAACTCCATGAAATTCGAAACCGTTTGTATTCCGCGTCGGAGCCGGTATTTCGGCAGGCGGACTATAGGATGTCCGTAAATTCGGTCAAACCTCCTTTTGGGGGATCTGGAGGATCGCCCGAGACGCCGCACTGGCGATAGACTTCGATCATGGTGTTCCGCGTGCCAGGGGTATTTCTTGAATCATGGAAACTCGTCTATGTTGAGGATGTGCACGGCATCGGGAGGGTGGAATTCCCTCGTTTCCAAGAGTATGTGGTCGGCTGAGGCCCGTGGCCTGGGATCGATCCTTCGCTGGGTAGCCATTGGCCTGGTTTCTCTCTTCACCACGGCCTGCAGCACACCCGGTACAAATGCCACTCAACCCGGCGTCCTGGATTCGGCGTTACAAATGGTCGGATTGCAGAGGGTCTCGTTACAAACTCCTGATACATCCAATCTCCCCGCATTGCAAAAAACACCAAAAGCGTTACGGGTGGTGATTCGGTTGCATGCGGGAGATTTGTTAAATTCAGATACAAATGGTCAATCTCTCCCGGTGGTCGCGAGAATCTATGAACTGAAAGAGAAGGATGCTTTCGAGCGGGCACCTGCCGGTGCCTTTGAAGGGGACAAGAGCCATCTGTCCCCGGAACTGGCAGACGCTCTGCTGGGCTCGCGCGAGGTGGTGCTGACGCCCGGGCAGCGTTACGAGGTGACCGAGACCTTGCCTGAGGGCACCCGTTACATCGGGGTGCTGGCCTTGTTCCGCGCTCCAGCCGAAGGTCGCTGGCGCCAGGTGTTCGATGCCCAGGCTGCGGTCGAGACCGGTCTGACCCTGGGCGTGCACGCCTGCGCCCTGAGCGTCGCCAATGGGCGCGCCCTCGATGTGGCGCCAGAGCTCACCCGTCTGGCGGGTGTGCAGTGCTCTTGAGGTCGACGCCGCAGCGTTGGACCGGTCCTTGTTGTTGATGGGATGTTGTTGTGATCCGTGCTTCCAAGTTGCTCTGGGGAGAGGGCCTGTTCCTGCGCCCCCAGCATTTCCAGCGTCAGGATGCCTACCATGAGTGGCGTCTGGCCGAGACGGCCCAGGCGCTGAGCCCTTTCGCCTGGGGTGTTCGTCGTTGCCAGGTGGACGCCGACGCCCTGGCCCATGGTGTGCTGCGCCTGCAGGAACTCCACGCCTTGCTGCCCGATGGGGACTTCTGCACGGCCCCGGCCGATGACGAATTGCCGCCGCCCGTGTCCCTCTCGGGCTGGCCGGCGGGCCAGTCGGAGTGCACCTACCACCTGGCGCTGGCTCCGCTGCGCGCCACCGGCAGCAACAGCTGCGATGGTGAAGAAGCCGGCCCCAGCGCGGCGCGCTACCTGATGCGCCACGATCCCGCCACCGACTGGTTCACCGGCGCGGTCGAGGCCGAGGTCACCACCTTGCACCGTCGCATCCGTCTGGTGGCGGACACCGAGGCCCGGGACCACCTGACCTCGCTGGCGCTGCTGCGCGTGCGGCGCACTGGCACGGGCTCCTTCGAGCTGGACCCGACCTTCTCGCCGCCGGTGCTGTCGATCAGCGCGTCGCCCGTGCTGATGGGCCTGCTGCGACGCACACTGGACATGCTGCAGGCCAAGGTGGATGCGCTCTACGGCGTGCACCGCGAGCCCTCCAAGCATGTGATCGAGTTCCGTTCGGGCGACATCGCCTCGTTCTGGCTGCTGCACACCTGCAGCAGCGCCTATGCGGGCCTGTCCCACCTGTTCCACCATCCAGGGCTGCACCCGGAACGTCTGTTCGAGCGTCTGCTGGATCTGGCGGGTGCGCTGATGACTTTCTCCCGCAGTCATGGGCTGGCCGACCTGCCCGCCTATGACCACAGTGCCCCTGCGCAGGCCTTTGCGCGGCTGGACGGCATCATCCGCGACCTGCTGGAGACAGTGATCTCCACCCGCTACTTCGCCATTGCGCTCAACGAGTTGCGCCCTTCCTACTTCGCCGGCCGGCTCGATTCGCAGAAGATCGGCGAGAGCACCCGGCTGTACCTGGGCGTGCAGGCCGGCCTGCCCCCCTCGGAGCTGGTGGAGGTCATTCCCCAGCGTCTGAAGGTGGGGGCGCCCGACGATGTCGAGAAGGTGGTGCTCACCGCCACCGCCGGTGTGCGTCTGAGTCACCTGCCGCAGGTGCCGGTGGCGATTCCGGTCCGGCCGGGCGCGTACTACTTCGCGCTGGAGCCTCGCGGGCCGCTGTATGAACGCATGTTGCAGGCCCGCAGCCTGTGCATCTATGCCCCCAGCAATCTGCCTGACCTGCAGATGGAGCTCATCGCCTTGAACGGCGAGGCCTGACCCTCACGAACGCGCTGATTCCCATGAGCACCGCCCCCTCTCTCTTCGCATCCCAGTCCGCTGCCGGCCCGGCGTTGGTCCCCACGGCCGTGGCTTCCGAGCCCCGCTTGCTGATGGACCTGTTCTATCCCGGCTTCTACATGGTCTTCCTGCTCAAGAACGGGCAGATGCCCCAGCAGGCCGGCCCCTTTCGCGAGCGGGTGAAGGAGTTGCTGCTGCAGGTGGACCGCGGCGCCAAGCGCCTGGGCCTGGACTCCGCCGACGTCTACCAGGCCAAGTTCGCCTTCTGTGGCCTGCTCGACGAGATCCTGCTGACCGGCCGTGGTCCGGTGCGCGAGGACTGGATGCTCAACCCGTTGCAGCTGGAGCTGTTCGGGGAACACATGGCGGGCGAGCGCTTCTTCGAGCGTCTGGAGGAGTTGCGCCGGGAAGGGGCCGTGCGCTTGCAGTCGCTGGAGGTGTTCCACATGTGCCTGCTGCTGGGCTTCCAGGGCAAATACGCGCTGGAAGGGACCGAGAAGCTGGGCTATCTGACCGCCCGCGTCGGTGACGAGATCCTGCATCTCCAGGGGCGACGCAGCGCCTTCGCCCCCCACTGGGCCCCGCCCGACCAGATCCAGCACAAGCTTCGCGCCGAAGTGCCCTTGTGGGTCATGGGCAGTGTCTTTGCGCTGCTGGGCCTGGTGGCCTTTCTGGGTCTGCGCTATCAACTGCACACCGGCACCGAGGAGTCCCTGGCCCGCTATGCGGACGTGGTGAAGCTGGCCCCGCAGTCGGCCTGGTTCACGCTGACCCTGCCCTGAGGGCGGGGGCGTCGGGTGACGGGCGGGTGTCCATCACCACGCCCTGGTTGCGGCCCAGGCGCTTGGCTTCGTAGAGCACCAGATCGGCCGCATGGATGGCGCTGTCCACCGTGTGTTCGCGCGCCGGCACCACCACCGCCCCCAGGCTGATCTGCGCAGACAGGGCGCGCCCGTCATCCAGATTCACCTTCTGCGCGGCGACCCTGGCGGGCAGGCGTTGCGCCAGGCTGTGCACACCCTCCACACCCGACAGCACGACGACGAACTCGTCACCGCCCAGGCGGGCGAACAGATCGTCCGGCCGCAGGTGCTGGCGGACCACTGTGGCGATGAGGCGCAGCACGCTGTCGCCCACGCCATGGCCATGGCTGTCGTTGATGTCCTTGAAATGGTCGATGTCAAACACCAGCAGGGCCAGGGCGCTGTCCTGCTCTTTTGCGCGCTGCAGGCGCGGGATCAGCTGGGATTCCAGGCTGCGCCGGTTGAGCAGACCGGTGAGCGGGTCGGTCTCGGCCTGCTGGCGCAGCTGTCTTTCCAGCGCACGCCGCTCGGTGATGTCGAACATGGCCCCGGCTTGGCCCATCGGCCGCCCCTGGGCATCGTGGAACACCGCCTTGTGGAACAGCACGTCCCGCAGGTGCCCATCGGCCCAGCGCACCTGGGACTCGTAGATCTGCCGCCCCCCTGAAGCCAGCAGCGCTCGGTCGGCAGCGTCGTACACCCGGGCCAGTTCGGGTGCTGCGATGTCGTAGACGGTGTGCCCGACCACCTGCTGGCGTGGCAGGCCGATGTACTGCAGGAAGGCCTGGTTGCACTCGGTGTAGACGCCCTCGGCGTCCTTCACGAAGATCGGTGCGGGGATGTCGTTCAGGCTGGCACGCAGGGCGCCGAGTTCGTGCTGACGGTGGCGCAGCACAGCGCTGAGACTGCCTGGCGACTGGTGCCGTGCCAGGGCACGCTCGAACTGCCGTCCATGCCGGTCGGTCTGATGAGACCACAGCACCTCGTCCACGCCGGCCTGCCAGGCCAGGCTTTCCAGGTCGGCCGCCCCACCTGTTCCGAGGTCGTTGGAGGCTTCGGTCCACCACAGCACGGGCGCGTCGCGCAAATCCTGGGTGATCAGCCACTGCAGCTGGCCGCCCAGAGCTTCGGCCGGGCAGGCCAACAACCACAAGCGGGCCCGGTCCGGGTGCTCGGCCCATGCCGCCCGCAGCCCGGTCAGTTCGCAACCCTGGCGCAGCAGCGCCGTGGGCGACCAGCATCCCGCCAGGCAGCCCGCCAGGCTGTCCGGCGCGGGATCTTCGCTGAGCAGAAAGACACAGGGGGTCATGGTGATGCACAAGCCAATGGGCCTGTACGACTGTCTTATCGGCCATTGTGCGGCCGCTCTTGAGGGGGTGGGTATCCGCCCGCGGGTCATCTTCTCGCATAGACTGCCCACCCCATGCCCATCTCCCCCGCACCGATCCCCCCGCGCCCCCTCTGCCGTGTGGCCATTGTTGGAGGAGGGCCTGCCGGCCTGATGGCCGCCGAGGTGCTGGCCGCAGGCGGTGCGTCGGTGGATCTCTTCGACGCCATGCCCTCGGTGGGGCGCAAGTTCCTGCTGGCGGGCAAGGGGGGGTTGAACCTGACCCATGCGGAAGCGATCGAGGCCTTCGTGGGCCGCTATGGGGAGCAGGCTGACGCTGTGGGGCGCTGGCTGCGGGCCTGGTCACCGCAGGCCGTGCGCGACTGGGCCGATGGACTGGGCGCGGCCACCTTCGTCGGCAGCTCGGGCAAGGTCTTTCCGCACGAGATGAAGGCGGCGCCTTTGCTGCGCGCCTGGCTGCAGCGCCTGCGGCGTGCCGGCGTGCGCTTTCACATGCGCCATCGCTGGTTGCCCGAGTCCTGGGTGCTGCCGGCCGATGGGCCTGTCTCACTCCGCTTCGCCACGCCCTCGGGCGAGCAGGTGGTGCAGGCCGATGCGCTGTTGCTGGCCCTGGGCGGGGCCAGCTGGTCGCGCCTGGGTTCCGATGGACGCTGGGTGCCCGCCCTGGCGGCCGCCGGCGTCCCGGTGGCGCCGCTGCAGCCGGCCAACTGCGGTTTCGACGTGGGTTGGAGCGAATACCTGGCCAGCCACCATGCCGGGGCGCCGCTGAAGAACGTGGTGCTGCGCTGCGCCGGGCCGGCGGGCCAGTCCTTCGAGCGCAAGGGCGAGTGTGTGCTGACGGCCACCGGCCTGGAAGGCAACCTCGTGTATGCCGCCTCGGCGGGGTTGCGAGATCAGATCCAGCACCAGGGCCACGCGACCCTGACCCTGGACCTGCGACCGGACCGCAGCCTGGATGAACTGCAGCAGGCCCTGGCGCGCGGCCGAGGGGCCCGTTCGCTGGCCAACCACCTGCGCGAGCATGCGGGCATCAAGGGCGCCGCGGCTGCCCTGCTGCGCGAGGGGGTGTCCGCCGAGGACTGGGCCCGGCTCAGCAAGGATGCGGCCTGGCTGGCCGGTCGCATCAAGGCTCTGCCCATCACCCTGACCGCCCCGCGGCCGCTGGACGAGGCCATCAGCACCGCCGGCGGCGTGCGGCTGGAGGCGCTGGATGCCGGCCTGTGCCTGCGCCAGGCCCCTCGGGTGGCCCTGGCCGGCGAGATGCTGGACTGGGAGGCGCCCACCGGTGGCTACCTGCTCACCGCCTGCCTGGCCAGCGGGGCGGTGGCGGCGCATGGCCTGCTGTCCGTGCTGGGGATGCCCCAGGCCGCCCCTGTGGAGCCGGCATGATCATCGTCCACCACCTGAACAACTCGCGCTCGCAGCGCATCCTGTGGCTGCTGGAGGAACTGGGCCTGCCCTACGAGGTGCGCCGCTACCAGCGCGACCCGCAGACCCTGCTGGCGCCCCCCGAGCTGAAGGCGGTGCACCCGCTGGGCAAGTCGCCGGTCATCACCGACGGTGACATCACGGTGGCCGAGAGCGGGGCCATCGTTGAGTACCTGCTGGAGGCCCATGGCCAGGGCCGGCTGCGCCCGCCGGCGGGCACGCCCGAGGCCCGGCGCTTCAGCTACTGGCTGCATTTCGCCGAAGGCTCGGCCATGCCGCCGCTGCTGCTGAAACTGGTGTTCCAGCGCATCCAGACCGCCCCCATGCCCTTCTTCGTCAAGCCCATTGCCCGCGGCATCGCGGCCAAGGTGCTGGACAGCTTCGTCGAGCCGAACCTGCAGGCGCAACTGGCCTACATGGAGGCCGAGCTGGCGCAGCGCCCCTGGTTCGCCGGTGAAGACTTCAGCGCGGCCGACATCCCGATGAGCTTCCCGTTGGAGGCGGCGGCCCAGCGCAGCGGGCTGACGCCCGAGCGCACCCCGCACCTGAGCGACTGGCTGGCCCGCATCCACGCCCGGCCGGCCTACCAGCGCGCCCTGGCCCAGGGCGGGCCTTACGACTACGCCTGAGGGCGTGGGGCGGCCTCACATCCGCCAGATGCGCGGCGGGGCCTCGTCCAGCTGCCACAGCAGGCTGCGCCAGCGGGCGCGCAGTTGCCGCCACAGGCCAAAAAGCGGCTCCACCCGGGGCGCCAACGCGCGGCAGACCACCACCGCCGGGTCGGGCGAAGTCGCGCCCGCCTGGGCATCCAGCGGGTCGCCGGCCATCACCTCGCGGGCGGCGTCCAGCAGGGCCTGGCGCAGGGCCGGGGGCAGGGCCTCGCCGCCGGCCGCCCACAGCGTGCCCAGCACCCGCTGGCCACCCAGGCCCAGCGGGGAATCGAGCAGCAGCGTGTCCTCGGCGGCCAGCGTGCCGCGCTCCAGCCAGGTGCCTGGCAGTTCCAGGTGCTGGGTGATGCGGCCGCGGGTGAAAGCCTCGTCGGCCGCCGGCAGGCCCAGGGCCAGCATCTCCCAGCCCAGCA
The DNA here is from genome assembly GCF_024055665.1 of Ideonella oryzae. Classification (GTDB taxonomy): domain Bacteria; phylum Pseudomonadota; class Gammaproteobacteria; order Burkholderiales; family Burkholderiaceae_C; genus Ideonella; species Ideonella oryzae. Next base: position 166,433 of record NZ_JAMXMC010000010.1, on the reverse strand, counting down.
TCAGCGCGCCCGGGGCCAGCTCGAAGCGCAACTGGTTCTCGGCCAGGCAGCCGCGGTAGGCGATGGTCTCCAGCGGCAGCCATTCCAGCCGGGCGCCGGCGGCCACCCGGGCCACCAGGTTCTGCCGGGCCACCTCGCCCGCGCTGCGGTAGAAGCGCGTGGCGCTGGGCGTGGTGATCAGGGCATGGGTGCCCGCGGCCTGCTCGACGGTGATGTCCAGCACGTCGCCACCCACGATGCCGCCGGGCGGGTGCACCAGCACATGGTGGCAGATGGCCTCGCCCTCGGGGTAGAGGCGCTGCAGCACCCGCAGCGGGCCGTGGTGGCGGTCCAGCGCGACGGTGCGTTCGCCATCGCGGGTGTACTGAAGGTGCAGGTGGCCGTGCCAGCCCATGGGCATGCGAGTGTGAAAAGGGGACCGCGCAGTGTAGGGGAGCCGCTCGCGAACCCGGGGCGACTGCGTGGCTCAGCGGTGGTGCCAGAAATGCCGGTGCGGCGCCAACAGCGTCTCGCGCAGCCCGGGCGTGGGCCCATGCACCTCGATGGCTTTCTGCCCGCGGGCGAAGACCTCGCGGCAGGGCAGGGCCAGCGTGGGGTTGAGCGCGTGGTTGCCGGTCAGGGCCAGCAGGTCCGTCTCCTCCAGGCCGTAGACCAGGTGGCCGATGTTGGCCCAGTACTGGGTGCCGGCGCACATGGCACAGGGCTCCACCGTGGTCACCAGCGTGCAGTCCCACAGCAGGTGCGGGGCATAGAGCCGCGCGGCCTCGCGGGCCAGCACGGCCTCGGCATGGTTGACCGTGTCCACATTGGCCTGGCGCAGCAGCACCGTCTCGCCATCGGGCGCCACCAGCAGGGCACCGAAGGGGTGGTGGCCGCTGGCCATGGCCTGCTCGGCCACGGCCTGGGCCTCGCGCAGGTGGCGTTCGATCTGTTCGGTGCTCAGCATGTGTCGGGTGTTCCAGCCTCGGTGCGCCTCAGTGTGCCTGAGAGCCACGGTGGGCCCAGCCGGTGGTGCGCTTCTCGACCCAGGAGAAGAACTCGTACATCACCATTGCCATCGCGCCCACCACCATCAGACCGGCAAAGGCCAGCCCCATCTGCATGGCGCTGCCGGCACTCACCAGCAGGTAGCCGATGCCTTCGTTGGAGGCCGTCATCTCCGACACCGTGGTGCCGACGAAGGCCAGGGTGATGGCCACCTTCAGCGAGCCGAAGAAGTAGGGCATGGAGCGCGGCAGGCCGACCTTCACCAGCACGTCCCAGCGCCGGGCGCCCAGCACCCGCAGCACGTCCTCCAGCTCCGGCTCTAGCGTGGCCAGGCCGGTGGCGATGTTGACGGTGATCGGGAAGAAGGAGATCAGGAAGGCCGTGAGCACCGCGGGCCCCACGCCGATGCCGAACCACACCACCAGGATGGGCACGAAGGCCGCCTTGGGCAGGGCGTTGAAGCCGGTCATCAGCGGGTAGATGGCGGCGTAAGCCAGGCGCGAGCTGCCGATCAGGAAGCCCAGCAGCACGCCCACCACGATGGCGATGCCGAAGCCCGTCATCGTCACCCAGAAGGTGCGCCAGGCGTGGCCCAGGATCACGTCGCGGTATTCCAGCACCTGGTCCCAGATGCGCAGCGGGCTGGGGAAGACGAACTCGCTGACCTGGAAGCCGCTGCAGATGGCCTGCCAGACCACCAGGGTCAGCAGCAGGAGGACCCAGGGGGACCAGCGCTCCAGGCGCTTGGCGCGTTGTGCCGCAGTTGTCATTGAGCCACCTCCATGCCGGTCTTGCGCATGGCGCCGATGTGGCCACGCAGTTCATGCACGATGTCCGAGAAGGCCGGGGTGTAGGTCACCTCCAGGTCGCGCGGACGGGGCAGGTCGATCTCGCGGCGCACCACGAAGCGGCCCGGGCTCTTGCTCATCACGTAGACGGTGTCGGCCAGGAAGACGCTCTCGCGCAGGTCGTGCGTCACCAGGATGACGTTGAACTTCTGCGCGGCCTGCAGGTCGCGCAGCGCGCACCACAGCTCCTCGCGGGTGAAGGCGTCCAGCGCGCCGAAGGGCTCGTCGAGCAGCAGCATCTTGGGTTCGTGGATCAGCGCGCGGCAGATGCTGGCGCGCTGCTGCATGCCGCCCGAAAGCTGCCAGGGGAACTTGCCCTCGTAGCCGCCCAGGCCCACGCTCTGCAGCAGGGCGCGGGCCTTGGCCTCGTACTCGGCCTTCTTCTGCTTGAAGCTGGAGCGGTAGGGCTCGACGATCTCCAGCGGCAGCATCACGTTCTGCACCGTGGTGCGCCATGGCAGCAGGCTGGGGGCCTGAAAGGCCATGCCGGTGATCTTCAGCGGGCCGTCCACCTCGCGGCCGCCGATCTCCACCGTGCCTTTGCTGGGCCGCTTCAGGCCGGTGGCCAGCTTCATGAAGGTGGACTTGCCACAACCCGAAGGCCCGACGATGGCGATGAACTCGCCTTCCTCGACCTGCAGGTTGATGTCCTCCACCGCGAACTGGCCCTGGGCCAGCAGCTCGTCGTTGTAGGCGAGCCAGACGTTGCGAAAGTCGACAAAGCTCATGTGCGGGACTCCCGTGGGGTCGTGCGGGGCACACCGGCGGCTGCCCACCCCGTGCCGGGGCAGGCATGCAGCGCGATGCGGCGGGTCTTACTTCTTGAAGATGGCGCGCTCGGCAGCCGAGGGCAGGTAGTTGCCGTTCCACACCGCATCCGGGTTGATGCGGCTCTTGGTCTGGAAGGCGTCGGCCACCTGGCTGGCCATCAGGGCCAGGCGCGGCTTGCTCAGGTCGCCGAAGCCCTCGGCCTTGGCGTCGGGCGTGACCACCGAGCTTTCGATGGCCAGCTTCAGCCGGCGCTCCTCCAGCTCGGCATTGATGATGCCGTCGCGGGCCTTCACGCTGGCGATGGCGCCCTTGGGGTCGGCGATCACGTCCTTGGCACCCTTGCTGAAGGCCCGCAGGAAGGCCTTGACCTCTTCCGGGTGCTTCTTCAGGAACTCCTCGCCGACGATGATGGCGTTGCCGTAGAGCTTCACGCCGAACTGCGGGAAGGGCATGACGGTCACATCGCTGGCCTTCACGCCGCGGGCTTCCAGGTTCAGCAGCGAGGTGAAGTAGAAGCCGGTGATGGCGTCCAGGTCGCCCTTGGCCAGCATGGTCTCGCGCAGCGTCGGGTCCATGCTGACCCATTCCACCTTGCCCACGTTGTTGGCCTTCTGGAAGATCGGGAAGGCGCGGCGGCCGGCGTCGAACACCGGCGCGCCCAGCTTCTTGCCGCTCAGGTCGGCCGGGGTCTTGATGCCGCTCTTCTTGAGCGCGAACACCGCCGCGGGCGTGTTGTTGTAGACCATCATCACCGCCACCGGCTTGTTCGGCGCGGTGGGGTTGTTGGCCTGGAACTCCATCAGCGCGGCCAGGTCGGCAAAGCCCATGTCATAGGCGCCCGAGGCCACACGGTTGACCGCATTGCCCGAGCCGTTGCCCGCGTCGATGGTGACGTCCAGCTTCTCGGCCTTGAAATAGCCCTTGGCGGCCGGCACCAGGAAGAAGGCGCTGGGGCCTTCGAAGCGCCAGTCCAGCTGGAACTTGATCGGCGTGGTCTGCGCCTGCGCCAGGGTGGGCAGCGTCAGCGCGGCTGCCAGGCCCAGCAGGCTGCGGCGGCTCAGGCGGGAAAGGGAGGCAAGGGCATTCAGGCGCATGGGGGCTCCGGGGAAGAGAAGGCAGGTTCGGGGATGAGAAGGGTGTTGCAAGAAGCGTGCGAAATCGGGGCGGTGCAGGCCGTGTCCGAGGGCCCTCAGTCCGGCTGCAGCAGGTCGTGCAGCGCGCGGGCCACCACACGCGTGGCGCGCTTCAGGTCGGCCAGGGCCAGGTGCTCGTCGGCCCGCTTGGCGTTGGACTCCAGCACGGTGCGCGGGCCAGCCCCGTAGATGACCGCCGGGATACCCTGGGCCCCATACAGGCGCACGTCGGTGTACAGCGGCGTGCCCGAGGTGGGGATGGGCTCGCCGAACACCGCTTCGCCGTGACGCTGAATCGGCGCCACCAGCTTTTCATGGCCGGGCAGGGGCTTGAGCGAATGGGCCAGCAACAGGCGCTTGATCTCCAGGCGGATGCCGGGGCAGGCCGCGATGGTCTCTTCGATCAGGGCGCGCACCTCGGCCTCCACCGCCGCCGCGTCCTCCTCGGGGATCATGCGGCGGTCCAGCTTGAGGACCACCTTGCCGGGCACCACATTGGTGTTGCTGCCGCCCTCGATGCGGCCCACGTTCAGGTAGGGGTGGGTGATGCCGGCCACGCTGGAGCGGCGACCGCGCAGCACCTCGTTGTGGGCATACAGCGCGGTCAGCAGCCGGTTGGCGGCCTGCAGCGCGTCCACGCCGGTCTCCGGGTAGGCCGCGTGCGAGGCCGTGCCATGCAGCGTCACCTCCAGCTGCAGGCAGCCGTTGTGGGCGGTCACCACCTGGTAGCTGAAGCCCGCGGCGATCAGCAGGTCGGGCCGGGTCAGGCCCTGGGCCAGCAGCCAGCCCGGGCCGAGTTCGCCGCCGAACTCCTCGTCGTAGGTGAAGTGCAGCTCGATGGCGCCGCGCTGCGGCCGGGCCACGGCTTCCAGCGCGCGCAGTGCGTAGATGTAGGTCGCGAAGTCGCTCTTGCTGACCGCCGAGGCGCGGCCGTAGAGCTGGCCGCCCGTCGCATCGGACACCACCTCGCCGCCATAGGGGTCGTGGGTCCAGCCCTCGCCCGGGGGCACCACGTCGCCGTGGGCGTTCAAGGCTACGGTGGGGCCGCCCTCACCGTAGGCGCGGCGCACGATCAGGTTGGTGATGCTCTGCAGGCCATAGGCCTGCACGTCGGCGGCCGGCACCGGGTGGCGGCTGACCGGCAGGCCCATGCCGGTGAGCAGCTCGGCGGTGCGCTCGGCGTGGGGGGCGTTGTTGCCCGGGGGCGTGTCGGTGGGCACCTGCACCAGGGCCTGCAGGGTGCGCACCTCTTCGTCGAAGTGGGCGTCGATCCAGGCGTCCAGGGCCAGGTAGGTCGGGTGGTCGGTGGGCAGGCTCATGGGGTTTCCGGGGCGAGGTGATCCAGCAGGTGCAGCAGTGCATGCACCGCCAGTTCGCAGTCGTCGTTGCTGACGGATTCGAGCGGGTTGTGGCTGATGCCGGCGTTGCCGCCGCGCACGAAGAGCATGGCCTGCGGCAGCAGCTCATGCAGCTTCATCGCGTCATGGCCGGCGCCGCTGGGCAGGTGGAAGACGGACAGACCCTGGGCCCGCACCGCGGCCTCCCAGCGGCGCTGCCAGGCCGGGTCGGACGGGGCCGCCGAGGCCACCATCACCTCCTCGAGCTGCAGCTGCACCCGGCGGCGTTCGGCGATGCGCTGGGCCTGGCGGCGCACGTCCAGCACCATGGCGTCGCGCTGGGCGTTGGTGGGTGCGCGCAGGTCCAGGCTGAACTCGCAGGCGCCGGGCACCACATTGATCGAGCCCTGGGGCACCTCCAGCATGCCCACCGTGGCCACCGAGCCCTCGTCGGCCGAGGCGCGGGCCTCGGCGAACAGGGCCAGCTCGGCCGCCGCGGTGGCGGCGTCGCGCCGGCGGTTCATCGGCGTGGTGCCGGCATGGCTGGCCACGCCGGTGTAGCGGCCGCGGTAGCGCGCGCTGCCGTTGATCGAGGTGACAACGCCCAGCGGCAGATCCAGGTCGTCCAGCACCGGGCCCTGCTCGATGTGCACTTCCACATAGCCCCGGTAGTCGGCCGCGCTGCGGCGCAGGCCGGCGATGGCGTCCAGCGTGGCGGGCAGGTCGGCGGCCCGCATGGCCTCGCGCATGGCGATGCCCTGGGCGTCGGTCTGGTCCAGCCAGGCCGGGTCGAACTGGCCGACCAGCGCACCCGAGCCCAGGAAGGTGGCCTTGTAGCGCTGGCCTTCCTCCTCGGCAAAGGCCACCAGCTCGATGCCGAAGGGCAGGCGTCGGCCCTGGCGGTGCAACTCGCGCACAGCGGCCAGCGTGACCAGGATGCCCAGCCGGCCGTCGTACTTGCCGCCGTTGCGCACCGTATCGTAGTGGCTGCCGGTCAGCAGGCGCGGGGCATGGCGGTCGCCGCCGTGGTAGACGCCCACCACATTGCCCACCGCGTCCCGCTGGACCTCGTCGAAGCCGGCCTCGCGCATCCACTGCAGCAGCTGGGTGGCACAGGCCTGGTGGGCTGGCGTGAGGTAGGTGACGGTGAGCTCGCCGCGCTCGGCAAAGCCCGGCTCGCTGTGCGCGGCCAGGGCTTCGGCCCAGTCCCAGACCTGGTTGCCCAGCACCGGCTCGGCGCCGAACTTCTCGTTCAGGCGGATCTCGGCGATGCGGTGGATGTTGCGCAGGCACTCGGCGAACTCGAACTCCTTCGTGCCCGACAGACGCCGGGCGAAGGTGTCGATGATCTGTTGGCGGGTGAGGCCGGCGCCGCGCGGGCCCTTGACGGCCAGGATGAAGGGCCAGCCGAAGCGGGCGTTGTAGTCGGCGTTGAGCTGCTGCAGGCGGGCGAACTCTTCGGGGCTGCAGTCGGTCAGGCCGGCGCTGCGCTGTTCGCCGGTGGATTCGGCGGTCAACGTCTTGGCCACCATGGCCTTGCCCGCCAGTTCCGGGTGGGCGCGGATCAGGTCCAGCTGCGCGGCTTCGGGCGCGGCGCGCACCACCTCCACCAGCGTGCGCTTGAGCTGGGCCAGCGTGGTGAAGCCGTCCGAGGGCCGGCGGGTCCAGGCGCCCTCGGCGATCCAGGGCGAGTGTTCGTAGACCCCGGCCAGCAGGCGGCAGAAGGTGTCGTGGTCGGCCCGGTTGAGCAGGTCCAGCGTCAGCGCGGCGGGCATGGCGTCACTCCCAGACAAAGGCGGTGGCGGCATCGAAGGGATGGGTGGCCCGCCAGTGCTGGGCGATGTCGATGCGCCGCGTCACCCAGACCCGGCTGTGGCTCTGCACATGGTCCAGAAAGCGCTGCAGGGCCTTGAAGCGGCCCGGGCGGCCCAGCAGCCGGCAGTGCATGCCGATGCTCAGCATGCTGGGGCCGCCGCCGCCCTCGGCCGGATCACGATCGCCTTCGGCGTAGTGCACGTCGAAGGCGTCGCGCAGGTACTCGAAGAATTCGTCGCCGTGGCTGAAGCCCTGCGGCAGCGAGAAGCGCATGTCGTTGGTGTCCAGCGTGTAGGGCACCACCAGGTGCGGCGCCAGGCTGCCATCGCTCTTCTTCACCTGCAGCCAGAAGGGCAGGTCGTCGCCGTAGTAGTCGCTGTCGTAGGCGAAGCCGCCGAAATCGGCCACCAGGCGGCGGGTGTTGGGGCTGTCGCGGCCGGTGTACCAGCCCAGGGGTCGTTCGCCAGTGAGCTTCTGCAGGATCTCCATGCCGCGGGCCATGTGCTCGCGCTCCACCTCTTCCGGCAGGTTCTGGTAGTGGATCCAGCGCCAGCCGTGGCAGGCGATCTCGTGGCCCAGCTCAACAAAGGCCTGGGTCAGCTCGGGGTGACGCTCCAGCGCCATCGAGACGCCGAAGACGGTCAGCGGCAGGCCGCGGCGCTCGAACTCGCGCAGGATGCGCCACACCCCCACCCGCGAGCCGTACTCGTAGATGCCCTCCATCGACAGGTGGCGGGCCGGGTAGGCGGCGGGGTTGAACATCTCCGAGAGGAACTGCTCGCTGCCGGCGTCGCCGTGCAGCACCGCGTTCTCGCCGCCTTCCTCGTAGTTCAGCACGAACTGCACGGCCACCCGGGCGTTGCCGGGCCAGCGGGCGTGGGGTGGGTTGCGGCCGTAGCCGATCAGGTCGCGGGGGTAGCGGGGCGTCGTGCTCATGGTGTGTTCACCGGGCATTCACGGGGTGTCGGGTTGCAGGGCGGTGGCCAGGTCGGCCACGCGCGGGTTCAGGCGCAGGTTGCGCTCCACATTGCCCAGGTGCTCGCGCAGCAGGGCCACGGCGGCCTCACCGTCGCGCCGGGCCAGGGCCTCGACGATGGCCACATGCTCGCCGGAGGATTCCTCGGCCGAGTGGGAGCTCTGGAACATCAGGGCAATCAGCGAGCAGCGCGAGAGCAGGTCCGAGAGCATCTCGGCCAGCACCTCGTTGCCCAGCATGCCGGCCAGCAGGCTGTGGAAGTCGGACAGCAGGCGGGTGCGTCCGCTCACGTCGGTGCGGGCGATGGCGGCGGCCTCGTCGGCCAGGTGCTGGCGCAGGCGGGCGATCTGGGCCTCGGTGATGCGGTCGGCCAGCTCGCGCAGCATCGCGCCTTCCAGCAGCGTGCGCACTTCGTAGACCTGGCGGGCCTCCTCGACGCTGGGCTCGCGCACAAAGGCGCCGCGGGCGGGTTCCAGCGTGACCAGCTTGTCGCGCGAGAGCTGGTTGAGGGCCTGGCGCACCACGGTGCGCGAGACCTTGAAGATGTTGGCGATCTGCTGCTCGACCAGCTTGGTGCCGGGCATCAGCCGGCGCTCGACGATGGCGGCGGTGACCGAGGCGACGATCTTGTCGGTGGTGGTGCGCTCGTAAGGGGCGGCCGGGACGCCCAGGCCCACTTCCACCCCGGCATCGGCGGGGTGGGCGAGCGTCTCGGGATCGGGGCGGCGGGCCATGTCGGGCAAGGAGCTTGTGGGGATGTCTTGCGGTGTATTCGAAAGTGTATACACTTCAGTTCACAGGTTTCAACCACTTTCTGCACCCCATGGGACAACTCACGACCCACGTGCTGGACACGATGCGCGGCGGCCCCGCCGCCGGCATGGCCGTCCGCCTCTACCGCCTGCCCCCGGCCGGCGAGCCCGAACTGATTCGCGAACTGGTGCTCAATCACGACGGGCGCGCCGACGGGCCGCTGCTGAAGGCAGAGGCCTTCCAGCCCGGGCGCTACCGCCTGGTGTTCGAGGTGGCAGCCTACTTCCGCGCGGCCGGGGTGGACCTGCCCGAGCCGCCCTTCCTGGACGCCGTGCCGCTGGACTTCGGCATTGCGGATGCCGCGGCCCACTACCACGTGCCGCTGCTGGCCAGCCCCTGGGCCTACTCGACCTACCGGGGCAGCTGAGCGATGGACACCACCTACCTGCTGGACTGGGCCAACCTGCTGCTGCGCTGGGCCCATGTGATCGTGGCCATCGCCTGGATCGGCTCGTCCTTCTACTTCGTCTTCCTGGACAGCAGCCTGGAGCCGCCGACCGACCCGCTCCTGAAGGACAAGGGTGTGGGCGGCGAACTGTGGGCCGTGCACGGCGGGGGTTTCTACAACCCGCAGAAGTACACCGTGGCGCCCAAGACGCTGCCCGAGAAGCTGCACTGGTTCTTCTGGGAAAGCTACAGCACCTGGCTGACCGGTTTCGGCCTGTTCACCGTGCTCTACCTGTTCCAGGCCCGCACCTTCCTGATCGATCCGCGGGTGCATGCCTGGTCCTCGCCGGGCTGGGCGGTGGCCGCGGCGCTGGGCTTTCTGGCCGTGTTCTGGCTGGTCTACGACGTGATCTGCCACCTGTTGGGGCGCCTGCGCCATGGCGACCTGATCGTGGGCCTCCTGGTGGCCGCGGTCGTGGTGTTCGCGGCCTGGCTGGCCACCCAGCTCTTCGCCGGGCGCGCCGCCTTCCTGCTGGTGGGCGCGATGATGGCCACCGCCATGAGCGCCAACGTGGCGCACTGGATCATTCCCGGCCAGCGCAAGGTGGTGGCCCAGCTCAAGGCCGGCCTGCCGGTGGACCCGGTGTATGGCCAGCGCGGCAAGCAGCGCAGCGTGCACAACACCTACTTCACGCTGCCGGTGCTCATCGCCATGCTGTCCAACCACTACGGCTGGCTGTACGAGGCGCCGCACAACTGGGCGGTGCTGGTCGTGATGATGGGCGCGGGCGCGTCGATCCGCCAGTTCTTCGTGGCACGCCACAAGGCCAAGCTGGCCGGCCAGCGAGCCCCCTGGGCTTATGCCCTCGCCGGGGTGGCGATGATCATCGCGGTGGTGCTGGCCCTGGCGCCGGCACCCAAGCCGGCGATGGCCGCGGCGCCCGTGCCCACCTTCGCCCAGGTGCAGGCGTTGGTCCAGCAGCGCTGCGTGCTCTGCCACAACGCGCAGGTGCAGAACAAGGGCATCGAGCTGGACCGGCCCGAGCTGATCCGCCAGAACGCCATGGCCCTGCACCAGCAGGCGGTGGTGCTCAAGGCCATGCCGTTGAACAACGCGACCCAGATCACCGACGATGAGCGGGCCCTGCTGGGCCGCTGGTTCGACGCCGGCATGCCCTGAGGCGCGCGCGGTCGGTCAGTGTCCGGGGCTCAGGCCAGCTGGGCCGCGGGGGCCGGCGCCGGCCCCCCGCTGCGCCGCGTGACGGCCTGCAGGGTGGCGATCAGCCGCCCGATGTCGATGGGCTTGGCCACATGGGCCACCATGCCGCAGGCCAGGCACTGCTCCCGCTCGGCCGCCAGCGCGTGGGCCGTCTGGCCGATGACCGGCAGGGAGGGGGCGATCTGACGCAGCAGGCGCGTCGCCTCGAAGCCATCCATCTCGGGCATCTGGATGTCCATCAGCACGGCGTGGAAGCCGCCGGGCTCGGCCCGCACGCGATCCACCGCCACCCGCCCATTGCCCGCCAGCTCCACCTCGGCCCCGGCGCCGCGCAGGGCCTGCTCGATCACCAGCTGGTTGACCTCGTTGTCCTCGGCCACCAGCAGGCGCAGGCCCCGCAGCGGCAGCTCAACCTGCGTCGGCACCGGCTCGCGCAGGTCCAGCGGCATCGTGGCCATGGAGACCGTGCGCAAGGGCAGCCGCAGCACGAAACAGCTGCCCTGACCCAGCTGAGAGCTCACCATGATGTCGCCGCCCATCAGCTCGGCCAGGCGCCGGCTGATGGTCAGGCCCAGGCCGGTGCCGCCGTAGCGGCGCGTGGTGGAGGCGTCGGCCTGGTGGAAGGGGGCGAAGAGCTGGTCGAGCTGCTCCGCGCTCATGCCGATGCCGGTGTCGCTGACCGCGATCACCATCTCCTCACCCTCGACATCCGCCCGCAGTTCGATGCGGCCGCTGGCGGTGAACTTCAGCGCGTTGGACAGCAGGTTGGCCAGGATCTGCTGCAGCCGCAGCGGGTCGGTCAGGCAGGTGTCGGGCAGGGATTCGGCCAGCCGGATGTCCAGGCTCAGGCCCTTGGTGATGGCCCCGTCCCGGATCATGTCGGCGGCCGCTTCGATCAGCTGGCGCGGGTTGGCGGGGATGGACTCCACGTCCAGGCGCTCGGCCTCGATCTTCGAGAAGTCCAGCACGTCGTTGATGATGCCCAGCAGCAGGCGACCGGCCCCCAGGATGCGCAGGTAGCCTTCTTCCGCCGGGCTTTGACGGGCTTTTTCGAGGCCCAGTTGGGCAAAGCCCAGGATGGCGTTGAGCGGCGTGCGGATCTCGTGGCTCATGTTGGCCAGGAACTCGCTGCGGTGGCGCGCCTGGCGTTCGGCCAGTTCACGGGCGGCCTCGCGCTCGGCTTCCAGGGCGTGGCGTTCGGAGACATTGCGGACCACGGCCACCACATCTTCTCCGGCGGGGGCCATCCGCGCCTCGTAGGTCTGCGTGCCGGCGTGGGGGGGATGGGCCACGTACTCCACGGTGACGGGCTGGCGGGTGCGCAGTGCCCGGGCCAGGCCCTGCATCAGCAGCTCCGTGGCTTCCGGTGACAGCACGTCGCCGATGTGCAGGCCGATCTGGTCCTGCGCCGGGCGGACCAGGTCTGCGTTGTTGCCGGCCCGGGCATCCAGCATCCGCCCATCCGCGGACAGGCGGAAGTACATGTCGGGCAGGGCCTGGAACAGGCTGTTGAGCTCGGCCGTGCGCCGGGCTACCTCGCGCTCGAGCAGTTCGGCCTCGGCGGCCAGCTGGCGCGTGGCCAGCTTCTGGTAGGTGATGTCGACGAAGGAGGCCAGCAGGTAGTCCTGCGCCCCGATGCTCATGCGGGTGGCAGAGAAGGCGATGTCCAGCGCTTCGCCGTTGCGCCGCTGCAGGCCGATCTCGCGGCTTTTCACGCGATGTCCCTCGCGCAGCATCGTCTCCAGCAGGTGGCTGTGTGCCTGGCCCGACGGCGAGAGCCCGAGGGCCTCCACGGCCCGCCCGATCACCTCGTCGATGCGCTGACCGAAGAGTTCCAGCCAGGCGGTGTTGACGTCCACCACATGGCTGTCATTGGCCCGGCACAGCAGCATCCCCACCGGGCTGGTCTGGAACATCTGCGCGAAGCGCATCTCGCTGTCCTGCAGCGCGGCCACGGCCACGCGGCGCGTGGTTTCGGCCTCCGCCGCGGCCAGGGCCAGGCTGACCTGCCCGGCCAGGCGCTCCAGCAGGGCGGTTTCCTCGGGGCCCAGGCGGTCACCGCACAGGCTCAGCACCGCGCGCCGCTGGCTGCCTGCGCGCAGCACCATGGCCACCCGGGTGTCTCCGGGCGCGTCCGTCTCTTCGAGCAGATGCTCAACCACCATGCCGCCCCCATGCCAGGCGCGGGCTTCCACGGTGCTGGGCGGGTCCTCGCGCAGGCCGACGGCCGAGGGGGCATCGATGAAGCCGACCTGGGCCACCGGCTGCAGCCAGTCCTCGGCCGCATCGGGCTGTCCGATCCAGGCCTCATAGAGGCTGCCCTCACTCTTGAGGGCCCCACACACGACGCCGAACAGGGTCACCGCGTCCCGCGTCAGGGCCGAGGCCTCCTGCACCCGGGCCAACACCCGGTACAGGCGATTGAGGCGGCTGAGCCGCTCCTCGTTCTGGCGGTACTGGGTGACGTCGCGGGCGATGCCCACCACGCCGATCACCCGCTGCTGGGTGTCGCGCAGCGGCGTGCGGATGACCTCGAACAGACCGGCTTCCGTCTGGCCCGGCGAGCGCAGCCATTCTTCGGCGATGGTGCGGTGCCCATGCTGCAGGGCCTCGCGGTCCCGCTGGCGGGCGAGCTGGGCCTCGGCCTCGGGCAGCAACTCGCCGTCGGTCTTGCCGACGATGTCCTCGGCCGCGACGCCATGCCGCTCGGCGAAGGCCGGGTTGCAGGTCATGTAGCGGCCGGACAGGTCCTTGACGAAGACCAGGTCGGGCAGGGTGCTGATCAGGGTCTGCAGCTGCCGCCGCTGGGCATGCAACTCGGCGGTGCGCCGCTCCACCATGCGGCGCAGGGCCATGCCCCAGCCCAGGATGATCACCCCCAGCACCACCCCGCCCAGGGCGATCAGGCCGACGTAGTGTTCCCAGGCGGCCGGGACGCGCTCGCCCGGGCTGAGCCATTGCCGACGCAGGGCCTCGCGGTCCTCGTCGGTGAAGGCGGCAAAGCCCTTGTCGACCCGGGACAGCGTGGCCAGGTCGCTCTTGTGCACCGCATGGTGCAGTTGCCCGCCACCCAGGGTCAGCACAGCGCGATAGTCGCGGTGCATGCCGGCGCGGTAAAGCAGGAAATCGGCCGGCGGGCCGTCCATGCAGAACATGCGGACCGTGCTGGCCTTGGCCGCCTCGATCAGGGCCGGGTAGCTGGGCAGACGCGTCAGGCGGGTGACCCCGGCCTCGGCCAGCCGCTCGATGCAGGCGTCGCCATCCTTCACGCCCACCACGAAGCCCTTGAGCGCGGCGAGGTCGCGGATGCCGCCAATGTCCTTGTGAACGTAGACGTGCACCGGCACGTCGGCATAAGGGGCCGAGAAGCTCAAGCTGGCTTCACGCTCGGGCGTGCGGAAGATGGTGTCGATCACCTGGGCCCGCCCCTCGGCCATGTCCTTCAGGGCCTGGGCCCAGTCCTCGGCCCGCAGTTCCACCGGGGTGCCTGTCTTGCGCTGCCACAGCTGCCAGCTGTCGACGAGGTAGCCCTGGAGCTGGCCGTCCGGCCCGCGGAAGACATAGGGCGGGTAGTTGTCGTCCATGACGACCACCAAGCGGTCCTGGCCGGGCACGGTCTCTGCGGCGGGCGTCGCCAGCGGCCAGCAGCAGGCCAGCAGCAGGGGCAGCAGAAAACGCGGGCAGGACAGCGGCATGGGACGTGGGGCCCGCGGGTGGGGGATGCGGAGCCCGCCCAGCATAGCGCAGCACCGCCGGGGTTTGACCCCTGAAGCCGCCGCATTTTGCGGGTTCGGTCCGGTGGCGCGCGCGGTGTAATCGGCGCGTGTCGGTCCCGTCCGGGTGGGGCCGGCTGGTCTGTGCCCCTGTGTCCCGCATGCCCACCGTGAACCACGACGTCCGCTCCAGCACCCAAGTTGGCCGCTTCCTGCTCCGCCGCACGCTGGGCCGGGGGGCCCAGGCCACCGTGTGGCTGGCACACGATCCCAAGCTGGACCGCGAAGTCGCGCTCAAGCTGCGCCACGAGCCGCTCGGTGCCGACGAAATGGATGCCTGGCTGCACGAGGCCCGGGCGGTCAGCCGCCTGCGGCACCCGCACATCGTGCCGGTCTTCGAGGCGGACATCCACGAAGGGCGCCCTTACATGGTCTTCGAGTGGGTGCCCGGCGGCTCGCTGGCCGAGCGCCTGCAACGCGGCCCCATGCCCTGGCGCGAGGCCCTGCGCATGGCCTGCGACGTGCTGGACGCCCTGCAGGTGGCCCACCACGCGGGCGTGGTGCACCGCGACCTGAAACCCTCCAACATCCTGATCGACGCCCAGGGCCATGCCCGGGTGATGGACTTCGGCATCGCCGCACGGCTGGACGCCAGTGGGCACCCCACGCTCCAGGGCGGGCCAGAAGCGGGTGCCATCGTCGGCACGCCCGGCTACATCGCGCCCGAGGCCGCCCGCGGTGCGCCGCCCGCGCCTGCGATGGACGTGTTCTCCCTGGCGCTGATCCTGGTGGAGATGCTGGCGGGCCACCCGGTCCGCACCCCGGAGGCCGACCCCGTCGCGGCCATGCGCCGGGCCGCCACCGTGCCGGTGATGCTGCCCCAGGACCTGGGCGACCGTGCCGATGCCCACCTGCGCGCCATCCTGGCCGAGGCCCTGGCTCACGAGCCGGCCCAGCGCACCGCCAGTGCCCAGGCCTTGCGCGAGGCCCTGGTCAACTGGCTGGACGGCATCGATGCAGGGGCCAACAGCACCATGCCCATGCCCTTGGACATGGGCGCTGGCGCGCCGAGCGCCGGCCAGGGGACGCTGGAATTCCTCTGGCGCCGCATGCGCCACAAGAGCGACTTCCCCGCGCTGGGCGAGGCCGTGGCCCGCATCCACCGGGTGGCCAGCGACGAGCAGGCCAACCTCTCCAACCTGGCCAACGAGATCCTCAAGGACGTGGCGCTGACCCACAAGCTGCTGCGCCTGGTCAACAGCGCCAGCTTCGTGCATGCGGGGGGCGGCACCATTGGCACCGTCTCGCGCGCGGTGGCGTTGGTGGGCCTGCGCGGTGTGCGCAACATGGCGCTGTCGCTGGTGCTGCTGGAGCACATGCGCGACCGGGCCCATGCCCAGGCGCTGACCCAGGAATTCCTGCGCGCCCTGATGGCCGGCATGCTGGCCCAGGGCTTCAGCCAGACGCCCCAGGAACGCGAGGAGGCCTTCATCGGCGCGATGTTCCGCAACCTGGGCCGCCTGCTGGTGGGCTTCTACTTCGTCGAGGAGGCCCAGGAGGTGCGCGAGCTGGCGGCCCGCGTGGGCGAGTCGACCGCCGCCTGGCGGGTGCTGGGCGTGGACTACGAGACCCTGGGTTGCGAGGTGGTGCGCCGCTGGGGCCTGCCTGAGCCGCTGCAGCAGGTCATGCGCCTGCCCGCGGGGCGCGTGCCGTCCCGTCCGGTGACCGAGCCGGCCGAGCGCCTGCGCTGGCTCGCGAGCGCCGCCAACGAGGTGGCCGATGCCCTGCTGAGCACCGATCCTTCCCAGGCCAGCGGCCGGCTGGAGGCCCTGGCCGGCGGCTACGCCTCTGCCCTGGGCCTGCAGCCCGCCACCGTGGCCGAGGCGGTGCGCCAGGCGCGTGAACAGGTGGGCGACTTCGTGCAGGCCAGTGCCCTGGTGCTGGCCGCGGATTCCCCCGTGCGCCAATGGCTGGTGGCCCAAACCACCGTGGTGGCGGACGAGGACGCCACGCTGGCCCTGGCGCTGGATGCCACGACCCTGCCGCCCGATGCGCTGCCGGATCCGGCCGAGCCGACACTGCGCCTGCCGCAGGCCGCGCAGGATGGCGCCCTGGTCCAGGCCCTGTTGACCGCTGGTATCGCCGACGTCACCCAGGCCATGGTCAGCGACCAGGTGGACCTCAGCCAGGTGCTGCGCATGGTGCTGGAGACCTTCTACCGCGCGGTGGGCTTCTCGCGCGTGGTCTTCTGCCTGCGCGACGCCAAGGGCGAGCAGCTGACGGGGCGCTTCGGCCTGGGCGAGGGGGTCGAGGCCGTCTGCCAGGCTTTCCGCGTGCCGCTGCATCCGCCGGCCGGCAAGGCTCCGGATCTGTTCACCGCGGTCTGCCAGCGCGGCGCCGACACGCTGATCCACGACACCAGCACCGGACCGATCGCCGAGGCTCTGCCACCCTGGTTCCACCAGCAGGTGCGGGCCAGCGCCTTCCTGGTGTTGCCGCTGGTGCTCAAGCAGAGCAGCTTCGGCCTGATCTACGCCGACCTGCTGCCGCCCGACCGCCTGGTGCTGGGCGAGCAGGTGCTGGCCCAGTTGCGCACCCTGCGCAACCAGGCCGTGATGGCCTTCCGGCAGCAGTCCTGAGCGCTGGCGTGCGGCTTCAGCCGCCGGCCAGTTGCCGGGCCAGGGCGTTGTGGCGCGCCAGCAGCGGCACCAGCTCCAGCGTGGCCAGCTGGCCTTCGCGCACCACCACCCGGCCGTTGACCACCGTGTAGGCCGCCTGACTGGGCGCGCACAGCAGCAGCGCGCCCAGCGGGTCGTGCACCGCGCCGCCAGCCAGGGCCAGGGTGCGCAGATCGAACAGGGCCAGGTCGGCCGCCATGCCCGGGGCCAGGTGGCCGATGTCGTCGCGCCCCAGCACCCGGGCGCCGCCGCGGGTGGCAATTTCCAAGGTGTGGCGTGCCGTCATCTCGGCCGGCCCATGGTCGCAACCGAAACTGAGCCCCCACGTCGCTTCGCTCCTGCCCCCAGAACCAGGTTCATGGGCGCGGTCCGTCTCGGGGCGGCCCGTCGACGGACCCGTTTCCAGTGACCGACCCACCCGCGCCAGCAGCAGGGCCTGGCGGGCCTCGCCCAGCAGGTGGGCGCCGTCGTTGCTGGCGCTGCCGTCCACGCCCAGGCCCACCGGGACGCCGGCGTCCAGCATGCGGCGGATGGGGGCGATGCCCGAGGCCAGGCGCATGTTGCTGCAGGGGCAGTGGGCCACGCCGGTGCCGGTGGCGGCGAAGCGGGCGATGCCGTGGCCGTCGAGCTTGACGCAGTGGGCATGCCAGACGTCGTCGCCCAGCCAGCCCAGGCTCTCGGCGTACTCGGTGGGCGTCATGCCGAACTTTTCGCGGCTGTAGGCGATGTCGTGGTCGTTCTCGGCCAGGTGGGTGTGCAGCCGGGTGCCGTAGCTGCGGGCCAGTTCGGCCGAGTCGCGCATCAGCTCGCGGCTGACCGAGAAGGGCGAGCAGGGCGCGGCCACCACGCGGCGCATGCTGAAGCGGCTGGCGTCATGCCAGGTCTCGATCAGGCGCCGGGTGTCGGCCAGGATGGCGTCCTCCCGCTCCACCAGCGCGTCGGGCGGCAGGCCGCCGGCGCTCTCGCCCACGCTCATGCTGCCGCGCGCGGCGTGAAAGCGCATGCCGATGGCCTCGGCCGCCTCGATGCTGTCGTCCAACCGCACGCCGTTGGGGTAGAGGTAGAGGTGGTCCGAACTGGTGGTGCAGCCCGAGAGCAGCAGCTCGGCCATGGCCACCTGCGTGGACACCCGCACCATCTCCGGCGTCAGCCCGGCCCAGATGGGGTAGAGCGTCTTCAGCCAACCAAAGAGTTCGGCGTCCTGCGCGGCGGGAATCGCCCGCGTCAGGCTCTGGTACATGTGGTGGTGGGTGTTGACCAGGCCGGGGATGACGATGTGGCCACGGGCGTCGATCACCTCGTCGGCCTCGCGCGGCAGGCTGTCGGCCGGGCCGATGGCCTCGATCGCGCGGCCGCGCACCAGCACGCTGGCGCGGGGCAGCTCGCGGCGCTGTTCGTCCACCGTGACCACCAGGTCGGCGTCACGGATCAGCAGGGTGGGGTCGTTCAAGTGCGTGTCCAAGTGGGAGTCCAAGGGCATGGGTGTCTTTCGTGTGTCCTGGTGGGCCGGGGCTCAGTCGGGTTGGTCGGCCCGCGGGCCCAGTTCCTCGCGCACGCGGCACCGGACCTCGTCCAGCACGGTGGGCAGGTCCTCGGGCAGGGCCAGCGTGCCGGCGCGGACCTGCGGGCTGCCTTCGCCGAAGCTGGCCCGCAGGATCTCGGGCATGCCGGGCTGCAGGCGGGCCTGTTCCCAGTGGAGAAAGCGGCCTTCGGCCAGGCGGTCCAATTGGTCGACCTGCCACTGGGCCGGGACGCTGCCCTCGCAGGCGGCCAGCCCGGGCACCCGCCAAGGGGTGAGTGGCTGCTCGGGCTGGCCCGCGTCGACATAGCGGCGCGAGATGAAGCTGTTGCGGGGCCAGGACCGGTGCGGGTTCCACCACAGGCCCTTGACCCGCTCCATCGCCAGGGTGGTCTGGCTGCGGGGCTGCACGTCCAGCGACTGCAGCAGCGGCGCCAGCTGGGCGGTGAGGGCGGGCAGCAGGTCCCGGTCCGGGTCGGCCAGGGCCTGTTCCGCCAGGTCCAGGCCCACCAGATGCGAGGCGGTGTCGTCCACCGAGAAGGCCGAGGGGCGCTCCGAGGCCAGCGGCAGGGTGCTGTGGCCGTACCAGGTCATCACCTCGTGCCAGTCCAGCACGAAGAAGGCGTAGCGCCGGGCCAGTTGCAGTGCCAGCGCCGGGGCCAGGGTCTCGCGTTCGGCCGGCGTCAGCACGGTGGGGAAGGTCACCTGCACCCGCACGCCGCGATCCGTGCCGTCGAAATCCAGCCCGGGGTCGCCGCGCAGGAGGGCCCGCAGGAAGCGGGCCTGCAGGTGCAGCGTCCAGTCCGCGGCATTGCGGATGTGGACCAGGTCCAGGAAGCCGGCGCGGCAGGCGTAGAGGATGCCCAGGGTCTCGCTGCTGTGGTCGCGCCAGCTGTGCTGGCCCAGGTCCGACGGGTCCGCCAGGGTGTTGGGCAGGATGGCCAGGGTGTAGGGGGTGGGGAGGGTGCCCCCCCGTCCGACCGGCACCGGAGGTGTCTGGTCCGTGGGCAGGGGGCGGCCTGCAGCGGGGCCGGCCAGGGCCAGCAGCAGGGCGCCGGTGGCCGCCAGGGTTCCCCCGGTCTGGCAGCGGCGGGACAGCAGGGACAACATCAGGCAGGGCGAGGAGCTGCGGCTGCTATCGTCGATGCAAGGCCGGGCCCTTCCGGCGATTGTCACCTCTGGGTTCTGTCCTGTCATGTTGTCCGTGGTCCTCCCACCTCCCGCGCGGCTCCCGCGCCGGCCCGTCCAACCCCACCCGTTCGGCGCAGGAGTCCGCGATGCCTGACTGGACCGATGCCCAGGCCCGCGCGCTGCTGCGGAGCCTGTTCGACGAAGCCGTGCGCGTGGCCCGGCCCGAGGCCATGCTGGCCGCCCACCTGCCGCCGCCGCCCGAGGGCGGACGCACCTTGGTGCTGGGTGCTGGCAAGGCCGGTGGCGCCATGGTGGCGGCGCTGGAGGCCGCCTGGCCGGCCGAGGCCCCGCTGTCGGGGCTGGTGGTCACCCGCTATGGCCACACCCCGCCGGGCTGGGCTGAGCACCCGCACCGGGTGGAGCTGGTGGAGGCCGCGCACCCCGTGCCCGATGCGGCAGGCCAGCGCGCGGCCGAGCGCATGCTGGCGCTGACCCAGGGCCTGACCGAGCGCGATCTGGTGATCTGCCTGGTCTCCGGTGGCGGCTCGGCCCTCTTGAGCCTGCCCATGCCGGGCCTGACCCTGGCCGACAAGCAGGCGGTCAACCGCGCGCTGCTGGCCAGCGGCGCGCCCATCGGCGCGATGAACACGGTGCGCAAGCACCTCTCGGCCATCAAGGGCGGCCGGCTGGCCGCGGCCTGCGCGCCCGCCCGGGTGCTCAGCCTGCTGATCTCCGACGTGCCGGGCGACGAGCCCTCGGTCATCGCCAGCGGCCCGACCGTGCCGGACCCCAGCACCTGCGCCGAGGCCCTGGCCCTGCTGGACCGCCACGGCATCGTGCTGCCCGCAGTTGCCCTGGAGGCCCTGCGCAGCGGCGCCTGGGAGACGCCCAAGCCGGGCGACGCCTGCTTTGCCCGCGCCGAGGCCCGGGTGATCGCCGCGCCGCGCCAGAGCCTGGAGGCCGCCGCTGCCCTGGCCCGCCAGCAGGGCCTGGCGGTGCATGTGCTGTCCGACGAGATCGAGGGCGAATCGAGCGAAGTGGGGCGGGTGCATGCCGCGCTGGCCCGGGCCTGCCGTCGGCACGGCCAGCCCTTCGCGCGGCCCTGCCTGATCCTCTCCGGGGGCGAGACCACGGTGACCCTGCCGCTGCCGGGCAGCGGGCAGGCACCGGGCCGCGGCGGGCGGGCCACCGAGTTCCTGCTCGGCACCGCGCTGGCGCTGCAGGGCGAGCCGGGCATCTGGGCCCTGGCCGGCGACACCGACGGCATCGACGGGGTGGAGGACAACGCCGGCGCCTGGGTCACGCCCGACACCCTGGCGCGCGCTGCGGTGGCCGGCGTCTCGGCCGCCGAGCACCTGCAGCGGCACGATGCCTACGGTTTCTTTGGCGCCCTGGGCGACCTGCTGGTCACCGGGCCGACGATGACCAACGTCAACGACTTCCGCGCCCTGCTCGTCGTCTGAGCTGCGGTATGGTGGCGCCCCATGACTGACACCAGCCTGATCCAGTGGGTGGGCGCCGGCCTCTTCGCCGTCGCTCTGCTGCACACCTTCTCGACCAAGTTCTTCGAGAAGCTGGCCCACCGCCAGCCCGAGCATGCCGGCATTTGGCATTTGCTGGGCGAGGTCGAGGTGGTGTTCGGCTTCTGGGCCATGGTGCTGCTGGTGTTCATGTTCGCCACGCAGGGCAGGCAGGCGGCGGTGCACTACCTGGACGAGCGCAACTTCACCGAGCCGATGTTTGTGTTCGCCATCATGGTGATGGCGGGCACCCGGCCGATCCTGCAACTGGCCGCGCGCATGGTGCACCTGGTGGCCCTGCTGCTGCCAGTGCCGCGCAGCGCGGCCATCTTCTTTGTCACGCTGTCGCTGGTGCCGCTGCTGGGCTCCTTCATCACCGAGCCGGCGGCCATGACACTGGCGGCCCTGCTGCTGCGCAATGGCATCTATGCGGCGCCGGTGTCCGAGAAGCTCAAGTACGGTGCGCTGGGCGTGCTCTTTGTCAACGTCTCCATCGGTGGCACGCTGACCAACTTTGCCGCGCCGCCGGTGCTGATGGTGGCCGAGGCCTGGAACTGGGACCTGGCCTTCATGATCGAGCACATCGGCGACCGGGCCGCGCTGGCGGTGGTGGTCAATGCCGCGGTGCTGACCCTGCTGTTCCGGCGCGAGCTGGCCACGGTGTCGGGCAAGGCCTCGGCCCTGGGCGAGATGGTGCCCTGGCCGGTGATGACGGTGCACGTGGCCTTCCTGGCCGGTGTGGCGGCCTTCTCGCACCACCCGCCGGTGTTCATGGGCCTGTTCCTGTTTTTCCTGGGCTTCACCCACGCCTACGAGCGCTACCAGAACCCCTTGCTGCTGCGCGAGGCGCTGATGGTGGCCTTCTTCCTGGCCGGCCTGGTGGTGCTGGGGGGGCTGCAGCAGTGGTGGCTGCAGCCGCTGCTGATGACCATGGATGCCAACGCGGTGTACTTCGGCGCCACGGCGCTGACCGCGGTGACCGACAACGCTGCGCTGACTTACCTGGGCTCGCTGGTGCCCGGCCTGAGCCAGGAGTTCAAGATCGCGCTGGTCAGCGGCGCGGTGACGGGCGGGGGGCTGACCCTGATCGCCAACGCCCCCAACCCGGCCGGCGCTGCGGTGCTCAAGGGCAGCTTCTCGCAGCAGGCCATCCAGCCGGTGGCGCTGCTGCTGGCCGCCACGCCCCCGACCCTGGTGGCGATCGCGGCTTTCCGCCTGTTCTGAGGGGCGGGGACGCGGGTGCGCCTCAGCGCATCGTGCCGGTCTGGGTGTAGCGCAGGTGCCAGCTCAGGGCTTCCTGCAGCAGGTGCGGGGTGTGGCGCCCGCCGCCACTTTCCATCGCGCGGTTGAAGTAGTCGTGCAGGGCCGGGCGGAAGTCCGGGTGGGCGCACTGGTCGATCACCACCTGGGCGCGCTGGCGCGGCGACAGGCCGCGCAGGTCGGCCAGGCCCTGTTCGGTGACGATGACCTGCACATCGTGTTCGGTGTGGTCCACGTGGCTGGCCATCGGCACGATGCAGGAGATCTTGCCGTCCTTGGCGGTGGAGGGCGTCATGAAGATCGACAGGTAGGCGTTGCGGGCAAAGTCGCCCGAGCCGCCGATGCCGTTCATGATCGAACTGCCCATCACGTGGGTGGAATTGACGTTGCCGTAGATGTCGGCCTCGATCATGCCGTTCATCGCGATGATGCCCAGGCGGCGCACCAGCTCGGGGTGGTTGCTGATCTCCTGCGGGCGCAGCACGATGCGCTCGCGGAACTGGTCCAGGTTGGCGGTCAGTTCTTCCAGCGCGGCCGGGCTCAGCGAGAAGGCGGTGGCCGAGGCGGTGGTCATCTTGCCGGACTTCAGCAGCTCCAGCATGCCGTCCTGCAGCACCTCGGTGTAGGCGGTGAGGTTCTCGAAGGGGCTGTCCAGCAGGCCGGCCATCACCGCGTTGGCGATGTTGCCCACGCCCGACTGCAGCGGCAGCAGGTTGGCCGGCAGGCGGCCGCGCTTCACCTCGCTCTGCAGGAACTCGATGATGTGGCCGGCGATCTGGCGCGAGGCGTCGTCCGGCGGCGTGAAGGCGCTGTTGCGGTCCGGGTGGTGGGTCTCCACCACCGCGACGACCTTGGCCGGATCGACCCGCAGGTAGGCCTCGCCGATGCGGTCGTTCGGGTGCACCAGGGGGATGGGCTGGCGGTGCGGCGGCAGCTGGGTGCCGTAGTAGATGTCGTGCATCCCCTCCAGCTTGGGGCTCTGCCAGCTGTTGACCTCCAGGATGATCCTGTCGGCCTGGTCCAGCCAGGTCTTGTTGTTGCCGATCGAGGACGAGGGAATCAGCCGTCCGTCTTCCAGGATGCCCGAGACCTCCACCACGGCCACGTTCAGCGGGCCGAAGAAGCCGAACCAGACGAACTGCGCCACATGGGACAGGTGGATGTCCAGGTACTCCATCTCGCCGGCATTGATGCGGGCGCGGCAGGCGGGGTCGGACTGGTAGGGCATGCGCAGCTCGACGCCATTGGCCCGGGCCAGTGCGCCGTCCAGCTCGGGGGCGGTGGACGCGCCTGTCCAGACGCCGACGCGGAATTCCTGACCGGCGGCGTGGGCGGCGTCGATGCGGCGGGCCAGCGCGGCGGGCACCACCTTGGGATAGCCCGCGCCGGTGAAGCCGCTCATGCCGACGTTGTCGCCGTGCCCGATGAGGGCGGCGGCCTCGTCGGCGGACATGATCTTGCTGCGCAGGGTGGAGTTCAGGATGCGGGAAGCGTCGGACATGGGATGCTGCTCAGGGGCAAAGAACGAGGGGGGGTATCCGCGAAATTCGCGAAGGCGAGATGATCGCTGCTACTTAGGCAAAACAACTTAAGGGTTTACCCTCTGGATCAAAGCGCCTGAATCGACGCTGTGGAGCATTTCTCGGCGCTTGATCTGGCGCAACCCCCCTGGGGAGGGCGTGCGAGACAGTGACAGTCATTCGGAAAAGACCCATAGCCGCCCAGGGCGGAAAGAGAATGACTCCTCCCACGATCCTGACTCCAGAGCAGGGCCTTGTGCCCGAGCGAGCCGTGGCCGTGAGGCTGCGTCTTCCTGTGCGTCCCGCCGCGGCGGGACGTGGCCTACCCAAGGACGCGATGCCCGATGTCGGCGCCTGGGAGCGGCTGTTTGCCGCGCCCGTGCGTGCGGCCGAGAGCGCGGCCCTGGGCGCCATCACGCGGGTGCTCTCCTTCCAGCCCGGCGGCCTCGTTTTCGCGGCCGGCGAGGCAGCGCATGGCCTGCTGGCGGTGCTTGAGGGCGATGTGGCCCTGGGCAGCCACGGGGCGGGAGGCAGCTTCCGCACCGAGCGCCATCTGCATGCGCCGGCCTGGCTCGATCTGAGCGCCGCCTGGTTGCAGGAGCCCCATGCCCTGGATGCGCGGGCCCTGAGTGCGGCGCGGGTGCTGGAACTGCCTCGGGATGCCTTGTGCGAGGTGGTGGACCGTCACCCCAGCCTGTGGCGGCCCCTGGTGACCCTGCTCGCCCGCGAGGTGCGCGGCCTGGCGCAGAACACCCACGAACTGATGCACAAGGACGCGCCGGCCCGGCTGGCGGCCTGGCTGCTGCAGCAATGCGAACCGGCGGGCGAGGAGATCACCACCGCCGTGGTGCAGTTGCCGGTGCGCAAGCGCGACATTGCCTCTCAGCTGGCCATCACGCCGGAAACGCTGTCCCGGCTCATGCGCAGCTTCTCCAGCCGCGATGTGATCACGGTGGCCGGCTACACCGTGCAGATCCTGGATCTGCCGGCGCTGCGGCGCATCGCCGTGGGGGATTGAGGGAGAGAAGCCGGGCTCGATCCCGGACGGGGAGACGTTGAACGGGGGCCTCGGCCCCCGTTCTTCCTTTTGCGGCCCGCGGGCCGGGTCGTCAGAGCGACAGCATCTTGATCGAGACCGCACCCAGCACCAGGGCGATCGCATAGCGGATCACCGTCATCGGAGCGCGGGTGCTGATCAGCGAGCCCAGCAGAATGCCGGGGATGGAGCCGGCCAGCAGATTGAACAGCAGGCTGTAGTTGACGTTGCCCAGACTGAGGTGGCCCAGACCCGCGATCAGCGCCAGCGGAATGGCGTGGGCCAGGTCGGTGCCCACCAGCTTGCTGGCGTTCAGGCGCAGCGGGTACAGGTAGACCAGCATCACGGTGCCCAGGGCGCCCGCGCCGATCGAGGTCAGCGTCACCAGCACACCCAGCAGGGCGCCGGCCAGCACGGTCAGCACGGGTTGTGCCGACTTGAACTTCTCGACGTCGCCGACGCGGAGCTTGCGGCCCATGGCGTGCAGCCAGTCCTTGCCCAGCATGCCCAGGGCCGTGATCATCAGGGCGATGCCCACCGACGTGATGATGAAGCCGCTCTTGATCTGGTGGGTCTGGGTCAGGTTCATCCAGACCAGGGTGAGTGCGGCCGCAGGCAGGCTGCCCAGGGCCAGGCGCTTGACCACACCCCAGTCCACGGTGCCGTGGTTGTGGTGCACCACCGTGCCGAACATCTTGGTGATGGAGGCGTACAGCAGATCGGTGCCCACGGCCGTCTGCGGCGAGACGCCGAAGACCAGCACCAGGATGGGCGTCATGAGGGCACCCCCGCCGACACCCGTGATGCCGACGATGGTGCCGACCAGCAGGCCCGCGAACCCGGTACTCCAGTCCATATGCAACCTTTTTATGTCTTAACTTGACTGGCGAGGATTGTTGCACCTCCGTCCGGGCTTGTCCTCCCCTATCCTGAAGTCCGCTGAAGGAGTTGGGCGACCACCGAAAGCGCGATCACTGCCGGCTCCTTGCCGCTGAGGCCGGGCAGGCCGATCGGCGAGGTCAGGCGGGACAGGCTGCTCGCCGGAATGCCGCGTTCCCGCAGCCGGTGCTCAAAACGGGCCCGCTTGGTGGCCGAGCCGATCAGGCCGCAGAAGCCGAAGTCGCCGCGCCGCAGGATGGCCTCGACGATGCGCAGGTCCAGGTCGTGGCGGTGGGTGAGCACCAGGTAGGCGTCGCCGGGCCGGCCCAGCGCCACCTCGGCCTCGGCTTGTTCGCTGACCAGGCGTGCGATGTGGGGCGGAGAAGGTTCGGACGGAAATTCTTTATCGCGCTCGTCCACCCACAGCACCTCGCAGGGCAGGTCGGCCAGCAGGTGGACGATGGCGCGGCCCACGTGGCCGGCGCCGTGCAGCTGCAAGCGCAGCCGGACGGGGGGATCCGTCCAGGCCGCCACCGCCGCGGCATCCAGGGGGGAAAGGCGCAGGGTCAGGGCGCCGCCACAGCACTGGCCCAGGCTGGGGCCCAGGGCCACGGGCCAGTCCAGCGGCCATCCGGCGGCTGGCGCGCCGCCCTGGGCCAGCAGCGCCTGCGCCCGTTGCAGCACCTGCCACTCCAGGTGGCCGCCACCGATGGTGCCGCGCACCCCCTCGGCCCCCACGAGCATCCGGGTGCCCACGCCGCGGGGCACGGAACCCCGGGCCGACACCACTTCCACCAGCAGCGTAGGCTGGCCGCTGGCCAGCGCGGTGCGGGCCGTGGCGGCGTCCGGGTCGCGGGTGTCGTGCGCGCTCATGCGGGGCATCGGGCGGAGGCGGCGAGCGGGCTCAACTGGCTTGGCGCACCGCCTGGATGGCCGCCAGCAGCGCTTCGGGCGTGGCCGGGGCGCGCAGCGGCGGCAGGCAGCCGGGCTGGCCGCAGGCGGCCACCGCATCACGCAGGGCCAGGAAGACCGAGAAGCCCAGCAGCAGCGGCGGCTCGCCCACCGCCTTGCTGCGGTGGATGCTGTCGGCCACGTTGGCGTTCTCAAACAGCCGCGTCGTGAAGGCCTCCGGCACGTCGTTGGCGGTCGGGATCTTGTAGGTGGACGGTGCGTGGGTCAGCAGCTTGCCGCTCTGCGGGTGCCAGACAAGCTCTTCGCTGGTCAGCCAGCCCATGCCCTGCACGAAGCCGCCTTCCACCTGGCCGATGTCCAGCGCCGGGTTGAGCGACTGGCCCACGTCGTGCAGCAGGTCGGCTTGCAGCAGCTTCCACTCGCCGGTCAGGGTGTCCAGCAGCACCTCGGCGACGGCCGCGCCATAGGCGAAGTAGAAGAAGGGCTTGCCGGTCAGCGTCTCGCGGTCCCAGTGCAGGCCGGGCGTGGCGTAGTAGCCGTCCGACCACAGCTGCACCCGGGCCACATAGGCCTGCTGCACCAGGGCACCAAAGGCCATCTGCTGCCCCTCCGGCCCCAGCACCTGCCCGGCGGCAAAGCGCACGGTGTCGGGCTCCACGCCCCAGGCCTGGGCCGCCACGCCGGCCAGCCGGGCCCACACCTGGCGGGCGGCGTCCTGGGCGGCCTTGCCGTTCAGGTCCGCGCCGGTGGAGGCCGCGGTGGCCGAGGTGTTGGCCACCTTGCTGGTGTCGGTGGCGCTCACCCGCACCTGGGCCAGCGGCAGGCCCAGCTCATGGGCGACGACCTGGGCGACCTTGGTGTTCAGGCCCTGGCCCATCTCGGTGCCGCCATGGTTCACCAGCACCGTGCCGTCCAGGTAGACATGCACCAGCGCCCCGGCCTGGTTGAAGTGGTTGACGTTGAAGGAGATGCCGAACTTCACCGGCGACAGGGCCAGGCCCTTCTTCAGCCAGGGGCTGCCGACATTGAAGGCCTGCACGGCGGCGCGCCGTTCGGCGTAGCGGGCGTCCCGGGCCAGCGCCTGGGTCAGCGGGTCGATGATGTTGTCCTCGACCACCTGCAGGTAGGGCGTGATGTGGCGGTTGTGTCCGTCCTCGGCCGTGCCGTACCAGTTGGCCTGGCGCACCGCGAAGGGGTCCTGGCCCAGGTGGCGGGCGATGTCGTCCAGGATGACTTCGATGGCCAGTGCGCCCTGCGGGCCGCCGAAGCCGCGGAAGGCGGTGTTGCTCTGGGTGTGGGTGCGCGGCAGGTGGCCGTGGATGGCCACGTCGGGCAGCCAGTAGGCGTTGTCGAAATGGCAGATGGCGCGGGTGAGCACCGGTGGCGAGAGGTCGGCCGAGTGGCCGGCCTGGCCCAGCATCGTCACCTCCACGCCCAGCACCCGGCCGGCCTCGTCGAAGCCGACGTCCCAGTCGAACTCGAAGCCATGGCGCCGGCCGGTGATCAGGAAATCGTCGTCCCGGTCCAGCCGCAGCTTGACCGGCCGGCCCAGGTGACGGGCGGCCAGGGCGGCCACGCAGGCGAACAGGGCCGACTGCGATTCCTTGCCGCCGAAGCCGCCCCCCATGCGGCGGCATTCCACCTGAACCGCGTGGTTGCCCAGGTGCAGGGCGTGGGCGATCAGGGCCTGCATCTCGCTGGGGTGCTGGGTGCTGCAGAACACCTTCAGGCCGCCGTCGTCCTGCGGCACGGCCAGGCTGATCTGGCCTTCCAGGTAGAACTGCTCCTGCCCGCCCAGACTGAAGCGGCCCTGCAGCCGGTGGGGCGCAGCGGCGATGGCCCCCGCCACGCCACCGGGGTGGCTGCTGCGGCTCAGGTGCATCGACGGCACCACATGCTGGCCGGCGGCGTGGGCGGCCCGCAGGTCCAGCTGGGCCGGCAGCGGGCTGAGCTGCAGCACCTCCTTGGCCAGGGCGGCGGCGCGGCGGGCGGCGTCCCGCGTGCGGGCGATCACCGCGAACACCGGCTGGCCCAGGTAGCTCACCGTGTCGCGGGCCAGGATGGTGTCGTCGTGCACGATGGGGCCGACGTTGTTCTCGCCCGGGATGTCGGCGGCAGTGAACACCGCCACCACGCCGGGCAGGGCGGTCAGCCGGGCCAGGTCCAGGCCTTCGATGCGGCCGTGGGCCAGCGGCGACAGGCCCAGGGCGGCGTGCAGGGTGCCGGCCGGTTCGGGCAGGTCGTCGGTGTAGGCGGCCCGCCCGGTCACATGCAGGCGGGCCGATTCGTGCGGCAGCGGGGCGCCCACCACCGGAGTGGCGTCCGCGGCGGCGGGGGAGGGGGGCAGGTCCTTCAGGTCCATGGGGCGCTCCTTCAGGCCGGCGTGCGCAGGTCCACGCGCAGTTGTTCGAGGGGGACGGGCTCGTGCGGGCGGGTGCTCAGCCACAGCCGTTCCAGCAGGGCGGCGGCGGTGGCGCGCCGGTAGTCGGCGCTGGCCCGCAGATCGGTCAGCGGGGTGTAGTCGCGGGCCAGCGCGGCCTGGGCGGCGCGCAGCGCGGCCTCGGTCCAGGGCTGGCCGATCAGGGCGGCCTCGGCACCGCTCGCCCGGCGCACCGTGGCCGCCAGGCCGCCGTAGGCCAGGCGGGCCTCGGCCACGCGATCACCGTCCAGGCGCAGGGCAAAGCCGGCGCTGACGGCCGAGATGTCGCAGTCCAGGCGCTTGGAGATCTTGTGGGCCTGGGTGAGCCAGCCGGCGCCCAGGGTTTGCAGCGGCACTTCCACCGCCTCGACGAACTCGCCGGGCTGCAGCGCGTTCTTCATGTAGTCCAGGTAGAAGTCCTGCAGCGGCAGGCGGCGTTGGACTTCGCCGCGGCGCAGCCACAGTTCGGCGCCCAGGGCGATCAGCACCGGTGGCCCGTCACCGATGGGCGAGCCATTGGCCAGGTTGCCCACCAGCGTGCCTGCGTGGCGCACCGGGGGGCCGGCGAAGCGGCGGTGCATCTCGTGCAGGGCCGGCCAGCGGGCGACCAGGGCGGCCCAGGCATCTTCCAGAGTCACCGCCGCGCCGATGCGCAGGGCGGTGGCCGTGGCCTCGATGTGGCGCAGCTCCGCCACGTCGCCCAGGAAGATCAGCTCGCCCAGCGGGCGCATCTGCTTGGTCACCCACAGGCCGACGTCGGTGGCGCCGGCCACCAGCCGGGCCTCGGGCTTGTCAGCCCGCAGCCGGGCCAGCGTGGCCAGGTCGCGTGGGGCGTGCACGCAGCCGTCCACCGAGGGCGCTGGTGCGGCCTGCAGGGCCAGCAACTGGTCGCGCAGGCCCGCCAGTGGCAGGCGCGGGCCGGTCTGCGCCAGCATCTGCTGGGCGGCATCCAGGATGGGCCGGTAGCCGGTGCAACGGCACAGGTTGCCGGACAGGGCGTCTGCCAGTGCACCACGGTTGGGCGCACAGGCGGTTGGATCCCGGTCCTGGTGCGCCTGATGGGCCTCGTGGACCGCGGCCAGCGTCATCACGAAGCCGGGGGTGCAGAAGCCACACTGCGCGCCGTGGCAGTCCAGCAGGGCCTGCTGGGCCGGGTGCAGCGGGCCGGGGGCGGCCGGGCTGCCGTCGGCCAGGTCCTCCACGGTCAGCAGGGCCTTGCCGTGCAGCGAAGGCAGGAAGCGGATGCAGGCATTCACTGGGCGCAGGGCCACGCCGGCACTGAGGACGGCCTGGCTGGCGGATGGCAGGGCCTCGGCCAGCTCGGCGACCAGCACGGTGCAGGCGCCGCAGTCGCCTTCGGCGCAGCCTTCCTTGGTGCCGCAGGCCTGGCGGTCTTCACGCAGCCACTGCAGCACGGTGCGGGTGGGCGTGTCGGTGGGCACCTCCACGGGCTGGCCTCGGAACAGAAAGCGGATGGGCGTGGGTGCAGGCATGGGAACTCGGTGGCAGACAAAGCCGGGGATGCACGGAAGTTACTCGCTTCCGGCTCCGCGAGAATACGGGCTGGCCCATGAGTTGCATATGCCATGCCGTATGCCATCGGTGCTGTCCTTTGCCAACATCGACCTCCATCTCGTGAAGGTCCTCCATACCGTGATCACCGAACGCAGCGTGTCGCGGGCTGCCCTGCGCCTGGGCAGCACGCAACCCCAGATCAGCGCCCAGCTGAAGCGCCTGCGTGCGCTGACCGGTGACATGCTTTTGGTGCGAGCTGGCACCGGCTTGGTGCCGACCGAGGCCGCTTTGGGGCTGCTGGGGCCGGCCGAGCGCCTGCTGCAGGAGGCCGACACCCTGTTCGGCCCGGCCCGCGTGGGGCGCGATTTCGAGCCGGCGCAGGCCGAAGGGCAGGTCAACATCGCGGCCACCGATTACCTGAACCCCTCCTTCCTGCCGGACCTGGTGACGCGCCTGCGGACCCTGGCGCCGGGGCTGAAGGTGGCGCTGCACCCCCTCTCAGCCGACTCCGACTACCGGCGCAAGCTGGCGGCCGGCGAGGTGGACCTGGTGGTGGGCAACTGGCTGCAGCCGCCGGAGGAGCTGCACCTGGGCCGGCTGATGACCGATGAGGTGGTCTGCCTGGTGGGCGCGGACCATCCCGCCGTGAAGAACCCACGCCAGTGGACGGCCGCGCGCTACCTGGACAGCGACCACATCGCGCCGACGCCGATGCACCCGGGCGCCCGCGGCGTGATCGACGACTTCCTGGCCCTGCAGGGGCTGGAGCGGCGCATCGCCGTGCGCTGCTCGCACTTCAGCCTGGCGCCGCTGATGGTGGCGCAGACCCGGCTGGTGCTGACCACCGGCCGCCAGTTCTGCGAGCGTCAGCTCGATCGCTTCCCGGTCCGCATCGTGCGCTGCCCGGTGGCTTTCCCGGCCATGGCCTACTACCAGCTCTGGCACGACCGCACCCATGCGTCCTCGGCCCAGCGCTGGCTGCGCGAGCAGGTGCGCGACACCGCCCGCACCCTGACCGGCAAGGCCCCCGCGGCGCGAGGCGCCGACGCCATCCGGCGCAGCCACGAAGGAGTGCAGGCATGACCCGGTTGGCCCTGCGCGGTGATCTGCTGGACTTCACCGGCCTGCCGGACCTGGGCGATGTGGACAGCCCGGCCGTGCGCTTCCGTCCGGACCATTGGCTGTTGGTCGAGGACGGTCGCATCGTCGCCGTCCAGGCCGAGGCGCCGGGCGAGGACTGGCCGCGCGAAGACCGCCGTGGCCAGCTCATCCTGCCGGGCTTCGTCGACACCCATGTGCACTGCCCGCAGCTGGACGTCATCGCCAGCTTCGGGACCACGCTGCTGGACTGGCTGCAGACCTACACCTTCCCGGCCGAGCAGCGCTTTGCCGACCCGGCGGTGGCGCGTGTCGGCGCCGAGCTGTTCCTGGATGCACTGCTGGCCCACGGCACCACTTCGGCCGTGGTCTTCCCCACCGTGCATGCCGTCTCTGCCGACGCGCTGTTCGAGGCGGCCTCGGTCCGCGGCATGCGCATCATCACCGGCAAGGTGCTGATGGACCGCCACGCCCCTGCGGGCCTGCGCGACGACGTGGCAGGCGCCCAGCGCGACTGCGAGGCGCAGATCGCCCGCTGGCATGGCCAGGGCCGCAACGCCTTTGCGGTGACGGTGCGCTTTGCCGTCACCAGCACGCCCGAGCAGTTGGCCATGGCCGGTGGCCTGCTGCAGCGCCACGAAGGCCTGTACATGCAGACCCATGTGGCCGAGAACCTCGACGAAGTGCGCTGGGTGCAGGAGCTGTTCCCCCAGGCGCGCAGCTACCTGGACGTCTACCACCAGCATGGCCTGCTCAACGAGCGTTCGGTGCTGGCCCACGGCATCTGGCTGGACGACGCCGACCGGGCGCTGCTGCGCGACACCGGGGCCCACATCGCCTTCTGCCCCAGCAGCAACCTCTTCCTGGGCAGCGGCCTGTTCAACTGGGCCGAGGCGCGTGCGGTGGGCCATGGCGTGTCGATGGCCACGGATGTGGGCGGCGGCACCAGCCTGTCGATGCTGCGCACGCTGGCCGAGGCCTACAAGGTCCAGGCCCTGCGGGGCACCCGCATGACCGCCTGGGCCGGCCTGCACGCCGCCACGCTGGGCGCGGCACAAGCCCTGGGCCTGGCGCACGAACTGGGTGCACTGGAGCCGGGGCGGCTGGCTGACCTGTGCGTCTGGGACTGGGCCAGCGGCCCGGTGGCCGCCCACCGAGATGCGGTGGCCACGGGCCAGGTGGCGCCGCTGCCTGCGCAGAGCCTGCACGCGCGCGTGTTCGCCTGGATGACCTTGGCCGACGAGAGGAATCTGTCGGCAGCCTATGTCGCCGGCCAGGCCCGCTGGCAGCGGCCGGCACCCATACCTGCAAAGGTATGAGGATGGTATGAATTTTGCGCTTTGTTACCCGTGCTGATCTTCACCCTCCCTCCCTTCACTCACAACGACGATAGGACGATTTCCATGCAGTCTCTTTCCCGTATCGCCTTGGCCGCTTCTCTGGCGGCGCTCTCGATGGCCTCCCAGGCTGCCGACTGGAGCGACACCTCCATCGGCTACCGCTACGGCAGCAAGTTCGCCGAGCCCTTCGGCAGCACCGAGATCCACAAGAACATCTTCAACCTGACCCACGTCAGCGGCTACAGCTACGGCACGAACTTCTTCAACGTCGACCTGCTGATGTCGGACAAGAGCGACCCGGCCTCGCCCGGCTCGAACAACGGCGCCCAGGAAGCCTATGTGGTCTATCGCCACACGCTGGACCTGTCCAAGGTGACCGGTGCCAACCTGTCCTACCCGGGCGTGGTGCGCAACCTGGGCCTGACCGCCGGCTTCGACTGGAACGTCAAGGATGACGCTGGCTACAACTCCAAGAAGCGCATGCTGGTGGCCGGTCCCACCGTCATGTTCGATGTGCCGGGCTTCCTGAATGTGAGCCTGCTGCAACTGTGGGAAAGCAATGCGCCGACCAACGAGTTCACCGGCACCAGCACCCCGCGCTACAGCTACGACGCGCACCCGATGCTGACGGCCGCCTGGGCCATCCCGGTGCCGGTGGGCCTGCCGATCTCCTTCGAGGGCTTTGCCAACTTCATCGCCGGCAAGGGCAAGAACGAGTTCGGTGGCTCCACCGCGCCGGAAACCAACATCGACATGCAGCTGATGTACGACGTGGGCACGCTGTGGAACACGCCCAAGAAGTTCAAGGTTGGCTTCGAGTACCAGTACTGGAAGAACAAGTTCGGCAACTCGTACAAGGGTGCGGCGGGTGACGGCGCCTTCGCCAAGACCCCGATGATCCGGGCGGAATACCACTTCTGACCGTCCCCGGGGCCGGCGGCGCAGGCCGCCAGCCCCGCCCCCCTCCGGGCCTGACACACCGTCGGGCCTGGAGGGCACAATGTCCCGGACTTGCTCCTTCCTCGACATGCTCCGACTCGAACTCTCCGGCATTTCCAAGCAGTACCCTGCGGTTCGTGCCAATGACGACATCCATCTGAAGGTGGCGCCAGGCCAGATCCACGCGGTGCTGGGCGAGAACGGCGCGGGCAAGTCCACCCTGATGAAGATCATCTACGGCGCCGTCCAGCCGGACGAAGGCGAGATGATCTGGAACGGCAAGCAGGTCGAGGTGGCCAGTCCGGCCCAGGCGCGCGCCCTGGGCATCAGCATGGTCTACCAGCACTTCTCGCTGTTCGACACGCTGACGGCCGCCGAAAACGTCTGGCTGGGCCTGGACAAGAGCCTGCCACTGACCGAAGTGACCGAGCGCATCCGCCAGGTCGCCGCCGGCTATGGCCTGGAGGTGGACCCGCTGCGGCCGGTGCACACGCTCAGTGTGGGCGAGCGCCAGCGGGTCGAGATCGTGCGGGCGCTGTTGACGAACCCGCAGCTGCTCATCCTGGACGAGCCGACCTCGGTGCTGACGCCGCAGGCGGTCGAGAAGCTCTTCGTCACGCTGCGCAAGCTCAGCGACGAGGGCTGTTCCATCCTCTACATCAGCCACAAGCTCGACGAGATCCGCAACCTCTGCCACCACTGCACGGTGCTGCGCGGCGGCAAGGTGACCGGCGAGGTCGATCCCACGCAGGAAACCAATGCCAGTCTCTCGCGCCTGATGATCGGCGCCGAGCCGCCGGCCCTGACCCATCGCCCTTCCAAGGCGGGTGATGTGGTGCTGTCAGTCAAGAACCTGTCGCTGCAGCAGCTCGATCCTTTTGGTGTCTCGCTCAAGCAGATCGGCCTGGACGTGCGGGCTGGCGAGATCGTCGGCGTGGCCGGCGTGTCCGGCAACGGCCAGCAGGAGTTGATGGCGGCGCTCTCCGGCGAGGACCGCCGCGCGCCCGCCGGCTCGGTCAGCCTGTTCGGCCGAGACATTTCGGCGGTGTCGCCGGGCGCGCGCCGGGCACAAGGCCTGCACTTCGTGCCGGAGGAGCGGCTGGGGCGCGGTGCCGTGCCCACGCTGTCGCTGGCCCAGAACACCTTGCTGACCCGCAAGGAGGCGGTGGGGGCCGGAGGTTGGCTGAACCTGGCCGCCACGCGCCAGATGGCGGCCGATCTGATCGCCCGCTTCAATGTGAAGGCTGGCGGCCCGGATGCGGTGGCGCGTTCGCTGTCCGGCGGCAACCTGCAGAAATTCATCGTCGGGCGCGAGATCGACGCCCGCCCCAAGCTGCTGATCATCTCGCAGCCCACCTGGGGCGTGGACGTGGGCGCCGCGGCGCAGATCCGCGGCGAGCTGCTGGCCTTGCGCGATGCGGGCTGCGCCCTGCTGGTGGTCAGCGAGGAACTGGACGAACTCTTTGAAATCAGTGACCGGCTGGTGGTCATCGCGCAGGGGCGGCTGTCGCCCTCGGTGGCCACCGCGGACGCCACACGCGAAATGATCGGCGAATGGATGTCGGGTCTGTGGGAAGGCAGCCATGCTGAAGCTTGAAGCGCGGCCGCAGCCGTCGAAATGGATGTCCCTGGCCTCGCCGGTGCTGGCGCTGGCCATCACCGTGGTGATCGGGGTGTTTCTCTTCTGGGCCCTGGGCAAGGACCCGGCCAAGGGCCTGCAGGCCTTCTTCGTCGAGCCGCTCAAGAGCGCCTACGCGCTCTCCGAGCTGAGCGTGAAGGCCGTGCCCCTGGTGCTGATCGGCCTGGGCCTGGCGGTGTGCTTTCGCTCCAATGTCTGGAACATCGGGGCCGAAGGCCAGTACGTGCTGGGTGCGCTGGCCGGGGGCTGGGTGGCCATGCAGGCCGGGCCCGACACCTCGCGCTGGATCATCGTGCCCATCCTGCTGGCCGGCGTGCTGGGCGGCATGTTCTGGGCGGCCATCGCGGCCTGGCTGCGCGACAAGTTCAACGCCAGCGAGATCCTGGTGACCCTGATGCTCGTCTACGTGGCGGTGCAGGTGCTCAACTGGCTGGTCTATGGCCCCTGGAAGGACCCGGACGGCTACAACTTCCCGCAGACGGTGGTCTTTGCCGCCAGCACCAAGATCCCGCGCCTGGTGGATGGCCTGCGCGCCAACATCGGCCTGCTGGTGGCGCTGGTGGCGGTGGCCGCCACCTGGGTGCTGCTGTTCCGCACCCGGCGCGGCTTCGCGCTCCAGGTCGGTGGGTTGGCGCCGGCCGCGGCCCGCTATGCCGGCTTTTCGTCCAGCGCGGCGCTGTGGACCGCGCTGCTGATCTCCGGCGGCATGGCCGGCTTGGCCGGCGCGCTGGAAGCGGCCGGGCCGTTGGGCCAGCTCACGCCCTATGTGCCGGTCGGCTATGGCTTCGCGGCCATCATCGTGGCCTACGTCGGTCGTCTGCACCCGGTGGGCATCGTCTTCTCTTCCATCCTGATGAGCATGTTCTACATCGGTGGTGAACTGGCGCAGAGCCGCCTGGGCATGCCCAAGGCGCTGACCGGCGTGTTCCAGGGCCTGCTGCTGTTCGCGCTGCTGGCCTGCGACACCCTCATCAACTACCGCATCCGGCGCGTGTCGGGGGACCGGGCATGAACGAACTGGCTTTGCTGCTGGCCGCCACGCTGAACGCCGGCACCGCCCTGGCCCTGGCGGGCCTGGGCCTGTTGATCAACGAGCGCTCGGGCATCATCAATCTCGGGGCCGAAGGCCTGATGCTGGTGGCCGCCATCGCTGGCTTTGCCACTGCGGTGCACACCGGCTCGGACGTGGCGGCCTTTGCCGCCGGGGCGGGCGCGGGGGCGTTGCTGGCCGCCATTTTCGGCATGCTGGTGATCTGGCTGAACACCAACCAGTACGCCACCGGCCTGGCGCTGAGCATGTTCGGCACCGGCTTCTCGGCCTTCGTGGGCACCGGCTTCACCCAGGCCCGGCTGAGCGAGCGGCTGAAGGTGCACATCCCCGGTCTGAGCGACATCCCCTTCATCGGCCCGGCCCTGTTCCGCCACCATCCGCTGGTCTACCTGACCATCGCGCTGGCCATCTTCCTGGGCTGGTTCCTCTACCGCTCTCGCGCCGGGCTGATCCTGCGGGCCGTGGGTGAGTCGCCCGAGTCGGCCCATGCGCTGGGCTACCCGGTGCGCCGCATCCGCCTGCTGGCGGTGATGGTGGGCGGGGCGCTGTGCGGTGTGGCCGGCGCCTACCTGTCGGTCATCTACACCCCGTTGTGGGTGGAGGGCATGGTCTCGGGCCGCGGCTGGATCGCGCTGGCCCTGACCACCTTCGCCACCTGGCGGCCGGCCCGCGTGCTGGTGGGCGCCTACCTGTTCGGCGGCGTCACCATGCTGCAGTTCTACCTGCAGGGCGAAGGCGTGCAGGTGCCCAGCCAGTGGCTGAGCATGCTGCCCTACCTCGCCACCATCGTGGTGCTGGTGCTGATCTCGCGCAACCCGACCTGGATCCGGGTCAACATGCCCGCCTCGCTGGGCAAACCTTTCACCCCAGGGCATTGAGGCCCTGATCATTTCGCTGTTCCTCCATGGAGATTTCATGAATCACGACGTGACCTCGAAGCGCCACCTGCTGAAACTGGCCGGCTGGACCACGCTGGCCGCCACCGCCGCCCTGGTGGGCTGCGGCAAGAAGGAAGAGGCCGCGCCCGCGCCGGCCGAGCCGGCTTCCGCCGCCTCGGTGGCCGCCAAGCCCGAGCCCCTGAAGATGGCCTTCACCTACATCGGCCCGGTCGGTGACGGTGGCTGGACCTTTGCCCACGACAGCGCCCGCAAGGCCCTGGAAGCCGAGCTGGGCGACAAGGTCCAGACGACCTTCGTCGAGAACGTGCCCGAAGGCGCTGACGCCGAGCGCGTGTTCAACGATCTGGCTGCTCAGGGCAACAAGATCATCTTCGGCACCTCGTTCGGCTACATGGAGCCGATGCTGAAGGTCGCGGCCGACCACAAGGACGTCAAGTTCGAGCACGCCACCGGCTACAAGACCGCCGACAACCTGCGCACCTACGACGCCCGCACCTACGAAGGTGCCTACCTGGCGGGCGTGATCGCCGGCTCGATGACCAAGACCAACGTCCTGGGCGTGGTCGGCTCGGTGCCCATTCCCGAGGTGATCCGCAACATCGACAGCTTCACCCTGGGCGCCCAGAGCGTGAACCCCAAGATCAAGACCAAGGTGGTCTGGGTCAACCAGTGGTTCGATCCGCCCAAGGAAACCGAAGCCGCCACCGCCCTGATCAACGGCGGCGCCGACATCCTGATGCAGAACACCGACTCGCCCGCCGTGCTGAAGACCGCGGAAGAGAAGGGCAAGCGCGCCTTCGGCTGGGACAGCGACATGAAGTCCTATGGTCCCAAGGCCCACCTGGCCTCGTCCATCATCAACTGGACGCCGTACTACGTGAAGGCCGCCAAGGACATGCTGGCCGGCACCTGGAAGACCGAGCAGACCTGGTGGGGCGTCAAGGAAGGCATGGTGGACCTGGTCTCCATCGCCGACGACGTGCCGGCCGAGGTCAAGGACAAGGTCGCCAAGGTCAAGGAAGGCCTGAAGGACGGCAGCTTCGTGATCTGGAAGGGCCCGATCGTCGACAACACCGGCAAGGAAGTGCTGGCCAAGGACGTGGTGGGCGACGACGCCTTCCTCGGTGGCGTGAAGTACTACGTCAAGGGCGTGGAAGGCAAGGTGCCGGGCAGCAAGTGAGCCCGCGCTGAGGCCGGTGCCACCGGCCGCCATTCCGAAGACCGCCGTGTTCCGGCGGTCTTTTTTTTTGCCCCTGCGCTCAGGTTCCGGCCCGCCGCGCCGGGCGGCGTGGGCGCGGGGCGTCCTCCAGCCCATAACCGCGCAGCCACACTGTCACCGCCCGGGCTGCCACCTCCCGGACCGCGGCATCCGGCGGGAGCTTCCGAGTGGCGCCCAGCATGCGCGGCTCCCGCAGTTCAGCTTCGAGCAGGGCCTTGAGATGCCAGGCGGCGATCATCGGGTCGACATCGCTGCGCTGGCGCTCGTCCAGGATCTTCTGGATGAAGTCGCGCACCAGCGACCAGCCCCGCATGACCCCCTTCTCGAAGATCAGTTGTCCCACCACGCTGCGATCGCCTTCGGCGATGGCCATGCGGCCGATCGCCACCAGCTCGGGCGCGAGCAGGGCCTTGATGTACTGCCGCCCCATCTCCCGCAGCACCTCCTCGGGTGGGCCGGGGCGCAGGAGCAGGTCGAACACCGTGCCCATCAGCCGCTCGGCCGACAGGTCCATCACCGCCACGAAGAGCTCTTCCTTCGAGGGGAAGTAGCTGTACAGCGTGGCCTTGGAGCCGCCCACCCGTTGGGCGATCTCGGCCATCGAGGCCTTCTCGTAGCCGACCTGCAGGAACACCTCCGCCGCGATGGCGAGGATGTGCTGGCGACGCTCTTCACTCTTGGTGCGCATGGCTGTGGGCTTGTCCCGCTCCGGTGAGGGGCGCTGATTTCTGGGGACCGATTGTGCCCGCCCGGTCTGCGTGACCGGGTGCCGGGCTGCGGCTCGGCCTTTCGGAAAGCGGAAAGACCCCGGGCTCTCCCAGGGATGTTCTGCTTTCTAATACAGTACCGTACTGTACAGTTTAGTAATTCATAAGTCGGGAGAGTTCCCCATGCCCCACCGTTCCTTCTCCAAGAGCTGGCTGGCCGCAGCCAGCGTCGCCGTGCTGCTGACGGCCTGTGGCAAGCCGCCCGCCGGCGGGCCACCGCCCACGCTGGCCGTGCCCCAGGTGGGTGTCATCACGGTGCAGGCCCAGACGCTGTCGATCACCCGCGAGCTGCCGGGCCGGGTGACCGCAGAGATGGTGTCCGAGGTCCGGCCGCAGGTCAGTGGCATCGTCCAGCGTCGCGCGTTCACCGAGGGCAGCCTGGTCAAGGCCGGCGAGCTGCTCTACCAGATCGATCCCGCCACCTACCAGGCCTCGGTCGATTCCGCCCAGGCCGCGCTGGAGCGGGCCGAGGCCACCCTGGCCACCACCCAGCTCAAGGCGGATCGCTACCGCGAGCTGGTGAAGATCAAGGCCGTGAGCCAGCAGGATGCCGACGATGCGGCGGCCGCCCTGCTGCAGGCCCGGGCGGACGTCAACAGCGCCCGGGCTGCCCTGGCCACCGCCCGCATCAACCTGTCCTACACCCGCGTGACCGCGCCAATCGCTGGCCGGGTGGGCCGCTCCTCGGTGAGCCCCGGTGCACTGGTCACCGCCAGCCAGGCCACCGCCCTGGCCACCGTCCAGCAACTCGATCCGATCTATGTGGACGTGACCCAATCCAGCGCCGCGCTGCTGCAGCTCAAGCGGGCCCTGGAGGCCGGTCAGCTCAAGCAGGCCGGGGCCGACGCCGCGAAGGTGGAGCTGCTGCTCGAGGATGGCAGCCGCTACCCTCTGGCGGGCAAGCTCAAGTTCGCCGAAGTCTCGGTGGACGAGGGCAGCGGCGCCGTCACCATCCGGGCCGAGTTCCCCAACCCCAAGGGCGAGCTGCTGCCGGGCATGTACGCCCGGGCGGTGGTGCAGCAGGGTGTGGCGGAAGCGGCCATTGCCGTGCCGCAGCGCGCCATCGTGCGTGACAACAAGGGCGAGCCGACGGCCTACGTCGTCACGGCCGACAACAAGATCGAGCTGCGCACGCTGCAGCTCGGCCAGACCTTGGGTGAGCGCTGGCTGGTGACTGCGGGTCTGAGGGCCGGCGACCGCCTGGTGCTCGATGGCCTGCAGAAGATCCGGCCCGGCCAGACCGTTGAGGTACTGCCCGCCGGGGCCGGCCCCACGCCCCCGAAGTCGGTGGCGTCCACGGCCGTCCAGTCCTGATCCGGCCCGGGAGATTCACACACCATGGCACGCTTCTTCATTGACCGGCCCGTGTTCGCCTGGGTCCTGGCCATCATCACGATGCTGGCCGGCGTCCTGTCGATCACGGCACTGCCTGTCGCGCAGTACCCCAGCATCGCGCCCCCCGCCATCGCCATCTCGGCCACCTACCCGGGCGCTTCCGCCAAGACCCTGGAGGACACCGTCACCCAGGTGATCGAGCAGAAGATGCAGGGGCTGGACCACCTGCTCTACATGGGCTCCACCAGCGATTCGACCGGCAATGTGTCGATCACGCTGACCTTCGAGAACGGCACCAACCCCGACACCGCCCAGGTGCAGGTGCAGAACAAGCTCTCGCTGGCCACGCCGTTGCTGCCACAGGCCGTGCAGTCGCAGGGGGTCAAGGTCACCAAGTCCTCGACCAACTTCCTGGCGGTGCTGGCCGTCATCTCCGAGGACGGCAAGATGAGCGACGCGGACCTGT
Source organism: Ideonella oryzae (assembly GCF_024055665.1). Taxonomy (GTDB): domain Bacteria; phylum Pseudomonadota; class Gammaproteobacteria; order Burkholderiales; family Burkholderiaceae_C; genus Ideonella; species Ideonella oryzae. The sequence continues at coordinate 125,292 of NZ_JAMXMC010000010.1, read as the reverse complement.
CCGACTATGTCGCCTCGTCGGTCCAGGATCCGATGAGCCGGGTGCCCGGCGTGGGCGAGACCCAGCTCTTCGGTGCCCAGTACGCGATGCGGATCTGGCTGGATCCGAGCAAGCTCAACCAGTACAAGCTCACCCCGGCGGACGTGAGCAGCGCCATCCAGGCCCAGAACGCCCAGGTGTCGGCGGGCGAGTTGGGTGGAGCGCCTTCGGTGAAGGGACAGCAGCTCAACGCCACCATCACCGCCCAGACCCGTCTGCAGACGGTGGACCAGTTCAAGCAACTCCTGCTGCGCACGCAGTCGGACGGCTCGCAGGTCTTCCTGTCGGACGTGGCCCGGGTGGAGCTGGGCAGCGAGAACTACGCGATCTCGGCCTACTTCAACGGCAAGCCGGCCGTGGGCCTGGCCATCAAGCTGGCCACCGGCGCCAACGCGCTGGACACCATCAAGGCCGTCGAGGCCAAGATGGACGAGCTGCAGCCTTACTTCCCGACCGGCATGAAGGTGGTCAAGCCGTACGACACCACACCGTTCGTGCGCATCGCGATCGAAGAAGTGGTCAAGACCCTGGTCGAGGCCGTGGCGCTGGTGTTCCTGGTGATGTACCTGTTCCTGCAGAACTTCCGCGCCACGCTGATCCCGACGATCGCGGTGCCGGTGGTGCTGTTGGGCACCTTCGGCGTGCTGATGGCCGCCGGGTTCACCATCAACACCCTGACCATGTTCGCGATGGTCCTGGCCATCGGTCTGCTGGTGGACGATGCCATCGTGGTGGTGGAGAACGTCGAGCGGGTGATGAGCGAGGAGGGGCTCTCGCCCAAGGGGGCGACCAAGAAGTCCATGGGGCAGATCACCGGCGCGCTGGTGGGTGTGGCCCTGGTGCTGGCGGCTGTGTTCGTGCCGATGGCCTTCTTCGGTGGCTCCACCGGCGTGATCTACCGCCAGTTCTCGATCACCATCGTCTCGGCGATGACGCTGTCGGTGCTGACCGCCATGGTGCTGACGCCGGCCCTGTGCGCCACCCTGCTCAAGCCGGTCGAGAGAGGGCATGGTGAGGTCGCCACCGGCTTCTTCGGCTGGTTCAATCGCAACTTCCGTCGCAGCAGCGAGGCCTATGGCGGCGCGGTTCAGCACATGCTGCACCGCAGCCGGCGCTACCTGGTGATCTACGCGGTGCTGGCGCTGCTGGTGGTCGGGGCCTACATCAAGCTGCCCAAGGGCTTTCTGCCCGATGAGGACCAGGGCACCCTCTTCACGCTGGTGCAACTGCCGCCGACGGCCACGGCCGAACGCACGCGCGAAGTGCTCAAGGAAGTGGAGCGGCACTATCTCGTGGACGAGAAGGCCGCCGTCGAGTCCATCTTCACGGTCGGCGGCTTCAGTTTCGCGGGTCGCGGGCAGAACATGGGCCTGGCCTTCGTGAAGCTCAAGCCCTGGGACGAGCGCCATGGTGCCGATCTCAAGGCCGACGCGGTTGCGGCCCGCGCCATGCAGTCCTTCACCCTGATCCGGGACGCCTCGGTGTTCGCCATCACTCCGCCGGCAGTGTCCGAGCTGGGCAATGCCACCGGCTTTGACCTGATGTTGCAGGACCGGGCCAACCTGGGTCATGCGGCGCTGATGCAGGCTCGCAACCAACTGCTGGGCATGGCCTCGCAGGAGAAGGGGCTGGCCGGCGTGCGCCCCAACGGCATGGACGACACGCCGCAGTTCGAGCTGAGCATCGACAAGGCCAAGGCCACGGCCCTGGGCCTGTCGGTGTCGGACATCAACAGCGTGCTGTCGGCCGCCTGGGGCAGTGCCTACGTGGACGACTTCATCGACAAGGGCCGGGTCAAGAAGATCTACCTGCAGGGCGACGCGGCCTACCGCATGGTGCCCGAGGACCTGGGCCGCTGGTATGCGCGCAACAGCGCGGGCCAGATGGTGCGCTTCGACGCCTTTGCCACCGGGCGCTGGACCACCGGCTCACCCCGGCTGGAGCGCTACAACGGCGAGCCCTCGGTGGAGATCCTGGGCATGGCCATTCCCGGCATGATGTCCAGCGGCGAGGCCATGGCCAAGATGGAGGAGCTGGCCGCGCGCCTGCCCAAGGGCATCGGCTATGAGTGGACGGGTGTCTCCCTGCAGGAAAAGCAGACCGGCTCGCAGGCCATGGCGCTCTATGTGCTGTCGGTGCTGATCGTCTTCCTGTGTCTGGCGGCGCTGTACGAGAGCTGGTCCATCCCGGTGGCCGTGATCCTGGTGGTGCCGCTGGGTGTGCTGGGCACACTGGTGGCGGCCATGCTGACCTGGAAGCTCAACGACGTGTACTTCCAGGTGGGGCTGCTGACCACCGTGGGCCTTGCCAGCAAGAACGCCATCCTGATCATCGAGTTCGCCAAGGACCTGGTGGCCCAGGGCCGCAGCCACCTGCAGGCCGCGGTGGAGGCCGCCCGCCTGCGGTTGCGCCCGATCGTGATGACTTCGCTGGCCTTCGTGCTCGGCATCGTGCCGCTGGCCCACAACAGTGGCGCCGGCTCGGGAGCGCAGAACGCGCTGGGCAATGCCGTGATCGGCGGCATGCTCACCGGCACCTTCCTGGCCATCTTCTTCGTGCCGCTGTTCTTCGTCGTCGTGATGCGGCTGTTCAACCGGGCGTCTCCTGCGGGTCACCCGCCGGCCGTGCAGACGCCCGCCACCGTGACGGAGGTGCATTGAGATGCCCCGCTCCCTGACGTCCCTTTCCCTGATCGCCGCGGCCGCGCTGGCCCTGCTGAGTGGTTGCACCCTGATGCCGGACTACGCGCGGCCCCCTCTGCCGGTGGCGGACCACTATCCCGAGGCGCCACCTGCGGCGGCCTCGGGCGTGGCCGCTGCCGACCTGGGTTGGCGCGACTTCATCGCCGACAGCCGCCTGCGCGAGCTCATCGCACTGGCGCTGGACCACAACCGCGACCTGCGGGTGGCGGTGCTGAACATCGAGAAGTCCCGCGCGGCCTACCGCATCCAGGAGGCGGACCTGTTCCCCGGCATCAACGCCACGGCCGGCGGCACGGGCACCCGCACGCCGGCCGACCAGACCGGCACCGGACAGGCCCGGGTCACCCATGCCTACAGCGCCGGCATCGGGTTCTCGGCCTATGAGCTGGACCTCTTCGGCCGCGTGCGCAGCCTCAACGCGCAGGCCTTGCAGGCCTACCTCAGCACGGCCGAGGCGGCACAGAGCACCCGCATCAGCCTGGTGACCCAGGTGGCCAGCAGCTACCTGAGCCTGGCGGCCGACCAGGCCCTGCTGGCCCTGGCCCGCCAGACCCTGGAGACCCGCCAGACCACCCTGGACCTGACCCAGCGCAGCTACGCGCTGGGCGCTTCGTCCGAGCTGACCCTGCGCCAGATGCAGAGCAGCCTGGAGTCGGCCCGGGTGGACGCGGCCAGCTACACCGCCCAGGTCGCCCAGGACCGCCACGCCCTGGCCCTGGTCGTGGGCACCGAGGTGCCGGACCGCCTGCTGCCGCCGGCCTCTGCCGACGTGCTGGCGCAGGCCTTCGGCGGCGGTGGCGAGCTGCCCGTGGGCCTGCCCTCGGACCTGCTGACCCGCCGGCCGGACATCCGCGCGGCGGAGCACACCCTGCAGGGCGCCAACGCCAGCATCGGCGCGGCCCGGGCGGCCTTCTTCCCGCGCATCAGCCTGACCGCGTCGGCCGGCTACAGCAGCAGCGAACTGAGCCAGCTCTTCAAGCGCGGGCAGGGCAGCTGGACCTTCGCGCCGCAGCTGTCGCTGCCCCTGTTCGACGCCGGGGCCAACCAGGCCTCGCTGGACAGCGCCAAGGCCGACCGCGACATCGCGGTGGCCCAGTACGAGAAGGCCATCCAGTCCGCCTTCCAGGAGGTCTCCGACGCCCTGTCCGTGCGGGCCACGGTGCGCGAGCGCCAGGCCGCCCAGGCCCGGCTGGTCGACGCCACGCAGCGGAGCTTCGAGCTCTCGCAGGCCCGCTACCGGATGGGCGTGGACAGCTACCTTGACGTGCTCGATGCCCAGCGCAGCCTCTACAGCGCCCAGCAGGGCTTGATCAATGTCGAGCTGACCCGGGCGGGCAACCTGGTCACGCTCTACAAGGTCCTGGGTGGCGGCTGGACGGACCAGACGGCCCCCGCGTCCGCCGTCACCGCCAAGCCGGCGGCGGTGGGCGAGACCTCCTGAGCGGGGGCTCGCATGCCGGGGTGGTTCGCGCCACCCCGGTCGAACCCGGGTTCAGTGCAGCGCCGACAGGAACTGCTGCAGCTCGGGCGTGGCGGGCTGGCCGAAGAGCTGCTCGGGCGGCCCCATCTCGTGCACGCGGCCCTGGTGCATGAAGATCACCCGGTCGCTGACCTTGCGGGCGAAGCCCATTTCGTGGGTGACCATCATCAGGGTCATGCCGTCGCGGGCCAGGCCCTCCACCACCTGCAGCACCTCGCCCACCAGCTCCGGGTCCAGCGCCGAGGTGATCTCGTCGCACAGCAGGATGTGCGGGTCCATGGCCAGCGCGCGGGCGATGGCCACCCGCTGCTGCTGGCCGCCCGAGAGCTGGCTGGGCAGGTGGTCGAACTTGTCGGCCAGGCCGACGCGCTGCAGCAGCTGGCGGGCGCGGGCTTCCAGCTCGGCGGCGGGCGGCTTCTTCACCAGGCCGGGGGCCAGCATCACATTGCGGCCGGCGCTGAGGTGGGGAAACAGGTTGAAGGACTGGAAGATCATGCCCACGCGCTGGCGCAGGGCGCGCAGCGCGGGGGCGTTGCCATGCTGCAGCGGCTGGCCCTCCACCAGCAGGCCGCCGTGGTCGAAGGTCTCCAGGCCGTTGACACAGCGCAGCAGCGTGCTCTTGCCCGAGCCGCTCTTGCCGATGATGGTGATGACCTCGCCCGGCTGCACATCCAGGTCGATGCCCTTGAGCACCTCGTGCGGGCCATAGGATTTGCGCAGGCCCTGCAGGCGCACGGCGGCGGTTTCAGTGGCTGGCATGAAGCTTCTTCTCCAGGTGACGGGCCAGTTGGCTGACGGGGAAGCACAGCGCGAAGTACATCAGGGCCACGACGCTGTAGACGAGGAAGGGCTGGAAGGTGGCGTTGGTGATCAGGGTGCCGGCCTTGGTCAGCTCGACGAAGCCGATCACCGAGGCCAGGGCCGTGCCCTTGATGACCTGCACCAGAAAGCCCACCGTGGGGCCCACGCCGATGCGGGCGGCCTGCGGCAGGATGACGTGGCGCATCAGCTCCAGGTGGTTCAGGGCCAGGCTCTGGCCGGCCTCCCACTGGCCGCGCGGGATGGCCAGCACGCAGCCGTGCCAGATCTCGGTCAGGTAGGCCGCGGTGTAGAGCGACAGGGCCACGGCCGCGGCCACCCAGGCGGAGGTCTCGACGCCGATCATGGCCATGCCGAAATAGGCCAGGAAGAGCTGCATCAGCAGCGGCGTGCCCTGGAAGACCTGCACATAGGCGGCGATGGCACGGCGGGTCCAGGCGCCGTGGCCGCTGCGCAGCAGCAGCAGGGCCGCGCCCAGCAGGCCGCCACCGACGAAGGCCACCAGCGAGAGCCCCACCGTCCAGCGCGCGGCCAGCAGCAGGTTGCGCACGATGTCCCAGAGGGTGAACTCAACCATGGGCACCTCCCAGCCAGCGCGCGCCCAGGCGGTTGAGCAGGTGGCGCAGGCCCACCGACAGCGCCAGGTAGATGGCCGCCGCGAGGATGAAGGCCTCGAAGGCGCGGAAGTTGCGGCTCTGGATCAGGTTGGCGGCGTAGCTCAGCTCCTCGGTGGAGATCTGGCCGCAGACCGAGGAGCCCAGCATCACGATGATGACCTGGCTGACCAGGGCCGGCCACACGCGGCGCAGCGCGGGCGGCAGCACCACGTGCAGGAAGATCTGCGGCGGTGTCATCGCCAGGCTTTGCGCGGCCTCGATCTGGCCGCGTGGCGTGGCGCGGATGCCGGCGCGGATGATCTCGGTGGCATAGGCGCTGAGGTTGACCACCATGGCCAGCACGCTGGCCCAGGCCGGGCTGAGCTGCAGGCCCAGGGCGGGCAGGCCGAAGAAGACGAAGAAGAGCTGGATGATGAAGGGCGTGTTGCGGATCAGCTCCACATACAGCCCCACCGTCCAGCGCAGCGGCAGCGGGCCTTCGTTGCGGGCCCAGGCGGCCGCGATGCCCAGCCCCAGGCCGGCCACGGTCGAGACGGCCGTCAGGCCGGCCGTCCAGGCGATGCCCTGGAGCAGCAGCGGCCATTGGGCCAGCACCGCGCCGAAATCAAGTTGGATGGACATGGCGGTCACCCGGTGGCTTCAGCTCACTGCGGCAGGTTGCCGGCCGGGCGCTTGAGCCACTTCTGCGAGAGCTTGTCCAGCTCGCCGGCGGCCTTGGCCTGGGCGATGATCTCGTTGACCTTGGCCAGCAGCGCGTCCTCGCCCTTGGCCAGGCCGATGTGGTTGGGGCTCTCCTTGAGCAGCACCTTGTACTCGGTGCCCAGGGCCGGGTTGCGCTGCATCATCACCTCGGCCACCGAGACGCCCGTGGCGATCACCTGGGTCTGGTGCGAGACATAGGCCGAGACGGTGGCGTTGTTGTCCTCGAAGCGCTTGATGTCGGTGCCGGCCGGCGCCACGCGGGTCAGCTCCTGGTCCTCGATGGCGCCGCGGGTGACGGCCACCGACTTGCCGGCCAGGTCGGCCACGCTGCTCACCTTGAGCGACTTGGGCGCGTAGATGCCCTGGAAGAAGGGCGAGTAGGCGGCGCTGAAGTTGATGACCTTCTCGCGCTCGGGGTTCTTGCCCAGGGTGGAGATGACCATGTCCACCTTCTTGCTCTGCAGGTAGGGGATGCGGTTGGGGCTGCTCACCGGCACCAGCTCCAGCTTGGCGCCCAGCTTGTCGGCGATCAGCCGGGCCATGTCCACGTCCAGACCCTGGGGCGCCATGTCCACGCCGACGAAGCCGTAGGGCGGGAAGTCGGTGGGCACGGCGATGCGCACCAGCTTGTTCTTCTGGATGTCGGCCAGGGCCGTCTGGGCCAGCGCGGCGCCGGTGGCCAGGCTCAGGGCCAGGCCCAGGGTGGCGGCCAGCAGGCCGCGCTTGCGCATCGGGGTGTTCATCACAGCAGATCTCCTAGGTAGGGGGCAGGGGTGGAATCGGTGTCGGGGGTGTCCTGGGCCAGCCGCGGGCGGCGCGGCTTGCGGGCGGGGGCGGTGCTGGCGCGGCCATCGACCGGGGCCAGGGCCTGGCGCAGCTCGGCCAGCGGGTCGTCGGCGGCGGTGTCGTGCAGGCGCAGGGCTTCCTGCACATGACCGATGTGCTCGGCCATCAGGGCCTCGGCCGCGGCGGTGTCGCCCCGGGCCAGGGCCTCGACGATCTGCACATGCTCGCCGCAGGAATGCTCGGCGTCGTGGGTGGACTGGTAGAGCATGGCGATCAGCGTGGTGCGGGCGGTGAAGTCGCGCAGCGTGTCGGCCAGCAGCTGGTTGCCCAGGCACTCGGCCAGGCAGACATGGAAGTCACCCAGCAGGTAGCTGCGCCGGCCCACGTCCAGGCCCTGGAGCGAGGCCTGCTCATCCTTCAGATGCTGCTGCAGGCGCCGGAGCTGGGCCGGCTTCATCGCGCTGGCGCTGCGGATCAGCCCGGTCTCGATCACCCGGCGAGCCTCGAAGGCCTCGCGGGCCTCGGCTTCGGAGGGTTGCACCACGAACCAGCCGCGGCGGGCACTCACGGTGACGATGCCGCGGGCGGCCAGCTGCATCAGGGCCTCGCGCACCAGGGTGCGGCTGCAGTCGAACAGCAGGGACAGGGGCTGTTCACCCAGGCGGGCCCCGGGGGCCAGCTTCTGGGCCAGGATGGCGGCCACGATGCGGTCGGCGATGTCGCTGGAGGTCATGGTGCAGGCAAAGCGTTTGGCCAGACCACCTGCGAAAACCGTGCCCGCTGTCTACAGGCCTTGTATGCAAGATTGGTGCATCAAGACTGTGCACAAAACCTGCCGGGCGCACCAAGCCGCACGCCCGGGCGCGGCGGGCGCGCCAGCGTGGGGCGAACGATCGGCTGGGGGGTGTTCAGCGCGGAGCGGCGCGCCAGGCCTGCACGGCCTTCATCGTCTCGGTGATGTGGCCCTCGGGGTTCAGGCTGCTGTAGACATGCAGGATCTTGCGGTCCGGGGCGATGACGAAGGACACCCGGTCGGCCATGCCGGGGATCAGCATCAGCCCGGCGTCGTAGGCTTTGATCACCTTGGCGCCGTCGTCGGCGCCCACCGCGAAGGCGCTGCGGCAGGCCTCGGTGCTGAACTTCTTCACCGTCTCCAGGGTGTCGTTGGACAGGCCGATGACGGTGGCGCCCAGGGCCTTGAACTGCGGCGTGGCCTCGGCGAACAGGTGGGCTTCCACCGTGCAGCCGCTGGTGAAGGCCTTGGGGTAGAAGTACAGCACCACCGGGCCCTGCTTCAGGGCCTGGCTGAGCGTGAACTTGAAGGGCTGGCCGCCCAGGGCGGCATCGACCGTGAAGTCGGGCGCCAGGGCCCCCACGGTCAGGGCGGCCTGGGCGCTGGCGGGCAGCAGGCTGGCGCCACCCGCTCCCAGCAGGCTGGCGAGCAGGGTGCGGCGGGACAGGGGGCGGGCGAACGTCGGGGGCTGCGGCATGGAACGAACCTCCAGCCGCGGATGCTAGCCGGGGCCCTCAGCGCAGGAAGTCGGTCTGCGGCGGTCGCCCTGGCAGCATCAGGGTGGTCGTGCGCGGCGCGCTGGCGGCCAGCTGCACCCCGCGGCGCCACACGCCCAGGCGCTGGGCCCGCAGGCGCAGGGCTTCCACCGGGTCACGGGCCTGCAGCAGCACGAAGCTGGCTTCGCGGCCCACGGCCAGGCCGAAGTGGTCCAGGCCCAGGATCCGGGCCGGCGCGGTGGTCACCGCCTCGAAGCACTGGCGCATCGCCGCCTGGCCGGTCATCTGGGCCACATGCAGGCCCATGGACGCCACCTCCAGCATGTCCGCCTGCCCCAGGCTGTACCAGGGGTCCATCACGCAGTCGTGGCCAAAGGCCACGGTCAGGCCGGCAGCCAGCTGCTCGGGCACGCGGGTCATGCCGCGCCGCTTGGGGTAGCTGTCGTGCCGGCCCTGCAGCGTGATGTTGATCAGCGGGTTGGCCACCACGTTCAGCCGGGCCTCGGCCATCAGGGCCAGCAGCTTGCTGACGTAGTAGTTGTCCATGCTGTGCATGGAGGTCAGGTGCGAGCCGGTGACGCGGCCGTGCAGGCCCAGGCGCTGGGTCTCGAAGGCCAGGGTCTCGACATGGCGCGACAGCGGGTCGTCGCTTTCGTCGCAGTGCATGTCGACACGCTTGCCCTGCTCGGCCGCCAGCTCGCACAGCAGCTTCACGCTGGCCGCGCCCTCGGCCATGGTGCGCTCGAAGTGGGGAATGCCGCCCACCACGTCCACGCCGCGGCGCAGCGATTCCTTCAGCAGCTCCAGCGCGCCCGGGCTGCGCAGCACACCGTCCTGCGGAAAGGCCACCAGCTGCAGGTCGAGGTACGGCGCCACGCGCCGCTTGACCTCCAGCAGCGCGTCCACCGCCAGCAGACGCGGGTCGCACACGTCGACGTGGCTGCGGATGGCCAGCAGGCCCTGGGCCACCGCCCAGTCGCAATAGGCCAGGGCGCGCTCGATCAGGGCCTCGGCCGTCAGCAGGGGCTTGAGCTCGCCCCACAACGCGATGCCCTCCAGCAGCGTGCCGCTCTGGTTGACCCGCGGCAGGCCGTAGCTCAACGTCGCGTCCATGTGGAAGTGGGCGTCGACGAAGGGCGGACTCAGCAGCAGGTCGCCCGCATCCACCACTTGGGCGGCGGGCGCGGTGGCGGGGCTGAGCTCTTCCTCGATGGCGGTGATGTGGCCGTCCTGCACGGCCACTCCCATGCGGGTGCGGCCATCGGGCAGGCGGGCGTTGTGGATCAGCAGGTCCAGCATGGGGGTCTCGGCAGGTGGGGCAGGGCGCTCAGCGCTCGCCCTTGCGGTAGGGTTTCATCAGGGCCTGAGGGTAGCGCGCATGGCGGGCCACCAGCACCAGGGCCAGGATGGACAGGGCATAGGGCAGCATCAGGTAGACCTGGTAGGGCAGGGGGCTGTCGCCGCTCTGCTGCAGACGCAGCTGCAGCGCGTCGAAGAAGGCGAACAGCAGGGCGCCCAGCAGCGCCTTGCCCGGCCGCCAGGAGGCGAAGACCACCAGGGCCACGCAGATCCAGCCGCGGCCGTTGACCATGTTGAAGAAGAAGGCATTGAAGGCCGCCAGCGTCAGGAAGGCACCGGCCACGCCCATCAGCGCCGAGCCGGCCACCACCGCCCCGGTGCGCACCGCCCGCACCGGGATGCCCTGGCCTTCGGCGGCCTGCGGGTTCTCGCCCACCATGCGCACCGCCAGGCCCAGCGGCGTGCGGTAGAGCACCCAGCCGATCAGCGGCACCAGTCCCAGAGCCAGCAGGGTCAGCGGTGTTTCCTGGTTGAGCACCGGCAGTGGCAGCCAGTCCATCGGCCCGAAGGGCGTGATGGTGGGTGGCGTGCTGACCTTGGGAAAGGCCACCCGGTAGCCGAAGTAGCTCAGGGCGGTGGCGAGCATCGTGAGGCCCAGGCCGGCCACATGCTGGGACAGGGCCAGGCCCACGGTCAGTGCGGCCAGCAGCAGGCCGGCCAGCGCGCCCACGGCGGCGGCGGCCAGCACCCCGCCCCACAGCGGGGCCCCCTGGTAGACGGCCAGCCAGCCGGCGAAAGCGCCGGCCACCCAGATGCCCTCCACGCCCAGGTTCAGCACGCCGGCGCGCTCGCACAGCAGCACACCCAGCGTGCCCAGGATCAGCGGCGTGGCGATGCGCAGCACCGCCACCCAGAACTCGGGCTGCGTCAGCAGCGACAGCAACTCGCTCATGCCGCCCCCTGTCCCGCGGCCGGCGAACGCACCAGGCGGTAGCGGGCCGCCAGCGCAGCCACCAGCACCGACAGCAGCGCGGTGGCCACGATCACGTCGGCCAGGTAGGTGGGCACGCCGACGGCGCGGCTCATGCTGTCGGCGCCCACCAGCACGCCGGCCACGAAGACGCTGGCCAGCACCACGCCCAGCGGGTGCAGGCCGGCCAGCATGGCGATGACGATGCCGCTGTAGCCGTAGCCCGGCGACAGGTCCAGCGTCAGGTAGCTGGTGCGGCCGGCCACCTCGATGGCCCCGGCCAGCCCGGCCAGCGCGCCCGAGAGCAGGGCCACCAGCACCACGGTGCGCTGCACCGGCACGCCGGCAAAGGCGGCGGCGCGGGCATTGGCGCCCACCGCGCGGATCTGGAAGCCCAGCACCGTGCGGCGCATCAGCGCCCACAGCGCGCCGGCCAGCACCAGCGCCCACAGCAGGCCGGTGTGCACGCGGGTCTGCGGCACCAGCTTGGCCAGCTCCAGCTCGGGCTGCAGGGCCACGCTCTGCGGCCAGCCCATGGCCAGCGGGTCCTTCATCGGGCCATCCAGCATGGCGCCGATGAACAGCGCGACGATGAAGTTCAGCAGCAGGGTGGTGACCACCTCGTCCACGCCCAGTCGGGCCTTCATCAGGGCCGGGCCCAGCAGCAGCAGGCCGCCGGCCAGCGCGGCGGCGGCCATCATCAGCGGGAACAGCAGCCAGGGGGGCAGCGCGAGGCCGCCGCCATCGTGCAGGCCGCCCACCGCCACCGCGGCCAGCGCGCCCAGGTAGAGCTGGCCTTCGGCGCCGATGTTGAACAGCCGGGCCTGGAAGGCCACGGCCGCGGCCAGGCCGGTCAACATCAGCGGCACGGCGCGGGTGAGGGTCTCGCTCCAGGCGAAGACGGAGCCGAAGCCGCCTTGCAGCAGCAGGCCCCAGGTGGTGGCCACCGGCGCACCGGCCCAGGCCACCAGGACCGAGGCGATCAGCAGGGTGAAGGCCACGGCCGCCAGCGGCGCCAGCAGCAGCGCGCGCGGGGAGGGGGTGGCACGGGGTTCAAGTCGCAACAGGGTCTCCTTGCGGGGTCTCGGCGTGGCCGGCCATGGCCAGGCCGATGGTCTCGCGGGTCCAGGCCTGGGTGGGCCGGGCGGGGCTGAGGTGGCCGCCGTGCATCACCGCGATGCGGTCGCCCAGGGTCATCACCTCGTCCAGGTCGTCCGACAGCAGCAGCACCGCGGCCCCGGCATCGCGGGCGGCCAGCAGCTGGGCCTGGATGGCGGCCACCGCGCCCACGTCCAGGCCCCAGGTGGGCTGGTGGGCCACGATGAGGCGGGGCGGGCAGCCATCGGGCGAGCGCAGCGCGCGGCCCAGGATCAGCTTCTGCATGTTGCCGCCCGACAGCGCGCGGGCGGGCACCTCAGGGCCACCGCCGCGCACGTCGAACTCGCGCACCAGTTGCGCGGCGTGGGCCCGGGCCGCTGGCCGGCGCACCCAGCCCCAGCGCGAGAAGCGGGGCTCGGCAAAGCGCTCGGCCACCGCGTTCTCCCACACCGGCAGGTCGCCCACCACGCCGGTGCCGTGGCGGTCTTCGGGAATGCGGGCCACGCCCTGCTGCACCAGCCAGGCCGGCGCGGCGCGCAGCGGCTGGCCCTGCAGCGTCAACGTGCCGCGGCTGGCGCGGCGGGTGCCGCACAGCAATTCGGCCAGCGCCACCTGGCCGTTGCCGGAGACGCCGGCCACCGCCACGATCTCGCCGGCCCGCAGGTCCAGGTCGATGTGGTGCAGCTGTTCGCGCGGGTGGCCCTCGGTGCCCACGCCCCGCAGCGCGCAGACCACCGGGCCGTCCGGGTGCTCGGCCGGGTGGCGCTCGGTGCGGGCCACGGTCTGGCCCACCATCCACTGGGCCAGGGTGGCGGCATCGGTGTCGGCCGCGCGGGCCTGGGCCACCAGCCGGCCGGCGCGCAGCACCGCCACCCGGTGCGAGACGCGCAGCACCTCGCCCAGCTTGTGGCTGATGAAGATGATGGCCAGGCCCTGGGCGACCATCTGGCCCAGGGTGTCGAACAGGGCCTCGCTCTCCTGCGGGGTGAGCACCGCGGTGGGTTCGTCCAGGATCAGGATGCGTGCGTCGCGGTAGAGCGCCTTGAGGATCTCCACCCGCTGGCGCTCGCCCACGCTGAGCGTGCCCACCCGCGCTTCGGGCTGCACCGTCAGGCCAAAGCGCTGCGCCACCGCCAGCAGGCGCTCGCGCGCCGCGCGGCGGCGGGTGAAGGGCTGCCACAGCGGCTCGGTGCCCAGCATCACGTTGTCCAGCACCGTGAGGTTGTCGGCCAGCGTGGAGTGCTGGTGCACCATGCCGATGCCGGCGGCCAGCGCAGCCCGGGGCTGGCCGGGCGGCAGCGGCCGGCCGTGCACCAGGATGTGGCCCGCGTCGGCCGTGTAGTGGCCGAACAGGATGGACATCAGCGTGCTCTTGCCCGCGCCGTTCTCGCCCAGCAGGGCCAGCACCTCGCCGGCCTGCAGGTCCAGCGAGATGCCGTCGTTGGCGGTCAGCGCGCCGAAGCGCTTGGTGATGCCCGACAGGCGCAGCACCGGCGCGGTGGCCGCGCCGGTCGTCGTGTCGTCTGAAGTCACAAACTCACTGGGCGCTGGACTTGGGTTGCTTGTCGTCCACCTTGACGGTGAAGCTGCCGGCCAGGATGGCCTTTTCCTTGGCCTTGACCTTGGCGACCACGTCGGCCGGCACCTTCTTCTCGAAGGTGCCCAACGGCGCCAGCTCGGAGCCCTTGTACTTCATGGTCGAGTAGATGCCGTAGTCCTCGGCGGCGAACTTGCCGGCCTTGACCAGCTGGATGGCGCGGTCCACCGAGGGCTCCATGTTCCAAAGGGCCGAGGCCACCACGGTGTCGGGGTACTTGTCCTGGGTGTTGATCACATTGCCGATGGCCAGCTTGCCCTTTTCCTTGGCGGCGTCGCTCACACCGAAGCGCTCGGCGTAGAGCACATCGGCGCCCTTGTCGATCATCGCGAAGGTGGCCTCCTTGGCCTTGGGCGGGTCGAACCAGCTGTTGATGAAGCTGACGGTGAAGCTGACCTTGGGGTTGGTTTCCCTGGCGCCGGCCATGAAGGCGTTCATCAGGCGGTTCACCTCGGGGATGGGGAAGCCGCCGACCATGCCGATCTTGTTCGTCTTGGTCATGGCGCCGGCGATCATGCCGCTCAAGTAGGCCGGCTCCTGGATGAAGTTGTCGAAGACCGCGAAGTTGGGCGCCTGCGGCTTGCCGGAGCTGCCCAGCAGGAAGGCGGTCTTGGGGAAGTCCTTGGCCACCTTGCGGGCGGCGGCCTCCACCGCGAAGGCCTCGCCCAGGATCAGCTGGGCGCCGCCGGTGGCGTACTCGCGCATCACGCGCTCGTAGTCGGCGTTGGCCACGTTCTCGGTGGCCTTGTATTCGATCTCGCCACGCGCCTCGGCCGCCTTCAGCGCCTTGTGGATGCGGCTGACCCATTGCTGCTCGAAGGGCACGGTGTAGACCGCGGCGACCTTGATCTTGGTGTCGGCCGCCAGGGCCAGACCCGGGGTGGCGAGCGCCAGGGAGCCGGCCCAGGCCAGCAGCGAACGGCGGGAGGTCATCTTCATCAATCTCCAGTGAACGGGTTGAACGAACAGCGATGCACCGAGGCAGTGTGCACGGTGCCATGCGGACCACTTTGGTGCAAGTCATGTGCCACCCGATGCGCTCGACCGGCTTGGGGCCAGAATGCCGGCCATGTGGTACGGGTCCTGCATCGCCCGACCTGTCTGCCGGCCCGCGGGCCGGTGCCTTCTTCCGGAGTTTGCCGATGACCGCCGCACTGCCTGCCATCGCCTTTGACCGCATCGGACGAGACCGCCTGCCCGCGCTGCTGCGCACCATGCCCAAGGCCGAGCTGCACATCCACATCGAGGGCTCGCTGGAGCCCGAGCTGATCTTCAAGCTGGCCCAGCGCAACGGCGTGGCGCTGAGCTACCCCAGCGTGGAGGCTCTGCGTGCGGCCTATGCCTTCACCGACCTGCAGAGTTTCCTGGACATCTACTACGCCGGGGCCAGCGTGCTGCTCAAGGAGCAGGACTTCTTCGACATGGCCTGGGCCTACCTGGAGAAGGCCGCGGCCGAGAACGTGGTCCACACCGAGATCTTCTTCGACCCGCAGACCCACACCGCCCGCGGCGTGCCGATGCAGACGGTCATCCTGGGCCTGCACCACGCCTGCCAGCGGGCGCACCAGGAGCTGGGCCTCAGCGCCAAGCTGATCCTGTGCTTCCTGCGCCACCTGAGCGAGGAGGACGCGCTGGCCACGCTGGAGGCGGCGCTGCCCTGGCGCGAATACTTCATCGGCGTGGGCCTGGACAGCTCCGAGCGGGGCCACCCGCCGGAGAAGTTCGCCCGCGTGTTCGCCCGGGCCGGCGAGCTGGGCCTGCACCGCGTGGCCCATGCCGGCGAGGAGGGCCCGCCCGCCTATGTGACGAGCGCCCTGGACGTGCTGAAGGTCGAGCGCATCGACCACGGCGTGCGCAGCGTGGAAGACCCGGCCCTGATGGACCGGCTGGCCGCCGAGCGCATGCCGCTGACGGTCTGCCCGCTGTCCAACCTGAAACTCTGCGGGGTCAAGGACCTGGCCGATCACCAACTGCCGCAGCTGCTCTCGCACGGTCTGGTGGCCATGCTCAACTCCGATGACCCGGCCTACTTCGGCGGCTACCTGAACGCCAACTACCTGGCCTGCTTCGAGGCCATGCCGGCGCTGGGGGCCAAGCAGGCCTACATGCTGGCGCGCAACAGCTTCGAGGCCAGCTTCGTCAGCGCCGCGCAGCGGGCGCAGTGGCAGGCCCAGCTGGACACCGCCTTCCGCGCCGCCGCCGCGGCTTGAGACCGCTCAGAAGATCGCCTTGAACTGCGCGCCGAAGGTGCGCGGTTCATTGACGAAGCCGGTCAGGTTGTTGAAGTCGATCGCCCCGTTGACCACCACCTTGTTGGTGATGTTGCGGCTGAAGGCGGCCAGCTCGTACTTGCCATCGCCCCAGATGTAGCCCAGGCGCAGGCCGCCCTGGGTGAGGGCCTTGCCGGTGAACTCGGTGGCCTCGTACAGGAAGAAGTTGACCTTGCTGCGGTAGGTCCAGTCGGTGTAGAGGTAGACCTCGCTGCCGTCGGCCATCGGGATGCTGTAACGCAGGTTGGCGTTGGCCACGTACTTGGGTGCCTGTGGCAGCGGGTTGCCGTCGATGTGGTACGTGCCGCTGACGGTGCCGGCCGGGTCGGTGACCGTGCACATGGCGCAACCGGCCACCACCAGGCTCTTGTCCTTGATCTTGGTGGTGTTCACGCTGCCGTTCAGGTTCAGCAGCAGGTTGTCGCTCAGGTAGGCGTCCAGCGTCATCTCGAAGCCCTGGCCCATGGACTTCTTCGCGCTCAGCAGCAGGGTGGAGTTGGTGGCCCCGCCCACGGCGGTCAGCTGCTGGTTCTTGACGTCGTAGTGGAAGACGTCGGCCGTGATGCGGGCGCGGCGGTCGAACAGCTCGGACTTCACGCCGGCCTCGTACGAGGTGTTGGTCTCCGGCGCGGCGTCCGACAGGGGGTTGAAGGCCGAGGCCGGCAGGATGCTGGCGCCGCGGTAGCCGGTGGCCACGCGGGCGTACAGGTTGGTGTCCTTGCTGACCGACCAGGTGGCGGCCAGATCGCCCGTGACCTTGTGGCCCGAGACGGTGTCGCTCAGGCCGGCGCTGTCATCCACGGCCACGTCGCCCGGATCGGTGCTGAGCTTCTTCCAGTCGTGGGTGTAGCGCAGGCCGGCGCGCAGCTTCACATCCGGGGCCACGGCGTAGTTGACCGAGCCGAAAGCCGCCCAGGAGTTGTTGCTCTGGGTGGTGGTGGACAGGCCGGTCTGGGCGCCGCCGGCGAAGACGGAGTCGTAGCTGTAGGCATCCATGTCGTACTTCTCGTGGAAGAAGTACAGGCCGCCCTGCCAGCTCAGCGGGCCGGCGGCGGTGGATTCGGCGCGCAGTTCCTGCGTCCACTGCTGGTGGGCGCGCAGGCCGTCGGCGGTCTCGCTGGAGAAGGGGATGGTGCCCGGGCCCATGGACGGGGCGTAGGAGGCGCCGTAGCCACCGTCCACGTCGCCGCGGCTGTAGGAGTGCACCTTCTCGAAGCCGGTGATCGAGTGCAGCTTGTAGCCGTCGAAGGCCCAGGTCAGGTGGGCGCTGGCGCCGGTGCTGCTGAGCTTCTGCTCGTTCTTGCCGTCCAGGTAGACCTTCTTGATGTCGAAGTCATCCACCAGGTCGTTCGTGCCGGGCTGGATGATGTTGGCGCGGAACAGGCGGGCGCTGCCGTCCAGGTTGCGGGCATGCACATTGAACAGGGCCGAGAAGTCGGTGCCGGCGCCGTACAGCAGCTGGGCGCGCACCGCGTTGTCGTCGTAGCCTTCGAGCTTGTGGGTCTGCTGGGGCACGGGCGCCTCGTTGGTCACCCAGTTGTCGCGGTGCTGCGACTGCACCGAGATGCGCGACTGCCATTGCGCATCGATCGGGAGGTTGACGGCACCTTCCAGGTTGGTGGTGCCGTAGCTGCCGTAGCCCAGGCTGGCGTAGCCGCCGAAGGTCTTCTGCGGCTTGACCGAGTCGAACTTGACCACGCCGGCCGGGGTGTTGCGGCCGAACAGCGTGCCCTGCGGGCCGGCCAGCACTTCCACGCCTTCGCTGTCGAAGATGGGGAAGCCCTTGAGGATGGGGTTCTCCTGCACGATGTCGTCCAGGATCAGCGACACCGGCTGCGAGGCGTTCAGGCGGAAGTCGGTGTTGCCGTAGCCGCGGATGTAGAAGCGCGGGAAAGCCCGGCCGAAGGAGGACTCGATGTTCAGGCTGGGCACCCGGCCCGAGAGCATCCGCAGGTCCTCACCGCTGGAATTCAGCGTGTCCAGGGCCTCACCGCGCAGCGTGGTGATGGCCATCGGCACCTCCAGCGCGTTCTCCTCGCGCCGCTCGGCCGTCACGGTGATGGTGGTGAGCTTGCCGGCTTCGGCCGTGCCAGCTTCCTGGGCCTGCACGGGGGCGTTCGGCAGCAGGGCCGCCAGGGCGGCCAGGCTCAACAGGGAGGGGCGCAGGGCAGCGGCACGCCGGGCGGCGGCGGTGTGGCGTGATGACATGGGGGGCGGGTTTGCAAAGTTGTTATGCCCTGCGTAAAGCAACCCATGTGCCCGGATGGGAGCCCCATCAAGGGGCGGCAGGCACCCCGTTCTGCCACTGGTCCCAATGGGCCACGATGTCGCGCACCAGTGCGCCGCCGACGCGGGCCAGGTTCTGCGTGGCGGGCACGAAGCCCCCGGTGGCGCCGGTGGTCGACGCCTGCAGCGAGGCCTGCGCCGTCTGACCCGGGTAGGGCCGGTCGAAGTTGGAGCCGGTGCGCAGCACGGCCAGGCGCGTCAGGTCCACCTTGCCGGCCGCCGCGGCGCGCTCCAGCGCGTTGTAGCTGGCGTTGTCCTCCTGCTGGGTGGTGCAGTAGCGGCCCTGGCCATCGGTCATCAGCTTGACCCAGTCGCGCACATGCTGGCCCAGGCGGTGGCCGTGCCACCAGGTGTCGCCGCCCGCGGTGTCGCACTGGATCACCGCGGGCGCCCGGGCCGCGGGGCTGTTGCGAGGGTAGTGGGCCCGGTAGGCCTGGGCCTGCGGGCTGTCGGCCAGCGGCACCTCGCGGCTCAGGGCCAGGGCCTTGGTCACCAGCGCGTCGTTCAGGCGCGCCACTTCGGTGCGGTACTCCAGCTTGGGCTTGATGCCGGGGCCGGCGGTCAGCACGCCGAAGTAGCCGGTCTTCCAGTCCTTGGGCATCTCGCGGGCGTCGATCTCGTGGGCAATGCCGGTGTCGACCAGCCAGCGGGCCCAGGCCGCGCTGCCCAAGGTGCCCTGGGCGGGGTCGATGCCGGCGATGCCGGCGATCAGGAACCAGGTCTTGCGCAGGTCCAAACGCGGGTCCAGTGTGACCGCCAGCACCGAGGCGGCCGCGTTGGCGTGGCCCATGCCGGTGGTCAGGAGGCAGACGTCGTCGCGGTTGCAACGCAAGGCCGGGTAGTCAGGCGACAGGCCCGGCACCGGGATCGACTCGGTCAGCTGGAAGGGGTCGATCCAGGGTTCGGCCTCGGGGCCGAACATGGAGATGACCAGGACCTTGACCGGGCGCGGGGCGGTCGCTGCGGTCTGGGCCTGGGCCAGGCCGCTGGCCAGCAGCAGGGCGCACAGTGCGCTTGCCGGGCGGACCACGTGGCGAAACAGGCGGCGGCTCATCGGGCGGCTCCTCGGTGGGCACGCACCGCCGTGACCGGTGAGGTCCAGGCCCGTAGGAAGGACAGGGTCAGCTCGGCCTCGTTGGCCTCGGCCAGACCGCTGGCGAACAGTGCGCCCACGTCGGCGTTGAAGCCCTCGGCGCCGGCCAGGTCGCTCAGCGAGCGGAAGGCGATGTAGGGCACCTGATTGGCTGCGGCCACATGGGCCAGCGCGGCGGTCTCCATTTCGAAGGTCTGGGCCTGCAGGTTCTTGAACAGGTACTCGCGGTAGGCGGCATTGGCCAGGAACACCGGGCCCGAGACGCCACGGCCGCCCACCAGCAGGCGCGGCTGTTCCTTCACGCAGAGCTTCTCGTCCACCGAGCCATCGGCCTGCCGGGCCTTGGGGCCGCAGCGTTGCAGGCGCGGCTGCAGCGTGCGCACGGTGGCCAGCATGGCCGCATCCACCGGATAGTCGAAACGGTACTCGCCCTGCGGCGCATTGGCGGCGTTGAGCAGGTAGGTGCCGCGCGGAAACTGGTGCTGGAAGGGGGGCAGGGCTTGGCCGTCCGGCGCGGCCAGGTTCAGGCCCAGGCAGCTCAGGTCACCGGTGGGGCCGCAGGGCGCGGGCAAGGTGTCGCTGTCGTTCCAGAAGGTCTCCAGCGGCATGGCCCAGCGGTCGGGCACGGTCACGTCGCCCACATGGTTGGCGGGGTTCACGCCGCCCGCGATGCCGCTCATCACCAGACGGTCGATGCGGAAGTGGTCCAGCAGCTGCTGGGTGGTGAGGGTGGCGTTGACGATGCTGACCCCGCTGAGCACCACCACCACGCGGTGGCCTTCGAGCTCGCCAGTGGTGAAGCGTTTGCCGGTGATCGTCCAGGCCTTCGGGTGCTGCAGCCGAGCCAGCAGAAGGTCCGCCTCGGCCCCGAAGGCCGAGACGATCCCGATGCGGGGCGTGCAGTCGCTCAGGCAGCGGGTGGCGGTGGAGCGGGCGGCGGCCAGGGCGGCCGGAGCCGCGGCCAGGCCCAGCAGGGCCGCGGCACAGACGGCCAGGGCGGTCCGGCCAAGACGGGGAAGAAGTTTCATGGCGCGTCGGGCAAGCAAGTGGGATGCCCGGCCGCGCTCAGGCGCTGGCCGGGGGTGGGGTGGGCGACGGGCCAGGTGCCGGTGCCTGGACGGGGCGGCTGCCCACGCGGATGGCCCAGTGCAGCAGGCCGGCCAGTGCCAGCGTGAGCAGGCTGCCCCCGGCCCAGACGGCGCCCAGCAGCCAGGGGATCCAGGCAGCGACGCTGCGCAGCACGGCCTGCAACAGCTGGACCATGGCGGCCAGCAGGGCGTCCCAGCCGGGCAGCCAGTGGTCCAGCCAGCCTGCGGCGGGGCTGGCGTCCAGCCACTCGCGCAGGTGGCCGACCCAGGCTGGGTCGTGGGTCAGCAGCGCCCACACGGCCCAGACGGCACCGCTCCAGAGCGCCAGGCCCACGGCGGTGACGGTCCAGAGCAGCGTGATCATGGCCGGCGGTCGCTCAGCGGAAGATCAGGTACAGCGCGCCCAGGATGGCCACCCACTTGAGCACGTAGTAGGTGGGCCGGGACTTGGCCTTCAGGGCCTTGCCGGCCAGGCGCAGCTTGTAGCCGTGGGCAAAGATTTTGTTGACCAGGCCGATCGACTCGCCCTCGACGTTCTGGGTGCGTGCGGCATTCAGCACGATGCGGCCGAAAAAGCGGTTGAACCAGGCCAGCGGCGCGGTGTAGACCGGACGCTCCACGTCGCAGAACAGGATCACCCGCTGGTGCTCGGTCTTGTTCTCGGCGAAGTGGATGAAGGTCTCGTCGAACATCATCGGCTGGCCGTCATGCCAGGAGCGCCGTTCGCCATCGACCTCGATGAAGCAGTCGTCCGAGTTGGGCGTGACCAGACCCAGGTGGTAGCGGATGGAGCCGGCGAAGGGGTCGCGGTGACGCACCAGGCGTGCGCCCGGTGGCAGCGAGGTGAACATGGCGGCCTTGATGCCCGGGATCTGGTTGACCAGCTCGACGGTGCGCGGGCACAGCTTCATCGCCGAGGGCATGTCCTCGCCGTACCACTTCAGGTAGAAGCGCTTCCAGCCGGTGCGGAAGAAGGAGTTGAAGCCGATGTCGGTGTAGCCCTCGGCGGCCTTGATGAAGCCCTCGTCGTTCAGGCGCAGGGCCTCTTCGCGGATCTCCTGCCAGTGGTCCTGCAGCGGCTTCAGGTCCGGGAAGTCCTTCTCGTTCAGCCAGGCCTTGGCCGGCACCTTGGAGCCCAGGTACAGCAGGGCGTTGACGGGTGCCAGCAGCACGGTGAAGTCGGTCAGCGCCCGCACGAGGCCGAAGCGCACCTTGCCCCGGAAGTGGGCGTAGAGCGCCGAGGCGATGAAGATGGCCAGGACCCAGTAGCGCAGCGGGGGCATCCAAGCTTCCATGAGTGACACGTTTGCAAGCGTAAAGATGGAATGTTAGCCCTCCGTCCAGCCCCCGGGGCGTGTCAGGTCAAGCGCGCCTCAGCCGGCCTGCCAGACCAGCACGGCCACCTCCGGGCCCAGGGCCTCCACCACCAGCAGGCCGGCGCCCCGCACGGTGTAGGTGTCACCCGCCCCGAGGAAGTGGTCTTCGGCGTCGTGGGCTTCGGTCACCCAGGCGCGGCCGGCCCGCAGCCGCAGATGCAGGCCCGCCACCCCGGTGCGGCTGAGGACTTCGCCGGGCGCCAGCGCCAGGGTGGGCGGGCCCAGCTCGACTGGCAGCCGGGGCGTGCTGGTCGCCGCCACGGGGTGCGCGCCGGCGGGTTGGGGGCTGCGGTCGCGCCGCAGGGCGGAAAGCGGGGAGAGGGGCAGCGTGTTCATGGCCTCCACGGTAGGGCGCCAGCGGCCCGCGGCCCAGCCACAGACAGGGGCCAGTGCAGGGGCCACAACCGGGCCCGCGGCGCGGCTGTGCTGGTCCGGTTCGGGGACATCTGTATTGGTTGGCGTGGGGGTGACCCATACAGAATCGGCGCATGAACAGCGCTGCCGACACCCTGTACCTGCAGATTGCCGAATCCCTGGCCGGGCCGATCCGGGCCGGCACGCTGGCCCGCGGCGAGCGCATTCCCTCGGTGCGCGAGCTGGCGCGCGAGCGCGGGGTGTCGCAGGCCACCGTGGTGCAGGCCTACCGCACGCTGGAAGACGCCCGGCTGATCGAGGCCCGGGCCCGTTCCGGCTACTTCGTGGCCGCCCGGCCCCGCCGTCTGCCGGAGCCCGAGCCTTCGGTGCCGCCGGTGGCCTCGCTGGACGTGGACGTCAGCGCCATGGCCAGCGAGGTCATGCGCCTGGCCACCACGGAAGATCACATCTCCTTCGGCGCCGCCTGCCCCACCGCCGACCTGTTCGACGAGGAGCGGGTGCGACGGGCCGTCAGCCGCGCCACCCAGCGCCACCGCAGCACCCTGTGCCAGTACCCGCTGGGGCCGGGCGACGAATCGCTGCGCCGCGCGGTGGCCCGCCACACCCTGCGCATGGGCTGCGGCCACGAGGCCAAGGACATCGTCATCACCAACAGCTGTCTGGAGTCGATCAGCCTGTGCCTGCGCGCGGTGACCAAGCCGGGCGACGTGGTGGCGCTGGAGTCGCCCACCTACTTCGGCCTGTTGGAGATCGTCGAGAACCTGCACCTGCGCGCGCTGGAGATTCCCACGCATCCGCGCACCGGCATGTCGGTCGATGCGCTGCAACTGGCCTTCGACACCCAGCCGGTCAAGGCGGTGCTCATCGTGCCCACGCTGAGCAACCCGCTGGGCGCCTGCATGCCGCTGGCCGAGCGCAAGCGCCTGGCCCAGATGGTGGCCGAGCGCGGCATCCCGCTGATCGAGGATGTGCTCTACAACGACCTGGTCGAGCAGGAGGACAAACGCCGCGCCGTGGCCTCCTTCGACCCCAGCGGCCACGTGATGCTGTGCGGCTCCTTCAGCAAGACCGTCGCGCCGGGGCTGCGCCTGGGCTGGGTGGCGCCGGGGCGCTGGCTGGACAAGCTCTCGCGCATGAAGGCCACCACCTCCGGCGGCCAGGCGGTCATCCTGGAGCGGGCCCTGGCCGATCTGCTGACCCAGCCGGGCATCGAGGCCGGCTACCGGGCATTGCGCAGCACCATCGCCGCCCGGGTGGACGAGGCGCGCGATCTGATCGCCCGCCACTTTCCCAAGGGCAGCAAGGTGACCGACCCGCCCGGCGGCTACATCCTGTGGGTGGAACTGCCCGAGGGCGTCGACTCGATGGCCCTGTACCGGGCCTGCCTGGCCGAGCGCATCTGCATCGCCCCGGGCACCATGTTCAGCGCCACCGACCGCTACCGCCGCTTCATCCGCCTGGGTGTGGGGGGCCGCTGGGACGACGCGCAGCGCGCCGGCCTGAAGCGGGTGGGGGCGCTGGCCTGTGGGCTGGCGCAGGCCCCGGCCGCCCAGGGCTCCGCCGAGCCGTCCCGGTTGGCGACGGACTGAGCAACCGGCTCACACCCCGCCGCCCAGAGCCTGGTACAGCGTGACCTGGTTCTGCAGCCGTGCGAGCTGGTTCTCGGCCAGCGCCACCTCGGCCGTGCGGCGGCTCTCCTGTGCGTCCAGCCAGTCCTTGAGCGCCACCGCGCCGTGGCGGTAGCGCACCTCGGTCATGGCCTCGACCTGTCGGGCGGCCGCCAGGGAGCCGGCCAGCCATTCACCCTGGTGGGCCAGGGCCTCGCGGTTGCTCAGGGCGTTCTGCACATCGGCCAGGGCGTTGTAGAGGGTCTGGCGGTAGCCGATGACCGCGCTTTCATAGGCCGCCTGGTTCTTGGCCTTGCTCAGGTGCATCTCGCGCACCCGCAGGAAAGGCAGGGTCAGGCCCGCGCCCAGCGTGCCCACCGGGTTGGACAGCAGCTGGCTCAGCGCGTTGCTGCTGCTGCCCAGGGTGCCTGTCAGGCTCAGCGTGGGGTAGTAGGCTGCCGCGGCGGCGTCGTTGCTGGCCAGGGTCTCGCGCAGGCGCAGCTCGGCCGCGCGCAGGTCGGGCCGCCGCCCCAGCACCTCGGCTGGCACGCCGGCGGCCACCGGCGGCAGGGGTCGCTCGGGCAGGGCCTGCGGCTCCTGCGGCAACAGCGCGGCCAGCGCGTCGGCGCTGGGTGCATGGTCGAACAGCAGCACCAGGGCATGCCGGGCCTGCGAACGCTGCTCGGCCAAGGCGGACAGGCTGGCCTGCTGGCTCAGCACGGTCTGTTCGGCCTGCTGCCGCTCCAGGCCTGAAACGGCGCCGGCTTCGTACTGGGCTTGCACCAGGTCCCGGGTGCGTTGCGCGTGGTCCAGGCTGGCCTGGGCGCTGGCCACGCGCTGGTTCAGGTAGGCCAGTTGCCAGTAGTCCAGCGCCACCGTGCCGGCGATGCTCAACGCCGTGGCCTGGCGGTCCTGCGCGGTGGCCTGGGCTTCCCATTGGGCCGCGTCGCTCAGTGCGGCCAGGCGCTGCCACAGGTCCACTTCCCAGCTCGCGCCCAGGCTGGCGCCGTGGGTCTGGCTGCGGGTGCCGGTGTGGTTGATCGCCCGCTGAGACTGACTGCTGAGGCTGGCGCTGGGCACCGGCCAGCGGTCGTTGTCGGCCAGCTCGGCGGCCAGCTGTGCCTGCTTCACCGACAGGGCGGCCACCGCCATGTCGGCATTGCGTCGCAGGGCTTCGTCCACCAGGGCGCTCAGGGTGGGGTCCTCGAAGCGGGTCCACCAGTGGTCGGTGGCAGCGGTCGCCGGAGCTCCGGGCGGCGCCGGGGTGTCCCACTGGGTCGGCACGGCCGGTTGGGGCGCGCTGTAGGGCGTGCGGGTGAGGGCGCAGCCGCTGGCCGCCAGCGCGAGGGCGGCCAGGGTCAGCGCCTGGAGCGGTAAGAAGCGTGAACGTGCGGCCATGGGATCAATCACGGGACAGGGCCTCGACAGGGTTGAGCCGGGCGGCGCTGCGGGCCGGCAGGTAGCCGAACACGACGCCGATCAGCGTGGCGCAGAGGAAGGCGGCCCCCATGGCCGTGGACGAGAAGGACAGGGCAAAGTCCCGGCTGAAGTGCGAGAACACCGCGCCGAAGCCCAGGGCCCCCGCGATGCCCAGCACACCGCCCAGCAGGCAGACCAGCACGGCTTCGATCAGGAACTGCTGCTGGATGTCGCGCTGGTGGGCGCCCACAGCCATGCGCACGCCGATCTCGGCGGTGCGCTCGGTCACACTCACCAGCATGATGTTCATCACCCCGATGCCGCCCACCACCAGGGAGATGACCGCGATGGAGGCGATCAGCAGGGTCATGGTCTGCGTGGTGCTCTCGATGGTCTGGCGGATGCTGTCGGTGTTGAGCACGTAGAAATCCACCCGGCCATGGCGGCGCTCCAGCAGCTGGTTGATGCCCTGTTCAGCGGCGGCCATCGGCGCCGCATCGTCCACCCGCACGGTGATGCTGCGCAGATAGCCCTGGCCGATCAGCCGCCGCATGGCGGTGGTATAGGGTACGAAGATGTTCAGGCTCTCGCTGTTGGGGCCGAAAGCGCTGTCCTTCTTGGCGGTGACGCCGATCACATAGACCGGCATGCTGCCCAGGAACAGCACTTGACCGATCGGGTCGCCGGTGGGGAACAGCTTCTTCTTGGCGTTGTCATCGATCACCGCCACCTGGGCGTAGCGGCGGATGCCGCCGGCATCGAAGGCGGTGCCCAGGGCCATGTCCAGCCCCTTGACGCGGAAGTACTGGTCACCCACGCCGGTGACGTTGACCGAGGCGTCGATGTTGCCCACCCGCGCAGTCACGGAGGTCTGCACATTGGGTGTGACGCTGTCCACGTAGGACTGCTCGGCCAGCGCGTCGGCGTCGTCCGGCCGCAGGGTTTGGATGCGCGCGGAGCGCGGGTCGCCGAAGCCCTGTCCCGAGAACACCTCGATGGTGTTGGTGCCGATGCTGCTGATGTTGGCCAGCACCTTCTGCTGGGAGCCGCGGCCCAGGGCCACCACCGACACCACCGAGGCGATGCCGATGATGATGCCGAGCATGGTGAGCAGGGTGCGCAGGCGGTGTGCGTTCATGGCCAACAGGGCCATGTGGAAGGCCTCGCCCAGGCTGTCGGCCGTGGCTCGCCAACGGCTGGCCAGGGTGGGCGTCCTGGCCGGAGCCGGAGGTGTGCGGGGGGCGGTGGTGCCGTCGGGTGCGGCGTGCATCGGCGTGTTGGGCGCATCCGAGACGATGCGTCCGTCCTTCAGCTCCACGATGCGCTCGGCGTGGCGGGCCACGCCCATGTCGTGGGTGACGATGATGATGGTCTGGCCCTGGGCGTGCAGTTCGCCCAGGATGCGCATCACCTCTTCGCCCGAGCCGCTGTCCAGCGCACCGGTGGGTTCGTCGGCCAGGATGACGCTGCCACCGTTCATCAGCGCACGGGCGATGGACACCCGCTGCTGCTGGCCGCCGGAGAGCTTGCCCGGAACGTGCTGGGTGCGCTCGCCCAGCCCCAGGCGCTGCAGCAGGGCCTGCGCGCGGCTGTGGCGGGCGGAGGCGGGCAGGCCGGCGTAAATGGCCGGCACCTCCACATTGCCCTGCGCTGTCAGGTCCGACAGCAGGTGGTAGCGCTGGAAAATGAAGCCGAAGTGTTCGCGCCGCAACTCGGCCAGCTCGTCCGGGCTGAGCCGGGCCACCTCGCGTCCGGCGATGGCGTAGCGGCCGCGGCTGGCCTGGTCCAGGCAGCCGATCAGGTTCATCAGCGTGGACTTGCCGGAGCCCGACTGGCCCACGATGGCCAGCATCTCGCCCGCATGGATCTGCAGGTCGATGTCCTGCAGCACCGTCAGGGTGCCTTCGCCCGCAGGGAAGTCTCGGCCGACGCCGCGCAGGTCCAGCAGCGGTGCCGTGGGGGTGTGTTCGCTCATGGGATGCCGGCGTCAGAACATGGGCGGGCCCATGCGCCGCTGACCGCTGCCCGTGGTCGAGGCCGCGCTGGCCGCGTTGCCCAGCACCACCTGTTCGCCTTCACGCAGGCCGTCCAACACCTGGGCCGTCACGCTGTTGTTGATGCCGATCTTCACCATCCGCGGCTGCGGCCGCCCGTCCGGCCCCACCACCTGCACCTGGGTCTGGCCGTCCTTGCCCCGTGGGCCCAGCGCGCCCGCCGGAATGGTCAGGGCCTTCTGGGCGGCGTTGCGCACGATGTGCACGGTGGCCGTCATCGAGATGCGCAGCAGATGGTCGGGGTTGGGGACGTCGAACTTGCCGTTGTAGTAGATGGCGGTGGCGCTGGTCGTGCTGGTGCTGGAACTGCTGGAGCTGGAGGTGCTGCTGCTGGAGCTTGAGCTGATGCTGTCGGTGGCCGGCTCGATGCTGCGCAGTGTGGTGTCCCAGCGGCGGTCGGGCTCGCCCAGGATGTTGAAGTACACCTTCTGGCCGGGCTTGACGCTGGTGATGTCGGCTTCAGAGATGTAGGCCTTGACCGTCATGGTGTCCACCTGGGCCACGATCAGGATGGTGGGCGTGGACTGGTTGGCGTTCACCGTCGTGCCTTCCTCCGTCACCACCGCCACCACCTGGCCATCGATGGGCGAGGTGATGCGCGTGTAGCCCAGGTTGACCTGGGCGGTGTCCACGGCGATGCGGGCCGCCTCGACCTGGGCCTTCAGCGCCTCCACATTGGCGCGGGCGGTCTCGACGCCTTCCTGGGCACTGTCCAGATCCGCCTGGGCGCTGGCGTCCGAGCGGCGCATCTGCTGCTGACGGGTCAGGGTGCGTTGGTTCTGCGCCAGCGTGGCCTGGGCTGACTTCAGCTGGGCCTGCACATTGGCCTGGGTGGTCTGTGCGGTGCGCAGCGTGTTCTGCTGCGTCATCGAGTCGATCTCGGCCACCAACTGGCCCTTCTTGACCATGTCGCCCAGGGCCACCTTGAGCGACTTGACCTGGCCTGACACCTGGGCACCCACGCTGACCTGCTTGAAGGCCTGTAGCGTGCCGTTGGCCAGCACGGTGTCTTCGATGTCGGCCCGCTGCACCGGGGCAGTGATCAGTGCCGGCGGGGCGGGCGGACGCAGGAAGAAGTGCTGCACCGCCAGTGCCGCCAGCACCAGCACGATGGCACCCAGGACCAGGCGCCGGGCGCGCGGGGAAGAGAGCTTCATGTGACGAGAACGAGAAGTGTTCTCGCGACTGTCGCAGCGCCTCAGGTCTGGGGTTTTGCTGCTCTGTGAAGGGGCTTCACGAAGCTAGGGGGACAGCTCGGGACGAGCCCCGGGGCCGGGGCTCGCCAAGCATCACTTGCTGCAGTGGCCCTTCTGAGCCATCTCCAGGCCGGAGACTTCCTTCTTGCCTTGCTCGTCGCTCACCAGCTCGAGGTTCGCGCCCCCGACCACCACGCCGAGCTTGATGTACTGCCGCACGAAGTAGTTCTTTCCGGCAGCCGTGGTGAGCGGCAGGACGTTGGGCGAGAACTCCGATTCGGTGGCGATCTTGTGCTCGGCATCGCCGGCCACTTCTTCGTAGAAGAAGACGTTGGAGGCCGACTCTCCCAGGCACTTGTCGTCGATCCAGATGTCCTTCTTCAGCGCGGCGCCAAAGCTGCCGGAGCGGTAGACATAGACGCCGGACTTGCCCGCCGCCGGCGGGTTGAACTGTTTGGCGGCCTTCGAGACCTCCTGGCCTTCCATCGGCACGGAAGCGCAGCCGACCAGCATGAGAAGAGAGAGTGCGGAAATGTGGGTTGCGTAGCGCATGAATACTCCAAAGGCGGGCGCCATCGACACGTCCATGTTTCTAGGACGTTGCTGTTGGTGAAAAAATGTGACGCCCCGTCGCACGCTACCACCCCCGGTGAAGGGTTCTGTGGACGGGGTGTCCGCGGTGCTGCGTCGCCTCATCAATGAAGGGGATGCCCGCAGAAGGCACGCCCGCATGCACCCCGCAGACGGCGCTTTCTCAGCCGGCCGCCCAGCACGCTGCTTGGGTCCGCCCGTTCCTACCGTCTTCCAGCACCGGCACCTCCGCCGTGCAGCGTTCGAAGGCCAGCGGGCAGCGGGTGCGGAAGCCGCAGCCGCTGGGTCGGGCGATAGGCGAGGGCAGTTCGCCCTGCAGGATGACGCGGGTGCGGCGCTGGGCCGGGTCCACCGTGGGGGTGGCCGAGAGCAGGGCCTGGGTGTAGGGGTGGCGCGGGTGCTCGAACACGGCGTCGCGCGGGCCGCGTTCCACGCAGCGGCCCAGGTACATCACCATCACCTCGTCGGCCACGTGGCGCACCACGCCCAGGTCGTGCGAGATGAAGAGGTAGGCCACGCCCAGTTCGCGCTGCAGGTCGGCCAGCAGGTTGAGCACCTGGGCGCGGATGGACACGTCCAGCGCCGACACGGGTTCGTCCAGCACCAGCACGCGCGGCTGCAGCATCAGTGCGCGGGCGATGGCCACGCGCTGGCGCTGGCCGCCGGAGAACATGTGCGGGTAGCGGTCGAAAGCCTCTTCGCGCAGGCCCACCCGGGCCAGCATGGCGCGGGCCGCGGCCTCGCGCTCGGTCGAGGTGCCGACCTGATTGGCCTCCAGCGGCTCCATCAGCGTGCGGCCGATGGTCTGGCGCGGGTTGAGCGAGCCGTAGGGGTTCTGGAAGACGATCTGCACCTGGCGGCGCAAGGCCCGGCGCCGCTCGGCATTGGCCTGGGCCACGTCCAGCCCGTCGATCAGCAGCTGACCGGCGGTGGGCGTCTCGATCATGGTCAGCAGCTTGGCCAGCGTGGACTTGCCGCAGCCCGACTCGCCCACGACGGCCAGGGTGCGGCTGGCCTGCAAGGAGAAGCTGACGCCGTCGAGCGCATGCACGGTGGCGGGCGGCTTGAACAGGCCGCGGGCCACGGGGTAGAGGCGCTGGAGTTCGCGGGCCTCCAGGACCGGCGCGGCGGTTTCAGCAGCGGCGCTCATGCAGCGTTCTCCAGGTTCAGCGCAATGGGCTGGCCCGCGTCGTCCAGCGGGGTGTGGCACAGCGCGCGGCCCAGGGCGGCATCGGCCGGCAGGGGCTTGACAGCATGGCAATGCGCGTTGGCCCAGCGGCAGCGCGGGGCGAACAGGCAGCCGGCGGGCCGGTCGCTCTGGCCGGGCACCACGCCGTCGATGGCCTCCAGCCGTGCGCCGGTGGCGCGCTCGGGCAGGGCGGCCAGCAGGGCGTGGGTGTAGGGGTGGTGCGGGTGGGTGAAGAGCGTGGCGGCGGGCTGCGTCTCCACCACGCGGCCGGCGTACTGCACCACCACCCGGTCGGCGGCCTCGGCCACCACGCCCAGGTCGTGGGTGATCAGCACCAGGGCCATGCCGGTGTCGAGGCGCAGGGTCTGCAGCAGGTCCATGATCTGGGCCTGGATGGTGACGTCCAGCGCGGTGGTGGGCTCGTCGGCGATCAGCAGGCGCGGCTTGCAGGCCAGCGCCATCGCGATCATCACCCGCTGGCACATGCCACCCGAGAGCTGGTGCGGAAAGGCGCGGGCGCGGCGCACCGGGTCGGGGATGCCGACCTGTTCCAGCAGCGCGATGACGCGGGCCTGGCGTTCGCGCCGGCCCAGCGGGGTGTGCTGGGCCAGGGCCTCGCCGATCTGCCAGCCCACGGTAAAGCAGGGGTTCAGCGAGCTCATCGGCTCCTGGAATACCATGGCCACGTCCTTGCCGATCAGGGCGCGGCGCTGGCGGGGCGTCAGGGTGAGCAGATCCTGGCCGTCAAAGCGCATGTGCTCGGCCGTGACGGTGGCCGTCCAGGGCAGCAGGCCCATGATGGCCAGCATGGCCACCGACTTGCCCGAGCCGGATTCGCCGACGATGGCCAGCAGTTCGTTGGGGGCGACGCTCAGGTCCACGCCGTCCACGGCCTGGAAGGCGCCACGGCGGGTGGCGAAGCGGACCGACAGCCCGCAGATGTCCAGCAGGGGCGCGCTCATGTCTTTCTCATCTTGGGGTCCAGCGCATCGCGCAGGCCGTCGCCGGCCAGGTTGATGGAGACCACGGTGATCAGGATGGCCAGGCCGGGCAGGGTGACCAGCCAGGGCTCGGAGCGAATGAACTCGCGGGCATCGGCCAGCATGGTGCCCCACTCGGCGGTGGGCGGCTGCGCGCCCAGGCCCAGAAAGCCCAGGGCGGCGGCCTCCAAGATGGCGTCGGACACGCCCAGCGCGGCCTGCACGATCAGCGGGGCCAGGCAATTGGGCAGCACGGTGTGGAACATCAGCCGGGCCTTGCCCACCCCGCCCACGCGGGCCGCGGTCACGTAGTCCTTGCCCAGCTCGGCCTGGGCCGAGGCACGCAAGAGGCGCACATAGCGCGGCAGGTAGACGATGGTGACGGCGACGATGGTGTTGGTCAGGCTGGGGCCCAGCACGGCGACGACCAGGATGGCCAGCACCAGGCTGGGCACCGCCATGATCAGGTCCATCAGGCGGGTGATCACGGTGTCCATCACCGGGCCGAAGCTGACGCAGGCCAGGCCCAGCAGCACGCCGATGACAAAGGACACGCCCATCACCGACAGGCCGATGAACAGCGAAACCCGCGCGCCGTAGATCAGGCGGGTGAGCAGGTCGCGGCCCAGGCTGTCGGTGCCCAGCAGGAAGCGGGTGCTGCCGCTGGGCTCCCAGACCGGCGCGGCGCGGATGGCGTCGCGGAACTGGGCGTCGGGGTCGTAGGGGGCGATGAGCGGCGCGAAGATCGCCAGCAACACCACGGTCAGCACCACGGCCAGGCCGGCCACGGCACCGCGGTTTTCGCGGAAGGCGAACCAGAAGTCCGCCAGGGGATGGGTGTCACGCATGGCGGATGCGGGGGTTGATGAGGCCGTAGGTCAGGTCGACCACCAGGTTGACGAGGATGACCACGCCGGAGACCAGCATCACGCCGCCCTGCAGGGCCGGGTAGTCGCGCCGGGAGATCGACTCGATCAGCCACTTGCCGATGCCGGGCCAGGAGAAGATGGTTTCGGTCAGCACCGCGCCGGCCATCAGCGCGCCCACCTGCAGGCCGATGACGGTGACCACCGGGATCAGCGCGTTGCGCAGCGCATGCAGGCCCACCACCCGCCAGGCCGGCAGGCCCTTGGCGCGGGCGGTGCGCACATAGTCCTCGGACAGCACCTCCAGCATGGCCGAGCGGGTCATGCGGGCGATGACCGCCAGCGGGATGGTGCCCAGCACCACGCCGGGCAGGATCAGGTGGTGGATCGCATCCCACACCGCGCCGGGCTGGCCTGAGAGCCAGGCGTCGATCACCATGAAGCCGGTCACCGGCTCGAAATAGAAGTTGATCAGGTCGATGCGGCCGGACACCGGGGTCAGGCCCCAGCGCTCGCCCACGTACATGATGAGCAGCAGGCCCCACCAGAAGATGGGCATGGAATAGCCGGTCACCGACAGGCCCATCAGGGTCTGGTCGTACAGGCTGCCGCGCTTGGCCGCGGCGATGGCGCCGGCCGGCAGGCCGATCAGCGCGGCAAAGAGCATGGCGAACAGGCTCAGTTCCAGCGTGGCCGGAAACAGGGTGGCGAACTCGGTGAGCACCTTCTGGTTGGTGGCCAGCGAGGTGCCGAAGTCGCCGTGCAGCAGCTGCCACACATAGTCCAGGAACTGCTTCCAGACGGGCTGGTCCAGGCCCAGCTCATGGCGGAAGTAGGCCAGGCGCTCGGGGCTGATGCCCCGCTCGCCCACCCGCACCTCCACCGGGTCGCCCGGCACCAGCCGGATCGCCACGAAGGTGACGAACATCAGCGCGAAGAAGGTCGGGATGGTGAGCGCCAGCCGGCGCCAGAGGAAGCGGAACATCAGCTCACCAGTTGTCGCTGCGGGTCAGCAGGAACCAGTCGCCGTTGTTGATCTCGTAGACGCTGACCACGCCGTAGCGCTGCTCGCCCGAGTCGGCAAAGCGCATGCTGCTGGTCACCGGGGCCAGCGGGTCCACCGTCTTCAGGGCGGCCACCAACTTTTCGCCGTCCACGCTCTTGGCCTGGCGGATGGCCGCGGCCAGCACATACACCGCATCGTAGGCGTAATGGCCGCCGTAGACCGGGTCGTGGTTGAACTTGGCGCGGTAGCGGGTCAGGAAGGCCTTGCCACCCAGGAACTCGTCCACGCCGATGATGGGCGAGGTCGCGTAGATCTTGCCGGCCGCCGGGTTGGCCTTGGCCATGGCCGGGGTCTTGATGGTGTCGCCGCCGACGATGGACAGCTTCACGCCGGCCGCGGCCAGCTGGTCGGCCAGGGCCAGCACCTGGAAGTCGGCCAGGGTGGTGACCAGCACGTCGGCCTTCTTCGCCTTGAGGGCCTCGATGAGCTTGGCGAAGTCGGTGGTCTTGGCGTCGAGCGACATCTCCAGCACCACCTCGCGCTGGCGGGCGGTCAGCTGCGCCTTGGCGGACTGGGCCAGGCCCTTGCCATAGGGCGTGGCGTCGTCCACCACCGCAAAGTGGTGCGGGCCGCCCGGCAGCTGGGCGGCGAAGGCGCCCATGGCCTTGGACTGCAGTGCATCGCTGGCCACCAGGCGGAAGGTGGTGGGCAGGCCCATCTGGGTGTATTCGGGCTTGGTCGAGATGGCCAGCTGCGGGATCATCTTCGCGGCATAGACCGGCGCGGCGGCCATGCTGACGCCGGAATTGAGGTGGCCGATGACAGCCACCACGCCCTGGTCGATCATCTGCTGGGCGACCTTCTTGCCCGTCTCGGGGTCGGACTTGTCGTCCCCGGTGACGATCTCGAACTTCACCACCTTGCCGTCGACCTTGAAGCCCTCCTTGTTGAGGTCCTCGACGGCCATGCGGGCGCCGTCCACCATGTCCTGGCCCAGGGTACCCAGCGGGCCGGTGAGCGGCTGGGCCACGCCGATCTTGAGGGTGTCAGGCACGGGCTGGCAGGCACTGAGCAGGGTGCCCAGGCCGGTGGCCAGGCCGAGCAGGGCGCTGCCAGTCAGCAGGCGGCGAAGACGGAAATTCATGGTGGTGCGGGAAGGGTGGGTGATGCGGAAAACGGCAGCGGCACGCCGGGGGAGGCCGGCGTGCCGTGAATCAGCCGAGAGACGGGGTCAGGACTGGGCGCTCACTTCAGTTCCACACCATTGAACTGGTGGGTGTTGAAGGGGCTCTGCTTGTAGCCGACGACCTCCTTGCGCAGGACCTCGAAGACCACCGAGTGGGCGATCTTGTCGTCGGGCTGGGCGTCGTGTTCCATGACCTGCATCTCCTGGTAGAGCTTGGTGCGGGCCTTGGCGTCGGTCAGGGTGCGGGCCTGGGTGAGCTTGGCGTCATAGGCCTTGTCGCACCACTTGGAGATGTTGTTGCCCCCCGGGCGGGCCGCGTCGCAGCCGTGCAGGAAGAAGAAGTTGTCCGGGTCGCCGTTGTCGCCGTTCCAGCCGAACAGGGCCGTCATCGGCTCGCCCTGCTGCAGGCGCTTGCGGTACTCGCCCCATTCGTAGGTCACCAGCTTGGCGTTGACGCCGATCTTGGCCAGGTCGGCCTGCATCATCTCGGCCATGCGCTTGGCATTGGGGTTGTAGGGGCGCTGCACCGGCATGTACCAGAGGTCGAGGTCCAGCGGCGTCTTCACGCCGGCCTTGGCCAGCAGGGCCTTGGCCTTGGCGGGGTCGTAGGGGTAGTCCTTGACCGTGCTGTTGAAGGCGGCCATGGTCGGCGGGATGAAGTTGACCGCGGCGGTGCCGGCGCCCATGTAGACGTCCTTCAGGAGGGCGGCCTTGTCGATGGCCATCGTCAGGGCCTGGCGCACTTCCTTCTTGTCCAGTGGCGGCTTCTGGACGTTGAAGGCCCAGTAGCCGATGTTCAGGCCCGGCATGCTGATGACCTTCAGCAGTGGGTCCTTCTGCATCTCGGGCAGATCGGCCGGGCGCGGGTAGGCGCTCACATGGCACTCGCCGGCCTTGAGCTTGGAATAGCGGGCCGTCGGGTCGGTGGTGATGGCGAAGACCAGGGCATCGACCTTGGCCTTCTCGCCCCAGTAGGCCGGATTGGCCTTGTAGCGGATGACCGCGTCCTTCTGGTAGGCCACGAACTGGAAGGGGCCGGTGCCCACCGGGACCTGGTCGAACTGCTCCTTGCGGTTGCCCTTGGCCAGGAAGTCGGCGTACTCGGCCGAATGGATGGCGGCGAAGTCCATGGCCAGGTTGGCCAGCATGGTCACGTTGGGCTTCTTCAACGTGAGGCGCACGGTGTAGGGGTCGAGCTTCTCTATCGAGACCAGGTCGTCCTTCAGGCCCATGTCAGCGAAGTAGTCGTACTTGCCGCCGGACACCTTGGCATAGGGATGCTCGGGCTTCCACTGGCGCTCGAAGCTCCAGACCACGTCGTCGGCGTTGAAGTCGCGGGTGGGGGTGAAGCCATTGACGCCGCTGTGGAACTTCACGCCCTTGCGCAGCTTGAAGGTGAAGACCTTGCTGTCGGGTGAGACCGTCCAGCTTTCGGCCAGGCCGGGCTCCACCTGGGTGGTGCCGCGGGCGAACTGGGTCAGGTGGTCATAGACGGGCTTGGCCGCGTCGAAGCTGGTGCCCGTGGTGTTGAGGGCCGGGGTGAAGTTCTCGGGCGAGCCCTCGGCGCAGTAGACGAGGGTCTTGGCGCTGGCGGCGGCGCCGCAGGCCAGCAGGGCCGCCAAGGCCAGGGCCGACCGCAGGGTCGGACGGTTCACGCTCATGCAGGTTTCTCCAGGACAGTTGTGCCGTCGGATGCGGGCGGCTCCCATCGGAGCGGCCCGGCGTTGCGGGGGCATTCTGCTCCGGTTCGGAAGCAGCCCGCCCCGGGGTCAACGCAAACAAGGTCGCAAGCATATGCAAGTTCTGGGCCCCTGCCACGGTCGTCCTCGGGTTTGTCGGGAGGAACAAGAGGGTCACAGGCGATCGTGTACCGTCGCGTCCATGCATGCCGCCGAGCCGTCTCCCGCTGTTCCGGACACCGTCCCGCCCTCCGCCGCTGCCACGCCTCCCGGCCTGTGGCGCCTGGCTGCACGCCAGCTGTGGCTGGACTTTCGTGCTGGCGAGCTGCGCCTGGTGCTGGCCGCGGTGGTGCTGGCGGTGGCCGCGCTGACCGCAGTGGGCTTCTTCGCCGACCGGCTGCAGGGCGGGCTGCAGCGCGATGCGGCCCAGCTGCTGGGCGGCGACCTGGTGGTGCGGGGCGACCAGCCGTTGCCGGCCGAGCTGGCCGCGCAGGCCCGCAAGGCCGGCCTGGCCGTGGGCAGCAACGCGGTGTTTCCCAGCATGGCGCGGGCGGACGAAGCCCAGGGTGGGGCCACCCGCCTCGTTTCGGTCAAGGCGGTGAGTGCCAACTACCCGCTGCGCGGTCGCCTGGGCCTGATGGACGGGCCCGAGGCCCCGCCGCGCAGCGCGGGAGCGCCTCCCCAGGGCCAGGTCTGGGTGGATGCGGCCGTCACCGAGGCCCTGGGGCTGAAGGTGGGGCAGGACCTGCTGCTGGGCGACGCCCGTTTGCGCATCGGCGGGCTGATCGCCACCGAGCCGGACCGGGGCACCGGCTTCCAATCTTTCGCGCCGCGGGTGATGCTGCGCGAGGAAGATCTGCCTGCGACCGGCCTGATCCAGCCGGCCAGCCGGGTGGCCTACCGGGTGCTGGTGGCGGCCGAGCCTGCCCAGGCCCGGGCCCTGGCCCGCTACACCCAGTGGGTGCGCGGCATCCTGAAAGCCGAGGGCGCGCGCGGCGTGCGCCTGGACACGCTGGAGAGCGGTCGGCCCGAGATGCGCCAGACGCTGGACCGGGCCAGCAAGTTCCTGAACCTGGTGGCCCTGCTGGCCGCGCTGCTGTCGGCGGTGGCGGTGGCCATTGCCGCACGCGACTTTGCCCAGCGCCACCTGGACGACTGCGCCATGCTGCGCGTGCTGGGCTTGTCGCAGCGGCGCATCGCGGCGGTCTATCTGGGCGAGTTCGCGGCCCTGGGCCTGGGCGGCAGCCTGGCCG
Source organism: Ideonella oryzae (assembly GCF_024055665.1). Lineage (GTDB taxonomy): Bacteria > Pseudomonadota > Gammaproteobacteria > Burkholderiales > Burkholderiaceae_C > Ideonella > Ideonella oryzae. The sequence continues at coordinate 88,160 of NZ_JAMXMC010000010.1, read as the reverse complement.
GGGTGCTGCTGGGCGCGGGCCTGCACCTGCTGTTCGTCACCCTGCTGGCCGACCTGATCCCGGCCAGCCTGCCGCCGCCCACCGTCTGGCCAGCCCTGCTGGGCCTGGGCGTGGGGCTGACGCTGCTGATGGGCTTTGGCGTGCCGCCGGTGCTGCAGCTGGCCCAGGTGCCGCCGCTGCGGGTGTTGAGGCGGGAGATGGGCAGCATCCGTCCTGCCTCGGCCGGGGTGTTGGGGGCGGCGGCGCTGGCCTTTGGCGCCCTGCTGGTCGTGGTGGCGCGCGACCTGACCCTGGGCGGCATCGCCGTGGGTGGCTTTGCGGCCGCGCTGGCGCTGTTCGCGGCCCTGTCCTGGGTGGCGGTCAAGCTGCTGGGCCGGCTGGTGCCCGGGGCCGGCGCGCCGGACTGGCTGGTCATCGCCACGCGGCAGGTGGCCGCGCGCCCGGGCTTCACCATGCTGCAGGTCTCGGCCCTGTCGGTCGGGCTGATGGCCCTGGCCCTGCTGGTGCTGCTGCGCACCGACCTGATCAACAGCTGGCGCCAGGCCACGCCGCCGGATGCGCCCAACCGCTTCGTCATCAACATCCAGCCCGACCAGGCGGCCGACTTCCGGGCCATGCTCGATGGCGCCGGGGTGCGGGGCTACGACTGGTACCCGATGATCCGCGGTCGGCTGCTCACCATCAACGGCACCGAGGTCGGCCCGCGCTACGCCGCCAACGACGAGGCGCGTCGCCTGGTGGAGCGCGAGTTCAACCTCAGCCATGCGGCCCAGGTGCCGCCGCACAACCTGCTGGCGGCCGGCCGCTGGCAAGCAGGTGAAAAGGACGGCCTGAGCGTGGAGGCCGGCCTGGCTGAGAAGCTGGGGCTGAAGCTGGGCGACCGGCTGCGCTTCGACATCACCGGCCAGACGGTGGAAGGGCGGGTGACCAGTCTGCGCAAGGTGGATTGGGGCTCGATGCGGGTCAACTTCTTCGTGATGTTTCCGCAGGCCGAGATGCCGGATCTGCCGGCCACCTACATCGCGGCCTTCAAGGCCCCGGCGCGCAAGGGCTTTGACAACGTCCTGACCCAGCGCTTTCCCAACATCACCGCCATCGACGTGACGGCCACCCTGGCCCAGGTGCAGGCGGTGATCGACGAGGTGATCCGCGCGGTGCAGTACCTGTTCGTGTTCAGCGTGGCGGCGGGCCTGGTGGTGCTGTTCGCCGCGCTGGGTGCCACCCGCGAGGCCCGGGCCCACGAGTACGCGGTGATGCGGGCCTGTGGCGCCAGCAGCCGGCTGCTGGCCCGGGTGCAGCGGGCCGAGCTGCTGGGCGTGGGCGCGCTGGCCGGGGGGCTGGCCACGCTCGGCGCGGTGGCCGTGGGCTGGGCGCTGGCGCGCTTCGTCTTCGAGTTCAGCTGGACGGCCGCGCCCTGGGTGCCGCTGCTGGGCATGGTGGCCGGGGCGCTGCTGGCGCTGGCCGCCGGCTGGTGGGGCCTGCGCGAGGTGTTGCGCCGGCCGGTGATGGAGACGCTGCGCCGAGCGGCCGAGTGAGTCGACCGGGGCGGTGCCCCGGCATCTGCGCTCAGGCCGATGGCCGCCGGAAGGGGGTCACCACGCCGGTCAGGCGGCGGCGCTGTCTTCGATCAGGCCCATGTCGGCCGAGCTCATCAGGGCCTGGATGTCCATCAGGATCAGCATGCGCTCGCCGACGTTGGCGATGCCGGTGATGAAGGACATGTCGACCTGGGCGTTCATGCCCGGCGCCGGCTTGATGGTGTCGCCACCGAGTTCCAGCACGTCGGACACGGAATCGACCACGGCGCCGACCACGCGGCCCCGGATGTTCAGCACGATCACCACGGTGAAGGCATTGAACTCGGCGGTCTCGCAGCCCAGCTTGACCCGCAGGTCGATGATCGGGACGATCACGCCGCGCAGGTTCACCACGCCCTTGAGGAACTCGGGCGAGTTGGCGATGCGGGTGGGGTGCTCGTAGGAGCGGATCTCCTGAACGCGCAGGATGTCGATGCCGTATTCCTCGCCACCCAGGCGGAAGGTCAGATATTCGCCATGCGCGGCGCCCGGGGCGGCCGCGGCTTTGCTGGCGCGGGCCTGGGCGTTCTCGAGGGTGCGGGCCGCTTCGTGGCGGGCGACCTGGGCGGCGTCGGTGATCATGTCCATGGTGACTGTCCTTGGGTGGGTGCCCGCCGAAACAAAGGCGGTTCCTTGGGTTTATCGGCAGGGTCAGGCGATCCTGAAGGGCAGGGCCCTCAGGCGATACCCTGTTCGTGGTGGGGATCCAGCCGGAAGGTGGCCACCACGCCCGAGAGCTGGTGGGCCTGCTGCTTGAGGCTGTCGGCTGCCGCGGCGGACTGCTCCACCAGGGCGGCGTTCTGCTGGGTCATCTGATCGAGCTCGTTGACGGCCGAACCCAGTTCGCCGATGCCGCGGCTCTGCAGCCGGGTGGAATCGCTGATCTCGTCGATGATGCGGCTGACGTGCTGCACCGAGCTCACGATCTCGGTCATCGTGTGGCCGGCATCCCGGGCCTGGCGGGTGCCGTTCTCGATGCGGTCCACCGAGGCGCCGATCAGGGTCTTGATCTCGCGGGCGGCCTCGGCGCTGCGCTGGGCCAGGCTGCGCACCTCGCCAGCCACCACGGCAAAGCCACGCCCCTGTTCCCCGGCGCGGGCAGCCTCGACCGCCGCGTTCAAGGCCAGGATGTTGGTCTGGAAGGCAATGCCGTCGATCACACCGGTGATGTCGGCAATCTTGGTGGAGGACTGGTTGATGTCCTCCATCGTGGCCACCACCTGGTGCACCAGGCTGCCGCCCCGTTCCGCCACCTGGGTGGCGTTCTGGGCCAGCTGGCTGGCCTGCTGGGCCGACTCGGCACTCTGGTGCACCGTGCCGGTCAGGTGTTCCATCGAGGCCGCCGTCTCCTGCAGGTTGCTGGCGGTGTGTTCGGTGCGCTGGCTCAGGTCCAGGTTGCCGTTGGCCACCTCGCTGCTGGCCGTCAGGATGCTGTCGGCGCTGTGGCGCACCTGGCCCACCAGCCGGCGCAGGGAGGTCTGCATGTCGGCCAGTGCGGCGATGAAAGCGGAGACCTCGTCGCGGCCCTCACGGGGCAGCTCGCCACCGAGATCACCGGCGGCAATGCGCCGGGCCGCCTCGCTGGCCTGGGCCAGCGGGCCGATGATGGAGCGCAGGGTCAGCACCATCATCACACCCACCACACCCAGCACCACCACCAGCAAGGCGAGGCTGGCGCCCATCTGCACCTGGGTGCGGGTGCGGGCCTCGTCGCGGGCGGCCTCGGCCGCAGCGCGGGACTGTTGCACCCAACCATCAAAGGCCTTCTGGGCGGTGTCCAGATCGCCCTGGGCCTGCCCGGCATAGGCATAGGCAGCACTGGCATCGATCTTGGCATCCACCACCTGCTGCAGCACGTCCTGCAGGGCGGTCACATGGGTTTCGAAGCCCTTGATGCCCTCGGCCAGAGAGGCTTCGCTGGCCATGGGCTGGAGGTCCTTGCGCAGCGAGGCCACGGTCTTCTTCCACTGCTGGAAGAACTCATCGGCCGAGACCGCGTTGCTGCCATTGAGCATGGTGGCCTGTTCCAGGCGTTGCATGCGCTCCATCGAGAACAGCACGCCGTTGGCGGTGTCCAGGCTCTGCAACTGCAGGGCCATCAACTGGTCACCTTGTTCGCGCACGCTGCGGACGGTCCAGACCGACCACAGCACGACGACGAGCATCAGAAGCCCCAGGGCGGCCAGACCGGCGGTCAGCCGCAGACGGATGCTGAATTGGCGAAGAAGTTGGTTCACGTCAGTTCCCACGACAGGCAATGAATAGGGGTTTCACCGGATCATCGGCGACATCCCACGGGACTTGAGCCTGATCAAGGCTTCGGCCCCAAGAGAAACGCCCTGAGCCCCCGGGGGTGGGGTCATCAGGGCGCTGTGCACCTCAGAAGGTTTCCCACTCGTCGTCGGCGGGGGCCGTGGCTTCGGCCTTGGCGGGGGTGGGCCGCTGGGGCGGTGGATCAATCGGTCGTGCGGTCGGGGGCGCGGAGGTCAGCGCGGGCGCGGGTTGCTTGGCGGGCGCCTGAGAGCGGGGTGTCGCAGGTCCGGCCTGGGGCTCTGCCCGCGTCACGGCCGCGGGTGCCGCGGCCATGCTGCTGTCGAGGCGGAAGCGCGCCACCACGTCGTTGAGCCGGCCGGCCTGGTCCTTCAGGCTTTCCGCCGAGGCGGTGGACTGCTCCACCAGCGCGGCGTTCTGCTGGGTCATCTGGTCGAGCTGCACGACGGCGCTGTTGACCTGGTTGATGCCCTTGCTCTGCTCGGTGGCGGCGGTGCTGATCTCCTGGATGATGTCGTTGACGCGCTGCACCGAGGAAACGATCTCGCCCATGGTGGCGCCGGCGTCCTGCACCTGGCGGCTGCCGTTTTCGACCTTCTCGACCGAGGCGTTGATCAGCTGCTTGATCTCGCGCGCGGCTTCGGCCGAGCGGCCGGCCAGGCTGCGCACCTCGCTGGCGACCACGGCAAAGCCGCGGCCCTGTTCGCCGGCGCGGGCAGCTTCCACCGCCGCGTTCAGCGCCAGGATGTTGGTCTGGAAGGCGATGCCGTCGATCACGCCGATGATGTCGGCGATCTTGTGGCTGGCGTGGTTGATTTCGTCCATCGTTGTGACCACCTGGGCCACCGCATCACCGCCGCGCTGGGCCACCTGGGCGGCCGAGCTGGCCAGATCGCTGGCATGACCGGCGGACGCCGCGCTGTCGCGCACCGTGGCGGTCAACTCTTCCATGGCGCTGGCCGTTTCCTCCAGGTTGCTGGCGGTCTGCTCGGTGCGGCCGCTCAGGTCCGCGTTGCCGGCCGCCACCTCGCGCGAAGCCATGTGGATGCGCTGCGAGCTGTCACGCACCTCGCCCACCAGCGTGCGCAGGGCCCGCTGCATGTGGTCCAGGGCCCGTAGCAGGTCGGCGGTCTCGTCCTTGCCGTGGACATGGATGGAGCGGGTCAGGTCGCCCTCGGCGATGGCCAGCGCGATGTCGCGGGCATGGTGCACCGGCCGGGTGATCGAGGCCGAATTCAGCAGGGTCAGCGGCATCACGATGATCAGCACCAGCAGCATCACGCCGCCGAAGGACCACAGCAGGCGGTTCATCTGGGTCTGGTAGTGGACCTGGACCTCGGCAATGTCCTGGTCGACCAGGGCCTGGATGCGGTTGACGCCGTCGTCAGCGGCGCGGATCTGTTCGCGTGCGCCGGACAGCGTCTTGTTCAAGGCCGGGGCGCTTTCGGCGCCGCCCTGGGCGAACACGGCGGTGGCCGCCGCGCTGTAGGCCTCGACCTTCTGCGCGGTCTCGCGCGCCACGGCATTGTTGGCGTCTTCCTCACCCTCTTGCAGGGCGCTCAGCCCCTTCTTGAGTTGGTCGATGGCGCCGGTCCACTGCTGCTGGTCCTGCGCCATCGCGTCGGCGGCCTCGTGGTCGATCACCATGTTCTTCTCGAACTGGCGCACCTGGCCGAGCGCGGTCCGGATGCCGCTGACGTCGTGCAGCTCCTTGACCGAATGGCGCATCAGCGCCTCATTCACCCGGGTCAGCTCGTTGCAGCCCAGGAAGGTGGTGAGGCCGAGCAGGGCGAACAGGCCCAGCACGGCGGCGATCGCGCCCTGCATTCGCAGGCGAATCGTGAATCCTCGCATCCATTGCATCATGGTGAAAGCGTCCTTGGGTGATTCAATGAACGGCGTGGCCGGTGTTGCTGTGCCGATCCAGGCGGAAGCGGCTGACGATCTCGCCCAGGTGGTGGGCCTGGTCCTTGAGGCTCTCGGCGGCGGCGTTGGACTGCTCGACCAGCGCCGCGTTCTGCTGCGTCATCTCGTCGAGCTGGTTGACGGCCTGGCCGACCTCGGCGATGCCCGAGCTCTGTTCGCCGGTGGCGGCGGTGATCTCGGCAATGATGTCGGTGACCCGCTGAACGCTCTGCACGATCTCGGCCATCGAGCGACCGGCGCTGTCCACCAGCACACTGCCGGATTCGACCCGCTCGACGCTGGTGCCGATCAGTTGCTTGATCTCGCGCGCGGCCTCGGCGCTGCGACCGGCCAGGCTGCGCACCTCGCCCGCCACGACGGCAAAGCCGCGACCCTGTTCCCCGGCGCGGGCGGCTTCCACCGCGGCGTTCAGGGCCAGGATGTTGGTCTGGAAGGCGATGCCATCGATCACGCCGATGATGTCGCCGATGCGCTGACTGGCCTCGGAGATCTTCTGCATGCTCTGGACCACCTCCTGCACCACCTGACCGCCGCGCTGAGCGGTGTCGGAGGCCGTGTGGGCGAGCTGGTTGGCGGTGCGCGCGGCGTCGGCCGTCTGACGCACGGTGCCGCTGAGCTGCTCCATCGAGGAGGCGGTGCGCTGCAGGTTGGAGGCGGCCTGTTCGGTGCGTTGGCTCAGGTCCATGCTGCCCGTGGCCACCTCGCTGCTGGCGGTGGAGATGCCGTCGGTGGACTGGCGGATGCCGGCCACCATCTCGTGCAGGCTGCCCCGCATGCGCTGCATGGCGTGCTGCAGGCGGCCGATCTCGTCCTGGCGGTCGACGCTCAGGTCGACCGTGAGGTCGCCCTCGGCGATGGCCTCGGCGGTGCCGATGGCACTGAGCATCGGCTGGGTGATCGAACGGGTCAGGGCCCAGGCGATCCAGGCGCCCATGCCCAGGGCCAGCACCGCCATGCCGATCATCAGCTGGCGAGCGTTCGCCGCGGAGGTCTCGCCATCGTGGCGGGCCAGGGTGGCTTCCTGGTTGAGCACCTCCTCCAGATGGGTCATGCTGGCCAGGTAGGCGTCGGCGGCCGGCAGCAGGCTGTGGTCCACCTCGGCCGCGCCCTTGGCATCACCGGCCTTGAGCAGCGCGAGCACCTGCTTGCGCGCGCCGAGGTACTTCTCGCGGGCGCTGCCAATGGTTTCCAGGGCCTGGCGGCCACCATCGGTGAGCGTGCTGTCGCTGAGCTTCTTCTGCAGCACGCTGATCTCGGCGCTGGTGGCCTTCATCTGGGGCGCCAGGTAGGCGTCCAGCTGAGGGTTGTTGTCCGCCTTGGCCAGCGAGAGTGCGCGGGCCAGGTTGACCTGCGTCTGGCCCCGCCACTGCTGGGCCAGGTTCAGCTGGTCATTGGTTGACTCGACCGCAGCCTGCAACTGCTGCTGCTGGCGCATCTGCACCAGGCCCAGCACGGTGATCCCGACCAGCAGGGCCAGTGTGGCGGTGAAGCCCAGGCCCAGCCGGACGCCCAGCGTCATGCGGCGAGTTGACATGGCGGTCTCCTTTGAATTTTGTGCAATCCGAGCTCAGTGACGCGAGCGGCGCACCAGGGAGCCGATGTCCAGGATCAGGGCCACGCGACCATCGCCCATGATGGTGGCGCCAGACACATCCGGCACCTTGCGGTAGTTGGCTTCCAGGTTCTTCACGACGACCTGTTGCTGGCCCAGCAGCTCGTCCACCAGCAGGGCCACGCGGCCGCCTTCGGCTTCCACGACCACCATGATGTTGGAAGACTTTTCGAAGTCGAAGCGGGGCACCTCGAAGACACGCTCCAGGTCGATGACCGGCATGAACTCGTCGCGCACCTCGACCACGCGGCCGGAGTTGCCGATGGTCTTGATCATGTTCGGGGCGATCTGGAAGGACTCGACCACCGAGGACAGCGGCAGGATGTAGCACTCGTCGCCCACCCCGATGCTCATGCCGTCCATGATGGCCAGGGTCAGCGGCAGGCGCACCTTGACGCTCATCCCGTAGCCCTCGGCGGAGTCGATCTCCACCGTGCCACCCAGGGCGGTGATGTTCTTCTTGACCACGTCCATGCCCACGCCGCGGCCGGACACGTCGGTCACCTGCTCGGCGGTGGAGAAGCCCGGCGCGAAGATCAGGCCGTAGACCTCCTGGTCGGTCATGGTGTCGGGCGCGTCGATGCCGCGCTCGCGGGCCTTGCTCAGCAGCTTCTGGCGGTTCATGCCGCGGCCATCGTCGCGCACCTCGATCACGATGGAGCCGCCCTGGTGGGAGGCCACCAGCGTGACCGTGCCGTGCTCGGGCTTGCCCTTGGCCACCCGGTCGGCCGGCAGTTCGATGCCGTGGTCGCAACTGTTGCGCACCAGGTGGGTGAGCGGATCGGTGATCTTCTCGACCAGGCCCTTGTCCAGTTCGGTGGCTTCGCCCTGGGTGACCAGCTCGACCTTCTTGCCCAGCTTGCCGGCCAGATCGCGCAGCATGCGGGGGAAGCGGTTGAAGACCATGGACATCGGAATCATCCGGATCGACATCACCGCTTCCTGCAGGTCGCGGGTGTTGCGTTCCAGGTCGGCCAGGCCGGACAGCAACTGCTGGTTCAGCGCAGCGTCCACGTTGTGGCTGTTCTGGGCCAGCATGGCCTGGGTGATGACGAGCTCGCCCACCAGGTTGATCAGCTGGTCGACCTTTTCGACCGAGACGCGCAGCGTGGTGGAGTCCATGCCGCCCTTGGCCTCCGCCTTGGGGGCGGCCTTGGGCGCGGCGGCAGCCGGCACGGGCGCGACCGGTGCGGCGGCGACCGGGGCGGCAGGCGCGGCGGCGCCGTCGGCGGCAGGGGCACCCGGTGCCCCCGGCGCGTCGTCGAAGAAGCCGTAGCCCTGCTCCTCGGGCTGGGCCGACCGTTCGGGTGCCCCCGGGGCCCCCTCATGGAAGCCGTAGCCCGGACCCATCGGCAGCAGCTGCATGACTTCGCGGGCCACGTGGAAGGTGAACAGGTCCAGCAGATCGTTGTCGCTGGTCGTGGTCACGATGCGGAAGCGGCGGATGCCATCGGCGGCATGGCCGGCGTCCAGCGGTTCGATCGTGCCCAGGTTGGTGATTTCCTTGAACAACTCGGCCAGGCTGTCGGCCTGTTCCGGGTGCTCCAGCGGACCGACGCGCAGCTCGATGGCGCGCGCACCGCCAGGCACGGCGGCAGCCGCCGCCACTGGCGCGGGGGCGGGGGCCACCGGCGTCGGGGCTGCCGCAGGGGCCGGAGCGGAGCCGCCTTCGGCCATGGCACGGATGTGGGCCACCAGTGCGGAGGTGTCGGGCGCATCGGCGCCGGAACCCTGGTGGCGGGCCAGCAAGGCCTTGAGGGCGTCACCGGCTTCCAGCAGCACGTCCACCATCTGCGAGGTGGGTTGCAGCTCGTGGCGGCGCAGCTTGTCCAGCAGCGTCTCCATCTGGTGGGTCAGTTCGGCCACGTCGGAGAAGCCGAAGGTGGCTGCCCCGCCCTTGACCGAGTGGGCGCAACGGAAGATGGCGTTGAGCTCTTCGTCGTCGGCAGCGCTCAGGTCCAGCTCCAGGAGTTTTTGCTCCATGGCTTCCAGGTTCTCTCCAGCCTCTTCGAAGAAGACCTGGTAGAACTGGGTCAGGTCAATGCCATCGCTGGTGCCGTGGTCATGGGTGGTGTCGGCCATGGGTGCAAGTTCCTCGTTCGTGTCGTACTTCTTGGCGCAGGGGGGCGGACCGGCTGGTCAGCGGATCACTTTGCCAATCACTTCGATCAGCTTGGCCGGATCGAAGGGCTTGACCAGCCAGCCGGTGGCACCGGCGGCGCGGCCCGCCTGCTTCATCTGGTCGCTGGACTCGGTCGTCAGGATCAGGATCGGCGTGGCCTTGAATTTCGGGTTCTCACGCAGCTTCTTGGTCAGGCTGATGCCGTCCATGCGGGGCATGTTCTGGTCGGTCAGCACCAGATTGAAGTCGCGCTGGTTGGCTTTCTCCCAGGCGTCCTGGCCGTCCACGGCTTCAACCACGTTGAAGCCGGCGTTTTTCAGGGTGAAGGCCACCATTTGGCGCATGGAGGGGGAATCGTCAACGGCGAGGATCGAGTGCATGGCAGTTCTCCGGGGGGCTGTTCTGAATGGGGAGGTCTGGGTGCGAGGTGGATGTCAGAAGAGTTCGATGGAACCTGCATCCATCTCGTCCTGCGTCACGGGGTTGGGGCGGCCGGGGCCGTCCTCGACGATGGTCGAACCGTCCTCGTCGTCATCGCCCATGGCATCACGGGCAATTCGGTCGGCACAGCTGCGCAGGCGCTTCTGGGTGTGCGCGATCAGCTGGGTGGCCATGTCGTGGAACTGCAGGGACGTGATCGCACCGGCCAGATCCTGCATCGCGGTATGCAGCAGGCCGTGATCGATGTCCGGCAGTGTGGACAACAGCCGCAAGGTCTCGTTGAGCTGCGAGCTGGCGGCATAGAAATGCGAGGACAGCGTCTCACTGGCGTCGTCCAGCAGGCGCTGGAGCCGTTCCAGATCGTTGCTGGCCACCATCAGGTGGTCCTGCAGATCGGCCGCCGCCAGCAGGGGCAGAGGCATGCCGCCAGAGGCAGCAGCTTGGGAATCCGTCATTGGCATCGTGGCTCCAAGACACTCGTGTTGTGTGTCCCAACGGCAGGGGGCGACTGGCAAGCCAGCCACCTCCGCGAACCTGCCGGGGAGTTGCAGATGATTTTTCGGCACGAACCCACCATTTATTGAACGAATCACGCCCTGTTTCCGGGCGTATTTCTGGTCCTAGGGCTGCTTCGGGGTCTTGCGCCCTGGGAGATACTTCGCTTCATGGCTGCCGAAGAACCCCCTCGCCGCGTTTTGCGGGTGCTCCATCTGGAGGATTCCGAGCTCGACCATGAGCTGGCGCTGGCCTATCTGGGGCGCGGAGGGTTGCGCGTGCAGGCCGTGCGGGTCGACACCGAGCGCGAGTTCCGCGAGGCCCTGACCCAGTCCTGGGACCTGATCCTGTCGGACTTCAACGTGCCGGGCTTCTCCGGCCTGAAGGCCCTGGAGATCGTGCGCGAGCTGGGCGTGCCGGTGCCCTTCATCCTGGTCTCCGGCGAGATCGGTGAGGACGTGGCCGTGCAGGCCATGCGTGACGGCGCCAGCGACTATCTTCTGAAGGGCAACATGGCCCGGCTGGCCCCCGCGGCCGAGCATGCCATCGATGCCTACGAGGCCCTCAAGGCCCGGCAGCGCGCCGACCGGGAACTGGCCGAATCCCGCCAGCGGGTGTCCGAGCTGGCCCAGCATCTGCAGACCAGTGTCGAGATGGAGCGCGCGGCGATCGCCCGCGAGATCCACGACGATGTGGGCGGCTCCCTGAGCGCGGTGAAGTTCGACCTGGCCTGGATGGCCCGCCAACCCGGCGTCAGCCCGGAGTTGCGCCAGCGCATCGACAGCGCGATGGAAACCGTGACCCACGCCCTGGAGGCCAGCCAGCGCATCATGCACAACCTGCGTCCGGCCATCCTGGAGCAGGGGCTGGTGGCGGCGCTGCAGTGGGTGGCCAACCGCTTCGAGCGGCGCACCGGGGTGGCCTGCGTGTTCCGCACCAACCTGGACAACCAGGTGACGCTGCCGGCCGGCGTGCCCCTGGTGGCCTACCGGGCTGCGCAGGAGGCCTTGACCAACATCAACAAGCACGCCCAGGCCACCCGGGTCAGCATCGACCTGTCGCTGGCGGCGGGGGTGCTGTCGCTGGAGGTGAGCGACAACGGCAAGGGCCTGACCGACGAGGACCTGGCCAAGGCCCGCAGCTTCGGCATCCGGGGCCTGCATGAGCGGGCCTCCACGGTGGGGGGCTGGGTGGACCTGTCCAGTAGCCGGGCCGGGACGACGCTGATACTCTCGATTCCTCTGGACGAGGGTGCTGCGGTGCAGGAGGAGGACGGATCCGACTCGGATCCGCTGGGTGATGCTGCACATGACCCGTCCACCTGGGGAGAACCATGACCCGTGTGATCATCTGCGACGACCACGCCCTGATCCGGCGCGGCATCCGTGACACGCTGGCCGACGCCACCGACATCGAGGTCGTCGGCGAGGCCGGCGACTATGGCGAGTTGCGCACGCTGATGCGCCAGCACAGCTGCGACGTGCTGGTGCTGGACATCAACATGCCCGGCCGCAGCGGCCTGGACGTGCTGCATGTGCTCAAGGACGAGGGCAACCCGGTCAAGGTGCTGGTGGTCAGCATGTACCCCGAGGACCAGTACGCCCTGCGGGCCCTGAAGGCCGGCGCCCATGGCTATGTGAACAAGGGCGGCGACCCGGCGGTGCTGGTGCAGGCGGTGCGCACCGTCTCGCAGGGGCGCAAGTACATCACCCCCGAAATCGCCCAGCTGCTGGCCGAGAACATCGGCAAGGACCAGGAGACCGAGGCGCCGCACGAGAAGCTCTCCGACCGCGAACTGCAGACCCTGGTGATGATCGCCAGCGGCAAGCGCCTGTCGGACATCGCCACCGAGCTCACGCTCTCGCCCAAGACGGTCAGTGTCTACCGCGCCCGGGTGCTCGAGAAGCTGGCCCTGGCCAACAACTCCGAACTCACCGTCTACGCCATCCGCAACGGTCTCGTCGGTGAGTGATGTGGGCACCCGGCACGGGGAGACCCGTGCCACCCTCCGAGAGGGTGCGTGGCCGCTTGGGAGCGGCCCGGCGCCGGCCACGCCCTCTCTGCGCCGAAGGATGGCTGGGGCTCAGGCCCATGGCGCGCGGTAAAGCCACACCGGCTTGCCGGCCACCGTCTCCAGTCGCGCCACGGGGCTGAGTTCGGTGGCCTCGAACTCCAGGCTGACCAGCCAGGCCCCGGGCTTCAGCTCACGCCGGGCCTTGGCCACCGCGCGGGGCATGCTCTCCGGCCGCTGGAACAGGTAGACCATCTGGTAGCCGGACCAGTCCTCGGTCCAGATGTCGCCGCGGCGCACCTGGGCAAAGCGGCAGCGCAGCCGGCACAGTCCGGCCAGTGGCGCACTCCATTCCAGGCCGGTCAGTTGAACCTCGGGATAGGCCCGGTGCAGGGCGCGCAGGCCGTGGCCCAGGCCGCAGCCCGCCTCCAGCACCCGCGCGCCCGCGGGCAGCGGGGCGGCGGTGGCCAGGCCGTCCAGCGCCCGGGCCGGGGTGGGAAACAGCGGTGCATCGCGCCAGCTGCGCAGCGGGTAGAGCAGCAGCAGCAAGGCCAGCGGGGCCAGCCAGGCCCAGGCCGGCAGGCCGCCTTGCACCAGGGCGAGAAAGGACAGGGGAAAGCCGGCCAGCACGATCAGGCGGCGCCAGCGGTGGCTCAGGCGCCAGGCCGGCCAGGCGGTGGCCAGCGTCACCAGCACGAAGGCGATGGCGGGCGGCAGGCCGACAGCGCGCAGTGCCAGCAGCAGCGCCCAGGCGGTCAACCAGGTCAGAAGGGCGGGAAGGGGCCAGACCATGCGGGCCATTGTGACCCGGGGCCCGGCGGCGCAGCAGCGGAGCAGCGGGGTGTTCGCCCCGCATTCCCAGGCCCGAACGGTGTCGGGCTCAGTCGTCGGTCTTGAGCCAGCCGAGGTTGGCCGGCTTGCGCTCGCCGCCCTTGCGGGTGCGCAGCACCGACTGGAAGCCCTGATGGCCGCCGTTCCACAGCGCATTGAGCAGGCCGGTGACATCCTCGCGGGTCAGGGCGTCCAGATCGCGGCGGAACTGCTTGAGGGCCGAGGCCAGGATCTCGCGGGGCACTGCCTGGTGCGTGGCCAGCACCAGCAGCATGGCGCGGTGCAGATCGGCACCGGCCAGTTCGCACAGCTGCCGGATGCGCTCCAGGGCTTCGGCGGGCCGGGGCGGCCGGTCCGGGGCGAGCCAGCAGAGTTCGGGGGGCAGCGCCTCGGGGGGGGCTTGAATCGAAAGAGACTCCGTCATCGGGCACCTCGGCGGTGATCGGAATGTCGAAGCACACGGACCCTGGGGCCCGTGTTGCCGGTCAGAAGCCCAGGCTGGCGAGGAGGTCGTCCACCTCGCCCTGGTTGGTCACCACATCGGTGCGGCCTTCGGGGTTGACCACCGGGCCATGCAGCACGTTGCCTTCGACCTTGTCGCGCTGTTCGGGCGGCACCACCTGCACCAGCAGCTTGATCAGGCTGTCTTCCAGGTCGTTGGCCAGCGTCACCACCTTGGCCACCACCTGGCCGGTCAGGTCGTGGAAGTCCTGGGCCATCATGATGTCGGTGAGGTGGTCATCGATGCGGGAGGTCGAGTCTTCGACCTCCTTGACGAAGTTCAGCACCGCGCCGGAGGCGACCGCGCGCACCGGATCGGTCACCAGGGTCTGGGCCAGGGCGCGGGTGGATTCGATGATGTGGGCGTGCTCAGCCTTGGCCTGGTCCACCGAATTCAGCACCTTGTTGGCGGCGTCGGCCGTCTTGGTGGCGATGTAGTGCAGGCGGCTGCGCGCATCGGGCAGGCCATCGGCGGCGTGCTGCAGCTTGGGCATCACACCCAGTTGTTGCATGGTGTCGTGCAGCAGGCGGGTGATGCTGCCCAGTTGCTGAAACACTTCAGGCGACACCGTCAACGGCTCGGTGGGTGTCAGGCTCGCCAGATCTTCCATTTTCATGACAGTCTCCCTCGTAGGCTGTGGAGCAGGGGATCAGGCGGTGGCCGCCAGCTTCTGCATGATCTTCTGGACTTTTTCTTCCAGCGTGGCCTTGGTGAAGGGCTTGACGATGTAGCCGGCCGCGCCGCTCTGGGCTGCCAGCACGATGTCTTCCTTGCGGGCCTCGGCCGTGACCATCAGCACCGGCAGGTGCTTGAGGCTGTCGTCGGCCTTGATGGCCTTGAGCAGGTCGAAGCCGTTCATGTTCGGCATGTTGATGTCGCTGACCACGAAGTCGAACTTGGTGCCCTTGAGCATGCTCAGGGCGACCTGGCCATCCTCGGCCTCTTCGACGTTGTTGCAGCCCATTTCCTTGAGCAGGCCTCGCACGATGCGTCGCATCGTGGAGAAGTCGTCAACGACAAGGAATTTGAGATCGGTGGGGTTGCTCATGTCAGTCCTCTTGCGGTCTTGAGAGCTTATCGGTCGATTGGCGACGGAGTTGAGGCCTTTGTGTCCTCGGTGGCGGAATCGGAAGCAGCGTTGTCCGGCTCGGGGGCGGTCTTGAAGACGCGGTCCTCGGCCTCGCGGTTCATCACGATGATCGAGATGCGGCGGTTGGACGGGTCATGTGGGTCCTTGGGGTTGAACAGCTGGCTGGAGGCCAGCCCCTGCACCCGCAGGATGCGGTTTTCGCCCAGGCCACCGGCGATCAGCTCGCGCCGGGAGGCATTGGCCCGGTCCGCGGAGAGCTCCCAGTTGCTGTACCCCAGCCCATTGCCGGAGAAGGGGGTGGCGTCGGTGTGTCCCTCCAGCGTCAGCAGGTTGGGCACGCCGGCCAGCACCTCGCCAATGGACCGGAGCAGATCGCGCATGTACGGTTTGACCACCGCGCTGCCGGAGTCGAACATGGGCCGGTTCTGGGCGTCGACGATCTGGATGCGCAATCCGTCACGGGTCATGTCCAGCTTGAGCTGGGAGCTCAGGGCCTTGAACTTCTCGCTGGCGGCAATGCGCTCCTGCAGGTTGTTCTGCAGTTCCATCAGCTTGGCCGCTTCGGCCCGGGCCTGCTCGGCCTTGAGGGCCTGCAGATTGAAGGTGCGCTTGGGAGCTTCCACCGCGCCGCGCTTGACCTGGCCGGCCGTGCGGGTGAGGTCTTCGCCCCCGCCCTTGATGATGGAGGAGGAGTCGCCCGAGCCGGAGCCGCCGCCCATGGCCACCTTCAACGGGGAGTTGAAGTAGTCCTGCAGGCCCTTGCGGTCCCCCTCGGTGGTGGAGCCCAGCAGCCACATCAGCAGGAAGAAGGCCATCATCGCCGTCACGAAGTCGGCGTACGCGATCTTCCAGGCGCCACCGTGGGCACCGTGGCCGCCCTTCTTGATCCGCTTGACGATGATGGGCTGGAGCTTTTTCGCGTCGCCGGCCATGGCCTGTCCTTGGCTTACTTCTTCTTCACGTGGCTTTCCAGCTCACCGAAGGTGGGGCGCTCGGTCGAGTACAGCACCTTGCGACCGAATTCGATGGCGGTCTGCGGGGCGTAGCCCTGCATGGAGGCCAGCAGTGTGGTCTTGATGCACTGCAGCTCCTTGCCGTCCTCGTCGATCTTCTGTTCCAGCAGGCCGGCCAGCGGCTCGGCAAAGCCGTAAGCCAGGAAGATGCCCAGGAAGGTGCCGACCAGGGCCGAACCGATCATGCCGCCCAGCACCGCCGGGGGCTGGCCCACCGAGCCCATGGTGTTCACCACGCCCAGCACCGCGGCCACGATACCGAAGGCGGGCAGGGCGCCGGCCAGTCGGGCCAGGGCGGCCACCGGGGCATAGGCCTCGTGATGGTGGGTCTCGAGTTCGGTGTCCATCAGGGACTCGATCTCGTGGGCGTTCAGGTTGCCCGAGACCATCATCCGCAGGTAGTCGGTGATGAACTCGGTCACGTGGTGGTCGCCGCCCACGATGGGGAATTTCTGGAACAGCGGCGAGCTGTGCGGATCCTCGACGTCCTTTTCAATGGACATCAGGCCCTCCTTGCGGGCCTTCTGCAGGATCTCGTAGAGCAGGGCCAGAAGCTCCATGGCGCGGGCCTTGGAGTACTTGCTGCCCTTGAAGCAGGCGCCCAGACCCTTCAGGGTGGACTTGATCACCTTCATCTGGTTGGTGGCCAGGAAGGCGCCCAGGGCCGCCCCGAAGATGGTGATCATCTCGAAGGGCAGGGCGTGCAGGATCACCTCGATGTTCCCGCCGTGCGCGATGAACACGCCGAAGACGCATGCAAGTGCTAAAAGCCAGCCGACGATGACGAACATGGTGTGGCGGTCCGGGTTGGTGTGAGCGGCGCTTGTGCGCGCCTTTCACCTCATATCGGAGAGAGCATCGCCGCCTTGAGGTTTTTGGAAAGCCGGAAAAGCGGGGTGCTGCGCGACCAAGAAAAAAGCGGGCCCCTAGGGGCCCGCCGCAAGGCACACGACTGCTGTGCCAGGAGGAGGAAGCTGCATGAAAACTGCTTCTGACTTGTTATCGCCCGAAGCCGGGCGAACTTGAGCCAGACGCGGAGGGATCCGTGGGGAATCAGTGGGCGTCGACCGTGCAGGCGTCGCGCTCGGCAGCGCTGGGCATCTGCAGGGCGCCGGCCTGGCGGCCCTTGCCGGCGCGGGCCGGCGGGTTGCACAGGCCGCACACGTAATGGCGTGCGATCTCGTGCGGGTGGGTGACATAGTGACCACCACAGTGGGTGCACTTGGTCATGGTCAGCATGCCGTTGTCCACGAACTTGACCAGGCGCCAGGCGCGGGTCACCGACAGCAGGGGCTCCAGGCCCTGGGCAGCGGTCTGCTCCAGGTACAGCTGGTAGGCCTTGATCACCGCGTCGATGTCCTCCATTTCGGAGGTCTTGTTCAGGTATTCGTGGATGTTCAGGAACAGGCTGGCGTGGATGTTGGGCTGCCAGGTCATGAACCAGTCGGTGGAGAACGGCAGCTGGCCCTTGGACGGGCTCTTGCCCGACACTTCCTTGTACAGGCGCAGCAGGCGCTCGTACGACAGATCGGTCTCCGACTCCAGCACCTGCAGGCGGGCGCCCAGGTGGATCAGGGTGACGGCACGTTCGATCTGCCTGGCTTCGGTGAGGATGCTCTTGGTGCGGGCCATGGTGTGTTCTCCGTCCTGGTCTTTATCGGTATGGGGTGCGGCCTGGGATCAGGCGGCTTCCTGGTGGCGGCCGGCCATCAGGATGGAGGCGTGCAGGCGGCTGACGCTGTCGTTGGCCGAAGACTTGCCGTGGTTGGTCAGCAGGCCCCAGACCAGGTCGTCGTCCATGCGGAAGCGGCACAGCAGCGTGTTGCTGGTGGCGATCTTCATCATCTGGGCCGGGGTCAGGGCGTTGATCAGGTTGGCGGTCTCTTCGGAGATGCCCAGGCGGAACAGGGCTTGTTCGCGGTCGGCGCGGATCAGGCTTTGCGCCAGCATCATGTAGGACAGGTTGGCTTCGCGAATTTCGGCGAGGATCTGGGTCGTTTCCATGTTGCGGCTCCTGGTGGGTTGTGTTGCGCGTTTGTTTCGCGTTGGAATGAACTGTAAGGACACGAACTGGACGGCAACATCGGGTCACTTCCAGAACTGGAGTCCCGGTTTTTCCGTCCCCCTTGTCAGACAAATTCCTACACGGCCTATCATTTCCTGCACGCAAAGGCGGGTGGTCCCGGGGTTGTCTGACGGGGTCTGCCCCCTGTTCACCATGCTTTTTGCGGGATTTGTCACGGCCACCCTTCCTAGACTGTCCGGGCGGGCTGTCACCGACTGACCCGCGACCCTGACATCTGCAAAGGAGAGTGGTCGATGGAGGAAGTCCTGATCGTGGGCGCCGGTTTTGCCGGGGCCACCACCGCACGCTGCCTGGCCGATGCCGGCCATCCCGTGCGGGTGATCGACCGCCGTCCCCACCTGGCAGGCAACGCCTTTGATCTGCCCGACGCCGCCGGGGTGCTGATCCACCAGTACGGGCCGCACATCTTCCACACCAACAGCGAGAAGGTCTTCACCTGGCTTTCGCGCTTCACCGCCTGGCGCGACTACGAGCACCGGGTGCTGGCCCAGGTGGACGGACAACTGCTGCCCATCCCCATCAACCGCACCACGATCAACCGGCTCTACGGCCTGGACCTGGACGAGGCCGGTGTGACCGCCTTCCTCGAGAAGGTGCGGGAGCCCCGCGAGCCGCTCAAGACCTCCGAGGACGTGGTGTTGAACTCGGTCGGTCGGGACCTGTGCGACAAGTTCTTCCGCGGCTACACCCGCAAGCAGTGGGGGCTGGATCTGTCGGAACTCTCGGCCGGTGTGGCTGCGCGCATCCCCACCCGCAGCAACGACGACGACCGCTACTTCACCGACCGCTTCCAGGCCATGCCGCAGGACGGCTACACCCGGATGTTCGAGCGCATGCTCGACCACCCGCGGATCCGGGTCGAGCTCGGGATCGATTTCGAGGCCCTGCGCGACACGGCGCCACGCCGCTTCACCGTCTACACCGGGCCGATCGATGCCTACTTCGGCCACCGCTTCGGCCCGCTGCCCTACCGTTCGCTGCGTTTCGAGCACGAGCATCTGCCGGCCACCGCCCAGGTGCAAACCGTGGGCACGGTGAACTTCCCGAACCAGCATGCCTACACCCGCATCACCGAGTTCAAGCACCTGACCGGGCAGGCGCACCCCGGCACCTCGGTCGTGCGCGAGTACCCCTGCGCCGACGGCGACCCCTACTACCCGATCCCCCGGCCGGACAACGAGGCGCTCTTCAAGCGCTACGAGGCCCTGGCCGAGGTCGAACCCGACGTGCACTTCATCGGCCGCCTGGCCCAGTACCGCTACTACAACATGGACCAGGTCGTGGCTGCCGCGCTGTCGCTGGCGGAGCGGCTGGCGGGCCTCTATCCCGCGCCCAGTGCCCCTTCCACCTCCGACGATCAAGATTGGAGCGCGCCATGAAGGTCGCCGTGATCACCCCGTACTACAAGGAATCCAGGGCCTGGCTGGAGCGCTGCCTCGACAGCGTGGCAGCCCAGTCCCATCCTTGCACCCACATCGTGGTGGCCGACGGCCACCCGCAGGACTGGATCGACGAGCGCCCGGTGCGCCACCTGCGCCTGGACCGGCCCCATGCCGACTACGGCGACACCCCCCGTGCCCTGGGCGGGTTGATGGCCGCCAATGAGGGCTTCGACGCCATCTGCTTCCTGGACGCCGACAACTGGTATGGCCGCCACCATGTGCTGTCCTGCCTGCGCCTGGCCCAGCAGCACGAGGTGGACTACGTGACCACCAAGCGCCACATGGTGCGCGACGACGGCAGCATCCTGCCGCTGCGCATCCGCGAGGACTGCAATGGCTCGCACGTGGACACCAACTGCTACTTCCTGCTGCGCGGCGCCTTCCACACCCTGGCGCGCTGGACCCTGATGCCCCAGCCGATGCACATCTATGGCGACCGGGTGTACCTGGCCTCGCTGCGCGAGGAAGGCCTGCGCACCGTCTGCACCGAAGAGCGCAGCGTGCACTACCTGTGCACCTGGGCCCACCTGTTCCGGGCCGTGGGCGAAACCCCGCCGGCCTACGCCAAGGAACCCAAGCCGCTGGCCGAGCTGCCCCGCTGGTACGCGGGCCTCTCGCCCCGCGAGAAGCAACTCACCCAGCGCCTGTCGGGCATGAGCCCGCCCGTGCCCCGCGCCGCCACTGCCCCGGAGACTGTCCATGCTTAAGCGAAACCTGGTGATCCTGCGCGGTGGCGACAAGTCGCTGCACGCCGACTGGCTGGGCCCCGTGGGTCGCGAGCGCAGCTGGGACATGGTGGTCAGCTACTTCGGCGACGACCCGGCCATGCACCAGCGCCCGGACGTGCTGCGCATCGACGGCAAGGGCCCCAAGTGGCTGGGCCTGCACGCCCTGCTGACCTCGGGTCAGATCGACTGGCAGCGTTATGAGCGCATCTGGCTGCCCGATGACGACCTGGCCTGCACGCCCGAGGCCATCGACCGCCTGTTCATGCTGGCCGAATACCACGAGCTGGCGCTGTGCCAGCCCTCGCTCAGCCACGACAGCTACATCAGCCACGCCGGCACCGTGCACAACCCGCGCTTCGTGCTGCGCCGCACCAACTTCGTCGAGGTCATGGCACCCGTGCTCACCCGCGAGTTGCTGGAGCGCGTGCTGCCCACGCTGACCGAGAACGACAGTGGCTGGGGTCTGGACTACCTGTGGCCCATGTTCGTGGACCGGCCGCGGCGCGACATCGGCGTGCTCGACGCCATCCAGATCCGCCACACCCGCCCGGTGGGCGGCCCCAACTACGAAAAGCTCAAGGCCATGGGCAAATCGCCCCACCAGGAGCTGGCGGCCCTGCGCCGCAAGTACGAGCTCGACGACATCGCCCACCTGTGCTGGTCCGCCGTCACGGTGGACGGCACCGAGATGAGCATGGACGACCCCGACCAGGCCCTGCCGCTGCTCAGCGCCGTGCTGGACGGCCAGCGCCGCTGGCTCAAGCCCGAGTTGCAGGAAGAGGGCGGCGTCATCGCCGGTCATGTGCGCCACTGCCCGACGCTGCGCGCGGCGGTGGGGGCCCTGCAGGCGCGTTCGGCCGCCTGATCAACGGACCGCCGGGACCAGGAGGCTCCGGCAGCAGTCTCAGCGCCAGGGGCCGTGGGCCCGGATCAGGGCCTGGAAGGCCGCCCGGTCGTAATGGTGATCCAGCGGATCACGCGAGCGCAGCGCATCGTGCACCAGGCGGTCGCCCCCGATCGAGTGCGGGTCCAGGTTCACATGGCCCATGGCGCTGCGGCGCGCATGCTCGGCCACTGCACCGTTGAACATCAGGGTCAGCTGGGTGCGCTTGAACAGGCTGGCCCGCACCTCGCGGCGCAGGTTGGCCACCTCGCCCCAGTGCTGGCCATCCTGGATGGTGGGCAGCGGGGCGCTGATGACGCACACCCGGCGTGACCGGGCCAACTCATCGAGAAATCCGGTGTAGGTGCACAGGGTCTGGTCCAGGCTGTCGAGCACCGGAATCCCCCGTGTCTGCGCGCGGTGCCAGATCACGAAGCCCGTGTCCACCTCGCCCAGCAGCACCACCACGTCCTGGCAGGGCTGGGCCGCCAGGGCCTGGACGAAGCGCTCGCGGGCGTGGGTGGCCGAATTCGGGTTCTCCAGCCCGGAGGCGGTTGCCCCGCCGACCGAGCAGACGTCAAAGCCCTGCGCGCCGGCCACGCCCTGCACGGGCAGGCGCAGCCCCTCGAAGACCGCGGCATGCGAGTCGCCCAGCACCAGGGCCAGGCGCTGCGGCGCATCGGCGCCGGAGACGCCGCGGATCCCCGCTTCAGCCAGCATGGGCCGGTGCCGGGGCACTGGAGCGCACCGGCCAGTCCGCGAGGTAAGCATCGATCAGGCGGTGATCGCCCGCCCGGTCGTTCAGGAAGGTGCGCTCACTGAGCATGTCCAGCAGTCGGGCCAGGGCCTCGGAGGCCGGATCCACCTTCAGGTCGGGTGTGGTGCGGTTGAGCTTCTGCTCGGCGAAGTCGCGGCGCAGCGGGGCGCCCACCTGGGCTTCCAGCTGCGACAGGCGCTGCGCATCGAACAGGTCGTTGTAGCGCAGGAACCGCACATCGGCACCGGCACGGTAGGCCAGCACCAGGCGCCGGTAGGACTGGCGCCAGACCGCAAAGGCATCGCGCATGCTGATGCGGAAGTCCAGCAGGTAGGTGGCCACCTGGCACTCCCGCAGGATGCTGGCCGCGCTGACGGCCGGCGGGCGGTGGATCGAGAGCACCATCGCGTCAGGCACCTGCTCCAGCCAGGCCGGCAGGGTGATCGCCATGCGCGGATCCTTCAGGCACAGCGGCCGGTCCCGCACGGCATCGGCGATCTGGCGCCGGTGCATGTCGTTCCAGACCGCAGGCATGTCGTCCGCAAAGCACGCCAGCCACAGCTGGTGGGGCTCGAAGCCCTTGAGCATGTCCCGGGTGGCTTCGGTGCCGTAGTGGGCCATCGCCGAGTTGACCAGGATCGATTCGTTGAGGTCGTTGATGTGCGCGGCCTCGAAAAAGCCCTTGGGGTTGGAGAGCTGCGGGGCGTAGAGGTCGTGCGCGTGGTGGTGGGTTTCCGGCGAGAACATCCCCGCCAGGCAACTGGTGCCGCTGCGGCCGGCGCCGGCGATCAGCACCGAGCGCACCGGGGCCTGGCGCGGGGCGGCAGCCACCGGCTGGGCCGAAGGGCTCATCGCCGGCATGCTGACAGGGGTGGCCGGGGCCGTCGCCGCGGCCCCCGTGGGCATGACGGGGGGAGGCGCGGAAGGGGCCGCTGCCTCGCGGGCCAGGTCCTGCACCAGCAGGGCCTGCAGCGGGTGGTCGATGCGGGTCGGGGCCAGCTCCTTCCAGGGCGCGGCGGGGGCGGCATCCAGGGCCACCAGCACGCTGCGGATGGCGTCGGTGCGCTCCGGCCGGGTGGTGTCCAGCGGGGCCAGCACCAGGGCGCGCTGGCGGGTGTCGGCGTAGCTGCCCAGGGCCCGCAGGGCCAGGGTCTGCCCCAGATCGGGGGCCCAGCCCTGGACCTGCCAGAGCCGCAGCTCGGCCTCCAGGGCGCCCGCAGCCCAGGGCTGGGCGGGCCAGAACGCGATGTGGCCCACCAGCTCCGGGCGGGCGGCTTCGGCCAGGATGGGCACCAGGTCGGCGGGCATGGCCGGCACCAGCACCAGGTCCACCGGCACGTCGGGCTGGCCTTCGCGCGGCACATGCTGCATCAGCTGCGGGCAGACCTCGGCCAGGTCGGCCGACCAGTTGGGGGTGCCCATGACGATGGCGCGGCGGGCGCCCAGGCGGTCCACCAGGGCGCGCACCGGGGCCAGGTCCACCGCTTCGCCGGTGGGCAGGCACATGGACAGGCCGGGCAGGGCGGGCCAGCGCAGGCCGGTCATCAGCGGCACCACCGGCTCCAGGCGGGCCAGGGCCGCCAGGCGGCGCGGGCCGCCGTGCAGGGTCACCGGGTCCAGCACCGTGGCCTGGACCGCTTGCAGGCCGGCCGTTTGGGCGACGGCTTGCGCGGCGGCATCGGCCAGGCGCGCGGCGTCGGCCAGGGTCTCCGGCGCCAGGCCGTGGCCGGCCAGCACCTGGTCCAGCCAGGGGCGCCAGACATAGCTCGCGCGCAGCTCGGGCTGGTCGGCGTGCTGGGCCTTGTGGGTTTCCCAGCCGTACACCACCTTGGCGGTGAACTGCTCGACGCCGCGCACCGGCCAGTGGGCCAGGCTGGCGCTGGCGGTGCTGTAGCCGGGCAGGGTGTCCAGCGCATCGCCGTGCTGGCGCAGCACGGGCTCGCCATCGGGGCGCAGCACCAGGCGGGTGTCGTCGGCCGGGTCGCGGCGCAGCACGGCGTGGCAGGGCGTGGCCTGGGGGCCGCGCTCGCGCAGGGCGGTCAGGGGCTCCACGCCCGGCCAGGGGGTGGCCAGGGCCAGGGCGTCGGGGCGGTAGGTCCAGCGCGACAGCGCGGCCGTGGCGCCCGGCGGCAGGGCGGCCAGCTCGGCCTCCAGCGCGGCGCGGCCAGGGTGGCGCAGGAAGGTGTCAGCCCCCAGGAGATAGACCAGCTCGGGCTGGTAGATCGGGGCCACGCGGCGGTACACGGCGGTCAGCACCGTGGCCGGCTCCAGGGCCAGCTCGGGCACATCCACCAGCAGCAGCGGCAGGCCTTCGGCCTGCAGGGCCAGCAGGATCTCTCGGGTGCCGTCGCGCGAGCCCTGGTCGGCCAGCACCAGCAGGTCCACAAGCGGGGCGTGGTGGCGCACGAAGGCTTCGATCAGGTCGGCTTCGTTGCGGACGAGGGCCAGGGCCAGGGCGTTCATGGGGTTTTCCTTGCGGACAGGCATTCAGGCGGCGCCACCGGCGGCGGGCTCGACGATGGGCGAGCGGCGCAGCGCGGGCAGCGGGGGATGGTCGGGAGCCGGGACGCTGGCGGGCGGCAGGCCCAGGCGCAGCGGCTCGGGGGGCGGCGCCAGACTGCGCAGGTGGTGCTGCAGAAAGACCTCGCCGATGGGCTGGGGCTCCTGCACGGCGGCGGCAAAGCCCGCGGCCACCAGGCCCAGGCAGTGTTCGCGCGTGGTCTGGAACAGGCTCACCAGGTCACCGTGGATGGACAGGCCACCCCAGGTGGTGCCGGGCTCGGCATGCGGGCCTTCGGCCAGTTCGTCCGGCCAGATGGCCGGCTCGGCGCAGGGCTCGGCTGTGCGCTCCACCTGCACCGCGTCCACCACCGCGGCGGTCTGCCAGGGAATGGCCTGGGCGGCCGGCAGCACGCGGGCGATCTGTTCGGGGTGGGGCAGGGCCTGGATCAGGGGCAGGGCGCGTTGCAGGGCCTCGCGGCTGAAGGCCAGGGCCGCCGCGTCCAGGCGGTTGGTGTGGCGCAGCACGAAGCTGGGGTTGTGCAGGGTGGTCGGGTCCGTGAAATGGCTGCGCCAGGACAGGCTGGGCTGGGCCAGCGACAGGCCGCCTTCGCGCATCAGCCGGAACAGGGTGCTGACGTCGGCGGCGCTGATCTGCACGTCGTCGTCCAGCAGCAGCACGTATTCGGCGTCCTGCCACAGCGCGGGGTGCTGGGCCAGCAGGCCGACCAGCGCGGTCCAGCGGGCCGGGCCGGCGGCGGCCGGCAGGGGCAGACGGCCCCAGGCCCAGGGCACGCCTTGTTCGGGCAGGGTGTCGCGGCCGGTCGGCTCAATGCCGGTGGGGCCGGTCAGCACCACGTCGGAGCGTTCGGGGGTCATTGGGTTCATGCAGCCTCCTGGGCAGCGGCAAAGCGCACCGGGGCGGCGGCCAGCCGGTCCACGATCTGGCGGTCGCGCTCGTCCAGCCCCAGCCACCAGTCGCGCACACGGTTGCCGTCGATCTGCGACTTGGCGTAGTCGGGCGGCGTCTCGCCGATGGCCAGGAACAGCGAGGCCCAGGTGCACAGGTAGTTCACGGTCACCTCGCGGGTGCGGGCGGCCTTCAGGCCCTGGTGGCGCAGGCTGCCGACGAAGATGCGGTCGCCGATCACCGACAGGGGCTTGGGCATCACGCCCCACTGGCCCAGGGTGTGGAAGCTGCCGGGCAGCATGAAGAAGCAGTTGGTGTCGACGTGGCTGCCGTCGTGGTCGTCCTGGGTCAAGATGGGCATGACCGAGCCGTCGTTGCGGGTCAGGCGGCGCCGGGCGACGACATAGTCCACCCGGTCACCGGCCTCGGCCGCGGCCTGCAGGCAGGCGCGCACATGGCCGGCGTCCAGCCAGTTGTCCGCGTCCACGAAGCCGATGGCGTCGAAGCCTTCGCTGGCCGCCAGGATGCCGCCGACCGAGCGCGGGGTGTTGCCGTAGTCGCGGTGCGAGCAGTCCAGGCGCAGGTGCCGCACCGGGGCCTGGTCGATCCAGTCCTGCGGATGGCCGTCGGCCACCAGCAGGTGGGTGACGGGCACGTCCTGCGCGGCCACCGAGCGGATGCAGCGCTCGATCATCTCCCGCGGCTCCCTGTAATAGGGCGTGATGATGGCGACCTTCATGCCGCGTCTCCTTCGAGGCTGGGGGCGGCCGCCAGGGCCTGCGGCGGCAGGCCGGCCTGCTGGCGCTCGAACATGCGCAGCAGCAGGGCCTCGTAGTCGCGGGCGTAGCGGTCGGTGTCGAACAGTGGCAGCGTCAGGCGGTGTTCTTCCAGCTGCTGCTTGAGGAAGCCCAGCAGCGCGGGGTCGTTGGCCAGGGCGGTGCCCAGGGCCACGTAGTCGGCTTCGCTGGCACAGGCCAGGTCGGGCAGGCCGCAGGCGCAGGTCAGGCTGGCGGCCACGCGCGAGGCGAAGGTGGGGCCGGGCACGGTCAGCACCGGCACGGCGGCCCACAGGGCCTCGCTGGCGGTGGTGTGGGCGTTGCAGGGCCAGGTGTCCAGGAAGAGGTCGGCCGCGCGCAGGCGGGCGATGTGGTCCTCCAGCGTGCGTTTGGGGGCCCAGACGATGCGCTCGGCGGCCACCCCACGGGCGGCCAGCTCCTGCGTCAGGTGGGCCTCGGCATGGGCGTTCCAGCGCAGCATCCACAGCACGGCCCGGGGGGCGCCGTGCAGGATGGCGGCCCACAGGTCCAGCATGTGCGGCGAGATCTTGTAGGTCTGGTTGAAGCAGCACAGCACCACCGCGTCCTCGGGCAGGCCCAGCTCGGCCCGCGTGGGGCAGGGCGGCAGCGGGCGCTGGCGGTCGTTGG
Source organism: Ideonella oryzae (assembly GCF_024055665.1). Taxonomy (GTDB): domain Bacteria; phylum Pseudomonadota; class Gammaproteobacteria; order Burkholderiales; family Burkholderiaceae_C; genus Ideonella; species Ideonella oryzae. Next base: position 61,540 of record NZ_JAMXMC010000010.1, on the reverse strand, counting down.
GCTGGTAGCTGTGGGGCAGCTGGGCGATGTGTTCGCTGTACTGGCCGGCCTGGGCCAGCGGGGTCACCACCGGATCGCCGATCACATAGTCGATGAAGTCGGCGCCGGTGGTGGCCGGGTAGCCGAGGAAGGTGACCTGCACCGGGGCCGGGCGCCAGGCCAGCAGCTCGAAGCGGCTGCCGCGGGTGTGGCCCTTGAGGTCCACCGCGATGTCGATGCCATCGTCGCGCATCCGGCGGGCCACGTCCTCGTTGGACAGGTGGCGCACGTCCAGGTGGTGGTCGCAGGCGGCGCGGATGCGGTGCATCAGCGGCGTGCCGTCGTCCACGCTGTGGCAGTAGAGGAAGACCTCGAAGCGCTGGCTGTCGCGGCGTTCCAGCAGTTCGGCCATCAGCACGGCGGTGGCGTGGTGGTGGAAGTCGCTGGACAGGTAGCCCACGCGGATGCGGCCGGGCCGGCGGGGGCCGGCCGGGGGCAGGGGCAGCACGCCGCGGCTGAGGCTGCGCGCCCGGATGGCGCCCATGCGGCGCTGTTGTTCGGGCGTGGCGTCCACCGCCAGCAGGGCGAAGGGCGAGAGCATCTGGCCGGTGGTGTCGTCCACCTGGTCCAGTGCGGCCAGCAGGGCGGCGGTGTCCGCCTCCAGCGTGCTCCAGTCGCAGCTCTGGCGGCTTTCATGCACCAGCAGGGACAGCGACAGCAGCCGCACCGCGCCGTCGTCCAGCGCGATGGCGGTGCGGAAGCACTCGGTGGCTTCGCGGTTGAGCGAGAGGTCGCGGAAGGTCAGGCCCAGGCGGTAGTGCACCAGGGCGTTGTCCACCTGCAGGGCCAGGGCCTTGAAGAAGATGTCCACCGCCTCGTGCAGGCGGCGGGCCTGAAACAGGGCGTTGCCCTGGGCGTTGAGGAAGTCGGCGTCGCGCGGGGCGTCGGCCGGGTAGAGGTCGAAGACCTCGGCACACTCTTCGCGCCGGTTCTGGCGGGACAGGCATTCGGCCAGCATCCGAACGTTCAGCGGGTTGTCGGGCTGCAGGTCGCGCGCGCGGCGGGCGGCCTCGGTGGCCGGCTCCAGCCGGTTGTCGGACAGCTGGGCGCGGGCCAGGTTCAGCCACATCAGCGCATCGGCCGGGTCCTGCCGCAGACCGTCGGTGAAGGCCTGGGCGGCTTCTTGCCATTGGCCGGCGCGCAAGGCTTGGACGCCGTGGTGCCAATGGCGCTGTGCGCCGGGATGGAGCGTGTTCATGGCTGAAACTTTAGGCATTTGTGCCAGTTTTCAGCCTTGGAAAAGGCCGGCGAGCGGCGCCTATCTCTGCGCCGCCAGCTGGCGGCAGTGGGCCGCGTCGGCCGGCCGTCCCACCAGGTCGTAGAGCAGGGCCAGGTTGCCGGCGGCCAGGTGGCTGCCGCGGCCCCGCACCGCGCCCTCGTGCTCGGGGTGCTCGCCCAAGGCCAGGCAGCGCTGCCAGGCGTCCTCGATCATCGGGATCAGCTCAGGGGCCAGCGCGGGCTGTTCGGCCGCCCAGTCCAGCAGCAGGTCGCCCAGGGCGAAGAAGAAGTCGGGTGACTGTTGCCAGCGCTCCAGCCCCAGGCGGGCCTGCTCGAAGGCCTCGGCGTGGCGGCCGCAGCGCTTGAGCGCATGCAGGCGGCGCACGCTCAGGTCGTGCAGCCAGGCGGGCGCCGCGCTGGCCAGGTGCTGTTCGGCCCGGTCGAAGGCGTCCGCCGCCTCGGCCCAGCGTTCGTAGACGTCGTGGTTCTTGCCCAGCTGATACCAGAGGTAGGCGTCGCCGGGCTGTTCGCGCAGGGCCGCCTGCAGCAGGGCGGCGTTGCGGCCAGCCTTGGCGGCCCGGGCGGCCGGGCGGTAGCCGTCGTGGCCCAGGCGCACGGCCAGCGGCTGCACCGGCAGGGCATGGGCGGGTTGTTCGTGCACGCGGCCCTGGTAGCGCACGGGGCCGGGCAGCACGCGGCTCAGCCAGCTGGGGGCGCTGTTCTGACCCTCGCCCTGGTCGCTGTCCACTTCGATGCGGCCGACATGGTCTGGCGCCTGCTGCCGCAGGGCGGCCAGCGCGGGGCCGCCGTCGATCAGCCACTCGTCGGCGTCCAGCACGATGTGCCAGTCGGCACCGGCCAGGTCCAGGGCGGCGTTGCGGGCGGCGCTGAAGTCGTCCACCCAGGTGAAGTGCCCCACGCGGGCGCCGGCGGCACGGGCGCGGGCCACGCTGTCGTCGCTGGAGCCGGTGTCCAGCACCACCATCTCGTCCACCCAGGGGGCCATGCTGGCCAGGGCGCGCGAGAGGCCGGCGCCACCGTCGCGCACGATCATCACCAGCGCGGTGCGCCAGGCGCGGGCGGCGGGTGGGGCCTCGGCAGACATGGCGAAAACTGTAGGTCTGCAGTCCGTGTTTGAAAGGTCGATAAGCAGGGTCAGGAGTCGCCATTTGTGCCGCAAGGCGCCGGGGCGACGCCCGGGCATGGGTGTGGTTGAAGTTGATCGATCGAAAAGAGGCAAAAAAAAGCCTCAAGTCCAGCGATTGACCTTCCGAAATCCATGGCACGGCCCCAAAGCTTCTCAGTGACAGCCGGGGGCGCAATCGGAGAGTCCGTCAAGGCTCACTTATCTGCCCCAACGCAGGAGTTATCAAAATGGGTCAAACCATCAACACCAACGTCATTTCGCTGAACGCCCAGCGGAATCTCTCGGCCTCGCAATCGTCGCTGGCCACCTCGATGCAACGCCTGTCCTCGGGTTTGCGCATCAACTCGGCCAAGGACGACGCGGCCGGCCTGGCCATCGCCGAGCGCATGAACGCCCAGGTCAAGGGCATGAATGTGGCGATCCGCAATGCCAACGACGGCATCTCCATGGCCCAGACCGCCGAAGGCGCGCTGGCCCAGGTGGGTGACTCGCTGCAGCGCATGCGTGAACTGGCGGTGCAGGCCCGCAACGCCACCAACTCCAGCTCGGACAAGGACTCGCTGAACAAGGAGTTCGGGCAGCTGCAGAAGGAAATCCAGCGCGTGCTGGGTGGCACCAGCTTCAACGGCAAGCACATGCTGGGCGCCGATGCCACCGCGATGACCTTCCAGATCGGTGCCAACACCACGGCGGACGATGTGCTGACGGTGTCGAGCAGCAACATGACCACCGACAGCAACATCACGAGCGTGACGAGCGGTGTCACGATCGACGCGACGGCCACCGACGGTGCGATCAAGGACGTGATCGACAACATCGACAAGGCCATCGACACGGTGAACGACCAGCGCGCCACCTTCGGTGCCACGCAGAGCCGCTTCGACGCGATCATCTCCAGCCTGCAGAGCGGGGTGGAGAACCAGAGCGCGGCCCGCGGCCGGATCATGGACGCGGACTTCGCCCAGGAAACCGCCAACATGAGCCGCGCCCAGATCCTGCAGCAGGCCGGCACCGCGATGGTGGCCCAGGCCAATCAGATGCCGAACAACGTCCTGTCGCTTCTTCGATGACCCTGCAGCGAACTCCGAAGGGGGCTCGCTGCTGAGCGGGAAGGCGGCCTCCGCCGGTTGAGGATCCTGGGCGGGGTGTCCGGGGTCCTCAACATGGCATGAAAAAAACTCTCAAGTTCCCGAAAGCGAGCTCCGATAACCCCCTCAACAGGATCTGAAAAACAGGTTCTGGGGTCCGGTGAGATGGCCAAAGTTCAGGTGATGCCCGCAGGGTATGACCCGTTCCGAGGAGCACCCGGCGCTGGGCGTAGCAGTGAATCGCGCCGGTGCTTGAACCGGAGACTTTCGGTAACCCTACAGGAGTTTCATCATGCCCTCTACCATCAACACCAACATCATTTCGATGAACGCGCAGCGCAACCTGAGTGCCTCTCAGTCGTCGCTGTCGACCTCGATGCAGCGCCTGTCTTCGGGTCTGCGCATCAACTCGGCCAAGGACGACGCAGCCGGTCTGTCGATCGCCGAGCGCATGAATGCCCAGGTCAAGGGCATGAATGTGGCGATCCGCAATGCCAACGACGGCATCTCCATGGCCCAGACCGCCGAAGGCGCGCTGGCCCAGGTGGGTGACTCGCTGCAGCGCATGCGTGAACTGGCGGTGCAGGCTCGCAACGCCACCAACTCCAGCTCGGACAAGGACTCGCTGAACAAGGAGTTCGCTCAGCTGCAGAAGGAAATCCAGCGCGTGCTGGGCGGCACCAGCTTCAACGGCAAGCACATGCTGGGCGCCGATGCCACCGCGATGAGCTTCCAGATCGGTGCGAACACCACGGCCGATGACACGCTGACCGTGTCCACCAGCAACATGACCACCGACAGCAACATCACGGCGGTCACCAGCTCGGCCACGATCGACTCGACGGCCACCGACGGTGCGATCAAGGACGTGATCGACAACATCGACAAGGCCATCGACACGGTGAACGACCAGCGTGCCACCTTCGGTGCCACCCAGAGCCGCTTCGACGCGATCATCGCCAACCTGCAGACCGGGGTGGAGAACCAGAGCGCAGCCCGCGGCCGGATCATGGATGCGGACTTCGCCCAGGAAACCGCCAACATGAGCCGCGCCCAGATCCTGCAGCAGGCCGGCACCGCGATGGTCTCGCAAGCCAACCAGCTGCCGCAGCAGGTCTTGCGCCTGATCCAGTAAACCCAGGCTGAAGCCACCGCCCCACCAGGTCTTCTGGTGGGGCGGTGGCGCTTCAGGGGCACGAACAGGCCGTTGAACCGGCCTCATTTCGTGGCTTTGCGGCAGAGAGCTCCCTTTCAGAATCACTCCCAACGACTCCTCGGTTCGAGGAACGTGGTCCGGAGGCACCGCCGAGACACTCCCAGGCAACTGGGGATCGATGGTGACCTGGCGCCGGGCTTGAAGGGCGCATCGGTGCAAACCGATGGGCTTGGACGGACCGGCAAGTTCGCCGGATGGGTGATTCTTCAGGAGTTCTCGCATGCCACAGACCATCAACACCAACCTCGCTTCGCTCAATGCGCAGCGGAATCTGAACGCCTCGCAGAGCTCACTGCAGATTTCCATGCAGCGCCTGTCCTCGGGCCTGCGGGTGAACTCGGCCAAGGACGATGCGGCCGGCCTGGCGATCGCCGAGCGCATGAATTCGCAAGTGCGCGGCATGAACGTTGCCGTGCGCAACGCCAACGACGGCATTTCGCTGGCGCAGACCGCCGAAGGCGCGCTGTCCAAGGTGGGCGATTCGCTGCAGCGGATGCGCGAACTGGCCATCCAGGCGCGCAACGCCACCAACTCCAGCTCGGACAAGGACTCGCTGAACAAGGAGTTCGTCGAGTTGCAGAAGGAAATCGGACGTGTGCTGGGGGGGACCACCTTCAACGGCAAGCACATCCTGGGCGCCGACGCGACCACGCTGACCTTCCAGATTGGTGCCAACACCACGGCCGACGATGTGATCAACATCAACACGTCGAACATGGTGACCGACACCACGATCACTGCCATCACCAGCAGCACCATGGCGGCCATCGACGCCAACGCCACGGTGGGCGCCATCGGCAACGTGATCGACAGCCTGGACAAGGCGATCGACCTGGTCAACGACACCCGGGCGACCTACGGTGCGACCCAGAGCCGCTTCGACGCCATCATCTCCAACCTGCAGACGGCGGTGGAGAACCAGTCCGCGGCCCGCAGCCGGATCATGGACGCCGACTACGCGGCGGAAACGGCCAACATGAGCCGGGCCCAGATCCTGCAGCAGGCCGGCACGGCCATGGTGGCCCAGGCCAACCAGCTGCCGCAGCAGGTGCTCAAGCTGCTGGGCTGAGCGACCGCCTTCTGAGCTTGCGAAGAATCTCCTCAAGTCGGCCGCATTTGCGGCCGATCTTGCTTCCAAATGGGCAACACGGGCGAGCCATCAGGGGCGACCACATCGGCCCGATCCCGCCAGGACGCGTCGCCCCGTCTTGGCTTGAATGAGGGACTGCCATGTCTTCCATAGCACCCATCTCGTCTTTGGGCATCGGCTCGGGGTTGGACTCCGAGTCGATCATTTCTGCCCTGCTGTCGGTGGAGCACAAGCCCATCGACATCCTGGCCAGCGAGCAGTCGACGATGAAGACCCAGGTCTCGTCGGTCGGCAAGCTGATGAGCCTGACCTCGGCCATGCGCGATGCAGCCCAGGCGCTGACCGATCCCACGCTGTGGAAGACCAAGAGCTTCACGTCCAGCGACACCACCGTGATCACCGGTTCGGTGGCCACGGGTGGCGCCTCGGGCAACTACAACATCTCGGTGCAGGGCCTGGCCAGCGCCCAGACCATCACCTCCTCGGCCTTCGGTTCCTCCAGTTCCGCGCTGAACGAAGGCAAGCTGACGATCCAGCTGGGCAACTGGGCGGGCAGCAGCTTCACCGCCAAGGATGGCAGTTCGGCCGTCGACATCGACATCACGGGCGACACCAGCCTGTCGGCCATCCGCGACAAGATCAATGCCGCGGGTGCCGGCGTGACGGCCTCCATCGTCAATGACGCCAGCGGGGCGCGGCTGTCCATCCGGTCCACCGAGACCGGACAGGACAACGGCTTCAAGATCACCGCCAGCGAGACCACCGACGACGGCAACCCGACCACCGGGCTGTCCGCGCTGGCCTACGATCCTTCCCAGCCGACGCTGACCAGCGCGATGTCGCTGAACAAGGCGGCGGCCAACGCCCAGGCCACGATCAATGGCATCCAGGTCGAGTCGGCCAGCAACACCTTCGACAACGTGGCCGACGGCCTGACCTTCACCGTGGGCAAGGTCAGCAGCAGCGATGTGGCGGTGACGGTGGGCGACGACACCGCCAGCATGGAGACCGCGGTCAAGTCCTTCATCACGGCCTTCAACAGCCTGGCCAGCTACATCAAGGACCAGACCAAGTACGTGCCTTCGACGACCAAGGGTCAGCCGGGCACCGGGGGGCCGCTGCAGGGCGACCGCACCACGATCAGCCTGCTCAACCAGCTGCGCGGCATCATCAACACCACCAGCACCGCCTCGGGCAGCTACCAGCACCTGTCTGACCTGGGCATTTCCATGGGGACGGACGGCACCCTGAGCCTCAAGAGCTCGACCCTGGAGACGGCCTTGGCCAACCCGGCCGAGGTGGCCAAGGCCCTGGCCACGGATGGCGCCACTTCGGCGGTCTCGGGCTTCATGGACCGCTTCCGCGATCTGGGCAACGAGGTGACCGACGCGACGGACGGCTCCCTCACGCTGCGCCAGAACGGCCTGAACGATGCCATCAGCCACAACCAGGAACGCCAGGACCAGCTCAACGACCGTCTCAGCAGCTACGAGACGCGGCTGCGGGCCCAGTACCAGGCGCTGGACACCCAGATGGCCTCGCTGACGGCCTTGAACACCTATGTCACCCAGCAGATGAGCTCGCTCATCAAGAGCGGCTGATTGCGCCGGGCCGCCGGTGCGGCCCGCGCCTGCATTGCCACCAGCAAGGCGCCTTCGGGCGCCTTCTTACATGGTGCGGCGGGATTGGCAAGCGGCAAAAAGGGGGTGAAAGCCGGCTCTGCTCGGCTCAAGAACCCCGGGGGACCGTCGATAACGGTTCAACACCCCACGAATCCGAGACGCCAAGATGTTCAGCCCCGCCTACTCCCGCTCCCTCGGTCAAGCCGCCAGCTTCGCCAGTGCCTACCGCAACGTCGGCGTCGAGACCGGCCTGACGGACGCCAGCCCGCACAAGCTCATCGAGATGCTGTTCGATGGCTACATGGAAGCGCTCAAGCAGGCCCGGGGCTATCTGGCCACGGGGCAGATCGAGCTCAAGGGCAAGGCCCTGAGCAAGGCTGCCCGCATCGTCGACGAGGGCCTGAAGTCCTGCCTGAACATCCAGGAAGGCGGCCGCCTGGCCCAGGACCTGCACGACCTCTATGCCTACCTGACGCTGCGCCTGACCCTGGCCAACGTCCGCAACGATCCGAGTGTCATCGCCGAGTGCGAGAACCTCATGCTGCCTCTGTGCGAAGCCTGGAAGGCCATCGGTCCGCAGGTGCATGCCGGTCGCCTCAGCTGAGGGACCCCTCGAGAGCGCGAGATTGGAGAATGATCATGAACGAGAGCCTGTTGAACTACTACGAGGCCATTGAGCGGGCCAGCAGCGACATGCTCAGCGCAGCCCGCGACGGCAACTGGGACGAGGTGGTCAAGCTGGAGGGGGCCTGCGCTGTGCTGATCTCCCAGCTGAAGCAGGCCGCCAAGGACCAGGCCTTGAAGACCGAGGACAACCAGGTCAAGTCCAAGATCATGCAGCGCATCCTGCTCAACGACGCCGAGATCCGGCACCTGGCCGAGCCCTGGCTGGAAGACCTGGACAACATGATGCACGGCCGCAGCAAGACGCTGCACTGACCGGCCCCTCGGCTTTCTGCAGGACCTGACCATGTTCTCAGACACCCAGCCCGCCCCCCTGGACATGTCCGGGGATGCGTCGCTCTCGGATTTCCGCATCACCGACGGCGTGGAGATCCGGGCGCTGCTCAAGGCGCTGATGGAGCGCAGCACGCTGGTGAACCTGTGCGGCGCCGATGGCAGTGCCTATGGCACCACACTGTGGAGCCTGGACACCCACAACCGCAAGGTGGCCTTCACCGTCGACATGATGGCGCCCACCGTTCAGCGCCTGGTCGAAGCCGAGGAGGTCACCGCGGTGGCCTACCTTGACCAGATCAAGATCCAGTTCGATGTCGCCAGCCGGCTGCTGGTGCATGGTGTGCGCAGCTGCGTCCTGCAGGCCGCGATGCCCCGTGAGCTGTTTCGCTTCCAGCGCCGGGCGAGCTTTCGCGTGCGCACCCTGGAGCGCAGCGCGCCCACCGCCAGCTTCCGCCATCCGCAGATGCCGGAGATCCGCATGGACCTGCGGGTGCTCGATGTGAGCATCGGCGGCTGCGCCCTGTTCCTGCCGGGGGATCTGCCCATGGTGGAGCCGGGCATCCAGGTGCGTGGCGTGCAGATGGCGCTGGACCCGGACACCTCGTTTCCGGCCCAGCTCAACATCGCCCATGTGACGTCCATCCACCCACAGGCCAAGGGCGTGCGGCTGGGCTGCGAGTTCCGCGGGCTGGACCACGAGGCCCAGCGCGCCCTGCAGCGCTACATCGACGCCACGCAGAAGCGCCGGCGCATGTTGTCGCTGGACTGAGGTGATCGACTGAGCCCGGGACGGGCGATGCAGGCTCAGACCTGCATGTTCATGATGTCGGTGTAGGCCTGCACCATGCGGTTGCGCACCGAGATCGTGGCCTGGAAGCCGATCTGCGACTTCTGCATGGCCACCATGGTGTCTTCGAGCGAGACCGAGGGATTGTCCAGCTGCAGTTCGCGCTGCAGGCGTGACGTCTCGTTCTGCGCGTCGCTGACCTGTTGCAGCGCGCTGGCCATGGCGGTCTGAAAGTCCCCTTTCTGGGTCGCACGGGTGCGCGCCAGCGGGGTGCCGTCCGGCGCCAGGCCGGCCTTGGCCACTGCCTGGTTGAAGTCGAAGGGCTTGAGTTTCAGGTCCATGGTCCATCCTCCACGAAGGGGAGCGATGGTTGCCATGGTAGGCACAAGCCGCCACCAAGAAGAAGGGAACTGCCCCGGGATTGGGGGGTTTCTTGCGCCATGGCCGGCGGTCCGGCTGCCGAACAATCGAGCCCATGCCCCCTTTTTGGGGCCGATTCGCCGAACCCTGCCGCCTCATGGACACCGCTCTCGCCACTCCCGTGCCTCTGGAGCCGGCCCTGCCGGACGCGCCGCCCAAGAATTTTGTGGGCAGGCTGGCCACCATGCCCGCTGCCAGCAAGATGAAGCTGGGCGTGGCCATGGCCGCCGTGCTGGCGGCCCTGGTGGCCATGGCGATCTGGGCCGGGCAGGGCGACTGGAAGATTCTCTACGCCAATCTGCCGGACAAGGAAGCCGGGTCCATCGTGGCCCAGCTCCAGCAGATGAACGTGCCCTACAAGTACAGCGAGGGCGGCGGCGCCATCATGGTGCCGGCCGACAAGGTCTATGACCTGAAGATGCGCCTGGCCGCCGCCGGCCTGCCCAAGGCCAGCGTGACCGGCAACGAACTGCTGGACAACGCCCGCTTCGGCCAGACCGACCGCCAGGAGCGCAGCAACATGCAGCGCGCCCTCGAGGGCGAGCTGGCCCGCACCATCCTGAAGCTCGACGGCGTCGAGGACGTGCGCGTGCACCTGGCCCTGCCACAGCAGAATGGCTTTTTCCGCGAACAGCAGAAACCCAGCGCCAGCGTCATGCTGACCCTGTTCGCCGGCCGCAGCCTGGACCGCGGCCAGACCGCCGCCATCGTCCACCTGGTGTCCTCCAGCGTGCCGGACCTGGATGCCAAGGCCGTCAGCGTGGTCGACCAGCACGGCACCCTGCTGTCCGGCCCGGGCGAGAACAGCCAGCAGAGCCTGGACGAGCAGCAGCTGCGCTACGTCCACCAGGTCGAGGCCAGCTACCTCAAGCGGGTGCAGGACATCCTGGAGCCGGTGGTCGGGCGCGACAACCTGCGCGTGGCCGTGACCACCGACGTGGACTTCACCCAGAGCGAGGCGACCTCCGAGCAGTTCCGCCCCAACCAGGGCGACCAGCCGGCCGCGGTGCGCAGCCAGCAGATGACCGAGTCCAGCAACCCGGGCAACACCGTGCCCACCGGCGTGCCCGGCGCGGCCACCAACCAGCCCCCGGTGCCGGCCCAGGCGCCCATCAACGGCGCTTCGGCCCCGCTGCAGGCGGCCTACGCCAGCACCAACGGCGGCAACAGCAAGAAGGAATCGGTCACCAACTACGAGGTCGACAAGACCGTGCGGGTGACCCGCAACGCCACCGGCATGATCAAGCGGGTCAATGCCGCGGTGGTCGTCAACTACCGCACCGCCACCGACCCCAAGGGCAAGACCAGCACCAACGCCCCCACCCAGGAGGAGTTGGACAAGCTGACCGCCCTGGTGCAGGAAGCCGTGGGCTACGACAAGGACCGCGGCGACTCGGTGCGCGTGGTGGCCGCGCCCTTCCAGGCCCCGGCCGAACCGAGTGACGAAGCCCTGCCGCTGTGGCAGCAGCCCTGGGTGCGCGACCTGCTGCGCACCGCCGCCGTGCCGGCCGCGCTGACCCTGGTGGCCCTGGCCCTGATCTTCGGCGTGATCCGCCCGACCCTCAAGGATGTGTTCGCGCCGCCGCCCCCGCCGCCCGGCGAGGCCGAGGGCGAGAAGCTGGCCCAGCTCGACGCCGTGGTCGACGATGCCACGGCCCTGCCGGGCACCGACGCAGCCGGCACGCCGCTGCTCGAGAACGCGGCGGTCAACGGCAAGCTCGAAGCCGCCCGCCAACTGGCCCGCGACAACCCCGCGGCCGTGGCGAACATCATGCGCGAGTGGGTCACCGGCGAAGCCGCCTGACGGGAACAGAACATGGCCAAGGACAGCTCGGAAGACCAAAGCGTCGAGGACGCTGCCATCCTGCTCATGTCATTGGGCGAGGAGGAGGCGGCCAACGTCTTCAAGCACCTCGGCCCCAAGGAAGTGCAGAAGCTCGGCGAGACCATCGCCCGGCTCAAGGTCATCCCGCGCGAGCGGGTGGAAACGGTGCTGGAGAAGTTCACCGCGATCGCCAAGGAACAGCACATGCTGGTCAGCGACACCGACGAGTACGTCAAGTCGGTGCTGCGCAAGGCCCTGGGTGACGACAAGGCCAACCTGCTGATCGACCGTATCCTGCAGGGCAGCGATGTCAGCGGCATCGAGAGCCTGAAATGGATGGACGGCGCCTCGGTGGCCGAACTGCTGCGCAACGAACACCCCCAGATCATCGCCGCCATCCTGGTTCATCTGGATTTCGACCAGGCCTCTCAAGTTCTGAAGTCCTTCACGGAGCGCCAGCGCAACGAAGTGCTGATCCGCATCGCCACGCTCGATGGCATCCAGCCCACCGCCTTGAAGGACCTCAACGAGGTGCTCAGCAAGGTGCTGGCCGGTGGCGACCGCCTCAGGAAGGCCTCGCTGGGTGGCGTCAAGACCGCCGCCGAGATCATCAACATGCTGGGCTCCTCGGTCGAGACCTCCGCGCTGGACTACATCCGCGAGGCCGATGGCGAGCTGGCCCAGAAGATCATGGACAACATGTTCACCTTCGACGACGTGAACAAGCTCGACGACCGCGCCATCCAGACCGTGCTCAAGGAAGTGCAGGGCGACTCGCTCATCATCGCGCTCAAGGGTGCCACGCCGGAGCTGCGCGAGCGCATCTTCAAGAACATGTCCAGCCGCGCCGCCGAATCCTTGCGCGAGGACCTCGAATCGCGCGGCCCGGTGCGGGTGGCCGAGGTCGAGGGCGAGCAGAAGGAAATCCTCAAGATCGTGCGCCGTCTGGTGGACGAAGGCCAGATCGTGATTGCAACCGGAGGTGGGGATGACTTCCTCTAAGCCGGGCTCTCCCCGCCAGGTGCCGCCCCCGCAGGGTGGCAACGGCCGACCGGCCAACGCCTATGCCCGCTTCATCCCCCGCGAGGAGCTGGAGGGCTTTGCCGCCTGGACCCCGGACGTGTTCGCAGGCATCGAGCGTGCGCCGCTGGGCGTTTCCGCCCCGGCGCCCGCGCCCGAACCTCCCCCGGCCGAGGCGTCGCTGGCGGAGGCCGGCCCCACCGCCGAAGAGTGGGAGGCCCGCATCCACGAGGCCCGCCAGCAGGGCTGGAGCGACGGCTACCGCGATGGCCTGGAGGCCCTGGAGGCCGCCAAGCGCCAGTTCGCCCAGCAGGTCAGCGCCCAGATCGCCCAGGTGGCCGAGGGCTTTCAGGACGGCCTGGCCGAGCTGGAAGCCCGCCTGGCCCAGACCCTGGTCGAGAGCGCCGTGACCCTGGCCCGCCAGGTGGTGCGCAGCGAGTTGCAGCAGCGCCCTGAGGCGGTGGTGCAGGTGGCCCACGAGGCCATGGCCGCCGTGGTGCTGTCGGCCCGCCACCTGCGCCTGCGCCTGAACCCCGACGACGCCGCCTTGGTGGCCGAGGGCGCGGCCGATGCGCTCAAGGCCCGCGAGGTGCAGCTGGTGCCCGATGCGGACATCCAGCGTGGCGGCTGCCGGGTCGAATCCGACCTCGGCCAGGTCGACGCCAGCATCGAGACCCGCTGGGCCCATGCGGCCGCGGTCTTCGACGTGCCGCTGGCCTGGGCCGAGCCCGAAGAGGAACTGCACGAGGAAGGGAGCGTCTGATGGCGGGCCTGCAGCAGCCTGAGCGCGAGCAGCGCTGGAACCGCTTCCTCAAGGACATGCGGCTGTACGCCGGCCTGCCCCAGCCGCTGGAGATGCAGGGCACCCTGGTGCGCGTCACCGGCCTGGTGCTTGAAGCGGCTGGCGTGCGCGCCCCGGTGGGCGCCGTCTGCTCGGTGGGTGGGGGCGGCAGCGAGCCGCCGGTCAACGCCGAGGTGGTCGGCTTCAACGGCGACCGCGCCTACCTGATGCCCACCGGCGACCTGCATGGCCTGGCCAGCGGCGCGCGGGTGATGCCGCTGCCGGTGCCACAGATCCCGCCGCGCTTCGGGGCGGAGAACCACCCCTGGCGCCGCAGCGAGGACCGCGGCCTGCACCTGCCCATGGGCGACGGCCTGTTGGGCCGGGTGGTGGACGCCCAGGGCCAGCCGATGGACCGCGCCGGCCCGCTGCAGCATGTGCAGAACGAGCCGATGGTGCGCCGCCCCATCAACGCCATGGACCGCGACCCGGTGCGCCAGCCGCTGGACACCGGGGTGCGCGCCATCAACAGCCTGCTCACCGTGGGGCGTGGCCAGCGCCTGGGCCTGTTCGCCGGCACCGGCGTGGGCAAGTCGGTGCTGATGGGCATGATGGCCCGCTACACCGAGGCCGACGTGATCGTCGTCGGCCTGATCGGCGAGCGCGGCCGTGAAGTCAAGGAATTCATCGAGGACATCCTGGGCGAGGAGGGCCTGGCCCGCGCCGTCGTGGTGGCCGCCCCGGCCGATGCCCCGCCGCTGGTGCGCATGCAGGGTGCCAGTTACGCCACGGCCATTGCCGAGCACTTCCGCGACAAGGGCCTGCATGTGCTGCTGCTGATGGACAGCCTGACCCGCTACGCGATGGCCCAGCGCGAGATCGCCCTGGCCATCGGCGAGCCGCCGGCCACCAAAGGCTACCCGCCCAGCTGCTTCGCCAAGCTGCCGGCCCTGGTCGAGCGCTCGGGCAACGGCCTCAACGGCGTGGGCTCCATCACCGCCTTCTACACCGTGCTGACCGAGGGCGACGACCCGCAGGACCCGATCGCCGACGCGGCCCGAGGCATCCTGGACGGCCACATCGTGCTCAGCCGCGAGCTGGCCGAGAGCGGCCACTTCCCGGCCATCGACGTCGAGAAGTCCATCTCCCGTGTGATGACCGCGGTGGCCCCGCGCGAGCATCTGGACGCGGCCCGCCGGGCCCGCCAGTGGCTGGCCAAGTTCAACCGGGCGCGCGACCTGATCCAGCTGGGCGCCTACGTGCCCGGCAGCGACCCCGAGCTGGACGCCGCCGTCAAGGTGCACCCGCAGCTGGTGGCCCTGCTGCAGCAGGGCATGCACGAGCAGGCCCCGCTGGAGGCCAGCCGCCGGGCGCTGCAGCGACTGAACCCTGCTGCTTGAACGAGTTGTTTGAAGGAACGCCGTGATGGACCGCATCAAGATTCTGGGCACCCTGCTGGAGCGCGAGCAGCAGCGGCGCGACGACGCAGCGCGCGACTGCCAGGCGCTGGAGCGCCAGGCCCGGGCCGCCCAGGGCCAGGTGCAGACCCTGCAGGACTACCGCATCGAGTACCAGCAGCGCTGGTCGGGCCAGTTCCAGCAGTCCGCCCCCATCGAGATCCTGCGCTGCTACCACGGCTTCGTCGGCCGCCTGGAGCAGGCGATCACCGCCCAGCAGGGCGTGGCCAACCAGGCCCAGGCCCGCTGGCAGGCCGGGCGCGAGCGCCTGCGTCAGTGCGAGCTGAAGCTGGCCACCGTCAAACGCCTGATCGAGCGCCGCCAGCAGGCGTTGCGCCTGGCCGCCGACCGCCGCGAGCAGAAGCAGAGCGACGAGGCCGCCCAGCGCAAGGCCTGGGCCAACCGCCAGGGCCTGGCCGCGGCCTGAGTCCGAACCCACGTCCGAATCCATTCGAACCCGCATCCGAGAGACCGCCATGCCACTGAACGCCGAAAACAGCACCTCTGCGCTCGAACGCATTGCCGCCACCAAGTCGGCCACCCAGCGCCAGGCCAACCGCACCAGCGGCAACGCCCCCCGGCCCAGCCAGGGTGGCGCATCCCAGGCCGAAGGACGCAGCGAGCACGCCAAGAGCTTTGCCCAGATGCTGCGCACCCAGCATGGCCTGAAGGGCAGCACGTCCCAGGACAGCGACACCGGTGTGCAGGCCCGCCACGGCGCCGCCCATGCGGCCGAGAAGCGCACCGAGGACTCGGAGGCCACCGCATCGGCCCACGAGAAGGACAAGGCCAGCCCCGACCACAGCAAGGCCACCACCGAGGACCTGGACCCGAATGCCGCGGCCCAGGCCCAGGGCGTGGCGCCGTCCACCGTGGCCATGGCCCGGGCTGGGGCGGAGGCGGCGGTCCGGGGCCGGCGTGCGGCTTCGGAGGCCGCGGCCGGCCATGGCGGCCGTGCCAGCCGGATGGAGGCCCGGGGCGCACAGCCCGCGGCGGAGACGGCCGGCCCCGACGCCAGCGCAGCGGCCTCGGCCAAGGCGACGGGCCACGGTGGGCCCGGCGCGGCTGCCGGTGCGGGCGACTTTGCGTCCGCGCTGCAGCAGGCCGGGGGGCAGGCCGGCAGTGACGGGGGCCTGCAAGCCGTGATGCACGCGCGCCATGAGCAGGCCGCCACGCCCGGTGGCGCGGCGGACCCCGGTCTGGCCAGCCTCGGCGCCCTGGCGGCGCCGGTCATGCCGCCGCCCGCGCCGGCCGCCGAAGCCGCCAGCACGGCCAGCGCCCAGCTGCCGATGGCCCCGGACCACCCGGAGTTCCCTGCCGCCCTGGGCGTACAGCTCAGCACCTGGGTCAACGATGGCATCGAGCACGCATCGCTGGAACTGCACCCGCAGGACCTGGGGCCGATCGAGATCCACATCGCCGTCAAGGATGGCCAGACCCACGTCGAGCTGGGCTCGGCCGTGCCCGGTACCCGCGAGGCCCTGAACCTGGCCCTGCCCCAGCTCTCTGCCCAGCTCGATGGCGTGGGCCTGAGCCTGGCGGGCGGCCAGGTGTTCGACCAGGGCAGCCGTTCGTCCGGCTCGCAGGATGACCCGGGCGCGGGACGCTCCGCCGGCCGGGCCGGGCGGGGCAGCAGCGCCCTGGGCGGCGTGGCCGATGCCGGCAGCGCCGGCAGCCACCGCCCGGCGGTGCGCCAGCAGGGCCTGGTCGACTTCTACGCCTGACTTCGCCCGGCCCCGGCGTCGCCGAGGCCCTGCTCAGGGCCCGCCGGGTGCCAAAAAGGCCCGCTTTTCATGGCTTCGCCGCGGGCGCCGGCTCCCAATAATCTGTTCATCACAGGTCCGCTGTGTCTTTCCCCCAGGGGAAGGGGCCGGACCCGGACAGAACACAAGGAGCCGCCATGTCCTCTGCCGCTGCGCCCGCTGCCGAAGCACCGGCCCCCAAGGGCAAGAAGAAACTGATCATCATCGTGCTCGCGCTCGTCCTGCTGCTGGTGCTGGGCGGGGGCGCGGCCTTCTTTCTGCTCAAGAAGAAGTCCGTCGACGGCGAGGACGGTGATGGCAGCGGCGAGGATGCCGCCCAGGTCGAGAAGAAGCCCAAGCGCGACCACAAGAAGGAGGATCCCAAGCATCCGCCGGTGTTCGTCGCGCTGGACCCCTTCGTGGTCAACCTGACCGACCGCGACACCGACCGCTATGCCCAGATCGGCATCACCCTGCAGGTCGAGGACGAGAAGGCCAGCGAAGAGATCAAGGCCTACCTGCCAGCCATCCGCAACAACATCCTGCTGCTGCTCTCGCACAAGAGCTCCGAGGAGCTGATGGCCGAGGGCGGCAAGGAGAAGCTGGCCCAGCAGATCCTGCGCGAATCGGCGTTGCCCATGGGCATCGAGCTGGAAGACCCGGACCAGGTCGAAGAGGCGCCGGCACCGGGCAAGAAGAAGAAGCGCCGCACCTACGACACGATCGACGACTCGCCGATCAAGGCCGTGCAGTTTTCCAGTTTCATCATCCAGTGACATGGGGCCTTGTCGCCAGCGGTCCAGGCCAGTCGGGCCGCAGGTGAGGTGACACAGCGATGAACCAGCAGATCCTCTCGCAAGACGAAGTCGACGCACTGCTGCAGGGCATCACCGGCGAAAGCCAGAAGCTCGAGCAGGAAGAAGCGCCGACCGACGGCATCCGGCCGTACGACCTGGCGAGCCAGGAGCGGATCGTCCGCGGTCGCATGCCGACCATGGAGATCATCAACGAACGCTTCGCGCGCAACATCCGCGTGGGGCTGTTCAACATGATCCGCAAGAGCCCCGAGGTCTCGATCGGCGGCATCAAGGTGCAGAAGTACAGCGCCTTCCTGCGCGAGATCGTGGTGCCCACCAACTTCAACATCATGCAGGTGCGGCCGCTGCGCGGCTCGGGCCTGATCGTCTGCGACCCCAGCATCGTCTTCGCCGTCATCGACTCGCTGTTTGGCGGCTCGGGCAAGTTCCACACCCGCATCGAGGGTCGCGATTTCTCGGCCACCGAGCAGCGCGTGATCGAGCGCCTGGTGGGCTGCATCGCCGAGGAATACAAGCGTGCCTGGCGCGGCATCTACCCGCTGGAGCTGGACTACCAGCGCTCGGAGATGCAGCCCCAGTTCGCCAACGTGGCCACGCCCAGCGAGATCATCGTTGCCACCAGCTTCACGCTGGAGATCGGCGAGACCTCGGGCTCGGTGCACTTCTGCATTCCCTACTCGACGCTCGAGCCCATCCGCGACGTGCTGTATTCGTCCATGCAGGGCGACTCCGTCGAGGTGGACCACCGCTGGGTCAAGCTGCTCAAGCAGCAGATCCAGTCCGCCGAGGTGGACCTGGTGGCCGAACTGGGCACGGCCCCGGCCACGGTGGAGCAGCTGCTGGCCCTCAAGCCCGGCGACTTCATCGAGCTGGACCTGGAGCCACAGATCCAGGCCAAGGTGGACGGCGTGCCCGTGTTCGACGCGCACTACGGCACCTCCAATGGGCACTACGCCATCAAGATCGAACGTTTGCTGACCGGCTCCAACCTGGGCTGGCTGGGAGATCACAATGTCGGCTGAAGAAGCAAGCAACCCGTCCGAGCAGGACGACATGGCCGATGCCTGGGCCGCAGCCCTGGCCGAGTCCAAGGGCGGCGGCGAGGTCGCCAGCGAGGTCAGCGCCGCGCCCGAGCAGGTGGCGCCGGCGGCCTTCACCAACTTCACGCCCTCCACCGCAGGGGCCGGCGCCGGCAACGACATCAACATGATCCTGGACATCCCTGTCCAGCTGACCGTGGAGCTCGGCCGCACCCGCATCCCGATCAAGAACATCCTGCAGCTGGCCCAGGGCTCGGTGGTCGAGCTCGACGCGCTGGCCGGCGAGCCGATGGACGTGCTGGTCAACGGCTTCCTGATCGCCCAGGGCGAGGTGGTGGTGGTCAACGACAAGTTCGGCATCCGCCTGACCGACATCGTCACCCCCAGCGAGCGCATGCGCCGCCTCAGCCGGCTCTGAATCGCCTCTGAACAGCGTCCCGGCGCCACGCACCCGATCACCATGAACCCGATGACCTCTTCCCTCTGGCCGCTGCTGGCCTTCCTGCTGGTGGTGGCGCTGATCCCGCTGGCCCTGTGGCTGATGCGCCGCAGCGGCATTGCCGGCACCGGCCAGCCCGGTCTGATGCGCACCGTTTCCAGCCTGGCCCTGTCGCCGTCCCAGAAGGTGGTGGTGGTGGAGCTGGGGCAGGGCACCAGCGCCAAGTGGCTGGTGCTGGGCGTGAGCGCCGAGCGCATCACCGCCCTGCACACCCTGGACACCCCGCTGACCCTGCCCACCGGCGAGCTGGCCCAGCCCCAGGCGGTGACGGTGCAGCAGCTGATCCAGCGCTGGCGCCAGCCGCGTCAAGGCGGTTCGGGCGGCATGGGTGGTTTGGGAGGCCAAGATGGCCAGCACTGATCGCCGCCAACAGGCCTGGCGCCTGGGCCTGGCCGGCCTGGGCCTGCTGGCCCTGTGTCTGCCGGCCGCTGCCCAGGTGACGCCGCCCAGTGGCCCCACACTGCCACTGATGGTGGGGCAGGGCGGCGGTGGCACCAGCTACTCGGTGCCCATCCAGACCCTCCTGTTCTTCACTGCGCTGTCCTTCCTGCCGGCGGTGCTGCTGCTGATGACGGGCTTCACCCGCATCGTCATCGTGCTGTCGCTGCTGCGCCAGGCCATGGGCACCCAGGCGGCCCCGCCCAACCAGGTGGTGGTCGGCCTGTCCCTGTTCCTGACCTTCTTCGTGATGTCGCCGACGCTGGACAAGGTCTATGACCAGGCCTGGGCCCCCTATTCGGCCAACCAGATCGACTTCACCGAGGCCCTGCAGCGCGGCCAGGTGCCGATGCGCGCCTTCATGCTCAAGCAGACCCGCCAGTCCGACATGGAGCTGTTCGCCAAGCTGGCCAAGGTCGACCCCAAGGTCAAGGGCGAGGACATGCCCTTCAAGGTCATCGTGCCGGCCTTCGTCACCAGCGAACTCAAGACGGCCTTCCAGATCGGCTTCCTGATCTTCATTCCCTTCCTGGTCATCGACATGATCGTCGCCAGCGTGCTGATGAGCCTGGGGATGATGATGCTCTCGCCGGTGCTGGTGGCCTTGCCGTTCAAGCTGATGCTCTTCGTGCTGGCCGACGGCTGGAACCTGCTGCTGGGCTCGCTGGCCGCCAGCTTCGCCCAGTGAACTGAAAGGACTGCTCCATGGATGCCACCCAGGTCTTCACCATCGGCCAGCACGGCTTGCTGATGCTGCTGCAGGTCTCCGCGCCCATGCTGATCGTGGTGCTCGTCGTCGGTGTGCTCGTCAGCGTCTTCCAGGCTGCCACCTCGATCAACGAGGCCACGCTGACCTTCGTGCCCAAGCTGCTGGCGGCCGTGGCCGTGATGGCGGTGGCCGGCCCCTGGATGCTCAACCAGCTGGTCGACTACCTGCGCAGCATGCTGCTGTCCATTCCCCTGGCCGCGGGCGGATGATCTCCTTTTCCGAAACCCAGATCCTGGCGTGGGTCACGCCGGTGCTCTGGCCCTTTCTGCGGGTGCTGGCGCTGTTCCAGATCCTGCCGGTGCTGGGCCAGCGCACCGTGCCCGTGCGGGTGCGGGTGGCACTGTCCTTTCTGGTGGCGGTCTGCGCCTCGGGCGTGGCGCCGCCGGTGGCCCCCGTGCCGCTGGATTCCCCGCTGGCCTTCATGCTGCTGATTCAACAGCTGCTGATCGGCCTGAGCCTGGGTTTTGCCGTGCGGGTGGTCTTTGCCGCCGTGGAACTGGCCGGCGAGCTGACCGGCCTGCAGATGGGCATGAACTTTGCGGGATTCTTCGACCCGGTGATGGCCGGCCAGTCCACCGCGGCCAGCCGCTTCTTCGCCACGCTGGTGAGTTTTCTGTTCATCGTCACCAACGGCCACCTGCGGGTCATCGAGGTGGTGGTGGCCAGTCTGCAGGCCTTTCCGGTCGGCCCCGAGCCCTTTGCCTTCCTGCGGGCCGTGCAGCCCCACACCTGGGGCGCGCAGATCTTCAGCATGGGCCTGTGGATCGCCTTGCCGATGATGGCGGTGATGCTCTTCGTCAACCTGGTGCTGGGCGTGATCGCCCGGGTGGCACCACAGTCCAACATCTTTGCCCTGGGTTTCCCGATCACCATCAGCGTGGGGCTGGTGGGCATGATGGCGATGCTGCCGATGCTGGAAACCCCGTTCATGGTCACGCTGGGCAAGATGCTCTCGGCCTTCGGGGGCTGAGGCGACAACAAGGGAAGCCACATGGCCTGGAGTCTGAACAGCTGCACCGCGCTGGTGATCGACCCCAGCGCCAATTCCCGCAGCACCCTGTCCGGCCAGCTGCGCGATCTGGGCATTCCCAACGTGGTCCAGTGCAGCAAGCTGTCGGACGCCCGTCGGCGCCTGGAGACCGGGGCCTATGACCTGGTGTTGTGCGAGATGGACTTCCCCGAGGAAGGGGGAGGCCGACGCCACGGCGGCCAGGACCTGCTGGATGAGCTGCAGCGCGCCGGGCTGCTGCCCTGGTCGACCATCTTCGTGATGGTCACCGACGAGCGCTCCTACGCCAAGGTGGTGGAGGCCGCGGAATCCTCGCTGGACGCCTACCTGCTCAAGCCCTTCACGACCCAGGTGCTGCGCGAGCGGGTGCTCAACGCCCACCGCCGGCGGGTCGAACTCGAACAGATCTACCTGGCCATGGACGCCGACCGCATGGACGAGGCGGTGGCCCTGTGCCGCCAGCGCTTCGAGGCGCGCGGCCTGTTCTGGCGCTACGCCACGCGGCTGGGCATCGAGCTGATGATGCGCCAGGGCCGCCATGAGCCGGCCCTGGCCTGGCTCGATGAACTGCTGGCCCTGCAGCCGTTGGCCTGGGCCCGGCTGGACAAGGTGCGCTGCCTGCAGGCCCGCCACCAGGCGGGCGCGGCCATGCAGCAACTCAAAGCCCTGATTGAGGGGGACCCCGGCTGCGTCGACGCCCAGGACCTGCTGGGCCGCACCTGGCTGGGCCAGGGTCGGCTGAGCGATGCGATGGAGGCCTTCACCCATGCCGCCACGCTGACGCCGGGCGACCTGCGCCGCCAGCAGCGCCTGGGCATGCTGTCCTGCTACCTGGGCGACTGGGCCGGGGGCACCCGCGCCCTGGAGCGGGTGCGGGCCATGGGCGCCACGTCCAAGTCCTTCGACGACCAGAGCATGGTGCTGCTGGCGGTGTCCTGCTTCCGCCAGCGCGACAGCAAGGCCCTGGGCCGCGCGGTGAGCGCCTTGCAGCAGGCCCAGGAAGGGGCGGGGGACCAGACGAGGGCGCGTCGCCAACTGGCCCTGGGCCGAACGCTGGACCGCCTGCTGCAACGCCAGCCCGAGGCGGCCGTGGCGGCGCTGGCCGAATTGGCCGCCGACCGGCTGGAACCCGATTTCGACCTGGAGGCGGCCTGGAACCTGCTGACCGGTCTGGCCGCCACCGCGCATGAGAACCTGGACCTGGCCGAGGCGCCGACCTGGGTGCGGGAGGTGGGCCTGCGCTTCATGGGCTCGCGCACCGCGGCCGAGCTGCTGGCACCCACCGTGGCCGCCGTGCCGGCCTGGGCCGAAGCACTGCAGGCCGCGCAGGCCGAGCTGTCAGAAACCACCGAACAGGCCCTGCGCCACAGCGCGGCCGGCGACCCGCAGACCGCCGTGGCCACCCTGCTGACCCACGCCGAGCGCACGCTCAGTGCCCGCATGCTGGACACGGCCCGCGGCGTCATCGGGCGGGATGCCGAGCAACTGGGTGAGCTGTCCGTCATCCAGGCCCGGGTGCGGGAAGTGGCCCGCCGCGTGGGCACCCACGCGGGCGGGCTGCCGCCCGGCCTGGGCGAGCAGAGCCGCCAGGGCATCCGCCTGCGGGTGGACGCGGCCCGCGTCTGAACCGCGGGCCGCGCCTCAGGGCGCTGGGGCCGGCGATTGCGCGGGCGGGGTGCTGGGGCTGCCGGCCGTCAGATGGGCCGCGCCGTCCTTGACCTGCCAGACTGCGCTGAGCGTCTGGGTCGTGTCCGGGCTCTCCACCGTGGCCAGGCTCCAGAACTCGGTGGACAGGCGCTGGGGCGTCACGTCCAGCAGCATGTAGCCGTGGTGCAGCAGGTCCACATGCTTGAAGTGCGGGTTCTGGCTCTTGGCCAACTGCGTGAGTGTGCCGTCCGGGTCGGGAATGCCGGCCGAGGTCACCGAGGTGGCGACAAACTCCACCGCCACCGAGCCGGCACCGGTGCGGGGGTTGTAGCCGCCGCTGGCCACGTCGGCGTTGTTCGGGTCGGGCGTCAGGTCGGCCGCCCAGGCGCTGTGGATGTCACCGGTCAGGATGACCGCATTGCGCACCGGTGCGCCGCCGTCGGTGCCGCCCAGCGCGGCGAAGATGCGGTCGCGCGCGGGCTGGTAGCCGTCCCATTGGTCGTCGTTGAGGAACACGCCGCCGCCCTCGGCATTGGTGGCGCCCTTGACCTTGAGCTGGGCGAACATCACGCCCTGGCCGATCACCCGCCAGCGCGCGCCGGAGCTGCGCAGGCCCTGGACCAGCCATTGTTCTTCCGCGGTGCCCAGCAGGGTGCGGCTGGGGTCCAGGTAGCTGCCGGTCTGGCTGAAGTTGGCGCTGGAGCCGGTTTGGCTGACCTGTTCGCTGCGCGCGTTCAGGCGCTCCTCCAGCATGAACAGGTCCACCAGGTTACCCACCGAGACCTGGCGGTTGTTGCGCCGCGGGTTGCTGGGGTCCTGCCGTCGCACCGGCATCCACTCGTAGTAGGCCTGCAGGGCCCCGGCCACCCGGGCGGCCCAGTCGCCCTCGCTGGCAGGCTGGTGGTTCTCGGCGCCGCCCTGCCAGGCGTTGTTGGCGGTCTCGTGGTCGTCCCAGATGGCCACCAGCGGGTGCTGGCGCTGCATCTCCTGCAGGTCCGGGTCGCGCTTGTACTGGGCGTGGCGGGTGCGGTAGTCGCTCAGGCTGACCGCCTCGTTGGCCGGCTCGCAGGGTCGCACATTGCCGTACTGGCCGGTGCCGTACTCGTAGATGTAGTCGCCCAGGTGGATGACCAGGTCGAGGTCGCTGCGCTGGGCGATGCAGCGGTAGGCGTTGAAGTAGCCGGCCGCGAAGTTCGAGCAGCTCACCACGGCCATGCGCAGGCGGTCCACGCTGCCCACCGGCAGGGTGCGGGTGCGGCCGATGGGCGAGTACTTCTGCTTGAACTGGAACTGGTAGTAGTAGGTGGTGCCCGGCTGCAGGCCCTTGGCGTCCACATGCACGGTGTAGTCCACGTCCACGCTGGTGCTGAACTTGCCGCTGCGCACCACCTGGGTCAGCGCCGGGTCGGTGGCCACCACGTAGAAGCCGTGGATGTCCTCCTTGGGGTTCTGCGGCGTCACCCGGGTCCAGAGCATCACTCGGTCGGACAGCGGATCGCCGCTGGCCACGCCGTGCTGGAAGGGCTGGTGGCCGGCCTGGGCGCCCAGGGGCAGGGCGGCGGCACCCGCCACCAGGGCGGCCGCACCGCCCGAACGCTTGAAGAACTCGCGGCGGCTCGGACCGGGCGAAACCGGCCGGATCTTGGATGGACGTCCCATGAAACTGCTTCCTCCTCGGTGGTGTGGGGCGGACCTCTGCGGGTCGGCCCCGCCAGCTTGTGCGGGCGGCTTGACAGTGTGGTGACAAAGCCTGCACGCAGCGTGGATCACCCGGGCTTTCCCCCCTCTTTTCCGGCTCAAGTTCTAGGGGGTGGCAGGGCACGATAGGACCCGACCATGGCTGATTCCGCCCAAGACCGCAACTTACCCGCCACCGCGAAACGCAGAGAGCGTGCGCGGGAGGATGGACAGGTTCCTCGCTCGAAGGACCTGGGCCACTTCACGGCCCTGGCGGCAGGGGGGGCGCTGCTGATGGCGCTGGCCCACCCGCTGGCCAGCTGGGCCCAGGGCGTGCTGGATGCCGGCCTGCGCTTTGACCGTGAGCGGGCCGTGAACCCCCAGGCCATGGGCGAGCTGTTCTGGCTGCTGGCCATCAAGGCCCTGATGCTGGTCATCCCGATGGGCCTGGTCATGATCGGCGTGGGCATGGCCACCACCATCCTGTCGGGCGGCTGGAACCTCAGCTTCAAGCCCCTGCAACCCAATTTCGGCAAGTTCAACCCGATCGCCGGGCTGGGCCGCCTGTTCAACAAGCAGCACGTCATCGACGTGGGCAAGATGAGCTTGCTGGCCGGCGCCATCGGCACGGTGGGCTACCAGTACCTCAAGTCCCAGTTCATGGGCATGGTCTCGCTGATGGCCGTGCCCTTGCCCAGTGCCATCGCCCAGATGGGCAGCACCATCGCGATGGGCTTCGGCCTGCTGATGCTGGTGGTGGGCGGCTGGGCCCTGATCGACGTGCCGCTGCAGCGCTACCTCTGGCTGGAGCGCCTGAAGATGTCCCGCGAGGAAGTCAAGCAGGAGCACAAGGACGCCGAAGGGAACATGGAGGTCAAGGGCAAGATCAAGCAGAAGATGCGCGAGATGGCCCGCAAGCGCATGCTGGCCGCCGTGCCCCAGGCCGACCTGGTCGTGATGAACCCGACCCACTACGCCGTGGCCCTGCGCTACGACGAGGCCTCCATGGGCGCGCCGCGCGTGGTGGCCAAGGGTGCCGACCTGCTGGCCATGAAGATCCGCGACATCGCCCGCGAGGCCAAGGTGCCGGTGCTGCAGGCCCCGCCGCTGGCCCGGGCCCTGTACGCCCATGTCGAGATCGATCACGAGGTGCCGGCGTCGCTGTTCGCCGCCGTCGCCCAGGTGCTGGCCTGGGTCTACCAGCTGCGCGCCCGTGCCGACGTGGCGCCCCCCACGGTGGACGTGCCGCCCGAACTCGACCCCCACAACCAACCCCCTGCCCGCGGAGCCGCTGAATGAACGCGCTGCAGATCCAGCTCAAGACCCTGTTCGGCGAGAACGCCGCGATGATCAAGGCGCTGATGGCGCCGATCTTCATCATCATGGTGCTGGCCATGATGGTGCTGCCGCTGCCGCCCTTCGCGCTGGACCTGTTCTTCACCTTCAACATCGCGATGTCGCTGATGGTCATGCTGGTGTCGGCCAACATGGTCAAGCCGCTGGACTTCAGCGCCTTCCCGACGGTGCTGCTGATCACCACCCTGCTGCGCCTGTCGCTGAACGTGGCCTCGGCCCGGGTGGTGCTGATGAACGGCCACACCGGCACCGGCGCGGCCGGCAAGGTGATCGAGGCCTTCGGCCACTTCCTGATCGGCGGCAACTTCGCGGTCGGCCTGATCGTCTTCGCCATCCTGGTGGTCATCAACTTCGTCGTGGTGACCAAGGGCGCCGAGCGCATCGCCGAGGTGGGCGCCCGCTTCACCCTGGATGCGATGCCCGGCAAGCAGATGGCCATCGACGCCGACCTGAATGCCGGCCTGATCAACGAGGACGAGGCCAAGAAGCGCCGTGCCGAGGTGAGCGAGGAAGCCGACTTCTTTGGCTCCATGGACGGTGCCAGCAAGTTCGTGCGTGGCGATGCCATGGCCGGCATGCTGATCCTGGTGATCAACATCGTCGGCGGCTTCGTCATCGGCGTGGCCCAGCACGGCCTGTCGGTGGGCGATGCGGCCAGCTCCTACATCCTGCTGGCCGTCGGCGACGCGCTGGTGGCCCAGATTCCCGGCCTGCTGATCTCGGTGGCCGCCGCCATGGTGGTCTCGCGTGTGGGCAGCGACGTGGACTCCGGCACCCAGATCCGCAGCCAGATCTTCAGCTCGCCCCGGGCCCTGGGCCTGACCGCCGGCATCATCGGCCTGCTGGGTCTGATCCCGGGCATGCCCAACATCGTCTTCCTGCTGATGTCCAGCCTGATCGGCTACTACGCCTGGTGGCTGGCCAAGAAACAGAAGGAAGAGGCTGGGCGGCCCGAGCAGCCCAAGGTGGAAGAACCCAAGCCCGCCAACGCCGAGGCCAGCTGGGACGACCTGCTGCCCGTGGACACCCTGGGCCTGGAGGTGGGCTACCGCCTGATCACCCTGGTGGACAAGACCCGCCAGGGCGACCTGCTCAGCCGCATCAAGGGCGTGCGCAAGAAGTTCGCCCAGGAGGTGGGCTTCCTGCCGCCGTCGGTGCACATCCGCGACAACCTGGACTTGAAGCCCAGCGCCTACCGGGTGCTGCTGCGTGGCGCGGTGATCGGCGAGGGCGAGGCCTTCCCCGGCATGTACCTGGCCATCAACCCCGGGGGTGGTGCCCCGCAGCTGCCCGGCACCAAGACCATCGACCCGGCCTTCGGCCTGCCGGCGGTGTGGATCGAAGAGCGCCAGAAGGAGCAGGCCCAAATGGCCGGATTTACGGTCGTTGATTGCTCGACCGTGGTGGCCACGCACCTCTCACACTTGATGCAAATGAATGCGGCCAAGCTGCTGGGTCGGACCGAGACCCAGGCCCTGGTCGAACATGTGACGAAACTGGCTCCCAAGCTGATGGAAGACGTGGTGCCCAAGATGATCGGGATTGCAACGCTGCAAAAAGTGCTCCAGCTGCTGCTGGACGAAGGCGTGCACGTCCGCGACTTCCGCGGCATCGTCGAATGCCTGGCCGAAAACGCCCAGGTGAACGACCCGGCCGAGCTGGCCGCCCGTGTGCGGGTGCAGCTGGCCCCGGCCATCGTGCAGCAGATCTACGGCCCGGTGAAGGAGCTGGACGTGATCGCCCTGGAGCCCGAGCTCGAACGGCTGGTCGGCCAGGCGCTGATGTCGCCGCACGGCCCCGCGCTGGATCCCGGCGTGGCCGACACCCTGACCCGCCAGGCCGCCGACAGCGCGCGCAAGCAGGAGAACCTGGGCCACCCGGCCTGCCTGCTGGTGCCCGATGCGCTGCGTGCCCCCCTGGCCCGACTGTTGAAGCGCGCGGCGCCCCGTCTGCGGGTGCTGTCGCACAGCGAGATTCCTGAGACCCACTCGATCCGGATCGGCTCGATCATCGGAGGCACGGCATGAACGTCAAGCGATTTACCGCGCGCACCTCGCGCGAGGCCTTTGCCCTGGTCCGCCAGGCCTTTGGCGAAGACGCCGTGGTGCTGTCCACCAAGCCCTGCGCCGAAGGCGTGGAGGTGCTGGCGATGGCCCCCGAGGCGGTCAACCAGCTGGAGAAGGTGGCCAGCCCCTCCGCCCCGGCCCGTGCCGGCCGCGGCGAGAGCCTCGCCGCCCGTGCCGAACGCCAGCAGGCCGATCGCGCCGGTGCCGCCCAGCGTCGCCTGGCCGACCGCGTGTCGCCCGAGGCGATGGAAGGGGACGTGAACGAGGACGTCGAGCGCATGGCCATGAGCACCCTGTCCTTCCAGGACTATGTGCGTGACCGCATGCTGCGCCGCCGCCAGGCCGCGCTGGAAGGCGACAAGCCCTCTGCCACCGCCCGTGAGGCCGCCCCGATGGTGGACGATGAGCCGGTGGCCCCGCCGCCGCGCCGCGCCGCCGCCCGCCCTGCCGAGCCGCTGCCCGAGCCGGGCCTGGCTGCCCGCGCAGCGGCTTCGCAGCGCCGTGCCCCGGCCCGTCCGCTCAACGACGGTCCGGCGCCCGAGCTGCCGGTGCCCACCCTCAGCGATGTGGCCGGCCACGAACAGATCGACATGGTCCACGAGCTGCGCGCCATGAAGGGCCTGATCGAGGAACGCTTCGGCACCCTGGCCTTCATGGAGAAGCTGCAGCGCGAGCCGCGCCAGGCCCAGCTCTCGCAGAAGCTGATGGATGTCGGCTTCAGCCCGGCCCTGACCCGCAAGCTGCTGGAGGCCCTGCCGGCCGGCGCCACCGACGAGCAGGCCTGGGCCACCTCGGTGCTGGAGCGCAACCTGCAGACCGACGAACACGAGCCCGCGCTGGAAGAGAAGGGCGGCGTCTACGCCCTGATCGGCTCCACCGGCGTCGGCAAGACCACCTCCACCGCCAAGCTGGCCGCCGCCTTCGCCACCGCGCACGGCGCCAACCAGCTGGGCCTGATCACCCTGGACGCCTACCGGGTGGGTGCCCACGAACAGCTGCGCGCCTATGGCCGCATCCTGGGCGTGCCGGTGCACACCGCGCACGACCGCGCTTCGCTGGAAGACCTGCTGGAGCTGCTGTCGGGCAAGAAGATGGTGCTGATCGACACCGCCGGCATGGCCCAGCGCGACAGCCGCTGCCGCGAACTGCTGGAGATGCTCTCGCACCGGTCCATCCAGCGCCTGCTGGTGATCAACGCCGCCGCCCAGGGCGAGACCCTGGACGACGTGATCACTGCCTGGCGTGCGGCCCAGTGCAAGGGCGTGATCCTCTCCAAGATCGACGAGGCCGTGAAGCTGGCCCCGGCGCTGGACGCCGTGATCCGCCACCGCCTGAAGGTGGTGGGCGTGGCCAACGGCCAGCGCGTGCCCGAGGACTGGCACCGCCTGTCGGCCAATGCGCTGATGCACCGCGCCATGAAGGGCGGCGGCAGCACGGCCTACCGGGTGGACGTCAATGACGCGCAACTGGTGCTCTCGGGCCTGCACCGCCAGGCCGCCAGCCTGCAGGGACTTCATTTCTGACGACAGAAGCGGTTGGAGCAGTCAATGACCGTGTTTTCTCCTTCGTTCAAGGGCAGTGACCAGGCCGATGGGCTGCGGCGGCTGTTTGCCGCGCCGCGCCAGCAGATCGTGCCGGTGGCGGCCAATCGCCAGGTGGACTGTGCCGGCGTGCTGATGGAGCGTCTGAGCCTGGCTTTCTCCCAGTTGGGGGCGCACGTCTTCGTGATCGACGCCGCCGAGAGCTCGCCCCAGCCGCACGAGCTGGTGGACATCGACCTGCCGAGCTGCATCGAGCGCCTGGGCACCGGGGTGCACTACCTGGCTGCGCGCGGCCTGCCGCGCCGGCATGTCAACACCCGGGGCAGCAGCGAGGCCTGGCTGCAAGCCGTGGCCGACTGCGTGCCGCAGGCCGACGTGGTGATCGTCCACGCCGAGGCCCGCGACCTGTGTCGCCTGCTGGGCCGGCGCGAGGTGGCACCGGTGCTGATGAGCGAGCTGAGCTCCGAGAGCCTGACCGAGGCCTATGCCGCGATGAAGCTGCTGTCGCAGCGCTGCGGCCTGATGGCCTTCGACCTGCTGGTGGGCATGGCCTCGCGGCCACGCCGGGCCGAGCGGGTGGCCGATCGGCTGGCCAGCTGTGCCGACAACTTTCTCTCCGCCGTGCTGCGGAGCTGGGCGGCGGTGGATCGTGATTTGCCGATCACCGCGCCCGTGAACACCGAACTCGAACGCGTCGCGGCCAACCAGCTCACCGGGCTGGAAGGTCATTCCGCACTGAGCCTGCCCCGACCAGGTGCCGGTCGCGGCATGGCCCTGGCCCTGGATTGAAAGACGGGAGACCCACACCATGTACACCGCCACAGGTCGTCTTGATTCCGGCACCTTGCTCAAGCAGTACAGCCCGCTGGTGCGCCGCCTGGCCCACCAGATGATCGCCAAGCTCCCGGCCAACGTCGAGCTCGATGACCTGATCCAGGTCGGCATGATCGGCCTGAACGATGCGCTGGGGCGTTTCGACATCGCCCAGGGCGTGCAGTTCGAGACCTTCGCCACCCAGCGCATCCGCGGCGCCATGCTCGACGAGCTGCGTGGCAGCGACTGGATGAGCCGGGGCAACCGCAAGCAGCAGCGCGAGATCGAGGCGGCGGTGCACCGGCTGGAGCAGAAGCTCGGCCGCGCGCCGCAGGAAAGAGAGATCGCCCAGGAGATGAGCCTGCCGCTGGAGGAGTACCAGGAGATCCTGACCAAGGTGCGCGGCACCCAGCTGGTCTACCTGGAGGACATGTCCGGCGACGAGAGCGGCGACGAGTACCTGGACCGCCATGTCAGCGCCGACGACGAGG
Source organism: Ideonella oryzae (assembly GCF_024055665.1). GTDB lineage: Bacteria > Pseudomonadota > Gammaproteobacteria > Burkholderiales > Burkholderiaceae_C > Ideonella > Ideonella oryzae. The sequence goes on along the minus strand of NZ_JAMXMC010000010.1, from coordinate 30,964 downwards.
GCAACCCCCTGTCGATGCTGCAGGACCAGCGCATGCGCATGGCCCTGATCGAGGCGATCAAGAAGCTGCCCGAGCGTGAGCAGTACGTGATGAGCATGTACTACGAGCACGACATGAACCTCAAGGAGATTGCCGCGGTGCTCGGGGTGACCGAGTCCCGGGTTTGTCAGCTCCACAGCCAGGCCATCGCCCGTCTGCGCGTCAAGTTGCGCGAATGGTGAACTGCCGGCCTGCAGCGCAGGCCGCACCGATGACCCACCGACCCGGCCGCGCGCCGGGTTTTTCGTTTCATGGCCGGTGCCCGCCAATGCAAACGGCCCGCCGAGGCGGGCCGTTCTGCGGGAGGGGAGGGCGGCTTCAGGCCTGGGCCAGCCCGCCGCTGCTGCGGCGCGGGGCGCCGCCGTAGACCGCTGCCGGCTCGGCGCCGGGGATCAGCACGTCCAGGGCCCGGTCCAGGGCCTGGCTGGCGCGGGTCACGGCATCGCGCTGGGCAGCCACCTGGCTGCTGGTGCGCGCCAGGCGCCGGCGCAGGACAGGGGGGATGCCCGCCGGCGTGCGGGCGGCCTGGTTGAAGCGGTCCACCGCCCGGGACAGGGCGTTGTGGAGCTCAGCCGCGGCCTGTTCGGCGGCGCTGGCGTCCTGCAGCTTCAAGGCCGAACCCAGGGCGGCCAGGTGTTGTTCGACCTCGGTCACGGTGGCCTCAAGGTGGGCCACAGCCTGCAGGGCCTGGGATTCGGAGGGGGAAGTCATCATGATGATCGGGAAGCCGGCGGCGGTCCGGCCTCAGAGCAGGCAGACAGTGGAAGCGGCGGCGATGTCCCCGGCGGCGCCGGGGGCAGCGTCAGGAGGAACGGCTGTTGTTCAGCAGTTCCTGCGCGTTCGAGATCATCTTGTCGGCGATCTTGTCGGGGTTCACCTGGAACTTGCCGTCCTTGATCGCCTGGGCGATGCGCGCCACCTTGTCGGCATCAAAGGTGCCGTCCAGGGCGCCGGAATCGCGCAATTGCGATGCCGCACTGGACAGGGCCACGGTGGCGCTGTCCGTGCTGTTGCTCTGCGAGGTCGTCGATGCCTTCTTGGCCGACCCGGTCGCCGAGCGGTCGTTGGTCAGTGTGCTGACCGCGACCTGATGTTCGGGGGAACCGATCTTCATGATGTTCTCCTGCGGGCCCAGCTGTGACGGAGCCCAATGATCCACTTCCGCTTGGGAACTGTTTCGGAGGACTCTGACAGGACTTTAGCCATTTTTGCGGCGGAAATGAGGGGATTCATGGGCTGATTTCGACCCATCCATCGGCGGTGGGGCGACCGACCAGCAATTTGCCGCTGTCGACCTTGACCCGCACCAGCTGGCCTTCGATGCCGGGGTTCATGGCTTGACCCTCGGTGGCGGCCGACCAGCCGGGGCCACTGGCCACCACGTGCACGGTGGATCCGGCGGCAAACCACTGCCGGGGCTTGAAATCGGTCACGCGCAGCGTGGCCCCGGCCGCCAGGGGGCGGGACAGGGTGCGGCCCACGGCCTGCGCGGGGTCCAGGATGGCGGCACCCGGGGCGGCGGCAATGTCCACCTCGGCTTCCATCATCTGGCCGGCGTCCAGCACCGTGCCGCCGGGCAGCGCCTCGCGCAGCACCTGGGCATTGCGGTAGACATGCACCGTGACCGGCACGCTGATGTTCCAGGGCTTGGCGCCCTGGATGCATTTCAGGCCGATGCGGGTGCGTCCCCAGGCCGGCAGGCCGGGGGGCAGATAGGGTTGGATGCGCTGGCACGGTGCCAGCTGCAGGCGGGGGTCCAGCTGGCCCACCTCCACCTTCACCTTCAGGCCGGGCTGCTGCGCATCGCGCTGCGTGGCGGCTTCCTCGGCCAGGCGAGTGACTTCGTTGCGCAGCTCCGCCGGCACCTCTGCCTGCTGGGCCCAGGCATGGGCCGCCAGCACGCACAGGGCGGTGGCGGTCAGGCGGGGCAGGGGGCGGAAAGAGGGCACGGGCGATCCTGGTGTGACAAGGGTCACTGTAGGCAGACCGAGCCCTCGGCGTGGCGGGAAATGCGGCGCCAGCCGGCCCCTATTCAGGCCTTCTCGGCCACGGGCGGCTCCCACAATCGCTGCACAGCGAGGATGCGTCCGAAGTGTTTTCGGAGCCTCCGCCGATTTCTGTAGGTCTGAAGAGGACGCCGGCCATGTTGAACCGCCTGACCCAGAGCATGGACTTCCAAGCCCAGGCGCTGAGCCTGCGCGCCGAACGCCAGCGTCTGATCGCCAGCAACATCGCCAACGCGGACACGCCGGGCTATGTGGCCCGCGAGATGAATTTCGCCCAGGCCTTGAAAGAGGCCACGGGCGCGGCGCCGGTGGCCGGGCAGATGAATGTGACCCAGGCCGGGCACATCCAGCCCACCGCGGGCGCCCGCAGCGAGGCGGGCCTGGCCTATGCACTCAATTCACAGACCAGCCTGGACAGCAACACCGTGGACATGGACCGTGAGCGGGCCAGCTTTGCCGAGAACTCGGTGAAGTACGAGGCCACGCTGCGCTTCCTCAACAGCCAGATCAAGAACGTACTGGACGCCATGAAGGGCGCCAACCAGGGTTGAGACGGCTGACATCGAGCATTGACGACGAGGTGACCCCATGAGCATGTTCAAGGTCTTCGACATCTCCGGCAGCGCCATCAGTGCGCAGAGCCAGCGCCTGAACACGGTGGCCTCCAACCTGGCCAATGCCGACACCGTGGCCGGGCCCGACGGCAAGGCCTACAAGGCCCACGAGGTGGTGTTCCAGACCGTGATGATGGATGCCAACGGTGCGGCCGCGCGCGGCGACGCCGAGAACCCGCTGGTCTCCAGCGCCGGTGTGCGGGTCTCCAACGTGGTGGAGGACCAGACGCCGGGTCGGCGCGTCTTCGACCCCAGCCACCCGCAGGCCGATGGCCAGGGCTACGTCACCTACAGCAACGTCAACCCGGTCGAGGAGATGGTCAACATGATCTCCTCCTCGCGCTCGTACCAGAACAACGTCGAGGTCATGAACACGGCCAAGAGCCTGATGCTCAAGACCCTCCAGATGGGCCAGGGCTGAGGCCTCGGTTCTGATTCCCACCGCCGACTGAAGGACCGCCATGGCCGTCGACACCGTCAACAACAGCAGCAAGACCTCGGGCACCAGCAACTCGTCCACCAACGGGCTGACCAGCACCAGCGCCTCCGAGCAGTCGGACCGCTTTCTCAAACTGCTGGTCACGCAGATGCAGAACCAGGACCCGCTCAACCCGCTGGACAATGCCCAGGTGACCAGTCAGATGGCGCAGATCAGCACCGTCACCGGCATCGAGCAGCTCAACGGCACCGTCTCCGGCCTGAATTCGCAGTTCCTGCAGATCCAGACCATGCAGGGGGCCGCCCTGGTGGGCCACGATGTGGCCATCGAAGGCAACACCTTGCGGCAGAAGGGCGGCAAGGGCGATGGCGGCTTCGAGCTGTCCAGCGCCGCGGACTCGGTCAAGGTCGAGATCCAGGCGGCGGACGGCACGACCATCGACACGATCACGCTGGGCGCCCAAGAGGCGGGCAAGCACGACTTCAGCTGGAACGTCCCCAGCTCCCGCGCGGGCGATGACCTGACCTTCAAGGTGACCGCCACGGCCAAGGGCCAGGCGGTGGACACGCTGAGCCTGCAGAACCAGACGATCAAGGCCGTCAGCAACCTGGGCACGACCATGGCCCTGGATCTGGACAACGGCCAGCGGATCGCCTACGACGCCGTCTGGGCCTACTACTGACATCACGGCAGCACGCCGACCCCCTTCCCCTAGGAGAACCCCATGAGCTTCCAGCAAGGCCTGTCCGGTCTGAACGTGATGTCCAAGAACCTGGACGTCATCGGCAACAACATCGCCAACGCCAACACCGTCGGCGCCAAGAGCTCGCGTGCCGAGTTCGCCGACCTGTATGCGAATGCGCTGTCCGGTGCCGGCTCCTCCCCGGTGGGCATCGGTGTGCAGCTGGCCACCGTGGCCCAGCAGTTCACCCAGGGCAACATCACCGCCACCGACAACTCGCTGGACGTGGCCATCAATGGCGGCGGCTTCTTCCAGCTGAGCGACCCCACCACCGGCGAAGCGGTCTACTCCCGCAATGGCCAGTTCAAGCTGGACAAGGCCGGCTACGTCGTCAACGACCAGGGGCAGCGGCTCATGGGCTACGGTGCCGACACCAATGGCAACGTGATCCAGGGGGCCACCAGCGCCATGAAGCTGCCCACCTCGGGCATCAGCCCGCAGGCCACCAGCGCCGTGACCAATGAGTTCAATCTCGACTCGCGCGAGAAGGTCACCGATCCCGGCGCCAGCGCCAGCCCCCGCGTCAACTTCACCGACTCGACCACCTTCAACCAGGCGCGCTCGACGACCATCTACGACGCCAAGGGCCAGCCGGTCTCGCTGAGCTTCTACTACCAGAAGACGGCCGACGACACCTGGAACGTCTACGCCACCGCCAACGGCAAGACCCTGAGCGGCAGCGATGGCGATCCCACGCCGATCCAGACCCTGACCTTCTCCCCGGACGGTGCGACCGTCTCCCCCACCAGCACCACGCTCAGCATTCCCGCGTCCACCAACTCGGATGGCTCGTCCACGCTGGCCATCGACCCGGTCACCTGGGACATCAGCGGTTCCACCCAGTACGGCTCGGCCTTTGCCTTGACCAACCAGACGCAGGACGGCTTTGCGCCCGGCCAGCTGACCGGGGTCACGATTGGCGATGACGGCGTGCTGCAGGCCCGCTACTCCAACGGCCAGACCAAGGCCGCGGGCCAGATCGAGACCGCCACCTTCCGCAACGTGCAGGGCCTTCAGCCGCTGGGTGGCAACGCCTGGCGCATGACCTCCACCTCGGGCGAGCCGATCAAGGGCGTGCCGGGTTCGGGCAATCTGGGCACGCTGCAGTCCGGGGCCGTCGAGGATTCCAACGTGGACCTGACCGGCGAGCTGGTGAACATGATCACCGCCCAGCGCAACTACCAGGCCAATGCGCAGACCATCAAGACCATGGACCAGGTCATGCAGACCCTGGTCAACCTGCGTTGATGCCCTGAAGGCCTAGGAGTCAGCCATGGACCGCATGATCTACCTGACGATGACCGGCGCCAAGGCGGCGATGCAGCGCCAGGAGGTCATCAGCCACAACCTGGCCAACGTCTCGACCACGGGCTTTCGCGAGCAACTGGCCGCCTTCCGCGCCGTGCCGGTGCGGGGCGACGGCGCCTCCACCCGCGTCTACGCGCTGGAGACGACCGTGGGCTACAACGACGCCCAGGGCCCCATCACCGCCACCGGGCGCAACCTGGACGTGGCGATGAAGGGCAATGCCTGGATGGCGGTGCAGGGCCTGGATGGCACCGAGGCCTACACCCGGGCCGGCGCGCTGGACGTGGATGCCCAGGGTCAGCTCGTCACGCTCTCGGGCCTGCCCGTGGTGGGCGAGTCCGGCCCCATCACCGTGCCGGAGGGGGCAGACGTGCAGATCGCCTCGGACGGCACCCTGAGCGCCAAGACGGCGGGACAGCCGCCCCAGCAGATCGGCAAGATCAAGCTGGTGACGCCCGAGACCTCGCTCACCCGCGGGGAGGACGGCCTGTTTCGCGGTGACAAGGGCGACCTGGACGCCGACCCGGCCGCCCGCCTGCAGGACGGGGCACTGGAAGGCTCCAACGTCAGCCCGGTGGAGACCATGGTGGCCATGATCTCCGCGGCGCGTCAGTACGACAACCAGATGAAGCTGCTGCAGACCTCGGAAAAGCAGGACCAGGCCGCTGCGCGCCTGCTCTCCACCTCGGGTTGAGCCGGTTGACCGGTCTCTGCTTCGGAATCACGGGCCTTTGGGCCCGTTTTTCTTGGGCTGGCCACCCTTCAGTTCGGCCCATCATGGGCGACACGCCGTCTTGACGGGAGAACCGACATGCTCCGATCGCTCTGGATCTCGAAATCCGGGATGGAAGCCCAGCAGAACCAGCTGGACCACATCTCCAACAACCTCTCCAACGTGGCCACCACGGGCTACAAGCGCTCGCACGCGGCGTTCGAGGACCTGATCTACCAGAACCTGCGCCAGTCCGGCGCCAACAGCTCCGACCAGACCCAGCTGCCCACCGGCCTGCAGGTCGGCCTGGGCACCCGGGCCGTGGCCACCGCGCGCGACTTCACGCAGGGCAACCTGCAGCAGACGGGCAACAACCTGGACATGGCCATCAATGGCAAGGGCTTCTTCCAGATCACCATGCCCGACGGCACCACGGCCTACACCCGGGACGGCTCGTTCAAGCTGGACAACCAGGGCCAGATCGTGACCAACAACGGCTATGTGGTGCAGCCCGGTCTGACGGTCCCGGCCAATGCCCAAAGCGTCACCGTGGGGGCCGACGGCACCGTCAGCGTGACCCTCCCGGGCCAGGCCGCGCCGCAGACCCTGGGCCAGTTCCAGACGGCCAGCTTCATCAACCCGCAGGGCCTGGACCCGCTGGGGCAGAACCTGTATGCGGAGACGGCGTCCTCCGGCACGCCGGCCACCGGCGCGCCCCAGTCCAACGGCCTGGGGGCGCTGCAGCAGGGCTTTGTCGAGACCAGCAACGTGAACGTGGTGGAGGAGCTGGTGCAGATGATCCAGACCCAGCGCGCCTACGAGCTCAACTCCAAGGCCGTGTCCACCTCCGACCAGATGCTGCAGCGCCTGTCGCAGCTGTAAGCACGCCCCGAACTCGAACCCGGGCCTGGGCCCGCGCCAGCGGCCAGGCCGAGGAGACGCCCATGCGCACCCCCTTCATCCTGGCCCTGCTGGCCAGCACCGCCCTGGCGGCCTGCACCACGCCCTATGTGGTGCCCGAAGTGCAGTTCCCCACCGCCACCGCGCCGGCCATTCCGGCCAGCGGTCCGCTGGCCTGGGAGGCTCAGCAGCCGCTGCCGGTGACGCCGTCCGCCCAGGCAGGTGCCAGCGGGGGCATCTACCAGGCGGCCCAATACCGTCCGTTGTTCGAGGACTACCGGGCCCGGCATGTGGGCGACTCGCTGACGGTGCAGATCGTCGAGCGGGTCAGCGCCAGCCAAAGCGCCACCAGCACCCTGGGCAAGAAGGGGGCGGTCGACGCCTCGGTGTCTGCCGCGCCCTTCGTCAGCCCGAGCTGGCTGACCAAGCTGAGTGCCACCGGCAGCAGCAACAACACCTTCGAGGGCAAGGGCAGCACCGACACCAGCAACGACTTCTCCGGCACCATCACCGCCTCGGTGATCGGCGTGTTGCCCAACGGGCACCTGCTGATCGCCGGCGAGAAGCAGGTCGGCGTGAACCACAACGTGGACACCCTGCGCTTCACCGGCGAGGTGGACCCCCGGTCCATCCAGCCGGGCAACATGGTGCAGAGCGCGCGCATCGCCAACGTGCGTGTGCAGCACAAGGGCGACGGTCAGATGGCCGATACGCAGGGAATAGGCTGGCTGGCCCGATTCTTTTTGAACCTTCTGCCGATCTAAAGTTTTTCAGAATCGTTGCCAGGGACTCCTCCCGGAATTCTCTGGCAACGTCATGACCACCACCCCGCACCGCACCCTTCGCTTTCTTGGCCAGCTGGCCCTCGTGCTGGCTGCGGCGTCGGCCTGGCTGCCGGCGCTGGCTTCCCAGCGCATCAAGGAGGTGGCTGCCATCCAGGGGGTGCGCTCCAACCAGTTGATCGGCTACGGCCTGGTCGTGGGTCTGGACGGCACCGGTGACCAGACCACCCAGGTTCCCTTCACCACGCAAGGGCTGATGTCCATGCTGCAGCAGATGGGCATCACCGTGCCCGCCGGCACCAACATGCAGCTCAAGAACGTGGCGGCGGTGATGGTCACCGCCGAGCTGCCGCCCTTTGCCCAGCCGGGCCAGACGATCGACGTCACCGCCTCGTCGGTCGGCAACGCCAAGAGCCTGCGCGGGGGCACCCTGATCGCCACCCCGCTCAAGGGCGCCGACGGCGAGGTCTATGCCGTGGCCCAGGGCAACCTGATCGTCGGTGGCGCCGGCGCGTCGTCCGGTGGCTCCAAGGTGCAGATCAACCACCTCAGCGGTGGCCGCGTGCCCCAGGGTGCCACGGTCGAGCGCACCGTGCCCACCCCGCTGCAGATGGGCGACATGCTGCAGCTGGACCTCAACGCCGCCGATTTCAACACCGCCCGCGCGGTGGCCAATGCCATCAATGCCGCCAAGGGCGCCGGCACCGCCCAGGCCCTGGACGGCCGGGTGGTGCGGGTGCGCGCGCCGCGCGAGCCGGACCAGCGCGTGTCCTTCCTGGCCGACATCGAAGACCTGCCGCTGGAGCTCTCGCGTCCGGCCGCCAAGGTGGTGCTCAACCCGCGCACCGGCTCCATCGTGCTCAACCAGGCCGTGCAGCTGGCACCTTGCGCCATCGCGCACGGCAGCCTGACCGTCACCATCAGCCAGACCCCGCAGGTCAGCCAGCCGGGCCCCCTGTCCAATGGCCAGACCGCGGTGACCCAGAAGACCGACATCAGCGTGCAGCAGCAGGGCGGCTCGCTGGTGCAGTTGCCGGCCGGCGCCCAGCTGGCCGACGTGGTCAAGGCCCTGAATTCCCTGGGCGCCACCCCGCAGGATCTGCTGGCCATCCTGCAGGCCATGAAGGCCGCCGGCGCCCTGCAGGCCGAGCTGGAGGTGATCTGATGGCCGCTGCCCTCCCATCCACCCTGGTCGGCGCCAATGCCGGGCTGGGCGACGCCCGCGGGCTGGAGGCCCTGCGCACGCGTGCCTCCAAGGACCCCAAGGTCGTTGCCAAAGAGGCCGCCAAGCAGTTCGAGACGCTGTTCATGCAGCAGCTGCTGAAGTCCATGCGCGAGGCCACCAAGAACGAGGACGGCGCGGACAACGACGCCTCCAAGCTCGGCGCCGAGATGCTGGACAGCCAGTGGGCCACCAAGCTGGCGGGCCGCCCGGGTGGCCTGGCCGACGTGATTGCCCGCCAGATGGAAAAGCAGATGCAGGCCGCCACCCAGCCTGTGGCCCCCAAGGACGACAGCGCCAACACCGCGCCGGTGGACCTGGCCAAGCCCGATGCGCCGGTGCGCCCGCCACAGCAGGCCGCCGCCACTTTCGTGCAGCAGCACCAGGACGCCGCCCAGGCCGCCCAGGCCGCCAGCGGCATCCCGGCCTCCTTCATGATCGCCCAGGCCGCCCACGAGACCGGCTGGGGCCGCAAGGAGATCCGCAATCCCGACGGTTCTTCGGCGCACAACCTCTTCGGCATCAAGGCCGGTGCCAACTGGACCGGCCCGACCACCGATGTGACCACCACCGAATACCTCGGCGGCGTGGCCCGCAAGGTGGTGCAGAAGTTCCGCGCCTACGGCAGCTATGCCGAATCCTTTGCGGACTACGCCAAACTGATGGCCAGCAACCCTCGCTACCAGAAGGTGGTGGCCGCCGGCAGCAACGCCCAGGCCTTTGCCCAGGGCCTGCAGAAGGCTGGCTATGCCACCGACCCGGCCTATGCCGACAAGCTGGGCCGCGTCATCAACACCACCCTCAGGCTGCAGCGCAGCCTGCAGGCCTGAGCGGCCTGAGCCGGATCGGAGCGCGCCATGTCTTCCTTGATGAGCATCGGGATGCGCGGCATGACGGCCGCCACCGCCTCGCTGGATGTCACCGGCCACAACATCGCCAACGCCAACGTCAAGGGCTATTCGCGTCAGCAGGCCAATCTGGAGACGGCCGCCGGCCAGTTCACGGGCAGCGGCTTCTTCGGCAAGGGGGTGAACGTCAGCAACGTCACCCGCGCCCATGACAGCTTCCTGACCATGCAGGCCACCGCGGCTGCGGCCCTGCAGGCCAAGGACGACAGCCACAGCGGCCAGCTGCAGGAACTGGAGAAGCTGTTCCCGGCGGGCGAGCAGGGCATCGGCTACGCGATGGGGGACTTCCTCAACGCGGCGGTGGACCTGTCCAACAGCCCGGCCGACAGCTCCGCCCGCCAGGTGCTGCTGGCCCGCGCTGCCGACGTGTCCGCACGCTTTCGCACCGCCTCGGACCGGATGGAGATCCTGCAGCAGGGCGTCACCGCCGATCTGCAGGCCCAGGCGGCCACGCTCAACGGTTACGCCGCCCAGGTCGCCAAGATCAACCAGCAGATCGCCGCCAGCCATGGCGTGGACCAGCTGCCCAACGACCTGATGGACCAGCGTGACCAGCTCATCAAGCAGATGAGCGGCATCATGCAGGTGTCCACGCTGGAGGCCTCGGACGGCACGGTCGGCGTTTTTGTCGGCAGCGGGCAGAGCCTGGTGCTGGGCAACCAGGCTTCCCAGATCCAGGTCTCACCGGACGCCGCGGACACCTCGCGCAGCGCGCTGTCCATCAAGACCGCCGGCGAGACCATGCTGCTGAACTCGGACCAGATCGGGGGCGGTTCGATGGCCGGCCTGCTGGCCTTCCAGAACGACGACCTGGTCGATGCACGCAACCAGATCGGCCAGATGGCCATGGCCTTCGCCTCCAAGGTCAACGACGTCCAGACCATGGGCCTGGACCTGCGCGACCCGCCCCAGGCCGGCTCACCGCTGTTCAACATCGGCGCGCCCGCGGCCAAGGCCAACACGAACAATGCCCGGGACGGCACGGGGGCTTACATCGCCAACGTCAGCCTGTCCGTGACCGACGCCACGCAGCTGCAGGCCAGCGACTACGATCTGCGCCCCGATGGCAGCGGCGTGGCCGGCCAGTACAAGCTCACCCGCCTGTCCGACGGGCTGGTGCGCACCGTCAACGACGGCGCCACCGTGGACGGCTTCAAGATCAATGTGGGCACACCCGATCTGCAGGCGGGCGACAGCTTCCGCCTGCAGCCCGTGGGGGCTGCCGCCGCCGGCATGACCCGCGCCCTGGACGATGTCAACGGCATCGCCGCGGCCCTGCCGGTCACGGCCACCCTGGGCACCGCCAACACCGGCACGGCCTCGGTCGACTTGCTGAAGGTGACCGACCCTTCGATCGATCCTTCGCTGACCGCTTCCGTCTCCTTCACCGACGGGTCGGGCAACTACAGCTGGAGCCTGACCGACAGCTCGGGCACGGTGACCAGCAGTGGCACCGGCACCTGGAAGGCCGGCCAGCCGATCAGCCTCAACGGCTTCGAGCTGTCCCTCAACGGGGTGCCCGCCAGCGGCGACACCCTCTCGGTGGGCAAGACGAACTTTCCGGCCAGCAACAACGGCAACGCGCTGGCGATGGCCTCGCTGCGCGACGAGGCCTTTGTTGGCCGCTACACCATGTCCGACGGCAGCATCGGCGGCGGCGCCACCGTCACCGATGCCTACGCCGGCACGATGGCCGACGTGGGTGTGCGGGTGCAGAGCGCCAAGTCGGCCGCCGCCATCTCCAAGGCCTCCCAGAGCGATGCCGAGTCCGCGCTGGCCTCCAGCACCGGGGTCAACATGGACGAGGAGGCCTCCAAGCTGATCCAGTTCCAGCAGGCCTACCAGGCCTCGGCCAAGGTGCTGCAGGTGGCCCAGTCCATCTTCGACACCATGTTGCAGCTGGGCCGCTGAACGACGCCATGAACTGAGGGGAGCACCAGATGTTTCGCATCACCACCGCCAACGCCTACGCGGCCTCGGTCGACAACCTGCAGAACCGGCAATACGAGCTGAACATGGCGCAGCAGCGCCTGACCAGCCAGAAGCGGGTGCTGGCGCCCAGCGACGACCCGGCCGCCGCGGCCCGCGCCGAGCGGGCCCGCGCCATGATCCAGCGCTCCGATGCCAACCAGCGCGCCGTGGATGCCAGCAAGAACTCCATGACCCTGACCGAGGCCGCGCTGGGCGATGCCACCGAGCTGGTCCAACAGGCCCGCGAACTGGTGGTGTCCGCCGGCAACGCCAGCTACAGCGCGGCCCAGCGCAAGGACATCGCCAACCAGCTCACCGAGATCCGCAAGCAGCTGCTGAGCGTGGCCAACCGGGGCGACGGCGCCGGTGGCTTCGTCTTCGCCGGCCAGGGGGCCACCCAGCCACCGTTTGCCGATCAATCCGGCGGCGTGACCTACATGGGCACCGGCGGCGAGGTGCAGGTGGCCAGCGACGAGAACCTACCCCTGACCTTCGATGGCAGCAAGACCTGGCTGTCCGCGCCCAGCGGCAACGGGGTCTTCGTCACCAGCAGCAACAGCAGCAGCGCCTGGATCGACACCGGCCGGGTCACCGACCCGTCCAAGATCCCCGCCGACGCAGACATGGACTACACGGTCCAGTTCAATGTCTCCGGTGGCGCCACCACCTACGACGTGGTCCGCAAGGACGGCTCGCTGGCCGTTTCTGGCGCGTCTTACCAGGATGGCAAGCTGATCGAGTTCGACGGCATGGCCACCACCATCAGCGGCGCCCCGGGCAACGGCGACACCTTCAAGGTCACGCCGTCGCAGCCCGACCTGTCGGCCTTTGACGCGTTGGACAAGGTCATCGCCGGCCTGAAGGACCCGTCCAAGAGCAGTGCCGAGGTGACGCAGACGGTGCAGTCCGGTCTGCGTGACCTGGACGGCGTGGCCGGGCAGCTGCAAGGCACCCGCAGCCTGGCCGGTGAAATCCTTAACCGCATCGACGGTGTCACCAGCCGGGTGACCGATCTGAAGAACTACGCCGAGAGCACCCGCTCCGATGCCGAGGACCTGGACATGGTCCAGGCCATCTCCAGTTTCCAGAACCAGCAGACCAATTACAGCGCGGCGCTGCAGACCTACGCCTCGCTGCAAAAGATGTCGCTGTTCGACTACATCAAAGCCTGACCCAGGGACCCCACGATGAATGCACTGGCGCTTGATCTTGTCTGGCTGGGCTGCGGCGCGCTGTTCGGCGCACGCGGTCGGGTGGTGATGAACCGCCTGACCCTGCACCCCGTTTCGGACGCCCCCTCCCAGCTGGCCACTCCCGTGCTGGAGCTGCTCGACGAATGCTGGTCCGAGGAGCGCGGGCCGCTGTGTCTGAGCCCGACCACCGAGGCCCTGCTGTCGGGCCTGCTGGAGGCCGAGCGGCCCGCCCACACGGTGCTGGAGGTGCCCGCCTTCCTGGCGGGCGATCCGACCTGGGAGGCGCGCCTGCGCGAGCGCGCCGCGGCCGGTCAGGCCCTGGCCCTCAAGGGCCGGCCGCTGCAGCCCCTGTCGCCGGAGCTGCTGGCCTGCTTCCGCCATGTGATCATCGACATGGACGACGACCGCCGCCAGACCCAGGCTCCGGCCAGCGGCGCGGCGCGCCAGACCCCCTGGGTGCAGGCCGGCACCAGCACCCCCGAGCAGGCCGGCGCCAGCCTGCGCCGCGGTGCGCTGGCGGTGCTGGGCTGGCCCCTGGGCGAGCGACCGGGCCCGGACGCCCCCCGCAAGGACGTGCCGCCCAGCGTGCAGATCGTGATGGACCTGATCCAGCGGGTGGACCGCGAAGAGCCGGTCAACCGCCTGGAAGAGGCGCTGCGCGGCGACCCCACCCTGGCCTTCCGCCTGATGCGGCTCATCAACTCGCCGGCCTTTGGTCTGTCGGTGGAGATCAACTCCTTCCAGCACGCCATCATGGTGCTGGGCTACCAGCGCCTCAAGCGCTGGCTGGCGCTGCTGGTGACCAATGCGGTGGACAACCCGGACCTGCAACCCCTGATGCAGCTGGCGGTGCGCCGCGGCCTGCTGATGGAGGAGCTGGTGCGTGCCCAGGGCGACAGCGGTGCGGCCGGCGAAGCCTTCATCTGCGGCGTCTTCTCGCTGCTGGACCGCATGCTGGGCCAGCCTTTCGAGCGCCTGCTGGGCAACCTGCCGGTGGGTGAGGGCGTGGCCCAGACCCTGGCACCGTCCGGCCAGGGACCCTACAGCCTGGCCCTGTCCGTGGCCCGCGCGGTGGAATCCGAGCTGCCGCTGGACATTGCCGAGGCGGCCGGTGCCATGCTGCTGAGCCCAGGCGAACTCAACCGGGCGGCCCTGAAGGCCATGCTGTCGGCCCAGCAGCTGCAGAGCGACTGAGACTGCGTCAGAACCCGCCAGGGCGGCGAGGGCACCGCTACACTCGGTGCATCGCCGAGCTGCCCTGCCATGTCGATCAAATCCAAGCTGTTGCCCGCTGTACGGGTGCCGGGCGACGCCCCCAACGAAGGGGGCATGGCCGTGCCTTCGGCATTGGCCGACTGCGTCTCCATCAGTCCGCTGCCCCTGCTGCTCTGTGACCCCCAGGGGCGGGTGCTGCTGGCCAACGAGGCCATGCGCACCGCGCTGGGCGGCCGGCTGGAAGCCCTGGCTGGCCTGTCCCCCGATCTGGCCGAGTTGATCGGCTGGCCGGCCCAGATGCCCGCCCGCGGCGAATCGCGCCGGCGCGAGGGCTGGGTCCCGCTGGACGGCGGCCCGCTGCGCCACTGGCGGGTCACCTCGCGTGGCGTGGCCGGCGGGTCGGGGCGCTGGCTGGTGCAGCTCGAAGACCTGGCGTTGGAAGACGCCCGCGAGCTGGCCCACATCGAGATCAGCGCCCTGATGGGCACGGCCGGCCTGGGCGTGGCCACCCACGACGCGGCGCGTGGCTGGGTCACCGCTGCGCCGCCTGCCGGTGGACGCGGAGAACGCGAGGCGGAGGGCGAGCGTGCCGTGCAGGGGCAGTCGCTGATGTCGGTGGGCCGCGACGTGGTGGCCCCCGAATCCATGGCCGACTACGACCGTCTGCAGCAGGCCTTGCGCCAGCGGCAGCGCATCGAGGTGCGCTACGCCGTCGAGCACCGGGACACCGGTCGGCGCTGGCTGATGACCCGGGTCGAGCCGGCCGAGCTCGCCGGCGGCCGGGCCGCGGTCACCGTGGTCACCCTGGACGTGACCGAGGAAGAGAACGCCCGTCGCCACAACGAGCAGCTGCTGCACGAGCTCGGCACCATCCTCGAGGTCAGCCCGGCCGGCATCGCCTACCTGCGCCGCGGTGCCCTGGTGCGCTGCAATGCCCGCTTCGAGGCCTTGCTGGGTCTGCACGGGGGGCAGGCCCAGGGGCTGTCGCTGGCCCAGGTGCTGACACAGGCCGGCCTGGACGGCACGGCCGCGGGCCAGGCCCAGCAGCTGCTGCTGCAGCAGGGGGCCTTCGAGACCGAGTTCCAGCCGGCGGGCGACGCGTCGTTGGCCGACGAACAGCCGTGGCGGTCACTGGCCCTGCGGCGGGCCGGTGCGGTGGGGGCTGACGAGGTGGTGGCGGTGGTGTCGGACATCTCCCGCCTGCGCGGCCAGCAGGCCGCACTGGCCGGACTCGAGCGTGAGCGCGAGTTGATGTTCAACCTGTCGGATGTCGGCATCGCCTACCAGCGCGAGGGCCGCATCGAGCGCGCCAACCAGGCCATGGTGGAACTCACCGGCTACCCCCGCGAGCAGTTGCAGGGTTTGGCTCTGGCCGAGCTGTGCGAGGACGAGGCCCTCTACCTGCAGTACACGGCCCACGAGCGCCGCGAGCTGGCCCAGCATGGACGTTCCCAGGGCGAACGGCGTCTGCGCCGGCGCGACGGCAGCACCCTGTGGGTGCAGGTGCACCAGCGCCGGGTGGACCTGGCCGACCCCGCAGCCGGCAGCATCGCCTCCTATGTGAACGTGGACGAGCGCCGCCGTGTGCGCGAGACCCTGCTGACCCAGGCCGACCGCACCCGCGCCATCCTGGACTCGGTGCTGGTGGGCATCGTCACCGTGGGGCCGCAGGGCATCGAGTGGATGAACCGCTCGGCCCGCCGCATGTTCGGCGGCGAGCTGGCGGATTTCATCGGTCTGCCCATCAGCGTGGTGGCCTCGTCCGAGCCGGACCATCCGCTGCGCCGTCAGGACTGGCTGGACACACTCGAAGAAGGGCAGGCCGAGACCTTCGAGTGTCGCCTGACCGCCCGCGATGGCCGTGCCTTCTGGGTGGTGGGCAACGTGGTGGTGACCGGGCGCGAGGGCGGTGGGCCGGGGGATGAGGGGCAGCTGACCTTTGCCCTGCTGGACATCGAGCGCCGCCGCGAGGCCGAGAACCGCATTGCCCAGGCCCGGGCCGGCCTGCAGCGCATCATCGAGACGGCCCCTCTGGCCATTGCCCTGTTCGACGGCGCCAACCAGCAGGTGCTGCAGCTCAACCAGAAGCTCTGCGCCTTCGCGCGCCGCCCGGCCGAGGAGATCCTGGGCCGCCAGCCGGCCCTGTGGTTGCCCGGCATCGAGGCGGCTTCGCTCTCGGCCGACCTGCACCTGGCCAGTGGCACCCAGGAAGCGGTGCGACGCGAGCTGCACCGCGAGGCCGATGCCCAGACCGGGGATGCGGCCCAGGTCTGGGACGTGAGCATCGTTTCGCTGGCCTCGGGGGGCGAATCGGGCGGCACCCAGCTGCTGCTGGTGGCCAGCGACGTGACCGAGCAGCGCGCGGCCGAGGAAGCCCGGCTGGCCGCGGCCATCGCCCAGCGCGAGATGCTGGTCAAGGAAGTCCACCACCGCATCAAGAACAACCTGCAGGGTGTGGCGGGCCTGCTGCAGCAGAACGCGCAGCGGCACCCGGAGGCCAGTGCCGCCATCGCCGAGGCGGTGGGCCATGTGCATGCCATCGCCCAGGTGCATGGGCTGCAGGTGGGCATGACGGGACCGCTGCGCGTCAAGGCGGTGATGGAGGCCATCGCCCAGTCGGTGCAGCGCATGTTCGGCCGGCCCATCACGATGGAGGTGCAGGGGGCCGACCCGCACCGCTTCGCCCTCACCGAAGCCGATTCAATCCCCGTGGCGCTCACCGTCAACGAGCTGCTGACCAACGCGATCAAGCACAGCGCAGGCGGCGCCATCGCCTGCCGCATGGAGTGCGGCGAGGATGCCGTCTCCGTGAGCGTGGCCAACCCGGGGGCCCTGGTGCCCGAGTTCAGCCTGGCCCAGGTGCCGGCGGGCATTTCCGGCCTGGGCCTGGTGCGCGCGCTGCTGCCTCGCAAGGGCGCCTCCATCACGCTGAGCCAGGAAGGGGCGACTGTCGTGGCCCGGCTGCGCCTGGCGCCTCCTGCGGTGGCGCTGCTGACACCGCTGTGACCAGTTCGGAGACAATCGAAAGCATGGCAGTCCCCGATTCCACTTCTCCGTCCAAGGGCAAGATCCTGGTCGTCGACGACGATCGGCTCGTGCTGGCCACGGTGACCCACGGGCTGATCCAGGCCGGTTTCGAGGTGATCGACGCCGACAACGGGGACGACGCGATCCTGCTGGCCCGCCAGCACCGGCCCGACCTGGCCCTGCTGGACATCCGCATGGAAGGCAAGAGCGGCTTCGACGTGGCCGACTACCTGCGCGAATCCCTGGGCACGCCCTTCATGTTCCTCTCGGCCTTCGCTGACGCGGCCACCGTGGCCCGGGTCAAGGAGCTGGGGGCGGTGGCCTATCTGGTCAAGCCGCTGGACATCGCCCAGATCGTCCCGACGGTGGAGGCGGCGGTGGCCGCCGTGCGCGCCCGTCGCGAGCGCGAGACCCTGGCCCCGGTCGCCCGGCCCGTCGCCGTGGCCCAGGTGACGCCGGTGGCGCCGCCCGCCCCGGCATCGACCGGTCGGCCTGCCGACCCTTTGAATGACCCGGTGCCGCTGGCCGTGGGGGTGTTGATGCACCGCTATTCGCTGCCGCGGGCAGAGGCCCTGCAGCGCCTGACGCGTCTGGCCCAGACGGACGGGCGTTCGCTGGCCGCGCAGGCCGCCGCCCTGGTCGATGCGGTGGAACTGCTGGCCCGGCCCGGCCAGGCCTGAGCCTGCGGTCGCCGCGCCGCGGCCGGTCAGCCCAGCGTGAAGTAGAAGCGGGCACCCTTGCCCACTTCCGATTCGGCCCAGATGTCGCCGCCGTGCCGGCGCAGGATGCGTCGCACTGACGCCAGGCCCACGCCGGTCCCCTGGAAATCCTTGGGGCTGTGCAGGCGCTGGAACACGCCGAACAGGCGGTCGGCAAAGCGCATGTCGAAGCCGGCTCCCTGGTCGGCCACCACGAAGACACGGCCATGCTCGGCCTGTTGTTCGCAGCGGAACTCGATCACCGTGTGCTCGCACTGGCCGCTGTACTTCCAGGCATTGCCCAGCAGGTTCTCCATCGCGATGCGCAGCAGGGTCGGGTCGCCGTGCACCACCAGGCCGGGTTCGATCGTGATGCTGGCCTGACGCTCCGGCGCCTGGCTGCGCAGGTCCTCCACGATGTAGCTGGCCAGCTGCGACAGGTCGACCGGCTTGCGCGCCAGTGGCTGGGACTGCAGCCGCGAGAGCGCCAGCAGCGCGTCGATCATGCTGTTCATCCGCGCGCCGGCCGCCAGCACGCGGTCGAGGTGGTCGTTGCCGATGCGGTCCAGGAAACGGCCGTAGTCCTCCTTCAGGATGCGGGCGAAACCATCGACCACCCGCAGCGGCGCGCGCAGGTCGTGCGAGACGGAGTAGACGAAGGAATCCTGGTCGGCCGCGCTGACGGCCGTCTCGGCGGCCGGATCCTGGGCGGGGCGCAGCAGCAGCAGGCGGCCCAGTGCCTCGCCTTCGCAGCTCAGGGGCAGCAGGTCGATCTTCCAGTCACCGGCCACCCGGCTTTCGCCCTCGGGCAGCTTGCGCAGCGAGGCCTGTACATCACCGGGCAGGGCCTGCTGGACCAGCTGCCAGTCCTTCTGCTGGCCCTTGGGGCCCAGCAGCCGGGCGGCGTCTGGAGACAGGCCCTGCACGTCCCAGTCCGGTCCGCTGGCGTCGGCCCCACGGGGGCGCAGGATCACCACCGGCATGTCCAGCTCGGCCCACAGCCGCTGCAGGACGGATTGGTCGAGCCGGCGCTGCTCCTCGGCGTCCACCGGGGCGATGGTGCCCACGTAACCCGCGAACTGCCCGCGCACGTCGTACTGGGGCAGGGCGCGCAGGCGCCAGTGGGTGGGAGGCGTGCCGTGGCGCACCACGCGCAGGGCCGGGATCATGGCGTGGGCATCCAGGCGAGCCAGCAGGGCGCCTGGGCTGGGCCGCGGGTCGGCCACCTCGAAATGGGTGTGCAGCAGCTGGCCGGTGGGCAGCTGTTCGGTCCAGGCGGTGGCCGGCGCACCGGGCGGCGGCCGCCAGCCCACCACACGGTGCTGGGCATCGGTGCGCCAGATCCAGCCTTCGGTCAGCTCGGCCAGGGCCTGCTGGTTCTGCGTGGCCTGGCGCAGCTGGGCATGCCGCTCCAGGCGGCCCCAGAGCAGCCCGGCCGCTGCGCAGGCGGCGCCGAACACCAGCATCGGCAACCAGGACCAGGGGCCCGACAACTCGCTGGGGCCCGCGGTCCCGCCGGCCAGCTGCCATCCCACCGCCAGGGTCGCTGCCAGCAGGGCCGCCACGGCCAGACTCACGGCGAGGCTGCGGCCACGCAGGCGACGGACTTGGGGCGAGACGGGCATGCCAGGATTGTAAGGAGCGACTCGGGCCGGACCGCCGGGGACGGCCCCGCATGGTTCATCTGCGACAGAAATGCACGGGAAGCGGCTGGAACAGGCCTTTTTCCGGCTTGACGTGATAGAAACGTGCGCCGATGCTACGAGCTCGCACCCTTGACCGGGTGGAACTCGGTGGGGCACCGGTTCGCGGCACAATGACCCCGTCCCGAAGCCGTCGCCTGAGCCGACCCACGTTCGCCTTTTGCCCTTGAAAGATGTTTGACACCCCGAGGGATCCCAGGTCCGAGGCCGGTGCCGCTGACAGCGCAGCATCGGTGCTGGACGCTGCCTGCCTGGATCAATTGCGTGCACTCGATCCCGTCGGGGGCAGTTTTCTGCAACGGGTGCTCCAGACCTATCAGCGCTCCCTCTCCTCGCAGGAGACGGCGATCGCCCAGGCCCTCGCCGCCGGTGACAGTGGCGCGCTTTCACATGCCGCACATGCCCTGAAGTCTGCATCGGCCAGTGTGGGGGCGCTGCAGCTCTCGCGCCTGTGCGCCCAGATGGAGCAGGCTGTGCGCGACGGTCAGCCTGAACTGCTACCGGCCCTGGTGGCGCAGTTCCAGGAAGAGGCCCTGCGCGTTCACGCTGCGGTGGCTCAGCTGCTGGGTGGTGGTGTCGTTCCATGAGGAACGCCAGCGCGTCTTCGCTGCAGGACCCGGTCGAGGATCGGCCCAAGGTTCTGCTGGTCGACGACGACGAGGTCAACCTGATGCTGGTCTCCGCGGCCCTGACGAAGCATGGGTTCGACGTGACCGAAGCCGGCAGCGGCGACGAGGCCCTGCGCATCCTGGGCGGCTGGATCCCGGATCTGGTGGTGCTGGATGCCCGCATGCCGGGCCTGGACGGCTTCGAGACCTGCGAGGAGCTGCGCGGCATGTACGGGCTGGAGAACGTGCCCGTGCTGATGCTGACCGGCCTGGACGACGAGGCCTCGATCAAGCGCGCCTATGACGCTGGCGCCACTGATTTCTTCGTCAAATCCAATCAATGGAGCCTGCTGGCCGGCCGCCTGCGCCACATGCTGCGCGCGGCGCGCACCCAGCAGGAACTGATCCGCAGCCGGGCCAAGCTGGCCCGGGCCCAGGACCTGGCCCGCATGGGCAGCTTCGAATGGTGGCACCACCCCGAGCGCGGCCTGCCCTTCGGCATGGAGCTGTCCGAGGAGGCGCTGCGCGTGTTCGGCAGTGCGCCCGATGACCGTCTGAGCTTCCGCGACCTGCTGCGCATGATGACGCGCGAGGAACGGCATGGCCTGATCCGCGGCATGCGCCAGATCGTGCGCCAGGTCTTCGGCATCGCCATGGATGTGCCGCTTTCGCGCGGCGTCAAGCGCAACCGCATCATCCACGTCGAGGGCGAGCCCGAATTTGGCGAGTACGGCCAGTGCATCGGCTACACCGGCATCGTGCAGGACGTGACCGAGCGCCACCAGGCCGAGGACTCCATCCGCAAGCTGGCCAACAAGGACCCGCTGACCCAGCTGCCCAATCGGCGCCAGTTCAACTGGCGGGCCGAGCGGGCCCTGGAACAGGCGCGGCGCATGGGCCACAAGATGGCCCTGCTGCTGATCGACCTGGACCGTTTCAAGAACATCAACGACACCCTGGGTCACGCGGCCGGCGACGAGCTGCTGCTCGAGGTCTCGATGCGCCTGCGCGGCTGCGTGCGCCACAGCGACCAGATCTTTGATGGCACCGTCGAGGCGGTGGGATCGCGCTTTCACCGGGCGTTGGAGGCCGTGGGCCGACTGGGGGGCGACGAGTTTGTGGCCCTGCTGCCCGAGGTCGAAGACGAGCGCGACGCCGAACGGGTGGCCCAGCGCATCCTGGAGGCCCTGCGCCAGCCGGTCTACGTGGCCGACCAGGAGTTCTTTGCCACCGCCAGCGTGGGCATTGCCCTGTATCCACGCGACGGCCAGACCGTGGCCGACCTGCTGCGCAACGCCGACGTGGCGATGTACGCCGCCAAGGACCGCGGCCGCAACGGCTCGGTGCTCTACACCCCGAACCTGGCGGTGCGCGACCGCGAGAAACTGGAACTCGAGACGGCGCTGCACAAGGCCATCGAGCGCAACGAACTGGTGCTGTACTACCAGCCCAAGGTGGATGCCCAGAGCGGCCGCCTGATGGGCGTGGAAGCCCTGATGCGCTGGCGCCGGGGCGAGGCGCTGGTGCCCCCCAACGAGTTCATCCCCATGGCCGAGGAGACCGGCCTGATCGTGCCGCTGTCCGAATGGGCGCTGCGCGAGGCGGCGCGCCAGGCCCACGAATGGCAGCAGGCCTTCGGCTTCAACGAGTCGATCGCCGTCAACATGCCCAGCCGCATGTTCCTGCGCCAGGACCTGGTGGACCTCATCCACGAGGCGGTCAAGCCCTACGGCATCCCGCACCGCATGCTGCTGCTCGAAATCACCGAGAGCAGCCTGATGAAGGACCTGCAGAGCATTCTGCCCACGCTGCACCGCCTCAACGAGGTGGGTGTGCAGATTTCGGTGGACGACTTCGGCACCGGGTATTCCTCGCTTCAGTATCTGACCGAACTGCCGATCTCTGAATTGAAGATCGACCGCTCCTTCGTCAACAAGCTTGGCCGCGAGCCCAAGGCGAGCGAGGTGATCCACCTGATCATCTCGCTGGCCCAGGCGCTCAGCCTGCGCGTGGTCGCCGAAGGCGTGGAGAACACCACGCAGATGAACCTGCTGCGCAGCCTGCAATGTCGCATGATGCAGGGCTACCTGATCAGCCGCCCGATGCCCGGCACCGATCTGCCGAACTGGGTGGCCGAGCATGTGGCCGTGCCCAGCGCCACGGTGGCCGCGGAGCCGCTGGCCCTGAGCCAGGCCGGAGAAACCCACCCGGCAGCGTCCCGCTGAACCAGCGCACGGGGCGCTGCCAGCCCGCCCCGACATGAACGCCACCACCGAACAAACACCCGCCCAGATCGCCAAGGCCGCACTGCGCCGCCTGGCGGTGGCCAAGCTGGAGCCCACGCCCGAGAACTACGCCGAGGCCTGGGCCGAAGAATGCGGCTCTGCCGTGTCGACCCTGCCGCCCCGCGCCCGCACGGTGCTGGAGCGTCTCTCGCAGCGCTTTGGCGATGACCCGGCCCAGCGCGCGGAGTTGCTGCAGGCCATGCTGCAGGGCCAGTGGGACCAGGCGCAGCGCGTGACCGACCGGGTGGTGGACAGCCCCGCTGCCCAGGCCCAGGCCTGGGCCCAGCTGATCGAGCGCCTGACCCGGGCCCTGGAGCGCAGCGGCAAGCAATGGTCCGTGGCGCGCAAGAAGGAGAGTCTGCAGCGGGTGCTGGACTCCAGCCGCAGTGATGTCCAGCGCCTGCAGCACCGGCTGCGGCAGTTGGTCGGCTCCTGGGACACCGACGGCGACATGCCTGCGCTGGACGACGAGCCCACGCCGCCGGCCTCCCTGGACGAGTCCGCACCAAGCGCTGCGTTGACGGGCGATGTCCCGGCGGGGGCGCCGGAGGACACAAGCGAGGCCCTGCACGGCCACTGGGTGTCGGTGATGCAGCCGCTGGAATCCACCGTGCGGGCCGCGCTGCCGCCCGAGGCCGGGCGCGCCGCGGCCCTGGCCGACGAACTGGCCAGCCTGGCCGGCCGTCTGGCCGAGGACGGTGCCACGCCGGAGCTGGCGGGCGCGGTGGCCGAGGTGTGCGGGCGGGCCCGCCGGCTGCTGGCTCACCGGCACCACCTGCTGGACCAGGTGCATCGGCTCAGCCAGGAACTGGCGGGTGGCCTGGCCGAGCTGTCCGAAGACGAAAGCTGGGTCCAGGGGCAGCTGGCCGGCTTGAAGGAGCGGCTGGGCGAGACGCCCAATGCCCGTGGGGTGCAGGCGGCGGCCCAACTGCTGGCCGAGACCCGCGCACGGCAGCAGGCCCTGCGGCAGGACCGCGAGCAGGCCCGCCAGGCCCTCAAGGCGCTGCTGCAGCAGATGCTGGCCGAGCTGGGCGAACTGGACCAGCACACCGGCCGCTTCAGCGATGGCATGCAGCGCTATGCCGAGACGGTGCAGAGCGCCCAGTCGCTGGAGAGTCTGGCCGATGTCGTGCGCGAGATGGTGGCCGAAAGCCGCAGTGTGCATGGCCTGGTCAGCGCCACCCGCGGGCGCCTGCAGGACGAGCACCGTCGGGCCAGCGAGCTCGAGACCCAGGTGCGGGCGCTGGAGGCCGAGTTGCGGCGCCTGTCCGACGAGGTGGCCACCGATGCCCTGACCCAGGTGGCCAACCGCCGCGGCCTGATGCAGCAGTTCGAGGTGGAGCAGGCGCGCATCGCCCGCGAGGGCACGAGCCTGGCCATCGGCCTGCTGGACATCGACAACTTCAAGCGCCTGAACGACACCCTGGGCCACACTGCCGGCGACGAAGCGCTCAAGGCCCTGGCCGAGCATGTGCGCGGCTCCCTGCGTCCGGTGGATGCCGTGGCCCGTTTCGGCGGCGAGGAGTTTGTGGTGCTGCTGCCCGGCACGCCGGTGGACGAGGCCCAGCAGGTGCTCACCCGCCTGCAGCGCCGGCTCAGCGCGAGCCTCTTCATGCACGAGAACAAGGAAGTGTTCGTCACCTTCTCGGCCGGCGTGACCCAGTATCGCCCGGGCGAGACGCTGGAAGAGGCGCTGGAGCGGGCCGACGAGGCCCTCTACGAGGCCAAGCGCAGCGGCAAGAACCGCACCTGCCTGGGCTGAAGCCCGGCAGCCGCCCCTTCAGTGGGCGTGGCCGGGGCCGTGGCGGCCTGTCCGCCTGCCATGCACGCCGTCCACGTGAGGGGGCAGACCTTCTTCGCCGGTCCCCGGGGCCCCCGGCTGGTCCAGTTCGGACAGGATGCCGCACTCGCTGCCCGGCACGGCCTGGCAGCGCCCCCGCAATTCCCGCAATTGGCGCGCCAGGGTCTGCAGCTCGGCGATGCGCTGCTCCACATGGCCGATGTGGGCATCCAGCACCGCATTGGCCTCGCCACAGTGGGCGGCCGGGTCGTCGCGGAACCCCAGCAACGCCCGGATCTCGTCCTGCGCCATGTCCAGCGAGCGGCAGCGCCGGATGAAGGCCAGGCGCTGCACATGGGCCTCGCCGTAGACCCGGTAATTGCCGGCGCTGCGCGGTGGGGCGGGCAGCAGGCCCTCGCGCTCGTAATAGCGGATGGTTTCCACCGGGGTGCCCGTGGCGGCGGCGAGGTCTCCGATCTTCATCGCTTGACTCTACACCTGCTACAGGGTTTGCAATGCGGGCATGGACAAGCGACTGCCCTCCCACGATCACCACGATCACCACCGCCATGCCCACCATGACCATGCCGATCATGGCCATGGCCACCACGGTCATGATCACGGCACGGCGGCCTGCTGCGGGTCCTCACCGGCCTCGCCCTGTGGCTCGGCCGCCTGCGACACCTCGCCTTGGGAGGCGGGCGACGGTCCAGTGCTGCGTCTGAGGGTGCCGGCCATGGACTGCGGCGCCGAGGAGGCCGAGATCCGCCGCGCGCTGGAGCCGCTGGCCGGCATCCGGGCCCTGCGCTTCGATCTGGGGCGACGCCTGCTCAGCGTGCAGGCGCCCGAGGCCTTGTTCCCGGCGGTGGAGTCCGCGCTCCAGCGCCTGGGCATGCCCGGCGAACGCCTGCCGGATGGCGGCGCGCCCGCATCGGTCGAGCGCGTCTGGCCCCGCCTGGCAGGGGCCCTGGCAGCGGCCGTCGCGGCGGAGGCCCTGGCCGCCCTGGCGCCGGCCGGGTTGCCGTGGCGGCTGGTGGGCATGGCGTTGGCCGTGCTGGCTATCGCGCTGGCCGGCCTGGGCACCTACCGCAAGGGCCTGGCCGCCTTGCGCGGCCTGCGGCTGAACATCAATGCCCTGATGACCGTGGCCGTCACCGGGGCCTTCGTGATCGGCGACTGGCCCGAGGCCGCGATGGTGATGGCGCTCTACGCCATCGCCGAGTGGATCGAGGCCCGTGCCGTGGACCGCGCCCGCAACGCCGTGCGCGAGTTGCTGGCGCTGGCCCCCCAGGAGGCCGAGGTGCAGCAGGCCGACGGCCAGTGGCAGCGCGTGGCCACCGCCGCGGTGGCGGTGGGGGCGCGGGTGCGGCTGCGGCCAGGCGAGCGGGTGCCGCTGGACGGTGAGATCGTGGCCGGGCAGGGCAGCCTGAACCAGGCCCCCATCACCGGCGAGAGCCTGCCGGTGGACAAGGGGCCGGGCGACCCGGTCTATGCGGGCAGCATCAACCTGAGCAGCGCGCTGGAGCTGCGCGTGAGCGCCCCGGCCGACGACAGCCTGCTGGCCCGCATCACCCATGCCGTGGAACAGGCCCAGGGCGCGCGTGCGCCGACCCAGCGCTTTGTCGACCGCTTCGCGGCGGTCTACACCCCGGTGGTGTTCGTGCTGGCGCTGGCCGTGGCGGTGCTGGGGCCCTGGCTGGCCGGCTGGCCCCCCCTGGATGGCGTGTACCGCGCGCTGGTGCTGCTGGTGATCGCCTGCCCCTGCGCCCTGGTCATCTCCACCCCGGTGACGGTGGTCAGCGCGCTCGCCGCGGCGGCTCGGCAGGGGGTGCTGGTCAAGGGTGGGCTGTTCCTGGAGCAGGCCCGGCAGCTGCGTGTGGTGGCGCTGGACAAGACCGGCACCCTGACCGAGGGCCGGCCCCGCCTGGTGGCCCAGGAATGGCTGGCGGACACGCCCGATCCGGCCTGGGTGGGCCTGGCCCAGGCCCTGGCGGCCCGCTCCGACCACCCGGTGTCGCAGGCCATTGCGGGGGGGCTGCCGGCTCCCGTGGCAGGGGCCGGGGCTGCCGCGCTGGACGCCTTTGCGGCCGAGGTGGGCCGGGGCGTGCAGGCCCGCACGGACCTTGGATCGATCGTGCGCCTGGCCAACCACCGCTGGGTCGAGGAGCTGAGGCTGTGTTCGCCGGCCCTGGAAGCCCGCATGGCGGTGCATGAGCAGCAGGGGCGCAGCATCTCGCTGCTCGTCATCGATCAGCAGGTCCAGGCCCTGTTCGCGGTGGCCGACACCCTGCGCCCGGGCATGCCCGAGGCCATGGCCGAGTTGCAGACCCTGGGGCTCACGCCGGTGATGCTGACCGGGGACAACAGCCGCACTGCCCAGGCGGTGGCCGCCCAGGCCGGCGTGGCCGAGGTGCGGGCCCAGTTGCTGCCCGAGGACAAGCTGGCCGCCATCCGCGAGCTTCAGCAGCGTCTGGGGCCGGTGGCCATGGTGGGCGACGGCATCAACGACGCTCCGGCCCTGGCCGGGGCCGACATCGGCGTGGCCATGGGCGGTGGGGGCACCCACGTGGCCATGGAGGCTGCCGATGTGGTGGTGATGAACGACAACCCGCGGCGGCTGGCGCTGCTGGTGCGGCTGTCACGCCGCACGCATGCGGTGCTGTGGCAGAACATCGCGTTGGCCCTGGGCATCAAGGCGGTGTTCCTGGCGCTGGCGGTGTTCGACCACGCCAGCATGTGGATGGCCGTGTTCGCCGACATGGGCGCCAGCCTGCTGGTGGTGGGCAACGGCCTGCGTCTGCGCCGTCTGCCCGCGGGGACGTCCCCGGACGCCTGAGCGGTCCTGGCCTCAGGCCCGCGGTGTTGTGCTGCCGTGGGTGGCGCGAGACGTTTTGCGGTGCTGGCTCTTGCCGGCGTGGGCCAGGTGCTGGGTCCCGTCCTTCCGGGCCGTGGTCCGATGGGCGCTGCCGCTGTGGGCCACCGAGTGGGGCGCCGAGTGGGCGGTCGTGTGGACCGATCCCTTGGCCGAGGACTTGTTCGCGACCCGGGTCGCCGTCTTGCCGTGGGCCTTGGTGGCGCTGCCCGCCTGGGCCACATGGCTGTGGCCGCTGGCGTGGGATGCCTTGACGCCACTCTTGTGCACATGGGCCTGGGCCACCTGGTGCTGTTGGCCGTGCGCCTTCGCGACGGTTCGCTGGCCCGCATGCTTGCTTGTCGGGTGGCTGGCGTGCCTGTGCGTCGGCGCCGGTGCTTCCGCTGCGGCGGCAGTGGGTTGGGTGCGGGCCTGGGCCAGCGGGGCGAGGGTCAACACCATGGCTCCCAGCAGGGAGACCAGGGCGGTGCGGGGCAGGATGGGGTGACGCATACGGATCATCCGGAAAGAAAAGCCGAACAAGGGGCCTTCGGAGGCCGCCCGCATTCTGCACCCAGTGCGATGAACGCAGGCAGGTCGCAGGCGGGTGAGGCCGCCGTGCTCACCGGCCGCCGCTGCGGGGGCCGCGGCCACCGGCCTTGCCAGCGGGTTTGCCATGCTGCGCACCCGCGCGGGCGCTGAACTTCGGTGCTGCGCCCCGCCCTTCCGGAGCGGGCCGACCACCGGTCTCGCGCGGCGGCAGGCCGGTGTGCTGGGTCAGGATCTGACCCTTCACCGGCGGTTTGCCCCCCGTCTTCGCACCGCCCTTGGCCGGTGTCGGCGTGGAATTGCTGCGCCGCGCGCTCTGGTAGCTGCCGTCGGTGCTGGGCTGCCAGGTCGGGATCAGGTGGTGCTTGCCGTTGCCGATCAGGTCGGCGCGGCCCATGGTCTTCAGGGCTTCGCGCAGCAGTGGCCAGTTGTTGGCGTCGTGGTAGCGCAGGAAGGCCTTGTGCAGGCGGCGGCGTTTCTCGCCGCGCACGATGTCCACCTTCTCGCCCTTGCGCGCGTCGCGGCTGATGCCCTTGAGCGGGTTCAGGCCGGAGTGGTACATGGCCGTGGCGGTGGCCATGGGGCTGGGGTAGAAGGTCTGCACCTGGTCCGCGCGGAAGCCGTTGCGCTTCAACCAGAGCGCCAGGTTCATCATGTCCTCGTCGCTGGTGCCCGGGTGGGCGGCGATGAAATAGGGGATCAGGAACTGCTGCTTGCCGGCCTCGGCGCTGTACTGGTCGAACATGGCCTTGAAGACATCGTAGGTGCCGATGCCGGGCTTCATCATCTTCGACAGCGGGCCGCCCTCGGTGTGCTCCGGGGCGATCTTCAGGTAGCCGCCCACATGGTGCTGCACCAGCTCCTTGACGTACTCGGGCGACTTGACCGCCAGGTCGTAGCGCAGGCCCGAGCCGATCAGGATCTTCTTGATGCCCCTGAGCGCCCGCGCGCGCCGGTAGATCTTCACCAGCGGGGCGTGGTCGGTGTTGAGGTTCGGGCAGATGCCGGGGTAGACGCAGCTGGGCTTGCGGCAGGCGGCTTCGATCTCCGGGCTCTTGCAGCCCAGCCGGTACATGTTGGCGGTGGGGCCACCCAGGTCGGAGATGACGCCGGTGAAGCCCTTGACCTTGTCGCGGATCTCCTCGACCTCGTGGATGATCGAATCTTCCGAGCGGCTCTGGATGATGCGGCCCTCGTGCTCGGTGATGGAGCAGAAGGTGCAGCCGCCGAAGCAGCCGCGCATGATGTTCACGCTGAAGCGGATCATCTCCCAGGCCGGGATCTTGGTCGCGCCGTCGTGGCTGCCGTGTTCGTCGGCATAGGTCGGGTGCGGCCCGCGCGCATAGGGCAGGTCGAACACATGGTCCATCTCGGCCATGGCCAGCGGCAGCGGCGGCGGGTTGATCCACACGTCGCGCAGGGCCGGGCCCTCGCCATGGCGCTGCACCAGAGCCCGGGCGTTGCCGGGGTTGGTCTCCAGGTGCAGCACGCGGCTGGCGTGGGCGTAGAGCACCGGGTCGCTCTTGACCTGTTCAAAGGCCGGCAGGCGGATCACCGTGCGCTCGCGCGGGGTGGTGACGGCTCGGCCCTCGGTCTTGGCCAGCGGTTGGCGCACGATGCGGATGGGCTGGGCGCTCGGCTCCGCACCCGGGGCGGCCGTCGCATCCTGGGCCTGGGCGCAGGCCACGCCCTCGGCGGCGGCCTGCTCCTCGGTCGTCAGGTAGGGGTTGAGCAGGGCGTCGATCTTGCCCGGAGCGTCCACCTCCGTGCTGTCGATCTCGTACCAGCCGGCCAGTGCGGCGTCGTCCGGCTTGCGCAGGAAGGCGGTGCCGCGCACATCGGTGATGCTCTCGATGGGCTTGCGTTGGGCCAGGCGGTGGGCGATCTCGACGATGGCCCGTTCGGCGTTGCCGTACAGCAGCAGGTCGGCCTTGCTGTCCACCAGGATGGAGCGGCGCACCTTGTCGCTCCAGTAGTCGTAGTGGGCGATGCGGCGCAGCGAGGCCTCGATGCCGCCGATCACCACCGGCACATCCTTGAAGGCCTCGCGGCAGCGCTGGGTGTAGACCAGGGTGGCGCGGTCGGGCCGCTTGCCGGCTGCGCCGCCGGGCGTGTAGGCGTCGTCACTGCGGATCTTCCGGTCCGCGGTGTAGTGGTTGATCATCGAATCCATGTTCCCGGCGGCCACGCCGAAGAACAGGTTGGGCCGGCCCAGCGCACGGAAGGCGTCGGCCGAGTTCCAGTCCGGCTGGGCAATGATGCCCACGCGAAAGCCTTGTGCTTCCAGCACCCGGCCGATCACCGCCATGCCGAAGCTGGGGTGGTCCACATAGGCATCGCCGCTGACGATGATGATGTCGCAGCTGTCCCAACCCAGCTGCTCCATCTCCTTGCGGCTCATGGGCAGAAAGGGCGCAGGGCCGAAGCGCTTGGCCCAGAAGGGCCGGTAGGCCGTCAGGGCCTTGGGCTTGGCGGGTGCGCGGGAGGTGGGGGCGTCGAGGGTGATGGACACGGCGGCAGCGGGTGCAGGCCCGGGACGGTGGGACCGGACAAACCAGAAAAGCGGGAATCGGGGCGGAAAAGCCGAAAGCCGGGCGGGCCGCAAGGCCTCGTCCGGCGAAACAGCCCCTATTGTCCCTCCTGGCGGTCGGCGGCGCGATAACCCCACCGGGCGTCCGGCGAAGTCGGTCACGGCCTTGGGGCGGATCCGGAGATGGTGCTCGGTCAGCAGTTGAGCGACGCCGCTCGTCTTGCGTGCCCCGCCCAGAGCCCAGGGGCTTCAACCCAAGGACCCCAACTGAATCACTGCAGCGACTGAAGGGGGCAGGTCACTGAAGAGCACACTTCTGCTGTAGCTCCGGCATTCGAGCTAAGCCGCGCCGTTGTGCGTCGGCGCTTGAGTGAGAGGCTGGTCGCACTTGCGTCAACGGAGCCGCAGAGTTGTCAGAAGTCGGTCCCAGAGGTTCAGATCGAAGTCTTGAGAGAGCATCAGGGATGCAGACGAGGGATCGATCTTTACGATTTCTCGATATTTTTGCTGAATCTCGAATCCTTCTGCGCGATATCGAGCCAGGACGTCCCGTAAAGAATCAATATTCGCAGTTCTTATGTTTAGCCGTACGGCGGTGCCACCAAGGCATGTATCAAAGTAACGCTTTCCGTCCTTGCCTGCTGTTAGCAGCATGCCGGTGTCGCCGCTCGCTATGAAAAAGTTGCCACCGTTCCTGCAAATTCGACTGGTCATGTATAGGCCGAATCCAGAGTTCGTCCATGGGCCACGTTTGACTAGGGAAGGTCTGCACAACTCGCAACCCGTGGTGCTTGGCGCCGACGTGAAGCGCTGAGACGATACGGGCCATGAAGCAGCACAGCCTGGGTTTGGGACAGACGACCAAGCGAACGCGGCGCCGGG
>NZ_JAMXMC010000001.1 GCF_024055665.1 Ideonella oryzae | reverse complement strand
AGTCTGTCTCTCGTGGTGTCCTCAGCAGCACCTGTCAGGCCGACGATTCACCGGGAATCTCAAATACCGCTTGGGAAGGAGAAAACAGCCGGGTTCTGCTTGACCGAGGGGGAAGTCCCTGTAGCCCAGTTAGGCCACGGACTGTTTGCGACCGATCATTCACTTCGCATCCCCTGCTGTGCAGAGCGCAGGTCTTCGGCAGTGATGAGGTGCCCCCATGCATCCATTGGCATTGCGGCCTGTGCAGCCTTCTTTGCGGCAGCCGCACGGATGACCTTGGAGTAACGCAGGACCAATTCAGGAAAATTTTTGACGGAGCCTTCTTTTTGCTTTAGCCACTCGTTGGCTTGTTCAACAAAACAGCGAACAGGCGCCCCGTCATGTTCGATAGTGAACATGACGCCATTGCCTGGATCAAAGCTCATGTTTTCTAGCTGCGACATATGAGTGGCCTAACGCCAAAGTTCAGGGGCGCGAGCTTGGCGCGGCCGAAGCGAGCGGTGGTGGAGGCGTCCCCTGCAACGCCCAGTTAGGCCGGTGCGGTTGTGTGAGATGAGCGGGGCCGTAAACAAGCACGTCAGCTCCTGTTCGCCGCGCGAATGGTGACCATTAGCGTGAAGTCGGGGTTGTCAACAACTTCGCTAGTTGACTTGAGCTCGTAAACGCCTGGTTCGGCTGGATCGAACTCTTCAAGCATGGGCGGCATGCGCCAGTCCTTTCCTTCATTGACGCCGGCTAGCGCTATATCGATGCCGTTGGCTGACGCGTGCTTAATGGTTCCGTGCAGTTGCTCTTGGTGGATGAACTCGCCATCGTGAGTGACATGCGTGATGCCAATGAGAACGTATTTACCGATAAATCCATCGGCAAAGTCTTGATCGAACGCACTGTCTGCTGCGCCGTCCCATGAGTTGGTGCGTGTCATATGTAGCGGCCTAACGTTCGAGGTGAGGCGCAAATTGCAGCTTGCTGCAATTTGTCGCCTCGACTGAGGGGTTAGAGGTCTGGCTCACAGCGCAGCCTTGTGTTCTCGCAGAGCCTCTGGCACAGGTATTCACTGATGATTGAATAGCCGTTCCTCCCAACTTCTGCATCGCGCGGAAGGTTGCGCAGACTAGGGGGCAGAGTTTCAATTTCGGGCTCGGAGCAACGGAAGTAGAAGTAGTTGTATCGCTCTGATGCGGGAGCATCGGCAGGCAGATCAAGCGGAACACCTTGAAGGACGAAGCGTTCGCGACCGGAACGGTCTGCTACGAACCCAGGCACCTCATCAAATCTGTCAGTCTCCTCGAGCTTGACTGGAAAGAGGAAGCGATTCAGTTCAGCAGCAACGTCATGAAGTGACATGTCTTCTTGTGTGACGACGGCGCCCCAGTAGTTCTTCACGTGTCGAGACCTCTAACGTTCGACGTAAGGGGCGGCTTGCGGCCTGCCGCAAGACGTCCCCTTGACGGAGGGGTTGGGCATCAGGCGGGCCAGTAGCACCACTCTTGGCAGGCCAATCTTGGCGACTGGCCCGCTTGGCGGCGGCAGTTTCGGGAAACGACTGACGCTCACGATGAGACTCCCTTCGACCTGACGGCAAACGGCAAGGAGTTTGCCTTGAATTCACTCACCGAACACCTGGCAGACCTGCGTGCGATTGGGCACCCATGGGCCTCAAGCGGCAGAGATGCATGCCGGTCTTTGCATTCAATCCGTCGAGTCCGATTGGCAGAGACGCTTGACGGAGCGCTCGGCTCGGCTTCGAGCTGGCACGACGCTCGATACCGAGAGCATTGCCACCAGGCAGAAGGCGTGCAAGACGACGGCATGCATTTGGCCCGGCTGCCACATCGCCCCGCCGGGGCGCTCAGTGGCTTTCATGTGATGCCCAACTAGTTATCGACCCCACTTTGCGCCACCAACAACCGGGATGCTCCCGAACATCCCCGATTGCACCTGCGCCAAGTGACTGTCTCTGTTGAATTTTTGATCACTTCCTCACACGGTATCACTGCGTAACAGAGCGACAAATGGCTCATCGAAACGGAGTGTGAGCGAGTCCATCAACTTGTGGATGCCACTAGGCAGCCAACGTCGGGACGTGCCCCCCCAAGCGGGGGGGGTGAGTGACGGCCGCTCCTGGCCGATTCCGGTCTCAAGTCGCCCGACCCCCAGCCGACGACAATCGCCTCATGAACGACGCATCACCGCCCGCTCCGCCGCCGGCACAGCCGCGCAATCCCTTGCATGGCCTGACGCTGGAAGCCATCGTGACGGCCCTGAGTGAGGAGTACGGCTGGGAGGGCCTGGACGCGCGCATCCCCTTGCGCTGCTTCGCCTTCGAGCCCAGCGTCAAGTCGAGCCTGAAGTTCCTGCGCAAGACGCCGTGGGCGCGCGAGAAGGTCGAGGGGCTCTACCTGTTCATGCTGCGGGAGCGCAAGCGACAGACCCGCCCCTGAGCACCGGTCAGGCGCCGGTGAAGCTCACCGGGCGTGCCGTGTCTGCGCTGGGGCTGGCCTGGGTGGCCAGACCGCGCACGGCGGCGGCGGGGTGGGCCGCGGGCAGCCGGTCGCCCTGGCCGAACAGCTTGTGGCGCAGCGTGCCTTCGTCATAAGCGGTGCGGTAGCGGCCGCGGGCCTGCAGCTCGGGCACCACGTGGTCGATGAAGTCGGCCCAGGTTTCGGGCACGACGATGCGGCTGAGGTTGATGCCGTCGATGTCGCCTTCGTCCAGCCAGCGCACCAGCTCGTCGGCAATCTGGCTGCCGCTGCCCACCAGGGTGGGGTAGCGGCTGCCCAGGGTGAACTGCTGCAGCAGCTGGCGGCGGGTGGTCCAGCCGCGCTGCTGGGCGGTCTGGCCGGCCGACTGGATCGCGTTGGAGCCGCTGTAGTCGATCGGGTCGTCCAGGCCGTAGCGGGCGAAGTCCACGCCGGTGCTGGCCGCGAAGTGGGCCAGGCCGGCCTCGGGGCTGGCGTAGCGCTGGTACTCGGCATGGCGGTCCCGCGCCTCGGCCTCGGTGGCACCGGCCACCACGGACAGGGCCACGAAGATCTTCACGTCCTCGGGCCGTCGGCCGGCGGCCACCAGGCTCTGGCGCAGCCGGCCCGCGGTGGCACGGGCGGCGGCGGGGTCGTTGGCGGCAATGAACACGCACTCGGCATGTTCGCCCGCAAAGCGCTGGCCGCGGCCCGAGGTGCCGGCCTGGTAGAGCACCGGCGTGCGCTGCGGCGAGGGCTCGCACATGT
This sequence comes from Ideonella oryzae, assembly GCF_024055665.1. Classification (GTDB taxonomy): domain Bacteria; phylum Pseudomonadota; class Gammaproteobacteria; order Burkholderiales; family Burkholderiaceae_C; genus Ideonella; species Ideonella oryzae. Next base: position 543,106 of record NZ_JAMXMC010000001.1, on the reverse strand, counting down.
GCACGCCCTGCGAGCGGTAGAAGGGGCCGTCGTGGGCGATGGCATGCACCTGGGCCGGGTCGGCGTAGATGCGGCGCGCGCGGTCCTTGCGCACGGCATCGTCCTCCCAGCTGCCTTCCCACAGCCGGTAGCACAGGGCCAGGAAGTCGTCAGCCTGGTCGTAGCGCAGGTCGTGTGCCACCAGGCGCTCGTGGCCCAGGGCGCGCGCGCCGCTGTCGATGTAGCCGGTGACGATGTTCCAGCCCAGGCGCCCGCCGGTCAGCTGGTCCAGCGTGCTGGCCTTGCGGGCGAAGGTGAAGGGCGTCTCCGCGCCGGTGCTGGCCGTCAGGCCGAAGCCCAGGTGTTGGGTCACCGCAGCCATCGCGGACACCAGCATCCACGGGTCGTTGGCCGGCAGCTGGATGGCCTCCTGCAGGGTCAGGTCCAGCCCGCCTTGGTAGACGTCGTAGCTGCCGACGATGTCGGCGATGAACAGGCCATCGAACAGGCCGCGCTCCAGCAGCCGGGCGATGTCGGTCCAGTAGCCGAGGGTGTTGTATTCGGTGGAGCGGTCGCGCGGGTGCGTCCACAGGCCGTGGTGGATGTGGCCCACGCAGTTCATGTTGAAGGCGTTGACCAGCAGGCGTTTGGGTGCAGACATGGCTCAGAGCGCGCCGTGGCGCGGCGGAAGGCGGTCGTTGAGGAAGAAGTTGCCCACGGCGTGGTACTTCCAGCGCACCGGGTCATGCAGGGTGTGGGTGCGGGCGTTGCGCCAGAAGCGGTCCAGGCCGCGGTGGTCCAGCGTGGCGGCGGTGCCGCCCAGCTCGAACAGGCGGGTGGACGCGTCCAGCGCGGCGGTGGTGGTCTGCACCCGGGCCTCGGCCACGGCGATGGAGGCCTCGGCCACGCTGCGCTCGCCCGGCGCGGCCTGGGCCGCGTCGACGAAGCGGGAGGCCCTGCGCAGCAGGGCCTCGGCGGCGCGCAGCTGCACCGTGGTTTCGCCCACCTGCTGGATCAGCAGCGGGTCCTCGGCGGCGCGGGCCACCTTGGCGTCGATCCAGGGCCGGGCTTCCTCGCGCACAAAGGGCAGGGTGGCGGCCAGCGCGGCGCGGGCCACGCCCAGGTCGATGGCCGCATGCAGCAGCTGGGCCACCGGGCCGATGGTGGTGGGGCGCTCGAAGGAGGTCTGGAAGGGCACCACCCAGTCGGCTTCGACCCGCACGTGGTCGAAGGCCACCGAGCCGCTGCCCGTCACCCGCTGGCCGAAGCCGTCCCAGTCGTCGGTGATGTCCACGCCCTGGGCGTCGCGCGGCACGAAGGCCAGGTACTGCAGGGGCCGGCCCGCTTCTTCGGCGACCACCAGGGTCGGGATCCAGTGCGCGTAGACCGCGCCGGTGCAGTAGAACTTGCGGCCCTGGACGCGCCAGCCGTCGCCGTCGGGGATCAGCCGGGTGCGGCGCTGGAAGTCCTTGTGGCCGATCTCGGCCAGGGCATTGCCCAGGCGTCGGCCGGCCAGCACCTCGCCGTAGAAGAAGCGCTGCTGGGCCGGGCTGCCGCCCACGCGCAGCACCTCCAGCGCGTAGAAGTGGTTCTGCGGGATCTGGCCCAGCGAGCTGTCGGCCTCGGCGATCAGCGCGGTCACCTCGGCCAGGGTGCCGGCCGACACGCCGGCACCGCCCAGGGCCTTGGGCACAGTGATGGCCCACAGGCCGCTGGCCACGAAGGTGTCCAGCTCGGTCCAGGGCAGCAGGCGCTCGCGGTCGCGCTGGGCAGCACCGGGGGCCAGCTCGGCGGCCACGCGGCGGGCCACGGCCAGCGCCTCGGCATCGGTCTGGATGCGGTGGGGCACCTGGCGGGGTGCCGCGGCGGGGGCCGGGTGGCTGTCCACCGGCACGGGTTCGTACAACAGGGGCATGGTGTGGGGGCGCCGCGGCGGTTCAGTTCCAGGAATGGCGGGCCGGCAGCACGCCGTTGAGGCGGTGGTTGCCGATGAGGTGCAGCTTCCAGCGCACCGGGTCGTGCAGGGTGTGCACGCGGGCGTTGCGCCAGTGGCGGTCCAGGTTGTGGGCCGCGCGGGTGGCGGCCGAGCCGGCCAGCTCGAACAGCTTCTCGCTGGCGGCCAGCGCGATGCGGGTGGTCAGCACCTTGGCTTCGGCCACGGCCACCGAGGCGCGGCCGCTGGATTCGGCCGTCACCGGTGCGGCAGCCGCCTCGTCCAGGGTTTGGGCGGCTTCCAGCAGGATCTCGTGTGCGGCGTGCAGCTCGATCTGAAGCCGGCCCACCTCGCCGATCAGATAGGGGTCGTCCACCGCGCGCTCCAGGCCGGAATCGACCCAGGGCCGGGCCTTCTCGCGCACGAAGGTGAGCGCATCGTCCAGCGCGGCCTGGGCGATGCCCTGGTCGATGGCGGCCTGGATCAGCTGCGAGCTGGGGCCGTAGAGCCCCGGGCGATCGGCCAGCGGCCACAGGGGCAGCACATCCTCGGGCAGGATGGGCACATCCTCGAACACCACGCTGCCGCTGGCCGTGGTGCGCTGGCCGAAGGCCGACCAGTCGTCGACGATGCGCACGCCGCGGGCCGTGCGGGGCACCCACACATGCACGGCACGCCCCTGTTGGTCCACCGCGCGGGTGGGGATGCGGTGGGCGAAGATGGCGCCGGTCGAGTAGTAGCGGTGGCCGGTCAGGCGCTGGCCGGCCGGTGTGTCGCGCAGCGTGGTGGCGCCCTGGGTGATGGTGGGGCTGGCTTTGGACTTGCGCTCGGGGCCGGCATTGCCCAGGCGCCAGCCGGCCAGCACCTCGCCGAACAGGCGCTGCTTCTGGGCTTCGCTGCCGGCTTCCTTCAGGATGCCCAGCACGCCGAAGTGGTTCTGCGGGATCTGACCCAGGGCCGGGTCGGCCGCGCAGAGGGTGACGAAGACCTGGGCCAGGGTGGTGAAGGGCAGCTCCGGGCCGCCATAGGCCCGTGGCACGGTGATGCTGCCCAGGCCGCTGGCGGTGTAGGCCTCGATCTCGTCCCAGGGCAGGCGGCGTGTGCGATCGCGCTCGGACGCGCCGGTGCGGAAGACGGCGGCCAGGGCCTGGGCGGCGTCCAGGGCTTCCTCCGTCGTGTTCAGGCGGCGCGGGGGCGACGGGGGGCGGGGCAGGCGGGTGGCGTCAGCGGTGGCGTGGTCGGCGGGGTCGCCCGCCCGGGGCGGCAGCAGGGTGTCGGTGCTCATGGGGTACTCATGGGGTGTTTTGTGGTGTGTGCGCGCTCGGGGTGGGGTCAGCGGCTGCGCAGCCAGTGCACCAGGCGGTCGCCGCTGAACTGCACCAGCGTGACCAGGGCGATGAGGATGGCGATCACCAGGACCATCACCTGGGTGTCGAAGCGCTGGTAGCCGTAACGGATGGCCAGGTCGCCCAGGCCGCCGGCACCCACCGCACCGGCCATGGCCGAGGAGCTGATGAGCGCGACCAGGGTGATGGTGAAGCCGCCGACGATGCCGGGCAGGGCCTCGGGCAGCAGCACATGGCGCACGATGTGCCAGCGCTGGCAGCCCATGGCCTGGGCGGCCTCGATCAGGCCGGGGTCCACCTCGCGCAGGCTGACCTCGGCGATGCGGGCGAAGAAGGGCGTGGCGCTGATGGCCAGCGGCACGATGGCCGCCCACACGCCGATGGTGGTGCCCGCCACCAGCCGGGTGAAGGGGATCAGCGCGACCAGCAGCACGATGAAGGGCGTGGCCCGAAAGCCGTTGACCACGCTGCCCACCGCGCGGTGGATGCGGGGCGCGGGCCGGAAGCCACCGGGTGCAGTGGCGATCAGCAGCACCGCCAGCGGAATGCCGGCCAACAGGGCGAAGCCACCCGAGACGACCACCATCTGCAGCGTGTCGAGCAGGGCATCCAGGTAGGTGCCGGGCTCCAGCGAGAGTTCAAACGACATGACCCAGCTCCTGGATGTGGTGGGCGATGGGGTGCGGGCCGCTGGTCAGCGTGGCCAGCGGCGGCAGGGGCAGGGCGCTGTCCAGCGCGATCAGCAGACGGCCCTGGGCATGGCCCTGGATGCGGTCCACCCCGCCGTGCACCAGGCGCACCGGCTGCTGCAAGGCCTGACCGATGGCGGCGAAGTCCGGCTCCAGGCCGTCGGCCCCGGTGTAGCTGAGCTGCAGGATGCGCTGCGAAGGCGTGCCCAGCGGCGGCGGAGTGGCCTGCAGGCGGGCCTTCAGGTCGTCCGGCAGCTCGTGCTGCAGCGGGGCCAGCAGGGCGCGGGTGGCGTCGTGGCGCGGCTCGCCGAAGACCTGCCACACGGGACCGTGCTCGGCGATGCGGCCTTGTTCCAGCACCAGCACCTCGTCGGCGATTTCGCGGATCACGCTCATCTCATGGGTGATGAGGATGATCGTGATGCCCAGCCGCCGGTTGATGTCCTTGAGCAGGGCGAGGATGGACTGCGTGGTTTCCGGGTCCAGCGCCGAGGTGGCCTCGTCGCACAGCAGGATCTCGGGCCGGGTGACCAGGGCGCGGGCAATGCCCACGCGCTGTTTCTGCCCGCCCGACAGGCGCTGGGGATGGACGTGGTGCTTGGCCTCCAGGCCCACCAGGGACAGGGCCTCGTTCACCCGCGCCTCGGTCTCGGCCCGCGGCACGCCGGCCACGCGCAGCGGCAGGGCCACGTTGTCCCACACCGTCTTGGCCGACAGCAGGTTGAAGTGCTGGAAGATCATGCCGACCCGTCGGCGCAGGGCCACCAGGCCCCGGGCGTCCAGCGTGGCGATGTCCACACCGTCGACCCGCACGCGCCCCTCGCTGGGCTGCTCCAGCCGGTTGATGGTGCGCAGCAGGCTGGACTTGCCGGCCCCGCTGCGGCCGATGATGCCGAAGATGCGGCCGGGCGCGATGTCCAGCGTGATGCCCTGCAGGGCCTGCACCGGGCCGGAGCCGCTGAGGTAGGTCTTGCCCAGCGCCTCGAAGCGGACGGCGCCGCCGCCGCGGTGGGGCAGCGCAGCCTCCGCTTCCGCCGGGGCCTGTGCCGGGCTGGCCAGGGCCGCCTCGGGCGCCACCAAGGTGGCGCGTTGCAGCAGTGACAGGCTCACAGCGCACCTCCCTTCTTCGGCTCGGGCGCGGCTTCGGCGCTGGCGGTGGCCGGTGTGGTGGGCAGCCAGGCCAGGCGGTACAGGCGCTTGTCGCCGCCGTAGAACTGGTCGATGTAGGCGCGCACCGCGGGCGACTGCTGGTAGATCGCGATGAAGCGCTTCACGTCCGGCTGGCCCACCTTGTCGGCGCGGGCGACGAAGTGGATGGCGAAGCGGTCGCTCTCGCCGTGCGAGAGCACCAGGGCGCTGGAGGGGTCGAAGGCCTTGGCCGCGATGATGAAGTAGGGGTAGCCCTGGGCCAAGTCCACGTCTTGCGTCGCCTGGGCCAGGTGCGGGCCATCCACTTCCTTGAACTTCAGCTGCTTGGGGTTGGCCGCGATGTCGCTGAGCCTGGCCAGCAGGCCGGCCTGGGGCTTGAGCTGCACCAGGCCGAGCTTTTCCAGCAGGCGCAGGCCACGGCCCTGGTTGACCGGATCGCTGGCGATGGCCACCAGCGCGCCCTGGGGCAGGTCGGCGGCGCGCTTGTACTTCTTCGAGTACAGGCCGATGTAGGACAGGATGCCCGGCTCCACCGGCTTCAGGTCGAACTTCTGAGCCGCGTTGGCGTTGGCCAGGAACTCCTGGTTCTGAAAGTAGTTGAGGTCGATGTCGCCGGCGTTGAGCGCGATGTTGGGCGTGGTCCAGTCGGTGAACTCGACGATCTTCACCTCCAGGCCTTCCTTCTGGGCCTCCTTGGCGGCGATCTTCACGGTGTCGGCGAACACGCCGGGCACCACGCCGATCTTCAGCGTGCCAGCCTGGGCGCCGAGGCTGGCGCCGATGAGGCCGAAGGCCAGCCCCAGGGTCAGGCTGATCCCATGGCCAATGCGATGCAAAGTGTTCTTCATGGCGCGGCGCTCCCTCACTTCTCGTTCAGCCAGGCCAGCACATAGAGCCGGTCGTCGTTGTTGAAGGCCTTGCGGATCACGTTGCGCACTTCAGTCGACTGGCGGTAGATCTCGATGAATTTCTTCAGGTCGGGGCTCTCGGGCTTGTCGCTGCGGGCCACGAAGCTGACCGCGAACTGCGCGTCCTCCACGCCGGAATAGACCAGGCCGCTGGAGGCGTCGAAGGCCTTGGAGGCGACGATGAAGTGCGGGTAGCCCTGGGCCAGGTCCACATCGCCGGTGATGCGGCTGAGCTGCGGCCCTTCCACCTCGACGAACTGCAGCTTCTTCGGGTTGTCGGTGATGTCCTTGAGCGTGCCCAGGTAGCCCACGCCGGGCTTGAGCTTGAGCAGCCCGGCCTTCTGCAGCAGCAGCAGGCCGCGGCCCTGGTTGACCGGGTCGTTGGCGATGGCCACCTTGCCGCCCACCGGGATCTCGGCGATGGACTTGTGCTTGAGCGAGTACAGGCCGATGTTGGACAGGATGCCGGTGGCCACCTTCTTGAGCTTGAAGCCCTGCTTGGCGATGGCGTTGCTCAGAAAGGGCTGGTGCTGGAAGTAGTTGGCGTCGATGTCGCCGTGGTCCAGCGCCACATTGGGCGTGGTCCAGTCGGTGAATTCGACGACCTGGACGTCGATGCCCTGCTTCTTGGCCTCCTTGGCGGCGGCGGTCACCGAGTCGCTGTAGGCGCCGGGCACGACACCGATCTTCAGGGCGCCCGCGCAGGCGGAGGCCCAGAGTCCGGCGAGCAGGGTGGCGAGGGTCAGCAGGCGAAGCGGGGTGTGTGTCATGGTGTGATGCGGATCAAAGACGCATTCATTGCAGCGCATCACGTTGCGCCGCACCACGTCGATTAACGCGTTTGGATGCGCGGAAAGCGCATGGCGATGGCGCGTACATGACCGCGTGATGGCCGCTCGGCCCCATGTGCCTGCGGGTCACAAGCTCATGACGAATCCATCGTTCCGGTCCGGGCCGGCGGCCACCAGAATCGCCCGGCCAAGGTCCGCCATCGCGGGCCGTCATCCGGAAATTGCGCATGTCGTTTTCTGTCCGTCGGCGCCGCCTCCTGCAGGGAGCGGGCCTTGCCGCTGTCGCCAGCCTCGCCCCTTGGGCGCGCGCGGCGTCCACCGCTCCCGTGAGCCTGCTCAACGTCAGCTACGACGTCTCACGCGAGTTCTACAAGGCCTACAACGCGGCCTTCGCGGCCCATTGGCTCAAGACCGCCGGCCAGGCGCTGGACCTGCGGCAGTCCCATGGCGGCTCCAGCAAGCAGGCCCGCAGCGTGATCGATGGCCTGGAGGCCGACGTCATCACCATGAACCAGGACAGCGACATCGACATCCTGGCCGAGCGTGGCGGCCTGGTGCCGGCCGACTGGGCCAGCCGCCTGCCCGACCACAGCGCGCCCACCGCCTCGGTCAGCGTGATCCTGGTGCGCAAGGGCAACCCGAAGGCCATCCGCAGCTGGACGGACCTGGGCCGGCCGGGCATCTCGGTCATCATCCCCAACCCCAAGACCTCGGGCAACGGGCGCTACAGCTACCTGGCGGCCTGGGGGGCGGCCCTCAAGGGCGGCGCGGGCGAGCCCGCGGCGCGTGCGCTGGTGGAGCGCATCTTCGCCAACGTGCCGGTGCTGGACGGCGGCGGGCGCGGCGCCACCACCACTTTTGCCCAGCGCAAGATGGGCGATGCCCTGGCCACCTTCGAGAGCGAGGTGCCGCTGATCCGCAGCGAGTTCGGCGACGACTTCGATGTGGTCTATCCCGGCTGGACGGTGCTGGCCGAGAACCCGGTGTCGGTGGTCGACAAGGTGGTGGACCGCCGTGGCACCCGTGCGGTGGCCGAGGCCTACCTGAAGTGGCTGTGGTCCGAGGAGGGGCAGACGATCGCCGCGCGCCACCACCTTCGCCCGCGTAGCGCCAAGGTGCTCAAGGCCTTCGCCAAGGACTTTCCGCCGGTCAACACCTTCACCGTGGCCGAGGTGTTCGGTGGCTGGAAGAAGGCGCAGAAGACCCACTTCGACGACGGTGGCGTCTATGACCAGATCGTCCTGAAGCAGGGGCGCCGCTGACGCGCGCGGCTTCTGCGGGAAGCGGATAAGCAAGCGCGCATCGCTTCGTGGCTTGTCGAGGCCCCCTGGGGTGCAATGGGTTTTCTGGGCGCCATTGGCGCAGACTGGATCACCCCATGAGCCTCGACATTTTCTGGTTCCTGCCCACCTCGGGCGACACCCGCTACCTCGGCACCTCCGATTCCGGCCGCCCGGCCACCAACGCCTACATGCGGCAGATCGCCGTAACGGCCGAGCAGCTGGGCTACGACGGTCTGCTCATTCCCACCGGCGCGAGCTGCCTGGACCCCTGGGTGACCGCTGCCAGCCTGGTGCCGGTGACCCAGCGCATCAAGCTGCTGGTGGCGCTGCGCACCTCGCTGTCGGGCCCCACCGCCTCAGCCCGCCAGGCCGCCACGCTGGACCAGGCGCTCAACGGCCGCCTGTTGCTCAACGTGGTGCCCGGTGGTGACGCCACCGAGCTGGCGGCCGATGGCGTCTTCCTGGACCACGACGCCCGCTACACCGCGGCCGACGAGTTCCTGACCGTCTGGCGGCGCGTGCTGCAAGGCGAGAAGGTGGACTTTGACGGCGAGCATGTGCAGGTCAAGGGCGCGCAGAACTTCTTCCCACCGGTGTCCCAACCCTACCCGCCGCTGTATTTCGGTGGTTCCTCGCCCGCGGCCCACGAGCTGGCGGCCAAGCATGTGGACGCCTACCTCACCTGGGGCGAGCCGCCGGCCGCGGTGGCCGAGAAGATCGCCGACGTGCGGGCCCGCGCGGCCCGCCACGGCCGCACGGTGCGCTTCGGCGTGCGCCTGCACGTCATCGTGCGCGAGACGAACGACGAAGCCTGGGCCGCCGCCGACAAGCTGATCAGCAAGCTCAGCGACGAGGACATTGCCGCGGCCCAGCGCAACTACGCCAAGATGGACAGCGTGGGCCAGGCCCGCATGGCCGCCCTGCACGGTGGTCGGCGCGACCAGCTGGAGGTGGCCCCCAATCTGTGGGCCGGCGTGGGCCTGGTGCGTGGCGGTGCCGGCACGGCGCTGGTGGGCGATCCGCAGACGGTGGCCCAGCGCCTGAAAGAATATGTCGATCTGGGCGTGGACAGCTTCGTGCTGTCCGGTTACCCGCACCTGGAAGAGGCCATCCGCTTTGCCGAGTTGGTCTTCCCGCTGCTGCCGGGCAAGCAGCCGGTGACGCTGCGCGAGGCCGCCATCACCGGGGGCGCCTTCGATGTTCGCGCCGGACAGGCCACAGCGGAGGCGGCCAAGGCATGAGTTCCGAGAACGCCTGGCCGCGCGTCATCGACATGCGCTGCCGACCGGCCTACCTGCACGACTTCTTCGGCAAGACACCGGGCTCCGAGGGTGAGGCCGTGGCCCGCTGGCTCAACCGGCGGGTGGGAACGCGAGGGGACGATGGCCACTTCATCCGCTCGCGCACGCCGGCCGGCTTTCTGGCCGAGGTGCGCGAGGGCGGCCTGTCGCGTGCGGTGGTGGTGGGCCGGCACACGCCCAGCCAGCACCTGCCCAACGACACGATCCACGAGATCGTCCGGGGCCACCGGGAGCTGATCGGCGTGGGCGCGGTGGACCCGGTGCTGCAGGGCCAGGATGCCGCCCTGGCCGAAGCCGAGCGTGCCGTGCGCCAACTGGGGCTGGCGGGCATCGACCTGGAGCCCGGTTTCGGCAGCCCGCCGCGGCATGCCGACGATCCGGCCTACTTCCCGGTCTACGAGCTCTGCCAGTCGCTGCAGGTGCCGGTGTTCCTGATGACCGGCCCCACCACGCCGGACCTGCGCTACAGCGACCCCGCGCCGCTGGCCCGGGTGGCGCAGGCCTTCCCGCAGCTGCCCATCGTCTGCTACCACGGCTGGTGGCCCAATGTGCAGCAGGCGCTTGGGGTGGCCTTCCGCTACGAGAACGTGCACCTGGTGCCCGACATGTACCTGTTCCAGCCCGGCCATGCCGCCTGGGTGCAGGCGGCCAACAGCTTCCTGGGCGAGCAGCTGCTCTTCGGCTCGTCCTACCCCTTCCGGCCCATCCGCCAGTCGGTGGAGGACGCCCAGGCCCTGGGCTTTTCCGACGCGGCGCTGGAGCGCCTGCTGTACGACAACGCGGCCCGCCTGCTGAAGATTCTGGACTGAGCCCATGAGCGACACCTTTGACGTGGCTGCGGCCACCGAACAACTGGCCCGGCAGCTGGCAGCCACCGCCGCGCAGCGCGACCGGGCCGGCGGCCATGCCGCGGCCGAGCGCGAGGCCATCCGCCGCAGCGGTCTGCTGGCGTTGGTCATTCCGCGCGAGGCCGGTGGCTGGGGCGTGGGCTGTGCCGAGCAGTACCGGGTGCTGCGCCGGCTGGCCCAGGCCGACAGCGCGCTGACCCATGTCTATGCCTTCCACAACCTGCAGATCGCCAGCATCCAGCTCTGGGGCAGCCCGGCCCAGCAGGCCGATCTGCTCCCACGCACGCTGCAGGAAGACTGGTTCTGGGGCAATGCGCTGAACCCGCGCGACACCCGCCTGAAGGCCCGCCGCGCCAAGGGCGGTTGGTGGCTGGACGGGGTCAAGAGCTATGCCTCCGGTTCCGTTGGCTCGGACCGGCTGCTGCTGTCGGCCGTGGCCCCGCAGGCCGATGGCCGCGAGCTGCAGCTGGTGGGACATGTGGCCACCCGCGCGCCGGGTGTGCAGGTGCAGGAGGACTGGGACAGCTTCGGCCAGCGCCAGACCGACAGCGGCACCGTGACCTTCCAGGAGGTCTGGCTGGCCGACGCGGATGTGCTGCAGGCGCCCGGTCAGTTGCCGACGCCCCGCGGCACGCTGCGCACCCTGCTGGCCCAGCTGGTGCTGACCAACCTCTACCTGGGCCTGGCCCAGGGGGCCTACGCTCAGGCACTGACCTTTCTGCAGGAGCGTGCTCGGCCCTGGCTGAACGGCAACGCGGGCCAGGTGCTGGAGGAGCCGCTGGTGGCTCACCGCTGGGCCGATCTGCGGCTGAAGATCCGCGCGGCGGAACTGGCCACCGATGCGGCCCAGGTCGCCCTGGAGACGGCCCTGGCCCAGGGAGAGGCGCTGAGCGCCGACGCCCGCGGCGTGCTGGCCATCGAGGTGGCCGAGGCCAAGGTGCTGGCCCACCGCGCCGGCGTGGCGCTGACCAGCGAGGTGTTCGAGCTGACCGGGCCGGGCGCGACCAGCGCCAAGCTGGGCCTGGACCGCTTCTGGCGCAATGCGCGGGTGCACACCCTGCACGACCCCATCGACCTCAAGCTGCGTGACATCGGGCACTTCCACCTGCAAGGACGCCTGCCGCCCCCCACGTCGTACAGCTGACCCCAGATTAGGTGTCAGGGTATTCCTGTAAATGGAGTAACCTGCCTCCTGGCGAGGGCAACTCAGAGTGCCGCGAACAGGGAGTTGGCTGTCGACGAGGGAGTGGTCATGACGACCGCTGGGGTGTTGCTTGATGTCATCGACCTGCATGGGGAGGTGACCGAGCTGGGGCTCGATTTGCCGGGCGTCATGGATCTGGTGGTCCGCAAGGTGCTGGACCTGGTCCGGGCGCAGGGGGCTGCCATCGAGCTGGCCGATGGGGACAGCATGGTCTACCGGGCGGTGGCTGGCAGTGCCTCTGGCCAACTCGGCCGGCGTGTGGACCGCGCAAACAGCCTGTCGGGCCTGTGCATTGCCACCGGCAGCTGGCTGAAGTGCGATGACACACTCGTCGACGACCGGGTGGACCTGGCCGCCTGTGAGGCCGTGGGTGTGCGCTCGATGGTCGTCGTGCCGCTGTCCCACCGGGGCCAATGCGTGGGCGTGCTCAAGGCCTTTTCCAGCGAGCCTGGCCACTTTTCGGACGGCGACGCGGCGGTGCTCGGTCTGCTCTCACGCGTGGTGGGCACCACCATGTACTGGGCCACCCGCTACGGCGAGAGCGATCTGTTCCACCGCGCCACCCATGACGACCTGACCGGCCTGGCCAACCGCGCCCTGTTCATGGACCGCCTGCATGCGGCCATCGCGGCGGCCCGGCGACAAGAGGCCCGGCTGGCGGTGATGCTGCTGGACATGGACGGTCTCAAGCAGATCAACGATGGCCATGGCCATGCCGCGGGCGACGCCACCTTGATGGAGTTCGCCTCCCGCCTGAACCAGACCGTGGGTGATCGGGAGCTGGTGGCGCGCCTGGGGGGCGACGAGTTTGCGGTGCTGCTCTCTCATGCGGGCGAGGTCGATGACATCTATGCCCTGGAGCAGCGCCTGCGGGCCGCCCTGGCTCGGCCTTTCGAGGTGGCGGGGCTGCAGCTGCGCCTGTCGGCCAGCTGGGGCGTGGCCCAGTTCCCGCGCGACGCCTGCGGTGCTGACGAGTTGCTGGCGCTGGCCGATGAACGGATGTTCAAGGCCAAGCGGGCCCGCAAGGCCCTGGACGAAGAAGGGCAGACCGACAGCGGCCTCTTCATCTGAAGCCGTGGCGTGCGTCAGCCCAGGGCCACCTGGCGCAGCAGCACGTACAGCCCGGTGCCCAGCAGGATGCTGAGCAGCGCATGGCCGCGCCACCATTGCAGGCCGAGCACCAGGGTGATGGACAGCGCCTCGGCCCAGGGCGGGCCGGCGTGCGAGCGGGCCGAGCCCACCACCGAATGCAGCAGCAGCAGCGTCATGATGGCCAGCGGCAGGAACTGGCCCAGGCGCTGGACGAAGCGGTGCCGCTGCAGCCACTGGGCCGCCAGGAAGGGCAGGGCCCGCAGGCCGAAGGTGACCAGGCCCATGGCCACGATCACCGAGATCACGTAGCGGGTGTCGTTCATGCCTGGTGCTCCGGCAGACTGGCGGCGCGGGGGCGGCCGGGCCACACCAGGCCCACCACCAGGCTCAGGGCGATGGCGATGACCAGGGCATGGGCGGGAGCCACGGCCTGGGCCACCGCATAGGCCGCCAGCGCGGTCCACAGCGGGGCGGCGCTGTCGCGCTGCCGCCACTGCTCCACCGTCAGCACGCCGAACAGGGCGGCCAGCACGAAATCCAGCCCCTGCAGGTTCAGCGGCACCTGCGAGCCCAGCAGGGCGCCCAGGGCCGTGCCCAGTGTCCACCAGCCCTGGTTGAGCAAGGCCACCCCCATCAGGCGGTTGCCCGGGGTGCTGCGCGGCAGGGCGGTCAGCACGGAATAGGTTTCGTCCGTCAGGCAGAAGGCCAGGATCCAGCGCAGGCCACGCTGGTCGGGCAGGCGGTCCAGCAGGGACAGACCGTAGAACACATGGCGCAGGTTGACGACCGCGGTGGCCAGTGCAATGGCGCCCACAGGCAGGCCCGCGGCGAGCATCGGCACCATCATGTACTGGGCCGCGCCGGCGTAGACCACGATGCTGGAGAGCACCGCCAGCCAGGCGGCGCCTCCGGCCTGCACGAACAGAAAGCCGAACACCATGCCCAGCGGGATGTAGCCCATGGCCACCGGCGTGGTCAGGCTCAGCAGGGACAGGGAGCGTTCAGGGGGTGGGGCAGCGTCGGCAGGTGACATCCGGGAACGGCTTGGCGGACAAAGGGCTGGTATTGTCCCTCCCCATGACATCACCTGCGGCCATGCCCCGTCTTGTCGCACCACCGCCGGGCAGCCGGATTGGATCCCGGCTTGCCGGGGCCGATTTCGCCGATGCCTGGGCTGTTTCCGCCGCCGAGCCGGGCCTGAGCGCACTGGGCCAGTTCCTCAAGGCTGTGCGCGCCACGCCCGCCTGGGTGGAAGCCTGCATGCGTCTGCGCAACCGGGTGGTGCGCTGGTTCGGCCTGAAGGACCTGGGCGGCCTGTCCGACCTGGACCCGCAACGGCCCTTGCAGGACTACCGGCCCGGCGACCGCGTGGGCATCTTCACGCTGCTGGAGAACCACCCCGACGAGGTGCTGCTGGGCGACCGGGACCGCCACCTGGAGGTGGTGTTGTCGGTGCACACCACCGGGGTCGGGGCGGCCACGCAGACCGGCCCGGCGGTGGTCACCATCACTACCGTGGTCCATGTCCACAACTGGCTGGGGCGGCTGTACATGCTGCCGGTGGCGCCCATGCACCGGCGCATCGCGCCCGCCGTTCTGCGCGCCCTGGGCTGAGGGCGCCGCGCCGCTCAGGCGTCGGCCGCGGCGGTGGTGTCCTCGGGCAGCAGGGCCTGCGCCAGCAGGGTCAGCGCATTCAGGCTGGCCTGGATGTCCCGCGGCACGCCGGCGTGGATCTGCGCCTGCACGATGCAGCCGTCCACCGCCAGGCTCAGCGCCTGCGCCAGGGCTGCGCGGCGCGGCGTGTCGGGCAGGTGCTGGGCGATGGCCGCGGTCATCGCCTGCTTGTGCTGGGCGGCCTGTTGCCGCACCGCGGGCTCGCTGCCTCCCCACTCGACCGCGGCGTTGATGAAGGCGCAGCCCCGGAAGTCGGGGCGGCTCAGCCACTCGCGCAGCGTGGCCGCCAGCGCGCGGGGCAGGGGCAGGCGCCGTGCATGGCGCTGCAGGGCTGAACTGAACCACTCCATCCATCGCCCGTGGCGCAGCGTCAGCACGGCGTCGATCAGCTCGCTCTTGCTGGGGAAGTGCCGGTAGAAGGTGACCTTGGTGACCCCGGCCGCGGCGATCACCGCATCCACGCCGGTGGCTCGGATGCCTTCGCGGTAGAACAGCCGGTGCGCGGTCTCCAGGATCCGCTCGCGCGCGGGCAGGGCGGCCACGTCCTCGTGTTCAAGCATCTGCATGGTGGGGGCAGTGTAGACAGGTCTGTCTATTGTGCCTAGACTTGAAAAGTAGACAGATCTGTCTACATTGATTCAATCACTGGAGCCCCCCATGAGCGCACGTCCTCCTCTGCCGCCCTTCACCCGCGAGACGGCCATCCAGAAGATCCGCCTGGCCGAAGACGCCTGGAACACCCGGGATCCGGCCCGGGTGGTGCTGGCCTACAGCCCGGACACCCGTTGGCGCAACCGGGTGGAGTTCCCCGTCGGTCGCGAGCAGGCGCAGGCGCTGCTGGAGCGCAAGTGGTCGCGCGAGCTGGACTACCGCCTCATCAAGGAGCTGTGGGCCTTCGACAGCCACCGCATCGCGGTGCGCTTCGTCTACGAGTGGCATGACGACGCGGGCCAGTGGTATCGCAGCCACGGCAACGAGAACTGGGCCTTCGACGACCAGGGCCTGATGATGCGCCGCCATGCCAGCATCAACGACCAGCCCATCGCCGCGGCGGACCGCGAGTTCCACTGGCCCCTGGGCCGCCGCCCCGACGATCACCCCGGCCTGAGCGAGCTGGGGCTCTGAGTCCGGCGACGCGACAATCGACCCCGTCCACCTGAACCCCGAGGGGCTTGCGCATGGAACTGCGCCACATCCGCTACTTTCTGGCCGTGGCCGCCGAG
Organism: Ideonella oryzae; assembly: GCF_024055665.1. Classification (GTDB taxonomy): domain Bacteria; phylum Pseudomonadota; class Gammaproteobacteria; order Burkholderiales; family Burkholderiaceae_C; genus Ideonella; species Ideonella oryzae. The sequence continues at coordinate 527,686 of NZ_JAMXMC010000001.1, read as the reverse complement.
GGAAACTTCACCCGGGCGGCCGAGCGCCTGGGCATTGGCCAGCCGCCACTGAGCCAGCAGATCCGCGATCTGGAGAACGAGGTGGGCGCGCGGCTGTTCCACCGTGTGCCCCAGGGGGCCGTGCTGACCGAGGCCGGTCAGGCCTTCCTGGACAAGGTGGCCGACATGCCCGCCCAGGCCGCCACGGCGGTGCACCACGCCCGTCAGGCGGCCCGTGGCGAGACCGGCATCCTGCGCCTGGGCTTCACGGCCTCGGCCATCCTGCTGCCGCGGGTGACGCAGGCCATCCGGGCTTTTCGGCGGGCGTTCGCGCAGGTGGAGCTGCAGCTCGAGGAGAACAACAGCGCCCTGCTGGCCCAGCGCCTGCGCGAGGGGCGGCTGGACCTGGCCTTTCTGCGGCCCGATGGCGCCGAGGCCCGTGACCTGACCCTGCATGCCCTGCCCGACGAGCCGATGATCGCTGCCCTGCCGGCCGGCCATGCGCTGTTGCAGGTGCGCCGCAAGACGCTGCGCCTGACGGATCTGCGCGACGAATGGTTCATCCTGACACCGCGGCCCATTGGCGCGACGCTGCATGATGCGGTGGTCGGGGCCTGCCGCCAGGCGGGCTTCGAGCCACGACTCGGGCCGCATGCGCCCCAGCTCTCGTCCGCCCTGGCGCTGGTGGCGGCAGAAACCGGCGTTACGGTCGTGCCGGCCTCGATGGGCCAGTTCGCCTTGGCCGGGGTGGAGTACCGGCCCCTGGCTGGCGTGCAGCCCATTGCCCGCCTGGCGTTGGCGCACCGGCGCAAGCTGGCGCTGCCACAGGTCGGAAACTTTCTGGCACTGGCGCGTGACGCATCGCTCCGACAATGAGCCCATGAAACATGCGTGGTGGTGGGCCGGGATGGCGGGTCTGTGTCTGAGCCAGGCGGGCTGTGGCTTCGTGGTGGTGCGATCGGCCCGCTGGGCCTATGACGCGTTGACCGCCGACCAGCGGGCCGTGGAGGATGCGGCGTCCGAACTGGGCCGGCGCATGAAGGCGCGCGACCCGGCCGTCACGGCGCAGATGTTCGAGGCCCAGGCCACCTGGCGCCCCGGCGAGCAGCCGGCATTGGTGGGGCGGGACGCCATCCAGGATCAACTGCGTCTGCTGGCCGGCCGCTGGGTGTTCGAATGCGAGTTCGCACCCGAACGCACCCGCGCGCAAGATGGCGTGGCCCATCAGAGTGGCAGGCTCAAGACCCTGGGCGACAAGGTCACGGCGGTGGGCAGCTTCGATGCGACCTGGCATCTGCAGACCGATGGCAGCTGGCGGCTGACCGAGCTGGTGTCGCCTTCGGCCCCCGCACTGGCGGCGGCCTGCGGCTGAAAGGGGTCGGCTCAGTCCCGTGGCTGGGTCACGGCGTTTAGCAGGTTCATCAAGCCTGCCTGGCAAGCCGGCTCGATTTGCTCCGGTCCCTTCACCCCCACCCAGCCGCCGAAGTTCAAGGCATGGATGGACAGGCTGTGGGTGCCGTCGCTCCAGTGCTCGCACCGCCGGGGCACCAGCAGCACGCCCTGGCGCGAACCCAGCAGGTTGTAGGGCGGCAGTTCACCCAGATGGGGCGCCAGACCGCAGTGGGCAAAGCCCGTCTGCACGGCGTGCTGCAACTGCTGGGCCCATTCGGCCACCGGCAGCCGCGCGTCCAGCGGCAGGTAGGCATGCACAAAGCCGAAGAAGGGCAACTGCTGCAGGGTGCCCGGTGCCGCGTCGACCGGAAAGTGCCGCATCAGCGGCAGCTGGTGGCTGGGCAGGATGTGCACATGCCGATGGGGCTGGCTGGCACCGGCACGCTTGCCACCGTTGAACATGAAGACCGCATCCCCGGTGCCCAGCACCGAGCAGGCCACCGCGTCGAAGTCGCTGGGCTCCAGTTCGCCCGTCTGGAGCATGAAGCGCCGGGTCACGGCCATCGCGTGATCCGGGAAGATCGGGAACTTGTTGAGCAGCAGCACATGGGTGTCCGACAGATCGGCCACGAACATCGCCGGCTCGTAGGGCAGGAAGGGGTTGGCGCCGGTGTTCTGCTGCAGGATCTTGGCCAGGTCCTTCAGGCTGAGCGAGGACAGGTGGGAGACGAGGAAATCCAGCCCCTCCTGCTGCACGGCATGTGTCTCGCTCACCAGCCGCACCATGGCGCCCTGGGCCTGCGCGCGTTGGGCGGCGGTCCGGATCTCAGCGGTCCAGTCGGTGGGGGGCATGTCGGTCTCCCTGGTGTTGGTGTTCAGGGCGGCAGTGTCGCTCAGCAGGCCGGCAGCGGTGGGGGGCCGGCCGAGGGAAGACCTGATTGTCACGATATTGTGTTCAATCCATCCACGGAAACAGTGTTTATCCATTGATGGTGTGTCAATACAGTGAGCTCACTCCCCCACTTCTGCTGTCGAGGATTCACATGACACGTCTTCACACCCTGGCCGCTCTGCTGTCCCTGTCCATGGCCACGCTGGCCGCTTCCGTCAACGCCGCGGAGCCTGCGGCTCCGGCCGACGCCTGGCCGGGCACCCAGGTCGGGCAAGCGGTGCCCGCCACCCCCAGCGTGCCGCCAGAACTGGTCCGCAACCTGGCCAACTTTGACGACCTGGATTTTCGTGTCTACACGAATCAGCAGTGGCAGGATCTGCACAAGACCCACAGCCCGGACGTGATCGTGCACTGGCCGGATGGGCACACCACCCAGGGCATCCAGAAGCACATCGACGACCTGAAGTACATGTGGACCTTTGCGCCGGACAACCGCATCAGGGAGCACTCGGTGCGCTTTGGCACGGCCGATGCCCAGTGGACGGCCGTGGTCGGTTGGCTGGAAGGCACCTTCACCCAACCGATGGTGCTGGCCGACGGCAAGGTGATCCCGCCCACCGGCAAGGCCTACCGCATCCCGATGGCCACGATCGGCCACTGGAACAAGGACGGCATCATGTTCGAGGAATACCTGTTCTGGGACAACGCCGAGTTCATGCGGCAGATCGGCCTGTCCCACTGAGCTGCTTCACACCGCCGCCGGAGGCCTTGCACAAGATGACCCAGCCCTCGTCAAGCCCGTCGATGCCCGTCCTGTTCATCGGCCACGGCTCGCCCCTGAATGCCATCACGGACAACCCCTTCCGCCGGGCCTGGGCGGCGCTGGGGGCGGCGCTGCCGCGACCGCGGGCCATCCTGTGCGTGTCGGCCCACTGGGAGACCCGGGGCGTCTATGTGACCGCCACATCCACGCCTGAGACCATCCACGACTTCTACGGCTTCCCGAAGGCCTTGTTCGACGTGCACTACGCCGCGCCGGGCAGCGCGGCGCTGGCGCGGCGGGTGGCCGAGCTGCTGGCACCGCAGCGGGTGCGCCTGGACGCTGGCCGGGGGCTGGACCACGGCGCCTGGAGCGTGCTGATGCCCATGTACCCCCAGGCCGACATTCCGGTTGTGCAACTGAGCCTGGACACCACGCAGAGCGCCGCCTGGCACCGGGCGCTGGCCCGGCAGCTGCTGCCACTGCGCGACGAGGGCGTGCTCATCGTCGGCAGCGGCAACATCGTCCACAACCTGCCGCTCTATGACTTCCACGACGCCACGCCATTCGACTGGGCGATCCGCTTCACCGAGCGGGTCAAGCAGCAGCTGACTGCACAAGACCTGCCGGCGCTGACGGACTGGGGTTCACAGGACACTGACGCACAGCTCGCCGTGCCCACGGCGGAGCATTACCTGCCGCTGCTCTACACCTCGGCCTTGCGCCGCGAGGGTGACACGCTGCAGTTTCTGACGGACGTGGTGCAGGGCTCGATGGGCATGACCTCGGTGCTGTGGTCGGCCGCGCCACCGGCTTTGGGCCAGCCGATCTGAAGGGCATTCGAGTCGCCCGACAATCGCCCCATGCCTTTCATCGTCACCGAGCCCTGTGTCCAGTGCAAATACACCGACTGCGTCGAAGTCTGTCCCATGGATTGTTTCGTCGAGGGCCCCAACTTCCTGGCCATCGACCCAGCCGGCTGCATCGACTGCTCGGTGTGCGTGCCGCAGTGCCCGGTGGACGCCATCGTCAACGCCAGCGAAGCGACGCAGGCCCAGCGGCCTTACATCGCGATCAATGCCCAGGCGGCGCAGCAGTGGCCGTCGATCACCCGGCGCCAGCCGCCCCTGCCCGAGCATGGACAGTGGGCTGGCGTGTCCGACAAACTGCACCTGCTGATCAGCCCGGCCTGAGCCGGGCCGGGCCCCTGATGGGAAGGCCCTGTCAAGGCTTCAGTGTGGCGCAGGGATCCCGCCGGGGCTGCGGCATCGGTTGTCCGCCCTGCTGCTTCATTCGCTCGGCCATCTGGGCGTGGTGTTCCGTCACGTAGGCCTGGCAATCGGCCCGGTTCGTGAAGGACTGCATCCGGGTCCGGTGTTCGGCCCGCTCGGCGTCCGTCATCACCGACCAGCCCGGGGTGTACTTCGGGCCATACATGCCACCGCGCTGGGCGCCTGGGCCCATGCGAGCCCCTTTCCCGGGCCCCATGCCCATGCCCGTTCCCATCCCGGGGGCAGACGCGCCCGGTGCGGAAGCCATCGGCGCGGGCTGGGCTCCTGCGGTGAGAGAAACCCCCAGCCCCATCAGGGCCAGCGCGGCAACCACCAAGGTGTGCGATTTCATCTTCTGTCCTCCGTGCGTTGAAGATCCCCCGGTTCACGCAGACAAGATACGTCGGCAGCGTCCGCGCGGCGTGTGCTGGATCAATCGCACACCGTGGCGGGATACTGGCGCACCGCCGCCTGTTCCGCAATGCATGCCATGAGTTTCCCCACTGCCGATGACCCGCGCCGCCTCGCCCTGCTGGAGGCCATCGAGGCCCGCGAGGACGAGCTGGTGGACCTGGCCCGCGCCCTGGTGCGCATCCCCACCATCAACCCGCCGGGGGAGGCCTACCGCCCCTGCGCCGAGCTGATCGGCCAGCGTCTGGCGCGGCGTGGTTTCGAGGTGAGCTATGTGCGCGGCGAGGGCGCGCCCGGCGACAGCGACCGATACCCGCGCTGGAACGTCATCGCCCGCAAGACCTTCGGCCCCGGCCCCTGCGTGCATTTCAACGGCCACATCGACGTGGTGCTGCCGGGTGAGGGCTGGACGGTCGACCCCTTCGCCGGCGTGGTGAAGGACGGCCGGCTCTACGGCCGCGGCAGCAGCGACATGAAGGGCGGCATTGCCGCGGCCATCATCGCCGCGGAAGCCCTGATCGACAGCGGCCTGGGCCTGCCCGGGGCGATCGAGATCAGCGGCACCGTGGACGAGGAATCCGGCGGCTATGGCGGCGTGGCCTACCTGGCCGAGCGCGGCTGGTTCAGCCAGCCGCGGGTGGACCACGTCATCATCCCCGAGCCGCTGGAGGTGGACCAGGTCTGCATCGGCCACCGCGGCGTCTGGTGGGCCGAGATCGAGACCCGCGGTCGTATCGCCCACGGCTCCATGCCCTTCCTGGGTGATTGCGCGGTGCGCCACATGGGCGCGGTGCTGGAGCGCTTCGAGCGCGACCTCATCCCTGCGCTGGCGGCGCGCCACACCACCATGCCGGTGGTGCCCGAGATGGCGCGTCAGTCCACCGTCAACTTCAATTCCCTGCACGGTGGCCAGGCCGAGCCCGAGGGCGACCAGCTGCCTGCGCCCTGCGTGCCCGACAGCTGCCGCCTGGTGATCGACCGCCGCTTCCTGGCCGAGGAGAGCCTGGAGAGCGTGCGCGGCGAGGTGGTGGGCCTGCTCGATGGCCTGAAGGCCGAACGGCCGAACTTCGACTACGGGCTGCGCGAGCTGTTCTCGGTGGCCCCGGTGCTGACCGAGCGTGAGCGCCCCGTGGCGCGCGACACCGCCCGTGCGGTGCAGGAGGTGCTGGGCCGGGAGGCCCGCTTCGTCTGCTCGCCCGGCACCTACGACCAGAAGCACATCGACCGCATCGGCCGCCTGCGCGACTGCATCGCCTACGGCCCCGGCCTGCTGGCCCTGGCCCACCAGCCTGACGAGTACGTGGGCATCCGCGACATGGTGTTGTCGGCGCAGGTGATGGCGCTGGCGGCCTGGGGCTTGCTGGCGGGCGACTGAGCGGCGCGCGCCAGGCTAGACGATGTGCGCCACGCCCTGCGGCATCGTCACCCAGCTGTGCATGCGCTCCTCGTACACCGACAAGGCGGGCCCGGGGAAGGCCGGGTCTGCGAACGCACCCACCGGGATGCCGACAAAGTCGTCCTGGTCGGCCATGCTGTAGAAAACGGTGGCGCCGCATTCGGGGCAGAAGGTGAAGCGGCACTGGCCACCTTCGTCACCGGTCCGTGTGTAGGTGCGGCCGGTCCCGGCGGTGCGGACCGCCTCCCGCGGAAAGCGGGCCTGCGCGCCGAACACGCTGCCCGTGCGCCGCTGGCAGGTCAGGCAGTGGCAGACGGCCACGCGGATCGGGTCGCCTTGAACGGTGGCGGTCAGCTGACCGCAGCTGCAACTGGCCAGGCGGGTGGGCGTGGTCATGGGTGGGAGGCGGGGGCGACCACGCCCTGGACCTTGCTGGCGGCCGCGTCCACGCCGTGTGCGGCGGCACTGGCCCCGTGGGCGACGCCTCCGGCCGCGGCACGGACGCCGTGGGCCGTGGCACTGGCGGCCCGTTCGATGCCATGCGCAGCCGCCTTGACCCCACGCTGAACGCCACTCGCAGCGGCTTCGGCACCGCGCTCGATGGCATGTTCCACCTTCTGGACAACCCCGGGCGACTGCGTTTCAGGCTCGGCCGCCAGACAAGGCGTCAGGCAGGACCAGCACAGCCAGGAAGACACGACGAGAGCGGTCGAAGTTTTCATCATGGGCCTTCATCAAGATGGCGATGCGCCTAGCCTACCTCAGCTGTCTGGCCAGGGCCGCCCCCTTCAACGCAGCGGGTTCAGCAGCCCATCGAGCGCCTGGGGCCGCAGGCGGTGCGGCGCGGTGATGGCGTAGAAGCTCTCCCGCAAGGGCTCGCTGCGGCCGGTCACGCTCAGCAGGCCGCTCTTGAGCTCGTCCTGCACCACCACCTCGGGCAGCAGGGCAAGCCAGCCACTGTCGCGTGCGAGCAGACGCAGCATGGCCATGTCGTCCACCTCGGCGCGGATGCGCGGGCGCACGCCGGCGGCCTGGCACAGGGCGTCGAACTGAGCGCGCAGTGCGTGGCGCGGACCGGGCAGGGCCATGTCCAGCCCGCCCAGGTCGTCGGGGATGCGCAGCTGCCGGCCTTGCCAGCGGGCCGTGGGGCCCACCAGTGACACGGACTGGCTGCCCACCAGCCGGCAGTGCAGGGGGTGATCGGGATCGGTGGTGGGCACCGGCTCGTTGGCCAGCACCACGTCGAGCTGGTGGGCCTTGAGCCGGGCCACCAGGCCTTCCAGCGTGCCCGATTCCAGCGAAAGCATGACGGCGGGGTCCTCCAGCGCGGGGCGCAGCCAGTTTTCCTGGAAGTTGCGCGACAGCGTGGCCACGCTGCCGATGCGCAGGCGCTGCACCCCGTCGCCGCTGCCCTGCAGACGACCCAGCATGGCCTGGCCCAGGCCGAAGATCTGGTCGGCATAGGCCAGCACCAGCTGACCGGAGGCGGTCAGCGCGAGCCGCCGTCCCCGGCGGTCGAACAGCGTCTCGCCCAGCCGCTCCTCCAGCTGGCGGATCTGGGCTGACAGCGCCGACTGCGAGGTGTGCAGGGCCTCGGCCGCCCGGGTCAGGTGCCCCAGCCGGGCCACCCGCCAGAAGTAGAACAGGTGGTGGAAATTCAGCTGCTCGACGTTCATTGATTCCGTTAAACAGAACGAATTGTTCTGATCATTGAATTTTACAGAATGAACTAGGGTGAACACCATAGCGCCTGTTCCAACCGAGCCGCTGTGTGATGCCCGTGACCGAAGTCCATTTGTCGTCCTCCTGGGGGGGCTGGGCCCTGAGCCTGTGCGTGCTCTCGCCCCTGCTGCTGATGGCGCCGGCGGCCGGGGTGGCCGCCTCGCCCCTGGGCCGCGGCACGGCCCGGTGGGCCTGGCGCCTCTGGAGCGGGGCGGCCGCGCTGTCCTGTGTGGGGGCCGTGGGCGCGGTGGGGCTGCTCGCTGCGGGCATGGCGCCGCCAGCATTGCCGTTGCTGGCCTCCAGCCTGCCGGCCGCCTGGGCGGCGCTGCTGGTGCAGGCGCTGGCGGGCGTGATCGGTGCTTTTGCCCAACGCTACCTGCAGGGTGAGCCGGGCCAGGGGCGGGCGGTGCGGGGGCTGGCCGGCGTGCTGGCTGCCGTGCACCTGCTGCTGCTGGCCGACCATTGGCTGCTGCTGATCACCGCCTGGATGGCACTGGGCCAGGCCCTGCACGGCTTGCTGTGCTTCTACCCGGACCGGCCCTTTGCCCAGTTGGCGGCTCACAAGAAGCGGGTGAGCGACCGCCTGGCCGATGTGCTGCTGCTGCTGGCCGCGCTGCTGGCCTGGCATGCGGTGGGCAGTGGCCGCATCTCGGCAGCCCTGGCCCTGCCGGCCGCACCAGGGATGTCCTGGGCCGCGGTGGCGCTGGCGCTGGCGGTGGTGCTGCGCATGGCCCTGGTGCCGCTGCACGGCTGGCTGCTGCAGGTGATGGAGGCGCCCACCCCGGTGTCGGCGCTGCTGCATGCCGGGGTGGTGAACCTGGGCGGGGTGGTGCTGATCCGCTTTGCGCCCTGGCTGGACGCCTCGCCCGCCGCCCGCGGCCTGCTGGTGGTGGCCGGCCTGGGCAGCGCGCTGCTGGCCGCCTTTGCCATGCTCACCCGCATCAGCATCAAGGTGCGGCTGGCCTGGTCCACCGTGGCGCAAATGGGCTTTCTGGTGCTGGAGTGCGGGCTGGGCCTGTACCCCATGGCGGCGCTGCACCTGATCGGCCATTCGCTCTACAAGGCCCACCACTTCCTGGCCGCGTCCAGCGTGGTGAGCGAGACGCGCGAGCGCATGCTGGCCACGCCGGGCCCCGTGGCACGCGCCAGCCTGCTGGCCGCACCTTGGGTGTCCACCGCGGTGGTCGTGGCACTGCTGCAGGGGCTGCATGGGCTGGTGGGTGGGGCGCCGAGCTGGCCGCTGTGGTGGACGGCCATCCTGGCCCTGGCCTGGTCGCCGCTGCTGTGGCTGCCCGCTGGTGGCCGTGGGACCGTCTGGTCGGGGGGGCTCACCGGCCTGGGCACCGTGTGCGGGCTCACCGCCCTGGCGTGGCTGGGGCACCAACTGCCGCTGGGCGTGGCGGCCCAACCGCATCTGGCGTTGGGTGTCCTGGCCCTGTGCGGCATGGCGGCGCTGCACGGTGGGCTGCTGGCCCTGCAGTGGCGCGGCGGGGTGTGGCCCGCTGCCCACCGCTGGACCTATGCCGGCTACTACGTGGACGACCTGGTCACCCGTCTGGCCTGCCGGCTGTGGCCCAGCACCTGGGCCGCGGGTGCCTGGCGCGGCCATGGGCCGTCCGGTGCCACGGGTCTTCCGGCCCGGTCCGCTGCGTGATCTCTGCGTGAACCGTCTGCGAGGTGTCTTCCGTGATGGATCTTTCCCTGCCCGTGCGCCCCGTTCGCGGAGCTTCGGCCTCTGGTGAACGCCCGGAGGTCGATCCCCGTGTCGAGGCCGCCTGCGACCAGGCCTGCCAACAATTCGCCCCAGTCTGGCCGCTGGACCAGTCCATCGCGGTCAACCCGCACTGGCAGCGCATCGGCCTGCCGCTGCGCCGGGTGGCCGCCCGTCTGGCGGTGCTGGCCGGCGTGCAGGTGCTGCCGCCACGCGCGCTGCTGGCCCAGGCCCGGCGGGAGGGTCGCATCCAGCCCGAGGACTTGCGCGCCGCGCTGACCCTGGCCGGCCAGCCGGTCAGCCGCGAGGCCGAGTGCCTGCAGGCCCTGCGGGCCCCTCTGGGCATCACGCCGTTGCCCCTGCTGATCGACACCCTTGACGACGACCCGCGGCGCCAGGAGCGACTGAGCTGGCGCCAGGCCATCACCCACCAGGTCAGCCAGACCTGCGCGGCCTACTTCGACCGCGACCAGGCCGACTGGCAGCCGCAACGTTCCGGCGGGTTGTTCGCCTTCTGGCGCGACAGCTTGGTGCACGACCACGGCATGGGCTGGCTGATGGGCCTGCCCGGGCTGCGTGACGGCCTGCATGCCCTGCCCGAAACCCGTGGGCAGGCCGAGCGCTGGGCGCTGGAACGCCTGGGCCTGCATCCGGCCATCTGGGCCGACTACCTGGAGGCTGTGCTGTGGACGGTGCAGGGCTGGGCCGCCTGGTGTGCCCATCAGGGCTGGCAGGCTCGGCAGCGGGGCTGCCAGGACGACACCCTGCGCGACCTGCTGGCCGTCCGCCTGGCCTGGGGCGCCCTGCTGGTGGAATGCAAGACGGACCATGCCGCCCGCCAGGCCGTGGCCGCACTGCAGCAGGCCTGGCAGCAGGCGCCCGCGCGCCTGGCCCAGGCCGAAGCCACGCTGTGGGCCGACGAGATCTGGCAAAGCGCGCTGGAACAGGGCTACCAGCGTGCGCTGGCGCGGACCCTGCACCAGGTGCCCCAGCCACTACAGACCGCGCCAGACGTGCAGGCCGTGTTCTGCATCGACGTGCGCAGCGAGCGCCTGCGCCGGGCCGTGGAGGCGGCCGATCCGGCGGTCCAGACCCTGGGCTTTGCCGGCTTCTTCGGCGTGCCGGCCACCTACACCCCGCTGGGCACCGCCTTGCAGCGCCCCCAGCTGCCGGGCCTGTTGGCGCCCACCGTGGCGATGGGCGATGTGCTGGTGGGCTCAGAGGGTGAGCTACTGTCGGCGCAGTTGACCGAGCGGGCCCGCCAGGCCCGCCAGCGCCAGGCCCAGCGCAGCCAGCAACTGGCTGCGACCGGCCGCTGGCCCGGCACCGCTTTCTCCTATGTCGAGGCTGCCGGCTGGGGCTATCTGGGTGGGCTGCTGGGCTGGCTGAAGCCTTCGGCGGCCCCGCGGCCCCGGGCCGATCTGAGGGGGCTGTCGGCCCGCTACCGGCCGCTGTGCCGGCCCGCGCTGCAGGGCCTGCCGCTGGGCGACCAGGTGGCGCTGGCCGCCCGCGTGCTGCGTGGCATGGGCCTGACCGACGGCCTGGCGCCGCTGGTGCTGCTGGTGGGCCATGGCAGCCAGTCGGCCAACAACGCCCATGCCGCCGGCCTGGACTGCGGGGCCTGCGGTGGCCAGACCGGCGAGGCCAATGTGCGCGCCCTGGTGCGCCTGCTGAACGACCCCGCCGTGCGGGCTGGCCTGGCCGGTGCGGGCCTGGTGCTGCCCGCGCAGACCACCTTCGCCGCGGCCCTGCACAACACCACCACCGACGCGCTGGAGTGGTTCGACGAAGACCTGTTGCCGCCGGCCAGCCAGGCGCAGGTGGCGCGTGCCCGCCGGGCCTTCGACCAGGCCAGGGTGCAGGTGCGCCGCGAGCGGGCCCCTTCGCTGGGGCTGGACCCGGCCCTGCCGCCCGATCGCCTGTTCATGGCCTTGCGCCGGCGTGCCAACGACGGTGCCCAGACCCGGCCGGAGTGGGGTCTGAGCGGCAACGCGGCCCTGGTCATCGCCCCCCGCGCCCGCACCCGCGGGCTGATGCTGGACGGCCGGGTCTTCCTGCACGACTACACGCCTGCGGCCGACCCCGAGGGCCAGCTGCTCGCCCAGCTGATGACCGCCCCGATGCTGGTGGCCCACTGGATCAACTGGCAGTACCACGCGGCGGTGTGCGAGCCCGAGCGCCTGGGCAGCGGCAACAAGCTGCTGCACAACGTGGTGGGCGGGCGCATCGGCGTGTTCGAGGGCAATGGCGGCGACCTGCGCACCGGCCTGTCGCGCCAGTCGGTGCATGACGGCCAGCGCTGGGTGCACGAGCCGCTGCGCCTGACGGTGGTCGTCGACGCCCCGGCCGCCGCCATCGAGCGGGTGCTGGCCACGCAGGAGGTGGTGCGCCAGCTGGTGGACAACGGCTGGCTGCACCTGTGGCGCTTTGGCCCGTCAACCTGTCAGCGCTATCTTCAGGGACGCTGGGAGCCGCTGCCCCCGTGACCCGCCGCTGCGGCTCAGGCGACGGACGGGACCGGCGTGGTGGACGTCAGAAAGCCGACCAGCATCTGGTGGGTCTGTTGGCGATAGCTGGCCTGCCAGTCGGCGGTCAGCATGTCGCGCTGGAAGATGCGCGACAGGGTGTAGGCGTGTGACTTGCCGTAATAGATGGCGCCCACCATCGCCACATAGAGCTGCATGGCGTCGATGCCGGCGCGGAAGCAGCCCTCGGCTTCGCCGCGGCGCAGCAGCTGCTCCAGCTGCTGCAGCACCGGCGAGGCCATCTGCGGAATCTGCCGGGACCGCTTCAGGCAGGCCGCCTTGTTCAGGTTCTCGTAGGCCAGCAGGTTGCGCAGCTCGGGGTGGCGCTCGAAGTGTCTGTTGATGAAGTCGAACATCAGCAGCACGCCCTGCAGCGGGGCCACGTCGCCCAGGTTCAGTTGCAGCTCCTGCGCGCGCAGCTGGGACAGCACCTCTTCCAGCACGCACAGGTACAGCGCCTCCTTGCCCCCGAAGTAGTGGTAGATCATGCGCACGTTGGACTTGGCGCGCTGGGCGATCTTTTCCGTGCGGGCGCCGCTGTAGCCCTTGGCGGCGAACTCGGCGGTGGCGGCCTTTAGGATGTTGGCGCGGGTCTTGGCCGGATCACGCTTGATGGCTGTGGCGGCGGCCCGTTTCGCGGTCGGGCGGGCGGTGGCGGTGGACGAAGGGGTCGACATGGGCAGGAGGAGGCCGGACAGGAGATCGGCCTCAGGCCGGGGTGATTGTGGCAGCCAGACGCAGCAGCTCGCGGTCCCGGCCGTGGCCGGCGATCAGCGACAGCCCCAGGGGGCGCCCCTGCCATTGCCCCAGCGGCAGCGTCACCTGCGGCAGGCCGGCCAGGCCGGCCACCGCGTTCAGGGGCAGGGCCACGCTGTAGAAGCGCCCGCGCTCGTCGTCCGTGGCCTGGCGGCTCAGGGGCGGCGTGGGGGTGGTGGGCAGCACCCAGACGGTGTCGTCCGCCAGCAGGGCCGACAGGCGCCGGGTCTGCCGGGCTCGCCAGGCGCCCCAGTGCCGGACCTGTTCAGCCGGGATGTCGAACACGCTGGCAAAGCGCGGCGCCATGGCCGGGCCGAAACGCGGCCGGTGTTCGGTGATCCACGGCCCCAGGCTTTGGCGGATCTCGTCGCCCTGCAGGCAGGTGTAGGCCTGCAGCCAGTCCTCCAGCGGGGCGTTCAGGGCCGTGCTGGCGCAGGGCCGCACGCCCAGGCGCTCGGCCAGCGGCCACAGGGCCTGGGCGCAGGCCGGGGCCACCGCCTGCCAGAGGTCCATGGGGGCCTCCAGACGCGGTGGGGGCAGGGCGGCCGCCGGGCCGGCGGGCAGCAGCACGTCGCCGACCCGCTGCAGCACGTCGCCACTGCGGGCCATCCAGCCCACGGTGTCCAGGCTGGGGGCGAAGGGGATGACGCCCTGCAGTGACACCAGGCCATGGCTGGGCCGCATGCCGTAGAGCCCGCAGAAGGCGGCCGGCACCCGCACGGAGCCCCCGGTGTCGGTGCCCAGCGCGAAGTCCACTTGCCCGCAGGCGACGGCCACGGCCGAGCCGCTGGAGGAGCCGCCGGGCAGGCAATCGGGCGCCCTGGGGTTGAGGGGAGTGCCGTGGTGGGCGTTCTCACCCTCCAGGCTGAAGGCCAGCTCGTCGGTGATGGTCTTGCCCACCAGCCGCGCGCCGGCCCGGCACAGGGCGGCCACGGCGGGGGCGTCCTGCGCGGCCGGGGCGTGCGCGGCCGCCCAGTCCGGGTTGCCGCCGCCGGTGACCGTGCCGGCCACGTCGATCAGGTCCTTGACCGCGAAGTCCAGCCCGTGCAGCGGCCCCTGGCCCGTCGATGGCCGGGCCAGCAGGCCGCCGGGCACGAAGGCGCCACACGGGTCGGGGCCGCGGCCCGGGCGGGGATCAGCCATGGTGGTTGTTCGTCTGCGCGGCCAGGGCGCCGAGCAGGGCCGTCGAGTCGCTGACGAAGCCGAAGCACTTGCGCACATTCCACAGCGTGGCCTCGGTGCAGAAGGCCGGCGAGCTGGTGGCGCAGCAGTCCTCCAGCAACACGCAGCCATAGCCCAGGAAGTTGGCGTCGGTCAGCGAATGCAGCACGCACTGGTCGGTGTTGCAGCCGGCAAAGAGCACCGTCTTCACCCCCAGGTTGCGCAGGATGCTGTCCAGCGGCGTGTCCCAGAAGCCGCTGATGCGGTACTTGTCGACCTGGATGTCCTGCGGCTCCACGGGCAGCTCGTCGACGATCGCAGCGGCCCAGGAGCCCTTTTCCAGCACGTTGCCGCGCCCGTGGGGCAGCGGGTCGCCCAGGCCGGTGCCGTGCCCGTGGGGCTTGTAGAGGTGGATCTGGTTGGGGGGCATGTTGGCCAGGTCCGGCCGGTTGCCCCAGTTCACCCACACCACCGGCACGCCCGCCTGGCGCAGCGCGGGCAACAGGGCCTGCAGGGGGCCGATGGGTGCACGGTCGGCCTGGTAGTTGCCGCCGATGTGGTCGACCCAGCCGCCTTCGGTGCAGAAGTCGTTCTGCAGGTCGATCACCACGATGGCCGTGCGGTGCAGGTCGATCACCAGGTTCTGCGGCGTGGCCGGCAGGGCCAGGCGCGCGGGGGGGCGGGCGGGCAGCGCCATGTCCACCGTCTGCTCGGTGGCCAGCCAGTGGTAGTTCGCGGCCACGCCCAGCGGACCGGCTTGCTTGAAGGATGTCATGGGGGTGCTCCTGGGGCGTGGATGCACAGAAAGCGTGCCGCGATGCCCTCATGGAGGGCGCCCTCCGGCGCGCGTCAGCGCTGCGGCCTTCCGTCATCCAATAGGTAAATGAACAATTACTTGGAGGGCAGGAAGTCTTAGCGAGATTGGTGCCATGTCGGCGGGCTTTCTCTGGCACCGATGTTGCTTCGAATCGTCGGCTTGGTAAATGAACACTTACCAGTTGCCTTCCCCAACCATCGTCACCGTGCAGGTGCAAAAGGACTGTCATGTCGTTTTCTGCTTTGTCTCGTCGCCGCCTCACCTGGGCCCTGGGGGCCGTCGCGTTCGCCGGTGCCCTGTCGCCGCTGTCGTCGTACGCGGCCGATCCGCTGCGCGTGGGCATCCTGATCCCCGGTTCCAAGTCGGACAAGGGCTGGATGGAGTCGGGCTATGACGGCCTGGTGGCCGCGCAGAAGGCCCAGGGGGACAAGGTGAAGGTGCAGATGATCGAGAACATCAACTACGCCGACATGGAACAGGCCCTGACCAACCTGGCCAGCAAGAACCAACTGGTGATCGGCGTGGGCGGGCAGACGCAGGCCGCGGTGCTGAAGATCGCCAAGCGCTTTCCCAAGACCCGCTTCTCCATCGTCGGCGGCAACAAGGGCGAGGACCTGCCCAACGTGGCCGGCTATGACGTGAAGCAGGCCGAGATCGCCTTCGTGGCCGGCGCCGCCGCCGCCATGCTGAGCAAGAACGGCGCGGTGAGCTATGTGGGCGGGATGGAGATTCCCTCGATCGTCAATGCCGGCAAGGAGTTCGGCAAGGGCGCGGCCTACATCAACCCGAAGATCAAGTACTTCGAGAACTACACCGGCGATTTCGACGACGTGGCCAAGGCCAAGGAGGCCACGCTGGCCGCCATCGCCCAGGGGGCCGATGTGCACTACCACATCCTGAACCTCGGCCTGCGCGGCATGGAGCAGGCGGCCAAGGAGAAGGGCACCCACATCATCGGCAGCTACACCGACCGCTGCGGCACGGATCCGCTCTACATCGCCTACAGCATCACCGGGGTGGGCTACCAGGTCGAGTACGCCATCGGCGAGGCCGTCAAGGGCAGCTGGAAGCCGGGCTACAAAGCCTTCGGCCTGGCCATGGGACCCAAGGCGTCCGACATGACGATCTGCGGCGCGACCCCGGCCATGAAGACCCGGATCGAGCAGATCAAGAAGGACATCCAGAGCGGGAAGATCCAGGTCCTGGAAGGCTGATCCGCCATGTCCGCGTCTTCCGCCGCCGCGCCGCCCCTGGCGCACCCGCCGCTGCTGAGCCTGCAGGGCATGGGCAAGCGCTTCGGCGCGCTGCAGGCCCTGGACGATGTCTCGCTGACCCTGGCGGCCGGCGAGATCCATTGCCTGCTGGGCGAGAACGGCGCGGGCAAGTCCACCCTGTGCAACCTGATCTTCGGCGTCTACAGGCCGGACCAGGGTGACATGGCGCTGGACGGCCAGCCCTACCGGCCGCAAGGGCCGGCGCAGGCCCTGGCGCTGGGGGTGGCGATGGTGCACCAGCATTTCAGCCTGGTGCCTGACCTCAGCGTTGTGGACAACCTGCTGCTGGGCCAGGCCCGGGGCATCCTGGACCGGCAGGGCTGTGCGCAGCGCATCAGCGAGCTGTCGGCGCGCTATGGCCTGGCGCTCGACCCCTGGGCCCGCATCGAGGATCTGTCGGTGGGGGAGAGGCAGCGGGTCGAGATCGTCAAGTGCCTGATGCGCGAGCCGCGCCTGCTGGTGCTCGATGAGCCCACCGCGGTGCTGCTGCCCGCCGAGATCGCCTCGCTGCTGGACGTCTGCGAGCGGGTGGCCGCAGCCGGCTGCGGCGTGCTGCTGGTGACGCACAAGCTGGCCGAGATCCAGCGCGTGGCCCAGCGGGCCACCGTGCTGCGCGGCGGCCGCCTGGCGGCGCGTTCCGAGCAGCCGGCGGCCGAGCTGGATCAGCTGGTGCGGGCCATGATCGCCCGCGACCTGGACAGCGCGGCCGGGCCGGCACAGCCCGAGCGCCAGCCGCGCGTCGCGGTGGCCACGCGGCGCCCGCCGGTGTTGACGGTGGACGGCCTGGGGGTGAAGGACGCGGAAGGCGTGGTCCGGCTGGACAACTTCACCCTGCTGGTCGAACCGGGCGAGATCGTCGCGGTCGCGGGGGTCGAGGGCAATGGCCAGAGCGAACTGGCCGCCGTGCTGTCGGGCATGCGGCCCGCCACCTCGGGCCGCTTCTTCCTGGCGGACCAGGAAATGACCCACGCCGGCCCCCGTGCGCTGACGGGCGCCGGCGTGGGCGTGGTGCCGGAGGACCGCCATGCCGAGGCCTGCGTGCCCGCGCTGAGCGTGGCGGAGAACCTTTTCATCGACCGGCTGCCGGAATTCCGGCGCTTCGGCTTGCTGGACCGGCGGGCGCTGGCGCGCGCCGCCGAGCTGCTGATGCAGCGCTTCGATGTCCGGGCCGCCGGTGCACAGGTGGCGTTTG
This sequence comes from Ideonella oryzae, assembly GCF_024055665.1. GTDB lineage: Bacteria > Pseudomonadota > Gammaproteobacteria > Burkholderiales > Burkholderiaceae_C > Ideonella > Ideonella oryzae. The sequence continues at coordinate 510,427 of NZ_JAMXMC010000001.1, read as the reverse complement.
GCGGCCTGTCCGGTGGCAACCAGCAGAAGGCGGTGATGGCCCGCGAGATGACGCGACCGGGCCTGCGCTTTCTGCTGGCCGCCAACCCGACCCGGGGCCTGGACGTGGGCGCGGTGCAGGCGGTCTATGGCCACATCCGCGCCGCGGCGCACGGGCCGCAGCGGGTGGGGGTGCTGCTGATCTCGTCCGAGCTTGACGAACTGCTGGCCGTGGCCGACCGGGTGCTGGTGCTGTACCGCGGCCGGGTGATGGGCACGGCGCGCATTCCCGTGGCCGACGAAGAGGGCCTGGCGGCTTTGCGCCAACGGGTCGGTCAGTGGATGGCCGGCCGAATCACCGAAGGAGCACACGCATGAGGCATGCGCTGAACATCTGGCGGGCCGGGATGCGGCGCCCGGCCATCTGGATCTCGCTGGCCGCGGTGCTGGGCGCCGGCGCGGTGGGGCTGGTGCTGGTGGCCGCGATGGGGGTCCCGGTGTCAGATGCCCTGGCCGCCTTCGCCGATGGGGCCTGGGGCTCGCCCTATGCCGTGGCCTCGTCGCTCAACCGCAGCCTGGTGCTGGCGTTGGTGGGGCTGGGCTTCATCACCGCGCAGCGGGCCCAGCTGACCAATGTGGGCGGTGAAGGCCAGATCGCCGTCGGCGGCATGGCGGCCACCGCGGTGGCGCTGTACGGCCATGTGGCCACGCTGCCCTGGGGGCTCAGCTTTGGCTTGCCTCTGCTGGCAGCCGCGCTGGCCGGGGCACTGTGGGGCGGGCTGGCGGGCTACCTGAAAGCCTGGCGGGGCACCAACGAGGTGATCGCCACGCTGCTGCTGTCGTTCATCGCCACCTGGATGGTGTACGGCGCGGTGCAGTCCGAAGCCCTGCTGCGCCAGCCCATGACCTCGGCTGCGACGCTGCCGGAGTCCCTGCCGATCCCCGAGAGCACGCAGATTCCCCTGCTGACCGGCGACTACGGCATGCCCCTGCATGCGGGCCTGCTGCTGGGGCTGCTGCTGATGGCGGTGGTGGGCGTGGTGCTGCGCCACACGGTGCTGGGGGTGCAGTTGCATGCCGTCGGGCTCAACCCCCGGGCGGCGCGGCGCGCGGGCCTGCCTGTGCGGCGCCTGGTCGTCGGCGCCCTGGTGGCCGCAGGTGCCCTGGGTGGCCTGGCCGGTGCCTGCATGCTGCAGGGCGAACAGTACTCGCTCAAGGCGGGCTTCTCGTCCGGCTACGGCTTCGACGGCCTGGTGGTGGGGCTGCTGGCGCGCAACTCGGTGTGGGGGGTGCTGTTCGGGGCGCTGCTGTTCGGCTTCCTGCGCTCCGGGGGCATCAATCTGGAGATGGTGGCCTCGGTGCCCACTGCGCTGGTCGTGGTCATCCAGGGCCTGATCATCATCACCCTGGCCGGGGCAGCCCAGGCCATGGACCGCCAGGAGGTGGCGCGATGACCGAAGAGATGGTGGCGGTGTTCGCCGGTTCCTCCATTCGCCTGGCGGCCCCGCTGCTGCTGGCCGCCAGCGGCGAGCTGGTGAGCGAACGGGCCGGGGTGTTGAACATGAGCGTGGAGGGCATGATGCTGCTCGGCGCCTTTGCCGGCGCGGCCGGCGCCTGGGCCACCGGCTCGCCCCTGCTGGGGCTGGCCATCGGCGTGCTGGCGGTGCTGCCGCTGGCGGCCTTGCAGGCCTACCTCAGCATCACGCTGCGGGCCAACCAGATCGTCACCGGCATCGGCCTGAACATCCTGGTGCTGGGGGCCACCACGCTGGCCTACCGCCTGCTGTTCGGCGGCCGCTCCCGCGTCGAGATCCCCGGGCTGGGTCCCTGGGCACCGCCCGGCCTGGCGCAGCTGCCGCTGCTGGGCGAACAGGTGTTCCGCCAGACCTGGCTGTTGTACCTGGGCCTGGTGCTGGTCGGCCTGATTGCCTGGGCCTTGCGCCACACCGCCTGGGGCCTGGCCCTGCATGCCGCGGGCACCGCGCCGCGGGCGGCGGACCAGTCCGGCCTGCCGGTTCGGCGCCTGCGCTATGGGGCGGTGATGGTCACCGGCGTGATGTCGGCCCTGGCCGGCTGCTTTCTTTCCATCGGCGACATCCACACCTTCACCGAGGGCATGACCAAGGGCGTGGGCTACCTCGCCATTGCCGCGGTGATCTTCGGCAACTGGAAGCTGGGGCGCACGCTGGCCGCCTGCCTGCTGTTCGGCGCGGCCACCGCCCTGCAGTTCCAGCTGCCGGCCCTGGGGGTGGATGTGCCCAGCGCGCTGCTGATCATGCTGCCCTACCTGCTGGCCATGCTGGCCGTGGCCGGCCTGGCCGGGCGCCAGCGCGCGCCGGCCGCACTCTCCGTCCCGTACCACCGATGAGCGCCGATCCCATTCTTCGCCAGACGCCCGCGCAGGCCGCGCGTTCGCGCCGGGGCCTGGTCACCAGCCCGCATCCCCTGGCCAGCCAGGCCGGCCTGGCCGTGCTGGCCGAGGGGGGCAATGCGGTCGAGGCCGCGATCGCCATCGCCGCGGCGCTGTGCGTGGTCTACCCCCACTTCACGGGCCTGGGAGGCGATGCCTTCTGGCTGTTGGCGGATGGCCAGGGGGCGGTGCAGGCCATCTCGGGCATCGGCCAGGCCGCGCAGGACGTGGGCGGCTACGGCGCGGGCATCCCGGTGCGCGGGCCCCGTTCGGCCCTGACCAGCGCGGCCGCGGTGGACAGCTGGGCCCAGGCCCATGCCTTCAGCGCCGCCCACTGGCAGGGCCGGCTGGGCTGGTCCCGCCTGCTCGATCCGGCCGTGGTCCTGGCCTCGGAGGGCTTTCCCGTCTCGGCCTCGCAGGCGCTCTGGGCGCAGCGGCGGGGGACGGAGCTGGGCACCTGGCCGGGTTTCGTGGCCCAGTTCTGTGCGCAGGGCCGTCACCCGGCTCCAGGTCAGCCGGTCCGCCTGCCGGCTCTGGCCCGGACCCTGGCGCGCCTGGCGCAGCAGGGGCCGCGCGAGTTCTACGAAGGCGAACTGGCCGAGCGTCTGGCGGCGGGCCTGGAGGCCGCGGGCAGCCCGCTGCGCCTGGCCGACCTGCAGGCGACACGGGCGCGCTGCGAGGCGCCCCTGCGCCTGCCCTACCGCCAGGGCGAGCTGCTGACGATCGCCCCGCCCACCCAGGGCATCACCACCCTGCAGGCCATGGGGATCCTGTCCCATGGGGACCTGGCCTCGCTGGGGGAGGGGAGTGCCCAGCACTACCACCGGGTGGTCGAGGCGATCAAGCGCGCCTTCATCGACCGGGACCGCTGGCTGGCCGACCCGGAATTCGCCGACGTGCCGGTGGCCGAGCTGCTGGCGCCGGACCACCTGCAGCGCCTGGCCCAGGGCATCTCGCCGGACATGGCCCTGCCGTGGCCGCACCGCTTCCAGACCGGCGACACCGTCTACATCGCGGTGGCCGATGGCCAGGGCCGCTGCGTGAGCCTGTTGCAGACCATCTACTACGACTGGGGCAGCGGCGTGGTGGCGGGCGACACCGGGGTGCTATGGCACAACCGCGGCGCCGCCTTCCATCCCGACCCGGCGCACCGCAACGGCCTGCAGCCAGGCAAGCGGCCCTTCCACACGCTCAACCCCGGCATCTACCTGGAAGGCGGCCGGCCCCGTCTGCTCTATGGCACCCAGGGGGCCGATGGCCAGCCGCAGACCCTGGCGATGCTGCTGACCCGCCTGATCGACCATGGCCTGGACCCGCTGGAAGCGCTGCGTCGCCCGCGCTTCCTGCTGGGCCGGACCTTTTCCGACAGCCGCGACAGCCTGAAGCTCGAAAGTGACGTGGGGGCGGCCGTGATGGACACGCTGCGACGCCTGGGCCACGAGGTGCAGCCGATCGAGGCCCAGAGCGCCCTGGCCGGCCAGCCGGGCGTGATCCACCTGGCGCCGGACGGCTGGCTGGAAGGGGCCCACGACCCCCGCAGCGAAGGCCTGGCGCTGGGGCTCTGAAACCCCGGGGGTTGACGGCTCAGCCCTTGGCCTGCCGTGGGGGCGTCGGGAACACCGGCTCGCCCAGGTTGGTCTGGACGCGCTGCAGCGCCTCGATCAGGGCACGCCGCTGTGCAGAGTTCAGCCCCGCCAGGGCCTGCTGCTCCAGCAGGCGTTCACGCTGCTGCAGCGTGTCCCGCACCGCCTGCCCCGCATCGCTCAGCCGCAGGCAGACCTGACGTCGGTCGCTGCCGTCTTCCTCGGCCAGCAGCAGGCCGCGTTCACGCAGGGACTTGATCAGCCGCGCCAGCTGGGCCTTGTCGCGGCCGCTGTGCTGGGCCAGGTCGCGCTGGGTGGCCCCGGGGTGGCGGGCGAAGAAGCCCAGCACCTTGCCTTCCATGGGGGTCAGCCCGGCCAGCGCAGGGTCCTCCACCCCGTGGTATTGCAGGCTGCGCACGCCATGCATCACGGTGTGGATCAGGTCCAGCACCGAGGCCTCGGGGGTGGGCTCCGTCTTGCCCTTTCTGTTGACAGTGTCAACCTTTTTGGGGATCATGGTTGACATTATCAACGAAGCAGCACGTCATGAGCACGAACGAGACCGACACGCCGCGGGTGCAGCGGGTGCGGCATGAACTGAAGAAGCGCGAGCTGCAGGTGCAGCGGGTGGAGCGGCTGAGCCCGTTGTTCCAGCGCGTCACGCTGACGGGCGAGTCGCTGGCCGATTTCGTCTCCGCGGCGCACGACGACCATGTGAAGATCATCCTGCCCGACGCCGCGGGCGAGACCGTGATGCGCGAGTACACCCCGCGCGAGTTCGACACCATCGCCCGCACCCTGGTGCTGGACTTTGCCCTGCATGGCGAGGGGCCGGCGGCCAGCTGGGCGGCCCAGGCGGCCGTGGGCCAGACGCTGACGGTGGCCGGCCCGCGGGGCTCCTTCGTGGTGGCCAACGATTTCGACTGGTATGTACTGATCGGCGACGAGACCGCGCTGCCGGCCATCGCCCGGCGCCTGGAAGAGCTGCCCGCGGGCTGCCGTGCCATCGTGCGCCTGGCCCTGGCCGATGCCGTGGACCGCGCGCTGCTGCCGCCCACCGCCGCCACGCTGGACCTGGGCTGGGTCGACACGGCCGAGGCCCTGGTGGACGCGGCCCGCGCCATCACCCTGCCGCCGGGCGAGGGCTATGTCTGGTGTGGCGCCGAAGGCGCGGTGGCCGCCGCGCTGCGCGATGTGATGGTGGATGAGAAGGGCCACAACCCCAAGCTGATCCGCTCGGCCGCCTACTGGAAGCGGGGCGCAGCGGCGCACGGCTGATTCTTTCGAGCTTCTGGCAGACTGGCCGGCTCCCAGCCGAGTGTCTGCCATGTTTGACGTCACCCAACCCAAGATCGCCTGGACCCTGATCCTGGTGTCTGGCGCCCTCGAGGTCGCCTTCTCCACCTCGGTCCAGCTCTCGCAGGGCTTCACCCGCCTGCTGCCCGCCGTCTCGGCCCTGCTGTTCGGGGGCCTGAGTGTCTACCTGATGAGCCTGAGCCTGTCGGTCATTCCCATCGGCACCGCCTACGCGGTGTGGGGCGGCATCGGTGCCGTCGGCACGGTGCTGGTGGGGCTGCTGGCCTTTGGCGAAACCGCCTCGCCGCTGCGTCTGGCGTGCATTGGCCTGATCGTGCTGGGCATTGCCGGGCTGCAGCTGGTTGAATCGCGCTGAAGCGGCCGCAGTGCCTCAGGGGTCCAGCGGCCCCTCCAGGCGCACGGTGAAGCCGGGCGTGTCGTTGTGCAGCGTCAGCTGCGCGCCCAGGCGCAGCGCGGCCTCGCGCACGATGGCCAGCCCCAGGCCGGTGCCGGGGCGCGCCCGGCCAGGATCCCCACGGTAGAAGGCCTGCAGCACCTGCTCGTGCTGATCGGCCGGGATGCCGGGGCCACCATCGTGCACCTCCAGCCAGAAGCGCTCACCCGACACGCCCGCGCGCACCACCACCGGGCTGCCCCCGTACTGCAGGGCGTTGTCCACCAGGTTGGCCAGCAGCCGTTCCACCAGCTGCGGGTGGCTGCGCGGCAGCACCAGGGCCGGCGGCAGCTCGGCCCGCAGCGCAAAGCCGGCAGCCTCGGCGGCGTCGTGCCGCTGCAGCACCACCTGGCGGGCGATCTGGGTCACGTCCACCACCTGGTCCAGCACCAGGGCGCCGATGCGGGCATGGTCCAGAAAGCTCTGGATCAGCTGGTCGGCCACCTGCACATTGCGTTCGATGCTGGCGCGTCGCTGCGCCACCTCCGGCGTGTCGGGCAGCAGGCTGGCGGCCAGCTGGATGCGGCCCAGCGGGCTGCGCAGGTCGTGCGACACGCCGGCCAGCATCAGGGCCCGCTCCTGTTCGAAGCGGGTCAGGCGCCTGGCCAGGGCCTGCCAGGCTTCGTCGATGGCCAGCACCTCTTCGCTGGCCCCGGGCAGCGGGGCGGCCGAATCGTCCAGGGTCTGGCCCGGCCGAAAGCGGGCCATGCGCTGGCGCAACACGTCCAGAGGCCGGGTCAGCCAGCGCGCCAGCCACCAGGCCAGCAGCGCGGCCAGCAGAACGACGAGGCCGGTGACGCCCAGGATACGCTGGGGCGGCGACGGCTCCACCAGCGGTTCGCGGATGCCGTACCAGCGTGGCCGGCCGGCGGGGCCGGTGGCCAGTTCGATCCACAGTGTGGCCGGACGCTGGCGGGTGTCGATGGCCAGGGCCAGGGGCGACAGGCCCCGTGCGGCCAACACGTCCTTCAGCGAGGTCAAGCGCGCGGCATAGACCGGCACGTGGCTGGCGCCAGGCGGGCGTTGTTCGCTCTGCAGCACCACGGTCTCGCGTGCGGGCGGCGGGTCGTCCAGGGTCCACAGCCCGGCTGCGGCTCGCAGGGCCGGGGCCCAGCGGTCCACCACCAGCTCGGCCATGGCCCGGCTGCGTTCCATGTAGAAGACCACGCCCAGCGCGGTGGTCAGGCTCAGGGCCATGACCAGCAGGGCCAGGAAGAAGCGGGTGAACAGGCGGCTGCCAGACAGCAGAGGCATGGTGTGCGCCCGATGTCAGCCGCGGGGCACGAAGACGTAGCCCTCGCCGCGCACCGTGTCCACCCATTCGGTGCCGGGGCTGGCCTCGCGCAGCTTGCGCCGCAGCCGGGCCACTTGCACGTCCACCGTGCGGTCCTGCGGCCGGTAGGGACCGGCCTGCACCGCGGCGCTCAACTGCTCGCGGCTCAGTGCCTGGCCGGCCCGCTCGGCCAACGCCACCAACAGCTTGAACTCGACGCCGGTGAGGGTCACCAGCCGGGTGTCGGCCACCACCTCGCGACGCAGCAGGTCGATGTCCAGCCCCTGAAAGCGCAGCACCGGCGTGCTGCGCACCGGCATGCCGCCACGGCGCAGCAGGGCCCGCACCCGGGCCACCAGCTCGCGGGGTTCAAAGGGCTTGGCCAGGTAGTCGTCGGCACCGATCTCCAGCCCCAGCACGCGGTCCATCGGGTCGCCGCGGGCGGTCAGCATCACGAGGCCCAGGGTGGGGTGGTCGGCGCGCCAGCGGCGGCACAGGTCCATGCCGCTGGCATCGGGCAGCATCACGTCCAGCAGCACGACCTCGGGTTGCTGTTCCGTCAGGGCCCGGGCGCCATCGGCCCCGGTGAGCACCTGGTGGGTGCGCCAGCCCTCGCGGCTCAGCAGCTCCACCAGCATGCCGCCCAGCTCGGCGTCGTCGTCCACGATCAGGATCAGGGCTTGGGTGTTCATGCGCGGGCGCTCCCGGGCGTCGGGTGGGGGATGGTGGGCAGTGTAGGCAGTGCGCCCCGGGTCGGCGAGCCTGTGACAGTTTTGAAATATTTCGTCGTTTGGCGTGGTCATGCCGGTGCCGGCCACGGCGTTCAATGAAGGCATGGATCGACGGTCTGTCGGTCCTTCACTCAACCGAATGCAGCGCTGGCTGCCAGGAGCGACCGAGATGAACGCCTTTCGTACCACCGCCCCCCGTCCCCTGATGCGTCTGCTGGGCACCGCCCTGGTGGCGCTGGCCGCCCTGCCGGTGGTCACCGTGGCGCAGGCCGCGCCGCGACACCATGGCACCACCGTCACCGGACCGCAGGGCAACACGGCCTCCCGCTCGGTGCAGCGCGGCGGCGGTGATGTCAGCACCACCACCACCGGTTTTGGTGGCCGCAGCTTCAGCCGCCAGGTGGACCGCAGTGCCAACGGCAGCAGCGCGACCGTGACCGGTGCCAACGGCAAGACGGCCAGCCGCAGCGTCAGCCGCGGGGACGGTCAGGTCAACAGCACGGTGACCGGTCCCAACGGCGGGAGTGCCAGCCGCGACGTGACGCGCGACGCCAGCGGCGCCACCGCCACCGTGACCGGGGCGAACGGCCAGACCGTCAGCCGCACCACCACCCGCGCCGATGGCAGCGGCAGCACCACCGTGACCGGCCCGAACGGCCAGAGCGGCACGGTCACCACCACCCACCAGCCCTGATCCAGCGGACAGGCAACCCTGGAGACGGCCGTGACCCTCCTGGCCCCACCGAGTGGTCTGCCTCTGCCCCGCGTGCTGGGCGGGCTGCTGGGGGTGGTGCTGGCGGCGGTCCTGGTCGAGGCTCTGGTGCTGTCGTACCGGGGCCGCTATGACTGGCGGGCTCTGGTCACCACGCTGGGGGACATGGCGCTGCGCCGCGCGGTGGGCCTCACCGGCCTGTCGCTGGCCGGGCCCTTGTTCTCCTGGGCCTGGGCCCACCGTGTGCACACCCTGGACCTGTCCACCGGCGGGCAGTGGGCGGGCCTGTTTCTGCTCAGCGAGCTGGCGTACTACGGCTTTCACCGCGCCGCCCACCGCGTGCGCTGGTTCTGGGCCAGCCACGCGGTGCACCACTCCTCGCCCCAGCTGACGCTGGCCGCCGCCCTGCGGCTGGGCTGGCTGGGCAAGCTCACCGGCAGCACGGTGTTCTTCGTGCCGCTGGTGTGGCTGGGCTTTGCGCCGGCGGCCGTGCTGGGCGTGCTGTCCTTGAACCTGCTCTACCAGTTCTGGCTGCACGCCGAGTGGCTGCCCCGCCTGGGCCCGCTGGAGTGGGTGCTCAACACGCCATCGCATCACCGGGTGCACCACGCCTGCAATCCGCGCTACATCGACCGCAACTACGGCGGGGTGCTGATCGTGTTCGACCGTCTGCTGGGCACCTTCCAGGCCGAGCAGGCCGAAGAGCCGGTGCGCTACGGCCTGGTGGGCCGGCCCCGCATCGACAACCCCATCCGCCTGGGCCTGAGCGAGTGGCAGCGGCTGGGGCGGGACCTGTGGGCTGCCACGGACTGGCGCCAGCGCCTGGCCGTGCTGGTCGGCCCACCCGGTCCCTGAGCCCTACACCTTCTTTTCACGGTTCTGTTCCGAGGAAATCACCATGACCCCTCTTCTTCAACGCATTCCCGGCCTGCGCAGCGCGGGCACCCTGGCCGGTCTGGGCCTGCTGCTGTCCCTGGCCGCCTGCGGCGGTGGCGGTGGCAGCGACAGCAGCGACACCGCCGAGGCCGACCAGGCCCAGTCCCTGAGTGCCACGGCCACCACCTCGCCGCAGGAGACGGCCCAGGTGGCCGATGCGGTGGTGGACACCGCCCTGGCGGTGGATCCGGGGTCCTTGAGCACTCCGACCAGCACCCTGGTGCATGCGGCCGCGGCCGGCACGGCCCAGCTGCAGGGCAGCGTGGATTGCGCGGGCGGCGGCACGGCCTCGGTCGTGATGACCGGGCCGACCCTGGCGGGCCTGCTCGACGGCGTGCCCGAGGCGGGCGAGGTGACCCAGCTGACCTACAGCGCCTGCAGCGGCCCCGATGCCCAGGTGGTGCTCAATGGCACCGTCACGATGACCGTGACCCAGGCCGACAGCGGTGGCCTGACCGTGAGCCTGGACACCAGCGATCTGCAGGCCGGTCTGCCCCTGTCCACCCTGGGCTGGAGCGGCAGCCTGTCGCTCACGCGCAGCGGCTCGGTCGCTGACAGCGGCGCCTCCACCACCAGCAGCGCCTGGTCGGCCAGCGGCCTGAGCCTGGTGGCCGTGCGCAACGGCCATGAGGCCGATCTGAGCTTCAACGGCAGCGGCACCCGCACCGTGCAGTGGCAAGACGGCGTGCCGCAGTCCAGCAGCTACCAGGGCTCGTCCAGCCTGGGCCTGGCCTCCAGCCGATGGAATGGCACGCTGGATGTGGCCACCCAGGGCGCGATGGTGTTCGATCCCGAGGGCGTGCCCCAGTCCGGCAGCGTGAGCCTGTCGCTGGGCCTCTACCAGTGGACGGCCACCCTGGCCGATGGCACCGCCACCGTCACGGTGGACCGCAACGGCGACGGCGTGGTGGACCGCACGCGCAGCTGGCCGGTGGCCGACTGGCTGGCCAGCGCCGCGCAGTGACGCCCCTCAGCCGGCCGCGGTGCGCCGCAGGTGCACCATGTGGCTGGCCAGCATGCCCGCCACCATGCGGGCCACGGCCTTCACGTCCAGGGGCTCGTCGAAGATCATCTCGACGGTGGCGTAGATGAGTTCCACCACGGTGCGGCTGACCAGCGTGAGTTCGGTCAGCGGGGTCTGGGGCAGGGCCTGGGCCAGCAGCCGGGCCTGCTCCTGCGCCACCGCGCCGTGGGAGGCCAGCCGCACTTCCTGCAGCGCCGGGACAGCGCGCAGGGCCCGCATGATCCACACCCCGCCCGGGGTGTTCTTCGTCACCTCGTAGGTCTCGACGATCAGGCCCTCCAGGGCGCGCTCCAGCCCGTCCAGCGGGCCGTCGAGCGCCGCGAGGGTGATCCAGTGCGCCACCACCACGTTCTGGTGCTGCATCAGGCGCTGGCCCAGTTCGCTCAGCAGCGCGTACTTGTTGGGGAAGTAGCGGTAGAGCGCGGGCGGCGTCAGCCCGGCGCGCTCGCACACCAGGTTGGTGGACAGGCGCTCGATGCCCACATCCGCCAGGGTCTGGGCCGTGACCTCCAGGATGCGTTCATAGGTCTCGGTGGCCCGCTGCTGGGCCGGCTGCTTCTTGGCGGCCAGCGGGGGCGTGCGTCGGAGGGGCGGGGTCATCGGAGGGAGGAGGGCGGTCATCCGGGATTCTCCTGGATATTTTTCTTGCCACAAAAGCTAGTCATGACTATAAACTAGTCATCACTACTTAACGAACGTCGCGTTTGCGATGGCGCAAGAAAGGGGTTCCTGCATGAAGACGGTGTTGTGTCGGATGTGTGCCATCGCGCTGTCGATGGCGGTGTGGGGGCCGGCCCGGGCGGCCGGGCCGGAGGAGGCCCAGGGGCTGTGGCTCACCGCCGCCCAGGACGCGGTGCTGGAGTTCAAGCCCTGCGCCGACCAGCCCGCCGCGCTGTGCGGTCGCATCGTCTGGGACAAGGATGCCGGTGGTGCCACCGACACCTGCGGCGTGCAGGTGGCCCGGCTGAGCCGCTATGACAACGGCGCCTGGCGCGACGGCTGGGCCTACGACCCGCGGGACAAGAAGAAATACAAGAGCGTCGTCCGGGTGAAGGACGGTGATCTCTTCATCCGCGCCTTCATCGGCGTGGAGATCCTGGGCCAGACCGAGCAGCTCAAGCGCGTCTCGGCCTTGCCGGCCGCACCGGTCTGCAAATCGTGATGGCCCTCTCACCCACCCACCCCACCACCCTGGAGACCCGTCCCACCATGTTCCTGCCCCGCACCCCCCTCTGGACCGCCGGCCTGCTGCTGGCCTGCAGTTCGGCCGCCTTCGGCCAGGAGATGGCCACCTACGCCGTGGATGCCTATGCCAAGGTGAGCTCCGACCAGCGCACCCGCGGCATCTCGGACTCCCTGAACCGGCCGGGCATCAAGCTCAGCGTGCAGGCCGTCCACGAGAGCGGGCTCATCGGCCTGCTGGAGGTCAACACGGTCAGCAAGAAGCAGTTCCTGGGTGGCGACGGCCTGGACGTGACGGTGGCTTCAGGCTATCGCTTCGGCGATCCCGAGGCCTGGCACTACGGCCTGGGTCTGGCGGCCGAGCTGTTCCCGGGTGCCAAGTTCCAGGCCCCGCATGGCATCGACCTGGCCACCGGCACGCCCACGAATGTCCGCTCGACGAACTACAACTCCGGCTTCGCGGTGGTCGAGATCGGCTACGGCGACCTGGAGGGACGCATCCTCAACGTGCTCTCCAAGACCTACCGCGGCGCCGACACCGGCGGCGTGTGCGGCCAGATGCTGCAGGTCACCCTCACCACCGATCCGACCCGGGCGCTGGAATGCTATGCGCGTGGCGACCACGACTCCCGCGGCAGCTGGCTGTTCGACCTGGACTACAAATACCACCTGGATCCGGTCACCACGCTGAACCTGCATGCGGGCTACCAGCAGATCGCGCACTTCAAGGAGGCCAACTTCACCGACTGGCGCGTGGGTCTCATCCGCCAGCAGTGGGGCGTGGAATGGGAGGCGGCCTGGGTCAAGACCCATGTGCAGGACCGCGATCTCTACCTGGTGCTGGACGGCGACCACTGGCGTGCGACGGACCAGGGCAAGGTGCTGGCCTCGGCCACCTACCGCTTCTGACATGACCCTGTCCGCGACATTCCGCCCCCGCACGGTGGACGAGCGCCTGGTGCTGGCGGTCGACCTGGGGACCTCGGGCTGCAAATGCGCCCTGGTGTCCCTGGACGGCAGCGTGCAGGCCTGGGCCTTCCGGCCGGTGCAGCTGCATGTGCAGGGCGCGCTGGCCGAGCAGGCCCCCGAGGACTGGTGGACAGCCTTTCTGGAGGCGGCCGGCGAGGTGCTGGCAGGTGATCCGAGCCTGCGCGCCCGCGTGGTGGCCGTGTGCTGCTCGACCCAGACCGAGGGCACCGTCTGCGTGGACCGCGAGGGCCGTGCGCTGGGCCGCGCCCTGACCTGGCTGGATGCGCGCGGCGCGCAGGCCATGGCGCGGCGCGCCCGCGGCCGGTTCGGCAGCATCGAGGGCTATGGCCCGCTCAAGCTCTGGCGCTGGCTGCGCCTGACCGGCGGCGCGCCCTCGCTGTCGGGCCGCGATTCGGCGGGGCACATGGTCTACATCCGTGACGAGGAGCCGGAGCGCTATGCGCGCACCCACAAGTTCCTCAATGTGCTGGACTACCTGAACCTGCGCCTGTCCGGCCGCTGCTGCGCCACCCAGGATTCGGCGGTCACGGCCTGGGTGACGGACAACCGGGATGCGCACCAGGTGCGCTACCACGCCAGCCTGATCCGCATGCTGGGTCTGGACGCCGACAAGCTGCCCGAGATCGTGCACTCCACCGACGTGCTGGGTCCGCTGCTGCCCGCGGTGGCTCAGGCCCTGGGCCTGGCGGCGAAGACCGTGGTGGTGGCCGGGGCGGTGGACAACTCCGCCGTGGCGGTGGGCGCCGCGGTCAACGATTTCGAGAGCCACCTCTACCTGGGCACCTCGTCCTGGCTGGGCGCCCATGTGCCCGCCATGAAGACCGATGTGCGGCACAAGATCGCCGCCATTCCCAGCGCGGTGGACGGTCGCTACCTGGCCATGGCCCTGCAGTCCACGGCCGGGGCCAACCTGTCCTTTCTGCGCGACCGCATCCTCTACCACCCCGACGAGCTGGCCAGCGACGAGGAGCACCCCGCCGTGTACCAGGTGCTCAACCGCATCGCGGCCCGGGTGCCGCCCGGTGCGCGCGGGCTGATCTACACGCCCTGGCTGGCCGGCGAGCGCACCCCGGTGGACGACCCCCGGCTGCGCGCCGGGCTGATCAACCTCTCGCTGGAGCACTCGCGCGAGGACATCTTCCGCGCCTTCCTGGAGGGCGTGGCCCTGAACACCCGCTGGATGCTGGAGCCCTTCGCCCGCTTCCTCGGGCGCGATGTGGGCACCATCACCGCCGTGGGCGGCGGGGCGCAGTCCGACGTCTGGTGCCAGATCATCGCCGACATCACCGGCCAGCCCATCCGCCAGCTGGTGAACTCCATCCAGGCCAATGCCATCGGCGCGACCTACATCGCCGCCGTGGGCCTGGGGGCGCTGCGCTTTGCCGACCTGGGCGAGCTGCGCCAGGTCCAGCGCGTCTACGAGCCCGCCCGCGCGCTGCGCCGCCTCTACGACGACCAGTTCCAGACCTTCAAGGAGGTGCGCGCGCGCCTGGCGCCGCTGTACCACCGCCTCAACCGGCCCCAAGGGAGCCCCGCATGAACACCGACGCCAGCACCCAGGCGCTGCGCCAGACCGTGGTGGACCTGTGCCACCGGCTCTCGCAGCGCGGCCACTTCTCCGGCACCGGCGGCAACATCGCCTTGCGCGTGGACGCCGAGCGCATCGTGGTGACGCCTTCGGCCACCGACTACCCCACCATGACGGCCGCCGATGTGTGCGTGCTGCGCCTGTCGGACCTGCGGCAGCTCGAAGGCGTGCGCCCGCCCTCGGTCGAAAGCAGCCTGCACGCCCGGGTGCTGCGCGCCCGGCCCGATGTGCGGGCCAGCATCCACACCCACCAGCCGGTGGCCAGCGCCTGCGCCCTGCTGGGCGCCGGCCTGGACGTGCCGCCGCCGTGGCAGCGCACGCTCGGGCGTCGCGTGCCTGTGGTGGGTTATGCCCCCTCGGGCAGCGGCTGGCTGGCCGGCAAGCTGGGCCGGGCCCTGCGCCCGGACACCCAGGCCTACCTGATGCGCAACCACGGCGTGCTGTGCTGCGGCCCCACGGTCGAGCAGGCCCTGCAGGCCGTGGAGGACCTGGAGACCCTGTGCCAGGACCTGCTGCGCCAGCGCATCGCCCGGCGCGCCACCCAGACCCCTTCCTTGCAAGCGCCCCTGCGCCGCGTCCTGGACGCGCTCGCGGGCTGATGTTCCATCCCCACGAATGCCTTCCATGAGCCCCTGTCCTCCCCCTGTCGCCGGCCTGCCGGCCCGCCCCGCCATCTCCGCCTGGCCCGATGTGGCCGAGCTCTACCGCCGCTTCGACGCGCTGGTCAAGCAGCCCATGCGCCCCATCCGGGCCGACAAGCTGCCCCAGGTCATGCGCTACTTCGACGAGCGCTGCCAGGGCTCGCGCCGCCTGGCCGAGCGGGCCAAGGCGGTGATTCCGGGTGGTGTGCAGCACAACCTGGCCTTCAACCACCCCTTCCCGCTGGCCATCACCCAGGCCGAAGGCGCCCACATGACCGATGTGGACGGCAACCGCTACATCGACTTCCTGCAGGCCGGCGGCCCCACGCTGCTGGGCTCCAACCACCCGGTGGTGCGGCAGAAGGTCAACGAGGTGCTCGACAGCTGCGGCCCGGTCACCGGCCTGCTGCACGAGTACGAGGTCAAGCTCGCCGAGCTGGTGTGCCAGAGCATGCCCGGCGTGGAGATGGTGCGCCTGCTGGGTTCAGGCACCGAGGCGGTGATGGGCGCGGTGCGCCTGGCCCGCGCCTACACCCGCAAGAAGTGGATCATCAAGGTGGGCGGCGCCTACCACGGCTGGAGCGATCAGCTGGTCTACGGCATGCGCCTGCCCAGCACCGGCCGCATGGAGGCGGTGGGCATCCCGCGCGGGGCCACCGGCAACACCCAGGAGTGCCACCCCAACGACCTGGACGCCCTGCGCCGCAAGCTGCAGCTCAACCGGCTGCGCGGGGGCACCGCCGCCGTCCTGCTGGAGCCGCTGGGCCCGGAGAGCGGCACCCGGCCGGTCCACCCCGACTACAACCGCCAGGTGCGCCAGCTGTGCGACGAGTTCGGCGCGCTGATGATTTTCGACGAGGTGGTCACCGGCTTCCGCCTGGGCATGGGCGGCGCCCAGGCCTACTTCAACGTCAAGCCCGACCTCACCGTGCTGGGCAAGTGTCTGACCGGCGGCTACCCCATGGCCGGCGCCATCGGTGGCCGCAAGGACGTGATGATGCTGCTGGTGGGCGGCATCGGCACCACCACGCGGCGGGCCTTCGTGGGCGGCACGCTCTCGGCCAACCCGCTGTCCTGCGTGGCCGGCTACCACGCGCTGCTGGAAGCGCAGCGCACTGGTGCCGCGGGCGTGGCCGGCCGGGCCGGTGACCGGCTGCGCCAGGGCCTGGAAGCCATCATCCATCGCCTGGGCCTGCCCTATGTGGTCTACAACATGGGCTCCATCGTGCACCTGCAGACCTCGGGCGTGCTGCTGCTGGACACCAGCAACATCTTCAAGCTGCTGCGTGTGAAGAACGAGGCCACGCAGCGCAAGCACATGATGGAGGCCATGGGCGCGGCCTACACCGCCCACGGCCTGATCACCCTGGCCGGCAGCCGCATCTACACCAGCCTGGCCGACACCGACGCCGTGATCGACGATGCCCTGAACCGTTTCGAAGACGTGTTCAAGCTGGTCTGAGGAGGCCCGCAGCGATGACGACCGACACCCAGGTGGACCCCCTCTCGCACACCCCGTGGCTGGCCCTGCGCGACCGGCTCCAGGCCAAGCGGCTGCTGGACGGGCCGGGCGCCAGCCTGTCCCTGCGAATCCCGGGCCAGCCGGCCATGTGGGTGGGGGCGGCCGACGACGCGGCACCCCGGCGGGTGAGCTGGGACCCGCAGCCTCGCCCCGCGGCGGCGGCTGATGCCTTGCAGGACCTGCACGCCATGGTCTACCGCCACCGTGACGATGCCGGCGCGGTGGCCTGGGGCGGCGGTGTCTTCGGCCATCGCCTGGCCGATGTGGGCGGTGTGCTGCCGCAGGTCTTCGACGAGCAGGCCCGCCACCTCGGCCCCATGGGCGCGCCGGCTGCCGACCTGACCGAGGCCGCCCGTGCGCTGCAGGCCGGCGGCCAGGTGCAGCTGCTGCAGGGCCGGCCGCTGTGCCTGGCCATGACGGCCACCCGCCTGGCGCTGAACACCGAACTGTTCGAGAAATGCGCCAAGGCCTATGTGCTGGCCGCGGCCAGCGGCGGGCCGGTGCGGCCCCTGCCGTGGCTGGTGCGCCGGGTGGCCAATGGCCGGCTGCGCAAGGACCGGCGCGCGGCCGTGGCCCGCTGGGCCCAGGGCCTGCTGCCCGAAGAGGCCAAGGGCTACTGACATGGCCCCGCCTGACGCGATCACCCCTGGCCACGACCCGAGGACCCTTGCCATGTCAACTGTCTCTTCCACCGAATTCACCGCGGGCCAGATGGTGTCGGCCCTGGCGGTGGGCTGTATCGGCGTGCTGATGGTGGGCATCCAGCCCATCCTGCTGGGCGAGCTGGTCGATGCCCACCAGGTCAGCCTCGAAGGCGTGGGCCTGGTGGCGATGGCCGAGATCATCGCCCTGGGCCTGGGGGTGGCGCTGGGCGACGCCCTGCTGCCGGTGGCGCGCCTGCGCCTGATCACGCTGCTGGCCGGGCTGCTGGGTGCCGGGCTGGACCTGCTCAGCCTGCAGGCCACCGGCGACGGCAGCATGACCGCGCTGCGCGCGGGGGCCGGCCTGGCCGAGGGCGTGCTGGTCTGGGGCACCACCGGCGTGGTGGTGCGCTGCGCCAACCCGGCTCGGGTGGCCGGCATCTTCTTCGTGGTGCAGACCCTGGGGCAGGCCGCCCTGGGCGCGCTGCTGGCCCACGCGGTGCTGCCGCGCTGGGGCTGGCAGGGCGGCTTCGCCACCCTGGCCCTGCTGACGCTGCTGGCGTTGCCGCTGGCCTTCGCGCAGCCGACGCGGTTGGCGCCGCTGTCGCCGCCCTCGGTGACGGGTTTTCGCTGGTCGCTGCGCACCATGCTGCCCCTGCCGGCGGTCCTGCTCCATCTGGCCGCCCTGGGCGCCTTCTGGGCCTATCTGGAGCCGCTGGGCCAGGCCGCCGGGCTGGATGCCCGGGCCGCGCAGTCCTTGATCGCCGGCGTGCTGTTCATGCAGGTGCTGGGCGGCAGCGTGGCCACCACGGCCGTGCGCCGCCTGCCCACGGTGCCCACGCTGCTGGTCTGCTCGGCGCTGCTGGGCGCCATCACCCTGGGCGTGCACCAGCTGCCGGGTGGCCATGCGCTGCACTTCATGCTGGGCTGCGCCGTGTTCGGCTTCGTCTGGCTGTTCATGCTGCCCTTCCACATCGCCCTGGCCTTCCGGGCCGACCGCAGCGGCCGGGTGGCCGGCCTGGTGCCCGCGGCCCAGCTGCTGGGCGCGGCCTTTGGGCCGCTGACCGCGTCCTTCCTCGTGCAAGGGGACGACGCCAGCCCGGTGCCCCTGCTGAGCAGCGGTTTCGCACTGCTGTCTGCAGGCGTGCTGTGGGCCGCGCGCCGCCACGGTTCCACCCCGCCATCCGCCTGAAAGGATGTTCTCCATGCCAACGACCTCCCTGGTCACCGGAGGCAGCGGCTTCGTGGCCTGCCATCTGGTCCAGCAGCTGCTGGAGGCCGGCGACACGGTGCATGCCACCGTGCGCAGCCTGCGCAACGAGCTCAAGCTGCGGCCGCTGCGCCAACTGCAGCAGCGCCATGGCGCACGGCTGCAGCTCTTCGAGGCCGATCTGCTGGCCCCCGGCTCCTTCGACCGGGCCATGGCCGACTGCAGCGTGGTCCACCATGTGGCCTCGCCGTTCATGCTGCCCGAGAAGATCAAGGACGGCCGGCGCGAGATGCTGGAGCCGGCGCTGCAGGGTACCCGCAACGTGCTGGGCAGCGTCGAGCGCACGCCCTCGGTGCGGCGGGTGGTGATGACCTCCACCGTGGGCGCCATCTTCGGCGACTACGCCGACGTGCTGCAGATGAAGAACGCCACGCTCAGCGAGGCCTGCTTCAACACCAGCAGCACGCTGGACAACAACCCCTACCACTACGCCAAGACCGAGGCCGAGAAGGAGGCCTGGCGGCTGTGCGAGGCCCAGCAGCGCTGGCGCCTGGTGACGATCAACCCCGGCATGATCCTGGGGCCCTCGCTGACCCCGGGGTCCGAGTCGGGCAGCCTGTTCCTGCTCGACGAGATGCTCAAGGGCTATTTTTTCTACGGCATGCCCGACCTGAGCCTGACCACGGTGGACGTGCGCGAGGTGGCCCAGGCCCATGTGCAGGCCGCGCGCCGGGAAGAAGCCCATGGCCGTTACATCCTGGCCGAGCGCCAGATGCTGTCCTTCGTGGACATTTCGAAGCTGCTGCGCGAGGTCCATCACCGGCCCTGGCTGCTGCCCCGGCACCAGATCCCCGACCTGCTGGTGCGCCTGATCGGTCCCCTCTTCGGGCTCACGCAGGACTACATCCGCAAGCACCTGGGCATCCGCTTCGCGGTGGACAACCACCGCAGCATCGCGGAGCTGGGCATCGTCTACCGACCGGTGCGCGAGACCCTGGTCGACCATTACCGCAGCTGGGCCGCGCAGCGCGCCATCCCCGCGGCACGGGCCTGAGGAGACCCCCATGGAGTTCGCTGGCAAGGCGGTGTTGATCGTGGGCGCGTCGTCGGGCATCGGCCACGCGCTGGCCCTGCGGCTGGCGGCCGAGGGTGCGCGCGTGGCGGTCACCGCCCGGCGGCAAGAGCGGCTGGACGCCCTGGTGGCGCAGATGCGGGCACGGGGCGCGCAGGGGCTGGCGCTGGCCGCCGACGCGCAGGACCCGGCGGCCGCCGAGCAGGCGGTGCAGGCCTGCGTGCAGGCCTTCGGCCGCATCGATCTGCTGGTGCTCAATGCCGGCGGTGCGCCGGCCCTGGACATGCGCACCCTGGGCGCACGCGAGGTGGCCGCCTGCATGCGCGGCAACTACGACGTGGCGGTGAACTACCTCTTCCCCGTGCTGCGGCAGATGGTGCGTCAGGGCGGCGGCCTGGTGGCGCAGACCAACTCGCTGGCGGGCTTTCTGGGCGTGCCGCTGCAGGGGCCGTATTCGGCGGCCAAGGGGGCGCTGCCCCTGCTCATCGACACCTGCCGGATCGAGTTCGGGGCCTACGGCATCCGCTTCGCCTCGGTCTACCCCGGCTTCGTGGCCACCGAGGCCACGGCCCACGACGGCATGCCCGCGCCCATGGAGATTTCCGAAGCCCAGGCGGTGGCCCACATCGTGCGGGCGCTGCGGCGCGAACGCATGGACACCCGCTTCCCCTGGTCCACCGGCTGGCTGACCCGCCTGGCCCAGCTGCTGCCCAAGGGGATCACCAGCTGGATTCTGCGCAAGGAGCTGCCGGACCTGCCGCGCGAGCAGGTGGGCCCGACGGTCGGCCTGGCCGCCCGCGGCGCTGAACACTGAAGGAGAGGTCTCCCATGCCCATCGCCCGCACCGCTGCCGTCCTGGCGCTGACCCTGTCGCTGAGCCCCGCGCTGCGCGCGGCCGACAGCGGGGACGACTTCCTCGGCACCTGGCGCACCGCCCAGGGCGACGCCGTCATCCAGCTGCAGCGCTGCGCCATCTACCACGGCGGCCCGCCCACCGGGCTGTGCGGCGTGATCGTCTGGGAGTCCGAGGTCGGCAAGCCGAACCGGACCTCTCCGGTGGACTGCAACCGCAAGATCTTCGAAGCGGCCCGCTTCGACAACGGCGTCTGGAAGGACGGCTGGGCCTTCGACACCCGCAAGCGCAAGGCCTACAACGCCAAGCTGCGGCTCAAGGATGGCCATGTGCATGTGCGCGCCTACGTGGGCAGCGAGGTCAACGGCGAGACCGAGATCTTCACCCGCGTCACCGAGGTGCCCACGGGCTGCGAGGGCGTGCAGCCGGGCTCGGCCCTGGTGGGCGGGGGCATGTGATGCCGGACCCGGCAAGGCCCGCGGACCGGCCCGACCCCGGGGCGGCCGTGTTCTCGCCCAGCCTGGCCCGCGCCGTCCTGCGCTGCGCACAGCGCCATGGCGTGGACGGGCAGCGCCTGTGCCGCGGCCTGGGCTTCGAGCCCAGCGATCTGCAGCAGCGGCCCGAGCTGCGCCTGTCCTACCGCCAGACGGGGGCGCTGATCCGCCGCTTCCAGCGGGCCGTGGGCCACCGTGTCTCGGGCCTGTCGGTCGGCCTGCAGCAGACCCCGCTGAGCTGGGGCCTGGCCGGTGTCGGCATGCTCACCTGCCGTACCGTGGGCGAGGCGGCGCAGTACGGGCTGCAGCATCAGCTGGCGGCCGGCGCGGCGCTGGACCATGTCTCCCACCGCGAGGGGGCGCACTTCGTCATCGAGCAGCGGCCGCGCTTCGACGACCCGGACCTGATCGTCTTCCTGGTGGAGGAGAGCTTTGCCAGCATCGTGGCGGTGGTCCGCAGCCTGATCGGGCCGCAGTTCCGTCCGGCGGCGCTGACGCTGGCCTATCCCGCCCCGGCGCATGCGGCCGAGTACGCCGCCGCCTTCCAGTGCCCGGTCCGCTTCGACGCCCCGGCCCATCGGCTGAGCTGTGACCTGGACTGGCTGGAGCACACCCTGCCGGTGCACGATCCGCTGGCCGGGGCCTTGCTGCGCGGGCAGCTCGACCGGCTGCTGGTGCCCGCGCCGCCCCAGAGCGACTTTCTGGTGGCCGCGACCACCTTTTTGCGGACCCAGCTGCAGCAGCCGGTCACCCTGGGTGACCTGGCGCAGGCCCTGAACCTGAGCTGCCGCACCGCCACCCGGCGCCTGGGCGAGCAGGGCGTGAGCTTCCAGGGCCTGCTCGACCAGCTGCGCCGCGAGCAGGCCGATGCCTTGCTGGCCCGCCGCGCGGCCCGGGTGGCCGATGTGGCCGCGGCGGTGGGCTTCTCCGACCCCAGCAACTTCCGGCGGGCCTACCAGCGCTGGACCGGCCGCCCGCCGCGGGCGCCCCTGTCGGCTGGCGCCGATTGACCGGTTTCTGGCGGCCACGGACCGTGCCCGGCGCCGCCCCCCTCGGAAGAATGGCGAACGACGCACGCAACCGAGGAGATGCGCAATGGGCGCTGACACAGCAGGACCCCGGGCCCACCCCGCGGTAGAGCCACCCGACACCGGCCGCCGCCGCTGGCTGCAAGGGGCCGCCGTGTTGGCCTCGGGCCTGGCGGCCACCGCCCCCGCGGGGGCGGGCCCTCGGCCGGCCACCCAGGGCGATGGCGACGGCGAGGTGCTGGATGTGCTGATCATCGGCGCCGGTCTGGCCGGCCTGACGGCCGCGCGCGACCTGCACCGAGCCGGCAATCGCCGCTTCCTGGTGCTCGAAGCGCGGGACCGGGTGGGCGGGCGCACCCTCAACCACCAGCTGCGCGATGGTCAGATCAGCGAGGCGGGCGGGCAGTGGATCGGGCCGGGCCAGACCGCCGTGGCCGACCTGGCCCGCGAGCTGGAGATCGGCACCTTCAAGTCCGACTACCGCGGGCGCGGGGTGTACTGCATGGGGCAGGGGAGGGTGGTCGAGGACACCCACGGCCAGGTGGACATGGACCCCACGCTCGTGGCCGAGGTGGATGCGCTGGCGCGCAGCCTGCGCCCCGTGCGGCCCTGGGCCGCGCCCGAGGCGGCGGCGCTGGACAAGCTGAGCATGGCCGACTGGCTGGCCCGTCGCCACGTGAGCGAGCAGGACATGCTGACCTGGCAGTTCGCCTCGGTGCTCACCATGGGGACCTCGCTGGCCCAGGTGTCCCTGCTGCAATACCTCTCGCTGATCCGCTATGCCGGCGGCTTCCAGACGCTGGAGGGCCAGAAGGATGCGGCACAGGAGACGCGCTTCATCGGCGGCTCGCAGCGCTTGAGCATTCGGATGGCCGAGGCCTTGAAGGACTTCGTGCGCCTGAAGACGCCGGTGACGCGCATCGCCCACTGGGACCAGCCCGTCACCGAGGTGCACACGCCCCAGGGCGTGTTCCGCGCCCGCCGGGTGATCGTGGCGCTGTCGCCCTCGCTGTGCCACCGGCTGGCCTTCGAGCCCGCGCTGCCTGCCGACCGGCAGCGCCTGCAACGCCTGTGGCCCACCCACGGGCCCTTCGCCAAGACGGCCATGGTCTACCCCGAGCCCTTCTGGTTCGCCAAGGGCTACAACGGCCAGATCGGCTGCGTGGACGGGCCGGTCATCTGGTCCTACGACAACTCGCCGCCCGACCAGCGCCTGGGCGTGATCAACGCCTTCGTGCGCATCGGCGAGATGCCGGGCGACCCTGCGGCGGCCCGACAGCGGCTGGCCACGATCTACGCCGAGGCGATGCAGGACAAGCGCTTCCTCGCGCCGCTGGAGTTCCATCTGCAGGACTGGGGACAGGAGCCCTACACCCTGAGCTGCGTGTCGCCGATGGCGCCGGGCTTTCTCACCAGCGGCCTGATGCCGGCCCTGACCCGCAACCTGGGCTCGCTCATCTGGTCCGGCACGGAAACGGCCGACCTCTGGTACGGCTACATGGACGGCGCGGTGCGCTCCGGCCACACCGCGGCGCTGGTGGCCCTGCAGGCCCTTCAGTCCCGCCTTGCCGGGCGGGAGGTGTCGGCATGAACGCCTCTCGGACTTCGATGCGCGGCCGCATCTCGCGCCTGTGGCTGCTGTTGTTGGCCCTGGCCCTGGGGGCCGGGCTCTACTGGGGCCGGGACGTCTGGGGCCTGTGGCAGTTCAAGCAGGCGCTGGACCGGGAGGCCGCCCAGGTGGCCGCGCGCGGACCGCAGGCCAGTGCCTGGGCCCAGGCCTGCGTGGGCTGCCATGGCTTCGGTGGCGCCAGTCTCAACCCCGCCTATCCGCGCCTGGCCGGTCAGCCCGCGGCCTACCTCGAGGCCCAGCTGCGGCGCTTCGCCAGCGGTGAGCGCCGCAACCCGCAGATGGAGCCCCTGGCCGCGTCCCTGAGCGAGGCCCAGATCCATGCCCTGGTGGCCTACTTCTCGGCCTCGGAGGCCGGGCTGACGCCGGGCCGCGCCATGGTCCTGCTGCCGCAGCTCGCATCCTGCACCGCCTGCCATGGCGCCCAGCTGCAGGGCGGCAGCGCGACGTCCGCCACCGGCCCCGTGGCCGCGCCGCGCCTGGCCGGGCAGTCGCCGGGCTATCTGGCGCGCCAGCTGCGTGCCTTCCGCGCCGGCGACCGCGTCGATCCGTCCGGGCAGATGCAGGCGGTCAGCCGCAGCCTGAGCGATCAGGACATCGATGCGCTGGCCCGTGCCCTGGCCCAGCCCTGAGACGCCGGCCCGGCGTCTGGCGTGCACCGCTGACCTGCATCTCCTTGTTTCCCTGGCTTCCTGTCTCTCCTTTTGACCCTGGCATGACTCCGACACAACTCTCCTCGCCGCCGCTGTACCCGCGCGCGGTGGCCCTCATCACCTGGCTGGGCGTTCTCCTGGGCTTCGCCTGTCTGTACCTGGCCCTGCGCACGGTCGATTTCGACCTGGATGCGATGACCGATCCGCTCAACCAGCTGCGGCGGGCCAGCCTGGAGAAGGCCGATCTGATCGAGGGGGCGATGCTGTGCGACATCTTCGGCTTCTACCTGCTGATGATCCCGGCGACGCTTTACCTCTGGCACTGGCTGCGCGAGCGCAACCCCTTCGTGATGGCCGTGGCCACTGTCTGCATGCTGCTCTACATCCTCACCGGGGCGCTGGGCGGCGGCATCCTGTCCGTGCTGTGGCCCAGCCTGATCCGGGATCACGTCCAAGCGGCCAGGACCCGGCGCGGCTGCAGATCCTCACCGAGCAGTTCAAGCTGGTCACCCAGCTGGTCTACACCGGCCTGTGGGGGCGGGTGGAGTACCTGCTGGTGGGCGTCTGGGGCGCCTGTGTCAGCGCGCTGACCTGGCGCGACCACAAGGCCTTCGCCGTGGTGGGCTTCATCGGCGCGCTGGGCTCGGTGCTGTCGGGCGTGGGCGAGCTGTTCTCGCTGCGGGGGCTGGCCGACAACGCCCTGAACGTCTACATGATCGTGGTGCCGCTGTGGGTGGCCTGGGCGGGCGGGATGGCGTGGAAGCGCGGGAAGGATCTCTGGTGAGCGCGCCTGTTCGGACCTTCCTGCGTCGGGTGAGGGTGTGGGCCGGTGTGGCGACGCTGGCCCTGGCCGGGGCGGCGGGGGCCGCCGACCTGTCCGGGGATGTCGGCATTGGGGCGGTCCGGTCGCCGCACGACATCCGGGGTGTTCGCACGAGCACCGATCCCATGCCCTACCTGAATTTCACCTGGGGCCCGGTCTTCGCACGCATCGACACCTTCGGTGTGCAGTTGGCGCCGCTGGGCGATGGTGCGCTGGAGCTCGTGGGCCAGTACCGTGGCGATGGCTACCGGGTGTCGGGCCTGCGCCGGCGCGATGACGCGATCCCCCTGGGCCTGGGCACGCTGCAGGTGACGCCGGTCGGCGCATTCGGTCTGAACGTCCTGGGGGACCTCGGCCCCTCCGGCGGGCTGATCGTGCAGGCCCGCTACCTGGCCCGGTTCCGCCTGGGGCGGACCACGCTCTTTCCCGAACTCGGTCTGGAGTTCGAGGATGCCGCCTACGTCCGGTACTACGCGGGCGTCTCGGGGTCGGATCTGGCGACGGTCGGCCCGGCCTACCGGCCCGGGGCCGCCCTGAACCCGCACCTGGGGCTGCTGGTGGAGACGCCGCTCACGGACCGGATTGAGTTGCATGCCTACTGGCGCGCGCAGTTCCTGGATGACGCCATCCGCCGCAGCCCGCTGTCGACGGGGGACCGGGTGCGCTCGACGGTGTTGCTCGGGCTGGCCTACCGGTTCTGAGTCGGCGGCTGGCTTCGGGCGGTCCGTCGCCGCCAGGCCTTCTCCACCTCCACCACCGCCCAGACCAGGCCCGCGGCGGCAAAGCACAGGCCCAGTTCGGCGGCGTCCAGGGCTTGGGTGTGGAAGATGGCCTGCAGGGCCGGCACATAGAGCGTGGCCAGCTGCAGGGCCACGCTCAGCAGCACGGCCCCCAGCAACGGGCGGTTGCTGCCCAGGCCCAGGCGCCACAGCGGCTCGGTCTCGGAGCGGATGGCCAGCAGGTGGGCCATCTGGGTCAGGGTCAGCGCGGTGAAGACCATGCTTTGCCAGTGCGTGTCGCCCACCTGCAGGGCCCAGGCCTGCAGGGCCAGGCACAGGCCGCCGATCAGCAGGCCCACCCACAGGGCGTGCTGCCACAGGCCGTGGGCGAAGATGCTTTCGGTGGGGGGGCGGGGCGGGCGTTGCATCACCCCGCGCTCGGCGGGTTCGCCGGCCAGGGCCAGGCCGGGCAGGCCGTCGGTCACCAGGTTCACCCACAGGATGTGGATGGGCAGCAGCGGCACCGGCAGGCCCAGCAGCGGGGCCAGAAACAGCACCCAGATCTCGCCGGAGTTGCCGGTCAGCGCGTAGCGGATGAACTTGCGGATGTTGTCGAAGATGCGCCGGCCCTCGCGCACTGCGGCCACGATGGTGGCGAAGTGGTCGTCCAGCAGCACCAGGCTGCTGGCCTCGCGGGCCACGTCGGTGCCGCCCAGACCCATGGCCACGCCGATGTCGGCGGCCTTGAGCGCGGGGGCGTCGTTGACGCCGTCGCCGGTCATTGCGACGAACTCGCCGCGCGCCTGCAGGGCCTGCACGATGCGGATCTTCTGCGCCGGGTCCATGCGGGCATAGACCGCCACCTCGGCCACCCGCGCGCCCAGCAGGGCGTCGTCCATCCGGGCCAGCTCGGCGCCGGTCAGCACCGGGGCCTGCGCGTCGTCCACGATGCCCACCGCCTGGGCGATGGCGCGCGCGGTGCCGGGGTGGTCGCCGGTGATCATCACCGGTCGGATGCCGGCGGCCCGGCATTCGGCCACGGCGGCGGCGGCCTCGGGCCGCGGCGGGTCCATCAGGCCCACCAGGCCCAGCAGGGTCAAGTCGCGTTCGACCTCGTCGGCGCCGGCCTGGGTGGCCAGGGTCTGCGGGTCCAGGCGGCGGCGGGCCAGGGCCAGCACCCGCATGCCCTGGCCGGCCAGGGCCTCGGCCTGGGCCAGCCAGGGGCTGGGGGCCTGGGTGCAGCGGGGCAGCAGGGTTTCCGGGGCGCCCTTGACCCACAGCCAGGCGGCAGCCTCGTCCGCAGCGGAGGTGGCCGGTGTCAGGGTGCTCATGCGCCGGCGCTCGGCGTCGAAGGGCCATTCGCGCAGGCGGGGCGCGGCCGGGGGGCTGTCCCCAGTGGGGCCGGCCCACTCCGCCAGCGCCACTTCGGTGGGTTCGCCCTGCCAGCCCTGCGGGTGGGCCCGCGCGTCGTTGCAGCGCAGGGCGGCCTCGCGCAGCAGGGCGTCCCCGGCCGGGTGGGCCGACCGCCAGACCTCCACCTGCATCCGGTTGCGGGTGAGGGTGCCGGTCTTGTCCGAACAGATCGTGGTGACCGAGCCCAGCGTCTCCACCGCCGGCAGCTGGCGCACCAGGGCCTGCACCCGCACCAGGCGGCGCGCCCCCAGGGCCAGCAGCACGGTGACCACCGCAGGCAGGGCCTCCGGGATGGCGGCCACCGCCAGGCTGATGGCGGTCAGCCCCATCAGCAGCACCGGCTCGCCGCGCAGCACGCCGATGGCGAAGACCACCGCGCACAGGCCCAGCACCCCCATCGACAGCCGCCGGCCGAAGGCGGTCAGCCGCTGCTGCAGGGGCGTGCTGCGGCGCTCGGCCTGGGCCAGCAGGCCGGCGATGCGACCCAGCTCCGTGCCGGCGCCGGTGGCCACCACCAGGCCGGTGGCCCGTCCGTGGGTGACCAGGGTGCCCTTCCAGGCCATGTTGTTGCGTTCGCCCAGCGCATGGGCCTGGCCCTCGGCGGGCGGGGGCAGGGCGGCGGGCTGCTTGTCCACGGCCTGCGATTCCCCCGTCAGGGCGGATTCATCGGTCCGCAGCTGAGCCACCTGGTGCAGGCGCAGGTCGGCGGGCACCTGGTCGCCCGCCTCCAGCAGCACCACGTCGCCCGGCACCAGCTGATCCGCCGGCACCGGCCCCACCTGGCCGTCGCGGCGCACCTGGGCGTCGTGGGTGGCCAGGCGCTGCAGGGCGGCCAGGGCCTGGTCGGCCTGCCACTCCTGCACCGCGGAGATCACCGTGTTGAGCACCACGATGACGGCGATCACCACCGTGTCGGCCAGGTCGCCGATCAGGCCCGACACCAGGGCCGCGGCCAGCAGCACCAGCGTCATGGTGTCGAGCAGGGGGGTCAGCAGGCGCATCCACCAGGGCCGCGGGGCGGCTTCGGCCAGGCGGTTGGGGCCATGGCGGGCCTGGCGGCGCTGCACCTCGTCCATGGCCAGGCCCTGTGCTGGGTCCACCTGGAGCCGGCGGGCGACCGCCTCGGGGCTGTCCAGATGGTGGTCGGGGGCTGACAGAGGCGTGAATTTGTCCATGGCGGCACGGTGCAGAGGTTCAAGCTGGCCGGGACTCGACCGAAAACAAGGCCTCGACCTGACACAGTGCGAGATCCGCGCTGTTCCTGATCCCTTCCGGCCTTCGCATGCAGCCTGTCTACCACCCCGGCACGGTGGCCTTGTCCATTCTGATTGCCGCCTTTGCATCCTATGTGAGCCTGGACCTGGCGAGCCGGGTGCGCGCCCACGACCGCATGGCCTCGGTCGGTTGGGTGGGGGCGGGGGCGTTGGTGATGGGCTCGGGCATCTGGGCCATGCACTTCGTGGGCATGCTGGCCATGCAGTTGCCCATCGAGATCGGCTACCGGCCCGGCATCACCCTGCTGTCCTGGGCGGCCGCGGTGGCCACGTCCGCGCTGGCGCTGTACATCGCCACCCGTGAGCGCCTGGACGCGCTGCTGCTGGGCGGCGGCGCACTGGCCATGGGCGCGGGCATCTGCACCATGCATTACACCGGCATGCTGGCGATCGAGCTGGTGCCGGCCCTCCAGATCGACCCTGCCTGGGCGGCCCTGTCGGCCGTGATCGCCTGCGGGGCTTCGGCCGCGGCGCTCCTGATCTTTTTCTGGATGCGGGGCCTGCGCGGCGCCCAGTTCCGTCTGGCCCAGGGCGCGGCGGCCCTGGTCATGGGCGCGGCCATCGCCGGCATGCACTACAGCGGCATGGCCGCAGCGCGGTTCCCGTCGGATGCCATTTGTCTCAGCGGCGACGGCCTGGGGGGCCAGAGCCTGGGTTGGTGGGTGGGCGCCGCCACCGGCGTGCTGCTGCTGATTTCGCTGTTCACCTCGGTGCTCGATGCCCGCTTGAGCGCCAAGGCCCAGCGCCTGGCCCGTTCGTTGCACCATGCCAATGGTCAGCTGGCCCAGGTGGCGCTGGCCGACCCGCTCACGGGGGTGCCCAACCGGATGCTGCTGGAAGACCGGCTGGGTCACGCGGTGGACCGCGCCGACCGCGCCAACGAAGGCCGGCGAGCCGGCATGGCCCAGGCCCGCCTGGCCCTGCTGTTCGTGGATCTGGACGGCTTCGCGGCCATCAACGACAGCTTCGGCCATGGCACCGGGGACCGGGTGCTCAAGGAGATGGCGCTGCGGCTGCGCGGCTGCCTGCGCGACGCCGACTCGGTGTCCCGCGTCGGCGCCGACCAGTTCGTGCTGCTGCTGGAGGACATGGCCGGCGAGGCCGATGCCCTGGCCGTGGCGCAGCGGGTGCAGGAGGCGGTGGGCCAGCCGGTGGACCTGGGCGAGCGGCCGCTCACCCTGTCGTGCAGCATCGGCATCGTCATCTACCCGGACCATGGCCGGCGCGACCGTCTGCTGTCCCATGCCGAGGCGGCCATGCACCAGGCCAAGCGGGCCGGCGGCGGGGGCTGGGCCTTGTTCGACCAGGCCATGGGCGCCGACGTGCGGGCCCAGATCGAACTGCAGGAAGACCTGCGCGCCGCGCTGCAGCGCAACGAACTGCTGCTGCACTACCAACCGAAGGTGGACGCCGGCAACGGCCAGATCCGCAGCCTGGAGGCTTTGGTGCGCTGGCAGCACCCCCGCCACGGCCTGCTCGGGCCGGGGCAGTTCATCCCGGTGGCCGAGCGCTTCGGGCTGATCAATGCCCTGGGCGGCTGGGTGATCCGCGAGGCCTGCCGGCAGCTTGGGGTTTGGTCACGTCAGGGGCTGCGGCTGCGGGTTTCGGTCAATCTCTCGGTGCACCAGGTGCGCCAGGGCCATGTGGTCGAGCAGATCGAGGCCGCGCTGCGCGAGCATGGCGTGGCCGCCGAGCAGCTGACCTGCGAGATCACCGAGTCGGTGGCCATGGAGGACACGGCGGCCACCCAGGCCATGCTGGCGGGGCTGGCGCGCGCCGGCGTGAAGCTGTCGATCGACGACTTCGGCACCGGCTATTCCAGCCTGTCCTACCTCTGCAAGCTGCGGCCCCAGGAGCTGAAGATCGACCGCAGCTTCGTGCAGGACCTGGAGACCAGTGCCGACGCCCGCGCGGTGGTGGACGCCATCATCCACCTGGCCCGGGCCCTGCGCCTGACGGTGGTGGCCGAGGGGGTGGAGACGCGTGACCAGGCCGAGGTGCTGCTGGCGCTGGGCTGCGACGAACTGCAGGGCTTCTTCTTCGCCCGCCCGATGAGCGTGCAGGCCCTGGTGGCCGGCGGCCTGCTGACCTCCGACGGCCAGGACCCGGTGGAATTCACCGCCTCGGCCTACGTCCCGCTGGGGTGAGCCCCGGCGGGACCGCCCCTCACAGGGGGTGGTGCATGCGCTGCCCCTTGTAGCGCAGCACCAGTTCATGCGGGCGGATCTGCTCGAGCACCAGGTCCGGGCCCAGCGTGGCACCTTCGTGCACCACGTCCCCGTGCACGATCACAAAGCGGCTGGCCGGGTCGTCCGAATACACCGAGCCGCTGATGGACAGCTTGGCCACCTCGCGCTTGAGGGCGGCGCTGGCCTCCTGGATCGGCGCCACCGCCGGTGCGGCCGTGGCCGGCATGGGCAATGGCGTCGGTGTGGGGGCGGGTATCGGTGCAGGTGACGGGCTGGGCGCCGCGGGCTTCGGGGCCGGGGTGGGCACTGCGACGGCGGAGGCCGGGCGCACCGGGGGCGGCGTGGGCGTGGGTCCCTCCGTGGTCTGGCGGGCTGGCGGCGGCACCGGGACCGGTGCAGGGGCCGGTGTCGTGGGGGCGGCCGTTGGCAACGCTTGCGTCCGGGGCGCGGTGCCTTCCGGCGCGGGAACGGGTGCGGGAACGGGGGTGGGAGGCGATGGGGCGCGGGTCCACCACCAGCCGGCGGCCAGGCCGCTGCCCACCATCAGCACGGCGCCCAGGGCCCAGGGCCACCAGGGCGCGGCCACTGGCGCGGGGGCGGCCGGTGACGGGCTGCCGCCCTGGCTGTGCAGCCCGGGCACGGGCTGGCGCTCGCGTTCGCGCTCGGCGTCCGCCCGGCGCAGGGCATCAAGGATGTAGGACATGGCTCAGGGCTTGGGGTGAGACAGGGTGGGCTCGGCGGCGCCGGCCGCCCGGTTCAGCTGCATCAGGGTGACCGGGCCCACCAGCGCGTCCGGCTTCAGGCCGTGGCGGATCTGGAAGGCCCGCAGGCGCGTGTTCAGCGGGCTGCTGGCTGCCGCCGCGGGCAGGGCGGCTGTCAGCTGGGTGTCCAGCCAATGGCTGAAAGCGGGGCTGCGGGCACTGCCGGGGGCATAGCCTTCCGGCAGGCGCCAGAGCACGCCGAACTCGCCCTGCCAGGCCAGGGCCAGCTCGCCCAGTGGCAGGCGGCGGGCTTGGCCATCGAGTGTCACCGTGGCGTCCGCCGCGTCCAGTCCGGTCAGCAGCACCGCTGTCTCAGGCCGACCGGGGGGATGCAGGGTGAGCACGGCCGGCCGGTCCAGGCTGGCCAGCAGGTCCAGGCTGCCGCTGGGCGCCAGGTGGCAGCCCAGGCCGTGCCGGGCCGCGGTGTCGCAGGCCGATTCGCCATTGACCGGGGCCAGATCCCATTGCCGCAGCAGGCCGTCCCAGGCCGTGCGGGCGCTGTCGGCTGGCAGCTCGGCCAGGTGCACCAAGGGCGGAGGGACGGAAGCGGTGGACGCTGCGGCCGATGCGATGGCGGCGGCAGACACCGCTGCCGCGGAGGCGGACACGGCCCGGCTGGCGGCCAGGGCCGGGGCAGCGGTGGATGCCGGTGCGTGGGGCGCAACGGCCGCCGGCGCCTGGGCCCGCTGCCAGGCCCAGAGCAGGCCGGCGCCCAGCAGCGCACTCCCCAGCAGGGCCAGGCCCAGGGCCTGGGCTCGGCGCCGGGGAGGCTCAGGGGCGGGCCGGGCGTGGTCGAACACCTCGCGGGCGGCCTGGAGGACGATGTCCGGGCCGATGGCCCGGGTGCCGGTGGCATAGGCGCCCAGCATGGCGCGGTCGCACAGCAGGTTGATGCGCCGCGGCACGCCCCGGGTGATCTGGTGGATGCGGCGCACGGCGGCCGGGGTGAAGGGCACCGGGCCGGCCAGGCCGGCCACCCGCAGGCGGTGCTGGATGTACTGGCCGGTTTCCGGTTCGGACAGGGCCTCCAGGTGGAAGCGGGCGATGACCCGCTGGGCCAGCTGTTCCAGTTCGTGCCGGGCCAGCATGCTGCGCAGCTCGGGTTGGCCGATCAGGATGATCTGCAGCAGCTTGCGTTCGTTGGTTTCCAGGTTGGTCAGCAGGCGCAGCTGTTCCAGCACGTCGGCCGACAGGTTCTGGGCCTCGTCGATGATCAGCACCGCGTTGCGCCCGGCCGCGTGCAGGCCCAGCAGGAAGGCGTTGAGCGGGTCGACGTAGTCCTTGACCGTCTGTGCGGCGGCCGGCACCGCGACGTGGAACTCGTCGCACACGGTGCGCAGCAGCTCCAGCACGCTGAGCTTGGGGTTGAAGATGTAGGCCACCTGGCAGTGGGCCGGCACCTGCTCCAGGAAGCAGCGGCAGACGGTGGTCTTGCCTGCGCCGATCTCGCCGGTCAGCAGCACGAAGCCGCCCCCGCCGTCCAGCCCGTAGAGCAAGTGGGCCAGCGCCTCGCGGTGGCGCTCGCTCATGAACAGGTAGTGCGGGTCGGGGGCGATCGAGAAGGGCGCCTGCTTCAGCCCGAAAAAGTCGGCGTACATGGCACGCAGGATAACCGGCCCGCCGCAGGGGATACCCCAAAACGCGAGGGGGCCGGTGCATGACGCACCGGCCCCCTCGCGGGAAACAGTTCAGAAGCGGATCAGCCCGGGTTCAGCGCGGCAACTCGATCTGCGGGGCCGCATCGGCCAGATCGGCGCCCAACAGCCAGGGCTGAGCCGACTCGTAGCCCAGCTCGAACTCGGTGCTGTCGGCCGGTCCGACGACCACCGGCTTGCTGCGGGACCACCAGCGCCGCTGCATCTTGGGCGCGGCCGGAGCGGTATCGGGGCGGTTCGCGGGCAGAGTCATGGCGGTCTCCTGTGGCGGTTGGCGGTCGGTTTGTGTTCGTGGTGTCAAATCGAGGGAGTACTGCAGAGCTCGATGGTTCCACTGTAGAAGCGACTTGACCACTTCCGAGTCGGCTCATCCCCAAAGCGGATGTAGGAATTTGCCTGACACGTTGGGTCTCACCCCCTCCTGCTGGCTCAGGGCCTGAGCCCCTGACCATCGAGAATCCTCCGCTGACCCTTGTTTCGTCCTCTGTGAAGTTATGTTGAGGGGCGTTTCAGCCCGGAGCCCGTTCATTTGTCACGCTTTGTCCACACCGCCGACTGGCAGATCGGCCGCCTGTTCCAGACGTTGCATGCCGACAACGCCGTCCCCCTGGCCGAGGCGCGGCTGAGTGCCGTCGAGCGCCTGGCGGCCCTGGCCACCACGCACTGCGTCGACGCCGTGCTGGTGGCCGGCGACGTCTTCGACGCCCAGACCGTCAGCGAGCGCACCGTGCGCCGGCTGTTCAACGCCATGGCCGGCTACCGCGGCCCCTGGCTGCTGCTGCCGGGCAACCATGACGCCGCCTTGACGGAAAGCGTCTGGACCCGGGCCGAACGGATGGGCGTGCTGTCACCGAACATTCATCTGCTTCTCACGCCCGAAGTGCGGGTCTTCCCGGATGCTGGCTTTGCGGTGCTGCCCGCGCCGCTGACCCAGCGCCACACCTTCGCCGACACCACCCAGTGGTTCGACAGCGCCGAGACGCCCGCCGGCCTGCTGCGCATCGGCCTGGCCCACGGCAGCGTGCAGGGCCTGCTGGCCGAGGACATCGACGCGCCCAACCCCATCGCCCCGGACCGACCCCGGACCGCCCGGCTGGACTACCTGGCCCTGGGCGACTGGCACGGCTGCAAGATCGTCAGCCCCCGCCTGGCCTACAGCGGCACGCCCGAGCCCGACCGCTTCCGCTCGGCCGAGGCCGGTCAGGCCCTGCTGGTGGAGATCGACGCACCCGGCGCCGAGCCGCGGATCACGCCGTTGCCAGTGGGCCAGTTCCGCTGGGCCGCCTGGCCGGTGGCCCTGCAGGTGCCCAGCGACCTGGACGCCCTGCTGGCCCGGCTGGACGCCCTGGGCCCGCAGGACGTGATCGACCTGAGCGTGAGCGGCGCCACCGACCTGGCCGGCCTGCAGCGGCTACAGGCCGCCCTGGCCCGGGCCGAGGCCCAGGCCCGGCACCTGCAGGCCGACCTGGGTGCGCTGCGCCTGCAGCCCACCGAGGAGGACCTGGCCGCCCTGCAGGCCGACGGCTACCTGGGCGAGGTGCTGGCCGAGCTGCGCCAGACCCTGGCCGCCCCGGGCCTGGACGAGGCCGCCCGCGAAACCGCGCAGGACGCGCTGGCCCTGCTGGCCGCCGAGCTGCTGGCCCGGCCGGCGGCCGGTGCCTCTGGCGGGGAGGGACGCTGAGATGACGCTGCAACTCACCCGCCTGCGCGTCGAGCAGCTGCGGCGCTTCCGCCAGCCCTTCGAACTGGCCGGCCTGACGCCGGGCCTGAACATCCTGGCCGGCCCCAACGAGGCCGGCAAGAGCACCCTGGTGCGGGCCCTCCGCGCCGCCTTCTTCGAACGCCACCGCTCCAACGCGGCCGAGCACCTGCGCCCGCACGGCGACAGCGCCGCCGCGCCCACCATCGAGCTGGACTTCCTGCTCGACGGCCAGGCCGGCCAGCTGCGCAAGACCTTCCTGGCCCGCAAGCGCTGCGAGCTGCAGTGGGCCGGCCAGCGCCACGAAGGCGCCGAGGCCGAGGACTGGCTGGCCCAGCGCTTCGGCTTCTCCTACGCCCTCAAGGGCGAGAGCAAGCCGCAGAACTGGGGCATCCCCGGCCTGCTGTGGGTGGAGCAGGGCGAGGGCCAGCGCCTGGATGTGGACCCCGCGCGCGACTACCTGCACGACGCCCTGGCTGGTCAGGCTGGCCAGGCCGGCGGCGCCCTGGCCGCCAGCGGCGGCGACGAACTGCTGGAACGGTTGCGCGCCCAGCGCCAGTTGCTGCTGACTCCCAAGGGCGGCGCCCCCACCGGCGAGCTCGCCCAGCTGATCAGGCAGGGCGAGGCCCTGGCCGCCGAGCGCGAGGCGCTGGACCGCCAGATCCAGGCCTACCGCCAGCAGGTGGACGAGCTGGCCGCGCTGCGCCAGCAGCATGCCGCCGACGAGGCTGCCCGCCCCTGGGAGGCCCTGCAGGCCCAGCTGGACGCGGCGCGGGCCCGCCAGACCGAGCTGCAGGCCCAGCAGGCCCAGCTGGCCACCGACCTGGCCCGCCAGACCCAGCTGGCGCAGACCCGCGAGCTGCTGCTGACCCAGCTGGCCCAGGGCACCCAGCTGCAGGCCGCGCTGGCCCAGCGCCAGCAGGCCCTGGACGAGGCCACCCGCCAGGAGGCCGATGCCCAGGCCGCGGCCCGGGCCGCCCAGGCCCCCTGGCAAGCCGCGCAGGCCGCCAGCGCCGCCGCCCGCGACGCGCTGAACCGCGCCCGCCAGGCCCAACAACGAGCCCTGCTGGCCCGGCAGCGCGACGAGGCCCGCACGCAGCTGGCCCAGGGCCGCGCCGCCCTGGACCAGGCCCAGACCGCCCAGGCGGTGCTGGACGAACTGCGTCGCCAGCCGGCCGCCCAGCCCTTCGGCGCCACCCAGCTCCAGCAGCTGCGCGGCCTGGAACGCGCTTGGCGCGACGCCGAGCTGCGCCGCCAGGCCGTGGCCACCCGCCTGCAGTTCACCCTGCCGCCGGGCCCGCCGCTGGCCCTGCGCACGGCCGCAGGCACCCAGGCCCTGCAAGGCCAGGGCGAGCAGCTGCTGGACGCACCGGCCACGCTGACCCTGCCGGGCGGTGGCGAGCTCACCATCACCCCCGGCGGGCAGGACCTGGCCGCGCGCGCCGCCGCCCAGGCCGAGGCCCAGGCGGCCTTGCAGGCCGCGCTGCAGCGTCTGGGCCTGGCCGACCTGGCCGAGGCCGAGGCCCGCGCCCTGGCCCATGCCGAATGGCAGACCCGCCACCAGCTGGCCCAGCAGGCCCTGGCCAATGTGGCGCCTCAGGGGCTGGAGGCCTTGCGCGCGGCGCTGGCCCAGGCCGAAGGGCGGGCCGAGGCGACCGAGCAGGCCCTGGGCCGGCTGGCGCCGCTGCCGGCCGAGGCCACCACCGAGTCGATCGAGGCGGCCGAGAGCCCCGAGGCCGCCGAAGCCCGGCTGGACGCCGCACGCCAGGCCGAGCAGCGCACCCAGCAAGACCTGGCCCAGGCCCAGGCCGCGCTGGCGGCGGCCCAGTCCCGCCTGGCCACGGCCCGGCAGGAACAGCAGTCGGCCCAGGCCGCCCTGGACGACCCGGCCCGCCAGGCCCGCCAGGCCCAGGCCCAGCAGCAGCTGCTGGCCGTGCAGGGCGAGGAGGCGGCGCTGGCCGCGCGCATCGCCCAGGCCCAGGCCGCGCTGGCCGAGGCCCGGCCGGACATCGTGGCCCAGGACATCGCCCGCCTGCAGGCCAGCGTGGGCCAGCGCCTGGGCCAGCACCAGCAGCGCGCGTCCGATCTGCAGGTGCGCGCCGCCACGCTGCAGCAGGCCGGCGCGCTGGGGCTGGAAGAACAGCGCGACACCCTGGCCGGCGAGCAGGCCCGGGTGGCCCGGCGCGTGGCCGAGCTGCAGCGCCGCGCCCGCGCGCTGGACTGGCTGTGCCGCACGCTGGATGCCAAGCGCCAGGCCACGCTGGCCCGACTGCAGGCGCCGCTGCAGCAGCGCCTGCAGCACTACCTGCCGCTGCTGCTGCCGGGGGCGCGGGTGGAGATCACCGAGGCGCTGGCGCCGGGCCAGCTGCTGCGCCCGGGCCCGCAGGGCCAGCCCGAGGCCGGGGCGGTGGACGAGCTGAGCTTCGGCGCGCGCGAGCAGCTGGGCCTGATTGCCCGCTTCGCCTATGCCGATCTGCTGCGCGAGGCCGGCCGGCCCACGCTGCTGATCCTGGACGACGCGCTGGTGCACAGCGACGCCGGCCGGCTGGCCCAGATGAAGCGGGTGCTGTTCGATGCCGCGCAGCGCCACCAGGTGCTGCTGTTCACCTGCCACCCCGAGGACTGGCAGGACATGGGCGTGCCGCTGCGGCACCTGGCGCCCTGAGGCCTGTCGGGCCGAAAGTCAGCGCCGATGTGCACCCGCCACGGGCAGGGCCACGCGCACACCGGCCTTGGCCGGGTGGGTGGGGGGTAGCACATCGGCCAGGGTCTGCGCATCCAGGCAGGCGAGAAAGGCCGCCAGCGCGCTGTCGAACACGCCGGCCAGCCGGCATTGACCGGTCAGCAGGCAGCCATGTTCGTGCGGAGGGCCCATGCACTCGACCAACTGGAAATCCGGCTCGATCGAGCGCACCAGGGCGCCGAGCACGATGTCCTGCGGCGCCCGTGCCAGCCGCATCCCCCCGCCCTTGCCGCGCACCGTGGTGACCCAGCCCTGCTGGCTCAGCAGGTGGGTGATTTTCATCAGGTGGGCCTGCGAGATGCCGTGCACCTGCGCCACCTCGGCAATGGTGCACAGGCGCTGCGGGTGCTGCCCCAGGTGCATCAGCAGCCGCAGGGCATAGTCGGTCATCGCGGTCAGTCGCATCACAGTCTCCTGGATGCGATTGTGACCAGGGCGGGCGCCGGCCTCAGAAGGTGTAGCCGGCGTTCAGGCCCAGCAGCCAGGTGCGGCCGGGCGCGGGCTCGAAGAAGCGGCTGTTGCCCTCGTTGACGATGACCGAGCCGGCATAGTGCCGGTCGGCCACGTTGTCCAGGCGGGCGAACTCGCGCAGCGTCCAGCCACCGGCCTTCTGGGTCCAGGACACCCGCAGGTTGACCACACCGTAGGCCGGCGCGGCATCGGTGTTGCGGTCGTCCACAGAGACCTTGCCGACCTGGCGGAACTCCACGGCGCCTTCGAAACCGCTGGCCTGCGGGCGCCACTGCAGCTCGGTGTAGAAGGTGAGGTCCGGGATGCCGGGGATGCGCTTGCCAGCGGCCACTTCGACCGAAGGCGTGGTGCAGGGCGCGGCCGTGCAGGTGAGGAAGCTGTCGCGGTAGCGGGCGTCCAGCGTGGCCAGCGCGGCGTACCACCACAGGTCGTGGCCCAGCGGGCCGGTCAGGCTGGCGTCCAGGCCCTGGCGCAGGGTGCGGCCCACGTTCTGGAAGGTGGAGCGGCCGCCGCTGTTGGTCAGCACCGCGATCTCGTGGTTGGTGCGGGCCTCGTAGTAGGCGATGTTGGCCAGCCAGGGGCCGGCCCAGCCGTCCCAGCGGGTCTTGGCGCCCAGTTCCCACTGCCGGCTGGTGGCCGGCGACAGGCCGAAGTTCAGGCCACCGCCGCCCGGCCGGTAGGCCAGTTCGTTGAAGGTGGGCGTCTCGAAGCCGCGGCCGAAGGAGGCGTAGAGGTGCAGGTCCGGCGAGAGCTTGTACATCAGGCCGGCCACCGGGGTGCTGGCCTCGTAGGTGGTGCTGCCGCTGTCGTTGCCGTTGTTCAGGTAGCGGTCGGACGAGACGAAGCCGACCTTGGAATGCCGCAGGCCCAGCAGCGCGTTCCAGTCGCTGGCAAAGGCCCAGTTGGCCTGCAGGTACTGGTCGAAGCTGCTCACCCGGTTGAGCTCATTGCGGCGCAGCGTGCCTTCCACGCCCAGCGCGTCGGGGTCGGCCGCCGGGCCGGTGAAGCTCTGGAAGCCCAGGCGGTGCTCGTTGAGGATGTCGTCGCTCAGGCCCGCGGTGAACTCCAGCGGCCGCGCCAGCAGTGTGCCGCTGTGGGTCCAGCGCAGGTCCTGGCCCCAGTAGTTGCGCGACAGATCGATGACGCCGCCGGGGCTGCTGGCCGCCTGCTGGCTGGTGGGCGGGATGGACTGGTACTGCACCGTCTCGCGTTCGCCGTAGTAGCTGGTCCACTGCAGGCGGTCGTCGCGGCCCAGGCGCTGGTTCAGGATCAGGCCGGCCTGGCTCTGGTTGACCGACTTGCGGGTGTTGTAGAGCGTGGCCACGCTGGCCACCTGGCGCGGGTCGGCCTGCCAGTCGGCGCGGGTCAGGCCCAGCGGGTCCTGGGCCTCGGGCATGTCCACGCTGTTGAGCACCAGGGTCCAGCGGGTGTCCTCGCTGGTGGCCAGGCTGAACTTGCCGTTGAAGGTGGTGCGCTCGGCCGCGCTGTGGTCGCGGTAGCCATCGGTCTGGAAGTGGTTGGCGCTGATGAGGTACTGGGCGGCGCCCTGCTGGCCGCTGAGCTGCACGCCCACGCGGTGCGCGTGGTCGCTGCCGAAGGCGGCCGACAGCTCGGCCACCGTGTCCGGGCCACCGTCCTGGGTGAAGACGTTGACCACGCCGCCCGAGGAGTTGCCGTACAGCGACGAGAAGGGACCGCGCAGCACCTCGATGCGTTCGGCCGAGGTGAGGTCGATGT
Organism: Ideonella oryzae; assembly: GCF_024055665.1. GTDB lineage: Bacteria > Pseudomonadota > Gammaproteobacteria > Burkholderiales > Burkholderiaceae_C > Ideonella > Ideonella oryzae. The sequence goes on along the minus strand of NZ_JAMXMC010000001.1, from coordinate 471,045 downwards.
GCGAGGTCTGGCCCTGGCCGTCGGGCATGGTGGCGGGGATGCCATCGACGAACAGGCGCAGGCCACGCACGCCGAAGGTGGAGCGGGCGCCGAAGCCGCGCGAGGAGATCTGCAGGTCCTGGGCGTAGTTCTGGCGGTTCTGGGCCACGATGCCCGGCACCCGGGCCAGCGACTCCGACAGGTTGACCTGCAACTGGCTGGCGTTCAGGACGTCGGCGTCCAGCGCGTCGATCGAGGCGGGGATGTCGAACGCGGGCTGGGCGGTGCGGGTGGCCGTCACCACGACGGTGCCCAGGTCATGGGTCTGGACCTGGGCCCGGGCTTGCGCGCACAGGACCGCGCAGGCGATGGCCACGGCCAGCACAGGGTGGGGCACGGTGGACCGGTGCCGCCCTGGCGCGGGCATCGTGGCGGAACGGGAAGAAGGCAAGGACATGGTGTGCATGGGAACTGCGGGAATCAAGGGGCTTGAGGGCACAGAAAGGAGGGGCACAGAGAGCACAGGGGGCCCGCGGCATGACACCCCAGGTCGTCGACCCTGTCCATGCTGGTCAGCCCTCTGAAACGGGGGAGGGTTGATGTGTGTCAGTCGCCTGGCGCATGCATTCTTTGGGGGATCTGTGACTTGTTGCCAGAAGGGCCGATTTCGCGGTGCATTTCGGCCTCTTCCCCGGCGAGGTTTCTGCCGAAGATGCGTCAGGCATTTCTGACCATTGTCCGATGGATGGATCTATCGGACAAGAATGTCCAATCACCGATTCAGGAGTACGGAATGAGCAAACAAGGCTGGAGCGTGCGTGCTCAGCTGCGGGGAGGCTTTGGCACGCTGGCGGCGCTGTGCCTGCTGGTGGCGGCCACCGCGATGTGGGGGCTGCACGACGTTCACGAAACCTTCTCGGGCTATTTCTCGGGCGTGGACCAGCGCTCCCGTGCTGCGGCGCAGCTGGGGCAGGCCATGGAGCAGCGTGCCATCGAGGCCCGCAACGCCTTGCTGGCCACCGATGCCGCGGGACGTCAGCAGGCCCTGGACAAGGCGCGGTCGGCCCACGAGGATGTGCAAAAGCACCTGGCGGCGTTCCAGGGGCTCGTCCGTGATGCGCATGAGATGTCCGACACGGCCAAGGCCAAGGCCCAGGCCTTGATCGATGTGGAAGCCAGCTATGCCCCGGTGGCCCTGGCCATCCTGGACCTGACCGCCCGCGGCGAGCGTGACGCAGCGGTGGGCAAGCTCAACGCCGAGTGCGTGCCCCTGCTGGCGCGCCTGGACAAGACGCTGCGGGAGTACCAGGGGCTGACCGAGGACCGGCGACAGGCGCTGACCGCCGGAGCGATGCAACTGGTCGAACGGCTGCAGACGGGCTTCTCCATCCTGGCCCTGCTGTCGCTGGCCGTGTCGGTGGGGATGAGCATCTGGATCGTGCGGCATCTGCTGAATGCGCTGGGCGCCGAGCCCACCGTGCTCAGCGCCGTGGCCCGCCGCGTGGCCGAGGGTGACCTCAGCCAGACCCACAGCGGCGCCGTGCCGGCCGGCAGTGTCATGGCCTCGATGCAGCAAATGCAATCGAGCCTGGTCCGCCTGATTGGCGCGGTCCGCCAGAACGCCGAGAGCGTGGCTTCGGCCTCCGCACAGATCTCCACCGGCAGCCATGACCTGTCCAGCCGCACCGAGACCCAGGCCTCGGCGCTGGAGCAGACCAGTGCCCAGATGGAAGAGATGAACGGCAGCGTGCAGACCAGCGCCCAGGGCGCCCGGGAGGCCAATGGCCTGGCCGGCGACACGGCCGCCGCCGCCTCGCGCGGCGGGCAGGTGATGGGCCGGGTGGAAGACACCATGCGGGACATCGCCCAGTCCAGCGCCCGCATCTCCGACATCATCGGTGTGATTGACGGCATCGCCTTCCAGACCAACATCCTGGCCTTGAATGCGGCCGTGGAAGCGGCTCGCGCCGGAGAGCAAGGCCGCGGCTTTGCCGTGGTGGCCAGTGAGGTGCGCAGTCTGGCCGGCCGCTCGGCCCAGGCCGCCCGCGAGATCAAGACCCTCATCGCCACCTCGGTCGAGAAGGTGGATGCCGGCAATCAGCTGGTGAGCGAGGCCGGCGAGGCCATGCGCGACATCGTCGGGCGGGTGGAGAAGGTCAATGCGTTGATCCGCGAGATCGACCAGGCCACCGACCACCAGGCCTCGGGCATCCGGCAGATCAACGAGGCCGTGGGCATGCTCGACCAGGGCACCCAGCAAAACGCGGCCATGGTGGAAGAAACCGCCGCGGCCGCGGAGAGCCTGCGCCACCAGGCGGCAGAGATGCAGGCCTTGGTGGCCACCTTCCGCCTGGCGGCCTGACGCCTCACTTCACCTCGATCACGAACTCGCTGCGCGGGCGCCGCACCTTCTTGAGGTCGACCAGCCAGTCGCCTTCGGCGGCGCGGTAGCCCAGCGGCAGGATCACGACCGAGCGCAGGCCCTTGGCCTTCAGCCCCAGGATCTCGTCGACCTTGTGGGGCTCGAAGCCTTCCATCGGCGTGGCGTCCACGCCTTGCTCGGCCGCGGCGATCAAGGCCGTGCCCAGGCCGATGTAGGCCTGGCGCGCGGCGTGCTGGAAGTTGTCTTCCGGGCTGCGCAGCGGGTAGGTGGACAGCAGCTTCTGCCGATAGGCTTCCCAGCCTTCGTTGCGGATGCCGCGCTCCTCGTTGACGAGGTCGAACATCGCATTGATGCGCTCGGGCGTGTAGTGGTCCCAGGCGGCAAACACCAGCAGGTGCGAGCCGTCGGTGATCTGCGCCTGGTCCCAGGCATGGGCGCGGATCCTGGCGCGCACCTCGGGGTTGCTCACCACCAGCACCGAGTAGGGCTGCAGGCCGCTGGAGCTGGCGGTCAGGCGGATGGCCTCAAGGATGCGGTCGACTTTCTCGGCGGGCACGGCGCGGGCCGGGTCCATCTTCTTGGTGGCGTAACGCCACTGGAGCTGGGTCAGCAGATCGGACATGGTGGAGTGTGAGGGGGTTGGACGCGGCCGAACCACCGGCCGCTGTGCGCGCCACTGTAGCCCGGGCCCGCATGCCCCCGCGGCCCACCTCTCGGGCAGGCTTGTGCTAGGCCAGACCGGGCTCCGGCGGGCCCTGTCAAGCCTTGACAAGGCTGGCAATCGGGGGCCGGGACTGACGAACGGCCGTGCTGTCTTTTGCGGCAATCCAAGCGGCCTCCTGACCTGACAAGGGCTTGCGTGGTCCCTCCCGGGTTTATCCACAGGCTTGTCCAGCCTGGCTGTGGAGTGGACGGTCCTGCCCAGACAGCGGGGTGCCGTTTTTTGCGGCAATGTGACAGAAGCGCTTTCAGATCAAGGGCTTGCGGCCTTGGGTCAGGGCTTTTCCACAGGCTTGTCCCTGCTGGATGTGGAGCACTGTGGCCGACGATACTCGATTGAAAAAGTCGGGAATTGCGGCCGCCTGGCGCCTCACCGGCACGAAGATGGCGCGATGAACAGCAAAGTCCTCCTTCGTTGGGGTGCCGGCCTGTGCCTGGCCGGCAGCCTGGGCGCCTGCGCCCAGCCGGCGTCGGGCCCGGCGCTGCCAGACTGGCTCTCGCAGCGCATCGCCGCTTTCGAGCAGGCGCCCCAAGAGGCCGAGGCGGTGGAGATCCTGGCCTTGCCGCATGCCGGTGCCACGGCCTACCTGTTCGTGGCCCCCTGCTGCGACCAGTTCAATGTGCTGTACGACGCCACAGGGCGGCGCCTGTGTGCACCCTCGGGGGGCATCACCGGCCGCGGGGACGGTCGTTGCGCAGCCCCGGCGGCCGTGTCTGCCGCCCAGACGGTCTGGCGGCTGAAGGCGCCGGGCGCCAGCGCCCCTGCCACGCCCTGAGGCGGTCTCAGTTGCAGCCCTTGGGGGCGGCCGGGTCGAAGCGGAAGCCGGCGGCGTACTGGACCGATTCGTCCAAGGTCTGGAACTGCTGCAGCAGCGGCACGGTGCCCGCCGGGAAGGCCGGCAGTTCGATGCGAGGTTCGTCGAACTTGTAGACCGTGGTGTCGAAACCGTCGTGCCTGGCCAGCTCGGCGCACTTGAAGCCGGCGCCGGCCGTCGTCTGGGCCAGGTAGATGCCGGTGTTGGCCGCCAGGTTGGTGGCCAGTGCCAGCCGGGTGCCACCCAACCAGGCCAGCTGGGCATAGACCGGCTTGGCCGTGGGATTCTTGGTCGAGCTCAGCACCGTCTGCGGGGCGCTGTACCACTGGCGGGTGATGGCATCGCGCCGGTTGACGTAGAGGTTGCCGGCATCGGTGAAGGCCGCGAACACATTGCCCACGCCATCGACCACCGTGCTGAAGTGGCTGGACATCGGGTCCCCATCCGGCGTGCCCGCCAGCATCAGCGTGGGGCTGTTCCAGACCAGGTCGGCGCCGCCCTTGAGCTTGCGCTCGGTCCAGTAGATGTTCGGCCCGTAGCTGAACAGCATGCCGATCCCGTCCGGCAGGCTCACCAGACGGGCGCTGCGCTTGTCGCTGCCGAAGGGCGCGCTGGCATTCACATCACCGAAGAACTGCTTGGCGCTGGCCCAGGTGCCTTTGTCGGCCGACTTGCGGTAGGCCACGATGCCGACGTTGCCGGTGCTCATCTCTTCCTGCACATAGGCCACCCAGAGGTTGCCGTTGCCGTCCACCGCGAAGCTCGGGTTGACCGCGTTGTAGCTGCTGTCCACACGCGGCACCTTTTCGACCGTGAAATTCGACCAGCTCTTGCTGGCGGGGTCGTAGGTGGCGGTGGCCAGGCGCACCAGGCCATCATTGCACTGGTAGACGACGGTCAGCACGTTGCCGTCGAGCGCGCTGTCCGAAACGCTGCTGTTGTCGGTGTAGCCCAGCTTGCGCTGCTGCGTCCACACCAGACCGTCGTCCGAGGACTGCAGGTTCAGCGCCGCGGTGGAGCCGCTCTGGCCCGACAGATTGGCGATGATGTGAAAGCGGCCGTCCGCCGTGACGAACAGGTGGCGCTGGTGGCGGTAGGAGATCAGCCGCTTGGCGTTGCTGCTCAGCGTGGTCTGGCTCACCTGAGAGACGGCATGGGCCGGCGCGGCGAAGGCGCAGGCCAGGGTGACGGCGCAGAGCAGGGTGGTGGGGCGGAACTTCAAGGCAACCTCGGCTGGATCAAGAACAGGGGCAGCCCGAAGGTTAACCAGTTGTTACCGCCCGTGTGTGTCCGACCTGGGCGGGTGGTCCCCTTGGTCTAGGGGGAGCTGGCGACGAGTTCGTGCTGGTCCGGCAGGAAGTCACGGTGCCGCGCTGTGCCGGGCCCGTGCGCCAGTGCCTCCAGCAGCGCCTCGGCCAGCGGCCACGGGCCGTGGCCCGATGCCACGTTCACATGGCCCACATGACCGGCATCCCAGGTGCTGGCGCCCCAGCGCCGGGCCAGCTGCGTGGCTTCGGCGCCGTCGAACCAGGGGTCGTTGCGGCTGGTCACCACGGTGGCCGGGAAGGGCAGCGGGCTGTTCAGCCACTCGGGATCGATTTGGAAGCGCGCCGGGTTGGCCGGTGCCACCAGCAGCGCGGCACGCACCCGCGCCGTGGCATGGCGGCTGGCCCAGCGGGCCGTGGTGAGGCAGCCGAAGCTGTGCGCCACCAGGATCCAGTCGCTGCCCGGAGCCTGCTGGATGGCCTGGTCGAGCCGCTCGGCCCAGTCATCCAACGCCGGGGTGTCCCAATCGGGCACGGACAGGCGCCGCGCCTCGGGATGGCGTTGCTCCAGCCAGCTCTGCCAGTGCTGGGGCTCGCTGCCATGCAGGCCCGGAACAAGGATCAAGCGCATGGGCGACGAAGACATGGTGGCGAGCTCCAGGGGGAACGAGGAGCGTGATCTTGCGGGGCGCCACGGTGGGGGCCAACGAAGATTTCGGCGCCTGCTTATCTGGCACGCGCATCGGCCGACATCGGCCTGTCAAGTCTTGACAAGCACGCTGTGAAGCAGCGGTTCCTGGACAGTGGGGTGCCTGTTTATGAGGCATTTCGTTGGAGAGCCTGGGCTGACAAGGGTTTGCGTGGGCCGTCACCGGCTTATCCACAGGCTTGTGCAGTGTCTGTGTGGACCGGTGCTGGAATGGGCCGTCCGGGCCTGCCGATTTTTAAGGCAATGTGACAGAAGATGAGCAGAATCAGCCACTTGCAATCGCCGGTCACGGCTTGTCCACAAGCTTGTCCAGTGCGGATGTGGATCTCTTGGAGGGCCTAATCCCGACCTGGTTCAAAGGCCATTGCCTGGGTTCGCCCTAGAATATCGCGTGCGATCTAAAAACTCTCTGTCTTTGTCTCCCCTTCTTGCCGTGCCACCGCGGCTGGATGATCAGCTGTGCTTTGCCGTGTACTCCACGATGCTGGCGCTCAACAAGATCTACCGGCGCCTGCTCAAGCCGCTGGGGCTGACCTATCCGCAGTACCTGGTGATGCTGGTGCTGTGGGAGCAAGATGGGCTGACCGTCTCGCAGATTGGCGAGCGGCTGTTCCTGGATTCGGCCACGCTGACCCCCTTGCTCAAACGGCTGGCCGCTCAGGGCGTGCTGGAACGGCAACGGGCGCAGCGTGATGAGCGCCAAGTCCTCATCCACCTGACCGAGAGCGGCCGCCAACTGGGCGAACTCGCCAAGGGCATTCCGGCCTGCGTGGGGGAGGCCACGGGCTGTTCGCTGGACGAGGTGGTGCGGCTGCGCGAATCCCTGGTGCAACTGCGCAATGCGCTGGCGCGGGCAGACTGAGCCCGGCACCTGCGACGACAAGGAGTGAGCGTCATCATGAAGATGCTGAACCGCGTGTTGAGCAGCACCGGCCTGCTGGCTGTGCTGGGTCTGACCGGCTGTGCCACCTGCGGGCTGGATCCGCAGGTGGGCCAGACGACGGACAGCGTGCGGACCCGGCTGGGCGCACCCACCGAAACCTGGCCGCACGCCGACGGCAGCCAGCGCTGGACGTACTGGTTCGGCGCCTATGCGCGGCAGGCCTGCATGGTCGACTTTGACGCCCAGGGCCGGATGCAGAAGGCCGAGAACGTGCTGGACGAGGCCCACTTTCTGCAGGTGCGCCCGGGCATGACCCAGGACCAGCTGCGGGAACTGCTGGGCCCGCCGTCCTGGACGTGGCAGGTGCATTACCACCATCAGACGGTTTGGTCCTACCGCTATGACAACCCGTTCTGCCAGGTCTTCCATGTGGGGCTGACACCCGAAGGCATCGTGGAAGACAGCGCCCACGGGCTCGACCCGGTCTGCGACCACGACGACCGCCCCTGAACGCATCGCCACGGCGACAGGGACAATACGAGGTTTTTCTGCCTGACCGCGCCCACCCGGGCACCGGTGCGGGCACTGGAGCGACACCCATGACCGTGCAGTGGTTCCCCGGACACATGCATGCCACGCGCAAGGCCATCGGCGAGCGGCTGAAGGCCGGCATCGACGTGGTGATCGAACTGCTGGATGCCCGCCTGCCGGGCTCCAGCAGCAACCCCCTGCTGGCCGAAATGACCCGCGGCAAGGCCGCGCTGAAGGTGCTCAACAAGCAGGATCTGGCCGACCCAGAGCGCACCGCGCTGTGGCTGGCGCACTTCAACGCCCAGCCGGACACCCGCGCCATTGCCCTGGACGCCAGCGAGCGCGCGCCAGCCCAGCGCCTGGCCGGGGCCTGCCGCGAGCTGATGCCCAACCGCGGCACCATGGACAAGCCGCTGCGCATCCTGATCTGCGGCGTGCCCAACGTCGGCAAGTCCACGCTGATCAACACCCTGGTGGGCAAGAAGGCCACCAAGACGGGGGACGAGGCTGGCATCACCAAAAACGAGCAGCGCATCAACCTGGACAAGGGCGCCTACCTGTTCGACACGCCCGGCATGCTCTGGCCCAAGATCATCGTGCCCCAAAGCGGCTTTCACCTGGCCGCGGCCGGCTCGGTGGGCCACAACGCCTACGACGACGAAGAGGTGGCGCTGGAACTGCTGGAGACCCTGCAGCCCGACTACCCCGGCCTGATCGAGGCCCGCTACAAGCTGCCTGCCGGCACCGCCGCGCTCAAGGCCGAGGCGCTGCTGGAGGCCATCGCCCGCCAGCGCGGCGCGGTGCAGGCCGGTGGCCGGGCGAACCTGCAGAAAGCGGCCGAGCTGGTCATCAACGACTTCCGCACCGGCATCATTGGCCGCCTGACCCTGGAAACACCGGATGGCTTTGCCGCCTGGCAGCAGGCCGCCGAGGGGGTGGAGGCCGCCCATCAGGCGCGCAAGGAGGCGATGCAGAAAAAGCGCCGCAGCGAGTGGCGGGGCGAGCGGCCTGAGGCCGGGGACTGAGCAACCGTCTTGAGAGTCAAGCCTGACGCCGCGTGCGGCGCCAGGATGCCTCCTCGGCGTATGCTCAACCCCATCCAAGCGTAGCGCGCTCCACCCTGTCGGTTTGTCTCCTACCCGGTCGCAGGACCCGGCGCCACCCTGATGGGAAGGAACACATGTCGTTCGCGGGCTGGTCTTTGTTCGCCGGGGTGCTTCTGCTCGCGCTGGTGCTGCTGGGCACCTGGCTGGGGCGGCTTCCGCTCAGCAGCGCCATGGTGTATCTGGCGCTTGGGTGGCTCTTAGGGCCCGCGGCGCTGAACGTGCTGACGCCCGATCCGACGCGGTACGCGGCCTTGCTGGAAGTCGTCAGCGAAGTCGCTCTGCTCGTGTCCTTGTTCGCCGTGGGACTGCAACTGGGGGTGCCCCTTCGGGACCGGCGCTGGCGTCTGCCGCTGCGACTGGCCTTCGTCTCGATGGCGGTCATGGTCGGGCTGATCACCCTGGTCGGGGTCTGGGGCCTCGGGCTGCCGCTCGGCGGAGCCGTGCTTCTTGGCGCCATCCTCGCCCCGACAGACCCCGTCCTGGCCTCCGGCGTACAAGCCGAAGCCGGGAGTCATCCGGATCGGGTGGGGTTCAGCCTGGGGGGCGAAGGCGGGCTCAACGATGGCGCGGCGTTTCCATTCGCAATGCTGGGCCTGGGTCTGCTCGGCCTTCACGGCACGGGGTTCAGCCCGTCGCATTGGTGGCTTCTGACCCTGGGGTGGGCGACGGCCGGCGGCGTCGCCATCGGCCTGGCTGTCGGCGCGGTGACAGGGCAACTGGTCGTCTATCTGCGCGCCCGCCATGGCGAGGCCCTGGGGCTGGATGTCTTCCTCGGGCTCGGGCTGATTGCGCTGTCCTACGGACTGGCCCAGTTTCTTCAAGCCTCCGGGTTTCTCGCGGTCTTCGCCAGCGGCCTGGCTCTTCAACGCGTGCGCGAGCATCCCATGGTGGGCAGCAAGCCGCTGGGGCGCTCGCCTGCGGCGGCCGGTCATTCCTACGAAATCCGCGCGACGCACTCGCACCACGCCAGCGAGACCATGCGCGACTCGGTGCAGCTGTTCAACGGGCAACTGGAGAAGCTGGTCGAATTGACGTTGGTGCTGCTGGTGGGTGCCATGCTGCCCTATGCGCAGCCACTGACGGCTGCCTGGTGGTTCGTCCCCCTGGTGCTGATCGTGCTCAGGCCGATGTCCGCGCTGCCCGCCACCTTGGGCGAGCGGCTGACGCGCTCGCAGCGTTCGATGATCTCGTGGTTCGGCATCCGCGGGATCGGTTCCGTCTACTACCTGGCCTTTGCGCTGCACCATGGTCTTGACGGTCGAGTGGCCGACACGCTCGTGTCCTTGACGCTGTGGACGGTCGCGACATCCATCGTGGTGCATGGCCTGACGGCGCGGCCATTGATGCGACGCTACCTCGCCCAACGCCCCTCCTGAGCCTGGCCGCAGGCCGCGGCTTGACGTCAAGTTCGCAACGGGCTTAAGTTCCCCTGACAGGGTGCCCACGCCTGCGGGTCATGGGCACCGCGCCATCCTGGCCATTCAACCTGCACGGAGTTGATATCCATGACTTACCGGTTTCAATCCAAGGCTGCCGGCGACGTGCTGATGCTCGGCCCCGACGGCGACAAGGTGTTCAACGCGATGGGCCGAGAACCAGCCGCCCAGGGCATCATCGCCCCGGACGCCATGCCCTCGGCGATCCGGGCGATCGAGGCCGCGCTGGCGCAGGAAGAGTCGCAGCAGCCGGTGGGCCGTGCGGTCGCCGATGCGCGGCAGGCCGAAGACGGGGGCGACGCCGTGTCGCTGCGGCAGCACGCCTGGCCTCTGGTGGAGATGATGCGGCGGGCCCACGCCGCCGGCGAGGCCATCGTCTGGGGCGTCTGAGCGCGCCCCGTGCCGCTCAGGGCGAGGGCACGGGCTGCAAGTCTGGCCCTCTCAGAATCACTGGCTCAAGCGCACCGGCATCCAGCCGGCGCCGCACGGCCACCTCGATTTCGCCTGCATGGGCCAGAAAGGTGGCCAGCGGCTGGTCGGTCGTTTCGTGGGCGCAGTAGCGATAGTGCAGGTCCACGCTGTGGATGCTGGCGCCTACGAACCGCTGGCCGACCGGAACCCAGAAACGCACGGTGCCCGAAGGCAGATGAAAGAAGGTCTCCGGTTTCATCGAGGGCGCTCCGTCCATGGTAGGGGAGGCTTCCGTGTGAGATGTCGAGGAAGTCAGGACCTCAGTGGCGACCGGCGCTGGCGGGCCGGGCGGGAGTTCGGCGGATGCATCCGATCCTCCGGAGTCTGAACTGGGGCTCTCCGGCTGAGCGTCCTCGGTCCTCAGCCAGATGATTTCGGACTCCTCCGGAAAGAGGCCTTGTTGCGTTTGGGGCATGCGGGGGGACTGTGCATGCCGGTCTGCTGTCTCGCCCGGATGGCTGCGCAGCCACCGTCCCTTGACCTCGCCGATGGCACGCCTGCACTGCCCCTGAATCCGATGCCAGTTCATGTCGACTCCTGTGTGACGGATCGACATGCTGTGCTCCGTTGCGCTGGGGTGTCGGTGCGCCAGCGCACCCTTTACCTGATCGAACGCAGCGGCTGTTCGCCCCAGGCCTGCAGCGGACCCAGAGGGTTGCGCCGCAGCTCCACTTCGTCGATGGTCGGCCGTCCACCCACCAGCTTGTAGACCAGGGCATCGTCCACGAACACCAGCAGAACATCCACCCGCCAGCCGGTGGTGACGGTTTCGCGTCGAAAGTTCAGCGAGTCGAGCCAGAAGCTGCCTACGCGATGCCGATGCAGTTTCTCCACGGCGATGGCGTAACCACTGCACCGCTGGCCGGCTTGCAGGCAGTCGCGGATGCCCGGGTCGACGTCCTTGGGCTTGACGAGCGTGGCGGCGGCGAATCGCTGGAGCAGGTCGGCAAAGTGCAAGATGGTGATGGCCGAGCTTCGGCCTGGATCCAAGCCGTGGGCATGCACGCTCTGTCGGGTGGATGTGTAGGGCTCTATCGCAGCCAGGGATGCCACGGCGTCGTCATAGCTGTTCCAATCCGAGACGACCTCGATCCGCGTGCTGGGCAGCAACGTGGCGCAGCCTCCGATGAGCAGGCAAGCTCCCAAGGCCATCAACAAGGTGGCGACACGGGCGACTGCGTGCGAGGACGGCATGCCTGCTCAGGCCCCGGTGCGGGCATTCCGATCCACCGTCGGCGCCCCGGCGCTGATCTCCCCTGCGGCGCCGGGGGGCCAAGGCCTCCGGCGCAGTGGGCCGCACGGGCGCTCGCGGCGCAACTGGTCCAGTGCCGACATGCACTCTCGCAACACGGTGCCTGGCGCCTGCAGTTGCAGGCACGTGTGGGAGCGGGTGGGATCTGGTTTCTCCATGGCCACGCGCACCAGCAGGGCCAGCGCAGCGCGAAACAGAAGATCCCAGTCCTCGGCGGCGATCTCCGCGGCGGTAGGGCCAGGATCATCGCCTGATCCTGACCAGGGCGACGGGTCGTTCTGGACACGACGCTGCGATCCGCTGTCTGGCACCAAGCAGCACTCGTGATTGGTCCGCTGAGTTTGTGTCCGCGTGTCATCGCCAACCTGGCTCTCGCGGCCCCGCATCCACGTCATGTTCATGTCAATCCCTGTGTGGCCTGTTGTGGATGAATGGATGCTGACCCTGGGGCCGCACAGCGTCGGTGCGCCAACGCACCGACCCGCCTGGGTGATCAGCACAGGCTGCGCGCTGGAACCAACCAGGAGATCCACGATGAAGACACGCACTTCACTTCCACGGCCGCGCGCAGCGGTCCTGATGGCCATCAGCGCGTTGCTGCTGGCAGCCTGCGCCCAGATCCCGGCGCCCACGGCGGACATGGCGGTCTCGGAGGCTGCGCTCAACCACGCCCTGGGCGCTGGCGCCATGGCGGGCGCGCCGGCCGAGATGGCCCTGGCCAGCGACAAGATGGTCCAGGCCCGCGCGGCCCTGCGCAGCGGCCATCACGAATCGGCGCTCCTGCTGGCGCAGGAAGCACGGGCCGACGCACGCCTGGCCGAGGCCAAGACCGAGGCCGACAAGGCCGAGAAGGCCGCCGCCGTGCTGGGCGAAGACAGCCGCGCACTGCGCGACGAAATGAACCGCAAGACCCCGTAACTCCCAAGGATGGCCATGACCCACTTCCCTTGCTTCCGTCTCTCCGTCCCGGGGCTGATCGCCTCGGCCGCCATTGCCGCCCTGTCCGCCTGCAGCAGCGTGTCGCCCGGCAACGCCGTGCTCGAACAGGCGCGCAGTGACTACCGCGTCGCGCAGGGCTCGCCACAGACACGCCAGTACGCCGCCACCGAGCTCAGCCAGGCCGGCACGGCCCTGACCTTGGCCAACGAGGCCGCCACCCGCCGGGACGAACCGGCCCAGGTCACCCACCTGGCCTATCTGGCCAAGCAGCAGACGGCGCTGGCCCAGGCGGTGGCCCGGCAGCGGGCCGCCGAACAGGTGGTCGCCACGGCCAACGCGCAGCGGGACCAGCAGCGGCTCAGCGCCCGCACCCGGGAGGCCGATGCATCCCGGGCCGATGCGCAGACGGCCCGCCTGGAGGTCAGCGACAGCCAGGCCCGCAATGCCGAGCTGGAGGCGCAGCTTCGCGACATGAACGCCAAGCAGACCGAGCGCGGGCTGGTGATCACCATCGGCGACCTGCTGTTTGACACCAACCGCGCGGCCATCAAGCCCGAGGGCCTGCGGGGGGTCGAGAAGCTGGCCGACTTCATGAAGCGCCATCCCGAGCGCCAGGTGCTGGTCGAGGGCTTCACCGACAACGTCGGCAGCGAGGCCGCCAACCTGCGGCTCTCGCGCCTGCGGGCCGAAGCGGTGCGCGACGCCCTGCTGGCCCAGGGTGTCGGTGGCGACCACGTGATGGCCCGGGGCTACGGCGAGGGCCATCCGGTGGCCAGCGACGACAGTGCGCAGGGCCGTCAGCTCAACCGCCGCGTCGAGATCGTGGTCTCGAGGGATGCGTCGGCCATCGCGCCCCGCTGATCCGGCAGGGGAATCACGAAGCAACTCTCCGGACCCAGGAGGGTCCATTCCAGGACTTGGTCGGGGCGCAGCCACTGCGCCCCTTCCTCATCCAGCACCGCCTGCAATTGCTGCGGCCTGCCGCGCAGGCAGATGAAGCGCATGCGGCGGTCCCCGCGCCGCAAGATCAGCTCGGCGCGGGACCAGTGCGCCGGCAGGCAGGGTGAAAAGTGCAGCACCTGCGCCTGCAGGTGCAGGCCGAAGATCGACTCGACGGCGGCACGGTGCAACCAGGCCGCGGCTCCGGTGTACCAGCTCCAGCCGCCCCGTCCCACCCAGGGCGGCGCACTGCACACGTCGCCGGCCACCGCATAGGGCTCCAGCCCATAGACCGGACCCTGCTGCGGGTGCTGGCTGCGGTGGGCCGGACTCAGCAGGCAGAAGTCGCGGTAGACCCGCGCTGTGGTCTCGGTCGAACCCGGTGTCTGCCGCGCCAGACGGGCCTGTGCCATCAGGGCCCAGACCCCGGCATGCGTGTACTGGCCGCCGTTCTCCCGCACCCCAGGGGGGTAAGCCTGGATGTAGCCGGCGCTGGGTTCGGCCTGCGCCAGGGGCGGGGTCAGCAGCCGGATCAGACCCGCCTGCGGATCCACCAGCGCGGCCTCCACCGCGGCCATGGCCTGCTGCTGTCGCGCCAGCGGTGCCGCGCCGGACAACACGGCCCAGGCTTGTGCGATCAGGTCGATGCGGGCCTCGGCATTGCAGGCCGAGCCCAGCACCTGTCCGTCGTCAAAGAAGGCCCGCCGAAACCACTGGCCGTCCCAGGCCGGCCCCTGCAGAGCTGCGGTCCAGCCCTGCGCCGCCTGCTCCCAGCGTGCCACCCGTTCCAGGTCGCCACGTGCACGTGCCAGCGGCACAAAGTCGGCCACCACGCGGCAGAGGAACCAGCCCAACCAGACCGATTCCCCCCGGCCCCGGTGGCCGACCCGGTTCATGCCGTCGTTCCAGTCGCCGCCGCCCATCAGCGGCAGGCCGTGGGCGCCCACGCGCAGGCTGTGGTCGATGGCTCTGGCCGCATGCTCGTAGACGCTGGCCGACAGTGTGCTGGTTTCCGGCACACCATAGACATCGTCGGCCCCCTCGGCAATGGCCGGGCCCTCGATGAAAGGCACCGACTCATCCAGCAGGCCGGCATCGCCGCAGCGGTCCAGGTAGTGACTGCAGGCATGGGGCAGCCACAGCAGATCGTCGGAGAAGTGCGTGCGCACGCCAGCGCCGCCAGGCTCGTGCCACCAGTGCTGTACATCGCCCTCCGGGAACTGGCGCGAGGCGCAACGCAGGATCTGCTCACGCAACAAGGTCGGCGCGGTCCAGGCCAGGGCCAGGGTGTCCTGCAGCTGGTCTCGAAAGCCGGTGGCGCCGCCGGCCTGGTAGAAGCCCGCCTTGGCCCACAGCCTGCTGGAGATGCTCTGGTAGAGCAGCCAGCGGTTGACCAGGGCATCGAACAGCGGGTCGGGCGTGCTCACCGTGGTGGCGCTCAGCAGCGCGACCCAGCGGGCACGCACCTGCGCCAGGCGGGTGTCGGCGTCCACCACCGCGGCGCGCAGCGCCAGCTGCCGGGCCGCGTCCGGGCTGGCGGCATGGCCGAGCAGAAAGACGCGGCGCGTGGATGCGCCGGGCGCCAGGCTCAGCGTGTCCGCCAGCGCCGCGCACGGGTCCAGGCCCGGGCCTTGTCGCCGGCCGAAATGGTCGGGCAGCACCAGGCGCCCCCGCGCATCGAAGAACTCCCGCCGGTCGGCGCTCCACTCGGGCAGATCGTCCGGCGTGCCCCCGGCCAGGGCCAGAAAGGCGGTGCCCGGGCCCAGGCCTGTCCCCAGTTCCCGCTGGGTGGCCAGCAGGGCCGTGAGGCGGGCGTTCTGCGGCAGGCGCTGGCTGTGCAGCGCGCTCTCCACGCTGGCCCGGTCCTGGCGGCGGGCGCCGATCAGCCACTCGACCATGCCCACCAGGCGCAGCCGCCGCGTGCGCGAGCCGAGGTTGTGCACGCGGATGACCACCTGCTTGACGGCCACCGTGGCATCCACGCACCAGCGGGCCGTGATGCTCAGGTCGCCGTGGCGATGCGCGATGTGGGTGTAACCCTGTCCGTGGCGGATCTGGTAGATGGCCTCGGGCGCGCCCCAGGCCGAGGGCGCGACGCTCCAGACCTCGCGGCTGTGCAGGTCTTGCAGCAGCCACCACTCGCTGGGCGGGTCGGCCACCGGGTCGTTGGACCAGGCGGTGAGCTGGTTCAGCTGGCTGTTGAGGGCCCAGCTGCCGCCGCCGCCCGCTTCCGAGACCATGGCCCCGAAGCCCGGATTGGCCAGCACGTTGATCCAGGGCCGCTGCGGCCGGCAGCCCGGGCCCACGTCGAAGTGGAACTCGGTCCCCTCGGCGGCAAACCGCCCATCGGGTGCGCGGCGGGCCGCCATGACCCGCGTGGCCAGCACGGTGCAGGCCGTGGCCTGGCGCCGCTCACGGGCCTGCTCATGCCCCGCCATCCAGGCCTGGACATGCTGCAGCAGGGGCCGGCCGTCGGCATGGAAGTGCAGGCGCGCCAGGTGCTGCAGCGTCGTCAGCTCGGCCTGCAGCAGGGTGTCGGCGCGCAGCAGGTGAATGCCGGTGCCCTCCGGCCCTGTCGACACGCCCATGTCGGCCTGGTGGCGTTCCTGCAGTGCGGCCAGGGCATGGTGCAGCTCCGTCAGGTAGGAGGTCGGCTGGTCGTTGACGATCACCAGATCGCAGCCTACCCCGGCCCAGGCCCACAGGCGCAGGGACTGGGCCAGTGCACGCAGCAGGTTCATGCCCGAGGGGATGCCGATGTTCACCAGCACGATGGCCCGCTCGCCCGACAAGCCCAGCCGCCACAGCACGCGCCGGTCCCAGTCCGGCGAGACCGCCTGCTGGCTGGGGGTGCTCCCGTCGCGACGCTCGCCCTCGCCGGGGCGCGGCCGGGCCAGGCTCAGCAGCAGTGCGGTGCTCAGCCTTTGCGTGGCGGCAAAGTGATCCGGGCTGATGCCCAGGGCGGTCAGCCGGATGCTGGCCAGCGTGGCCGACATCAGTGCCGCACGTTCGGTGTGGCTGGGCTCGCGGTACTTGTCGATCACTGCGCCCAGCGTGGAGGCCTGGTCGGCCGCGGCTGTCGCAAAGGTCAGCAAGGCCTTGCCATGCGGCTCGATGCGCAGGCGCGCCGCCAGCACGCAGACGGGATCCCGCCCGGTGTCGAGCTCGCCGGGCCGCAGGGTGTCCAGCTCGCCCTGCGGCTGGTGCGGCGCCCGGTTGCGGCCCAGCCAGCGCTGGCGATCGGTCTGCACCAACAGCTCGCGCACAGGCGGCTCGCTGTGGGCCAGGAAGTGCGCGGCGAGCAGTCCGGTCTCGGTGTCCAGGCGAGGCCGCCGTTCGAACACGAGGGCCTGTTGCGCGGGCTGCCCCTGGGCCCGCAGGAACAGCTGGCTGAAGGCCGGATGAGCCTCGTCGGCGCGTGCGGAGGTCAGGGTGGGCTCGAAGGCCGAGACCAGCGTCAGCTCCAGGGCCTGCGCGCTCAGGTTGCGCAACTCGACCTGGCGAAACTCGATGTCGTCCTCGGGGCTGACCCAGACCGTGATCTCGCTGTGCAGGTCGAGCCAGCGCGCGCTCAGGCAGACGCGGTCGGCGTGCCAGACGCTGTGGTACTCGGCCGCCGCATCCGGCGCCGGGTGCTGGGTCAGCGAGACCAGCGCCCGGTCAGGTCCGCGGCGCAGGTGGAAGAAGCTGCCGTAGGCATCGCGCAGCGCGTCGTCGCGCCAGCGTGTCAGGTCCAGGTCGCCCCAGCGGCTCCAGCCGGCGCCGTTGGCACGCAGGGCCACCCGGTAGCGGCCGTTGGACAGCAGATGGCTGGGCTCCACCGCGGCCAGGCCGGGCACGACCTCGTGCATCATGCTGGGCAGATGGCTGGACGGCAGCGCCGACGCCGGTGCGGGCGAGACCAGCAGGTTCGAGATCTCGCGCGGCGCGCGCTCATGCAGCAGCGAGCTGACCGCCTCGATGTGCACATTGGCCATGCCCCAGCGCTGGGCCACGTTCCCCAGCAGCACATTGGCCAGGGCGACGATGCTCATGCCCTGGTGGTGGGCCATGAAGGTGGCCACCGGCGTCACGTGCTGGTCCAAGGTCTGGCGCGCCGGCGTGAAGTCCAGGGCCTCGAAGAAGCCGCAGGCACCGCGGGCGCCCAGGCCTTCCAGGGCCATGAAGTTCCGCCAGGCCGCCACCGGCGCGATCTGGGCGGCCAGGGCCGTGGCATAGGGGGCGACCACCAGTTCGCCGGGCGGCGTGCGGCGCAGCGCCAGCTGAGGCACACCCTGCGGGGCGTACTGGTAGGTCAGGCTGAGATCGCGGCCCGCGTGGGCCGACTCGGAGATGCCCCAGGGCAGTCCGCGCGCCCGAGTGAAGCGTCGCTGTTCGGTCAGCGCGACCTCGCAGGCCTCGTGCAGCGCACTGCCCGGCGGCTCGATCAGCACCAGGCTGGGCATCAGGTATTCGAACATCGATCCCGACCAGGAGCGCAGCCCTGCCCGCGTGCCCTGGGCGAAGAACGGCCGCCCCAGCGCCGCCCAGTGGCGTACGGGTGCACCGCCGCCGGCCACGGCCAGCAGGCTGCTCAGACGCGACTCCGAGGCCAGCAGGTCGTAGAGACCCGCATCGAGCTGCTGCTCGGCCACTCGGAAGCCCAGGTGCAGCAGGTGGCGCTTGCGGTGGAAGAGAAAGCCGAAGTCGGCCTGCAGCGCCAGCTGCTCCAGGTCCCGGGCCAAGCCCCGCAGGTCATGGCTGACGGCGCTGGCGTCCATCTGCGCATCCTGTGCGATCGAGCGCCGCGTGGCGTGCAGGTCGGCCAGCCCCAGCCGCAGGGCGCTGCGTTGCGCCGCGTCCAGCCCGCGGCGGCCGGCCAGCTGCTGGCGCAGCCGCTGGCGGCCACGCGCCAGCGCGTCCTGCTGGGCCTGGGGGTCCAGCGGCCGCTCGGCCAGGGCGCGACAGGCCTCGGCCACGGCCAGCAGGTGGCCGCACAGGTTGCCGCTGTCGACGCTGGACACGTAGCGCGGCATCAGCGGCTGGCCGCTCTGGGTGTCATACCAGTTCAGGAAGTGCCCACGGTGGCGCTCCAGGGTCTGCAGCGTGGCCAGCGTGGCCTGCAGCCGGTCGATCAGCTCGCCGGTACCGATCCAGCCGAACTGGCGGGCACAGGCGGTGCTCAGCAGGTACAGGCCGATGTTGGTCGGCGAGCTGCGGTGTGCCAGTTGGTCTGCCGGCATCACTTGCAGGTTGTCGGGCGGCAGGTGCCGGTCCCCGGGGCCGACGCAGCGCTCGAAGTAGCGCCAGGTGTCGCGTGCCACCCCGTGCAGGTAGGCCTGCGCGGGCGCCGGCAATGCCGCGGCCCGCCGTGCGCCCGTGGGCAGGCTGCCCCACCATGTCCACAGCGGTGAAGCCGCCCAGAACAGGCACAGGCCCAGGGCCAGGTCCAGGTGGGGCGCTTCGCCAGCCCAGGCCAACCCGCCCAGCGCCAGCGCCAGCAGGGGCGTGCGCCAGTGCTGGCGCCATAGCGCGCCCAGGCCGGTGCGGGCACCCGCCTGGGCGCTGGCCGCGGTGGTCCATTGCAGCAGGTGGCGGTGGCTGATGGTCATCCGGTAGAGCGCGCGCCCGATGGCGTCGCAGCCCATCGCGGCCTGCTCGGCCAGCTGAGCCAGGTGCCACAGGCCACCCAGCCCGGCACGCGCCAGGTCGGTCCCGGCCAGGCGGTAGAAGCGGCGCAGCGCCAGCCCACCACGCCCGGGCAGGAAGCCCGCCAGCGCCCCCACCAGCGGGCCGGCCGTGAAGGCCACGAACACCAGGGCCAGGGCCACCCAGGGCGAGAGCAGCCAGCCGCCCAGCGTCAACCCCAGCAGCAGCAGCGAAGCCGGTGCCACCAGGGAGCGCCGCAGGTTGTCGAAGAGCTTCCAGCGGTTGATGGCGCGCAGCGGGAAGCGCCGGGGTTGCAGCAGCAGGGGCAGCAGCTGCCAGTCGCCGCGTGTCCAGCGGTGTATCCGGGCCGCGGCCACGTCGGCGTGAAAAGGGGCAGCCTCGACCAGCATCAGGTCCGTCACCGCCGCGCAGCGTGTCAGCGCCCCCTCCAGCAGGTCGTGGCTGAGCACCAGGTCCTCGGGCAGGCGGCTGCCCAGGATCTGGTGCAGGGCTTGCACATGCAGCAGGCCCTTGCCGCTGAAGCTGCCTTCGCCGAACAGGTCCTGGTAGACCTCGGAGCTGGCGGCGCTGTAGGGGTCGATGCCGCACTGCCCCGAGAAGATCCGGTGAAAGCCCGTCAGCTCCTGCGCGGTCGGCAGCGGCGTGACGACCCGGGGCTGCAGGATGGCGTAGCCGCGCCGCACGCCGCGGCCCTGCGCGTCCAGCTGGGGCTGGTTGTGTGGATGGGCCGCCACCCCCACCAGTTCCCGCAGCCGGCCAGGGGGCAGCGCCGTGTCGGCATCCAGCGTGAGCAGGTGGCGGATGCCGGTGGCCATGCGCGAGTCCGGCCCGAGGTCCAGAAAGGCGTTGCTGTGGCCGGTGGCCAGCGCGGCGATCAGCTGCTCGAGCTTGCCGCGCTTGCGCTCCCAGCCAATCCAGCGTCGCTCCGTGTGGCAGTAGCGCCGTTCGCGCTGCAGCAGGATGAAGCGGGGGGCCACCCCATCGGGGGTGCCACCATGCTCGGTGTTCAGGGCGCGCACGGCCTCGCGGGCCTGGGCCAGCAGGACCTCGTCGCCGGGGGTTTGCGGGCTGTCGGCATCGGTCCAGTCGGTGGCCAGGGCGAACTGGGCCTGTGGCTCCGGATTGGCCAGGTGGTGCAGCAGCAGGCGTCGGGCCAGGGCGGCAATGGCCGGGGGATCGCTGAGCATCGCCGGGATCACCACCATCACCCGGTGTTCGGCGGGAATGCCTTCGGCCAAGGCCAGCCGCGGCAGATGCTGCGGCCGCACCGACTCGCTGATGATGCGGTTGACCAGGGCCACCACCGCCTCGGAAGCCGGCAGCAGCAGCAGGGCCGCGCCGCCCAGGGCCAGCCAGGCCGGTGCGTGGGCCAGGCCCAGGCCGGCATGCCAGAGCAGCCCGGTCGTCAGTCCCAGGCTGCCCAGCAGCAGGGCACCCAGGTACAGCGGCAAGGTGAGGTGGCGGCGGGCGGCGCGCCATACCAGGAAGGGCCGCGCATCCAGGCCCAGGCTGCGCAGCAGGACCGGGTGGCCCGGGCCCTGCAGCCAGTGGCTGGCCACCGCCTCGGTGCTGCCGGGATCGGCTGCATGCTGCATCAGCCCTTGCAGCCGGTGGCCGACGGTGAGCTCGCTCAGGCTGCTGCGGCGGGCCAGGCGTTCGATGGCGAGCAGGGTCTGGTCACGGGTGCTGGGGTGCTCGACCTGGAACAGCGGCGAGGCCAGCATCAGGCGCATCAGGGCGCTGCTGGCCGCCACGATATCGGGCCAGTCGGCCTCGCCGATGAGGCGCAGCGAGGTGACTGCGTTGCTGACACTGAGGTTGTCCGCCGTCTGGTCCGCGCTGTGCTGGGCCAGCGCCGCGGGGAGGTCGGGCACCACCGCCTCCAGCCAGGCCAGCGTGGCCAGGTGGCGGTCGCCGCGCTCGCGCAGGCGCAGCCCCAGCTGGGCCAGGAAGACGTGTCCGACACCGCGCGGCGTCAGCCGGGCCAGCAGCGCGGCCAGGGTGTCGACCGAGCAGGGCTCGGGGCGGTCGCAGCACAGGTCGGCCAGCTCGCAGGCGGCCTTCTGGGTGGCCACGCGCTCGGCCAGCCGGCGCAGGTTTTCCACCAGCACCACGCGCAAGGTGGTCGGCAGGGCCCAGATCTCGCTGAGCCCGAGCTCGCGGGTCTCCTGGTAGGCCACCAGGAAGCGTGCCAGCAGCGTCTCGTCGAAGGCGCTGTCGGTGTGGGCCACGAAGGCCCAGGCCACACCGTAGATGCGGGGCAGACCGGCCAGCGGCTCGTCGAGCAGCACTGGCAGGCTGTGGAAGTAGCGCCGGGTCAGGCCATCACGGACCTCCCTGAGTTGAGTCTCGATCAGGTGGACGTTGTCCAGCAGCCACTCGGCGGCCGGGCTGACATCGTGTCCGCTGGCGGCCCGCGCGCCGATGTAGCGCTGGGCCGCGCGCAGCGTCTCGATGTTGCTGCGCAGACGCGGGTAGAAGCCGGTCTGGCGCCAGCTGGCGCGGCCCGCTCGGTGCGTCAACCCCAGGCTGCGGCCATGCTGTGCAAAGCGCTCCGGTCCGAACACTTCGGAACGGATGGGGGGCTGCAGGGGCCCGGCGCTGGCGTCGAGCAGCAGGGCCAGCGTCGGCGGGACATCGGGGAACAGGCGGGCCAGATCGGCAGCAGGCATGCGTCAGAGGACGGACAGCAAGGCCGCCACCAGCAGCACCAGCACCAGCGCGCTGGTGACGATGCGCGCCAGCATGAAGCCGCCCAGCACCCCGGCGCCGTGGCGCAGCGTGAACAGGCGGTGGTTTCTGTGCCGGCAGCGGGCCAGGTGCTCGCCGAGCTCGCTGAGCTCGCGCGGCGAGGCCTCGGCGCTGTCGCCGAAGGACGAAGTGAGCCAGTGCATTCCGGAGGTGGCCTGGTGGTTCATGATCAACTCCGCCCGCCTGGCGTGGCCGCCACACGGAAATGGGACACAGGGAGCAAAGAGGGAGTGCCAGGGCCTTGACCGACCAACACCCGCTGTGGCTCACGATAGGCGCTGCCCCCCGCGCGATCTGTGCGCTGCCGCACGCAGATGGCGCGTATAGTGAGCCAGAAGAGAGCGCATGGTCCTCGCTTCTACGCGGGTGTTCTGTCGGTGCGCCGCAACCGTAGGTATCCTGGAGAACCCCCATGGCTCTGGTCTTCGCCTGCGAGCAAAACCACCTGCTCTCGCGCCTGGCCCCGGCAGAAAAGGCCCGCTGGTTGCCGCACCTGGAGTCGGTCGACCTGCCCCTGGGGATGGCACTTTACGAACCCGGGCGCACCCTGAGCCATGTGTACTTCCCGACCACGGCCATCGTCTCCATTCTTTATGTGACGGAGACCGGGGCCTCGGCCGAGATCGCCATGGTGGGCAACGAGGGCCTGGTGGGCATCTCGCTGTTCATGGGGGGCGACTCCACACCCAGCCGCGGTGTGGTTCAGAGCGCCGGCCAGGGCCTTCGCCTGCGCGCGCAGCTGCTCAAGGAAGAGTTCGAGCGGGCGGGCTCCGTGATGCACCTGATGCTGCGCTACACCCAGGCCCTGATCACGCAGATGTCGCAGACGGCCGTCTGCAACCGCCACCACTCGCTGGACCAGCAGCTGTGCCGCTGGCTGCTGCTGAGCCTGGATCGCCTGCCGGGCCCCGAACTGGTGATGACGCAGGAGCTGATCGCCAACATGCTGGGGGTGCGGCGCGAAGGTGTGACCGAGGCTGCCTTGAAGCTCCAGTCGGCTGGCCTGATCCGCTATGCGCGGGGACACATCACCGTGCTGGACCGGCCCGGCCTGGAGGCGCGGACCTGCGAGTGTTATGCGGTGGTCAAGCGCGAGTACGACCGTCTGCTGAATCCCAGCGTTCGCTAGCGCACAGAAAGCACCCGCCATGGCTGACCATACTGCAGCGGTCGGCAAGGCGGATCTCAGAGATGCTCGGAGCCGCCCTGCCGTTCAGCCAGAGAGACACCATGAGCAAGCCACAGCGCGGCAACAAGGAAGCCAAGAAGCCCAAGAAGGCACCCCCGCCCGCACCCCCGGCAGGAGGTGCTGCAGCGCCCCCCCGACAGAAGTCTTGAAGCCCTTGCGGGCAGGGTTGCGCGGGCTGACTTTGACGGGGAGACGGCCGATGGGGCACACCATGTGGCAAAGCCATCCGGTCCAGGGGCGCAAAGGCCTGAGAGGGGCCCGCATGGGCGCCTCGGACCGCATGAAGGCGCCATCAACGACAGCGCATCTGGACACTCTGTTCGGCAGCGTCACCGCGCAGCTGGAGGGGCTGGTGCTCCCCCGCAAGACCGGCACGGCGATCGCCCACAACACCTCGCGCCATCGCACCGAGTTGGTGGAGTGCGTGCAGACCATGGGCCAGCTGTATCAGATGCTGATGCAGGAACTGGCTCGCTCGCGGGAGTTGGAGCGGCATGTCCTGGAGACCCAGGCGACGCTGGACCGGATCCATGCGGAACTGACCGGCACCCGCGACGGGGAGCGGCACGCCCGGCATCTGGCCTTGCATGACAGCCTGACTCAGCTGCCCAACCGGCGCTTTTTCGTCGAGCGACTCGAACAGGCGCTGGCCCAGCGTGACGCGCATCCGGGTGCGCTGGCCGTGCTGTTCCTGGACCTCGACGCCTTCAAGCCCATCAACGACGCCCATGGCCACCATGTGGGTGACGAGTTGCTGCAGATCGTGGGCGCCCGGCTGGGCCGTCTGCTCCGCTCCGGCGACATGGTCAGCCGCCTGGGCGGGGATGAATTCGCCTGCCTGTGCGATGGCATGTCCAGCCGCGAGCAGATCGGTCACCTGGCCGACAAGCTGTTCGACGCCGTGGCGGCCCCGATGCAGATCGGCACGCTGAATCTGTCGGTGCGCCCGAGCATCGGCATCGCCCTGTGCCCGCAGGATGGCCGCAGTGTGGACGAGTTGCTGCGGCATGCCGACACTGCCATGTACCGGGCCAAGCGTGACCAGTGCCGCCACGCCTTCTTCGACGGACCGGGCGGCTGAGCCGCCCAGCGCCCGCTGGATCACCTTCCGGCCTGGTGCGCGGGATCGGTGGCGGACTCTTCGCAGAAGGTCGCCAGGAACAACGCTTCGTCGGGCAGCGGGCCGAGGGACACCCTGAAGGTCTGTGCCGTGCCGCTGCGGGGTTGCAATGTCAGCGTGGCCGCCGCCACGGGCGGATCGCGATCACGGCAGGCGGCGATCAGCGCGCGCATCGTCTGCCCACCCTGCGGGGACAGAAAGCTGTCCATCGCCTGGCCACAGGCATCGTCCTGATCGAGGCCCAGCGCGCGGGCGGCCATCCGGTTGAGCTCGTGCACGAGCAGGTTCTGGTCAAGGGTGAAGCAGGCCACCGGCTGGTGGTCGTAGCGCTGTGCCTGCTGCGCCAGCGCCAGCTCCAGCGCCTGCCGGGACTCTCGCAGTTCCTCGGCCTGGAGCTCCAGTTCGACCTGATGCACCTGCAACTCATGCAGCAGGGCCAGCGCGTCGGCCGCCCTCTCCGGCGTGGAGGCCAGCGCATGGAGCACCGACAGCGCATCGAACCCGATGCTGACCGACGCCTTGGGGCTGGCCCTGCCGTCCAGGCGCAACGCTGCGCGCAATCGCAGGTCTGCAGGAGGCGTCTCTGTGGATTCGATGTGTGCCATGGAACGGCTCCCGCCGCATGACGGCTCAATCCCACTCTACTCCTTGCGCAGGCGGGACTCCAGCGCTTTGGCAGTGGTGATGTCGACGAAAGTGATCACCGCGCCCTGGATCACGTTGGACAGGGTGCGGTACGGCATGATGCGCACCGAAAACCATTGGCCGTCCGTGGTTGCGATCTGCTTTTCCGTGAAGGCCAGGGTGCGCAGCGTCTCCTTCACATCGGCGTACAGCTCGGGGTAGATCAGGGTGCTGGCCAGTTCACTGAGCGGCCGCCCGACATCGCCTTCACGCAGGTGGATGACGCGCGTGATCTGCTCGGTGAAGCGCCGCACGTTCAACTCGTTGTCCAGGAACAGCGTGGCGATGTCCGTGCTGTTGAGCAGGTTCTGCATGTCGCTCTGCGCCAGCGCCAGGTCGTCGAGCTTGGCCTGCAGCTCGCCGTTGATGGTCTGCAGTTCCTCGTTCATGGACTGCGCTTCCTCCTTGGCGGTGGTCAGCTCCTCGTTGGCCGACTGCAGCTCCTCGTTGGTCGACTGCAGTTCCTCGTTGGCGGCCTGCAGCTCCTCCTGCGAGGCAAGCATCTCCTGGCGCAGGGCGCGGATCTCCTCGCGCGAGCGGATCAGCTCTTCGCTGACCGCGGCATCCACCCCCTGCGCGGCCCGGGCGCGGCGGCTGCGTGCCGTCTGCGCCGGCAGGGCGTCGCGGAAGGCGATCATCACCATGCCTTCGAGCGCCCTGGGGTGGGCCAGGGGGCGCACGGTGATGTCGACCAAGACGGTGTCTTCATCGTCGATCTTGAGCCCCTGCAGCTCGACCGGACTGCGCGCCTGCAAGGCGCTGCGCAGGGCCACCGACAGCTGGGCCCGGATGCCGGGACGTGCCATCACATGGATGTTCCAGTTCGCCTTGCCGGCCGCCGGCTCCAGGTAGCGGCCGGTGCGGCCGTTGATGTAGACGATGTCGCCGGACTCGTTGACCAGCACGGCCGCGGGCGAGAAGAGCTGCAGCACCACCTGGTCCGCCAGGGACTGCAGGTTGACGGGAAGGGTGTAGGGGTGGATCAGACTCGTCTCCTGGGCGGCCATCTTGGCCACCGGTCGGCGGTGGGTGGGGAACAGGGCCGCGCCGATCACGCCCCCGCGCAGGTTGCGCGAGTAGATCCGCGACTTCGGGTGCAGTGGCGTGAACAGGGCCTGGGATCGGCCCACGGTCTCAGACTCGCCCAGCAGCAGCACACCGCCGGGGCGCAGGCTGTAGTGGAACAGCGCCACCAGCCGATGCTGGAGCGGGGCGCTGAAGTAGATCATCAGGTTGCGGCAGGACAGCAGATCCAGGCGGGTGAACGGCGGATCCAGGATCACGTCATGCTGGGCGAACAACACGGTCTCGCGGATGCGCGGGCTGATCAGGTAGCCACCGGCGTGCTGGGTGAAGAAGCGGGCCAGCCGCTGTGGCGGGACATCGTGCGCGATAGCGGCCGGGTACTGCCCGGCCCGGGCAAAGGCGATTGCGTCGGCGCTGAGGTCGGTGGCGAAGATCTGCAGCGTGAAGTCGCTGAACTCGGGCCGTGACTCGATCACCTCGGCGAAGACCATCGCCAGCGAGTAGGCCTCCTCCCCGGTGGAGCAGCCCGCCACCCAGACACGCAGCTGCCGGTCATCGGCGCCCCTTTGCGCCAGCAGTGGCGGCAGCACGGCGTCCGTCAGCTCCTGCCACACCTGCGGGTCGCGAAAGAAGGCGGTGACACCAATCAGGACCTCGTTGAACAGCAGGTCGATCTCCTGCGGGTTCTGCCGCAGAAAGCCCTCGTAGGCCACCATGCTGGCCAGACCATGGACCGCCATGCGGCGCGCGATGCGCCGCAGCAGCGTGTTCGACTTGTAGAGCGTGAGGTCGTGGCGGGTGTGCTCCTGCACCAGGGCCAGGATGGTCGCCAGCGGGGCCGCGTCGGCAGCCGCCACGGCCTCTTCGCTGACCCCTGCCTCGGCGGGCCCGGCAAGGGGCGGCGCGCGGGTCAGCGCCACGATGCGGGCGGGCATGTCGCCGGGGACGGCCACGATGTCGACGCAACCGGCGGCGATGGCGTTGCGGGGCATGGCGTCGAACTGGGCTGAATCAGGCTGCTGTGCCAGTGTCAGGCCGCCCTGGCTCTTGATGGCCTGCAGGCCCAGGGTGCCGTCCTCACCCATGCCGGACAGCACGACACCCACGGCCCGTGCGCCGCGTTCGCGGGCCATGGAGCTGAACAGCACATCGACAGGCAGCCGCCGGCCACGCGGCTGAGTCGGCAGGGCTGGGCACAGGTGGTTGCCACTGACCCTCAGCTCGGCGTTGGGCGCAATCACATAGACCACGTTCGGCTGGATGTCCTGCGCGGACTGCACTTCCCGCACGGGCATGGCCGTGCAGCGCTGCAGCAGTTCGCTGAGCATGCCCTTGTGGGTGGGGTCCAGGTGCTGCACCACCACATAGGCCAGACCGCTGGCGGGCGGCACCTGGGCCAGGAACTGCTCCATCGCCGCCAGCCCCCCTGCGGACGCGCCGATGCCGACGATGCCGATGGGGGCTGCGGTGGCAGGCGGGGATTCGGCAAGGGGCGGCTCAGACATGCCCGATTATGGAAGCGGGCGCGGCGCGCTTTGGATCATCAGCTCCTGGGCGTGCCTCAGGCGCCCTCAGGCCAGATCGGTCTCGCCCGCCGGGGGCCAGGATCGCGGGGGCAGATGCGCCTTGGGTGCCGCGTGCAGGTGGGCGCGGGTGTAGGGGTGCTCCCGGCCCGACAGGGCCAGGGACAGGCGGACCACCAGTGAATGGGTGACCGGCGGCGGCGCCCAGGCCACGCCGGCAGCCAGCCACAGGGTCAGGCCCAGCGGGGCCAGGCCCACCGCGGTGCGCAGCGCCGGCTGGGCGGGCCAGCGTGCTGGCAGCGCGGCCACCACCCAGGCAGCCAGGGCGCCACCCAGCACAAAGCCGGCGATGGCTTCCGACACGGAATGGGCGCCCACCTCCACCCGCGAGACGGCAATCAGCACAGCCAGCCCGGTGCCCAGCACGGCGCCGGCCCAGCGCCCACGGCCGATCAAGGCCAGTGCGCAGATGGCCAGCAGTGGAATGTCCACGCCGGCCGCATACATGGAGTGGCCAGAGAAACCGGTGAAGTCCAGTGAAGCGATGCCCAGCCCGAAGCCCAGGAAGGCGACCTTGCTGATGGTGGTCACCAGCGTGCCCAGGCCCAAGGCCAGCGCCCAGCGCAGGGCGGCGGCGCGGCTGTCCTGCCGCTGCGCCAGCAGCAGCAGGGCCAGGCCGGCGGCGGGCAGCAGGATCTGGGCTTCGCCCAGACGGGTGATCAAGAGCCAGAGGGTCATCGGGGCGGGATCGCGATATTGCACCGCATCATAGCGATGGCCGGGGACGGGGGCAGATGAAAAAAGGCCCCGCCGAGGCGGGGCCGAATATTGGAGGAGTCAGTGGCTCGAAAGCCATTCCCTTAACGCAGGGAACACGCGATGCGTTGACGGGCTCCCCGGGGTCGCCGGTCGGCCCGCCCGCGGCATGGGGTCAGGTGTTGGCGATGCGCTTGCCGACGATGTGGATGACCTGCACCGGCACCTCGGCGGTGTTGGCCAGGGCCATCGGCGTGGCGGCGGCCTGGGCCAGTTGCACGTCGCGGACCTGGTGGTCGGCGATGCGGGAGACGCCCCCCAGCAGGGTCAGGCAGGTCACGAACGCCAGGCCCAGCAGGCCAGCGCGGGTGGAGGCGGTCGAGGCGGTGAAGGCGGTGTTCATGGTATGGCTCCTGGGGTTGGCGGCGGTGCCGTCGTGTTGCGTTGGAGTGGACTGTAGGGAGCCCCTTCCAGCGCCGCCATGCGCTTGCGACGAAGCGCGCCAGGGCGTGGATGAACGGTGACCGGCGCCGATGAATGGGCCGGCCCCCCAGGCCTTCAGCCGAGGCCGAGCCCGTTGACCGCGGCCTGCGCCAGGGCCCACAAGGCGATGGCGCCCAGTAGCGCGCCGGAGACGCGGTTGATCCGCTGCCGCCAGACGGTGTCCAGCCGGTGGCGCAGCCGGCCCACGGTCCAGGTCAGCAGCCACCACCACAGGGCCGAGCCCAGGCCCACGCCGGTCACCATCCACAGCGGTGACAGCGGTCGCACCGTGCCGCCAGCCAGGGCGCTGAACACGGCCAGGAAGGAGAAGATGGTGGCCGGGTTGGACAGGGTCAGCAGGAAGGTGCCCCCGAAGTTGCGCAGCAGGTCACCCCCGGTGGCCAGTTCGGCGGCACGCTCGGCCACCGGCTGGCGCCAGGTGCGCCAGGCCATCCAGCCCAGCACCCCGCCACCCAGCAGGGACAGCGGTCCGCGCAGGCTCACCAGGGTGCCGATGACCAGTTGCACGCCGAAGGCCCCCAGGGCGCCATAGCAGGCATCGGCCGCGGCGGCGCCCAGGCCGGTGGCCAAGCCGGCGCGGGGTCCCTGGGCCAGGGTGCGCTGGATGGTCAGCAGCCCGATCGGCCCCACGGGGGCGGCGATCGACAGGCCCACGAGCATGGCCTGGCCAAAGAGCAGCAGCGAAGCGGTGTCCATGCTGGGATGGTAGGGGCCAGTCCCCGAGCGCTCCAGTGGCAAGATAAGGTGAGAAGCTGAATTGACTTGCGATTTTTCAGGGGAAGCATGGCCAATACCGAAACTGCTCCGGGCATTCAGCTCGATGACAAGGCCTGGGCCCTGCTGCAGGTCCTGCAAGCCGATGGGCGGGCGCCGCTGAAGGTGCTGGCCGAGGCGGCGGGCTTGTCGCTGCCGGCCACGGCCGAACGGCTCAAGCGCCTGCAGGAGGCCGGGGTGATCCGCGGCGTGCAGGCGGTGCTGGAACCGGCGACCCTGGGCTATGGGGTGCAGGCCATCGTGGGCATCCATGTGCCGCAGCCGGGCAAGCGAGCCCTGCTGGACACCCTGCGGGCGCTGCCCGAGGTGCTGGAATGCCACCACGTCAGCGGCGCGGATTCCTACCTGATGACGGTGGTGGCGCGCAGCCTGCAGGATCTGGAGCGGCTGCTGGCCCGGATCAATGGCTTTGGCGAAACCCGCACCTCCATCGTCTTTTCCACGCCCATTGCCCGCCGGGGCCTGCAGCCGCCCCGGATCTGGCGAGACGAGGAGGCCGGCTGAAACGCCGAAGCTCGACCCTCAGCGACATTTTGAGGATGACTCACCCCCTCGAACTGGGGGGTGGGGCTTGTGCCCGGCTTGCTGGAGGCCGGCCCCACCTATCATCCGCCGATTGTTGTAAACCGTGACCGCAGATGCTGGGCAAGACCAAAGCACTTCTGGGGCTGGGCGCCGTGCTGGCGCTGGCCCTGGGCGGGGGACTCTGGTGGTCCTCTTCCCACGGCGACGACAGGCAGGCCACCAGCCTCGCCTCCGCCGCGCCGACGATCCACCCGAACGGGGCTCTGCCGCCGTCGCCCGACGGCATCGCGCTGGCCCTGCCCCACGCGGCGGCCGTGCGTGAGCCCAGTGCGCCGGGCGCCTGGGGCGGCCCGCGTCAGGGCACCGAGCCCACGCTGTCCGACCGGGTGGTGAACTACCAGATCGAGGCCAAGCTCGACCCCGACAAGCACACGGTCGACGGCCGCCAGAAGCTGACCTGGCGCAACCGCTCGGACCGCCCCGTGCAGTCGGTCTATCTGCACCTGTACCTCAACGCCTTTGAGGGCGAGGGCAGCACCTTCATGACCGAGCGCCGGCAGGGCTTTTCCTTCCGCAGCGCGGTGGACGTGGAGGACGACGACTGGGGCTACACCGAGCTGCGCAAGGTGCAGCAGGGCGGTCAGGCTGTGCCCTGGCGCTTCGTGCAGCCCGACGGCGGCCCCGCCACCGACCACACCGTCGTGCGGCTGGACCTGCCGCAGGCGGTGGGCCCGGGCGCCAGCACCACGCTGGACATTGACTTCTTCGACAAGCTGCCGCGCGTGCTGGCCCGCACCGGCTACTTCGGCAGCTTCCACCTGGTGGGCCAGTGGTTCCCCAAGATCGCGGTGCTGGAGCTGCCCGGCGAGCGTGGCGCCAAGGAAGTGCGCTGGAACGCCCACGAATTCCATCTGCACAGCGAGTTCTACGCCGACTACGGCCTCTTCGATGTCAAGATCGACGTGCCGCAGGACGTGACGGTGGGCGCCGTCGGCGAGCTTCAGGGCGAGCCGGTGGTGCAGGGCGGGCGCAAGACCTACCATTTCGTGCAGGGCGATGTGCATGACTTCGCCTGGACGGCCGACCGCCGCACCGCCAAGCCGTTGACCGCGCAATGGACCGGCCCGGGCAGCCCGCCGGTGACGGTGACCGTGCTCTACCCGCCCGAATACCAGGCCAACGCCCAGCCGGTGCTGCAGGCCACGCTGGATTCGCTGACCTACTTCTCGCAGACGCTGGGGCCCTACCCCTACCGGACCGTGACGGCGGTGATTCCGCCCTTCAACGCGGAGGAGGCCGGGGGCATGGAGTACCCCACCTTCTTCACTGCCAGCAGCTACGCCCATGCCGAGCCGGGCACCTGGAACGCCTACGACCTGGACTTCGTGACCATCCACGAGTTCGGCCACGGTTACTTCTACGGCCTCCTGGGCTCCAACGAGTTCGAGGAGCCCATGCTGGACGAGGGCCTCAACGAGTACTGGGACCTGCGCATGATCCGCGACCGGGGCCAGAAGATCCCGGTCACCCGCCAGCGCCTGCGGGCCCTGGGCTGGGCGCCAGAGATCGCCGTCTTCGACATGGAGCGCATGTTCAGCGTGATGGGGCGCGCCACCGACGCCATCGGCGCCAATGCCTGGGACCGCTACAGCAGCGAAGGCTATGGCAGCGTCTATGGCCGCACCGCCACGGTGATGCGCGACCTGGAAGCCACGCTGGGCAAGCCCGTGATCGAGAAGGCCTTCAAGGTCTATTACGCGCGCTGGAAGTACCGCCACCCGGCCATTGGCGATCTGCAGGCCGTGCTGTCCGAGGTCTCGGGGCGGCCCGAGGTGGTCAACCGCCTCTTCGAGCAGCAGGTCTATGCGGTGCGCAAGCTCGACGACAAGGTCGATTCGCTCACCAGCGAGGAGATGCTGCCCGACGCCGGCTGGCGCCAGGTGAACGGCCGTTGGACCCTGCGCCGTAGCGAGGATGTGGATCGCGAAGTGCAGGCGCAGCGCGCCGCCTGGACCAAGGCCCATCCCAAGGCCCAGGCCGGCGAGGGGCCCTTCCCCTGGAAGACGACGGTGATGCTGCGCCGGGACGGCGTGGCCGTGCCGCAGACGGTGAAGGTGCGCTTTGCCGACGGCAGCACCGAGAAGATCACCTGGGATGGCGAGCAACCCTGGCAGCGGATCAGTTGGATCCGGCCCAGCCAGGCCGTCTCGGTGGAGATCGACCCGGAAGGCCGCAACCGCCTGGACACCAAGCTGATCGACAACAGCTGGCGCCTGGAGGCCGATGGCCGCGCCGCCCGCCGCTGGGCCCATGAGATCACGGGTCTGGCCCAAACCCTCTTTGCCTTGGTGAGCACGCTGTGACCGTGTCCTTGACGCTCCATATCGCGGGTGATCTGCCCGCCGTGCCCCGCATGGGCTGGTTCGGCCAGATGGGCCGCGCGCTGCGCCGGATGGCCCAGTGGCGGCTGCTGCTGGCCTGGTGGGCGGTGCTGACCGTGCCCGCGATCGTGGTGGGGCTGCCAGTCTGGCAGGCCCTGTCCCGCCAACTGGACCATTCGCTGCTGGCGCCGGCCCTGGCCAGGGGCATTGACCTGTCGCTGCTGGCGGAGGCTCTGGGCCAGGTCTTCCTGGCGCCCAGCCTGGTGCCTGTGCCGGTGCTGGGCGCTTTTGGCCTGGTCTGGACCCTGCTGTTCACGCCCTGGCTGACCGCCATGGCCGGCGTGGCGGTCCGTCAGCCCACCCGCTTGCGCTGGAATGAGCTGCTGCGCGCCGGTCTGGCCGACTATGGCCGCATGGGCCGTGCGCTGGTTTGGAGCCTGCTGCTGCTGGCGCTGGCCATGGCCCTGGGCAATGGGCTGACCCACCTGGCTGAGCGGCGTGGCGAGCACATGGTGCTGGAGTCCGACGCCCTGTTCTGGGAGCGGCTGGCGCAGGGCCTGACCTGGTTCCTGGCACTGCTGGCCCTGGCCAGCGCGGAAGCGGGTCGGGCGCTGCTGGTGCTGGAGCCGCGCCGCCGGTCGGCAGTGCTGGCCTGGTGGCGGGGCTTGCGCATGCTGGGCCGCGACCGGGGCCGGGTGCTGGGACTCTTTCTCGGGCTGGGCCTGCTGGCCGCCGTGGGGCTGGCCCTGTGCACCGGCCTGCGCTGGCGCCTGGCCGGTCTGCCCACCGGCGGCCTGGCCCTGGCCTGGCTGCTGGGCCAGGCGGGCCTGCTGCTGGTGGTGTGGGTGCGCTGCGCGCGCCTGTGTGCGGTGGTGGACGCGGGGCGGATGGCGCGCCCGTGACGGCACTCGCCACGGGACGGCCTCTCAGAGTACGAAGGATTGCACGAGCTGGTTGAGCTGGTGGGCCTGATCTTCCAGGGACCGTGCCGCCGCGGTGCTCTGTTCCACCATCGCGGCGTTCTTCTGGGTCGAGTCGTCCATCTCGGTGATGGCGACATTGACCTGCTCCACGCCGGTGCTCTGTTCGCGGGCCGAGCCACTGATCTCGGTCACCAGCGTGGTGACCTGCTGGATGCCGGAGACCACCTGCTGCATGGTCTGGCCGGCGCCGGCCACCATGCGGGTGCCTTCGTCCACCTGGGTGGCTGAGGCGTCGATCAGGGATTTGATCTCCTTGGCCGCCTGGGCACTGCGCTGGGCCAGGCTGCGCACCTCGCCCGCCACGACGGCAAAACCGCGGCCCTGTTCACCGGCCCGGGCCGCCTCCACAGCCGCGTTGAGCGCCAGGATGTTGGTCTGGAAGGCGATACCGTCGATCACGCTGATGATTTCCACCACGCGCTTGGAGGATTCGGCGATGTTGCTCATGGTGCTGACCACCTCGCCCATGACTTCACCGCCACGGCTGGCCACGGTCGATGCGGAGACCGCGGACTGCTTGGCCTGACCGGCACTGTCGGCGCTCAGACGGATGGCCGAGGTCAGTTGCTCCATTGCGGAGGCCGTCTCCTCCAACGCGCTGGCCTGCTGTTCGGTGCGGGTCGAGAGGTCCTGGTTGCCTTGGGCCACCTCGCGTGCGGCCACGGTGATGGATTCCGCGCTCTGGCGCACCTGGGTGACGATCCGATGCAGGCCTGCGACCATGCTTTGCAGGGCTTGGGTGAGTCGGCCGACTTCGTCCTGTCCCACCGCATTCAGTCGTGCGGTCAGGTTGCCGGAGGCCACCTGTTCGGCCAGCGTGATGGCCTGCTGAATGGGACGGGTGATGGACCGGGTGATATAGATGGCCACCGTCACGGCCAAACCCATCAGCACCACGGCTGTCACCAGCATCAGGCTTCGGAAGGTGCTCACCTGCTGCTGGGCATTGTTGGCACTTTCCTGCATCTTCTGGGCTTGCAGCGCGACCATCTTGTCGATCAATGCGTAGTACTTGGCCTGCGGTGCGGGGAGTTCCTCCGCATAGGTCGCCATCGCCTCTTCGTGGGCGCCCTGCTTTTGCAGATCAAACACCTTGCGCACCACGACTCCATAGGCCTTTCGGGCTTCGCCCTGCTCGGCATAGAGGGCCTTCTCCTCATCCGAGTGGAGTGCGTTTTCCAGCTTGCTCAGGTTCTCCCCGTTCAGTTTTTTCAAGCTGGCATATTCGTCAAGAAGTTTCTTGATCTTGTCTGGATTGCTGCTGAGAAGAATTTTGCCGAGGGTGAGGGCGCCGCGATCGCCGACAGCCTTGATGTCGTTGCTCAGTGAGATCTGTGCGTACCGTTGGCTGAGCAGGTCGTTCATGGCATCCGAGGTGCGGCTGAGCACCGAGGTGGCACTGAACATCACGATCAGCATCAGACCGATGATGAGGGCAAATGCAAGCCCCAGGCGAGTTCCGATTTTCATGTTGGCAAAGCGCATTCTTTCTCCCAATCAAGGTTTGGTATCTGCCGAATCTGGAAACTGAACTTCCGGCCGCCGCTGGACAGGGGTAAGTCTGAGGAGATGCGCCACACAAACCCCGGGCCTGCGACTGTCGCGGTTGTCTTTGTGTTGTCGGCAGTATCGACTGTTTGCCCAGTGGCTTAAGCCAAAAAGTGGACGGTTTGCGCCCCCGGAAATTCGAAATCGGCGCTGATGAGCGGCCACCTTGAGCAAGGAACGGGCCGCCTTACTCTGTCAGAGTTGACAGGGTGTTCGTCGCCGATCTTGGTGAATCCTTGACAGACCTGCCGGGTGAATATTTACAGAATCAACACCGACGCACTGAATTCACCGGGAATGGGTTCGGGGGTGAGGAGACAAGAAAAAACGCAGACCGTAGGAAATTCCTTCCATCTGTTCAGGAAGTATTTATGTCGACCTCCTCATCCTCATTTTCTGAGTCCCTTCTGCCGCAGGGATGGACCGCTTATGTCCCCCCGCCTCAGGGCACGCAGACCCCTCATGCCTTGCCCATGCAGGCGCCGGCCAAGGCCGTGCGTGACTTCGCCGAAGGGCACCGACAGCGTGGGCATTCCAGCGCCCGGGTCGATCCGCTGGGTCTGTCGGCCCGCGCGGATCACCGGACGCTGCGCCCCCAGTTGTTCGGCCTCTACCCCCATCAGGCCCTCTCGGCCGACGATGCCGAGCGCTACGGCGTGCCGGATGTGGAGGGGCTGGATGCGCGGCTCAAGGCCATCTATTGCGGTGATCTGGCCCTGGATTGCAGTGCCGTGCGGGATGCGGCGCGTGCCGCGTGGTGCTTCGAAGCGTTCGAAGCGGGTATGGCCGAGCCGATGCAGCCCTCCGTGATCAGCAGGGCGTTGCTTGACCGCCTGGTTGCGGCACAGGCCTGGGAGGAACGGGTGGCCGAGCAGCATCCTCATGGCAAGCGCTTCTCCCTGGAAGGCTGTGAGTCTCTGATTCCCCTGGTGGACCTGTTGTTGGCTGGTGCCGCGCAGCAGGGCGTGGATCAGGTGGTGCTGGGCATGCCCCACCGGGGGCGGGTGAACCTGCTGGTCAATGTGATGGGCCTGCCCGCCCAGGAGGTCTTGGGCTACTTCGCGGGGGTCGATCAGGCAGGCTGGCCGCAGGACCTGGTCTATCACCTGGGGCGCCGACATGTCGTGGAGACCGCTGAGGGCAAGGTCGACGTGACCCTGGCTTTCAATCCATCCCATTTGCAGAGCGTCTTTCCGGTGGTCAGCGGCATGGCGCATGCTGCCCGTTCGTCAGCGGGGGAAGACGGGCCAGGCGCCCTGCTGATCGCCTTGCACGGCGACGCAGCCTTTGCCGGCCAGGGGGTGGTGATGGAAACCCTGCACCTGACCCGTCACCCTGGCTACGACATCGGCGGCACGGTGCACATCGTGATCAACAACCAGGTGGGTTTCACCGCGCCGCACCCCATGGACGGTGCGCAGCATCGCTACTGCACCGACATCGCCCGCATGGTGGACGCACCGGTGCTGCGGGTGAACGCCGATGCCCCCGATCAACTGGACCGTGCCGTCGGCTTTGCCCTGGCCTATCGGGCCCGGTTCAAGGCCGATGTACTCATCGACCTGGTGGGCTACCGACGGCATGGCCATTCCGAGCACGATGTCCAGGAGCTCACCCGCCCGCAGATGGCGCAGCGGACACTGGAGCGGCCCGGCGTGGTGCAGGCCTATGTGGAGCGGGCGGTGCGCGCCGGCGTCGCGTCCCGGGAGGCGCTGGTGCAGTGCGTAGACCGTGCCAGGGCGGCGGCGTTGGCAAGCTGGGGTCGCAGCGCGTCCGACCACCAGAGCCTGGTCGGCGCCTGCCAGGCGGCCGCACCACAGCTGCCCACCCGCGCGGGTTTGCCCGCGCTGGACCAACTCCAGGGTTGGTTGCGGTCCATGGCTGCCCTGCCGGCAGACTTTCGACCACATGCCAAGGTGGAGGATCTGCGCCAGCGCTGGCTGCGTGCCGCCGGGGACGAGGCCGCTCCGGTGGACTGGTGCCTGGCGGAAAACCTGGCCTATGCCTCCCTGCTGGCTGTGGGAGTGCCGGTGCGGATTTCGGGCATGGATGTGCAGCGCGGAACCTTCTTCCACCGGCATGCCGTCTGGCACGACCAGACCAACTCGCGCACGCATGTACCGCTGCAACAGCTCGGCTCAGGCGCAGCCAGCCTGACCGTGGTGAACTCGCCGCTCGCGGAGGAGGCGGTGCTGGGCTTCGAATATGGACGCAGCGTGCAGGACACGTGCACCCTGGCGCTGTGGGAGGCCCAGTTCGGCGATTTCGTCAACGAGGCCCAGGTCTATCTGGACCAGTACCTGAGCTCGGGCGAGGCGAAATGGGGACAGACCGCGGCGCTGGGGGTCTTGCTGCCGCACGGCTACGAGGGCAATGGGCCAGAGCACTCCACCGGCTATCTCAGCCGCTTTCTGCTGCTGTGCGGGGACGACAACCTGCGCGTGGTCTGTCCTTCCACGGCCGTGCAATGGTTTCATCTGCTGCGGCAGCAGGCCCTGGACCCCGTGCGCAAGCCGCTCATCGCGCTGACCCCCAAGGGCAGCCTGTACGCGGAGGCGGCATCCCACGGCGACCTGCAGGCCTTGTGCCGCGGCGGCTTTGCCCCTCTGCTGGGCGATGACCGGGCGTGGCCCGCCGAACAGGTGCGTCGCGTCGTGCTGAGCAGTGGCAAGCTGCACTACGACCTGGCCTGCGGACGCGAGGAACTCCAGGCCCACGAGGTTGCCCTGTGGCGGCTGGAGCAGTTCTATCCCTTCCCGCGCTTGGCCTTGACGGCGCTGCTGGCCGCCCATCCCCAGGTGAAGGAACTGGTGTGGGCGCAGGAAGAGCATCTCAACCAGGGGGCGTGGTCGGGCATCCGCGATGAGCTGACCCTGGCCTGCCGGGCGCGAGGTATCCGCGTGCGCTGCGTGTCCCGTGTGGCCAACGCCGCGGGTGCGACCGCGTCCATGGAACTGCACCGCTGCGAGCAGCGCGAACTGGTGTTGGGCGCGCTCAGCAGTGCAGGTGTCTGAGGCCACAGGGGCCGCCCGTCCATGAACGAAGAAGGCCGCCCTCGGGCGACCTTCTTCTTCGCTGGTTGAGCAGCCAGGAACACTGATCAGCGCGCCGTGGCGGTCGGCGTCAGGGGCGCTGTGTTCAGCGAGGGCAGCGACAGGTCCGGCTCCGGCAGGGGGACCTGGTCCACCAGGGCAGCGTGCAGCTTCTCTTCGTCAAGCTCACCCACCCACTTGGCCACCACCAGCGTGGCCACGCCGTTGCCGATCAGGTTGGTCAGGGCGCGGGCTTCGCTCATGAAGCGGTCGATGCCCAGGATCAGCGCCAGGCCGGCCACCGGCACATGGCCCACCGCGCCCAGCGAGGCCGCCAGCACGATGAAGCCCGAGCCGGTGACACCCGCGGCGCCCTTGCTGGTCAGCAGCAGCACGGCCAGCAGCGTGAGCTGCTGCATCAGGCTCAACGGCGTGTCGGTGGCCTGGGCGATGAAGACCGCGGCCATGGTCAGGTAGATGGAGGTGCCATCCAGGTTGAAGGAGTAGCCGGTCGGGATCACCAGACCGACGACCGACTTTTCGGCGCCAGCATGCTCCATCTTGCGCATCATGCCGGGCAGGGCCGATTCACTGGACGAGGTGCCCAGCACGATCAGCAGCTCCTCGCGGACGAAGCGCAGGTACTTGAAGATCGAGAAGCCATGGAAGCGGGCCACCGCGCCCAGCACCACGACGATGAACAGCACGCAGGTGCCGTAGAAGGCGCCCATCAGCTGCGCCAATTGCAGCAGCGAGCCCACGCCGTACTTGCCAATGGTGAAGGCCATCGCGCCGAAGGCGCCGATGGGGGCCACCTTCATGATGGCGTTGACCACCGCGAACAGCACCTGCGAGAGCTTCTCGATGAAGTGGAAGACGATGTTGTGCTTGCCACCGAACTTCTGCAGTGCAAAGCCGAACAGCACCGAGAACAGCAGCACCTGCAGGATCTCGCCCTTGGCGAAGGCGTCCACCACGCTGTTCGGGATGATGTTGAGCAGGAAGTCGGTGGTGCTGGTCACCTTGCCCGGCGCCACGTAGCCGGCGATGCCCTTGGTGTCCAACGTGGCGGCATCGACGTGCATGCCGGCGCCCGGCTGCAGTAGGTTCACCAGCACCAGGCCGATGAGCAGGGCGATGGTGGAGAAAACCTCGAAGTACAGCAGGGCCAGGCCACCGGTCTTGCCGACCTTCTTCATGTCCTCCATGCCGGCAATGCCCAGCACCACGGTGCAGAAGATGATCGGGGCGATGATCATCTTGATGAGCCTGATGAAGCCGTCACCCAGCGGCTTCATCTGCGCGGCCAGGTCCGGCGAGAAGTGCCCCAGCAGCACGCCCACCGCGATGGCGAACAGCACCTGCACGTAAAGAGAGCGGTAGAACGGGGGCTTGCCGGTGCGCCCGGCAGGAGCGTGGGAGGTGGTGGACATGGCGAAAGAGCGGAAGCGGAGGCCGAAATTATCGAACCCGCCTTCCCCCCGGTCGCTTGTGGGTCCTACGTAATTTGCAAGGGTGGCCTGGCCGCACCGCAGGCCCGGGCAGGCCTCAGCGCCAGAGGAACTTGGCCGCCATGAACAGGCCGGTGGCGATGACGAAGGCACGCACCCAGTGGGCGGGCAGCCGGCGGGTCAGGGCGGCGCCCAGATAGCCACCGACGATGGCCGCCACCGCCATGCCCAGGGCCTCGGGCCAGTGCACTTGGCCGGCCCAGGCGAAGGTGAGCACCGACACGCTGGACAGCACCAGCGAGTTCAGGTTCTTCAGCGCATTGGCCTCGCGCAGGTCGCTCACGCCGGTGGCCTGGTACAGCGCCAGCAGCAGGATGCCCAGGCCGCCGTTGAAGTAGCCCCCATAGATGGAGACCGCTGCCAGGCCGAGTGCCCGTCGCCAGCCGGCGCCGGCGCTGGGGACCGGCCCGGCGCGCTGCTTCAGCCGCCGGATCAGCCAGGGCCCCGCGGCGAACACCGCGGTGGCGAACAGCAGCAGCCACGGCACCACCGCGACGAACAGCCGCCCGGGGGTGACCAGCAGCAGTCCCGCGCCGGCCAGGCCGCCCAGCGCGCAGATGCCGCTGTCCTTCCACAGCAAGGCCGAGGGCAGGCGGGCCAGCTCGGCCCGGAAGCCCAAGGTGCTGCCCAGGTAGCCCGGGCTGACCGCCACCGTGCTGGTGGCATTGGCGGCAATGGGCGGCAGCCCGACCTGGAACAGGGCCGGCAGGGTCAGGAAGCTGCCCCCTCCTGCCAGGGCGTTGAGGGCACCGGCCCCGAGGGCGGCGGACAGAAGGAGGAGCCAGGTGTCGGACATCGGGAGGCATGTTGCCAGGGGGCGCCGTTGTGGGACACCGGGGCATCTCCCGGTTCACGGCCCTGGGGGAGCTGGGCAGGCCGCCGACGCAGGCATGCGGTTCGCTCCTACACGGCAACGGCCGGTTCGGCGATGGCCGGCCGCACTCGCGCTGCCGACACTGAAGGCTCATTAACACAAGGAGACCCGCATGAACACGAACACCTCCCTTCGCTTGTCTGTGGCGGCTGCCTTGGTGGCCGTCGGGGCTGCCATGACCGTGCTGCCCGGCTGCGCCGTCACCCGCGGCCAGTCGACGGTGGGCGAATACATCGACGATGCCTCTGTCACCACGGCCGTGAAGGCGAAGTTCGTCGAGTCCAAGGCCGTGGACGCCGTGGCCATCAATGTGGAGACGCTCAACGGCACCGTGATGCTCTCGGGCTTTGCCAAGAGCCTGAACGAGAAGGCCGAGGCCGAGCGCCTGGCGTGGACCGTCAAGGGTGTGAAGGCCGTGCGCAACGAACTGGCCGTGCGCCCCTGACCGGCGAGCGCCGGCCTGCAACGGCGCTAGCCGAGGTCCGGCGGCCTTGTCTGTAGGACAGGTCCGACATGCGCCGCCGAACTTCGGGAGTGCCGCCGCCTGGCACGCCGGCCGATAATTTCTTCAACGTCGGCTCTGGCCGATCGGGTTCCCAACGCCACACCATGACTGCGATGCCCTCCCTCTCCGATCTCCGTCAGTCCCAGCGGGCCCTGCGCTTCTTCCTGGTGGAAGACAGCGAGGTGATCCGCCAGAACCTGACGGGGACCCTGGAGGAGATGCTGGGCATGCAGGTCGTGGGGTGGGCCGCCAGCGAGACCGATGCGGTGGCCTGGCTGAGCCGGCCGCATGAGGGCTGCGACCTGATGATCATCGATATCTTCCTGGCCCATGGCACGGGCCTGGAGGTGTTGCGCCGGGCCCGCGAGGCGGCACCCGGCACCCGCTTGGTGGTGCTGAGCAACTACGCCACGCCCGAGATGCGGCGTCGCTGCCTGGCCCTGGGCGCCGACCGGGTGTTCGACAAGTCAGCCGAACTTGACGAGCTGATTGCCTATTGCGAGACACTGTCCGACACACCTCGTTCCTGACCCCGCCCCCACCATCGCCGGAGCCCGCCTTGAAAGACACCTTGCAGCAGTGGGGCTGGCGCATGCGGCGCAGCGCTTTCGTCTTGCCGGTCGTGTTGCTGGTGGCCCTGGCCATGCTGGGGTTCAACGAGCTGTCCTACCGCCAGGCGCGGACCCAGATGGACGATCTGGTGCTGTCCGGGCGGATCCGCCAGGAGCTGCTGTCGCTGCTGCAGCGCCTCACCGATGCCGAGTCCGGCCAGCGGGGCTTCGTGCTGACCGGGCGTCCTGAGTACCTGGCCCCCTACCGCAACGCGAGCGTGGATGTGCGCGCCTCCCTGCAGGCTCTGCAGGGGCTCTATCTGGAGGACACCGACGAAGCGGGCCGCCAGCGCCTGAGCGGCCTGCGTGAGAACGTGGAGGGCAAGCTCAGCGAGATGGCGCTGGTGGTCTCCAAGGTGCAGTCGGGCAAGACCGAGGCCGTCACGGGCCTGGTCGACCTCGGCGTCGGCCTGGACAAGATGACCGCCATCCGCAGCATGGTCTCGGCCATGGCCGGTGAGCAGGCGGCCCGCATCGCCCGCAGCCGTGAGGGGGTGTTCAACACGCTGATGATCAACCGTATCGGCGTGGCCGCCCTCACGGTGCTGAGCGTGCTGGTGCTGGTGAAGTTCCTGCGGCAGGAGCGTGCCCTGGAAGGCGAACGTCATCGCAAGGCCCAGCGCCTGCTGGACGAACGCAATGAGCTGGAACGCGAGGTGAACCGGCGCACCGCCGAGCTGACCGAGCTGGCACGTCACCTGCAGACCGCCCGCGAGGACGAGCGGGCCCACCTGGCGCGCGAGCTGCACGACGAACTGGGCGCCCTGCTGACGGCGGCCAAGCTGGACGTGGCCCGTCTCAAGCCCAAGCTGGGGGGCGCGCCCGATGCCCTGGAGCGTCTGGGGCACCTGACGGCCACGCTCAACAGCGGCATTGCGCTCAAGCGCCGCATCATCGAGGACCTGCGTCCCTCCACGCTGAGCAACCTGGGGCTGTTGCCGGCCCTGGAGGTGCTGTGTGACGAATTCTCCAAACGGGCCGCGCTGCCGGTGCACTGCACGCTGGCGCCGGTGAAGCTGGTGCCCAGCGCCGAGTTGACCGTCTTCCGCATGGTGCAGGAGGCCCTGACCAACACCGCCAAATACGCCCAGGCCCGCAACGTGTGGGTGCGACTGGAGCTGGTGGGCGAGGAGGCTTGCGTGGAAGTGCGCGACGATGGCCGGGGCTTCCAGGCCGACAGTCCCCGTGCGGGCCACCATGGCCTGCTGGGCATGCACTACCGGGTGGAGTCCGAGCAGGGGCGCCTGGAGGTGCTGTCCCATCCCGGGCAGGGCACCACGCTGCGTGCCCGTCTGCCGATGCGTGGCCCTGCACCAGGGGCGGCAGGGCAAGGCGATGCCCCGGTTCCCGCGGTCGACGCCCACCCCAATCCCTCGACTGAGGGATAGGGTCAGGACCGAACTCGTCCGTTGGCCCGGCTCTTGCTCAGGGATGGGCGAGGCCGCGGACCCTTCGGTGTGCGGCCCGTGAACCAATTCCGCTGAAGGGAGTCCCATCCGAGACATGGGCGACCGGCTTGGCAAGGCCGAGGTGGTCCCAGGGAGCGTGAAAACAGCAATCGCAGGGGAAGCACGATGGACGAAGACAAGGATGCCTGGCTGGACGAGGTGAAACAGTGGGTGTTCGGCAACCAGCTGCCGGCGCACATGCGTCCAGTGCCCGCGCACGGCGATGCCCCTGCGCCTGTGGTTCCCCCGGCCGTGCCTGAACGGACCGAGCAGACGGTTCGCGCGGCCTGAGGCTGCCACCCACCGGTCACCCGGTCTGTCAGCCCAGTCCGACAAGGCGACGCGCTGCGGGCCGATGGCCGCGTTTCGAGGGGTCTCCTAAATTGGTGCCATGCCGCACATGCGGCCCGGACCCAGAAAGGAGCCTCCCATGTCCACCACCTCCCGGCTTGTTGGGACTGCCTGCGAAGTAGCGGTCGTGGCGCTGGCGCTGGGCGTTCTGGTGCTGGGGGCACCTCGGCCACGGCCGCCCGCGGCTCCTGCCCTGCGACCCGTGCAGACCCCCGCACCGCAGTGGTCCGGACAGTCACCTTCGGTGGAGGGGCCGCTGGAATTGCGCACCCTGGTGCTGCATCCGGATGTGGAAGAGAGTTTCCCGGCGCGTGGCTGCGAGGCCCAGGGCCTGCCCGATGACGAGAACGATTGCGACGTGCCGCCGCTGATGACCTGAGACCTCGGCCCAGGCCGAGCCACTCCCGAACAACCCCGGAGGTCCCATGGCACAGATTCCGCAAGGCTCGCGACCCGCGACTTGGCTGGGCGTGGTGGCACTCTATCTGGCCATCTGCTTTCTGGCGATCGCGCTGGCCGGTCTGCAGCCGCGCTCGGCGGGGGCCATCGAAGAACATGCCGTGCAGATCGCGCAGGCGGCCGAGCAACCCTGGGAGCAGATGCTGCCGGACACGGCCACGCCAGCGGTCCAGTGAGTCGAGCCGGCATCCCGGCTCCGCATGTCACTGGATCAGGCCATTCTTCATCGCGTAGTAGGTGAGATCGCTGTTGGAGGAGAGCTTGAGCTTCTCCATCACCCGGGTGCGGTAGGTGCTGACCGTCTTCACGCTCAGGGCCATGCTGTCGGCCATCGCACTGATCGTCTCGCCCTTGGCCAGGCGCAGAAAGACCTGGAACTCCCGTTCGGAGAGCTGCTCGTGCGGCGGCCGATCGCCCCCGCCATTGAGGTTGTCGGCCAGCAGTTCGGCCACTGCCGGGGTGATGTAGCGGCGGCCCAGATGCACGGTG
Organism: Ideonella oryzae; assembly: GCF_024055665.1. Taxonomy (GTDB): domain Bacteria; phylum Pseudomonadota; class Gammaproteobacteria; order Burkholderiales; family Burkholderiaceae_C; genus Ideonella; species Ideonella oryzae. Next base: position 426,924 of record NZ_JAMXMC010000001.1, on the reverse strand, counting down.
CGGATCGCCTTGGCGATCTCCTCCGGGTCGCATTCCTTGTTGAGGTAACCCGCCGCCCCCTGGCGCAGCAGGGTGGTGGCGTAGTGGGTTTCGGGAAAACCGCTGAGGATCAGGACCGGCAGCTCCGGCGCCCGGGCCTTGATGGCGGCCAGCGCGTCCACCCCGCTCTGGTCGGGCATGGACAGGTCCATCAGCATCACGTCCACCTCGCCCTGGCGCACCAGGTCCAGGGCCTCGCGGCCGTTGGCGGCCTCGCCCGTCACCCGCAGGTCCACTTCCTCGGACAGGAACTGGCGCAGGCCGGTGCGGACAATGGCGTGGTCATCGACGATGGCAACTCGGATCATGGTCTTCTCCTCGACGGCATTGTCGGGGCGGGATGCCGACACGTCTGTCGGCCCAATCCTACGATTTCAGCTCAGACCGCGTGCGGGCCGGGGCCAGTGTCGCGGGCGGCCACCCAACGGCGGTAGCAGCGGGCCTGGCGCCAGGCCTCCCATTGCGGACCCGAGCAGGGCCCACAGCGGCGACACCTCAGGCCGGGTGGGCCGGCCGCGAGCCAGGCCTCGAAGCGGTCCAGGTGGCGGTCATCTTCCAGCACCACGCCGCCCGCGCCCGTCATGGCCCGGGCGTCCACCATAACCTTGAAGTCAAGTTCAATGTCAAGCTACGGCCTCGGCCCCACCCACTGCTGGAAGCACCCATGAACATCGGCGCACTGGCCTGGCGACCTCGCGCATCCGCTTCTACGAACGGGTCGGCCTGCTCAAGCAGGTCGAACGCCAGCCCAACGGCTACAGAAGCTACCCGGCGGATGCCGTGCTGGTGCTGCAGCTGATCAGCGCCGCGCAGCGCGCCGGGTTCAGCCTGGACGAGTTGCGCGTCATGCTGCCAGACGATGAAATGCACTGGGATCAGGCGGCCCTGCTGGACACCCTGCGCCGCAAGGTGCAGGACATCGAGGCCCTGCAGGGCCAGCTGGTACAGAGCCGGGCGCAGCTGCTGGCGCTGGTGGCGCAGATCGAGGCCAAGCCCGAGGACATGGATTGCGCCAGCAACGCCCGCCGGCTGATGGCGGACATGACACCGGCCCCGGCCCGGAGTTCAACCTGATCGAGTTCTTCGAGTTGGCCTGAGAGGGCGTCTGACAGGCCGGCTGGGCTAAGCTGTCCGTGTCGTTCGTGGATAAAGGGAGGCCCCCATGGGCATGTTCGGCGGCCATGGCCTCTTCGGCCTCATCATCGGAATCGCCCTCATCGTCGTCCCGGCGTGGAAGATCGTCGAGAGGGCTGGCTATCCCGGGCCCTTGGCCTTGCTGGTGCTGGTGCCGGTGGTCAACGTGGTGGCGCTGTGGCTGTTCGCCTTCGGTCGCTGGCCGCGTGGGCAAGGTGGCGCCTGAGACGCGACGGGTCGGTCGCGCCGGGCGAAGGCAAGCACCGGCTTGACATTGCCACCGTGGGAAGGTGAACACTCCACGCAGTGGCTCCAGGTCCGTCGGCATGATGCACGGCGGCCCGTGGGCCCTCCCGTTTCCTGGCCATGACCTCGCTCAGACTCGTCCTCCTGGTGCTGCTGGCACTGCTGCTGCCCTTGCGCGGGGTGTCGGCCATGGCGCTGCCGTGCGGGCCGATGCCGGGCTCTGCCGCAGAGGCCGTCGTTTCGTCGCCGCCCCACCAGGATGCCCATCGGGACCACGGACATTCCGAGGCGGCAGCGCACCATGATCACACGGGGGCCCAGCAGGGCTGCCAGGATCTGTCCTGTTGCCCGGTGACGCCGCTGCCTGCTGCGATGCCGGCGCTGAGCGACCCTCCGCTGACCGGCAAGCTGCGGTTTGCGCAACCCACCGCCCCCGCCGTGACCTTCGTGTCCGGGGCGCTGGAACGCCCCCCTCGGATGTCCTGACGTCGTACAGCCTCTCTTCGGAGAGATCCGTGGCGCGCCGCTGCGCGCCTCGCGGACCGTGGTCCGCCCGTCAGACTTCCTTGGACATTTCCATGACATTTGCACGCACCTGCCTGGCCCTGGCGCTGGGCACCATCGCCACCCTGGCCCAGGCCCACGGCGACGAGAACCATCCGATGAAGATGCACACCTTCGACCCGTCGCAGGTCGAGGAACGCGCGTTCGGACGCGAGGGTGATCCGGCCAAGGTGGCCCGCACCATCCAGGTGGACATGAGCGACGCCTTCCGCTTCACGCCTTCGGACCTTGTCATCCAGCGCGGACAGACCGTCAAGTTCGTCATCCGCAACCACGGCCACCAGCTTCACGAGATGGTGCTGGGCACCCCCCAGGAGCTCAAGGAACACGCCGCGCTGATGCAGCGCTTTCCCGGCATGGAGCATTCCGACCCGAACATGGCCCATGTGAAGCCCGGTGCGACGGGCGAGATCGTCTGGCAGTTCGACAAGCCGGGCGAGTACCAGTTCGCCTGTCTGATTCCGGGCCACTTCGAGGCCGGCATGGTGGGCAAGCTCGTCGTCGAATGACGGCAGGGCCCCTCCGACGATCTTCTTCACTTTCGAATCAGGACTCCCCCATGAATCTCCCATCCTGGATGGTCGTCGCCGCCCTCGTGGTGTCCGGCGCCCTTCACGCACAGCCGGCCCATGCCGCCACGGTCTCGCCGCAAGCCATGAGCTCTGGCGCACCGGCCACCGACGGTGAGGTCCGCAAGGTCGACAAGGCGCAGGGCAAGATCACGCTGCGGCACGGCCCCATCGCCAACCTCGACATGCCGGGCATGACCATGGTGTTCCGGGTCAGCGACGCCAAGATGCTCGACACCGTCCAGCCTGGCGACAAGGTCAGGTTTGCCGCAGACAACGTCAACGGCGCGCTGACCGTGACCGCCCTCGAGGTGCTGGGCGAGCCGGCGAAAGGAGCTGAAGGCGCAACCTCAAGCGCACAGTTCTGACGCTGGTGCGCGGGCGCCTTGACGGCGCGCGCTGCCTCGGTCCCGTCTCATGGCACAGGTTGCCATGGGGCCCGGGTATGAGGTGGGGCAACAGCGATGCCGCTCGTCACCCCGCACCCAGTCAATTCCATTGATCTTCCACCGCCGCTCGCCAGGTTCAGAAGGTTGAACCGCCGCGTGTCGCGCACCTGAATCCGAACGCCGAGTCACTGACATGAACCTCTTCCAGCGTTCCTGGGCCCATGCCTGGGCGGACCTGGGGTTGCAGCCGCAGGACGGCGTGTTGGATGCGCTGCTGGCGGCTTATGACGAGCCCCAGCGCCACTACCACTCGCAGCAGCATCTGGCCGAGTGCCTGGCTCACTTCGATGCGGTGCGGCCTTTGGCGCAGCACCCGGGCGAGGTCGCAATCGCCCTGTGGTTTCACGACGCCGTCTACGACGTACGTGGCACGTCGAACGAGCGTCAAAGTGCGGATTGGGCGCGCAGGGTGCTCGGCGCCAGCGGCGCGGACGAGGCAGTGCAGCAGCGGGTGGACGCGTTGATCATGGCCACCCGGCATGACGCGGCGCCCGGGCCCGGCGATGAGCAGTTGCTCGTCGACATCGATCTCTCGATCCTGGGGGCCGCACCGGGGCGCTTTGCGGAGTACGACCGCCAGGTGCGGGCCGAATACCAGTGGGTGCCGGGCTTCGTCTACAAAATGAAGCGACGGGCCGTGCTCGGCGCATTCCTGGCCCGTCCCCGCATCTACGGCACGGGCCACTTCAGCGCCTGTTGCGAGGCCCAGGCACGCGCCAATCTGGCCTGGGCCATCGACGGTCGCGCGGGGACTCAGCCGCCGGCGGTCACGGCTGGCCCACCACCACTTCGCTGATCTGCAGCACCGGGGTCAGGTCCGTGTAGTTTGGAATGTCCGCCAGGATCTCGCTGGCATGGGGCGCGAAGCCGGCCTGGAAGGCCTCGACTGACGTGCTGTAGATGTGGCACATGCCGACGTAGGTGGGCGGCTCGTTCGGTGCCCCGCCCGCCAGGCCCTTGTCGATCGTGTAGAACAGACAGGCCGGGCCCAGCTTCTGCTGCACCAGCGGCATGTGCCTGTCACGGTAGTACGCGTGGTCGAACCGCGCGCCGGCCTGGTGGGGGTACATCACACTGACCTTGATCACATCCTGTCTCCTGGTGTGCCAGCCTGGATGGCCAGCCCTGGGTGGGTTGTACCAGCGGATCAGGGGTGGGCTCGTGGCCACCTGGCTCGGGGAAAACGCTGCCCATCGGCATGACGGGGTGTGAAAGGAATCCCTGGCCTGCCTGCTCTTCCTGGCAGGCCCCGGCGTCACCATCTCAGGGTACGCCCTGGCTGGGGCGAGCATGCACCTTTTCCTCCGCATTGCAGGCGCTGCGGGGCGCCCGCCTTGGAGGAGCCCGCCGAGCGCTGATGCGCTGACGGCGAGCGACCATCACCGGGGCTGCAGGCTGAATCGCCCCGGTCGTTCCGATGCTTCGCAGCAGCTCAGACCCCGGGCATGGGCAGGAAATCCGGCAAGGCCTTGACCCGCTGGATCCAGGCCCGGATCTGCGGATAGGGTTCCAGGTCGACCCCGCCCTCGGGGGCCAGCGCCACATAGGGGAAGACCGCGCAATCGGCGATGGTGGGCTGCTCGGCGGCCAGCCAGGTGTGCTGGCTCAGATGGGCTTCCAGCAGCGGCAGGATGCGGGCGCTGCGGCGCAGGGTGTCGGCCTTGTCGATTGCGTAGCCGAACTTGTCGACCAGGCGAGCGGAGGCCGGGCCGTTCTGCACCTCGTTGGCGGCCGTCGACAGCCACTGCACCACGGCCGCCATGCCGGCCGGATCCCGCGGCAGCCACTGCGGCGCGGCGTACTTCTGTGCCAGATAGACCAGGATGGCCTGGGAGTCTCGCAGCACCACCTCGCCGTCCACCAGGATGGGAATCTCTCCCCAGGGGTTGAGGTCGATCAGCGGCGCGCGCTTGTGCGCACCGGCCAGGAAGTCCACTGGTTCGATGTCCAGCGGCACCTGGGCCAGGGCGGCGAACAGGCGAACCTTGTAGCAGTTGCCGGACAGGACGAGGTCATAGAGCTTCATGCATGTCTCCTGATGCAGGGGGTGGGAAGAAGAGGGCGGAGGAAGAGGCGGGAAGGAGCTCACAGCTCCGCGGGCAGGGTCAGGCCGTGGGCCCGCAGTTCCGCCTCGCTCCAGCGGCGGGTGATGTGCTGGCTGCAGTTCCAGTCGAAGGCGGCGACCTGCATCACCATCACCCGCTCGGCGCCGGGGGCGCGCGCCAGCGGTTGCAATGCGGGCAGCAGGGTGCTCGGCAGGTCGACGGGCAGCTGTCCTGCGCTCAGCGCGGGCGCCTCAAGCACCCGCATGTGGCCCAGGATCTTGAGCCGTCGGCGCTCGGCCGTGTCCAGCAGCAGCAGCGCGGCGCGGTCGTTGTCCTGCAGATTGCCCACGCTGACGAACTGGCGGTTGCCGCCCAGGTCCGCGAAGGCGAGCGTGGACTCGTCCAGCACCTGCAGAAAGCCCGGCGGGCCGCCGCGGTGCTGCACATGGGGCCAGCCCTGTGCATTGACGGTGGCGAGAAAGGCGGTGTCGCGCGCGGCGATGAAGCTGGCCTCGCGCAGGCCCAGCCGGGGGATGGGGTCGCCGGCGCCAGGCGAGAGTTCCTCGCCGAGGCGGCGGCGCTGCTCGGCGCGCACGGTGGTGGTGTAGGCCAGGTTGGCGAAATGGCGTGACATGGGGGGCATGCTGACTTCTCGCCGCCGAGAAATGAAGAACCCACAGCGCACTGGATTGATGCGATTGCCGGTTTAATCCGGGCATGGACAAGTTCAAGGCCATGGAGACCTTTGTGCGCATCGTCGAGGCCGGCAGTCTGTCCGGGGCGGCGGCGCGCCTGGGCACCTCGCTGGCGGCGGTGGTGCGCAGCCTGGCGGCCCTGGAGCGCAGCCTGGGCGTGCGCCTGCTCAACCGCACCACGCGCCGCATTGCGCTGACCGAGGAGGGGCGCGAGTACCTGGAACGCTGCCGCCGCATCCTGGCCGAGGTGGAGGAGGCGGATGCCGCGCTCAGCGACCGGCGCCTGCGGCCCAGCGGCCGGCTGGCCATCACGGCGCCGGTGATGTTCGGGCGCCTGCATGTGGCCCCGGTGCTGACCGAGTTCCTGGTGGCCCACCCGGAGATGCGGGCCGATCTGCTGCTGGTCGACCGGGTGATGGACCTGCTGGAGGAGGGGCTGGACCTGGCGGTGCGCATCGGTGCCCTGCCGGATTCTTCGCTGGTGGCCAAGCCGGTGGGCAGCTGCCGCCGCGTGCTGTGCGCCAGCCCGGACTTCGTGGCGGCCCACCGCGAGCAGCTGCGCCAGCCCGATGGCGGGCAGCCGCTCAAGGCGGTGCACTTTGCCGGGCTGGACAGCGGGCACGAATGGGTGTTTGCGCGCGGTGGGCCGCCGGTGCGCATCCCGCTGGCGGAAGTCTTTTCGACCAACCACGTCGATGCGGCGCTGGAAGCCTGCCGCAAGGGCCTGGGCTGCGGGCGCTTTCTGAGCTACCAGGTGCGCGACGACCTGGCCGCCGGTCGCCTGCTGCGGCTGTGGCCCGAATGGGAGCCTGAGGCCGTGCCGGTGCAACTGGTGTTCCCGCATTCGCGCCTGCTGTCGGTGCGGGTGCGGGCCTTTGTGGACTGGGCCGAACCGCGGCTGACGGCCCGGCTCGGTGACGGACGGAGTCAGGCGGGCGTGGGCTCGCTGTCCACCCCGAAGGTGTGACGCAGGTAGCGCAGGAAGCGGGCGTCCTCGCACACCGTCTTGCCCTCGGCGTCGGACAGCTTGGCCGTGGGCAGGCCGTTGCAGCTCAGCAGCTTCATCACGATGTTGAGCGCGCCGTGCGGGCTGTCGTTGGTCAGCGCGGTGCCGATGCCGAAGCCCACCACCTGGTCGTCGCGCCAGCACAAGGCCTCGTAGATGTCCATCGCAGTCGTGTCCAGCCGCAGGCCGTCGGAGAAGACCTTGCGCTTGGTGCGCGGGTCGATGCCCAGGCGGCGGTAGTGCGCGTCCACCTCGGCGGCCCAGGCCAGCGGGTCGCCGCTATCGTGGCGCAGGCCGTCGAAGAGCTTGGCGAAGTACAGGTCGAAGTCGCGCAGAAAGGCCGGCGTGGTGACCACGTCCGTCAGGGCGATGCCCAGGTCGCCGCGGTACTCGCGCACCCAGGCCTCCAGCGCGGCCACCAGGGACTGGCGCAGCTGCACCCCCGGCATGGCCTGGAAGGTCTGCAGCCATTCATGGGCCATGGTGCCGATGGGCGTCAGACCCAGCTGGCGGGCGAGATGCAGGTTGGACGTGCCCTTGAATTGCTCGGGCAGGCGCTCGCGCAGGGTCTGCAGCACCTCCTGCTGCCAGGCCGCGCTGTAGCGCCGCCGCAGGCCGAAGTCGAACAGTGAGAACGGGTGGCGGGGCGGCTGCGGCGAGCGGGCCATGGCCGCCAGCCGTTCCTGGGCGCGGTCGATCATGGCGTGCAGGCGCCGGCGCATCTCGGGCACGGTGTCGGGCGTGCTCAGCCGGCGCTGGTAGAGCGCCTGCACGGTGGGCAGCACATAGAGCTCGAAGGGCATCACGTGCAGCTGCGGGCCCTCGGCCTCGATGACGAGCCGCTCGCCCTCGGTGCGCACCTGGATGAAATCGCGGTTGAGCTGGAACAGGCGCAGGAACTCAATGTAGTCCGGCTTCATGAAGAGCAGGGCGCGCACGAAGGCCAGCTCCTGCTGGGTGAAGCGCAGGGTGCACAGGGCGTCGAGCTCGGTGTTCAGCTCATCGGCCAGCTGCGCCAGCGGGAAGGCCGGCGTGTTGCGGCAGGCGAACACGTAGCGGGCCGTGTTGGCGGGCATCTGGTGCAGCATGGCCTGCTGCATCGTGAGCTTGTAGAGGTCGGTCTCCAGCAGAGACTGGACAAGGGCAGGCATGCGGCCATGCTATCCGAGCGCACTCCCGCGCCCGGCCCGCGGCGTTAGCATCCCGGCACCCGCACAGGGTGTTCCGGAGGAGAGCCACCATGCCCACCAAGAATGTGGTGATCGGCCAGCGCAGCCTGACCCTGGACGCGCGGCCCGACCGCCTGGACCTGCGCGACCGCGCGTTCCAGCCGCAGTTGGGCAGCCTGCCCGCGGCCTGGCCCAGCGATGCGGACGTGGCCCGGCTGCTGCCGGCCTATGCCGCCCAGGGCCTGGTGCTGGACCAGGGACAGGACGGGGCCTGCACCGGCTTCGGCCTGGCGGCCGTCATCAACTACCTGCTGTTCCTGCGCAACGTGGGCGCGGATGCCGCCGCGCACCGGCAGGTCAGCCCCGCCATGCTCTACCAGCTGGCCCGCCTGTACGACGAATGGCCGGGCGAGGACTACGAGGGCTCGAGCTGCCGCGGGGCGCTCAAGGGCTGGCAGCGCCATGGCGTGTGCGCCAGCACGCTGTGGCCCTATGCCGTGAACAAGAAGGGCCAGCGCCAGCCGGTGACGCCCACCGAGGACCCGGCCCGTCCCGACGACCCCGATCGCAACTGGGACGTGGACGCCCTGCGCACCACGCTGGGCGTGTACTACCGGGTGGATGTGCGCTCGGTGGTCGACATGCAGGCCGCCATCCGCCAGGTCGGCGCGCTGTATGTGTCGGGCACGGTGCACGAGGGCTGGGCCGTGCCCACCGGCAAGCGCCTGCGCGGGCATGCCGATCTGGTGGCCATCCAGGCCGTGGCCCAGCCCAAGGAGCCGGGCGGCCATGCCTTCGCCCTGGTGGGCTACAACGAGCGCGGCTTCGTGGTGCAGAACTCCTGGGGGCCGGACTGGGGCTCCAAGGGCTTTGCCCTGCTGCCCTATGCCGACTGGGTGAACCATGGCAGCGATGCCTGGGTCTTCACGCTGGGCGTGCCGGCGCAGCTGGCCCCCGCCACGGCCCCTCGGGGCCGGGGCAAAGCCCAGGCCGCGGTCGCGCGTTCACCGCGCTTCCTGCTGCCATCCCCCTCGGCCGGCGACCGGGCGGGCACCGAGCGGCCCGCCGGTCTGGTGGGCGCTGAGGACGCGCTGGCCCGCCGCTACCGCGACCTGCGCGATGCGGCCTGCCGGCCGCTGGACCCCGACCCCGCCTACCGCCACACCGTGGTGCTGGACCGGGGCTTCGCCGTGCGCAACGACATCACGGCCGAGGACGCTGCCGCCGCCCTGGAGGCCGCGGTGCTGCACCGGCCCCTGGCGGCGCTGCCCGCGCAAGGCCCGGCCAAGCTGCTGATCTACGCCCACGGGGGCCTCAACAGCGAGGCCGACGCCATCCGCCGCATCCGGGTCATGGCGCCCTACATGCTGGCGCAGGGCATCTACCCGCTGTTCATCACCTGGCGCTCCGGCCCGCTGGAAACGCTGGGAGACCTGGTGGAGGAGCAGGCCGCCCGCCACGGCCTGGGGCAGATCGAGAACGCCCCGGCCCGGGGCTGGCTGGACCGCCTGACCCAGGTCAGCGACCGCATGCTGGAGCCCGCCCTGCGCGGCCCCGGCGGGGCGATGTGGAGCCAGATGAAGCTCAACGCCCAGCGGGCCAGCGAGCACGCCCAGGGCGGCGTGCGCCAGATGGTGGCGCAGCTGCGCCGGCTGCAGAAGGAGCGGCCGGAACTGGAGATCCACCTGATGGGCCATTCGGCCGGCGCCATCCTGCTGGGGGCCATGCTGCCGCTGCTGCAGGCTGCCCGCCTGACGGCGGCCAGCCTGCGCCTGTTCGCGCCGGCCTGCACGGTGCGCTTCGCGCTGGACCACCTGCGTCCCGCGCTGCAGAAGAAGGTGCTGGCGCCCGAGCGCCTGAGCCTGCATGTGCTGTCCGATGCCAACGAGCAGGACGACAGCGTGGGCCCCTACCGCAAGTCCCTGCTCTACCTGGTGAGCCGGGCCTTCGAGGACGTGCACAAGATGCCGCTGCTGGGCATGGCCCGCGCCTTCGACCCGGCCAGCGCCCAGCCTCGGGCCGCCGACGACCTGTGGGCGGCCGACCGGCTGGCCGAGCTGCGCCAGTGGCAGGCCTTCTGGGCCACCCAGACGGCGGCGGGGGCGCGGCTGGAGGTGCTCAGCGCCCGCAGCGTGTCCGATGGCCTGCGGCAGATCCCCGCCAGCCATGGCTGCTTCGACAACGCGGTGGACCTGATCGGCCAGGCCCTGGGCGCCATCGTGAACCCGGACCGACCCGTCAAGGTGAAGGTGGAGCGCCTGGCGGACTGAGGGCGGCGCCGGCCTCAGCCGCGGGCCGACTCGGGCAGGCCGAAGACCCGGTCGAAGGCCCAGGTGAAACCCACGGCGTAGAGGAAGAACAGGGCCAGCAGGCCGATCTCCGCCACCAGGGCCTGCCACAGCGGGATGTCCAGCCAGACCGCCATCAGCGGCACCAGCATCAGGCCCAGGCCGCCCTCGAAGCCGATGCCGTGCATCAGCCGCCGCCACACCGTGCGCTGGTGCCGCACCTGGCGCCGCTCCCAGTGCTCGAAGCCGGCGTTGAAGACGTAGTTCCAGGCCAGGGCGATGCTGGACATGATCACCGCCAGCAGCAGGGACGACCCCGCACCGACATCGAAGGACAGGCCCACGATCGGGCCGGTCAGGGCGATGGCGCCGGTTTCGTAGAGCACGGCCTGGAGCACGCGGCGCTGCAATGGGGTCATGGAAGGCATGGGGCCGCGAGCATAGCAAGCCCTGCGGCACCCGTTCAGCCGATGCGGCGCGCGTAAGCCAGGAAGACCTCGTCGTGCACCCAGCCCAGGGATTCGTACAGCGCCTGGGCGGCGTGGTTGCTGCGGGCCGTGGTCAGGTCCATGCGCACCTTGCCGTCGGCGGCGGCCCGAGCTTCGGCCGCCAGCAGCAGCGCGCGGCCCACGCCGCCCTGGCGGGCACCGGGCCGCACGAACAGGTCATAGAGCACGTAGATGGGTGCGGCCTCCACCGAGCAGAAGCTGGGGTAGAGCTGGCAGAAGCCCGCCAACGGCCCGGCGCCGCCCTCGGCCACCAGGATGACGGATTCCTGCCGGGCCTGCCGCGCGGCGATGAAGGCGCGCGCGCCCTCGGCATCGGGGGCCTGCTCGTAGAACTGCCGGTACAGGTCGAACAACTCGGCCACTGCCGGCAGATCGGCGGGTCGGGCTTCACGGACGGTGATGTGCATGGACTGACGATACACAAACCCCGGCCGCGCGCGGGTGTTCCGGCTCAGAGCGGCAGGGTGTAGGCCAGCGTGTAGAGGTGTTCGCCGTCGACGATGCGGATCTGCAGGGCCCCTTCGATGCCCTGCAGCTCGCCGGTGCCGGAGCCGGGCACGATGCCGATGCTCAGGCTTTGCGCCCCGGCCTGCATGCTGCCGCTGTGTTGCAGCACGAAGCTGCCCTTGCGGCCCTCCAGCACGCCGGTCACCCGCTCCAGGGCCACATAACCGGCCGAGCCCTTGATCGGGGTGAGGGCGGTGAGCATCTCGCCCTGGCCGGACCCGACCAGCGCACCCCGGAAGGTCTTGCTCAGACCCATGCGACCCAGCCGCACGCCGTCGACCTCGTCACCGCTGCCTTGCGGCGTCATCTGGACCTCGAAGCTGCCCTGGGCCTCGTGCTGCACGGTGCGGGCGGGGACCTGGGCCCAGGGGCTGGCGCTGGCGGCCCACAAAAGGCCCAGGACCAGGACCAGGAACTGTCGGGGAAGGGGCTTCGTCATGCGCGGTTCTCCTGAGAGGGTTGCGGGCGGGGAGATCGGTGGATCAGCCCCTCAGTCCCACTGGCCGCGCAGCCGGGCCCGCAGGTCCAGCAGGCCGGCCGGCGGGGCGGTGGGCAGGGCGCCATCGGCGCGGGGGCTGATGCGTTCGAAGTGCTCGGCGGCCATCGCGTCGGGGATGAAGCGGCTGCGCGGGCCGTAGAGGTGGCGGTCGCCGTGGCGGCCCTGCTGGGTGACGTAGAAGCGCTGGGGGACCATCAGGTCCAGGTGCTGGCGGGCGCGGGTCATGGCCACGTAGAGCAGGCGGCGTTCCTCCTCGATCTCCTCGGGCGTGCCCACGCCCAGATCGCCGGGGATGCAGCCGTCCACCACGTTGAGCAGGTACACCGCCTGCCACTCCTGCCCCTTGGCGGAGTGGATGGTGGACAGGATGAGGTAGTCCTCGTCCAGCAGCGGGTCGCTGGCGGTGTCGCTGCCGGCCTCGGGCGGGTCCAGCGCCAGCTCGGTCAGGAAGCGCTCGCGGCTGCGGTGGCTGCCGGCAATGGCCACCAGCTGGGCCAGATCGGCCAGGCGCGGCACCGGGTGGTCGTTCAGCCGCTCCAGGTGCGGGGCGTACCAGTCGACGATGCGCTGCAGCTCGCCGGGCCAGCCGGTGCCCGCGTCCTGGCGCAGGGCCAGCCACAGCGTGGCCAGGGCCTGCCAGTCGGTGGCCGCGGCTGCGGGCGGCTGGTAGGCCTTCAGCGCGGCGGCCGGGTCGGCGGCGGCGTCCATCGCATCCAGCAGGCGGCGGGCGTGGGCCGGGCCGATGCCGGGCACCAGCAGCGCGGTGCGCAGGCCGGCCAGCCGGCAGCGCGGGTTGTCGGCCCAGCGCAGCAGGGCCAGCACGTCCTTCACATGCGAGGCTTCGAGGAATTTGAGGCCACCGAACTTGACGAAGGGGATGCGCCGGCGGGTGAGCTCCAGCTCCAGCGTGGCGCTGTGGTGCGAGGTGCGGAACAGCACGGCCTGGCGCTTGAGCGTCATGCCTTCCTCGCGCCGGGCCAGGATCTGCTGGGCCACCCAGCGGGCCTGGGCGGCATCGTCTTCCACCGTCACCAGGCGGGGCTGGGCGGAAGACGCCTTGTCGGTCCACAGCGTCTTGGCAAAGCGCTCGGGCGCCAGCGCCATCACCGCGTTGGAGGCGTCCAGGATGGGCTGGGTGGAGCGGTAGTTGCGCTCCAGCGTCAGCACCCGGGCCGGCGGCGTGAAGTGCGCCGGGAAGTCCAGCATGTTGCGCACCTCGGCGGCGCGAAAGCCGTAGATGGACTGCGCGTCATCGCCCACCACGGTCACGCCCTCGCCCGTGGGCTTGAGGGCGTGCAGGATGCCGGCCTGCAGCCGGTTGGTGTCCTGGTACTCGTCGACCAGCACATGGTCGAAGCGGGCCGACTGCGCCGCGGCCAAGGTGGGTTCCTGCAGCATCAGGTGCCAGGACAGCAGCAGGTCGTCGTAGTCGAGCGCCTGCTGGTCCTGCTTGGCCGCGGCATAGGCCTTGAACAGGCGCTTGAGCTCGTCTTCCCACTCGGCGCACCAGGGGAAGGCCTGGGCCAGCACGGCCGCCAGCGGGGCCTGGCTGTTGACGCAGCGCGAGTAGATGGACAGGCAGGTGCCCTTCATCGGAAAGCGCCGCTCGGTGGCCGACAGGCCCTGCTCCTGGCGCACCAGGGCCATCAGGTCCTCGGCGTCGCCGCGGTCCAGGATGCTGAACTGCGGCGACAGGCCCAGGGCCTCGGCCGATTCGCGCAGCAGCCGTGCGCCCACGCTGTGGAAGGTGCCGGCCCAGGGCAGGGCAGGCGCGGCCTGCGTGCCCCTGAGGCCCAGGGCGCGGTGCAGCAGGTGGCCGGTGCGGCGCTGCATCTCCAGCGCGGCGCGGCGCGAGAAGGTGAGCAGCAGGATGCGCTGCGGGTCGGCGCCCTGCAGCACCAGGTGGGCCACCCGCGCGGCCAGGGTCATCGTCTTGCCCGAGCCGGCGCCTGCCACCACCAGCAGCGGGCCGCCCTGGTGGCAGGCGGCGGCGCGCTGCTCGGGGTTCAGCGTTTCCAGCGGGTCGGCAAGGGCGGTGGGACTCATCAGGCCTCACAGCATACTGGATGCGCGTCCAGTGATGCCGTGAGGGCCTGCGCGCCGCTCAGGGGGCGATGTCGCCGGTGCCGCTGCGCAGCACCGCCAGCGGCGTGGTGGCCCGGGTCTGACGGATAGCCTGCATGGGGTTGCGGCCGTTGCCGGTGGCGATGAAGTCCGCGGCCAGGATGTCCGGGATGCCGTCACCATCCAGGTCGGCGGCCGCCAGGGCGTGAGGCTCGTCGACGGCGGCCTTGATGGCCAGGTTGGCCTGGATGAAGGACATGGCGTCGATCTTCTCGCTCGGGCTGCGGTTGAGCAGCACACCCACCGCGCCGTCCACGCTCAGGCCGGTGGTCAGGTAGCTCACCAGCACATCGGGGCGGCCATCCAGGTCCATGTCGGCCACGGCCACGCCGAAGGGGTTGCCGCCCACCTGCCGCGTGGTTGCGCTGAACTTGGGCTTGTTGCTGCCCGGCTTGGTCAGGTTCATCACCAGGGACCAGGTCACGCCGCCCAGGTCACCCACGCCATTGGCCGTGACGATGTCCATGCGGCCGTCGCCATTGAAATCGCCCACGGCCATGTCGGTGGGGCTTTCGATGACGTCGAAGGCCACCGGCGGCGCGAACTGGATGGGGCCACCGGGCTCGGTGGTGTTGAGCAGGATGGTCACATCGTGGGTGTTGCTGTTGCCCAGGGCGATGTCGGGGCGGCCATCGCCGTTGAAGTCTGCCGCCACGATGGTTTCCGGACGGGAGTTGGTGCTGGTGGGATGGGCCGAGAAGCCCACCGGGCCGTCGAAGGTGGCCGTGCTGGCGCCGGTGACCGTGGTGTTGCGGAAAACGATCGCCCGGTTGGAGCCAGGCGACGAGCCCGAGCCGAAGCCCGCGCCGATCAGGTCCAGGCGACCATCGCCGTCCAGGTCGGCACAGGCCATCTGGCTCATGTAACCCCAGGGCAGTGACTGCAGATCGGTGCGCTGGAAGCTGGCCGTGGCGGCGCCGGTGGCGGTGGTGTTGATCTGCACCGTCAGCCTGTTGGTGTTCTGCGTGGCGGCGGCGACATCGGGGCGGCCGTCATTGTTGAGGTCGCAGACCACCGGCTTGGCGGGGGTGGAGACTGTGCTCAGCGTCGTCGGAGTGCCAAAGGCCGGCGTGCTGCCCGGACCGGACGTGGTGTTGAGCGCCACCTGCAGCGCACTCAGGCTGCTGCTGGCGGTCACCACGTCGGGCTTGCCGTCGCCATTGAAATCGGCCATGGCCATGCCCCAGATGAAGCTGTCCATCTGCGGGCTGGTGGCCGTGCTGGTCAGGCTGAGCTGGTTGACTGTGCCGCTGGGCGCCAGCGCCCGGCTCAGGTTCAGGCTCAGCTGACCGCCGACGGCGCTGCCCGCGGGCTGGGGCAGCACGTCCACCGGCACCAGCACCTGGTTCTTGCCCGGGCGGATGGTGGCCAGGCCCGACGCGGGCCGGTACATGCTGCCGGGCACCGCCGACACCGCCTGGGTGCTGTACTGCACCGTGACCGGCGTCGAGGTGTCGTCGCCGTTGGCTCGCTTGATCTTGAAGACCAGCTGGGTGGGAGAGGTGGACACCGTGGCGCTGGCGTCCTTGCCGATGACGCCGGTGGTCTGGGCGCCAGCGGCGCCGCAGGCCAGCAGCAGGGGCAGCCAGGTCAGGCGATGGGGAATTCGGTGGTTCAGGGGCATGGGGGACTCCTCAGGGGGTGTGTCACCTTAAGAAGCCTGCGGTGGGAAGTCCTGCCCAATTGATGACGAAACCATGATCATGGGATCCCACGAGGGCAGCCGGTGGGGCGGCCAGGCCGGCTCTGCCACGGCGGGGGCCGGCTCTGCCTGGGCCGCGTCCAGGCGCTGGACCAGCCACCGGCCCAGGGGGTGCCGTTCAAGCCAGCAGCCCAGCCCTTGCAGGCACAGGCGTGCGTCTGCCAGGCGGCCCTGGGCCAGCAGCAGTCCGGCCGCATCGGTGGCCAGCAGGTGGCGGGTGTGGCCCGAGGGCGCCAGGGCCAGCCCGGCCTGCAGCAGCGCCAGGGCCTCGTCGGGGCCGCTGTCCTGCATCGCCTGGGCGGCCAGGGCGTGGTGCCAGGTCGCCTGCAGCGCACGGTCTTCGGCCCAGGCGGGCAGGGCCTGGGCCGTGGCCTGCCAGGCCGCCAGGTCTGTGGGCTGGCCGCGGTGGCGCCACAGGCCCACGCGCCAGCGCAGCAGCAGGTGCACCAACTCCAGATGACCGGCTTCGGTCAAGGCGACCAGGGCCGCGTCCCAGCGGGCATCGGCCTGGGCCGGCTGGTCTGCCAGCGCGGCCTGCAGACCCTCGGCCAGCGACCAGGTCAGTGCCACGCGGGGCTGCGTCAGGTCCAGCGCGCCGATGCATTGCATGGCGGCCTCATGCCAGTCTCGCGGCCCCTGGCCTTCCAGGGTCAGCCAGCCGGCGATCAGCCCCACCCAGGCCGCGCTGTCGTGCTCGTTGCGGGGCAGGGCCTGCACTTTGGCCTGGGCGGCTTCGCAGCGGGCCCGGGCGCTGTCCCACAGGCCCAGGCCGGCTTCGGTCAGCGCCAGGCAGCCCAGCACGTCCACCAGGTTGGCGGTCAGGCCGTGCTCGGTGCACAGCGCCAGGGCCGCCAGGCCGCGCTCCCGCGCCAGCAGCAGTTCGCCGCCGTGGCAGGCCAGCACCGCCTGGTTGGACAGGATCACCGTCTCCCGCAGGCGGTTGCCGGTCGGGGCATTGGCGCGCGCGGCCAGGCGGTAGAAGCGCTCCGCGCGCGGGTAGTCGCGCTGCATCTCCGCCCCGATGGCCTGGCCCAGGTAGACGCGGCAGACCCAGTCCTCTTCCTCGAAGGCCGGGGTCAGTGCCAGGGCGGCGTCGAGGTGGTGCTGCGACCGGACCAGCGCCTCGGGCCCGCCGAGGTTGAGGATGGCCCGCCCGCACGCCTCGTGGGCCGCGGCGATCAGCCGCGGATCCTGCCGTGTCTGGGCCAGCCGCAGCACCTCGTCCCCCACCACCAGGGCCTGCGGGTCCGCCAGATTGGCCAGCGCGCGCAGGTACTGGATGCGCACCCACAGGTCGTCGGGGCACACGTCCAGCACCACGCGCAGCAGGCGGGCGGCCTGGTCCCAGTGTTCCTGCGCGCTCACCGCGGTGGCACGGCCCAGGGCCTGGCGCACCAGCGGATCGGCCGGCGGGGTGGCGGCGTGCCGCCAGGGCGGCGCCGGGACCAGCGCCCGCTCCAGGGCCTGCACCAGGCGCAGAGACAACAGGCTGACATCGGCTTCCTGCAGCTGGCCCTGCACGTTGGCCAACCCCTGCAGGCTGTAGTCGAGGGACAGCGCCGGCCCTTGCCGCTCCAGCCGGGCATGCACCAGCACCTCCACGCCCAGCAGGGCCCGCAGGCGGGCTTCGTCCTGCGGGGCCGCTGCCGAGCCGCCCAGCGTGGCCAGCGCGTGCTGCACGGTCTCGTTGGCCAGGACGCTGAAGCGCTCGTCTTCCATCAGCTCGCGTGCGCACAGCAGCGGCAGGCCCCAGATGACCCAGTCCAGACCGGGGTCGCCGGTGTCGTTGTGCACCGGCAGCCAGGCCAGGCGGGGGCGGGCACCGGAGGACCGGGACGCGCTGGCCGCCGGTGCATCGTCGACCTGCAGGCGGTAGCCGACACGGTGCACGGTGCGCAGCAGGCGCGGTGCCTCGGCACTGTCGCCCAGCGCCTGGCGCACCACCATCACGGTGCGGGCCAACACGTTGTCCGAGACGTCGGTGCTGCCCCAGACCGCATCCAGCAGTTCCTGCTTGGGCACCACGCGGTGGCGCTGCCGGGCCAGATGCAGAAGCAGGCTGAAAGCCCGCGGGGGCAGGTGACGAGGCTGGCCGGCAATGAGCAACTCACGCTGCAGCGGCCGCAATTCGCACTGACCCCAAACCACGACTGCTGTGTCTTCCATGCCTGCGGGCGCACTCCTGTTGCCTTGGCATGATCGCACGGGACCCGCCAGCGGGCCGGCGCGGCTTGGGTGATACCGCACAGAGAAGTCGGCTTGCGGGTTCCCGGGCTTGTGCAACACTTTGCCGGCGCCCATGCTGCCAGGGCGTTGGTCGCCTCCCGGAAGACGTCGCATGCCCATTCGGTTCGCTCCTGGTGTCCGCGATGCATCGCGCCGTTCGCTGGTGCTGGTTGCGGCCATTGTCACGTCGGTGGTGGCCGCCCTGGTGGTGTCGCTGGCGGCGGTGTCCCTCTGGCAAGAGCGGGTGAGGCAACGTGAACGGGCGGCCGCCGCCACCCAGAACTTGGCGCGCCTGATGGATGGGCGGGTGGGCGATCTGCTCGGCCGGGTGGACATGCTGCTGCGCCTGGTGGCCGTGCGTGTCCAGGACCAGCCGCTGCCGGTGTCGCCAGACCTGGGGCGGGAGATCCTGGCCATGATGAAGGCCGTGCCGATCGTGCACCGGCTCTGTCTGACCGACGGCCAGGGCCGGCTGCAGAGCGTCTGGCCGGCCTCGGCTGGAGCGACCCCTGATCTGCCCGATGTGGACCGCCTGGACTGGCGACGCAGCGACGAGGTCCTGCAGAGCGGGCCATTCCGCAGTGCGGCCGGTGGGCCCTGGGTGCTGGTCTATTCACTGCCTTGGCATACCGCGGCCGGGCGTCTGGCCGGCATGGTCCATGTCGAACTCGCCGTCGATGAATTCGGCGCGGTTTTCAAGGGCATCGACCTGGGGCGCACCGGCGCCGCCACGCTGCGCACCAGCGACACCCTGGCCCTCGTCTACCGACACCCCTGGCCGGAGGGCTCGCAGGCCGGCGTCGGCCGCAGTGAGGTCTCCACGCAACTGCGCCAGGCCGTGCAGGCGGCACCCGGGCAGGGCGAATACGTGGCCGTGACGGCCGTGGATGGCATCCCGCGCATCAACGCCTACCGGCGCGTGCAGGGCCATCCGCTCTACCTGCTGGTGGGGCTGCCCGAAACGGACTTTCCCAAGGGCTGGAACCGGGTCGATGCCAGCGTGCTGGGGCTGGCGCTGGCGGCCATCGTCGTGGCCTTCCTGACCGTTTTGTCGCTGCTGCAGCGTTCACGCCGGGCCATCGACCTGATGGAGGGGCGCTGCGAGGCCATCGTCAACTCCTCGCGTGACGCGATCATTTCCACCACGCCCGAAGGTCTGGTGACGAGCTGGAACCCGGCGGCCGAAGCGCTGTTCGGCTACCGGGCCGACGAGATGCTCGGCCAGCCCATGGTGCGGATCTTCCCCGCCGACAAGCTGTCGGAGGAACTGGCCCTGCTGGAACGCCTGCGCCAGGGCGAAACCATCGAGCCGTTCGAGACGGAGCGCCTGAACCAGGCAGGACACCGCATCCCGGTGTCGGTGGCCTTGTCACCCGTGCGCGACAGCCTGGGGCGTGTGCTGGGCGCCTCACGCATCGCCCGCGACATCACGCGCCAGAAGGCCATCGAGAAAGAGGTGCGCGACCTGGCCTTCCTGGATCCGCTGACCCGTCTGCCCAACCGGCGGATGCTGATGGAGCGCCTGCACCGTGCTCAGGAGAACACGCGCTGCACCGGGGACCACGCGGCCGTGGTGTTTGTCGACCTGGACCACTTCAAGGACCTGAACGACCGCCATGGCCATGCGGTGGGCGATCGTCTGCTGACCGAGGTGGCGGCCCGCCTGCAGGCCGTGGTGCGCGAGAGCGACACCGTGGGCCGCCTGGGGGGCGACGAGTTCGTCATCATCTGCGAAGGCCTGGGGCAGGCCGAGGCCGATGCCCAGCATGCCGCCCTGGCCGTGCGCGACAAGGTGCAGCGGGCCCTGGGCCAGCCCTTCGAGTGGGGCGAGGTGTGCCATGCGCACGGCGCCAGCGTCGGCATCCGCCTGTTCTGCGGCGGCCACGAGGACCTGGAGCAGCTGGTGCGCGACGCCGATGGCGACATGTACGAGGACAAGGCCCGGCGCCGCGGCAGCCGCTGCGGCAGTGACGTGGGCTGAGGCCCTTGTCGCTGTGGGGTCAGCGCGGCGTGCGCGCTGGCAGCACCGTGCCCCGGCATTCGCCCATGCCGATGCGGCGCCAGCCCGGCCGCTGGCAGAAGCCGCGCAGGATCACCGTGTCGCCGTCCTCCAGGAAGCTGCGCTGCTCGCCGTTGCTCAGCGGCAGTGGCTGCTTGCCGCCCGCGCTCAGCTCCAGCAGCGAGCCGCCCTGTTCGGGCGTGGGGCCCGAGAGCGTGCCGGTGCCCAGCAGGTCCCCGCTGCGCAGGTTGCAGCCGTTCACCGTGTGGTGGGTCAGCAGCTGGGCCGGGGTCCAGAAGGCATCGGCCGCGTTGCTGGTGGACAGGCGGTCCCCGGCGTGGCCGGCGGCCCGCATGGCCGGCGTCTGCAGCCAGACCTCCAGCGTGATGTCCAGCGCGCCGTGCTGCTGGTTGTCCGCGCTGCTCAGGTAGGGCAGGGGCGCGGGCTGGTTGTCCGGCCGCTGCAGCGGGGCGCGGAATGGCGCCAGTGCCTCCAGCGTCACCACCCAAGGTGAGACGGTGCTGGCAAAGTTCTTGGCCAGGAAGGGCCCCAACGGCTGGTATTCCCAGGCCTGCAGGTCCCGTGCGCTCCAGTCGTTGAACAGGGTCACGCCGAACAGGTGGGACTCGGCCTCGGCCAGGTCCACCGCCTCGCCCAGCGCATTGGGCGTGCCGACGAACAGGCCCAGCTCCAGCTCGTAGTCCAGCCGGGCGCTGGGGCCGAAGCGGGGCTGGCTCTGGCCTTCGGGCGGACGCGTCTGCCCCACCGGTCGGCGCACCGGCTGGCCGCTGGCCACGATGGACGAGGCCCGGCCGTGGTAGCCGATGGGCACCCAGCTGTAGTTGGGCAGCAGCGGCTGCTCGGGCCGGAACTGCCGGCCCACCGTGGTGGCGTGGTGGATGCTGGCGTAGAAGTCGGTGTAGTCGCCGATCTCGCAGGGCACGCCCAGCTCCAGCCCCGCCACGGGGTGCAGCGCGCCGGCCCAGGCCGCCTGCCGCGGGCTGCCTTCGCGCAGGCCCTCGAACAGGGCCTGGCGCAGGGCGCGCCGCTCCGCCAGTGGTGCGGCCATCAGCCGGTTCATGTCGGCATGGGGCAGCAGGCCGGCGTCGGCCAGGTCCAGCACCTGGTCGCCAATGGCCACGCCCAGGTGCCAGGCCGTCTCGCCGGGCTTGCGCCAGCGGCCGTAGGGCAGGTTCTGCAGCGGAAAGTCGCTGTCCGGGGCATTGGCGCTGGTCACCCAGCTGCGCACCGCCGGGTCGTGGGTGGCGTCGGTCAGAGGGGCGCTCATCGGCTGGCCTCCGCAGGCAAGCCCAGCTCACGTTCGTGCAGGAAGGCGGCATGGCGCGGTGCGCGGCGCGTCTGCGACCACTCTTCCAGCATGGCCCATTTCACCTCGTCCAGCCGGGCCTGCAGCGCGGCCTCGTCCGGGTCCGGGCAGGACAGCTCCAGCCGGTGGCCGTTGGGGTCGAAGAAGTAGATGGAGTGGAACAGGCTGTGGTCGGTCACGCCCAGCACCTCCACGCCCTGGGCTTCCAGGTGGTCCTTGGCGGCCAGCAATGCGGCCCGGTCCGGCAGCTTGAAGGCGATGTGCTGCACCCAGGCCGGCGTGGCCGGGTCCCGGCCCATCGGCGCCTGGGTGGGCAGCTCGAAGAAGGCCAGCACGTTGCCGCCGCCAGCGTCGAGGAAGACGTGCATGTAGGGGTCGGGCGCCTTGGTGGAGGGCACCCGGTCCTCGGCGATGGCCAGCACGAAGTCCATGCCCAGCATGCGCCGGTACCAGAGCACGGTCTCCTTGGCGTCCTTGCAGCGGTAGGCCACATGGTGCACGCCGCCCAGCCGGAAGGGCAGCGCGGGCAGGGGCGGGGCGTTCACGGGAGCGGGGCCGTTCATGCCGTCTCCAGCACGCCGCGGCGCAGCTGGTCCCGCTCGATCGATTCGAACAAGGCCTTGAAGTTGCCCTCGCCAAAGCCCTCGTCGCCCCGGCGCTGGATGAACTCGAAGAACACCGGGCCCAGCAAGGTCTGCGAAAAGATCTGCAGCAGCAGGCGCGGCGTGCCGCCGGCCGTGCTGCCGTCCAGCAGGATGCCGCGGGTCTGGAGCTCGCTCACCGGCTGGCCATGGCCGGGCAGGCGCTCCTCGAGCATCTGGTAGTAGGCCTCGTTGGGCGCGGTCATCAGCGGGATGCCGGCCAGCGCCAGCTGGTCGATGGTGCCCAGCAGGTCGTCGGTCAGCAAGGCCACGTGCTGGATGCCCTCACCGTTGAACTGCATCAGGAACTCCTCGATCTGGCCCGAGCCCTTCTTGGATTCCTCGTTCAGCGGGATGCGGATCAGCCCGTCCGGCGCCGTCATCGCCTTGCTGGTCAGGCCGGTGTACTCGCCCTGGATGTCGAAGTAGCGGATCTCGCGGAAGTTGAACAGGCTCTCGTAGAAGCGCGCCCAGAAGGCCATGCGGCCGCGGTAGACGTTGTGGGTCAGGTGGTCGATCACCTTCAGGCCGAAGCCGGGGGGGTGACGGTCCACGCCCTCGAGGAACTCGAAGTCGATGTCGTAGATGCTCTTGCCCTCCTCGAAGCGGTCGATCAGGTAGAGCGGTGCACCGCCGATGCCCTTGATGGCCGGCAGGCGCAACTCCATCGGCCCGGTCGGGATCTCGACGGGCTGGGCGCCGCGCGACAGCGCCAGGGCATAGGCCTGGTGGGCGTCGCGCACGCGGAAGGCCATTCCGCAGGCCGAGGGGCCATGCTCGGCCGCGAAGTAGGCGGCCTGGCTGTGGGGCTCGTTGTTGACGACGAAATTGATGCCGCCCTGGCGGTACAGCAGCACCTGCTTGGAACGGTGGCGGGCCACCAGCGTGAAGCCCATGCGGGGAAACAGCTCTTCAAGCTGACCGGGGTTGGGCGAGGCGAATTCGACGAACTCGAAGCCCATCAGGCCCATCGGGTTGCTGTCATGAGAGGTCATGACCACTCCTTGTGCGTGTGTTCAGGAATCGGGGGTGATGAAACGTCTGAACGGCCCCCACGGCGGCGCACCGGGGCGGCCCCGCACGCTGCGGGCGAGGTGTTCGCCAAGGGTGGAGTGGTGGCGCAAGGCAGGCATGAGTGCGAATGCCGGTCTTGTGGACCGGCATCCGTGCACAGGTTATCGCCAGCGTGCCGCGGGCGTACGGGGAGTTTCCCGCCCCGGGGTGCGGCGGCACTGTCTCGGATCGGCAGGGGCCTGTCTCGGTCTGGCAATCATTCCGCGGAACGCCCCTGTGGCGGCGTCCGCGGCCGCCTGCTCGTTCCTAGCATCCGGGCACCTGCCAGGCCGTCGGGCGCCGGCAGGATGAATCCAACGATTCCGCCCGGACAGGAGACACAAACATGGTTGACACGTACTACACGCAAGAGGCGCACGGACCGTTCGCGCTGCATGACATCGGATCGCTCGAACTGGAGGAGGGCGGCACGATCCGCAACTGCCAGCTGGCGGTGGCCACCCACGGCACGCTCAACGCTGCCAAGGACAACGCCATCCTGGTGCCGACCTGGTATTCGGGCACCAGCAAGATCATGGAGCAGGCCTACATCGGCCCGGGTCGCGCGCTGGACCCGTCCCGGTACTTCATCATCGTCGTCAACCAGATCGGCAACGGCCTGTCGACCTCGCCGCACAACACCCCCTTCCCCGCCGGTGGTGCCCGGTTCCCGCGGGTGCGGATCGGCGACGATGTGCGCGCCCAGCACCGGCTGCTCACCCAGAATTTCGGGTTGGAGCGCCTGGCCCTCGTCGTGGGCGGGTCGATGGGGGCGCAGCAGACCTACGAGTGGGCCGTGCGCTATCCGGACATGGTCCGACGCGCGGCGCCGATCGCCGGGACGGCGAAGAACACGGTGCATGACTTCCTGTTCGCCCAGACACTGGTCGAAGCCATCACATCCGATCCGGCCTTTGCCGATGGCTTCTACGCGGCCCCGGGCGAAGTGCACCGCGGTCTGCTGCGCCATGCCAAGCTGTGGGCCGTCATGGGTTGGAGCACCGAGTTCTTCCAGCAGCGCCGGCCCCAGGCGCTGGGCTTCTCGTCGCTCGACGACTTCATCACGAATTTCATGCAGGCCTATTTCGGTCCGATGGACCCGAACAACCTGCTGTGCATGGCCTGGAAGTGGCAGCACGCCGATGTGAGCCGCCACACCCAGGGCGATCTGAAACAGGCCCTGGGGCGCATCCGGGCCAAGACCTTCGTGATGCCCATCAGCCACGACATGTTCTTTCCGCCGGCCGATTGCCTGGCCGAGCAGCGCCTGATCCCCGGCAGCGAGTTCCGTCCGATCGACTGCATCGACGGTCACCTCGGTCTCTTCGGCACGCACGCGGACTATGCCGGTCAGGTGGACAAGCATCTGGCCGAGTTGCTGGCCACTCCCGCCTGAACGCTGTCGTCTGCCTGCGAGGCGGACAAGCTGATGACCTTGCCTTGCGCGGACCGCGGCATGCGCCCGTGGGGGGCGAACTCACCCTGAAAGGATTCCAGAATGAACACGCAACATTGGATGCGCGCGCTGAAGCTCGTCGCGCTGACCGTGCTGACGATGCAACTCGGCACCACAGCCCACGCCATCGACGTGGAAGGCGGCGACTACACGGCCCTGCCTGCAGGCACCGATCTGGCGGTGCTGTACGGCCAGTACGCCCAGCGTCGATCGCTCTACAGCCAGGGCGACCGCGTCCCCATCGATGCACGCCTGGACTCGGACGTCGGCGTGCTGCGCCTGGTGCACTACACCGAGGTCGGTGGCCACATCGTCAACCCGCAGATCTTCCTGCCCTACGGACGGCTCTCTGCCAAGGGCGACCTGGCCGCGCTGGGCCACGAGAGCGGTGCCGCGGACATCATCCTCGCAGCATCGGGCTGGTTCTCTCAGCCTGGCGAGGCCGTGCAGGACGGGCTGGCCGGCTATGTGTGGCTGCCCACGGGCGACTACCAGCGCACGCGCGCACTGAACCTCGGCGAGAACCGCTGGAAGCTGGCCGTGCAGTACGGCCACATCCAGCCCATCGCCGATGGCGTGCTGCTCGATCTGGTCGGGGACGTCACCCTTTTCGGGGCCAACAACGATGCCGACGACGGCAGTGGAGGCCGCACGCGGCTCACGCAGAAGCCGCTGTTCGCGCTGCAGTCTCACCTGCGCTACCGGGCCAGCCCCACGGTCGACCTGCGCCTGGGCCTCTTCTACACGGCCGGGGGCGAGACGCGGCTCGGGGGCGTGGACCAGGACAACCGGCAGTCGACGTCCAAGTTCAACCTGGGTGTGGGCTGGTTCGTGCGCCCCACCACGCAGCTCCTGGCCATGTTCAACCGCGACCTGGGCGTGCGCGATGGGTTCAGGGAATCCCAACGCCTGAATCTGCGTTTGCTGCAGATTTTCTGAGCGCTCAGCGCCGGCCCAGCGTGGCCGAAGGGGATTCTCCGAAACGCCGCCGGTAGCTCGCCGCGAACAAGCCCAGGTTCGCGTAGCCCCATGCGGCGACCACGTCGCGCACCCTGGCACCCGGGGGCGCGACCATCAGCTCATCGCGCACACCGGCCAGACGGGCTTCGCGCAAGACCTCCATGGGCGTGCAGCCCCGGTATTCGCGGAATGCCGCGCTCAGGGTTCGCACGCTCACGTTGGCGCTGCGCGCCAGCTCGCTCAGGGTCGGGGCGTTCTTGCGATGGTCCTGGATGTACTGCTCCGCGGCCAGCACATGCCGCGGCGCGAGGCGGTGCAGTCGAGGAGGCTGTGGGTTCGACAGCTGCTGCCGCCACAGCGTCAGCAGATGCATGCCGATGGCCTCTTCCAGGTGGCGACCCAGAGAGCCTTGCACGACGGCATCGGGCGTCTCCGTGATGCAGCGGCACACGTAGGACAGCAGGCAGATCCAGCTGGACTGCAGGCCGCCGAAGCGAAACTGCCGCGCCCACATCTGCTCGTCGGCCGGCTGGCCAAACCAGTGCTCGTGGAGAGCCGCCATCGCATCGTGCTGGAAGGTCAGGTTCACCTGCAGGTGATCAGGATTGGCGTCTAGCCAGTAGGGCGCACGCGAGTTGTCGACGAGAAAGGCCTCGCCGATACCGGTGTCGCTGTAGGCGCGACCCCCGGACCAGTGCCGGATGGCGCCCCGCAAGGTGGTCAGCACCATGCCGGATCCCGCTGCCTCGGAGAAGCCGGTCAGGTGGACCGGGATGCCGTAGCTGAATCGGCTGAGCGTGAAGTGACCGATGCGGATCGCATCCAGCACGGAGTCCGGGCGGCGCGCGGCCCCCACGGGCGCTGCCTCGTAGGGCATGTAGACCTGGCGGCACCAATGCTGCACCTGGTCCCAGTCGTTCGACACCATCAGGCGGTGTCGCGTGGTCGGTGCACCCTGGGCGTCGGTGACCAACACGTTGCGGATGGCGTCCATGCCGGCTGTCTCCTCGCGGCGAGCGCCTCTTGTGTCAGCGGCGTCTCGTGGGCGATGGTAGACCGTCCATCCAAGGACACCAAGCGCAGGCCGTGCAAGGCAGCAGGGCTTTACGGTGGCTCGTGGCGTGAGCCTGTTTGTATGCGAAGGATCGCCAATGAAAAAGGGAACGCGAAATGCGTTCCCTTCGAAGGTACCAAGCCCAGGCGACGGCTGGCCACAGCCTGGGACAGGGGCGGGATCAGGCCTTCTTGGCCCAGGCGCTGCACCAGCCCTTGCCGGACACGGTCTTGCCGCCGAACAGGCTGCAGGCGCCGGCGGCGTCGCCAGCCTTGCCCTGGAACAGGGCGCAGCCATTGCACTGCTGGGTGGCAGCGTGGTTGGGGTACTTCTTCTTGTCGGCCTTGGCGGTGTCGGCCACGTAGCCCAGGCTGACGGCTTGCGGGTCCTTCTCGTCGAGCTTGGCTTGGGCCATGGCGCGGGCGGCAGACAGGCCAGTGCCGACGGCGGCGACGGTCATCATGAAGACGCGGCGATTGGTGGACATGAAAACTCCGTGAAGAGGACAGGCGTTCAGGACATCGGCAAACCCGCCTGTCGAGAGGGTTCGCCAACACGATGCGGCTTTCGCCACCCAGGAGGGTGGCCTCAGACCTGTTCGTCATGAGCACATGACGTTTGAATCTGATCCTACCTCGTGTGAACGCCTCTGAATTTGATTTGGATGACCTCTGAGGGATTTGGTCGGGGTTTTCGATGAGGGATTCTTATATTAATAAGAATCATTATCAGTACGATGTGTCCATGAAGATAGTATTCCCTCCGCCCAATCCATGAAGAGCTGGACGCGGCGTGGCAGATGGCGTCGGCTGGCGTAGAGGAAGTTGACCGGCATCGGGGGCGCTTGCCAGTCGGGCAGGATCTCCACAAGGCGACCCGATTCGAACAGGGCGCGCAAACCGGACTCAGGCGCCTGGATGATGCCCAGGCCCGCCAGGCAGCCGGCCTGGTAGGCGTCAGCGGAATTCACGGTCAATGGGTACGGCAAGGCCAGTTCCCGGGTTTGGCCCTGGCTGTCCAGATACTCAAAGGTGGCCGGGCGCTGGTGGCCGCCCACGGCGTAACGGACCAGGCAATGCCCCTGGCGCAGATCGTCCAGATCCCGGGGGGTGCCGTGGGCGGCCAGGTAGGCCGGGCTGGCGGCATTGAGTTGGCGCATCTGGCCGATGGGGCGCGCGACCAGCGTGGAATCCTGCAGGCTGCCCACACGGATGAGGCAGTCGAAACCCTCGCGCACCAGATCCACCCGCTGGTCGTTGGCACTGAACTCCACCTGCAGGGCCGGGTGCAGGCGCAGGAATTCCGGCAGGCGCGAGAGCAGCCGCACGACCAGCGCCGAGGGCATGTCCACCCGCAGCCGCCCGGTCAGCGGGGCCGTGGTCGGCCGGAACAGCGTGCCCAGATCGTCCAGGCCATCCAGCAGTTCCAGGCAGCGCTCGTAAGCCGACTGGCCGTCTTCGGTCAGGTGGACGCGCCGGGTGGTCCGGTGCAGCAGCTGGGTGCCCAGCCGGGCCTCCAGGCCCTGCACGGCCAGGGTGACGGTGGCCCGGGGCCAGCCCAGACCCTGCGCGGCGCGGGTGAAGCTGGCCTGTTCGGCCACGCGCACGAAGGCGCGCATCTGATCAAGGGCATCCATGGCTTCATTGTTTATCACTCAAGAACAGTGATGCCAGGAAGAGGGTGTTTATCAGATCCCTGGCGATCAATAAGCTGAGGGCATCGTCAATCTCCTGTGGAGCTGAACATGTCCGAACGTCCCATCGCTCTCATCACCGGCGCCAGCCGCGGCCTGGGCCGCAGCATGGCCCTGTCCCTGGCCCAGCGTGGCTGGGATCTCGTCATCACCTACCGCGAGCGCGCCGACCAGGCCGAGGCCCTGCGGCAGGAGGTCGAGACCCTGGGCGGGCGCCTGGTGGCCCTGGCCCTGGACGTGGGCCAGGCCAGCCACTTCCCCGCCTTTGCCGCCCAGGTCGATGCGGCGCTGCAATCCACCTGGGGTGGCCGCCGCCTGCAGGCCCTGGTCAACAACGCGGGCGTGGGCATCTACGCGCCGCTGGCGGAGCTGACCGAGGCCCAGTTCGACGCCCTGGTGGCCATCCACCTGAAGGGGCCGTTCTTCCTAACGCAGGCCCTGCTGCCGCTGCTGACCGACGGCGGGCGCATCGTCAACATCTCGTCGGGGCTGACGCGCTTTAGCCTGCCCGGCTACGGCGCCTATGCTTCGATGAAGGGCGCGATCGAGGTCTTCAGCCGCTACCTGGCCAAGGAGCTGGGCGCGCGCGGCATCGCGGTCAACACGGTGGCGCCCGGTGCCATCGAGACCGACTTCGGCGGTGCCGCGGTGCGCGACCGGCCGGAGGTCAACAGCTTCATTGCTTCCCAGACCGCCCTGGGCCGTGCCGGCGTGCCGGAGGACATCGGCCCGATGGTGGCCAGCCTGCTGTCGCCCGATCAGCGCTGGGTCAATGCCCAGCGCATCGAGGTCTCGGGCGGCATGTTCCTCTGAACCGGGATTCCGACAGCCTCAGTCGTCGTTGGGCGGGAAGGCGGCGCGCAGCGCCTCGCAGAAGGCCACGCTGCCGCTCAGGGTCAGGGCCAGCGTGTGGCGCACGGCGCGGGCATCGCTGGGCTGGCTGCTGAAACGCCGGCTCGAGGTGTTGTAGCTCAGGCCTTCGTCGGCCGACCACTCCCGGCTGGCCGCCAGTTCGAACTGCCAGTCGTTGCCGTCTTCCAGCGGCCCGGGGCCGTTGGGGAAGCGGTCTAGGGCCCAGTCCAGCAACCGGGCCGTTTCGTCCTGCAGGTTCGTCCACAGCGGCGGGCCGACCGAGGCCATGGCGTCGAACACGCCGTGGCCATCGGTGTCCTCGCTGAAGTCGAAGTCGAGATAGTGCAGCTGAGGGGGCATGGCAATCCGAAGTAACCAGATGCAAGCATACGCCCTTCAGCCCCCTCCAGGGCGCTTCGGACCCGAACGGCGACAATCCGGCCATGCGCATTGCCGATCTCCGCCAACGTCTGCAGGCCCTGGGGGCCTTGCCGGTCCACCAGGACCGGGTGCTGCGCCACTGGGTGCAGGCCAAGCCCATGGAGGCCAGTCGCCGCAAGATCGAGCACTTCCTGCCCCAGGCGGTGCGGGAGGATCTGCCGGCCCTGACGGCCACGCTGGACGGCCTGGTGCGCCTGCAGTCCGAGCACCCGGCCGAGGATGGCGCAGCCCGTCTGCTGGTGGCCCTGAACGATGGCCAGACGGTGGAGAGCGTGCTGCTGCCGCGCGACGGCCTGTGCGTGTCCACCCAGGTGGGCTGCGCAGTGGGCTGCCGCTTCTGCATGACCGGGCGCGACGGCCTGCTGCGCCAGGTGGGCAGCGCCGAGATCGTGGCCCAGGTCGCGCTGGCGCGCCGGCTGCGGCCGGTCAAGAAGGTGGTGTTCATGGGCATGGGCGAGCCGGCCCACAACCTGGACAACGTGCTGGAGGCCATCGAGCTGCTGGGCACCTTGGGCAACATCGGCCACAAGAACCTGGTGTTCTCCACCGTGGGGGATGAACGCGCCTTCGAGCGCCTGCCGCTGGGGCGGGTCAAGCCGGCGCTGGCGCTGTCGCTGCACACCACGCGGGCGGATCTGCGGGCCGAGTTGCTGCCGCGCGCGCCGCGCATCGCGCCGGCCGAACTGATGGACCGGGCCGAGGCCTATGCCCGCGCCACCGGCTACCCGCTGCAGGTGCAGTGGACGCTGATCGAGGGCGTGAACGACAGCGATGCCGAAATGGACGCGCTGGTGGCCATGTTCAAAGGCCGCTACGCCATGCTCAACATGATTCCCTACAACGCGGTGCCCGATCTGCCCTACCAGCGCCCTGCCTGGGAGAAGGCGGCCGAACTGGCACGCCGCCTGCACCGCCAGGGCGTGCTGACCAAGCTGCGCCATTCGGCGGGGCAGGATGTGGACGGTGGCTGTGGCCAGCTGCGGGCGCGGCAGGCGGCCACCGGCGCCGAAGTGCCGGTCACCGTGCAGCGGCGGGCCCAGACGGCCTGAACCGCCAGCTCACTTCCAGCCGAAGTGCTGGCGCAGTTGCGCGGCGCTGGTGTTGATGGGCTGGTCCAGCACGCTGGGCAGGGTGACGACCGACTGGGCCGGCGGGCGCAGCGGCTGCGCGCCCAGCACCGCCGCATGGCGGATCACCCAGCCGGCGCGCTGCAGGGCCTCCAGGTAGGCGATGGCGTCAGGCCAGGCCTGGGCGTCGTGCGGATGGGCGCCGGGCCAGAGCGAGAACAGCACCTGCTGGCAGCGGCTGCGCGCCACTTCCTCCTGGAAGGCCGCCACCGTGGTGCGGCTTTCCTGCAGGGCCGAGGCCCGGGCATAGAGCTTGAACTTGTCACCCCGCACCGTCTCCATGTCGCGCACGCTGCGGTTGAAGCAGCCGCTCAGGCAGCGCAGCAGGGTGGACTTGCGGGTGTTCGGGTTGCCGATCAGGACATGTGCTTCCACCATAGGCGATCGAGTGTATCGCCCGCAGTGCGGCGGTCGCCTGCTTCAGGGGGTGTCGTCGCCGCTGTCGTCGGGCAGATGCAGCGTCCGGGCGTTGAAGTCGTACTCGAAGACCTCGCCGTGGCGGGCCCAGGAGACGATGGTCTGCAGCACCTGCCGAGCCTCGGCGGGCTCCAGCGCCTCGCTCAGCAGGCGCAGGAAGGGGGCCTCGGGCAGTTCGCCGGTGGCCTCCTGCTCCAGGCTGTGGCGGATGTGCGCGGCCAGCGGCACATGGGTCAGCAGCTGCTGGCCGAAGACCTGGTGGCGCAGGGTGTGCGAGCCGTCCACATAGCGCCGGCCCAGCGGGCTGAGCTGCAAGTCGCCATCGGCCAGGTGGGCCAGGCCCAGCAGCGACACTGCATGCGCGGCCGGCAGCAGCTCGGCGTCGGTCAGCTCTGATTCCTCGGACAGCTGTGGCAGGTCGGCGCGGCCGTTGAAAGGCTCGTCGGCCAGCAGCTCCAGCAGGTCGTCCATGCGGGCCACATCGGCCTCGGGCAGGCGGGTGGCCAGGGCCGGTGCCACGGCAGGAATGGTGCCGGTGCGGGCGCCGGTCATCAGGCCGTAGACCTGGTCGATCAGGGCGCGCACCTCGGCGCTCTCGGCGTCGCGGGGATGGGGCAGGGCGATGGCCAGCTCGGAGCGCACGCGGCCCGGGTCGCTGGCGAACACCAGCACCCGGTCGGCCATCATCACGGCTTCCTCGATGTTGTGCGACACCACCAGCATGGCCCGGGTCGGCATCTGGCCGGAAGTCCAAAGCTCCAGGATGTCCTCGCGCAGGCGCTCGCCGGTCAGCACGTCCAGCGCGGAGAAGGCCTCATCCATCAGCAGCACATGCGGCTCGGTCACCAGGGCCCGGGCGATGCCCACGCGCTGGCGCATGCCGCCCGAAAGCTCGCGCGGCAGCGCGCCCTCGAAGCCGGCCAGGCCGATCAGCTCGATGGCCGACTGGGCCTTTTGTGCGCGCACCTCGGCCGCCACGCCGCGGGCCTCCAGCCCCAACTCGACGTTCTGCTGCACCGTCAGCCAGGGAAACAGCGCGAAGGACTGGAACACCATGCTGATGCCCCGGGCCGGGCCGTAGAGCGGCTGGCCGCGGTAGCGCACATCGCCCTGGTCGGCCTCCACCAGGCCGGCCATGATGCGCAGCAGGGTGCTCTTGCCCGAGCCGGACTGGCCCAGCAAGGCGACGATCTCGCCCTCGCGCAGGGTGAAGTCCACGCCGTCGAGCACGGCGCGGCTGCGGCCGTCCGCGCCACGGAAGGACTTGCCCACGCCACGCAGTTGGAGGATGTCGTTGCTCATGTGTGCGGTCCGACGGATTCAGAAATGCATGCGGTCTTCGGCCATGCGGTACAGGCGTCGCCACACCAGGTGGTTCAGGCCCATCACGAACAGGCACATCACGCCGATGCCCAGCGCGATGCGGGGGAAGTCCCCCACCGCGGTCATGTGGGCGATGTAGCTGCCCAGGCCTTCGGCCTGCAGCGTGGTGTCGCCCCAGGTGACGTATTCGGAGACGATGCTGGCGTTCCAGGAGCCGCCACTGGCCGTCAGCGCGCCGGTGACGAAGCTGGGGAACACGGCCGGCAGCAGGAAGCGGCGCCACTTCAGCCAGCCGCTCAGGCCCAGGTTCTGGGCCGCGAAGCGCAGCTCGGTCGGGATGCTGGAGGCCCCGGCGATGACGTTGAACAGGATGTACCACTGGGTGCCGAAGACCATCAGCGGCGACAGCCAGATGTTGGGGTTCAGGTGCCAGTGCACCAGGGCGATCACCGCCACCGGGAACAGCAGGTTGGCTGGGAAGGCCGCCAGGAACTGGGCCACGGCCTGCAGGCGATCGGACCAGCGCGGGTTCATGCCGATCCACACGCCCACCGGCACCCAGACCACCGCCGCCAGCGCGATCAGCACGCTCACCCGCAGCAGAGTCAGGCAGCCCAGCCACAGCACATGGCCCACCTCGGCCCAGCCCACCTCGGTGTGGACGAAGCGCAGCAGGCTCCACAGCGCGTAGAGCACCACCGCGGCGATCAGGGCGTCCCAGGCCCGCTGCACCGGCCAGGTGGCGGCGCGCGGGCGGGCGCGGATCGAGGTGCCGTCGTGCCGGCGGTGGAACAGCACCAGCGTGCGCTCGAGCTGGCCCACGAGCCAGGCGCCCAGGGCCTGGGTGCCGCGGGTGCGGCGCAGCCAGGTCAGCAACCAGGACTGTGGCGCCGCGCCGCTGCCGCCCTCCTCGAAGCGGAACTTGTCGGCCCAGGCCACCAGGGGGCGGAACAGCAGCTGGTCGTACAGCAGGATGGCGCCCAGCATGCAGGCGATGGCCCAGCCGATGGCCCCCAGGTCGCGGGCCTCGATGGCCAGCGCGATGTAGGAGCCCACGCCCGGCAGCTTGATGCTCTGGTTGGAGACGCTGATGGCCTCCGAGGCCACGACGAAGAACCAGCCGCCGGACATGGACATCATCATGTTCCACAGCAGGCCGGGCATGGCGAAGGGCAGTTCCAGGCGCCAGAAGCGCTGCCAGCCCGAGAGCTGGAACACGCGGGCGGCCTCCTGCAGCTCGGCCGGCACGGTGCGCAGCGACTGGTAGAGGCTGAAGGCCATGTTCCAGGCCTGCGAGGTGAAGATGGCGAAGATGGCCGCGCATTCGACACCGAACAGATTGCCCGGGAACAGGGCGATGAAGCCGGTGACGGTGATCGACAGGAAACCCAGGATGGGGATGGACTGCAGGATGTCCAGCAGCGGCACCAGCACCCGCTCGGCGGTGGCGTTCTTGGCCGCCAGCACCGCGAAGATGCCGGCGAACAGCAGCGAGGCCACCATGGCCACGGCCATGCGCAGCGTGGTGCGCAGGAAGTAGTAGGGCAGCTGCCAGGGGTCCAGGGAGAGGGCGATCGGGTCGCCCACATGGAAGGGCCGCGACATGCCCATGGCCGCGTAGGCGAGCAGCACCAGCGCGGCCAGCACCACGGGCAGCAGGGCCCAGTCCCAGCGGTTGACCGGGGACTCGACCGCCGCACGGGCGAAGAAACGCTGTTCGTTCTGCATGGGACGCTCGCTCGTCGTGTGCAGGAGGCACGGAGAGGTTAACCCGGCATCCTCGCATGGTCGTGTGTCGCGCCCAAGACCCCGGGCCCGCGGGACAGCCAGCGGTCAGGCTGGGGACGGAGCGTCGTCAGGCTCAGTTGGCCCAGCGCAACACGGATTCGTCGCGCCAGTAGGCCAGGGCGCTGTAGTAACCCTCCCAGACGCAGCCGATGCAGCCGCGGCCGCAGCAAGTGGTGGGCTCCGGGGGCGGCTCGGGCAGCTCGGCGGCGTGGCGCTGGGCGCTGGCCTGCACGGCGGCGATCAGGGCCTGGGCCTCGGCGCGGTCGGCCGGGTTCCAGGCCAGCAGGGCCTCATCGGGGATCAGCATGCGCCTGCGCCTGTCGGGGATTCAGCCCAGGCGCTGGGCGCTGACATAGTTCTGGCGGAAGGACTCGAAGTCCTGCGTCTCGCCGGCCTCCAGCCGGCCCTGTTCGGCCAGGGATTCCTGCGCCATGCGGGTCCAGCGATCCTGGGCGGCCGGGTCCAGCTTGCGGCCCTGGAAGGCCTGCCAGACGGCGTCCGAGCGCTGGCGCACGAAGTCCACGTGCTCGATGCCGTTCTGCTGCAGCGTGGTCACCACCCGGGCCGAGGGCGTGAGCGCCGGATCGGCCAGGCGCTGGCGCGCCTCGGTCAGGGCCGTCTGGTGGCCGCTGCCCAGCGGCGAGCTGTCCAGGTAGCGGGCGATGGGCTCCAGCTCGGCCAGCAGCTCGGCGGCCCATTCGGTGAGCAGCAAGGTCTGGTCGCCACGCTCCAGTAACAGGCCGGGCTCGCGGCCGCGGGCCGCGGTGCGGTGCAGGTTCAGCACCATCGCGTTGATCTCTTCGGGCGTGTCGTCCGGGCTGTCGCTCAGGGCGCAGTGCAGCAGGAAGATGTCCAGGAAACGCGAGGTCAGGGTGTTGATGCCCAGGGGTTCGAAGGGGTCGAGATCCATGCAGCGCACCTCGACGTACTCGACGCCGCGCTCGCGCAGCGCATGCAGCGGCCGCTCGCCCGAGCGGATGACGCGCTTGGGGCGGATGGTGCCGTAGAACTCGTTCTCGATCTGCAGCAGCGTGGTGCCCAGTTGCAGGTAGTCGCCGTGGTCGTCGCGGATGCCCATGGCCTCGTAGGCCGGGTAGGGGCGGGTGAGCGCCTCCTGCAGCGAGGCTGCGTAGCTGTCCAGGCAGTTGTAGCTCACCCGCAGGCTGGCCTGGGCGTCGCTCTGGTAGCCCAGCCGGCCCATGCGCAGCGAGGTGGCGTGCGGCAGGTACAGGCTGTGGCGGCCGAGCTTCTGCAGGCCGTGCGGGCGGCCGGCGACGAAGCCCTCGTCCACCGCCGGCGAGGCGCCGAAGAGGTAGAGCAGCAGGAAGGAATGGCGGCGGAAGTTGCGGATCAGCGCGAAGTACTCGGCGCTGCTCAGCTCCGGCAGAGACCAGTTGTAATGGATGCCCGAGATGGTCTGCATGCGCCGGCCATAACGGTGGCTCAGGCCCATGCGGTAGACCGTCTTGGCCTGCGCGATGTTGGAGGTGCCGTAGTGGGCCACCGGGATCTGGTCGTCCGGCGGCAGGTGGCAGGGCATGCTCGAGACCCACAGCCGCTCTTCGCCGATGGCCTGGTAGGTGAGCTGGTGCAGGCTGTCGAGCTCGGCCAGGCAGGCCAGTGCGGTGGGGTGGGCGCCGGTCACCAGCTCGACCTGCGATTCGCTGAAGTCGGTGGTGATGAAGGGGTGGGTCAGGGCCGAGCCCAGCAGCGGCGGATGCGGCGTGAGCGCCAGCGAGCCGTCGGGCAGGCTGCGCAGGCTCTCCTTCTCGATGCCGCGACGCAGGCCGGACAGGCGTTCAGGGGTGAGCTCGTTCAGTCGGATGGGCATGCGGGTGGGCGCTTCTTGTTTTCGAATGGGCGTGATTGGACGCCAATTTCGAGACGCCTGCATGGCAGCGTTCCAGTGCCCCTGCGCCGTCCCGGGGCGGTGCGCCAGCTTACGCGATCAGCCCCTGCGGCAGGGTGAGCGCCGTCAAGGGGTCGTCGCGCACCGCCTGGCGCAGCAGGTCGCAGGTGAGCTGGATGTGGGCTTCCAGGGCCAGGGCCGCGCGCGCCTCCTGGCGGCCGATGGCGGCCTGGAAGATGTCGGTGTGTTCGCGGTGCACGTCGCGGTGTTGCGGCGCCTGGGCGCCCAGCCGGATGGCGACGTGGCGGTAGCGCTCGGCCTGGCGGTACAGGATGCTCAGCAGGTATTTGGTCCAGGGCGAGCGGTGGGCGGCGATCAGGGCCTCGTGGAAGGCCTTGTTGGCCTGCTCCCATTCCAGCGGGTCCAGGCCGCCACGGCGCTGCTCGGCCTGGCTGAGCTGCTCGAAGGCCGCCCGCAGCTGGGCGTCCCAGTCGCCATCGCCATGGCGGATGGATTGGCGCAGCGCGTCGGTCTCCAGCATCACCCGCGTGGCGGTGATGTCCTCCAGGTCGGCCAGGGAGATGGGCGTGACGCGGAAGCCGCGCTGTCCCTCGGCCACCACTAGGGCGTCGGACAGCAGCAGGGCCAGGGCCTCGCGCAGGGTGCCGGCGCCCACGTCGTAATGGTCTTTCAGGTGTTCCACCCGCAGCCGGGCGCCGGGCGCCAGGGTGCCGCTGACGATGTCCTGGCGCAGCGCCAGGTAGGCCCGCTCCACCAGGGTGCGCGGGGGCTGGCTGTCGCTGCTCAGTCGGTGGGCGGGAAAGCGGTCGGCGGGCAGCATCTCAGAGCTCCTCGTTCGGGGTGGCGCCCTCGCCGGACTGGCGGCGCTTGAGCCGGTAGGCCAGTTGGGGGCGGGTCAGCTGCAGCAGCCGTGCCGCGCCGGAGAGGTTGCCTTGGCTGCGCTCGACCGCCAGGTTCAGCAACTGGTCCTCCAGCGTGTCCAGCGAGACGCCGCTGTCCAGGATGCGCTCGTACAGGGCACGCTCGTTGTCCGTCAGGGCGGCGGCCAAGTGGCCGTGCGGGTCCAGCGCGGCGCTGTCGGTGTCGCGGAAGTTGGGGAACAGGTGTTCCACGTCGATGGAGCCACCGGGCAGGGCCAGGATCACGCCGCGCTCCACCAGGTTCTCCAGCTCGCGCACATTGCCGGGCCAGCCGTGGGACAGCAGGGCCGCCATGGCGCGGTCGCTGAAGCCCAGCAGGCGCTTGTGGTGCTGGGCTGCGTAGCGCTGCAGCAGGTGCTGGGCCAGCGGGGCGATGTCGGCGGTGCGTTCGCGCAAGGCCGGAATGGCGATGGGGTAGACGTTGAGCCGGTAGAGCAGGTCGCGCCGGAAGCGGCCGGCGGCCACCGCGGCTTCCAGGTCGACATTGGTGGCGGCCACCAGGCGCACGTTGACCTTGCGCGGCTGCTCGGCACCCAGGCGTTCCACCTCGCCTTCCTGCAGCACCCGCAGCAGCTTGGCCTGGGCCGGCAGCGGCATGTCGCCCACCTCGTCCAGGAACAGGGTGCCGCCGTCCGCCCGCTCGAAGCGGCCGGCCCGGGTGGCGTGGGCGCCGGTGTAGGCACCTTTCTCGACGCCGAAGAGTTCGGCCTCGATCAACTCGGCCGGCAGGGCCGCGCAGTTGACTGCCACGAAAGGGCCGCTGGCGCGGTCCGACAGCGTGTGCAGGGCGCGGGCGAAGCGTTCCTTGCCCACGCCGGTTTCGCCGGTCAGCAGCACCGAGACCTGGGTGGCCGCGGCGCGCCGCAGCAGGTCATGGGCCCGCTGGAAGGCCGGCGAGGTGCCCACCAGCATGCCGGCCTGGGCATCGGGCTGGCTGGTGGTCAGGGCCTCCACCTGACGGCTCAGGGCCTCGATCTTGTCCAGCAGCGAGTCATCCTCGAAGTAGGTGCGGTGCTGTTCGCCATCGGGCCAGTCCTCGATGGGGCGGCCCTCGATCAGGCAGTGGTCGGCACCGCAGGCGGCGCACTGCACTTCCTTGAACAGGATGAGCCGACCCATGAAGGCGCTGGTGTAGCCGCTGGCATAGCCCAGCAGGGTCCAGCACACCGGCTCGCTGGCCGGCCCGAAGAGCTGGCGGTGGGCATGGGCTTCCCAGGAGTCGTCCCAGCGGTAGCGGCCGTGGTACTGGCCGGTGCGCATGTTCATCTCCAGGCTCAGCTGGCTGACCCGGGCCGCGCCTTCGAGCATGTGCAGCTGCGGGCCGACCTGGAACACCTCCTCGGGCGCCATGTCGGGCCGGCGGCGGCGGGCGAACTCGGCATCGCGCAGCCCGCAGGCGTAGCCCATGCGGGTGAGCAGACGGCGGGTGTGCTCCGGGCCCACGGAGCCCAGCAGGTCGCGCCGAAGGGCGCTCAGGGCCTGGGTGTCCATCAGCACCATGCGGTGTTCGCCCAGCCAGATGGCCCCGCTCTCGGGGGAGAAGCGCAGCAGGCGCTTGAGGTCGTCATCGGTCGGGGGGCGGGATTTCGGCGGGGCCACGTTGTCTCCGGCGGTCTGCGCATAAATCTCGAGATTCATGCGAATGCAGTTCAAGGCACTGAATCGCGGGCTTCCGGCTTGTTTTGATCATTTGGTGAAGTCCCTCCGAGGATTGTGCGTCATTTGATCCAGCAAGTCCAAGGCCTGACAGGGAAATTCCGGTCTTGCGAGGCAGTTCAGGGCTTGATCCGCGGGATCGTTTCGGGGGCGGGAATGCCACTCCGCATGGGGTTTTCCCTTGAAATATCGAGATTTTGATCATCGGACCGCGGGATTGGCACGCCCTTCGCAAAGAAGGCCCATCCACCGACAGGACGACCGCCGTGAACGCTCCCGCCACCCGCCATGCCGACACCGATGCCCCCGCCACCGGGCTTCTGCGCAAGTTCGTGCGGGTGCAGGCGGTGCGGGACGACGGCCTGGTCAGCTTCGATTTCGCGATCGGCTGGCCCGACCTGTCGGTGGAACTGATGCTGCCCGGGCCTGCCTTCGAGGCGTTCTGCGCGACCCACCGCGTCGAACGGCTGGACGGCCCCGCGGACGGCCGCTGAACCACCAGGAGACAAGCCCCATGAACATCGATCTGCAGGCCCGCGAGATCCAGCCCCTGCGCCACACCTTCAGCCATGTGGCCCAGGCCCAGGGCGGCGACAAGCCGGCCTCGCGCTATCTGGAAGCCACGCTCGGGGCCCAGGCCCTGACCCACTTCCACTACCGGCCCACCTGGGATCCGGCCCACACCCTGTTCGACCCGGCGCGCAGCGCCATCCGCCTGGCCGACTGGAACGTGCTGCGCGACCCCCGCCAGTACTACTACGCCACCTGGACCATGGCCCGCGCCCGCCAGCAGGAGGCGATGGAGGCCAACTTCCAGTTCGTCGAGCAGCGCGGTCTGGCCGACCGGATGCCCGAGGCCGTGAAGGCCCAGGCCCTGACCCTGCTGATGCCGCTGCGCCATGTGGCCTGGGGCGGCAACATGAACAACGCCGCCATCTGCGCCTACGGTTTCGGCACGCCCTTCACCGCGCCGGCCATGTTCCACGCCATGGACCAGTTGGGCGCCGCCCAGTACCTGACCCGCGTGGGCCTGGCTCTGGGCGGTCCGGAATCCCTGGACGAAGGCAAGGCCGCCTGGATGGGCGCGCCGGCCTGGCAGCGCCTGCGCCATTACGTCGAGGACAGCTTTGTCGAGGCTGACCCGATGGCCCTGTTCGTGGCCCAGAACCTGGCCCTGGATGGTCTGCTGTATCCGCTGGTCTACGGCGCCCTGGTGGACGACCACCTGAGCCTGCAGGGCGGCACCGCGGTGGCCATGCTCACCGCCTTCATGCCCGAGTGGCACGAGGAAAGCGCCCGCTGGGTCGATGCCGTGGTCAAGACCGCCGCAGCCGCCAGCGAGGACAACCGCCGCCTGCTGTCCGACTGGGCCCGCCAGTGGGGCGAACGTGCCAAGGGCGCGCTGGCGCCGGTGGCCGAGATGGTGCTGGGCGAGACCGCGCAGACCGTGATCGACGAGGTGTGGGAGGCCTGGCAGGCCCGCTGCACCAAGGCCGGCCTGGCCCTTTGAACCGCGCCCATCCCACGACAGGAGCCTTCCCCATGTCCAACGTGTTCATCGCCTTCCAGGCCAACGAGGAATCCCGTCCCGTCGTGGACGCCATCCTGGCCGACAACCCGCACGCCATCGTCAGCCACCCCACCGGCCTGGTGAAGATCGACGCCCCGGGCCACCTGACGATCCGCCGCGAAACGATCGAGTCCCAGACCGGCCGCAGCTACGACCTGCAGCAGATCCAGGTGAACCTGGTGACGCTGTCCGGCCACGTCGACGAGGACGACGACCAGCTCACGCTGAGCTGGAAGCACTGAGTTCTCTTTCCCGCGCCACCACACCGGAGACAAGCCCCATGGACACCCGTGT
This sequence comes from Ideonella oryzae, assembly GCF_024055665.1. Taxonomy (GTDB): domain Bacteria; phylum Pseudomonadota; class Gammaproteobacteria; order Burkholderiales; family Burkholderiaceae_C; genus Ideonella; species Ideonella oryzae. The sequence goes on along the minus strand of NZ_JAMXMC010000001.1, from coordinate 386,712 downwards.
CGCCCGCAAGAAGCTGGGCCTGAAGGAACGCTACGCCGCCATGACCCGCGGCCTGGGCTGGGAAACCAGCTACCAGCCGATGGACAAGGTCTTCCCCTATGACCGCTACGAGGGTCTGAAGATCCACGACTGGGACCAGTGGCAGGACCCCTTCCGCCTGACGATGGACGCCTACTGGAAGTACCAGGGCGAGAAGGAGAAGAAGCTCTACGCCGTGATCGAGGCCTTCGCCCAGAACAACGGCCAGCTGGGCGTGGCGGACGCGCGCTATGTCAACGCGCTCAAGCTCTTCCTGCAGGGCGTGACCCCGCTGGAGTACTACGCCCACCGCGGCTTCGCCCATGTGGGTCGCCAGTTCACTGGCGAGGGCGCCCGGGTGGCGGCGCAGATGCAGTCCATCGACGAGCTGCGCCACTACCAGACCGAGACGCATGCGCTCTCCCACTACAACAAGTATTTCAACGGCCTGCACAGCCCGAACCACTGGTTCGACCGGGTCTGGTACCTGTCCGTGCCCAAGTCCTTCTTCGAGGACGCCTGCACCGCCGGGCCGTTCGAGTTCCTGACCGCGGTCAGCTTCTCCTTCGAGTACGTGCTGACCAACCTGCTGTTCGTGCCCTTCATGTCGGGCGCGGCGCACAACGGCGACATGTCCACCGTGACCTTCGGCTTCTCGGCGCAGAGCGACGAGTCGCGCCACATGACGCTGGGCATCGAGTGCATCAAGTTCATGCTGGAGCAGGACCCGGACAACGTGCCCATCGTCCAGCGCTGGATCGACAAGTGGTTCTGGCGCGGCTACCGCCTGCTGACCCTGGTGGCCATGATGCAGGACTACATGCTGCCCAAGCGCGTGATGAGCTGGAAGGAAGCCTGGGAGATGTACGCCGAGAGCAATGGCGGCGCGCTCTTCAAGGACCTGGCGCGCTACGGCATCCGTGAGCCCAAGGGCTGGAAGGACGCCTGCGAAGGCAAGGACCACATCAGCCACCAGGCCTGGAACACCTTCTACAACTACGCCGCCGCCGCGCCCTTCCACACCTGGGTGCCCAAGGACGACGAGCTGCAGTGGCTGTCGGAGAAGTACCCCGACACCTTCGATGCCCTGTACCGACCGCGCCTGGAGCACTACCGCGAGCGCCAGCAACAAGGCCAGCGCTTCTACAGCAAGACGCTGCCGATGCTGTGCCAGACCTGCCAGATCCCCATGCTCTTCACCGAGCCGGGCGATGCCACGCAGATCGCCTACCGCGAGTCCAGCTACCTGGGCGACAAGTTCCACTTCTGCAGCGACCACTGCAAGGAAATCTTCGACCACGAGCCGGAGAAGTACGTCCAGGCCTGGCTGCCGGTGCACCAGATCTACCAGGGCCACTGCTTCAAGCCGGGTGTGGATCCGACGGCCCCGGGCTTCGACCCGCTGGCCGCGGTGCTCGACTACTACGAGCTCAACGTGGGCCGCGACAACTTCGACTTCGAAGGGTCCGAAGACCAGAAGAACTTCGCTGCCTGGCGCGGCGATGGCACCAATACCGCTTCCGGAGAACAGGCATGACCGTCGTTGCCGCCGCCCCCTACCGCTTCCCCGTCGCCGACGTGCGGGAGAACTTCCCGGCTCCGCTGCTGTACATCGGCTGGGACCAGCACCTGATGTTTGCGGCCCCGTACTGTCTGCCGCTGCCGCCGGACCTGCCCTTCGACGCCCTGCTGACCCAGGTGCTGCCGGGCATCTACGGTGAGCACCCCGACTTTGCCCGCATCGACTGGGACCGCGCCGAGTGGACCAAGGCCGGCCAGCCCTGGCGGCCGGACCGCGCCAAGAGCCTGGCCGAGAACGGCCTGGGCCACAAGGACGCCATCCACTTCCGCACGCCGGGCCTGAACGGCATCGCGGGCTCCTGCAGCTGAGGCCAGCCATGGGCTACATGCTCACCATCGAACCCCTGGGTGCCACGCTGGAGGTGGAGGAGGGCCAGACCCTGCTCGACGCCGCGCTGCGCCAGGGCATCTACCTGCCCCACGCCTGTGGTCACGGCCTGTGCGGCACCTGCAAGGTGCAGGTCTGCGATGGCGAGGTGGACCATGGCCCGGCCAACCCCTTCGCGCTGATGGAAGACGAGCGCCAGGACGGCAAGACCCTGGCCTGCTGCGCCACGCTGCAAAGCGATGCGGTGATCGAGGCCGACATCGACGAGGAGCCCGACGCCGAGATCATTCCGGTGCGGGACTTCCAGGCCACGGTGCAGGCCATCACCGCGCTCACGCCCACCATCAAGGGCCTGCGGCTGGCGCTCAACCAGCCCTTGCACTTCCAGGCCGGGCAGTACGTGCAGCTGGACATCCCGGGCGTCGGCGCGCGGGCCTTCTCCATCGCCAATGCCCCGGCCGACGTGGAGCGCACCCGCAGCATCGAACTGCATGTGCGCCAGGTGCCCGGCGGTGCCGGCACCACCTGGCTGCACCAGTCGCTGAACGTGGGGGACACGCTCCGGCTCAGTGGCCCCTACGGCCGCTTCTTCGTGCGCAAGTCCTCGCCCGCGCCGATGGTCTTCATGGCCGGGGGCTCGGGGCTGTCCAGCCCGCGCTCGATGATCCTGGACCTGCTCGACGGCGGCTGCACGACGCCGATCACCCTGGTCTACGGCCAGCGCAGCCGCGAGGAACTCTACGGCCATGACGAGTTCCTGGCCCTGGCTGCCCGGCACCCCAACCTGCGCTACATCCCGGTGCTGTCCAACGAGCCGGAAGGCACGGACTGGACCGGTGCGCGCGGCTACGTGCACGAGGCCGCCAAGGCGGCCTTCCCGCAGGGCTTTGCCGGCCACAAGGCCTACCTCTGCGGCCCGCCGCCGATGGTGGAGGCCTGCATCGGCGCCCTGATGCAGGGCCGGCTGTTCGAGCGCGACATCCACACCGAGAAGTTCCTCTCGGCCGCGGATGCCAGCGCGGTGCGCAGCCCCCTGTTCAAGAACGTCTGAGGAGGTCCTGACCATGATCTTCGACACCCGAACCAAGGTCACGGTGGCCCTGACCCAGACCGGCGAGCACTACCCCTGCGCCCATGACGAGAGCCTGCTGGCGGGCATGTTGAAGCTGGGCCGCAAGGGCATCCCGGTGGGCTGTGCCAGCGGCGGCTGCGGCGTGTGCAAGGTCCGCGTCGTGGAGGGCGCCATCCATGCGCTGGGGCCGGTCAGCCGGGCCCATGTCAGCGCCGACGAGGAATGCCAGGGCGTGACCCTGGCCTGCCGTGTCGCCCCCAGCACCCCGGTGGTGCTGGAGGTGGTGGGCAAGTTCGAGAAGCCGTTTTTCAAGGGCTATGCCGCAGCGGTGGCGGCGGGCCCCTCCCTGAACCAACCGCAGTGAACGACAACCAGGAGACAAGCATGGGTGTATTGAGAATCGGGCATGCCAGCCTGCGCGTGATGGACATGGCCGCGGCCCTGAACCATTACGAGAAGGTGATCGGCATGAAGGTGACGATGCAGGACAAGGCCGGCAACGTGTACCTCAAGTGCTGGGACGAGTGGGACAAGTACTCGCTGATCCTGACCCCCTCGGACCAGGCCGGCATGAACCACATCGCCTACAAGGTCGAGAAGGACGCCGACCTCGACCAGCTGCGCGACAAGATCGAGACCTGGGGCATCCACACCGAGATGCTGCCCGAAGGCACGCTGCCGGCCACCGGTCGCATGCTGCAGTTCAAGCTGCCCAGCGGCCATGAGATGCGCCTGTACGCCATGAAGGAGTACGTGGGCACCGACGTCGGCACCGTCAACCCCGACCCGTGGCCGGACGACATCCGCGGTGCCGGCGCGCACTGGCTGGACCACGCGCTGCTGATGTGCGAGATGAACCCCGAGGCCGGCATCAACACGGTGGCGGACAACACCCGCTTCATGACCGAGGTGCTGGACTTCTTCCTGACCGAGCAGGTCGTGGTCGGCCCGGGCGGCAGCATCCAGGCGGCCACCTGGCTGGCGCGCACCACCACGCCGCACGACATCGCCTTCGTCGGCGGCGCCAAGAGCGGTCTGCATCACATCGCCTTCTTCCTGGACAGCTGGCACGACGTGCTGAAGTCGGCCGACGTGATGGCCAAGAACAAGACCAAGATCGACGTGGCACCCACCCGCCACGGCATCACCCGCGGCGAGACGATCTACTTCTTCGACCCCAGCGGCAACCGCAACGAGACCTTCGCCGGCCTGGGCTACCTGGCCCAGCGCGACCGGCCGGTGACCACCTGGACCGAGGACCAGCTCTGGAGCGGGATCTTCTATCACACCGGCGAGGCGGTGCCTTCCTTCACGGACGTCTACACCTGATCGGCCACCGGGGCCGCCCTGCGGTGGCCCCGGACCGCATCCACAAGAACACGACCCACCGCGAAGGAACCTCATCCATGCGCTTTTCCACCTCTCTGAAGACCACCCTGGCCCTGGCGGCCGGCCTGTGCGCGGGCCTGGGTGCCCAGGCTGCCGGCCACTATGTGCCGGGCGTCGAAGGCGTGCAGGCCGCCAGCGTGCCGCCGCCCGGCGTCTACTACCTGGGCTACCTGGCCGACTACAAGGCCGACACCGTGCGTGCCCCGGGCACCAAAGAAGACCTGCCCGGCAGCAACAGCATCCACGTGACGGCCCTGGCCAACCGCCTGGTCTGGATCACCGACCACAAGATCCTGGGCGCCGACTATGGCGTCGAGACCATCGTCCCCGTGCAACGCACCCAGCTGGACCTGGGCGTGGTGCCGCTGCACGACAACGACACCGACCTGGGCGACATCTACCTGGGGCCGGTGGTGCTGGGCTGGCACGGCAGCAACTGGGACGCGGTGGCCGCGGCCGGCTACTGGCTGGACAGCGGCTCGACCAACTCGCCGGCCTCGCCCGGCAAGGGCTACGGCTCGACCATGCTGACGGCCGGCGGAACCTACTACTTCGACGCCGGCAAGACCTGGACCGGTTCGGTGCTGGCGCGCTACGAGTTCAACCGCACGACCAGCAGCGGCTTCAAGCCGGGGCAGACCCTGTCGGTGGAATGGGGCCTGGGCAAGGCGCTGGGCCCGGTGGTGGTCGGCCTGGTGGGTTACACCCAGCAGCAGATGAGCAAGGACAGCGGCCCCGGCGCGCTGGACCAGAAGGCCTCGCGTTCTGCCGCGGGGGCCGAGCTGATCTACCCGATGCTGTCCCAGGGTCTGTTCCTCAAGGGCGCCTTCTACCAGGAGTTCGCCTCCCAGGCCGCGACCAGCGTGGAGCCCAAGGGCCACCTGCTGCGCTTCACCCTGGTCAAGGCCTTCTGAGCGTCACGAGGAGCGCCGCATGAACGCCACCGCACCGACCCTTGCCACCGGCCCGGTCTGTACCGACCAGGCCGTGGTCAGCGCCGAGGCTGCCGCCCGCATGGTGGCCGCCGCGGTGGCCTATGCCGGCACGCTGGGCATCCGCATCAACGCCGCCGTCACCGATGCCGGGGGCACCCTGGCGGCCTTTCTGCGCATGCCCGGCGCCTTCCTCCATTCGGTCGACATCGCGATCGACAAGGCCTACACCGCCGCCAGCTTCGGCTTCCCGACGAGCCAGTGGATGTCCCTGCTGGCCGAGGACGAGGCCCTGCGCATCGGCATCGTGCAGCGGCCGCGCCTGGTCGTCTTCGGTGGCGGACTGCCGATCCGGCGGCCGGCCGCCGAGGGCGGCGCGCTGATCGGCGGCATCGGCGTGTCCGGTGGCTCGGCCGAGCAGGACGAGGCCTGCGCCCGGGCCGGCCTGCAGGCCGTGGGCCTGGGCTGAGGCCCGACGAATTTCTCTCTTCACTTCCCGCGGGGACATCACCATGCACCAGTACCTGAACTTCATCAACGGCGAGTTCGTCGCCACCGGCAAGACCTTCGAGAACCACGCCCCCGTCGACAACCGGGTGCTGGGCCTGGTGCACGAGGCGGGCGAGCGCGAGGTGGACGCCGCGGTGGGCGCCGCCCGGGCCGCGCTCAAGGGCGACTGGGGCCGCATGAGCGTGGTCAAGCGCGTGGAGCTGCTCTACGCCGTGGCCGACGAGATCAACCGCCGCTTCGACGACTTCCTGCAGGCCGAGGTGGCCGACACCGGCAAGCCGCTGTCGCTGGCCTCGCACATCGACATCCCGCGCGGTGCGGCCAACTTCAAGGTCTTCGCCGACATCGTCAAGAACGTGCCCACCGAGAGCTTCGAGATGGGCACGCCCGATGGCGGCACCGCGCTGAGCTACGCGCTGCGCTCGCCGCTGGGCGTGGTGGCGGTGGTCTGCCCCTGGAACCTCCCGCTGCTGCTGATGACCTGGAAGGTCGGCCCGGCCCTGGCCTGCGGCAACACCGTGATCGTCAAGCCTTCCGAGGAAACCCCCGCCACCGCCACGCTGCTGGGCGAGGTGATGAACGCGGTGGGCGTGCCCAAGGGCGTCTACAACGTGGTGCACGGCTTCGGCCCCGGCTCGGCCGGCGAGTTCCTGACCCGCCACCCCGGCGTCAACGGCATCACCTTCACTGGCGAGACCCGCACCGGCGAGGCCATCATGGCCGCCGCCGCCAAGGGCGTGCGTCCGGTCAGCTTCGAGCTGGGCGGCAAGAACGCCGGCATCGTGTTCGCCGATGCCGACTTCGACAAGGCGGTGGCCGGCATCACCCGCAGCGCCTTCGAGAACTGCGGCCAGGTCTGCCTGGGCACCGAGCGCGTCTACGTGCAGCGCCCCATCTTCGACCGCTTCGTGCAGGCCTTGAAGGAGAAGGCGCAGGCGCTCAAGGTCGGCCCGTCCGAGGAGCCCGGCGTGGGCCTGGGTCCGCTGATTTCAGCCGAGCACCGGGCCAAGGTGCTGGGCTACTACGAGAAGGCGAAGGCCGAGGGCGCCACCGTGGTGACCGGCGGCGGCGTGCCCGACATGCCCGGCGCGCTGGCCTCCGGCCACTGGGTGCAGCCCACCATCTGGACCGGCCTGCCCGAGAGCTCGCCCATTGTGCGCGAGGAGATCTTCGGCCCCTGCTGCCACATCGCCCCCTTCGACACCGTGGACGAGGCCATCGCCCTGGCCAATGCCACCAACTACGGCCTGGCCACCACCGTGTGGACGCAGAACCTGGCCACCGCCCACCGCATGGCGCGCGAGATCGAGGTCGGCCTGTGCTGGATCAACAGCTGGTTCCTGCGCGACCTGCGCACCGCCTTTGGCGGCGCCAAGGCCTCCGGCATCGGCCGCGAGGGCGGGGTGCATTCGCTGGAGTTCTACACCGAGCTGCGCAACGTGATGGTGAAGCTGTGAACGCGCCCGACCTGAAGACCAACCCCGAGCTGGGCCGGCGCGTGCGCACCGGCGCCTTCGAGACCAACGTCCACGACCTGGGGGCCTCGGCGCCCGGCCAGCCGCCGGTGCTGTTCATCCACGGCTCCGGCCCCGGCGTGAGCGCCTGGGCCAACTGGCGCCTGGTGATGCCGGCGCTGGCCCAGCAGCGGCGCGTCATCGCGCCGGACATGGTGGGCTTCGGCTACAGCGACCGGCCCGCCGGCATCGCCTACAGCATGGACACCTGGGTGCAGCAGGCGCTGGATCTGATGGACGCGCTGGAGCTGCCCCAGGTGGACCTGGTGGGCAACAGCTTCGGCGGCGCGCTGGCGCTGGCCCTGGCCATCCGTGCCCCGCAGCGGGTGCGCCGCCTGGTGCTGATGGGCTCGGTGGGCGTGCCCTTCGCCATCACGCCGGGGCTGGACGCGGTGTGGGGCTACGAGCCCTCCATCCAGACCATGCGCGCGCTGATGGACACCTTCGCCTGGGACCGTTCGCTGGTCAACGACGAGCTGGCCAGGCTGCGCTACGAGGCCAGCATCCGTCCGGGCTTCCAGGAGTCCTTCTCGGCCATGTTCCCCGCCCCGCGCCAGCGTTGGGTGGACGCCATGGCCAGCCCCGAGGCCGCGATCCGTGCGCTGCCGCACGAGACCCTGATCCTGCACGGCCGCGAAGACCAGGTCATCCCGCTGCAGACCTCGCTGACGCTGTCGCAGTGGATCCCCAACAGCCAGTTGCATGTCTTCGGCCACTGCGGCCACTGGACGCAGATCGAGCACGCCGGGCGCTTCGCCCGCCTGGTCGGGGACTTCCTGGCCGAGGCCGACGCGGCCTGACGCACCTTTCCTTCATCGATTCACCCTCCACACGGAACCGCCATGGACGCTGCCCTCATCCAGCACTACGGCGACGAGCTCTACCAGGCGCTGCAAAGCCGCCAGCCCGTCGCCCCGCTCACCGAACGTGAGCCCGCCATCACCGTCGACGACGCCTACCAGATCCAGCTGCGCATGATCCAGCGCCGGCTGGACGCGGGCGAGACGGTGGTGGGCAAGAAGATCGGCGTCACCAGCCAGGTGGTGATGGACATGCTGGGCGTGAACCAGCCCGACTTCGGCCACCTGCTCTCGGGCATGGTCTTCAACGAGGGCGAGCCGGTGCGCGTGTCCTCGCTGATCGCCCCGCGGGCCGAGGCCGAGGTGGCCTTCATCCTGGGCCGTGACCTGACCGGCCCGGGCGTGACGGCGGCCGACGTGCTGCGCGCCACCGACTGCGTGATGCCCTGCTTCGAGATCGTCGATTCGCGCATCAAGGACTGGAAGATCAAGATCCAGGACACGGTGGCGGACAACGCCTCCTGCGGCGTGCTGACCCTGGGCGGCGTGCGCCGCAGCCCGCGCGAACTGGACCTGGCGCTGGCCGGCATGGTGCTGGAGAAGAACGGCGAGATCGTCAGCACCTCCTGCGGGGCCTCGGTGCAGGGCTCGCCGGTCAATGCGGTGGCCTGGCTGGCCAACACGCTGGGCCGCCTGGGCATCTCGCTCAAGGCGGGCGACGTGATCCTTTCGGGCTCGCAATCGCCGCTGGTGCCGGTCAAGGCCGGCGACAGCCTGTACTGCAGCGTCGGCGGCCTGGGTGGCACGTCGGTGCGTTTCGTGGAATGAGGGCAGGGACCATGGCACTCGACAAGAACACCATCCTCGGCCTGGCCGAGCACCTGGAGACCGCGGAGCTGCAGGCCCACGACGTCACCAAGATCACCGACGAGCACCCGGACATGGACTGGGCCGACGCCTACGCCATCCAGGACGAGATCCGCCGCCGCAAGGAAGCGCGCGGCCAGAAGACGGTGGGCCTCAAGTGCGGCCTGACCTCCTTCGCCAAGATGAAGCAGATGGGCGTGGACGTGCCGGTCTTCGGCTTTGTCAGCGATTACATGAGCCGGCCCGAGGGTGCGGCCATCGCGGTGAAGGAGCTGATCCACCCCAAGGTGGAGGCCGAGATCTGCGTGGTGACCAAGGCGCCGCTGCGCGGCCCCGGCTGCCATGTGGGCGCGGTGATGGCGGCCATCGACTTCGTGCTGCCGGGTGTCGAGGTGATCGACAGCCGCTACCGCGACTTCAAGTTCGACCTGAAGAGCGTGATTGCCGACAACACCTCGGCCTCGCGCTTTGTGGTGGGGGGCCGAGCGCGCAACGTCGAGGACGTGGACCTGCGCACCCTGGGCGTGGTGATGGAGAAGAACGGAAAGATCGTCGCCATGGCCGCGGGTGCCGCGGTGCTGGGCCACCCGGCCGCGGCGGTGGCGGCCCTGGCCAACCACCTGGGTGCGCGCGGGCAGGAGATCCCGGCCGGCAGCTTCATCATGACCGGCGGGGTGACCGAGGCCATCGCGGTGCAGGCCGGCGACCACATCGCGGTGCGCTTCCAGGACCTGGGCACCGTGTCGCTGCGCTTCGCCTGAGGCGCGGCCGATCCGAATCCTCTCCTTGAAAGATTTGAAAGAAGGCATCCCATGAAGAAAATCAAATGCGCCCTGATCGGGCCCGGCAACATCGGCACCGACCTGCTGGCCAAGCTGCAGCGCAGCCCGGTGCTGGAGCCGGTGTGGATGGTGGGCATCGACCCCGAATCCGATGGGCTGAAGCGCGCCCGTGAACTGGGCCTGAAGACCACCGCCGAGGGCGTGGACGGCCTGGTGCCGCACATGCGGGCCGACGGCGTGCAGATCGTCTTCGACGCCACCAGCGCCTACGTGCACGCCGAGAACAGCCGCAAGGTCAATGCCCAGGGCGCGCTGATGATCGACCTCACCCCCGCGGCCATCGGCCCCTACTGCGTGCCGCCGGTGAACCTCAAGCAGCACGTGGGGAAGAAGGAGATGAACGTCAACATGGTCACCTGCGGCGGCCAGGCCACCATCCCGATGGTGGCGGCCGTCTCCCGCGTGCAGCCGGTGGCCTACGGCGAGATCGTCGCCACCGTCTCCAGCCGTTCCGTCGGCCCCGGCACCCGCAAGAACATCGACGAGTTCACCCGCACCACCGCCGGCGCGGTGGAGAAGGTGGGCGGTGCCAAGAAGGGCAAGGCCATCATCATCATCAACCCGGCCGATCCGCCGCTGATCATGCGCGACACGGTGCACTGCCTGGTCGACGAGAGCGCCGGTGAACCGGACCGCGAGGCCATCACCGCCTCCATCCACCAGATGCTGGCCGAGGTGCAGAAGTACGTGCCCGGCTACCGCCTGGTCAACGGCCCGGTCTTCGACGGCCAGCGCGTCTCGGTCTTCCTGGAGGTCGAAGGCCTGGGCGACTACCTGCCCAAGTACGCCGGCAACCTGGACATCATGACCGCCGCCGCCGCCCGCACCGCCGAGATGTTCGCCGAGGAGATCCTCAAGGGCGAGCTGGTGCTGCAAGCCGTGGCCGACGCCGTGGCCTGAACTCAGGAGAACAACGATGAACCTGCAAGGCAAGAAGATCACCGTCCACGACATGACCCTGCGTGACGGCATGCACCCCAAGCGGCACCAGATGACGCTCGAGCAGATGGCCTCCATCGCCTGCGGCCTGGACGCCGCGGGCGTGCCGCTGATCGAGGTCACCCACGGCGACGGCCTGGGCGGCAGCTCGGTCAACTATGGCTTCCCGGCGCACAGCGACGAGGAATACCTCTCCACCGTGATCCCGAAGATGAAGCAGGCCAAGGTCTCGGCCCTGCTGCTGCCGGGCATCGGCACCGTGGACCACCTGAAGATGGCCAAGGACCTGGGCGTGCACACCATCCGCGTGGCCACCCACTGCACCGAGGCCGATGTCTCCGAGCAGCACATCACCGCCGCGCGCAAGCTGGAGATGGACACCGTGGGCTTCCTGATGATGGCCCACATGGCCAGCCCGGAGAAGCTGGTGACCCAGGCCAAGCTGATGGAGAGCTACGGCGCCAACTGCGTCTACGTGACCGACTCGGCCGGCTACATGCTGCCCGACGATGTGACGGTGCGGCTGCAGGCGGTGCGCGCCGCGCTCAAGCCCGAGACAGAACTGGGCTTCCACGGCCACCACAACCTGGCCATGGGCGTGGCCAACTCGGTGGCCGCGGTGGCCGCCGGGGCCAACCGCATCGACGCGGCCGCCGCCGGCCTGGGCGCCGGGGCGGGCAACACGCCGATGGAGGTCTTCATCGCCGTGTGCGACCGCATGGGCATCCAGACCGGGGTGGACGTCTTCAAGATCCAGGACGTGGCCGAGGACCTGGTGGTGCCCATCATGGACCACATCATCCGCGTGGACCGTGACTCGCTGACGCTGGGCTACGCCGGGGTGTACAGCAGCTTCCTGCTGTTCGCCAAGCGCGCCGAGAAGAAGTACGGCATCCCCGCCCGCGAGATCCTGGTCGAACTGGGCCGGCGCGGCATGGTCGGCGGCCAGGAAGACATGATCGAGGACACTGCGCTGACGCTGTCCAAGCAACGCGCCGCCGTCGCCCAGGCGGCCTGAACGAGAAGGAAGACACACCATGCCTTTTGCACAGATCTACCTCATCGAAGGCCGCACCGAGGAACAGCGCGCCGCCGTGATCGAGAAGGTCACCGCCGCCCTGGTCGAAGCCGTGGGCGCGCCCAAGGAGAACGTGCGCGTCTGGATCACCGAGGTGCCCAAGGAGAACTGGGGCATCGCCGGGGTCAGCGCCAAGGCCCTGGGGCGCTGAGGCCCCGGTGGCGCCCCGTCCGCCCGGCGCATCTTCAAAATTCCGTTGAAGAAGAACCGGGTCGCCGGGGCTTCAAAGCCGGGTGCCGGGCGGGCACAGTGGCAGGCATCGCAACCCCCTTGAGACGCCCGCCATGAAAGCCATCGCCTACACCCTGCACGGTCTGCCGCCCGAAGACCCCCGTTCGCTGATCGACATCGCGCTGCCCGAGCCGGTGCCCGGCCCGCGCGACCTGAAGGTGCGGGTGCGCGCCATCGCTGTCAACCCGGTGGACACCAAGGTCCGGCGCGGCGCCCCGACCGAGACGCCGCGCGTCATCGGCTGGGACGCGGTGGGCGTGGTGGAGGCCGTCGGCCCCGAGGTGCGCTTCTACCGGCCGGGCGACGAGGTGTTCTTCGCCGGTGCTATCGACCGCCCCGGCTGCTATGCCGAGGCGGTGCTGGTGGACGAGCGCATTGCCGGGCGCAAGCCGCGCACGCTCAGCGACGCCGAGGCCGCGGCCCTGCCGCTGACCACCATCACCGCCTGGGAACTGCTGTTCGACCGCCTGGCCATCCCCGAAGGGGGCGGGGCCGGCCAGCACCTGCTGGTGGTGGGCGCGGCCGGCGGGGTGGGCTCCATCCTGGTCCAGCTGGCGCGGCAGCTGACGCAGCTCACGGTGATCGGCACGGCCTCGCGCCCCGAGACCCAGGCCTGGCTGCGCGAGCTGGGCGCCCATGCGGTGATCGACCACCGCCAGCCGCTGCCCCAGGAACTCGCGCGCATCGGCGTGCCGGCCGTGCCCTATGTCATCAGCATTACCCACACCGCCGAGCACTACGCCCAGATCGTGGAGGCGCTGGCCCCGCAGGGCCACCTCGCGCTGATCGATGACCCGGGCACGCTGGATGCGATGCCGCTCAAGCGCAAGTCCCTCTCGCTGCACTGGGAAATGATGTTCACCCGGGCGGTCTTCCAGACGCCGGACATGGTGCGTCAGCACGAACTGCTGGAACGCGTGGCCGATCTGGTCGATGCCGGCCGCATCCGCACGACGCTGGGCGAGCACTATGGCCGCATCGACGCGGCCAATCTGCGCCGCGCCCATGCGCTGATCGAGAGCGGCACCGCGCGCGGCAAGATCGTGCTCGAAGGCTTCTGAGCGTGCCGCGACGATGGGGCTTGAGGGAAAGCCCCGTCGCTCCAGACCGGCGGCTCGTTTAGAACCTGGGGTTCCTCTTCCTGGCATGCCGCAGTCCATGAGCCCTTCGCCTTCTCTCGCCGTCGACAGCGGCTGCCAGATCGGCGACGTGACGCTGCGGGCCACCGATCCGCCGCAGACCCGGCGCGAGAAGCTCGCGCGCATCGTGCTCGACGCGATGTACCAGTTCGTCGGCGTGCTGGATGCGCAGGGCACCACGCTGGAGATCAACCGCGCAGCCTTGGAGGGCGCGGGCCTGCAGTTCGAGGACATCCGCGGCCGGCCCTTCTGGGAGGCGCGCTGGTTCCAGGTCTCGCGCGAGAGCGTGGCCCTGCAGCGCGACATCGTGCGCCGCGCCGCGGGCGGCGAGTTCGTGCGCTGCGACCTGGAGGTCTATGGCCAGGCCGCGGGCGACGAGACCATCGTGGTCGACTACTCGCTGATGCCGGTGCGCGACGACCAGGGCGAGGTGGTGTTCCTGCTGGCCGAGGGGCGCAACATCTCGGCCAAGAAGCAGGCCGAGGCCGAGGTGGTGCGCAAGAACGCTGAGCTGCAGGACCTTCTGGACCAGGTGCGCCGCCTGGACCAGCTCAAGAGCGACCTGTTCGCCAAGCTCAGCCACGAGTTCCGCACGCCGCTCACCCTCATCCTCGGGCCGGTCGAGGACCTGCTGGAGCAGGACGCCGGGCCAGACCCCACGCAGCGCGATCGGCTGCTGCTGATCCGCCGCAGCGCCGAGACCCTGCTGGGCCACGTCAACGACCTGCTGGACCTGGCCCGCGTGGATGCGGGCCACCTGGCGCCCAGCTATGCCCGGGTGGACCTGGCCGCCCTGGTGCGCCATGTGGCCCAGCCCTTCCAGTGGCTGGCGCCCAAGCGGGCCCTGAGCTACACGGTGTCCACGCCGCCCAGCCTGCCCGCCGCGGTGGACCCGCGTCAGTTCGAGCGCATCCTGCAGAACCTGCTGTCCAACGCCTTCAAGTTCACGCCGGCGGGCGGCCGCATCCGCTGCGTGCTGGAGCCGCTGGGCAGTGCGCGCTGCCTGCTCAAGGTGCAGGACTCGGGGCCGGGCGTGCCGCCGGCGCAGCGCCAGGCCATCTTCGACCGCTTCCACCAGGGCAGCGAGACCGCCGCCGGCGACCAGAGCGGCTCCGGCCTGGGGCTGGCCATCGTGAAGGAGCTGGTGCAGTTGCACGGCGGCGTGATCGGCGTGAGCGATGCGCCGGGCGGCGGCGCCCTGTTCCAGCTGGAGCTGCCCTTGCAGCCCGGTGAGGAACACTACCTGCCCGACCGGCCGCTGCAGACCGCCTTCACCTCGACCCCGCGTGCCTTGCCGGAGCTGGATGCCGACCCGTCTTCCGAGGCGGTGTGCGCCGCCGTGCCCGGCGAGGCCGAGGCGCTGGCGCCCGAGGGGGCGGCGCCGCCACCCGGCCGCGCCACCGTGCTGCTGGTGGAGGACCACCCCGAAATGCGGCGCTTCGTGCGCGAGGCCCTGGGGCACGACCACCGGGTGCTGGCCGTGGGCGATGGGCAGACGGCGCTGCAGCAGGCCCTGGCCGCGCCGCCGGACCTGATCGTCACCGACCTGATGATGCCGGGTCTGTCCGGGGACCGGCTGATCCAGGCCATCCGGGAGGCGCCTGCGCTGGCCGAGGTGCCGGTGCTGGTGCTGTCCGCGCGGGACGACCATGCGCTGCGCACCCGGCTGCTGGCCCAGGCCGCGCAGGACTACCTGACCAAGCCCTTCTCGGCGCATGAGCTGCGCGCCCGGGTGCGCAACCTGGTGGGCATGAAGCTGGCCCGCGACGCCATGCGCCAGGCCCTGGCTTCGCAGAGCGACGACCTGTCCCACCTGGCCCACCAGCTCATCGTCAGCCGGCGGGCGCTGCAGGAATCGGAGCAGCGCTGGTGGGCCATCTACGAGCATTCGCCGGTGGGCATTGCATTGCTGGACGGGGCCGAGCGCATCCTGGGGGCCAACCCCGCGTTCAGCCGCATGCTCGGGCACACGGACGCCCAGATCCGCCGCTGCGGCCTGGCCGACATCACGCCGCCGGGCGAACACCCGGCCAGCCGTGAGCGGGTGGCCCGGGTGCTGGCCGGCGAGGTGCGCGAGTACCACGTGCAGCGGCGCTTTCTGCACCGCGACGGCCACGTGGTGTGGGCCAGCACCAGCGTGGCCCAGGTGCCCGACACCGCCGCGAACGCGCCGCTGCTGGTGGTGGTGGCCGAGGACATCACCGAGCAGAAGGCCGCCGAGGAGGCGCTGGCCGCGGCCCGCGAGACGCTGGCCCAGGTCACCCGCGCCAGCGCGCTGGGCGAGATGGCGGCCTCGCTGGCCCACGAGATCAACCAGCCCCTGGCGGCCGTGGCGGCCAATGGCCAGGCCGGCCTGCGCTGGCTGGATGCCCAGCCGCCCAACGAGCCCCAGGCCCATGCGGCGCTGGAGCGCATCGTGCGCGACGCCCGGCGCGCCGCCGACATCATCGGCCGCACCCGGGCCTTTCTGCAGCGCGGGGCCACCCGCCGCCAGCCGGTGGCCCTGGCCACGGCGGTGGCCGAGGTCATCGAGCTGGTGCGGGCCGAGGCCCAGAGCCGCCGGGTGACGCTGCAGGTGGCCGCACCCGACGGGCTGCCGGCGGTTCTGGCCGACCCGGTGCAGGTCCAGCAGGTGGTGCTCAACCTGGTGATGAACGGCATGGAGGCCATCGGCCGCGACGGGGCCGGGCCCCGCTGGGTCAGCGTCACCCTGGGCCGGCACGACGCGGCCAGCCTGCATGTGCGGGTCGAGGATGCCGGGCCGGGGTTGGACCCGCAGGCCGGCGAGGAGATCTTCCAGGCCTTCCACACCAGCAAGCCACAGGGCCTGGGCATGGGCCTGGCCATCAGCCGCGGCATCGTGGAGTCGCACGGCGGCCGGCTGTGGGCCGAACAGCGGCCCGGGGCAGGCGCCACCTTCTGCTTCACCCTGCCGGTGGCAGGCGAGGGCGCTGTCGCATGAACGCACCCGCTCCGGCCCCCGCCACCGCACCCCTCCCCGGCCAGGCCCGGGTGCTGGTCGTCGACGACGACCTGTCCATGCGCGAGGCTCTGGCCAGCCTGATCGGGTCCGCCGGCTGGCCGGTGGAGAGCTTTGCCTCGGCCGCCGAGCTGCTGCAGCGCCTGCAGACGCCCCTGGACGGGCCGGCCTGCCTGGTGCTGGACGTGCGCATGCCGGGCATGACCGGGCTGGAGCTGCAGCGCGAACTGGCCCAGACCGGCTGCAAGCTGCCCATCGTCTTTCTGACGGCCCATGGCGACATCCCGATGACCGTGCGGGCCATCAAGGCCGGGGCCCTCGAGTTCCTGCCCAAGCCCTTTGACGACGAGGCCCTGCTGGGGGCCATCGCCCAGGGCCTGGCCGAGGCCGCACAGGCCTGGCAGGCCCAGCAGGACAGCCGGGCCCTGCGCGCGCGCTACGAGGCCCTGACCCAGCGCGAACGCGAGGTGATGCAGTGGCTGCTGCAGGGCCTGCGCAACAAGCAGACGGCCGACCGCCTGGGCATCTCGGAGGTGACCGTCAAGGTGCACCGCCACCGCATGATGGAGAAGATGGCCGCGGGCTCGCTGCCCGAGCTCATCGCCATGCTCGACCGCCTGGGTGTGCCGCGCGCCGATCCGGGAATGTCCCAGGGGCCAGAGGGGGGCTGAAGGGCCCGAACTGAACCTTTGTGCAATGGTGCACCAAGGCCTGTCTCACTAGATTCCATGGCACGCCCACCGCATCGCACGGTGCCGGGCGAGAAGAGGGCCTCACAGCAGGCCCACCGCCAACATACAGGAGACAGACGCCATGGCCTTGCTCGACCGCAACGAGTGGTACGACATTGCGCGCAGCACGAACTGGACACCGTCCTACGTCAGCGAAGATGAACTCTTTCCCGATCTGATGACCGGCGCCAAGGGCGTGCCGATGCAGGCCTGGGAAAGCTACGACGAACCCTACAAGACCTCGTACCCCGAGTACGTGCGCATTCAGCGCGAGAAGGACGCCGGGGCCTACTCGGTCAAGGCCGCCCTGGAGCGCAGCCGCATGTTCGAGGAGGCCGATCCGGGCTGGCTCTCGATCCTGAAGTCGCACTACGGCGCCATCGCCCTGGGCGAGTACGCGGCGATGAGTGCGGAGGCCCGCATGACCCGCTTCGGCCGCGCGCCAGGCATGCGCAACATGGCCACCTTCGGGATGATGGACGAGAACCGCCACGCCCAGATCCAGCTGTACTTCCCGCACAGCTACTGCGCCAAGGACCGCCAGTTCGACTGGGCGCACAAGGCCTATCACACCAACGAGTGGGGGGCCATCGCGGCGCGCCACACCTTCGATGACCTGTTCCTTTCGCGCAGCGCCACCGACATCGCGGTGATGCTGACCTTCGCCTTCGAGACGGGCTTCACCAACATGCAGTTCCTGGGCCTGGCGGCCGATGCGGCGGAGGCGGGCGACTACACCTTCTCCAGCCTCATCTCCAGCATCCAGACCGACGAGTCGCGCCATGCGCAGATCGGTGGGCCGGCGCTGCAGATCCTGATCGCCCAGGGGCGCAAGGAGGAGGCGCAGAAGCTGGTGGACGTGGCCATCGCCCGCGCCTGGCGCCTGTTCTGCCTGCTCACCGGCACGGCCATGGACTACGCCACGCCGCTGGAGCACCGCAAGCAGTCCTTCAAGGAGTTCATGCGCGAGTGGATCGTCGGCCAGTTCGAGCGCACGCTGCTGGACCTGGGCCTGGACCTGCCCTGGTACTGGGACCAGATGATCAACGAGTTCGACTACCAGCACCACGCCTACCAGATGGGCATCTGGTACTGGCGCCCGACGCTGTGGTGGAACGTGGCCGCCGGCATGACGCCCGACTGCCGCGACTGGCTGGAGGAGAAGTACCCCGGCTGGAACGACAGCTTCGGCCAGGCCTGGGACGTGATCATCGACAACCTCAAGGCCGGCCGCACCGACCTGACCCTGCCCGAGACCCTCCCCATCGTCTGCAACATGAGCCAGATCCCGATCTGCGCGGTGCCGGGCAAGGGCTGGAACGTCAAGGACCACCCGCTGACCTACAACGGCCGCACCTACCACTTCAACTCCGAGATCGACCGCTGGGTCTTCCAGCAGGACCCGCTGCGCTACCGCGACCACCTGACCCTGGTGGACCGCTTCCTGGCCGGGCAGATCCAGCCGCCCAACCTGATGGGGGCGCTGCAGTACATGAGCCTTGCCCCCGGCGAGATCGGCGACGACGCCCACGGCTATGCCTGGGTCGACGCCTACCGCGACCCGCGCACCAAGAAGCAGGCCGCTTGAGCCGGCCAGTTCCAGGAGACAACGATGGCCCTGTTCCCCCTGATTTCCAATTTCCAGTACGACTTCGTGCTGCAGCTGCTGCCGGTCGACACCGAGAACACCATGGACGAGGTGGCCGCCGCCGCCGCCCACCACTCGGTGGGCCGACGGGTGCGTCCGCAACCCGGCAAGGTGGTGCGCGTGCGCCGCCAGGGCAGCGAGACCTTCTTCCCCCGCGAGAAGAAGCTGTGCGAGACCGACATCCAGCCGATGGAGTCGCTCGAGTTCATCTTCTGCGACGCCTGAGGACCCGCCCATGAGCTTTCAGAAAGTCTGCACCCTGGACGAGGTCTGGGAAGGCGAGATGACCGAGGTCGAGGTGGGCGAGCACGTCATCGTGCTGCTGGGCATGGACGGCGGCGAGGTGCGCGCCTTCCAGGGCGTCTGCCCGCATCAGGACATTCCGCTGTGCGAAGGCCAATTCGACGGCAAGGTGCTGATGTGCCGCGCCCACCAGTGGACCTTCGACGCCCGCACCGGCGCGGGCATCAACCCCGGCGACTGTCGCCTGGCGCAGTACCCCGTGCGCATCGAGGGCGAGGACGTGCTGGTGGACGCCGCCGACGTCACCCCGCTGTTCGCCCACAGCTGATCACCGAGACCCATCCATCATGAGTGACACCAAGACCGCCGAGGCCTACCGCAACAACCGCGTCGGCCCCGTGCTGCGCGCCAGCCCCATCACCTCCGCCGTGATCGAGGCCGCCGAGGAGGACAACCCCGGCAAGCAGATCCGCGTCGACGACAAGCTGGCCTATGTGCGCATCGACTGCGAAGGCGAGCTCGTGCTGCGCCGCGAGACGTTGGAACGCGCGCTGGGCCGACCTTTCAAGATGTCCGAGCTGGAGCTCAACCTGGGCTCCTTTGCCGGACGCATCGAGACCGGCGACGAGCAGGTCCGCTTCTATTACGAAAAGACGCTCTGACCGGAGCAGGAGACACCCCCATGTCACACACCGAAGTGCTCAAGCCGCTCAAGACCTGGAGCCACCTGGCCGGGCGCCGCCGCAAGCCCAGCGAGTACGAGATCGTCTCGACCAACCTGCATTTCTCCACCGACAACCCCGACGCGCCCTTCGAGCTGGACCCCAACCACGGCCTGGCCACCTGGTTCAAGCAGTACCGCAACGCCTCGCCGCTGCAGCATGCCGACTGGGACGCCTTCCGCGACCCGGACGAGATGGTCTACCGCACCTACAACCTGCAGCAGGACGGGCAGGAGACCTATGTGCAGGGCCTGTTCGAGCAGTTCTCGGCGCGGGGCCACGACGCCATGCTGGAGCCGGCCTGGGCCGGCACGCTGGCCCGGCTCTACACCCCCGCGCGCTACCTGTTCCACACGCTGCAGATGGCCTCGGCCTATCTGTCGCAGATGGCGCCGGCCTCGACCATCTCCAACTGCGCCACCTACCAGACGGCCGATGCGCTGCGCTGGCTCACCCACACGGCCTACCGCACCCGCGAGCTGGCCACCGCCTTCCCGGCCGCCGGCTTTGCCACCGGCGAGCGTGACCGCTGGGAGCAGGACCTGGCCTGGCAGGGCTGGCGCGAGCTGGTCGAGCGGGCGCTCGTCGCCTGGGACTGGGGCGAGAGCTTCACGGCCTTCAGCCTGGTGGTGCGCCCGGCGGTGGAGGAGACGGTGCTGCGCGGCCTGGGCGAGGTGGCGCGCCACAACGGCGACACCCTGATGGGCCTGCTGACCGACGCCCAGCTGCTGGACGCGCAGCGCCACCGCCGCTGGGCCGCCGCCCTGGTGCAGATGGCCTTGCAGACCGAGGGCAACCGCGCGGTGCTGCAGCGCTGGGTGGCCACCTGGGCGCCGCTGGCCGAGCGCGCCATCGAGCGCTATGTGGCGGCCCTGCCCGAGGCGGGCGACCTGGCCGGCCGGGCCCAGGCCGCCACCCGCCAGTGGCGCGAGGGGCTGGGTCTGTGAGCGGCGAGACGAGCGCTTCCGCGCCGCCGCTGCGCATCCAGGTCGAGGGCGGCCCCGCCTTCGAGATGGCCGAGGGTGAGGACACCCTGCTGCGCGCGGCCTTGCGGGCCGGGGTGCCCTGGCCCTACGAGTGCAGCGTCGGCGGCTGTGGCGCCTGCCGCTACGAGCTGGTCGAGGGCGAGGTGGTCACGCTGTGGCCCGAGGCCCCGGGCCTGTCCGAGCGCGAGCGGCGGCGTGGCAAGCGCCTGGCCTGCCAGTCCCGGCCGCTGCAGGACTGTCGCGTGCGGGTGCGGCTGGAGGCGCCGCCGGAAGAAGCACCCATCCCGCCCCGGCCCCTGCAGGCCACCGTGGTCGGGCGCCGTTCGATCACGCCCGACATGGACGAGTTCGTGCTGCAGGCGCCGGGGTCGGCGCTGTTCCTCCCCGGCCAGTACGCGCTGCTCCATCCGCCGGGCGTGGTGGGGGCGCGGGCCTATTCCATGGCCAACCTGCCCAATGCCGAGGGACGCTGGCACTTCATCGTCCGGCGGGTGCCCGGGGGCGCCGGCAGCCAGGCCCTGTTCGCCGCGCTCCACCCCGGGGCCAGTGTCCTGCTGGATGGGCCCTATGGCCATGGCCATCTGCGCGCGGGCGAGCGCGACGTGGTGTGCGTGGCCGGGGGCTCGGGCCTGGGGCCCATGCTGTCGGTGGCGCGCGGCGTGCTGGCCGAGGCAGGCCCCCGCCGGGTGCACTTCTTTCTCGGCTTGCGGCAGCAGGCCGAACTGGGCGTCCTGCGGGAGTTCGAGGGGCTGGACCCGGCCCGCGTGCAGGTCCACACGGCCCTGTCGGCCCCGGACCCGGGCCAGCCCTGGGCCGGCCACCGCGGCTTCGTTCACGAGATGATCGCACCGGCCCTGCCGGCGCCGCTGGACCAGTACGACCACTACTTCGCCGGCCCGCCGCCGATGGTGGAGGCCGTGCAGCAGCTGTTGATGGTGCAGCACCGCGTGCCCTTCGGGCAGGTGCACTTCGACCGCTTCGTCTGACGGACCCGCGCCGCGCGAGACCCGCGGGCGCGTCCTCAGACCACGTGGAAGCGGGCGACCGCCTCGCGCAGCCGGTCGCCCTGGGCGTGCAGGCTGGCCGCGGCGGCAGCGCTCTGCTCCACCAGGGCGGCGTTCTGCTGGGTCATCTGGTCGAGCTGCAGCATCGCCGCATTGACCTCCTCGATGCCCGAAGTCTGGGCGCCCGCGGTGCCGGCGATGTCGGCGATCAGCGCGCTGACCTGCTGCACCGAGCGCACGATGTCGTCCATGGTCTGGCCGGCGCCCTGCACCAGGCGGGCGCCTTGCTCCACCTTGTCGGAGGAGGCGCCGATCAGGCTCTTGATCTCGCGGGCGGCCTCGGCGCTGCGCTGGGCCAGGCTGCGCACCTCGCCGGCCACCACGGCGAAGCCGCGGCCCTGTTCCCCGGCGCGGGCAGCTTCCACCGCGGCGTTCAGGGCCAGGATGTTGGTCTGGAAGGCGATGCCGTCGATCACGCCGATGATGTCGCCGATGCGCTGCGAGGCCTGGGTGATCTCGCCCATGGTGCTCACCACATCGCGCACCACGCCACCGCCGCGCTGGGCCACCTCGGCGGCGTTGCGGGCCATCTGCTCGGCCTGACGGGCCACATCGGTGCTCTGGTGCAGGTTGCCGGCCAGCTGCTGCACGGCCGAGGCGGTGCGCTGCAGGCTGGCGGCCTGCTGCTCGGTGCGGCTGGACAGGTCCATGTTGCCGGTGGCGATCTCGGACGAGGCGGTGGCCACCGAATCCACGCCCGAACGCACCGTGTGCACCAGGCTGGACAGGCCACCCTGCATCTCGCCCAGGGAGGTGAGCAGGGCGCCCACCTCGTCGTGCCCCCCTTGCGGGATGCGTCCGGTCAGGTCGCCCTTGGCGACCGCGCGGGCGCTGCGCGAGGCCTCGCCCAGCGAGGCCACGATGCGGCGCGACATGAACCAGGCCAGCAGCGTGCCCAGGGCCTGGGCGGCCACCACCGTGCCCAGGATGGCAGTGCGGGTGTGGACGACGGCCGACTCCGTGGCCTGGACCTGCTCGTCCACCACCACGTCGTTGGCCTTCAGGATGTCGCTCAGGCTGGCGTTCATCGCCTCGAAAGTCTTGCCATAGTCCCCGCCCAGGGCCGTGGCGCCGAAGTCGCCGCTGAGCATCAGCACCTTCTCGTTGCCCTGCAGGTACTGGGTCCACTGACCGGCAAAAGCGTCATAGGCGCTGCGTTGCTGGGCGTCGGAGAGCAGGGGCTCGATGCGCTGGCGGGTCTGGGCCACCTGGCTGGCGATCTGCTGGATGCGCTGCTTGAAGCCCGCCTGCTCGGTCTCGTCGTCGCTGAGCATGTGGGCGTACTGGGTGGTGCGGAAGGACAGCATCTCGGCCCGCAGGGCCGCCACCTGCCGGGCCCGGGGCAGGGCGGTGTGCGCCACTTCGCCCACGCCGGCGCCGATGTGACCCAGTTGCACCACGGCCAGCCCGCCCACCACCACGGTGAGCACCAGCACGGCCGCCATCAGGAGTTGCAGTTTGCGCCCCAGGCGCAGGTTGTCGAACCAGGTGAGCATGGTCGTTCGGCAGGTGAAGGGTTCGGGAGACGGTCGACCGGGGTGGGCCCTGGCAGACCGGGTTGTCACTGTTTTCGACGTCGGCAGCCCAAGCTTGATTCGGCTCAACCCCAAACCCCCAAAGCGCGGCCGGGGAAACCATCTGCCGTGCGCGGCAGGCCCGGTGGCGCCGATCACCCCTGCGCGCCCAGGGAAGGGCGGGAAGAACGATGATCAGCGCCCATCACTCTCACCGGAGACACCGACTTGAAAGTGGCCATCATGGGAACCGGCGGCGTGGGCGGGTACTTCGGCACCCGCCTGGCACTGGCCGGGCACGACGTGCAGTTCATCGCCCGGGGGCGCCACCTGGATGCCATCCGGGCCCAGGGCCTGACGGTGCGCAGCCCCCTGGGCGACATGCACCTGCCTCATCCCGCCATCACCGACCGCCCGGCCGACATCGGGCCGGTGGACGTGGTGCTGCTGGGCGTCAAGCTGTGGGACACCGAGACCGCCGCCCAGGCCATCCGCCCCCTGGTGGGGCCGGGCACGGCGGTCATTTCCCTGCAGAACGGCGTGGTCAAGGACGAGATGCTGCGGGCCGCGCTGGGCGATGCGGCGGTGGTGGGCGGCGTCTGCTACATCGCCGCGACCATCGAGGCGCCCGGCGTGATCGCGCACAGCGGCACCCTGCAGAAGCTGGTCTTCGGCGAATACGGCGGCCAGCGCACGCCTCGGGTGGAGGCCTTCCGGCAGGCCTGCGAGCAGGCGGGGATCGAGGCCGTGGTGAGCGAGGACATCGCCCGCGCCATCTGGGAGAAGTTCGTCTTCCTGGTGGGCCTGTCCGGCGCCACGGCCAGCACCCGCTGCGCCCTGGGGCCGGTCCGCAGCCACCCGGCCTCGCGCCGCTTGCTGTTGACGCTGATGGCCGAAGCGGTGGCCGTGGGCCGTGCCGAAGGGGTGGCACTGCCACCCGACTACGCCGAGGACCGGCTGCGCTTTTGCGACCAGCTGCCCGCGGACATGACCGCATCGATGCTGCGCGACCTGTTGCAGGGCCATCGGCTGGAACTGCCCTGGCTGAGTGGCGACGTCAGCCGCCGCGGCGCGCTGCGGGGGGTGGCCACGCCGTACAACAGCGCGGTGGCCGACATCCTGGCCCTGCACGTCCAGCCCGGATGAACACCTGGCCCTTGCGCCTGACACCGGGCTGCGACCTGCGCACGGCCTTGGCCGAGGCCGTGCGTCTGCAGCTGCCCACCGGCTCGGCCTTCGTGCTCTCGGGCATTGGCAGCCTGGGAGATGCCCGCTTGCGCCTGGCCGGGGCCGAGGCCGCGACCTGCCTGGCCGGCCCGGTGGAGCTGCTGACCCTGGCCGGCACCGTCTCTCCGCAAGGGCCGCATCTGCACGCCACCGTCGCCGATGCACAGGGGCGGGTGCTGGGCGGGCACCTGCTGCCCGGCAATGTGGTGCGCACCACCGCCGAGCTGCTGCTGGCCTGGTCCCCTGAGTGGGCCCTGGGCCGTGCCCCGGATGTGCAGACCGGCTTCACGGAGCTGCAGATCCAGGATCGACGCTGAACGCAAGCTGTCTGCAAGCTGTCGAGATGGGCGCGCGAGGGCCCGTGCCCGCCTGAAACCGGTCGGCCAGGCATCGGAACCGTCCGTTAGAAAGATTGCCACGCTCAAACCGTTCATTTCGGCGCCTGCCCGGCCGATCAAACGGCGAGGATGAAGGCATTCATCTTGCTTGCCTTTCCGTCGAAGCCTGGTTCCGGACATGTGCCTGATCATCAAGAAGCCCGCGGGGCGGCAGATCGCCGCCGATTTCCTGGAGAACGTCTGGCAGCGCAACAGCCATGGTTGGGGCGCCTTCCATCGCCACGGCGGGCGGGTCACTTCCGTCAAGGGCATGGCCTTTGAGGAGTTGCTGATCTACAACCGGCAGCTGCCGCTGGAGACCGAGGCCTACCTGCACCTGCGCAAGGCCACTTACGGCCCGGTCTGCCATGCGCTGGCTCACCCCTATTTGGTGCGCGAGGGCCTGCTGCTGATGCACAACGGCAGCATTCACCACTTGGCCCCGCAGGATCCGGCCCTGAGCGACACCGCCGAACTGGCCCGCCTGCTGCGCGACATGCTGGACGGGCTGGACGACACCCAGGCCCAGGCCCTGGTGCGCAGCGAGGGCTTTGTCCGCCTGATGGCGCCGCTGGTGCAGGGCTCCATGGTGCTGCTCCTGGACGCCCAAGGGGCGGTGCGGCTGGGGCGCGACTGGCACACCGTGCAGGCCCATGAGTGGGATGGCGAGATGCCGGGCATCCAGGTGTCCAACACCCATGCCTGGGCGCCCAAGCCCGGGCTGCAGCGCCCGGGTGGCAACCGCTGGCGCTGGTTGTCCTGGGCATTGGGCTGAGCGTCGGCCGCGGTGGTGTGGACCCCGCAGGCATGTTAAATGCTTGAATTTTCCTATATCAAGACTGCCTGAAGTCCCGGGGGCTTCCTCGGAGGGCGGTCGAGGCCGTTCTGCCGGGGTTTGCCATGTCCATCGCTGCCACGTTTCTTGGCGCACCGCAGCCAGCCACCCCGGTGCCTGCGCCGCTGTCCTGGGCGCGGCAGATCCACCAGGGCTTCTTCCCACTGGTGCTGGAAATGTCTCGTCCGGTGGAGCCGTTGGCCATTCAGACGGTGGCCAAGGTGCGTCAGGGCTGCCGGCTGGCCCGCATCCAGGCGCCCGCCCATGTGGCCCGCATGACCGAGCCGGCCTGCCTCAGCCTGCCGCGGCGCCAAGTCAAGGTGCTGTGGCTGCGCCAGGGCAGTGCGCAGTTCAGCCAGGGCCGGCAGGTGATCGACCTGCAGGCCGGCGAATGGTTGCTCTACGAGGCCTCGCGCCCGTACGAGTTGGCCATGAGCGAAGGGGTTGATTTTTCCGTGATGTTTCACGCAGTTGACGAGGGCGATGCCTGGCTGCAGGCCTGCCAGCGTTTGCCCCAGTCGCCCCGCAGCACCACCGAGGCGGCCAAGCTGGCGCTGGACATGGTCAGCGCGGCCCTGGCCGAGGATGTGCACCTCGGCTCGGCCACCTGCTCGGCTTTTTCGCTGAGTGTGCGGGCGCTGCTGGACATTGCGATGCAGCTGCAGGGCCGCGAAGCCACCGAGCGGCGCGGCCAGGATGCCTGGATGAGCTTGCTCAATCAGGCCAAGGCCTACCTGCTCGCACACCTGACCGAGCCAGACCTGACACCGGATCGGCTGGCCTCGGAGCTGGGGGTGTCGCGCCGTTCGCTCTACAAGGCCTTTGAGCAGGTCCAGGAGAAGCCGCAGGCATTTCTGCTCAGAGCCCGGCTGCAACGCTGCCGCGAGCTGCTGATGGGGAACCTGGGGACGCACCGCAATCTGGCCGACCTGGCGCTGAGCCACGGCTTCAGCGATGCGGCCCATTTCAGCCGGACCTACAAGAAGGTCTTTGGCGAATCGCCCTCGCAGGCCCGCCAGCGTCGCCCGGCCTGAGGGGGCGGCGCACGCCTGGACAAGTGGTGTGCACGCAGGATCAAGCCGCCGCCGGCCCCGGTTCCTAGCATCGTTCCGTGCCCCTGCGCTGCGCCGTCACCACGGTCAGCCCAGGCTCCAGCGATCCGCTTTGCGACACGGGACCCACCATGATCTTCACCACCCTGCGACTTGGCGCGGGCTTGCTTGCGGCACTGATCAGCGCCGGTGCTGCCCAGGCCTATGAGTTGCCCTCCATCAACCTGGGCCTCACTGGCTTTGTCGACGGCGCGCCGCCCCCGGCCGGGCCAGGCCTGTACTGGATGAGCTACGTGCAGCCTTACCAGGCCAGCCACTTCAAGGACGCCAAGGGCCAGGACCTGCCTCTGCCCAACAGCGACATCAGCGTCACCCCCTGGGTGAACCAGTTCGTCTACCAGAGCGATGCGCGCTGGCTGGGCGGCAAGCTGGGCGGCATGCTGCTGCTGCCGTCCCTCCTGTCGGCCAGCCTGGACGATGGCGCGGGTGGCACCATCCTGGGCCAGACCCAGACCGGCATGGGCGACCCGGTGTTGGGCGCCTTCCTGCAATGGGACCCGGTGATGGGGGCGCAGGGGCCGGTGTTCGCTCACCGCGTCGAGCTGGACCTGACCCTGCCCTGGGGCAGCTACGACAAGAGCAAGGGCCTGACGCCCGGCGCCCATGCCACCTCGGTCGAGGCCTATTGGAGCGGCACCTGGTGGGTGAAACCGGAGTGGACGGTCTCCAGCCGCGTCTTCTACCTGTGGAACGGCGTGAATGGCGATCCCTCACCGACCCGTTTCGCCAGCAGTGGCATCACCGAGGCGCACAGCTTCCAGGCCGGCCAGGCGGTGCACATGAACCTGGCCACCGACTACGCCATCACGCCCCAGCTGCGCCTGGGCCTGGCGGCCTACTGGCTGCAGCAGACCACTGACACCAAGGTCAACGGTCAGTCGCTGGCGGACACCCAGGAGCGGGTGATCGGCTACGGACCGGGCGTGATGTACAGCTTCAGCGCCGACGACCATCTGAGCCTGAACTACTACACCGAGACCGGCGCGCGCAACCGCACCGAAGGCGAACGCGCCACGCTGCGCTTCATCCACCACTTCCGCTGATCCCCAGGAGCTTTGCGATGAGCGACAACTTCTTCCGACTCAACCTGATCGACGGCGAATGGCAGGCCTCGGCCGCGGGTCAATGGTTCGACAAGGCCGAGCCCGCCACCGGCGAGCGCCTGTGCCAGGTGACGGCCAGCACCCCGGCCGATGTGGACGCGGCGGTGGCCGCGGCGCGCCGCCAGTTCGACGGCGGTGCCTGGTCCCAGCTGCCCGGCGCGGCCCGCGGCCGGCTGCTGAACCGCCTGGCCGACCTGCTGGAGGCCAAGGCCGAGGACTTCGCCCAGCTGCTGGCCCGTGAGCAGGGCCGCACGCTGATGGAGATGCGCATGCTGGACGTGCCGATGGCGGTGGACACGCTGCGCTACTTTGCCGGCTGGGCCGACAAGCTCGAGGGCCGACAGATCCCGACTGCCGGCTTCATGGGCCGGCCCACCTTCAACTACACCGTGCGCGAGGCGGTGGGCGTGGCCGCGCTGATCGTGCCCTGGAACGCGCCGCTGATGATCGGCGCCTGGAAGCTGGGCCCCGCGCTGGCGGCCGGCTGCACCGTGGTGCTCAAGCCCTCGGAAGATGCGCCGCTGGCGCTGTCGGCGCTGGCCGCTCTGGCCGCCGAGGCGGGCTTCCCGCCTGGCGTCGTCAACGTGGTGCAGGGCTTGGGCCCGGCGGTGGGCCGCGCGCTCACCACCCACCCGGGGGTGGACAAGATCAGCTTCACCGGCAGCACCGTGGTGGGCCGGCAGATCGCGGCCGAAGCGGGGCCGCTGTTCAAGCGCCTGACGCTGGAGCTGGGCGGCAAGGCGCCGCAGATCATCCTGGAAGACGCGGTGCTGGAGCAGGCCATCGGCGGCTGCGCCATGGGCCTGTTCGTGGACCAGGGCCAGACCTGCGCGGCCGGCAGCCGCATCCTGGTGCACCGCTCGCGCTATGACGATGTGCTGCAGGCGCTGGCCGGGGCGGCGCGGTCGCTGCAGCTGGGCGATCCCTTCAACCCGGCCACGCAGATGGGCGCGCTGATCAGCGAGCGCCATGCGCAGCGGGTGCGGGCCCACATCGCGGCCGCCCGCCAGGCCGGCGCGCAGATGCTGGCCGGTGACGAGGGGGTGCCCGCGCGCGGCTTCTTCGTGCGGCCCACCATCTTCGGCGGCGTCACGCCCGACATGGCCATCGCCCGCGAGGAGGTCTTCGGCCCGGTCGGTGTGGTGATCCCTTTCGACAGCGATGACGAGGCCGTGGCCCTGGCCAACGACAGCGCCTACGGTCTGTCGGCCACGCTGTGGACGCAGAACCTGACCAAGGCCCACAGCCTGGCCGCGCGCCTGAAGGTGGGGGCCGTGGCCATCAACGGCTGGAGCCCGCTGGACGCCCGGCTGCCCTGGGGAGGCGGCAAGGACAGCGGCGTGGGCCGCGACCTGTCGCGGGCTGCGCTCGATGGCTACCTCGAGGAGAAGGTCGTCACCGTCGTGATGTGAGACCGCGCCCCACCCATTCCCTGCATTTTGGAACGCCCATGAACACCCTCCCACTCTCTGCGGCACGCGGCCTGGCCCTGGTGCTGGCCGCCAGCCTGGCAGCGCCGACGCTGGCGCGTCCCCCGGCCGATGTGAACGGCCAGCGCATCCTCCAGGCCGACAAGGAACCCGGCAACTGGATGAGCCACGGCCGCACCTATGGCGAGCAGCGCTACAGCCCGCTCACCCAGGTCAATGACCACAACGTCCAGAAGCTGGGCGTGGCCTGGACCCAGAAGCTCGACTGGGACTTCGGCGTCGAGGCCACCCCGATCGTGGTCGACGGCGTGATGTACACCACCGGGGCCTACAGCATCGTCTACGCCTACGACGCCCGCACCGGCCAGCCGCTGTGGAAGTACGACCCGCAGGTGCCGCGCGACAAGGGCGGCGAGGGCTGCTGCAGCGTGGTCAACCGTGGTGTGGCCGTCTGGGAGGGCAAGGTCTATGTGGGGGCCTTCGACGGCCGGCTGATTGCGCTGGATGCGCGCAACGGCAAGCCGGTGTGGTCGGTCGACACCCGGCTGGACCCGAACAAGAGCTACACCATCACCGGCGCGCCGCGCATCGTCCACGGCAAGGTGCTGATCGGCAACGGCGGCGCCGAGTTCGGCGTGCGCGGCTACGTCACCGCCTATGACGCCAAGACCGGTCAGCAGGCCTGGCGCTTCTTCACCGTGCCGGGCGATCCCTCCCTGCCGCCCGAGGACGAGGCCATGGCGATGGCGCTCAAGACCTGGTCGGGCAATGGCTGGGTCAAGTGGGGTGGCGGCGGCACCGCCTGGGATTCGATGGCCTACGACCCCGAGCTCAACCAGCTCTACATCGGCGTGGGCAACGGCTCGCCGTTCAACTACAAGTTTCGCAGCGATGGCAAGGGCGACAACCTGTTCCTGTCGTCCATCGTGGCCCTGAACCCCGACACCGGCAAGTACATCTGGCACTACCAGACCACGCCGGGCGAGATGTGGGACTACACCGCCACCCAGCACATGATCCTGGCGGACCTGACGATCGAGGGCAAGAAGCGCAAGGTGCTGATGCAGGCGCCCAAGAACGGCTTCTTCTACGTGCTCGACCGCACCAATGGCCAGCTGCTGTCGGCCGAGAAGTTCGTGCCGGTCAACTGGGCCTCGCACATCGACAAGGCCACCGGCCGGCCGGTCAAGACGGGGGCCGCCGACTACCTGGACGGCAAGGGCATGAAGATCGTGGTGCCCAGCTTCCTGGGCGGGCACAACTGGCAGCCCATGTCTTTCCACCCCGGCACCGGCCTGGTCTACCTGCCGGCGCAGGAGACAGCGGCCGGGCTGGAACCGCAGCAAGAGCCGATGTTCATGCCCATTCGCAACGTGGTGAACATCGGTCTGGATGTGCCGCAGTTGCCTGAGGACCCGAAGATCGTCAAGCAGATCGCCGAGAGCTGGAAGGGCCGGCTGCTGGCCTGGGACCCGGTGGCGCAGAAGGCCCGCTGGTCGGTGGAATACCCCACGGCCTGGAACGGCGGCACGCTGGCCACGGCCGGCAATCTGGTGTTCCAAGGCACGGCCGATGGCCGCGCCGTGGCCTATGCCGCCGACACCGGCAAGCTGCTGTGGCAGGCACCGGTCAACTCCGGTGCCATGGCCGGCCCGGTGACCTACACCGTGGGCGGCGAGCAGTACGTGACCTTCATGGTGGGCTGGGGCGGCTCCTTCCCCAACATCACCGGGCCGATGTCGCTCAATGCCAAGGTCAAGCCCGAATCACGGGTGGTGACTTTCAAGCTGGGCGGCCAGGCCACGCTGCCGCCGGCCAAGCGTGAGGCCGCCGTCCTGCCACTGCTGCAGCCACTCAAGCCGAGCAGCGAGGCCGAGCTCAAGGCCGGGCGGACGATGTTCAACGGCCTGTGCGCCAACTGCCACGGCCTGAACGCGGTCAGCGGCGGTGTGGTGCCGGACCTGCGCTACCTGAGCCCGGAAAAGCACGGCTACTTCCTCGGGATCGTCTACGGGGGCCGAACCGAGCGTGGCATGCCCTCCTTCGCCAAGGGCATCAACCCGGAGCAGGTCGAGCTGATCCGTCAGTACATCATCACACGCTCGCATGCCCTGAAGGCTGAGCTGGATGCGGCGGCGGCGCCGGCCTCCGCGCCGGCCCCCTGACATCCTTCCTGCCACGACCTGCCGCCGCGGGCGCTGCCCCGCGGCGAGGCGTCAGCGCGGCGTCACCAGGTGGGCCGCGGTGGCGAACACCATCTGCCCTTTGCCTCGGCGCTTGGCCTCGTACATGGCGGCGTCCGCCGCCGTCAGCAGGGCTTCCGGCGTGTCGGCCTGGGTGGGACCGAACACCACGCCCAGGCTGCCTCCCACCTGCACCAGGGTGCCATCGGGCAGGGCCAGCGGCACCTGGACGGCAGCCAGGCAGCGGTCGAGGATGGTGCGGACTTCCTCGGGCGAAGTGGTGTCCGCCAGCACGATGGCAAATTCGTCGCCGCCCAGCCGGGCGACCAGGTCGTGGCCGCGGACGCGCCCGGCCAGTCGATCGGCCACCTGCCGGAGCACCGCGTCGCCCGCCTCATGGCCGTGGCGGTCGTTGATCGACTTGAAGCCGTCCAGGTCCATGTAGGCCAGCGCGATGGCGCGTTGTTCCCGGCGGGCCCAGGCCAGCGCCCCGCGCAGCCTCTCGTCCAGCGAGCGTCGGTTGGCCAGGCCGGTCAGGGCGTCGTGCAGTGCCATGTGGTGGGCCTGGGCTTCGCTGTGCTTGAGGCCGCTGATGTCGATCAGCATCCAGACCGACTCCTCCTCCGACAGGGCGGTGCCGCTGAGGTCCACCCAGATCAGTTCGCCATTGCGGTGGCGCATGCGGATCTGGGTGTGGAAGTTGCCGCGTTCCCGCAGGGCGTGGTGGCCTTCCTGGCCGATGGCCGCATAGCTGGTGTCGTCGGGGTACAGCAGCCGGGTGTCGGACCCGACGAGGTCCTTCTTCTCATACCCGGTGATGGTGGCCAGGGCCCGGTTGGTCCAGGTGATCCGGCGCTTGTGCAGCCGCAGGATGCCGACCCAGTCGTTCTCGATCATCAGGGCCTGCTGCCGGGCCAGGCGCTTGGCGTAGCGCAGTGCCTCCTGTTCCCGCCGCCGCTGCAGGTAGAGGTAGATCGAGCCCAGGATGACCAGCAGGATGATCAGGGCGGTGAAGCTCCAGTGCCGCCAGGCGGTGGCCCGCCAGGGCACGAAGTACTGCTCGGAGCTCAGGCCAGCGATCAGCAGCAGCGGGTAGCCCGGCACCTCCCGGTAGGCGTAGATGCGCTCCACCCCGTCCCGGCCCAGGCGGCTGCTGTAGGTGCCTGCCGCGGGTTGACGGGCCAGCAGGCTGCGCAGTTCGGGGGAGATCTGGGTGGTGCCCAGGCCCTCGGTGTTGGCCGGCCGGCTGGGCATGTGCTGGGCCACCATCCGCAGGCCGCGGTCGCGCAGCAGGATGATGTCCTGGGGCCCCAGCGCCAGACGGGCGAAGGCCTCGGCGAACTGGCGGGACGTGATCTCCGCCACCAGGATGCCGCAGGGCTGCCCGTCCGGCCCCATCACCCGCTGGGCCCGCATCACCGCCCATTCGCCCACGGCGGGGCTGGGCCGGGGCGGTGACAGCAGCGCGGTGTCGCTGGCCAGCACCTGCTGCAGGAAACCAAGGTCGTCGATCTGCCGCGGGGCTTGACCGGGGGACAGCGGGTTGATCCGGCCCTGCCTGTCGACGAAGTGGATGGCCGAGACGAAGGGCACCCGGGGCGCCTGCTCCCGGATGGCCGCGGCCAGCCCCTGGGCGGTGGCGGGGCTGTTCACCTCGGGGTGGGATGGCAGGCGCTGGGCGATGCTGGCCAGCGCGTTGTCGACCAGCCGCAGTTCGGCAGCCACCTCGATGCTGACGCTGTGCGCCAGGTTGTCGGCCACCTCGGCGCCCCGGGCCCGTTCCGCGCTGCGGGTGGATTCCAGACTGAAGGCGGTGGCCACGCACAGCACCAGCGCCACCAGCAGGTTGCCCAGCACCAGCCAGCCGCCCACCCAGCCCAGGGGGCGGGTGGCCCAGGACGGCATCGCCTCCACCGGTCCTGTTTCTTGTTCTTTGACGCGATCCTGCATGCGACATCGGGGGGGCAATGACTTCCCCAGTGTAAGGCGCCTGGGTAGGCGCCGGGAGCGGGCGGGTCCGTCGTCAGGCGGCCGACTGCAGCGCCTTGGCAATGCGCTGGCGGCCCACGGTGGGCCGCGGCAGCTTGCCGGGCAGGTGCTCGAACCAGACGCGCACGTCCTCGTCCAGACCGATGCCGTGCATGTAGTTGTAGATCGCCTTCTTCAGACCGCGGCCCAGGGCGTCGTGGTCGGTGCCGGTCGGGTCGACGAAGCCGACATCGTTCTTCGCAAACTGGCCTTCGGGCAGCGGCAGCAGGGTGATGCCGTAGTCCTCGGGGTGCTGGCCCACCGGTGAATGCACGGTGCAGGCGAAGCGGTGGAAGAAGCCGCTGTGGATGCAGCCGTTGGCGAACAGCTGGCGCACGTACTCCAGCGCGTCGAGGGTGTCCTGCAGCGTTTGGGTGGGGAAGCCGTACATCAGGTAGGCGTGCACCAGCACGCCGGCGTCGGCAAAGCCCTTGGTCACGCGGGCCACCTGCTCGACCGAGACGCCTTTCTTCATCAGGGCCAGCAGCCGGTCGGAGGCCACCTCCAGCCCGCCGCTGATGGCGATGCAGCCGCTCTCGGCCAGCAGCTGGGCCAGCTCGGGGGTGAAGGTCTTCTCGAAGCGCACATTGCCCCACCAGCTCACCGGCAGCTGGCGACGCAGCAGCTCCTCGGCCAGGGCGCGCAGCATCTTGGGCGGCGCGGCCTCGTCCACGAAGTGGAAGCCCGTCTGGCCGGTCTCGGCGACGATGGCTTCCATGCGGTCGACCAGCACCTGGGCGGTGGTGGTTTCGTAGCGGCCGATGTAGTCCAGCCCCACGTCGCAGAAGCTGCACTTCTTCCAGTAGCAGCCCTGGGCCACCGTCAGCTTGTTCCAGCGCCCGTCGCTCCACAGCCGGTTCATCGGGTTGAGCATGTCCAGCAGGGACAGATACCGGTCCAGCGGCAGGCCGTCCCAGGTGGGCGTGCCCACCTCGCCGAAAGGCACGTCGGGCTCGGGCCAGCTGATGAGCCGCACGGAGGCTCCCGAGCCGGCACCTTCACGCACAAAGGTGCGCACCAGGCGCTCGCGGCCGCGCTGGCCCTGCAGGTGCTCGATGAGGGCCAGCAGCGGTCGTTCGCCGCTGTCCAGCGTCACGTAATCGACGAAGTCGAACAGGCGCGGCTCGGCCAGTTCGCGCAGCTCGGTGTTGACGAAGCCGCCGCCCAGCACGATGGGCAGCTCCGGCTGCAGGGCCTTGGCCGCCTGGGCGATGCGCAGCGCGCCATAGACCGCACCGGGAAAGGGCACGGACAGCAGCAGCAGCTGGGGCCGGTGGCGGGCCAGCGCCTCGGCCGTCAGCGTGGCCAGGGTGCGGTCCAGCAGGTGCGGCGGGGCGGCCAGGGCCTCGGCCAGCGGGTCGAAATGGGGCTGGGCGGTGGCCAGCTTCTCGGCGTAGCGGACGAATTCGAAGCGCGGGTCCACCGCCTCGCGCACCACGTCGGCCAGATCGTTCAGGTAGAGCGTGGCCAGGTGGCGGGCCCGGTCCTGCAGGCCCAGGGCGCCGAAGGCCCAGGCCAGCGGGTCCTCGCCCTCCTCGGCGGGGTAGCTGTCCAGGGCGGCGAAGCGCGCCCCTTCGGGCAGGAAGCCGCGGGTGTTGATGCGGTGGGCCAGCGTGGGGTCGCGACCCTGCAGGAAGGCGATCACCCGGGCCACGGTGGCGCGGTAGGTGTCGAACTCGGCCAAGAAATGGCCCACCTGCGGGGGGCATTGGCGCGCCGGCAGCGCCTGCGCCGCTGTGCGCAGTTCGTCCAGGCCGGCCGGCGTGAACAGGCGCAGCACCAGGCCCAGGGCCAGGTCTTCCTGGGCGGCGGCCAGGCCGCGCGAGCGCAGGAAGCCGGTCAGGTAGGCGGTGGAGGGGTAGGGCGTGTTCAGCTGCGTCATCGGCGGGATGAGGCTGAGCACGCGGTACGGGGTCGGGGTCATGCAGGAGGCGTGGCCGGGGTGCGCGGCGGCGGGGCGCCGCCAGGGGCGGTCATTGTGCCAGCGGGGCGGCCGAGACGCCCTGGCCTTCGGGGCGCGGCCGGCTCAGCAGCTGGCGCAGGCGTGTCAGCAGCTCGTCCCGGCCCATGGGCTTGACCCAGAGGTCGATGAAGCCAGCGGCCAGCGCCTGGTCGCGCCGGCAGGGCAGCGCGTCGGCAGAGAACATCACGGCCCGCGGGGGCGGGCCCGGGCGGCGCTGCAGCTGCCGCAGCAGGTCCAGCCCGTCCATGTCGGGCAGCTGCCCGTCGACGATCCAGAGGTCGGTGGCATCCAGGCTGGCCAGCGCCTGGGCGCCGTCGTGACAGACCGTCACCTCCAGGCCGGGCTCGGCCGCCAGCATGGCCTGCAGCAGCAGGGCGTTGGTTTCGTCGTCTTCCACATAGGTGATGCGCCCATGCAGCGGGGGCGCGGGGGGGAGTGCCTGCGGGACCAGCGCCGGGGCGGGCACGGGCGGCGCCATGCGCTGCAAGCTCACCGTGAAGCGGGAGCCTTCGCCCAACCGGCTGTGCACCGCCACGCTGCCGCCCATGGCCTCCAGCAGCCGCTTGACGTTGGACAAGCCCAGCCCCAGGCCCTCGATGCCCGGGTCGGGCGTGGCCAGCCGCTCGAAGGGCTGGAACAGCCGGGGCAGGTCTTCCTCGGCAATGCCGCAGCCATCGTCTTCCACCGCGATGCTGACCTGTGCGCCTTGCGCGCTCCACAGCAGGCGAACATGACCCCCGGCCTGGTTGTACTTGATGGCATTGCTCAGCAGATTGGCCAGCACCTGCAGCAGCCGAGTGCGGTCACCCCGCACCCAGTCGGGCGACAGGATGCCCTGCTCGCGGGGCCATTCGAGCAGCACGCCCGCCGTGCGGGCCTGGGCCTGCACCAGGTGCACGGCCGAGGCGATCAGCGGCCCGATCGGCACCGCCTCGTCGCGCTGGCGGATGCTGTCGCGCGCGTCCAGGCTGGCCACGGCCAGCACATCGTTGACCAGGGCCAGCAGGTGTTCCCCGGCCTCGCGGATGTGCATCACGTCCTCGCGCTGGGCCTCGCTCAGGGCCGGGGCCTGGCGGGTCAGCAGCATGTCGGCAAAGCCCAGCACGGCGGCCAGCGGGGTGCGCAGGTCGTGGCTCCAGCGGGCCAGGAATTCGGTCTTGGCGCGCGAGGCGGCGTGGGCGGCCAGGGCATCGGCCCGCTCGCGCACGGCGTTCTGCAGGCGCTGGCGCATGTCGTCCAGCGCGCCGGACAGGCGGGCGATCTCGTCGCTGCCCACCACCGTGACCCGGTCGTTGAACTGGCCGTCCGCCAGCCGCCGGGAGGCACGCTGCAGGGCGCGCAGGCGCAGCACGGTGGAGCGCTCGAAGCCGCGGTACATCAGCAGCAGGGCCAGCACCACCAGCCCCATGCCCAGCAGCGACCAGGTGCGGCCGCTCTGGGCCGCGGCCAGATCCTGCCGCGAACGGG
This sequence comes from Ideonella oryzae, assembly GCF_024055665.1. Taxonomy (GTDB): domain Bacteria; phylum Pseudomonadota; class Gammaproteobacteria; order Burkholderiales; family Burkholderiaceae_C; genus Ideonella; species Ideonella oryzae. The sequence continues at coordinate 349,859 of NZ_JAMXMC010000001.1, read as the reverse complement.
CGAGCAGCAGGTCGGAAAAGGTGGCGGTGACGTCGGCCAACTGGTTGATGGCGAAGCTGCCCTCGCGGAAGTGCTCCGTGGCCGCGGCCGTGCCACCCTCATGCGCCATCACCAGGGCCATGGAGCGCTGGGTGAAGATGTCGGCCTCGTTCAGGGCCGTGCTCAAGGGGGCGGGCTCTTCCGGGTGGGCCAGCAGCTGGTTCGTCTCGGCCAGGGCTTCGCGGGCGCTTTGCGTCACCTCCAGCTGTTGGGCGGCCCCGCCGGCATACATCATGTAGCGGGTGGTGTCTGCATCGGCATAGGCCTCCTGGGTCAGCACGGCGCTGCCCCAGCCCCGTTGCCGCCCCAGGGCCTCCAGCAGCATGGGCAGTTGCTGGAAGGCCAGGTGGAGCAGGGCGGACTCGCGGTGGGCGTCCGGGCCCAAATCCGGTCCCACGCCCACGCGGGCGTTCAGGTTGAGCACGGCGTCGATCACCGCGTTGTGGCGGACGAAGTTCTGTTCGGGCTGACCGGGGTCGCTCAGGCGCATCAGGTCGTGCACCTCGGCCACCAGGGTGGGGCCCTGGCCCGGGTTGGCGGTGCGCCACTGGTCGGCGGGGATGCTTTCCTGGGCCTCGTACAGCAGCCGATCGACCCGCTTCTGCTGCTGGACCAGTTCGGTGCTGACGCCTTCCTCCCCGGCCAGGATGCGGGCCGACAGGCCCCGGTGCACCGCCAGGGCCAGGGCCAGATCGCGCAAATGGCTGCTGCGCAGCAGGGCCGACTCCCGCGCCTGGGCCTGGTCCACCCGGTGGTCATAGCGCGACGCGACGAAACCCACCAGGGTCGACAGCGGGCCGGCCAGCACCATGCCGATGACCACGAACTTCGTGCGGAAGCTCAGGTGATCAAACAGGTGCTGCGGGGCCTTGACCCAACGGCGAGCGCGCAACGACAGGGCAGACAGCAAGGACATGGATGGAGCCTGGAACCAGCGCTGTCCATGGTAGCGGCCCGCGGGCCGCCGGTGCAGGCCCGCTAGGCGAAATGCGTCACGTCCTTCAGCCGTCGGTAGGAGTCCTGGCGGGCCAGCGGGTCGTGCACGGCGCAGGCGACGATCAGCTCGTCGGCCTGGGTGCGTTCCAGCAGCTGGCCGAGCTGCTCGGTGACCCGGGCGGCGTCGCCCACGGCGCTGACGGCCAGCATGCGGTGCACGCCGGCCTGCTCCTCGGGCCGCCAGAGCCGGGCCAGTTCCGCCGGGTCGATGGGTCGGGGCAGGGGGCCGCGCTGGCCGCGCAACATGCCCAGCACCCGCTGTTGGGCGGAGGTGAAGAGGTGCTCGGCCGCCTCGTTGCTGTCGGCCACGATGACGTTGCAGCCCACCATGGCGTGGGGCCGCGGCCAGCGCTCGGAGGGACGGTAGGTGCGGCGGTAGATGGCCAGGGCCTGGTCCAGCATGTCGGGCGCGAAATGCGAGGCAAAGGCAAAGGGCAGCCCCAGCCAGGCCGCCAACTGGGCCGAGAACAGGCTGGAGCCCAGCAGCCAGACCGGCACCTCGGTCCCGCGGCCGGGGATGGCGCGCACCGTCTGCCCCGGCCCGTCCTCGGCGGCCAGGTAGCCCATCAGCTCCTCCACGTCGCGGGGGAACTCGTCTTCGCTGCCCGCCAGGGCCTGGCGGCGCAGGGCGCGGGCGGTGGCGCCGTCCGTGCCCGGGGCCCGGCCCAGGCCCAGGTCGATGCGCCCCGGGAACAAGGTGGCCAGGGTGCCGAACTGCTCGGCCACCACCAGCGGGGCGTGGTTGGGCAGCATGATGCCGCCGGAACCGACGCGGATGCGGGAGGTGGCGGCGGCCACCTGGCCGATCAGCACCGCAGTGGCCGAGCAGGCCAGGCCGTCCATGTTGTGGTGTTCGGCCAGCCAGTAGCGCTGGTAACCCCATTCGTCGGCCAGGCGGGCCAGCGCCACGGTGTTGCCGATGGCCTGGGCGGGGATGCTGCCCTCCGGGATGGGGACGAGGTCGAGGATGGACAAGGGGATCATGGCCCGCATCCTGCCCGAGTGGCGGCAACCGTTCACAATGGAGGGCATGAAGACCTTGTTTTCGATGCTGTTCAAGGCCGTTGCCACCGCCCTGGGGCTGGTGCTGATGGCGGGCCTGCTGCTGGCGGGCCTGTTGACGGCCGCCGTCGTGCTGGTGTGGGCACGCCTGCGCGGTCGCCCATTGCCGGCGGTCAATCTGCGCTGGGGGCGCGCGGGCGGCTTCCCCGCGGCCGGCCCGGCTGCGGCGGGCGATGTGGTGGACATCGAGGCCCGGGAAGTGGCCCCGGTCGCCCGTGTCGGCGGGCCAGTGTCGTCAACGCCCCACCAGGGCTGAATTGGCACAACTCTGGGCAGACGGGCACCCCGCGCGCGTGGACAATCGCGCAGGGGTGTGTGGTGACCCGCCCCAGCGCCAGGAGCCCCCACGTCTTGACCTTCGAAGCCCGCCCCGCAGGGACGTCTCAGCCGCCGGATCTGGCCGCGGTGGGCGGCTTGGTGGTCGCCGTGGCCCTGATCCTGGCGCCGGCCTGGCCACCTCTGCAGGCACTGCTGCCTGAGTGGACCATCCCGACACGGCTGGCCTTCCTGATGCTGGCCGGGGCGTGGTGGGGGCGGTGGGCCCATCCGCGGCTGGCGGCCACTGCGGCGGCAGGCGCGGCCCTGCTGGTGCTGGCGTCCGGGTTGGTCCAGGGCTTGTCGCATGTCCTGGTGGGCACGGCCGCACCGCTGGGCCCATTCCTGCTCCAGACCGGGCTGATCCTGGGGAGCGGCGTGGCCTGGTGTGGTGCCCAGGCTGCGGGCCGGCGTTCGGGTCTGGCCTGGGTGCTGGCTGCCGGCTTGTTGGCCGTCGCCCTGGCCGCCTGGCTGACGCCGGGCTTGTCCTGGTCCGTCCGGGGCCTGCTGGCGCTGCTGGCGGCCGCCGGATTCCGGCTGGCCGGGGCCCAGCCGGACGGGCCTGTGGCCGCTCCGGCGCCGCCGCAGCCGCCATCGCCCCCCCCGCCGGCCGAACCCGATCCCGCGGCCCTCAGCCGCAGCCTGCTGCAGCTGGCCGGCTGGGGCATGGCCATGGTGTCGCTGGACGAGGACCCCCGCATCATCGCCTGCAATGCGGCCTTTGCCGGCCTGTTGGGGCACGGCGTCGAGCGGCTGGAGGACACGCTCGAACGCCAATGCGTGGTGCCCGCCTGCTGGGTGGCGCTGGCCACGGCCCGGGCCCAGGCGCTGATCCAGGGCAGCGCCCAGGTCGAACTGCGTCACCGGCACCGCAACGGCCACGACCTGGCCACGCTGGTCCATCTGACCGTGGTGCGGGATGCCGCGGGCCAGCCCTGTCACTACCTGGTCAGCGTGCAGGACATCGGCGCACTCAAGCAGGTCCAGCAGCAGGCCCTGGGCCTGGCCACGCAGCTGCATGCCGTGCTGGAGGCCATGCCGGTGGGGGTGTGGATCGGCGACGCCCAGGGGCAGACCGAGCGGATCAACCCGGCCGTCCAGCTGCTGGGCCTGTATGGCAAGTCGGAGTCGAGCTGCGGACGGGGCGATCACGAGTCGCTGATGCGCCGCGCGGTGATCACCGGCGAGGCCGTGCGCAGCGGCCTGCGGTCCGTGTCGGACGCACAGGGCGCGATGCGCGAGATCCAGGTCACGGCCAAGCCCATCCTGGACGCTCGCGGCCGGGTGGTGGGCGTGCTGGCGGTGGACGAGGATCTCACCGAGGCGCGCCGCAGTGCGCTGGCCCTGCGCCATTCCAGTGAGCTGCTGGAACGCATCTTCAACGCCAGCATGGCCGGCATGGCCCTGGTGAACGAGGCCGGCGAGGTGGTGCGCTGCAACCTGGCCTGGCGCCTGCTGGTCGATGCGATGGAGGGCCAGTCGCTGCTGGCCACCCTTGGGTCGGCCGATCTGATCACCGTGCGCGAGGAGCTCGCGGCCATCGCACGGGGGGAGCGTGGCACGCACATGGGCGAGCACGCCGTGCGCCGGCCTGCGGCCGCGCCGGCCTGGACGTCCCTGGTCCTGAGCCGTCTGCCGGGGGAGAACGATGAGCAGGTGCGCCTGCTGGTCCAGGCCGCCGACGTGGAGGCCCGCCGGCGGGCCGACGAGGAGATCGCCGCCGCACGTCTGCGACTGACCGCGGCCCAGCGCATGGCCGGCATGGGCGAATGGCAGCTGGATGTGGAGCGCGGAACCGTGACCTGCTCCTTGGAGTTGCTGCGCTTGCTGGGCTACGGCCCGTCCGAGCAGGTGCTGCCGCGCGGTCGATGGATCGAGCGCATGCCGCAGGAAGACCGGGCGACCTACGCTGCGGCCCTCGAGCAGGCCCTGCAGGGGGATGGCCGCCTGAGCATCGACACCCGGCTAAACCGCCCCGATGGGCAGGTGATGGTGGTGCATCTGCACGCGGTGATGCAACGCAGCGGGGCCGGCAAGGTGCTGATGGGCACGCTGCAGGACGTGACCGAGCGCAAGCGCATCGAGGACGCGCTGCGTGCCTCGCGCGAGCAGCTGCGCGCGCTGGTCGTCTACGAAGGCCAACTGATCGAGGACGAGCGAAAGCGCATCGCCCGCGAGGTGCACGACGAGCTGGGTCAGCTGGTCACCGCCCTGCGCATGGACCTGTCGATGTTGCGCCAGAGTCTGCCCGAGGAGCCGCAGGCCCTGCAGCGCGCGGATCGCATGCGCCAGACCATGGCCACCATGAGCGATGTGGTGCGGCATGTGGCCTCCCACCTGCGCCCCGGGGCCCTGGACATGGGGCTGGTGGCGGCCATCGAGTGGCTGGCCGAGGACTTTTCGCTGCGCTGGGAGACCCGCTGCCAGCTGGAGCTGCCCCACGAGCAGGAGCCCAGCCTGCCAGAATCGGTCGCGCTGGCCCTGTTCCGGGCGGTTCAGGAGTCGCTCACCAACATCGCCAAGCATGCGCAGGCCACCCAGGTCACCATCGGGCTGGAGCAGCGCGGTACCCTTCTGCATCTGACGGTGCGCGACAACGGTCGGGGTTTCGACCCCGAGGTGGTGGCGGCCCGTCGCGGCGGCGGCCTGGGGTTGCTGGGCATGCGCGAGCGCATGCTGGCCATCGGCGCCGTCATCGACATTGCCACCGGGCCCACCGGCACGGCGGTGGATATCCTCTACGACATGGACAAGAACCCGAACTCACCATGAATCCGATCCACGTCATCCTCGCGGACGATCACAGCATCGTTCGAAGCGGCCTGCGCCAGTTGCTGGACAGCATCGACGGCTTGCAGGTGGTCGGCGAGGCCGCCAATGGCGAAGCCCTGATGGAGGTGCTGACCGGTACGCCGGCCGACATCCTGCTGCTGGACCTGTCCATGCCCGGTCTGAGCGGCGTCGACCTGATCAACCGCATCCGGCACACCCATCCCAAGCTGCCGGTGATGGTGTTGTCCATGCATGCCGAGGCGCCCATCGTCGCGCGCGTGCTGCGTGCCGGGGCCTCCGGTTACGCGACCAAGGATTGCGACCCCGGCACCCTGGTGGCGGCAGTGCGGCGGGTGGCCGAAGGCGGGCGCTTCATCGATCCCTCCCTGGTCGATTCCGTGGTCTTCCAGGTCGATCGCCCCGAGTCGCAACCCCATGATCTGCTGTCGCCGCGCGAGCGCGAGGTGCTCGAGCGCATTGCCGCGGGCCAGGCCCTGGGCGACATTGCCGACGAGCTGCACCTCAGCCCGAAGACGGTCAGCACCCACAAGATGCGCCTGATGCAGAAGCTCAACCTGCAGACCAATGCCGATCTGCTGAAGTACGCGGTGCGGCACGGCATCACCAACGGCTAGCCGGCCGCTTTCTCCGGTCGCGCCCGCAGAGGCGCCAACAGATCAGGACATGGCGATGGATCTCTCCACATCCTCTTCCTCTTCTCCCCAGCTGGGTGGCGAGCCACCGTTTCGGGTGCTGCTGGTGGACGACGAACCGCTGCAATGGACCCTGGTGCAGGAGATTCTTGCGGGGCCGGGCTTCGAGGTGGAGATCGCCGCCGACGGGCTGGAGGGGCTGGCCTGCCTGGGGCGGGGCGACTACGACGTGATCCTCACCGACCGGCGGATGCCGGGCATCGATGGCGACGAGTTCTGTCGCCGGGTGCGCCGGCAACCCGGCCTGGCCATGCTGCCCATCCTGATGGTCACCGGCAGCACGGCTTCCAGCGATCTGCAGGCCGGGCTGTCGGCCGGCGCCGACGACTTCCTGGGCAAGCCCTACAACCCGGTCGAGCTGCTGGCCCGGGTGCGGGTGGCGGCCCAGCGCAAGCGGGCGATGGACCAGCTCGACAGCACCGAATCGACCCTGTTCGCCCTGGCGCGCATGGTGGAGGCCAAGGACGAGAACACTGGGGACCACTGCAGCCGCCTGGCCCACAAGGCCGTGGGCTTCGGCCGGGCCATCGGCCTGTCCACCCCCGAGCTGCAGGCGCTGCGGCGGGGGGGCGTGCTGCACGACATCGGCAAGCTGGGCATTCCCGACCACATCCTGCTCAAGCCCGGGGCCCTGAGCGACGAGGAGTGGACCGTGATGCGGCAGCACACCACCATCGGCTACCACCTGGTCTCCAACCTGCGCAGCATGCGACTGACCGCGCCGATCATCCGCCACCACCATGAGCGCTGGGACGGCAGCGGTTACCCGGACCACCTGGCCGGCGAGGCCATCCCGCTGCTGGCACGCGTGTTCCAGATCGTGGACATCCACGACGCCCTGACCTTCGAGCGGCCCTACAAGCCGGCGCTCAGCGAGGCCCAGGCCCGGACCATCCTGGAGGAAGAAACGGCCCGTGGCTGGCGGGATCCGGCCCTGATCCGCGCGTTCTTTGACTGGATCGACCGGGAGCCGACCTGGGCCCAGCCACCCGCCCAGCCGACGGACGACCTGGGCATCCAGCTCTATGCCAGCCTGTCCAGCGCGGACTGACGCCGGCCGCCGCCTTCACCTTCTCCTGCCCCTCGCGGTCCGCTGTGCCTCACGAGCCCACCTCTTCCCTGCGCCTCCATCTGGGTGACCCCGGGCCGGAATGGCGCCGCGCCTTGCCCTGGATGCTGCCCATCCTGGTGCTGCTGGCCCTGGAATATTCACCTTGGCGCGCGGCGCTGAGCTTTCCGCTGTCCAGCTATCTGGGTTTCCACACCGCGGTCGAGCTGATCGCGATGACGATGGGCCTGGTGTGCTTCGGCCTGCTGTGGCTGACGCCCGCCACGGCGGTGCGGACGTCGACGGTGGCGCTGGCCTGCGCGGTGGCGGCGGCCTCCGGGCTGGACATGCTGCACATGCTGTCCTATGCGGGCATGCCGGCCCTGGTGACGCCGTCCAGCCCCGAGAAGGCCATCGCCTTCTGGCTGGCTGGTCGCTCGGCCCTGGCCCTGGGCGTGCTGGTGGCGGCCTGGGCTCCGCTGCAGCGCATGGAGTCTCCCGGCCGCCGCTACCTCTGGCTGACCCTGACCCTGGCAGCGACGCTCGGCGTCAGCGTGCTCATCCTCCTGCGCCCCGACGACCTGCCCCGCACCTACCTGCCAGGCGCCGGGCTCACCTCCTTCAAGGTGGCCTTCGAACTGGTGCTGGTGGGCATCAACCTGCTGGCCGCGGCCCGCCTGCAGCGGGTGGCCGGCCGGGTGGGCACGCCGGCCGTCACCCTGGCCGTGTCGGCCATGTTCTGCGCGGTGGCCGAGCTCTGCTTCGCCAGCTACGCCAGCCCCTCGGACATGCTCAATGCCCTGGGGCATGTGGCCAAGATCCTGGCCTATGCCTATCTGGTCCGCACGGCCTATCTGCTGTCCTTGCGCCTGCCGCTGGCCCGGGCGGGTGGCCTGGCCGATGCGCTGACGGCCAGCGGCAACCCGACCCTGATCTGCTCCGAGTTGGGCACCATCCACTGGGTCAATCCGGCCTTCAGCCAGGTCACCGGCTACGAGCTGGGCGAACTGCGGGGCCGCAGCCTCGCCAGCCTGTGCCGGGATGACGACAGCCGGTGGCCGGAGCAGCAGGCCGCGATGGCCAGCGGCCGGTCCTGGCAGGGCCATGTCAGCATGCGGCGCAAGGACGGCAGCGCCTACCTGGACGACCGCCGCCTCACCCCCATCCGCAATGCCCTGGGCCATCTCAATGCCTACGTGATGACCGGGGAGGACATCACGGAGCGCGAGGCCCAGGCCCGCGCACTGGCCGCCGGGGAGGAGCGGCTGCGCGCGCTGCTGGCCTCGGCGCCGGATGCGGTCATCGTCATCGACCGGGCGGGGACGATGCTGCTGGTCAACGAGGCCGCCCAGCTGATGTTCGGGCACGCGCGCGAGGCCATGGTCGGGCAGAACATCCGCATGCTGATGCCGGCCGAGATGGCGGGGCTCCACGACGGGCACCTCGAGCGCTACGCCCAGACCGGGGACCCCCGCATCATCGGGCGGGGCCGGGACGTGGAGGGCCTGCACCGCGATGGCCGGCCGCTGGAGCTGCACCTCACCGTGGGTGAGGCCTGCCTGCCCGACGGCAAGGTGTACATCGGCTTCATGCGCGACATCCGCGAGCAGCGCCAGGCCCAGCGCGCGCTGGCCGAGCGGGAGCAGCGCTACCGCGCCCTGATGGACACCGCGATGGACGGGGTGCTCCTGTGTGACCTCGAGGGTCGTCTGGTGGAGGTCAACGATGCCTACGTCCGGCTCTCCGGCTACAGCCGCGACGAGCTCAAGCGGATGAAGATCGTCGACCTGCAGGCCGAGCTGGATGCCACCGGTGTGGCCGGCCGCATCCGCCACGTGGTCCAGCACGGCAACATGCAGTTCGAAACCCGCCACCGCAGCAAGCAGGGCGTGGTCTGGCCGGTGGAGATCTCGGTGGCCCACTGGGCTGTCGATGGCGGTCAGCTCTTCATCTTTGCCCGGGACCTCAGCTCGCGCAAGGCAGCCGAGCGCGCGCTGCGCGAGAGCGAGGAGCGCCTGGCCCTGGCCCTGCGCGGCACCAACGATGGCCTGTGGGATTACGACTTTCTGGAGCAGTCGCTCTTCCTGTCGCCGCGCTGGAAGGAGATGCTGGGCTATGCCGACCCTGAATTGCCCAGCCAGCTCGACTGGGTGCGTCGGCTCCTGCACCCCGAGGACGCCCTGAGCGCCCATGCCGCGGTGTCCGACCTGCTGGCGGGGCGGGCGGGCGACCGCTTCGAGGTGGAACTGCGCCTGCGCCACAAGGCCGGCCACTGGGTGCCGGTGCTCTGCCGCGGCCAGCTGGTGCGCGACGAGTCCGGGCAGGCCCTGCGTCTGATCGGTACCCACCAGGATCTGAGCGAGCGCCACCGGGCCGAGCAATCCCTGCGGGAGAGCGAGGACAAGCTGCGCAGCCTGTTCGAGCTGTCGCCCCTGGGCATCGCGATGTGCACGATGGAAGGGCGTCTGGTGGAGTTCAACGAGGCCTACCGCAGTCTGCTGGGTTTCGATGCCGCCACGCTGCGCGGCATGACCTACTGGGAACTCACGCCGCCGGAGTACGTGCAGGCGGAGGCCGAGCAGCTTGAGGCGGTGGCCCACACCGGCCGCTATGGTCCGTACGAGAAGGAATATCTGTGTGCCGACGGCAGCCGCGTGCCGGTGCGGATGAACGGGGTGCGCATCGAGCTGGATGGCCAGCCCTACCTCTGGTCCATCGCCGAAGACCTGACGGCGCAGCGCCGCACCGAGGCCGAGCGCCAGGCCATGCAGCAGCAGCAGATGCAGTCGCAGAAGCTCGAGGCGCTGGGGCAGCTCACCGGTGGCATCGCGCACGACTTCAACAACATGCTCGGTGGCATCCTGGGGCTGGCCAGCCTGGGACTGGAGCGCCACATCGAGGACCCGGACAGCAAGCTGGCGCAGTACCTTCGGGAGATTGTTCGCACCAGCGAGCGAGGCCGCGATCTGGTGGCCAAGATGCTGGCCTATGTCCGCACCGGCGAGCCCACGGTCAGCCCGCCGCATGCCCTGCAGCCGATCGTTGGTGAGGTCTGCGACCTGCTGCGGGCGTCGCTGCCCGAGGGTGTCAGCCTGGACTGCCGCTGTCCTGAGCCGGTGCCGCCGGCCCGCATCTCGGCCGTGGACCTGCACCAGATCGTGATGAACCTGGTGCTCAACGCCCGCGACGCGGTGGGCCCGGGCGGGCGGATCGAGGTGGTGCTCCGCCATGACCGTCGCGCGCCGTCCCCGCCGGCCCACTGCTCCCACTGCCACCAGCCGCTGCCAGGCGACTGCGTCGTGCTGGAGGTGCGGGACAACGGGCCGGGCATTCCGCCGGAACTGCTGCCCCGCATCTTCGACCCCTTCTTCACCACCAAGGCCGTGGGCAAGGGCACCGGCCTGGGCCTGGCCTCGGTGACCGGGCTGGTGCACCGGGCCGGCGGGCATGTGCAGGCGATTGCACCCGCGGAAGGCGGCACGCTGATGCGCATGCTGCTGCCGGCCGCTGGCGAAGCCGTGGCGGCGCCGGCACCCGTTCCGCCGGTGCCCCTGTCCCTGCCGGCCGGCGGTGCGGTCTGGGTCGTGGACGACGACCCGGCCGTGCTGGTCTTCCTCACCGAGCTGCTGCGCGAAAACGGCTTCGAGGTCCAGGCCTTTGGCGACCCCCAGCCGGCGATCGATGCGCTCCGGGCCGTCAAGCCCCGTCCGGACGCCCATCCGGTGGCGCTGATCACCGACCAGACCATGCCGGGCCTGTCCGGTGCCAAGCTGGCCCAGGCGGCGCTGGCCCTGCTGCCCGGCCTGCCGGTGGTGCTGTGCACCGGCTACAGCGAGCACATCGATGCCGAGAGCGCCCGCACCCTGGGGGTGCGCTGCTTCCTGCGCAAGCCCTTCGATTCCCAGGAGTTGCTGGCCGCTCTGGCCGGCGTGCTGCCCGAGCCCCGCTGAACCCGCGGCTGCACGGGGCGCACGGGTCACACACGCACGGGGCTCGGTTGCCATCCCCTGCAGGATTGAGCTGCGCGCTCGCACGTCCGGCCGGGCTGCTGCATGATGCGGCGCCAGACACCACAAGCCACACACAGGGGGAGCAGCCATGGCAGACACCCGACCGGACTATGCGAGCGAGGTGCGCTTCGGCGTCGTCATGTACGGCGGCGTGGCCCTGGCCATCTACATCAATGGCGTGGCCAATGAGCTCTACGAGCTGGCCTGCGCCACGCCCAAGCGCGGCGACGTGCCCGCGCCCGAGGGCAGCACCCGGGCGGTCTACCGGCGCCTGTCCTGGCTGCTGCGCGACCCGGCGCTGCGCGCGGCCTACCTGGCCCACCTGGAGGGGCAGGGGCCCGACCCCTTTGCCGCCGGTGATCCGCCGGACAGCGACACCCGGGTGCGTTTCGTGGTCGACGTCATCTCGGGCACCTCGGCCGGCGGCATCAATGGCATCTTCCTGGCCAAGGCCCTGGCCCAGGGCCAGGCCTTCGCGCCGCTCAAGACCCTGTGGGTGCAGGAAGGCGACATCGCCCGCCTGATCAACGACAAGGCTTCCTACGAGGGCATCGAGTTCGCCCGGCGCGAGGGGGCACCGCAGTCGCTGCTCAACAGCGACCGCATGTACCTCAAGCTGCTGCAGGCCATGGAGGACATGGCCCCGGCCGTGCCGCCGGTGGGGCAGGATGAATCGGCCCTGTCTGACGAGCTGGACCTCTTCGTCACCACCACCGACATCCGCGGCGCGGTGGTGCCGCTGCGCCTGGCCGACAAGGTGGTCTACGAAAAGCGCCACAAGCAGGTGATGCAGCTGCAGTACCACGGCGCGGGCGGGCGCACGCTCTACAGCGACTTCCGCGCCGAGTTGACCCCCTTCCTGGCCTTCGCGGCACGCTGCACCTCGTCCTTCCCCTTCGCCTTCGAGCCGATGTCGGTGGACGACGCGCTGCGTCTGGCCCGGCTGCGGCCCGGCGGGGGCGGGGTGGAGGCCGGGGCCTGGCGTGGCTACCTCAAAGGACTGTCGGCCGACGACCTGGCCAGTGGCCAGTGGCAGCGCCGGGCCTTCGGCGACGGCGGCTACCTGGACAACAAGCCCTTCAGCTATGTGGTGGACGCCCTGTCCTGGCGGCTCTCGGCCCTGCCGATGGAGCGCAAGCTGATCTACGTCGAGCCCACGCCGGACCACCCCGAGCGCGAACGCCAGGTCTTCGACGCCAAGCCCGATGCGCTGGAGAACGCGGTCGACGCCCTGACCCGCATCCCGCAGTACGAGACCATCCGCGAGGATCTGGAGGCAGTGCTCAAGCGCAACCGACGCATCGAGCGGGTCGAGCGCATCGTCCGCCGGGTGGAGCTGGACGTCGAGACGCTGAAGGAAGAGCCCTTCGCCCGCGTGCTGCTGGACCAGAACGGCCAGGTGCCCGACTGGTCGGCCCTGGATCTGGGCGACATGATCACCTACTACGGTGCGGCCTTCCTGCCCTACCGGCGGCTGCGCCTGGTCACGGTCAGCGACGACCTGGCCGACCGCCTGGCCATGCGCTGGGGCGTGGACCGCCATGCGGACCTGCAGTACGCGATGCGGGCCCTGGTACGGGCCTGGCGCGAGGCGCACTACTTCGAGCACCGGGAGGAGACCACGGCCGAGCGCAGCGTCTCGGTCAATGCTTTCCTGGAAACCTATGACCTGGGCTACCGCCTGCGGCGGGTGGGCTTTCTGCTGCGCAAGACGCACCAGCTCGGTCGCCTGATGCATGCGCTGCGCGACCCCGCGCTGCGCTTGGGCGATGCCGACGAGGCCCTGCGCCAGCGTCTGCAGCGCCATGGCGACCCCGCGGCGCTGGCTGGCAGCCCGGCCCTGGAGGCCGCCCTCACCCAGCTGCGCCAGGGCCTGGCCAACGCCCTGGGCGAACTGCGCGAGGCCAACTGGCCGGCGCCGGGGCAGCGCCCCGACATGGGCAGTGAAGACGAGCGGCGCCAGCTCCAGCGGGTGCTCAAGCTGCTGATGGGCGAGACCCTGGACCCGCCTTTGGACAGCCTGCCGGACGACGCCGGGCAGCCCGTGTCCATCGCCCGGGCCGGGATGCCGCCGCTGGACCCTCAGCTCACCCTGCAGGAAAACGTGTTCGCCCGGGCCCAGGCGCTGTTCCAGCTGGCGGGCGCAGGCCGGCGCACCCGGCTGCAGGCCCTGCTCGAGACCGACCTGCAGGCCCTGGGCACGCAGTTCCGGCGCTACACCCGGCGCTCCGAGGAACGCCGGGCCAGCGCCCTGCTGGTGCGCGAGCTGCTGGGTCAGCCCCGGCTGGTGGCCCGGAAGGAGGGCGACCGCCAGCGTGTGCGGGTGGCGCTGGAGCCGGTGGCCAACACCGGTGACGACGGCGCGCTGAACAGCCCGGTGGGCCAGGCCCTGCGCGCGCTGCTGGCCGAGTACTACCTGCGCTTCGATGAGTACGACCAGGCTTCCTTCCCGCTCTACTACGACACCGGCACCGGCGAGCCCTCAACCGTCGAGGTGTTGCGCGTCAGCCCGGAGGACGCGCCCAGCCTGGTGGCGCCGGGCAGCGGGCGGCGCAAGCTGGCCGGCGACAGCCTGTTCCACTTCGGCGGCTTCCTGGATGCGCGCTGGCGCCGCAACGACATCATGTGGGGCCGGTTGGACGGCGCCGAGCGTCTGCTGGCGGCCTTGCTGCCGGGCGACAACGACACCCGGCTGCGCGAGGCGCTGCTGGCCCAGGCCCAGCGCGCCATCCTGCGCGAGGAAATGGCGCCTGAGGGCTATGACGAGTTGGTGCAGCGCTTTGCCCAGGCCCTGCTGGCCCAGGGCCAGCCCACGCTGCAGCAGGCCTTCGGCGCGCTCTGGCAGCAGCTGGGACCGGACGACGCGGCGCGCGGCCAGCGCACCGCCCAGGCCCTGAAGGCCGTGCTGGGCGATGGCGGCCTGCTGGCCTATGTGGCCGGGCAGTACGAGGTGAACCGCCAGCTCGACACCCCGCGCATGCTGGACAACGCGGCGCGGGCGGTCACTGTCACCGGCCGCCTGCTGCAGGACCTGGAGCAGCGCCAGCGGGCGCAGGCCAGCCGGGCGATCTGGCTGACCCGGGGCGGCTTGGCGCTGCAGGGCCTGCTGGCCGTGTCACTGCCGGGCAGCTTGCCGGCGGCCGTGGTGCGACACGGCCTGCTGCTGCTCTACGCGGTGGAAGTGCTGGTGCTGCTGGGTGCCTGGCTGCTGGCCGCGACGGGCACGCGCGACTTCGCCTTGGCGGCCCTGGCGCTCACGGCCGTGGCCCACCTGGCCACCATGCTGACCGGGGATCTGATGGTGCGGCGCAGTGGCCGCCTGAAACTGACGGCCGCCATCGCCGCCCTGCTGCTGGCCGGCCTGGCGGTGGTGGGCGGCTGGTCGCTGTGGCAGCTGGGGCCCGTCACGCTGCTGTGCACGGTGCCGGCGGTGGCCGATGGCCTGGGCCCGGCCTGCGATCCGCCCGAGGAGGCGGACCCGCAGGACCTTCAGGACGATTCGGTCAGGCCGCCGCCACCAGTCTGAGCAGAGTGATCTCGGACGGGGCGCCGACCCGCTTGGGCGGGCCCCAGTAGCCGGTGCCGCGGCTGACGTAGATCCACATCTGCTGCACCCGGTGCAGGCCCGCCACGAAGGGCTGCTGCAGCGGCACGAACCAGCCCCAGGGCCAGAACTGGCCGCCGTGGGTGTGGCCGGAGAGCTGCAGGTCGAAGCCGGCCGCCGCGGCAGCCGCGGCGCTGCGCGGCTGGTGGGCCAGCAGCACCTTGGCGCCAGCGTCGGCCGGGGCGCCCGCCAGCGCGGCCTGCGGGTCGCTGCGGTGGCTGGGCTCGAACTGGTGGGCGCTGTAATCGGCCACGCCGGCCAGCACCAGCGGGGTGCCCTGGTGCAGCAAGGTCACGTGCTCGTTCATCAGCACCCGCACCCCCAGGCGTTCCACTTCGGCCACCCAGTCGCTGCCGCCGCTGTAGTACTCGTGGTTGCCAGTGACGAAGAAGGCGCCGTGGCGGGCCTTCAGTTCGGCCAGCGGGGCCACATGCTCGGCCAGCTGGGCCACCGAGCCGTCGACCAGATCGCCGGTGATGGCCACCGCGTCGGCCTGCAGCGCGTTGACCGCGTCCACCATGGCCTGCAGCTGCGGGCGGCGGATGGTGGGGCCGACGTGGATGTCGCTGATCTGGGCGATGGTGAAACCCTGCAGGCCGGCGGGCAGACCGACGATCGGCACGTCCACCGCCACCACCGGCGGGCGGCGGCGGGCCTGCCAGGCGCCCCACAGCGTCAGTGCCAGGGCGCCGGTCAGCACCGTGCCGGCGGAATCGGTGGCCAGCTTGGGCAGGTTCAACGCCCACCACCCCAGGGCGTGGCCGGCGTGGGCCAGGCCCAGCAGCAGGTCGCGCAGCAGGGTCAACACCAGCAGCGAGGACATCCAGCCCATGGCCACCAGGCCGGCGATGGTCAGGCCCCGGTGGGCGCTGCCGTGGCCGCGTCGCCCCAGCCCCTGGGGCACCAGCCAGGCCGAGAGCACCAGCAGGACCGCCGTGCTCACGGCGAGGGAACCGGGCAGGGCGGGCAGCAGCCGCCAGCCCATGTAGGCATGCAGCAAGGCCGACAGGGTCGGCAAAGTCAGGCGAATCATTCCATGGCAGATGGGGATGGATTGTCCGAAATCAAGGGCAGTGCGGCTTCGCCCGCGGTCCGGCCCTGAATTGAAGCGCCTTTGAAGCGCCGGCCCGGGCGGTGAGCAGGCACAATCGTTGCGAAACCTCTTCCAGCCGCCATCACCATGGTTCAGCGCCCCAAGAGCACCGACAAGCCCCTGCCGCCTCCCGTTCGCCAACGCAGCCGGCGGCTGGAGAAGAAGCTGCGCATCGGCGAGTTCCAGGAGGTTGGCTTCCCGGTCAGCATCCGCTTGAGCCCGGCGTTGAGTTCCAAGGCCTGCGACGAGTTCTGGGACGCCTTCCTCACCGAGCTGATCGTGCCCCGCGCCCTGGCCTTTTGCGGGCACGAGGAGGGTTTCGTGATGCGCTTTGGCAGCGGCTCAGCCACCGAGGCCGACCGCGCCGCGGTGCGCGACTGGCTGCAGGCCCGTCCCGGCGTGGAACGCGCGGTGGTCGGCCCGCTGGAGGATGCCTGGTATGCGCCGGCCCGGGAGACCCATCGATGAGGGAGAGCAGCGTCGGCCTTTCAGGCTGGCGGGTGGGTCTTCTGGCGCTGGGCTGGCTGATCGGCACACCGGCCGCCCAGGCCGGTCCTGCGGAGGAGATGCGCGCCGCCGGCTTTGCGCTGGTGGATGAGGGGGCCGGTGTGCTGGACCAGCGCACCGGCCTGGTCTGGGCGCGCTGTGTGCAGGGCATGCAGTGGAACGGGCGCCAATGCAGCGGTCAGGCCACACCCCTGGCCCAGGAAGTTGCCATGCGCCAGGCTGCTGCGTTGCAAAAGGGCCAGACGCAGGGGCCGGCCTGGCGCCTGCCGCATGTGGCCGATCTGCGCCGTCTGTCCAACCGCCTGTCCAAGGAACCCCAACTGCAGCCACTGCTGTTTCCCCAGGCGCCGCGCGGCCTGTACTGGACCGACAGCAGGGTGGTGGGCGAAAGCCAGGTGAACCCCTACAACTACGGCAATATCGAGCAGGGCCGCACCCAGGACAACGCGGTGCAGCTGCGTTTCCTCCATGCCTGGACGGTGGACCCGCTGTCCACCGCCGAGCCGCGCGAGGAGCCCAAGCGCGCCACCCACTGGGTGCGTCTGGTCCGCCCGATGCCCTGAGGGCCCTGCCGGGGCTTGACCTTGCCACTGCGGCAAGGTTTAAAGTCCGCACATCGTGACCTTTTCCGCGCGCGTTCTTCTGGTGCTGGTGCTGGCCCTGCTGCTGCTGCCGCTGCGGGCCAGCTGGGCCTGGGCGCCCCTGCCGACAGAGGCCCCCGCGCAGGAAGCCCCCTGCGTCCTGCATGCCCTGCAGGCGGATGGGGTGGATGGGGCGGTGGCCCACGCCATGCCCGACAGCGCGGGCGCCGACCACGCCGCGAACCCGCTCTGCCACGCCAGCGCGGGGGCCTGCTGCCTGGCTGTGCTGCCGCGCGGGGTCGAGGGCGTGCCGCGATCGCAGCCCATCGCCTCGGTGCGCTATCCGCGGCTGACGGTGCCCGCGCCCGCCTTCCAGGGCGCGCCCGACGAGCGCCCCCCCAGGCGCTGCTGACCCCCCGAAGCCCTGGCCCAGGCCTGGGGTTTCGTTCTGTGGCGCCCGCTTGGGTGCCTGTCCCAGGGCCGCCCCGCCGGGCGCGGCCGACGAACAGAAGGGTTTGCGATGTTTCCGATTGAACCCACCGGAAGGGCATGGCGCCCGCCGGTGTCCAGGCGCCGCCGCGGGCTGCGCCTGTCCCTGTCGGCGCTGAGCCTGGCCGTGCTGGCCGGCTGCGCCACCTTTTCCGGCAATGGCGGCATGGACGAGGTCGCGGCCCTGACCCAGGCCCGCACCGGCCAGACGCCGCAGGCCCATGGCACGGACACCGTGCCCGAGGCCGTGCAGGCCCGCGTCCAGGCCCTGCTGGCCCAGCCCCTGGGGGCCGACCAGGCTGTCGAGTTGGCGCTGATCCAGCAGCCGGGCCTGCAAGCCCGTTTCGACGAGTTGGCCCAGGCCGAGGCCGAGCGGGTGCGCGCCGGGCGCCTGCCCAACCCGGTGCTGTCGCTGGGCCGCCTGGCCGGCGGCGGCGCGTTGGAAGTCGACCGCGCCCTGACCGTGGACCTGCTGGGCTGGCTGGCCTGGCCGGTGCGCGATGGCGTGGCTGAGCGCCAGTGGCGCAGCGCGCAGTGGCAGGCCGCCGTGGCCGCGGTCGGCCAGGGGCTGGCGGCCCGCCAGGCCTGGGTGGATGCGGTGGCGGTGCAGCAGCAACTGGCGCTGCAGGACCGCCTGCAGGCCGTGGCCGACACCGCCGCCGAGCTGGTCCAGGCCATGGCCCGGGCCGGCAATGTGCCGGCGCTGACCCAGCTGCGCGAACAGGCCTTCCAGACCGAAACCCGGCTGCAGGGGGCCCAGGCCCGACAGGCGGCCCTGGCTGCCCGCGAGCGCCTGGTGCGCGCCCTGGGGCTGGACGCCGACGCCCCCCGCCTGAGCCTGCCGGAGCACCTGCCCGCGCTGCCGAACCAGCCGCGCAGCCTGAGCGAGGCCGAGCAGGCCGCGATCGACCAGCGCCTGGACGTGCAGATGGCCCGCCTCGCCGCCGAGGCCACCGCCCAGGACCTGGGCCTGAGCCGCGCGACAAGCTGGGTCAACGTGCTGGAGGCCGGGGTGCAGGACAAGCACGCCCGCGGCGAGCCCACCCAGCGCGGGGCCGAGCTGACGCTGGAGCTCCCGCTGTTCGACTTCGGCAGCACCCGCCGCGCCGATGCCGAGGCCCGCTACCGCCAGGCCCTGCACCGCACCGCCCAGGTGGCGCTGGAGGCCCGATCCGAGGTGCGCGAGGCCTATGCGGCCTACCGCAGTGCCTATGACGCGGCCCAGGTCCACAGCCGCGAGCTGCTGCCGCTGCGCCAGAAGATCGCCGACGAGATGCTGCTGCGCTACAACGGCATGCTGATCGGCACGAGCGAGCTGCTGGACGACGCCCGCAGCCGCACCGCGGCCGCCAGTGCCGCCCTGGCGGCACAGCGCGCCTTCTGGCAGGCCGATGCCCGCCTGCAGGCTGCCCTGGCCGGCGTGCCCACCCGTGCGGCCGATGCCGCCGACCTGGCCGCCTCCCTCCTGTCCGACGCCCCGGCCACCGCGGCCGCGGGCCACTGAAAGCCTGCCATGACCGCACGCAGAGACTTCTTCCGCACGGCGGGTGCCACCCTGCTGGGCGCGGCCGCCGTCAGCCGCGCCGGCGCCGCGCTGCTGCCCGAGGCCGCCACCCAGACCTCGCCCGAAACCCAGGTGCCGCCCCCGCCGCCCAACGGCCGGCCCTTCCAGCCCCTGGTCACGCTCAACGGCTGGTCCTTGCCCTGGCGCATGAAGGACGGGGTGAAGGAATTCCACCTGGTGGCCGAGCCGGTGGTGCGCGAGATCGCCCCAGGCATGACCGCCCAGCTGTGGGGCTACAACGGCCAGAGCCCCGGCCCGACGATCGAGGCGGTGGAAGGCGACCGCATCCGCATCTTCGTGACCAACAAGCTGCCCGAGCCGACCACCGTGCACTGGCACGGCATCCTCGTGCCCTCGGGCATGGACGGCGTGGCCGGCCTGACCCAGCCGCCCATCGCGGTGGGCAAGACCTGGATGTACGAGTTCACGCTGCAGCGCGCCGGCACCTTCATGTACCACCCGCATGCGGACGAGATGCTGCAGATGGCGATGGGCATGATGGGCCTGTTCATCGTGCACCCGAAGAACCCGCGCCAGCACCGGGTGGACCGCGACTACGGCTTCATCCTGAACGCCTACGACATCGAGCCCGGCAGCGCCACGCCCCGCGTGAACACCATGCTGGACTTCAACCTGTGGACCTGGAACAGCCGGGCCTTCCCCGGCATCGATCCCTTCGTGGCCCGCAGCGGCGAGCGGGTGCGCATCCGGGTGGGCAACCTGACGATGACCAACCACCCCATCCACATGCACGGCCCGCACTTCGAGGTGACCGGCACCGACGGTGGCTGGGTGCCCGCCAGTGCCCGCTGGCCCGAGGTGACGACCGATGTGGCGGTGGGCCAGATGCGTGCCATCGAGTTCGATGCCGTCGCCGGCGACTGGGCCATCCACTGCCACAAGAGCCACCACACGATGAACGCGATGGGCCACAGCGTGCCCACGATGATCGGCGTGGCGCAGAAGGAACTGGCGAAGAAGGTGGCCGCCCTGGTGCCCGACTACATGGCCATGGGCGAACACGGCATGCACGAGATGGCGCAGATGGAGATGCCCCTGCCGGACAACACCCTGCCGATGATGACCGGCCAGGGGCCCTTCGGCCCGGTGGGCATGGGCGGCATGTTCAGCGTGGTGAAGGTGCGCGACGACCTGAAACCGGGCGACCACCGTGACCCCGGCTGGTACCGCCACCCGGCCGGTACCCTGGCCAGCGAGTACACCGCCGAGCTGCCCGAACCCACCCGCGCCCCGGCCCCACCGGCCGATGACCACACGATGCATGTGCACAAGCCCGGGGCCGACATGCCCATGGCGCACTGAACGCAGCCCGAACCGGAGAATGACCATGAAGACCAAGACCGTCCTCACCGCGGCCCTGGGCCGCCGCCAGTGGCTGGCCGCCGGCCTCGTCACCCTGGTGGGCATGGCCCGCCCCGCGCGGGCTGCAGCGCCGCTGCCCCGCGTGGAGGTCTACAAGAACCCCTCCTGTGGCTGCTGCGGCGCCTGGGCCGACCACATGCGCGCGGCCGGCTTCCCGGTCACGCTGCACGCGGTGGACTTCCCCGGCGCCATCCGGCGCCAGCACGGCCTGCCCGACCGCTTTGCCAGCTGCCACACCGCGCTGGTGGACGGCTATGTGGTGGAAGGCCATGTGCCGGCGGCCGAGGTCAAGCGCCTGCTGGCCAGCCGGCCGCGCGCCGTCGGCCTAGCCGTGCCCAGCATGCCGCCGAGTTCACCCGGCATGGACGTGCCGGGCCGCCAGGACCCCTACGAGGTCTTCCTGGTGGATGCCCAGGGCCGCGAGACGGTGTGGGCGTCCTACCCCGTGCCGAAGACGGGCGGCTGAACGGTGCCGGCCGGTGGATCAGGCCAGCACGATGGGGCAGCCCGCGCGGCTGAGGGCCGCATGGCCAGCGGTCTTGGCGGCGCGGGCGTCGGTGATCAGCCGCTCGATGCGCTCCAGCGGGCAGAAGCTCACCCGGCTGCTCTGGCCGAGTTTGCTGTGGTCCGCCAGGATCACCGTGTGGTTGGCCTGCCGGGACATGGCGCGGGCAACCTCGGCCTCGTGCAACTCGTAGCTGCTGGCGCCCAGTTCCACGCTGATGCCCACCGGCGAGAGCATGGCCCAGTCGGCGCGCTGGTCCAGGATGGCGGCCACGGTCGCGTCCCCGTAGGTGGCACCGGTGCTGGGCCGGGGCTGGCCGCCCAGCAGCCGCACCGTGTGGCGGCACTGGGCGGCCGTGTCATCGGCCACCAGCTTTTGCGCCACGTCCAGCGAGTTGGTGATCACGGTCAGCCCGCGCAGCGAGGCCAGCTCATCGGCCAGCAGCGAGACCGTGCTGCCGGCGTCGATGAACACCGTCTGACCGGGCTGCAGCAGCCGGGCCGCAGCCCGCACGATGGCCCGCTTCTCCAGCAGGTGGGCGCGGGCCCGCTGCTGCAGCGGCGGCTCGGGCAGGGCGCTGGCGCGCTGCACGCCGCCATGCACGCGGCGCAGCGCGCCCAGCGCCTCCAGGGCCACGACATCGCGTCGCACGGTCTCCCGCGAGACACCCAGGTCCTGGGCGATCCGTTCCGTGGTCACCAGCTCGGCGCTGGCGAGCAGGGCGCGGATGCGCTGGTGGCGTTCCTCTTGCAGCATGGGCGCGATGATGCCGCAGGATGGGCCGGCTGCGGGCCGCACGCCGGCCCGCCCCGGCATGCTCAGCCCACCTTGAGCTGATCGGCCACCGCCGTGCCGTGCATGGCCGGATCGCTCACCGAGTCCTTGCCGGTCTCGACACGGCCCGCCACGCGCCGGCTGTAGCCGCTCAACCCGTCCACGGTCACGCTGAAGTCGTACCAGTGGCCGCTGTCCTTCAGGCCCCAGATGAAGGTCTCGGTAGCGCCTGGCTGCACCGTGCGCTTCTTCGCGCTGGTGCTCAGGTAGGCGTTGGCGGTGATCTGGAAGGTGCAGGCCGCCGTGCCGGTGTTGTGCAGGCTCAGCTGCAGGTCGCCGTTGGCCACGTCGTAGCAGGTCTTCAGCTCGGGGTTGGGCTGGCTGGCGCTGGCGATCGCGCTGGCGCTGCCGGTGAAGTGGCGGTGGTAGCCATTCGGGCCCAGCACCCACAGGTCGTAGGCGCCCTGGTCGGCCGCCAGCGACCACACACCCTGCAGCTGCTTGCCTGCCTCGACCGTGTAGCGGCGCGGCTGGGCATCCAGGTGCAGGCGGTCGTAGACGTGGAACACGGCGGCGGCGCTGCCGGTGTTGGCGAAGTCCAGCGTCACCTGCTGGTCGGCCGGCGCCACCGTGGCGTGCGTGTGCAGCTCATAGGGCAGGGCCCGCGAGGGGCGCACGCCCTGGGCCTGCTCGGGCATCTGGGCGTCGCTGGGCGGCACGGGCGTGGTGCGGCCCGGCAGGGCGCGCGCCTTGGCCGCCAGGGCGGTGGTGTCCGGCAGGCTGGCCAGGAAGCTGTCGTCGTTCGGGCTGGTGAAGTTGAGGGCGCTGGTCAGGTCGCCGCAGACGGCCCGGCGCCAGGCGGAGATGTTGGTCTCCTTCACGCCAAAGCGCTTCTCGATGAACTGCAGCACCGAGGTGTGGTCGAACACCTGCGAGTTGACCCAGCCGCCCTTGCTCCAGGGCGAGATGACGTACATCGGCACCCGCGGGCCCAGGCCGTAGGGCCGGTGCAGCAGCTCGGCCTCGCTGGGCGTGTTGTGGTAGCTGACCAGGATCTCGTGGTACTCGGCCGTGGTGTCCACGGTGCTGGCACCGGCCAGCACCGCCTGCGCCGGGTCGGCGTTCCAGCTCACATAGGACGGCGGGGCCGGCGGCGGCACGTGGTCGAAGAAGCCGTCGTTCTCGTCGAAGTTCAGGATCAGGACGGTCTTGCTCCAGACGTCCGGATTGGCGGTGAGCGCGTCCAGCACCTGGGCGGTGTATTCCGCGCCCTGGGCGGGGCTGGAGGGGCCGGGGTGCTCCGAGCCTTCGGCGGTGGCGACGATGAAGCTCACCTGCGGCAGCGTGCCGTTCAGCACGTCCTCCTTGAGCTTGTCCAGGTCGCGGGTGCTGACGCCACGCTGGCGCAGCGCTTCGGAGTAGCCCGGCCGCTGGAACCAGGCGTCACGGAAGCTGTGGAAGCCCGCCAGCGGGTTGTCGGTGAAGTTGTCGTCCATGTTCTCGTAGACCTGCCAGCTGATGCCGGCGGCCTCGAGACGTTCGGGGTAGGTGGTCCAGGTGTAGCCACCATCGCCGTTGTCGGCATCGAACCAGTCGTAGTCGTTGTAGGTGGCCGGGCCGTTGCCCTTACCCAGGCCGTCGTTGGTGCCGGTCCACTGGAACAGACGGTTGGTGTTGGTGCCGGTCTGCGAGGCGCAGTGATAGGCGTCGCAAATCGTGAAGGCGTTGGCCAGCGCGTATTGGAAGGGCATGTCCTTCGCGCCGAAGTAGGCCATCGCGTGGTTGTTCTTGTAGGTCGTCCACTGGCTCATGCGGCCGTGGTCCCAGGCGTGCTGGGCGTCGGACCAGCTGTGCGGCGTGCCGCTCACCCGCATGTACTCGAAGGTCTGCACCGTGTTGATGTGGAACGGGGCGATGACCGAGGGCGCGGCGCCCTCGCTGGCGTTGGGCTGCGACCAGACCGTCTTGCCGGCGATGTCACCGCTGTTCGGCACGGGGATGGGGAAGGGATCGGCGAAGCCGCGTACGCCGTTGAGGCCACCGAAGTAGTGGTCGAAGGAGCGGTTTTCCTGCATCAGGATGACGATGTACTCGACGTCCTGGATCGTGCCGGTGCGCTGGTTGGCCGGAATGGCCAGCGCGCGTTGGATGGCGGGAGGGAAGGCAGAGAACGCGGTGGCGGCACCGGCGGTGCCTGCCAGCGAGCGGAGGAAGTGGCGACGGGATTGCGTCATGGTGTGAGTTCGGGTGACAGCGTGGACGAGGCAGGAAGGGCGGGATCAGGGGGCGCAGCGCAGGTTGCGGGACTGGCCTTCGGAGCCCTTGTCGTTGTTGCTGCTGTCGCCGCAGCCGGCCAGGGCCAGGCTCAGGCCCAGGCAGAGCGCCAGACAGGCGCGCAGGCCGAGCCAGCGGGGCAGGCGGGTGCCTTCGGAGGGGATGTGGGTCATGGTGTGGGAATCGGAGGAGCTGGGTTGAGGCCCGGTCGTGAGCCGGGATGCGGGTCATGCTATGTGCACTTATTTGCATTTGTGTGACTCTGTGCATTCGTTAGGATGCACGGCTCGCGCCGCTCTGCCTGGGAGGCGTTGTCTGACGCCCCGAAACGCGGACAATCCAGCTTGCTTTTCATTCCCGCATCCATGACTGACCCAGCCGCCGCTCCCGCCTTCAAGCTCCCCCAGCCCCGCCATGCCAGCCGCGTGCCGGCCCACATCACGCCGGAGCAACTTGAGCGGGTACGGCAAGGCGCCTACAACCTGCCGCAGGTGGTCAAGCCGGCGGACTTCATCCCCGAGGACAGTCCCGATCTGGAGCAGCACCTGGACGGCCTGGGGCTGATCCTGTTGCAGAAGGCGGTGCCCCACCAGCGGCCCAGCCGCTGGATCTCACCCACCCTGATCGACAGCGCGCTGCGCCACCTGGACGAGGTGGGCGTGGGCCGCGAGACCCGGACGCTCATGATCGAGCGGGCCGCCACGCTGGAGGCCCTGGGCATCACCCGCGCCACCCAGGACGGGCCGGGCGATGGCTGGGAGCGCCAGTTCCGCCAGCCGCTGCCGGTGCGCCACGCGGCCTGGCAGGGCAAGGGGCTGGACGTGGGCTTTCGGGCCCCCATTTCGGCCGAGCCGGTCTGGGCCTACTTCCGCCATGGCGACAAGCGGGCCCTGCTGGGCGGGCTGGCCGAGCAACCGCGCTGGCCTGACGCGGCCGAGCTGGCCGCCCATCTGGATGCCCTGGCCGAGCGCAGCGCCTGGTGCGACGAGAAGGCGATGGACTCGCTGCTGCCACGCCTTCAGGCCGAATGCCTGCGCCCGCAGAGCCTGGCCGACCTGAAGGCTGCCTGTACCCGGGCCCAGGACCGCTGGGAACGCCAGGTCAACGAGCAGCAGACGCTCTCCAGCCTGAACCACGAACTCGCCTTTCAGGGCTACCCGGACAGCTTCCCCATTGCCCGCCAGTTGAAGCGCCAGGTCACGCTCTTCGTCGGCCCGCCCAACAGCGGCAAGACCCACGCGGCCTTCGAGCGCCTGTCCCAGGCCCTGGACGGCGCCTACCTGGCGCCGCTGCGCCTGCTGGCCCTGGAAGGGCGCGACCGTCTGGTGGCCAAGGGCGTGCCCTGCTCGCTGCTGACCGGCGAGGAGAACGTGCCGGCCGACGGCTCCCGCGTCGTCTCGTCGACCATCGAGATGGTCAACACCCGCGACCCGATCGACGTTGCTGTGATCGACGAGGCCCAGATGCTGTTCGACAACTCGCGCGGCTGGGCCTGGACCCAGGCCATCGTGGCGGTGCCCGCGCGCGAGCTGGTGATCATCTGTTCCGAGTACGCGGTGCCGGCCATCGAAAGCCTGCTCAACCTCTGCGGCGAAAGCCCGGTGGTGCGCAAGTTCGTGCGCAAGCAGCATGTGGACCTGCTGAAGTCGCCGGTGCCCATCGCGGCGCTGAAGAAGGGCGATGCGGTGGTGGCTTTCAGCCGGCGCGAGGTGCTGATGCTGCGCGACCAGATCGCCGCGGTGGGGCATCCGGTGTCGGTCGTGTACGGCGCGCTGCCACCGGAGGTGCGCCGGCGCGAGGCCGAGCGCTTCGCCACCGGCGAGTCGAACATCCTGGTGGCCACCGATGCCATCGGCATGGGCCTGAACCTGCCGATCCGCCGCGTGCTGTTCTCCACCATGACCAAGTTCGACGGCGTGGGCGACCGGGCGCTGACCGAGTCCGAGGTGCACCAGATCGCCGGCCGGGCCGGCCGTTTCGGTCTGCACGAGGAAGGCTTCACCGGCGTGCTGCACGAGGCCGAGCCCGGTGCCGCACGCACGCTTAAGGAACTGCTGCCCCGCGTGCCCCGGGCCCCGCGCAATTTCAAGGCACCGGTGGCGCCCAACTGGTGGCATGTCAACACCATCGCCCAGCGCCTGGGCAAGCAGCGCCTGCAGGAGGTGCTCGATGTGTTCATGGAGCAGCTGCGCCTGGACAACGCCCACTTCGAGGTGGCGGAGCTGGAGCAGATGCTGGACCTGGCTGGTGAGCTGGACCGCAACGCCGCCACCCTGAGCTTGCGCGACCGTTTCGTCTATGCCCAGGCGCCGGTCGACGCCCGCACCGAGACCCTGGTGCAGGACTTCCTGGGCTGGGCCTGGGAGCATGCGCAGAAAGGTAGCGTCAGCCGGCCCTCGGTGCTGGACGGGGTGGACGAGCACAGCCGCCTGGACCGCATGGAGCAGGCCCTGCGCACCTGCACGCTGTGGCTGTGGCTGGACCTGCGCTTCCCGGGCATCTACGGCCAGGTGGACGAGGTGGTGGGCCTGCGCAGCCGGCTCAACGACGGCATCGAGCGTCAGCTCAAGGGCAAGAAGCCGCTGTGGCAGATGCGCCAGGGGGGGCGAGCGCGGCGCTGACCCCGGGTTTGTGGGCGCTGCCGGGCGGCCCGCAACTTGCTAGCCTTGCTCCCTGCAATGGGCTCCCTGGGGAGGGGGCAGGGGTGCAGACGGTGGTGGTGATTGGCAGTGCCGCAGCAGGCGGCGGGGCGCGGTCCGGCATGTTGGCCGGCCATTGGGTGCAGGCCTTCAGCCGGCAGGTGATGGCCTTGCAGGGCCAGGCCCGGCAACCCATGTCGGCCCGTTGGCTGGCCCAGGCCCTGGCACCTTTGGCCGAGCTGGTGCCCTTCTCGCGCGCCTGGTGGGGCCAGTGCTCTGCCGGGCTGGACGACGCACCGCCCACCAACTGGCTGCATGGCAGCTTGCACCTGGCCCTGTCCTTCGGGGCGGAATGGAACGAGGTCGGCCAGGCCGACCGGTTTGCCCGGCAGTCGCTGCGGCACCTGGGCCAGGTCTGCCGTTCCAGCGGCCACCGCTCGGCCGGCGACGCGCTGGAGTCCTTCTCGCGGCGGCACGACATCTTCCATGCCATGGCCATCTCGATGGACCTGCCGGCCAGCGGTTTCCGCTTCTTCGTCTCGGTCTACCGGGGCGAGCACGAACGGGCGTTCAGCGAGCTGGAGGCCATGGTCTTCGGCGAGTTCTGCCAGCATCTGATGCAGCTGTGGCAGCAGCGGGTCTGGGATCTGCTGGGCCTGTCCCAGGCCGGGGAGGGCGACCAGCGCGCGCTGTGCGATGCCCAGGGCCGCCTGATCTACCTCGGCCGTTCGGTGGCCCAGACCCTGGCCCGGCAGCTGCAGGACTGGCAGGGCGAGGTGCTGCCTGGGGAGTGGCTGACCTCCACCGGCCCGGCGCCCCGGCTGCTGCCCCTGGGCGGGCGCGAGGCGCTGCGGGTGCAGCGCCAGGGCGAGCTGCTGGCGCTGTCGCTCGGGCCGGCCTCGGTCGGCCCCCTGCCGCCCCGCGAGCATGCCGTGGCTTGGCGCTTTGCCCAGGGCCAGTCGCACAAGGCCATTGCCCAGGAACTGGGCCTGAGCCCGGCCACCGTGCGCACCTACCTGCGTGACGCCTACCAGCGCCTGGGCGTGGGCAGCCGGGTTGCGCTGATCCACCGCCTGGCCGCACTTGACGGGGCCACGGCCAGCTAGTGGGCCAGTTGGTGGGCGATCAGGCCTGCCGCGGCAAGGTGCTGTGGGGCATGCCGCACTGGCAAGCGTAGGGGTTGTAGGCCCCCCAGCTGAGGGCTTGCTCGATCTGCCGGGCGCGGCTGGTGCTGAGGGTGGCGCTGAGAGTCGCGTAATCCCCCGTGCCCATCACCACGGTGCCGCCCACCATGGTCAGCAGCACCGAGTTGCGGCCCAGGGCCTCGTCGCTGGCCAGCATGAAGTTGTTCTCCAGGACGATGAGGTCGGCGTACTTGCCCACTTCGATGGAGCCGATGTTTTCCTCCATGCGCAGCTGCCAGGCCGAGTTCATGGTGATGGCGCGCAGCGTGTCGGCGCGGCTCAGGGCCGGGTCGCTGTTGATGGGGCCTGTGTAGGCGGGGTTGGTGTAGGCGGCGCTGTTGGGGTTTTGCGGGTCGCCGGAACGGGTGACGGCGCATTTGAGGGCCAGGAATTCGTCCATGGGGTCGATCGGCCAGTCGCTGCCAAAACCCACCCGGGCCCCGGCGTTGCGCACGCTGCCGAAGGGCTCCATGCGCTGGAAGCGGTCCTCGCCCAGGTGGTACTGGGTGTCACCCACCGAATAGCCCGCCTGCTGTGCCCACTGGAAGGCGAAGCTGGCCATCACGTCCAGCTGGGCGTAGCGGGGATAGTCCGCCACGGCCACCGTTTCGTTGTGGGCGATGACCGGGCGGAAGGTGGTGCTGGACACCTGGGTGCGGGCGTTCGCCACGGCGTCCAGGACCTGCCGCACGGTGCGCTCGCCGGTGGCATGGACGTGGGGGTCGAAGCCGCTGCTGGCAATGGCGGCCATCAGCGGGTTGAGCACCGAGGGCGGGAAGTAGTCGGCCCCGGTGTTGGTGCCAGGCACCCAGTTCGGCTCGGCATCGGTGCCCGCGTTGGTGAAGTAGGGCGTGAGCAGGCCGCCGGTGTCCGCCGGGGCGTTGACCACGCCGTCGCCGAACAGCTTGAGGTGGCGGAAGCGGATGCCGGGGGTGACCTGAGGTTCGCCCTGGTCATAGGTGTTGGCCAGCGTTGCGGCGGCGGCCACGGCAGCGCGGGGGTCGGCGGCGGCATCCTCGGGCGCGATCTGGATGGCGAAGAAGGCGCGAGCGGTCAGCTCGCCGGACTTCTGCAGCGCGGTGAAGGCCGCCCCCTGGGCGTCGCCCGCGGCGGCGTCCATGAAGGAGGTGATCCCCGACTTGCGCATCTGGGCCAGCGCGGCGCGGGCCTGGTTGAGCTGATCGGCTTCGGTGTCGGGCGGAATGACAGCCGACACGGCCCAACTCGCGGCGTCCTCGCAGATGCCGGTGGGGTTGCCGTCGGCGTCGCGGTCAAAGCTGCCGCCCGTGGGGTCGGGCGTGTCCCGGGTGATGCCGGCCAGGGCCAGGCCACGGCTGTTGGTCAGCACCGTGTGGAAGTCGGACGAGCGCACGAGGATGGGGCGGCTGGTGTGCAGCGCATCCAGCGTCTCCTTGGTCGGGTCGGTGTCCAGCGATTGGGTGCTCTGGCGATCCCAGTTGACCACCTCCAGCCAGGTGTCGGGCTCCTGGTCGGCCGTGCTGTCCAGGAAGCCCTGGATGAGGGTCTGCATCTGGGCGCGGGTCAGCGGGGCGTAGTTCAGGTTGGCCTGGAGCAGGGCGCGGCCACCGGCCAGGGGGTGCATGTGGGCATCGACAAAGCCGGGCATCAGCATGCGCCCGGCCAGGTCGACGACCTGGGTGTTGGAGCCAATGTAGGCGGCCGCGCTGCTGTTGCTGCCGACGTGGACGATGAGGCCATCGCGCACGGCCACGGCCTGTTGCACCGAGTCGCTGCCGTCCACGGTGTAGACATAGCCGTTGCGCAGCACGGTGTCGGCAGCTTCAGGTGTGCTGCTGTCGCCGCTGCAGCCCACGAGGACTTCGGCGGGGGCCAGCAAGGCCACGAAGGCGGCGCCCATGCTGCGGCGGCGGGTGAAGGAGGTGGGTTTTCCTGACATGGCGGACTCCGGCAAATGAAAAGACGTTTGCCGTCAAGTTAGTCCGGGTCAGGCCGTTTGCCCCCTCCACAGATGCGGAAGGGGTGGGGAATGCACGGTGGCCGCTCAGGCCAGCTTGAAGAAGGACACTTCCTGGCTGAGCTGGTGGGCCGAGTCGGCCAGCGAGGTGGCGGCCGAGGTGGTCTGCTCCACCAGCGCCGCGTTTTGCTGTGTGGCGCTGTCCAGGGCTTGCACAGCGGATTCGACCTCGCCGATGCTGCGGGACTGGCCACGCGCCGACTCGGCCAGCGTCCCCATCAGGCCGCTGGCCTGGCCGGCGTTGCTCACCACGTCCTGCATGATCTCGCCGGCGCGTGTGACCACCTGGGTGCCGCTCTCCACCTTCTCGATGCTGCTCTGGATCAGGCTCTTGATCTCGCGGGCGGCCGTGGCGGAGCGGCCGGCCAGGGCGCGTACCTCGGCGGCCACCACCGCGAAGCCGCGACCCTGCTCGCCGGCGCGGGCGGCTTCCACCGCGGCGTTCAAGGCGAGGATGTTGGTCTGGAAGGCGATGCCATCGATCACGCCGATGATTTCGCCGATCTTGGCGGAGGCGGCCTGGATGTCCTCCATGGTGCGCACCACCTCGCTGATCGCCTCGCCACCCCGCTGGGCGGCCTCGGCGTTGGCGCTGGCACTGCTGGCGGCCGAGTGCACATGCTGTGCCGCGCCCTTCACCGATTCGGCGATCTGGGCCATGCTGGCCGCTGTCTCCTGCAGGTTGGCCGCGTTCTGCTCGGTGCGCTGGGACAGGTCCTGGGACGCCGAGGCGATCTCGCGCGAGGCGGTCTGCACCGTGGCCGAGCCTTGCAGCACCGTGGCGACGATGCGTCGCAGGCTGGCCTGCATCTCGCCCAGCGTGGTCATCAGCTGGGCGGCCTCGTCCTTGCCCCAGGGGGTGGGGGCGGTGGTCAGGTTGCCCTGGGTGATCTGGCGCAGGTGCTCGGACACCTCGCGCAGACCGCCCATCATCACCCGGTAGAAGGCCAGCAGCAGGTAGGCGGCAATGGCCAGGCAGAACAGGCTCATGCCCAGTTCCAGGTAGAAGGTGCGCCACAGGCCGTCGATGCGGGCCTGCAGTCGGTCCTGCAGGCGCTGGGCCACGGCCACGCACAGGGCGGCCTGCTTGTCCACCGCGGCCTGGCCGAGTTGCTGGAACTCGGCGGCCGTGCCGCTGAGCTGGCCGGCCTTCAGCTGGGTGTCGATGGCTTGGCGGAAGGCGTCCGAGGCCGCGTCGGTGCCCTTCATGTCGTACTGGGCTGCCACCTCGGGGTGGGCCTCGATGCCCTCGGCGTATTCGTTCTCGACATCGTCGTCGAGATACTGCTGCATGGTCTGCCACTCATCGAGGCGGGTGCGCCGCTCGGGTGTCATCTGCTGGCTGGACAGCGCCAGGTGCCCCAGGGCCAGCAGGCGCGCGGTGTTCTCGTACTGCCGCGGGCCACGCACCAGCGAGAAGGCGACCATGTGGTAGGTGTCGCCCTCGGGATCGAGGATCAGGCCGGAGCCGTCGGTGATCTCGCGCACCAGGGTCAGCAGCGCCGAGACGTAGGCGTCCTGCCGCTCGAAGGTCTCATCCGGGCTGCCGGCCGTGGGCTGGGTCTGCAGAGGGCCGTGCAGGCTGCGCAGCTTCTCGAAGCTCTCCGCGGTGTTGAAGTCCGCGCCGTGCTGGCGCTGGGCGGCTTCCAGCTTGTCGAAGCTGCTCTGCACCTGCTGCTGCAGCTGAGTCAGTTCGGGCCCCTGCTCGACGGCCGCCAGGCGGCGGGCCTGCGCGGCATGCAGCAGATCGATGGCCGTGCCGACGTAGCGCAACCCGTCCTGTTCCATCCGGGTGGCACGCACCTGGTTCTGTGCATCGCGCCACAGGTAGCCCATCAGCACGACCAGCGGGATCATGAAAGCCACGGACACCCAGGCCGCCTTGCCGGGAAAACTCAAGCGCCGGAACAGCCGCACGCCCGGGGCCAACCAACCGTGGTAGCGGAAGAACTCGCCGAAACCGGAGTCGAGCGTGCGCCGAGGAGCGCCTTGCGAAGCGGGCAGGGACATCGTGGGCCGAAGTTGGTCAGGGATGCCTGAATTCTCGACAGGCTGACCTGATCCAACTCGGCGAAATGCGGGGTGGATCCCTTCCTGATTCCGCTTGCGGAACCCTGCCGGTCGCCGACCGGCGGGCTTACTTGCCCCGGGCGGTGGCGTCGCTGCAGCGCCCGCCGTCGCTGTCGCTGCTGTCGCCGCAGGCCTGCTCGCGCACGTAGCGCTGCACCAGGGCGAAGAAGCGGTCGTAGAAGCTGCCGGCGGGGATGGTCTCGCTGCCCACCCGCACCAGCGAGTCGTCCGACGAGGACAGGGGGATGGAGAACGAGCCCACGGGCAGGCCCACGCTGGCCGAGGTGGAGGCCTTCTTCAGCGCATAGCGCTCCTGCACCGCGTTGACGAAGGCCGTGGAGAGCTTGGGCTCGCGCGGGTCGGCAGCGCAGGTCACGGTGAAGTTGATCTCCACATGCATCTCGCCGTCGGGCTGGAAGCGCTTGTTGCCGGTCACCACGTCCTTGTTGGCCGTGTTGATCACATAGCCCTGGCTCAGCAGGGCCAGGCGGGCAGCTTCGCAGGTGGAGGTGGCATCCGAATCGAACAGCCGGGAAAAGGTCTCATCCGCCTTGAAGTGTTCGTTCTGGTAGACCGAGGCCGCCTTGCGGGTCTCGGTGCTGCAGCCGGTGGCCGTCAGGGCCAGCAGCAGGCTGGCCCACAGGCCGGCTTGGCGCCACCGGGCGCGTGGCAGATTCATGTTCATGCTCCCAAGGACTCGGTTTCCGGGCCACAGGTTCCCGGCGGATACCCACCGGAAACATGGCGTCGGATCAGAGGGGATTATCCGGCCCGGTGTGACAGAGGGTGCCGCCCGCGGCGGCCGGACGGGCGCCCAGGGCTTGGTCGAGTCGGTGGCGGGGCGCCCGCTGCAGGCGGCAGAGGGTGGCGTGCCCGGCCTGCCCGTTTCCCAGCCGGTCCTCGAAGCGGCGGACCACCTCGTCCTGCAGGCGGGCCAGCAGATGGGCGGTGAGGGTGGCGTCGGACAGGGCGCGGTGGGCCCGGCCGTCGCGGGCCAGGCCCAGCCAGCCGGCCAGGTCGCTCAGCCGGTGCGAGGGCGCCTGGTCGAACAGGCGTCGGCTCAGCAGCAGCGTGCAGGCAAAGCCCGGGCCCTCGCCCAGCGGGCGGCCGGCACGGGCGGCCTCGGCCAGCCAGAAGCCGCGGTCGAAGGCGGCGTTGTGGGCCACCAGCGGGCAGTCGCCGACGAAGTCCAGCACCTCGCGCATCACCTCTTCCGCGGGCGGAGCCTGGGCCAGCATCGCGTTGCTGATGCCGGTCAGGCGCTCGATGAAGGGGGGCACCCGCACATCCGAGCGCATCAGGCTCTGGTAGTGGCCCACCACCTGGCCGCCGCGCAGCAGCACGGCCGCGATCTCGGTGGCGCGGGCGCCTTGCTGAGGGCCCATGCCGGTGGTTTCGAAGTCAATGACGGCTAGGGTTTCTACTGAGTTCTCCGCGGAATCGGCGATCATGCGGGGATTGTGCCGCGCCTGCGGGTGGGCACGGTTCCTGCCTCAGCTTTCGCATGTCCGATCTCACCGCGCCGTCTCCCCACACCCCTTTCGAGGATGCCCAGGCCATCTTCACCGGCACCCTGTTCATCTCGTTGGCGCTCATCCTGTTCAACCAGGTGGGCATGATCACCGGCGGCACGGCCGGGGCGGCCTTTGTGCTCAGCCACCTCACCGGCATCAGCTTCGGCAAGCTGTTCTTCGCGATCAACCTGCCGTTCTATGGCTTCTCCTGGAAGCACATGGGCCGCGAGTTCACGCTCAAGACCTTTGGTGCCATCACGCTGCTGTCGCTGATGACGGAGTTCTCGCCCGCGCTCTTCGCCATCGACCGCCTGCACCCGGCCTATGCCGCCATCCTGGGCGGCTTGCTGCTGGGCTCGGGTGTGCTGTTTCTGGCGCGGCACCGGGCCAGCCTGGGCGGGGCCACGGTCATTTCGCTGTATCTGCAGCAGTCGCGCCACTGGCGGGCCGGCAAGATCCAGATCGCCATGGACCTGGCCGTGCTGGCCACCGCGGCGGCGGTGTTGCCGCCGCCGAAGCTGGGTTATTCGGTGCTGGGCGCGGTCGTGATGGGCCTGTTCATCGCCATCAACCACCGGCCCGGCCGCTACAACGGCACCTGACCGCCCCGGGGCGGTCCAGCCAGGGGCCGGTGCTAAACTCCGACGCTGTTGGTGCCTGGGCCATTCTTCTGATGGCTCGGGGTAAACGGGAAGCAGGAAGGCAACTCTCCGCGAGATGCGTCCAACCTGCGCTGCCCCCGCAACGGTAAGCGGACGTGGTGTCCGGGAGCAGTCCTCCCGCACCGCCGCTCGTGCACCTGGTCACTGAGGGTGATCCCCTCGGGAAGACTGCACGGGTCGTTCCGCCAGCCCGGATACCGGCCAACGGGGGGTGGGGTGCCTTGGCACCTCCGCCATGGGGTGACGACCTGCGGGGAAGCCGGTCGTCGCGTGGCCGCGATGGCTGTCGTGTCCGGTGTGCTGCCTGCTGAACAGGCCCGCCGCCGCCAGCTGCCGGCTCTGTTCGAGCGAGTCCTCTCATGTTCCTGCGCACACCTGTCGCGCTTGCCGTGGCGCTGTTCGCGCCCGTGTTCGTCCACGCCCAGACCGCGGGCACGAACCTTCCCACCTCCGACACGACCGACTACGTCGTCACTGCCAGCCGCATGCCCGAATCGGCTGCGCAGGCCGTGCGGCCGGTCACCGTCATCACCGCCGAGGACATCCGCCAGTCCGGTGCCGCTTCCGTCACCGACCTGCTGCGCACCCTGGGGGGCGTCGAGATCACCCAGAACGGTGGCCTGGGCAGCAGCAGCAGCGTCTTCATCCGCGGCGCCAACAGCGACCACACCGTGGTCCTGATCGACGGTGTCCGCATCGGCTCGGCCACGCTGGGCACCGCGTCCTTCGAATCCATTCCCCTGGCCCTGATCGACCGCATCGAGGTGCTGCCCGGACCGTCCAGCAGCCTGTACGGTTCCGACGCCATCGGCGGCGTGATCCAGATCTTCACCAAGAGCGCCAAGCGTTCGCCAGGCGCCTCCGTGGCCCTGACCACCGGCAGCCACGACCTGCGCCAGGCCGCGGCCAGCTATGCCGCCGCCCTGGGCGAAGGCACCCAGCTTTCGCTGGGCCTGAACTACCTGAGCACCGACGGCATCAACGCCACCACGCCGGACAACACCTACAACTACAACCCCGACCGCGACGGCCTGCTGCAGCGCGGCGGCCAGCTGCGCCTGACCCAGCAGCTCAATGCCGACCACGAGGTGGGCGTGCAGTGGCTGCGCAGCGCCAGCAAGGGCCGGATCGACGATGGTCCGACTGGCGACAGCTACGCCGACACCGTCACCCAGTCCCTGGGGGCGCACTGGAACGGTCAGTTGGCCCAGAGCTGGCGCAGCGAGCTGAGCATCGCCCGCTCGCTGGACCAGTCCAACAGCCACAGCAACTACCCGAGCACCTTCGACACCCGCGAAGACCAGGCCAGCTGGCTCAACCGCCTGGCCGCCTTTGGTGGCACGGCCACCGTGGGCCTGGAGTGGCTCAAGCAGAGCGTGGACAGCACCACCGACTACGCCGTGGACGAGCGCACCGTGCGCAGCGGCCTGGTGGGCTGGAAGGGGCAGATTGGCGAGCATGCGCTGCAGGCCGATGTGCGCGAGGACCGCAACAGCCAGTTCGGCCACCACACCACCGCCCAGCTGGGCTGGGGCTGGCAGCTGGACAGCCAGTGGCGCCTGCGCGCCAGCTGGGGCAGCGCCTTCCATGCCCCGACCTTCAACGCCCTCTATTACGTCGATCCTTATGGCTCTTCTGGCAACCCCGACCTGAAGCCCGAGGAGAGTCGCAATCTGGAGGCGGGTCTGGACTGGACTGCCGGCAGCACCCTGGTCAGCGCCACCGTGTTCCAGAACCGGATCCGCAACCTGATCACCTGGGTGGAGACCGATCCCAACAACTTCATCTACACCCCGATGAACACCGGCCACGCCCGCATCCGTGGCCTGGCCCTGAACCTGTCGACCCGCATCGACCGCGACACCCGCCTGAAGGCCAACCTGACCTGGCAGGCCCCGCTGAACACGGAAGACAACGACCTGCTGCCGCGTCGCGCCCGGGTGTTCGGCGGCCTGCACCTGAGCCACAACGCCGGCCCGGCCCAGGTGGGCACCGACCTTGACTGGGTGGGCCGCCGCTTCGATGCGCCCGGAGAACCCGCCAGCAGCGCCATGGGGGCCTACGGCCTGGTGGCCGTGTTCGGCAGCTGGGCCTTCACGCCCGAGTGGCGCCTGGAAGCGCGGGTGAACAACCTGGGCGACAAGCACTACACCACGGCCCAGGGCTACAGCGCGCCGGGCCGCGAAGGCCAGGTGACCCTGCGCTGGACGCCGGCCCTCTGATCGGCTGAGCGCGTCCTCCCGGTCCGCCCGCCGCCTGCGCACCATGCCCTTCGCGACCGTGCCCCCGCCTTCGAACCGTCCGGCCTGCGGCACGGGCCGCCGGCGCGTGACCGCCCTGGCGGCGGTGGCGCTGGTGCATGGCGTGCTGGCCGCGGCGGTCTGGGGCCCCGGCGCGGGTGGGCGGCCAGCCCCTGAGCCCGCCGCGCCCCTGGGGCAACTGGTGATGGTCACGCTGCCGGCCCTGGCCGCGGCCCCCGCCGTGCCGGCACCGAGCCCGCTGCGAGCCCTGCCGCCGCCGAAGTCGGCCGGGGACCGGGACCTGCGGGACGGCGGGTCGTCCTTGCCCATCACACGGACACCGGCAGCCACGGCGCCCATGGCTGCCGCGGACAGGCTCCCCCAGGCCCTCCCCGTGATGGCGGCCGCGTCCCCGGGCCCGGTGTCTGCGCCGCTTCACACCGCGGGCGTCGCGGGCCCTTCGGGTGAGAAGGCGGCCAGCGCCGCTTCCGCGCCCACGCTGGCGGCCGCCGCCGGCGTCAACCATGCCGCCCGTGCGCTGCCGGGCAATGCCTTGCCGCCGTACCCCGAAGCCGCCCGCGAGGACGGCCTGGAAGGCTTGGTGCGCCTGGCGGTCGAGGTGGATGCCCAGGGCCGCGTGAGCGCGGTGCGCTGGGACGCCCGCTCGGGCGTCATGCTGCTGGACATCGCCGCGCGCGACGCGGTGCGGCTGTGGCGCTTCGAGCCGGCCCGCCAGGACGGGCAGGCCGTGGCCAGCACCGTGCGCGTGGCCCTGCAGTTCCGCCTGGACGCCCCGGTGCGCTGGGTGGCCCAGGCCGACACCCGCTGATCTGCCCATGAACGCCACCCGTTCCCCCCTGACGGCGGCCCGCACCCTGCGGGTGCTGGGCCTGCTGCTGGCCCTGGCCCTGGTGGTGCTGGCCTGGGCCCTGGCCAGCGGCAGCGACGCCCTGGCCTGGGCCGACCTGCCGCGCCTGCTGTGGCAGCCCGACGGCAGCATGGCCTCCGAAATCCTGCACCGGCTGCGCCTGCCGCGCGCCCTGGCCGCGCTCAGCACCGGTGCGCTGCTGGCGCTCTCGGGCGCGCTGATGCAGGTGCTGCTGCGCAACCCGCTGGCCGACCCCTATGTGCTGGGCCTGTCGGGCTCGGCCGCGCTGGGGGCGCTCCTGATGCTGGCGCTGGGCTGCAGCTTCCTGGCCGTGCAGGCCGGGGCCTTCGCCGGGGCGCTGGCGGCCGTCGCCATCGTCTTCCTGCTGGGCCGGCACGACCTGGGCCGGCTGGAGGCCGCCAGCAGCCAGGACAGCACGCCGCGCCTTTTGCTGACCGGCGTGATGCTGTCGTCCATGGCCATGGCCGGCGTCAGCCTGGTGCTGAGCCTGGCGCCCAGCGAACAGCTGCGCGGCATGCTGTTCTGGATGATGGGCGACCTCTCCGGCACCGATGTGCCCGCCCCGGTGCTGCTGCTGCCGCTGGCGCTGCTGGCGCTGCTGCTGCCCTTCGGCCGCGACCTGAACCTGCTGCTGCGCGGCCCCGGCCCGGCCCAGATGCTGGGCGTGCCGGTGCGGCGGGTGCGGGCGCTGATCTACCTGAGCGCTTCCGCCGCGGCCGCCACTGCGGTGACGGTGGCCGGCTCGGTCGGCTTCGTCGGCCTGGTGGTGCCGCATGCGCTGCGCCTGCTGCTGGGCAGCGACCAGCGCCTGCTGCTGCCCGCCAGCGCCTTGACCGGCGCGGTCTTTCTGCTGGCGGCCGACACGCTGGCACGCACCCTGGTGGACCCGCTGCAACTGCCGGTGGGCGTCATCACCGCGCTGGTGGGCGCGCCCACCTTCATCGTGCTGCTGAGTCGTCGGGGGCGCGGATGAGCCGCTCCCCGGCCGCCATTCCTGGGGCGCCGCTGCTGCAGACGCAGGGCCTGGGCGTGCAGGTGCCCGGGCCCGGCCGCGACGCGCGCTGGCTGCTGCGCGGCCTGGACCTGGCGGTGCAGGCCGGCCAGTGCTGGGTGCTGCTGGGCCGCAACGGCGCGGGCAAGACCCAGCTGCTCAGCACCCTGGCCGGCGCCCGGCCCCCGGCCGAGGGCACGCTGGCGGTGGCCGGCCACCCGCTGGCGGCCTGGCCCCTGGCCGAGCTGGCCTGCTGGCGCGGCTACGTGCCCCAGCAGGTGGTGGACGCCTTTCCCGCCCCGGTGCTGGACGTGGTGCTGCAAGGCCGCCACCCGCATCTGTCGCGCTGGCACTGGGAGGGCGAGGCCGACACCGCGCTGGCCCGCACCGCGCTGGCCCGCGTGGGCCTGGCCGGCTTCGAGGGCCGCGACGTGACCACGCTCTCCGGCGGCGAGCGCCAGCGCGTGGCCCTGGCCACCCTGCTGACGCAGGACCCGCCGCTGGCCCTGCTGGACGAACCCCTGGCCCACCTGGACCTGGCCCAGCAGCTGCGCATGCTGGACCTGCTGGCCGAGGACGTGCGCGCCGGCCGCCGCGCCCTGGTCGTCTCGGTGCACGACCTCAGCCTGGCCCAGCGCGTGGCCACCCATGCGCTGCTGCTGGACGGGCAGGGCGGCACGGCGCTGGCCGGCCCGGTCGAGCAGGTGATGCGCGAGGACACGCTCTCGGCCGCCTTCGGCCACCCCCTGCGCTGCCGCGAGATCGACGGCCGCCGCTGGTGGCTGCCGGCTTGAACGCCACGCCGCCACCGTTGTTGAAAGATCCCATGGCGAACCCCGACACCCCCACCTCGCCCGAGGACGGCGAAGCCCGCCACAAGGCCAAGATGCAGCGCCACAAGGCGGCCGTCGATGCCCGCATCGCCCGAGCCGACCAGGACACCGGCCTGCTGCTGGTGCTCAGCGGCCCCGGCAAGGGCAAGAGCAGCTCGGCCTTCGGCATGGCCGCGCGCACCCTGGGCCACGGCGGGCGCGTGGGTGTGGTGCAGTTCATCAAGGGCGCCATCCCCACCGGCGAGGAGCGCTTCTTCCGCCGCTTCCCCGACGAGGTGGCGTTCCACGTCACCGGCGAAGGGTTCACCTGGGAGACGCAGAACCGCGCCCGCGACGTCGAACGCGTCGAGGCCGGCTGGGCCATCGCCCGCGGCCTGCTGCAGCGCCCGGACATCGACCTGGTGGTGCTGGACGAGCTCAACATCGTGCTGGCCCACGGCTACCTGCCGGTGGCCACGGTGCTGGCCGACCTGGCCGCGCGGCCCGCGGGCCAGCATGTGGTGGTGACCGGCCGCGGCGCCCCGCCCGAGCTGGTCGAGGCCGCCCACACCGTCAGCGAGATCAAGGTCGTCAAGCACGCCTTCAAGCAGGGCATCCGCGCCCAGCCGGGCATCGAGTTCTGAACCCGGCCGCCCCACTTTCACTCCACCAGTCCACGCCATGACCGCCTTCATCGTCCGCATCCCCCCCGTGTCCACCGCGCTGGACGCCGCCCTGCAGCACAAGATCGACACCAAGACCAAGCCGCTGGGCGCCCTGGGCCGGCTGGAGGCCCTGGCCCTGCAGATCGGCCGCGTGCAGCAGAGCCTCACGCCCCGGCTGTCGCAGCCGCAGGTGTTCGTCTTTGCCGGCGACCACGGCATCGCGCTGGAAGGCGTGAGCGCCTACCCGCAGGACGTGACCTGGCAGATGGTCATGAACTTCCTGGGTGGCGGCGCGGCGGTCAATGTGCTGGCGCGCGACCAGGGCCTGGCGGTGCAGGTGGTGGATGCCGGCGTCAACCACGACTTCGGCGAGGTGCCGGGCCTGGTGCACGCCAAGATCGCCCCGGGCACCGCCAACAGCGCGGTGCAGCCGGCCATGACGACCAAACAGGCCGTGGCCGCCCTGGAGCGGGGCCGCGCCTTGATGCGCGAGGCCCGCGAGCAGGGCTGCAATGTGGTGGCCTTCGGCGAGATGGGCATTGCCAACACCAGCGCGGCCTCGCTGCTGCTGCACAAGCTGGCCGACGTGCCGCTGGACGTGGCCACCGGCCGCGGCACCGGCGTGGACGAGGCTGGCCTGCAGCGCAAACAGGCGGTGCTGGCCCGCGCGGCCGCACGCACCGGCGCGCTGCGCGATCAGCCGCTGCAGGCCCTGGCCGAGTACGGCGGCTTCGAGATCGCGATGATGGCCGGCGCCATGCTGGGCGCGGCCGAGGCGGGTATGCTGGTGCTGGTCGACGGCTTCATCACCAGCAGCGCCATGCTGGTGGCCTCGCGCCTGGCGTCCGAGGTGCTGGGTTATGCCGTCTTCGCCCACCAATCGGCCGAGCGCGGCCACCAGGCCATGCTGCAGGCCATGCAGGCCCAGCCCCTGATGATGCTGGACCTGCGCCTGGGCGAGGGCACCGGCGCGGTGCTGGCCTACGGTCTGGTGCGCGCGGCCGTGGCCTTCCTCAACGAGATGGCCAGCTTCGAGTCGGCCGGCGTTTCCAACAAGGACTGAGGGCGTGGGTGAGCGCTGCCGCGCGCTGATGGTCAGCGCACCCGCCTCCGGGCAGGGCAAGACCACCGTCACCGCGGCCCTGGCCCGGCGGTGGACGCGCCAGGGCCTGCGGGTGCGGGTCTTCAAGACCGGGCCGGACTTCCTGGACCCGATGATCCACGCCCGCGCCAGCGGCCAGCCCTGCTGGCAGCTGGACCTGTGGATGGGCGGCGAGGCCCATTGCCGGCGCCTGCTGGCCGAGGCCGCGCAGGACCATGACATCGTGCTGGTCGAAGGCGTGATGGGCCTGTTCGACGGCCGGCCCAGCAGCGCCGACCTGGCCCAGACCTTCGGCCTGCCGGTGCTGGCGGTGATCGAGGCCGCGGCCATGGCCCAGACCTTCGGCGCCCTGGCCCTGGGCCTGCAGCAGTATCGGCCCGGACTGTCGGTGAGCGGCGTGCTGGCCAACCGCGTGGGCAGCCCCGGCCACGCCGAGATGCTGCGCGAGAGCCTGCCGCCGGGCCTGGCCTGGTACGGTGCGCTGCCGCGCGAGGCAGGCTTTGAATTGCCCTCGCGCC
This sequence comes from Ideonella oryzae, assembly GCF_024055665.1. GTDB lineage: Bacteria > Pseudomonadota > Gammaproteobacteria > Burkholderiales > Burkholderiaceae_C > Ideonella > Ideonella oryzae. The sequence continues at coordinate 308,848 of NZ_JAMXMC010000001.1, read as the reverse complement.
ACCTGGGCCTGGTGCAGGCGGCCGAGCTGGCCGACCTGGACGCCCGGCTGGACCGCGCGGCCGATGCCCTGGCCGCGCTGGACCTGCCGCTGCCGCCCGAGGTGGACTGGGGCCGGCCCGAGCCCGATGCCGACGAGCAGGCCGTGTACCAGCGCGCGCCGCTGCGCGGGCAGTGCGTGGCCATCGCGCAGGACGCGGCCTTTGCTTTCCTCTACCCGGCCAATGTGCAGCTGCTGCAGCGCCTGGGCGCGGGCCTGTGCTTCTTCTCGCCCCTGGCCGACGAGCCGGTGCCCGAAGGCGCCACCGCCGTTTACCTGCCCGGCGGCTACCCCGAGCTGCACGCCGCCACCCTGGCCGCAGCCCAGCGCACGCGCCGCAGCCTGCAGGCCCACCACGCCGCCGGCCTGCCCCTGGTGGCCGAATGCGGCGGCATGCTGGCCCTGGCCGAGGGGCTGACCGATGCCCAGGGCACCCGCCATGCCGGCTGGGGCTTGCTGCCCGGCGAGGCGCGCATGAGCCCGCGCCTGGTCAACCTGGGCCTGCACGCCGCGGAACTGCCCGAGGGCACGGTGCGCGGCCACACCTTCCACCACGCCCGCTTCGAGAGCCCGCTGCCCCCACTGGCCCACACCCAGGCCCAGCGCCACCACGGCCAGCCCGAGGCGGTCCACCGCCAGGGCCGCCTGCAGGCCAGCTTCCTGCACGCCTACTTCCCCAGCGCCCCGGCGGCGGTGGCGCGCTGGTTCTCGGTCTGAGCCCGGGCGGTCCCGGAGGACGGACGCGGGGGGCGTCGATACACTCGGCGGACCGCGTCCGTGTCCCTCCACCATGACCGACACCCCATCCCCATCCACCGCCATGCCGGCCATCGAGGCCAGCCGCGTCGTGGCCGACGAGTTGCGCTTCAAGGCCAAGCTGGCCATCGGCGAGCAGGCCGATGCCTCGCTGCGGGCCGTCAACCGGGCGCGGGAGATCTGGGATGTGCTGGGCGCGGCGGGCACCGGGGCGGCGGTGGCCAAGTCCAGCCTGGTGGCCTCCACCTTCTTCGCGCCCGGCGGCCTGCTGGGGGCGGTGGGCCTGGGCACGGCGGCCACGCCCATCGGCTGGGTGGCCTTCGCGGCGCTGGCCTCGGGCGGTGCCTGCTATGGGCTCTACCGTCTGCTGGGCAACCGGCGCGGTGAGCGCGTCATCGAGATCCCGCGCTACCTGAACACACCGCTGGACCAGCTGGGCCTGGCGATCTTCGACCTCATCGCCCCGCTGGCCATCCGCATGGCGGCGGTCGACGGCCAGATCGAGCGGGCCGAACTCGATCACCTGCAACAGCACCTGGTGCGCGAGTGGGGCCTGGACGAGGCCTTCGTCAACCAGGCCATCGTGCGCATCATCGGCGAGGCCTCGGCCGGTGACCTGGCCCGCATGGCTCGCGAGCGCAGTGTCTTCCTGCATGCCAACCCCGACTGCAACCATGCGGCCATTGCCGCCGATGTAGTGCAGAGCCTGCGGCAGATGCTGGAAGCCGCCGGCCCGGTCACCCCCCAGGAGGCCGCGGCCCTGGACGAGGTGGCCGCCTTGCTGGCCCAGGCGCCCCCGGGCGAACTGGCCAAGGCCTGGATGCTGGCCCGCCACCGCGCGCAAGCGGCTGGCAGCAGCCTGCAGCAGGGGGTGGGCAAGGGGCTGAGCACGGGGGGACAGGCCGTGGTCCGCACGGCGGCCAAGGTGGCCGAACGCCTGCCCGGGTTGCTGCAGGACATTGAATCCACCGGCCAGCAGGTGCGCAAGCGCCTGGGCCGTGCCCTCAAGCGCTGACACAGGCGCGCTTCACCACGCATTCCCACAACGATTTCCAGCGAGACATCTCCATGCTGACTTTGCTGACCTCTGCGGTGGTGGTCCTGGTGGCCCTGCTGCACCTCTATTTCCTGGTGCTGGAGATGTTCCTCTGGGACAAGCCCATGGGCCGCAAGGCCTTCGGCCTGAGCCCCGAGCGCGCGGCCCTCACCAAGGTGATGGCGGCCAACCAGGGCCTGTACAACGGCTTCCTGGCCGCCGGCCTGCTGTGGAGCCTGCTGGCCCCGCAGGCCCTGGCGCGTCCGCTGCAATTCTTCTTCCTGGGCTGCGTGCTGGTGGCCGGCCTGTTCGGCGCCGCCACTGCCAGCCGCAAGATCCTCTACATCCAGGCCCTGCCGGCGCTGGTGGGCCTGGGCCTGGTGTGGATGGGCTGAGCGCGCTGCGGCGACCGGCCAGCCCCTGGATCAACCTGCAGGGCAGCCTGGCCAACCCCAACCTGGCGCTGGAGGCCGCGCGCCGAGGCGATTGGTCGCAGCTGCCGCCCGAGGGGCCGGGCCGGGTCGATGCGCGGGCCCAGGCCAATGCCTGGGCATCGGGTCTGGCCGCGGTCTGCATCACTGTGGGCCATGTGACGGGGCCCGGGGATGCCTGGCAGAAGACCTGCGACGACCTGGCCCGGTGGCGGCAGTTTCTGGACCGGCCGGACAGCCCCTGGCGTCAGGTGGATGGCGTGTCCGATCTGGTGGAAAGCCGGGCTGCGGGCCAGGTGGGCGTGCTGCTGGGCTTTCAGAACACCGAGATGCTGGGGGCTGACCCCCTGCGGGTGGCCCATTGTGCGGCGCAGGGCGTGCGGGTGATGCAACTGACATACAACGGCGTGAATGCCGTGGGCTGCGGCTGCCTGGCCAACGAAGACACCGGCCTCACGGCGCTGGGGCAGGTTATGGTCGAGGCGATGAACGCCCAGGGCGTGTTGATCGACCTCAGCCACGCGGGCGATCGGACGCTGGCCGAGGCGGTGCGGGCCAGCCAGCGCCCGGTCATCGTGTCCCACACCGGCTGTCGCGCCCTGGCGAACCATCGCCGGAACCTGGCGGACGAAGATCTGCGGCGCGTGGCCGACGCCGGCGGTGTCGTGGGCCTGTACGCCATGCCGTTCCTGCGTGCTGCGGGCCAGCCCCTGTTGGAGGACCTGGTGCGACACATCGACCATGCACTGCAGGTGGCCGGCACCGAGCATGTGGGCGTGGGCACCGATGGCACGCTGACGGCGGTCGACGATGTGGACAACTACCGGCGCTTTCTGGGCGAGGCGGTGCGCGCCCGCCAGGCCGCCGGGCTGGCCTCGGCCGACGAGGATCCCGAGGTGTGTCTGTTCCTGCCGGACGCAACAGGCCCGTCCCAGTTCGAGCGCTTGGCCGATGCCCTTGGCCGGGCCGGGCATGGCGCATCGGTCGTTGACCGCGTGCTGGGCGGCAATGCGCTGCGGCTGTTTGGCGAGGTGTGGTGCCCTTCAGCGCAGGATCCAGGCGGCTGAAACCCCCAGCAGGGTCAGGCCCAGCACCGCGCTGACGGTCTGCCAGAACCGCACCGGGTGGCGCTCGATCAGCGGCACGCGGGCCGGCTCGGCCCAGCGTGGGTCCGGGGCAGCCAGCGCGTGGGTGAACTCGGACAGGGCTTCGTGCCGACGCGCGGGCTGCGGGTGCAGGGCCTTGGCCAGCACCGTGTCGAGCCAGGCCGGCAGGTCGGGCCGGTGCTGGCGCAGCGGGATGTAGCGCAGGCCGGCCAGGTCCCGCGGGCTGCGCAGCCGGGGCACCTGCAGGCCGTAGGGCAGCTGGCCGCTGAGCATCTGGTAGGTCAGCACCGCCAGCGAAAAGAGCTCCGAGGCCACGCCCGGCGGCTGGCCGACGAAGTACTCTGGCGCCAGGTACTGCAGCGTGCCGGCCAGCGCCGGGTCGCGCTCGGTGAGGCCGGCCTCGGCCAGGCCCGCCACATGCACCGAGCCGAAGTCGATCAGCTTGAGCGTGCCGGTGCGGTCGATCATCAGGTTCTCGGGCCGCAGGTCCTGGTGCAGCATCTCCTTGCGGTGAAAGGCCTGCAGGCCCGCGGCGATTTGCTGCACCCAGGGCCGCACCTCGGCCAGGCCGGGCCGGGGGTGGTCGCGCATCCACTGCGCCAGCGTCTGCCCGTCGATGTGCTCCATGGCCACGAAGAGGTGCTGGCGCACCCGCGCGTCGCCTTCACCGCTGGCCGGCTTGAGCACATGGGGGTGGTCGATGCGCCGGGCCACCCATTCCTCCAGCAGGAAGCGGTCAATGGCCTGGGCGTCGGTTCGCAGGTCCTGGGTGGGCACCTTCAGGGCCACCGGCTGTCCGCTGGCGTCGTCGGTGGCCAGCCAGACCTGGCTGCGGGCGCTGGTGTGCAGTTCGCGCAGCAGGGTGTAGCCCTCGAAGCGCATGCGCGCCTGCAGCGGCGGCGGAAAGGACAGGTGGCGCTGTGCGTCCGCCGCGGCCTGGGCTTCGGCCGGTGGCAAGGACTCGATGCGCACCAGCTGCACCGTGATGTTGTCCTGGCTGCAGCGTGCCAGGGCGGTGGCAGTCAGGGCCGCGGCACAGGCCTCCAGATCGGCCGGGTGCCGGGCCAGGGCGGCGTGCACGTCGGCCGCGATGAGGTGTTCGTAGGCGCCGTCGGTGGCCAGCAGGTAGACCTCGCCCTCGGCCAGCGGCCAGCTGCGGTAGTCGATCTCGACCGCGGCGTCCGCGCCCAGCGCCCGGGCCAGGTGGCTTTCGGCCGAGGACAGGCGCACCCGGTGATCCTGGGTCAGGGCTTCCAGCGCCTGGGGATGCAGGCGGTAGATGCGGCTGTCGCCCACATGCAGCAGGTGGCCTTCGCGGCCCTTCAGGATCAGCGCACTGAAGGTGCAGACATAGCCGCGGTCCGGGTCGAAGCGGGCGTCGCTGCGGCGGGTCTGGGCATGCAGCCAGGCGTTGGTGGCCTCCAGCACGCACTGGCCGGCGCGGCGCACCGTCCAGGTCTCGGCGGTGCCGTAGTAGTCCTCCAGGAAGCTGCGCACCGCGGCCGCGCTGGCCACCTGGCTGACGCGGCTGCTGCTGATGCCGTCGGCCAGTGCCAGCACGACGCCCTGGGTGGCGAGCTTCGGGCCGGTGGGCACCACCGCGCCATGGAAGTCCTGGTTGACCGGCTTGGGCCCGGCCAGCGAGTGCTGGCCGATCGAGACGCGCAGTTCCTGGGGCATGGGGCCATTCTGGCCCGTCAGGCCAGCACGCGCTTGGGCGCCGTCTTCACATGGGTGGCGTAGAGGGTGGCGCCCACGAAGCTCAGGCCGCCCACCAGGTTGCCCAGCACGGTGGGGATCTCGTTCCAGAGGAAGTAGTCCATCAGCGTGAAGTGGCCGCCCAGCATCAGGCCCGAAGGGAACAAGAACATGTTGACGATGGAGTGCTCGAAGCCCATGTAGAAGAACACCAGGATGGGCATCCACATCGCGATGACCTTGCCCGAGACCGAGGTGGACATCAGCGCGGCCACCACGCCGGTGGAGACCATCCAGTTGCACATCACGCCACGGATGAACAGCGTCAGCATGCCGGCCGCGCCGTGCGCTGCATAGCCGACGGTGCGGGCCTCGCCGATGCTGCCGATCTTCTGGCCGATGGCATTGGGCGCCTCGGTGAAGCCGAAGGTGAAGATGATGGCCATGAAGACGGCCACCGTCAGCGCGCCGGCGAAGTTGCCGACGAAGACCAGGCCCCAGTTGCGCAGCACGCCGGCCCAGGTGGCGCCCGGGCGGCGGTCGAACACGGCCAGCGGGGCCAGCGTGAAGACGCCGGTCAGCAGGTCGAAGCCCATCAGGTAGAGCATGCAGAAGCCCACCGGGAAGAGCAGGGCGCCGATCAGCGGGTTGCCGGTGTTGACGTTGACGCTGACCGCGAAGGCCGCGGCCAGCGCCAGGATGGCACCGGCCATGTAGGCGCGGATCAGGGTGTCGCGGGTGGACATCAGCAGCTTGGATTCACCGGCATCGACCATCTTGGTCACGAATTCGGCGGGGGCGAGGTAGGCCATGGTGGGTTCCTTCAGGACAGACATGGAGGAGACAGTGCGGCCCATGCCGGCGGCAGCCGGGCATGAAAAAAGGCGCCCACACCTGGACCGGTTTGCACCGGTTGCAGGCATGGACGCCTTTGTCCACACATTCGCGCACCACCTGCAGGCAGCCCAGCGGCCGGCAGGGGTGGATTCAAGCCGCCGTTAGCTTGATGGCCTCACCACAAGCACGCGGCGTGCCAAATTCGGCGTGTAGGCGGGGCTGCCGTCAGTCCGCCGCGGGCGCGGGCGGGCGCGCAAAGGCCAGGTCCGGCAGCGAGAGCGTGGCCTCGGCCACGTCCAGCAGGCGGCGGTTCTGGTCCATCGCAGTCTTCTGCAGGGCGCGGAAGGCGGCCTCTTCCGACAGGCCCATGCGCGACATCAGCACGCCCTTGGCGCGCTCGATGATCTTGCGTTCGTGCAGGGCGCGCTTGGCGGCCTCCAGCTCCATTTCCACGCTGGCCAGACGGGCCGTCTGGGCCTGCAGCAGCTCCACCATGGAGGACATGGCCTGGGCATCGCGCGCCTGGGTGTCGGGCGGGGCCTCGCCCGGTGGCTGGGCCAGCAGCGGCACCGTGCCCGGGTGGCCCGAGATGCCGAAGAATTCCACCACCGCATGGGTGTGCGGTGGCGGTGTGTTGCGCAGCCGCTGGACCAGGCCCTCGGCGTCCTGCAGCTCCTGCTGGAGCTGCAGCAGCTGCCGGGCACAGGCCTGGCGCAGGTCCTGCACCAGTTCGGTCTCCAGCTGCCACAGGTCGGTGATGCGCTCGCTGGCAACTTCGAACCAGCGCCCGCTCAGCTGGGCATCCAGGGCGGCGCCGGGGCGGGCCGTGCACAGCGTGCGGCGCAGCCGTTCCAACTGGGCCACGGTGGGGGTGAGCTGCAGCTGTTGCCAGCGCGCACGCAGGGCCGGATCGGCGAACTCCTCGAACACCGCCAGGCTGCGTTCCTGGGCGTCGATCAGGTGGGTGATGCGCTCCTGCTCGACCGGCAGGGCCTGGCCCGAGGCGAAGAGCTGGCCGCCCACGGCGCGTTCCTGGCCGGCGGCCTCCTTGCCCTGCACCAGGTGGACGAAGGCCACCAGCTGCCGTGACACCCCGGGGTGGACGGTGCTGTCGGCCAGGTGGAAGACCAGCTCCACCAGGCCGGCGATGACCCGGCTGAAGGCCGCCACGCTGTCGTGCGCGCTGGGCTGGCAGCGATCGATCTGCCGGCGCAGCTCGTGCAGGGCGTCCAGGTCCAGCAGCACCCAGGCCATCAGGGACAGCAACCGCGCGGTGGCGCCCTGGGCGGGGTCGAGCTGGGCGTCGAACAGGCTGCGCAGCTGCTGCTCCAGCGGTGTGGCCGCCTGCTGCGCATTCAGGTGCTGCTCGTTGAACTGCAGACCATGCGAGGCCAGGAAGATGCTGCAGGCCCCGCGTTCGCGCTGCAGGGCGTGGATCAGCTGGCCGATGACGGTGACCAGTTCCACCCGTGCGGCCAGGTGCCGCACGGCGTCGATGTCCAGCTGCTTGGCACGCAGGACGAAGGGGGAGGCGGACAGCGGCATGGGGCGGGCGGCTCGGGGCAGTGGTGCCCCGATTGTCCGCAAGATGGGGGCCGGCCGGAACCCTCAGGCGGCCGCGGCGTTCACCAGCACCCGGCCATCCTCCACCAGCACCGGGTAGCTGCGCACCGACCAGTCGGGCGACTCCAGGCACACACCGGTGCGCAGGTCGATGTGGTGCTTGTAGAGCGGCGAGGCCACCACCAGGTGCTCGCCCAGGTTGCCCACCAGGCCGCGCGAGAGCACGCTGGCACCGGCCTTCGGGTCCACGTTGTCGATGGCGAAGAACTGGTGCTGACCGACGCGGAAGATGGCGATGTGCCGCCCGTCCACGCGGGCGCAGACGCCGGTGTCCGGCAGGATGTCGTCGACCGCGCAGGCGGCGGTCCAATGGGAGACGAGGGTGTCCATGGTTCGGGGCTCCTGGGTCAGACGGTGAGATCGGTGGACGCCGCGGGGGTGGCGCCGGCACGCTCTTCCGGTCGGGCCGGACGGATCTGGCCGCGCTCCTGCACGAACACGATGTGCTCGTCGGGCTGGGCGCTGTTGACGAAGCTGCGGAAGCGCTGGCGCACGGCCGGCGTGGTGACGGCGGTCTTCCATTCGCACTGGTAGCGGTCCACCACCTGCTGCATCTGGGCTTCCAGCTCGGCCGCCAGGCCCAGGGTGTCGCGCAGCAGCACGCCCTTGAGGTAGTCCAGCCCGCCTTCGAGGTTGTCGCGCCAGGTGCTGGTGCGCTGCAGGCGGTCGGCGGTGCGCACGTAGAACATCAGGAAGCGGTCGATCAGGCGGATCAGCGCGTCCTGGGTCAGGTCGCTGGCGATCAGCTCGGCATGGCGTGGCTTCATGCCGCCGTTGCCGCAGACGTAGAGGTTCCAGCCCTTGTCGGTGGCGATGATGCCCACGTCCTTGCCCTGGGCCTCGGCGCATTCGCGGGTGCAGCCCGAGACGCCGAACTTGATCTTGTGCGGCGCGCGCAGGCCCTTGTAGCGGTTCTCCAGCGCGATGGCCAGGCCGGTGCTGTCGGCCACGCCGTAGCGGCACCAGGTGCTGCCCACGCAGCTCTTCACGGTGCGCAGGCTCTTGCCATAGGCATGGCCGCTCTCGAAGCCGGCGGCGATCAGTTCCTCCCAGATCAGCGGCAGCTGCTCGACGCGGGCGCCGAACAGGTCGACCCGCTGGCCGCCGGTGATCTTGGTGTAGAGGCCGTACTTCTTCGCCACCTGGCCCACGGCGATCAGGCCCTCGGGCGTGACCTCGCCACCGGGCATGCGCGGCACCACCGAGTAGCTGCCGTCCTTCTGGATGTTGCCCAGGAAGTAGTCGTTGCTGTCCTGCAGGGGGGCCAGCTCGGGCTGCAGCACGAAGTCGTTCCAGCAGGAGGCGAAGATGCTGGCGGCGGCGGGTTTGCAGATGTCGCAGCCCAGGCCCTGGCCGTGCTGGGCCAGCAGGTCCTCGAAGGTCTTGATCTGGCCCACGCGGATCAGGTGGAACAGCTCCTGACGCGAGTGCGGGAAGTGCTCGCACAGGTGGTTGTTGACCGCCAGGCCGCGCTTGGCCATCTCGGCCTTCATGACCTGGGTGACCAGGGGCACGCAGCCGCCGCAGGTGGCACCGGCCTTGCAGCCGGCCTTCAGTGCGGCGATGGTGGTGGCGCCGTCGGCCACCGCCTGGGCAATCTGGCCCTTGCTGACGTTGTTGCAGGAGCAGATCTGCGCGCTGTCGGGCAGGGTGTCCACGCCCAGGCCGGCCTTGGCCTGGCCATCGCTGGCCGGCAGGATCAGCGCCTCGGGGTGTTCGGGCAGGGCGATGCCGTTCAAGGCCATCTGCAGCAGCGTGCCGTACTCGGCCGCGTCGCCCACCAGCACGGCGCCCAGCAGTTGGCGGCCGTCCTCGCTGACGACGATCTTCTTGTAGATGCCGTTCAGCTCATCGGTGAAGGAGAAGCTGCGGCAGTGCGGCGTCTTGCCATGGGCATCGCCGATGCTGGCCACGTCCACGCCCATCAGCTTGAGCTTGGTGCTCATGTCGGCGCCCGCGAAGGCGGCCGAGGCCTCGCCAGCGATGTGGCGCGCGGCCACGCGGGCCATCTCGTAACCCGGGGCCACCAGGCCGAAGGTCTGTTCGTTCCACGACGCGCACTCGCCGATGGCGTAGACATGCGGGTCGCTGCTGCGGCAGTGGTCGTCGATCACCACGCCGCCGCGCGGGCCGATGGCCAGCACGCACTGGCGGGCCAGCTCGTCGCGCGGCCGGATGCCGGCGGAGAACACGATCAGGTCGGTCTCGAGGTGGCTGCCGTCCTCGAACACCATGCGGTGGCGGTGCTCGGCGCCGTCGGTGATCTGGGTGGTGCTGCGCCGGGTGTGCACGTGCACGCCCAGGGCCTCGATCTTCTCGCGCAGGACGCGGCCGCCGCTCTCGTCGACCTGCACCGCCATCAGGCGCGGGGCGAACTCCACCACATGGGTTTCCAGGCCGAGGTCGCGCAGGGCCTTGGCGCATTCCAGGCCCAGCAGGCCGCCGCCCACCACCACGCCGCGCCGGGCCTTGGTGCTGGCGGCCTGCATGGCCTCCAGGTCGTCGATCGTGCGGTAGACGAAGCAGTTCGTCCGCTCGCGGCCGGCGATGGGCGGCACGAAGGGCACCGAGCCGGTGGCCAGCACCAGCACGTCGTAGGGCAGCACCTCGCCTTCGGCGGTGGTCACGGTGCGCACCCGGCGGTCCACGCTGGCGGCACGGGCGGCCAGGCGCAGGTCGAAGCCGCTGCGCTCGAAGAAGCCGGGCTCGACCAGGGACAGGTCCTGCGCGGACTTGCCGGCGAAGAATTCGGAGAGGTGGACCCGGTCGTAGGCGGGGCGGGGTTCCTCGCACAGGACGGTGACCTGCACGTCCTTCAGGCCGGTCTCGGCCAGGCTTTGCAGGAATTGGTGGCCCACCATGCCGTGGCCGGCGACGACGATCTTCATGTTGTGCTCCGAAGGGAAGCGGCACACGCCCAGCGTGCGCACATCGGGAGGGGCACACGGCGCGAACCGGTGCCAACAGAAAACCGCCGTCGTTAGCGGGTGAGGGCGGGGCAGCAGCACCCCGGGGGTCTCGACCAGCACTGAAGCAACTTGGATGCCAATCCTGGCCAGGCCTGGGACCGGGGACGGGATCGGGCGCAGGCGGGAAACAGGTCCGGCGCGGTGCAGGAGCGGGCCGGTCCTGGGCGCCTTGCCCCAGCCTGGTGCGGCCTGGGCGGCTTGCCCAACATCAAGCGGCCCCGCTCCCGCGGGGCGCACACTGCCGCCATGGCCAAGCGTTTTCCGCTCCACCCTGCCCACCCCGAGCGGACCTGCTGGGGCTGTGACCGCTACTGCCCGGCGAACGCCATGGCCTGCGGCAACGGCTCCGACCGCACCCAGCATCCCGAGGAACTGTTCGGTCCCGACTGGGCCGAGTGGGTGCCCCCCACCGAGGCTGACCGGACGTCCCCGGACGGAACTACCACGTCCCCATCATCGCCAGCCGGGGATTGAACCGGCCCGCCCGGCGCGCCTTTACACTGCCAGCGAGCGTGACCTGGTGCTCGCAGAAGCGCAGGCGAGGACGTCGTGGGGTTGGAGTGCTGCCGTGTGAGCCTGTCTGATCCGAGCTGCCTCGTGCCCGACGAGGCCTCCGAATTCATCCGCCAGAATTTCCGGACCACGATCCGCGGATCGGCGGTGGTCATCGCCTGCGTCGCCTGCGTCTATGCCGTGGCGTTGTGGCGGGTCGGTGATCCGCACTGGTGGCACCATGGCCTGATCGCCTTGCTGGCCGTGGCCTTGCAGCCGTGGTTCGGGCGGCAGGCTTCCTACCCGGGCTTCATCGGCGCGCTGTTGCTGCTGATCAGCACCTGCACCGTGTCAATCGGTGCGCTGGCCCTGACCTATGGGCCCGCGGCCCTGTTTCACGCGCTGCTGCTGGCCTACACCCCGGTCCTGGTCACCTCGGGGCGACTGCCGCCGTGGGCCAAGGTGCTGCTGGTGGCCGGGGCCTGTCTGTTGACCCTGTGGCTGGATGCGGCCAGCGCGGCACGGTGGGCACAACGGGCCGCCACCGAACCGCAGCAGCTGCCGACCCCGGAGATCCTCCAGCGTCTGCGGGACATCAACCTGCTGGCCCTGGGGTTGGCGCCCGCGGTGCTGGTCTATCACTTCTTCACGTTGGTGAGCCGCCAGCACAGCACCATGGTGCGTCTGGCGCTGCATGATCCGATGACGCAGCTGTTCAACCGCCGCCATGTGCAGGCCACCGGCGAGGCCCTGGTGGCCCGTCTGCTGGACCGACCCCAGGGCGGGCCCTTCAGTGTGGTGCTGCTGGATGTGGACCACTTCAAACGCGTCAACGACACCTGGGGCCATGAGATCGGCGACCAGGCCTTGCGGCATGTGGCCGATCTGATCTCGCGCACCGCCCGCGCCTCGGACGTGGTGGCCCGCTGGGGCGGCGAGGAGTTTCTGCTGCTGCTGGCCGACACCGACGAGGCCCAGGCCGTGCAGCTGGCCGAGCGCCTGCGCAGTGCCATCGCCGACGACGCCCTGGGCGCCCATGGGGAGCCGGTCCGTCTGACCGTCACCATCGGCGTGGCGCAGTCCCTGCGCGCCGGCTCGTTTGCAGATGTGATCCGCCGTGCCGACGCGGCCCTGTACGAAGGCAAACGCCAGGGGCGCAACCGGGTGGTGGCCGCCAGCGTGACGGGCACCGAGGCCGTGCCCGCGGACCTGGCCGGCATCTGAACCGCACCGGTCCGGCGAGGTCGGCCCTCAGTCGGCCGGGCCAGGCAGGCTGCTCAGCACGGTCTGGCAGCGCGCCACCAGGAAGTCGCGCAGGCGCTGGATGGCCGGGCCCAGGCTGGCCCGGTCCGGGCAGACCATCTGCAGCGGGGCGGGCTCGCCCCAGTCCAGGGGAAAGAAGTTCACGAGGCGTCCGGTGCGCAGATCCTCGGCCACATCCAGCGCCGACTTGTAGGCGATGCCCTGGCCCGACAGCGCCCAGCGCCGCACCACCTCGCCGTCGTCGCTGACCCGATCGCCGTGCACCGGCACGGTCTGCAGGCCGCCCTGGGCCGAGGGCAGGTGGAAGCTCCAGCGCTCGTGGGTGTGCTCGCCCATCACATAGCGCAGGCAGTTGTGCTGCCGCAGCTCCGCCGGCGTGGCCGGGCGGCCGTGGCGCTCCAGGTAGGACGGGGCCGCGCAGGCGATGCGGCGGTTGTCCGCGGCCAGCGGCAGCGAGACCAGGCCCGAATCGGCCAGCTGGCCGTAGCGGATGCCGGCGTCCACCGCGGCGCGGAAGAGGTCGGTGAAGCGGTCGCTGACCCGCAGCTGCAGTTGTAGCCGGGGGTGCTCGGCCTGGAAGGCGTCCAGCCAGGGCAGCAGCACCTGCCGCCCCAGGTCCGAGGGCACCGACAGGCGCAGCGGCCCGGCGATCTCGGCGCGGCCCTGGTCCAGCGCCTCCTGGCCGGCTGCCAGCGCGGCCAGCACCGCGCGGGCATGGGGCAGGTAGCGCGCGCCTTCCTCCGACAGCCGCATGCTGCGGGTGGAGCGCACCAGCAGGCGCAGGCCCAGCTCGCGCTCGAGCCGCTGCACCGCGCTGCTGGCCAGGGCCGGGGTGAGGTCCAGCTGCCGGGCTGCGGCCGAGAAGCTCCCGGCCTCGGCGGTCTGGACGAAGACCTGCAGATCGTCGATGCGGATCATCTTCTTGCCTGTGAAGAAAGTATTTGAGATATGGCGTTCTTTATCTCGTGAGTACGTTAAATCAAAGTTGCTCCCCATGCCGGATCCCGGCTCTTCCTGTCACCCACTCCGAGGGAGCGCATCGACATGCACCGCCTTTCTTCACGGCCCGCCGGGCTGACCCTTCTGACCACCGCGGCCGCCCTGGCCGCCGCAGCCGCTCTGCTGGCCCTGGCCGGCCCCGCCCACGCCGAGGAGGCGCTGATCCAGCCCCGCACCCTGGTGGTGGATGCCCACCTGGACCGGAACCAGGCCGAGCGCGAGATCCTGGCTGCGCGCCGCTACGGCAGCTTCTGGTCGACCGGCGAGGAGGCGCTGGCCCGGGCCGCCCTGGCGCCGGACTTCATGGACCGCACCCTGCCGCCCGGCCGCGCCCAGGGGCTGGCTGGGCCGCTGGCGGCCTCGGCGGGCTTTCGCCAGGCCGTGCCCGACCTGCGCTGCGAGATCGCGCAGATGATCGTCTCCGGTGACCGGGTGGTGTCCCATCTGCGTTTCACCGGCCACTTCAGCGGGCAGTTCCACGGCCGCGCCGGCCAGGGGCAGGCCATCGACTTCATCGCCACCGACATCTACCGCGTGCAGGATGGCCGCATCGCCGAGAACTGGCACCTCGAGGACAACCTGACCCTGCTGCAGCAGATGGGCCTGGTGGCCCTCTGAGCGGGTCGGTCCGCCTCACGTCACACTCTCACCTTCAGGAGCATTCCCATGAACATCGATCTCACGGGCCGCGTGGCCCTCGTCACCGCTTCCACGGCCGGTATCGGCCATGCCATCGCCCGCGGTCTGGCCGACAGCGGCGCCGAGGTGGTGCTGCACGGCCGCAGCGCCGCCACGGTGGACCGGGCCCTGCAGTCGCTGCGGGCCGCCCTGCCCGGGGCCCGCCTGCGCGGCGCGGTGGCCGACCTCAGCGACGCCGCCGGTGCCGACGCCCTGCTGGCGGCCGTGCCGGCGGTGGACATCCTGGTCAACAACGCCGGCATCTACGGCCCGCAGGACTTCTTCGAGACCGACGACGCCATCTGGGAGCGCTACTGGCAGACCAACGTCATGTCCGGCGTGCGCCTGTCGCGGGCGCTGCTGCCGGCCATGGTGCAGAAGGGCTGGGGCCGCGTGGTGTTCATCGCCTCGGAGTCGGCCCGCAACATCCCGGCCGACATGATCCATTACGGCGTCAGCAAGACGGCGCAGCTGGCCCTCTCGCGCGGCCTGGCCAAGCGGGTGGCCGGCAGCGGGGTGACGGTCAATGCCGTGCTGCCGGGCCCCACGCTGTCCGACGGCGTGGCCGAGATGCTCAAGGACGAGGTGGCCCGCACCGGCCAGTCGCTGGAAGAGGTCTTCAACGGCTTTGTGCGCACGCAGCGCCCCAGCTCGATCATCCAGCGCGCGGCCACGGTGGACGAGGTGGCGTCGATGGTGGTCTACGTCTGTTCGCCGCAGGCCTCGGCCACCACCGGCGCGGCGCTGCGGGTGGATGGCGGCGTGGTGGACGACATTGTCTGAAGCCGGGCGCCCTCTCGGGCGCCCGGACCACTTCATGGCCGTGGCCCTGCTCGTGGCGGGGGCCTACTTCATGGAGAACCTGGACGCCACCGTGATCACCACGGCGCTGCCCACGATGGCGGCGGACTTCGGCGAGGCCGCGGCCCATCTGTCCGTGGGCGTGTCCGCCTACCTGGTGGCACTGACGGTCTTCATTCCCATCAGCGGCTGGGCGGCCGACCGCTTCGGCGCGCGCCGGGTGTTTGCCTGGGCCATCGTGCTGTTCACCCTGGCGTCGGCGGCCTGTGCCGCGGCCCAGGGCCTGTGGAGCTTCAC
This sequence comes from Ideonella oryzae, assembly GCF_024055665.1. Taxonomy (GTDB): domain Bacteria; phylum Pseudomonadota; class Gammaproteobacteria; order Burkholderiales; family Burkholderiaceae_C; genus Ideonella; species Ideonella oryzae. The sequence continues at coordinate 293,824 of NZ_JAMXMC010000001.1, read as the reverse complement.
GCTGGCGCGCACGCTGCAGGGCATCGGCGGGGCGATGATGGTGCCGGTGGGCCGACTGCTGGTGCTGCGCGGCCTGCCCAAGAGCCAGTTGGTGCGGGCCATCGCCATCCTGACCTGGCCCGGCCTGGTGGCCTTCATCCTGGGCCCTCCGGTGGGCGGCTGGATCAGCACCCACTGGGGCTGGCGGTGGATCTTCCTGCTCAACCTGCCGCTGGGGCTCATGGCCTGGGTGGCCTTGCTGCGCTGGGGTCCGCCTTCCCGGCCCGCGGTGGCCCGCTTCGACGCGGTGGGCTTTGTGCTCAGTGGCCTGGGCTTTGCGCTGTTCATGGGCGGCATCGAACTGGCCAGCAGGCCGGACTGTCCCGCAGCCGCCTGGGCGCTGACCCTGGCCGCGGGCGCCGGCCTGCTGGCCTGGAGCGTGCGGCACCTGCGCCGGGCCGCCCACCCCCTGTTCGGCCTCGCGCCCCTGGCCATCACCACCTTCCGGGTCACCGCGCTGGGGGGCTCGCTCTCCCGCACTGCGATCGGGGCTGCGCCCTTCCTGCTGCCGCTGATGTTCCAGATCGGCTTCGGCTGGTCGGCCGTGGACGCCGGGGCCATGCTGCTGTGGTTGTTCGCCGGCAACCTGGCGATGAAGCCGGCCACCACCGCCCTCATGCGGCGCTTCGGTTTTCGGCGGATGCTGGTGGGCAATGGCCTGTTGCTGGCCCTGGGCTTTGCCGCCTGCGCCACGTTGCAGGCCGAGACCCCGCGGGGCTGGATGGCGGTGCTGCTCTTCGTCAGCGGCATGAACCGCTCCATGCAGTTCACAGCGCTGAACACGCTGGGCTTTGCCGACGTGCCCGAGGCCCAGATGCGCGACGCCACCACCCTGTTTTCTGTGCTGCAGCAGATGAATGCCAGCATGGGCATTGCCGTGGGGGCCCTGGCCTTGAGTGTGGCCGGGCTGTGGCATGGCACGTCCGCGGGGCAGCCCAGCGTGGCGGACTTCCAAGGCGCGTTCTGGCTGCTTGCGGCCCTGGCGCTGTTGGCCCTGGTGGACAGCTGGCACCTGCCGGCCCAGGCCGGGCAGCAGGTGCTGCGACGCTGAGGCGGGGCGGGATGCGGCGCCTGGATAGACTGCCGCCCGTGTCCACCCCTGCGCCCGATGCCCTTGTGCTGCCCCCGTCGCCAGCGCCCATGCCCTTCCAGGCGACCCGCCGCTGGTTGGGCCTGGTGCTGCTGACGCTGGCCCTGTCGCTGCCGATGGCGCTGCTGCACCTGCCGGCGCCCACGCTGCTGGGGTCCATCGTGGCCGGCGTGGCCCTGGGGTTGGCGGGCCAGCGGGTGAGGGTGCCGATGTCGGCCTTCATGCTGTCCCAGGCCCTGCTGGGTTTCATGATCGCGCGGGCCTGCCCGCTGCCGGTGTTCGCCGAGCTGATGCGCCACTGGGAGGTGTTCCTGCTGGGTGTCACCTCGGTGATCGTGCTCAGTGTGGGGCTGGGCTGGCAGCTTGCGCGCTGGAAGTTGCTGCCGGGTTCCACGGCCATCTGGGGGTCTTTCCCCGGCGCGGCCTCGGCCATGACCTTGCTGGCCGGCGAGTTCGGCGCCGACGTTCGCCTGGTGGCCCTGATGCAGTACCTGCGGGTGGTGATGGTGGCCACGCTGATGATGGCGGTGTCCGGCGTGGTGGGTGGGGCTGGCAACCCCCCGGCCGGTCTGCTGGCGGACTGGCTGGCGCCCGTGGACGGATGGGGCTTGGCCCTCACGCTGCTGGGGGCCACCCTTGCGGCGGGGGGCGCCTGGCGCTGGCGCCCGCCGGGCGGCGCCCTGGTGCTGGGGCTGGCCGGTGGCGTGCTGATGCAGGATGTGGCGGGCCAGGCCGTCGTGCTGCCGCCCTGGCTGCTGGCCGCCGCGGCCCTGTGCCTGGGCTGGAGCATCGGCCTGCGCTTCGACCGCGCCGTGGTGCGCCACGCCGTGCGTGTGCTGCCCCGGCTGTTCGCGGTGCTGGCGCTGCTGCTCCTGCTGTGCAGCGGCATGGCCGGCCTGCTGGTGCTCTGGATGGGCATCGACCCGCTCACGGCCTACCTGGCCATGAGCCCGGGCGGGGCGGACTCGGTGGCCCTGATCGCCGCCTCCAGCCATGTTGACGCGCCCTTCGTGATGGCCATGCAGACCGGGCGTCTGCTGGCCGTGCTGGCGGTGGGCCCGGCGGTGGCGCGCTGGGTGTCCCGGCGTTCGTCCCCGGCCCAGTGACAGATTCGTCATGAGCACATAGCGATCTTTTCCTTGGGCAGGCGGGGTGGGGCTCCTACAGTGGGCAGCCCGTTCATACCTCAGGATGTATCGATGTCTCGCCGTTTCCCGCTGTCCCTTATGTCCGTGTTGTTGGGCGGTGCCAGTGTCCTGCCTGGCGTGGCCCATGCCACCAACGGCTATTTCGCCCACGGCTATGGTGTCAAGAGCGAGGGCATGGCCGGCACCGGCATCGCGCTGCCGCAGGACGCCCTGACGGGCGCCACCAACCCCGCCGGAACCGCCTGGGTCGGTGATCGCCTGGATGCCGGCCTGAACGTCTTCGTGCCCAGCCGTGGCGCCAGCATCCAGGGCAATGGCGCCGGACTGGACGGCGACTACAGCGGCAACGGTCGCAAGACCTTCTTCATCCCCGAGTTCGGCCTGACACGGCAGCTCGACGAGCGCCTGAGCCTGGGGCTGGCGGTCTATGGCAACGGCGGCATGAACACCCAGTACGACCGCAGCCCGTTTGCCGCGTTTGGCGAGACCGGCCACACCGGGGTCAACCTGGAGCAGCTCTTCATCTCGCCCTCCGTGGCCTACCGGCTGACCGAGGACCACGCGGTGAGCGTGGCGCTCAACCTGGCCTACCAGCGCTTTTCCGCCGAGGGCCTGAGCCCCTTCACCACGGCATCAGCGGCGCCCACCCAGGTCAGCGGCCTGGGCAACGACAGCTCGGTGGGGGCCGGCGTGCGCCTGGGCTGGATCGGCCAGCTCAGCCCCGCGTGGCGGCTGGGCGCCACCTGGTCGTCCAAGATCCACGGCCGCTTCGACAAGTACCGGGGCCTGTTCGCCGACCAGGGCAGCTTCGACATCCCGGCCAACTACGGTGTGGGCCTGGCCTACCAGCCCAGCCAGGACTGGACGCTGGCGCTGGACTACCAGGTGATCCAGTACAGCGGCGTCAAGTCGGTGGGCACGCCGCTGGCGCCGTTGCTGGCCGGCCAGCCCCTGGGGGCCGATGGGGGCGCGGGCTTCGGCTGGAGGGACGTGCAGGTGGTCAAGCTCGGGGCCGCCTACCAGTGGTCACCCGCACTGACCCTGCGGGCCGGTTACAGCCATGCCACCCAGCCCGTGCCGCAGAGCCAGACCTTCTTCAACATCCTGGCGCCCGGGGTGGTGCAGGACCATGCCACGCTGGGCCTGAGCTGGAAGGCCGGCGCGCGCAGCGAATGGAGCGCCTTCTATGGCCGCGCCCTGAAGAAGACCGTGCACGGCCAGGGATCGATCCCGGCCAACTTCGGCGGGGGCGAGGCCAACGTCCACCTGAGCGAAGACGTGGTCGGCCTGTCCTGGGGCTGGCTCTACTGAGCTGCATTCGTTTGAGACAATCGGGTCCAGATCCGCGGGCTTGAGTCCGCACGGCCCGTGCCGATAAAAGGATCAGCCGGGCCAGCATGGGCCGCGCCCGGATTGGAGGGGCAACCCTGCGGCACACCTGGATCCGATGGCGACTCTGTTCTGGCTTCAAACCGGCGCCTGTGGTGGCGACTCTCTCGCCATCCTGAGCGCGGAATCTCCCAGCCTGGAGCAACTGCTCCAGGATGGCGGCGTGGAGCTGCTCTGGCATCCCTCGCTGTCGCATGGCCACGCCCGGCGCTTCGACCAGCTGGTGGACGCCATCCTGACCGGCGAGCAGGTCCTGGACATCCTGTGCATCGAGGGCAGCATCATCACGGCCCCGCGCGGCACCGGCCTGTGCGACCCCTACCGCGGTCGCGGCAAGATGGAGCTCGTGCGTGACCTGGCCGAGCGGGCCGGCGTGGTGGTGGCCATGGGCACCTGCGCCGCCTTCGGTGGCGTGCATGCGGCCCCGCCCAATCCCTCCGATTGCATCGGTCTGCAGTTCGACCATGCCCAGCCGGGCGGACTGCTGGCGCCGGACTGGCGCTCGCGCCGGGGCCAGCCTGTCATCAATGTGGCCGGCTGCCCCGCCCATCCGCACACCATGACCCAGACCCTGGCCGCGCTGGCCCTGGGCCTGCCGGTGCCGCTGGACGGCCTGAACCGTCCGGCCTCGCACTTCAGCACCGTGGTGCACCAGGGCTGCACCCGCAACGAATACCACGAGTACGACGTCGAGGACACCCAGCCGGGCGACCGCGCCTGCCTGTTCTTCAACCTGGGCTGCCAGGGGCCGATGACCCAGGCGGTGTGCAACACCGACCTCTGGAACGGCGTCAGCAGCAAGACCCGCGCAGGGGTGCCCTGTTTCGGCTGCACCTCCCCCGGGTTTCCACGCGATGGGGATCTGTTCCGCACCGAGAAGATGGGCGAAGTACCGATCCACCTGCCGCTGGGGGTGGAGCGGCCGCGCTACATGGCTTACAAGAACCTGGCCCGTGCGGCGGCGCCACAGCGGGTGCGCGACAAGAAGATGAAGCCCTGAACGGGTCTAGCATCGGAGCCCATGGCCCGCATCGAACTGAACCTGGATCTCAACCGCGTCGAAGGGGACCTCAGCGTGCAGGTCACGCTGGAGGACGGCGTGGTGGTGGCCGCGCGCACCCAGGGCACCATGTACCGCGGCTTCGAGCAGATCCTGCTGGGCCGCGCCCCGCGCGACGCGATGGTCATCACGCCGCGGGTCTGCGGCATCTGCGGCACCGCCCACCTCTATGCCGGCGTGCTGGCGCTGGAGCAGATCTGGTCCACGCCGGTGCCGCCCAACGCCACCCGCATCCGCAACCTCTGCCTGATCGCCGAGGGCCTGCAGAACGATCTGCGGCAGACCTTCCTGTTCTTCGCGCCGGACCTGTGCCACCCACGCTATGCGGCCGATCCGCTGCATGCGCCGCTGATGGCCGCCTTCGAGCCCTTCAAGGGCAGCATTTACCGCGAGACCCTGACCCAGACCCGCCAGGTGCTGCAGATCGTCGCGCACTTCGGCGGCCAATGGCCGCATTCGTCCTACATGCTGCCCGGCGGTGTGGTGACTCCGGCCGACACCCGGCGCCTGGTGGCCTGCCGCAGCGTGCTGCTGGGCCTGCAGCGCTGGTACGAACAACGCATCCTCGGCGGTGGGCTGGACGCCTGGCTGGCCCTGGACTCGGCCGAGGCGCTGGAGCGCTGGCTGGCCCAGCCCGGCCCGGCCGAGGCGGCCTTGGGCCTGCTGACCCGCTTCCTGTGCGGGCAGGGCCTGGACAGGTTGGGGCCGGGCACGCCGCACATGCTGGCCTTCGGCACCTGGTGCGAGCCCGAGGCCTGGGCCCGCGGCGAGGCGCGTCACGCCCTGCCGGCCGGCTTCCTCGATGGCGACTCCGGTCAGATCCAGTCACTGGACCCGGCGCGCATCACCGAGCATGTGCGGCATTCCTGGTTCCGGCCCTACGAGGGCGGTCGCCACCCCTTCGAGGGCGAGACGGTGCCGGACTACCAGCCCGAGACCGACCGCTACACCTGGGCCAAGGCGCCCCGCTACGACGGCCGGGTGGTGCAGACCGGGCCACTGGCCGAGCTGCTGATTGCGGGCGATCCGCTGATCCGCGACCTGTGGTCCCGCCAGGGCGGTGGGGCCTGGCTGCGGCAGTTCGCCCGTGTGCGCCACATCGGCGTGGCCCTGCGGCACGGCCTGCGCATGCTCGACGAGCTGGGCACCCACCTGGACGAGCCGCACTTCGTGCCGCCAGCGCCGGGCACCGAGGTGGACGGCGATGGCGCCGGCCTCATCATGGCCGCGCGAGGCGCGCTGGGCCACTGGGTGCAGGTGCGCGACGGAGTGATCCACCGCTACCAGATCATCACCCCCACCGGCTGGAACGCCTCGCCGCGCGACAGCCTGGGCCAGCCGGGCCACTGGGAGTCCAGCCTGGTGGGCCAGCGCGTGCAGGACCCGGAGGACCCGATCGAGGTCGGCCACCTGATCCGCTCGCACGACCCTTGCCTGGTGTGCACCGTCCACTTCGCGGGGGCCGACGTGCCCAGCCTGAGGGTGGACGCATGAGTCACGTCGCCCCGGTCCCGCAGGACGGCGGTGTCGTGCTGTGCTTCGGCAATGCCCTGCACGGTGACGACGGCGTGGCCGAGGCGGTGGGGCAGGCGCTGGTCGCGGCGGGGCTGCCAGCGGGCTGGTCGGTGCAGGCGGTGGGCACCCGGGGCCTGGATGCCCTGGCCTGGCTGATGGACGCGCGGGCCGTGGTGCTGGTGGACGCGGCCGAACCCGCGGGGCAGCCGGGCCAACTGGCGGAACGCGACCCGGTGGCGGTGCCGCTGGAGCACGCGGCGGTGGGGCACGGCATGGGTCTGGGGCATCTGCTGCGTGCCTGGCGGAGCTGCGCCGTGGTGCCCGCGCCCGCGCGGCTGCTGACCATCGAGATGGCCGCGCTGCGGCCCTTCCACCTGGGGCTGTCACCTCCGGTGGCGCAGGCCGTGGCGCCCGCGGCCCGCCGGGTGTCCGGCTGGCTGGCCGACACCCGCTGGCAGGTGCCGGCCGGGGTGGAAACCTGCTGAGGGCATGGCGATGAGCCAGCATCCGATCCGTCCGCTGCCCGACGGACTGCTGCCGCCCCCGGGGGACGAGCTGGCCAGCCTGCGGCTGGAGCTGCAGGCCCTGCGCCTGGCCAATGGGGCGCTCGAATTCGAGCTGATGGCCGGTGCCGAGCAGGCCGATGCGATGCTGGCCCAGCTGGAGCAGCAGCGGGCGGCCCTGCAGTCGGCACGCGACCGCGAGCAGTCGCTGGCCGCCTTCGCCGAGCGGGTGATGGACACCGTGGGCAGCGTGGTCATCGTGCTCGATGCCCAGGGCCGGCTGCGTCGCAGCAACAGCCGCGCCCGCGAGGTCCTGCGGCCCTTGAACGAAGGCGACAGCGTTGACCAGCTGCTGTACCCGGAGGACCAGATGCGGTTGGCGGGCGAGTTGCCGCCCCTGCCGTGGCCGGTGCATTCGGTGCTGTTCGAGCAGGTGCGCCGCTGTGGCCACTACCGGGCCGAACACCGCCTGGCGCTGCGCGGCGGTGGCTTCCGCCACCATCTGATCGAGGCCGTCCTGCTGCACAGTGCCCAGGGCAAGGAGGAGGGCGCGGTCATCACCGGGGCGGACATCGGCCTGCTCAAGCAGAAGGAAGCCGAGCTGCTGGCCAGCGATGCCCGCTTCAAGGATGCGGAAGGGGTGGCCCACGTCGGCAGCTGGGAGCTGGACCCGGTCGACGAGCGCATGAAATGGTCGGCCGAGACCCGACGCCTGCTGGGCGCCCTGCCCGACACCGAGCCCAGCCTGTCGGCGCTGTTCTCGGCCATCCACCCCGAGGATCGCCTGTCCAGTGCCCAGGCCTTCATGGAGGCGCTGGCCGAGCGGCGCAGCTGCGACCTGGAGTTCCGCATCGAGACCGGCGACGGCCCGCTGCGCTGGGTCCACCTGCGGGCCAGCCTGCAGGCCGTGCCGGGCCAGGGCCTGCGCGGCGTGGGCACGGTGCAGGACATCACCGCCCGCCGGCAGGTGGAGGACGAGCTGCGCCTGGCCGCCACCGTGTTCGACGCCAGCCTCAACGCCGTGCTGATCGCCGATGGCGAGGGCTGCATCCGCAAGATCAACCGGGCCTTCACCGCCATCCTGGGCTATGAGGAGACCGACGTGCTCGGCCGCAACCCCAGCGTGATGCAGTCCGGCCAGCACGCGCTCAGCTTCTACCAGGACCTCTGGGGCCAGCTGCTGGAAAGCGGCCACTGGGAGGGCGAGGTGCTCAACCGCCACCGCGACGGCCGCATCGTCCCGATCTGGGAGAGCATCACCGCGGTGCGGGACGAGCAGGGGGCGGTCAGCCACTACATCGGCATCTTCTCGGACATCTCCGAGCAGAAGGCCCAGGCCCGGCGCATTCACCAGCTGGCCTATTACGACGCGCTGACCGCGCTGCCCAACCGCACCCTGCTGATGGACCGCTGCCGCCAGGCCCTGTCGCGCGCCAAGCGGGCCCACAGCCACCTGGCCATGCTTTTCATGGACCTGGACCGCTTCAAGCACATCAACGACAGCCTGGGCCATCCGGTCGGCGACGCCCTGCTGCAGGCCGTGGCCCGCCGGCTGCAGGGGGCCGTGCGCGACACCGACACCGTGGCCCGCCTGGGTGGCGACGAGTTTGTCGTGCTGCTGGAGAACGTGGAATCGCCGCTGGATGTCGATGCCAGCGTGCAGCGCATCCTGCAGGCCTTCCGCGAGCCCTTCGTGCTGGAGGAGCACAGCCTCTCGGTGGGCACCACCGTGGGGGTGAGTCTCTACCCCGAGCACGGCGCGGACGTCACCAGCCTGTTCAAGTTCGCCGATCTGGCGCTCTACCAGGCCAAGGAGTCCGCCCGCGGTGGCTACCGCCTGTTCGAGCCCCGGTTCAACGAGCAGGCGCTGGACCGCATGCGCCTGGAGAGCGATCTGCGCCGCGCCCTGGAGCGGCAGGAGTTCCAGCTGCACTACCAGCCCGTCTTCAGGCTGGCGGACCGCCAGCTGGTGGGCGCGGAGGCGCTGCTGCGCTGGACCCACCCCGAGCGGGGCCCGGTGTCGCCCGCCGAGTTCATTCCGGTGGCCGAGGACAGCGGGCTCATCATCCCCCTCGGCGCCTGGGTGCTGGAAGAGGCCTGCAGCCAGGCCCGGGCCTGGCTGGACCAGGGCCTGGCCATCGGCGTCATCGCGGTCAACGTGGCCGGCCTGCAAATCCAGCGCGGTGACCTGGCCGAGACGGTGGCCGCCGTGCTGACCCGTACCGGCCTGCCGGCCGAGCGCCTGGAGCTGGAGATCAGCGAGTCCTACATCATGCGGCACGCCGAGCGCGACCTGCGTCAGCTCGCCCAGCTGCGCCAGCTGGGTGTGGTGCTGGCGATCGACGACTTCGGCACCGGCCAGACCTCGCTGAGCCACCTCTGGCACCTGCCGCTGTCCAAGCTCAAGGTGGATCGGGCCTTCATCAAGGACCTGGAGCGCGATACCGCCGGCGCCACGGTGACCCGGGCGGTGATCGGCCTGGGCCACGGCCTGGGTTTTGTGGTGCAGGCCGAGGGCGTGGAAACCGAAGGCCAGGCGGCCTTCCTGAAGGCGCATGGTTGCGACCTGGTGCAGGGCTTCGGCTTTGCCCGGCCCATGCCGGCTGCCGACTTTGCCCAACGCTGCCGCGAGGCGACCCGGGGAAACCCGGGTTGCGCCGCGGAAAAGCCCGACTCTCTCCAATCAGGGTAAACGCCTAAGCTCTGTTGCAAAACCTTGAGAAGTGAAAGGTCTTGCACCATGAGAGTCAACACAGGCAATCGCCGTCGGCGCCTGGCCCTGGGCGGCGTGGCCATCGTGGCCCTGGGCGCCATCGCCGCCATCTGGATGGCCATTCCCCCGCGGCTGGATGAGGCCAAGAGCCCCGGCTTCAGCGGCACCGCCGAGGCTGGTCTGGTGGCCAAGGGCCGCTATGTGGCCCAGCTGGGCGACTGCGTGGCCTGCCACACCGCCCCGGGCGGCCCCGAGATGGCCGGTGGCCGCGCGCTGGAAACGCCCTTCGGCACGATCTACTCCACCAACATCACCCCGGACGTGCAGCACGGCATCGGTGGCTGGAGCTATGCCGCCTTCGACCGCGCGATGCGCCACGGCGTGACGGCCAAGGGCCACCGCCTCTACCCGGCCATGCCTTACCCCTCCTACGCCAAGATGAGCGACGAGGACATGGCCGCGCTGTGGGCCTACCTGCGCCAGGGCGTGCCGGCGGTGGCCCAGGCCAACCAGCCCCTGGGCATGCACTTCCCCTTCGACCAGCGCTGGGGCCTGGCCTACTGGGACGCGGTGTTCGCCGACAAGACGCCTTTCGTGCCCAACCCGCAGAAGGACGCCATCTGGAACCGTGGCGCCTACCTGGTGCAGGGCCTGGGCCACTGCGGCGCCTGCCACACGCCGCGCGGCATCGGCTTCCAGGAACTGGCCATGAGCGACCTGGGCTCCAAGGGCAAGCTGTTCCTCTCGGGCGCCCAGGTGGAGCACTGGAACGCGGTGGCACTGCGCGACCTGTGGACCGTGCCTGACACAGTCGAGATGCTCAAGACCGGGCAGAACCGCTTTGCCACCGCCTCGGGCAGCATGACCGACGTGATCCTGCATTCCACGCAGCATGTCAGCGACCCGGACCTGGTGGCCATCGCCACCTACCTGAAGTCCCTGCCTTCGGACACGGCGAAGACCGCGGCACCGGTGGCGGCCGCGCCGGCCTCGGCGGCGGCCAGCGCCGCTGAGCCGCCGGCCCAGCTCTTCACCAGCGCGGGCGGCCTGGGCTACACCCAGTTCTGCACCGACTGCCACCGGCCCACCGGCGGCGGCGTGAAGGGCGTGTTCCCGGCTCTGGCGGGCAACCCGACCGTGGCCGCCCAGGACCCGGCCACACTGATCCACATCACGCTGACCGGCTGGAAGACGGTCTCCACGGGCGCCCATCCGCGGGTCTACACCATGCCGGCCTTCGCCCGCCTGAGCGACGCCGAGATCGCCGAGATCCTGAGCTTCGTGCGGCAGAGCTGGGGCCAGGGTGCCGGCCCGGTGGCCGCCGCCGATGTGGCCCAGGCGCGCCAGCAGCTGGATCCGAAGGTCGACACCAGCGCCTTCGAGACACCGCGCCTGTCCAAGCTGCTGGCCGAACCGAATGCCCAGCAGCTGGTGCGTGGCATGCGGTTGAACGCCGAGACCCACCTCCTGCTGCCCAAGAACGTGGGCAACGACCTGAACTGCACCTCCTGCCACCTGAATGCGGGCACCGTGGCCGATGGCTCGCCCTACGTCGGGGTGTCGGCCTTCTTCCCCTCGTATGCGCCGCGCGCCGGCAAGGTCATCACCATCGAGGACCGCATCAACGGTTGCTTCCGTCGCTCGATGAACGGCAAGCCGCTGCCGCCCGACTCGGACGACATGAAGGCGATGGTGGCCTACTTCGACTGGATGAAGGGCAACACCAGGAAGGAGGACAAGGTGCCCGGCCGCGGTGTGGGCAAGGTCGATCCGAAGATCGTGCCCAACCTGGCCAACGGCGAGAAGGTCTATGGCGCCCAATGCGCCGTCTGCCACGGCCAGAACGGCGAGGGCCTGAAGGATGCGGCCGGCCGCACCGTCTACCCGCCGCTGTGGGGCGAACGCTCTTTCAACATCGGCGCCGGCATGGCCCGCACCTACACCGCCGCGGCCTTCGTCAAGCGCAACATGCCCATCGGCTTCCACGAGAAGTTCCCGCTGGGCCAGGGCGGCCTGTCGGACCAGGACGCGGTGGACGTGGCTGAGTACTTCACCCACCAGGACCGGCCCGACTTCCCGGACAAGGTCAAGGACTGGCCGAAGGACCCCAAGCCCAAGGATGCGCGGTATTGATGCGCGGTACGGATCCTCGAAAACTCCGTCAGGCCACTGAGACACCGGCCTGTTCGGCCGGTCGCCCCTTCCCCGGGCGGCCGGCCTTTTTGCCTGCCCATCGCCCCAGCCTGTGCTAGCGTGAACCCCGTGCTGCGCTCCCTTCTTGCCCCCCTCCTGGCCCTGGTGGCAGCGGCCGGCGCCCCGGTGGCGGCACAGGCCGACACCGTGCGCATCGCGGTGCTGGCCTTCCAGGGCTCCGAGCGGGCCGCCAAGGACTTCGAGCCCACGCTGGCCCAGCTCAACGCCGCGCTGCCGCAGCACCATTTCGCGCTGGCGGCGCTGGACCCGGCCGGCATCGAGCTGGCGGTGGCCGAGCACACGGTGGACTTTGTCGTCACCAACCCGGGCGACTATGTGGAGCTGGAGGCCGGCCACGGTGTGACCCGCCTGGCCACGCTGGAAAGCCATGACCATGCCGTGCCCACCGACACCGTGGGCTCCACCGTCATCACCCCCCACCGCCCGGGCCAGCCCACGCGCTTTGCCGATCTGGCCGGGCGCCGGCTGGCCGTGGTCTCGCCCGATGCCTTCGGCGGCTGGCGGGTGGTCTGGCGCGAGATGGACCAGGCCGGCGTGCCGCCCGAGCGCCTGCAGGCCCTGGTGAGCACGGGCTTTCCGATGGCCAGCGTCATCACCGCGCTGCGCGAGGGCCGGGCCGATGCCGGGGTGCTGCGCACCTGCCTGCTGGAAGAGGAGATCGCTGCCGGCCGGGTGCAGCCCGACGAGTTCGCCGTGGTGGCCGAGCAGCCGCCCAGCGGCTTTCCCTGCCGGCTGTCCTCGCGCCTGTACCCGGACTGGCCTTTCGCCCGCCTGGCCGGCACCTCGCCCGACCTGGCCAAGGCGGTGACCGCCGCCTTGCTGACCATGCCGCCGGTGGACGGCCGGGCCTGGACCGCGCCCCAGGACTACACCAGCGTCCACGCGCTGTTCCGCGAGCTCCGCATCGGCCCCTACGCCTACCTGGGCCACACCACCCTGGGCGGCATCCTGCGTGAGCACTGGCCCTGGTTCGTCTTCTCGGCGCTGGCCGTGCTGTGGTGGGTCTTCCACGTGGTGCGCGTGGAGACCCTGGTGCGTCGGCGCACCGCCGAGCTGACCCGCGCCATCGAAGGCCGCGAGGCGGCCGAGCGCGCCGCCCGCCAGCACCGGGAGGAGCGCGACCAGTTCTCGCGCCTGGGCATCCTGGGCGAGATGGCGTCCAACATCGCCCATGAGCTGAACCAGCCGCTGGCGGCCATCACCAACTACGCCGAGGGCATCACCCGCGTGATCGACGCTGGCCGCATCGACCCGGCCTTCATCCGCAACGGCGCGCGCGGCATCGCCGGCCAGGCCGAGCGGGCCGGCGTCATCATCCGCCGCATCCGCAGCTTCGTGCGCCGGCGCGAGGTGCAGCGCGAGCGGCTGGACATCCACCACGTGGTGCGCGAGACCCTGGCCCTGTTCGAAGGCCAGGCCCTGCTGCGCGGTGTGCCGCTGACCGTGGACCTGGGCGAGCCGCTGCCGCCGATCAGCGCCGACCTGATCGAGATCGAGCAGGTGCTGCTCAACCTGCTGCAAAACGCGCTGGACGTGATGGACGGCCGGCCCGACAAGGCCCGCGGCATCTCCGTGACCACGCGCCGCAGCACGGAGACCGTCGACTCGGTCGAGGTGGCCGTGCGCGACCACGGCACGGGCCTCACCCCCGAGGTGCAGGCCCATCTGTTCGACCCCTTCTTCACCACCAAGCCGCAGGGCCTGGGCCTGGGGCTGTCGATCTGCCGCACCATCGTCGAAAGCCATGGTGGCCACCTGTGGGCCACGAACGAACCCGATGGCGGGCTGAGCATGCGCTTTGCCCTGCCCATCCTCACGGAGGACAGTCCCTCATGAGTCCCAGCACCGGTTCCAGTCCGTCCTCGGCCGAGGCCGAGACCCACGCCCCACTGATCCTGATCGTCGATGACGACGAGGCCATGCGCAGCTCCATGGCCTTCCTGTTCGCCTCCATCGGCCTGGCGGCCCAGACCTATCCCGATGCCGCCAGCTTTCTGGCCGCGCTGCCACCGGCCGAGCAGCTGCGCCCCGGCGCGCTGGTGCTGGACGTGCGCATGCCCGGCATGAGCGGGCTGGAGCTGCAGCGCCTGCTGGCCGAGCGCCAGTTCCCGCTGCCCATCCTGATCGTCACCGGCCATGGCGACGTGCCGATGGCGGTGCAGGCCCTCAAGGCCGGCGCCTACGACTTCATCGAGAAGCCCTTCAAGGAGCAGTACCTGCTGGACATGGTCGGCGCGGCCATCCGCGTCTCGCAGGACGCGCTGACCCGGCAGAGCCGGCAGCGCTCCATCAGCGAACGCCTGGCCCGCCTGGGCCGGCGCGAGCGCGAGGTGCTCGAAGGCATCCTGGTGGGCAAGCTCAACAAGGTCATCGCCTACGAGCTGGAACTGTCGGTCAAGACGGTGGAGGCCTACCGCGCCTCCATCATGCTGAAGATGGAGGCGGGCTCGCTGGCCGAGCTGGCGACGATGGTGGCCAAGGCGCAGGCCTGAGCCTGCGTCGGCCTCAGGCCTGTGCCGGCAGGGTGCGCAGCCCGGTCAATGCAGGCTGCTGTGCGGTGGCGCCAGCGCAGCGGCGCAGGTCCAGCGTTCCCACAGGCTCACGGCCAGCAGGATGGCGGCCACCAGCGCGCCCAGGGTCAGCAGGCTCATCTGTCCGGAGGCCAGGGCCACGCCCAGCAGCGCGAGTGCGCCGACCAGGTGGGAGTTGGGCCAGGCCCGGGTGACGATGCGCTTGTAGAGTGCGCAGCCCAGCAGGAAGAGGATCGGCCCGGCCACCACCGCGGCGGCCTGGGCGGCGCCGGGCACCGACGGCGGGTGGGCCATCACCAGGTCGTGCCCCACCGCAGCCACGATCACCCCGCCCACCAGGATGGCATGCACGTAGTGAAAGCTCGCGCCCATGCGCCCCGGGTCCTCGGCGTGGGTGATGACGTCGGTGGCGGTCTTGCCCGAGGTGCCGAAATACAGCCACCACAGGCCGAGCGTGCTGACGAAGGTGGTCAGCAGGGCCAGCAGCAGCGCGGGCGTCCAGACCTCGGCCTCCGACAGGGCGACACCGCTGGCCAGCACCGTCTCGCCCAGCGCGACGATCACGAAGAGCTGGCAGCGCTCGGTCAGGTGGCCGCCCTCGATGGTCCAGTCCCGGGTGCGCGAGCGGCCCAGCCCCGGCAGCGGGAAGCCGAGCATCGGCGAGATGTATTCGCAGGCCACGGCCAGTGCCCACAGCAGCAGGCGGTGCTCGTGCTCGGCCAGCCCGCCGGCCAGCCAGAAGGCGGCGGCGATCAGCATCCAGCCCAGGATGCGGCGGTAGTTGGCCGCCAGGGCATGGCTGCGGGGCAGGCTCCCGACGATGAAGGCCGCCCGCCCCACCTGCATGGTGGCGTAGCTGCCGGCAAACAGCAGCCCGGCATCGCCGAAGGCGCGGGGGATGCTGGCGGCCATCAGCAGCCCCGCCAGCATCGACAGGAACAGCAAGGCCCGGATGTGGGGCGTCTCCGGGTCGAACCAGTTGGTCAGCCAGCAGGTGTACTGCCAGCCCAGCCAGACGGCGAACCAGAGCACCGTCGTTTCGGCCACGCCCATCCAGCCCAGGTGGTGCAGCAGCAGGTGGCTGAGCTGAGTGACGGCGAAGACGTAGACCAGGTCGAAGAACAGTTCTTCGAAGGTGACGCGGGCATGGTGCCCATCGCGTTGTCGGAGCAGGGAGCGGGTTGGGGTCATGCGCGGTGGGCGGTGGGCGGTGTCATCCCTGGCGGCCCAGCCACAGGGCCAGACCGACGGACAGGGCGGCGGGCAGCAGGAACACGATCAGCAAGATCGGTGCCTCTTCACGCACGCTGTAGCCAGCATGCTGAACGCCCACCCACATGTTCACGCAGGCCACGATCAGCCAGACCGGCACGAAGGCCTTGGCGGCCAGGGCCATGGCCGAAGGGGTGGCGCCCCACAGCCAGGCAAACAGCAGGAACAGGCCCAGTTGACCGAGGCCGCCCAGCATCACCAGCACGACATGCATGGCGCATCTCCCTGCGGCCGGGACGTGCCGGTCCGCGTTTGTTCATTTGGTGGTGTAGCCGCCGTTGATCAGCAGCGTCTGGCCGGTGACCCACCAGCCATCGCTGACCAGATGGCGAATGAAAGGTACCACGTCCTGGATGTCGGTCAGGCCGGTCTTGCTGAAGGCCGACAGGGCGGCAGCGGACTGGTGGTAGGCCACCGCATCGGCTTGTTCCTGGCCGTAGAAGAAGGGCGTGTCCATGGGGCCGGGGCCGACGGCGGTGACCGAGATGCCACGCGCGCCGAACTCCTTGGCCGCGGCGCGGGTGAAGTGCTCGACCGGGGCCTTGGTTCCCGCGTAGGCGCTGTAGAAGGGCGTGAAGGCACCCAGCAGTGAGGTGACCAATGTGCAGATCTTGCCGTGGTCGTTGAGATGCCGGCCCGCCTCCTTCAGGAAGAAGAAGGCCGTCTTGGCATTGACGGCGCTCATCGCGTCGTACTCGGCCTCGCTGATCTCCAGCAGCGGCTTCTTGAGCACCTTGCCGACGGTGTTGATCGCGATGTCGGGCCGGCCCACCGCGGCCACCGCATCGGCGAACAGCTTCTCCATCGCCGCGGCCGTGCTCAGGTCCGCCTGCAGGGCCACGGCCTGCGCGCCAGCGGCCTGCACGGCCGCCACAGTGGCTTCGGCGTCGGCCCGGGTGGCGGCGCTGTTGTAGTGGATGGCCACTGCCTTGGCACCGTGCTGGGCCAGGTCGCGGGCGATCAGGCCGCCCAGGTTCTTCGCGCCGCCGGCAATCAGCACCACCTTGCCTTCGAGACTGTGCAGTTGGGACATGGGGTCTCCCCGGTGTTTGTCTTGATGTTGGACAGCTTATTGGTTTGACAGAAAAGATAAACACGCCTTTCAATACAAGACTATTCAGTCATTGATACCAATCGAGCGATGGATCGGATCGACACCTTGCGGGCCTTTCTGCGTGTGGCGGCCACGGGCAGCTTCTCCCTGGCGGCGGATCAACTGGGCCTGCCCCGACCCTCCGTGTCGCTGGCGATCCAGCAGTTGGAGGCGCGGTTGGGCGTGCGGGTGTTTCACCGCACCACGCGCAAGGTGACCCTGACCCAGGACGGCCAGGCCCTGCTGGAGGGGGCTTCGGCCCTGGTCGGCGACATGGAGGACCTGGAGGCCCGCTTCCACCCACCGGGCGAAAGCGGGGTGGCCGGGCGACTGCGGGTGGACGTGCCCAGCCGCATCGGCCGGCGCCTGGTCGCGCCGGCCCTGCCTGGGTTGTTGGCGCGGCACCCGGCGCTGGACATCGAACTGGGTTCCACCGACCGGGCGGTCGACCTGGTGGCCGAAGGCATCGACTGCGCGCTGCGCGTGGGGGTGCTGGGTGACAGCAGCCTGGTGGCGCATCCTCTGGGCTGCTTTCCCTTGATCAACTGCGCCAGCCCGGCCTATGTGCAGCGCTTTGGCGTGCCGCAGTCCCCCAAGGACCTGGCGCAGCACCAGGTGGTGCAATACCTCTCGCCGTCCACCGGGCAGGCGGCCCCCTGGGAGTGGCAGGAAGGCGAGACCTGCCGCACCTTGGCGCTGGCCGGGCGGGTGGGCGTGAACAATGCCGAGAGCTACATCGCTTGCGCGCTGTCGGGCCTGGGCCTGATCCAGATTCCCCGCTTCGATGTTCAGGAACACCTGGACGACGGCAGCCTGGTCGAGCTGCTGCCACAGCACCGGCCGGCACCCATGCCGGTGCAGGTGGTGTATCCGCACCGCCGCCATCTGTCCCGTCGGGTGCAGGTCTTCATGGCCTGGATGGCCGAGCTGCTGAGCGGCCAGCTGGCCTGACCAGGTCCAGCGGGCCCACCGCCTTTGCCCGGGTGCCAGAATGGCCATGCGCCATGTCATCGGAGCCCGCATGAACAAGAAGCGCTTTCCTCTGCCCAAGGTGTACGGCCTGCTGGAGCCAGGGCCCGTGCTGCTGCTGACCACTGCCCACCGCGGGGCGTGCGATGTGATGCCCATGTCCTGGCATTCGCTGCTGGGCTTCGATCCGCCGCTGGTGTCCTGCGTGGTGAGTGCCGGCAATGAGTCGCAGAAGCTGCTCAAGGCTTCCGGCCAGTGCGTGCTCAACATCCCCACCGTCGAACTGGCCCGCCAGGTGGTGGGCTGCGGCAACTGCCACGCCAGCCAGGGCGACAAGTTCGAGCGCTTTCACCTGCAGCACAGCCCTGCCAGCCAGGTGGCGGCGCCCTTGTTGGACGACTGCTACGCCAGCCTGGAATGCCAGGTGGTGGACACACGGATGGTGCGCCGCTATGAGCTGTTCGTGCTCGAGGTGGTGGCGGCCTGGGTGGACCCTGGCGTCAAGAACCCCCGCACGCTGCACCACCGCGGCTACGGGCGCTTCATGGTCGCGGGCGACACCATCCGACAGCCTTCGAAGATGCGCTGAGCATCGGGCGCTGTCCAAGGGGCGCTGGATGGTTGTCGTCTCCTGGTCATGGGGGACGGTTTAGAATTAAGGGTTTTCCCTAGAAATACGGTGTCTTAGAACACTGACAACACCATGCGCTCCGTACTCACCTTACTGAAAGACCTGTTCCATACCCTGCCGTCCTCGCTGGAGGACAGCCGCGCGGCCTATCTGGCCGAAGCGGCCCATCTGGGCGACGCCGAGCGTCGCCGCTGCGAGATCGAGCACCGTCAGCGCACGCTGCTGATGCTGGCCCCGCAGTTGACCCCGTTCATCCGCTGATCGGCGTCCACGCACGCCCCGCCCGTGGTGCATGCCACCCGGGCGGGGCGTTTTCTTTGGGGCCTCAGACAAGGGCTGCGATGCGGTTGCGGCCTTCCTGCTTGGCCCGGTAGAGCTGCTGGTCCACCGCCCGCAGGGCGTCCTGCGGCTCGGCCCCGGGGTCCGGCGTGAAGGTGCCCATCCCGATGCTCACCGTGACCCGCTGACCATGCGGGTTCTGCGCATGGGGCAGGGCCAGCTTCTCGATCAGGCGCAGGCAGCGCTCGGCCACGCGCAGAGCACCCTGACCATCGGTCTCGGGCAGTACCAGCACGAACTCCTCACCGCCGTAGCGAGCCACCAGATCGCGCGGGCCCACCAGGGCCAGGCTCAGCGTCTGTGCAATCTCGCGCAGGCAGCTGTCGCCCTGCAGGTGACCGTACAGGTCGTTGTACTGCTTGAACAGGTCCACATCGACCAGCAGCAGGGACACGGGCTGCTGGCTGTGGCGGGCGCTCTCCCACTCGCGCGCCAGGCTGGTGTCGAACTGGCGCCGGTTGGCGATGCCGGTCAGGCCATCCTTGAAGGACAGGGCCTCCAGCTCCTTCTGCAAGGCCAGCAGTTTTTCCTCGGTCTTCTTGCGTTCGCTGATGTCGAACATGAAGCCGATCAGGGCCTCCACCTCGCCCGCTGCGTTGCGCACCACGTGCACCACATCGCGGATCCAGACATAGCCGTTGTCCTGGGTCAGCGCCCGGTAGTCGGCCTCGTGGTCCACCCCGGCCTGGGACTGGGCGATGCAGAAGTTCACCACACGGTCGCGGTCCTCAGGGTGGATGCGGCTGGCCCAGTCGTTGGCGGACACCCAGCTGTCCTGGCGCCAGCCCAGCAGGGGCTCGATCTGCGGGCCGATGTAGCTGAAGCTCATCGTCGGCCAGTCGATCTTCCAGGGGATGGCCTGGGTCGATTCCAGCAGGGTCTTGTAAACGGCGCTGTCGCTCTGAAGGTCGCTGATCTCAGCCATCGGGGTACTGCTCAAGTCTGCACAAGCACACCTTATCGCAGATCAAGATGACGTGCCGGATACCGGCGTCGTTCCCAGGGCCTGCAGCGCCGGCAAGCCCACGGGCGGCTCCGCCTGCCAGGGCACCGCGTGCAGTCGCCGGGCCAGGCCGCTGGCCACCCGGCGCACCTGCGCCTGCTCGCCCACCAGCCGGGCCTGCAGCAGCGGGTCGCGGGTGCCGGTGGCCAGCAGCGAGCGGTTGAGCACCCAGGCCCAGGGCTCCACCCCGGCCCGGCGCAGGTCGTCCTGCAAGGCCGCGGCCTGGGACACCGGCGTCGTCTCCGGCAGCGTGACCAGGATCACCCGGGTGTAGTCCGGGTCCTGCAGCCGCATCAGCGGCGTGACCACGTGCAGGGCCGGCTGGCCCTCGAACTCGCGGGTCATCTGCCGGTGGTAGGCGCCGGTGGCGTCCATCAGCAGCAGCGAGTGGCCGGTGGGGGCGGTGTCCAGCACCACGAAGGCGCTGCGCGCCTGTGCCACCGTGCGCGAGAAGGCGTGGAAGACGGCGACTTCTTCCGTGCAGGGCGAGGCCAGGTCCTCCCGCAGCAGGGCCATCTGCTGGGCGTCCAGGCCGGGCGCGCGCGCGGCCATGATCTTCTCGATGTAGCGGGCCGTCTCGGCCTTCGGGTCGATGCGGCTGACATCCAGGCCCGGCAGCGAGCCGGCCAGGGTGTCGCCCAGGTGGTCGGCCGGGTCGGTGGTGCTCAGGTGCACCGCATGGCCGCGTTGCACCAGGCCCACGGCCAGCGCCGCGGCCAGGGTCGTCTTGCCCACGCCGCCCTTGCCCATCACCATGATCAGGCCGCGCCCAGCCTGGGCCAGCTGTTCCACCAGGTGGCCGAAGCTGTCGGCATGGACGTCGGCCGGCGCAGGGGGCAGGGCCGACAGGCTGGGAGGCGTGTCGCTCAGCAACTGGCGCAGCGCGCCCACGCCCACCGTGTCGAAGGGCCGCAGCGGCACCCGCACCTGCGGCAGGGGCTGCAGCGCCTCGGGCAGGTCGGCCAGGGCGGCGGCCTCCTGGCGGGCGATGGCCGCGGCCACCGCGTCGCTGGCCTGCTCGGCCGGGAACACGCCGTTGATCGCCAGGCGCTGCGCGTTCAGGCCCAGCGCAGCCAGCTCAAGGGCGCTGCGGCCGGCTTCGGCCAGGGCGCTGCGGTCGGCCCGGGCCACCAGCACCACGGTGGTCAGCGCAGGGTCGGTCAGGGTGGCCAGGGCGGCGTTGAAGCGGGACTCCTGCATCTTCAGGCCCGAGTGCGGGCCCAGGCAGGAGGCGCCGCGGTCGTTGTCCTGCAGAAAGCCGCTCCAGGCCTGGGGCAGGCTGAGCAGGCGCAGGGTGTGGCCGGTGGGGGCAGTGTCAAACACCACATGGTCGACGTCCTGGGCGCCACCGGCCAGCAGGCCGGAAAACTCGTCGAAGGAAGCGATCTCCGTCGTGCAGGCGCCCGAAAGCTGTTCGCGCACCGTGTCGCGTTCCTCGGCCGAGGCCTGCTCCATCTGGGCCAGCACCCGCTGCCGGTACTGGTCGGCCGCCACCTGCGGGTCGATGTTCAGCACCGACAGGCCGGGCACCGCGGGCACCGCCACCGGCGCGTTGCGCAGCGGCACGCCCAGCATCTCGTCCAGGTTGGAGGCCGCGTCGGTGCTGACCAGCAGCACCCGCCGTCCCTGGTCGGCCAGCTGGATGGCGGTGGCCGTGGACAGCGAGGTCTTGCCCACGCCCCCCTTGCCGGTGAAGAACAGGTAGCGGGTGGGGTGGGGGACGAGGTTCATGGAGGTGTCAGCTCAGCCAGGCCTCGATCTTGTCACGGCTGGGCAGGCCGCCGGCGTGCACCACCTTGCCGTCCAGCACCACGCCCGGCGTGGCCATCACGCCATAGCCGATGATGGCCTGCATGTCCTGCACCTTCTCGATCGTCACCGGCACGCCCTTGTCCCGGGCCACCTGTTCGATCAGGGCGATGGTGTTGCGGCAGTTGGCGCAGCCCGAGCCGAGAACCTTGATGTCTTTCATGCTCACTCCTTGTTGAAGACCGGGTTTTCTGCGGTCACAGCACCGCGTTGAAGACGTAGCCCACCAGCAGGATGCCGCCAGCCACCACGCCAGCGAAGGTGGCGATCAGGCGCGGCTTGAGCGCCTGGCGCAGGATGATCATCTCGGGGGCGGAGAGGGCGATCACGCTCATCATGAAGGCCAGCACGGTGCCCAGCGCGGCGCCCTTGCCCAGCAGGGCCTGCACGATGGGGATGACCCCGGCGGCATTGGTGTACAGGGGCACGCCCAGCAGCACGGCCACCGGCACGCTCCACCAGGCGTCGCGCCCCATGATGGCGGCCATGAAGTCCTGCGGCACATAGCCGTGGATGCCCGCGCCCAGGGCGATGCCAACCACCACATAGGGCCACACCTTGCCGACGATCTCGCGCACATGGCCGGCGCCCGTCTGCAGGCGTTGCAGTGTGCTCAGCGGCTCGTCCGTCGTCGCGGCCCCGCCCTGGCCACGGGCCACGGCCTGCACCCAGTCTTCCAGGTGGCGCTCCATGCCCAGGCGGCCGATGACCCAGCCGGCGCCGATGGCCACGCTCAGGCCCAGCCCCAGGTAGAGCGCCGCCACCTTCCAGCCGAACAGGCCCAGCAGCATCACCAGCGCCACCTCGTTGACCATGGGCGCGGAAATGAGGAAGGAGAAGGTGACGCCCAGCGGCACGCCGGCCGAGAGCATGCCGATGAACAGCGGCACGGCCGAGCAGGAGCAGAAAGGCGTGACGATGCCCAGCAGGGCCGCCAGCACATTGCCGATGCCGGCGCGGTGGCCGGCCAGCAGGGCGCGGGTGCGCTCGGGGGCGAACCAGGTCTGCACCACCCCCATGACGAACACCACGCCGACGAGCAGCAGCAGCACCTTGGGCGTGTCGTAGAAGAAGAAGTGCAGCGATTCACCCAGTGCCGTCTGGCGGCTCAGGCCGGTCCAGCCCAGCAGGGTGTCGGCGAAGGCCGTGAGGTGGGTGTAGGCCCACCACCAGGTCGGCAGCAGCACGGCCAAGCCAATCCACCAGCGTTTCAGGGGCGTCATCGTGTGTCCTGTGTCGTCTCCCCCAGAAGACGCAGGACCGTCCCAAAAGATGCAGGGGCCGACGCGGGCGGGCTCAGGGCTCCCGGGGGGTGAAGCAGCAGACGCCGCCCTGCGGGTCCAGCACCACCTGGCAGGAGGCGAGCAGCTGTGCGCGCAGCCGGCGGCGGGCCCGCTGCACGCGCGACTTGGCGCCCGCCAGGCTGATGCCCAGTTGCCGGGCATAGGCCTCCTGGCTCAGGCCCTGCAGGTCGCACTGGGTGATGGCGTCGCGGTCGGCGGCGCTGAGCTCGGCCAGCACCCGCGGCAGGCAGGTGGCCAGACTGTCCACGGCCGGGGCCGCGTCGGGCTCGGCCTCGGGCAGGCTGTCGTCCAGCGCCACGGTGGGGCGCAGCCGGCGCCAGTGGTCGGTCAGGGCGTTGCGGGTCACCTCGAACAGCCAGGCCCGGGCATTGGCCACTTCGCAGAAGCGGCTGCCCATGCGCAAGGCCTTGATGAAGATCTCCTGCAACAGGTCGCGCGCCAGCGCCGGGTCGTCCAGCCGGCTGGCCAGCCAGGCCTGCAGCTCACGCTCGTGGGCGTGCCAGGCCTGCATCAGGCAGGGACGGGCTTCGGCCACGCTCATGCGCAGCGCGCGCCTTGCTCGTACCATCCCTTGCTCTGGTTCACCACCCGCACCACGAGCAGCATCACCGGCACCTCGATCAGCACGCCCACCACCGTGGCCAGGGCCGCGCCGGACTCAAAGCCGAACAGGCTGATGGCCGCGGCCACCGCCAGCTCGAAGAAGTTGCTGGCGCCGATCAGGGCCGAGGGGCAGGCCACGTTGTGGGCCTCGCCCACGCGGCGGTTGAGCCAGTAGGCCAGGGCCGAGTTGAAGAAGACCTGGATCAGGATGGGCACCGCCAGCATGGCGATGACCAGCGGCTGCTGCAGGATGGCCCGGCCCTGGAAGGCAAACAGCAGCACCAGGGTGGCCAGCAGCGCGGTGATGGACCAGGGGCCGATCTTGGCCAGCGCGGCGTCGAAGGCGGCAGGGCCGCGGCGCAGCAGCGCCCGGCGCCACAGCTGGGCCAGGATGACCGGGATGACGATGTAGAGCACGACCGAGGTGAGCAGCGTGGCCCAGGGCACGGTGATGGCCGACAGGCCCAGCAGCAGCGCCACGATGGGCGCGAAGGCGAACACCATGATGGTGTCGTTGAGCGCCACCTGGCTGAGCGTGAACAGCGGGTGGCCGTTGGTCAGCCGGCTCCAGACGAAGACCATGGCCGTGCAGGGCGCCGCGGCCAGCAGGATCAGGCCGGCAATGTAGCTGTCGATCTGCTCGGCCGGCAGCCAGGGGGCGAAGACCTGGCGCACGAAGAACCAGCCCAGCAGCGCCATCGAGAAGGGCTTGACCGCCCAGTTCACGAACAGCGTGACACCAATGCCGCGCCAATGGGCCTTGACCTGGTGCAGCGCGCCGAAGTCCACCTTCAGCAGCATCGGGATGATCATCACCCAGATCAGCAGGCCCACCGGCAGGTTGACCTGGGCGACTTCCATGCGGCCGATGTCCTGCACCGGGCCGGGCAGCAGTTGGCCCAGGGCGATGCCGGCGACGATGCACAGCGCGACCCAGACGCTGAGGTAGCGCTCGAAGACGCTCATGGGGGCGGGCGCGGCGGCGGGTGGTGGCAGCGTGGTGGCAGTGTTCATGGCGGTCGTTGGCTCAGCTCTGGGCGATGTCCTGCAGGGCCGCCTGCAGCGCGGGGCGGTCCATCGTCTCCAGCGGCAGGGCCAGCAGCTGCAGCATGCGGTAGCCAATGGCCTGGCGGGTCAGCTCGAAGGCGCGGCGCTTGTCGCTCACGCCGTCTTCGTCGGACGGATCCGGGTAGCCCCAATGCACCTTCACCGGCTGGCCGTTGCCGCCGAAGAAGATGGGGCAGGTTTCGGCCGCGGCGCTGTCGCACACGGTGATGACGATGGACAGCGGCGGCGCCTCCGGGCCGGTGAAGGCGTCCCAGCTCTTGCTGTGAAAGCCTTCGGTGGCGATGCCGGCATGGGCCAGCGCCTCCAGCGCGAAGGGGTTGATGCGGCCGCTGGGCGCGGAGCCGGCGCTGTGCGCCTGGACATCCTTGCCCAGCCGGGTGGCCAGCTGGTTGAGCATGCCCTCGGCCAGCACGCTGCGGGCCGAGTTGTGGGTGCAGAGGATCAGGACGTGAGTGGTCATGGTGTCGAAAAGGTCTCAGCGGGTGCCGATGTCCTTGATTTCCTTCTTGATGGCCAGGGCATCCAGGCTGGCCAGCGGCAGGGACAGCATCAGGCGCAGCCGGCGCTGCATCGTCACGAAGGTGTCCAGGAAGGCGCGGCGTTGGGTGTTGGCATCGCCTTGAACGGCGGCCGGGTCGGGCATGCCCCAGTGGGCGGTCATCGGCTGGCCGGGCCAGACGGGGCAGACCTCGCCGGCCGCCTGGTCGCAGACCGTGAACACGAAGTCCATCTGCGGCGCCTCGGGCTGGGCGAATTCCTCCCAGCTTTTGCTCCGAAAGCCATCGGTGGGGATGCGGTGTTCGGCCAGGACGGCCAGGGCCATCGGGTGCACCGTCCCCTTGGGGTGGCTGCCCGCGGACCAGGCACGGAAGCGGCCGCCGCCCATCTCGTTGAGCAGCCCCTCGGCAATGATCGAGCGCGCCGAGTTCCCGGTGCAGACAAACAGGACGTTGTAGACCTTGTCGTTCATGGCGAACCTCAGCAGCAGCTGGAGTTGGACTTGACGGGGATGCCCACTGGCTTGCCGCGGCTGGGCGAGCAGTAGGCCGAAGCTTCAGGCTGGGCGGCGGCTTGCGGGGCCGCGGACGGTGCGCAGCAGGCCGACGGCGAGGTCTCCGCCTGGCCGGCTTCCTTGAACACCGGGATGTTGCCCAGGGTGTGGAAGTGCTCCCAGGCGATGCCCTGCGGGTCGGTGACCCAGTGCTTCTCGCTGCGGGCGTAGCAGCAGGTGGTTTCGCCCTCGTCCAGCAAGGCCATGTCGGCGGCTGCGGCGCGGGCCTTCATCTCGGCCAGTTCGGCCGGGTCGTCCGTCTGGATGCCCAGGTGGTCGATGCCGGGCTGGCTGCCGCGGGTGGAGATGGCGAAGTTCACCGGCGGGTCCTGCAGCATCCACTTGGCGTAGTCGGCCTCCACGCGGGCCGGCTCGGCGGCGAACAGCTTGGAATAGAAGCCGATGCTCTGGCCCAGGTCATCGACATGCAGGTGGACGTGAAAGCGCTTCATGGTCGTTCCTTCAGCAGCAGGAGGAGGAGCCGCACGGGGGCGCGGCCGTGGTGGGGACATCGCAAGGCTGCCCCTGGCAGCAATGCGCGGTGAGGTAGGCCAGCAGATCGTTCATCTGCGCCAGATGGGGCTTGTAGAAGAGGTTGCGGCCTTCGCGGTCCACGTTCACCAGGCCGGCATGCACCAGGCCCTTGAGGTGAAACGACAGGGTGGAGGCGGGCAGATCCAGCAGGGCGGACAGCGCGCCGGGCGTCATGCCCGCAGGGCCGGCGCCCACCAGGGCGCGGAACACCCGCAGCCGGGCTTCCTGGGCCAGGGCCGCCAGCGAGGCAACAGCGGTTTTCTCTTCCATGTTTCCATCATCATGGAATTGTTGGAATGAGTCAAGCGCCGCCGCAGGCCCCGCGGCTCAGGCCATGGCCACCCGCACGGGCACCCGGCGCCGGCCCCGGCCGGTGGGGGCCTGGCGGGCAAAGCGCCCGGCCAGTGCGGTGTGGCAGTGCGGGCAGTGGCCTTCGGGTGTCAGCTCGTACTGCAGGATCTCGTGCCAATCCCGCACGATCAGCGCCGCGCCGCAGCCGCTGCAGAAGGTGGTGCCGCCCTCCGGGTCGTGCACATTGCCGGTGTAGACATGGTGCAGCCCCTGGTCCAGCGCGATGCGCCGGGCGCGCTGCAGCGTGGCCGTGGGCGTGCCGGCAATGTCGCTGAGCTTGTAGTCCGGGTGGAAGGCGCTGAAGTGCAGCGGCACGTCCGGCCCCAGCTCGCGGGCCACCCAGCGGCTCAGGGCCTGCAGTTCGGCGTCGCTGTCGTTCAGGCCGGGGATCAGCAGCGTGGTCAGCTCCAGCCAGCAGTCGGTCTCGTGGTGCACATAGGCCAGCGTTTCCAGCACCGGGGCCAGGTGGGCGCCGGTCTGCTGGAAGTAGAAGTCCTCGGTGAAGGCCTTCAGGTCGATGTTGGCCGCGTCCATCTTGGCGAAGAACTCGCGCCGCGGCTCGGCGTGGATGTAGCCGGCCGTCACCGCCACCGTCTTCACGCCCAGGGCGTGGCAGGCGTCGGCGGTGTCCATCGCGTACTCGGCAAAGATCACCGGGTCGTTGTAGGTGAAGGCCACGCTGGCGCAGCCGGTGTCGTGCGCCACCTGGGCGATCTGCGCCGGGCTGGCCTGGTCCATCAGCCGGTCCATCTCGCGGCTCTTGGAGATGTCCCAGTTCTGGCAGAACTTGCAGGCCAGGTTGCAGCCCGCCGTGCCAAAGCTGAACACGCTGCTGCCGGGCAGGAAGTGGTTGAGCGGCTTCTTCTCGATCGGGTCGATGCAGAAGCCCGAGCTGCGGCCGTAGGTGCTCAGCACCATCGCGTCGCCCACGCGCTGGCGCACGAAGCACAGGCCGCTCTGGCCTGCGTGCAGCTTGCAGTCGCGCGGGCACAGGTCGCACTGGATGCGGCCATCGTCCAGCCGGTGCCACCAGCGGGCGGGGTGGTCGGTGCTCATCGCGTGGCCTCCTGTTCTTCAAAGGCTTGCACCTGGTAGCGGGCCAGCGTCAGGTCATCGGCCCAGAAGTCGTCCGGCAGGCCGGCCTTGCGCTTCAGGGCGCTCAGAAAGTCGATGGGATCGGGCAGCTGCTGCCACACCTGCGGCAGGAAGGTGGCGCGCCGCCCCCGCCAGGCCAGGATGAGGCCGTCCACCCCCGGCTGCAGGCGGGCGCAGGCATCGGCCTCGTCCCGCACCGGAAAGGGCACGGGCGGGCTCAGCACCGAGACCTCCACCGACAGGCCCGGCCACTCGGCCGCGGTGAGCGGCGCAAAGCGCGGGTCTTCAAAGGCCGCCTGAAAGGCGTTGTGCCGCACGTCTTCGTCCAGCGAGCGGTGGCCCGCCTCCAGCCGGCCGATGCAGCCGCGCAGCTGCCCCTGGTGCTGCAGCGTGACGAAGGTGGCGCCCGGCGCGGCCAGCGCGGGGCAGGGTGGCTCGGCCCGCAGTGGCAGGCCCAGCGCCGCGGCAATGCTGTTGCGCGCCCGGGCCAGCAGGGCCGGGCCCAGGCCGGCGTCTTCAGGCTCTGCCGCCTTCCCCGCCTTCTCCGGCGGCTGCGGGGCCGGCGCGTCGAAGCTGAAGGCCGCGTAGCCCACCACGCGCTCGCGGTCCCCGGCCGTGTCGCCGGAATTGCGCAGGTCCAGCAGATGCGGCCGCAGCCCGTGGCGGCGGGCGCAGAGCATGGCGCCATTGAGCGGCATGGCGCCGCAGGCATCGTGCGGGTCCAGGTTGCTGCGCTCTTCCAGCACCTGGGCCACCGTGCGGGCGTCCATCACCCGGGCCTGCCCATACGGCAGGTAGTGCGACAGGTCGGAGCTGATGACGATCAGCGTCTCGTCCCCGCCCCACAGCCGTTCCAGCACCTGGGCCACCGCCTCGGGCGCGGCGTCGCCCACCGCCAACGGCACCAGGGTGAAGTCGTCCAGCACCAGCTGCAGAAAGGGCAGCTGCACCTCCAGCGCATGCTCCTGCGCATGCACGCGGTCGTTGCGGCTGACCTGGGGCAGGGCGTCCAGCATGGCCAGGGCCGCGTCGTCCAACGGCACCGGGCCCAGCGGCGTGTCGAACACGGCCACCGTGGGCGCGGCCAGGCCCTGCACCGCCACCCGGTGGGTGGGCCCCAGCAGCACCACGCGGTGGATCTGATCGCGCCAGGGCCGCAGCCGGGCGTAAGCGTGCGCGGCAATCGGGCCCGAATACACCGTGCCCGCGTGCGGCACCACCAGCAGCTTGGGCGGGCGCGAGCCCGGCGGCGTGGCCGGCACCGCGTCCAGATAGCCCTGCAGCTCGGCCCGCAGCAGGGCCGGCGCCGCCGGGTAGAAACGGCCGGCGACGGCGGCGGGGCGGTGGGCGGTAACGGGCATGGCAGACCTCCTGGCGGATCTGCCTGCAAGATGATCCTATCGGCGGTGAAATTCAAGCCCGCCTGTCAGGAACGGGGCGCAAAAGAGCAACTGGCTGCAAGCGGCCGCAAGCGAGCGGCCGCAGAGCGGGGAGGGCGCTCAGCCCACCCAGCCGTGCCGGGCAGCCAGGCGTGCCAGGACGATCTGCACGACGCCCATCAGCGTAATGAACAGCGGGAACGGCGCCGTGGCCGCCGCGCCCTTGTGGGCCAGCAGGTCCGTGCCCGCGAACACGTAGCCGGACCAAATCACTGGTATCGTTGAAGGGGCAGGTCACGCCCTTAAAGCCTTCACGTTCCGCAAGTACGCCAGCCACTACCTCGGTGCCTTCGCGTACCGGGTCAACGGCGGGGTCAGCTTTGAAAATCTGCTGCTCGGCTTGCTTGGCCATGCCGCCATGGCCTCTCTTACCCGGGAACGCCAGAGTCGCAGCAAGGCTTTGGTTCATGACCAATCAGGTGGGATTTTGGGGCAGGCGCCTCGAACTGCAATGTGAAGCACAGTACGCTTCATTGGCTACCAAAAGGCCGATTCCATTCTTCTCGGCGATACTTGGTCTGCATAGGGTTTACGCGACCGTCGTCGCGAACCCTCAAGCCGAGGTGAACTAAGAATGGCAAACGGGACGAAGGCGTCTCCAATCAAGACGCACTTGGCCGAGTTGGAAGCGGTCGTTGAGAAAATCCTCAAGGAGGATGAACAAGGCTCGTCGCGTGCGGCAAGAGCCACGCGTAAGGCTCTGGAAGCAGCCGCAGACAAGCTAACCCGCGCAGACGCAAAGCTTGACCCGGTGATCGGGCCGGTCGCGGTGAAGTCTCACTTGATTAAGTTGGATGCGGTGGTCGACAAGATTGTCAAAGCCAGCGTTGGCGACTCGCCTCGAAAAGTGAGCGCAGCAAGAAAGTTGATCGAGGCGGCGGCCGAGAAGCTAAGCCAAGCCGGCGCGAAGCTCGACCCGGTGATTCGCCCGGATTCGGTGTTCGACCCGACGGCTCCCGTGACGGCCGGGCGCATGATCGCGCTGACACTTGTCGCGCAGAAGTCCTATCCTCTCGCGCGTATCCCCGTTTTCTACGGGTCTGGAGTTTATGCGCTGTACTACAAGGGAACGGTCAAGCCATTCCCAGCATATGAGCCGCTCAAGGGCAAAGATCATCCGATTTATGTCGGAAAGGCCGACCCTGTCGATCGATCAGCGAAAGATGCGATCGCGCAGGGCGTCAGTCTTGGAAAGCGTTTGCGAGAGCACGCTGCGAGAATCATGAAGGTGTCAAGCACGCTCAGCATCGAGGACTTCGAGTGTCGGTTTCTAATTTGCCAATCGGGCTTCCAGCAATCGGCTGAGGCGCACCTGATAAAGGTCTTCGAGCCTATCTGGAATTCCGACACGAAGATTTGCTTTGGGATGAGCAAGCATGGCGATGACCCGGGCGTTCGCGGCAACGGACGATCGCCGTGGTTCACTATGCATCCGGGCGTGGCTTGGGCGGACGACGAGAAGCTGGGCGATCAGAAGTCGAAGGCGCAGATCGAGCAGGAAATAGCTGATCACTTTCGCAAAAAGCCTCCCTACAAGGACATTCACGAGCTATTCGACTTCTTCAGCAAGGAGCTTGGGCAGTTCGAGATGCCCGAAGCCACCGCCGCGATCCCAGTTGACGCAGACGAGGGCATCGACGACGCTGTGGCTGCGGTGACACCGCCTCCCGATGATTCGGAAGAGGCAGAAGTTCCTACCGTCGCCTGAGGCGACTTAAGCGACTCGGCGCCTCGCCCGACCCGCCGCGCTCAACGCGTCGGCGATCGCCGAACCAAAGGCGTAGGCAAGTTGCGTAGGCACGGCGTTGCCTAGTTGCCTCATCGCTTCGCCCCAGGCAACGCTTGAGGGGAATTCGTATTCGTCCGGAAAGCCCTGCAGTCGCGCAGCCTCGCGAACGCTGAAGTAGCGCACGGAGCCGTCATAGTAGGCAAGCATGTTCTCGCCCCCGGGAACGCCGTGGGCGCCCGCCTTTAGCGCCTTTGCGGGAGCGTCCAACGGACTTCCCGTATGGCCTGCGTACGAGCGAGCACCCGGCTGCAACTTGTGGTTTGCGATCTTGACTTTTACCTTGCCCGGCTCCCCCAGGCCTTCAATTGCATCGCGGACAGTGCGCCAAGCGCTGCCGTTTGGACGCACGCCTGCAGCCCGCAAACGCTCGACAGTCTTGCCGACGGATGCAGGCATCTCTGGGCGCTGCGTCGCCGAGACGCCATGACGCTTCCAGTAGTCGCCAGAGACCCATTGATCCCAAAGGAGGGCTTCTTGCGAGTGGGTCGGGGTTGGCGCTTGCCATTCCACTGGCTCGTCTGACCGGAAGCCGACGATGATGACGCGACGGCGCCGCTGCGCCGCACCGTAGTCAGCTGCGTCCACCGCGTGAATTGAAACGTTGTACCTAAGAGCTTGCTGTTCGTCGTGCGCGACCGAATTGCGCAGGCGAGCGGCATGCTCCTCCCAATCCTCTCCTTCTTCCGGCCCTTGTAGCGGGAAACGCAGTTGGAGCAATACGTAGTCAAGGTACGGGCCAAACGCCTCGCGCATAAGACCACGGACGTTCTCGAACATGAATGCTCGCGGAGCCAGCTCTCTAACGGCGCGGGCCGCCTCAGGCCACATGTTTCGTTCGTCAGCTTGGCCCTTGTGCTTGCCACCCACTGAGAACGGCTGGCACGGCGGGCCGCCCGATACCAGCGCAATCTCACCGCGGACTCCCCCGTATTCGACCTCCCGCGCGTCTGCTTCGACGATGTTCCAGTTCGCTACCTGAGCGACTTGGCGTGCCTTGTTGTCGCGAAGCGTACGGCATGAATGAGAGTCCCACTCGACGACCAGTTCGGGCTCGAAGCCCGAGGCGCCAAGACCCATTCCAAGACCTCCCGCACCCGCAAACAATTCGACGCTACGCATCAAGGAATCTCCCAATCCTGGCCCGCAATCGAGGCAAATTTTTCAACTGACACTCCCAAATCACCATCACACCCCAACCAAGCCGCCGGAGAGCACGCATGTTTCGGGAGTCTCTCTCGGCGTTGCCTTGCAGCTTCGCAGACCAAAAATCCTGTCGCGATTTCGGCATTCGGGCAAGTGCACAACCTGCATGCGCGTGCCAGAAACAGCCGTGAACAAAAATCACCTTTCCTCGCGCTGGGAACACCAGGTCGGGTGTGCCCGGTAAGTCCCGACGATGAAGGCGGTATCTGTACCCCATACCATGAACAAGCCGCCTCACCACGAACTCAGGACGCGTGTCCTTGGCCCGCACTCGGGCCATGATTTCCGACCTACGTTCCGCCGTGACGGTGTCCACTCACAAGCTCCGCCTTTCCTGATCGAACAAGGGCCATTGGTCGCCTACGTACTTGGCGGCGGCCTCGCGAACGATCCATGCAACCGACACATGCTTCTCCTCCGCGATGCGTTCCAGCGTCGCATATAGCTCGGCGGGAAAGCTAACGGAAGCGCGCGCCGTCTTAGGCTCACGCTTTTGCTTCGTCTGGGTGTCCTTCATTTGCACCACTTTACATCACTTCGGTGCAAAATTGAAGGTAAGAACCCTAGCTGGCTGATCCCGGGTGAGCAATCAGCAGTTCGGCCACGCCAAAGTGCACTACGGGGGCTTCGCCAAGAACCTGGCGCAGCTGGGGGTGATGTCTGCGCGGCAATGTGGATGACTTGCTGGCGGTCGCTTGCTGTGCAGGTCTTAGTGCGCCCCAAATGTGCTTGAGGCCGCAAGACAGGTCCAATCGGCCAGTCGAGCGGGCCTTCCGGGCGGGAAATCATCCTAGCCTTGCACATCGCGAGATCTCGCCTGTGATGTACACCGCTACTGGGCGCATGGGCGGGGTTTTGCAGACCTCTCCTAGCGGTCGTGCCAAGGACGGCCAAGCCCACGAGAGCCTCGGGCGCGGATTCGACGGCGAGGCCGCTTGTCACACGGTGCGCTTGCCAAAAGAAGAGCTCTATAGAGAGCCGCTCCTGGACGATGACGGCCAGTCTCCAACGACTGAAGCGAATCACTTTTCCTCCCCCACCTCCCAATAAGGCGGGTCCCCAAACGCCGTGCGCAGCCAATCCACCAGCGCGCGCAGCTTGGCGGACACCTTGCGCCCTTCGGGATGGGCGACGTACAGATACTCCGGCGCGGCCTGCAGGCCGATGTCCACCACCTTCAGCGTGCCGGCTCGGATGTCCTGGCCCACGATGAAGCTGGGCAGCATGGCCATACCCAGGCCGGCCAGGACGGCGTCGCGCATCATGTCGCCGTTGTTCACGCGCAGTGCCGCGGGCGGGCGCACGAAGTCGGTGGGCTCCGTGCCTTCACCTTCAAAGCGCCAGTCGGCAATGCCGCGGTTCAGGTAGTAGATGGCGCGGTGGCCGGCCAGGTCGGCCGGGCTCTGGGGCTGGCCGTGGCGGGCCAGGTAGTCGGGCGACGCCACCAGCCTGCGCTGGCCGCGCGCCAGCGTCCAGGCCACCAGGCGCGAATCTTCAATGCGGCCGTGGCGGATGACGGCGTCGAAGCCTTCGGCCATGGCGTCCACCCGGCGGTCGTCCAGTTCCAGCGTCAGCGCAATGGCGGGGTGGCGGGCCAGAAAGGGGTAGAGCGCCGGCCCCAGGTGCGCGCGCCCGAAGGTGACGGGGGCGGACAGGCGCATGGGCCCGGCCAGCTCGCCGCGGCGCTCGGCCATGTCGGCCACGGCCTCGTCCACGTCCTGCACCAGGCGCCGGGCTCGCACCAGAAAGGCGGCGCCGTCTTCGGTCAGGCTCAGGCGCCGGGTGGTGCGGTGGAAGAGGCGGGCGCCCAGGTCTTCTTCCAGCGCGGCCAGCCGGCTGCTGACGACCGATTTGGACCAGCCCCCGCGCCGCGCGGCGGCGCTGATGGAGCCCACCTCCGCCACGGCGACAAAGCTGGCGATGTCCTCGAGCTTGAGCATGGCGGGCCCTTCGGCGGGCGCTGGGGTGGCCCGGTGCGTGCCAGTTTACGGACGACGCCCGGTCGGATTGTTCTGCTTTTGCGGAAAGTTGATCCGCGGCTGGCTGGCTTCTCTCGGCGCTGCAGCAGGAACAGACTGCGTCATCGCCAATGAAGGCGCAATTCAACGGTCTGCAACTGTCAGACGAAGGAGAACAGCATGAGCGGAAGACTGAACGGCAAGGTGGCCCTGGTGACGGGTGCTAGTTCCGGCATTGGGCGGGCCACGGCGCGCCTGTTTGCGGCCGAAGGGGCCCGGGTGGTGGTGGGCGCGCGCCGCGCCGCCGAGCTGGATGAACTGGTGGCCGAGATTGCCGCTGCGGGCGGCAGCGCGGTGGCGCTGGCGGGGGATGTGCGCTCAGAGGCCTATGCCGAGGCGCTGGTGGCGCTGGCCGTGCAGCGTTACGGCCGGCTGGACGTGGCGTTCAACAACGCCGGCACGCTGGGCGAGGGCGGGCCGAGCATTGAGGTGTCCGAAGCCGGCTGGGCCGACACGCTGGCCATCAACCTCACCGGCGCCTTCCTGGGCGCCAAGCACCAGATCGCGCAGATGCTGAAGAACGGCGGCGGCTCGGTCATCTTCACCTCCACCTTCGTGGGCTACACGGTGGCCTTTCCCGGCACCACGGCCTACGCGGCCAGCAAGTCGGGCCTGATCGGCCTGACCCAGGCGCTGGCGGCCGAATATGGCCCGCAGCAGGTGCGGGTGAATGCCGTGCTGCCCGGCGCGGTGGACACGGCCATGTACCGCAGCAAGAACAACAGCGCTGAGTCGCAGGCTTTTCTCACCGGCCTGCACGCCCTCAAGCGCGTGGCCCAGCCCGAAGAGATCGCCCGCTCGGTGCTCTACCTGGCCTCGGACGATGCGTCCTTCGTGACAGGCACGGCGTCGCTGGTGGATGGCGGGCTGTCGATCACGCGCACCTGAGGGCGCACGCGGTGGGTCAGTACCGGGTGAAGACGCCGCCGGTTTGGCCGGGCTTGTGGGCTTCGCAGGTCTTGCGCAGGCCTTCCAGCCCACCCGTGCCGGCATCGGCCCGGTAGTAGTAGCGGTCGACGGTCAGGTTGCCGCCGGGCAGCGATGCGCGGCAGCGCGCCAGGGCACCGGCCGGGCAGGCGCTGACGGCCGTCACCACGGGGGGCACATCCTTGGGGCCGAGCGTCATCTTGCCGGCGCTGTCGCACCACGCCTTGCCCGATTCGACCGCGTCAGGGCCCTTCGAAGCTGGTGCATTCGTGGATGTGGATGGGCGCGGGAATGATGGGCGGCATGGCGTGAATCTCCCCCACCTGCTCGCAGGCATAGGCGGGCGCCGCATGGGCGAAGGGGGCGCCCATGGCCAGCAGCAGACCGATGGCAGATGGACCCAGGCGTTGGAGGTTCATGCAGTTCTCGCAGGGGGCAGTACAGAGCCGCAGAGTGTGCCGTGAACGCCTGCGGCCACAAGCCGCCAGTTTGGGGGGGAAGACGGGAGGCCCTTCACAGCGCTGTGACGCATGAACGGGCATCAGCCCTGCTGGATCCGTGGATAGCGCCTCGGTGAAAAAATGAATCCGAACTCATGAAGCGGAATCATCAATGGCACGGGACAACGACATCAGCGACCTGATGGCCTTTCTGGCGGTGGCGCGCGAGCGCAGCTTCACCCGGGCCGCTGCCAAGCTGGGCGTGTCCCAGTCGGCGCTCAGCCACACGTTGCGCGCCATGGAAGCGCGCATGGGCCTGCGCCTGCTCACCCGCACCACGCGCAGCGTGGCGCCCACGGAAGCGGGCGAGCGCCTGCTGCAGACGGTGGGCCCGCGGCTGGACGAGATCGAGGCCGAGCTGCGCGCCCTGAAGGAGATGCGGGACCAGCCCGCCGGCACGGTGCGCATCACCGCCATCGATTTCGCGGTGGACCATGTCATCTGGCCGCGCCTGGCGCCGCTGCTGCTGCAGTACCCGGACATCCAGGTCGAGGTCAGCGTGGACTACCGGCTGACCGACATCGTGGCCGATGGCTTCGACATCGGGGTGCGCCATGGCGACCAGGTGGAGAAGGACATGATCGCCGTGCCGGTGGACGCGCCGATGCAGATGGCCATGGTGGCCAGCCCGGCCTACTTCGCCCGCCACCCGGTGCCGCGCACGCCGCAGGACTTGACGACCCAGCAGTGCATCACGCTGCGCCTGCCCACCAAGGGCGGGCTCTATGCGTGGGAGCTGGAAAAGGGCCGGCAGAAGCTGCAGGCGCGGGTGTCCGGCCAGGTGGTGTTCAACGGCGTGTACCAGATGGTCAACGCCGCGCTGTCGGGCCTGGGCCTGGCCTTCGTGCCCGACGATCTGGTGGCCCCGCATGTGGCCCAGGGCAACCTGGTGCGGGTGATGGAGGACTGGTGCCCGGCCTTCCCCGGCCTGCATCTGTACTACCCCAGCCGGCGGCAGTCCTCGCGCGCGCTGCAACTGGTGGTGGAGGCGCTGCGCTACCGCCGCCCGGCCCTGGGCGAGGCACCCGTCAAGGGCAGCACACGCAGCAGGAAAGTCCTGACGAATTCATGAGTCGCCTTCATGAGGTCTAGAGGTCTGACCCGACTACACAGGGCCAGCCTGGGGCCTTAACGTTCCGCCTTCCTGCCACCCGACGCTGGGAGGCCAGGGCCACAAGAACGCACAGGGAAGGACGCAGACCATGGAACCTTTGGACGCACAGGTGCTGCGCCAGAGCCTGCAATGGCAGGCCCAGGGCCAGCGCGTGCTGCTCGTCACCGTGGCCCGCACCTGGGGCTCGTCCCCCCGGCCGCCGGGCTCGCTGATGGCGCTGCGCGAAGATGGCCTCACGGTCGGTTCGGTCTCCGGCGGCTGCGTGGAAGACGACCTGGTGCACCGCCTGCGCCAGGGCGACATCGGCCTGGACGCCGCCACCGACCGCCCGCGCCTGGTGCGCTACGGTGTGACGACCGAGCAGGCCCACCGCTTCGGCCTGCCCTGCGGCGGCACGCTGGAGCTGATGCTCGAACCCCTGTCGGCCCACAGCCGCCTGGCCGAAACCCTGGCCGCGCTGGAACAGCGCCAGACGGTGCAGCGCACGCTGGACCTGCGCAGCGGCGTCGTCACGCTGGCGCCCGGCGGGCACGACGCGGCGCCCCGTTGGGTGGACGAGCATCACTTCGTCAGCCCGCTGGGGCCGCAGGCGCGGCTGCTGCTGATCGGCGCGGGGGATCTGTCCCGCTACCTGGCCGGCATGGCGCGCGGCATGGGCTTTGACGTGACCGTGTGCGACCCCCGGCCCGAACAAGCCCAATGGGCCGAGCCCGGCGTCGGCTTCAGCCGCGAGATGCCCGACGACCTGGTGCAGCGCCTGCGGCCGGACCGCCGCACCGCGGTGGTGGCCGTCAGCCACGACCCCAAGCTCGACGACCTGGCCCTGATCGACGCGCTGCAGACCGAGGCCTTCTATGTCGGTGCCATCGGCTCGCGGCGCAACAGCGCCACCCGGCGCCAGCGCCTGCGCGAGCACTTCGGCCTGAGCGAGGCCCAGCTCGACCGCCTGCGCGGCCCGGCCGGCCTGCCCATCGGCAGCAAGACGCCGGCCGAGATCGCCCTGTCCATCCTGGCGGAGGTGGTGGCCACCAAGAACGGTGTGGCCGCAGCCGCAGTCCTTTCCTCCGCCCCTTCACAACCCTCCACTGACGCGGTGACCCACCCATGACCACCCTGAAGATCAACGGCCGCCCTGTGGCGGTGGACACCCCGCCCGACACCCCGCTGCTGTGGGTGCTGCGCGACGAGCTGGGCATGACCGGCACCAAGTTCGGCTGCGGCATGGCCCTGTGCGGCGCCTGCACCGTGCACGTCGACGGCCGGCCCACGCGTTCCTGCGTCACGCCCATTGCCGCGGTGGGCGACCAGGCGGTGAGCACCATCGACGCCATGGCCGACGACCGCGTGGGCCGCGTGGTGCAGGCGGCCTGGGTGGAGCTGGGCGTGGCCCAGTGCGGCTACTGCCAGGCCGGGCAGATCATGTCGGCCGTGGCCCTGCTCAAGCAGCAGCCCAAGCCGTCGGAGCGCCAGATCGACGAGGCGATGAACAGCAACATCTGCCGCTGCGGCACCTACCCGCGCATCCGTGCGGCCATCCAGCTGGCGGCCAGCCGTCTTCAAGGAGCGAAGTGATGAACACGGCCAACCTGACACTCTCGCGCCGCACCCTGCTGAAGGCCGCCACCGGCGGCCTGATGCTGTCGGTGGGGCTGGACGGCGTGGTGCACGCCGCCGAAGCCAAGAAGTACGGCGGCGACGCCATGCCCGGCGGCACGGTGGACAACCCCCTGGTCTTCGTCAGCATCGGGGCCGATGGCCGGGTGCAGATCATCGCCCACCGGGCCGAGATGGGCACCGGCGCGCGCACCAGCCTGCCCATGGTGGTGGCCGACGAATTGGAGGCCGACTGGGCGCAGGTCAAGGTGGTGCAGGCCGATGCCGGCGAGGCCCGCTACGGCAACCAGAACACCGACGGCTCGCGCAGCATCCGCCACTTCTACCAGCCCATGCGCCGCGTGGGCGCGGCGGCCCGGCAGATGCTGGAGGCCGCCGCCGCCGCCCAGTGGGGCGTGCCGGTGGGCGAGGTGAAGGCCATGCGCCACGAGGTGCTGCACAGCGCCAGCGGCCGCCGCCTGGGCTACGGCGCGCTGGCCGAGGCGGCCGCCCGGCTGCCAGTGCCGGCCGGCAGCGCCCTGCGGCTGAAGACCACGGCCGAGTTCCGCTACATCGGCAAGGGCCAGGTGCGGCCGGTGGACCTGGCGGACATCGGCCAGGGCCACGCTGTCTATGGCCAGGACATCCACCTGCCCGGCATGGTCTACGCCGTGGTGGCCCGCCCGCCGGTGGTGGGCGGCAAGGTCAAGGCGGTGGACAGCGCCGCGGCGCTGCAGGTGGCGGGGGTACAGAAGATCGTCGACATCCCGCCGTTCAAGGGCGTGCCGGCCTTCCAGCCCCTGGGCGGCGTGGCCGTGGTGGCCCGCAACACCTGGGCCGCCATGCAGGGCCGCGCGGCGCTGAAGATCGACTGGGACCACGGCCCCAACGGGGCCTACGACTCGGCCCGCTACCGCCAGGCCCTGGAGGCCAGCGCCCGTGCGCCGGGCAAGGCGGTGCGCAGCGATGGCGACGCGCTGGCCTCGCTGGCCCAGGCCGCGCCGGCACAGAAGCTGGTGGCCGAGTACTACCTGCCGCACCTGGCCCACGCCAGCATGGAGCCGCCGGCCGCCACGGCGCTGGTGACCGAAGGGCGCTGCGAGGTCTGGACCTCCTGCCAGGCCCCGCAGGCCGCGGTGGAAGGCGTGGCCGGTGCGCTGGGCCTGAAGCCCGAGCAGGTGACGGTGCACCAGGCGCTGCTGGGCGGCGGTTTCGGCCGCAAGTCCAAACCCGACTACGTGGTGGAGGCCGCGCTGATCGCCAAGACCATGCCCGGCACGCCGGTGAAGGTGGTGTGGACGCGCGACGACGACATCCGCCACGACTACCTGCACACCGTGTCGGTGGAGCGGCTGGAGGCGGTGCTGCGCCCCGACGGCCGGCCCGAGACCTGGCTGCACCGCTCGGTGGCGCCGTCCATCGCCTCGCTGTTCGCCCCGGGTGTGAAGACCGAGGCCGAGTTCGAGGTCGGCATGACGGCCATCAACGTGCCCTATGCCATCCCGAACGTGCGCATCGAGGTGGGCGAGGCCGAGGCCATGGCCCGCATCGGCTGGTTCCGCTCGGTGTCCAACATCCCGCACGCCTTTGCGGTGCAATGCTTCCTGAGCGAACTGGCCCACCGTGCCGGCCGCGACCCGAAGGACTACGCGCTGGAGCTGATCGGCCCGCCGCGTCAGATCGCCCCGGCCGCGCTGGGCGACCACTGGAACTACGGCGAATCGCCCGAGCGCTACCCGGTGGACACCGGCCGGCTGCGCGGTGTGATCGAGGCGGTGACGCAGGGCGCCCGCTGGGGCCGCAAGCTGCCCCAGGGCCACGGCCTGGGCCTGGCCTTCGCGTACAGCTTCATGAGCTACACCGCCACGGTGGTGGAGGTGGCGGTGGATGCCAAGGGCGCGCTGCAGATCGTGGCGGTGGACATGGGCATCGACTGCGGCCCGCAGATCAACCCCGAGCGCATCCGTGCGCAGATGGAAGGGGCGGCGGTGATGGGCATCGGCCTGACGCTGACTGGCGAGATCAGCTTCGAGGGTGGGCACGTCAGGCAGAGCAACTTCCACGACTACGAGGTGCTGCGCCACGCCCAGTCGCCGCGCACCATCCGCACCCACCTGGTCAACAACGACCCGGCCCTGCCGCCCGGCGGCGTGGGCGAGCCGCCGCTGCCGCCGGTGGCGCCGGCCCTGTGCAATGCGATCTTCGCGGCCACCGGCCGGCGTATCCGCCAGCTGCCGGTGCGCGATCAGCTGACGAAGAAGGCCTGAGCGCGGCCATGCAGAGTCCTGGCGCGCAGCGAGGCCCGGTCGGCATCCTGCTGTGCGCGGGCTTCGGCCGGCGCTTCGGGGGGGACAAGCTGCTGGCACCGCTGGCCGATGGCACGCCGGTGGCGGTGGCCAGCGCCCGCACGCTGGTGGCCGCGCTGGGCCAGGCGGTGGCGGTGGTGCGGCCCGAGCAGGATGCGCTGCAGGCCCGGCTGGCCGAGACCGGCATCGGGCTGCTGGTCTGCCCCGAGGCCGAAGGCGGCATGGGCGCCGCACTGGCGGCCGCGGTGCAGCGTCAGGGCCCGGCGTCTGGCTGGGTCGTCGCCTTGGGCGACATGCCCTGCGTGGCCGAGCTCACCATCCGCCAGGTGGCCGGCGCGCTGGCGGGGGGCGCCTCGCTGGCCGCGCCGTTCCATCAGGGCGTGCGCGGACATCCGGTGGGCTTTGCACCGGCATGGCGCAGCGCGTTGCTCAGCCTGACGGGCGACGAAGGCGCACGGGCCCTGCTGCGGCAGCATGCCGCGGAGCTCACCCTCATCGACGTGGATGACCCGGGCTGCCTGCAGGATGTGGACACGCCACAGGACCTTGTCGGGCTCTCCAGGCACGGGCGCTGAATTCAGCCGCGCACTTCCATCTGGTTTTCCACGCCACGCACGCCATCGACCTGCATGGCCAACTGGGTGGCCCGGGCGCGGGCCTTTTCGTCGGGCGCTTCACCCTTGAGCAGCACATGGCCGTTGCGGGTGTCCACATTCACCTTCAGCACATTGAGCTGTGGATCCTGGGCGAGCTTGGCGTTGATGGCCGTGGTGATGGCGGCGTCGTCCACTGCGCTGGCGGCCTTCTTGGCAGCGCGGTTGAACTTGTCGCCCACTTCGATGGCGGCCTCGGCGCTGGCATCCCGCGCCTGGTCCAGTTCGCGGGAAGCCTGTGCCTGTGCCGTCTCGATCTTGCTGTCCGCCTGGGCAATGGCGGCATCCACCTTCTCGCCAGCGGTCTTGTCATGGTCGCGCTCGGAGCAGGCGCTCAAGGCCAGCCCGCCCGCGCACAAGGCGGCCAGGGTCAGCGTTCGCAGGGCAGTGGGGTGCAGGGCAGTCATCATGGTCATCTCCTGGTGGTGGCGGGTGGGGGTCATGGCTTGCGCATCAGGCCGACCACGAAGGACACGGCAGCCATGACCAGGAAGACCACGAACAGGATCTTGGCAATGCTCGCGGCACCGGCGGCGATGCCGCCAAAGCCCAGCAGGGCCGCAATCAGGGCGATCACGAGAAAGACGACGGTGTAGTGCAGCATGGTGAACTCCTCTCTGAGAAGAAGACGGTGTCTTCCATGGGGTTCGCGGCCCCGTCCGGGCCTGCGATGACTTCACTGTAGGAGGCCCGTGGTCGGGCCGGCAGCGGTCAAGCGCGCATCTGGCTGTGGGATCAGGCGGCGGTGCGGCGTCGGCATCGTCCTACGCCAGGCCAAGGCCTGCGCACTGCCAGGGGCGCAAAGAGCCCCCGTGGGCCGAGGCACCCGCGGGGGTGGAATGCGCGATGAAACGCTGTGGCGTCAGGTCAGGGCGTCGGACTCAGTGATCGAGCCGGTCAAGGCGCTTTTCCCAGTCCTTGAGCTGACGTTCGGCCTCGTCCTTGGCGATGCCATAACGTTCCTGCAGCTTGCCGGCCAACTGTTCACGGCGCCCCGCGATGAGGTCCAGGTCGTCGTCGGTGAGCTTGCCCCACTGCTCGACGACCTTGCCCTTGATCTGTTTCCAGTTGCCTTCGATGCGTTGCCAGTTCATGTGAACTCCTTTCAAGGGGGGAAGCTCACTTTAGGAAACCCGGTTCCGGACGGCCATCGGCCAAGGGAAGGCCTGCGTGTAGGAGGACGTGCTGGCGTGCTGTCAGGGCCAGCGGCTGCGGAAGCTCGCCGGCACCTCGGCCACCTGGCGTGTCGAGTAGTCGAAAAAAACCACGCCGGATTTGCCCAGCGCCACCTCGCGCCCGGAGAGCTTCTCGGTCATGCGCCAGACGAAGTCGCAGCCGCGGCGGCTGAAGTCGTCGGCCGCCATCTCGATGACCATCACCTCACCGTAGAACGACTCGCTGCGGTACTGCACCGCGTTGTCGGCCAGGATGATGCCCAGGCCCTCGATGTCGGTTTCCGAGCGGTAGCCCATCCAGCGCAGGAAGCGCTGGCGCGCTTCGCTCACCAGCACCAGCACCTGGGCGTTGTCGAGGTGGCCGGCGTGGTTGATCTGCGAGATCAGCAGCGGCAGCTCGGTGCGAAAGGGCAGGCGTTCGGGCAGATGGATCGTGACACGGGGCATGGTGCGCGGCGGGTGCGGAATGACCTCTGCATCATGCCCCAGGCGCCAGGGGGGCGCCGCGGGGGAGCGCCGCCGCGAGTTGCTGCCGGCAGAAGGCCACGAAGGCGGGCAAGGGCTGCGGTCGGGCGAAGAGGTAGCCCTGGAAGGCGTGGCAGCCCAGGCGCTCCAGGAAGCTCCGCTGCGCGGGCAGCTCCACCCCCTCGGCCATCACCTCCATGCCGAAGTTGCGCGCCAGCTGCGTGATGACCTGGGTGATGGCGGCATCGTCCGGGTCGTCCAGCAGATCGCGCACAAAGGACTGGTCGATCTTGATCTGGTCCAGCGGCAGCCTCTTGAGATGACGCAGCGAGGAATAGCCCGTGCCGAAGTCGTCCAGCGAAAAGCGGATGCCCAGCGCCCGCAGGGCGGTCATGGCCCGGATGGCGGTCTGTTCGTCGCCGATGAAGGCGCTCTCGGTCAGCTCCAGCTTCAGGCGATGCGGGTTGCAGTCGCTCCGTTCCAACAACTGCTTGAGGTGCAGCACAAAACCCGGCTGTTGCACCTGGTGGGCGCTGACATTGACGGACAGCGTCAGCGCTTCCAGCACCGGGTCCTGGCGCCATTGGGCCAGCACGGCGCAGGCCTGCTCCAGCACCCACTGTCCCAGCGGAACGATCAGGCCACAGGCCTCGGCCAGCGGAATGAACTCGGCCGGCGGGATCAGCCCCCGTTCGGGGTGCTGCCAACGGACCAGGGCCTCGGCGCCGGTGGGCTGGCTACCGCGGATCTGGGGCTGGTAATGCAGCAGCAGCTGCCCCTGCTGCAGGGCGTGGCGCAGCGCCGCTTCCAGCCGGGCCCGCTGCTGGGCGGCCTCCGCCAGGGTCGGGTCGAAGAAGTGCACCGTGCCCTGTCCCTGGGCCTTGCCCTGGGCCACGGCCTGCTCGGCCTGGTGCAGCTGGTCGCCCGCGCTGCCGGGGCCGTCGAAGGCGCTGATCCCCACGGTGACGGTGTGCGACTGCGGCTGGCCGTCCAGGCTGATGGGCTGGGCCACGGCGCGGGTGATCTGGTCGGCCAGGCGGGTCACCTCCAGCAGCAGCTCGCCGCCGTGGGCCCGGCCGGTGACGAGCACGCCGAACACGTCGCCGCCCAGGCGGGCCAGGGTCATGTCGGGCCCCACCCGCTGGCGCAGCCGCTCGGCCACGGTCATCAACAGGGAGTTGCCCAGGCGGGCGCCGTACGCCGCACCGAAGCGCTGAAAGTGGTCGACGTCGATGAGCAGCAGCGCGCCGTGGCGTGGAGGCGTGTGGCCGTCCTGCAGGGCCTGGCCCAGCCGGTCGAGGAAGAGGCTGCGGTTGGCCAGGCCGGTGAGTTCGTCGACGAAGGCGTGTTCCTGTGCGATGCGGATCTGTTCCCGGTGGCTGGACTCCGACAGCAGGCCGATGGACAGGCTGATCAGCAGGTAGACCAGCAGCGTGATGCCGTACTGGATGGGCTCCGGCGGCGGCAGGCGGGGCTGGCCGCCCAGGTGCAGGTACAGGCCCACGCCCATGACCTCCAGCACGGCGGCTGCGGTGACCCAGACCGCGGCCCGTCGGCCGAGCAGCCAGGCCGTGACCACCACCATGGGGGGCAGCGCCACCACCGCAGGGATGTAGATCGAGCGC
Organism: Ideonella oryzae; assembly: GCF_024055665.1. GTDB lineage: Bacteria > Pseudomonadota > Gammaproteobacteria > Burkholderiales > Burkholderiaceae_C > Ideonella > Ideonella oryzae. The sequence continues at coordinate 249,693 of NZ_JAMXMC010000001.1, read as the reverse complement.
GCCGTGAGGATCACCGCCAGCAGCAGGATCGGCGGCAGATGGCCGGTGATCCGGGTCACCAGCCCGATGTGACCGCGCTGCAGCAGGACCAGGGCCACCAGGGCGCAGGCCAGGAAGACCGCGTTGAAGGCCAGCCGCATCGGCGGGTTGCCCCCCACCCACAGCGCGTAGCCTTCGAGCAGCAGGAACAGGGCGAAGCTGCCACCCCAGAACAGATGCAGAAAAGCCCGGTGGGACCGGGTGCCTCCCGGTCCACCGGCCGCCAGCCAGCTGCCGCCGTCTTCTTGTCTGTCTTGAGGAATCACCAATCCGTCCTGACGCCCACTGCGGCAGAGCCTCCCAACGGCAGCCCGGGCGGAACGTCAGACGTAACTTACTGCAAACAGACGGATTTGAGGGAGGTCATGCCGGCCGTCCCCTGAATCAAGGACAGGGCTGTGGTCAGCCAGGCACACCCAGGCCACGAAACACGCGGTTCAGCCGACCTGCCGGGCGCGGTAGAGCATGTCCAGCGTGATGTGCCGCACCTCGAGCTTGCTCTGCTCGATGTGGGCGCGCAGCAGGCGCTGGGCCTCGGCGGCGCGGCGCCGCGTGATGGCGCGCAGGATGGCGCCGTGCTCGTCGTAGGTGGCTTCGACGCGCGGTGGCTTGGTGAAGTCCAGCCGCCGGATGATGCGGATGCGGTCGGTGATCTCGGCGTGCACGCGCATCATTTCGTGGTTGCCGCTGCCTTCGACCAGGCTGCGGTGAAAGGCCTCGTCCAGGTCGCGCACCGCGGCGGGGGTGTCCAGGCGCTGCTCGGGCGCCACCTCCCACAGGGCGCTGAGGGCCGCCAGGCCGGCACGGTCCACGCTTTCGCACAGGCGGCCCACCGCATGGCATTCGAGCAGGATGCGCAGGTCGTAGAGCTCGTCGAACTTGTCGAAGTCCAGCGGCGCGACCTGCCAGCCCAGCTTGGGAAAGACCTGCAGAAAGCCTTCGCGCTGCAGCCTCTGCAGGGCCTGGCGCAAGGGGGTGCGGCTGACCTGCACATGCTCGGCCAGCTCCGTCTCGCTGAAGCGGTCGCCCGGCATCAGGCTGAAGTCGAAGATCAGGCCCTTGATGCGGTCGTAGGCCTGGTCGGCCAGGGTGGGGGCCGCATCGGCCGGTGCGGGGCCCGCAGGGCCGAGGGCGGAGGCGGGGGCGAACGGCAGGCGCGGCTTCATCGGAGGGTCATCATACGGGGGCAGGTCTGGGGGCAACCGGGGGGGCCGGCCCTCAGCCCGCGGGCCAGGGGATCATGCTCACGTGGGCGCTGACGATGCGCCAGCCCTCGGCCAGTCGCACCCAGGTCTGGGTCTGGAAGCCGCGCAGCGCGGTGTCGCTGCGCACGAACTCCACCTGGGCCACGGCATGGTCGGGCCCGAAGGCGCAGAGGCGCAGGTGTTCCAGCCGGCGGGTGAAGCTGGGCGCCGGCGTGGCCTGGCGGTAGGCCACCAGCTCGGCGTGGCCCCACTGCCGGTCGCCGATGCCGTAGCGGGTGGTGCGCGGGTCGGCCCAGAAGAAGGCGTTGAGGGCCTCGACATCGTTGTCCATCAGCGCCGCCTCGTAGGCATGGAAGGCGGCTTCCACCTCGCGCAGCACCTCGGGCAGGTCGATTTGTTCGGTCGGCAGGGTCATGGTCGTGTTTTGTTGAGGGTCAGCGCTGGCTGGCCAGGTAGGCGCGCCAGCCGCCGTGGGCGCTGATGTCGGGGGCGCCGGTCAGGGCCGCGCCTTCGCAGATGAAGCCCTTGACCCAGCTGCCGTCCAGCAGCTCCACCGAGCCCAGGCCCAGCGGCGGCGGGATCAGGCCCAGGAAGGAGCCCACCCGGTCCAGCGGCATCTCGTAGACCTCGACCTCGATGGCGTGGCCGGCCTCGCCGGGCGCCACGCGGGCCAGGCCCGGCTTGGGCGGCACGGTGCCCGGCAGCGCATGCAGCCGGTAGGCCGCTGCGGTGCTGGTGCGGGCCAGCAGGCGGCAGCCCCGCTCGACCAGTTGCCCGTGCAGCGGCAGGCCCTGCAGATGGGCGCCCACCACCGCCAGCACCAGGCTGGGGGCGGCGGCCGGTTGGCGGCGCAGGGCGTGGTCGTCCTCGCGCGGCGGGCGCAGGTGCGCGCCCAGGAAGGCGCCGGGCTCGGCCAGGCGGGCGGCCTCCCAGCGCTGGCCCCACTGGGCCAGGGCCGCATCGGCACCGCCCGGGCCGATCAGCGTGATGCCAAACGGCAGGCCGGCGGCCGTGAAGCCGCTGGGCAGGGCCAGGGCCGACCAGCCCAGCAGGTTGACGAAGTTGGTGTAGCGGCCCAGCGCGCTGTTGCGGGCGACGGGCTCGGCCGCCACCTGGGCCCGCATCGGGTGGGTGGGGGCTGTGGGCACCAGCAGGGCGTCCAGCCCCTGCCACAGCGTGGCCACGGCGCGGGCCAGGGCATCGAGCCGGTAGCGGGCCTCGAAGGCCTGGGCGGCATCGAAGCGCCGGGCCTGGCCGATGACCTCGCGCACCACCGGGTCCAGGGCCTCGGGCTGTTCGTCCATCAGGGTGCGGATGGCGGCGTAGCGCTCGGCCACCCAGGGGCCGTCGTAGAGCAGGCTGGCCACCGCGAAGAGGGGGCCGAAGTCCACCGGCACCAGCTCGGCGCCCAGGGCGCGGGCGCGGGCCAGCGCGGCGGCCCAGGGGGCGGGGTAGCCCAGGGCGGCGTCCAGTTCGGGCACGGCGGGGATGCCGATGCGCGGCCGCTCGGGCAGCCAGGCCGGTTGCAGCACCGGGCGGGGCAGGGGCGAGCCGGCGTCCGGTCCGTCGATGATGGCGGCGGCTTCGGCCGCATCGCCCAAGGTCAGGGCGAAGACGTTGACCACGTCCAGCGTGCGGCAGGCCGGCACCACGCCCTGCATGCCCAGGCGGTGCGGCGTGGGCTTGAGGCCGATGAGCTGGTTGAAGCCGGCCGGCACCCGGCCGGAGCCTGCGGTGTCGGTGCCCAGGGCCAGGGGCACCAGGCCGCGCGCGACGACCGAGGCCGAGCCCGAGCTGGAGCCGCCGCTGACATAAGCCGCATCGAAGGTGTTGGGCACCTCGCCATAGGGCGAACGGGTGCCCACCAGGCCGGTGGCGAACTGGTCGAGGTTGGTCTTGCCCACCAGCACCGCACCGGCCGCGCGCAGCCGGGCCACCACGGTGGCGTCGGCCTCGGCGGTGTGGGCGAAGGCCGGGCAGGCGGCCGTGGTGGGCCAGCCGGCGGCGTCGATGTTGTCCTTCACCGCGAAGGGAATGCCCCAGAGCGGCGCCTGCGCCGGGTCCAGTCCGTCCAGGCGGGCCAGCTCGGTGGCCAGGCCGGCGGCGTCCAGCCGGGCGAGCCAGGCCGGGTCGTCGGGCGCCATGCGGGCCAGCAGCGCGCCCAGCAGGGCGGCGGGCCGGGCACCGGCCGCATAGGCGGCGCGCCAGTCGGCCAGGGTGACGGGGGTGTTCATGTGTAGAGGCTTTCGATCAGGGGGGCGGCGGGACTGGTCCAGCCGACGATGGCGCCCTGGGCGCGGATCATGTCCAGGGTGGCCTGCTTGAATTCCGGGAAGTAGCTGGCGGTGCCGTCCTCGACCAGCAGGCAGTCGTAGCCGCGGTCGTTGGCCTCGCGCATCGAGGTCTGCACGCAGACCTCGGTGGTCACGCCCATGAAGACCAGGTGGGTGATGCCGCGGCCCTGCAGCAGGGCGTGCAGCGGCGTGGCGTAGAAGGCGCCCTTGCCCGGCTTGTCGATCACGAACTCGCCCACCCGCGGGGCCAGCTGCGGCACGATCTGGTTGCCGGGCTCGCCGGCGATCAGGATGCGGCCCATGGGCCCGTCGTCGCCGATGCGCAGCCGGGGCTCGCCGCGCAGGCGCTTGGCCGGCGGGCAGTCCGACAGGTCGGGGGCGTGCGCTTCGCGGGTGTGCACCACCAGGCCGCCGGCCTGGCGCCAGGCCGACAGCACCGCCTGGCAGGTGGGGATGATGGACTGCAGCTTGGTCACGTCGTTGCCCAGGCTTTCGCCGAAACCGCCGGGCTCCACGAAGTCGCGCTGCATGTCGATGATGACCAGCGCGGTGTGGGGCAGCTCGTAGCGGTAGGCGAAGGGCTGGGCGTCCAGGGTGCGGGGGGGCGGTTTCATGCGGCCTCCAGTTCGGCAGAGGTGGGGTGGGCGCCTGGGTCGCTGTGATCGCCGTGGCCGCCGCCCATGTGGGCACCCAGGGCCTGGCGGTCGGCCTGGTCGGCGGGCAGGTCCAGCACGATCCGGCCTTCGCTCATCACGACGATGCGGTCGGCCAGGGCCAGCAGCTCGTCCAGGTCCTCGCTGACCAGCAGCACCGCGCAGCCGCGGGCGCGGGCGACGCGCAGCCGGGCGTGGATGTCGGCCACGGCGGCGAAGTCCAGGCCGAACACCGGGTTGGAGACCAGCAGCAGGCGCGGCTCGCCGGCCAGTTCGCGGGCCAGCACGGCGCGCTGCACATTGCCGCCGGACAGGCTGCGGATGGGCGCGCGTTCGCCCTGGGTCTTGACGCCGTACTCGCCGATCCAGGCGCGGGCCTGGGCGCGCAGGCGGCCACCCAGGCGCCAGCCGCCGCGGGCGAAGGGCGCCTGGTCGAAGTTGCGCAGGCCCATGTTGTCGGCCACGCTCAGCGCGCCCACGCAGGCATTGCGCAGCGGTTCTTCCGGCAGGGCGCGCACGCCCAGGCGCTGGTTCTCGGCCCGGGTGGCGGCAAAGGGCTGGTCGGCCACCCGCACCTGGCCGGATTCGCGGGCGCGCTGTCCCACCAGGGCCTCCATCAGCTCGCGCTGGCCATTGCCCGAGACCCCGGCCACGCCGACGATCTCGCCCGCGCGCACCGCCAGGCTCAGGGCCCGCACCGCCGGCTCGCCGCGGTCGCCGCGCACGGTCAGGCCGCGGATGTCCAGCTGCACCTCGCCGGGCGTGTGCGGCGCCAGCGCGGCGGCGGGGCGGCTGGCCAGCTCCTCGCGGGCCTCCTCGGCGCCGGCCTGGGCCCCGCCCACCATGGCCTCGGCCAGGGCCTGCGGCGTGGTGTCGGCCACCGCGCCGGTGTGCACCAGGCGGCCGCGGCGCAGCACGCTCACGTCGTCGGCATAGGCGCTGACCTCGCGGAACTTGTGGGTGATCATCAGCACCGAGCAGTCGCCCGCATGGGCCCGTTCGCGCAGGGCGCCCAGCACCTCGTCGGCCTCCTGCGGGGTCAGCACCGAGGTGGGCTCGTCCAGGATCAGCAGGCGCGGCTTGAGGAAGAGCTGCTTGAGGATCTCCAGCTTCTGCTTCTCGCCGGCCGAGAGGTTCATGGGCGTGGCGTCCAGGTCCAGCCGGAAGGGGGTGGTCTTCAGGAAGGCCTCCAGCTCGGCGCGCACCCGCCTCCAGGGCACCACGGCCGGCAGGCGGCCGCGGGCCAGCAGCAGGTTTTCGGCCACCGTCATGCCCGGCACCACGGTGAAGTGCTGGTAGACCATGCCGATGCCCAGGTCGCGCGCCACGGTGGGCGAGCCGATGGCCTGCTCGCGCCCGCCCACCAGCACCGCGCCGTCGTCGGGCGGCTGGTAGCCCACCACGCATTTGACGAGGGTGCTCTTGCCCGCGCCGTTCTCGCCCAGCAGGGCGTGCACGGTGCCGGGCCGCACGCTGAGCGAGACATCGCCCAGCGCGGTGAAGCTGCCGAAGCGCTTGGTCAGGCGGTAGGTGTCGAGCTGGACGGCGTTCATGGGGGCCTCCCTTCCGGGCTGGGTCAGAAGGTGCGCAGGACCTCGAGCACGGCGGCCGAATCGGCCACCGCGCCGAACACGCCGCCCTGCATCTTGATCATCTGGAAGGCGGCGGCGTGGTTGGTGGGGTCGGTGGCGCCGGTGCAGTCGGTCAGCATCACGCACTCGAAGCCGCGGTCATTGGCCTCGCGCATGGTGGTGTGCACGCAGACATCGGTGGTGATGCCGGTGAGGATCAGGTTCTCGATGCCGCGCACGCGCAGGATCAGCTCCAGGTCGGTGGCGCAGAAGCTGCCCTTGCCCGGCTTGTCGATGATGGGTTCGCCGGCGATGGGGTAGAGCTCGGGGATGATGTCCCAGCCGGGCTCGCCCCGCACCAGGATGCGGCCGCAGGGGCCCATGTCGCCGATGCCCGCGCCGATCTGCTGCGAGCGCCAGCGCTTGTTGGCCGGCAGGTCGGAGAGGTCCGGCCGGTGGCCTTCGCGGGTGTGGATGACGTGCATGCCCACGCGGCGGGCCTCGGCCAGCAGGCGCTTCAGCGGCTTGATCGGCGCGCGGGTGAGCGAGAGGTCGTAGCCCATCTTGTCCACATAGCCGCCCACGCCGCAGAAGTCGGTCTGCATGTCGATGATGACCAGGGCGGTGTTGGCCGGGCGCAGGTCGCCGTTGTAGGGCCAGGCGTAGGGGGTGGAGGCAAGGGTGGGCATGGCGGGCTCCGACAAGGGGGTGAGGGTTCAGCGCGAGACGGCCAGCTCGACCGGCGCGCCCTTGAGCGAGCGGTGGGGCGAGCAGGTGAGCACCAGGATCAGCAGCGTCAGCGCGTAGGGCACGGCATTGAAGAGGTAGTAGCCGGCGGTGATGCCCACCGACTGCAGGGCCGGCCCGATGGCGCCGGCACCGCCGAACAGCAGGGCCGCGCCCAGGCAGCGCCAGGGGCTCCAGCGGGCGAAGATGACCAGGGCCACCGCGATCAGGCCCTGGCCGCTGGACAGGCCTTCGTTCCAGCTGCCGGGGTAGTAGAGCGAGAGCGAGGCCCCGCCCAAGCCGGCGATGAAACCGCCGGCCGCGGTGGCGGCGATGCGCACGCCGTGCACCGAGTAGCCCAGGGCGCGGGCGGCGTCGCTGGAGTCGCCCGCCATGCGCACCACCAGGCCCCATCGGGTGCGGGTGAAGCCCCAGGCCATCAGCCCGGCCAGCAGCACGCCCAGCGGAAAGAGGGCGTTGATGGACAGGGCGGTCTGCACCTGCGGCGAGGCGCTCCAGGCGCCCAGTGCCAGCGCGGGGATCTGCGGCGCCTGCGGCTGGATGAGCGGCTTGCCGAAGTAGAAGGCCAGGCCGGTGCCCAGCAGCATCAGCGCGATGCCGGTGGCGATGTCCGACACCCGCGGCAGCGAGCACAGCAGGCCGTGCAGCGTGGCCAGCAGCGCGCCGCAGGCCCCCGCGGCCAGCACGCCCAGCCAGACGTTGCCGCTGAGGTAGGCGCCGCCGAAGCCGGCCATGGCCGAGAGCACCAGCACGCCTTCCAGGCCCAGGTTGATGCGGCCGGACTTCTCGGTCAGGCATTCGCCCAGGCTGACGAACAGAAAGGGCGTGCCCACGCGGATGGCGCCGCCCAGCACGGCCAGCAGCAGGGTGGTCCAGGCGTCGGCGTTCATGGCGTGGTCTCCTTCAGGGCCGGGGCGACCGGCAGGGCGGGGGACAGGGCGTTGGCCAGGCCGGCGGCGATGCGGCCGCGCAGCGCCTCGGCCGCCAGGATGAACACGAAGGCGAAGCCCTGCAGCACCAGCACCGAGGCGTCGGGCAGGTCCAGCCGGCGCTGCAGCAGGCTGCCGGCGGCGCCGAAGCCGCCGAAGAGCACGGCCACCGGCGGAATGGCCCAGGGGTTCTGCCGGGCCACGAAGGCCACCAGGATGCCGGTGTAGCCCAGGCCCGAGAGCACCGAGGCATTGGCCGCGCCCTGCACGGCCGCCACCTCCACCGCCCCGGCCAGGCCGGCGCAGGCGCCCCCGGCGGCGCAGGCCACCAGGATCAGCCGGTGGCTGGGCAGGCCGACCAGGCGGGCGGCCTTGGCGTTGCCGCCCACCACCCGCAGCGCAAAGCCGTGGGTGGTGAAGCTCAGCCACAGGCCGGCCAGCAGGCACAGCACCGTGCCGATGACCAGGCCCCAGTGCACATCGCCCAGCCAGCTGTCGAAAGCGGCCTCGCCCATGATGGGGCCGATGCGCAGAGCCTCGGCCAGCGGCGGGGTGGAGGGCTTGTTCAGGCTGGCCGGGTCGCGCAGCGGGCCTTCGACCAGATGCTTGAAGACCGCGATGGCGATGTAGCCCAGCAGCAGGCTGGAGATGGTCTCGTTGACGCCGCGGTACTGGCGCAGCGCGCCGGCCAGCGCCACCCAGGCGGCCCCGGCGGCCGCGCCCGCGGCCAGCACCATGGCGATGCCCAGGCCGTTGGCCGGCGGCGCGATGAGGCCGGGCAGAGCGGCGCAGCCCAGGGCCCCCAGCGCCAGCGCGCCCTCGCCGCCGATGACGACCAACCCGGCCTGGGCCGGCAGGGCCACGGCCAGGGCGGTCAGCATCAGCGGCGCGGCGCGCAGCAGGGTGTTCTGCCAGGAGAAGGCCGAGCCGAAGGCGCCCTCGTAGAGCAGCTGCCAGGTCTGCAGCGGGCTGGTGCCGCCCAGCCAGACGAAGCCGCCGAACAGCAGCAGCGCGCCGGCCAGGGCCAGCACGGGCAGGAGCAGGTTCTCGGCGGCGACGTGCCAGGGCCGGGTGGCAGCAGCGGGCATGGCGTTCTCCGTGGCGTCTTCAGCGGTGGGACGGGGGTGTCAGACCTTGCCGATGACGCCGGCCACCAGGTAGTTCATGCCTTCCAGGGCCACGTCGGTCTGCTTGTGCACCGTGCCCTTGGGGATCACGACCTTGCCGGTGTTGTCCTTGAGCTCGCCCTTGAAGATGTCGAACGTGCCCTTCATCATCGCGGCGCGGATGGATTCGGCCTGCTTGCGGGCGGCCTCCGGCACCATGCCGCCATAGGGCGAGGACTTCACGAAGCCTTCCTTCAGGCCGCCGCGCACGAAGTTCGGGTGCGGCTGGCCGTTCTTGGCGGCCTCGACGATCTGCTTGTAGGGCGTGACCCAGTTCCACTCGGCCCCGGTCAGGTAGGCCTGCGGTGCCAGCTTGGCCTGCGAGGCGTGGTAGCCGCAGACGAACTTGCCGCGCTTGGCCGCGGTCTCGACGATCACCTTGGGACCGTCCACGTGCATGGTGAAGACGTCCACGCCCTGGTCGGCCAGGCTGTTGGTGGCCTCGGCCTCCTTGACGGGCATGGACCAGTCGCCGGTGAAGATCACCGAGCAGGTGATGTCCGGGTGCACCGACTGCGCGCCCAGCGTGAAGGCGTTGATGTTGCGCAGCACCTGCGGGATGGGCTTGGCCGCCACGAAGCCGATCTTCTTGCTCTTGCTCATGTGGCCGGCGATGACGCCGTTGAGGTACTGGGCCTCGTCGATGTAGCCGAAGAAGCTGCCCACGTTCTTCGGGTGCTTGCCCTCGGTCCACAGGCCGCCGCAGTGGGCGAAGCGGATGTCCGGGAACTTGCCGGCCATGGCCAGTACATGCGGGTCGAAGTAGCCGAAGGAGGTGGGGAACAGCAGCTTGGCGCCGTCCTGCACGATCATGCCCTGCATGGTCTTCTGCACCGCGGTGGTCTCGGGCACGTTCTCCTCTTCCACCACCTTGATGCCCGGCCAGGTCTTGACCACGGCGGCCGCCTCGGCATGGGCCTGGTTGTAGCCGTAGTCGTCCTTGGCGCCCACATAGATGAAGCCCACGGTGAGCGGGGCGGCGGCTTGCGCCCAGGAGGCCCAGCCACCGGCACTGGCGGCCGCGCCCAGGGCGCCCACCTGCTTGATCCAGTCCCGCCGCTTCCACTGCATTTCTTCGGACATCACGCTGCTCCAGTCGAAAAGGTCTGTTGGGGGAACCTGCCAGCCCACCAACGCTTGGTGTGCTTTCTGGGGTTCTAGTTGGTATACAAGCAATCGATGGGCCAGCTTTTCGGGATGCCTGAGCGTGGATTTGATGGAGTGGCACAGGGAGGAATGCGCCGTTCCGGTGCCCATCCGGCGGCGGTGTGAACCCGGGCGGGTCGGGCTGCACCAAGGGCGTGCCCCTGTCCCGGAGCAGGTTAAATAGATTTGATTTGAAATCTATTTTGCTATGCTGAGGACGTTCCCCTCACGCGCTGGCTGCGCATCGCCTCTGGAGATCCCATGTCCCTGACTGCTGCTGTCTATCTTGAAGACCTGACCGTGGGCGATGAATTTCGCAGCGGCGAGCACCGGCTCGACGAAACGCAGATCGTCGACTTCGCCCGCCAGTTCGACCCCCAGCCCTTCCACACCGATGCCGAGGCGGCCCGCCACACCTTCTTCCAGGGCCTGGCCGCCAGCGGCTGGCACACCGCGGCCATCACCATGAAGCTGCTGGTGCAGAGCGTGCCGCTGGGCGGCGGCCTGATCGGCGCGGGCGGCACGGTGGAGTGGCCCCGGCCCACCCGGCCGGGCGACGCGTTGCGCGTGGTCTGCAAGGTGCTGGAGATCAAGCCTTCGCGTTCCCGGCCGGACCGCGGCATGGTGACCGTCGAAACGCTGACCCTGAACCAGCGCGACGAAACCTGCCAGCGCCTGGTGACCCAGATGGTCGTGCTGCGCCGGCCGGGCTGAGCGATGGGGCGGGTTTCCAAGGCGCAGGCGGCGCTCAACCGCCAGCACATCGTCGAGACGGCCAGCCGGCTGTTCCGCCAGCAGGGGGTGGAGGGCGTCTCCATCGCCGACATCATGGGGGCGGCGGGCCTGACCCCCGGCGGCTTCTACAAGCACTTCGCCAGCAAGGAGGCGCTGGTCGACGAGGCTTTCGCGCTGGCCTTCCAGCAGGCGTTGGGGGCCTGGGACCAGGTGGCCCAGCGGGAGCGTTCGGGGCAGGACCGCGCGCTGGCGGCGCTGGTGCGCTTCTACTTCCGCCCCCGTCCTGCCGAGTGGAGTTGCCCGATGCTGGCCTTCGCGACCTGCGATGACGGGCAGGCCCCGCAGGCGCCGGCCATGGCCACCTACCGGCAGGGGGCGCAGACCCTGCTGGAGCGCTTCCGCACGGCCGCGCAGAAGGCCCCGGCGTCGGCGCAGGGCCAGGCCCTGACCAACGCCGAGGTGGATCTGCTGTTTGCCGCCATGGTCGGCACGGGCCTGCTGGCGCGTTCGGTGGGCGATGCCAGCTGGATCCGCGAGCTGCAGGCCGCGGTGCTGGCGGCGCTGCCCCCGACCGACCGTCCGGTCGACCCGCCCGCCTGAGGCGGGTGCGGTCGGCGGGGCCGGTCGGTCGGGTTTTCAGGCGCCAGGCCTTCAGGCCGGCAGCTGCGCCAGGCTGTCCAGCGTGGCCAGGCAGGCCTGGGCCGCTTCCTGCCCCTTCGTGACGAAGTGGGTGCGGAAGAAGCTCAGGTGTTCCTCGTGGGCGTGGAAGTCCCGCGGGGTGAGCACCACCGAGAACACCGGCACGCCGGTGTCGAGCTGGATGCGCATCAGCGCGTCGATCACCGCGCTGGCGACGAACTCGTGGCGGTAGATGCCGCCGTTGACCACCAGGCCGCAGGCCACCAGGGCGTCGTAGCGGCCGCCGCGGGCCAGGCGCTGCAGGTGCAGCGGGATCTCGAAGGCGCCGGGCACTTCGAGCTGTTCGACCTGGCACTGGCCGGGCCGCTGTCGCGCGCATTCGGCGCGGAAGCCTTCGACGGCGTTCTGCACGATGTCGCGGTGCCAGCTGGCGCTGACGACGGCGATGCGGCGCGGGGTATCGCCCGTGGCGGGCGCGAGGGGGGAGCTGAGGGGCTGATTCATGGTGATCCTCATGGAGAGTGGCCAGAATCAGGGCGAACGCAGCAGCGCCACCGGCGCCTGAACAGCGCGGTGGCGAACACATGCGGTCTCTTTCATCCGGACTGTGACCGTCGGCCCTGGCCTCTCACCAGGTCTGCTGACCCCCGCGGCCATGGTGAGCCACGGGGCGCTCGCGGGCTCCCGTGACGTGCACGGATACCGCCGGTGGGGAATTCCACCCCGCCCTGAGAACGCTGCCGGCACAAGACCGGCCCGGCCATTCTAGGCAGGAGAAGACAGCCCCCGGGGACGCAGGGTCAGAACAGGTCGCAAGCCCGGTAGCGCAGGCGGACGTTCAGGTCGTCCACCACCTCGGTCCATTCGCCGGAGGCGTCCATCATGGTCTCCAGCGCGTGGGCCTGCTGGGGGCTCCAGAACGGGGCTTCGCACAGGCGCAGCTGCAGGGACAGCGGCCGGTGGGCGTCGATGAATCGCTCAATGGCGCTGCCCTCGCTGGGCAGGCCCAGCTGGCAGAACAGCTCCGGCAGGTCGTGGTGGGCGGACAGCTGCATGGCAGACCCCTCTCAGGATGGCGAAACGAGTATGCCTTCCTGTCGCGGCGCGTGGCCTGGGACATTCCTGCTGGCCTGTAACGTCACCGTGGTCCAGTCAGGCATGACGGATTTCACGTTGACGTCAGCGCTCATGAGCGCGCGTCTGCTGTTGTCGGTGTGGTGTTGTTGGGTTCAGGTCGATGCGACCACCGGTGCCAGGCAGCGAAGCGTGCCGGCCTGGGCGTCCATCTCGACCATCGCCCCGACCGGCAGTGTCAGTTTGAGTCTCACATGGCCGAATTGGGCGCCGCGGTAGACCGGCACGCCCAGGCCGCCGAAGTAGTCTTCGAACACCTCGTCGAGCGTCAGCGTGCCGTAGCCGTCGCCCGGCTCGCAGTTCGTGAACTGGCCCAGCACCACGCCGGCCAGTGCGTCCAGCGCGCCGGCCAGGCGCAACGTGGACAGGGTGCGGTCCACCCGGTAGATGAACTCGTTGATGTCTTCCAGGAACAGGATGGCGCCGCGGAAGTCGGGCCAGTAGCGCGAGCCGGCCAGCGCCGCCAGCACCGTCAGGTTGCCGCCCACCAGCCGGCCGGTCGCCTTGCCGGGGCGCAGCGTGGCGATGCGGTGTTCGGTCGGCACCAGGCCGGCCGGTGCGCTGTCGACCGGGTTGCGCAGCAGCGCGGCCTGGCCGTCCATCACCAGCGCGCGGAAGTTGGCCACGCTGTAGGGGTTCCATTCCGAGCTGGCCACCGGGCCGTGGAAGGTCACCAGCCCGGTCTGCTGCTGGATGGCATTGAGCAGGCAGGTGATGTCCGAGAAGCCGCCGAAGAACTTGGGGTGGCGGCGGATGCTGGCGTAGTCGAGCTGGTCGACGATGCGGGTGCAGCCCGAGCCGCCGGTCAGCGCGAAGATACCGGCCACGCTGTCATCGGCGAACATCGCGTTGATGTCCTCGGCGCGCTGCGCATCGGTGCCGGCGAACTGGCCGCGCCGGGCCCGCAGGTGGCGGCCTTCCTTCACCTGAAAGCCCAGAGCCTGCAGCGACTCGATCGCGATCGTGATCGGTTCCTGCTCATAGGTGGCGTTGGCCGGGCTGACCAAGCCCACCGTGTCGCCAGGGCGCAGGCGGCGTGGCGTGAGCACCGGCCGGGCCGGTGTGGCGGCTGCCACTGCACCCGTACCCAGGCTGGCCCCGCTGGCGGAGGCGATTTGCAGAAACAGGCGGCGGCTGGCGGCGGTCATGGCGGGCCTCGTCGGGATGAAGGGTCAGAGCACGCGGGGCAGGGTGGCGCGCACCTGGGCGCGGTCGCCAAAATCGAAATGCCACCACTCGGTGCTGATGCCGTGGAAGCCGGCCTGGCGCATGGCCGCGCGCAACCAGCCGCGCTCCACCAGGTGCTGGGCGTTCAGCCAGCCCTGGGCCAGGTGCTCCACCTCGTACTCGGGGTGGGAGCCGGGTTCCATCGCATCGAAGCCGGTGCCCATGTCCACCTCGCGGCCCTGCGGGTCCAGCAGCGTCACGTCCACCGCCATGCCGAAGGAATGGATGGAGCCGATCTGCGGATTCGCCAGGTAGCGCACCAGCGGCGTGCCGGCCAGTTGGGCATAGAGCCGCTCCTGCACCTGCTGCGGTCGCAGCGCGTCCAGCACCAGCAGCCGGTAGCCTGGGCGCCGCCCGGCCAGCCAGGTGGCGGCGTTGTCCAGCGCCTGGGCCGCTTCGCGCCGCAGGTAGGCCAGGTCCAGCGTGCCATAGACATTGGTGCCGACGAAGTTGTCGGCGGTGGCGTAGCGCAGCTCGACGGCGATGTCGGGCAATGCAGCCAAAGCCTGGAAGTCCGGGTGGCCGGGCACGTCCGCACAGGGCAGGGTCAAGGGGGATGGCATGGTTCAGGGCAGCCGGGCCAGGCTCTCCTGGGCCACGTCGCCCAGCACCCGGACCAGCTTGCGGGCGGGCAGGCCCAGCGGGGCCTTGGCCAGCGTCAGCAGGTAGAGCTGCACCGGCACGGCGGGGGTGAGCCGCCGCACACGGATGCGTTGGGGATGGGCCGAGGCCGCGGTGAACGGGTCCACCAGGCTCAGGCCCATGCCGGATTCGACCAGCGCCCGCGCCAGCTGGTAGGTCTTGACGGTGACCAGCGGCTGCGGCGCGGCCTCGCCATCGCTGGCCAGGTTCATCACGGCGTGGCCCATCGGGTCGTCGTCGCCCAGGCCGATCAGCTCGCTGGTGATGTCGCTGATGGGCAGCGGGCCGGCCTGGCGGGCCTCGGGGCTGCTGACCGGGCACAGCGCCATCATCGTGCTGCTGGCCAGTGCCTCGGCGCGCAGGCCGGGGTGGTGCGGGTTCTGCAGCGACAGGCCCAGGTCGATGTCGCCACTCAACAGTGCGCTGACGATCTCGGTGGTGTGGTTGGTGCTCAGGTCCACCGGCGTGTGCGGCGCCAGCTTGCGCCAGCGAACCAGGGCCTCGGGCAGCAGGTCCACCCCCAGCGAGGGGGTGATGCCGATGCGCACCCGCTCGGCCTGGCCGGTGCGCAGGTTGGCAGCCAGGCGGCGCACGCCCAGCAGGTCGCGGTGCAGCCGGTCCACTTCGGTGAACAGACGGTGTGCCTCCGGCGTCGGGTGCAGTTTGCCGGGGGTGCGCTCGAACAGTGGCATGCCCAACTGCAGTTCGCAGTGCTGCAGCACCTTGGTGACGGCCGGCTGCGAGATGTGCAACAGCTGGGCGGCCCCGCTGACCGAGCCGGCCTGCATGATGGCGTGGAAGACCTCGATGTGGCGCAGTCTCATTGGCGTACGACGTCCTTGAAGTCCACGCTGCCGTCGGGCGACATCACGAAGCCCGTCACGCCTTGGCGCACCGGGATGTAGACGGTGGAGTGGGCGATCGGGATCCAGGGCCGCTCGTGGTGGAAGATCAGCTGGGCCTGCTCGTAGAGCGCGGCGCGGCGCGTCGCATCCGGCGTGGCGCGGGCTTGGTCCAGCAGGCGGTCGAAGTCCGGGTTGCAGAATTTCACGCCGCTGCGGTTGGCTGCGCAGGACAGGTTGGGGCTGAGGAAGTCGTCGGGGTCGGCGGTGTCGCCCGACCAGCCGCTCATGTAGACGTCATGCTCACCGTTGTTGGCGCGCTTGAGGTACTCGCCCCACTCGTAGGTCTTGATGTGGGCCCGCACGCCGATGCGCGCCCAGTCGGCCTGGATCAGCTGGGCCAGCAGCTGCCCGTTGGGGTTGGTGGGGCGGCTCACCGGCAGGGCCCAGAGGTCGATGTCCATGCCCTGGGCATAGCCCGCCTGGGCCAGCAGGGCCTTGGCGCGGGTGGGGTTGTATTCGTTCTTCAGCGTGCGGTTGTAGCCCGGCACCATGGGCGGGAAGGCGCTCACGGCCTGGGTTGCGTCGCCACGCGGGAACAGCACCTTGAAGAGGGTGTCGCGGTCCACCGCAATGTCCAGCGCTTCGCGCACCAGGCGGTTGTTCGTCGGGGCCTTGCGCAGGTTGAACGACAGGTAGGAGACATTGAGCGCCTGGGTCTGCATCAGCCGGATGTCGGGCCGGCGCTGGATGGCGGCGATGTCCACGTCGCGGATCGGCGCGCTGACCTGGCATTCACCGGCCAGCAGCTTCTGCACCCGCACATTGGGCTCGGTGGTGATGCTGTAGATCAGCCCTGGTGAGGCTTGTCGGCCACCCCAGTAGCCCGGGTGCGGCTGCATGCGCACCACATCGTCCTTGGCATAAGACTTGAATTGGTAGGGGCCGGTGCCGATGGGCTGGTTGTTGATCTGCTTGGCTCGGCCCTGGCGCAGCAGCTGCGCGCCGTATTCGGCCGAGTGGATGCCTGCAAAGCCCATCGCGAAGTAGTTCTGGAAGCTGACGTTGGGCCGCGTCAGGTGAAAGCGCACGGTCATCGCATCCACCTTCTCGATGCGCTCGACCATCTGGGCCAGGCCCAGGTTCTCCGGGTAGACGAAGGTGGCGGGGAAGGCCTGGTTGAACGGGTGCTGCTTGTCGATCATGCGGCCGAAGGTGAACAGCACATCGTCCGCGTTGAAGTCCCGCGTGGGGGTGAAGTAGGGCTCGGTGTGGAAGTGCACGCCCGGCCGCAGATGGAACTCGACCGTGCGGGCGTCGGGCGAGATCTGCCAGCTTTGGGCCAGCGCTGGCACCAGCCTGGAGCTGCCACGCTCGAAGGCCAGCAGGCCCTCGAACATCTGGGTGGTGACGTTGTGGGTGCTGGCCGAGTCCCACAGCGAGGGATCGAAGCCCTCGGGGCTGGCGTCGGCGCAGTAGACCAGCGGCCGGGCGGCCAGGGCCGGCTGACCGGCCAGCGCCAACAACAGGCAGCCCAGGGTCAGCAGCGGCAGGGGGGGGAACTTCATCGGCAGCAGAGGTGGGGCATCAGGGCAGGGGGTCGAGCAGCCGCAGCGTGCCTGCCGCCACATCCATCTCGACCGGCACGCCCAGCGGCAGCGCGTGGTTCGGCACGGTGTGGCCGGCGGGCCAGCCGGCCAGCACCGGCCGTCCCAGCGGGTGCAGGTAGTCGGCCAGCACGGCGTCGGCATTGTCGGCTTCGGTGAATCCACCCAGCAAGAAGCCGGCCACGCCCTGCAAGGCCCCGGACAGCCGCAGCTGCGCCAGCAGCCGGTCGATGCGGTAGGGTGGCTCGCCGACGTCTTCCAGGAACAGGATGGCGCCTTCGGTGCGTGCCGCAAACGGTGTACCCACCAGCGAGGTCAGCACCGTCAGGTTGCCGCCGATCAGCCGGCCACGGGCGACGCCGGGCCGGTTGAGTGGATGGGGTGCCACCGATGGCACCAGCAGATCGCCGGCGTGCCAGCCTTGCCGCAGGGCTTCGCTCAGCCGGGCCCAGTCCTCCGGCGCCTTCAGGCCGTCCGAGCCCGGCATGGGCGCGTGCAGGCCGGGCAGGCCCCATCGGTCACGCAGCAGGTGCAGGGCGGTCAGGTCGCTGTAGCCGATCAGCGGCTTGGCATGGGCGCGCATCAACGCCGGGTCGATGCGGTCGAGCAGGCGGTCGCAACCGTAGCCGCCGCGCAGGGCCAGCACGGCGTGCACGGTCGGGTCGGCCCAAGCAGCGTGCAGATCGGCCAGGCGCTGGCCGTCGTCAGCGGCCAGGTGGTCCAGATGGGCAGGGCCGTGGCAGCCGGGATAGACCCGGACCTGCCAGCCCTGCGCGTGCAGCAGGGCCTGCACCGGGGCCAGCAGCTCGCCGGGCGTCGGGCCGGCCGGCGCCACCAGGCCCAGGCAGGCACCAGACGGCAGCGGCGGGATCCAGGTGTGGCGGCTCATGACGCGCCCGGCTCCACTTTCGGTTCCAGGTGAGGGGCCAGAAAGGCGTCGATGGCTGCGCCCAGGGCCGGCAGGCGCCAGGTGCTGAAGGCCAGTGGGTGCGGGGCGTAGCGGGTCCCCAGATTGGTCAGCACCGCCACCAGGTAATGGCGCCGGGCCAAGCCCGGCCGGCCGGTCACGATGCCCGCGTCGGAAGCGTAGTTCTCGGTGGTGCCGGTCTTGTGGGCAAAGCGCAGCGGGGCCTCCGCCTGGGCCGCGCGCAGGTCGCCGGGGTAGCAGTCGCCGGCCACCTGGCCGTCGCCCTGGCGGTCGATCCATTGCGCCGGCAACTGGGCCGGGATGCCGGGCACCCAACCGGGCAGGCCGGCGAGCAGGGCCGAAGACAGGATGCCGTGCACGCCCTGGGCGGCCAGGCAGTCCAGCACCACCTTCAGCTGCGGCGCGCTCAGCAGCGGGCCGTTGTCCTGGCGCGGCCAGGGGGCGGGTGGGGCCAGCGGGTCGAGCAGCCACAACAGGCGCACCGTGTCCCAGGCGGTCATCTGCAAGTGACCCACGCCGGCACCGGTCCGGTTCTGCCAGCCGCCTTCGGGTGTGGTGTCGGCCAGGCGCAGGGTGTGCAGGCCGTGGCGGGCCATCCAGTCGTGCCAGCCGTTGTGCACTTCGACGCCGCCTTCGCGGCGGATCATGCCGCAGCGGTGCAGCAGCGCCACCATGGCCGAGGTGGCCTCGTTGCTGCTCTGGGCCATCATGTCCATGGCCCAGGTGCGCACCGGGCGGGTCATCTCGGCAAAGCCGAAGCCGTCGTCCCAGCGCACCTCGTCGCGGTCCACACAGCGGGCCACAGCCACCAGCACCATCAGCTTGAGCAGCGAGGCCGGATAGGGTTGGACGAAGCGGGGCGCCTGCGGATCGGTCTGGCGGGCGCCCGTGGGCAGCGGGGTCCAGGCCATCGCGTTCCACTGGGCCTCGGGCTGCCAGGCCACGGAGTTGAACAGCGCATCGGTCTGATCGGCCAGGTAGCGCACATTGGCCACCGGGCCGCAGCCGGGCTCGTGGCGGGCCACCCAGCCCTGCGGCAGATCGCGCGAGAACAGCACGTTGGCCGCCACCGGCGCCCCCCCCTCCGGGAAGGCCACCACCGCCAGGTCCAGGCTGGGACAGTGGCGCACCGGTCCGCCGCCTTCCAGCGCATCGGGTGTGGCACCAAAGTCGCGTGCAAGCACGGCCTGGCGCAAGGCCTCGGCCAGCGCCTCGGCGGTCAGGGGGGGCAGGGTGGGGGCGCTCATGCAGTTTGCAGTTGCAGCCCGTCCAGGGGCAGCGGGCTGGGTTGGCCGGCGATCAGGCGGCTCAGGATGCGGGCCGAGCCGAACGAGAAGGTGAAGCCCAAGGCGCCGTGACCCACGTTGAGCCAGAGGCCTTCAATGGGGCTGGCACCCAGGATGGGCGCACCCGCAGGCGTGGCCGGGCGCAGGCCGGACCAGGGCTCGGCCTGCTCATAGTCGGCTGCGTCGGGCAGGGTGGCATGCACGGCCCGTTGCAGGGCCGCCAGGCGTTGTGGATCGATCTCTTCGTGGAGACCGACCAGGTCCACCATCGCTGCCACGCGCAGCTGGCGTCCGATCCGGGTGTACAGCACTTTCTTCTCGAAATCCGTGACGCTCACCTCCGGCGGATGGTGGTGCGCGGCGATGGGAGCGCTCAGACTGTAGCCCTTGAGCGGGTAGAGCGGCAGGCGGATGCCCACCGATTCGGCCAGGGGGCGGCTGCCAATCCCGGCCGCCAGCACGAACGCATCGCCGCCGATGGGGCCTTGGTCGGTCAGCACCGCCCGGGCCTGCCGCTGTTGCAGCTGGAAGCCCGTCACCTCGGCCTGCACGAAGCCGTCGAAGTTCGGATGCTGGGCCAGGGCCGAGGCCAGCTGCAGGCAGACGGCGTGGCAGTCGGCCACGGCCTCGCCCTCGGTGAAGATGCCACCGGCCCAGGCCACCGGGCTGTGGGCCAGGGCCGGCTCGACGCGACGGCAGTCGTGCGGCCCCAGGGCCTGTTCCGGCCCCTCAGCCTGGCGCTCGACGCGGGCGCGGGCATGGTCGAAGTCCTTCTGGTGCCGGTACAGCACCAGCTTGCCGGGGGCGCGCCAATGGGCTTCGGCCAGCGGCAACCGGGCACCGAACTCTGCACAGGCGGCCTGGCTCAGGGCGCCCAGGGCCAACAGCCGTGCAGTCGTCTGCCGGTTGACCGGGGCCCTGCAGTGGGCCAGGAAGGACGCCAGCCAGCGCCACTGATGTGCATCGGCTTCGGGTCGCCAACGCAGCGGCCCGTCGCGGTCCAGCAGCCACTTGAGCGCCTTCAGCGGCACACCCTGATCGGCCAGGGGTGAGACGTACCGGTAGCTCAGCTGCCCGCCGTTGGCGTGGCTGGCACCGGTTGCAGGGGTCTTGCTGCGTTCGATCACGCGGACGTTGAATCCCGCTTCCACCAGGGACCAGGCCGTGGTCAGGCCAATGATTCCCCCACCGATCACGACGACTGTCTTCATCTCCGCAACAAGAATCTGCAACGGAGCCAAGGGTACGGAGCCTGCCGGTGCGGGGCCAATGAAAGCGCGAGGGGTTCCCATAACCTCAGGGCATGATCATTGCTCCGGTCTGGGGCGAGCGGGTCGTTCTCGACGGGGTGGCCTTAACCGGGGGTTATACCCTCGGCGCGGATTGACATTGGCCCCCGGCGGCTGGCGGCTCCTAAGCTGCAGTCCACTCAGGGCTCAGACCACAATCACGGGTAATGCAACAACGTAGTGAACGGGCGCGCCGCGCCGCTGCCGTGCTGGGGCTGTCGGCCCTGGCCATGCTGACCGGATGCGCCACGCCGGTGTCGGGGCCGACAACCATCCAGGCCCTGCCTTCGGCACTGAGGATCGATCGCAGCCATGTCTCGCAGAACCAGGACAGCCGGGTGCTGTACCTGATCCTGCACTACACCGAGGCCAATTTCGACCACTCGATGGACATCCTGACCACCGAGCGTCCGGATCGGCCGCCGGTCAGCGCCCATTACCTGGTGCGCGAGACCCCGGTCGAGGTCTACCAGCTGGTCGATGAGGGCCAGCGGGCCTGGCATGCCGGCCCCAGCTACTGGAAGGGTGCTTCGCTGCTCAACTCCAGCAGCATCGGCATCGAGATCGTCAACAGCGGCCCGCGGCGCGAGCCGGCCGAGCCGGGCGACCAGGATTTCGTGCCCTTTCCGGAAGAGCAGATCCAGCAGGTCATCCAGCTGTGCAAGGAGATCGTCGCGCGCCACCACATCCGGCCCGATCGCATCCTGGGCCACAGCGACATCCAGCCCCAGTCCAAGCAGGACCCGGGGCCGTCCTTCCCTTGGCACCGGCTGGCCGAGGCCGACCTGATCCCCTGGCCCGATGCGGCCCAGGTGGCGGCGGCCCAGCCCCGCTTTGCAGCCCAGCTGCCCGATGTGGGCTGGTTCCAGGACCAGCTGATCGCCTTTGGCTACGGGCTGGAGCGCAGCGGCCAGCTCGACCACGCCACGCGCCGCGTGCTGTCGGCCTTCCAGATGAAGTACCGGCCCGGCCGTTACGATGGCCTGCCCGATGCGCAGAGCGCCGCACTGCTGTCGGTGGCCAACACGCCCGGCGGCATGCGCATGCTGGGCGCGGACGCCACGCCCTGAGGCCGGCCTGATGACTGCCTGACGACTCTCGCGCCCCGGCTGACCCGATGCTGTTCCAATTCCTGCTGCGCAAACTGCTGACCCTGGTGCCCACGGTGCTGGGGGTGACCCTGGTGGCCTTCGGCCTGATCCGGCTGGTGCCGGGCGACCCGGTCGAGATCATGATGGGCGAGCGTCATCTGGACCCGCAGGCCCATGCGGCGCTGCTGCACCGGCTGGGGCTGGACCAGCCGCTGTGGCAGCAGTACCTGGACTACCTGGGCCAGCT
Source organism: Ideonella oryzae (assembly GCF_024055665.1). Lineage (GTDB taxonomy): Bacteria > Pseudomonadota > Gammaproteobacteria > Burkholderiales > Burkholderiaceae_C > Ideonella > Ideonella oryzae. The sequence continues at coordinate 228,276 of NZ_JAMXMC010000001.1, read as the reverse complement.
GGCGCATGGCAACCTGGGCGACTCGCTGGTCAGCCACCAGCCGGTGGCGCAGGAGTTCGCCGCGCTGTTCCCGGCCACGGTGGAGCTGGCGCTGGCGGCGCTGCTGGTGGCGGTGCTGGTGGGCGGGCTGCTCGGCGTGACCGCCGCGCTGCGCCGCGGCAGCTTTCTGGACCATGGCGTGATGGGCCTGGCCACCGTGGGCTACTCGATGCCGGTGTTCTGGTGGGGGCTGATCCTCATCATGTACTTCTCGGTCACGCTGGGCTGGACACCGGTGACGGGCCGGATCAGCGTCGAGTACGACATCCCGGTGGTGACCGGCTTCTTGCTGTGGGACGCGCTGGCCTCCGGCCAGGCCGGTGCCTTCGGCTCGGCCCTGCTGCACCTGCTGCTGCCGGCCATCGTGCTGGGCACCAGCTCGATGGCGGTGATCGCGCGCATGAGCCGCTCCAGCATGCTGGAGGTGCTGCGCGAGGACTACATGCGCACCGCGCGGGCCAAGGGCCTGTCGCCCTGGCGGGTGGTCGTGGTGCACGGCCTGCGCAATGCCTTGGTGCCGGTGCTGACGGTGATCGGCATGCAGACCGGCAGCCTGCTGGCCGGCGCGGTGCTGACCGAAACCATCTTCTCCTGGCCCGGCATCGGCAAGTGGCTGATCGAGGCCATCGCCCGGCGCGACTACCCGGTGATCCAGACCGGCATCCTGATGGCCGCCTGCACCTTCATTGCGGTGAATCTGGTGGTCGATCTTCTCTACGGCGTGGTCAACCCGCGCATCCGGGGGCAGGCATGAGCACGACCGACATTTCCGCCGTGCAGGCACCGGGCGGCTGGGCCCGCTGGCAGGCCCGCCTGGCGGCCGGCCGCGACGTCACCCGCGCCTTCACCGCCCACCGCGGCGCCGTGGTGGCACTGGCGGTGCTGGCGCTGATCGGCCTGGCCGTGCTGCTGGCGCCCTGGCTGGCGCCACACGACCCGGTGCAGCAGTACCGCGATGCCTTGCTGACCCCCCCGGTCTGGCAGGTGGGTGGACAGGCCCGCTTTCCGCTGGGCACCGATGAGCTGGGCCGCGACATCCTCTCGCGCCTGCTGTGGGGCGGCCGCATCTCGCTGGGCATCGGCCTGGCCTCGGTGCTGTTGTCGCTGCTGCCCGGGGTGGCCCTGGGCCTGTTGGCGGCGTTCCATCCGCGCTGGCTGGCCCCGGCGGTGATGCGGGTGATGGATGTGATGCTGGCCTTGCCCGGCCTGCTGCTGGCCATCTGCGTCATCACGGTGCTGGGCCCGGGGGCGATCAACACCGTGCTGGCGATCGCGATCGGCGCACTGCCGGGCTATGTGCGGCTGACCCGGGCCGCGGCGCTGGGCGAACTGCCCAAGGACTACGTGACCGCCAGCCGCCTGGCCGGCGCGGGCAACGCGCGGCTGATGTTCAACACCGTGCTGCCCAACTGCATGGCGCCGCTGCTGGTCAACGCGACGCTGAGTTTCTCCTCGTCGATCCTGGAGGTGGCCGGCCTGGGCTTCCTGGGCCTGGGCGTGCAGGCGCCCACGCCCGAGTGGGGCACCATGCTGTCGGCCGCCCGGGACTACCTGGTGCGCGCACCCTGGGTGGTGATGCTGCCGGGCCTGGTGATCCTGGTCACGGTGCTGTGCGTGAACCTGCTGGGCGATGGCCTGCGCGATGCGCTGGACCCCAAGCTGCGAAAGGCCCGCTGATGCTGCGTGTGCGAAACCTGGGCGTGCGCTTTGGCGACTCGGTGGCCGTCGAGGGCCTGGACCTGGACGTGGCCGCCGGCGAGGTGCTGGGCCTGGTGGGCGAATCGGGCTCGGGCAAGTCGGTCAGCATGATGGCGCTGATGGGCCTGATCGATCCGCCGGGCCAGGTCCAGGCCGAGGCGGTGGAGTTCATGGGCCGCGACCTGCTGCGCCTGCGCCCGCGCGAGCGCCGGCAGGTGATCGGCCGCGAGATCGCGATGGTGTTCCAGGACGCGCTGACGGCGCTGAACCCGGCCTACCGCGTGGGCGACCAGATCGCCGAGGTGCTGCGCGCCCACCTGGGCCTGCGCGGCGCGGCGCAGCGCCAGCGCACGCTGGAACTGCTGGAGCAGGTCGAGATCCCGGATGCGCGCAGCCGCCTGCGCGCCTACCCGCATGAGCTTTCGGGCGGCATGAACCAGCGGGTGATGATCGCGATGGCGGTGGCCTGCCAGCCGCGGCTCTTGATCGCTGACGAACCCACCACCGCGCTGGATGTGACCATCCAGGCCCAGATCCTGGACCTGCTGCGCCGGCTGCAGAAAGAGCAGGGCATGGGGCTGATCATGATCACGCACGATCTGGGCGTGGTGGCCGAACTGGCCCAGCGGGTGGCCGTGATGTACGCCGGCCAGATCATCGAGACCGGGCCGGCCGACACGCTGTTCGACCAGCCGCGTCACCCCTACACGGCGGCTTTGCTGGCCGCGCTGCCCGAGCGCAGCCGGGGCCAGGCCCGCCTGCCGGCCTTGCCGGGCAGCGTGCCGGCTGGCGTGGACCGCCCCGCAGGCTGCCTGTTTGCACCGCGCTGCGCGGCGGTCCGGGCCGACTGCCATGCCGCCCGGCCGGCCTGGCAGGGCGTGGTGCGCTGCCTGCATCCCCGGGTGCCGCAGGACGAGGAGGCCACGGCATGAGCGAGATCCTGCTGGAAGCCCGCGGCCTGGCCCGGCACTACCCGGTGCGTGCGCACTGGTGGCAGACACCCCGGCTGCTGAAGGCGTTGGACGGTGTGAGCTTTGCGGTGCAGCCCGGTCGCACGCTGGCGGTGGTGGGTGAATCGGGCTGCGGCAAGTCCACGCTGGCGCGCCAGCTGGCGCTGATCGAGACGCCCACGGCCGGCGAGCTGTGGCTGGACGGTCAGCCGGTCGGCCAGGCCGACGCCGCGGCCCGGGCCACACTGCGCCGCCAGGTGCAGATGGTGTTCCAGAACCCGTTCGCGGCCCTCAACCCGCGCAAGAGCATTGCCGCGACGCTGGCCGAGCCGCTGCTGCTGAACACGCCGCTGGACCGCGCCGCCCGCTGGGAGCGCATGGCCCGCATGATTCGCGAGGTCGGCCTGGCCGAAGGCCATCTGCTGCGCTATCCGCACATGTTCTCGGGCGGGCAGCGTCAGCGCATCGCCATCGCCCGCGCCATGATCCTCAACCCGCGCGTGGTGGTGGCCGACGAGCCCACCTCGGCGCTGGATGTCTCGGTGCAGGCCCAGATCCTCAACCTGTTCAAGGACCTGCAGGCGGCCAATGGCACCGGCTATGTGTTCATCTCGCACAACCTGGGCGTGGTGGAGCACATGGCCGACGAGGTGATGGTGATGTACCTGGGCCGCGCGGTGGAGCAGGGCCCGCGTGACGCGGTGCTGCAGGCGCCGCTGCACCCCTACACCCAGGCCTTGCTCAGCGCGGCGCCCACGCTGGCCCCAGCCTCGGCCAAGGTGCAGCGCATCCACCTGCAAGGCGAGCTGCCCAGCCCGCTGGCGCCGCCTTCCGGCTGTGCCTTCCACCAGCGCTGTCCCCGGGCCACGGCCGAGTGCGCAGCCCAGGTGCCGGTCTGGCGCGAAGTGCAGGGTCGCCATCTGGCCTGTCACCGGGTCTGAACCCCGTGCTCTCTTCTCCGGGCGCGCAAGGAGGCGCCCTGCCATGCTGTCCTTCAAGTCGGTTCAATATGTCTCGCCGCGGCCCGGGCCGCGGCTGCTGGTGCTGGGCACGGTGCACGGCAACGAGGTCTGCGGCGGCATCGCCATCCGGCGCCTCATCGACGCGCTGGACCGCGGCGAAATGGCACTGGACTGCGGCACGCTGACCCTGGTGCCCATCAGCAACCCGCTGGCCTTCCAGAAGGGCGAGCGCAACGGTGACCGCAACCTCAACCGCCGGCTGATGCCGACCGCCACGCCGGTCGAGTTCGAGGACCAGGTGGCCAACTGGCTGTGCCCGCTGCTGTCCGAGCACGAGGTGCTGCTGGACCTGCATTCCTTCCAGGGGGGCGGGCCGGGCTTCGTGATGGTGGGCCCGCGTGACAACACGGGCGCCATCGAGCCCTTCGTCCATGAGGCCAAGGAACAGGCCTTCGCCCGCGCCCTCGGGGTGGGGCGAGGCGTGTGGGGCTGGTTGTCCACCTACGCCGCGGGCGTGGAGCGCCGGGCCGCCGCCGGGGTCACCGGGGGCGACCTGTCGGTGGACTATGGCGTGGGTACGACCGAGTACATGCGCCGCCAGGGCGGCTGGGGCGTGACGCTGGAGTGTGGGCAGCACCAGGCGCTTGAGGCGCCCGAGGTGGCCTATCGGGCCATCCTCAATGCGCTGGCCCATCTGGGGATGTTGCGCGATGCGCCGCCGCCGCCGCAGGCGTCGATGGATGGCTTGCAGATCTTCGACGTGGTGGATCGCGCCAGCGAGGGGGACACCTTTGCACGCGCCTGGCGCAGTTTCGATCCCGTGGCCAAGGGCGAGGTGATCGGCACCCGGGCCGATGGGGTCGTGCTGCGTGCGACCGAGGACGTGGTTCTGCTGTTTCCCAATGATCGGGCGCCCGTTGGCCAGGAGTGGTTCTACCTGGCACGCCCTTCCGGGCGTTTTCGCTAGATGCCAGAGCACGCATGACCGGCCGACGCAGTGCGTCGGCTTTTTTGTGCCGTGGCGCGACAGACCGCACGAATGGTGGTTGATTTCTGGCGGCGATGGGACGGGCTGAGCCAAACGATCCGACATGAACCAGAAACGTGCAATCTGGGTTTGTGGTCCAGATTTTGCGAAACACGAAGCATGTTTCTGTTCGTTTGGGACATGTCTTCGCGCCGTCTTGGGGCAGGCCTCCTCGGCGAGGCCCGAGTGACCGCACCAAAACGGCTTGTCACGGCCGGTGGTCGCATCGCGGGGTATGAGTCCAGGTTATTGCCCCGGCACAAGTCGGCATTGTTGTTCGTGCACGGCCTTGCCTACGCTGAAAGCCAGAACCTGCTGATGACAGGTGAATGAATTGAAACAGGGATTTTGTTCATCTGAGAGGAGAGGTACGTTGTTGTTCAAGCTGAATCGGCTCACGCAGAGCCTGGTCATGGTGGGTTTGGTGCTCCCTGCGATGGCTTACGCCCAGGATGCTCCGCCCACGCCGAAGAAGGACGAGGGCAAGCCTCAGCGCATCGAGGTCACGGGTTCCAGCATCAAGCGGGTGCGGGACGAAGGGGCCGTGGCCTTGCAGGTCATCCAGGCGCAGGACCTGGTCAAGCAGGGCATCACCAGTGCCGAGCAGTTTGTTGCGACCCTGTCGTCGAACGGCAATGGCGTCGACAACATGACGACCAACCAGGGCGGGGACTTCCTCAACAGCACGGCCGACCGCCCCCACAACAACGGTGCCGCCAGCGCTTCGCTGCGGGGCCTGGGCGCACAGTACACGCTGGTGCTGCTCAACGGCCGGCGTCTCTCCACCCATGGGTTGAATGGCACCTCGGTCGACTTGAACTCCATTCCGATGGCGGCGGTTGATCGGATCGAGGTGCTCAAGGACGGGGCCTCCGCCATCTACGGGACCGATGCCATTGGGGGGGTGATCAACTTCATCCTGAAGCGTGACTACCAGGGCCTGGAGATGACGGCCTCGGCCGACAAGACCCAGCATGGGGGCGGTGACATGTACCGCCTCTCGGTGTTGGGTGGGGTGGGTGACTACGAGGCCGATGGCTACAACGCACTGTTCAGCCTGACCTACGACACCAACAACCGCCTGCGGGGTACCCAGCGTTCGTTCCAGAACGGCTACCAGCCCGACCGTGGCCTGGCGCCGGACACCACCGGCACGCCGTTCGCCACCATCGGCGCATCGTCCGGCACGGCGCTGTCGGGCTACTACACCCTGCCCGGGGACACCCAGTCCTACAACAAGGCCAACCTGCTGGCCCTGCAAGGGGATTGCTCTGCGGGCACCGACATGGTCGCCTACCGAGGCGACATCACCGGCTTCAACAACAACAACAAGGCTTGTGCCTACGACTACGGCAAGCAGTGGAGCCTGATGCAGCCGGTGGATCGCTTCAACCTGGTGTCCAAGGCCAACTTCCGGCTGTCGCCCGATCACATGCTGACGGCGGAGGTGGTGGCTTCCCACACCGAATCTGCGGTGGAATACACCCCGATCCAGCTCACCACCAAGTCAGCCGGCGCGCTGTACCCGGCGTACATCAAGGATGCCAACGGCAATCTGGTGCGTTCGCCCTATTACCAGGACCTGACCGGTCTGGTGCCTGGCTTCGACAACACCAAAGATGAACTGATCCGGTGGCGCTGCCTGGAATGTGGTCCGCGTCAGCAGAACACCAAGACCGACGCCTACCGTGTGCTGCTGGGCCTGGAGGGCGTACTGGCCGGCGACTGGGACTACAAGACGGGTCTGTCCTATGCCCAGAGCAAGGCCGACACCACGCTGGGTGACGGCTACTTGTACCAGGACCAGCTGAGCGCGGCCATGGCCACCGGGCTGATCAACCCCTTCCTGAAGGCTGGCGAGAGCCAGACACCGGAGGCCATGGCTTTGCTGGAGGCCGCCAAGGCGCGTGGCGCCAAGCTCTACGGTGGACAGGCCAGCGTGGCGGAGCTTGACGCCACCGTGTCGCATGAGATCTACAGCCTGCCAGCGGGGGCCGTCTCGATGGCGCTGGGATTGGACCTCCGCAATGAGAAGTACAAGTTCAACGAATCCGAGTCGAGCTATCCCACGATCAATGGCGTGAGCGCACCGGCTTCGCTGGACCAGGCCAGCCGCGACATCAGCGCGGTGTTCGGTGAGCTGGACGTTCCGCTCATGAAGAGCCTGGATCTGCAGACGGCACTGCGCTACGACCACTACAACGACTTTGGCTCCACCACCAACCCGAAGGTGGCCTTGCGCTGGCAACCCCTGCCGGAACTGGCCTTTCGCACATCCTACAGCAAGGGCTTCCACGCACCGGGCTTCGAGCAGCTCTATGGTGGCAGCAGCACTGGACAGTTCAACAGCGACATCAACGACCCGGTGTTGTGCCCTAATGGCGGCACCGATGCCAATGCCTGCGGCATCCGCCCGGACATCGTCACCACCAGCAACCCCCAGTTGAAGCCGGAGACCTCCAAGCAATGGTCCATCGGCTTGGTGGCCTCGCCGCTTCCCTGGCTGACTTCCAGCATCGACTTCTGGAACATCGAGATCAACAACAAGATCGCCGCGCTGTCCGGTCAGGCCCTGATGGCCCACTACGACCAGTACTCACAGTACGTGGTCCGCGACGAAAATGGCTACATCACCGAGGTCGATGCCCCGATCATGAACCAGGCCGGGGCCAAGACACGCGGCGTCGACTTGAACGTGACGGCCAATGTGAAGGATGGTCCGGACACCTGGGTGGCCAGCCTCGATGGCACCTACACCGACAGCTACAAGTCGCGCTTCAGTGCCAACGACCCGTGGACCGAACTGGTGGGTTCCTTCGGGGACGCGATCTACGGCTACGATCTGCACGTGCGCTGGAAGCATCAGGCCATGCTGACCTGGTCGCGCGGCGACTGGAGTGTCACCGGTGTCCAGTCCTTCACAGGTCACTACCGCGACGAAGTCGACGGCTTTGGCTCCGGGGTTACCTCGCCCAACGCGCCCACCTGGGTCAAGAGCTACACGCTGTACCACCTGTCGGCCACCTACACGGGCTTCAAGGACACCAGCGTGACCTTCGGTGTGAAGAACCTGTTCGACACCAAGCCTTCGTACAGCGCGCACAACGTGGACAACGTGGTGGGGGCCGGTTGGGATGGGCGGGTTGGTGATCCGCGCATGCGCTCCTTCACCCTGCGTGTGAACCACAAGTTCTGAACCTGGCGCCGGCCGGTGTGCCGGTGGTCCATGACCGCTTCCCCGCCTCCGGTCACGGTGGCGGGGATCTTTGCTGGAGGCCTCAGCGCTGTTCGGCGACCCAGTTCACCAGCCGGTCCACGACCTGGGTGCCGTGGCTGGAGGCATCGGGCTGGTTGACCATCGCCACCACCACCCAGTCGCGTTCTGCGCGGTCGCGCACATAGCCCGCCACAGCCACCACATTGCTCAGCGTGCCGGACTTGAGCCGGGCTCGGCCTTGCGCAGGCTGGTTCTGAAAGCGGCGGCGCAGGGTGCCATCCACACCGGCCAGCGGCAAGCCGCTGCGCAGCTCGGGGGCGTAGGGCGCGCGGTCGACGGCGGCCAGCAGCCTGGCCATCGTGGCTGGCGTGATGCGTTCGGCGCGGGAGAGGCCAGAGCCGTTCTCCAGCACCAGGCCATCCGTGGGGATGTCTTGGGCCTGCATCCAGGCCCGCACCGCCCGACCGGCGGCTTCTCGGGTGTCGGGTGACAGCTCTGCTGGCGCAGGCCGGCGGAGCGCTTCGAGATCGATCTGTTGGCGGCCCAGGCGCAAGAAGACCAGGCGGGCCAGGATGTTGTCGGAACGCTTGAGGGTGTTGCGCAACACGTCGGCCAGCGCGGCGTCCTGATGCAGGGCCACCACCTGGGTGTCCTCTGGCGTGCGGCCTTCGCGAACCGTGGCGGTGGTTCCCCAGTGGCCGCCCAGTTCGTGCCAGAGCAGGCGAACCGCACTGTCCACCAGCCACTGGCTGTCCACCAGGTTCAGCCCATTGCGCTGGGTGCAATCGCGTGGGAAGCTGCCTTGCAGCGCGAGGGTGACCTCGCCTTGCCCGTCGGTGTGCGCCACGGGTGTGCGCCATTGGGCGTCCCAATCCTCACACGGTGCGTCGATCAGCGTGACCGCCCGGGCGTCGAAATGCACGCCGGGCAGGGGTGGCCAGACGCTGGCCCGCAATGCCTGTGCGTCGCTTTGCAACTGGATCAGCAGCAGATGCTGGTTGAAGTCCAGTGCATCGGGAATGACGTTGTAGTCGAACTCCGGAGCGTCATCGAAAGGCGGAACGCCAAGTTCCATGCGCGCTGGTTGGAACAGCGTGCGGTCCACGACCACACCGTCGTCCAGCGTGTCGATCCCACGGGCGCGCAGCTGGCTGAGCAAGGTCCAGAGCGCGCCCCAGTCAAGCGCCGTATCACCGCCTCCACGCAGGAAGAGCGGGCCCTTCAGCACGCCGCCCTGGGGCGCTCCCTCGATGCGCAGCTCCGTCCAGCCTTGGCTGGCCGGCCCCAGCCGGTCAAGCGCAACAGCCGCCGTGACGACCTTCATGGTCGAGGCCGGCTGCATGGGCACATCGCTGCGCCAGTACACCCCCTTCTCGGGGTGGCCCAGCGGATAGGCGGCCAGAGCCACTGCCTGGTCGGTCCAGCCACTGCCTGCGAGTGCCTGGGCGATCGGCGTAGGCGGGCTGGTGAGCAAGGGCGGCGAGGCCGGGTGGGCGCACCCCAGCAGACTCAAGGCGCATGCAGTGATCAGCAGGATGCGGGCAGGGGCGATTGGCATTCAGGGCAGGAAGGAGTGGCGGACGGGCGGCATGCATCAAGCATGCCTGTGCATGGGCCATGTGCGGCGCGGAGGGGGGCGCTTGGGCGGTGAGCGGCAAGGGCTTGATGGTCCTGCTAGGCTGCACGCCTGCCGCATTGCAGCCACTGGGCTCCCGCGAGGCGCCGATTGTTGCCGATCCCATCCCACGCCATGTCTTTGCCTCCCGACCTCTCACCACATCACCCCGAGAAGCTGCAGGACCACGCTGCCCATCGTCCCGCCCAGGACCGTCTGTTGCTCAGCACCGTGCTGGCCCTGGCGGCGGGCGGCTTCGCCATCGGCACCGGCGAGTTCGTCATCATGGGCCTGCTGCCCGAGGTGGCGCGCGATCTGGCCGTCTCCATCCCGCAGGCCGGCCATGTGATCAGCGCCTATGCGTTGGGCGTGGTGTTGGGCGCGCCGCTGCTGGCGGTACTGACCGCCGGCTGGCACCGCCGCACGCTGCTGATGGTGCTGATGCTGATCTTCGGCCTGGGCAACCTGGCCAGCGCGCTGGCGCCGGGCTATCTGTCGCTCAACCTGCTGCGCCTGTGCGCCGGCCTGCCGCATGGCAGCTACTTCGGCATGGCCGCGCTGGTGGCCGCCGCGCTGAGCGAGCCCCACCAGCGGGCCCGCGCCGTGGGCCTGGTCATGCTGGGGCTGACCAGCGGCACGCTGCTGGGCGTGCCGGTGGCTTCCGCTCTGGGGCAATGGCTGGGTTGGCGGGCCGCCTTCGTGTTCGTCGGCGTGGCAGCCCTGCTCTCGGTGGGCATGATCCGCGCCTGGGTGCCCAACCTGGCGCCGCCGCCCGGGGCCAGTCCGTTGCGTGAGCTGGGCGCCCTGGGGCGCAAGCAGGTCTGGCTCACGCTGGGCATCGCGGCCATCGGTTTCGGCGGCATGTTCTCGGTCTTCAGCTACGTCAAGCCCACGCTGCTGCAGGTGGCGGGCATGCCGCTGGGCTGGATGCCGGTGGTGCTCTCGCTGTTCGGCGTGGGCATGGTGGGCGGCAACCTGATCGGCTCGCGCCTGGCCGACAAGGCGCTGATGCCCACCATCGGCGGGCTGCTGCTCTGGTCTGCCGCCATCCAGCTGCTGTACGTGCTGACCTGCCACCACCCGGTGGCGGCCGCGCTGACCGTGGTGCTGGTGGGCAGCGCGGTGGCCATCGGCCCGGCGCTGCAGATCCGCCTGATGGACGTGGCCGGCGATGCCCAGGCCCTGGCCGCGGCGCTCAACCACTCGGCCTTCAACCTGGCCAATGCGCTGGGCGCCTGGCTGGGCGGCCTGGCCATCGACGCCGGCCTGGGCTACCCGTCCACCGGCTGGGTGGGCACGCTGCTGTCGCTGGGCGGCTTCGGCGTGTTCTGGTGGGCCCGGCAGGACGCGCGGCGCGCGGCGCAGGCGCCCGGCACCGCGTTGGCGGGCTGAAGGCGCCCGACCGCGCTGCTACACTGCCCCTCGCTTCAGGTGCTTCTGCCGGCTGTTCATGCGGCAGGAGTGAAACGGGAAGCCGGTGCGTGGCTCGCTTTGCGAGCCGCAAGGCCGGCGCTGCCCCCGCAACGGTAAGCGAGTCCGTGGCCCGATCGGCCGGCATGACCAATGCCGGTCCCGCCACTGTGTCCTGCGGGACATGGGAAGGTGATCGGGTTCGGGCCGGGTGTTTGGCACCCGGTCCCTCGTGAGCCCGGAGACCGGCCTGTCGCACAGGAACAGTCCGTCACGGTGGGTGGTGGGGTGTGCGTGCCGCCGGTCGGGCCCTGTCGGGTCACATCCCTTCTCACCTGGCCGGGTGTCGCCTTCGTGCCGGCCGCTCATCCCTCTTTCCGCCTTGACGGGCTGATGTCGCCGTCAACGTCGCGCCCGGTGGGGGCGCAGGAAAGAGAGACCCATGCACATCGAACCCGGCCTGCTGGCCCAGACCAAGATCCTGGCTGCCAACGGCGTGGCCGCCGCCGTGCTGGCCAGCCATGCGCCCGCGCTGCTGCGCCGCCCGGTGCTGTGGCTGCGCACGCTGCTGGCCACCGTGTTCTTCACGCTGTTCATGCAGATGTTCCACCTGCAGGTGGGGCCGTCGGAGCTGCATTTCGTGGGCGCCATGCCCATCTACCTGACCCTGGGCTACCTGCCCACGCTGTTCGGCTTTGCCGCCGGCCTGCTGCTGCAGGGCCTGGTGTTCGAGCCGCAGGACCTGCTGCACCTGGGGGTCAACTCGCTGTCGCTGATGGTGCCGCTGATGGCGCTGCACGCCACGCTGGGCCGCCGCCCGCAGGCGCTCACCGTGGCCCGGGTGCTGCGGCTGGACGCGGTCTACTACGCCGGCGTCACGCTGATGGTGGGTTTCTGGCTGTCGATGGCCGAGATCCGCACCCCGCTGTCCGACTGGCTGTGGTTTGCCAGCAGCTACCTGAGCCTGGTGGTGCTGGAGCCCATGTTCACGCTGTCCGTGCTGACCGGCCTGCAGCGCCTGAACCCGCCGGCCTGGCTGCGCCTGTGCTTTGACGAACGCCTGAGCCGCGCCTGAGCATGGCCGCCCAGGACAGCGCCGCGCCGGCAGGCCGCGGCACGGTCTGGTTCGTCGGTGCGGGCCCGGGGGACCCGGACCTGCTCACCGTCAAGGGCCGGGACCTGATCGCCCGCGCGGGCGCCATCCTGTTCGCCGGCTCGCTGGTGAACGTGGCGGCCACCCGCTGGGCCCCGCCGGGCTGCGTCATCGCCGACAGCAAGGACATGACGCTCGAGCAGATGGCCGCCTGGCTGATCGAGCAGGCCGGGCGCTGCGAGACCGTGGTGCGCCTGCAGACCGGTGACCCAGCGCTCTATGGCGCGCTGATCGAGCTGGTGCAGCCGCTGGACGCCGCGGGCGTGCCGTTGCGGGTGGTGCCGGGCGTGTCCTCGGCCATGGCCTCGGCGGCGGCCGCGGTGGAAAGCTTTACCCTGCCCGAGGTGACGCAGACCACCATCTTCACCCGCGTGGAAGGGCGCACGCCCATGCCTGCCGGGGAGGATCTGGCGGCCCTGGCCGCGCACCGCAGCACGCTGTGCATCTTCCTGTCCATCACCCTGCTGCACAAGGTTGAGGCCGGGCTGCGCGCGGCCGGCTGGCCGGAGGACGCGCCCATGCTCGTCGTCCACAAGGCCAGCTGGCCGGGCGAGGAGCAGATCGTGCGCGGCACCCTGGCCACCCTCAAGCAGCAGTGTCGCGACGCCGGCATCGTCAGCCAGGCCATGGTCATCGCCAGCCCCACGCTGGGCGCACGCCACTGGTCCGAGCTGACCCGCTCCAAGCTTTACGACCCCACCTTCACCCACCGCTTCCGAAAGGCCAGCGCATGAACCCCGACCTGAACACGGCCCTGCGCGACACCACCATCCTGATCGTGGGCCACGGCTCGCGCGAAGAGAGTGGCAACCAGGAGATCCGCGACTTCGTCGCCCAGTGGCGGGCCCGCCAGCCCGGCTGGCGCATCGAGGTGTGCTTCATCGAGTTCGCCTCCCCGTCGCTGCACGACGGCCTGGGGGCCGCCGCCCAGGGCGCGCGCCGCGTGCTGGTGCTGCCGCTCATCCTGAACGCCGCCGGCCACGTGAAGATGGAGATCCCCGAGGCCATCGAGCACGCCCGGGCCGACCGCCCGCAGGTCGAGTTCCTCTATGGCCCGCATCTGACGGCTTGCGATCCCATCCTGGACATCCTGAAGCGCCAGTTGCGCCGCGCCATGGCCGCGCTGGACATGCCCGACCCCACCACCACCGGCGTGGTGCTGCTGGGCCGGGGCTCCTCGGACCGCGGCGCCAACGGCGACATGGCCAAGATGGCCCGCTGGCTGCAGGAGGCCGGCGACCACGAGCTGGTGGACCTGGCCTTCACCGGCATCACCTTTCCGCGCCTGGAGCGGGTGGTGCAGCGCCAGGCCCGCATCGGCATGACGCAGATCGTGGTGCTGCCGTACTACCTCTACACCGGCACGCTGATGCAGCGCATCGGCCGCCAGGTCGAGCATCTGCGCGCGCAGTACCCACAGATCCGCTTTGCCCTGGGCACGCACTTCGGCTTCGAGCCCGAGATCTTCGCCCTGCTGGAACAGCGCGTGGCCGACCTGGTGGCCGGGCGCCAGGACAGCGCGCTGAGCTGTGACGGCTGCCGCTTCCGCGAGATCGCCCACGACCTGGGGCATGGGCACAGCCACGAACACACCCATGGTCACGCTCACGACCACGCACCGGTGGTGATGGCATGAGCGTCCCCCAGGCCAACACCGTCACGGAACAGCTGACCCGCGCCGGCCAGGCCATCGAGCACGACAGCTTCGCCATCATCGACGCTGAGGCCGGCCCGCACCGCTACCGTGCGGAGCAATGGCCCATCGTGCGGCGGATGATCCATGCCAATGCCGATTTCGAGTTCAACGGTCTGACCGACTTCCACCCCGAGGCGGTGGCCGCCGGCATTGCCGCCATCCGCCGCGGCGGCACGCCGGTGGTGGCCGATGTGGAGATGATCTGCTCGGGCCTGTCGGCGCCGCGCCTGGCGCACTTCGGCATGGTTCCCCATCAGTTCATCAGCGACGCCGATGTGATCGCCGCGGCCCAGGCCGAGGACACCACCCGCGCCGTGCAGGCCATGCGCAAGGCGCACCGCCTGGGCCTGCTGCAGGGCGCCATCGTCGGCATCGGCAATGCGCCCACCGCGCTGATCGAGCTGGTGCGCCTGATCCGCGAGGAGGGCCTGCGCCCGGCCCTGGTCATCGGCATGCCGGTGGGCTTCGTCTCGGCGGCCGAGTCCAAGGCGCTGATGGCCGAGGTGGCCGAGGTGCCCTGGATCGTCATCCGCGGCCGCAAGGGCGGCTCCACCCTGGTGGTGGCGGCCCTGCATGCGCTGCTGGCCCTGGCCGAAGCCGCGGAGCGCGCCCCGGCATGATGGAGAAGACCGTCCGGCGCGGCGAGCGCACCGGCTTCACCACCGGTGCCTGCACGGCCGCAGCCGCGCGGGCGGCGGCGCTGGGGCTGGTGACGGGCGCGGTGCCGGCCACGGTGGAGAGCCTGCTGCCCAACGGCCAGCGGGTGGTGTTCGCCGTGCAGGACGGACGCGCGGATGGACAGAGCGCCCACGCCATGGTGGTCAAGTTCGCGGGCGACGACCCCGACTGCACCGACGGCGCCCACCTGACCGTGGACCTGCGCCGCCTGCCGGGCCAGGCCGGCGTGGTGACGCTGCGCGGCGGTGCGGGCGTGGGCACGGTCACGATGGCGGGCCTGGGCCTCGAGGTGGGCGGCCCCGCCATCAACCCGGTGCCCCGCCGCAACATCGAGGACAACCTGCGCGAAGTCGCGGCCGCGCTGCTGGCCCGTGACGGGCTGGAAGCGACTGTCTCCGTGCCGCAGGGCGAAGCCATGGCCCGCAAGACCCACAACGCCCGGCTGGGCATCCTCGGCGGCATCTCCATCCTGGGCACCACCGGCATCGTCAAGCCCTACAGCACCTCGGCCTGGCGGGCCAGCGTGGTGCAGGGCGTGCAGCTGGCGGCCACGCTGTCGCACGGCGTGGTGGTGCTCACCACCGGCGGGCGCACCGAGAAGTTCGCGATGGCCGAGCGGCCGCAGCTGCCCGCAGCCTGCTTCGTGCAGATGGGCGACTTCCTGCGCTACGCGCTGGACGAGGCGGTGGCCCGCGGCCTGCGCGAGGTGGTGATCGCCGGCATGGTGGGCAAGCTCACCAAGATCGCCCAGGGCGAGACCATCACCCACGCCAACCGGGCCGAGGTGGACACCGCGCTGCTGGCCCGGCTGGCGGCCGAGGTCGGCGCGCCGCCCGACGAATGCGCGGCCATCGCCGCCGCCGAGACCGCCCGCTTCGCCGCCGAAAGCATGGCGGCGCTGGGCCTGGTCGACGCCTTCCACACCCGGCTGGCCCAGGCCGTGGTGGCCACCCTGAGCGACCCGGCCCGCTACGGCGGGCGCTTCCGCCTGCAGGTGCTGGTCTGTGATTTCGAGGGCCGGAAGCTGGCCGAGGCCGCCTCCGACCCCTGTTGTTGAGATGCCCATGAAAGACTCCCTGGAACCGGGGTTCCGCGACCCCAACCCCTGCCGCGTGATCGGCGTGCTGGACGATGGCGCCGCCAGCCTGGACGCCACGGCCCTGGCCCATCTGCGCACGGCCGATGTGGTGATCGGCGCCACCCGGCCGCTGCAGAGCCTGGCCGGGGAGATCCGCCCCGAGGCGCGCCGGCTCGACCTGGGCGGCCAGTTGGCCCGGGTGCCCGACTGGGTGCGCGCGGCCCGGGCCGAGGGCCAGCGGGTGGTGGTGCTGGCCAGCGGCGACCCGCTGTGCCACGGCATCGCCGCCTACCTGGGCGCACGCCTGTGCCTGGACGCGCTGGAGGTGCTGCCCAACCGTTCCACGCTGCAGCTGGCCTGCGCCCGTGTCGGCCTGGCCTGGCAGGACGCCACCATCGTCTCCATCCATGCCCGCGATGCCGGCGAGTGGGCGGTGGGCGCCGAGCCCGACCACGGCCTGTATCCGCTGGCCCAGGCCCTGCGCCAGCACGAGCGCCTGCTGGTGCTCACCAGCCCCGACAACAGCCCCGACCGGGTGGCCCGCCTGCTGCTGGCCGAGGGCCTGGGCGAGGACTTTCAGCTGGCGGTGGCCGAGTGCCTGCTGCAGCCCGGCGAGCGGGTGCGCAGCGGTCTGAGCGCGGCCGAGGCCGCCACGCTGCGCTTTGCCGACCCCAATGTGCTGCTGCTGTGGCGGGTGCAGCCGCGCCAGCAGCCCGTGCGCTTCGGCCTGGCCGATGCGGCCTATGCCCAGCGCCAGCCTGACAAGGGTCTGATCACCAAACAGGAGGTGCGTGCCGTCAGCCTGGCAAGGCTGCAGCTGCGGGCCGACAGCCGCGTCTGGGACCTGGGCGCGGGCAGCGGCTCGGTGGGCCTGGAGGCGGCGCGCCTGTGCCCGCAGGGCCATGTCTGGGCCATCGAGAAGAACGCCGAGGACGTGGCCATTGCCGCCCGCAACCGCGCCGCCATGGGCCTGAGCAACCACACCCTGGTGCACGGCAAGGCGCCCGAGCCCCTGGACCGCTGGCCCGACCCGGACGCCGTCTTCATCGGCGGCTCCGGCGGCGAGCTGGCCGGGCTGATCGCCCTGTGCCTGGGCCGCCTTCGCCCGGGCGGCTGGCTGGTGATGAACTTCGTCACGCTGGAGAACCTGGCCACGGCCACCCAGGCCTTGACCGACGCTGGGGCGAGTTGGGACGTGTTGCAGCTGCAGGCGGCGCGCAGCAAGCCCATCCTGCAGATGCACCGCATGGCCGCCGAGAACCCGGTGTGGATCGTCTGCGCCCAGCGCGGTGCAGCGCCTGAGGAGGCGAGCACATGACGGTCCCCGTGACTCCCGGCACCCTGATCGGTGTCAGCCTGGGTCCGGGTGACCCGGAACTCATCACCCGCGCCGCCTGGGCCCAGCTGCAGCGGCGTGATGCGGTGTGGGTCTACCCGGCCCGCAGCACCAAGACGCCCAGCTACGCCTTCGACATCGCCCAGCGCGCGGGCCTGGTGCCGCCGGTCGAGCACCAGGCCCTGCTGTTCCCGATGACGCACGACGCCGAGAAGCTGCTGCGCCACTGGCAGCGCGCGGCCGAGACCGTGCTGCCCTGGCTGCAGGCCGGGCGCGACGTGCTCTTCCTGGTGGAGGGCGACGCCAGCACCTACGCCACCTTTGGCCACCTGGCCCGCACGCTGCAGGCCCTGGCGCAGGGCCTGCCGGTGCGCACGCTGGCTGGCGTCAACGCCTTCACGGCGGCCTGTGCGCGCCTGGGCCGGCCGCTGTCCGAGCAGGACGACACGGTGGCCATCGTGCCTGCGGCCTATGGCGTGGCCGCGCTGGACCGGCTGCTGCCCGAGTTCGACACCCTGGTGCTCATGAAGGTCAAGCCGCTGATCGAGCCCCTGTTCGACTGGCTGGGCGAGCGCGGCCTGCTGGACGGCGCCGACTTCATCGAGCGCTGCGGCGCGCCCGACGAACGGGTCTACCGCGGCGCCGAGATGCTGGCCCTGCGCGGTCAGCCGGTCAGCTACCTGTCGCTGCTGCTGGTGCGCCATGGGCAGCGCCTGCGCGGCGAGCGCATCCGCGGCTGCCTGAAGAAGACGCCGCCCACCCCGAACGCCCCCGTCACCCCATGAACGACCTGTCGCTTTCATCCCCGGTGCCCCGCGTGGTGCTGGTGGCCCTCACCAAGCACGGCGCCGCCCAGGCCGCGGCCCTGGCACGGCAGCTGCCCGCGGCCGAGGTCTGCGTGGCGGCCAAGTTCGCTGCCGCCTTCGCCGGCCAGCTCAACCCGGTGCGGGCCTACGAGGGCGCCTTCAAGGACGAGGTGCCCGGCCTGTTCGCGCGCTTCGACCAGATCGTCTTCTTCGTCTCGCTGGGCGCGGTGGTGCGGCTGATCGCCCCGCACCTGAAGAGCAAGGACGAGGACCCCGGCGTGCTGGTGGTGGACGACGCGGCGCAGTTCGTCATTCCGGTGCTGTCGGGCCATGTGGGCGGGGCCAACGCCATGGCCGAGACGGTGGCCACGCTGCTGGGCGCCACGCCGGTGCTGACCACCGCCTCCGACGTGGGCAAGACCATTGCCGTGGACATCCTGGGCCGGGAGCTGGGCTGGACGGTGGAGGCGCCCAAGCTCAACATCACCCGCGTCTCGGCGGCGGTGGTCAACGAGGAGCCGGTGGCCTTCGTGCAGGAGGCCGGCAGCCCGCACTGGTGGACCCGGCCCACGCCGCTGCCGGCCCACATCCACCGCTTCGACCGTTTCGAGGCGGTGGACCTGGACCGCTACGCCGCCGTGCTGTGGGTCACCCACGCGCCGGTGCCGCCCGAGCTGTGGCAGTGGCTGGACCAGCGCCTGGTGGTCTATCGGCCGCCGCTGGAGGATCGGTCGTGAAAGTCGCCCTGGGCTTGGGCTGCGACCGCGGCACGCCGCTGGACACCTTCGAGCAGGCGGTGACCCGCGCCCTGGTGGAGGTGCGCCTGCGCCACGGCTGGGCCGACCTGGAGGTGGTGGGCATGGGCAGCATCGACCTCAAGGCCGACGAGATCGGCATGCTGGCCCTGGCCTGCGACCGCGGCTGGCCGCTGCGCTTCTTCACGCCCCAGGTGCTGGCGGCGGTGCCGGTGCCCAACCCGTCCGAGACCGTGCGTCGCCACACCGGCACGCCCTCGGTCAGCGAGGCCGCGGCCCTGCTGGTGGCCGGCGCCTGCGGCCCCGAGGCCCTGCTGCTGGAGAAGCTGCGCGTGAAGGGCGCCGATGGCCGCAACGCCACCGTGTCGGTGGCCCGGGCCGAACCCATGAACCCCGGAGAGAACGCATGAACGATGTGACAGAGACGCCCGCGCCCGCGGGCAAGATCATGCTGGTGGGCATCGGCCCCGGCAGCGTGGAGCACATGACCGGCCGCGCCCGCGCGGCCATCGCCGAGGCCGACACCATCATCGGCTACGTCACCTACATCAAGCTGGTGGCCGACCTGATCGAGGGCAAGGAGGTCATCCGCAAGAGCATGACCGAGGAGCTCGACCGCGCCATCGAGGCCCTGGCCCGCGCCCGCGCCGGCAAGAAGGTGGCCCTGGTGTCCTCGGGCGATGCCGGCGTCTACGGCATGGCCGGCCCCACCTACGAGGTGCTGTTCGAGGCCGGCTGGACACCCGACTCGGGCATCGAGGTCGAGATCGTGCCCGGCGCCTCGGCGCTCAACAGCTGTGCTGCGCTTGTGGGCGCGCCGCTGACGCACGACTTCTGCGCCATCTCGCTGTCGGACCTGCTCACCCCCTGGCCGGTCATCGCCCGCCGGCTGGACGCGGTGGCCCAGGCCGACTTCGTCGTCGCGCTCTACAACCCCAAGAGCGGGCGGCGCACCCAGCAGATCGTCCAGGCCCAGCAGCTCTTGCTGCGCCACCGCCGGCCGGACACGCCGGTGGCCATCGTCAAGAGCGCCTACCGCCGCCGCGAGCAGATCAGCTTCACCACGCTGGACCAGATGGCCGAGGCCGAGATCGGCATGCTCAGCACCGTGCTGATCGGCAACAGCCAGACCTTTGTGCGCGAGGGCCGCATGGTCACCCCGCGCGGCTACGCCCACAAGTACGCGCTGGAAGAGGGCGGCGCCACCCGCGCCGGCGAGCAGGCCGGGCGGTCCCTCTCCACCGGCCTGCTGGGCTGGCTGCAGGCCCTGCAGGCCGAACACCAGGCCGGCGCCACCCCGGACGAGCTGGCCCGCCGCCACCGCCTGCCGGCCGACTACATCGTGCAGGCCCTGTTGGTGCCGGCCGAGGCCACCACGGCGGCGGTGGCCGAGGAGGGTGAGGCATGAGTGACGCGCCGAACCCCGTGCCCATCGTCCCGGCCGACCCGCTGCCGCGCCCGCGCATCGCCGCCTATGCCCGCCATCTGCTGGTGTGCACCGGCCCGCGTTGCGCGCAGGAGGGACAATCGCAGGCCTTGTTCGACAGCCTGGGCGACAAGCTCAAGGCCGCCGGGCTGAACGAAGGCGCCCTGCGGGTCAAGCGCAGCCGGGTGAGCTGCTTTGCCGCGTGCAAGGGCGGCCCCATCCTCTGCGTGCAGCCCGACGGCACCTGGTACGACAACGTGACCCCCGAGACCATGGACCGCATCATCGACGAACACCTGCGCCACGGCCGGCCCGTGGCCGACCGGGTGTTCCACCAGGGACCGGGCTGCGCGGCCACCGGCGCCGACGACGAGACCCTGGGCCTGGAAGGAGACCGCGCGGCGTGATCGGACTGGATCTCTCCTGGCCGGTGGCCGCCGTGGCGGTGCTGGTTGCCCTGGCCTGGGACCGGGTGCTGGGCGAGCCCCCGGCGCGCTGGCACCCGGTGGTGGCCATGGGCCGGGCCCTGGGCGCCGTCGGTCCCCGGCTGTGGCCGCTGGCACCGCGCCGGGCTTTCGTCGCGGGCGCGCTGGCCTGGGGGCTGGGCGCTGTGGCAGTGGCGGGGGTGTATGGCCTCTTGCAGGCGGGCCTGCTGTCGTCCGCCTGGCTGGGGACCGGGCCCTGGCGCGCCCTGGCCCAGGGCCTGCTGCTGGGCGTGCTGCTCAAGCCCCTGCTGGCCTGGCGCATGCTGCGC
Source organism: Ideonella oryzae (assembly GCF_024055665.1). Classification (GTDB taxonomy): domain Bacteria; phylum Pseudomonadota; class Gammaproteobacteria; order Burkholderiales; family Burkholderiaceae_C; genus Ideonella; species Ideonella oryzae. The sequence continues at coordinate 207,676 of NZ_JAMXMC010000001.1, read as the reverse complement.
GACGAGGTGGGCGCGGTACAGGCGGCGCTGGACCGTTCGCTGGCCGAGGGGCGCCAGCGCCTGTCCTGGCTGGTGAGCCGGCCGGTGAACCGCCTGAGCGCCGACGAGGTGCGCGAGAGCGCGCTGGAAACCCTGGCCGAGAACCTCAGCGATTCGGTGGTGGCGCCGCTGTTCTGGTTTGCCGTGGCCGGCCTGCCGGGTGCGGCCCTCTACCGCTTTGCCAACACCGCCGATGCGATGTGGGGCTACCGCGACCACCGCGAGTGGGGCGGCAAATGGGCCGCCCGGGCGGACGATGTGCTGAACTGGCTGCCCGCCCGCCTGACGGCGCTGGCCCTGTGCGCGGCGGCCGGCCGCTGGCCCGGCGCGGCGCGGCTGCGTGGCCAGGCCCGGCGCACCGCCTCGCCCAACAGCGGCTGGCCCATGGGCGCGCTGGCCCTGCTGCTGGGCCGCCGCCTGGGCAAGCCCGGCGTCTATGTGCTGAACGAGGGCCACCCCGTGCCGGCGGCGGCCGATGTGCCGCAGGCGCTGCGCTGGTGTGGCCGCGTGGTGGGCGCCCTGGCCGCCTTGGCGGGCCTGGCCTTGTTGCTCGGCGGGGCGCGCGCATGAGCCTCGCCCCCATGCCCTGGCCCGAACATGGTGGCCCCGATGGCGGGCCGGCCATCCTGCACGACTTCTCCACCAACGCCAACCCGCTGCCCCTGCCCGAGCCCTTGGTGAACGCCCTGGCCGCCACCGACCGGCGCCGCTACCCCGACCCGCACTACGGCCGCCTGTGCGAGCGGCTGGCGGCCCACCACGGCGTGCCCGCCCACCGCGTGCTGCCCACCGCCGGCAGCAGCGAGGCCATCCGCCGCCTGACCCTGCTGGCCCATCTGCAGGGCCTGGGCGAGGCCTGGGTGCCCGCGCCCGGCTATGGCGACTATGCCGCCGCGGCCTACGCCCTGGGCCTGAAGGTGCATGGCTGGCCGGCCCCGGCCACGCTGCTGGAGGCGCTTGACCGCGCCCACCACCCGGCCCTGGTCTGGCTCAACGAACCCTGCAATCCCACCGGTGTCAGCCTGCCGCACAGCTTCTGGCAGTCGCTGGCCGAGATCGCCTGGGCCAAGGGCCACTGGCTGGTGCTGGACCGCGCCTACGAGCCGCTGCGGCTGGAGGGCCGCGACCCCATCCTGCCCGGCATGGCCGCGCGCGCCTGGCAGCTGTGGTCGCCCAACAAGGCGCTGGGGCTGACGGGCATCCGCGCCGGCTATGTGCTGGCGCCGACCGAGGCCGCCGAGGGCCTGGGCCAGCGGCTGCGCGCGCTGGCGCCCAGCTGGGTGCTGTCGGCCGAAGGCGAGCAGATGCTGCTGGCCTGGTGGGGCGAGGCGGTGCAGGCCTGGTTGGCCGACAGCCGCCGCACCCTGGAACAATGGCGCACCATGCAACGCAACCTCTTGAGCGACCTGGGCTGGGCCCAGCGCGCCACGGTCACCCCTTTCTGGCTGGCGCGCCCGCCGCTGCCGGCCCGCCTGCTGGAACTGCGCCTGCGTCAGCTGCGCAGCGCCGGCCTCAAGCTGCGCGACGCCAGCTCTTTCGGCCTGCCGGGCTGGGTGCGCGTGTCCACCCAGTCGCCCGACGCCCAGGCCGCGCTGGCCCTGGTCTGGCATGACAGCCGCTGGAAGGGCGAGGAAGGCGAGGGCGCATGAACACCACCGCACCGGGGCCCGAGACCCCGCGCCAGGAAGGCGCGCTGCGAGGCGAGTTGCGCCTGTTCTTCACCGCGCTGCAGTTTTTCACCCGCGTGCCGGTGCCCGCCTGGGTGGGTTGGTCGGCTGCGCAGCTCAATGCCTCGGCCCGGCACTTCCCCAGCGTGGGCTGGGTGGTGGGCGCCGTGGTGGGCGCGGTGCTGTGGGGCGCCACCCAGCTGTGGACGCCCGGCGTGGCGGCCTGGCTGGCCATTGCCGCGGGCGTGCTGCTGACCGGCGCCTTCCACGAGGACGGCCTGGCCGACAGCTGCGACGGCTTCGGCGGTGGCTGGCAGCGCGATCAGGTGCTGGCCATCATGAAGGATTCGCGGGTGGGCAGCTACGCCACCCTGGGCGTGGTCATCACCCTGGGCCTGAAGGCGCAACTGTTGAGCCTGCTGGCCGAGCGGGCCTGGGGCCTGGCGCCGCTGCTGTGCGTGACCATTGCCGCCCACACCCTGAGCCGCTGGGGCGTGCTGTGGGTGATGGCCCGGCTGGACTATGTGCGCGAGGACGCGCTGTCCAAGTCCAAGCCCATCGCCCAGGGCATCGGCCGCGGGCCGTTGCTGTTCGCCTCCGTCGTGGCCCTGCTGCCGGCGGCGCTGCTGGGCCTGCCGGGTCTGTCGGCCGCGGTGTCCGCCGCCCTGGTGGCCTGGTTCGCCATCCGCTACCTGCGCCGGCGCCTGGGCGGCTATGTGGGCGATGCCCTGGGCGCCACCCAGCAGATCACCGAGCTGGTGGTGCTGCTGTCCCTGTTGTCGGTGCCGCCCGCCGTGGCGCAGCTGAGTCGCTTCCCCTGAGCCCATGGCCCTGATCCTCGTTCGCCACACCCGCGTGGACCTGCCGGCCGGCACGTGCTACGGCCATGCCGATGTGCCGCTGCTGCAGCCGCACGATCCGCCCTTCGACGGCGTGGGCCAGCGCCTGCGCACGCTGCTGGCCCGCATCGGGGTGGACGCCCGGGTGGGGGCGGTGGTGTGCAGCCCGCTGAGCCGCGCCCGCCTGCTGGCCCAGCACCTGGCGGCGGACCATGGCCAGACCGTGGCCGTGGACCCGCGCTGGATGGAGCTGCATTTCGGGGCCTGGGAGGGCCGGCGCTGGGACGACATCCCCCGTGTGGAGAGCGACCCCTGGGCCGCCGACACCCACCACCGCGCCCCGCCCGGCGGCGAGACGCAGAACGCCCTGATCGCCCGCGTGCAGGCCGCCCTGGCCGCGCTGCACGCCCCTGCCAGCCAGCCCGGCCAGGCGGTGCTGGTGGTGGCCCATGCCGGGCCCTTGCGCGTGGCGCTGGGCGCGGCCCAGGGCTGGGTGGCCTCGGCCGACCCGCAGCAGGCGCCGGTGTCCCTGGACTTCGGCGGCCTGACCTGGCTGGACCCGCAGCCCGGTGGCGGCTGGGCGCTGCGCGCCCTCAATGCATGAAGATCGACCCATGGCCGAACACACCCTGATCCTGGGCGGCGCCCGTTCTGGCAAGAGCGCCTGGGCCGAACGCCAGGCGGCGGATTGGGCTGCCGAGGCGCCGGGGCGCGAGGTGGTGGTCATCGCCACGGGCGAGGCCCGCGACGAGGAGATGCGCGCCCGCATTGCCGCCCACCAGGCCCAGCGCCCGGTGGGCTGGCAGACGGTGGAGGCGCCGCTGGCGCTGGCCGAGGCCCTGGCCGCGGCGGACGGCCCGCAGCGCCTGCTGCTGGTGGACTGTCTGACCCTGTGGCTCACCAACCTGCTGCTGGCCGACCTGCCGCCGGAGCTGGACCTGGACAGCGTGCGCGCCCTGCAGCCCGGCCCGCGCTGGCAGGCCGGCCGCGCGGCCCTGCTGGCCGTGCTGCCCCGGCTGCAGGCCCCGGTGCTGCTGATCGGCAACGAGGTGGGGCACGGCATCGTGCCGCTGGGCGCGGTCAACCGCCTGTTCGTCGATGAGAGCGGCCGCCTGCACCAGGCCCTGGCCGCACAGTGCGCCCGGGTGCGTTTCGTGATGGCGGGCTGCGTGCTGCCGCTCAAGGGGTGAGATGAAGACGCTGAGTTTGTGCTGTGCCGGCCTGCTGGCCGCCACGATGGTGTTGAGCGGCCCCGCCAGGGCCAGCGTCAGCGCACAGGACGATGACGGCCGCACCGTGACGCTGCCCGCGCCGGCGCGGCGCATCATCAGCCTGGCGCCGCACACCACCGAGCTGCTCTACGCGGCCGGCGCCGGCGCCCGCATCGTGGCCACCGTGCGCTACGCCGATTACCCGCCCGAGGCCAAGGCCCTGCCGCAGGTGGGCGACGCCCACGCGCTGGACCTGGAACGGATCGTCGCGCTCAAGCCCGATTTGATCGTGGTGTGGATGCACGGCAGCTCGGCCCGGCAGATCGAGCGCCTGCGCGCGCTGAAGATCCCGCTCTTCCACAGCGAGGCGCACAGGCTGGAGGACGTGGGTGAGGGCATCCGCCGCCTGGGCGTGCTGGCCGGTACCGCGGACGTGGCCAACGCTGCGGCCAACGCCTACGCCCAGCGGGTGACGTCGCTGCGGGCCCGCTACAGCCAACGCACGCCGCTCAAGGTCTTCTACCAGGTGTGGCAGCAGCCGCTGCTCACGCTGAACAAGCAGCACCTGATCAGCGACGCCATCCGCCTGTGCGGCGGCGTCAACGTCTTCGCCCAGCAGACCGCACTGGTGCCCACCGTCAGCCCCGAGGCGGTGCTGGCTGCCCAGCCGCAGGTGCTGGTGGCCGCCAGCGTGGGCGGCCAGCCCGATGACAGCCTGGCCCTGTGGGCGCCGTTCAAGCAGTTCGAGCCCATCGCCCGCCACCATGTGGTGTGGCTCAACACCGACCTGATCAGCCGCCAGGGCCCGCGCATCGTCGATGGTGCGCAGCAGCTCTGCGAAGGCCTGGACAAGGTGCGCACCGACCTGGCGGCCAAGCCATGAGCGCCGCGCCCTGGCTCGGCATTCCCAGCCGGGCGCTGATGGTGCAGGGCACCACCTCGGACGCGGGCAAGAGCACGTTGGTGGCCGGCCTGGCCCGCTGGCTGGTGCGCCAGGGCGCCCGGGTGGCGCCCTTCAAGCCGCAGAACATGGCCCTGAACAGCGCGGTGACGGTGGACGGCGGCGAGATCGGCCGCGCCCAGGCCCTGCAGGCCCTGGCCGCCCGCGTGCCGCCCACCACCGACATGAACCCGGTGCTGCTCAAGCCCAGCAGCGACACCGGCGCGCAGATCATCATCCACGGCCGGGTGCGCAGCGACATGGACGCCCGCGCCTACCACCAGTACAAGCCCATCGCCTTCGAGGCAGTGCGCGAGAGCTTCGAGCGCCTGCGCGCCGCGCACGACCTGGTGCTGGTGGAAGGCGCCGGCAGCCCGGCCGAGGTGAACTTGCGCGACCGCGACATCGCCAACATGGGCTTTGCGCTGCCCTACCGGGTGCCGGTGCTGCTGGTGGCCGACATCGACCGCGGCGGTGTCTTCGCCCACCTGACCGGCACCCTGGCCTGCCTGTCGCCCCAGGAGCAGGCCCTGGTCCGCGGCTTCGTCATCAACCGCTTCCGCGGCGATGTGAGCTTGCTGACGCCCGGGCTGGACTGGCTGCAGCAGCGCACGGACAAGCCCACGCTGGCGGTGCTGCCCTACCTGCACGGCCTGCACCTGGACGCTGAGGATGCGGTGGACGCCCAGCAGGCCGCGGCCGCCCACGGCCCGCGGCTGGTGGTGGCGGTGCCGGTGTTCCCGCGCATCAGCAACCACACCGACTTCGACGCCCTGCGCGCCCACCCGCAGGTGGACCTGCGCTTCGTCGGCCCCGGCCAGGCGCTGCCGGCCTGCGACCTGATCGTCCTGCCTGGCAGCAAGAACACCCTGGCCGACCTGCGCTGGCTGCGCGAGCAGGGCCACGAGGCGGCCATCGCCCGTCACCTGCGCTATGGCGGCAAGCTCATCGGCATCTGCGGCGGCTTCCAGATGCTGGGCCGCGCGCTGCACGACCCGCTGGGCCTGGAAGGCCCCGCCGGCAGCCAGGCGGCCGGCCTGGGCCTGCTGGACATGACGACCACGCTGGCGGCCGACAAGCAGCTGCGCCGGGTGCAGGGGCGGCTGGCGGCGTTGGGTGCGGCCGATGACGCGCCCGCCGCCGTGCAGGGCTACGAGATCCACCTGGGCATCAGCCAGGGCCCGGCGCTGCAGCAGCCCGCGGCCTGGCTGCAACCTGTGGACGACGATGCCGTCGCCCCGCGCCCCGATGGCGCGCTGAGCCCCGACGGCCAGGTGCTGGGCAGCTATGTGCATGGCCTGTTCGACGACCCGCAGGCCCAGGCCGCGCTGCTGCGCTGGGCCGGCCTGCGCGACGCCGCCGCAGTGGACCTGGCTGCGCTGCGCGAAGCCAGCCTGGACCGGCTGGCCGATGTGCTCGAAGAGCACCTGGACGCCGACACGCTGTGGCGGGTGGTGGCCGAGACCCCGCGCTCAGCGTGAGGGGGATGGCGCCCCTGCACGGGCGTAGCGCCCGGGGGCCTGCCCCACCTGTCGGGTGAAGGCCAGGCTGAAGGCGCTGGCAGAGCCGTAGCCGACGCGCTCGGCCACTTCGGCCACGGGCAGCCGGTCTTCGCGCAGCAGGGCCTTGGCGATTTCCATGCGCCAGGCCAGCAGGTATTCCATCGGCCCCTGGCCCATCACGCGCCGAAAGCGCTCGAAGAAGGCGGAACGGGACAGAGCCGCCAGCTTTGCCAGCTGTTCGCTGGTCCAGGGCCGATCGACCTGGGCGTGCAACTGGCTGAGCACGCGGGCCAGACGCGCATCGGCCAGGCCGCGCAACAGCCCGGGGGGCGCGGTGTCGGTGGCCGCCATGCGCATCGATTCGATGAGCAGCAGCTCCACCAAGCGGGTGAGTGCGAAGTCCGCGCCGGGTCGGCCGTCGGCCGCCTCCTCACCCACCATGCGCACCAGCTGCGCCAGTCGGGCCGAGCCCCGCACATGGACCACGCCGGGCAGCATGGCGGCCAGCAGCGCGGCGTCGCCGCCATCGAAGGCGAAGGCGCCGCCCAGCGAGCGCATGTCCGGGCGCCCGCGCCGCTCCCCGTAGCGCAGGCCGCCCCGCGTGTTGGCGGCGGCCTGCGGGTCCAGGGGCATGGGCGGCGGGGCCTCGCCCGGGCTGGAGAGCGTGAAACCCGGCGTGCGGGGCAGCAGCACGAAGTCCCCGGCTTGCAGGGTGAAGGGAGCGTGGCCGTCGACGCTGAGTCGGCAACTGCCCGCCAGCAGGATGCAGAAGCTGGGCAGGCCGTACTCCGCATAGCGCACGGCCCAGGCGCCCTTGGCCGTGATGGGGTTGGCCATCACCGCACGGGGGCGCAGCAGGCGGACGACGTCGGACAGGGGATCGTGCATGTCTGGACGATCAATGAAGTTTGACGGACTGTAGACGATTGGAAGTCCGGTCTGGCGCCCCTATCGTTCATCTCATGTTCCACGCATCAGGAGATGAATCATGAAAACCGTGCTGATCACCGGCTGTTCGTCCGGCTATGGGCTCGAGACGGCCCGCCACTTCCACGCCCTGGGCTGGTCGGTCATCGCGACGATGCGTCAGCCCCGTGACGACAGCTTTCTGCCCGTGTCGGACCGGCTGCGCGTGCTGCCGCTGGATGTGACCCGTTCGGAGAGCATTGCCCAGGCGCTGGAGGCGGCCGGCCCCATCGATGTGCTGGTGAACAACGCCGGCATCGGCCTGTTCGGCGCCTTCGAGGCAACGCCGATGGCCACCGTGCGGGAGCTCTTCGAGACCAACACCTTCGGCACCATGGCGATGTGCCAGGCCGTCATTCCGCAGTTTCGGGCCCGTGGGGCCGGCACGCTCATCAATGTCACCTCCAGCGCCGTGCTGGCACCCATGCCCCTGGTGGCGGCCTACACCGCCAGCAAGACGGCCATCGAGGGCTTCAGCGCCTCCCTGGCGCTGGAGCTGGCACCGTTGGGCGTGCGGGTGAAGCTGGTGGAGCCTGGTCACGGCCCCCAGACCCGCTTTGCCAGCAACGGCCAGCAGCGTATGCAGGGGCTCGTCACCGAGCCCTATGCCGCCTATGCGCAGGGCGTGTTCGCCCAGTTCATGGGGGACGCGCCGAAGACCGAGGCGACCGATGTGGCCGAGGTCGTCTGGCAGGCTGTCCACGACACCTCGGACCGGATGCGCTACCCGGCGGGCCCGAATGCGGTGGCGTTGGCCGCGCTGCCCGCCGGCCACTGACGCTGTTGGAGCCGTGGCTGGGCGGTCATGGCGGGTTCGCGCTTTCGCGTCGGTGCTCGAACAACGCCACCAAGCGGCGCAGCGCCGCCGTCTGCCGCTGGCCATGGGCGTGCAGGGCCGCGCGCAGGCGCTGCAGTTCGGCCGCAGGTAGGCCGGGCTGCAGGGAACGGGCAAACGCCTCCAGCGGCGTGCCCTGCCCTTCGCAGTCAAAGCGTTCGGCGCCCAGGTCGGGTGCGATGGCGGCAAACACCGACTTGGCCGACCAGGAGCCGGCCATGGCCGGGTGGTAGTAGTGGGCGCGGGCGATCTGGAACAGATCGACGATGCGCTCGGCCAGCGCCAACAGCGCAGGGCCCATGTCCTCGAACTGGGCCGCCAGCTCGCGCAGGCGGTTGCGCTCGAAGCCGGCGTTGTAGGCCAGGATGGCCCCTTCGGCGCCCAGTGCCTGCAGCAGACTCTGTGCAAAGGCGCGGCCGGGATCGCCCGTCGGACCGGCCAGAAAACCCAGCGGCTGTGGCGGCTGCCCTGCTGCGGCCACCGTGTCGCAGCTCCACTGGAAGGGCAACACCTGGTAGGGCCGCGTGCCAGCCCACACCGGCACCGCAAAGCCGATGGTCTCGAAGCGCAGGAAGTGGCGTGGGTAGGGCAGGGCCCGCAACACAGCGGCCGCTTCAGGCTCCAGCACGGGCGCATCCTGCTGCACCGCGCGGGTGGCGCGGCGCAAGCGGGCGTCGGGCAGGGCCTCCAGCGGGACGCTGTGCAGGTCTGCATGGCCGGCAGCGCGCAGTTGGCTGGCCATCTCGCGGCCGACAACTTCCAGGCGCGCACGCGCGTCGGTCCTGCGGACGGACGCTTGCGGCAGGGCGCAGTGCGGCAGCTGTTCACAAGGGTGAGGCTGGGTGCAGGGAGCGCCCGGGGGCACAGGGGGCGCGGCTCCTCGGGCACAGGCCTGCATGGCTGCCAGCCACGTGCCCACGGGCCGTGAACCCAGCGTGGGGCCAAGGTCCACCTCCCGCAGCAGGCCGGCGTAGCAGCCGTGGCCGGGGTAGATGAAGCCGGTGTCCACCAGCAGCAGGCCCACGCTCTGCACGCGCAGCCCGCAGCGCGCAGCCACATGGGCCCACAGCGCCACCGCGTCTACGTCGGCTTCGGTGCCCACGGTGGCGTAGCGCAGCTTGAACAGGCGCCAGCCGTGCGCGCCTCGGGTGATGAGGTCGATCCACGCACGCGCACCGTCGTCACTGGACAGGCAGGCGCCGAACAGGGCCCAGCCTTCGGCTTCGGGCGTGGCCTGAGCCAGGGCGATGTGGGTGCGTTCCACGGCCCGGGTCCAATCGACTTGCGTCTGCGACGCTGACAGCGTCACCCCGGCCGGGAAGGAGGCGCGCAGCGCCACAGGCAGCGCCGGCCCCTGGACCACATCGCTGTCGGCGGGCTCGGTGGTGGCAGCTGCCGTTGCGCTGGCCCCCGCGTGTCGGTGCAGCCAGAAGCGGCGCACGCAGGCCCGCCACCGGCGCACGTCGGCATCGTCCAGGGGAGGCAAGGTATCGGCCATCATGGGCAGAAACGGACAAATCCGACAGTCGGCCGGCGCGGGCGGCCGGCGGTTTCACAGGCCCATGCCCCCTTGGCGATGGCGTCCTGGCGACAAACAGGGGTGAAGGCCATGGCGTTGGCTCCCAGGCAGTGCTTTGGGCGCGGGAGAGGCAAATTGCAGGCCATGGGGCAACGAGATCGCGCACTTGAACCGCGCCTGGTGCCATGAGAGGTCCAGGATGCCGCAGAGGCAGCTCCTGCCCAGATTGACCGCAGCTCTCAGTTGTCCGGCGCCCCCGTCCATGGTGATGTTCCGCGGCTCGGTGAATTGCGTCCCCGGGTGCGACACCGAACAGATGCCCGCATCTTCCGGCCCCACGCTTGCGCCACCGCCCCTGACCAGGGGTGACACAGGAGCCTCGCCATGAATGAATACCGTCACCACGTTTCCGGCATCTTCCTCGACCGCGGCGCGGCAGAGCAGGCCTCGCACCGCCTCTTCGAATGCGGCATTCCGCGCGAGAGGCAAAGCATCTACTCCTCCGACCCCGCCCACCCGGACACGCCGGAGCAGGGCCGCAGTAATGCGATCCTGAAGGACATCCTGGTGGACGGCGCCATCGGCACGGCCGTGGGCACCAGCCTGGGCGCCATCGGGCAGGTGGCGCTGGTGGCAGCCAACGTCAGCCTGTTCGTGGCCAGTCCGCTGGTCGCCCCGCTGGTCATGTTGGGCTGGGGCGCCAGCCTGGGCGCGACCGTGGGGGCGGCCGTCGGTGCAGTCAGCGCATCAGCCAAGAAGGAGGGCACGCTGTCGGCGTTGGTGCGCGACGCCATCGCGGCCGGTCAGATCGTCCTGGTGGTGCGAACCCAGTCTGAGCAGGAGTCGGCCATGGCCCGGGAGGTGATCCAGACCGCGGTCGGCCAATCTCAGGATGTGTCGGTCACGCAGGGCTGATCCGGCGAGCCCCCGTCCGCTCCCCCGTCCGTTCTTGCGGCAGGCCGTGACCCGCCCCACCATGCCGATCCGCTCTGCCGCCGGAGGGCTCCGGGCATGGGAGGGGGTCCGTTCGCTGGACCACAGACGACCTCGTCACGAAGGCAGAGACTCCGGGCGCCCGAGTTGAGCGGGGAGCTCCCTCGCGAGGGAGTTCCCTGCACTCGCGGCACCTCGTTCACAGCAGGAGTTCTCCATGAACCTTCACCACACCCGAGCCAAGGGTCGCAGTCCGGCACCGACGAGCACGGCCCTCCAGGAACTGGCCTTCACTTCGGAGGGCTCGCCTCCTCCCTTGGGCATGCCGGCCCAGCAAGAGCCCAAGGGCGCCGCGGAGCCTGTCGCCCCGCACCTGGTGCTGGACATGAAGGCGATCGAAGAGGCCAGGAGCGGCCTGGACCAGGGCGCCGTGACACCGCATTACGGCCCCTGGCGCATGGACATCGTCCAACTCCTGAACGACGCCCTCGCCACCGAACTGGTGTGCGCGTTGCGGTACAGGCGCCACCATTTCACTGCACAGGGCCTGGCCTCGCCCAAGATCGCCGAGGAGTTCCTGATCCATGCCGATGAGGAACTCGCACATGCCGACATGCTGGCCAGGCGCATCGTCCAACTGGGTGGCCTGCCGGACTTGTCGCCCGACTCACTGTCGCAGCGCAGCCATGCGGTCTACGACACCTCCGAGGAACTGAGGGCCATGATCACGGCGAACCTGATCGCTGAACGGGTGGCTATCGAGAGCTACAGCCAGATGATTGCGCTGATCGGCGACAAGGATTCGACGACGCGCCGGCTGGTCGAGGACATCCTGGGTGTCGAGCAAGCCCATGCCGAGGAATTGCGGGACTGGCTTGCCACTTGAGCGGGACGTCCGGCGAAGTCATCTTGACGCTGGCGAGGCCAGCGCTCCGGTCTGCGGCGATGTGGATGCCTTGATCTCCTTGCGGGCATATGGCAGGGTCTTAAGCTGTGGATGGATGCGGCGCATGTCGCCGCACACTGGCGCAGGCCCTTCGTTGGGGCCTGGCAGTCTTCACATCCGCACCACCACCTTGCCGAAGGCCCCTCGGGTCAGGTGTGCGAAGGCTGCCGGCACCTCCTCGAAGCCGTATTCGGCGGCGATCACCGGTTGCAGGCGGTTCAGTTCAACCGCGCGGACCAGGTCTTCCAGCGCGCGCCGGTGGCCCACGCTGATGCCCTGAACCACGGCGCGCTGCAGCAGGGTGTCGTAGGTGGACGCGGTGAACTCGCCGCCGTCCAGCACGCCGATCATGGACAGCCGGCCGCCCTGGGCCAGCACGGCCATGGAGCGCGCGACGTTGGCGCCGCCCACGGTTTCCAGCACCTGGTCCACGCCGTGCCCGCCGGTGAGGCGGCGGATCTCCGCCGGCCAGTCGCTGTCGCGCGGCAGCGCGTGGTGAGCGCCCAGCGCCAGCGCGCGTTCGCGCTTGTCCGCGCTGCCGGACACCACGATGGCCTGCGCCCCGTGCAGCCGGGCCAGTTGTACGCCGAACAGTGCAACCCCGCCGGTGCCGTGGACCAACACGGTCTGGCCCGCGCGCAGCCCGCCCTGTTCCACCAAGGCGAACCAGGCGGTCAGCCCGGCGCAGGGCAGGGTGCTGGCTTGCACCGCGGATGCGTTGGCCGGCGCGGCCACCAGCCATTGGGCATCCAGCAGCACGTTCGAGGCCAGGCCGCCCGGCCCCGGCGCCCCCAGGATGGTCACATCGGCGGGCGCCTGCCCGTCGATCCACCCTCCGACAAAGGTGCTGATGACCCGCTCGCCGCCTTGCCAGCGGCTCACCCCCGCCCCCACGGCAGTGACCGTGCCCGCAAAGTCCGACGCCGGCACCAGCGGGTGCGGCATGCTGCGGCCGTAATCACCGGTGGTGACCATCAGGTCGCGGTAGTTCAGGGCAGCGGCTTCCACCCGCACCAGCACCTGGCCGGGGCCGGGCTGGGGCATGGGGGATCCGATGCAGCTCAGGTGATCCAGGCCGGGGGCGGTGAGTTGCCATTGGCGCAGCAGGTCGCTCATGTGATGTTCCTCGGGAAGACAACGGAGAGAGATGCTATTGATGCCACTGACGGCGCAGTGAAGCCATTTCTTCCGAAGATTGGCGCCAAAATAGCGTCAATGAGCGAACGTCTGAATGGCATTGAGGCCTTTGTCGCTGCGGTGGAGGCGGGCAATTTCGCCTTGGCGGCACAGCGGTTGGGGCTGACCCGTTCGGCCGTGGGCAAGAGCGTGGCCCGGCTGGAGGCACGGCTGGGCACGCGCTTGTTCCACCGCACCACCCGCAGCCAGAGCCTGACCGAGGACGGGCAGGCCTATTACGAGCGTTGCCGCAGGGCGCTGGCTGAACTGGATGCCGCCGATGCCGCCTTGGAGGCGGGCCGGCTCACGCCCTCGGGGCGGCTGCGCATCACCATGCCCGAGGTGCTGGGCCGGGTGCTGGTGGCACCTCTGCTGTTGGAGCTGGGGGCGCAGTACCCCGAGCTGTCCTTCGACGCTGCCTTCAACGACCGGCGGGTGGACCTGGTGGAAGAGGGCCTGGACCTGGCCATCCGCAGTGGCCCGCTGGACGACAGCACGGCCCTGGCGGCCCGGCCGATGGGGCACCAGTGGATGGGCATGTTCGCCTCACCGGCCTACCTGGCCGCACGTGGCCGGCCCGCCAGCCTGGAAGCGCTGCTCGCCCAGGCGTCGGCGCATCGCTTCGTGGGCTATGTGCGCGACAGTGGCCGGCCTCCCTGGCAGTTCCGGGATGCCAAGGGCCAGGCGGTGGCGTTCACGCCCTCCAGCCAGTTCGACTTCGGCTGCAACAGCCTGGAGATTGCGGCCATGGCGGCCATGCAAGGGGCAGGCATTGCGCGGCTGCCGGTCTGGCTGGTGCGCGAGGCCCTGGACCAGGGCCGCCTGGTGCGTGTGTTCGAGGAGCCCCAGGCCTTTGGCTATGCCGTCCACGCCGTGTGGCCGCACGCCCGCGCCATGCCGCTCAAGACGCGGGTGCTGATCGACCTCTTGGTCGAACGGTTGGTGCCCGCGCTGGCCGTGCGTTGACGGAGGCGGCCCCATGGGCGCCGGCCCTCAGAACCCTTCGCTCTTGCTTCCCCAGGGCACGCTGCCTGGCACCAGGCCGGCCCTGATGCCGGCTTTCTCCACGGCGGCCTGGTCCTTGTAGAAGGTGGCCTCGTGCACCAGCGCGCCCTTGGGCGACATGACGGCCACGTATTTGGCGGGCAGGTCCACCTCGCAGCGGTAGCCGCCACCGCAGTCGGTGGTGCTGCGCAATTGGCCGTCCCAGTCCACAAAGAATCCTTCCGGGGTGCTGCTCATGTCGTCGCTCCATCGTTGGCCGTGGCCGGGCCTTGCAGGTCGAGTTCCACCCGACCATCGTGGGTCAGGCGAAGCGGGTATTCGTCCAGTGCGCAGCCCTCGGGTCGCAGGCCTTCGCCATTGCGGCCGTCAAACACCCAGCCGTGCACGGTGCAGGTCAGGGTGCGGCCGTTGAACTGTGAGTTGTTGACCAGCGACTGCTGCTCATGCGGGCACAGACCCGTGAACGCGCGGGGCTGGCCGCCGTCGGGCCAGATCACCAGCACTTCGTGGCCGTCGAGCAGGAAGGGCACGGCTTCGCCTTCGCCCAGGTAGCGTTGTTTGCACAGCGTCTGAAAGCTCATGGGGCAAGGCTCCTTGCGCGAAACCGGCGGAGTGACATGAGGCGTGACAGGCAGGCCCTGTTCCAAAGCCGACAAAGCCGGGTCCGAGCCCAGGCGTTGCAAAAGGCGCGCCATCAACGCCCAAGCTTCTTTTGCAGGTTTCGGTTCCAGGCGGGAATAAAGGCGGACCGCCGCCGATCTTGCAGACATCCATTCACACCTTCATTCACTCCGAGGAGCTCGCATGTCTGCACAGTTGGATCGACGGCATTTCCTGCGCCTGGCCGGCGTCGGGGTTGGCGCTGTCTTCGCGTCCGGCCTGTCCGGCTGCACGGCCTGGGCCACGGCGCCGTCCCGCGACTTCCACTTCGTCCAGCTGTCGGACACCCATTGGGGCTACGCCGGGGCCGCCAACCCGGAGGCCAAGACCACCTTGGCCCGTGCGGTGGCGGAGGTCAACGCCTTGCCCATGCCGCCCGACTTCATCGTCTTCACGGGCGACCTCACCCACACCACGGACGACCCCCAGGAGCGCCGCAAGCGCCTGCGCGAGTTCAAGGCCATCGTGGCCGACCTGAAGGTGCAAGACATCCACTTTCTGCCCGGTGAGCACGACGCCTCGCTGGACCAGGGGGCCGCGTTCCAGGAGTTCTTCGGGCCGACGCATTACAGCTTCGATCACAAGGGGGTGCATTTCATCGCCCTGGACAATGTGTCCGATCCCGCGGCCCGTCTGGGCGAGGCGCAACTGGCCTGGCTGGCGCAAGACCTGTCCGGTCTGGACAAGGAGGCGCCGATCGTCGTCTTCACCCACCGCCCCTTGTTCGACCTGGCGCCCCAGTGGGATTGGGCCACGCGTGACGGAAGCCAGGTGCTGGCGCAGCTGATGCCGCATGCCCATGTCACCGTGTTCTACGGCCACATCCACCAGGAACACCACCACCAGAGCGCCCACATCGCGCACCATGCGGCCACCTCGCTGATCTTTCCCTTGCCGGCGCCGGGCTCGCAACCCTCGCGTGCGCCCATCCCCTGGGATGCCGCGCAGCCCTTCCGTGGCCTGGGTTGGCGGGATGTGCAGCGGCATGGTGCCGGCGACTACGCGCTGGACCAGCATGGCGTGAAAGGGGCATGACCATGGACCGACGCCTTGTGCTGGCTGGATTCGCGGCCACGCTGGTGGCCGCAGCCTCGCGTGCCGCGAGCGGCGGGGAGCCTCGCCGTATTCCCGTGGTGGCGCGCAAGTTCGTGTTCATCCCGCGGGAGATCACCGTGCGGCGGGGTGAATCGGTCGTGCTGGAGTTCACCGCGCCCGAGGTGGTGATGGGCTTCTTCGCCCCGCAGCTGGGTTTGCGCGCGTTGATCGTGCCAGGCGAGGTGGCCAAAGTGCCCTTCACCGCTGACAAGGTGGGCCGCTTCGACTTCCTGTGCGATGTATTCTGCGGCGATGGGCACGAGGGAATGAATGGGCAACTCATCGTCCAGGCTTGAACGTGGCGGATGACGGTCAGGGGCGCTTCGCGGCGTCCGTGCTGCCGCACCTGGATGCGGCCTACAACCTGGCGCGCTGGCTGGTGCGTGATGCGCACGACGCCCAGGACGTCGTGCAGGATGCGCTCGTGCGCGCGCTGCGGCATTTCGATGGCTTTCGCGGCACAGATCCCCGCCCCTGGCTGCTGGCCATTGTGCGCAATGCCGCGCTGGCCTGGCTGGGCGCGAGGCGACCTGCAGAGGTCGATTTTTCCGAGCTGGAACATGAGCTGGATGCCGCCCTGGCCATCGGCGCGTCGGCCAATGATCCCGAAACCCTGGCCATCCAGCGTGCCGAGCGGCGCGAGATCGATGCCGCCATCGCCGCGCTGCCGGTGGCATTTCGGGAAGTCGTGGTGCTGCGGGAACTGGAGGAGCTGTCCTACCGCGACATCGCGCGGATCACTGACGTCCCCATCGGCACCGTGATGTCGCGGCTGTCGCGGGCACGGAACCTGTTGGCCGTGGCCCTGCGGCCCGCGCCAGCGAGGACACTTTCATGAACGACGACGATCTTTGGCTGGACGCGCTGCTGGACGATGAGCTGGACGTCTCGGCCAGCCTGGCACTGCAACGGCGCCTGGCGGCGGAGCCCGCCTTGCAGCAGCGGCTGGACGCGCGCCGGGCCCTGCGCGACGCTGTCCGCCAGCAGGCCACGCGGCATGCTGCGCCGGATGCGTTGCGTGCCAACCTGCTGGTGGGCTTGGCGCCCGCCGGCACCGCGAACGACCTGCGCGGCGCGGGTCCGGTGCCGGCGCCAACAGCACCCCCGCGCCGTCGATCCTCGTTCGGGTCGCCTTGGGTCCTGGGGCTGGGCAGTGCTTTCGGTGGAATGGTGCTGGCCACGCTGGGCACGCTGGCGGTGGTGGATCCAGGCGCGCTGGGGTGGCGTGGTGACAGCGCCCTGGCGGCACTGCAGACGGCGGAGGCCTCCGAAGCCGTGAGCGCGCACACCCGCGCCCTGCTGGTCGATCATCCGATCGAGGTGGCCAGCTCGGACCAGCACACCGTGCGTCCCTGGTTGTCGGCCCGGCTCAACTTCGTGCCGCCGGTGACCGACTTTGCGCCCGAAGGCTATGCCTTGCTGGGGGCGCGGCGGGACGTGTTGTCGGGGGAGACCGCTGCCGCGCTGGTGTATCGCCACGGGGCGCATGTGGTGTCGGTGTTCGTGCGGCCGGTGGACCCCACCGCGCCGCGTGCCGCCGAGGCCACCCGCGTGGTGCGCGGCTTCAACGTGATCGAGCGCACGCTGGGCGGGCTGGCCTACTGCTTTGTGTCGGATGCCAACCCTCAGGAGCTCAGGAAGCTGGCGGACCTGGTGGTGCCGCTGGCAGGGCGGCCAGCCTCGCTGCCCTCCGCAGGAGGATGAGGGCTGGCAGCAGGCCACCAGGCACCGATCGCCTGGGCGCGCAGGCTCGGATGGTTTTCTTTGAAATTCAATTAATTGCTTTTGGCAACTAAATGGCGCAAAATTTTGGGCCATGGACAATGCCGACCGCATCGAAGCCGTTCGCCGCTTCAACCGCTTCTACACCCGTCATCTGGGCGTGCTGAACGAAGGGCTGCTGGATTCGCCTTTCTCGTTGACGGAAGCTCGGGTGCTGTGGGAGCTGTCCCGGCTGGACGAGGGCTCTGGTATCACCGCCACCGAGCTGGGCCAGACCCTGGACCTGAACGCCGGCTACCTCAGTCGGCTGCTGAAAGCGCTGAAGGAGCGCGAGCTCATCGAGTCCAGTCGCAGCGCGGCGGACGGGCGGCAGTGGCTGCTGCAGCTGAGCCCGGCCGGCCGGGCGGCATTTGCGCCACTGGACCAGCGCTCCCAGCAGCAGACGGATGCCCTCCTGACACGCCTGAGCGACACCCAGCAGGTGGCCTTGCTGCAGGCCTTTCGGCAGGTGCAGGCACTGCTGGAGGATCCGAAGGCCAAGCCGGCCCGGGGCAGCTTCATCCTGCGGCCACCGAGGCCCGGTGACATGGGGTGGGTGGTGTCGCGCCACGGCGCGCTCTATGCCCGGGAGTACCAGTTCGACATGTCGTTCGAAGCCCTGGTGGCCCGCATCGCGGCGGACTTCCTCGACCGCTTTGATCCCCACCGAGAAGCGTGCTGGATGGCCGAACGTGATGGCGTGAACCTGGGTTGTGTGTGTCTGGTCCAGGCCCGCGACGAGGCCTCGGCCCAGCCCATCGAAGGCACGGCTCAGCTGCGCCTGTTGCTGGTGGAGCCCACGGCCCGCGGGCTGGGGCTGGGCGAGCGGTTGGTGGCCGAATGCACCCGCTTTGCCGTGGAGGCCGGCTACCGGCGCATCCGGCTGTGGACCCACAGCCAGCTGGGCGCTGCGAGGCACCTCTACGCCAAGGCGGGCTACCGGTTGATGACCAGCGAGCCCTTCACCGGCTTCGGCCACGAACAGGTGGCCGAGACCTGGGAACTGGACCTGGCCGCGCACCCTTGAGCGAACACGGGGCCCCGGAGCCCCGCAGGCGCCTGGGTCCGTCTCAGCTGCCGTTCGTCGCGGCCGCGGCCCGCAGCTTGTCCTTCTTGCTCGGCCGCGTGCCCTTGATGCCGCCGGTGGCAGCGCCGGCCGGGGCGGTCTCGGTCACGTCGAAGCCTTCGATGCGCTCGCGCGGCACGCGCCGGCCCTGGCGCTTTTCGATCAGGCGGAAGTGCGCCTCGGTGGCCGGGCTGATGAAGCTCACCGCCAGGCCGCTGGCGCCAGCGCGCGCGGTGCGGCCGATGCGGTGCACATAGTCGGCCGCGGCGCGGGGCAGGTCGTAGTTCACCACCACCGGCAACTGGGCGATGTCGATGCCGCGTGCGCCCAGGTCGGTGGCCACCAGCACCTGCAGCTCGCCCGCCTTGAAGGCGGCCAGCAGGCGTGTGCGGGCGCCCTGGCTGGCGTCGCCGTGGAAGGCCTCGGCCGTCAGGCCGGCGCGGCGCAGCTTGTCGGCCACGTGGTCGCAGGCATAGCGGGTGGCGACGAAGACCATCACCCGCGGCCAGCCTTCCTGGTCGATCAGTTGGCGCAGCAGCGGGGTGCGGCGGGTGCTGTCCACCTCGATGGCGCGTTCGGTCAGCCGGCGCTCGCTGGCTTCCTCGGCTTCGTCGGTCTCGGCTTCCGCGTCAGTGAGGCTGCCGGCCGCCTGGTGGGCCAGCGCCACCCGCAGCGGGTCGTGCAGCAGGCGCTGGGCCAGGGCGTCCACCTCGGCCGGGAAGGTGGCCGAGAACAGCAGGTTCTGGCGCCGCGCCGGCAGCGCGCGCAGCACGCGGGCCAGTTCCTCGGCAAAGCCGCTGTCCAGCAGGCGGTCGGCCTCGTCCAGCACCAGGGTGGCGACGTCGTCCAGGCGCAGGCCGTTGTGGTCCAGCACGTCCAGCAGCCGCCCCGGGGTGGCCACCACCACGTCGGCACCGCCGCGCAGCGCCATCAGCTGCGGGTTGATGGACACGCCGCCGTACAGCACGCTGAGCTTGACCGGCTTGGGCAGATGCTCGGCCAGGGCCTGCAGGGTCTCACCCACCTGGGCGGCCAGTTCGCGGGTGGGCACCAGCACCAGGGCCTGGGGCCGACGCTTGCCGATGGGGGCGTGGGCGGCCAGGCGCTGCAGCAGGGGCAGGGCGTAGGCGGCCGTCTTGCCCGAACCGGTGGGCGCGCAGGCCTGCACGTCCTGTCCGGCCAGAGCGGCCGGAATGGCCGCGGCCTGCACGGGGGTGGGGGCGTCCAGGCTCAGGGCCTGGACGGCGCGCAGCAGCCGGGGCGACAGCCCCAGGGCGTCCCAGCCGGCCACCTCAGGCGTGTTCATCGGCGATTCGCTCACAGCAGCCTCACCTTCACCGCACGGCCCTTGACCTTGCCGTCAGACAGTCCGCGCAGCGCCGCGTCGGCGATGCTGCGGTCCACCGCCACGTAGGTGGAGAAGTCGTTGACGTTGATCTTGCCGATCTTCGCGCCGTCAAAACCCAGGTCCTTGGTCAGCGCGCCCAGCACGTCGCCGGGGCGGATCTTCTCCTTGCGCCCGCCCAGGATCTGCAGCGTCGCCATCGGGGGCAGCAAGGCCGGGGCGTCGGCGGCGTCGGCCAGTTCGCTCAGCGGGTGCCATTCGCTGGGGCGGCCTTGCATCTCGTCGATGCGGCCCACGCTGCCCATCTCGTCCAGGCTGGCCAGGCTGAAGGCCCAGCCCTCGGCATCGGCCCGGCCGGTGCGGCCCACGCGGTGCACATGCACCTCGGGGTCGGGGGTGATGTCCACGTTGATGACAGCCTCGAGCTGGGCGATGTCCAGGCCGCGGGCGGCCACGTCGGTGGCCACCAGCACGCTGCAGCTGCGGTTGGCAAAGCGCACCAGCACCTGATCGCGCTCGCGCTGGTCCAGGTCGCCGTGCAGTTCCAGCGCCACGAAGCCCTGGGCCTGCAGCACGGCCACCAGGTCGCGGCATTGCTGCTTGGTGTTGCAGAAGGCCAGCGTGCTGACCGGGCGGAAGTGCTTGAGCAGCAGGCTCACCGCGTGCAGGCGCTCGCTGTCCTTCACCTCATAGAAGCGCTGGCGGATCTTGGTTTCGGCGTGGCGCTCGGTGAGCTTCACTTCCTTCGGGTCGCGCATGAAGCGCCCGGCCAGCTTGGCCACGCCCTCCGGGTAGGTGGCCGAGAACAGCAGGGTCTGGCGCGCCTTGGGGCAGCGTTCCACCACCTGGGCGATGTCTTCGGCAAAGCCCATGTCCAGCATGCGGTCGGCCTCGTCCAGCACCAGGGTGTTCAGGGCGTCCAGCGCCAGCGTGTCGCGCGAGAGGTGGTCCAGGATGCGGCCGGGCGTGCCCACCACGATGTGGGCGCCGTGCGCCAGGCTGGCCAGCTGGTTGCGGATGGGCGCGCCCCCGCACAGGGTCAGGGTCTTGATGTTGTCCTCGGCCCGGGCCAGGCGGCGGATCTCCTGCGTGACCTGCTCGGCCAGCTCACGGGTGGGGCACAGCACCAGGGCCTGCACGGCAAAGCGGCGCGGGTTCAGGTTGGCCAGCAGGGGCAGGGTGAAGGCGGCGGTCTTGCCGCTGCCGGTCTTGGCCTGGGCGATCAGGTCGGCCCCGGCCAGGGCCAGCGGCAGGCTGGCGGCCTGGATGGGCGTCATGGCCAGGTAGCCCAGTTGCTGCAGATTGGCCTGCATGGCCGGGGGCAGGGGCAGGCTGGCGAAGGAGGCGGCGGCGGGCGCCGGAGCGCCGGTCGTGTCGGTGCGGGTCATGCGCGATTGTCCAATGAACTCTCGCCGGACGGCGGCTGGCGCTGAGGTACCTTGCCACGGTAGGGCCCGGCTGGAGGGGGAACGTGGCTGTTCGCGCCGACCGGTGTGTGCATGCCGGGAGCGCGCTGACGTGGTCAGTGTGGGGCTGACAGGCGGGCGTGCAGCGCACGCAGCTCGGTGTCGGGCGTGGTCACACCGCCACAGACGACCACCGCGATGGACCGTGCCACGTTCAGCAGAGGGTGCCCCTGCGTCAGTGCGGCCAAGGCGGCGCCGCAAGCAGGCTCCACCACCAGCCGGTGGTCGTCCATGAGGCGAACCGCCGCAGCGACGGCCTCGGCATCGCTCACCACCAGGGAATGGACCGGGTGGCGCTGTGCCCGGTGCACGGATTCGTCACAGGGTTGCTTGGCCCCCAAGGTGGTGGCGATGCTGGTGATCCGGGGCAGGGCCACCGGATGGCCCGCCTTCAGCGATTGGGCGTAGCTGTCGGCGCCGACGGTCTCGACCGCCAGGACGGGGACGTCGAACCAGCCGTTGCGCCACAGGCCCTCCAGCACACCGCACAAGAGGCCGCCTCCGCCGACGGAGAGCACCACCACGTCTGGCTTGGGGCCTTGTTCGGCCATCTCGTCCACCAGGACGGCATGGCCTTGCCAGAGCAGGGGGTCATCGAAGGGATGCACGAAGGCGTCTTGCGGCCCGGTCAGTTCTTCGGCCAGTGCGTGGGCCTCGGCCCAGTGGCTGCCATGCACCGTCAGCTGGGCGCCGGTGTCCAGAATGATCTGACGGGCCCGGGCCGAGGTGGTCTCTGGCACCACCACCCGCACCGGCACGCCCAGGGCGCGGCCTGCATAGGCTGCAGCAATGCCGGCGTTGCCCCCTGAGGACGAGATGAAGCCCCGTGCACCTTGGGCCAGGCGTGCTTCGCACAAGGCGCCCACACCGCGCAGCTTGAAGGAGCCGCAGGGCTGCAAGGCCTCCAGCTTCAGCCAGACATCCTGGTGCTGAGACAGTGGTGATGAACGCAGGTAGGGCGTGCGGATATGCAGTGGCATGGCGAGGCAAGCAATGAATCACGGGGGTATGGGGGCAACCGAAGGGCATGGTAGGTCGCGCAGGGTATGCTGGCGAGTGCTATGAAAGTTGCCGTGTGATGCCTGCCAGGCATCGCCAATGCAAGAAGCCGCAAGACCCGCACGCCATGCGCAACATCCAATTCCGGCACCTTCGCTATTTCGTCGCTGTGGCCGAGGCGGGCAGCGTGCAGGCGGGGGCCCGCGTGGTCGGCATCGTCCAACCTGCACTCTCCCGGCAGATTCGCGAACTCGAAGAAGCCATCGGCACGCCACTTCTGCGGCGAACCACCAAGGGCGTGGAAGTGACAGCGGCCGGGCAGTCCTTCCTGAGCGATGCACGGCAGATGCTGCAGGGGCTGGCGCAAAGTCAGGACCGGGCCCTGCGCGCATCGCGGGGCGAGCTGGGGGTGCTGCGGGTGGGCGCGTTGCCCAACTACCTCTTTCTGCCTGCCCTGGCGGGTGCGCTGCAACGCTTTCGAGCCGAGCTGCCGCGGGTGAGCCTGTCGGTGGAGCCGATGTTGTCTGTCGAGCAAGCTGCTGCCATGGCGCAGGGGCAGATCGATGGCGGCATCATGGCCTGGCGGCAGGTGGAAGCACCGCACCTGAGCCATGTGTTGCTGCTGAAGGAGCGTTTCGTGTTGGCCATGCCGTCTTCGGGCACGGCGCGGGTTCGCCCGCCCCGCAAGCTGGCTGACTTGGCGGGAACGCCTTTCGTCTGGTGCGACCCGATTCGGTCACCAGCCCAGCACCGCTTTCTGATGGCCCAATGCCAGGAGGTCGGGTTCACCCCCCAGGTCCAGCAGACAGGTAGCGACTTGGCCACCTTGATGGGGCTGGTGGCGGCTGGCGTGGGCTGCACCTTCGTGCCCAGCAGCATGGCGTCCACCTGTCCTCCCAGCATCCGCCTGGTGAGCCTGGGAGAAGTCGGTCGGCACTTTCCGGTGGAGTGGGTGTACGCCCCTGACCGGGTGACGCCCGTCATGCAGCGCTTCATGGCCTTGCTCAAAGCCGCTGTGGCAGAAGCCGGCACAGCGGGATAGGGCCCCCAGCCTCCTTGGACCAATGGCCGCGGCCCAGGCGCGGGCGACCCTTTCAGTCCATCGCGGAGGCGACGTTGGACGCCACCATGTCGGCGGTCACGGCCGAGAGCGTCCAGCCCAGGTGGCCGTGCCCGGTGTTGTAGAACACGCCGGGCGCGCGGCCCCGGCCCACCCGCGGCATCATGTTGGGCATCATCGGCCGCAGGCCGGCCCAGGGCACCACGCGGCGCGTGTCCACACCGGGGAAGCACTGGCGCACCCAGTCGACCAGCGGCCGGATGCGGTCGGCGCGGATGTTGCGGTTCTCGCCCGCGAACTCGGCCGTGCCGGCCACGCGGAAGCGGTCCGGCCCCAGGCGGCTGCTGACCAGTTTGGTCTCGTCATCCAGCAGGCTGACGTTGGGCGCGGCCGCGCGGCTGGCCTCGTCGTCCAGGTGCACGGTGATCGAGTAGCCCTTGACCGGGTAGACGTTCACCCGGTCGCCCAGCTGGGCTGCGAAGCCGCGGCTGGCCACGCCGGCGCACACCACCACGCCGTCGAAGCGGCGCGGGCTGGGCTCGCCCTCGGGGCCGGTGGCCGTGAGGGTGACACCACCACCGGCTTCGGGCCGCAGCTGGCTCACCTGCTGTTCGTACAGGCATTCCACGCCGCGGCGCTGGGCCGCCTGGGCCAGGCCGAAGGTGAAGCGGTGGATGTCGCCGGTGCTGTCGCTGGGGGTGTAGAAGCCACCGTGGTACTGGCCGGCCAGCGTGGGCTCGATGGACTTGATCTCCTCGGGCGTGACGGCCCGGCGGTCCAGCCCGCCGCGGGCCAGCAGGGCGGTGACCTTGGCCGCGTGGTCGAAGCCGGCCTTGTCGCGGTAGATGTGCAGGATGCCTTCGCGCTTGTGGTCGAAGTCAATGCCCTCGGCCTCGGCCCAGGCAAACAGGTGCTGGCGCGCGGCAATGGCCAGGCGGGCCGTCTCGATGGTGTTGCGCTCGTACTGCGGCATGGCGGCGATGAACTCGGCAAACCACGAGAGCTTGTGCCAGCCCGGCGTGGGCGAGACCAGCAGCGGCGCATCGGCCCGCAGCATCCACTTCAGGCCCTTGAGCACGGTGGCCGGCAGGTTCCAGACCTCGGCGTTGGATGCCGAGAGCTGGCCGCCGTTGGCGAAGGATGTTTCCATCGCCGCGTAGCGGTGGCGTTCGTACAGCGTGACGGCAAAACCGCGCAGGGACAGCGCGTAGGCGGTGGTCACACCGGTGATGCCGCCTCCGAGGACGGCGAGATGGGGCTTGCGCATGACAGGACTCCGACGTCGAGGGGTGGGGACCGCTGCACGACTGTGTGCAGCAGACACCCCCTCTGTTCGGAACCTGAGAGATTCACGCCGCCGGGCCGTGGGCCGGCAACGCTTGCTCCTTCGGTGCAGCCGGCGGACGTGTGCGCCGAACGCTCTTCAGAGTTGCTTCGTGGGACCGGTCCATGAGCCTGAGAGTTTCCGGGGTGGTTGCTCCTTCGGCGCCGCCCCGGGGCCATGCTGGCCAGGGGCGGACTCTCCCGATCCCGCGTCGTCCGGCCAGGGGCCGGTCGATTGCGTTGAGGCGCGATTGTGCGCGATGTGGCGGTGGATGTCGATGCGCGGCGCGGCCCCGAGCGACGAGGATGGCACGGAATGGACGGCTTCATGCGGTGATCGCATCGCGTGGACAAGCGCCAGAATGCCGGATCGCCAGCCGGCAGTGGCAGGTCCCCGGAGCCCGCCATGGCCCAAACATCCCCCACCCCCGACAGTTCCCCCCGGGCCACCTCCGACAGGCGCTCGCCGACCTGCGGTGGCGGCGGGCCCGGCCCCTGCACCATCTGCGGCCAGGGGCAGGACCCGGGCCTCGATTTCGCCTTCGCCTACCAGCCCATCGTGGACGGGGTGTCGGGTCAGGTGTTTGCTCACGAGGCCCTGGTGCGGGGCGTGGCGGGCGAGCCCGCCCCGAGCGTGCTGGACCGGGTGGTCGAAGCCAACCGCTACAGCTTCGACCAGGCCTGCCGGGTGCGCGCGATCGACCTGGCCTGCGACCTCGGCCTGATCGAGCGCGGGAACGAAAAGCTGTCGATCAACTTCCTGCCCCATGCGGTCTACCGGCCGGAGGTCTGCATTCAGACCACGCTGCAGGCGGCCCACCGGCGCGGCCTGGACGTGTCCAGCATCATCTTCGAGGTCACCGAGGGCGAGCGCATCGAGGACGGCCCCTGGTTCGCCGAGATCCTGCGGGAATACCGCCGCCAGGGTTTCCTGACCGCGATCGACGACTTCGGCGCCGGCTATGCCGGCCTGCGTCTGCTGTCCGATTTCCAGCCCGACCTCATCAAGCTCGACATGGACCTGGTGCGCCATGTGGACACGCTGCGCCCGCGGCAGGCCATCGCCCGGGCGGTGATCCGCCTGGCCCAGGATCTGGGCATCCGCCTGGTGGTCGAAGGGGTGGAGACCGTCGGCGAGCGCGACTTCTTTCTGCACGAGGGGGTGACCCTGTTCCAGGGCTACCTGTTCTCGCGGCCGCAGTTCCGCGGCCTGGCCTCGGCACCGCTGCGCGGCTGAGCGGGACGTTCTGCTTCAGCCCGCCAGCGGGTGGGCAATGCCGCCGTCCCCGTGGGAGCGCAGCACCTGCGCCACCACCACGTGGTAGCCCTTGAGCCACCGGGCTTGCCGGGCCTTGGCCTCGCGGTGGACCGGGTGATCCATCAGCTGCTGCAGGGCTTCCAGCGTGTGCCAGTAGTAGACGTTGGAGACCAGCCCGTTGGCCGGGTTCTCCCAGGCTTCCTCGCCCAGATAGCCGGGGATGGCACGGGCCGCTTCGGCAATGGCCTGATCCAGGCGGTGGAACTCGTCGTCGTATTCGCCCGGGGCGAAGGTGAAGGTGGCGGTGTACATCGCGGTGGCTCTTCCGGTGTCAGGGCAGGGCGTCCCGCATGGCCTGGGCCAACGGGGACTGGCCGCGGGCGTCCAGCGCCTGGATGGCGCCCTCGCGGTCCCGCAGTTCATGGTTCTGGCCCAGCTTGCGCTTGCCCACCAGGCGCGTGATGCGCACTTCGATGCCCACGATGCGCTGCAGCTGTTCGGCCAGGTAGTCGGCCGGGGCGTCGCCCATCTTCCAGGGTTGGGGCTCGGCCGCCTCGTGGGTGCGGGTGAGCAGGGCCAGCACGCGGCGCAGGAACTTCTCGTCCTCGTGCACATGCAGCGTGCCGTGGGCATGCACCACCTCGTAGTTCCAGGTGGGCACGCGGCGGTGGGCGTCCTGCTTGCCGGGGTACCAGCTGGGCGAGATGTAGCCCTGCGGACCGTGGAAGACGACCAGCACCGGCGCGCCCTCGGTCAGCGTCTGCCACAGCGGGTTGGCCCGCGCCACATGGGCCAGCAGCGTGCCGGCCTCGCCCGCCTGGGCGTCCAGCAGAAAGGGCAGGTGGTTGGCGTCCAGGCCGTCGGCACCGTGGCTGACCAGGGTGCCCAGCGGATGGGCCTGGATCAGGCGGAGCAGTTCGTCCTGGCGGGGCTCGGCAAAGTGGGTGGGCAGGTACATGGTCAGAAGGGAAGTGGACAGCTGGGCAGGGTATTCTGCAGAACGTGAAGCGTATTCGGTCCCGCGTGTTGCGCCTATTGCGCGCCCATCCCCGTCTGTTCGTGTCCATCGTTGTGGGCGTGCTGGCGGCTGTGTTGCTGCCCCATGCCTGGGTGGGCCGCGGTGTCACCCGCCTGATCGTGGGCTGGAATGTGGGCGTGTGGCTGTACCTGCTGTTGGCGGTCTGGATGATGGCCCGCGCCAGCCTGGCCCAGATCCACCGGCGCGCCCAGCTGCAGGCCGAAGGGGCCAAGACGCTTCTGGCCCTGGTGGGCGTGTCGTCCATCGTGAGCCTGTGGGCCATCGTGGCGGAGCTGTCGGTGGCCAAGAATTTCAGCGGTGCCGACCGGCTCAGCCACATCGGCCTGGCGGTGCTGACCATCGTGGCGTCCTGGCTGTTCACGCAGGTGATGTTTGCGCTGCACTATGCGCACGACTACCACGCTGCCGTGGCCCGCGGTCAGCCCGGCGGGCTGCAGTTCCCCGACACCGAGGCGCCCGACTACCTGGACTTCTTCTACTTCTCCGCGGTCATCGGCACCTCGGGTCAGACGGCCGACGTGAGCTTTGCCAGTGGACCGATGCGCCGCGTGGGCACGCTGCACTGCATGCTGGCCTTCGTTTTCAACACCAGCCTCATCGGCTTGATGATCAACGTGGCGTCCAGCCTGCTCTGAGGCTGCCACGTGGCACCATGACAGGCATGCGCCCCGCCTGCCAATTCCCCCAACACCGCTGCACTGCAGACGGGCCGCGGCTATGAGCACGGGCGGCGTTCCGTTGCCGTTGGCCCTGGCGTCCGGCCTGGACGCGCTGGCAGCCCTTGCCCACCTGGCCTGCATCGTCCTGGGGGCACCGGCCTACCGCGTCATGGGGGCCGGCGAGCGCATGGCCCGCGCGGCGCAGGCGGGCCGGTGGCCACCCACGCTGATCACCCTGGCCATCGCCGCGGGCCTGTTCGTGATGGCTTTCTATGCTGGCGCCGCCGCGGCCCAACGACCCCCACTGCCCTGGCAGCGGATGTTGCTGCTGACATTTGCTGCCGTGCTGCTGATCCGCGCCATGGCCTTCCCCTGGCTCAAGCCGATGTTCCCCGACAACTCGGCCCGGTTCTGGTGGGTGTCGTCGGGCATTTGCATGGTGATGGCACTGGCCCATGGCTGGGGGGCATGGCGCTTGTATTGAGGTTGGGCGTGGCGGCGTCCCTGGCGTCCATCAAGAAACTGGTGGGCGAACGCGGAAGGGATTGACGGCCCTTTGCGGTCTGCATTTCAATGCGGTGCCGCTGCCACAGGGAATCTCATGACCATCCACAGCTTCGAGATCATCTCGGTGCCCGTCACCGATCCACAGCGGGCCAAGGCCTTCTACCGCGACGTGCTGGGCTTTGCCCTGGTGCGCGAGGCGCCGATGGGCCCCGGCATGGTGTGGATCCAGCTGGCGCCTGCCGGGCAGACGGTGACCATCGCCCTGGTGACCTGGTTCGAGCAAATGCGGCCCGGTGGGCTGCAGGGGGTGATGCTCAACACCGACGACCTCGACGCCGATCATGCGCTGCTGCGTGGCCGGGGGCTGGCCATCGGCGAGATCCACCAGGAACCCTGGGGCCGCTACGCGCAGTTCAGCGACCCGGATGGCAACGGCTGGATCCTGCGCGAGCCGCCGCGCTGAGGGCGCAGGCCCGTGCGCTCGCCCTTGGCATTCGGCCCTGCCTGGATCAGGCCGATGCCCGGGTCGGGCTGAAGCGCCGCGCCCAAGCTGAGACACTCGGGGCATGCCCGATGTGAACCCGCGCACCCAGCGCTATCTCCCCTGGATCGTGGCCTCCTCGCTCTTCATGGAGCAGATGGATGCCACCATCGTCAACACCGGCATCCCGGCCATGGCGGCCGACCTGGGCACCACGCCGCTGGCGCTCAAGGCCGTGTCGGCCAGCTACGTGCTGGCACTGGCCATGAGCATTCCGGCCAGTGGCTGGCTGGCCAACCGTTTCGGCACGCGCCGGGTGTTCCTGTCGGCCATCGTGGTGTTCACGCTGGCCTCGCTGGCCTGCGGGCTGGCGCCCAGCGTGGCGGTGCTGGTGGCCTGCCGGGTGCTGCAGGGCATCTCAGCCGCGATGATGATGCCGGTGGGCCGCATGACCCTGGTGCGCAGCTTTCCCAAGAGCCAGTTGCTGCAGGCCATGAACTTCATGGTCATCCCGGCGCTGATGGGCCCGCTGCTGGGTCCGACGGTGGGCGGGCTGATCGTGCACTGGGGCAGCTGGCGCGAGATGTTCTTCGTCAACGTGCCGGTGGGCCTGGCCGCGCTGGCCTTCGGCCTGCGTCACATGCCCGACTACCGGGCCGCCAGCGTCAAGCCCTTCGACCTGCGGGGCATGCTGCTCTTCGGAGGCGGCACCGCGCTGCTGTCCTGGCTGCTGGAGGTGTTCGGCGCCCATGGCCTGGGCAACGGCGAGGCCCTGGCCTGGCTGGCCGCCTCGGCCGCCCTGATGGGTGGCTACGTCTGGCACAGCCGCCACCATGCGGCGCCCCTGCTGAACCTGGCCCTGTTGAAGGTGCGCACCTTCCGGGTCTCGGTGCTGGGGGGCATGTTCACCCGCCTGGGCATCGGCGGCACGCCGCTGCTGCTGCCCCTGCTCTACCAGGTGGGCCTGGGCATGCCGGCCTGGCAGTCGGGCCTCTTGATGATGCCGGCGGCCGGGGCGGCCATGCTGATGAAGGCCCTGGCCCAGCGGGTGCTGGGCCGCTTCGGCTACCGGCGGGTGCTGATGGTCAACACCTGGATCGTAGCCGTGTGCATTGCCGCCTTCTCCCAGGTGGGGCTGAGCACGCCCATCCCGGTCATCGTGGGCCTGGGCCTGGTGATGGGCCTGGCCAATTCGCTGCAGTTCACCAGCCTGAACACCATCGCCTTCGCCGACCTGGGCGAGCGCGACACGGCCGATGGCAGCACCATCGCCAGCACCTTCCAGCAGCTCTCGCTGAGCTTCGGCCTGGCCAGCGGCACGCTGGCGGCGGGCTACTTCCTGGCGCAGGCGCCCAGTGGGGTGGAGGGCGGCGCGCTGCCGGCGCTGCACAAGGCCTTCTTGCTGCTGGCCGCCTTCACCGTCGCGGCCTCCACGATGTTCCGCACCTTGCGGGACCACGATGGCGACAACGTCAGCCGGCCCGGGCAGACCGACGCGGAAGAGGCCTCGGCCAGCTTCCGCCCCAGCTGATCCGGCTCAGGCGCCGCCCAGGGCCTTGAACAGGGTCAGGCGGTTGCTCTGCTCGGCCAGCCGCAGCGCGATCAGGCTCTGCCGTGCGTTCCAGTAGCTGCGCTGGGCCTCCAGCACCGTCAGGGCGCTTTCGGCGCCGAGGGCGCGGCGGGTCTCGGTGAGCTTCAGCGCCTGGGCATAGGCCTGCACCTGCTGGGTCTGGGCGTCCAGCCGCTCGTCCAGCTGGGCCCGCACGGCCAGGGCGTTGGCCACTTCTTGGAAGGCCGTCTGCAGCGTCTTCTCGTAGCTGGCGAGTTGGGCCTGCTGGTTGGCGCGGGCGGTGTCGATGGCCGCCTGCCGGCTGCCCCAGTCGAAGATGGGCAGGCTCAGCGCCGGGGCCACCGTCCAGGTGCCGTTGCCGGCGCTGAACAGGCCGCTCAGGGCGGTGCTGGCGGTGCCGGCCGTGGCGGTGAGCGAGACCGTGGGGAACAGGGCGGCCCGGGCCGCGGCCACGTTGGCGTCGTTGGCCTGCAGGGTGAACTCGGCGGCCATCACATCGGGCCGGCGCAGCAGCACGCTGGAGGGCAGGTCGGCCGGCACGCCCAGCAGGGCGGTGGCCTGGGCGGTCTGGTCCAGTGCATTCGGTCCCGTGGGGGGCAGCAGGTCCGCCGGCGGCTCGGTGCCCAGCAGCAGGCGCAGGGCATTGAGGTCCTGGGCCACCTGGCTGCGGGCGGTGGCGGCATTGAGCCTTGCGGTCTGCGCCGCAGCCTGCACCGCGGCCAGGTCCAGTGCCGAGATGGCGCCCAGGGCTTTTTGCTGCGTGCTGAGTGCCAGGGTCCGTTGCTGGCTGGCCAGCGTGTCTTCATCCAGGGCCAGCGACTGCTGGTCGGCGGCCAGGGTGAGCCAGGCGGTGGCGGTCTCGGCGATGAGCGTGGCCTGCACGCTGCGCGCGGTGGCCTCGCTGGCCAGCAGCTTGGCCTGGGCTGCCTCATCCAGCCGGGCCAGGCGGCCCCAGAGGTCGATCTCCCAGGCGGAGAGGCCCAGGCTGGCGCTGTGCTGCCGGCTCACGCCGCCGTGGCCGCTGCTGCTCAGGTCGTCCGCGCTCTTGCTGGTGGTGGTGCCGGCCGAGGCCTTGAGGGTGGGCAGGCGGTCGGCCGTGGCGCTGCTGACGGCGGCGCGGGCCGCGTCGATGTTGCGCAGTGCCACCCGCAGGTCGCGGTTCTGCGTCAGCGCCAGGGCGATGGTCTGGCGCAGGCGCGTGTCCAGGACGACGGTCTGCCAGTCCGGCGTGGCGTCGGCGCTGGCGGCCTGGGAGGCTGAGCCGGCCACCGCGCTGGCGCCCAGGGTGGCGGGCACCGGGGCCTGCCACTGCGGGTCACCCGGGCCGCTGGGCTGGGTGGTGACACAGCCGGCCAGCAGGGCCACGAGGGCCGCGGCCAGGGCGATGGGCTTGAGGATGGCGCGCGTGGTCATGCCGCGTTCTCCGGAATCGAGGGGGTGGAATGGACCGCCTTGCGGCCCTGGAAGAAGCGGCGCACCACCAGGTAGAACACCGGGATGAAGACCAGGCCCAGCACGGTGGCGGTGACCATGCCGCCCAGCACGCCGGTGCCGATGGCGCGCCGGCTACCCGAGGCCGCGCCGGTGGCGATGGCCAGCGGCAGCACGCCGAAGCCGAAGGCCAGCGAGGTCATGACGATGGGCCGCAGCCGCAGCTTGATGGCCTGCAGCGTGGCCTCCATCAGGTCCATGCCCTCGTCATAGAGCTTCTGCGCGAACTCCACGATCAGGATGGCGTTCTTGGCGGACAGGCCGACGGTGGTCAGCAGGCCGATCTGGAAGTAGACGTCGTTGGACAGGCCGGCCAGCCCAGTGGCCAGCACCGCGCCGATGACGCCCAGCGGCACCACCAGCATGACGGAGAAGGGCACCGACCAGCTCTCGTACAGGGCGGCCAGGCAGAGGAAGACGAACAGGATGGACAGGGCGTAGAGCGCCGGGGCCTGCGAGCCGGAGAGGCGTTCCTGGAAGCTCTGGCCTGCCCATTCGTAGGTGATGCCGGTGGGCAGGGTGGCGGCGATCTTCTCCACCTCGGCCATGGCGGTGCCGGTGCTCACGCCCGTGGCGGGCGAGCCCACGATCTCGAAGGAGGACATGCCGCTGTAGCGCTCCAGCTTGGCCGGGCCGCTGCCCCAGCTGGCGCTGGCGAAGGCGCTGAAGGGCACCATGTCGCCCGCGCTGTTGCGCACGTACCAGTGGTTCAGGTCTTCGGGCTGCATGCGGTAGGCCGCATCACCCTGCATGTAGACCTTCTTGACCCGCGACTTGTTGATGAAGTCGTTGACATAGGTGCCGCCCAGGGCCACCGACAGGGTGTCGTTGACGTTGGCGGTGGACAGGCCCTGCGCGGCGGCCTTGCTGTCGTCCACGCTGATCTGCAGCTGGGCGGTGTCGTCCAGGCCGCTGGGCCGCACCTGGGTCAGCAGCGGGCTCTTGCGGGCTGCGGCCAGGAACTGGTCGCGTGCGGCCAGCAGGGCGTCGTGGCCCAGGCCGCCCAGGTCTTCCAGCTCCACCGTGAAGCCGGCGCTGCTGCCCAGGCCGCGCACCGCGGGTGGCAGCATGAAGAAGATGCGTGCGTCCCGGATGCCGGAGAGGTCCTTGGTGAAGCGTCCGGCCAGCGCGGCGGCGTCCTGGCCTCGGCCCTTGCGCTGCGACCAGTCCTGGAGCCGCACGTACAGGTTGCCGCTGGCCTGGTCGCCGCTCATGCCGATCAGCGAGATGGTGCTGCCCACCTCGGGCTGGGCCTTCAGGTAGTCCTCCACCTGTCCCAGCGCGGCGCGGGTGCGCTCGGCCGAGGCCCCGGCGGGCAGCTGCACCATGGCCATCAGCAGGCCCTGGTCTTCGTCCGGCAGGAAGGAGGTGGGCAGGCGCACGAAGCTCACGCCCAGCGCGGCCACGATCAGGCCGTAGATCACCATCATGCGGCCGGTGCGGCCCAGCGTGCGGCGCATGAAGTCCTGGTAGCGCTGGGTGAAGCGCTGGAAGCCGCGGTTGAAGGCGGCGAAGAAGCGGCCCACCGGCCCGTGGCGGGGGCCGGTCTTGGCTTCCTCGTCCAGGCCGGCCGCGGCGTGGTGGCGCAGCAGCGAGGCGCACAGGGCGGGCGTCAGGCTTAGGGCCATCAGCACGCTCAGCACCATGGACGAGACGATGGTGATCGAGAACTGGCGGTAAATCACGCCGGTGGAGCCACCGAAGAAGGCCATGGGGATGAACACGGCCGACAGCACCAGGGAGATGCCGATCAGCGCGCCGGTGATTTCACCCATGCTCTTGCGGGTGGCGTCCCGGGGTGACAGGCCTTCCTCGCGCATCAGCCGTTCCACGTTCTCCACCACCACGATGGCGTCGTCCACCAGCAGGCCGATGGCCAGCACCATGCCGAAGAGGGTGAGCGTGTTGATCGAGTAGCCGAAGGCGGCCAGCACGCCGAAGGTGCCCAGCAGCACCACCGGCACGGCGATGGCCGGGATCAGGGTGGCGCGCAGGTTCTGCATGAACAGCACCATCACGATCACCACCAGCACCATCGCCTCAGCCAGGGTCTTGACCACCTCTTCCACCGAGATGGTGACGAAGGGCGTGGTGTCGTAGCCGATGCTGTAGTGGATCTGGTTGGGGAAGAAGGGCGCCAGCTCGGCCAGCTTGGCCTTGACCGCCTTGGCCACGCCCAGGGCGTTGGCGCCCGAGGCCAGCTTGATGCCCACGCCGGCGGCCGGGCGGCCGTTGTAGCGGGTCTGGAAGGTGTAGCTGTCGCTGCCCAGCTCCACGCGGGCCACGTCGCCCAGGTGCACCAGCGCGCCGTCGGTGGCCGACTTGACCACCACGTTCTGGAACTGCTCGACCGTGCGCAGCTTGCTGCGGGCCGAGACCACGGCGTTGATCTGCTGGCCGGGCACGGCCGGCAGGGCGCCCAGCTGGCCGGCAGAGACCTGGGTGTTCTGTGATTCCAACGCGCTGGTGATGTCCGAGGGCATCAGCGCGTACTTCTGCATCTTGGCCGGGTCCAGCCAGATGCGCATGGCGTAGCCCGAGCCCAGCGTGGTCACGTCGCCCACGCCGTCGATGCGGCTGAGCGTGTCCACCAGGCTGGTGGAGACGTAGTCGCCCAGGTCGGAGGCGGTGACCGCGGGGTCGTCGGAGACGAAGTTGGCGATCAGCAGGAAGTCGGTGCCGGACTTGGTGACCGTCACGCCCTGGCTCTGCACCACCTGGGGCAGGCGGGTGAGGGCTTGCTGGACCTTGTTCTGCACCTGCATCTGCGCCACGTCGGGGTTGGTGCCCGCGATGAAGCTCAGCGTGACGCTGGCGCCGCCGGTGGAGCTGGAGGTGGACTGCATGCTCTGCAACCCGTCCAGGCCCTTCATGTTCTGTTCGATCACCTGGGTGACCGAGTCCTCCACCGTCTGCGCGTTGGCGCCGGTGTAGGTGGCGTTGACCGACACGCGCACCGGGGCGATGTCGGGGTACTGTTCCAGCGGCAGATCCAGAATGGACAGCGCGCCGGCCAGCATGATCAGGATGGCAAGGACCCAGGCAAAGATGGGCCGGTCGATGAAGAACTTGGCCATGGCCGCTCCCGCTCAGCGGCTGGCCGCCGAGGCCGCCGACGCTGCGGAGGCCGCCACCGGCGCCGAGGCGCCCAGGGCGGCGGGCACCGCGTGCACCACCTGGCTCGGCCGCACCTTGGCCACGCCTTCGACGATGACGCGGTCCCCGGC
Organism: Ideonella oryzae; assembly: GCF_024055665.1. Lineage (GTDB taxonomy): Bacteria > Pseudomonadota > Gammaproteobacteria > Burkholderiales > Burkholderiaceae_C > Ideonella > Ideonella oryzae. Next base: position 173,091 of record NZ_JAMXMC010000001.1, on the reverse strand, counting down.
CTGCAGGCCCTGGGTGACGCGCCACTGGTTGCCGATGGCCTGGGCCACCGTGACCGGGCGCTGCTCGACCTTGCCGTCGGCGCCCACCACCAGGGCGCTGGCCGCGCCGGAGGCATTGCGCTGCACGCCGGCCTGCGGCACCAGCAGGGCGGCCGGGTCGACCGCCTGGGTCAGCACCGCGCGCACATACATGCCGGGCAGCAGCACATGCTCGGGGTTGGGCACGGTGGCCCGCAGCGTCACCGCGCCGGTGCTGGTGTTGACCGCCACGCCGTTGACCTTGAGCGTGCCCTCGTGGGCGTAGGTGCTGCCGTCTTCCAGCACCAGCTGGATGCGGGCGCTGCCGTCCTTCAGGCCGCCCTGGCCGAGCTGCTGGCGCAGCTTGAGCAGGTCCACGCTGCTCTGCGGGATGTCGACGTTGATCGGATCCAGCCGCTGCACGGTGGTCAGGGCCGTGGTCTGGCTGGCGGTCACCAGGGCGCCTTCGGTGACGCTGGAGGTGTCCACCCGGCCGGCGATGGGCGAGGTGATGCGGGTGCGGGCCAGGTCGATGCGGGCGCTGGTCAGCGTCGCCTGGGCCGAGAGCAGGGCCGCCTCGTCTTCCTTCAGTGCGGCCTGGGCATCTTCCAGTGCCTGCTGGCTGCTCGCATCGGCGGCCCGCAGCGCCTGCTGGCGTTGGGCGCTCAGGCGGGCGGCGGCCAGCGTGGCCTGGGCCTTGGCCACGGCGGCCTCGGCGCTGCGCACCGCGGCGTCATAGGAGGCCGCGTCCAGCTGGTAGAGCGGCTGTCCGGCCTGGACTTCGCTGCCCTCGGTGAACAGGCGCTTCTGGACGATGCCGCTCACCTGGGGGCGGATCTCGGCCGACTGCAGGGCCACGGTGCGCCCGGGCAGCTCGCTTTTGAGGGGCAGCGATTGGGCACTGACAGTGAACACACCCACATCGGTGGCCGGAGCCGTGGGGGCCTCGGCGGACTTGGAGGAGCAGGCAGACAGCCCGAGGCCCAGGCACAGCAGGGCGGCAGCGGCGGCGAACGCCAGGGGTGTGCGTTGGAGGCGGTGATCCATCACGGCGGCAGACAACTTGGATGAGGATGGACCGATGCTGACCCCCGAATGTGCAGAAAAAACGAGGAACCAGCAGGCCGGCTCGGATGGGCTTGCCGGACGGGCCCGGCTTTGGCCCAATCCGGGCATGCGTTTTCTGCATTCCTGGCGGCGCCGTGTGCCGCGCACCAGCCTGTCGGTGCGGATCTTTCTGGCGGTGTTCGGCACCGGCATCCTGGTGTCGGCCCTGGTGGGCATGGCCACGCACTGGAATTTCAGCCGCGAATTCCTGGGCTACCTGAACGACGTGGCGGCTGAGCGCATGGCCTATGTGGGGCCGCGGCTGGAGCGGGCCTATGCCGAGCATGGCAGCTGGGACTTTCTGCGCGAGGAGCCGCGGCGCTGGTTCCACCTGCTGCGGCCGGTGGCCGGTGAGGAACTGCCCGCCGATGTGGACCCGCTGCAGGGCGTGCCGCCCACCTCGGACCTGACGGGCGCCTCGGTGCGCCTGGGCGTGGTGGACAGCCAGAACCAGTGGGTGGCGGGCTTTCGCTACCAGGTGCCGGGCATGCAGCGCCTGCCGGTGCAGGTGAACGGGCGCACGGTGGGCTGGCTGGTGCTGGCGCCCTTCCAGAGCGTGACCGAGGGCGGTGCTGTGCGCTTCGGGCGGCGGCAGGCCCAGGCCAGTTTGCTGATCGCCGGGGTGGCCGGCGTGCTGGCGGCGCTGATCGCCTGGTGGGTGTCGCGCCGGCTGCTGGCGCCAGTGCGTCGCGTGGCCGCGGCCACCCACCGTCTGGCCGCGGGGGCCTATGACACACGGGTCGAGGTGGACAGCCCCGACGAGGTGGGGCAGCTGGCGCAGGACTTCAATGCCCTGGCCAACACCCTGGCCCGGCACGAGGCGCTGCGGCGCGACTTCCTGGCCGATGTCTCGCACGAACTGCGCACGCCACTGGCCGTGCTCTCGGGCGAGGTGGATGCACTGGTCGACGGCATCCGTCCGGTGACGCCGCAGGCCCTGGCCTCGCTGCGCGGCGAGGTGGAGCGCCTGGGCGAGTTGGTGAACGACCTCAATGAACTGGCGCTGTCCGATGCCGGCGCGCTGAGCTACCGCATGGCCCCGGTGGCCCTGGCCGACTTCCTGGAACGCCGGGTGGCCGAACACCACTGGCACTTCGAGCAGCACGGGCTGGACCTGCGCCTGCTGCCCCTGCCGGCCGGTGCCGAGGCCTGGCGGGTGCAGGGCGACGAGGGACGGCTGCAGCAGCTGCTGGACAACCTGCTGGCCAACAGCTACCGCTATACCGATGCGCCGGGTCGGGTAGAGGTCTCGCTGGAGGCGCGCTCCGATGTGCTGTGGGTGGAGATCCACGATTCCCCCCCGGGCGTGCCCGAGGAAGCACTGTCTCGCCTGTTCGAGCGCCTGTTCCGGGTGGAGGGCTCGCGCAGCCGCGGCACCGGTGGCGCCGGCCTGGGCCTGTCCATCTGCCGCAACATCGCGCTGGCGCATGGCGGGCAGATCGAGGCCTTGCCTTCGCCCCTGGGCGGCGTGTGCGTGCGCCTGAGTCTGCCGCGCCTGCCGCATCCGCCGCACCCGCCGCGCGTGGCCTCCACGAGCGAGGTGCCCTGATGGAAGAGGTCGCATCCGTCGCTGCCCCTGGCACGGTCCTGATCGTTGAGGACGAGCCGAAGCTGGCGGCCGTGTTGCAGGACTATCTGCGGGCCGCGGGCTTCGGCACCGAGATCGTGGCCGATGGCCGCCTGGTGCTGGACGCCATCCGCCAGCGGCCGCCGGTGCTGGTCCTGCTGGACCTGATGCTGCCTGGCCGGGACGGGGTGAGCCTGTGCCGTGAGCTGCGCGGCTTCAGCCGCGTGCCGGTGATCATGGTGACCGCCCGGGTGGAGGAGGTGGAGCGCCTGATCGGACTGGAGGCGGGGGCCGACGACTATGTCTGCAAGCCCTATCGCCCCAGGGAAGTGGTGGCCCGTGTGCAGGCCCAGCTGCGCAGACAGGCCTGGGACCAGGCCCGGCAGGGCCCTTCTGCGGCGGAGGCCGGGCCGGGTGGCCTGCTCATCGACGACGAGGCGCTGCGCGCCCACTGGCAGGGTGCGGCGCTGGACCTGACGCCGGCCGAGTTCCGCTTGCTGCGGCACCTGGCGCGCTCCGCTGGGCGGGTGTTTTCGCGCGATCAACTGCTGGACGTGCTGCACGAAGATGGCCGTGCGGTGACGGACCGCGCCGTGGACAGCCACATCCGCAACCTGCGGCGCAAGCTGGAGGCCGCCCTGCCGGGCAGTGACCCCATCCGCTCGGTCTATGGGGTGGGCTACGCCTGGGAGGGCTGGGTGGAGGCCTGAGCCCGATCGAGCCAACGCAGCAGCGTGGCGTGCAACACCCGAGGCTCCACCGGTTTGACGACGTGGTCGTTCATGCCGGCGGCCAGACAGGCGGCCCGGTCCTCGGCAAAGGCGCTGGCCGTCATCGCGATGATGGGAGTGCGGACATGGCCTGAGAGCGCACGGATGCGGCGCGTGGCCTGCAGGCCATCCATCTCCGGCATCTGCATGTCCATCAGGATCAGGTCATAGGGTCGCTCGGCCGCGGCCTGCACGGCCAGGGCGCCGTCGGTCGCGGTGTCCACCCGCAGGCCGGCATGGCGCAGCAGTTCGGTGGCCACCTCCAGGTTCACCGGGTTGTCTTCCACCAGCAGGATGCTGGCGCCGGCGCAGTACTCCCGGAGGGCCTCTTCGTTGGCTTGCGTGCCGGGGTCGGGTGCAATCTCCTCCAGCGTGACGCCCTGCGCGGAGGCCAGGCTCACCAGGTGATCGAGCAGGGCCGATGCCGTGACGGGCTTGAGCAGCACCGCGGCGCAGCCGGCGTCGCGGGCCTGGTTCCAGAGGCTGGGGTCGTCGCTGGCCGTCACCAGCAGGGTGGGGGGCACATGGTTGGGGGCCCGCTGGTGCATGTGCCGCAGGGCCTCGAGGCCGTCGATGCCGGGCATCAGCGCGTCCAGCACCAGGAAGTCGTAAGGCCGGCCGTCGTCCAGGGCCGCATGCCAGCGTGCGACGGCGTCGCCCCCGTCCAGGGCCTCCTGCACGTCCAGGCCCATCTGGCGCAGCATGTCACCCAGGGCCTGGCGCGCCTCGGGCAGGTCGTCGGCCATCAGCACCCGGCGGCCAGACAGCAGTGCGGCCCGGGCCCGCTCTGCGGGGGCAGCGGACATCTGCAGGCGGGCGGTGAACCAGAAGCGGCTGCCCTGGCCGGGGTGGCTGTCGACTCCGACCGTGCCGCCCATCAGCTCGGCCAGTCGCTTGGTGATGGCCAGGCCCAGCCCGGTGCCGCCATGGCGTCGGGTGCTGGAGTTGTCGATCTGCTCGAAGGCCTGGAAGAGCTGCCCCTGTTGGTCCGCGGCGATGCCGGGGCCGGTGTCCTGCACTTCGAACAGGACCTGGAGCCACCCACCGCCTTCTCCCACCAGCGTGCAGCGCAGGGTGATGACGCCATGTTCGGTGAACTTGGCGGCGTTGTTGAGCAGGTTGAGCATGGCCTGTGACAGGCGCGTGGCGTCCCCACGCAACCGCGGCGGCATGTGGTCGGTGTCGATGACCAGCTCAATGCCCTTGGCGCGGACCTTGTCCGCCACCAGCGTGGTGATGCGGGAGAGCAGGGCGTCGAGCGCGAAGTCGGTGATGTCCAGCGTCATCTTGCCTGCCTCGATCTTCGAGAGGTCCAGGATGTCGCTGATCACGCCCAGCAGGTGCTGGGCGGCGCCCTCCACCTTGCCCAGGCGCTCCCGCTGTTCCGGCACCGCCACCTCACGCTGCAGCAGGTGGGTCAGCCCGATGATGGCGTTCATCGGCGTGCGGATTTCGTGGCTCATGTTGGCCAGGAAGGCACTCTTGGCCCGGCTGGCGGCTTCGGCATGGTCACGCGCCTGCATCAGCTGCAGGTTGAGCTGCTGCAGCGCCACCTCGGCCTGCTTGCGGGCGGTGATGTCGTGGAAGCCGACGAACACGCCGCGCACCTGGCCGCCCTGGAGGTCGGGCTGGTAGGTACACCAGAAGATCTTGTCACCCTGGGCCGACCGGCTCTCCTGCTCGAACTCGCACGTTTGTCCCTGCAGAGCGGCCTGCGCGTGGTGGTGGGCCATCAGGTAGCTGGCATGCACGGCGGTGTGTTGGATGGCGGTCCCCACCAGCTGGTCCGGCGTGCTCCCGAAGGTCTGGGCATAGGCCTTGTTGGCAAAGCGGCAGACGAGGTCGGTGTCCCAGTAGCTCATTGCGCCGGGCATGTTGTCGGCCACGTCCTGGCTGAACTGCAGCGTGCGCAGCTGCTGTTCGGTGGCGCGCTGGAGCGCCTCGGTGCGTTCGACCACCAACTGCTCGAGATGGTGGCGGTGGCGTTCGAGTTCAGCCTGGATGCGCTTGCGCTCGGTGATGTCCCGGCAGTCGCACAGCACCAGGTGCCGATCGCCCAGCGTGATGTGGCTGGAGCTGATTTCCACGTCCACCCGGGTGCCGTCGGCCCGCAGGAAGCGCGTTTCGAGAAGCCGCTTGCCGAGGGTCTGGTCGCGCAGCTTGTTCAGCAGTTCCTCGCGGGACCACTGGGCATCCCAGTCCCAGGCCTGCAGGCGGGCGGTTTCCTCTGGATTGCGGCCCAGCAGTTCGGCAAAGCTGGGATTGGCGACGACGACCCGCCCCTCGTCGTCCAGCACCACGATGCCATCGTGGGCGTTGGTGAGCAGGGCCTGCCGCAGCGCGGACTCCTCGCGTGCCTCTCTCTGCAGCTGCCTGGCCTCACTGACATCGCGCAGCACGCCAAAGAGGCCGATCAGCTGTCCCTGGGCATTGCGCAGGGGCCCCTTGGTGACCAGCAGCTGACGGCCATCGGCCTCACCTCGGTCGTAATGGACGGCTTGTTGGGTGAGGAGGACTTCCTTGTCCTCCTGGGCGCGCTGCTGGGCAATGTCCGGCGGGAACAACTCCGCGTCGGTATGGCCCAGCACGTCTGTGGGGCGGGGTCCGGGGGCATGGGGGTCGCGGGGCTCCCAGAGGAAGTAGCGCCCCTGCAGATCCTTGGCGAAGATGAGGTCGGCGGCCGCCTGGGCGATGGCGGCCAACAGGCCCAGTTCCTGGAGTTCGCGCTCGCGGGTGCGCTCGCTGCGGGCGGCCGTCTGCAGCTGGAACTGTTGGCGCAGCGTGCGCCGGCCCAGCGCCATCACCGCATAGAGCGATGCCGACAACAGCAATGTGCCCAAGGCCAGGGGCCAGCTGGCCTGCCACAGCGCACCGGGCGCCGGGTCCACGGTGAGCCACCAGTCGGTGCCCCGCAATGGGCTGCGTGCGCCCAGATCGCCTTCCGGCAATGCCTGGGCAGCCACCGCAGGGCCGGGACTGGCGCCCAGCGTGACGTTCAGCCAGCCGGGGGGCTCCGTCTGCCACCAGATGCGAAGAATCTGGTCCTGCCGGGCCTGGATCCGTTCCTGCAGCAGATCGGATATGCGGCGCTGAAAAGGCACATGCAACACCGCATAGGTCTGTGGCGGATCCCCCGACTTGGCCAGGGGAACCACAATGTCCAGCCCCTGCGCATCCAGGGAAGGAGAGCCCATGCGAGGCGACTCATCCCGAGCCCCTGCAGTGGCTTGTGCTCGTGTCGCGGGCCGGCCCAGCAATGGCACCGGCGCCATTGGCGGTGCCATTGCCAATGGCGCGCCACTGTCGTCGACCAAGGTGACCCGATCTGCGCCGTCGGGGCGCACAAAGGTCTGAATACGGCTGACCAGGAGTTCATGGGCCGGCTGCGAGCCTTCCCTGACCTTCTGGCTGAGTTCAGCCATGTAGGCGCTGCTCTGAAGGAAGCGGAGTTCTGCGCTGCGCTCCTGGACCCAGCTGCTCAGGATCTGGGCATCCAGGCGGGACTCTGAGGCCAGCGACTCCGCCAGCCGCTGCCTCTGCCACTGCGCCCCCTGCTGAAGCGCCAGCGCCGTCAGCAAGCCCCACAGGAGGCTGAGAGCCAGAAAAGGCCGTCTTTCCAGCCAGCGCGGCAGGCCTTTGGGGGAAGGGGAGGCGGAGGGATGCGGAGAACGCACGGCGGAGGCATTTCAGCAAATGCCCCGTGAGGGTCACGGACAGGCAATGGAAGCCACGCTAGCACAGCCTCTGGATCTTGTTCTGTGCACGAACACCGGGTGTTCTGATCAAAAGCCACACGCCGTGTGGTCTGCACAGTTCTCAGTTGCGACGGCGCGGCGCGTTGCCGCCGGAGGACTGGGCGCTGCGATCAAGGTGTCGGAAGGTGATGCGGCCCTTGCCCAGGTCATAAGGCGAGAGCTCCAGGGACACGGCGTCCCCCGCCAGGATGCGGATGTGGTTCTTCTTCATCTTGCCAGCGGTGTAGGCCACCAGCTCGTGACCGTTTTCCAGCGTCACGCGGAAACGGGAGTCCGGCAAGACTTCGTTGACGATGCCGCGCATCTCGATCAGTTCTTCCTTGGCCATGTTTCTCTCCAGATGATCAGCAGGGCGCTTTTGGCATGACGCCGCACAGGACGAAAACGAACCTGAGATTGCTGGTGTGGTCAAGCTTTTTATTTTATGAGGTTTCCTGCAGCCATGCAGCCTCTTCCACCATCTCTTGTCGGATGCGCTGATAGCGCTCCAGCACATCCGGCTCTGTCACTCCCAGCCACTGCCCGATCTGGGGTGGGGGAACTCGGCGGTGCAGAGCGTGAAGCGCGAAGCTGTGACGCAGGCTGTAAGCACTCCAGCGCTGTGCGTCGAGGCCCGCCTGTGCCAGAACAGACTTGACACCCTCGTGGTGAGATACCTTTCCCCATGGCTTGCCGGACGATCGGGTGGAGGGTAGCCACTGATCGCCCGGGATCCCCAATGTTGCACGCAGATCGCGCCATTGATGCAGCGAACGGCCGGCCCAGGCGGGGAGCGGGACGTGCCGGGCCGGCTGCGCGCCGACACCGGCGAGATGCACCGCTAAGGGCGTGATCAGAGGCAAGTCCTTGGTCCGGAGGGCGCGAACTTCAGCGGGTGTCAGACCGGCCCCCAGGTGCAGCGCGACGGCCGCCCGATTTCTCGTGTCCTGCCACGGTTCACCGGGCGCCGTCGGTCGGGCGACATGTCGGGCCAGCAAGGCTGCATCGTGCGCGCTCAAGGCATCGGGGAGCTCGTCAAATCGGCTGGCATTGGCGTAGCGGATGTCAGGACGTTGTTCCAGCAGTTGGGTGACGGCCTGAGAGGCAGGCAGTCCCAGTTCCTGGTGGTAGATCAGCAGGACCCGCTCCACCAACCGGGTGATGCGCCAGGCGTGGCGACGGGTCAGGCCATGCGAGGCCTCGCGTTCGGCCAGAAAGGCGGCCAGGTCGCCGGCATGGAGCTCATGGGGCGCGAGCAGGCGCGCGCAGGCCCACTGCGCGAGCGCACGCCAGACGGAGGCGTACACCTCCTCGGAGGTGGCCTTGCGCAGGAGCGCGCGGGCACGGGCCCGCTGCTGCCACAAGCCCCAGGCCAGGTCGAAGCCAGCAGCGGGAGAAGATGGAGTTTGTAGGCGCCTCATAAATGAACTAACGGCGATGGCGACAGCCAATACCTGCGATGCAGGTTGCCTGGAAAAGCGAACTTGCCGTTAGTTCATTTTAAGGGCTCTGAATACCTAAGTCACCGGAGCCCGGTCGCCCCGGTCGCAAACTTCAGTCGAACGTGGGTTGCTCAGGCCGGGCCACCGGATAGCCGGCAGACTGCCAGCCGTCAAAGCCACCCGCCAGCGAAGCCACATGAAGATAACCCATGTCCTTCATGGAAGCCCCTGCGAGTGCAGCGCGCCCGCCGCTCTTGCAATAGACGACCACCTTCAAGTCGCGCGGTGTCATGGCCGATGTGGCACTGAGCTTGAATTCCAGCAGACCCCGCGGCACGGACACTGCCCCGGGCAAGTGGCCGGCCGCATATTCCTCGGGCTCACGCACATCCAGCACCAGGTCCGCCTCGCGAACCGCCTGCTCCGCCCGGTCCAGGGCCACCTCCTCAATGCGTTGCTTGGCCGCGGTCACCAGATCGTGCGCTGATTTCATGCTCTGTTCCAGGAAGGTTGAAGATACCCCCCATCGTACATGGACACGCGATCGGCTCAGGTCTTGTTCGTCTGGTCAAGCTGCCGCGCTTCATCGCCAAAGGCCCTGTCCATCTCCTGCTGCAGTCGCTCCAGCTGGGCATGGGCATACCGCATGGTCGTGCGAGGATCGGCATGCCCCAGTTGACGCTGCACCACCTCCAGCGGCGCGCGTCGCTCAAGCGCCCGGGTGCCGAAGGTGTGCCGCAACCAATGCGGCGAAGCCCGCATGGCCACGTCCTTCTCGGCCGACGTCAGCTCGCTGCCCCGGATCGCATCGCGCACCCATCGCTTCATCGTCTGGTAGAGCGCCTGATAGCCGATCGCCTGCTGGGGCTCGCTCAGACGAGCGAGCAGCGGGGTGTCGGGCGGCTGCTGGCCCAACGGCCCCAGCCCTCGGGCCAGCAGATAGTCCTGCAAGGCATCGCGGGCCTGGCCGGGAACAGCCACCAGACGGTTGCGCGCCCCCTTGCCGTGCACCTGCAGCACCCACCGTCCTCGGTGCTGACGGAGTGCGCCCATCGTCGCGCCCACCAGTTCGGCGGCACGCAGGCCCGTGGCCTCGACAAAGGTCAGGATGAAAAGCATGCGCGCGCGCGAGGCGTCGGGAGTCTCTGCTTGCAAATGTCCGAGCAGCGCCGCCCAGGCTTCCGGGGTGAAAGCACGGCTGTCCAGCAAGGATTGGTGGGCATCGTCGCCAGTGCGGCGGTTGATCAGCATCCACGGATTGCGGGAAGGCAGGTAGCCCACGTTCACCATCCATCCAAAGAAGCTGCCCAGCACGACCACGGCCTGGCGCCGGCTGGCCAGGCTGAGTGGCCCTCGGAAGGGCGCCCAACCTTCACCCAACACGGTGCTGTGCCGACGTGAGATCCATGCCGGCGGCAAATGCTCCAGAAAACTCATGTAGTCCAGGCAGTCTTCCACCTGCACGTCAGCAAAGCCTTTGGCTCGCTCATGACGGAGCCACAGCAACAGGCGCAGAGCCTCGCGCCGATAGCTCTTCGCCGTGGGCGCCGTTCCGGCACGGGCCGCCACCCAAGCCTCGATGACCTCGGCATCGGATCGCGCCCCCGTCAGCACGGCCGTGCCGGGAGCACCACGCGTGACGGGCCGTCCCGAAAACAGGTCGTCCGAGACCAAGGCGCCCGCGCGGGCCTGCGGCGCGATGTCCTCGATCCCCGAATTTTCAAATGGACGGGGCAGGGGATTGGCCAGGTCGGGCAGCAGCAACTGCAGATACTGCGCCAGACGGTCGGCCTTGATCTTTCCGATGGCCGGCAGCCCCCGCCACCAATGGCCTCCGCCCTGAATTCGCTGTTGAAGGTCCCGCAGCAGCAGCATACCGGCCTGGGTCAGACGCTGCGCCGTGACAGGATCGAACCATCCGTCCAGCCGATCCTCGGGCGAGGGCCTTTCGGCGGCCACGGCCTGGAGTTCTTTCAGCAGGGCCAATTGCCGGTCGCGCAGCCGTCGTCGCCGCTCCGCCCGGGCGTCTGCCGGGAAGGCCTCTTCGTAAAGTTGCGCGACCTCGGATTCGGTCCACCCGTCGAGCTCCCGCTCGGCGATGAAGTCTTCCAGAGAGGGCCGGATGTCGCCCGACCCAACCCGGATAGTCAGCCCGACGAGCCGCCAGGCCGAAAGGCCTCGTCGGCGAGCCAGCCCGCGCAGCCGGTCCACCACCTGACGGTGAGCGGTGACGGCCTGGTGACCGTGATCGATGCCCAGGTAGCGAAGCGCCGATTCTTGAACGGGCAGCCCCTCGGCCACCGCACGCAGATGGGCGAAATGGTGCTGACCGATGCGCGGCCAGACCGTGTGGCTCGACTGGGGCAAAGAGGGATTCATGTGGGTGAAGGCACGGGCGCTGCCGACCGCTTCAACCAGGAGCGCGGCCGGCCGCGCCAACGATTTTCACCTCTGAGGACAACCAAATGATGGCCTTTTGAGCGCATTTCAAGCTCGGATTGGTACACGCGCAGCGCTCCCGTCCACGAGATCGACGTTACCGAGTGATCAGAGGTGGACGTGGAGGCCTTGCCACCCTGAACCGCCCCGAGATTCGCGGAGGCCATGTGGTTTAGGTCAGATCATCACGGCAGCGGCCTGATTGGCGAGTTGCCGGCCGGTAGTAGTTTGCCTCGGCCTCAGCAGGCGGGATGTAGCCGATGGGCTCGAGCAGGCGATGGTAGTTAATCATGAAGCCACTTGGGCGCCATCCGCGTTGCTCAGGAATTGCCGTGCCGTCAAAACAAGTGCATATGCACCTACAATCCCACCCATGACCTCTGTCGATGCCACCGATGTTGCAAACCGAGTATCGAACTGCACCTGTGCGCGACTGCGTCGCCTGACGCGGCGCATGACCGCGCTCTACGACCGCGAACTCGCACAGACCGGCCTGCGGCTGACGCAGTATTCGCTGCTGGCCACGCTGCGACGGGAAGGAAGGGATCACGGCGTCGCGGTTTCCGACCTGGCTTCTGCCATGGACATGGACCGAACGACGCTGACACGCAACCTGCGCCCTCTGGTCGACCAGGGTCTGATAGACCTGCACAGCGACCCAGCAGATGCAAGAGTTCGCCGGGCCCAGATCACCGCAAAGGGCAATGCTGTGTTCGTGGACGCCCAGCCGTACTGGCGCGTCGCCCAGGACTTCGTCAATCGCACGCTGGGCGAAGACAACGTCGGCGCCTTCCATGACTGGCTGGATCGCGTGACGCCTGCGTTCCGTGCCGAACACCCAGAGGAGTAAACCATGGCATCCACGCGCAGTTCATGGGTCTTCGTTGTCGTTGCCGCCTCGATTTTGATGATCACGATGGGCACACGGCAATCGATGGGGTTGTTCGTGTCGCCGCTGAACACCCACACCGGGCTGGGCATCGCCACCATCAGCTTCGCCATGGCCATCGGCCAGTTCGTCTGGGGTGCGGTGCAGCCGGTGTTCGGCGCCGTGGCCGACCGTTGGGGCCCGGGCCGTGTCATCGTTCTGGGCGCATTGTTGCTTGCAGCAGGCTTTGCGTGGACCACTCAGGTCACCAGCGAGTGGGCGTTGATCGTCACCCTCGGCCTGATGAGCGCCGCCGGCGCAGGCGCGGGCAGCTTCTCGATCCTCATCGGCGCCACCGCGCAACACATTCCTCCAGAGCGCCGTTCGTTTGCAGGAGGTGCAATCAACGCCGGTGGAAGCCTGGGTCAGTTCATCTTCGCGCCGCTGAACCAGGCCGTGCTGTCGACCTTCGGATGGATGCAGGCGATGTGGATGATGGCCGTGATGGCTCTGACCACCGCGCCGATGGCCTGGTGGCTCCGTGGCGAGCCGAAGCCGCCGGTCACGGGTAGCGGAGCCGCCGCGACGTTGACCCTGCGAGAGCAGTTGAAGATCGCTGCACGGGATCGCAGCTACTGGTGCCTACATGCCGGCTTCTTCACCTGCGGCTTTCATATCGCTTTCCTGGTCACGCACATGCCGGGCGAGGTCAGCCTCTGCGGGCTGAATGCCAGCGTGGCGGCAACGTCGCTGGCCATTATCGGCCTTGCCAACGTCGGCGGCAGCCTGGCCGCTGGAGCACTGGGCAACCGTGTACGCATGAAGTACCTCCTGTTCTGGATGTACGCCTCGCGCGCCGTGGCCATCCTCGTCTATTTGGCCGCGCCCAAGGAGCCATGGACTTTCTACCTGTTCGCGGCGGTGTTGGGCGCCACTTGGCTCGCCACCGTGCCGCCAACGGCCGGCCTCACCGCCAAACTGTTCGGCACACGCTACCTCGCGACCCTGTTCGGGTTGACGCTGTTCAGCCACCAGATTGGTGGCTTCTTCGGTGCCTGGCTGGGGGGCCTCGCGGTGGTCCACACCGGGAACTATTTGTGGATGTGGTGGGCCGATGTCGTTCTCGCACTGGGTGCGGCGCTGGTCAACCTGCCGATTCGCGAGGCCCGTTTGCCATCGCGAACAGCTTCCCACCTTGATGATCACGGCACCATGGGGCCGACTGGCTCACGATGACTGGCCTTCGCACCGGTTCGGTGTGGCTCGCGTGCAAAGAACGTTCATTGCAGCGGCAGCCTCACTGGATCCGAACGACAACCTTTCCTTTAGAGCGACCGAGCGCCAGGTAGTCAAGGGCTTGCTTGGCTTGGTCGAACTGGAACACCTTGTCGATGACCGGCCGGATTCGTTCCGTCTCGAGCAGTTCGCCAATCTCGGCGAGCTGCTGTCCATCGGGCCGCACGAACAGGAAGGCGTAGTTCACGCCCTTCTTGCCGGCCAGCTTCATCAGCTTGCGGCTCATCAGGCCGAACACGAACTTCAGGATGAAGTTGAGCTTCTTCGCCTCTGCAAACGCGGCATCCAGGGGGCCGATGAGCGAGACGATCCGGCTTCCTGGCTTCAGGATGGCCAGCGACTTTTCGAGGGCGTCGCCCCTCACCGTGCCAAGGACTGCGTCATAGTCGCGCAGAACCTGCTGGAACTCCTGCTTCTTGTAATCGACGATTTCGTCGGCACCCAGGCCGCGCACGAGTTCGACATTTCCCGTGCTGACCGTCGTCCCCACCGTGGCGCCAAGCTGGTGGGCCAGCTGGATGGCGAACGTGCCAATGCCGCCGGAACCCGCGGGAATGAACACCTTCTGACCGCGGCGCAAGTTCATGCGCTCTTTCAGGGCCTGCCATGAGGTGAGCCCGACCATCGGGATCGACGCGGCCTGTACAAAGTCCAGGTTGGATGGCTTCAAGGCGGCCGCGCTCTCCGGAACCGCGACAAGCTCGGCCAGCGACCCCCTGCCCAGGTCAAAGACGCTCGCGAAGACCTCGTCACCGGGCTTGAAGCGGGTGACGCGGCTGCCGACTTCGATCACCACGCCGGCCAGGTCGCTGCCGAGGACCGCCGGCAGCTTGAAATGCAGCACCGGCTTGAAGGTGCCCACCGGGACCATGTTGTCGATGGGGTTCAGGCCTGCCGCGTGAACCTGGACCAGCAGTTCATCGGGTTGCAGCGTCGGTCGATCCACATTGGAAAACCCGATGTCGGGCGACTTGCCGTAGCGTTTGAAGGTGAGTGCTTTCATGATTTCTCTCTTGTTCCAGGGGATCCCTGGGGGAGTTGTGTTGGCCTGCCGGTTCACTCAGGTGCGCGCACGCAAGCGCTTGGTCCGGAAAGTGCCCCAGCCGCTGGCGACGAGCGATTTCAGAAACGCCGCGAGACCACTCTCGTCAGGCCGAGGTGCGCCTCCCTTGCCGATGCGCCGGAGTTGCCGCGTGTACCAGACGATCTCCATGAGTCCCATGCGGTCCACGGCCTTGAGCCCCGAGCTGATCGGGCGGACCTGCTGCGCACTGTCCCGCCCCTGCAGCAGGGCGGCCGGTGCATCCGGGTCGATGGCCAGCAGCCGGGCCACACCCACAACGTCCAGCGCACCGCTGCGCAGGGCGGCGTTCATGCCGGCGGCCGTGCGGAAGCCGCCAGTGACCATGAGCGGCACCTGGGTGGCGCGACGGGCCTTCTCGGCGAAATCGAGGAAGTAGGCCTCCCGGGCGGCAGTGGAGGCCTTCTTTGTCTCCTGCATGATGCCGCTCATGGCGGGGGCCTCGTAGGTACCGCCGGAGATTTCGATCAGGTCGATGCCCGCGTCGGCCAGCGCGCGAATCGTGTCGAGCGATTCCTGCTCGGTGAAGCCACCGCGCTGGAAGTCGGCCGAGTTCAGCTTGATGCCCACCGGAAAGCCACTTCCGACCCGGCGGATCTCGGCGTAGACGGCCAGCACGAAGCGACGGCGCTTCTCGGGCGTTCCGCCCCATTCGTCGTCCCGGCGGTTGTGATGGGGCGACAGGAACTGGTTGATCAGGTAGCCGTGCGCCGCGTGGATCTGCACGCCGCTGAAGCCGGCCTGTTTGCAGACGGCCGCAGCACGCCCGAAGCGCGCGATGATGTCCTGGATCTCTGCGGTCGTGGCCTCGCGGGGCGTGTCGAAGAATGCCGCCATGTCCTCGCGGAACGGCACGGCAGAGGGGGCGAGATTGACCGCGTTCAAGCCCTTGGGTGACTGCTTGCCCGGATGGTTGAGCTGAACCCACAGCGCCGATCCCTGCGCGGTGCCCGCCTCGGCCCACTGCTTCAGGACAGGCAGGTCGGACTCGTCCTCGATGACGACGTTGCCCGGTTCTCCCAATGCGCGCCGATCGATCATCACGTTGCCCGTGACGATCAGACCCAGTCCGCTGACCCCCCAGCGGCGATACAGCTGCACGAGTGCTTGAGTCGGACGGTTGCCGTAGGTGGCCAGCGCTTCGCTCATGGCCGCCTTCGCAAGGCGGTTGCGCAAGACACTGCCATTGGGCAGCCGCAGGGGTTGGTTCAGCAGGTTGGCTTCCATGGGCTACCTCAGAAGGCCGTACGGTCGTAGGGGGAGACGCGCTTGGAGGGCTGAAGGTTCGCGACGTAGCGCGCGCAGTCGGCATTGCTGCGGATCTTGCGCTTGAGGATCTGGGCAAACGCCCACAGCAGGAACTTGAACTTCAGCATGACGGGAACCTGTGGAAGCTTTGGAAGGCGGGCTGAGCGACAGGGCTCGTCACTCGCCGAGAAACTGGACCGCGTGGCGCAGGAACCGCTGCGGACACTGGAACTGAGCGCCGTGCCCCGCATCGGGGTAGATGAACAGCTGGGCGTTCGGCAGGTTGCGGGCCATGTAGAACGAATTGACGGTCGGCACCATCACGTCGTGCACGCCGTTGAGGATGAACGTGGGCTGCGTGATGTCACGCAGATAGGCAAAGGGATCGTCTTCCTGCAACCTCGGCAGGTAGTGCATGTTGGCCTCGATCTGTGCCTTCGCGGCCTCGGCAGAGGAGGGGGGATCCTGGTCCGCACGCTGGTGCCGGCGCGCCCAGAACTCCCGTGCCGCCTGTTGTGCCTGTGGCGAACGTCCGAAGAACAGATACATGAAATCTTCGAGGACGGGGACTGGGTTGACGGCCGTCTCCAACACCCGGGCCTCCATGTCCGGGTCGCCCCCTCGGGGGCCGGTGCCCAGCAACATCAGTTTGCGCACCAGCTTCGGATGGCGCCAGGTCAGATCGAGCGCCTGGAAGCCGCCCAGAGAAAAGCCCAGCACATCCATCTGGGTCAGGCCCAGCGAGCGGGCGAAGGCGGCCGCGTCGTCGACCATGTCCTCAATGCGGGTGCGTGGCACCCCGCCAGAGGAGGAGACACCACGACCATTGAAGAGGATCACCTCTCTGCCTTCAGCCAGGCCATCGGTCATCAACGGATCCCAGTGGTCCATGCCGCCACGGAAGTGCTGCAACATCAGCAGCGGCGGCTGGCCCGTGGTGGCATTGCCCCAGCGCCGATAGGCGAGCTGCGCGCCATCGACGTTCAGGAATTGGGTGGGGGCGGTGAGATGGGTGTGACTCATGAGGGGCCTCGATCTCAGTGGGACAGGAAGGCCAGTGCCTTGGGGACGAAGTCCTCGTGAAACTGGAAGATGCTGCCGTGACCTGCATCCGGGTAGATGACCAACTGGGCATTGGGCAGACGCTTGGCGAGGTCGTAGGAGTTGAGGGTCGGCACCATCCGGTCATCGTCGCCATTGGCCACGAGCACTGGCTGCTTGATGAGGGAGAGATCCGCCGCTGGCTTTTGCCCCCATGCGCTCAACGCCTGCAACTGCGACACGTAGGCCCAGACGGCGATCTCGGTATCTCGGTCGTCCGTGCGTTCCTGCAGTCGCTTCAGAAACGCTTGACCGGCCGCGATTCCATTCGGGGTGCGGGTGAAGAACAGGTATTGCTTGGGGTCCTGGCCGGTCAGCTTCGCGCGGATCAAATCGAAGTTCGCCACACCTGCCACGGTACTGATGCCCTCGCCCCCGGCAGGGCCTGTCCCGGCAAGGATCATCTTGCGAACCAGTTGCGGCTCCTTCTGCACGATCTCCTGCGCGATCATTCCCCCCATGGAGAAGCCGAAGAGGTCGACCTGCGTGAAGCCCTTGGCGTGCATGAAGCTGATGGCATCGCCAGCCATCTGCTCGATGGTGTTGGCCGGCCAACCGGTGGACGAGCCCACGCCACGGTTGTCGAACGCGATCACGTGATGTGTCGTGGCAAGCCCGTCCACGATGCGCGGATCCCAGTTGTCCAGCACCGCAGCGAGGTGGGCGAGAAGGACCACAGGGGGGCCATCATTCTGCTGCCCGAGTTCGCGGTAGGAAAAGCTCACATCGCCAACCGCGATGCGTTGGGTCGGCACGTTCTTCCACGTCAACGCTTGAGCTTGCTGACTGTGCTCGCCAGTCTCGCTGACGGAAGACACGTCCCTCGCCAGGACGCTCGGAGATGTCAAGACACCGAGCAGCGCGAACGCGCAGAAGACGGACCTGATGAGGGCGATGGGCATGGTGGAATTCCGAGTGACGAGGAAGGGACCGTTCAGGCTTGGTGCCGATAGCGATCGGCTGCATGGGCTTGCCGAACATCAGACAGCAGCCCTTGACGTGCGCCGTCAAGCACATCCCAGCGCTCGGCCACATGGAGCGGGGGAATCGTGACGAGCTCTCGGCGGTCGTAGCCGACCAAAGCGGCATCGACCAACTCTTCAACGTCCATGACTTCGGGGAGGATGTTGACGTCGATGCCGGCGCGCTCCCAAATCTCCGTGCGCGTCGCCGCCGGCAGCACGGCCTGCACATAGATGCCTTTGGGCGAGAGCTCAAGATGGAGCCCCTGCGACAGGAACAAGACGAAGGCCTTGGTCGCACCGTAGATCGACATGCCGAGTTCAGGCGCGAGCCCCACCACTGAACTGATGTTCACGATGGTGCCCGCCCCGACTTGGACGAGCCGCGGAGCGATCGCCGCAGCCAGCCGTGTCAGTGCCGTGGCATTGAGGGCAATCAGCGCATCGATGCTTACCGCACTCTGTTGGAGGAAGTCCCCGGATTGCGCGATGCCGGCGTTGTTGACGAGGATCTGGATGCGGGTGTCGTCGCGCAGCCGCGCCTCCACGGTCGCGAGGTCGGACTGCGCAGTCAGATCGGCTTGAAGCACATTGACCTCGACGCCATAGGTTTCCCGCAGACGTGCAGCGGAGGCATCAAGGCGGGCTTTGTCGCGCGCCACTAGCACGAGCTCATGGCCACGCCGGGCGAGGCGGTCCGCGTAGACGGCACCGATGCCGCTGGATGCCCCGGTGATGAGAACTGCAGGCAGGCTTGTCATGGCTGAGCTTTCCTTGGTTGTGCACGCCGTTTGCCGAAGCTGGCCGGCGCAATGCGCCTTGCAGTGAGCAGGCGCCTGGTTGAAGCAGGCCATATGATGACGGTCATCATCTTTAAAGTCAATGTTTTGATTATGCTTGACATCAATATACAATTGGCGAGCACCCCAAGCGTGAAATCCACCACGAGAACGCATGAAAGTCAGCAAGGCACAGGCACAGGCGAACCGCGCCCATGTGGTCGAGACAGCTTCCCAGCTGTTTCGAGAGCGTGGCTTCGACGGCGTCGGCGTGGCCGATTTGATGGCCGCGGCCGGTTTCACCCACGGTGGCTTCTACAAGCAGTTCGGCTCCAAAGCCGATCTGATTGCGGAGTCGACGGCATGCGGCATCGGTCAGACGATTGCGTTGGCCGATGGGGTGGATCCGAAGGAGTTCGTGAAGCAGTACCTCTCACGGGCGCATCGTGACCACCGTGCCGTCGGGTGCACGATGGCCGCATTGGGTGGCGATGCTGCGCGGCAGCCTGAATCCGTCCGTGCAGCCTTCGCTGACGGCATCGAGAATCTGGTCGCCGACCTGAGCCAACAGAGCAGTTCTCCCGGCACGGATCCTGATCAGGCGCGGGCGAGAATCCTGGATACGCTGGCGCATGCCGTGGGCGCCATCGTCCTGTCCAGAGCCTGCCCCGACGACTCTCCTCTGGCCGAGGAGATCCTCGTGGTCTGTCGCGAAGCCATCCTGGGATCGATGGCACCACGGACAACGGCCACGGCGCCCGGGCGCCGGCGCAGAGCCGGCTAGGTATTGTCAGAACGCCCCCCGGCTCATGCAGCCCGGGGGGGCTTCACATCGGCTTGGAAGCTGCGACCACGTGCTCCGCCAAAGCCGCGGTGGGAATGTTGGCCAAGGCCTCCATGACGTTGCTCTGAGCAACCCCCCCGGTGTGCCCGGCCAGCCACTGCGCCGCTTGGTTGGCCACTTCGATGTAGGTAGATGGGCTTGGGCTTGTCACAGTCCTGCTCGGTGACGATGCGCTCTCCGTCGGCCAGCCAACGGAGAGCGCGATGAAAGCCGATGCGAGGTAGTCGTTGAGTTGGCTGGTCGAGCGCTTGCATCAGCGTGTCGAGCAACTCCTCGGACTAGTTAACTAAGATTATCGTAATAATCTTAGTATTAAAAATAATCTTCAAATCTTGTTAAAAGTGGCCGATCGCCCAAAAGCTCTGACACATCAATGACTTAGAGAGCACACGCCTGGCCCCGGTCAGCATTCGCCTTGCCCAAACGGTGGTGACGCGTCGCAGCCCTGCTGCGCCGCAAGGCCCACCCCGTTGAGCGCTGAGGCAATGCTCTTGGCGGCGCAGCGCCTGTACCTGTCTCCTGGCAGATCAAGCTGAGGGCGGTGGTACCGCAGCCAGCCGAGTTCCAAACCTGTGAGTGCACATGGGTCATGCCGCTGATCATGCAAGCCGCGACACGGATGCAAGGCTCCTGCAGCCTCACGAATCCGTGGCTTCATATCCCCATGGCCCACGAATGAGGCACGAGAAGACGCCTCGGCCTCATCGCCCGGCGCCGGCATCGGGCGATGCAAGGCAAACCCGTCAAGATGGCCAACAGCACGCCGTCGACCGACGCGCACATTCAGCAACCAACTGATCGACGGGGACTGATCCAGCCAGAGACCCCAATGACAGGGCCTGAGCACGTGGCTCGCAACCGGCCCGAGGACATCGGCAAGATCCGAGCGCGCGCCACCCCCCCGCCTCGGATCCGTTTCAGCGAAAGCGCGCCGGCGCCGAAGGCAGGGGCGATTGCCGCAAGGCTGTGCGCCACAGCATCTGACTCGCGGAGTTTCGCAAAGGACGCGCACGCGCCTCGCGGCGTGCCTTGCCCTCCCCCACCCTTCATCCCTCTGCCAGACTTCCTCCCGATCGCCCCCAACTCTGCTGGCCCGTTCGGCTCGCCAGGCGAGCGGACAATTGCTGCCGAACGTGTGCAAAAAAAGAAGGGGCCGAGGCCCCTTCCCTTTTTCCTTTGCGCGGCGCCGCGAATGCTCAGGCCTTCACAAAGCCATCCAACCAGCCCAGCAACTGCTGATAGCGCTCTGGCGTGATCGCACCGGGCTCCAGCTTGACGGTCACCCGACCCTTTGCATCCGACTGCACGGTCGCGGCCAGCTTTCCCTGCCGGAGCAGTCGGTGGGAAGACACCTCCACGCGATCGCGTGCGCCCTCGCCCTCTTCCGGCTTGCAAAGCCTGTCGAACACCTGGACGGGCGCAAGCACCCTGCCCTCTTCCTTGATGCGCTTAGCGCGCTGCAGAACCCCATCCGGATCCTTCTGAAGTGCCTCGGCTAACGGTTGCGCCCAACGGAACTGGATGTCCAGCGGAGAGGGAAAGGCAGCCACCACCGCTTCAGGAAGGCGCGCCAGCGACACGCTCTTGGACACCAGCGAGACGTCCACCTTCACGGATTCCGCGAGCTTGCGCAGCGAGGGATACAAGCCCTCATCCAGGGCCTTGCGGTACATGCACCCCTGCTCCCAGGCGCTGAGATTCTTCCGTCCGCGGTTCTCCCGCTCCATGGCCTCGAAGAGTTCCTGATCCGAGGCATCTTCCACCAACGCGCGCACGGGGATGCCAAGTTCCAGACAGGCCCGGTGCCGCCGATGCCCGAACACGATCTCGTACTCAACCGGCCCCGTTGAACCGTTCAACACCCCCGCAAGAGGGCGAACACGAACTGGCTGCACATTGCCACCTGCCGACTCGATCTCAGCCTTCAGCTCTGCGAAATCGGCATTTTCGAACGACGCATCGTGACGATTGGCCCACTTGGATGGCCGGATCGACCGGGGATCCAATTGCCGCACAGGGCTGGCACCGTCGAATGCCTTGAGGCGCTCCTTGAGATCCTCTGCCTCCTTGATCGCCGCACTTTGCGAAGACATGAATTGAAGCATCGACCCCGGCGCCGTCTTAGGTCTGGCAGGCTCCGGGGTTGGCTCTGCAGCCGCGCGCTGAGAGGCCATCGGAGGCAGGTTCAGCGCCTGAATCAGGCCTGCCTTGGCTGCCAACTTCTTGCTCATCGCTTAGCTCCTTGCTTGGCGGCGGCTGTTGAACCGTTCAACACCCCTGCCCTGCCCTGCCCCGCGGTCACGGCCTGCTTGGCCCATACCGACCGAATCGAACCATCAATGTGTCCGACAAAGGAATCGTACGCATCACGTGCGCGCTTAAAGGTGCGGGCCGATCCGTCGTACTTCGCCACGTCGTAGACGGTGCCAAACTCCGCCGCGGTCACACCGGTCACCGCGGTCTTGGGGATCTCCACCGGCAGCACCTTCTCTGCATAGGTCTGGCCGATCCACTGCCGGACGATGTTGCTGGCCGCATCGGTCGAATCCACCCGGGCCAGGAGAATGTGGATGAAGTCGAATTCCTTGGTCAGCCCCCGGTTGGTGAGCAGCTCCGCGGTCAGATCCGAAAAGAGACTCCAGAACTGCGAGGCGGAGGCGAAGTCCAGTGCGTTGGGCGGCAGTGGCATGATGATGCCGTTGGACGCCATGAAGGCATTGATCGTCGTGTAGGACAGGGCTGGAGGCGTGTCAATGATGATCACGTCATACTCGTCTCGAACATCGTCGATACCCAGATCCAGCACGCGCCAGAACTCGAATCCCGGCTCCTGGGTCTGCCGCGCGGGCAGCGCGAACTCCGCACCGAACAGCACCGGCGCGGCAGCAACCAGATCGATGCCTGTCCAATAGGTCGATCGAATGGCGTAGCGGATGGAGGTCTCTGTGCCCATGGCCAGGGGCAGGATGGTATCCCCCTCCTCCACCTCTGTGTCCGGAAGGATGCCGAACAACGTGGTCAAGGACCCTTGGGGGTCTGTGTCGATGACCAAAACCCGGTGACCCAGCAGCGAAAGCCCTTGGGCGAGTGTCACGGCGGTGGTCGTTTTGCTGACGCCCCCCTTGAAGTTACCGATGCTGATCGTGACCGCCTCGGCTCCGGGTGGACGCAGCCACTCCTTGCGGTATTCACGGATCCACGTCCGAGCCTCTTCCAGGCTGAACTCCCTTCGGCTGCCGGCCTCATTGAGCTTGCCTGCGGGCAGATCGCTCTTTCCCAGACGGTGACTCAAAGAGCCCTTCTCGATGCCACACAGCGCAGCAAGCTGGCTGAGATTGAAGATCGGCGGCAGCTTTCTGGCGGTGGGCGCCAGCATCGCCGTTCGGATCTGCGCCATCATGGCGACTGCGCGTTCGGCTTGATCAGCGATGTCAGCCAACGAAATGGGCGCTGGTGACTTGAAAGCAATGCGGTCCAATGAAATTCTCCTTCCCGACAGGTCGGAGCGACCTTAACGGTGATGTGCGTACAGGGCTCTATTCTGTCAAGGAACGCTCCCTGTGAAAAGGGAAGATCTTCGTCAAGCCAGTGTTGAACCGTTCAACACCCACCAATTTGACCAACTTCACGAGCGGCGTTCGCGTCGCCTTGCTTCTTCTCGGAGCAGAGTCTCCCTGGTGCTTTAAGGAACTTTGAATCCTTCAAACTCCTTTAATACCTTTAGCACTCGGATTCTTCATGCCTGACAGTGACTTAGGCTATCTTGTGTGAGTGGAATCGGGAAGGAGTGGAGCGTTTTCGGGATCGTGTGTGTGGGGATGCAGGACGCCGCGGCGACGCGACGGGATCTCTGGTGAGGGGACACGGGGAATGCCCGTGCGCCCATGCTTCGCCCCCTCTTCTCCACCGATTGACGGCTGGTGGACAACAGAAAGCCGTGCGGTGTCGCTACAGGTGAGACAAAACGGGAGGGCTGGGTTCGAGCGGTCTGAGGAGCGGCGCCGACGACGTCCTGACGGGGTGCCTGGCCCTGTCAGAAGGTGTGGGTGGACACGAGCCCATGGATGGTGGCGAAAGCAGCTCCCGAAAACTCTCCATGCTCACCCGACGAATCCCTGGCATCTGGGAATTGGGTGGAGACTATTCGGGAACTTCGGAGGAGCCGCCGGCTCCCCTGCCCTGCGCTTCTCCGGCTTCTCCCGAAGAGTCTCCGGGTGAGGCTCTTCAGGAACACGAATGCAGAGGCCCCCTCACCTTCCACGGGTCCGCCTGTCGTGATCGAGATCTCAGGGAAACACACGTGAAAAGAGCAACTCACATCTGAGGTAGAGTGGCGGCCATGCCGAGTCTGGAGCCCGACGCCCCTGTCTTTTCGGCCCCGGATGTGGGGCCCGCCGTATCCCCCCCGCGCCCGCTCAAGGCCCCGGTGGTAGGTGTGCAGCGCTCCCCTGCCCCGCTCAAGAAGCCGGTCAACACGCTGGCCATCGTGCCCAAGTCGGCCCGCATCACCTCGCTGGGCCGCAAGGCTTACAACGTGCTGCTGTACGAGGCCCAAGACCAGGGCTTGGACAAGGACGTGTTCAGGGTGCCGCTGGACCGTGTGGTTCGCGGTGTGGATTTCGATTCCAACGACCATGCCCTCATCAAGAAGCATCTGCGCGCCATGGTGTCGACCACGGTTGAGTGGCAGTCTCCCACCACCGGCGAAGGCGCGGCATGGAACGTCTCGGGCCTGTTGGCCCATGCCCGGCTGACCAAGGAGCGTGGGCAGGTCTGGGTGGAATGGTCCTATGCGGTGAACCTCAAGCAGGAGTTGCTGGAGCCCACCGTCTTCGCGCGCTTGAAGCTGGAAATCATCAGCCAGCTGCGTTCGCACGCCGGCATTGCGCTCTACGAGATCTGCACCCGCTACAAGGACATTGGCCGGACCTCCCGCCAGCCTTGGCGCTGGTGGCATCCGGTGCTCAGCGGCCAGCCGGCCTCTGACCGCACGGCCAAGCTGGAATACCGCATCTTCAAGCGTGACACGCTCAAGCCGGCGATGGCCGAGGTGAGTGCCGTGACGGACCTGGAGGTGGAACTGCAGGAGCACAAGGAAGGGCGCTTCATCAGCGAGATCCAGTTCCTGATCCGGCCGAAGTCCCAGACCCCGCTGGCCCTGAAGCAGCCGCCCGAGCCGATCGACCTCAGCCTGGTGGCGCGCGCGCGCGATCTGGGCGTGGACGAAGACAAGGCCGAAGATCTTCTGCAGGAATTCGGAGGCCAGGCCATGGCGGCTGCGCTGGAAATCCTGGCGCAGCGGGCGGCCTCGTCCTTTCCCCAGCCGTTGAAAGACCCTTACCGGTATCTGCGCGCACTGATGCCTGGCCAGGTGCCGCCCAAGCCGGAACCCGAAGGTGCCGGGCAGGCCGTGCTTCCCGCGACAGGCAGCGGCACCGCCGAGGCCCGCGGACCCGACAGCAGCCGGGACGCCCAGGCCAAACGCCAGACCCGCTGGACCGAGGAATGGATCCGGCGGCGGCGAGAGCAGGTGGTCGAGCAGATTGCAGCCATGTCGCCGGAAGGGCAGGGGACGCTGTCGGCCGACCTGCTGGCTGACATGGAGCGCCGCCAGGTGCATCCGTCGATCCGCAAGCGCCTGCAGACCAGTGGCTGGCAGCACCCGATGGTGCTGCCCGAGATGGTGCGCTACTACGCGGTCGGCAGCCTGGGCGAGCAATGGGACAAGCCCACACCCCAGCAACTGCTGCAGATTGCCGCCGAGCTGGGCGACGCCAGCTGACCTGACTCAGCGGGCCAGCGCGCGGACGCGGGCCCGCAGCCAGTCGTTGGCCGGGTCACCCTCCCGGTGGGCGTGCCAGTAGACGTGCAGCTGCACGGCAGGCAGCTCGAACGGCACGGGCCAGCGCCGCAGCCGCAGCTGCGGATCAATTTCCTCGGCCAGGCGGCCCGGCACGGTCAGCAGCAGGTCCGAGTCGGTGATCAGCCGCAGGGCGGTCGTGTAGTTCTGGCAGCGCACGGCCACTTCGCGCTGCCAGCCCATCTGGGCCAGGGTGGCATCCTCGATCACCACGCCGGTGGCGCGGGTGGACACCGCCACATGGCGCGCGGCCAGGTAATCGGGCAGGGCAGGGGGCGCCTGCAGCGGATGCCCCCGGCGGGCCAGCAGGCAGAAGGCGTCGCTCAACAGGCGGGCATGCCGCACCGGCTCCACCATCGGCTGCGCCACATCGATGGCCAGATCCAGCTGACCCGCCGCCAGCTGGCGGCCCAGACCGGCACGATCGAAGTGTGCGCTCACAATTGAACAAAGCGGCGCCGTTGCCAAGAGAGCCTGCTGCAGCGCGGGCAACAGCATCAGCTCGACCGCGTCGGGCATGCCAATGCGAAAGCGCTGTCGCGATTGGGCGGCATCGAAGCGACCCCATTGCTGCAGCAACTGCCGCAACTGAGCCAGTTGGGCAATGAGGGCTGGAGCCTGGCGCAGACAGGCGGGGGTGGGGCGCATCAGCTTGCCGTCGCGCACGAACAGCGGGTCTCCCAGCTGCTCGCGCAGCCGGCGCAGCGCGTGGCTCACCGCCGAGGGCGTCAGGGCCAGGGCCTCGGCCGCGCGGGTCAGGTGTTGTTCGCGGTAAACCGTTTCAAACACCCGCAGCAGGTTGAGGTCCATGGCCTCGCGTGGTCGCTGAATTTCATTCACTTTGAGAGCTTAAAACAAATCACTTCATTCACAGTATGACGTGCTCCTACCATCGCGGCACCCCAGGGCCCCACGCCCCAAGAACTGCGAGGAGACACGCATGGACTTTGCACCCAGCCCCCGTGGGCAGGAGATGCTCGAGCGCCTGCAGGCCTTCATGGCCGAGCATGTGATCCCGGCCGAGGCCGCTTACCGCGAGGCCAACCACCGCCTGAACGCTGACAGCGACTGGACGCACTGGCAGACCGTGCCGCTGGTCGAAGAGCTCAAGAACAAGGCCCGGGCCGCCGGCCTGTGGAACCTCTTCCTGCCCGATCCTGCCTTGGGAGCGGGCCTCAAGACGGTCGAGTACGCGCCGCTGGCCGAGGCCATGGGCCGCTGCGAGTTCGCCGCCGAGGTCTTCAATTGCAACGCCCCCGACACCGGCAACATGGAGGTGCTGTACCACTATGGCAGTCCGACCCAGAAGGACCGCTGGCTGATGCCGCTGCTGCGGGGCGAGATCCGCTCGGTGTTCTGCATGACCGAGCCGGGGGTGGCTTCCTCGGACGCCACCAACATGCAGGCCACGGTGCGGGAGGAGGGCGACGCCCTGGTGCTCACCGGTCGCAAGTGGTGGTCCACCGGCCTGGGCCACCCGCGCGCCCAGGTGGCCATCTTCATGGGCTTGTCCGATGAACAGGCGCCCGACGCCCACCACCGCCACAGCATGGTGCTGGTGCCTCTGGACACACCGGGAGTGAAGATTCTGCGCATGCTGCCGGCCGCGGGCCAATACGACCCACCCTATGGCCATGGTGAGGTGCAGTTTGACCAGGTGCGTGTGCCCAAGGAGAACCTGATCCTCGGCCACGGCCGGGGCTTCGAGATCGCGCAAGGCCGCCTCGGTCCCGGGCGCATCCACCACTGCATGCGGGCCATCGGCGCGGCCGAGTACGCGCTGGAGCTGATGGTGGCGCGCGGCTTGTCACGCACCGCCTTCGGCAAGCCGCTGCTGAAGCTGGGCGGCAACCTGGAGAAGCTGGCCCATGCCCGCATGGCCATCGACCAGGCGCGGCTGCTCACGCTGTACGCCGCCTGGAAGATCGACACCGTGGGCGTGCGCCACGCCATGACCGAGATCTCGGCCATCAAGGTGGTGGCGCCCAACGTGCTGCAGTCGGTGGTGGACCAGGCCATCCAGATCCACGGCGGCTGTGGGCTTTCCGACGATGTGCCGCTGTCCGGCCTGCACCTGATGGCCCGGGCCCTGCGCCTGGCCGACGGGCCCGACGAGGTGCATTGCGCGATGGTGGCGCGGCAGGAGCTGCGGCGCTTCCAGCGTCGGCAGGAGGCCGCATGAGCCGGCGCGTCTTCATCACCGGGGGAGCCTCGGGCCTGGGCCGTGCGCTGGCCGAGTGCTTTGCGAAAGAGGGCGCTTCGGTGTGCCTCGGCGATGTGGACGATGCGCAGGGCGTCCAGGCCGTGGAAGCCCTGGCCCACCATGGTTGGCCAGGGCACTACCTGCACTGTGACGTCACGCGCGAAGCCGATCTGCAGGCCGCGGCCGACTGGCTGCAGCAGGCCTGGGGCGGGGTGGATGTGGTGGTCAACAACGCCGGCGTGGCGCAGATGGGTGGCATTGCCGAGGTCACACTGGCCGACTGGCAATGGATCGTCGACATCAACCTGCTGGGCGTGGTGCGCGGTTGCAAGGTCTTCACGCCTGTGTTCCGGCGACAAGGGGGCGGCTGCTTCCTGAACATCGCCTCGATGGCCGGCATGATCCATCTGCCGGAGGCCGCGGCCTACAACGCCACCAAGGCCGCCGTGCTGGCCCTGTCCGAAACGCTGCAGCTGGAACTTGAGCGCGACGCCATTCGGGTGGCGGTGGCCTGTCCGGCCTTCTTCCGCAGCGATCTGGCGCGCCACATGCGGGCGGCAACGCCGGACGCCGAGCGCACCACCCAGCGCCTGGTCGAGCGCTCCCGCATGGGCGCCGAGGAGGTGGCACGGCGCATCCACCAGGGTCTGAAAAATGGACAGGCTCATATCATGACCCACCGCGAGGGGCGGACGGCCTGGCGCCTCAAGCGCTGGTTGCCCTACGGCTGGTACCTGGCCACGCTGCGCCGGCGCATGGCCCAACTGCAGCTGCGCATGCAGCGACCGGCGAGGGCCGCATGAGCGCCGGGACCATCGACACCGCTGGCGCCGTGCGGCCCGGCGAGGAACTCGACGTGTCCGCGTTGGACGCCTGGCTGCGGCAGCACCTGCCGGGTCTGCAAGGCCAGCCGGAGGTCACTCAGTACAGCGGGGGCGCCTCCAACTGGACCTACCGTGTGGCCTATGAGAACCAGGACCTGATCCTGCGCCGACCGCCGGCGGGCACCAAGGCCAAGTCAGCCCACGACATGGGGCGCGAGTACCGGCTGCAGGCCGCGTTGAAGCCCGTCTTTCCCTTTGTGCCGACGATGCGGGCGTACTGCGAGGACACCACCGTCATCGGCGCCGAGTTTTATGTGATGGACCGGCTCTCCGGCATCATCCTGCGGCGCAACCCGCCGCGGGGTTGGTCCCAGTCGCCCGAGCAGGTGCGGACCCTGTGCCTGAAGGTGCTGGACACGCTGATCGCCCTGCACCAGGTGGACCATCAGGCGGCCGGCCTGGCGCATCTGGGGGCAGGGCAGGGTTATGCCCGGCGGCAGATCGAGGGCTGGAGCCGGCGCTACCGCGATGCGCGCACCTGGAACGTGCCAGGTGGCGAACGCATCATGGCCTGGCTGATGGCGCACCTGCCGCGCACCGAGCGCATCTGCATCACCCACAACGACTTTCGCTTCGACAACCTGGTGCTGGATGCCGGGGACCCCACCCGCATCCTGGGTGTGCTGGACTGGGAACTGGCCACCCTGGGTGACCCGCTGATGGACCTGGGCAACCTGCTGGCCTACTGGGTCCAGGCCGATGACGACTTCCTGGCCCAGGCCACGCGCCGCCAGCCCACCCACCTGCCGGGCATGCTCAGCCGGCAGGAGGTGGTCGACTATTACGTCGGCAAGACCGGCTTCGTGCCCGAGAACTGGGCCTTCTACGAGGTCTATGGCCTGTTCCGCCTCTCGGCCATCGCCCAGCAGATCTACTACCGCTACCACCACCGGCAGACCCGCAACCCGGCCTTCAAGAACTTCTGGATCTTCGTGCACTACCTGCACTGGCGCTGCTGCCGGGCGATGAAAGCAGGGCGCTGAGGTGGGCACCATCTACCTGGTGCGCCATGGCCAGGCCAGCTTCGGCGCCGAGGACTACGACCGCCTGAGCGACCGGGGTGTGGCGCAGGCTCGCCGGCTGGGCCAGGCGCTGAAAGGCGCGGGCGTGTGCGGTGCGCGCGTGATCTGCGGCAGCTTGAGCCGGCACCGCGCCACGGCGATCCACTGCCTGTCCGGCGCGGGGGTGATCGCCGACCCAGACGTCCGGCCCGAATGGAACGAGTTCGACCACCTGGCGCTGCTGCGGGCGGCCTGGCCGGCCTATGGCGACATGACCCAGCTGCGGCAGGATCTGGCCGGGTCAGCCGCACCGCGCCAGCGCTTTCAGGAGATCTTCGAGACGGCCATGGCGCGCTGGGTGGACGGGGTGCACGACGCCGACTACCCGGAGACCTGGCCCGCGTTCCAGCAGCGCTGTCGCCAGGCCCTGGACCGCCTGTGCGAGGAGCTGCCCGCCCAAGAGGATGCGCTGGTGTTCACCTCCGGCGGGCCGATCGCCGTGATCGCGCAGACCTTGCTCGGTCTGCAGACGCCGGTGGCGCTGGGGCTCAATGCGGTGCTGGTCAACACCGGCGTGACCCAGCTGCAGGTGGGCCGGCGCGGGCCGCGGCTGACGGTGTTCAATGCCCACGAGCATCTGCGCCAGGTCGGGCGCGACTGGATCACACACCGTTGAGCGCGCAGCGCCTTCTGCCGCAGGCCAGAAGCGCGCGACAATCGCGGGGCGCCGGCATGTCGCCGGCGAAGAGAGACATCGATGAAGAAGAGCGAACTGATTGAACTGCTGGCCACCAAGGCCGAGGTGAGCAAGGCGGCCGCAGCCCGCATGCTGGAGACCCTGACTGTGACCGTGATGACCTCGGTCAAGAAGGGCGAGAGCTTCACGATCGCCGGCTTCGGCACCTTCAAGCAAGCCCAGCGCGCCGCGCGCAAGGGCCGCAACCCGGCCACCGGCGAAGCCATCAAGATCGGCGCCATGAAGACCGCCCGCTTCACGCCGGCCGCGGCTTTCAAGGCCGTGGTGGATCCGCGTACCGCGGCCAAGAAGGCTGCCAAGAAGGCCGAGGCCGCTCCGGCCAAGAAGGCTGTGAAGGCTGCTGCCAAGGCGCCCGCCAAGAAGGCTGTTGCCAAGAAGAAGTGATCTCGATGGTGAGCGCTTCGCGGCGTTCACCGGAGGAAAAAAAGGGCTGCCCGTGGCAGCCCTTTTTGCTGGGGTCCAAGCCCTCAGCCAGGATTCGTCGGCAGGCTCAGCGTGAAGCAGGCCCCTTCGCCGGGGCGCGAGACCAGGGTCAGGCTGCCCTTCATCAGCTCGGCCAGGCCGCGTGCCAGGGCCAGGCCCAGGCCCGTGCCACCGTGCTCGTAGCTGACCCGCGCATTGCCTTGGCGGAAGCGCTCGAAGACGGCCTCCTGCATCTCCAGCGGGATACCCGGTCCCGTGTCCTTGACGTGGAAGAGCACCTGGGCGTTGTCCTGTTCGACCAGAAGCTGGATCTGTCCTTCGGGTGTGAACTTCACGGCGTTGGACAGCAGGTTGTTGAGGATCTGCTTGAGCCGCAGGCCGTCGCAGCTCAGCTGCTCGGGCACGTTGTCGGCCACGTGGGCCTCCAGGTTCAGTCCCTTGGCCGCGGCGGCGATGGCGAAGAAGTTGGCCGTGCCATCGATCAGGGAGCGCAGCGCCACCGGCTCGGCGTTGAGCGGCATGGCGCCGGCTTCCAGCTTGGTGAAGTCGAGGATCTCGGTCAGCAGCTCGTTGAGGTGTTCGGCGCCCTTGCGGATCAGGCCAGCCTGCTCGCGGAACTTGGGCTGTTCCAGACGCAGCTCCATCAGCTCGGCAAAACCGCGGATGCTGGTCAGCGGTGTGCGCAGCTCGTGCGAGATGGCGGCCAGGAACTCACTCTTGGCCCGGCTGGCCGCCTGGGCTTGGGCCTCGCTCATCCGCAGCGCGTCGTTGGTGCGCTCCAACCGGCGCAAGCCGATCACGAAGCTCACCGTGGCCACCAGCACCACGCCGCTCAGCACGGCGGTCAGGGTCAACATCACCGAGCGTGTGTTGCGCCAGGCCGCCAGGGCGTCCTCCAGCGAGGTGCCGACCGTCACATCCAGCGGATAGTTGGCCACACGCCGGTACGCGGTCAGGCGGGTGAGGCCGTCGGTGCTGCTGGGTGCCAGGTAGCTGCCCGCGGCTTCGGCCAGGTGGCTTTGCATCGGGCTTTGGGTCAGCTGGGTACCCATGCCCTTGCTCTGACCGCCCATCACCCGCACGCGCAGATTGAGGTCCGCGCCGATCAGGGCCACGGCGCCCTGGGGGCCGACGTCCACACCGCGGTAGACATCCTCGAAGTAGCTGGGGTCGAGCGAGGCCACGACCACCCCGAGGGTGTGCCCCTGGGCATCGCTGATCCTGCGCGAGAGCTGGATGGTCCATTTTCCCGAGACCTTGCCCAGCACCGGCTTGCCGATGAACAGGCCCTCGCTGATGAGTTGCGGCATGTCCTTGGGCAGGGTGGCGGGATCCAGGTGAACCCGCACGTGCTCGCGGGTGGACAGGTCCACATGCTTGCTCTTGCTGCCGTCCGGATCGAGGTTGCTGCCGACGAAGCGCCCGCTGGCATCGATCAGCGAAAGCTGGGCCAGGATGCGCGGGGCCATCCCGGTTTCGTTGGCAAAGCGGACGAGGTCGGGGACCTGGTCGGGCTGTTCGACGACGGCGTCGCCCACGCGGCGGCAGGCCTGGTCCAGTGTGGCGATGACCCGCAGGGTCTGCTCGCCCAGCACATTGGCCACGTTGACGTTCTGGCGCCGTTCGGCCTCCAGCGCATCATTGTGCTTGGAGGCCAGCACGGCGATCACGGACAGCCAGACGATGACCAGCAGCAGGGCGGCGAAGGCGCCGGCCATCACGCTCAGGCGCAGGCGGCTTGACGGGGGAGTGCGGTGGGGCATGGCAGGACGGTGACGGAAGAAGGGTCAGACCAAAAGGGCCGGTGACGTGTCCTGCAGGGCCAGGTCGCCGGAGAGGGTGTCGGAGAAGCCCCGGCTGGGCAGGCGCAGTTCGAACTGGCTGCCGCCGTCAGGCATGTTGCGGGCCGAGATGGCGCCGCCGTGGGCTTGCATGATCTTGCGGCTGATCGCCAGCCCCAGGCCGGTGCCACCCGAGCCGTCCTTGGTCTGGCTCGACTGCACGAAAGCCTCGAAGATGGTTTCCAGTTCGGTGTCGGGGATGCCGGGACCGTGGTCCCGCACCCACAGCAGGATGTCGCCTTCCACGCTCAGGTCGCCGCCCAATTCCAGGCTGCCGCGTTCGGGCGAGAACTTGATGGCGTTGGCGAGCACGTTGCGCACCACCTGCTGCAGGCGCAGCGGGTCCACCTTGGCGGACAGTGGGAACTCGCCCAACTGCAGATCCAGGTGCAGGCGCTTGGCGCTCAGCAGCGGAGCCAGCTCGGCCACCACGGCGCGCACCGGCCGGCGGATGTCCATGCGTTCGAGGTGGAAGGTGCCGACCGTGCATTCGATCTTGGAGACGTCGAGCAGGTCGTTGACCAGAGCCAGCATGCGCTGACCGGCGGCATGCACATCCGAGAACATCGCGGCCAGCCGAGGCTGCTCCTGGGCGCGCAGGGTGCCCAGCTCCGAGAAGCCGAGGATGGACTGCAGTGGCGTGCGCAGCTCGTGGCTGATGTTGGCCACGAACTCTGACTTGGCGCGCGAGGCTTCCTCGGCCAGGTCGCGTGCTTCGCGGATGTGCCGCTCCGCATCCCGGAACTCGGTCACATCGGTCAGGGCCGTGAGGATGCCTGCGGGGTGGCCATCGCCTTTGGGCACCAGCACGCGGGTGATGATGACGTCGCGTTCGGCACCCTGGGCATCCGGGATGCGGGCCTCGTAGCGGATGCGCTGGCCCGTGCGCAGCATCGTCTGGCGCTGTACCTCGTGCATGGGCAACTGAGCCGGGTCGAGCAGGCTGCTGGTGCGGCGGTGGATGACCTCGTCCCGGTGCAGTCCCCGGAAGGCCTCCCAGGCCTGGTTGACGGTGATGTAGCGGTCCTCTTCATCGACCAGCGAGATCGGCAGCGGGCTGATCTCCAGCAGCAGGTCGCTGAAGTCCCGCTGGGCACTCAGCCGTTCCTCGATCTCGACCCGTTCGGTCACATCGACCGCCGAGCCGGAGTAGCCGGCGATCTGCTGGCCGGTGAACCAGGGCACCACCGACACATCGAAGTGCCGCACCGTGCCGTCCTCGCTCTGCACGCGAAAGCGTCCCTTGCGGCGGGCGGCGCCCATGCGGGCGTCCAGCAGTGGTGCGAAGTCGCTGCGGCAGGATGGCGGCACCAGGTTCAGCAGGGGGCGGCCCAGCGCGCGGCGGGCCGATTCACCCACCACGCTGAACCAGCGGTCGTTCAGGTAGATCACCCGACCTTCGGCGTCGGTGCGGAAGATCAGCTCCTGCACGCTGCGCAACAGCACATGCAGTTCACGTTCGCGCGTTCGGACTTCTGCGCGCGCCCGGTCCAGCTCGCTTTGCAGGCGCTGGCAGTGCGCACGGTGGCGTCGCAGCCCAGACAGGCCGGCCGCCAGAACGCCCAGGCTCAGCAGGGCGACCAGGACGGGGAGTCCGATGAGCAGGGTGTTCATGGTGTCGCGCAGCCTTCCCACGCGCCGGACGCGACCATGGGCTCGGGCACGGTGCCAAACTCGGACAGGAACTTGCGCACATTGAGCAGAGGCGCGCCCGCCAGGCTCTCCACCGCACCGTCGCCCTGGTTGATCCGTTCGCGCAGGGCCACCAGGGCCTGTGCGTGGGCGATGAACATGTCCACCACCTGGGGGTCGAAGCTGCGCCCGCGTTCGCCGGCCAGCATGGACAGGGCCTCTCCCACGCTGAAGGCCGGTCGGTACACCCGGTCCATGGCCAGGGCATCGAAGTAGTCGGCCACCGCGACGATGCGCCCGGTGATGGGGATGGCGTTGCCCGCCAGACCTGCCGGGTAGCCGCGGCCGTCCCAGCGTTCATGGTGGGTCTGGGCCACCTCGGCGGCCATCTGGAACAGCGGGATGCGCGAGCGCCCCAGGATGTGGGCACCGATGGCGGCATGCTCGTTCATCTGCCGCCGTTCCTCGGGGTCCAGCGGGCCGGGCTTCTTCAGCACCGCATCGGCCACGCCGATCTTGCCGATGTCGTGCATGGGGGCCGCCTTGCGCAGCATGGCCGCGGCCTCGCTGCTCAGGCCCAGCAACAGGGCCAGGGCCTCGGAGAGATAGCCGATGCGGATGATGTGGTTGCCGGTGTCCGTGTCGCGGTAGTCGGCCGCCAGGGCCAGGCGCAGCAGGGCCTCGTGGTGGGCGGCGGCCACTTCCTCGAGCGCGGCATTGCGCTCGCGGTACATCTGCCGCAGGTCCATGACCAGCTGCTCCATCTGCGCGGCCGATGCGGTGTCGAAGCGGTTCGCATCTCCGGGCAGGGGAAGGTTGCGCAGCGGGGCGTTCATGGCTGGGTGCCGGACGGGCTGAGCTCGTCGATGACCTTGATCAGCTGCAGCGGGCTGAAGGGCTTGACCAGGTAGGCGTCGGAGCCGGCCTGCTGCCCGCGTTCCACGTCCGCCGCCGTGCCGC
This sequence comes from Ideonella oryzae, assembly GCF_024055665.1. Classification (GTDB taxonomy): domain Bacteria; phylum Pseudomonadota; class Gammaproteobacteria; order Burkholderiales; family Burkholderiaceae_C; genus Ideonella; species Ideonella oryzae. The sequence continues at coordinate 138,274 of NZ_JAMXMC010000001.1, read as the reverse complement.
GGGCCGACAGGATCACCACCCGGCTGTGGGCCAGCGTCGGGTCGGCCTTGACCCGGCGGCAGACCTCCAGGCCATCGAGTTCGCCCGGCATCATCACATCCAGCAGGATCACGTCCGGGCGCAGCTCCTGCGCCTGGGCCAGCCCGCTGGCACCGTTGTTGGCCTCGAACACCTCGCAGGCCTCGAACTCCAGCGTCATGCGGATCAGGCGGCGGATGTCAGCGTGGTCTTCCACGACAAGCACTTTTTTCATGGCGAGGGTCCGGGATCGGTGCGGAAATCAGATGTGAGTATCATATTTGCAGAATTTGCAGAATCAACATTGATATAATAGGCGTAAATGCCCAATACGGTACTTTTCCACGGATGAACAGCTCAGACGACACCGTGTCCCCCGGCGCCTACACCACCCAGGAGGTGGCACGCCTGCTGGGGCTGGCGGTTCGCTCGGTTCAGCTGATGGTGGACCGGGGCGATCTGCGGGCCTGGAAGACACCGGGCGGCCACCGCCGCATCGATCCGGCCTCGGTGGCGGCCTGGCAGGCCCGGCAGCAGGGCCAGACCGTTTCCGGCGCCGCGCCGGCCAGTGCTCCGGCGGCCCCGGTTCGGCGGCTGCGCGCACTGCTCATCGAAGATTCCGTGCATTACCAGAACCTGGTGGGCCTGCTGCTGCGCCGGGCCCTGCCCGAGGCCGACTTCCAGGTGGCCAGCGATGGCATCGTCGGTCTGGCCCAGGTGGGGCAGTGGCAGCCGGATCTGCTGATCGTCGACCTGCTGTTGCCCGGCATCGATGGCGCGGCCCTGATCTCCTCCCTGCGCTCGCAGCCCATGTTCAGCGCCATGCGCTTGCTGGTCATCACCTCGCTGACGCCCGGGGAGCTCGCACCTTACGCCCTGGCCCTGGAGGGGCTGCCGGTGGTCCACAAGGCCCAGCTGGTGACGGCCTTGCCCCCGCTGCTGGTGGCCCAGGCCGCGGCCGTGGGAGCCACCGCGTGACGGTCCGGCGGCCCTGGGTGGTGCTGGTGGAGGACGATGCCGCGGTCCGGCAGTTCGTCACCCTGGCCCTGGAAGACCTGCCCGTGACGGTGCGGGCCTGCGCCACGGTGGACGAGGCCTTGGCTGTCCTGCGCGAAGGGCCCGCCAGCCTGGTGCTGACTGATCTGCGCTTGGTGGGGGACTCCGGCCTGCGCCTGCTGGAAGTGCTGGCGGGCGACCCGGCCTTGCGGGGGCCGGCGCGGCTGGCAGTGTTCAGCGGCGAAGGGGGCCCTCACATGCCCGAGGCCTGGGCGGCGCTGGGGGTGTGGCGGGTGGTGCCCAAGCCGGCGTCGGTGAAGGCGCTGACCGCCTGTGTTGAAGCGGCGCTGGCAGGCGAGGGCGCACCGCAGGATGGCACTGCGCCGGGTGAGGCCGTGCCGCGCGGCGCCGTGGCCGCCATCGCCAGCCATTTCGGCGGTGACCAGGCACTCTACGAGGCCTTCCGCGCGGGGGCTCGGGCCCAGTTTCCGGCCGATCGGGCGGCAGGCACGCTGGCCTGTCAGCGGGGGGATGCTGCCACCCTGCGCCACCTGGGACACAGCCTGCGCACGGTGCTGGGTCTGCTGGGCGAGCCCGACGCGGCCGAACAGGCCTGGCAGTTGCAGAAGGCGGCGGAGCAGCCGGCTGTGGACGCGTCGCGCCTGTGTGAGGCCTGGCGGCCGCTGGATGCCGCGCTGGTCCGCCTGGTGTCCGCCTGAGGCGCCTCAGGCCAGCGCGGGCTTGGGCTGGTGCAGTGCCTGCTCGACAAACGCCACCAAGGCGGCGGCGCGGCCGACCAGACCCGGCGCCGGGTTCAGCCGGGCGTCGAGCCGCCGGGCAGCCCGCTGGGCGCCCGCCAGTGCGCGTTGGGCCCGCCAGCGGTAGCCCTCGGCCTCGTCGGCTTCGCTGTGCTCGACCAGGGCGGTCAGGGCGTGCAGGGCCTGCAGCCGCAGGCCCAGCCGGCGTGCCGGCCGGGCGAGTTCGCCCTGGCCCGACAGGATGGCGCCCGCCTCGGCGGCCACGCCGGCCAGGGCCAGGTCCAGGGCCGCGCGGCGGCGGTCACGGCTGCGCCCGCGCGAGTCGGCCTCAAGCACGCGATTGTCCTGCTCGCAGGTGTGGGTGATGGTGCGGGCCACGCGGTCCAGCACGGCCAGGTCCCGGCAGCGGATCAAGACCTTGAAGGCGGCACTGGTGAGGTAGTCGCCGGCCAGCACGCAGGCGCCGGTGCCCATCATGGCGGGCACGCCGGTGCCGTCCTCCAGCCGCACATGCAGGCGCTGCAGACTCACATGCACGAGATCCAGGGCGACCCCCACGTCCATGGCCGCTTGACCCTCGCCCAGGCAGCAGGCCAGCAGGCCCCGCAGGGCGCCCAGCCGTTGCGCGAAGTGCATCTCGAGCGCGAGCTGCACCGTCTCCGCCTGGCAGGTGAGGGTGTCCTGCACCTGGGCGCGGATGCGGGGTAGCAGGGATTCCGGGTACTTCGGGGTCACAGGGCGCAGGTGAGGCGGGCGGCCAGGGGCAGCACCGGATCTCCGGTGTGTGGAACGGGCATTTTAGGGGAAGGCCCGAAGTGGCCGCGATCTGGTCCGCGTTGTGTCCTCACAGCCCCGCAAGGTAGTGCGCGATGTTCTCAATGTCGGCGCCCGACAAGGTGGACGAGACCGCCGTCATGTTGCCGGCGTCGTTGGTCCGTTGGCGCGTTTTGAAATCGGTCAGCTGCTTGACGATGTAGGCGTAGTGCTGGCCCGCCACCCTCGGAATCTCGTTCTGCCCGGCAAAGCCGCCGAGGTGGCACATGGTGCACAGCGTTTCGTCCGCCTTGGCCTTTCCCAGCCGGGCCTTTTCGGCATCCACGCGGAAGGTGGTCTGCCCATAGGGCTTCTGCGCGCCGTACCAGGCGGCCAGTTCGCGCATCTGGTCCCGTGTGAGGGTGGCCGCGATGGCCGACATCATCGGATCGTGGCGTCGCCCCTCCTGAAAGTCGCGCAGCTGCAGATAGATGTAGCGCGGCGTCTGGCCCGCCAGGATCGGGTACTGCGGCTTGTCCGACTGGCCGGCGTGCGCATGGCAGGCCACGCAGATCTCGGCACCGGCCGGCGCCCCGGCGGGCAGCACCGGGGTGGTGGGGACCATGCGCGCGGGCGCGGGTTCCGAAGCAGGCTCCGGCTGGGCCAGGACCACGCCGCCTGCCAAGGCCATGGTGGCAAGGGCGGTCGCGCGCGCCCTCATGGCAAGGCGAACACCACCACCGAGTTGCCGCGCTTGAAGTCCAGCTGCGTGTTGCCGCCGGCGGCCACGGCCACGTACTGCTTGCCATTGACCATGTAGGACACGGCCGGGGCGTTCACCCCGGCACCGGCCTGATACTCCCAGAGCTTCTTGCCGGTGCTGGCATCGAAGGCGCGGAAGTAGCCGTTGCCCTCACCGTTGAACACCAGCCCACCGGCGGTGGCGAGCACGCCGCCAATCAGGGGCTGCTCGGTGTCCACTTTCCAGGCCATCTTGCCGGTGTCGATGTTGACGGCGGCCAGCCGTCCCCACTGCTTTTCCCCCGGAACCACCTTGAACGCGCCGCCCAGCCACAGCTTGCCGCCGGGGTACTGGGCTTCTTCCACGTGGTAAGTCATCGGCTGGTGCAGGTTGGCTGCGTAGACCAGGCGCGTCTTGGGGCTGAAGGCCATCGGGCTCCATTCGACGCCGCCGTTGGCGCCCGGCAGCATGCGCGCGCCGGTCTTGGTGGGCAGCGACCACATGGCCTCCTGCGGCACCATGGCCTCGCTGAAGCGGATCAGCTCGCCGGTGGCCCGATCATGCACGTAGACATGCCCCGTCTTGCCCCCGTGGATGGCCACCTTGCGCATCTGGCCGCTCTTGTCCCGGGCCTCCGTCAGGATGACGGGTGACACTGCGTCCAGGTCCCACACGTCGTGGGACACGTACTGGTAGTGCCACTTGTAGGCCCCGGTGTTCAGGTCCAGCGCGACCATCGAATCGGTGTAGAGGTTGTCTCCCGGGCGTTCGGCGCCGTACAGATCAGGGCTGGGGTTGCCGACCACGAAGAACACCGTGTGGGTGTCTCGATCGACGGCCGGCGCCATCCACACGCCGCCGCCCAGCGTCTTGTAGAAGTCGCCGCCCTGCTTGGCCAACTGGGCCTTCTCGGCAGCGATGTCGCGCAGCATGTTGCGGCCGGTGGCATCGTTGACCGCCCAAGCCCCTTCGTGCCCCTTCTCGGGGATGGTGTAGAAGGTCCAGAGCAGCGCGCCGGTGTTGGCATCGAAGGCCTTCACAAAGCCGCGAATGCCGTATTCGCCCCCGTTGGTGCCGATGAGCACCTTGCCATCGACGGCCACCGGTGCCATGGTTTCGCTGTAGCCCAGCTCCGGATCGGCGATCTGCGACATCCACAGCACCTTGCCCGTCTTCGCATCCAGCGAGATGAGCTTTGCGTCCAGGGTGCCCATGAAGAGGCGGTCGCCCAGCACGGCCACGCCGCGGTTGTTCGGGCCGCAGCAGAAGGTCGTCACCGGCCCCATTTTGTGCTTGTAGTGCCAGAACTCCTTGCCCGTGGCCGCGTCCAGCGCGTAGACATGGTTGTACGAGGTGGTGATGTACATGATGCCGTCGACCACGATGGGCGCGGTTTCCATCGATTCCAGCACCTCGGTCTGGAAGGTGAACGCCGGCTTGAGCTTGGCGACATTGCCTGCGTTGATCTGCGCCGCCGGGTAGTACCGGGTCTGCGCATAGCTCATGTTCGAGTGGAGGAAGTTCGCGCCGTCCCGGTCGGCCGCGTCCAATTGGCCCTGACTGACCGACACCGATTTCGGCACCGGGCTGCCCGTGGGGGCGGCGGCCCCCTGGATTTCGGCCTGGGCCCGAGCAGCCCCAGCGGCTGTCCACAGAACGGCGCCAAGCAACAAGCCTGCGAGCGCAGGCCGCATCATGCGTGATGACATGTTGTCTCCTCTTTGCTGCCGGTGCGCCGGATCTCAGCGGATCGGCGCGCCCACTCTTCTTCGGGGGCTGAGGCGGCGTGGAGGGCTCGGCAAAGACGGTGGACACCTGCTGCACAGGGGCCCGAACAGTCGGGTCGCGCGCTTGACCTCGGGGCGCAGAATAGTCTCAAATTTCACAAATGGGAACGGGTCTTTCACGCTGCACAGCAGCATGCGGAGGTCGCTGAGATGACGCCATACCGAGTCCTCAACCGTGTCCTCCACCGTGTGCTGGCGGCCTGCCTCATCGGTCTGGCCGCACTGCCGTCGGCACAGGCCCAGCCCACCTCCAATCCGAGCATCCATGCCCAGTTGCTGGTGGCCGCCCGCCAGGGGGACCTGGCCGCTGTGGAGCGAGCGTTGACGTCAGGGGCCTCACCCAACGCGCGCAACCCCCTGGGCAAGACGGCGCTGCTGATGGCCGCCGAGCGGGGCCGCGACGACCTGGCCCGACGGCTCATCTCGGCGGGGGCCGATGTGAACCTGGCCTCGGTCGAAGAGGTGACCCCCCTGATGGCCGCCTGCTATGGCGGGCATGTCGGCCTGGTGCGCCTGCTGCTGGCGGCTGGCGCACACACTGAGCCACTGGACCGCATGCACCGCACCGCCGCCGTCTACGCGGCAGGCCAGGGTCACGCCGAGGTGCTGGCCGCCTTGCTGGAGCACGGCGTCGCCATCGACACGGCCTATGCGCACGGTCTGACGGCCTTGATGTGGGCTGCGGGCGAGGGCCATGCCGAGGCGGTGCACCTGCTGCTGGCCCGTGGTGCGCGGGTCGACCTGCGGGACGACCGCGGCCTCACGGCCGCGCAGATGGCCCGCGACGCCGGCCATGCCCCGCTGGCCGACGAGCTGACCGTCGCCCGCTGAGCAGGAACTCCGGGATCGTCACCAGCGGCGCACGCGGCCGGTGTCGATGTGCACGAACTGCTCGCGGGGATAGAAGCCCACGCCGCCGCCCTGCAGGGACAGCGCCGCGTCGCGCAGGGCGGTCAGCGGCACACCGGCCAGCCGTACGTCAATGGCCTGGCCCACCATGTGCAGGCTGTTCGTGGCCACGCCGCCGCCGCGGGTGCTCTTGAGCGTGGCATTGGTCGTGGGGCAGCGGTAGCCGGAGATGACCTCGAACTCGCCCGTGCTGCCCAGGCGGCTGCGCACCTGGTGCAGCAGGTCAAACAGATTCGGGTCCATCACGCCCACCTGGCCGCTGTAGTGGTCGCGCAGGAAGTGGTTCAGCGTGACCAGCGAGTCGTCGAGGAACTGGCCGCCGACGGCGTAGACCAGATCGACCCGCTCCTGGGTGTGGGTGTTGTAGAAGGCCAGCTCGCGGCGTTGGGCCAGACTGGCCAGGGCCTGGCGGGGCGCCACCAACGCGGGCACCGCGCCCGCGGCCAAGCCGGCGGAACGGTGCAGGAAACGGCGGCGATCTGGGTGATGTGTCTTGCTCATGCTTTCAACATGGACCTGGGCTGACCACCGTGCGATGCCCTGGATCAAGAAACCTTGGGGGCCTTGAGCGCGGCATCGAGCAGCTTGTCCTGCCCGTAGAGATCGGCGAAGAAATAGGGTCGACCGTGTTTGACCAGCGCAGTTCCGTAGGCGATCAGCACCGGGATGGGGTGGCTCAGCTTCAGCGTGCTGGATTCCCCCTTGGTCATGGCCGCCACGATACGCTCCTCGGTCCAATCCGGCATGTCCTGCAGCACGAACTTGGCCAGCTCGACGGGTTTCTCCACCCGGATGCAGCCGTGGCTGAAGTCCCGCCGCTCCTTCTCGAAGAGCTGGGTGGCCGGGGTGTGGTGCAGGTAGATGTTGTCGTTGTTGGGGAAGACAAACTTGATGTCGCCCAGCGCGTTCTCCGGGCCGGGGCGTTGGCGGATGCGCATCTGGCCGGCCAGCACCGCGTCCAGGTTGGCGCTGCTGACCGCGCGCAGCACCCGGCCATCGCCAGCCACGAACTCCATGCCTTCGCGTTCCAGGTAGCCCGGGTCCCGGCGCAGCTTGGGCACCGTTTCCTTGCGGGCGATGCTCGGCGGGATGTTCCAGTAGGGGCTGAACTCGATGAAGCGCATATCCTCGTCGAAGATCGGCGTGCGGGTGTTGAGCGCCTTGCCGACAATCACCTTCATCTCGGTCTTCACCGTGATCTCGTCGCCATGCACCTCGTAGCCGCGCAGCACGAACTCCGGCAGGTTGATGGTGATCATGCGCGGCCCCTGGGCGATCGGCGTCCAGCGCAGGCGCTCCATGGTCAGCGCGATCTGGCGCACCCGCTCGGCCGGCGACACGTTCAGCGCGGCCAGGGTGCCGGCCCCGATCACGCCATCGTCGTTCAGGCCATGGCGCTGCTGGAAGGCCTGTACCGCGTCGACCAGCGGGCCCTGGTAGCTGGCCGGCGTGGTCGCCTTGGGGTCCAGGTCGCCCAGCAACTGCAGGCGCTGGCGCAGCAGGTCCAGCCCCGCCCAGGCCTGGCCGGCTTCCAGCTTGGGCGGGCGGCCCTTCTGACGGCTGGCGGGCAGGGCGGGCAACGCTTGCTGCCAGGCCGCGGGCGTGCCCAGGGCCCGGTAGCTGGCCAGGGTTTCGCGCAGCGCACCGTAGAGCGCGGTGCGGGGGGCGGCGGCCTGGGCCGCTTCGGCCAGTCGGCCGGCGGCAAAGGCCTGCTGCAGGGCCGCGGCGGCGTCGAAGCCGCCGGCCCGGAGGCCGTCGTAGTTCTGCTGCAGCTGCCGGGGGCTGACCCGGCCGCCGTGCAGCTCACGCAGATAGCGCAGGACCTGGGTGCTCAGACGCTGGGAGAGCTGGGCTGCCGCCTCGGCCGGCAGAGGTTGGCCCTGGGCGGCCTGCGCCACGGCTTGGCCCAAGGCCTGGGCCTGGTAGTCCTGTGGGTCCAGGCCCTGGCTGGCGGCATCGGCCAGCAGGGCCACGGCCTGGCGGGCGAGGGCACCGGGCCGGCCGCCGGGCAGCCAGTCCAGTGGGGCCGGGGCGGATTCATCCGTGGCCCAGCTCAGGGTGGGCTGGCCCAGGGTGGCGCCCAGCAGGCTGCCCGCCAGCGTGCGGGCGATCAGGTCGCGTCGTTTCATGGTTTGGATTGTGCGAGAGGACCCACCGCCATCCCGTAGGACGGCGGGCCGTGAGGCCGAAGGTTCAGGCCGACGGCAGCAGGTCCTTGAGCACCTCGGCCGGCCGGCACAGGCGGCTGCCGCGTGTGGTGACCACGATCGGGCGATTGATCAGTTCCGGGTGGGCCAGCATGGCGTCCAGCAGCTGGTCGTCGCTCAGGGCCGGATCGGCCAGGCCCAGGGCCTCGTAGCACTCGCCCTTGGCACGCAGCAGGCCGCGCACGCCCACGCCGCAGTCGCGGGCCAGGCGCTGCAGCGTGGCGCGGTCCGGTGGGGTCTTGAGGTACTGGATGACCTCGGGCTCGATGCCGGCCTCGCGCAGGGCGGCCAGCACGTTGCGGGAGGTGCCGCACTGGGGGTTGTGGTAAATCGTGACGGTGCTCATGCGGGGATTGTCCCGCGCCGGGCGGGGTTCTCGGCACAATCCTCCTGATCGCCTCAGGAGTCCCCATGTTCATCGTTCTGCTGCACTATGTGCAGCCCCTGTCTGCAGTGGAGCAGCATCTCGAGGCCCACCGGGCCTACCTCGACGCGCACTACGCTGCGGGTCACTTTCTGGCCTCGGGGGCGCAGGTGCCCCGGGTTGGCGGCGTGATCCTGGCCCGGGTGGGCGAACGGGCCGCGCTGGACGCCATCCTGGCCGAGGACCCATTCCAGCGGGCCGGCGTGGCCCAGTACCAGGTGATCGAGTTCCAGCCGAGCAAGTTCGCCCCGGGGGCCGAAACCCTGTTCGCACAGGCCTGCGTGGCGGCATCCTGACCATGAGCGACGACCAACTCACCCCGCTGCCCGAGAGCTTTCTGGCCTTGCTGGGCGGCCGCCCTTTGCGCGGACAGGCGGCGCAGGCCGAGCTGCGCGGGCGCTACGAGCTGTGCGAGGACCTGGCCAGCACGCTGGTGCCCAGCGCCCAGGCGCTGCTGCACGACGACGGCCTGACCGAGGAGGATGTGCTCTGGCGCTGCCACCTCGGGCTGGCTCAGCCGGCCTCGGGCCTGCAGGGCGGGGAGGCCGGCTGGGTGGTGCGCCGTCTGGCCGAGCTGCTGAACTGGCCCTGCCCGCCGCTGGACGAGCCCGCCTAGTCGTTGCTGGCCGGCAGGGATTGGCGCTCGCTCAGCCAGCCGTCGAGCACCTCGGCCGGCATGGGCCGGGCGAACAGGTAGCCCTGGCCGTAGTCGCAGCCGGCCTCGGCCAGCAGGTCGCGCTGGGTCGGGGTTTCCACACCCTCGGCCACCACCTGCATGCCCAGCTCGTGCGCCATCCGGATGATGGCCTTGCACAGGGCCAGCGTCGGACTGCCCGGCCCCAGATCGCGCACGAAGGCCTGGTCGATCTTCAGGATGTCGATCGGGTAGCGGTGCAGGTAGGACAGCGAGGAGTAGCCGGTGCCGAAATCGTCCATGGCCACATGCATGCCGGCCTGGCGCATCTGGGTCAGCTGCTGGCTGACCTCCTGAGAGGCATCCAGCAGCAGGCCTTCGGTGATCTCCACCGTCATGCAGTCGCCCGGCAGGCCACGCTGGCGCAGCTGCTCCGCCCAGGCATCCCCTTGTCCCCCGAGGCGAAACTGCACGGGTGACTTGTTGATGCTGACGCTGAAGCCCGGGTCGTGCACGGCCCGCCAGTGCGCCACCTGGGCCATAGCCTGCTGGAACACCCACTCGCCGATCTCGCGGATCAGGCCGGTGGATTCGGCGATCGGAATGAACTGGGCCGGGCTGACCATGCCCCGGTTGGGGTGGTGCCAGCGCAGCAGGGCCTCGGCCTTGCGCACCGTGCCGCTGGCCAGGTGGACGATGGGCTGGTAGTGCACCTCCAGCTGGTGGCCCGGCAGGGCATCGTGCAGGTCGTTGGCCAGGCGCATGCGGGTCTGGGCCACTTCCTGCAGGGCGGGCGTGAAGTAGCGAAAGCCGTTGCGCCCGCCGTCCTTGGCCACGTACAGCGCCTGGTCGGCATGCTTGAGCAGGTCGTCGATGGTCTGGGCATCGGCCGGGGCCAGCGCGATGCCGATGCTGGCGGTGACGTGCACCCGTTCGGGGCCCAGGGCGAAGGGCTCGCGCAGTCGGTCGATGATGCGGTGGGCCAGGTCGTCGATCTGATCCGGGGTGGACACCTGGGGCAGCAGCACGGTGAATTCGTCGCCGCCCATGCGGGCCACCGTGTCGGTCTGCCGCACGCAGCGGCTGATGCGCTGCGCGGCTTCGACCAGCAGCAGGTCGCCGTGGCCGTGGCCCAGGGTGTCGTTGACCTCCTTGAAGCGGTCCAGGTCGATCAGCATCAGGGCCAGGGCGTGGCCACTGGCCAGGCAGCGCTTGACTTCTTCCTCCAGCCGCAGCCGCAGCATGTGCCGGTTGGGCAGGCCGGTCAGCGTGTCGAAGTGGGCCTGACGCCAGATCACCGCCTCGGACTGCTTGCGCCGGGAGATGTCGGTGTGGGTGCCGATCATGCGCAGTGGGCGGCCCTGGGCATCCCGCGCGATGACCATGCCCCGGCTGAGCACCCACTTCCAGCTGCCGTCCTTGCAGAGGATGCGGTGCTCGTGCACATAGCTGGGCGTGCGGCCCTCCAGGTGGTCGGCGCGGGCCTGGGCCATCGAGGCCCGGTCGTCGGGGTGGGTGCGCTCGTCCATGGCGGCCGCCAGGTCCGGCACGGACACCGCATCCAGGCCGTACATCTCGCGGAAACGGTCGGAGAACACCTCGACCCCGCTGACCAGATCCCAGTCCCACACGCCGTCGCCGGCGCATTCCAGGGCCAGCTTCCAGCGTGTCTCGCTTTCCCGCAGGGCCGCTTCGGCACGCTTGCGCTCGGTGACGTCGATGATCAGGCCCATGCGCACCAGGCCCTCGGGCGTGTCTTCCGGCGGCGCGGTGGTCAGCTCCACCCATTTGACCTGGCCATCCCGGGCCAGGATGCGGAACTCGGTGGCGATGGGCTGCTTCTGCCGCCGCGCCGAGGTGATGAGGGTCTGCAGCCCGTCCCGGTCTTCGGGATGTCGATGACGTTCGAGGGCCTGGCTGTCCTGCAGCACCTCCTCGGGGTGCAGGCCGTAGAGCCGCTCCACCCCGGGGCTGACATAGGTGAATCGGCGCTCCTTGCCCTGGATGCACAGGCGAAAGATCACGCCGGGCACCTGGGCGGCCATCTGGCGGAAGGTGTTCTCCGCGCGGTGGTGTTCCGCCACGGCGGCCTGCAGCCCATGCAGCATGGCCGCTGCGGCGGAGACCATCAGCACGTCGGCCAGCAGCGTGTTGAGGGCGATGACCGTGAAGGCGGCCGGCCCTTCCAGGCCGGCATGCAGGGCGCCGTATCCCAGGTCGGCGGCCACCCCCAGCAGCAGCCAAGTCAGGGCATTGACCAGCAGGGACATCAGGGCCGCACGGGTGCTCAGCAGCAGGACGGCCAGCACCGGTACGCTCATCAGATAGGCCTGCCCCACCAGGCCGACCCACCAGAGCAGGGCCGTGCCCAGCAAGTGCACCAGGGCCAGCAGGCCGCCGGCGCGCAGGCGCAAAGGCAGTCTCTTGGCCTGCCGCAGCCCCGCGAGCAGCAGCAGCACCAGGGCATCGAGCAGCAGCACCGGGTAGAGCGAGCGGTCCCAGGCCAGGGCCATGCTGGGCAGGGCCACCAGCACGCCCAGGCAAAGCATCAGTGTGAGCAAGGCCTGCAGCACATGCTCTCGCCAGGTGGGCAAGTCGCGGGGGCTGCCCATGGCCTTGAGCAGCATCCGGCGGAATGATTCAAGCACAGCGAACCTCCCTCCCGTCGCGCCTATGCTGCCACGAGAGCAGGAGGGAGGACATACCCCTGACCGGGAATCAGGGGTGGGCCGCCAGCCGGAAGGTGGCGACGGCGCCACTCAGCCGCTGGGCCTGGGTCCTCAGACTCTCGGCCGCGGCGGAGGCCTGCTCCACCAGGGCTGCGTTCTGCTGCGTGGCACCATCGAGTGAGGCCACCGATTGGTTGATCAGGCCGATGCCGCTGCTCTGTTCGTGCGTGGCGTGGGTGATGTCGCCGATCATGCGGGTGACCTTCTCCACGTCGGCGCTGATCTCCTGCATCGCGCTGCCGGCGGACTGCACTAGGCGCGAACCGCTTTCCACCTTCTCGCTGGAGGCGAGGATCAAGGTCTTGATCTCCCGTGCGGCATTGGCGCTGCGCTGCGCCAGGGTGCGCACCTCGCCGGCCACCACGGCAAAGCCGCGGCCCTGCTCACCGGCCCGGGCGGCTTCCACTGCAGCGTTCAGCGCCAGGATGTTGGTCTGGAAGGCGATGCCGTCGATCACGCCGATGATGTCCGAGATCTTGCGGCTGGCCTCACTGATCTCCTGCATGTTGTTGACCACGTTGCCGACGATCTCGTTGCCGCGGATGGCGGCATGGACGGCCTGCTGGGCCAGGTCGTTGGCGGTGTTGGCCACTTCCGCGCTCTGCTGCACCGAGCCGGTCAGCTGCTCGATCGATCCGGCCGTGGATTGCAGGTTGGAGGCCGTCTGTTCGGTGCGGGCGGAGAGGTCCAGGTTGCCGCTGGCGATTTCGGAGGATGCGGTGGTGATCGAGTCGGTCGCTTCCCGGATGGTATGCACCGTCTCGGAGAGCCTGCGGGTCATCGTTGCAAAGCTCGCGCTCAGCGAGCGGGTGTCCTTGGGGTGCACGGGAATGTGCACGTTCAGGTCACCCTCGGCCACCCGGCGCACGGCACCGGCCAGCTCCATCGGCTCGCTGCCGATGTCGCGCCAGACGGAGACGATGACGCGGTGGGAGGTGACACCCAGCACCAGCAGCACGACCAGGCCGGTCAGGCCGGACAGCCATTGGTTGCGGCTCACGCCCCGGGTGGCGGCCGTGAAGCTGTCGGCCTGGGCCTCGCGGGCGGCGGCCTCCTGGGTCGCCAGCTGCTTCTCGAACTCCGCCTGCCTGGCCTGCATGGCCGGCAGCAGGGCCGAGAAGTCCTGCTTGTCCAGCATGGCCTTGGTGGCGGCCAGCGCGGTGTCGTGCCAGCCGTTGAAGGACTGGCGCAGTGCCTGGGCGCTGTCGGCCTTGCCTTCCAGCGCGGCGGCTGTGTCGAGCGCCTTGGCCGCATCGGCCTGCAGCGGCTTGAGTTCGTCGAGCTTGCCGGGGTCGCCCTCGGAGGCGGCCGACTGAAGCGTCATGCGCAGCTGTTCGGCATCCCGGCCCACGCGCAGCATGGAGTCCAGGTAGGGGTTGTCGACGTTCTGCAGATGCGCCAGGGTGGTCTGGGTGCTGTGGCCCACCACGATGGCACTGCTCAGGCCGACGATGAACACGCCGGCGGCGGCCAGCGGCAGCATCCAGATCTTGGTGCGGAACTTCATGTGCGGATCCTTCGGGGCAGGCTTTGAGAACCAGGGGACCGGCGGCGGGCGCTGCTCCGTGCCCGCCGCCAGGCGTTCCCGATCAGTTCAGGGTGACCAGTACCTTGACCGAGCCATCGACCGCCGACTTGTCGATGTAGCCGATGGTCTTGGGATCGGCGGCCACGGCCTTCTTCACTGCGGCAGCGTCCGGGTACTCCTTGGGCGGTTGGCCCTTGCCGGTGAACACCAGGCGCGACCAGGTGGCCTTCACCTGGGCGGCGTCGCGGCCAGTGGCCTTGGTGTAGAACTCGCCGCGCAGCGGGTTGCCTTCGGGCAGGTCCACCGGCGTGGCGGCGTTGCTCTTGCCCAGGTAGACGTCGGCCACCTGCTCCTTGGTCAGGGCGGCGGCCGCGGGGGCGCCGATGACGACCAGTTCGGCATGGGCCGCACCCAGCAGACCCGACAGCAGGGCGGCGCCCAGGATGATTTGATACTTCATGTTGTGTGTCCTGCGGGTGGAGCGATCAGAAGACGAAGTCGGCGCCCAGGCTGAACACCGAGACCTTGCGCTGGCTGGTGGCGTCCGGGGTGACGAAGGCCTCCGGGTCGTTGGCCTTGAACTGATCGACCTGGGCCTTCAGGGCGATGTTGGGGGCCACGTCGTAGCGCAGGCTCACACCGATGCTCGACGGGTGGGTCTTGTCCGCGCCGCCCATCATCTCGTTGTCGGCCTTGGACCAGATCACCATCGGCAGCACGCTGCCGAAGCGCCAGCCGGCGGCCACGTAGGCGTACTTGCCTTCGATGACCTTGCCCACCATGGGCATGGCGTTCTGCGTGCGGCGCGCCCATTCGCCCAGAACCAGGGCCGAGCCGTTGTCGTACTGCAGGCCGGCGCTGACGTACTTGTCGTGGATGGTCGGCTCGATGCCCGGGATGCCGGTGAACGGGGTGTTCAGGCGCACCGTGCCCACGCGGGCGGTCCAGTCGCTGTATTCGGCGGTGGCGCTGAAGGCGTAAGTGTCCTTGCTGTCGATGTGGAAGGCACCCAGGTGCGGCAGCACGCCGTAGGCCTCGGCCTTGCCGTAGGTGGCCTGGGCCGACAGGTTGACGCCACCGAAGCTGTCACGCCAGTTGGCCTGCACACCGTCCAGGTTGCTCATCAGCTGGCTGGAATACAGGTGCAGCGGCGCGCGCAGCCAGGGGGCCGCATAGCCGACGTTAAGGGAGTCGGACAGCAGGAAGGCCGGCAGCACGACGCGGCCCAGGCGCAGGTTCAGCGAGGGTAGGGCGTTGTACTGGGCGTACAGCCATTCGACCTGCGGATCGAAATCCTTGTCGCGTCCGAAGTCGGCGTCCTCGGCGCCGGTCATGCGGCGCTGGCCCACCAGCTGGCCGGTGACCGACAGGTCGGCGTTGAACTTGACCACCGCCTGGATGCCGAAACGCGAATCGTTGCCCAGGTCGATGGATTGCCCGACGCCCTTCGAGCGGCTGGCCTTGGAGCGGAACTCCAGTTGGTCGTCGTTCGTCGCGGTGGCGGCCACGGTGCCGTAGCCACTCACGTCCACGGTCACGCCATTGCCGACTTCGACCGCATGGGCGGACGTGAGAAGGCAGGCGGCCAGGGCGACCGCGTGCAGGGCGGGGGTTTTCTTCATGAGGAGGGTCCTTCCGATCAAACGGTGGCGCTTCGGGCCTTCTGTGAGGCCCTGGCGGCGAAGTTGTGTCGGAAGGTTATCGACGGCCACTGTTCCGTCTTGACACAAAAAGTGCCGGGTTTTGGCCCGTCTTTCGCGGGAATAGGGCAAACCCTAGGGGGTGTGCTAGTCCGCGGAAATCTCGCCCCACGCTTGCGCGGTCCTCAAAAACCATGCTATAGTGCGCAGCTTACCGGGGCAGCTGCTTTAGACGCATGTCGGAAGCAAAAGCCTCAGTCACCTGCCCAGGTGGCGGAATTGGTAGACGCACTAGTTTCAGGTACTAGCGGGTAACTCCGTGGAGGTTCGAGTCCTCTCCTGGGCACCAAACAGCCAACGGCCTGCACAGCAATGTGCAGGCCGTTTCGCTTTGTGGGGCCGTCTGGGGCCGTCCGGACCACCGCCCGGCCCGGGCGGTGTCCTGGAAGCTCAGTCCTGACCGAACAGATCCCGGGTGTAGACCCGGTCCTGCACGCCCTGCAGCTCGGGCACCAGGCGGTTGGCCACGATCACGTCGGCCTGGGCCAGGAAGCTGGGCAGATCGTGCAGCACCCTGGAGCCGAAGAAGCTCTCGTCCTTCAGGGCCGGTTCGTAGACGATGACCTCCACGCCCTTGGCCTTGATGCGCTTCATGATCCCCTGGATGCTGCTGGCGCGGAAGTTGTCCGAGCCGGCCTTCATGATCAGCCGGTGGATGCCCACCACCTTGGGCTGGCGCCGCAGGATGTCGTCGGCCACGAAGTCCTTGCGCGTGGTGTTGGAGTCCACGATGGCACGGATCAGCGTCTGCGGCACCTGGTTGTAGTTGGCCAGCAGCTGCTTGGTGTCCTTGGGCAGGCAATAGCCGCCGTAGCCGAAGCTCGGGTTGTTGTAGTGGTCGCCGATGCGTGGGTCCAGGCACACGCCGTCGATGATCTGGCGCGTGTCCAGACCATGCGTGGCGGCGTAGGTGTCCAGTTCATTGAAGTAGGCCACCCGCATGGCCAGGTAGGTGTTGGCAAAGAGCTTGATCGCCTCGGCCTCGGTGCTGTCGGTCAGCAGCACCGGCGCGTCGGGCTTCTGGGAGCCCTCGCGCAGCAGGTCGGCAAAGCGCCGGGCCCGCTCGCTCTTCTCGCCCACCACGATGCGTGAAGGGTGCAGGTTGTCGTACAGCGCCTTGCCTTCGCGCAGGAATTCCGGCGAGAAGATCAGGTTCTGGCAGCCCAACTCGGCGCTGAGCGCCCGGGTGTAGCCCACCGGCACCGTGGACTTGATGACCATCACCGCCTCGGGGGCCAGGGCCATCACGTCACGCACCACCGCCTCCACCGAACGGGTGTTGAAGTAGTTGGTGGCGGGGTCGTAGTCGGTGGGGGTGGCGATGATCACGTAGTCGGCCCCCGCATAGGCCTGCGCCTTGTCGAGCGTGAAGCTCAGATCGAGCTTGCGGTGGGCCAGGAAGTCCTCGATCTCGCGGTCCGCGATCGGGCTGCGCCCCGCATTGAGCATCGCCACCTTGTCGGCGTCGATGTCCAGACCCACCACCTCGTGGTGCTGGGCCAGCAGCACGGCGTTGGACAGGCCCACATAGCCGGTCCCTGCAACGGCAATCTTCATCTCTTCCTCATCACCGGATGGAATGTCCGGACATGCCTTGATTCTCGCCTCAGTTGGCCGAGAGAGCCTGTCCCGAAGGGGAAGGATGCGGGGGGCGGAGTGTGTCCATGTGCAGCCCGCCGCCCAGGGCCTTGGCCTGGCGCTTGGCCCGGGCCGCGGCATTGGCCACATCCTCGGGGCGCAGGTTGGGGGCCGCCTCGGCGATCTGCACCGCCCCCACGCTGAGTGTGGTCAGCGGGTGAAAGCGCAGATTGCCATGCCGGTCTTCGGCCATCACGCCGCCGGCCAGGCGCTCGGCCTCGTCATAGAGCCCCGCGGCAGCGGTGTTGAAGTCGGCCAGGGTCTGTCGGCTGCGCGCCTCCCAGTCATCGCTCTGGAACAGTGCGACGAAGTCGTCGCCGCCCACATGGCCGACGAAATCGCGGCGCGGATCCGCCTGGCGGGTGATGGCTTGCGCAGCCAGCAGGATCATCTCGTCACCCCGCCAGTAGCCGTACAGGTCGTTGAAGGGCTTGAACTGGTTGAGGTCGAAATAGCAGGCCACGAAGCCACGGCCGGCCTCCAGCAGGCGTTCGATGTGCTGGGTGATGGGGATGTTGCCGGGCAGCAAGGTCAGCGGATTGGCGTGGCGCGCCGCCTCGATGCGGGCCTCGGTCACCGCGCGCACCAGGTCTTCACCAGCACCCAGCCCGCGGTAGCGGCCATGCTCGACGATGATCACCCCCTCGGACAGGTAGCGCTGGTCTTCGCTGGTCAACACGGCGGTCAGGGTGTCGATGTCCGCGGTCAGGTCCAGCAGACGCGGCGACAGGTTGGCCGACAGCGTGCAGGACTGACGGCCGTAAAGCTCCTTGAAGTAGGGCTTGGCGTACTGCGTGACAAAGCGCGTGCGGCTCACCAGGCCCAGAGGGCGCTGGCCTTCGTCCACGATGGCGATCGCGTGCGCGGCTTCGTCGGCCGAGAAACGCTGCAGCAGGTCGTCGTTGCTCAGGGCCGGCGTGACCGGCGCGATTTCCCGCAGCACCTGCGGCACGGCAGCGCGCCGGTGGGCGGTGCGCCGCCGCTCCGGGAAGACGGCCAGGTCCTTGCGCTCGATCACGGCCAGCGCCGGGGGCAGGGCGCTGGCCACCGGCAAGGCCGCCGGCCGCCCCAGCAGCCAGCCCTGGCCCAGGCGGATGCCCAGGTCGCGCACCAGGTGCAGCTCGTCCTCGGTCTCGATGCCCTCGGCGATCAGCGTCGAACCGAACACCTGGGCGATCTGGATCAGCGCCCGCAGCGTCTGCAGCTTTTCCGGGTGCTGGGGCAACTGGTGCACGAAGTAACGGTCGATCTTGACGAACTCGGGCTTGAGCTCCGACCACAGCCGCAGGCTGGAGCGGCCGTCGCCGAAATCATCGAGCGCGATCTGCACCTTGTGGCGCCGCAGCCGGGCCACGGCAGCCTCCAGCGCAGCGATGTCGCGCACCCGCTCGTGTTCGGTCAATTCGATGACCACGCCGTTGGCGGACAGGGCCTCGCCCTCGGTCAGGGTCAGCAGCAGGTTCAGGTCGGCCTGGGCCAGCGCGGTGACGAGGGCCTGGGCACTGAGGTTGACGAACAGCCGGCCCGCCGGGCGCAGCGCCATCCAGGCCCGCAAGGCCAGGCGCACACACTCGATTTCCAGGGCGACGGCGCAGCCCTCCTCACGCGCAGCCGCGAAGAGCTCGTCGGGCGTGCGCCAGCGGCAGCCCGACGGCATGCGGATCAGCGCTTCATGAGCGGCGCTGCGGCCCTCTGCCAGGTCCGCGATGGGCTGGAAGTGGGGGTGCAGGCCACCCTGCGCCAGAAGGGCCTCGACGGTTCCCACTGCGGCGATGGATGTGACTGAATGAAACGTCCTGACCATAGCGCGGGAGGATGTCGGCACCGTGACGCCGCCACGGCGGCGTCACGGACAGGGCCTCAGAGCCGGATGCCGCCGTCCACCTCGATGCAGCGGCCGGTGAAGTAGTCGTTTTCGAAGATGAACTGCGCGGCCTGGGCGATCTCCTCGGGCTGGCCGGTGCGGCGCAACGGCACCGCCGACAGCAGCTTGTCCATGGTCTCGGCCGGGATGGTCTGCAGGATCTCGGTGGCCGTGAAGCCCGGGGCGATGGCGCCGGTGCGGATGCCGAAGCGCGCCAGCTCGCGGGCCCACACCGTGGTCATCGACACCACGCCGGCCTTGGCCGCGCTGTAGTTGGTCTGGCCCATGTTGCCCGCGCGGGACACGCTGGACAGGCTGACGATCACCCCGCCGTGGCCGGCGTGCACCATCTGCTCGGCCGCCGCGCGGGTGCACAGGAAGACGCCGGTCAGGTTGACGTCGATGACTGCCTGCCAGGCGGCCAGGCTCATGCGGTCGGTCACCTGCCCGTCGCGCACCTTCAGCAGCAGGCTGTCGCGGGTGATGCCGGCGTTGTTGACCAGACCGTCGAAGCGGCCGAAGTCCTCGGCGATGCGGGCCATCACCGCATCCACCTGGCCCTCGCCGGCCACGTTGGCGGTGTAGGCCCGGGCCTGCACGCCCAGGGCCTGGCACTCGGCCTGCGTGGCGGCCAGGGCCTCCGGGTCACGGTCGATCAGGGCCAGATCCGCGCCGCGGCGGCCCAGGGTCAGGGCGATGGCGCGGCCGATGCCGCGGGCGGCGCCCGTGATGGCGATGGTCTTGTGGGACAAATCCATGGGAAATCCAGACAAACTGCGGAAACCAGAGAAGCTCCGATTGAACCATTTGACGGGTCGCAAATCGCTCCACATTTCCTGCAATTTCGCCGGGCACAGTGGCTCTCATTGAAACGTGCCTGTTGAATGGATCCCGTCATGCGAACGCTTGCCTTCCAACGCCATTTCGCCGTGGGCCTGCTGCTGTTGAGCGGCCTGTGGCTGTGGGCCGATCCCCGTTGGCTGCAGCCCCAGACCTACTTCGGCTTTCGCGCCGTGGCCATGCAGTACAGCGGCGTCGTCGCCATCGCCGCCATGTCGGTGGCCATGATCCTGGCCACCCGCCCGCGCTGGCTGGAAACGCCGCTGACCGGCCTGGACAAGATGTACCGCCTGCACAAGTGGCTGGGCATCACCGCCCTGGGGGTGTCCGTCGTCCACTGGTGGCTGGGGCAGGGCAGCAAATGGATGGTGCAATGGGGCTGGGTGACCCGGGGCGCGCGGCCGCCGCGCGGCGCCGCACCGGATCAGGATGCGTTGCAAGCCTGGCTGGGCAGCCAGCGGCACCTGGCCGAGACCGTGGGCGAATGGACCTTCTATGCCGTGGCGGTGCTGCTGGTGCTGGCCCTCATCAAGCGCATTCCGTACAAGCTGTTTGCCAAGACACACACCTGGATGGCCGCGCTGTACCTGGCCCTGGTGTTCCACACCGTGGTGCTCACGCAGTTCAGCTACTGGGGCCAGCCCCTGGGCTGGGTGATGCTGCCGCTGCTGCTGGGCGGCGTGGCCAGCGCCGTGTGGGTGCTGACCGGGCAGGTGGGCCGCAGCCGCCGGGTGCAGGCTACGGTGGTGGCGCTGCAGGAATATCCGGCCCTGCAGACGCTGGCGACCGAACTGGTGGCTGAGCCCGGGTGGCCGGGCCACCAGGCGGGGCAGTTCGCCTTCCTGACCGTCGATGCCAAGGAAGGGCCGCACCCCTTCACGCTGGCCTCGGCCTGGGACCCGGCCACCCGCCGCCTGCGCTTTGTCACCAAGGCCTTGGGCGACCACACGGGCCTGCTGCCTTCGCTGTTGCGTGAAGGGCAGCGCGTGACCGTGGAAGGCCCGTACGGACGCTTCAACTTCGAGGACGGGCGGTCGCGCCAGATCTGGGTGGGGGCGGGCATCGGCATCACGCCCTTCATCGCACGGCTCAAACAGCTGGCGCGCCGGCCTGAGCGTGGCACCGAGATCGACCTCTTCCACGCGACGCCCGTGCTGGACGCCACCGCCATTGAGAAGCTGCAGCAGGACGCCCGTGCCGCGGGCGTGCGCCTGCATGTGTGGGTGGATAGCCGCGACGGCCTGCTCGACGGCGAGCGCATCCGCGCCCAGGTGCCTGGCTGGCAGCAGGCCAGCCTGTGGTTCTGCGGGCCGGCCGGCTTTGGCCGCAGCCTGGTGAAGGACTTCATGGCGCGCGGCCTGCCGTCGGCCGCCTTCCACCAAGAGCTGTTCGAGATGCGTTGAGCCTCAGACGCTTGGCGCGTCGGCCGGCTTGCGGCCCTCCTCCTGCCGCAGCCTGCCGCTCAGCCCATCGCAGGCGCGGCCCCAGTCTTCCACCCAGGCGGGCAGGGGTGGCGAGGCCTCCTCGCCCATCTCGCGGGCGAACTCGCGCGGGTCCACCGTGCCCTGGGCACTGCGGAAAGTGCCGCGCATCACCACCACGCCGATCACCCGGCCCGCGCGCACGAAGCGGTGTTCCGTGATCATCCACTTGGTGTCCCAGCCCAGCAGCCGGGTGTGGATTTCGAAAGCCTGGAACAGGCGCAGCTCCTGACGGAACTTGCCCCAGACATCGGCCACGATGGGCACGGCCCGGTGGCGCAGGGCCACCCGGTGGGCACCGCTGCGCAGCACGAAGTCCATGCGTCCCACATCGGCCAGCGTGAAGTAGCGGCCGTTGGTCACATGGCGGTTCAGGTCCAGGTCCAGCGGCCAGACCCGCATGCGCACCACGGTGCTGTCCAGTCCATGTACCGGCCGGCGCCAGGGTCGGCGCAGCAACATCATCAACAGGCGAAACCAGAGATTCACAGCGTCTGCACACAAGAATGAGGGGATGCGGAGACTCTAGGCTGGTCGCTCCCCTTCAGCCAGGTGCAGAAATGACATGAAAGGTGTCAGATCTGCCATCATGGCCCCATGAAGATCTGCTTGCTGCTGGCCGAGCATTGCGCCGCCGCCAACGCCACGCTGGCCCTGGAGGTGCTGGGGGCGGCCAACCGCTTCAGCGCTGCGGCCGAGCCTCCTTTTGTGTGCTCCACCGCATCGCTGGACGGGCGGCCCGTGGCCACCTTCAGCGGTCAGCGTCTGGCGGTGGACGCTGCGCTGGATGAAGTTGGGCCGGTCGATCTGGTGCTCATCCCCGGCTTTCTCTTCACCTTGCGCGAGGCCCTGCCCAGCTTCGTGCGCTATGGCGACTGGCTGCACTGCCAGCATGCCCAGGGCGCGGTGCTGGCCAGCATGTGCACCGCCAGCTTTCTGCTGGCCGAAAGCGGCCTGCTGGATGGCCGCGCCGCCACCACCCACTGGGCCTTCGCCTCGCTGTTCCGACGCCGTTATCCGGCCGTGCGGCTGGACGAGCGCCTGCTGCTGTGCGACGACGGACAGGTGGTGACCAGCGGCGGCGCCACCGCCGCGATGGACCTGCTGCAGCACCTGCTGCAGCGCCTGGGGCCGCCCGAGGTGGCCGAACAATGCGCCCACCACCTCCTGGTGGATCGGGTGCGCGAGTTCCAGGCGCCCTATGCGCTGTGGCGGCCTTCGCGCGGGCATGGCGACGAGGGCATCCTGCGTGTGCAGGACTGGCTGGAGGTCCACCACACCCTGCCGGTCACCATCGATGCCCTGGCCGGCCGCTTCGGCTTTGGCGAGCGCCAGTTCAAGCGCCGCTTCAAGGACGCCACCGGCCTGGCCCCTCTGGCCTACCTGCAGGCCCTGCGCCTGGAGGCCTCCAAGCGCCTGCTGCAAGGCAGCCGGCAGAGCCTGGAGAGCATCACCGCCGCCGTCGGCTACGAGGACGTCAGCTCCTTCCGCCGCCTGTTCCAGCGCGAGGTGGGCTTGTCGCCTTCCGCCTTCCGGGAGAAGTTCCGACTGGCCGCGACGACGCGGCCCTGAACGGCCCGCGTGCAGCCTGTCCCGCCCGCCGGCCCGTCTGTCGCATGGCGCTGGACGGGCCAGCGGCTCCGACGCATCCTGGCGCCCTGGTCATCCTGCGCATCAGACGCAGCCCCGCCACCCCAAGGAGTCGCCATGAAAGCCCTGACCCTCTTTGTCGCCTGGTGCATCCTGTTCGTGCTGGCCTGGCCCGTGGCCCTGCTGGCCCTGTTCCTGATGCCGCTGGTGTGGCTCATCACCCTGCCGCTGCGCCTGCTGGGCATCACCTTCGAGGCCCTGTTCGCGCTGATCCGCGCCCTGCTGTTCCTGCCGGCGCGTGTGCTGGGGTGGCGGGGGTGAGCGCCCCCTGAGTCAGCACGGGGCGGTGGCGCCCGGGCGCCCGCGTCCGGTGCGCCCAGGTCACGGGTGGAACCTTGGGAGCATCTGCGACACTGGCGCTGCCCCACGAGGGGTGTGTGGGAACGAACTTGCAACGGACCGTCTCGTTCATCGTGCATCCAGGATTCGAACTGCTCGACCTGAGCGGTCCCTGCAGCGCATTTCACCTTGCCAGCGAGTTGTTCGGAGCCGGTTATCGGCTCAGGGTCGTGTCCACGACGGGAGGTCCGGTGCAAGACCGCGCCGGGGTGACTGTCTCGAGCGAGCGGCTGGAGACGGCCGGGCCTGGCGAGACCGTGTTGGCGGTGGGCGGGCCCGCAGCGCATGAGGTGGCACTGGACACGGCGACCATGGCATTGATGCGTGTGTGCGGTGCCGCTGCCGACCGCATGGGCAGCGTCTGCACGGGCGCCTTTGTGCTCGCCGCCGCTGGCCTGCTGGATGGTCGGCGGGCCACCACGCACTGGCGCTACGCCGGCCTGTTGCAAACCCGCCACCCCCATGTGCAGGTTGAAGTGGACCGAATCTTCATCCATGACCGGGGTGTCTGGACATCGGCCGGCATGACGGCCGGCATCGATCTGGCGTTGGCCCTGATCGAAGAGGACTGCGGGCCAGAGACCGCCCGCGGGGTGGCCCGAGACATGGTGATCTATCACCGGCGACTGGGAGGGCAGTCACAGTTCTCGGCCCTCTTGGACTTGGCACCGCCATCCGGGCGCGTGCGGGAGGTCCTGTGCTTTGCCCGTGAACATCTGCGCGAGGACCTGAGTGTCGGCCGATTGGCCGACATCGCCTGCGTGGGTGCGCGCCAGTTCAGCCGCATCTTCTTGAACGCCACGGGCATGACGCCCGCCAAGGCCATCGAGCGCATGCGCCTGGAGGCGGCCCGCCCGCGGATCGAGCAGGGTGCAGAGCCCCTTGAGCGTATTGCCTCTGACCTCGGCTTTGGCACCGTGGAACGGATGCGTCGGAGCTGCGTCGCCGTCTTCGGCCGTTCACCGCAGGAGCTGCGCCGCAACGGGCGTCGAGGGCGTGCTGGCTAGAGCGTGTGGTACGTCAACGCATGCGCCAGACCCAGTAGCCTGGGGTCGATCCCGAACGCCACCAACTCGGCGTTGCCCCGGCGCGGGTCGTGTGCCAACTGCGCATTGCTGGAGGGCTTTGGGATGGGTTCCCCGAACTGGGTGAGTGCTGCCAGGTACCGTGCCAGCTCATCCCCCGCCAGGGCGCCGGCATGTTCCGGATGGGCGGCCACGGCGACGCAACCAGGAAGATCCGGAAACTCGACAGTGCAGCTGCCGTCCGCCTGACGGCGCACAAAGGCCATGAAGGTGACCATGCGTGGCGCACTCCTCCGG
The DNA here is from genome assembly GCF_024055665.1 of Ideonella oryzae. Taxonomy (GTDB): domain Bacteria; phylum Pseudomonadota; class Gammaproteobacteria; order Burkholderiales; family Burkholderiaceae_C; genus Ideonella; species Ideonella oryzae. The sequence goes on along the minus strand of NZ_JAMXMC010000001.1, from coordinate 113,955 downwards.
AGGCTCAGGTCAGTGCCGGTCACGCCAGCTCGGCGCATTCCGAGGCGGAGAGCTGGCGCGACGTCAGGCGGAAGATGACGCCTTCGGTCCCCTCAAGCGAAAGATCGCCGCTGCGATCGCCCTGGACGACGCTGATGATCACCTGGGTGTTCTGGAACAGGGCATGCTGAGTCCTGTCCGCGTAGTACGGTACACCATCAACAGCACCGATGAGGACGTCGTGTGGCGACACCTGATACTCGCCTTTCTTGTAGCAGTAGATGGGGCTGTGATCACAGCACGCGTTCGACTGCATGAACAGCAGATGCGGGCCGTGCTTGTGCTTGAGAAGGCGCAAGAGCTCGAGCGCCTCCGGCGTCGCGATGATGCGATCCACCATGGTCATCCTCCTTGTCCGGGCGGGGTGTTCCGTGGCCGGTGCACGTGGCGCCGTGTGCGCCATCCGTTTGCGTCGACCGTCCTCCCGGTCTGTGGGATTCTCATGGGCGCAGGACAGCGCCAAGAGACGCAATTGCTGCGAATCCGGACATCCTGAAGATGCGGTCCCAAAGGACATCCGATGGGCTTTCGGACAGCAGGACCGTGTACGCTCTCGGCATCCGCCGCTGTCTGGTGTTGCTTCCTCCCCCCATGTCCCCGCTGAGCGCTGAACGCCATCGCTTGTTTCTGACTTCCGCAGACCCCTGCACGTCCGACAATTTGCTGGATACCCGGGGACGCACGCGCGCCCTGGTGCTGGAGCTGACCGCGCCGGTGGACACCGCTGCGTTGGGCGGGCTGTGGCAGGGCCTGCAGTCCGAGCTGGGTCTGCCCGCGCCGGCGGTGGCGGTGAACGGGCGCGACGCGTTGCAGCTCTGGGTGTCTCTGGCACGGCCGGTGGATGTCGCACAGGCGCAGGCTTGCTGGCAGGGGCTGGTCGCGCGCTATCTGCCGGCCTTGCCCGCCCGCCAGTGGCGGGCCTGGCCGAGGATGGATGCGGCCGCACCGGGTGGTGTGGCCCATGTGGCGGCCGTTCCGGCCGGGCAGCCGGGTGGTGAATGCTGGTCGGCCTTCGTCTCGCCGGACCTGGCCCCGGTGTTTGCCGAGACGCCCTGGCTGGACATCCCGCCGCGCGACGAGGCCCAGGCGGCGCTGCTGCGCGGGCTGAGCACCATCGGCCCCGCGGCCTGGGCGGAGGCGATGGCCCAGCTGACTCCCGCCGCGCAGCCGCCTCAGCAGGCTGAAGCCACGCCCGCAGCTCCCGCCGGCGCCACGCCTGCCGGCGTGGGGCCGGGCCCGGACGTCACGGACCCCCGCGCCTTCCTGCAGGCGGTGATGTGCGACCCCCGGGTACCGCTGGCCCTGCGCATCGAGGCGGCCAAGGCGCTTCTGCCCGGCGCGGCCTGAACGACGGGCGCGCCGTGCGGCGGCGCGCTGCGTTCAGCGGTTGACGTCCACCACCACCCGGTTGGCCGTGAGGCGGCCGTCCAGCAGGTCGGCCGAGGCGCTGATGGCCTCCGACAGGCCGATCTCCTGCACCAGGCCGGCCAGGCGGGCGGGCGGCAGGTGTCGGGCCAGCAGGGCCCAGGCCTCGGTGCGCTGGGTGTTGGGCACGTAGACGCAGTTGATGCCGTAGAGCGTCACGCCGCGCAGGATGAAGGGCATGACGGTGGCGGGGAAGTCCGCACCACCGGCCAGGCCGCAGGCGGCCACCGCGCCGTTCCACTTCGTGGCGGCGCAGGCATTGGCCAGGGTGTGGCTGCCCACGGTGTCCACCACACCGGCCCAGCGTTCGCTCTGCAGCGGCTTGCCGGGGGCGGCCAGGGTGGCGCGGTCGATCACCTCGGCCGCGCCCAGGGCCTTCAGGCCCTCGGCCAGGGCCGGGCGGCCGCTGGAGGCATGCACCTCGAAGCCCAGGCCGGCCAGCAGGGCCACCGCCACCACGCCCACGCCGCCGCTGCCGCCGGTCACCAGCACCGGGCCCTTGTCGGGCGTGATGCCGTGGCGCAGCAGGGCCTGCACGCACAGTGCGCCGGTGTAGCCGGCCGTGCCGATGGCCATGGTGTCGCGCAGGCTGTAGGGCGCGGGCACCTTCAGCAGCCAGTCGGCCGAGACGCGGGCCTTCTGGGCCAGGCCGCCCCAGTGGGTCTCGCCCAGGCCCCAGCTGTTGACCACCACGGCGTCGCCGGGCTGCCAGTCGGGATGGCTGCTGGCCTCCACCGTGCCGGCCAGGTCGATGCCGGCCACCATGGGCCAGGTCTTGACGATGGCGCCACGGCCGGTGACGGCCAGGGCGTCCTTGTAGTTCAGCGTGGACCAGGCCACGCGCACGGTCACGTCGCCGGGGGGCAGGGCGCTGTCGTCCAGCTCGGTCAGCGTGGCGGTGGTGCTCTTGTCCGCGTTGCGGTTCAGCAGCAGGGCCTTGAACATGGTGTCTCCTCTTCTCTGGGGTGGATTCAGGCCGGGTGGCCGGCGGCATGCCGCGCGGCCCAGGCGGTGATGAGGCGGTGCAAGGTGTCCAGCCCGTCGGTCAGCGCGGCCGGGCCGGGCTGCAGGATGAAGGGGGACTTGATCTCGTGCAGCTCGCCGTCGTGCACGGCGGGGATGGCCTCCCAGCCGGGGCGGGCGGCCACCTGCTCGGGGCGGAACTTCTTGCCGCACCAGGAGCCGATGATGAGGTCCGGCGCGGCGCGGATCACCTCGTCGCGGTCGGCCAGGATGCGGTCGCGGCCCAGCGGGGCGCGGGCGCGCTCGGGGAAGATGTCGTCACCGCCGGCGATGCCGATGAGCTCGCTGACCCAGCGGATGGCCGAGATCGACGGTTCGTCCCATTCCTCGAAATAGACCTTGGGCCGGCGCGGCAGCCGGGCCGCGGCGGCGGCCACCGTGTCCAGCCGGGCCTGCAGCGTGGCGGCATAGGCCTCGGCCTTGTCGGCCGCGCCCACCATGGCGCCCAGGCGGCGGACGTAGGCCAGGATCTGCGGCACCGAGCGGTGGTTGCTGATCCAGACCTCGATGCCGGCCTTGATCAGCGCCTGCGCGATGTCGGCCTGCATGTCGGAAAAGCCGATGGCCAGGTCCGGCTGCAGGGCCAGGATGGCGTCGAGCTTGGCGCTGGTGAAGGCCGAGATGCGCGGCTTCTCCTGCCGCGCGCGGGGCGGACGCACCGTGAAGCCGGAGATGCCCACGATGCGTCCTTCCTCGCCGAGGGCGTAGAGCACCTCGGTCGGCTCCTCGGTCAGGCAGACGATGCGCTGCGGGAAGCCGTCGTTCGTCACAGGGGGCCTGCTCAGAACGCTTCGTCGGCCATCTCCAGCGCGGCGTCCGCACCGTGCAGCACGGTGTGGGCCAGGCCGGGGGCGGCGCTCAGCACATGGTCGGCGTAGAAGCGTGCGGTCAGCAGCTTGGCCTTCAGGAAGGCGCCGTCGCCCTCGCCGGCCTTGAGCTGACGCTGGGCCACCAGGGCCGCGCGGCCCATCTGCCAGCCACCGGCGACGATGCCGAACAGCTCCATCAGCGGCACCGCACCGGCCGCGGCCTGGCGGATGGCCTCGCCCTGGTGGGCCAGGATGAAGGCCACGCCCGACTTCAGCGCGGCGATGCCGGTCTCCAGCGAGGCGCCGATGGCGGCCAGCGATGCATCGTCCGCGGCGGCCAACTCGGCCCGCACGGCTTCCATCTGGGCGATGACTGCGCCGATGGTGGCGCCGCCGTCACGGGCGATCTTGCGGCCGATCAGGTCGGCGGCCTGGATGCCGGTGGTGCCTTCGTAGATGGCGGTGATGCGGGCGTCGCGCATGTGCTGGGCGGCGCCGGTCTCTTCGATGAAGCCCATGCCACCATGCACCTGCACGCCCAGCGAGGTCACCAGCAGCGAGGTCTCGGTGCTCCAGCCCTTGACGATGGGGATCATCAGGTCCACGAAGGCCTGCTGCTGCTTGCGCACGTCCGCATCCGGGTGGCCGTGGGCCAGGTCCATGGCGGCGGCGGTCACGCCGGCCACGGCGCGCAGGGCCTCGGTGCGCGACTTCATCTGCATCAGCATGCGGCGCACGTCCGGGTGGCGGACGATGGCCACCTTGTCGCGGCTCTTGCCACCTTGCTCCACGCCCTGCACGCGGGTGCGGGCGTACTCGGCGGCACGCTGGGTGGCGCGGTCGCACAGGCCGATGCCCTGCAGGCCCACGCCGTAGCGGGCAGCGTTCATCATGATGAACATGTACTCGAGGCCGCGGTTCTCCTCGCCCACCAGCCAGCCGGTGGCGCCGGCGTTGTCGCCGAAGGCCAGCACGCAGGTCGGGCTGGCGTGGATGCCCAGCTTGTGCTCGATGGAGACGCAGCGCACGTCGTTGCGCTCGCCCAGGCTGCCATCGGCGCCCACGATGAACTTGGGCACCACGAACAGCGAGATGCCCTTGACGCCTTCCGGCGCGTTGGGCGTGCGGGCCAGCACCAGGTGAATGATGTTGTCGGTGAGGTCGTGCTCGCCGTAGGTGATGAAGATCTTCTGGCCGTGGATGCGGAAGCTGCCATCGGCCTGCGGGACAGCCTTGGTGCGCACGGCCGCCAGGTCGGAGCCGGCCTGCGGCTCGGTCAGGTTCATGGAGCCGGTCCACTCGCCGGTCACCATCTTGGGCAGGTACATGGCCTTCTGCTCGTCGCTGCCGCACAGCTGCAGCGCCTCGATGGCGCCGCGGGTCAGCATGGGGCAGAGCATGAAGGAGGTGTTCGAGGCGTTCCACATCTCCTCGACCATGGCCGAGATGATGTGGGGCAGGCCCTGACCACCGAAGTCGGTGGGGCAGGACAGGGCGTTCCAGCCGCCGTCCACGAACTGGCTGTAGGCCTGCTTCCAGCCCGGCGAGGTGGTGACCTCGCCGTCCTTCCACTGGGCGCCTTCGCGGTCACCGGTCCAGTTCAGCGGCGAGAGCACGCCGTTGGCGAACTTGCCGGCCTCTTCCAGGATGGCGTCGGCCAGCTCGGCGTTCACCTCTTCGTGGCCGGGCAGGGCCGAGACGGCGTCCATGTCGGCCAGCTCGCGCAGCACGAACTGCATGTCCTTCAGGGGGGCGATGTATTCACTCATGGTGGTCACTTCAGTCAGAAAACAGGGAAAGCGGGTGCGGCCGGATGGGCGAACGGCTCACTCGTAGCTGTAGAAGCCGCGGCCGGTCTTGCGGCCCAGGCGGCCGGCGGCCACCATTTCCTTGAGCAGCGGGGCCGGGCGGTACTTCGGGTCGTTGAAGCCGTCGTAGAAGACGTTCATCACGGCCAGCATGGTGTCCAGGCCGATCATGTCGGCCAGGGCCAAGGGGCCGATGGGGTGGTTGCAGCCCAGCTTCATGCCGGTGTCGATGTCCTCGGCGCTGGCCGCGCCTTCGGCCAGCACGAAGATGGCCTCGTTGATCATCGGGCACAGGATGCGGTTGACCACGAAACCCGGCTGGTTCTTCACGGTGATCGGGGTCTTGCCCAGCTTCTCGGCAAAGGCCACGGCCAGGGCGTGGGTGGCGTCATTGGTCTGCAGGCCGCGGATCACCTCCACCAGGGCCATCATCGGCACCGGGTTGAAGAAGTGCAGGCCGATGGCGCGCTCGGGCTTGGCCAGCACGGCGGCCATCTGCGTGATGGAGATGGACGAGGTGTTGGAGGCGATGACGGTGCTCTCACCCACCAGGCTTTCGACCTGGCGCAGGATGCGCAGCTTGAGCTCCAGGTTCTCGGTGGCGGCCTCGATCACCAGATCGGCGCCCTTGAGGTCGTCGTAACTGGTGCTGCCCTTGATCAGGGCCAGGGCGGCATCGCGCTGGGCCTCGGTCAGCTTCTCCTTCTTGATCAGCCGGTCCAGGCTCTTGGTGATGGTGGCGATGCCGTGCTGCACGGCCGCGTCCGAGATGTCCACCATGGTGACGGGCACGCCCGCGACCGCGCAGGCCTGCGCAATGCCGTTGCCCATGGTGCCGGCGCCGATCACGCCAATGTGCTGGATGCTCATGTCGAAATTCCTCCTGAATGGAAATCGTGGAAAGGGAAAGTCTGGAAACGGGGGCGGGGCGCCAGAGCGCCCCGATGCCAACAACCGTGGTGATGATGCGCCGGGCTCATGCCCGCCGTGTTACATGCTGCGCCGGTACTGTCCTCCGACCTCGAACAGCGCCGAGGTGATCTGGCCCAGCGAGCAGCAGCGCACCGCATCCATCAGCACGCTGAAGACGTTGGTGTTGTCCATCACCGCCTGCTGCAGCCGCGCCAGCAGGGCCGGGGCCTCGTCGGCGTGGCGGGCATGGAAGTCGGCCAGGCGCTGCAGCTGGGATTGCTTTTCTTCCTCGGTGGAGCGGGCCAGTTCGATGTGTTCCGGCACCGGGTCCCCCTTGGGGTTGCGGAAGGTGTTGACGCCGATGATGGGGTACTCGCCGGTGTGCTTGAGCATCTCGTAGTGCATGCTCTCTTCCTGGATCTTGCTGCGCTGGTAGCCCGTCTCCATGGCGCCCAGCACGCCGCCACGCTCGGCGATCTTCTCGAACTCGGCCAGCACCGCCTCTTCCACCAGCTCGGTCAGCTCGTCGATGATGAAGGCGCCCTGGCTGGGGTTCTCGTTCTTGGCCAGGCCCCACTCGCGGTTGATGATCAGCTGGATGGCCATGGCGCGGCGCACGCTGTCCTCGGTCGGGGTGGTGATGGCCTCGTCGAAGGCGTTGGTGTGCAGCGAGTTGCAGTTGTCGTAGATGGCGATCAGGGCCTGCAGCGTGGTGCGGATGTCGTTGAACTGGATCTCCTGCGCGTGCAGGCTGCGGCCGCTGGTCTGGATGTGGTACTTGAGCTTCTGGCTGCGCTCGTTGGCGCCGTACTTTTCCTTCATCGCCACCGCCCAGATGCGGCGGGCGACGCGGCCCAGCACGGTGTACTCCGGGTCCATGCCGTTGCTGAAGAAGAAGCTCAGGTTGGGCGCGAAGTCGTCGATGTGCATGCCGCGGGCGAGGTAGGCCTCGACATAGGTGAAGCCGTTGGCCAGCGTGAAGGCCAGCTGGCTGATCGGGTTGGCCCCGGCTTCGGCGATGTGGTAGCCGCTGATGGACACCGAGTAGAAGTTGCGCACGTCGTGGTGCACGAAGTACTCGGCGATGTCACCCATCACCTTCAGGCTGAACTCGGTCGAGAAGATGCAGGTGTTCTGGCCCTGGTCTTCCTTCAGGATGTCGGCCTGCACGGTGCCGCGCACATTGGCCAGCACCCATTCGCGGATCTTCTCGGCTTCGGTGGGCGTGGGCTCGCGGCCGTTGTCGGCGCGGAACTTGGCCAGCTGCTGGTCGATGGCGGTGTTCATGAACATCGCCAGGATGGTGGGCGCCGGGCCGTTGATGGTCATCGACACCGAGGTGGTCGGGCAGCACAGGTCGAAGCCGTCGTACAGCACCTTCATGTCCTCCAGCGTGGCGATGCTGACGCCGGAGTTGCCGATCTTGCCGTAGATGTCGGGCCGCAGGTCCGGGTCGTTGCCGTAGAGGGTGACCGAGTCGAAGGCGGTGGACAGGCGGTGCGCCGGCATGCCCTCGCTGACCAGCTTGAAGCGCCGGTTGGTGCGGAAGGCGTCGCCCTCGCCGGCGAACATGCGGGTCGGGTCCTCGCCCTCGCGCTTGAAGGCGAAGGTGCCGGCGGTGTAGGGGTAGCTGCCGGGCACGTTCTCCAGCATCAGCCACTTCAGCAGCTCGCCATGGTCCTCGTAGCCGGGCAGGGCGACCTTGCGGATGGTGTTGCCCGACAGCGTGGTGTGGGTCAGCGCGGTGCGGATCTCCTTGTCGCGGATCTTCACCACGTACTCGGCGCCGGCATAGGCCTTCTGCATGTCCGGCCACTGGGCCAGCAACTGGCGTGCCTCGGGCTGCAGACGGGCTTCGCGGGCCTCGGCCAGGGTGGCCAGGCGGTCGGCGTCGGTGGCTTCGGGGGCGCCGGCCAGCAGCATCTGGCGGGCGGCCCGCAGCTGCTGCACCTCGCGGGCCAGGCGGGCCTGGTCACGCGCGGTCTGCTTGTAGCCCCGCACGCCGCCGGCGATCTCGGCCAGGTAGCGGGTGCGGGCCGGCGGCACGATGGGCACCTGGTGGGTGCTGTGGCGGGTGGCCACGCGGGGCAGGCGGCCCTCGCTCACCGGCAGGCCCAGGCCGGCCAGGCGGGTCTTGAGCGCCTGGTACAGCGCGGTCACGCCATCGTCGTTGAAGCGGCTGGCCATGGTGCCGAAGACCGGCATGGCATCGGTCGACTCGGTGAAGGCCTCGCGGTTGCGCTGCACCTGCTTGGCCACGTCGCGCAGCGCGTCCAGCGCGCCCTTGCGGTCGAACTTGTTGATCGCCACGAACTCGGCGAAGTCCAGCATGTCGATCTTCTCGAGCTGGCTGGCGGCGCCGAACTCGGGCGTCATGACGTACATCGGCACGCTCACATGCGGCACGATGGCGGCGTCACCCTGGCCGATGCCGGATGTTTCGACGATGATCAGATCAAAACCGGCCAGTTTGGTGGCGGCCAGCACGTCGGGCAGGGCCGCGGAGATCTCGCTGCCGGTGTCGCGGGTGGCCAGCGAACGCATGTAGACGCGCGGGCCTTGCGACCAGGGGCCGATCGCGTTCATGCGGATGCGGTCGCCCAGCAGGGCGCCACCGCTCTTGCGGCGCGAGGGGTCGATGCTGATGACGGCGATGCGCAGCGCGTCGTCCTGGTCCAGGCGGAAGCGGCGCACCAGCTCGTCTGTCAGGCTGGACTTGCCGGCGCCGCCGGTGCCGGTGATGCCCAGCACGGGCGTCTTGAGCTGGCCGGCGCGCTGGTGCAGCTCGGCCACCAGGGCCGCGTCGGCCTGGTGGTTTTCCAGCGCGGTGATGAGCTGGGCCAGGGCGCGCCAGGCGGCCGGGCCGTGGCCGGTGATGGCGTCCAGCGAGCGCGGGGCCAGGGAGGACAGCTCCCGGTCGCAGCGCATCACCATCTCGCCGATCATGCCCTGCAGGCCCATGCGCTGGCCGTCCTCGGGGCTGTAGATGCGGGCCACGCCATAGGCCTGCAGCTCTCGGATCTCGGCCGGCACGATCACGCCGCCGCCGCCGCCGAAGACCTGGATGTGCGCGCCGCCCTGGGCCTTGAGCAGGTCCACCGCGTACTTGAAGTACTCGACATGGCCGCCCTGGTAGGAGCTGAGGGCGATGCCCTGGGCGTCCTCCTGCAGCGCGGCGGTGACGATCTCTTCCACCGAGCGGTTGTGGCCCAGGTGGATCACCTCGGCGCCCATGCCCTGCAGGATGCGCCGCATGATGTTGATGGACGCGTCATGGCCATCGAACAGCGACGCCGCGGTGACGAAACGCACCTTGTGCTGCGGGCGGTAGTTGGCCAGGGCCTTGAACTCGGCGGTCAGCTCGCTCATGGTTTTGTCTCCTTGGAAAGCCGACTGTAGGCAGCTGGCCGCCCCGGCGCCATGACCTCACCCGTCAGGCAGGTGGTGTTTTTGGACAGGTGCCGCCCCTTGACCGTCTGGTGGGCGCCCCCGGGGGGGCTGGGGGGCGGCGGCGATAATCCCGACCGATGACGACGCAGGACGGCATGGACGAGGGGGCACCCATCGAGAAGGACACGGTCTCGATGTACTTCGTCCGTGCGGCGGTGGCCAAGCTGCCGGCGGCGGCCCAGCTGCAGGCCCTGGCCGCCGCCGGCATCCCGGCCGAGTGGCTGGGCATGGCCCATGCGCGGGTGCCGGCCTCGGCCTTCTCGGCCCTGTGGCTGGCGGTGGGTCGGGCGCTGGACGATGAGTTCTTCGGTCTGGACCGCCGCGGCATGAAGGTGGGCAGCTATGCCCTGATGTGCCAGGCCGTCATCTCCTGCACGACGATGGAGCGCGCCATCAAGCGCATCCTGCGCGGTTTTGCGGTCTTTCTGGACGAGGTGGCGGGCGAACTGGTGGTGCAGGGCCCGCGGGCCGAGCTGCGCCTGCACAACCGCATCGCCGACGCGGCCGACCGCCGCTTCGCCGACGAGACCTTTCTGGTGCTCACCCACGGTCTGCTGTGCTGGCTGATCGGGCGGCGCTTCGTGCTGGACGAGGTGAGCTTCACCCACCCGCGGCCCGACCATGCCGCTGAGTACACCCGCATGTTCTGCGAGCACCTGTGCTTCGAGCAGCCGCTGACCGCCATCCGCTTCGACGCCGAACTGCTGCGCGCGCCCATCGTGCAGAGCGCCGAGACGCTGCAGTCCTTCCTGGCCACCGCGCCGCAGTCGGTCTTCCTGCGTTACAAGAACGACGACAGCTGGACCGCGCGCCTGCGCCGCCGGCTGCGCCAGGCCTCCATCCAGGCCGGCGAAACCCACTGGCCGCTGCTGGAAGAGCTGGCCACCGAGCTGGGCACCAACCCCACCACGCTGCGCCGCCGGCTGGAGGCCGAGGGCACCAGCTACCAGCAACTCAAGGACCGGCTGCGCAGCGACCTGGCCATCGACCGCCTGGTCAGCAGCCAGGCCAGCGTCGACGAACTGGCGCTGGAGCTGGGCTTCCACGACGCCAGCGCCTTCCACCGCGCCTTCCGCCGCTGGACCGGTCTGCCGCCCGGGGCCTACCGCCGGCGCGAGCAGGGCGAGCCGGAACGGGAGTCACGATGAGAAGCGCCGCGTCCGGCCCCGCGCTGATCGAGGTCGATCACCTCTCGGTCACCCAGCCAGCGGCCGGTGGCCGCCCCGCCACCGAGGTGCTGCAGGACATCTGCTGCCAGGTCGAGCCCGGCGGCGTGCTGACCCTGGTCGGCCCCTCCGGCTCGGGCAAGTCCACCCTGCTGCGCTGCTTCAACCGCCTGGCCGAGCCCGGCCGCGGCGCCATCCGCCTGGGCGGCGAGGACATTTGCCAGCTGGACCCGCGCCAGTTGCGCCGCCGCGCCGCCATGGTCATGCAGACGCCGGTGCTGTTCGAAGGCACGGTGCGCGACAACCTGTGCCTGCGTCCGCCCGGCCACGCGCTGGACCTGGGCGAGTCGCGCCTGGCCGCGGTGCTGCAGGAGGTGGGGCTGGATGCGACCCTGCTGGACCGCGACGCCGCCCAGCTCTCCGGCGGCGAGAAGCAGCGTGTGACCATCGCCCGCGCCCTGCTGGGCGACCCGCAGGTGCTGCTGCTGGACGAGCCCACCTCGGCGCTGGACCCGCCCAACACCGCCCGCGTGGTGGAGGTGCTGACCCGCCTGTGCCGCGCCCGCGGCATGACGGTGGTGGCGGTGAGCCACCAGCCCGAGTTCGTGCGGGCCCTGGGCGGCTGGGTGCTGTACCTGGTCAAGGGGCGGGTGAAGGCCTATGCGCCGGTCTCGGTGCTGGATGCCTCCGACGCCCAGGCCGACAGCGGTCTGCGCGCCTTCCTGGCCGGTGTGGTCGAACCGACGGAGGGCCGCCCGGCATGAGCGGCGGTGGCGTGATCGAACTCTCGCTCTGGCAGCTGGCCGGGGTGCTGGGTTTCGTGGCCGTGCTGGTGGCCCTGTCCATCCGCCAGGCCCTGGGGCTGGAGCGCGACCTGGTGGTGGGCGCGCTGCGCACCGTGGTGCAGCTCTACGGCGTGGGCTTGATCCTGGCCGGCGTGTTCGCCGCGGCGCATTGGTACTGGGTGGTGCTCATCCTGCTGGCCATGACGGCGGTGGCCACCCGCGCCGCCGTGGGCCGGCTCAAGACGCCGCTGCCGCGGGCCCAGGGCATGGCCGGTGTGGCGCTCACCCTGTCCACCGTGCTGACGCTGGGCTATGTCATCGGCGTGGTGGTGCAGGTGCACCCCTGGTACGAGCCACAGTACATCATCCCGCTGGCCGGCATGATCCTGGGCAATGTGATGAGCAGCGTGGCCCTGGCCGCCGACCGCCTGCAGAGCGACCTGCGCCTGCGCGCCGGCGAGGTGGAAACCCGCCTGGTGCTGGGCTTCTCGGGCCCGCAGGCGGTGCAGCCTCTGGTGCGCAGCGCGCTGCGCGCGGCCATGACGCCCACCATCAACGGCATGATGACCGTGGGCCTGGTGCAGCTGCCGGGCATGATGACCGGCCAGATCCTGGCGGGCACCTCGCCGCTGGTGGCCGTGCGCTACCAGATCATGGTGGTGCTGATGCTGGCCATGGCCACCGGCATCGGGGCCTGGATCTTCCTGCGCCTGGCGGTGGGCCGCTACCTCACGCCGGCCCACCAGCTGCGGCGCGAGCTGCTCTGAGCCCCGCCGTCCGCGGCCGCCGGGTCAGGGGCTAGAAGCTAGGGGCTGACCGGGCTTTCCTCGACCTGCCGCATCTCGGCCAGCAGGTCGGCGAAGCGGTCGCCCTGCACCACCACATGGTTGCGCAGCTGCAGTGCGGCCTGCTCGGGCTCGGCCGCGCGGATGGATTCCAGCACCGCGGCATGTTCCTGCAGCGAGCGCTGCATGCGGTTGCGCACCCGCAGCTGCAGCCGACGGTAGGGGCGCAGCTTGCGCTGCAGCGCGCTGGCCTGCTCGGTCAGGTAGTCGTTGTGCGAGGCGGCGTAGATCGCCTGGTGGAAGTCTTCGTTGGCGTAGAAGTAGGCGTCCGGGTCCTGGGCCTGGGCGGCCTGGGCGCAGCGGGTGTGCAGGTCCTGCAGGCGGCCCAGCTCGCTGTCCTTGGCCCGGCGGGCGGCCAGGCGGGCGCACATGGCCTCCAGCTCGGCCATCACCTCGAACATCTCCACCAGGCGCTGGGGTGAGAGCGTGGCCACCACCGCGCCGCGCCGCGGCCGGATCTCCACCAGCCCTTCGCCGGCCAGCAGGCTCAGCGTCTCGCGGATGGGGGTGCGCGAGACGCCGAAGCGCTCGGCCAGTTCCTGCTCGTCCAGGTGGGTGCCGGGCTTCAGGCGCCCGGTCGCCACTTCCTCTTCGATGGCTTCGCGGAGTTGTTCGGACAGGCGTTGGGGCGAGGACATGGTGAGCGGGGAAATGAGGTGCCGAATGCGAAGCATAGTGCACCCGCCCCGGAAGCCCGGGCCATTCGGGTAATCCTTGAATGCCAAATTGAAGTTTGTTTATACATTGAAGCCTCTCATGCATACATGGAGGCGACTTCAGCTTGGCTGGCCGCCCCCGCCCAACCGGAGACAGCCTCATGAACTTCACACGACGCAGCCTCTTGCAGGCCGCAGGCAGCACGGCCCTGCTGGGCGCCACCGGCGCCACGCTGGCCCAGAGCGGCGGCCTGAAGATCTCCCACCAGTTCCCGGGCGGCAGCCTGACCGAGGGCGACTTCCGCGACCGCCTGTGCCGCAAGTTCGCCGCCGAGCTGGAAAAGCGCACCCAGGGTGCCCTGAAGGCCTCGGTCTATCCCGGCTCGTCGCTGATGAAGACCAATGCCCAGTTCTCGGCCCTGCGCAAGGGCGCGCTGGACATGAGCCTGGTGCCCCTGTCCTATGCCGGCGGCGAGGTGCCCGAGACCAACATCGGCCTGATGCCGGCCCTGGTGCCCAGCTACGAGCAGGGCGCGGCCTGGAAGACCGCCGAGGTGGGCAAGCGCCTGGCCAAGGTGCTGGACGACAAGGGCGTGATCATCGTCAGCTGGATCTGGCAGGCCGGCGGCGTGGCCTGCCGCACCCGCCCGCTGGTGACGCCCGAGGACGCCAAGGGCCTGAAGGTGCGCGGCGGCAGCCGCGAGATGGACATGATGCTCAAGCAGGCCGGGGCCTCGGTCATCTCGCTGCCTTCCAACGAGATCTACGCCGCCATGCAGACCGGTGCGATGGAGGCAGCCATGACCTCCTCCACCAGCTTCCTGTCCTTCAAGCTGGAGGAGATCGCCAAGTTCCTGACCACCGGCCGCAACAAGGCCTACTGGTTCATGCTGGAGCCGCTGATGATTTCCAAGGAGGTCTTCGGCCGCCTGACCAAGCCCCAGCAGGACGCGCTGATGGCCCTGGGCGCCGAGATGGAGACCTTTGCCCGCCAGGAAGCCCAGGCCGACGACCGCCGCGCCGCCGATGTCTACGCCAAGGCCGGCGCCAAGGTCTTCGACCTGGACGGCCCCACCGTGGCCAAGTGGCAGGCCATCGCCCGCGACACCGCCTGGAAGGACTTCGGCGAGCGCAACGAGTCCTGCGCCGGCCTGCTGGCCGCGGCCCAGAAGCTGCTGTGACATGAGCGGCGCCCCTTCCTCCGGCGGCGTGTCCGCCAGCCTCGACCCCCACCTGCCGGGCTGGCTGCGCCCGGTGGGGCGGGCCATGCTCTGGGTCAACCGCACCATGCTCGGCCTGGGCATGGTGGCCCTCCTCGCCGCCGCGCTGATCCTCACCTCCAGCGTGCTCTCGCGCTACTTCCTGCAGGCCTCCACCGACTGGCAGGACGAGGCCGCGGTGTTCTGCCTGGTGGGCGCCACCTTCCTGTGCGGCGCCTTCCTGCAGTCGCTGCGCGGGCATGTGGGCATCGAGGCCTTCGCCACCCTGCTGCCGTCCTGGGCCAACCGGCTGCGGCAGCTGCTGGTGGACCTGATGTGCCTGGGCTTCTGCGCCTTCTTCGCCTGGAAGTCCTGGTCCCTGTGCCACGAGGCCTGGGTGGATGGCCAGACCACCTCCTCGTCCTGGGCGCCGCCGCTGTGGATTCCCTACAGCCTGATGTCCCTGGGCATGTCCCTGCTGGTGCTGCAGCTGCTGCTGCAGGTGGTGGCCAGCGCCAATGCGTGCCGTCCGGCGCGCGATCCTGCGGTGAAGGAGGTGGCAGCATGAGCATGCTTGCCCTCGGTCTGCTGTTCGGAGCGGTCACGCTCCTGATCATGTTCTCCGGTGCACCCATCGCCTTCGCGCTGGGCAGCGTCGGCGTGATCTTCATGGTCGGCTTCATGCCGGAATCGGCCCTGGACACGGTGGCCCAGAACGTCTACGAGGAGATGGCCAGCATCACGCTGCTGTCCATTCCGCTGTTCATCCTCAAGGGCGCGGCCATCGGCAAATCCCGCGCGGGGCAGGATCTGTACGCCGCCCTGCATGTGTGGATGAACAAGCTGCCCGGCGGCCTGGGCATCGCCAATGTGTTCGCCTGCGCGCTGTTCGCCGCCATGGCCGGCTCCAGCCCGGCCACCTGCTCGGCCATTGGCTCCAGCGGCATCCCGGAGATGCGCAAGCGCGGCTACTCGCCGGGCTTCGCGGCCGGCATCATCGCCGCCGGCGGCACGCTGGGCATCCTGCTGCCGCCCTCCATCACGATGATCCTCTACGCGGTGGCGGCGGAGCAGTCGCTGGGCCGGCTCTTCCTGGCCGGCGTGGGCCCGGGCCTGCTGCTGGTGGGCCTCTTTGCCACCTACGCGGTCTTCAACTACCAGCGCGAATACCGCCAGGCCCAGAAGGAATGGGACGCCAACGGCGTGCCTTCGGCCCTGCTCAACCACGACCACTTCACCCTGCGCGAGAAGCTGGAGATGCTGCCCCGCGTGGTGCCCTTCGTCGTGCTGCTCATCGGCGTGATGGTGGCGCTCTACGGCGGCATCGCCACCCCGTCGGAGACGGCCGGCCTGGGCGCCATCCTGGCCCTGGCGCTCATCGCCGTCGTGTACCGCGTCTGGCGCCTGCGCGACATCACCCCCATCCTGGCGGCCACGCTCAAGGAATCGACCATGCTGATGTTCATCATCGGCATGTCCCTGCTGTTCTCCTACGTGATGAGCTACCTGCACATCAGCCAGGAGACGGCGGCCTGGATCGTCGCGATGAACTTCTCCAAGTGGGTGCTGCTGGCCCTGGTGCTGCTGCTGGTCATCGTGCTGGGCTTCTTCCTGCCGCCGGTCAGCATCATCCTGATGCTCGCGCCCATCGTGCTGCCGCCGCTCAAGGCCGCGGGCTTCGACCTGATCTGGTTCGGCGTGCTGATGACCATCGTGATGGAGACCGGCCTGATCCACCCGCCGGTGGGCCTGAACCTCTTCGTCATCAAGAACATCGCCCCGGACATTCCGCTGCGCGACATCATCTGGGGGGTCATGCCCTTCGTCGGCCTGATGCTGCTGTCGGTGCTGCTGATCTGCCTGTTCCCGTCCATCTCCACCGCGCTGCCTGACGCCATCATGGGCGCCATGCCCGGTGCGCAGTGAGCGGCCCCTCACACGAAAGGTGGCTTTGATGAACGCCCCCGTCTCCCCCGGCGCCTGGTCGCAGCGGGCCGCCCGGCGGCAGCGCCGGCTCGAACGCGCCAGCGCCCTGGCCCGCGGCAAGCGGGTCGAGGCCGGCCAGCTGGTGGCCCTGCTCGAAGCGGTGCTCGAACCCGAGGACCGCGTCTGCCTGGAAGGCAACAACCAGAAGCAGGCCGACTTCCTGGCCCGTTGCCTGACCCAGGTGGACCCGCAGCGCGTGCACGACCTGCACATGGTGCAGTCGGTGCTGGCCCTGCCCGAGCACCTGGACGTGTTCGAGCGCGGCATCGCCCGCAAGCTGGACTTCTCCTTCTCCGGCCCGCAGGCCCTGCGCCTGGCCGGCCTGCTCTCGCGCGGGCAGCTGCAGATCGGCGCCATCCACACCTACCTGGAGCTGTTCTCCCGCTACTTCATCGACCTCACGCCCCAGGTCTCGCTGATCGCCGCGCACTCGGCCGATGCGCAGGGCAACCTCTTCACCGGCCCCAACACCGAGGACACACCGGCCATCGTCGAGGCCACGGCCTTCAGCGGCGGCATCGTCATCGCCCAGGTCAACGAATGGGTGGACACGGTGCCCCGCGTCGACGTGCCGGCCGGCTGGGTGGACTTCATCGTCCAGGCGCCCAAGCCCAATGTGATCGAGCCGCTGTTCACCCGCGACCCGGCGCAGATCAGCGAGGTGCAGGTGCTCATGGCCATGATGGCCATCAAGGGCATCTACGCCGAGTACGGCGTGCAGCGCCTGAACCACGGCATCGGCTTTGACACCGCAGCCATCGAGCTGCTGCTGCCCACCTACGCCGAGTCGCTGGGCCTCAAGGGCAAGATCTGCCAGCACTGGGCGCTCAACCCGCACCCGGCGCTCATCCCCGCCATCGAGGCCGGCTGGGTGCAGTCCATCCATTCCTTTGGCTCCGAGCTGGGCATGGAGGACTACATCCGCGCCCGCCCGGACGTGTTCTTCACCGGCCCCGACGGCTCGCTGCGCAGCCACCGCGCCTTCTGCCAGGCCGCCGGCCATTACGCCTGCGACCTCTTCATTGGCTCGACCCTGCAGATGGACCTGGCGGGCAACAGCTCCACCGCCACCGCCGGGCGCATTGCCGGCTTTGGCGGCGCACCCAACATGGGGGCCGACGCCCGCGGCCGCCGCCACGCCAGTCCGGCCTGGCTCAAGGCCGGCGAGCAGGCCCGCCAGGGCCTGCCCGGCGCCCGCGGCACGCCACGCGGCCAGAAGCTGGTGGTGCAGATGGTGGAGACCTTCCGCGAGCACATGCAGCCCGCCTTCGTCGAGCACCTGGACGCCTGGCGCCTGGCCGAGCAGGCCGGCATGGACCTGCCGCCCATCATGATCTACGGCGAGGACGTGACCCATGTGCTGACCGAGGAAGGCCTGGCCAACCTGCTGCTGTGCCGCACCGACGAGGAGCGCGAGCAGGCCATCCGCGGCGTGGCCGGCTACACCCCGGTGGGCCTGGCGCGCGACGCCCGCATGGTGGAGAACCTGCGCGACCGCGGCATCATCCAGCGCCCGGCCGACCTGGGCGTGGACCCGCGCGACGCCACGCGCAACCTGCTGGCCGCGCGCAGCGTGCGCGACCTGGTGCGGGCCTCCGGCGGGCTCTACCGCCCGCCGACCCGCTTCCGCAACTGGTGAGGACCGGCCATGGACATCGGACTCGAATCAATGCAATGGCAGCTGCCCGGCCAGCTGCCCGTGGGCGACTTCGCCCCGGTGCTGGTGGGCGTGGTGGGCTCGGGCAATCTGGAGGTGATGCTCGAGCCTCTGCCCGGCACCGGCTGCGAGGTGCGCGTGGAGACCTCCGCCCGGGGCTTCCGCCCCATCTGGGACGCTGTGGTGGCGGACTTTCACCGCCGCCACGGCCTGGCCGGCGTGCGGGTGAGCGTGAACGACATGGGGGCCACACCGGCCGTGGTCAGCCTGCGCCTGGACCAGGCGGTGGCCGAATGGAGGAGTCGCCAGCCATGAACCTCAGCTACAGCGAATGCAGCGCCCGCGAACGCCTGGCCGCGCTGCTCGATGCCGGCAGCTTTCACGAATGGCTGCCGCCCCAGGCCCGCATCACCAGCCCGCACCTGGCCCAGCTGGGCGTGCCCTCGTCCTTTGACGATGGCGTGGCCATCGGCCGCGGCCGGCTGGCCGGGCAGGACGTGTTCGTGGCCGCGCAGGAAGGCGCCTTCATGGGCGGCGGCGTGGGCGAGGTGCACGGCGCCAAGCTGGTGGGCCTGCTGCGCCGCGCCCAGCGCGAGCGGCCGCGCGCCGTGCTGCTGCTGGCCGAATCGGGCGGCGTGCGCCTGCACGAGGCCAATGCCGGCCTGATCGGTGTCTCTGAAGTGATGCGCGCCGTGTTCGACCTGCGCGCCACCGGCGTGCCGGTGCTGGTGCTCATCGGCGGGGCCAACGGCTGCTTCGGTGGCATGGGCCTGGTGGCGCGCTGCGCCGACCGCGTCATCATCAGCGACGTGGGCCGCCTGGCCATGTCCGGTCCGGAGGTCATCGAGGCCTCGCACGGTGTGGAGGAATTCGACGCCCGCGACCGCGCCCTGGTGTGGCGCACCACCGGCGGCAAGCACCGCTACCTGCTGGGCGACGCCGACGCGCTGGTGGACGACGACGTGGCCGCCTTCCGCCAGGCCGCGCTGGACTGGCTGGACCGCCCGCGCCCCCTGGACCTGGCCGCCCTGGAGGCCGAGCACACCCTGTTGGCCGAACGCCAGCGCCAGGCCCAGGGCTGCGACGACGCCCGCGAGCTGTGGCAACGCCTGGGCGTGCCCGAACCCGCCAGCGTGCCCGACCTGGAAGTGGCCGCCCTGCGGCCGCTGCGCCCCGCCTTGCCGGAGACCCCGTGATGCACTGGAACGAGCTTGCCACTGCCCTGTTCGGGCCGGACCACGGCCTGCAGGCCGAAGGCGCCCTGATCACCGGCACCGTCTCCTTCGACGGCCAACCCATGGCCGTCATCGGCACCATCGACCATGCGCCCATCGGCGTGGAGCTGGCCCTGCGCCAGGCCCGTGCCGTGCTGGACCTGATGGCCCAGCACCCCGGCCGCCCGCTGCTGCTGCTGGTGGACACCCAGGGCCAGCAGCTGCGCCGCCACGACGAGCTGCTGGGCATCAACCGCGCCATGGCCCACCTGGCCGCCTGCGTGGACCAGGCCCGCCGCCGCGGCCACCGCGTCATCGCCCTGGTGTACGACCAGGCCCTGTCCGGCGGCTTTCTGGCCACTGGGCTGATGGCCGACGCCTGCTACGCCCTGCCGGCCGCCGAGATCCGCGTCATGCGCCTGCCCGCCATGGCCCGCGTGACCAAGATTGCCGAGGAGCGGCTGCAGGCCCTGTCGCAGAGCAACCCGGTGTTCGCCCCCGGCGTGGCCAACTACGTGGCCATGGGCGGCATCCAGGGCCTGTGGGAGGGTGACCTGGCCGCCGCCCTGCGCCAGGCCCTGCAGACCGCCCCGCGCGAGGACCAGCGTGCCGCGCTGGGCGCAGAGCGGGCAGGGCGCCGCTGCGCCGCCCCGGTCATCCAGCAGGTGCTGGACGCGGCCTGAGCCTTCCCCGCATCCCGCCCCACCATGCTCTCCCTGCAACGCCACCAGCTGCTGCGCCTGCGTGACAGCGCCTGGCAGCGCCTGCTGGCCGACACCGCCCACCTGGCTGCCCGGCCGGCCCTGACGCTGTGGGCCCACCACGGCCACCCGGTGGTCGTCAGCCGCCAGGCGCCGGGCCTGCCGGCCGACACCCCGCTGGCCGCCGGGCTGCCCGCGCCGCTGTCGCTGGGCCGGGCCCGCATCGCCCTGGCCCTGCGCGCGGACGAGGTGCTGTTCGTCGACGCCTTCCCGCTGGCCGCCGAGGTGCTGCCCACGCTGGGCGCGCCGCAGCGCGCCGGCTGGCAGGCCCTGTGCGCGCAGCTGGATGCACTGGAGGTGCCGGCCCGCGTCTACGGCAGCCACGGCTGGCAGCAGCTCACCGGCCTGGGCTATGTGCGCCCCGGCTCCGACCTGGACCTGCTGCTGCCCGTCAGCACCCACCAACAGGCCGACGCCGTGGTGCGTGTGCTGGCCGCCGCCCCCGCCGGCCTGCCCCGGCTGGATGGCGAGCTGCTGTGGCCCGACGGCGCCGCCGTGGCCTGGCGCGAATGGGCCGCCTGGCGCGCCGGCCAGGTGGGTGCGCTGCTGGTGCGCCGCATCGACGGCGTCGACCTGGTGGAGGCGTGGTCATGCGACCCCTGCCTGCAGAGCGCCTGAGCGCGCCGGGCCTGCGCGCGCCGCACCCCGCGGCCGGCCCCGCCCTGGCTGCCATCGGCCGCGCCGCCACCCTGGCCCTGCACGACGAACTGGCCCTGCACCCCAAGCCGGGCCTGGTGTCCTATGTGGACACCGGCAGCCACCAGGACATGGACGCCGGCACCTTTTTGCGCAGCCTGTTCGCGCTGCGCCACGCCTACCCGCGCCTGGCCACCCTGGGCTTCGAGGGCGCCGGCTGGGCGGCCCTGCAGGCCTGCGGCATCCAGGCCGAGCGCCGCATGCTGGTGGCCACCGGCGGCATCAACACCCATCGCGGCGCCATCTTCAACCTGGGCCTGCTGTGCGCCGCCGCCGGCTGGCGCCTGGCCCAGGGCCTGGCGCTCACCCCCGCCGGCCTGCGTCACACCCTGCAGACCGTCTGGGGTCCGGCCCTGGTCGACCGCGCGCGGCTCACCCCGCCTTCGCACGGCGGCGCGGCCGTGCGCGCGCACGGCCTGCGTGGCGCCAACGAAGAGGCCGCCGCCGGCATGCCGGTGCTGTTCGACGTGGCCTGGCCGGCCCTGCAGCAGGCCCTGGCCGCCGGCTGGGGCTGGGACGCCGCCCGCGCCCAATGCCTGCTGGCGGTGATGGCCGTGCTGGACGACACCAACCTGGCCCACCGCGGCGGCCTGGCCGGCCTGCGTGAGGCTCAGGCCATGAGCCAAGCCTTCCTGGCCGACGGCGGCATGGGGCAGAACGACGCTTGGGCGCGGCTGGCCGCGCTGCACCGGCACTTCGTGGCGCGGCGCTGGTCGCCCGGCGGCGCGGCCGATCTGCTGGCCGCCGCCTGCTGGCTGCAGCGCGTGTGCGCCGGGGGGCCGCCCCGGTGAGCCTGGCCCTGCTGTTCCCCGGTCAGGGCACCCAGCACGCCGGCATGCTGCCCTGGCTGGAAGCGCACGCCGCCGCCCGCCCCGTGCTGGCCCGCATGGCCGATCTGCTGGCCGCGCCCGACTGGCGCGAGCGTCTGGCCGACGCCCCCTGGGCCCAATCCAACCCCGTGGCCCAGCCCCTGCTGACCGGCGTGAGCCTGGCCGCCTGGGCCGTGCTGGCCCCCGGCCTGCCCGCACCAGCCGCCGTGCTGGGCTACAGCGTGGGCGAGCTGCCGGCCGGCGCCGTGGCCGGCCTGTACGACGTCGACGCCGCCTTGGCCCTGGCCCAGGCCCGCGCCGCCTGCATGGACGCCGCCGCCCCGGCCCAGCCCACCGGCCTGCTGTCGGTGGGCGGCCTGCCCTGGCAGGTGGTGGCCGACCAGGTGGCGGCCGATGGCCTGCACCCCTCCATCGTGCGCGAGGCCGACCAGCTGCTGCTGGGCGGCCCCGTCACCGCGCTGCACGCCTGGGCCCCGCGGCTGGAAGCACAGGGCGCCCGCTGCACCCCCATCGGCGCCCGCATCGCGTCTCACACCCCCTGGCTGGCCGCGGCCGTGCCGCCCTGGCGCGCCCATCTGCAGGCCCAACGCTGGCGCCCCCCGCAAACGGCCCTGGTGGCCAACGCCACCGCCCGGGTGGAATGGCAGCTGCCCGCATTGCAAGAAGCCATGGCCGTGCAGCCCGCGCAGCTGTTGCGCTTTGACCTGTGCCTGGGCGCCCTGGCCGAACGCGGCCCGCGCTGCGTGCTGGAAGTGGGCCCCTGCACCACCCTGTCGCGCCTGTGGAACCGCCTGCACCCCGACGTGCCCGCCCGCAGCCTGGAGGACTTCCAGGGGCCCGAGGGGGTGTGGCGGTGGGTGGAGAGGTGCTTGGGGGGGTGAGGGGAGGCGGCTTTGCAGCGAAAGCAGGTAACCACGCCCGGTGAATAGCTCGCCCGAAAGCCGCCCTTAGGAAGGCAAACGCGGACTGTGGATTCGTCGCTCTGGGAACCAGCAGCGACCCGCTTGAGAGACTGTGTGGAAGAGCGACGCGCTGTGGGACGGGTGATGACAGCGGGCGCAACTAGCCGGTTTGGGCATGCTGCTTAAACTGAGGCTATGGAACGAAGATTTGGCGTCAACGCCAGCGAGGCCGCTTCGGAAGCGTCCATCGAAAGCCGCGGAAATGTCTACCTCGGCCAAACCATCGAATGGTCCACGCTGCTCCAGTCCCTGCGCGTCCTGCTGGTCGCCGAGGCGGGGGCGGGCAAGACCTATGAGTGCGAAGCGCAGGCCGACGACCTCTTCAAGCGCGGTGAGGCGGCCTTCTTCCTGCGGCTGGAAACGGTGGCCGCCACCGGGATTCGGTCTTCGCTCACCGGCGAGCAGTTCAAGAAGCGATTCGACGACTGGCGGGCGTCTTCGTCCCAGATCGGCTACTTTTTCTTCGACTCCATCGACGAGCTGCAGCTGGTACACGGAGACTTTCGCAATGCGCTCAAGCGCGTGCACGAGGATCTGGAAGGGGCGCTGGGTCGGGCAACAGTCGTCGTGACCTCCCGCCCCGTCGACATAGACCGACGAGCGTTCGCGGACGTGCTGCCGGTGCCCAAGGTCGCCATCGATGAAGGACACGGCGAATCGTTCGTCCGGACGGCGCTGGAAGGGCCGACCGACGACGACAAGGATCGATCCCCGCCCTTCCGGGAAGTGACGCTGCTGCCGTTCTCCGACGATGAGATCGCCGAGTTTGCCCGAGGCCAAGGCGTCAAGAACCCCGAGAAACTGCTCGAGGAGATCCGTGCCCGGCACGCGGAGGACTTCGCGCGCCGCCCGCAGGATCTGATCGAACTATGCGACAGCTGGCGGGATCACGGAAAGATCCGCTCGCACTACGAGCAGTTGAAGAGTCACATCAAGGCGAGGCTGCGCGCGCGCCCCAAGCGGAAGGAGCCGGCTGAGCTTACCCTTGACCGGGCGCGCACTGGCGTCCAGAGGCTGGCGCTCGCGGCCATCCTCAGTCGCCGCCTCACGATTCGCCACAGCGCTGGCGCGGATGTCGAAGGCTCGGGCGACGCGCCGCTAGTGCCGGATGACCTGCTGTCAGACTTCACATCCAGCGAGATTGAGACGCTGCTGCAGAGGCCGATCTTCGCGGAGGGCGGGTATGGCCGGGTCCGCTTTCATCACCGATCGGTGCTCGAGTTCTTGGCCGCCACTGAAATCGATTATTTGATCGGCTCCGGCGCGCTTGCTGTTTCGGCAGCCAAGCGGATGCTGTTCAGCCTCTCTGATACCCATGTGCTGCTGCCGAAGCCGTCCATGCGGCCCGTGGCTGCCTGGGTCGCCAAGATGCGTCAAGAGCTCTTCGACGCGGTCTTGAAGGTCGAACCCAGCACGCTATTGCTCTATGGTGATCCCGAGTCGCTCAGTCAGGACCAGTGCGCCCAAGCGCTCGGGGCGTACGTCAAACGCCATGGCGCCGGGCAATGGCGCGGCCTGGAATTGCCAAGCCTCCAGCTGGAACGGCTTGCTCGCCAGCCTCTGCACCAGGTCATCCTGGAGGCCTGGTCGGCCGGCATTGAGAACCCCGAGGTCCGTCAGATCCTGTTGCAGCTGATTGCGGTCGGTCGGTACAAGCAGTGCGCCGATCTGGCGGTGTCGGTCGCCGAGAACAAGGCCTGCGAGGACCGGGAGCGGTTTGAGGCCTTGGAGGCGCTGGTCGAGCTGGACGACTACCGCGTCGATGCGCTGATCGAGGCTCTGGCGTCATCCCAGCTGGGCTGGGGCCATCGCATTGGCCGGTGGGTCGCGCAGAACTTCTACCCGAAGAACGTGACGGATGATCAGTTCGTTCGGCTGCTGACCGCTATCCCACGCGCGTCGAGACGGGACGATTTTTTTCCGAGCGGCATGGCCGCGATGCTCGAGCGCGTTTCGGTCAGCCGCGAGAGGCTGGAATCCTTGCTGCCCGGGGTGCTTGCGCTGACACGAAGCTCGGTCGTCGTGGACAAGGATGTGGACAGTCTGAACGATCGCAAGGGGCGGCTGCAAGCGTCCTACATCCTGCGCGGCCTGAGCGTGCGCCTCCTGCAGGATGGAAGTCGGGCGCCCGACCTGATCGATGCAGCGGTGCTGGGCTTCAGGGCCGCTGGCTACTCGTCGCTGGACAACGATCGTAAGCGCAAGCTGGTGGAGTTGATCGGCGAGTTGCCCGTGCAGGAGCGCCGTGCCGTCTTCGAATCAGACTTGGCGTGCGTCGCCCGCCTCGAGTCGCGCCGATCAGCCCAGATGGTGCTCGCTCGCCTGATGTTTCAGGGGCCGCTGCAGTACAGCATGGAGAAGGACGGACCCTGGGTGCTGCGCGACCTGGCCAATGCCGGCACCGACAAGGCACGGCGGTCGCTGCTGCTGCGCATGACGACCTACCTGGCGCGGACCGACGTGCCGGCAGAGATGCAGCCCGTGCGCGAAGCTGTGAAGGATTCGCCGGCACTCACGGCAGAGTTGGAAGAGCTCATCAAGGCAAATGTGCCGACGCGCCAGATGCGTGAGGCGCAAGAGCAAGAGCGCAAGCGCTCAGAGCGCCATGCTCTTAAGCAAGCTGGTTACCGGGCGGAATGGACCGCCTTCTGGAAGGAGCTCGCCGAACGGCCGGCGCTGGCGCTGGCGCCCGGCCGGGTCAAGGGCACGCTTTGGAAGCTGTCGACGGTGTTGAGCAAACGGTCGCGCGGCCGTGACAGGGTGCGCTGGGATCGCGAGTTCATCGAGAAGTCCTTCACGGGGCCGGTGACCGAAGCCGTGCGCAGAAGCTTGATGGCGTACTGGCGGGACATGAAGCCCACGCTCCCCTCCGAGCGCAAGGAGAAGAATACCTACTTGGTGGTCTGGACGTATGGACTGATGGGGCTGTACGCCGAAGCAGAGGATCCCCGTTGGACGCGCTCCATTAGTGCCGCCGAGGCCGATCTGGCCGTACGGTACGCGTTGGTGGAGCTGAACGGCCTGCCCGATTGGCTTGCGGCGCTTGCGGATGCCCACGGTCAGGTTGTCGAGCAAGTGCTTGGCAGCGAAATTGAAAGTGAGCTCAAGGGGAAGGGCGGCGGCGGCTGGCACTCGATGTTGCTGCAGAGCCTGCGATACGGCCGAATCGAGATCGCCCGGGTGTTGGAACGCCGCTTGGTCCTGTGGCTCCGCGGCCCTGGCAGGAAGCTGATGCACGGCCGTCACAGCCCGGTGGCGGAGGCAAAGCTGGATCAAGTTGTGCGCGTGCTGCTGGTCCATGGAACCCCGGAGACGAAGCTCTGGCTGATGGAGCTGGCCACCCGCGAGGTCATTGCGGCGAAGCAAGGGCCGTTTTTGTTCTTCTGGCTGCCTGTATTGATGCGACTCAATCCAGGGAGGGGCGCCGCCCTGCTTTTGCGCGCGCTCAGCGTCTTGCCCGTCGAACGCAGGGGCGTTGCCGTGACAGCCATCGGCAGCCTATTCAGCGAGCGGCGTGCCGAAGGAGGGCCCAAATGGAGCGCGGCGCTGGCGCCGGAGACGCTGCTGCGCTTGAACCAAGAGATCAACCGGCATGTCGTTCCGGCAGCAGATGAACAGCATGAGGATGCCTACTCGCCGGGTCCCCGAGACAACGCCGAGACCGGTCGAAGGCTGGTGTTTGACGCCCTGATCCAAGCAACTGGTGCGCAGGCCTATCAGGCGAAGCTGGCGTTGTCCACCGATCCGCTGTTCGCCCATGCCCGGGATCGCATCGCAGCTCTGGCGCATGAGCGGCTGGCGGAAGAGACCGATGCCAGCGTGATCTCGATGGAGGAGCTCGCGCGGCTCTTCCGGGGCAATGAACTCGCGCCGATGACAACAACCGACATGGCGCACCTGCTCAGTGACAGGCTGGACGATTTGCAGGACCTAATGGGCATCGACGCAAGTCCCAAGGCCGCCTGGGCCAAGGTGACCGATGAGAACACGCTTCGCCCCGCCATTGCCCACCAACTAGACATGATGTCAAAAGGGGCCTACACCGTCGACCAAGAAGGAGTCACCGTGGATGGCAAGGAGACGGATATCCGATTCCGGGCCCTGTCGCGGTACCAGGCGACGATCGAGCTGAAGATTGGAGAGAAGCCCAGAACTGCGACGGAGCTACGCGACACGATCGAAACACAGCTGGTCAAGAAGTACATGTATGCCCGCAACGCGAAGACGGGCTGTTTGCTAGTGACAGTGGCCGACCCGGAAAAGCGGTGGTATCACCCGGACACTGGTCAGCCCATGGACCGGCACCAGCTTCAAGACATGCTGACCGAGGCGGCGCAGCTCGCGCAGCAACGGGCGGGCGGCGAGGCGCGAGTCATGGCGCGCGTGCTGGACCTGACGCCCCGGCTGCCGAAAGAGCATCGTCCCGCAAAGGGCTCAAAACAGACGGCCAAGGCCAAGGCATCGGCGAAAACGGTCAAAGGCAGCAGGGCGGCCTCGAAGGCGGCTCGCTCGGGAAAGTCTGGCAAGTGACTAAGTAGCTCAGCGGCGCGCACCGTCGCGACGACCCCAAGCATATGGCGCTCGGCCTAGCGCTTCTCCCAGTGCTATTGAGGTTTCCTCGGCGATGCCACCGGCTCGACGCTGAGAACTGAGACTGCTACGGCCCAAGGAATTTCCAAGCATTCGGATACCGCAAAGCGGTCGTTGATGAACGTCCGCCTTCAGTCTGTGGCTGCCTTCCGCAGCCAAGACCAAGTACGCTGACCCAGCTGTGTCGCCCCGAACCGAAACCCACCACCCATACGCCCCCAGCGACAATCCCGCCCATGAGCCGCCCCTCTGCCCTCGACTGGGATGACCTGCGCATCGCGCTGGCCATCATGGAAAGCGGCACCTTGTCCGGCGCGGCGGCTGTGCTGCATGTCAGCCATCCCACGTTGTCGCGCCGGCTGCAGCTGATGGAGCAGCGCCTGGGAACGCGCTTGTTCGTGCGCACGCCGGGTGGCCTTCGGCCGACGGAGGCGGGCGAAGAGGTCCGGGTGCTGGCGCTGCGCTTTCGCGAGGAGATTGCCAGCCTGGAGCGCCGCGTGGCCGGCGCGACGATGGCCATGACGGGCCGGTGCGCGTCACCGCGCCGGACGCGGTTTCTGAATACCTGCTGCCCGGCGTGTTGGCTGCGGTGTGCCGCGCCCATGTCGGCCTGCAACTGGAGCTGCATGTCTCCAACGATGTGGTCTCGCTGGCCCAGGGCGATGCCGACATCGCGCTGCGGGTGACGCGGGCGCCGCAGGACACCCTGCGCGGTCGCGAGGTGGGGACGGTCGCGATGGCGGTCTATGCGCCGCGGCAGTGGGCCGGCGCGGGGGATGCTTCGGCGTCGGCCACTGCCTTGCCGTGGGTGGGCTTTGATGCGGGGCTGGCTTGCAGCGCGCCAGGCGCCTGGCTGGCGCGCAATGTTGTCGCGCAGGATGTGCGCTTTCGCGCGAACACCTTGCTGGGGGCCGCGCAGGCGGCGCGCACGGGCATCGGGTGTGCCGTTCTCCCGTGCTTCGTCGGCGGGTCCATTCCGGAGTTGGTGCGGCTGGGGCCGCCGCTGGACGAGCTGGCCCAGCCGCTGTGGCTGCTGATGCATGAGGACGTGGCGCGCGTGCCGCGCATGCGCCGGGCGAGCGCGGCGCTGGCGGAGGAGATCGGGCGCGCGTCCGGGCTGATGTCAGGCCTGGGCTGAGTTCTCCAGGGCCGTGGCCGCCAGGCCCGCCATGTGGGAGCCCCGCCCGGCCAGATAGCGCAGGAAGACCTGGCCGTAGTCCGGCACGACGGCGGCCCGCACGCTCGGCCGCTGCGCCAATTGCTGGCGATAGGCCGCCGTGGCCGGCAGCCCCTGCAGCAGCCCGAAGTCCCCCAGGCGGTCAAAGCTGTCCAGCAGCCGGAAGACCGGCGCGAAGGCGGCGTCCACCAGGCCAAAGCGTGCGCCACCGAAGTAGGGCCCGGCGCCGGTGGTCAGCGGGCCTTCCAGCCGCGCAAAGCGTGCGGCCAGCTCCGCCCTCTTGCGCTCGAAGCTGGCGGCGTCCGGCGCCATGTAGAAGCCGAAGACATCGGCGATCACGGCCGAGGCGAACTCGGCCCACGCGCGGTGGCGGGCCCGGTCCAGGGCCTGGGTTGGCCACAGCGGTGTCCGGTCGGCGGCGGTCTCCTCGATGTACTCGCAGATGACCGAGGTTTCGAACACGGCGGTGTCACCCACCCGCAGAACGGGCACCTTGCCCTGGGGCGACAGTTGCATGAACCAGTCCGGCTTGGCGGCCAGGTCGATGTAGGTTCGCCGGGCCTCCAGGCCCTTCTCGGCCAGTTGGATGGCCACCCGCTGGGTGTAGGGGCAAAGGGTGTTGCTGATCAGTTCAAGGTCGTGCATGGCGTGTCCTGTTGGCAGTGGGCACGACGTTACGCAGGGTTGGTGCACGGCACCATCGAAAGCTTGTGCAGCCTGCTGTGCGCAAATTTGCAGGCGTTGTCGCAGGCTTTGTCCCCGTGGCGGCCATCTCTCGTGGCCAGATCGAAATGCCTTGACGCAATGTTTCCGTGGAAACTAAACTGTGAAAAGTTTCCCGGGAAACCCCTTTGCGCAAGAACAGCTCCACCCCGTCGCCATCCGCACTGGAGGCCCATCTGGGCTTCTGGCTGCGCTTCGTCTCCAACCATGTGTCCGCGCGCTTCCAGCAGCAGCTGGAAGCGCAGGGGGTCACCGTGGCCGAGTGGGTGGCGCTGCGCACCCTGTGGGATGGCGAGGCGTCCTCCCATGCTCAGCTGATCGATGCCCTGGGCATGACCAAGGGCGCCGTGTCCAAGGTGGTCTCCCGCCTAGAAGAAAAAGGCCTGGCCGAGCGTCAGCATGCGGATGGCAACGCGCGCGACCAGCGGCTGGTGCTTACCGCAGCTGGTCGCAAGCTGTTGCCCCAGCTGGCCGCCCTGGCCGATGCCAACGACGAGCACTTCTTCGGCCACCTGGACACGGCGGAACGTCGTGCGCTGCTGAAGGCGATGCAGGGCCTGGTTCGGCACCACCAGCTCAAGAGCCTTCCAGCCGCCTGACCCGTCAGGACCGCCCGTCCCACCCTTCGACACAAGGAACGCTGATGAACGAATCCGCCCGCGCCGTCATCGAGGCCATCTTCCAGGCCTCCAACCAGGGCAGCATTCATTTCGGCGAGGTGATCGCCCGTCTGGTGGCGGCCGGGGTCGAGTCCTATCACGTCGACTATCGTGCTGGTCGCAGCGTCTACTACCTGCCGGACGACACCACCTTGGACCTGAGCTTCGAGCGGCCCCATGCGCCCATCGGCACAGCGTTCGATGCGGACGGCGTGCGCTCGGCCATCCGAGGCGCCCAGCAAGGCCGCGTGATGTACCCCGAGTTCAAGGCGCTGACGCAGGCCGTCGGTTGCATCGGCTACACGGTCTGGATCGCCGGCCGCCATGTCGTCTACCTGGGGCGCCGCGGCGAGAGCCATGTCGAGCGCTTTCCGGATTGAGGGCCTGAGACAGCGCCCTGGAGGCGGCGGCGGGCTGCGGCTGTCAGTGCTCGGTGTCCCCGCCTCAGCCTCGTACGTTGGCCGTGTACCGTCTGAAGTGTGGGAGCCTTTGAACGGCTCAACTCTTCGGCCCCAAACACAGCTGTCGCTTGTTTCCGCCGAGTCAATCTGATGTCGCACCGCCAACGCCAGAGACTCCACCCCGATGTGCTCAAGCTCGGCATGGTGAGTTTCCTGACCGACGTCAGTTCCGAGATGATCTTCGCGGTGTTCGCCGTCTTCTTCACCACGGTGGCCGGAGCCTCCAGTGCGTTGCTGGGGCTGATCGAGGGGCTGGCGGACTTCTCCGCCTCGTCGTTGAACTACCTCGCCGGGTGGATGTCGGATCGCAGCGGTCGGCGCAAGTGGTTCGCCATCGCAGGCTACGCCTTCTCCACATCGGCAAAGATCATCCTGCTGGCGTCGTCGTCCATCGCCGCACTCAGCGTCTTTCGCGTCATCGAGCGTTTGGGAAAGGGCTTTCGCGGACCGCCTCGCGATGCATGGCTGGCATCGCTCTCAGACAAGAAGTCACGGGGCTTTGCATTTGGCGTGCACAAGGCGCTCGACAAGACAGGCGCTGTCATCGGACCTCTCGTGGCTTATGGGCTGCTGTCATGGCTGGGGGAGTCGGCCAGCACGTACGCCACGCTGTTCTGGGTTGCCTTCGTGCCGGCCGTCATCAGCGTTCTGGTGCTCACACGCATTCCCGACCAGCCCGGCGTAGTCCACGAGCGCGAGGGCGTGCGACGGAATTGGCACCAACTCACACCGGCCTTCAAGCGCTTCCTGCTGCCGAGCGCAGTCTTTGCGCTCGCGTACTTCAGCCTTGGCTTCATTCTGCTCAAAGCTCACGCCGTGGGATTCGGCATGACCGAGACCGTGCTGTTGTATGCGCTGTTCAACACCACCTGCGTGGTTGCCGCTCCATGGGTCGGCTGGCTGGGTGATCGCATCGGACGCACCCGCATCGTCTTGCTGGGCTACGCGGTGTATGCCGGTCTCACTCTGTGGCTGGTCTTCGCCAGCAGCCGCTGGGAGATCGTCGTCGTGTTTGCCGTGTACGGCATCTTCTATGCCATCGACGAATCGCAAAGCAAGGCCTTCATCGCCGACCTTGAGCCAGAGCGGCGCGCCACGGCAGTGGGCGTTTACAACTTTGTCGTCGGCGTGATGTACCTGCCCGCATCCCTGATCGCAGGGGCCCTGTGGGCCGTCGCGCCGAGCGCTGCGTTTGCTGCATCGACGCTGCTGTCGGTCGTCGCGATAGGAACGTTCCTGTTGATGGTGCCTGAACCTGCGCAATCGGCCTGATGTCGACTTCGCGCGCCCAGCTCGCGCGGCGCCCATCGGCCAGGAGCGGCCGCTCGTAAGCGTCGGCTCGGCAACCGTTCCGATCTTCATCGTGTTGTTTGCCGCCGTACGTCTGAAGCAGACGGTGACCGCGACTCAGAAGACCGGCATTGCGGCGGCCATGTTCGGCGATCAGTTGGGTCTCTCGTTCGTCATCGGAGTCGCCGCTGTGCTGGTCGGTCTCCGACTGACCCTCAAGGCGACATGACGGCGAGCGGGCCGAACGTCTGCACTGCGGCAACGACATCACGACGGCGTACAGCAGGTTTGAATAGAAGGCGTTCAACCGGCATCGTGCCTACAAGCGACCGGAATCGGTCTGATGCCGAAGTCCGCCGGGGTTCGGCCGCTCACACCTTGGCGAGGAAGGCTGCCGCATCACCCGCTTCACACTTCCAGTCTGCGAAGACCCCGACCAGATTGCATTCCACGCAGTGGCAAGCGATGTAGTACCAGCGCACGTCATGTGTGCCCTCGTAGACGGAGACGCCGGACATCAGCTCAAACACCTCGTTCTCGCACACGCACTCGTGCGTCTCGGGAACGGCTCCTTCGACGTAGTCCGCGCTGTCGCCCATCAGGTGATCCTGCCCACAGTCGGTGCAGGTGCGGATTGCCACGCCGGCTTCTTCATCGGTCTGCAGCGCGAAGGTCCGACACCCGCAATCGCATTTGGACGCGGCAAACCGGACGGCCTCATGGCGATTTGCAATGCTGTAGCTGCGAAGCTCGGCTTGGGTGTCGCCGGACGTCGTTCCGTACCAAAACTCGCCCTTCTTCGTCAGTGCCATTGATGCTGCTCCATTCTTCAAGGTGGGCTGCCCGGCAGGTCCGACGCCAGGCTCGCACGGTTCATTTGGATTTTGCCTGGAGGCCCGGCGATCGTCGTCAAGGGCCCGGGTTTGGGGTGGTCGCCGACAAGGGCTGCGGACAGCCTTGAATGCCGATCTCTTGGAGATTGCAATCATCCGGCGGCCACCGATTCCCACGGTTCACGTCAGCCGGGAGCCGAAACGCATCAGAGACCGGCAGGCGTGCAGCGGGCGCGGTCGGTCGAGTCTTTAGGCCGAGTGGTGGCTGTCGGCCAACAGCGGGCCTTGGCGTGAGCGACCCGACGCGGCGACGGCGAGCATCACCACGGCAAGTGCCCAGGCCGACGCCTCCAGTCCGAAGTTCCCGCCGGTGAGCCACGCCGGCTGGCTCCCCAGGTCGACATGGAACCAAGCATGCGGCGAAGACAAGCCGCTGACGCCGAAGCCCAGTGACTCTTGCAGCAGGTTCCAGCCGAAGTGCAGGCCGATCGGCATGGCAAGCGAGTGCGTCCGCACATACAGCAGGCTCTGCAGCACCGCACCTGCAAAGAGGTTGGCCATCGCCAGGCTCAGCAAGGGCCAGCCGACGTCCAGGTTGCCCGGGAGATGGCCGAGGCAGAAGAGGACACCAAACACCAGGATGGCCGGCCAGGTCCCCATCCCGCGCGCTGCACGCTGGAAGGCATAACCGCGAAACAGCAGTTCCTCGAAGATCGCGCCGCCCAGGAACATGACGGCGAGCTTCAGTTCAACCTGCAGCGCGGGCGCCGCTGTGGCAGTCAAGCGAACGCCGGCAAACGCGCACACCGCGACCGCCGCGGCAGCGATCAATGCCACGCCGATGAGCATGCCGCCGGCGAACTGAGCCAGGAATCTCCTGTCCAGCTTCAACCCGACGCTCGCGAGTGATTCGGATTCGAGCCAGGTGGCGCCACGCGTGATCCCGATGCCCAGTACGGCGATCAGGATGGCGCTCGGCGCGAAGGGCTTCAGCGCCTGAGGCAGGCGATGTCCGATCAAGCCGACGACAGCAAAGCAAGCCATCGCCGCGAGCACGAACAGGGCGGCCTTCCAGCCGTCGCGGACATGCCTTCGTTCGTTGTGCAAGGACAGTTTCACGTCGCTCCTCTGCAGGGTGATGAAAAGAAGCGAGGATCATCGGCAGGTCGCGTGGGACGCGCGAGCCTCCTGTGACGAAGCGGGCCGTTCGACGGACGCACTGCATGGCGGCGGGATGGCCGTCGGCGGCCGTGATTGGCTGGCTCTTGGGAATGGAGGGATTCCAGACCGCGATGGGCGATTGGGAAGTGGATCGGCGGGTCCCGGTCTCCGAGCGCCGCTTGGCATGTCTCACCCATTTCGCTTTTAATGCGCTGGTTTCCACGGAGCCCCCATGTTCCCCCGCGCCCTCATCCCCGTGGCGGCCACCCTGGTCGCCTTGTCCGGCCCGGCTGCCCAGGCGGCCACCCCCACGGCCTGCACCCCCGACGAGCAGGCGGTGTTCCAGTGCGACATCGGCGCGCGGCGGGTGGCGGTGTGCGCTTCGCGCGGGCTGGGGGCGCAGGGCGGGCGGCTGCAGTATCGCTATGGCCGACCGGCGGCGGTGGAACTGGCCTATCCCCCTGCCGACACGCCCTGGCGCGACGTGACGCGGGGTGGCACGCTGATGTTTTCCGGCGGCGGGGGCGCCTGGCTGGCCTTCACGCGGGGCGAGCACCGCTACGTCGTCTACACCGCCATCGGCCAGGGCTGGGGCGACAAGGCCGGCGTGGTGGTGGAGCGGGGTGGCCGGCGCCTGGCCGCGCTGGCCTGCACCCAGCCGCCGGTGTCCGACATCGGGCCCGAGCTGTTCGAGCGGGCAGGCATCGCCACGCTGGAATACGGTTTCGAGCTGCCCTGAGTCCCCTTCTTAAGGGGCACCCGCCACCTTGAGGATGGGCGGCGGCGACAAGGCAGCGTAATGTGCGCAGGCGCTGCGCCGTGGGGCGCGGGCACATCCCATCGAGGAGCGCCATGATTCCCGTCGATGCAGTGACCATGCGCGAGATTGCGCCCCGCTTCAGTGGCGAACTGGCCGAGCACCAGGACGCCATCATCAACGCCGTGGGCCCGGTGCTGGCCAGCACCCTGGCCGCCTACGAGATCGACACCCGGCTGCGCATCGCGCACTTCCTGGCGCAAACCTGCCATGAGTCGGCCAGCTTTCGGACCACGGAGGAATTCGCCAGCGGCCAGGCTTACGAAGGTCGCAAGGACCTGGGCAACACCCACGCCGGCGACGGCGTGCGCTACAAGGGCCGCGGCCTGCTGCAGCTGACCGGCCGGGCCAATTACCGCGAGATGGGCCAGCGCCTGAGCGTGCCGCTGGAAGACCAACCCGAGCTGGCGGCCGAGCCGGTGCTGTCGCTGAAGATCGCCTGCGAGTTCTGGCGCCGCAAGGCCATCAACCCGCTGTGCGACGCCGATGACGTGGTGGGCGTGACGCTCAAGGTCAACGGCGGCAGGAACGGCCTGGCCGAGCGCAGCCAGCTCACCGCCAAGGCCAAGGCCGCCATCGCCCGCATCCAGGGCCTGGTGATGACCGGCGAAGCCCCGCCCACGGCCAACCGGCCGGTGCTGCGCCGCGGCTCCCAGGGCGAGGCCGTGGGCGATCTGCAGCGCAAGCTGCAGCAGCGCGGCTTCAGCCTGGCCATCGACGAGGACTTCGGCGCCGCCACCGAGGCGGTGGTGATGGTGTTCCAGCGTCAGCAGGGGCTGGAGGCCGACGGTATCGTCGGTCGCGACACCTGGAACGCGCTGGACGCCAACAAGCGCTGACATTGCATCGGGAGGCCCGCCATGGCCACGACTTCGCTGGAAACCATGATCGGCACCCTGTTCACCGCGCCGGCCGACGCCGCGGTGAAGGCGGAGGCCGGCTACCGACGCATCTGGGCCGACTGGCTGGAGCAGACGCGTGACCTGGTGGGCCAGAACAACGTAGCCGCGCTGCAGCAAATGATGCCGCAGGCCCCGGTGATGAAGTTCAGCGGCGTGCTGGAGCTGACGCTGTCGATGCGGGTGGCCTCCATCAGCCAGGTGGACGGCAGCCTGTCCCTGGGCGCCGGGCCCATCACCGTGTCGGGTGGCTACTTCCGCCAAAGCTCGGAAGAGAGCGCGCTGACGGCCCGCGGCACCTTCACGCTGACCAACAGCGAGGTGGATCTCACCACCTACCTCTCGCGCATGGGCCTCACGCCCACGGACCCGGCCTCGCTCACCAAGGCCATCGACACATTGCGCGGCAAGGCACCCTGAACATGGCCACCCCGCCCAAGCCGCCGGCGCCCGAGCCCTCGCCCAACGACGTGATGCTGGAAGACGTGCTGTTGGCCTTGCAGAAGACCTTCAGCCGCCTGAGCGCCACCACCGGCCAGCGCAATGCCGAGGAGTTCCGCGACCAGGCCCGCGCGCTGATCGTCGGCGATGTGGATTTCGAGTTCACGGTGCAGGTGGCGCCGGCGCTGTCGGCCAAGCCGGCTGCGGCGGCCGCCCCGGGCCGCCGGCTGAAGGCCGCGGCCGCCCCCGCCGAGCCCGCGCGGCCGGACACCCTGCGCTACTGCGCCGAAGGCGGTGGCTTCCCGCTCAAGCTGTCCGGGCGCATCGCCACCGATGTGCGCCACGCCGAGGCGCCGGCTGCACCCCCTGCACCTGAACCGGGAGACACCCGATGAGCGACACCGTCACCACCGTGGCTGTGCCCGCGGTCGACGCCATCTTTGCCGAAACGGTGGACGCGCTGCGCCGTCAGATCGACCAGATGCAGCTGCAGGCCAAGGCGCAGGCCCAGGCCGGCCTGGCGCAGGCGCGGGTGGACGTGATCGACGTCGAGCTGGTGTTCAAGAGCGTGGCGGTGCAGGGCAGCTCGGGCCTGGCCAAGCTGCTGGTGTCCGACAAGCAGACCAGCAGCACCATGGAGCTGCGCTTGTCCACGCGGGTGCGCATCGACTGAACGCCCCGGCGGGCCGCCATGCGTGGCGGCGGTGTTCAGGCCGCCTTGAGCACCCGGTTGGCGGGCGAGGGCAGGGGGCTGTCCAGCCGTTCCAGCTGCAGGCCGGCATAGGCTTTGCGGACCTCTTCTTCCGAGCACCGACGCCGGGTGGTGAAGGTGCCCCAGATGGGGTGCCGGTGCACCTTCCAGAACCATTGCTTGTCGCTGTGCATGTTGTCGTCTCCTGTGTGCATGGCCTCTGGTGTACAGGCCGGTGGGCCCACAGGGTGAGCCTCAGGCCAGGGCATCTTCCGGCAAGGCGGGTGCCATGCCAAGGGCAGGGTCTTGCACGCCCTGGGCTTGGGCCCAGCTGGCGATGGCCAGGCACAGCAACTCCCAGGCGGTGCCGCTGCAGGCCCGGTGCGGTGCCACGTAGCGCAGCAGAGCGGCAATGCGAGCGGGGTCTGGCACCTTCTGGCTCATCAGGGCCCGCCAGGCGTGGGCGGCGCGGTGGCCGGCCGCCAGGATGGGGTCGGCGGGCATGGCCCCTGTCTCGGTGGAAAAGTAGCCGATCATCTCGGCACACACCAGCTCGGCGCTGTCGCGCGGGCGGATGCCCAATTCGGCATCGGTGGCTTCCCTCATGTCCTGTTCCCTGTCGATACTGCTGGCCTGGGTTGTCCCACATCCCGGCCCTGGTTTCGTCACCCAAAGGAGGGGATCGCGACCCCCGTGTGATCTGACTTGGGGATCGGGCTTGCGCGAGTCACAGGCCTGTTAGACGTCGGCGGGCCAGGCCGCCCAGGGTGCGCAGGGCCTCGTCCACCCGCACGTCGTCGGGCCGGCCGATGTTCAGCCGCAGGTGGTGCACAAAGCGCTGGTCGGCTGAGAACAGCACGCCCGGCGCGGTGGTGATGCCCTGGGCCAGGGCGTCCTGGCTCAGCGCCAGGGCGTCCACCCCGGCCGGCAGCTCCAGCCAGAGGAAGTAGCCGCCTTCCGGGTGTGTCACCCGGGTGCCGGCCGGAAAGTGCCGCGCAATCTGCCGGGCCGCCCGTTGCCGCTGGGCCGACAGCGCCTGGCGCAGCTGACGCAGGTGGCGGTCGTAGCCGCCGTGGGCCAGGTAGTCGGCCACGGCCCGCTGCGCGGGCAGCGAGGTGGCCAGGGTGCTCATCATCTTCAGGCGCTGCACCTGGGCGGTGTAGCGGCCGGCCGCGGCCCAGCCCACCCGGTAACCCGGGGCCAGGCATTTGGAAAACGAGCTGCAGTGCAGCACCAGGCCGGCCTGGTCGAAGGCCTTGGCCGGCAGCGGGCGGTGGGCACCGCCGTGCAACTCGCTGTACACATCGTCCTCCACCAGCGGAATGCCATGGCGGGCCAGCAGGGCCACCAGGGCCTTCTTCTTGGCCAGCGGCATCAGCGCGCCCAGTGGGTTCTGGAAGTTGGGCATGAACCAGCAGGCCGCCACCCGCCGCTGCTTGAGCAGCGCCTCCAGCGCCGCCAGGTCCACACCCTCCTGCGGGTCGGTGGCCACCTCCAGCGCGCGCAGGTTCAGCCGCTCGATGGTCTGCAGCGCGGCATAGAAGGTGGGCGACTCCACCACCACCACATCCCCCGGCCGGGTGCAGGCCTGCAGGCAGAGGTTGAGCGCCTCCATGGCGCCGTGGGTGATGACCAACTCGTCCGGGTCCAGCGCCACGCCCTGCTGGGCATGGCGGCGGTGCAGCAGCTCGCGCAGCGGCTCGTCGCCCCGCACCAGCGCGCCGGTGATTTGAGCGGGCTTGAGCTGGCGCATGGCCCGCGCGCCCGAGCGGGCCAGGGCCTCGAAGGGGAACAGCTCGGCCGGCGGGAAGGCCGAGCCCAGGGGCACGACGGCGGCGTCCTGCACGCTGCCCAGCAGTTCGAAGATCAGCTCGCTGACGCTGACCTTCTGCGCCCCGGGGCGCGGCCGGGCCACGGGCGGCGGCAGCGGCCGCGAGGCCTGGCGCGTGCGCACGTAGTAGCCCGAGCGGGGGCGCACCTCCACCAGGCCGCGGGCCTCCAGCGTGGCGTAGGTCTGGAAGGCGGTGGCGGGGCTGATGCCGTGGTCGGCGCAGAGCTGGCGGATGGAGGGCAGGCGGGCGCCATTGGGCAGCCGGCCCGCGGCGATGGCGGCCACCAGCTCCTCGGCCAAGCGCTCGTAGAGGAAGGGGGTGCCGGTCATCTGATCTGGTCGAAATGCGGCATCTCTGGATCTTACGGCTCAGGTGCCGGCGCCGCACCATGCCGGTCATGCACAGCAGCCCTTTCGATCTGGCGCCGGAGCCGCTGGAGACTTCGCGTTCGGCGGCCCACACCCTGCGGCGCCTGGGCCAGGCCGGCCTGTTCCGCCTGAGCCTGCCCAGCGAGCACGGCGGGCTGGACGCGCCCGTGGGCGATCTGGCCATGGCCCTGACCCGGTTGCGGGCCACGCACCCCGCCGCGGCCCGCCTGGCCCTGGCGCAGCTGGGCGCCATCCAGGCGCTGCTGCTGGGCGACAACGTGGCCCTGCGGGAGTTCCGCCTGCCGTCCCTTGTGGCGGGCGAACGCGCGGCGGTGCTGGCCGGCGGACCGCCCGGCCCCGCGCTGGAGGGCCTGCCCAGCGCGCCGGTCTGGCGCATCAGCGGCCTGCTGCCCGGCCTGGCCAACCTCTCGGGCGATGGCTTCAGCCTGATCGCCCGCGCCCGCCTGGGTGACACCCTGGGCTGGGTCTGCCTGGACAGCGAGACCGACGGCCTCGATGTGCTGCCGCCCCATCCGCCGGGCGATGCCGCGCTGGCGCGCCAGGCCGGCCTGGGCGATGTGCGCTGCCGCCGCGTGCTCTTCCGCGTGGACGAGCGGCTGGGCGAGGACAGCCTCACGCCCGCGCTGCAGGCCTTCCAGGCCCAGATCACCGCCAGCGCATCCACCACTTGTTCTTCACCCGTCTGAGCTGGGTCATGTCACACCGTCCCCATCCCATCGCCCCCGGCCATCTGCTGGACATGGCGCCCTGGCAGAAGATCCAGGCCCGCAGCGTCAGCGGCCGCTACACCCGGCTGCGCTGGGCCTTCGTCTGGCTCACGCAGCTGGCCTTCTACGGCCTGCCCTGGCTGAGCTGGGCCGGTCGGCCCGCGCTGCTGTTCGACCTGGAGCACCGGCGCTTCTTCGTCTTCGGCGCGGTGTTCTTCCCGCAGGACATGATCTGGCTGACGGCACTGCTGATCGCCAGCGCGCTGCTGCTGTTCTTCGTCACCACGCTGGTGGGCCGGGTGTGGTGCGGCTTTGCCTGCCCGCAGACGGTCTACACCGAGCTCTTCAGCTGGATCGAGCGGCGCTGCGAGGGCGACCGCCTGGCCCGCCAGCGCCTGGACGCCGCGCCCTGGGGTGCGCGCAAGCTGCTGCGGCGCGGCGGCAAGCACCTGGCCTGGAGCCTGCTGGGCCTGTGGACCGGCCTGAGCCTGGTGGGCTACTTCACGCCGGTGCGCGAGCTGCTGGCGGCCCTGCCGGCCGGCGCGCTGGGTGCCTGGGAGCTGTTCTGGATCCTCTTCTACGGCGCGGCCACCTACCTGCACGCCGGCTGGCTGCGCGAGAAGGTCTGCCAGCACGCCTGCCCCTACGGCCGCTTCCAGGGCGCGATGCTGGACAGCCGCACGCTCAACGTGGCCTACGACGCGGCGCGCGGCGAGCCCCGCGGCGGCCGTGCGCGCCAGGCCGATGCCCGCGCCCTGGGCCTGGGCTCTTGCGTGGACTGCACGCTGTGCGTGCAGGTCTGTCCGGTGGGCATCGACATCCGTGCCGGCTTCCAGGCCGCCTGCATCAACTGCGGCGCCTGCATCGACGCCTGCGACACGGTGATGGACAAGACCGGCCAGCCGCGCGGGCTGATCCGCTTTGCCTCGCTGGAAGGGTTGGCGCGCCCGCAGTCCGCCGCGCAGCCCGTGACGGCCGAGAAGGCCCCGCCGCGCCCCGGCCTGTGGCGGCCCCGTGCGCTGGTCTATGGCTCGCTGCTGCTGGCCACCGTGGCGGCGCTGGGGCTGGGCCTGCTGCAGCGCCCCACGCTGCGCATGGACGCGATGCGCGACCGCGCGGTGCTCTCGCGCGAGGTGGAGGACGGCGCCATCGAGAACACCTACCAGGTGCTGCTGCTCAATGCCCGTGACGGCGAGCGTGCTGCCGCGCTGCAGGTGGTGGCGGACCCGGCCCTACCCGGCCTGACCGTGGTGTCCGACCCGCGCGTGATGCTGCCGGCGGCCGACAGCCAGACGGTGTTGCTGCGCCTGCGCCTGCCGGCCGAGGCGGCGCAGCGCCTGCGCGGCCGCATCCTGCCGGTGACGCTGCAGGCCCGCACGCTGGAGCCGGCCCCCGAGGCCGCTCGCACCCGCACCACCTTCGTGCTGCCGCGCTGAGCGGGCCGCGGCGGCGTCACACCCGCAGCGTGGCCAGGTCGGCCACGCACCAGCCGTCGCTCTGGCGCTGCACCTGGGTCCAGCTCCAGTGGCCCAGGCCGGTGTGGCGCAGCGCGCGCAGCCGAAAGCGCAGGGCCTCGCCCGGGTTGACGTTGCCGTGGAAGACCATCTGCCGCTCGCGCACCACGCCCTGCGCAGCCCGTTCGGTGGCGTGCAGGCCCCAGTGGCCGTGGGCGCGATCGGCCAGGGCCTGGAAGCTGGCGAAGTAGAGCAGGCCGGCGCCGTTGAAGTCGTTGTAGGGGCAGGGCGTCACGGCCCAGTCGGCCAGTTCGGGCAGCACGGGCAGCTCGGCCAGAGGGGCCTGCGTCGGCAGCGCAAAGCGCTCCCGCCAGCCCTGGGCCCGCACCGCGCGCACGCTGGCATCGGCCGCCTGCGCGGCGCTGGCCAGGGCGGTGTCGGCCGCCATCGGCCCGGTGGGCAGCGGCACCCGCGCGACGGTGTGGTTGTCGCCCGCCCGTTCGCGCACCACGGCGGCGGTGAGCAGGCTCAGCTGCGCCACCTCGCCCTGCGGCCCCTGGGCCCACTGCTGGCTGAAGTGCCGCGAGCGGCCCAGCGGCTGGTGGGCGATGCGCAGGTCCAGGGTCTTGTCCTCGTCCACCTCGCGCAGGCGGGCGCTGCGCATCCTGCAGCGCCGAGGGCCGGCAGCCGTGGGTGGCCGCCAGCGCCTGCCAGTGCAGGTCGCCGGCGGTCTTGAGCAGCCAGTGTTCGGACAGGCCCTGGCTGCACAGCTGGGGCATGCCCAGGCGGATGCGCTGCGCCAGCGGCTCGGTCTGCGCGCGCGGCTGCCCGCTCATGCCGTCTCGGCCAGACGGGGCGCCGGGGCCGGTGCCCGCGCGGCCTGGCGCTGGGCGATCACCTCCACCAGGTGCTGCGCATCCTCGGCCACGCCCAGGAAGCGGCCCGAGCCCCAGGTGTTCAGCCAGGGCAAGCCCAGGAAGTACAGGCCCTCCACCGGCGAGACGCCACGGCGGAAGCTGGGGTGGCCGCGGCCGTCGAAGGTGGGCAGGTCGATCCAGTGGTAGTCGGGCCGGAAGCCGATCGCCCAGACGATGCTGGTGATGCCCTGGGCGGCCAGGTCCAGCGTCAGCGGGTCGGCTTCGGGCGCCCAGACCTTCTCGAAGGGCGGCTCCTCCGGGGCCTGGATGCCGTGGGCGGCGATGTACTTGTCGATGTCGCGCCGGATGGCGCAGTAGACCTCGTCGGCCTCGTCCAGGTTGCGGCCCAGGTCGGGGCGGAAGTGCACCGTGCCGCCCTGGATGTCGTCCAGCGTGCCGTAGAGCTTCACGCCCTGCAGGGCGAAGCGTCGCAGGTCGATCTCGTGGCCGCCGTCGCGGCCGGTCATGTAGTGGTTGGTCTTGTGGCGGGCCTCGTCGCCCAGCGGGTGCCGGTCCACCGTGAGCTGGTAGAAGCCCAGGTCGAACAGCCACTCGGTGGCCTCGCGGCCGCGGTAGACCCGTGGCGAGCGCGGCGCCGAGCCCACGGCCAGGTGCACCTGGCGCCCGGCCAGGTGCAGGTCTTCCATGATCTGCACGCCCGACTGGCCCGAGCCCACCACCAGCACCCCGCCCGGGGGCAGCTGGTCCGGGTTGCGGTAGTCCACCGAATGCACCTGGCGGATGCCCGCCGGCAGGCTGTGGGCGCACGGCGGCACGATGGGCAGGTCGTAGCCGCCGGTGGCCACCACCACATGGTCGGCCAGGCAATTGCCCATCGTCGTCTCCACCTGGAAGGCGCCGCTGGGGTGGCGGCTCAGCCGGGTGACGCCCACGCCTTCGTGGATGGGCGGGCGCACCTTGCGGGCAAAGGCCTCGAGGTAGGCCACGATCTCGTCCTTGACCATGAAGCCTTTGGGGTCCGGGCCGGCGTAGGGAAAGTCGGGCAGGCGGCACTGCCAGTTGGGTGTGACCAGGCAGAAGGTGTCCCAGCGGTCCAGCCGCCAGGCGTCGAAGGAGCGGCGCTTCTCGAACACCACGTGGTCGATGCCCTGGGCCTGCAGGTAGTGGCTGGTGGACAGGCCGGCCTGTCCGCCGCCGATGACGACGACGGGGTAGCGGGGGGCGAGGGCGGAGGCGGTGGGGGCAGGGGTGTTGGGCATGGCGGCGTGCGGAGCTGTCGAGACGGAGGACCCGCCGAAGGCCGGCGGTGCTGGGGTCTTCCGAATGCGATCTCCATGCCGCGCGCCGTGCGTGCGACGCGATCAAGGTGCGATCAGCGGCGGTGAGCCCGAGCTCGGGCTCGCCGAAGGCTGGGGCCATGGCGTGAGCGGCCAGGGCCGGTCCGCGGCCCGGCGCACCGACTTGCCCCGCCCGCCGTGCAATCAATGCATCCGATCAGGGGCGGGCATGCACCGGGACGGGCGCTCAGGCCGTGAAGAGCGAGCGCCACCGCGGCTGGCGGGGCCAGCCCCGTGGGCGGCCGTTGCTGCTCACTTTGGCGCGGCGGAGGCGGCCGCACCCACGGCCTGGGCCTGTTGCTGGACTTGCACCACGGTCTGGAGCGCCCGGGCCATGGCCTCGACGCCTGCGGTGGCGCTCAGCTGCGTGTCGGTCTCTTCGAGGCCGGCCATCACGGTGCAGGCACCGTGGTAGCGCAGCGCGTCGCCCACGGCCCGCTCGATGGTGTAGGTGCCGACGTCGCTGCCGCGCTTGGCGTCGATAGCGCCAAGCAGGGTGTCTCGCCGCAGCCGGATGCCCTTGGAGATGATGGTGGCGGCCTGGTTCTGGAAGTAGGTCTGGTCGTACTCGGCCCGTATGCCGGAAACGATGCCTGCGCTGCCGGCCAGCGCACGCGCGGTGTCCACCCCGGTGGCGATGGCGCCGCCGCCGGCCAGCAGCGCGGTCAGGCTGCCCAGCATGAAATCGGTGGCCGACTGGTGGCGCTGGATGTAGGTGAGGAAGACGTTGCAGCGCTGGCCAGATGCCGACAGGATGCGGTCCTGGATGGCATTGCGGTGCGCAGGCGTGTCGCGGACAGCGTCTGCGTGGTAGCGGGAGAAGGCCAAGTCGATCAGGCAGCCCTGCAGATAGTCGTCTCCGCGTGCGGCCTGGGCCTGTCAGACCTGCGTTGCCTGGGCTTGCACAGCTGGGTCGTCCGGGCCTCCGGACAGCAGGCGCACCAGGTCAAGCCGCTCGAACTCCGGGCCCAGCATCTGATGCACGCCGGCCGAGTTGACGCGGTCCGATCCACCGCCCAGCAGCGAGTACTCCGGGTCCCCGTGGGACTCCAGGATCGCGCACCCCGGGAGCAGGGCAGCGAGGACTGAGGCGGCCAGGATGCGCAGCGCCCCCCGGCGTGCGGACACAGGAACAGAAGATGCCGTCATGGGAGCCCTTCCGGGTGGAATCGCCACCGTTCGTCGCCCGACTATAGAAAGCGCCGCCGCGCGGGGCATCCCCACAAGCATGCAT
Source organism: Ideonella oryzae (assembly GCF_024055665.1). Lineage (GTDB taxonomy): Bacteria > Pseudomonadota > Gammaproteobacteria > Burkholderiales > Burkholderiaceae_C > Ideonella > Ideonella oryzae. The sequence continues at coordinate 70,159 of NZ_JAMXMC010000001.1, read as the reverse complement.
GGCCAGATGGCTTCGGGTCGGTGCGCTCTCCAGGCGGGCGTTCAGGCCCTGTGGCCGTCGACCGCCAGCACCGGTTCCAGCGCCTGCACCAGGGTCGTGAGCCGCTGCTGCAGCGCCCGCGCGGTGTCGGACCATTGCGGCAGGGCGTTCGGTGTGTCGCGCCCCAGGGCCAGCTCGAAGGCCTGGATCTCCCGCGCCAGCGCCTCGGCGCCGATGGATGCGCAGGCCCCGCGCAGCGAGTGGGCGGTGCTGCGCCAGCGCGCGGGGGCGTCCGGCGTGGGCTCGGGGGCGAAGCCCCGGGCCGGGTCGCGGTAGGTGCGCACGAAGACCTGCAGCAGGCGCTCCAGCCGGGCCTCGTCGCCGCCCATGTGGTGCAGGGCGGTGGGCAGGGAGAGTTCGGTCACGTCGGCCAGCCGTGGCCCCAGCGAGGGCCCGGCCGGCGCGGTGCCGCTGGGTGAGGCCGGGGCGTCCGGTCCGTCCGCGGCCACCGGTGGCAGCCACTGCAGCAGCTTGGCGTACAGCAGGGCCGGGTTGACCGGCTTGCCGATGTGGTCGTTCATGCCCGCGGCCAGGCAGGCGGCGCGGTCGTCGTCGAAGGCGTTGGCGGTCATGGCCAGGATGGGCAGGGCCTGGCCGAGCCGGGCGCGCAGCTCGCGCGTGGCAGTGAGCCCGTCCATCTCCGGCATCTGCATGTCCATCAGCACCAGGGCCGGCGGCCGGGCCAGGGCGGCCTGCAGGGCCTGCCGGCCATCGGCCGCCACCTCGACCTGCAGGCCCACCGCCTGCAGCAGCTCGCGGGCCACCTCCTGGTTGATGGGGTTGTCTTCGGCCAGCAGGATGCGCCGGCCGGCATGGTGCTGCCGCAGCGCCTGTTCCAGGCTGGCCCCATCGCTGGGGGACGGGGCGTGCGTGCCCGGCCGCGCCGAGGGGTGGAAGAGCTGGGCCAGGGCGTCCATCAGGTCCGAGGGGGTGATGGGCTTGGTGAGCACTTGGGCGAAGCCGGCCGCTTCGGCCTGCTGGTGCAGGCCCGGCTCGTTGAAGGCCGTCACCAGCAGGGCCGGCGGGGTGGTGCCGCCCAGCGCGGCACGCATGGCCCGCAGCGTGGCCGGGCCGTCCAGGGCGGGCATGTGCCAGTCCAGCACCAGCAGGTCGAAGGTGCGCCCCGCGGCGGCCTCGGCCTGCACCAGGTGCAGGGCCGCCTGCGGATCGTCCAGGGCCTGGACCTGCAGGCCCAGCACGGACAGGGTGTCCGACAGGGCGCTGAGCGACACCGGCAGGTCGTCGACCACCAGGGCCCGGCGGGTCTGGACGTCCGCAAGCAGGGCATCGGCTGGCGCGTCCACGGCGGCCGGGCAGCGCTCCACCCGGGCGGTGAACCAGAAGCAGCTGCCCTCCCCGGGGCGGCTGCTCATGCCGGCTTCACCGCCCATCAGGCCGGCGATCTTCCGGGTCAGCGCCAGTCCCAGGCCGGTGCCACCGTAGCGGCGGGTGGTCGAGGCGTCCGCCTGCTCGAAGGCCTCGAACAGGGCGCCCTGCTGTTCCGGCGCAATGCCCACGCCCGAGTCGCTGACCTCGAACCGGAGCTGTAGCCGCTGACCCTCCTCGGCCAGCAGGTGGCCGGCCAGGCGCACCCAGCCCCGTTCGGTGAACTTCACGGCATTGGTCAGCAGGTTGATGAGCGCCTGGGCCAGGTGCTTGGGGTCGCCGCGCATGCGGTCGGGCAGGTGATCGGCCTCCAGCACCAGCTCCAGGCCTTTGGCCCGGGCCTGCTCGCCGACCATGGCCAAGGCGCCCGACAGCAGCATGTCCCGCGAGAACTCGATGTGCTCGAGCTGCATCTTGCCGGCCTCGATCTTGGAGAGGTCGAGGATGTCGTTGATCACCTGCAGCAGGTGCTGGGCGGCCTGGTCCACCTTGCGCAGGCGATCGCGCTGGATTCCCTCGGAGAGATCGCGGGCGATCAGGTGGGTCAGGCCGATGATGGCGTTCATCGGGGTGCGGATCTCGTGGCTCATGTTGGCCAGGAAGGCGCTCTTGGCCCGGTTGGCCACCTCGGCCGCCTCCTTGGCCACGGCCAGCGCGGTGGTGCGTTCGGACACCAGGTCCTCCAGCCGGTCCCGGTGCAGGCGCAGCTGCTCGCTGGCCTGGCTGCGCTCGACCTCGGCCCGGGCCACCCGGATGCCCAGCGCCAGGTCGTGCGAGGTCTCGACCAGCACCTCGATCACCCCGGGGTCGAAGAAGTCGGCCTCGGCCGCGCCGATGGTCAGCACGCCGATCACCTGCTCATCCAGGCGCACGGGCAGGGTGATGCTGGCGTGGCAGCCCCGCAGCAGCGCGTCCCGGGCCCAGAGGGCGTCGTCGTCGCAGGTGCCCGGGTCGGTCCAGACCTGCAGCTGGCCTTCGCGCAGGGCGCGGCCCACCGGGCCACGGCCCTCGTCGGCGTGGTCCCAGGTCGGCGGCAGGCCGTCGAGCAGGCCCGCCTCGCTGCTGCAGCTGGCCATGGGGCGGATCTGGCCCTCGGCCTCGGCGTAGCCGATCCAGGCCAGGCGAAAGCCGCCGGCCTCGACGATGGCGCGGCACATCTGGTCCAGCAGCGAGGCCTCGTCGTGCCAGCCCAGCAGGGTGCGGTTGCCGGCCGACAGCACGCGCAGGGCCCGGTTGGCGTAATCCTGCCGGGTCTCCCGGTCGGCGATGGCGGCGGCGGACTGGTCCAGCGCCGCGGCCAAGCCGCCCACCTCGTCGGGGCTGTGGGGCAGCCCGCTGCGGGCGTCGCGCTCGCCCGCGCGCAGGCGATCGGCCATGTCTGACAGCCGGCGCAGGGGCGCCAGGAACCAGCGGTCCAGGGCCCGTTGTACCAGTAGCAGGGTCAGGGCCAGCACCAGCAGCAGGGAAGCCAGGGCCACCAGGGACTGGCGGCGCACCGGCCCCTCGATGGTGTGCTGGGAGATGCTCAGCAGCACCTGGTGCTGGTTGCCGGTGTTGGTGCGCAGAAAGGGCACGTGGGCGATCAGGCGCGGCTGTCCCAGGCGGTTGACCACGGCCAGGGTGCCCGGCTCCCCGGCCGCCAGCGAGCGGCGGATCTCGGCACTCTGCGCTGTGCTGCCGGCCCAGTGCTCGGCGTCCGGGTAGCGGGCGATGAACACGCCCTTGTCGTCCAGCAGGGACACGTTCAGGTCGTCCTGCTGGGTGACGGCCAGGGTGCGCCCCAGCCAGTTCAGGTTCAGGCCCAGGTAATAGACCGCCAGCACCTCACCCGTGCGGCTCCTCAGGGCCTTGCTCAGGGTGATGGTGGGCCGCCCCAGCGTGCGGCTGATGGTCATGTCGCCGATCACCAGCCCCTGGCTGGCCAGCGCGCCGCGAAACCAGCCGCGGTCCGCGAAGTTGATGGCCCGCGAGGAGGCGACGGCCGCGCAGGCCTTGTCGCCGTTGGGCAGGGCCAGGCCGATCTGGTCGTAGTCGGGTTCCAGCGTGAGCAGGTGGGCCAGCAGTGCCTGGCAGGTCGCCAGCGGCGCGGTGGGGGCCAGTGTGGGGTTGGCCATCAGGCTGTCCAGCAGGGCATCGGCCCGGCCCACCAGCGTGTCGCCGCGGGTGGCGATCAGCCGCGCCTGCACCATCAGGTCGGTCTCGGCCGACTGCAGACGCTGGCGCTGGTCCAGCCAGAGATGCCAGCCCAACAAGGCGCCTGCCAACAGGAACACGCCCAACAACAGCAGAAAGATCCGGGTTCGCAGGCGAAGTCGGTGCATGGATGGAAGTGCTCGCGGAGTTCGGTCGCGGATCGCGCAGCGCTCAAGAATGTGCGGTCCGCCCTGCCGTGGCAAGGGACTGCACAGGGTGCACTTCCTTCCGACGAATCATGCGAGGTGTTTCCCTTGGGGTGGGGCCGCTGTCTTGCCTCATGACAACGCAGCGCCTCAGATCGGCCTGCCGGGTCCGGGTTGCCCCGATCGGGGCTATCCCGCATCGGTCTTCCCAGGAGGCTGTCAAGCTGGCCCATCCCGGCGGGCACCGAGGGCACCGGGCCCTCGTCGCCGAAACATGAGCGCGCGCAGCGCTTCTCGTGTACCATCGCTGTGCTGATATGCACAAGACCGTCCGCTCTTAGGTCTTTCTTCCCGCTCCGGTGTTCTGCCGGCGGTCGAGTCGAATCCCCCTTCTGAAGATTTTCTTGGCGTCTCTTCGCCGGGCGTGCTATTGCGCTCTGCAACTTCGAAAGGAATTTGATATGACGACCGAAACTGGCACCGTGAAGTGGTTCAACGAAGGCAAGGGCTTTGGCTTCATCGCTCCTGATGGCGGTGGCAAGGACCTCTTTGCCCACTTCAAGGAAATCCAAGGTGGCGGCTTCAAGACGCTGACCGAGAACCAACGCGTGCAGTTCGAGGTGACCCAGGGCCAGAAGGGCCCGCAGGCATCGAACATCCGCAATCTGGGTTGATACCTTCAGCTCTGCCTGATGTCGGGTTCGCCCCGGCGTCAGCCGATGAAAGCGCGGCTTTGCCGCGCTTTTTTCTTTTCTGCCGAAGGAACTGCCCGTGAAGAATCTGCAAGAAGCCACCGAGCGCATTTGCGAACTCAAGGGCAGTCTCCTCGCGCTGGATGCGGTGTTGCCGGCGGTCATCCAGTCTCTCTCCAGGGCGACGCGTTCACGCCTGATGGCCGCGGTCGACGCCCACGCCGAGGCGGCGCGCACGGTGTTGCTGCACTCGGACATCTCCGACGTCGTGCTGGCCACCTTTGAGCGCGATGTCGCGTGCAACCGTGCGCTCATTGAAAAAAGCACCCGGCCCGAGCCTGCAGGCCTGCCCGCCACGGTCGACGCCTTGCTGCAGACCACGACTTGCATCACCACGTTCTCGGCAGGCCGTGTCCTGACCAGCGCCAGCGGCTTCTTCTACCGCCATGGCGATCGGCTCTTCCTGGTGAGCAACCGCCACGTCTTTGCCGATGCCGGGAGCGCGCATCACCCCGACCGCATCGAGATCGGGGTGCACACCGATCCGCAGGATCTGACGCGGTACGCCGTGGTCTCGCTGCCGCTGCACCAGGCTGGCCTGCCGCTGTGGCGCGAAGCCGCCGACGGAGCGGGTGCGGTGGACATCGCGGCCATGGAGATCCCTGCCGGCAGCCTGCCCGCCGGTGCGGCACTGCAGGCATTCGAGGCGAGCCACCTCGACGCCCGCGATGAGCAGGTTTCGATCGGCGACGCGCTGACCATCGCCGGCTTTCCGCTGGGCTTTCATGACACCGTCTATCACCTGGCGGTGGCCCGCAGCGCGTCCATTGCCTCCGCCTACGGCGTGCGATTCCAGGGGCAAGGCTGCTTCCTGACCGATGCGCGAACCCACCGCGGCAGCAGTGGATCGCCGGTCGTTCGGCGGCGTCTCAACGACGGGGCATCGGCGCCGTCCTGGCAGCTGGTCGGCGTGCACTCCACCCGCATGGACATGCGCACCCGCGACCAGACCCAGGATGAATCGCTGGGTCTGAATTGCGCCTGGTATGCCGACGTGCTGCCCGCACTCACCGCTGCGGGCTGAACAAACACGCCTGGAGCCGGATGTCCCGCTCCTTCACCGAGGCGCCGACCCCATCGCTGTCGGCGACGCCAACGGGGAGATCGTCGATCACGCCCCTCCCCATTCAAGGCCTGCCATGAACTGCCTCTCCACCTCCTGTCCTCCTGACCACGCACCGGACGCACCGAGGCCGCGGCCCTTGTCGTACTCCGAGCGCGCCGAGATCCAGCGCCAGGGCGCCAAGGCCGCCGCGCGCGGTGAGTCCGCGGGCGTCAACCCGCTGCAGCAGCAGCGCAACAGGCCGTCTGCCACCGGCGAATCGCCCGATGTGTGGCGCCAGCGAAGTGCCGCATGGGAGCAGGGCCACAGGGCCCAGACCGCCGCTCGACGCAAGGTGCCGGCGGCCCGCGTGGAAGGACCCGCTGGCGAGCACGAGTGACCCCGGGTTGGCCCGCTCGGGGCAATCCCGCCCCTGCGCCAAACGGCAGCCAGCCTGGCACACCTGATTCGCGGGGAGGCGCCCCAGCTTGTCACACCGTCCTCGGGTTGACCCTGGCTGCGAGCCCATCCAGACCGGCTTCAGGGCATGGCCCGCCCTTTGCAGAGTGCGGTGGTGATGGGTGCGGTTCAACGCACCCGCCACTCAGCAGTCCGGGATGGGAGAGGAGACACGATGACGCCCCAGGAGCGCCAATGGCTGGAGACTTTGCTGGAGGTGCGTGCGCCCTGGCAGGTGCAGGGCTTCAAATGGAGTGACGGCTCGCGCCAGCTCTCGGTCCAGGTGGGCACCGCCGCAGAAAGCGCCGGCCCCTTCTGGGCACCGCGCAAGCCGGCGGCGGGTGGCCTGCGCCTGCACTGGGCCCACCTGCCGATGGCCGGGCGCCGCTGCGAGGTGGTGCTGACCATGCGCGAGGGCCAGCCCCTGCCCGACGCACCCTGGGCCGGCGAGCCCGAACTGCCCTTCTCGCACGCGCTCTCGCGCCTGGTGCTGGACCTGATGCTCGACGGCGCCACCATGTCCCAGCTCTGCCGCATGCTGGACCTGCCGCTGTCGGACCTGTGGAAGTACAAGTTCCGGCTGGACCATGGCAGTGCCCGGCCGCCCCAGGCCCGCGATGCACAGGAGGCCCGCGAGACGGCGCGACCGGTGGCAGCGCCCATGCCGGTGCCCCCACCGGTCGCCGCCCGCCCCATCGAGCTGGCCCCGGCCGCGCCCCCCCGTGTGGCGGATGACGACGAGGCCATCCCGCCCGAGGACGCGCCGGTCTGGCTGGCCCTGCTCACCGGGCGGCAGACGATCGAGGTGCGGGCCCTGGGGCTCAAGCTGCTGCTGTCCAAGCTCACCCGCGAGGCCGCCACCCACCGCGATGCCGACCTGCACCGCCAGGCCGCCCAGGGGCTGCACCGCTACTTTGTGCGCAACCAGTCCCTGCTGGCCGGCGAGATCGCCCAGCTGCGCACGGCCGATGCCGCGGCCCGGGCCGCGCTGCAGGCCTCGCTCAGCCGGGCGATGGCCGGTGAGGACGACGAGGTGCCCGATGTCAGCGACCCGCTGTGGCAGGCCCTGCTCAGCGGCGACTGCGACATCGAGGTGCGCACGCTGAGCCTGCGCCTCTTGCTGACCAAGCTGCGTCAGCAGGCCCGCGGCCTGCAGGACGACGAGCTGCGCATGCTCAAGCTGGTCGAGCTGCACCGCTTCTTCGCCCGCCACCGCGCGGTGCTGCGTCACGAGCTGGAGCAGCTGCGCCGCTGGCCCCTGAACTGAAGCCCGTTCCCATGAATGCACTGACCCACCGCCTGGTCTCGCTCGACGAGGCCGCTCGCCTGATCCAGGCCCGCAAGCCCTGCTGCATCGCCGGTGACGAGGCCCTGCTGCGCCAGCTGCCGCGGGGCGACTGGATCGGCGGCACCATCCCCTACTTCATGGCCGACAGCGGTGGCACCTGCAGCCGCCAGCAGGTCTTCGTGACCGAGCTGCCCGCCGGCCCCCTGCCGCCCAGCGTGCGCCTGTACCCGCGCTCCCAGCTCTCGCGCGTGTGCATTGACGGGCCGGAGCACGGCTTCTCGGTGATGGTGCTGCCGGCCTTCAGCGAGGTGCACGAGGCCTTCGCCCAGGAGGCTCCCGGCTACGACGACATGTACATGAAGCCGCTGGTGGGCTGGATCGCCGGCATGCACCTGGACGAGCCCGGCACCCGCGCGCGGGTGGTCGACGGCCAGACCGGCCTGCTGCACGACAACGCGGCGGTGGTGATCCACCTGCCGCTGCCGGAGACCGCGCTGGTCCATGTGGACATCCTCAACCTCTTCACCCCGGGCGACGGGCCGGTGATCGAGTTCGCGCGCAGCGGCTTCACCGGGGGCGACTGCCTGGTCGACGGCCAGCCGGCCAACCTGCACGACTGGTGGGTGCGCCAGGGCGCCGACACCCGCTGGCCCCTGGTGGCCGACTACCACGGCGCGCTGATCAACGTCAGCATCAAGTCCCTGGACGCAGACCGCCGCCAGGTGGCGTTCTATGCCCCGGTCTTCCCGGGCGTGGGCTACCGCCTGGCCCGGCCGCTGCCCGACTATTCGGCCGCCTTCGCCCGTGCCACCGCCGGCCAGACCCTGGCCAGCGACCCGGTGTTCTGCTGCAACTGCATCCTCAACTACCTGCATGGCCAATTGCAGGGGCGCCGCACGGGCCGCTTCCAGGGCCCGATGACCTTTGGCGAGATCGGCTACCAGCTGCTCAACCAGACCCTGGTGCACCTGAGCGTCGAGGGTCTGTGAGCCCGTGAAAACACGGGTCTCTGCCAAGCAGATCGGGCCATGGGAGGCCGCCGGGGCCGCTTAAGATCCTCGCCACATCCCTTCGGAGCGGCGAGCCCCCATGAGCGCTCAGCGCATCGTCCTCTACTTCCTGGCGTTCGGCGTCCTCTGGATCCTGGGGTCGGACCACCTGCTGGCGCTGATCACCACCGACGTGGCCACCTTGTCGACCCTGCAGTCGATCAAGGGGCTGGCCTTTGTGGCGCTCAGTGCGCTGCTGATCGGGGTGCTGGGGCGCATCGCCGAGCGGCGCCACCAGCGCCTGCAGGACGAAGCCAACCGGCAGCGCGAGCGCTTGGCCCGCATCCTGGACGTCACGCCGGCCGTCCTCTATACGCTCAAGCCCGACCCCGCGACCCCCGGCCGCTGGGCGGTGGACTTTGTGAGCCAGAACGTGGAGGACATGACCGGCCATCCGGTCAGCGCCTGGTTCAGCAGCCCCGACTTCTGGCAACAGCACCTGCATCCCGAGGATCTGGCGCAGGCGCTGGCAGCCCAGGCCCAGTTGGCCGAGCACGACGCGCTGCATCACGAATACCGCTTCCGCCGCGCGGACGGCAGCTACCGCTGGGTGGACGACCGGCTGCGGGTGCTGCGGGACGCGAACGGCCGACCGATGATGCTCACCGGCGCCTGGCTGGACATCACCGACCGCAAATGCGCCGAGTTGGCGATGCAGGTCTCGGAGAGCCGCTACCACGAGCTGTTCGAGGTCAACCCGCTGCCGATGTGGGTCTTCGACCTCGACACCCTGCGCTTCATGGCGGTCAACGAGGCAGCCATCGCCCGGTACGGCTATGCCCGCGAAGAGTTCCTGTCCATGTCGATTGAGGACATCCGGCCGCCGGAGGACATCAAGCGGCTGCGGCGCACCGTCAACAGCCACCGTCAGATCGGGGGTTACGGCAGTTCGGGCGAGTGGCAGCACGTGCGCAAGGACGGCTCCCGCTTCTGGGTCGAGGTCACCGGCCACACGCTGCTGCGCGACGGGCGGCCCGCCCGTCTGGTGCTGGCGCAGGACATCACCGACCGCCGCCAGGCCGAGGAGCGTTCCCGACTGATCAGCCAAGTGTTCGAGTCGACCGAGGAAGGCATCTTCATCACCGATGCGCACAACCGCTTCATCTCGATCAACCGGGCCTTCTCGCGCATCACCGGCTACAGCCCCCAAGAGGTGCTGGGCCAGACGCCGGCCCTGCTGAAGTCCGGTCGGCAGAACCGGGCCTTCTATGCCGAGCTGTGGAAACAGCTCAACACCGAGGGCCGCTGGGAAGGCGAGATCTGGAACCGCAACAAGGCGGGCGAGGTCTACCCCGAGTGGCTGGCCATCAACGCCATCAAGGACGAGCACGGGCAACTGCAGCAGTACCTGGGCATCTTCACCGAGACCTCCAGCCGCAAGTCGGCGGAGGAGCGCATCCTGCGCCTGGCCAACCACGACAGCCTGACCGACCTGCCCAACCGGGCCCTGCTGGTGGACCGGGCGCGGGTGGTGCTGGCCACGGCCCGGCACCAACACACGCCGGTGCTGGTGATGCACCTGAACCTGGACCATTTCAGCGCCATCAACGAATCGCTGGGCCACGAGGCTGGCGACCAGGTGCTGCGCGAGCTGGCCCTGCGCCTGGCCCAGTGCCTGGCACCGGAAGACACCTTGTGCCGCCTGGGTGGCGACGACTTCATCCTGCTGTTGCCCGACAAGGGTGTGAGCGACGTGGCCCAGATCAGCATCCGGCTGATGGACGCGGTGGCACGGCCCTTCGCCGTCGGTGGACAGGACCTGCGCCTGAGCGCCAGCATCGGCGCGGCCGAGTTCCCCGAGAACGGGGCCGACCTGACCGAGTTGAGCCGGGCGGCGGAATCGGCCGTCCACCAGGCCAAGCGCGAAGGGCGCAACACCGTGCGGGTGGCCTCGCGGCGCCTGCAGGAACAGGTGCAGCAGACGCTGACCCTGGCGCGGGAGCTGCGCTGGGCCGTCGAGCGCCACGAGCTGGTGCTGCACTACCAGGCGCAGATGGACGCCTGCAGCGAGCGCGTGGTGGGGCTGGAGGCGCTGGTGCGCTGGCAGCATCCGCAGCGCGGCCTGGTGCCGCCCGGTCGCTTCATTCCCATCGCCGAAGAGACCGGGCTGATCCAGGAGATCGGTCGCTGGGTGCTGGACGAGGCCCTGCGCCAGACGGCGGCTTGGCGGGCCGCCGGCTTGCCCGTGGTGCCGGTGGCCATCAACCTCTCGGTCAGCCAGTTCCGTCACCCGCGTCTGCAGCAGGATGTCGCCGAGGCCCTGCGCCGCCACGACCTGCCGGCCCACCTGCTGGAGCTGGAGCTGACCGAGAGCGTGGCGATGGAGGACTCCGACTTCACCATCGCCCGCATCGCCTCGCTCAAGCAGCTGGGGGTGACGCTGTCCATCGACGACTTCGGCACCGGCTACTCCTCGCTTAGCTACCTCAAGCGCTTCACGGTGGACAGGCTCAAGATCGACCAGTCCTTCGTGCGCGGCCTGGCGCAGAGCCCGCAGGACGATGCCATCGTGGCCACCGTCATCAACCTGGCCCGCAGCCTGGGCCTGCACACCATTGCCGAGGGGGTGGAGACGGCCGAGCAGCTGGACTTCCTGCGTCGCCACGGTTGCGACGAGATCCAGGGCTACCACTTCCACCGCCCGGCGCCGGCCGATGAAGTGGTCGGGCTGCTGCGCGCGGCGGCCGCGCCCTGAGGCGGCCGCGCCTTGTATCCCTTGTATCTTTAGCGCTCAGTCCGCCGGGCCGAAGGCCAGTACCGTCACCTCGGCCTCGGGCTGCGGGGCGAACTGCGCGATGCGCGCCAGCAGCGTGGCCTGCTGGTCGTTGGCGCGCGAGCAGACGAAGCCGAACTTGGCCTGCACCCGTTCGTTGGCGATGGCGGTGGCCGCCTGCAGGCGCTGGGCGAAGTCGTCCAGCCGGTAGGCCCGTCCGGGCTCGAAGTAGTCCTGGATGATCAGCGAGGGCGAATAGGCGGTGGTTTCGCTGGCATCGGGCCAGCGCAGGGTGTAGTGCATGGCGGGCATGTGAGGGCCTCAGGCAAGGGGGGTGGACAAGGAGGTTTCTGGCTCGCGGGGGAACGGGCGGCCGGCCAGCACTTGGGCATGGATCGTCTGGTGAGTCAGTGCGCTGCGGCCCCAGGCCAGGCGCTGGCAGACCGGCGGCGCGGCGCCCAGGCGCGGCGCATGCCAGGCCCGGGCCAGGCCTCGGGTCAGGCTGGCCAGGTCCTCCGGTTCGCACCAGGACACGCCGGGGCTGCCGTCCAGGTGCTCGGTGAAGGGCGCGCGACGCGACACCAGCACCGGCGTGCCGCAGGCCAGGGCCTCCAGCGCCACCAGGCCGAAGCCCTCGTTCAGCGAAGGCATGGCCAGCAGCCGGGCCCGGCGCATCAATGCGGGCAGCAGCGCGTCGGACAGCGGGCCGGTGCGCCAGACGGGTTGCCGCGGGCCCTCGGCCAGCCTGGCTTCATCCAGGGCGGCCTGCCAGCGAGCCTGCTCGGCCCCGTGTGAGAGCAGGCTGGCACCGCCGGCCAGCACCAGGCGGGCGCGATGGAAGCTCGGGTGCTGGCGCAGCCGGGCGAAGGCCTGCAGCAGCCGGGCGCTGTTCTTGCGCGCCTCCACCCCACCCACGGCCAGGATGAAGGGGGCCTCGTCCAGCCCGTCCCCCTCGGGCAGGTGCTGGCGCAGCAGCGTCGCGTCGCCGGCCACCGGGCCGGGGTGGAAGCGGTCCAGGTTCACACCATTGAAGACGCGGTGCACCGGCGGGCCCTCCGGCCCGGCCAGGGCACGCAGTTGCCGGGCCCACAGATCGCTGACGCAGCACACCGCGCTGGCCGCGCGCCAGGCGCCGTCCTGCCAGGCGGCCAGGCGCGGGTCGCTGAAATCGTCCAGGTGGTGCACCGTGCGCACCCAGGGCTGCGCCGGGGCCAGACGGGCCAGGGCCTGGCCGTTCAGGCTGTCCTGCGCATGCAGCAGGGCGTAGCCGCCCCGCCGAAGGGCGGCGGGCAGGGCCTGCACCAGCGCGTCGATGCGCTGGCCCACCTGCTCGGCCAGGCCGCTGGCGACGGGTGCGGGCACGGCCAGGGGCACCCAGCCCACGCCGCTGGGCAGCGGGCGGAACAGCGCCTGCCCGGGCTCCACCGGGGCCAGCACGTCCACCGCCGTGCCGGCGGCCGCCAGCGCACCGGCCAGTTCCAGCGTGTGCACCACGCCGCCGCGCGGCAGCACCGAGTGCATCAGCAGGGCGATGCGCGGGGAGGCGGTCATGGCGCGCTTTCCGCCCCCGCGGCCCGGGGCTGCGGCTGCAAAAAGCCCTCGCTGGCGAAGTCCCACAGGCGGGCCTGCTCGGCCTGGGCACCTGTGCCCAGGGTGATGTCCACCGCCGTGCCGACGCGCACCTGGCCGATGTCGGCGCAGGCCAGCGCGCGGGCCTGGAAGCGGGCGATGACCTCGGCCGCGTGCTCGGGCGCCACCGCCAGCACGAAGCCATGGCTGGGAAAGGCGCTCAGCCAGCGCAGCTGGGCGGCCTGGGCCTGCGGGCCGGTGGCGGACCAGCCCGGCCAGCCGGCCTCGGCCGGCGGGTGGGGCAGGGCGTCGAGCTGCAGCTGCGCGCCCTGGCCGGAGCATTCCAGCAGCATCAGCAGCGTGCCCAGCACGCCGGCCATGCTGATGTCCTTGCCGGCCCGGCACAGCCCGGCCTCGGCCAGCTCGGCCAGCAGGGCCAGGTCGGCCTGCAGCCGCGCGGGCGGGGCCTCGGTGCTGGCGTTCCAGAAGGGCTGGTCCCCCATCCAGTGGCCGCGCAGGTCCACCGCCATCAGCAGGCGGTCGCCCGGCCGGGCCGCGAAGCTGGAGATCAGGCGCTGCGCCCGCCCCAGCACCGCCACCGCCAGCTGGGCGCTGGGCGCGCGCAGGTTGCTGTGGCCGCCCAGCAGCGGCACGCCGTAGCACAGGCAGGCCGCGCGCATGCCGTCGAGCAGGGCCTCGGCGGTGGCCGGCTCGGCGCTCCACAGCGCGTCCACCACCGCCAGCGGGCGCCCGCCCATGGCGGCCACATCGCTGAGGTTGACCAGCACCGCGCTGTAGCCGGCGAACCAGGGCTGCTGCTGCACGAAGTCGGGCATCAGGCCCTCGATGGCCAGCAGCAGGTGGCTGCCGTCGGCCTGGGGCAGGGCGGCGCAGTCGTCGCCGTTGGGCACGCTCGTCGACACGCCGGTCCAGGCCGGGGCCAGGCACTCGGGCAGCCGGGCCAGCACCTGGGCGATGTCGCGCTTGTGGGCAAAGCCGCGGCCCTGGCGCAGGGCCTGCAGCAGGGCCGTCAGCCGGGAGGTGCGGGTGGAGGCGCTCGCGTCGTTCACGGGCGGCTCCGCTGCGCCAGCACCAGGCCGGCCCAGGGCGTGTGGCAGGGCGGGTAATGGGCCAGGTCGGCCTGCATCAGCCGGTGCGGGAGGCCGTGGATCTGCACCTCGTCCAGGGTCTGCCAGTGCAGGCGGCGGAACAGGGCCTCGTTCTGCGGCTGCACATGGGCCAGGAAGCGGGTGCAGCCCAGCGCATGGGCGCTGCCCACGGCCAGGCGGATCAGCCCGCTGCCCAGCTGGCCGTGGCGGCGCCAGGCCGTGGCCACCGCCAGGCGCGAGCCCCACCACAGGCCCTCGCCTTCGGGGTGGATGCGCACCGTGCCCACCACCTCGTCGGGCAGGCCGGCCAGGTCGGCGCAGGCCACCAGCAGCCGGGTGTCGGGCCGGGCGTCGATGGCGTCGAGGTCGTCGTCCTGGAACACGCCCTGCTCGGCGCAGAAGACCTCGCGGCGCAGGCGCAGGGCCTGGGCCTGCATCCAGGGGTTGCTGGCCCACTGGACGCGGACCTCGGTGGGGCGGTAGTCCAGCGGCAGCTCGCACCAGATCGGCAAGGGGGTGGGCCGGTGATCGGCGGCGATGAACATGGGCGGTCCCTCAGCAGGCCAGCGGGGCGGGGCTGGGCGTGTCCTCGAACACGGCCAGCGTGGAGCAGGCCGCGCAGCGCCCGCAGCCGGCCTTGATGTCGCCCGCGCGCAGGCCGGCGGCGCGCACCATGGCGCCCAGCGGGGCCAGCACCGCGCGCATGAAGTCGGCGCTGGGGGCGGGGTGGTCTTCCAGCGGCGTGCCGCTGATGGGCACGAAGGGCACGACAAAGGGGTAGACGCCCAGGGCCAGCAGGCGCTCGCTGGTGGCCAGCAGGGTGTCCACGCTGTCGCCCAGGCCGGCCAGCAGGTAGGTGCTGACCTGGCCCCGCCCGAACACCTCCACCGCGGCGGCGAAGGCGTCCCAGTAGCGGGCCAGCGGCACCTCGGCCTTGCCGGGCAGCAGCTGCTGGCGCAGGGCCTCGCCCACCACCTCCAGGTGCATGCCCAGGGTGTCCACGCCGGCGTCCTTCAGGCGCTGGAACCAGGCGTCGGCGTCGGGCGGCTCGCACTGGGCCTGCAGCGGCAGGTCCACCGCGGCCTTGACCGCCTGGGCGCTCTCGCACAGCAGCAGGGCGCCGCGGTCGGGTGTGGGCGGCGTGCCGGTGGTCATCACCATGTGGCGCACGCCGTCCAGCTCCACCGCAGCACGCGCCACCTCGGCCAGCTGGGCCGGGGTCTTGCGGGCGATGGTGCGGCCGGCCGCCAGCGACTGGCCGATGGCGCAGAAGCGGCAGGCCTTGCGCCGGCTTTCATAGCGGATGCAGGTCTGCAGCACGGTGGTGGCCAGCACGTCGCGCCCGTGCAGCGTGGCGATGTGGCTGTAGGGAATGCCGTCGGCCGTCTGGCCGCTGTAGAAGCGCGGCGTGCGGGCGAACTCGATCTGCGCGATGGGGATGCTGCCGTGGCGCAGCTGGCTGCGGCCGTCGGGCCCCGGTGCCTCGGCCACGAAGGGCGAGTCGAAGGCGCCGTGGGTGTGCACCGGCACCATCAGGGTCACGCCGTCCACCACCACGGCCTTGTGGTCGGAGGGCCCGGCGCCGCCGCGGCGGCTGGCGGCGCCGGCGCCCGGGTCCTGCAGGCGCAGACCGCGGGTCTGCAGCTCGGTCATCAGCTGGGTGTTGGTGTTCACAGGGCCTCCGGGGCGGTGGCGGCAAGGGGGGCGAAAGCCTCGAGGGCGTCGAGGGGATCGGCGGCCCCGGCTGTGGCGTCGTAGCCGCGCAGCGGATGGGCCGCGTCGCGGCGGATGGCCAGGCTCAGCAGCTCGGGCCGGGCGTAGTGGCCCACCGAATCCATCATCCGCTTGCGCTTGTCGATCAGCGCAAAGTCCAGGTCGGCTACCACCAGGCCCTCGCCCTCGGTCAGCGGTTCGGCCAGGTACTTGCCTTCGGGCGAGACGATGGCGGTGTGGCAGCCGCCGCGCAGCGCGCCCTGCAGGGCCTCGTCGGGCATGATCTGGCGGATCTGCGCGTCGTGCAGCCAGCCGGTGGCGTTGACGACGAAGCAGCCCGACTCCAGTGCGTGGTGGCGGATGGTGACGCCCATCTGCTCGGCGAAGATCGGCCCCACCAGCGAGCCGGGGAACTGCGCGCAGTGGATCTGCTCGTGCTGGGCCATCAGCGCGTAGCGGGCCAGCGGGTTGTAGTGCTCCCAGCAGGCCAGCGCGCCCACCCGGCCCGCGCGGGTGTCCACCGGGGCCAGGCCGCTGCCGTCGCCCTGGCCCCAGACCATGCGCTCGTGGTAGGTGGGGGTGATCTTGCGGCGCTTCTGCAGCAGGCGGCCATCGGCGTCGAAGATCAGCTGGGTGTTGTAGAGGCTGCCGTGGTCGCGCTCGTTGACGCCCAGCACCACCACCATGCCGGCGGCCCGGGCCGCGCCGGCCACCGCGTCGGTCAGCGGACCGGGCACGGTGGGCGCGCGCTGCATCAGCAGCAGGTGGTCGGCCCCCTGCCGCACCGGCGGCTGCACGAAGGAGAAGTAGGGGTAGTAGGGCACGAAGGTCTCGGGAAAGACGATCAGCTCCACCCCCTGGCGGGCCGCCTGCTCGATCGTCTCGAGCACGCGCGCCAGGGTGCCGTCGGCGCTGTCCAGATCGGGGGCGATCTGGGCGGCGGCGGCCCGGACCGTGGTGTGGGATGCCGGCATGGGGGCTCCGGGGGGTCAGAGGGTCCAGGTGTCCAGGATGAAGGCGTTCTGCTGGCGGTGCAGCAGCACCACGTCCAGCACGTCCAGCGGGTTGATCGGGCGGATGCCCTCGATTAGCGCGCCTTCGCCGTGGCCGTACAGGGCCTGCAGCGCGAAGCGGCAGGCGTAGACCTTGCCGCCCTCGGCCATGAAGCGTTCGAGCTGCTTGTTGAAGTTCTGGTGGCCGGGGAAGGCCTCGTCGCCCAGCTTGGGAAAGCCGCGCTTGACGCCCAGGGTCACGCCCGGGCCGTAGAGCAGGATGGAGGTCTCGAAACCCTTGCGCTGCAGCCGCAGGGCCTGCAGCAGGTTGACCAGGCCGATCGAGCCTTCGAAGGCCACGGTGTGGAAGGTGACCAGGGCCTTCTCGCCCGGCGCGGCCTTGACGTCCTCGAAGACCTTTTCTTCGTAGTCGACCAGGAAGTCGCCGATCTGGTGGGCCGGGTAGGTGACGGTGGGCATGGGAGTCCTTTCAGGGGAGGGAGGGCAGGAAGGGCGCTGCGGTGGCGGGCCACGCGGCAACGGGCGCTGTCTTGCGAGGCCTGTGCCGCCGGGCGGTGCGGCGGCGCGATCAATGGCCGATCAACCGGGCGAGGGCCGGGCGTGGCCGGGGCCGGACCGCGGCCCGGTTTGCGCGGGCGCAAGGTGGTGCCGCACCAAGCCGGGCAGGCGGCCATGCGATCAATGCACCCGATCAATGGCCGGCGCGCACCGCGCGGGGTCGTGGCCCGGCGGGGGTGAAGGCCCCGCAAGGCGTTGACATTGGGCAAACTGGCGGGGCGCGTCCGGACCTGACGTACCGCCCGCGATGGCATGCCGTTTTCCCACTGGATTCCCCGCCTGCGCAGCAGCGAGCTGCCCGCCTACCAGCTGATCCCGGAGCTGCTGTCCGAGGACCTGCGCAACGGCCGCCTGGCCCCGCGCGAGCGCCTGCCGCCCCTGCGCGACCTGGCCCAGGTGCTGGGCCTGAACTACACGACGGTGGTGCGCGGCTTCGCCCAGGCGCGCGAGCGCGGCCTGATCGCCTCGCGCCCCGGCCTGGGCTCCTACGCCCGCGGCTCCTTCATCGGCCTGCCGTTGCGCGGCGGCACCGGCGCCGAGATGACGATGAACATGCCGCCGGAGCTGGTGGGCCACCCGGCCGAGCAGCGCCTGCAGGAGGCCGCGGCACAGTGGATGGCGCAGATGCCGCTGCACGACGTGATGCGCTACCAGGACTTCGGCGGCTCGGCCCAGGACCGCGAGGTGGCGGCCCGCTGGCTGCGCCAGTGGCTGCAGGAGGCCAGCGCCGAGCGGGTGCTGGTCTGCCCCGGCATCCACAGCGCGCTGACGGCCCTGGTCAGCCTGCTGATCCGCCCGGGCCAGAGCCTGTGCGTGGAGGCCCTGGCCTACCCCGGGCTGAAGGCCATCGCGGCCCAGTTGGGCACGCAGCTGCACCCGCTGCCGATGGACGAACAGGGCGTGCTGCCCGAGGCCTTCGAGGCCGCCTGCAAGACCACGCCGGTGGGCGCGCTGTATGTGTGCCCCAACCTGCACAACCCCACCGTGGTGTCGCTGCCGATGCGCCGGCGCGAGCAGCTGGCCGACATCGCGCTGCGCTACAGCATCCCGATCATCGAGGACGATGCCTACGGCATGCTGCCGGTGGCCGTGCCGCCGCCGCTGGCCGACTTCGCGCCCGGCCTGACCTACTACATCACCGGCATGTCCAAGTGGCTGGGCGCCGGGCTGCGCCATGCCTATGTGCTGGCCCCCACCGCCGCGGCCACTCAGCGCCTGGCCGGCGCCCTGCGGGCGATGACGGTCATGGCCTCCACCGTCAGCATGGGCCTGGTGACCCACTGGCTGGAGAGCGGCCTGGGCCAGACCTGGCTGGAGGCCATCCGCGCCGAATGCGAGTGGCGCAGCGCGTTCGCGCGCAGCCAGCTCGAAGGGCTGGGCGCACGCACCCACCCCCAGGGCTTCCATGTGTGGCTGCCGTTGCAGGACCGCGACGACGGCCGCTGCCCCAGCGCCGACCTGGCCGCGGCCCTGCGTCCGCTGGGCGTGGCGGCGGTGGCCAGCCAGGCCTTCTCCACCGACCGCGTGCCGCCCGAGGGCATCCGCCTGTGCCTGGGCGGCGCGCTCACCCGCGACGACTGCGGCCGAGCCCTCCAGGCGGTGGTCGACGCCCTGGCCCGCTGCCGGGAAGGGGCGGGCCTGCCCTGAGGGGCGCGCTGGCACACTGTCAGCGTCAAAGGAGCCCGTTTCCATGAGGACAGAACCCCAGCCTTCCATCGCCGTCGTGGGCCCGGGCGCCATCGGGACCACGGTCGCGGCGGCGCTCCACGAGGTTGGCCGCACGCCGCTGCTGTGCGGCCGCACCGCACGCTCCCAGCTGACGCTGCACGATGGCGACCGCCTCATCACCGTGCCCGGTCCGGTCTGGACGGACCCCGCGCGGACCGACCGCCATGGCATCGACCGCCCCTGCGATCTCGTCTTCCTGGCGGTCAAGGCGACGCAGGTCGAGGCCGCGGCCCCCTGGCTGGCCGCCTTGAGCGGCCCGGACACCGTGGTGTGCGTGCTGCAGAACGGGGTCGAGCAGCTGGCGCAGGTCGCCCCGCACTGTCCCCGTGGGCAGTTCCTTCCCGCGGTGGTGTGGTTTCCCGCGCAGGCCCAGGCCGATGGTTCGGTGCGCCTGCGCGGCGAGGCGCGCCTGAGCCTGCCGGACGGGCCGGCGGCCCGCGTGGTGGCCCAGGCGCTGCACGGCAGCCGGTGCGCCGTGGACCTGGCCGCGGACTTCCAGGCGCTGGCCTGGCGCAAGCTGCTGCAGAACGCGGTGGCCGGCCTCATGGTGCTGGCCCGTCGTCGCGCGGGCATGTTCGGCCGGGATGACATCGCCGCGCTGGCCCTGGCCTACCTGCAGGAGGGCCTGGCCGTCGCCCGGGCCGAGGGGGCCGCGCTGGGCGACGAGGTGCCGCAGGCGATCCTGGCCTGGTTCCAGGCCGCGCCGGCCGACATGGGCACCTCCATCCTCACCGACCGCGAGGCCGGCCGGCCGCTCGAGTGGGACATCCGCAACGGGGTGGTGGCGCGACGCGCCCGGGCCCATGGCCTGTCGACGCCCATCAGCGACGTGCTGGTGCCGCTCCTGGCGGCCGCGAGCGACGGCCCGGGCTGAGCTCGCGGCCGGTCCGGCGCTCAGGGCCTGGGCGACCCGGCCCGGTACAGCGCCGGCACCAGCAGGGCCGCCGCCGCGGCGGCCACCGCCGCCAGGCCGAAGGCCGCGCCAAAGCCCAGCGCGTGGCTTTGCGAGCCCAGGGCCGAGAAGCCCAGCAGCACGCCGCTGAAGCGGGCGGTGGTGCTGATGCCCGAGGCCATGCCGGCCCGCTGGGGCGGCAGCTGGCCCATGATGGCCCGCTGCGTCTCGCCATTCATCAGCCCGCCCCCGGCGCCCAGCAGCGCCATGCCCAGGCCCAGCAGCCCGCCGCTGCGGCCGGGGGCGGCCCAGGCCAGCACGGCGTTGCCCAGGGCCACCGCGGCCAGGCCCAGCACCAGCAGCTGCAGGTTGGACAGGCCCGGGCGCTGGTGCAGGGCGCGCGCCACCCGCGGGAACACCAGCATGGCCAGCGAGAAGGGCAGCATGGCCACGCCGGCCGCCAGCGCGCCGTGCCCGCGCGCGCTCTGCAGGAACAGCGGCAGCAGGGCGGTCATGACCTGGGCCGTGGCGGCGTAGGCGAACATGGCCAGCACCGCGCCCAGCAGCGCGGGGGCGCGGAACAGGCCCACGTCCAGCAGCGGGTGGGCGCGGCGCCGCTCCACCGCGATGAAGAGGGCCATCAGCGCCAGGCCGGCGCCCAGGCGCAGCAGCACCTGCGGGCTGGTCCAGCCGTGGCTGGCGCCCTGGATCAGCGCCCAGGTCAGGCCGAACATCGCCGCGATGAACAGCAGCACGCCGGGGCGGTCCAGCGGCCCGGCGTCTGGCTCGCGCGATTCGGCCACGCAGCGACGCACGCCCAGGGCCAGCCCGGCGCACAGCGGCAGGTTCAGGAAGAAGGCCCAGCGCCATCCCAGCCACTGGGCCACCGCTCCGCCCAGCAGCGGCGCGGCCACCATGGTCAGGCCCATCACCGTGCCCCAGAAGGCCCAGGCCTGGCTGCGCGCGGGCTCCTGCGGGGCCTGGTGGCCCACCAGGGCCAGGGCGGGCGCCAGCATCAGCGCGGCCCCGGCGCCCTGCAAGGCGCGGGCGGCGATCAGTGCCGGGGCGTTGGGGGCCAGCCCGCACACCAGCGAGGCGGCGCCAAAGCCCGCCAGGCCGGCCAGCAGCACCCGGCGCCGGCCCAGGCAGTCCGCCAGCCGCCCGGCCGGCAGCAGCAGGGCGGCAAAGCACAGGGCGTAGGCGCTGACCATCCATTCCAGCTCGGTGGCCGAGCGGGCCAGGGCGCGCGACAGGGCCGGCAGCACGATGCCCACCACATTGGCGTCCAGCACCGTCATGGCGCAGACCAGCGAGGTGAACCACAGCGCGGCGGGGTGGGCCGGGTGGGTGGTGGCCGGGGTGGAGGAGACCAGGGCAGGCATGGCGGGATGGCAGCGATCGGCCGGCCATTGCACCTGCATTGGAAACTCGGATCAATCGTCGCCAGGCAGGAGAAAATTCGGCTCCACCGAATTCAAGGGGAAGAACATGGCCCTGGAACTGCGCCACCTGCGTGGCTTCGTGGCGGTCGCCCAGACCCTGCACTTCGCCCGCGCGGCGGAGACCCTGGGCCTGTCGGCCCCGGCGCTGACCGAACAGATCCAGGCCCTGGAGCGGGACCTGGGCACCTTGCTGCTGCGCCGGACCAAGCGCTCGGTGGTGCTCACCCCCGCGGGCGAGGCCTTTCTGGCCGAGGCCCAGGCCACGCTGGCGCAGTTCGAGCGCAGCGTGGCGGTGGGCCGGCGTGCCGGCCAGGGCGCGCTCGGCCGGGTGGTGCTGGGCTATGTGGGCTCGGCGGTCTATGCGGGCGTGCTGCAGGCCCTGGTGGAGCGCTTTCGCACCAGCCACCCCGACGTGACCCTGCAGATCCAGGAGCAGCCGATGGACCGGCTGCCGGCGATGCTGGAGGACGGGCAGGTGGATGTGGCCTTCGTGCGTCTGCCCATGGCGGTGCCGGCGGCGTTGCGGGCACAGGTGCTGGTGCGCGATCACTTCTGCCTGGCGCTGCCGGCTGGCCATTCGCTGGCGGCCGCACAGGCGCCGGTGCCCGCGCGCAGCCTGGCGCAGGCCTCCTTCGTCGCCCCCGAGCAGACGTTCGGCTTGCAGGAGGTGGCGCGGCGGGGACGTTTCGAGCCCCGGGTGGTGCTGGCGCCGGGCTCCTTGGTGGCGGTGCTGGCCCAGGTGTCCCTGGGCGTGGGCGTGGCGGTGGTGCCCAGCCTGCTGCAGGGGGTGATCGAGCTGCCGCAGGTGGTCTTTCGCGCGCTGGCGGGGGCGCGCATCCCGTCGGAGCTGGGGGCCGTGTACCGCCGCCATGAGCGGGATCCGGCGGTGCGGGCCTTCCTGCAGCAGATGCCGGGAGCCTGAGCCCCGCGTCTGGCGGCCTGGCACACCGATTCGGGGTGCTCGAAGATCCACCTGGCGGTGGCGCCCCGTCCGACAGGAGCTACCGCGGGGCCCTCGACAGCGGGCGATCATTCATGTCGGAGCGCCTCGATGGGATTGAGTCGCGCGGCCCGCCTGGCCGGCGTGTAGCCGAACACGATGCCGATGGCGGCAGAGAAGGCGAAGGCCAGCAGGTTGATCTGGACGTCGAAGCTGTAGGGCAGGCCCATCAGCGAGGACAGCCCGATCGAGGCCAGGGCGGCCAGGAGCAGGCCCACCAGCCCACCCACGGCGGACAGAGACACCGCCTCGACCAGGAACTGCATCAGGACCTCACGGGCCATCGCCCCGATGGCCAGGCGGATGCCGATCTCGCGCGTGCGCTCGGTCACGCTCACCAGCATGATGTTCATGATGCCGATGCCGCCCACCAGCAGGCTGACGGCGGCGACGGCTCCGAGCAGCAGGGTGAGGATGCGGGTCGTGCCGGAGAGCGTGTCCGAGATCTGCTTGGTGTCGATGACGTTGAAGTTGTTGTCCTCGCCGTCCGTCAGGTGACGGCGGTCCCGCATCAGGCGCTCGATGCGTGTCTTGACGGTGTCGGTCGAGAATCCCTGTCGCGCCGAGACCAGGATGGCGCCCACATCGGTGTTGCCGGTGACCCGGCGCTGCAGTGTGGCGATGGGCACCAGGATGAAGTCGTCCTGGTCGGTGCCGGTGGAGCTCTGCCCCTTGGGGCTGAAGAAGCCGATGATCTGGCAGCTGAAGTTCTGCAGCCTCAGGTCGGTCCCCACCGGACGCTGCTCGCCATACAGCTCCTTGCGCACGCGGTCACCGACGAGACAGACGGACTTGCCCGCCCGCAGCTCGATGTCGGTGAAGGTTCGGCCATCCCGGACCGACCAGTTGCTCACCGCGAGGTAGTCTCCGTTGGAGCCGGTGACCGAGGTCTTCCAGTTCTTGGCGCTCGAGATCGCGGTGAGCGACGCAGTCACCATCGGCGCCACCCGCGCGACCCCCGTCACCTGGGAAAGGATGGCCTCGCCGTCGGCCTGCTTGAACTTGGGTGGCGAGGTGCTCGTCCCCAGCTCCATGCGCTGCCCCGGCATCACGATGATCAGATTGCTGCCCAGGCTGGAGATCTGGCTGGAGACGGAGGCCGTGGCACCGTTGCCCAGGGTCACCATCGTGACCACTGCGGCCACGCCGATCACGATGCCCAGCATGGTCAGGATCGAGCGCATCAGGTTGCGCCGTATCTCGCGCAGCGCCAGCAGGACGGTGTTGCCCCACATCACCGGCCTCCCTCGCTTGTAAAGGCTCCGGTGGCCAGGTCCTTGGCGGTGTCGCCGACGAGCCGCCCGTCGACGAAGCGCAGGATGCGGTCGGCATAGACCGCCATGTCGGGTTCGTGGGTGACCATCACCACGGTGATGCCGCGGTCCTGGTTCAGGCGCACCAGCAGCTGCATGATCTCCTGGCTGCGATGGCTGTCCAGGTTTCCGGTTGGTTCGTCGGCGAGCAGCACCATCGGCTCGGTGACGATGGCACGCGCGATGGCCACGCGCTGCTGCTGCCCACCGGAGAGCTCCGCGGAGGTGTGGTGTTCCCAGCCCTTCAAACCCACCTCTGCCAGGGCCGCCCTGGCACGCTCGGCCCGTTGGATGGGGCGCTGCCCGCGGTAGACCAGCGGCAGCTCGACGTTTTCCTGGGCCGACGTCCTGCGCAGCAGGTTGAACCCCTGAAAGACAAAGCCGATATAGCTGCGCCTGAGAACGGCGCACTGGTCCTGGCTGAGGGACTCGACAGGCGTGCCGCAAAAGCGGTAGCTGCCGGAGCTCAGCGTGTCCAGGCAGCCCATGATGTTCATCACCGTGGACTTGCCGGACCCGCTCGGTCCCATGATGGCCACGAACTCGCCTTGGCGGATCTTCAGGTCCACATCCGTGAGCGCCTGAAAGCGCGTGGCGCCTTCGCCATAGGTCTTGCACACCTTTTCATAGGCGACCACCGGCACCTCGGCTGCCGTGCTCGGCGGGGTCACTTCGACGGCTCCCGGCTGTCCACGATCAGGCGGTCGCTTTCCCTGAGCGTACCAGCGCGGATTTTGCTCACCTCGGTCATGCGGCCATCGCTGGCGCCCACCTGCAGCCTGACGGCCACGGCGCGGTCGCTCTCCAGCTTCCAGACGGTCTGCTCGCTGCCGCTGGCGATCGTGGCGCTGGACTGGGCCGACTTCTGCTGCTTGGGCACTGCGATCAGGAGGCTGGTCACGCTCTTGCCGGACTTTTCCTCGGTGGAGGGTGGGACATAGCGCAGCGCCGCGTTGGGCACCTGCAGCACCCGCTCGTGTCGGAGGGTCACGATGCGCGCATTGGCCGTCATCCCGGGGCGCAGGCTCAGGTCCTTGTTGCTGACCTCGAGCACGGCCTGGTAGGTCACCACATTGTTGGTGGTGTCGGAGCCATAGCGCAGCCGCACGATGCGCGCCGGGAAGGTCCGGTCCGGATAGGCATCCACGGTGAACTCCGCCGACTGGCCTTCTTTGACCTGGCCGACATCGGCCTCGTCCACATTGACCTCGAGCTTCATCTGGGTCAGGTCCTGGGCCAACGTGAAGAGGGTGGTGACCTGGTAGCTGGCGGCCACCGTCTGCCCCGGCTCGGCCGAGCGCTTGAGCACGACGCCGTTGATGGGGGAACGCAGCGACGCCTTGTGGAGATTGGTCCGGTTGGTGTTCAGCGTGGCCCGAGCCTCGTCGACGGCCGCCACCGCGTTCGCTTCGTTGGCCCGCGCTTTCTCGAGCGCGATCTGGGACGTCTCCACATCGCTTCTGGACGGCACCATGCCGGCGGAGAGCTTCCAGGCCTCCTCGTTGCGCCGCAGGGTGGCCATCGCTTCTCGGGTGGCGGCCTGGTACTGCAGCAGCGAGGCCTGGGCCTTGCGCAATGCGCTTTCAGATTCCTGGACCTGGTCCCGCAGATTGCTGGTCTGGAGCACGGCCAGCACCTGTCCCTGCGACACCTTGTCGTTGTCCTTTACCAGAACCCGGTCGATGGTGCCCGAGAGCTCGCTGCCCACGTCGACCTTGGTCAGCGGCTGGAGATTGCCCGTGGCGGTGACTTTCACCACAAGGTCGCCGGTGGCGACTTTCTCGGTTTCGTACTGTGCCCCGGCGCGAGGGCGTTGCCACATCCACAGGAGCAGGCAGGCCAGGGCGCCCATGCCCAGCAGAGTCACCGCCAGACCGGTCCGTCGCCAACGGGTGAAAAAGGTCGTCTGCCGATCCACGCCCAGTTGGGTGGCGACGGTGTCGGCATTCAAGGGCGGCTGGGGGCGTTCAGAAGGGGCCTGGGTCATGGCGCGAGGACGGGTGGCGGGCGTGTCAGCAGGGTGGGGTTCAGAGCGGCGCGGTGTCTGCCGGTGGCGCCGTGTTCGGGAGGCGGCCAAGCAGCCGCAGGGTGACGATCAATCCGCCACCGGGGCGGGGAGCTGCGAAGATCTCGCCGCCATGGGCCAGCAGGGCCCGTTGGGCGATCGCCAGCCCCAGCCCGAAACCGGTGGTGGTGCCCTTCTCTGCCTGGACGCGCACGAAGGGATCGAAGATCGAACTGAGCATCTCATCGGGAACGCCCGGGCCGCGGTCCGCGACGGTGACTTCCAGCAGACCGGCATCTTCGGCACGGCTCGCCTTCACCTCGACGGCGGTGCCTGCCCCGGTGTACTTGACAGCGTTGCGGATCACGTTCTCCAGTGCGCGGTAGATCAGCTCGCCATCCACCACGGCGATGAATGCGCCCTGGGCCTCCAGCGTCAGGCTGCGGCCCGAGGCCCTGGCCTCGAACTCCGCATCGGTGGCGATGGCGTGCAGCAGTTCGATGAGATCGATCTTGTCGCGACGCAAGCCGCTGGCGCCGACCTCGACGCGGTTGAGCGTGAGCAGGTCGTCCAGCAGGCCGTTGAGGCGATCGGCCTCGAGATCGACGCGGGCCAGCATGGCCTGCACATCCGAAGGGTCGGTACGTGCCAGGCCGATGGCGGCCCGCAGGCGGCTCAAGGGCGAGCGCAACTCGTGCGAGATGTCGTACAGCAGTTGCTGGCGCGAGGCCTCCAGCCGTTCCAGGCGCTCCGCGGTGGCGTCCAGATAGCCGCCCAGGTCGGCGATCTCGTCGCGGCGGCTCCCGATCTGCGGCTTGACCCGGGTCTCGAAGTGCCCCCCCGCCAGTTGGTCCAAGGCCCACCGCACATGTCGCAGGGGCCGGGTCAGGTACCAGGCCAGCGCCAAGCTCGCAAAGAGACTGGTCACCACGCCTGAGCCCAGGGGAATGAGAACGTGCCACGGCACGTTCCCGCTTGGCGGGGGCGGCGGGACGACGCTGGTCGTCAGGATGAAGCCGACGGCGCCACCGAACGAGAGCGTCATCGCGGCCCAGAAGGCGAAGAAGAGCTTCCAGAAGAGGCGGTACGGCGTCATGCTCATCTCGCCAGGCAGACGTCGATGGGCCGGTCGTGGGGAGGCCAGGCCACACCGGGGGCGCGTCGGGCGAACTCGGCCTGGGTGACCAGCGCACCTGCCGGCCGTGCCAATTCGGCCGGCACCACCAGTGCATGCCAGCCACTCAGGCCGGCCCGCACACCCGCGTATCCGTCGAGAAGCAGGATCCTCGTCATGGGGGTCTCCAAAGGGGCTCAGGATGGCACCGCGCCTGAGCCGTGGAACAGCTTCTGGGCCAGCACACGTCGGCCCCACACCAGCACATCGTCCACATAGGTGAACACCACCGGCACGACCAGCAGGCTCAGCACCGTGGAGGTGAGCAGGCCGCCGATGACGACGATCGCCATGGGCTGGCGGAAGCTCGGCTCCGCACCCAGCCCCAGCGCGTTGGGCAGCATCCCGGCGCCCATGGCGATGGTGGTCATCACGATGGGGCGGGCCCGCTTGTGGCAGGCATCCATCACCGCATCCAGCCGTGTCATGCCCAGGGTTCTGCGCGCCACGATGGCGTACTCCACCAGCAGGATGGAATTCTTGGTCACGATGCCCATCAGCATCAGGACCCCGATCACCACCGGCATGGAGAACGGTCGTCCGGTGAGCCACAGCGCGACGATGGCGCCGCCCAGGGCCAGGGGCAGGGCACAGAGAATGGTGCCAGGTTGCATGAAGTCGTGGAACAGCAGCACCAGCACGGCGTAGATGCAGAAGACGCCAATGGCCATGGCCAGTCCGAAACTCTGGAAGAGTTCGGACATGCGTTGCAGCTCGCCTTGGCTGACCAGATGCACGCCCGCGGGCAGCTGGCGGAACGCCGGCAGGGCCATCGCCTCGCGCTGGACCGCGCCGATCGGGCGGCCATTGAGTTCGACGGTGAGCGTGACGTTGCGCGCGCGGTCGATCCGGTCGATCTGAGAGGGGCCGCTACCCAGCGACAGGGTCCCCACCGAGGCCAGGCTGACCATGCCGCTGCTGCCCTTGACGCGCAGCAGTCCAATGGCATCCAGGTCGGTCCGCAGCGCCGGGTCCATCCGGACCCGGATGGCGATCTGCCGCTGCGGCAGGTTGAGCTTGGGCAGGGCCGTGGCGTAGTTGCCGTAGGTGGCCACGCGCAGGGCCTCGGACAGCGCGTCGGTGGTGACGCCGAGGGCCGCCGCCCGGTCGGCGTCTGGCCGCAGCTGGATTTCCGGCCGCTGCAGTGCGGCGCTGGAGCTGACGTTGCCAATGCCCTGCAGGCCTCGCAGCTGGCTTTCCGCCTTGGCGGCCATGTCGGCCAGGGCCTGCGGATCGTCGCCGGCCAGCGTGATCTCCAGCGATTCTCCGCTGTTGCCGCCGCCCACAGAGACCCGGACGCCCGGCAGGCTGCGCAGCAGCGTGCGCATCCTGGCCTCGACCTCGGATTGCTTGAGGGCGCGTTCGCCGCGGGCGACCAGGTCCACCGTCAAGGTGGCGCTGGTGACGTCGGCGCTGGACGAGGCGTCCGGCCCGCCACCGCTGCTGGCGGTTCCTGCGGAGACGAAGATGCCGCGCACCTCCGGCAGGCTGCGCAGCAGCTCGGAGGCACGTTCGGCCGTGGCCACCGTGTCTTCGAGCCGGCTGCCAGGAGGCAAGGTGAGGGAGACGCTGGACTGCGCCTTGTCCTGGGCGGGCATGAAGGACGTCGCGATGAACGGGGTGATGCCCAGGGACAGCAGCAGGAAGGCCAGGCTGAGGGCCACCGTGGCCTTGCGGCGCGTCAGGGCCGTCCTGGCCCATTTCAGATAGCGTCCCATCGTGGGGCCATCGGTGGAGACCTCGTGGTGTCCGGGCCGTTTGGGGCGCAGCAGGTAGGCCGCCATCATCGGGGTCAGCAGACGGGCCACGAGCAGGGAGGCCAGCACGGCGATCGACGCCGTCACGCCGAACTGGCGGAAGATCTTGCCGGGGATGCCGCCCATGAACGCCGTGGGCAGGAATACTGCGACCAGCGTGAAGGTGGTCGCGATCACCGCCAGCCCGATTTCATCGGCGGCCTCCATCGCGGCCTGGTAGGGCGACTTGCCCATCAGCAGGTGCCGCTCGATGTTCTCGATTTCCACGATCGCATCGTCGACGAGGATGCCCACCACCAGGGAGAGTGCCAGCAGGGTGATGGTGTTGAGCGAGTAGCCCAGCAGCGCCATGGCGGCAAAGGCCGGCAGGATGGACAGGGGCAGGGCCACCGCCGCGACGAAGGTGGCCCGCCAGTCGCGCAGGAACCACCAGACCACGACCACGGCCAGCAGCGCGCCTTCGATCAGCAGGTGCATCGACCCTTCGTAGTTGTCCTGGATGGGGTCGACCGTGTTGCTGGCCTCCGAGAGGCGCACCTCCGGATGGGCCAGGGCAAACTGCCGAAGGGCGGCCCGGACGTCCTCCGCCACCCCGACGTCCGAATACCCGCGCGAGCGCGTGACCTGGAAGCCGAGCACCTGCTTGCCATCGCGCAGGGCGATGGTCGTGCGATCGGCGTGACTGTCGGTGATGCGGGCAATCTGGTCCAGGCGAACCCAGCGCCCGTCGGACAGGGGGATCGCCAGGGCGGCCACTTCGGCGGGCGAGGCCACGGTGCCAAGGGTGCGGGTGGACTGACGCTGGCTGCCGATGCGCCCCTGGCCCCCCGAGCTGTCCTGCTGAACGGCCTTGATCTGCGTCGAGACGTCTGCGGCGGTGACCCCCAGGCCCGCCATCAGCGCCGGGTCGAGATCCACATGCACCTCGCGGTCGACGCCGCCGACACGGGCCACCGAGGCCACCCCCTTGACCGCCAGCAGCGCCTTGGTCAGGTCGTTGTCCACGAACCAGGACAGATCCTGTTCGTCCAGGCGATCGGACGCGATGCTGTAGGTGAGCAGTGCCGAGCCGGCGGCGGTGAGCTTGGACACCGTGGGCGAGGACATCGCGGAGGGCAGGTCGGAGCGGGCGCTGTCGACGGCGTTGCGCACCTCGCTCAAGGCAGCCTCGACATCCTTGTCGATCTCGAAGGAGACACTGATGGCCACTGCGCCATCGGTGATGGTGGTGGTGATGTGATCGAGCTTGCTCAGCGAGGCCAGCTTGTCCTCGATCTTGCGCGCCACCTCCGTCTCCAGCTGGGCGGGGGCAGCCCCTTCCAGGCTGGCGGAGATGTTGATCGTCGGCAGATCCATGTCTGGAAAGTCCTGGACCTGCAGGGCACGGAAGCCCAGCAGGCCGAAGACCGACAGCAGCATGAAGGCCAGCAGGGCCGGGACCGGATTGCGAATCGACCAAGACGAGACGTTCACGGCGCCACCCCGGATGCGGCCGCCTTGATCGCGCGATCGCGATCGGATAGCACCGTCACCTTCGCGCCCTCTGACAGGAAGGCGCCGCCGCTGCTCACCACCTGTGCGGTGGCCGACAGGCCGGACACCACCTCGATCCGGTCGCCTTCACGACGGCCCGTCACCACGGGAAGCGCGTGCGCCAGGCCGGCGGGGTCCACCGTGTACACGTACGAGCGTCCATCGTGCATCACCAGGGCCGGCTGCGGCAGGGTCAGCGCCGGCTGGGTGTCGGCCAGCAGCACGCCGGAGGCGAACATGCCTGCTCGTGCCGGGCTGTCCGGGGGCAGCTCGACGTAGAGCGTGGCCCGGCCTGTGGTGGCACTCAAGGTCGGCCCGATGATGCGCAACCGTCCCGTCACCTGGTGCCCTGTGGGGAGCGTGATCCTGGCCTGCTGGTCCGGTGCGAGCAGCTTCAACTGGCTTGCGTCGATTTCGGGCCGCCACTCGACCCGTCCCTGGCGGACCAGGCGGAAGAGCTCCGTGCCTGCGCTGACCACATTGCCCAACACCCCGCTCTTGGACGACACGACGCCGTCATCGGGTGCGGTGACCCGGGTCTGCGCGAGTTGGAGCTCGATGCTGGCCAGATCGGCCCGGGCGGACGCGAGCGAAGCCCTGGCCGTGGCCTCGGTCAGGCGGTATTCCTCGATCTTCTGATCGGACAGGGCGCCGCTGCCCTCGGTTATGCGGCTGCGCTGCAGGTTGGAGGATGCCTGCTCCAGGCTGATGATGGCCTGCTGGACGACCGCCGCTTGCTTCTGTCGATCGATCTGCAGGCTGTCATCGGCGAGCAGGGCCAGCACCTGACCGCGCCTGACCTTGGCGCTGACGTCGACCTTGAGTTCCTTCAGGCGCAGTCCACCGATCTCGGGGCTGATCACCACCTCCTGCCAGGCGACGATCTGCCCCGTGCCTTTCAGCTGCTGGGGCCACACTTCGGTCCGCGGATGCTGCAGGGTGACACTGAGCGCGGAAGGGGCCGAGGCTGCTGCGGCCGCGCTGGCAGTGTCCGGCGATCCTTTCTGGCAGCCGGCCAGGCTTGCGGCCATGGCGACCATGGCCAGGGATCGGAGGGCCGTGACACGGGCGTGTCGCTGGACGGGGAGGGAGGGCGTGTCGCGCGTCATCGCTCGGGCTTCGTCATGGAGAGGGGGTGCTTGCGGGGGCTTGGGCCACTTGGCCGGGCTCCCAGCCACCGCCCACGGCCTTGTAGAGGGCGATCCAGTACTGGATGCGGTCGCGCTGTAGCGTGATGCGCTGGATCCGGGCCGACAGCGCGGAGCGACGCGCCTCCTCGAGCGTCAACAGGCTGACATTTCCTGCTCGCCAGTTGCTCTGCGTCGCCAGGAAGTACACCCGGTACTGCGACTCCGCGATCGCGGCCTGTTGGGTGCGGTTGACGGCGCTGTCCAGGTGGACCATGGCCTCCTCGACGTCCCGGATGATCTGGCGCACGCCCAGTTGATAGGCCGCATAGGCCGAGCGATAGGCGGCCTCTGCACTGGACACCGCGGCCCGCCTTTCCCCGCCGTCGAAGATCGGCAACGAGATCGAGGGACCGAACGACCAGACCGACGATGGTGACCCGGTGGTTGCGGAGACGCCCACCGATCCGCTCAGGGACAGGCTGGGGTACAGCGCGGCCTCGGCCGCGCCGATCTCCGCGCTGGCCGCCGCCAATTCCCGTTCGAGTGAGCTCAGATCGGGCCGCTGTCGGATCACCTCAGCGGGCACGGCATTGACGGCCACCTGCTGGGGCTCCGGCAGCCCGGGCGGTGCGCTCGCCAGCAGCGCCCGCAGGGGACGCTCTTCCGCCCCTGTCAGGTACACCAGGGCCTTGACGAGGAGATCGCACTGGGCCCGTTGATCGAACAGCGTGCTGCGGGCACTGGCCAGACTGGCACGGGCCAGTGCGCCATCGGCCGATGCCGTCAGGCCGGCGCGTACGGCGGCCAGCGTCGCGGCATCGGTCTGGACATTGGACTCAAGCTCCTGCTCGTAGGACTCGACCAGCAGGCCGCAGGCCTTCCACTGCACGTAGGTGTCGGCCACCTCGGCGGCCAGCGAGACGCGGGCGTCATACCAGTCGCCGGTCCGGGCCTCGACCCGGGCGGCGGCGGCTTCCTCGTTGCGGCGCAATTTGCCGAAGAGGTCGATTTCCCAGGAGGCATCGAAGCCCGCGTTGCGCGCGGTCTGGACCTGGGGCAGGCCAGCCGTCCGCTCCCGGCTCGCTGAAGCCGAGGCCGTGACCGAGGGAAATCCGCCCGCGCGGGTGGACTGGAGCGCCGCGCGGGCCTTCTCGATGCTGGCCCAGGCCTTCGCCAGGCTGGGGCTGTCTTCCTCGGACATGGCCACCAACCGCCCCACCGTGGGGTCATCGAACTGATTCCACCAATGGGCCATCTCCGACGTCTTGCCATCGTGGGGCAGCGGCGCCGTCCAGGCGCTTGGCGCGGCGGGCGTCGCGGGTCGGTAGTCAGGCCCGATGGTGGTGCAGGCGGCCGAGCCCAGTGCAACAGCCAGGAAGATTGAGGCCGTCCAGAGCGGTTTCATAGAGGCATGGAAGGGGTGGGACATCGAGACCCGGTCCATCGTAGGGCGGTGGATCGCGTGGCAGTCTCGGGGGGCGTTAAGCGGAGTAAAGGCCGGCGGTTGTGGCCGCGGTGGAAGCGCTGCCGGGTTGCTTCAGGTTCTCCTGGACCGGTGTGCTCCGTGCGGGTGAGGGTACGGGCGCTGGGGGTGGAAGGGGATCCCAATCCAGCGGAAAGCAGCCGGTGGCTGGCAGCTGCCGGGGTTGCACTTCTGGGCAGGGCTCCCAGACGGGTGGGGGCGGCAGCAGGACCTTCGCCAGGAAGGTGAGCAGCCCCGCGAGCAGGACGAGGCCGATGACCAGATTGAGGAAGATGTGGAGCGACACAGCGAGCCACGTGCGCCAGAACTGCGGCTGTGCTGTGAACGGATTCCTCATCGAACGGGGTCGTGCTGCATTGGGTGAGCCCATCCTAGGGGGGCACCCCGCCGCAAGCCGCCCGGCAGTGTTAGGCAGCGTAAAAGTGCCGCTGCCGCCGGGATGGCCGTTCAGTCTTCCAGCAGTTGGTAGCCTCTTCCGCGCACGCTCTGGATCCAGGATTGGCCGTCGCTGCGCTGCCCCAGCTTCTGCCGGATGCTGCTGATGTGGACATCGATCCGCCGGTCATAGGGCGCCAGGGGCTTGCCGAAGGCCTGCTGGGAAATCTCCTGCTTGCTGACCAACTGGCCGGCATGCCGGGCCAGCACTTCCAGCAGGCTGAACTCGGTTCCCGTCAACTCCAGATCCTGGCCTTGCCAACCAGCCCGCCGCGTGCCGGGCCACAGCACCAGACCGCCAGCCTGCAGGACTTTCGGCCCCGGAGAGGAGGGCAGGTCGCGCCCTTCGACCCGCCGCAGAATCGCCCGGATCCGCGCCACGAGTTCGCCAGGGGTGCAGGGCTTGGGCACGTAGTCGTCAGCGCCCATGTCGAGACCGACGATCCGGTCCACGTTGTCGCCACGGGCGGTCAGCATCAGCACGGGGATACGACTGGTGGCCCGGATGCGTCTCAGGGCTTCGGTGCCGGGCAGGCCCGGCATCATGATGTCCATCACGACGATGCTGTACTGTCCTGTCAGCGCCTCGGCGACGCCGGTCTCGCCGCTGTGCACGGCGTGCGCGTCGAAGCTTTCGTGGCGCAGGTAGCGGCAGAGCATGGCCGTGAGGTCGACATCGTCATCGACGATCAGTACCTTGTGCATGCGTGGGCGTCGGTGAAATCCTGCAAGTATCAGCCGCTGATCCACGCCGGCCAAGCGGACCAGGGGGCTTTACCGAGCTTAACCCCGTGGCCGGCATCCGCGATGGGGGTGCTGCCTAGCATTTGCCATCCACCTCTTCTGGCGATGCTTCTCCGGTGCTTTCTCCTGCAGCCTCCCTGTCGCGCATTCTGTTCCCGCCACGGCTGAGCGCAGCCGCGTGAGCCCGCGTTGGGCGCGCAGGCGAGCCACCATCGCCATGGCGGTGCTGGCTGTGCACGTGGGGCTCGTGTACCTCGGCTGGACCTTGAAGGTGCTGGTGCCCGTCGTGAGGGACACGCCGATCATCACCCAGCTTCGGCTGATGCCTGTACAGCCGCAGGCCCTGACGCCAACGGACGCGCCTCGCGCTTTCGCGGACCGCCAGGGAGGCGGGCTCCGTCGGCACTCTCCCGCCGCGCGCCCGACGACCGGGAACCAGATGGCCGCACCCGCCGTGCAGGTCTTGCCCGCGCCAGAGCCCCGGTCGCCTGCGGAGCCGCCGGCGGCTCCGCACGGGGTTGTTCCTTCGGGCGGCGGGCGGGTGGCCTTGGACGGCTCGGAGGTCGCGGCGACCGTGGCGGCTCCGGCGAGCCGCCCGGCCTCCTCCCGCTCGGTCCCAGTCAGGAGTCCCAGTGGTTTGTCACTGACCCCCGATGACAAGGTGATGCAGGGCACGCCGAAGAATGCTGCCCTGACGGACCCGCGCAGCAACACCCCCAAGCCCACCTTCGAAGAGCGCATCGCGATCGGCATGGACCCCGACCTGTGCGTCAAGGTCGAGCGCCTGCCCGACGGGTCCACCCGCCGCAGCCTGGTGCGGCGGGTGCGCATTCCCACGCTCGCGGCCACCCAGGGGGTCGGCGCTGCATCGGTGGCGGTGTGTCCCTGAGCGGGTTGAACGCGCTGCCAGTCGGTGCAGACCTCGGGAATCGAACTTGGTGCAACATCAGGCCCGTGCCGCCGTTTTCGCGGCGACGCAGGGGAACGGGAGTCCGCATGAGCCAGGTGCTGCACGCCGCCGAACTGCTGGAGGCCGTGATGTTCGCGGCCGAGCGCCACCGCCAGCAACGCCGCAAGGACGCCGAGGCGTCGCCCTACATCAACCACCCGATCGCGCTGGCCCATCTGCTGGCCACCACCGGCGGCGTGGACGATCTGGCGGTGCTGCAGGCCGCCATCCTGCACGACACCATCGAAGACACCGACACCACCGAGGCCGAGCTGCAGGCCCGTTTCGGCCCCGCGGTGGCCGCCATGGTGATGGAGGTGACCGACGACAAGGCTCTGGCCAAGGCCGAGCGCAAGGCCCTGCAGGTGGCCCATGCGCCGCACAAGAGCCCCGGCGCCGCCCTGGTCAAGCTGGCCGACAAGACCTGCAACCTGCGCGACATGGCCGCTGCTCCGCCGGCCGGCTGGGACTTGGCGCGGCGGCAGGAATACTTCGACTGGGCCCGGCAGGTGGTCGAGGGCCTGCCGCGGGTCAACGATGCCCTGCGCGCCGCTTTCGACGCGGCCTATGCGGCCCGCCCGGTGGCCCCTGGAGGCGATGAGCGCGAAGCTCAGCCTTGCCGTTGCGTGTGATGGTCACCGAAGCTTTTGATCCGGGGGGCAGCGTCCGATACAACGCCTGCTGGCGCGTTTCTCGAAGCAGCCGCTGGGGCGGCTTGTGCGGGCGTTCTCGGAAGCGGATTGCCTGCGGCAACGACGAGCCTGGAGCAGAAGACGAACACGAGGCACTGGTCCGGCGAACCATTCACCTCTGCCCCCGTGCGGGGGCCTTCGCCGGAATTGCGTGATCGCCCGGATTCATCGGGTACATGACCAACGGCATTGTGCCGGCCAGGTATGGCTGCCGATCGTGGCCACACGCGCTGCACGTTGTCGCTTGGTGTCAGAAACCCCGGGTTGATGGCGTCGGGGCTTTCATGAAGGTCGCTGCTGAGGTAGTATTTCCATGGAAGATTTTCTGAATAGATATTTCCTGTGAAATATTCAACCTTGGCCATCACCCCGCCCGATGCCGCCGCCGTGCTGGCCAAGGCCACCGCGCGGGCCAGCGCGCTGCTGGGCCTCAAGGGCGTGACCCTGGCCCGCACCCTGGGCCTGAGCGAGCCCACCGTGTCGCGCCTGCTCAAGGGCCAGAAGGGCCTGGCGCCCGATTCCAAGGAAGGCGAGCTGGCCCTGCTGCTGGTGCGGGTCTACCGTTCGCTGGACGCCCTGGTGGGCACCGACGACCAGAAGCGCCTGGCCTGGATGGGTTCCTACAACCAGGCCCTGGGCGGCGAGCCGCTGCAGCTCATCCAGAAGGCCGAGGGCCTGGTGGCCACGCTGAACTACCTGGACGCGATGCGCGCCCCGGCCTGAGCCGCAGCCGCGCGGACCCGGCATGGACTGGCAGCCCGACTGGTTCGAGGGGCACATCCGCCCCCAGGCCACCCTGGCCTGGCGCGGCGTGGAGGCGCAGCATGTGGTCTCCACCATGCGCCTGGTGGACAGCGCCGCCGAGCAGGACCTGCTGGAGCAGCTGCTCGAAGGCAGCAAGCCTGCCCTGCCGCCGGCCGCCCGGCCGTTGCACTACCTGCTGGCCACGCCCTTTCGCTACCGGCCACCGCACGCCAGCCGCTTTCGGGAGCCGCACAGCCCGGGCCAGTGGTACGGCGCGCAGACGCTGTATGCCGCCTGCGCCGAGGTGGCCTACTGGCGGCACCGTTTCATCCTGGACAGCGCCGGCCTGGCCGGGCGCGAGCTGCTGACCGAGCACACCTTTTTCCAGGGCGCCATCCAGGGCCTGGCCATCGACCTGACCCAGCCGCCCTGGGACCAGGCCCAGGCCCTGTGGACCCACGACAGCGACTACCGTGCACCCCAGGCCGTGGCCCGCTCGGCCCAGATCCGCGGCGTGCAGTGGCTGGCCTATGCCTCGGTGCGGGCACCGGGCCACCGCTGCGCCGTGGTCTTCGACCCGGCCGGCCTGGCCGAGCCGCCCGGCGGCCTGGACGCCACCCAGCAGACCTGGCACTGCAAGGCCACTGCGCCGCGAGTCATGTTCCGGCGGGGCCGGGAGCGGCATGAGTGGGCGTGGGCGGGCTGAGGGGCGCCAAGTTTCAGCACCGCTGTATCCTTGCGGTCTTTACCCCCAACTCCAAAGGATCGTCATGGCTCTGGCCAAGAAGAAGCGCATCGGCAAGCGGACCGTTTCCGCCAAGCAAGTCCGCAAGGTGGCCAGCGGCCGCAAGCGCCGCAAGTCGGACGGCACCCAGCCCTCCAAGGTGGTGTTCCCCACCCCGGCGGCCTGACGACCGTTCAGCCAGCCGATCTCGCCCAGGCGCTTCGCCGGGCCTGAACGGCAGCTTGGCGGGGAGATGGCCGAGCCGCCGCCCCGCTAGCCCCGCGCGGGCAGCCCGGCCTCCCAGGCCGTCACCTGCCTGCGCAGCCCGTCGAAGACCGCCCGCGCCGTGCGCTGCGGAAAGCCGACCGGCAGGCGCGCCTGCACCGCGTCGATGGCCGGGCCCGCACGGGCCACCAGGGCCTGCATCGCCTCCCAACAGCCCTCGGCGCCGCTGCGCTGGGCCAGCGCCTGCCAGTGGCGGGTCTGGATGCGGGCCAGCTCGTAGTGCACATTCTTCGAGCGCAAGGCCATGGCCAGCTTGGCCTCCTGCCAGCGCACCTGGTTGTCCCCCGGGCCGATGACCGGCCACAGCGAGATCACGTCGTACAGCGGCGTCATCCGGTAGCGCCCGCCCGGCAGCAGGAAGAGCGAGAAGTTCTTGGCGTGGCCGTCGGTGGCGGCCAGCAACCAGAAGGCCAGCTGGGCGCACAGGAAGTGGCGGATGTCGTTGGCGGCGTCCACACTGCCGCGCAGCAGCTGCAGGCAGCGTTCCAGTCCCGGCCCGCCCTGGGCTTCGTACTTGTCCTGCGGGGCCACGCCCAGGGCCTGGCAAAAGTCCTCCTGCGGGATGCGGGCGATCCAGGGCTGCGGGCCGTCCACCCACTGGCGGTCAAAGCGCTCAACCACCAGCACCGTCTCGCGGCCGAAGTGGGCGATCTCGGTGCGGGCCACCGGCAGGCCCAGCGCGCCGAGCAGTTGGGCGCACAGCCATTCGTTGTGGACCGAGTGCGTCAGGTCCAGCCGGCGGCCGCCCACCAGGCCCAGCGGCAGCTTGAGGATGTGCGTGGTGGGCGTGGCGCCCTGCGGGCGGCACCATTGGCCGTCCACCTGCAGCAGCGCGGTCTTCTCCTGGGCGCCGGCGATGGAGATGCGCAGATCGTCGGCCGGCAGCTGGCCGCCCAGCCCGGGTTCGGCAGCCACGCCGCGCAGGTGGCGGGCCACCGCGGCTTCGTCCATGGGCGTGCAGGCCACGCGGTCGAAGCCGGTGGGCGGCTGACCGGGCGGCAGCAGCTGCACCGCACCCACGCAGTCGCGTCCGATGGCCTGCAGCAGCGCGAACACCTCGGTGGAGCCGACCTGGAAACGTGCGCTGACCCGGCGGCGGATGCGCTCGTCATCGGGCAGCAGGTTGTCGAAGAAGTGGGCCACCGCCGGCCCGGCCA
Organism: Ideonella oryzae; assembly: GCF_024055665.1. Taxonomy (GTDB): domain Bacteria; phylum Pseudomonadota; class Gammaproteobacteria; order Burkholderiales; family Burkholderiaceae_C; genus Ideonella; species Ideonella oryzae. Next base: position 31,943 of record NZ_JAMXMC010000001.1, on the reverse strand, counting down.
CGGTGCGGTCCGGCGTGATGGGCAGGGACAGCGACAGCGGCCGCGCCCGGGGCGAAGCGAGCCAGGCGGCTTCGTAGACGAAGCGGTGCCCGCCGCTGCGGGTGCGCTGCCAGCGGCCCACCGGCTCGCCGTTCATCCACACCCAGAGCTCGCTGGCGGTGGCCGTGCTCATGGGTTCACCACTGGCCGCGCGGCGGGCTGGCGCTCACGTCGCCAGTGAGCGTGGCCGGGCCCGCGGGCGGCGGCGGGACGTCCCGCACCACCAGCTGGGCATCCAGCAGGGCCAGCAGCTGCAGCAGCTGCTCTACGCTGATGGCGCCGGGGTTGCGCTCGATGTCGGCCACCCGTGACTGCACCACGCCCAGGCGCTGGGCGAGCTGGGCCTGGGTCAGGCGGCGTGCCTTGCGCAGGGACTTGAGCAGGGGCTGCAGCTGGCTGGACAGGGGGAGGGGATAGTCCACAGGGGAATCGGTTCAAGGCGATTTCCACACCTTATCGCCTTTGAGCGATGAACGCAAGATATCGGCTTCATAAGATATCTTCAGGCTATCGCGTGAGGGCGATAAGTGCCGCTGCCTGGGGCCGTCTTCGGCGGCCTCGGCTGGCTCAGGTTGCCCGGGTCTTCCACAGCGACACCAGCACGCCGCCGGCGATCAGGCCGAAGGTCACGCTCAGCGAGAGCGTTGCTGGGATCTTGCCGACCAGGCCCACCAGGAAGATCTTGCCGCCGATGAACACCAGCACCAGGGCCAGCGCGTACTTGAGGTACTTGAAGCGGTGGATCATGGCCGCCGGGGCGAAGGACAGCGCCCGCAGGCCCAGGATGGCGAAGATGTTGCTGGTGTAGACGATGAAGGGGTCGGTGGTGATGGCGAAGATGGCCGGCACCGAATCGACCGCGAACACCAGGTCCACGCACTCCACCAGCACCAGGGCCAGCAGCAGCGGCGTGGCAAAGCGCGTGACCTGACCGGTGGCCGCGTCGCGTTCGCGCACCCAGAAGGCGTTGCCGCGCAGACCGTCGGTCACCCGCATGTGCCGCTTCAGGAGCTTCAGCACCGGGTTGTGGGCGATGTCGGGCGTGTGGTCGGCGATGAACCACATCTTCACGCCGGTGATGACCAGGAAGGCGCCGAACAGGTAGAGCACGCCGTTGAACTGGCTGACCAGCGTGGCGCCCAGGCCGATCATCAGGGCCCGCAGCACGATCACCCCCAGGATGCCCCAGAACAGCACGCGGTGCTGGTACTGCCGCGGGATGGCGAAGAAGGTGAAGATCAGCGCGATCACGAAGACGTTGTCCATGGACAGCGACTTCTCGATCATGAACCGGTGCAGTAGTCCATGTCGCTTGGTGCGCCCAGATACCACCAGACCCAGGCGCCGAACAGCAGCGCCACGCTGATGTAGCCGGCCGACAGCAGCAGGCTCTCGCGCACGCCGATCTCGCAGTCGTCCTGGTGCAGCACGCCCAGGTCGAAGGCCAGCAGGGCGATGACGATGGCGATGAAGAGCAGCCAGATCCAGGCCGGCTTGCCCATGAAATCCGCGAAGAGGAAGGGGAGCAGGAGGTCCATGCGAGGCTCTCAGAAATGGCTGTGGTGATGGCACCGACGAGGCGCAGTGTGCGCAGAGAAGGGGTGCGAACAAATCAGCGTTTTGCGCCACTAAGATTCGGATTTCCCGCACCGAACTGCCACCAGCGAGGCCCGCATGCTGAACTACCGCCATTTGCACTACTTCTGGGTGGTCACCAAGGAAGGCGGTTTTGCCCGAGCCGCGGATCGCCTGGGCATGGCGGTGCAGACCATTAGCGCCCAGGTGCGTGAGCTGGAGAAGGCGCTGGGCCACCAGCTGCTCAAGCCCGCCGGGCGCGGCGTGGCGCTCACCGAGGCGGGCCAGGCCGCCTTCGCCCGGGCCGAGGAGATCTTCCAGATCGGCCAGGTCATCCCCGATGAGGTGCGGCAGGCCGCCAGCGGCCCGGTGGTACGTCTGGCGGTGGGCTTTTCGGACGGCCTCTCCAAACTGGCCGCCCATGCCTTGCTGGCGCCCGTGCTGGCCACCCCGAACCTGCGCCTGGTCTGCCACGACGGCGAGTTCGAGCAGCTGCTGGGCGAGCTGGCGCTGCACCACCTGGATCTGGTGTTGGCGGGCCAGGCGGCACCGCGCAACCCCAATCTGCGCCTGTCCAGCGAACGCCTGGTGAACGCCCCGGTCGATTGGTACGGGCCGGCCCAGTGGGCGGGGCGGGCCGAGCGCCAGCGCTTTCCCCTGTGCCTGGACGAGCTGCCGGTGTTGCTGCCCACCGGCCATTCGGCCCTGCGGGCGACGCTGGACCATTGGTTCGAGGCGCAGGGCCTGCGGCCGCGCATCGTCGGCGAGTTCGAGGACAGCGCGCTGCTGGCCGTGTTCGCCGCGCGCGGGCTGGGGGTGTTCCCGGTCAGCCGGCTGGGCGCAGACGACATGGGCCTGCTGCGCGGCCTGCGCCTGCTGGGCAGCAGCGAAGGCGTGCAGGAGGAGATCCACGCCATCGTGTCCCGCCGTGGGCGGCACCATCCGCTGGTGCAGCAGGTGATGGACGCCGCGCAGGCCCGCGCGGGCGGCTGATAGCGGATACCGCGCTTCAGGCTGGCGGTCAGGGCGTCGCCGGGCCGGCGCTGGCCAGAGTAGCCCCCGGGATGCGCCACTGCCGGTGCGCGGCCGACAGCACCTTGGCTTCGGCTTCGGCCAGATGGCGATCCGCCTGGGCCAGGTCGTCGGCCAGCCGCATCACCTTGGCCTGCAGCAGCGGGTCGTCCACTTCCGCCAGCAGCGAGGCCAGCGTGGCGTCGTCCACGCGGCATGTCGGCGCGCCGCTGCCATAGGCGCTGGCTAGCAGGTCTTCGCACAGGGTGTGCATCACCTGGGCGAAATGGCCAGGCCTCAGCCCGAGTGCGGCTTCCACCTGCAGTTGCTGCAGGGCCTCGATCTCCGAGCGGCAGACATGGCCGTCGGAGATCAGCACCAGCGCGAGGAGGCGGGCGCTGGCTTCAGGGCTGTTGCGGGGATAGCTGCGCATGAGCGGGGTCCTTTCCGATCCATTCCGATGAGAGGGGGGGCGACCATGGGGGGCGACGAGCCGCACTGTGCCCCAGAAGGCTCCGGAAATGTTCCTGTTTTTCCGAAGTAAGTGTTCTCAAAACACTGCTTTTTCAGGCGCCCGAAAGCGCCGACAGTGTGGGCACCCCGTCACTCACTGGAGACCCCGATGAAAGTGCTCTTCAAACCCCGCCATCCGGGCGCGGCCGAGCTGCGCGAACTGACCGAGCGGCGCGTGCGCTTCGTGCTGCGTCGCCTGGGCGCGCGCGTGCCCCGTGCAGATGTGGGACGAGAACGGCCCCCGCGGTGGCGTCGACAAGCGCTGCCAGGTGGCCCTGCATGCCGAGGGTGCCGGTGCCGTGGTCGTCACGTCCGTGGCGAGCGACTGGCGCGCGGCGCTCAACGACGCGCTGGCGCGTGCCGCGCGCTTCCTGCTGCGCCAGTGGCGCCGCGGCAGCGACACCCGTCGCATGCGTCAGCGCCTGCCCGAAGCTGTTTGAAACCCGACTGAAGCCCGACCGAGGATCCCATCATGAACCCCCTGTCTTCCAACGTTTCGACCGCCCGTGCTGCACCGGCCGTGGCGGTGCCCCTGCGCGGCGTGCGCAGTGCCAGCGCCGACCGCGTGCTGCGCAACACCTATGCCCTGCTGGCCATGACCCTGCTGTTCAGCGCGGCCGTGGCCGCCGCCGGCGTGGCCTGGCAGTTGCCGGCCCCGGGGCTGCTGCTGACGCTGGTCGGCTACTTCGGCCTGCTGTTCGGCATCCACCGGCTGCAGAACAGCGGCTGGGCGCTGCCCCTGGTGTTCGCCCTGACCGGCTTCATGGGCTACACGCTCGGCCCGGTGCTGGCCCGCATGCTGGCGCTGCCGGGCGGCGCGCAGACGGTGATGTTGGCCCTGGCGGCCACGGGTGTCACCTTCCTGGCCTTGTCCGCCTGGGTGCTGACGACCCGGCGCGACTTCAGCTTCATGGGCGGCTTTCTGTTCGCCGGCATGGTCATCGCCCTGATCGCCGGCTTGGGCGCGGTGTTCCTGCAGATGCCGGCCCTGGGTCTGGCGGTGTCGGGCATGGTGGCGCTGCTGTCGGCCGGGATGATCCTGTTCGAGACCAGCCGCATCGTGAACGGCGGTGAGACCAACTATGTGCTGGCCACCGTCAGCCTCTATGTCTCGCTCTTCTACCTGTTCACCAGCCTGCTGAGCCTGTTCGGCATCGGCGGCAGCGACGAGTGAGGGCCTGAGCCCGGCCCGACACGCCCGCCCCGCGCCGACCGCGCGGGGCGGGCTCTTTCTTGCAGGTCAGGCGCCGAAGCGCGCGGCCCGGCGGGCGATGTCCTCGCGGGCCTCGCGGTACTCGGCCTTGAGCTGGTCCACCAGTTCGGCCACGCTGGGCACGCTGTCGATGGAACCCACGCCCTGGCCGGCGCCCCAGATGTCGCGCCAGGCCTTGGCGGCGCTGTTGCCGCCCGATCCGAAGTCCATCTTGCTCTTGTCGGCGCTGGGCAGCATGTCGGGGTCCATGCCGGCGGCGGCGATGCTGGGCTTGAGGTAGTTGCCCGGCACGCCGGTGAACAGCGAGGAATAGACGATGTCCTCGGCGCGGGTGTCCACCAGCATCTGCTTGTAGGCGTCCACCGCGTTGGCCTCCTGCGTGGCGATGAAGCGGGTGCCCATGTAGGCGAAGTCCGCGCCCATGGCCTGGGCCGCCAGGATGGACTGGCCGTTGGCGATGGCGCCCGCCAGGGCGATGGGGCCCTGGAAGATGCGGCGGATCTCGGGCAGCAGGGCGAAAGGGCTCAGCGTGCCGGCATGGCCGCCCGCGCCCGCGCAGACCAGGATCAGGCCGTCCACGCCGGCCTCGATGGCCTTCTCGGCATGGCGGATGGAGATCACGTCATGGAAGACCACGCCGCCGTAGCTGTGCGCCGCGGCCACCAGCTCGGCCGACACCTGCAGGCTGGTGATGATGATGGGCACCTGGTGCTTGACGCAGGTCTCCATGTCGCGCATCAGCCTGTCGTTGCTGCGGTGGCAGATCTGGTTGACAGCAAAGGGCGCGGCCGGGCGGTCGGGGTGGGCCGCGTCATGGGTGGCCAGTTCGGCCTTGAGCTGGGTCAGCCACTCGTCCAGCAGTTCGGCCGGGCGGGCATTGAGCGCCGGGAAGGAGCCGACGATGCCGGCCTTGCACTCCGCGGCCACCAGGCGCGGGTTCGAGACGATGAACATCGGCGAGGCGATGACCGGCAGGCTGAGCCGGGATTGCACGCTGTCGAGCCAGGACATGGACGGTCTCCTTCGGGTGCCACGCTTGCGTGGTTAACACTGTTATTGATGCGATGAGTTTACAGCGTTAAGTAAGATAGCGCCATGCCCCCTTCGTTGTCCTCCGAACAGGTCCTGGAAGCCCGTGCGCGCATCCGCGCCGTGGCCGAGCAGCAGTTTGCCGAGCGCGGCATCGAACAGACCTCGATGCGCAGCATCGCCCAGGCCCTGGGCTGGACGGCCACCGCGCTGTACCGCTACTACGAAAGCAAGGAAGCCCTGCTGGCCGCCACCCGTGCCGCCGCGCTGGATCGGCTGTCGGCCGCGCTGGAGGCGGCCCAGCAGGGGCCGGGCGATGTGTGGGACCGCTCGCGTGCGGTGGGCCAGGCCTATGTGGGCTTCGCTTTCGCCGAGCCGGCCGCCTACGGGCTGATCTTTGCCTACACCCAGCCGCATGAGGACGCCTACCCCGAGCTGGCGGCGGCCAATGCCCGCTCGCGCCGGACCCTGGTGGCCTATGTGGAGGACTTGGTGCGGGCCGGTCAGCTGGAGGGCGACCCCGACCTGCTGGGCCATGTGTACTGGGCCGCGATGCACGGCGCGGTGGTGCTGCAGATGTCGGGCAAGCTGGCGGCCGACGGGCCGGGCTTCGACGCCATCCGGCGCGAGGGGGCCCGGTTGATCACCAAAGGGGCCCAGCCAGCAACCACGCGGGGGCGTGGCCGCTGAGGGTGGGCCCCGCCAGATCGCTCATTGGCCGATCTGGTGGTTGATCTTGTTTTCCTGCTGGTTCAGGGTCTTCTTTTCCTGCCGGGTGATGTGGCCATGGTCCTGGCTGGCCATGTCCTTCTCTTCCTGCTCGACCTGGCGGTCTTCCTTGTGCAGCTTGGTCGCCTGGGCATGGCTGAGCTTGCCGTCAGCCACTTCCTCATGGATGCGCTTGTCCTGGTGCTTCAGACGCTGATTCACCTCGGCGCGGTAGGGGTGGTTTTTGCTCCATGTACCCACCTTGCCGGCGGCGGAGGCCGGCTGCGCCGGGGCACTGGGTTGCGCAAAGGACGTCAGGGTGCAGACACCCATCAGGCTGGCCGCGATCAGGGGGAGCAGAGAACGGTTCATGGTGGACTCGCTGAATGTGGAATGGATCAGGGGGCAGTGGCGCCGTGGGCGTCAGGTCATCGGTGGCCAACCTTGATCATTCAACGGGACCTGGTGGCGGCCGTTGACGCCTCTGTCGCCCCTTGTCTTGCGCCAAGCTGAGCGCCGCGGAGGGCCGGACACAGACCTGGATTAGCATGCCAGCCCACATCACATGGGAGATTGGCATGCGTACAGGAATGGCATGGACGGTGATGGGCGCGCTGGCCCTGGGCGGCTGCGGTGCCGACGTCTCCGGCGCCGCAGCCACCACCGCGGCGATGGAGGCCCAGGCGGCCAGCCAGGCCAAGGCGCAGGAGGCTCAGATCCAGAAGGACCTGAACGCCGCGATGCAGGCCGGCCAGCAGGCCACGGCCTCAGCCGTCGATCCCTGAGGCCGGCGCGGCCGGCAGCCAGAGGCGGGCGCACAAGCCGCCCTGCGTGCCTGGAAACAGTTCCAGGCGCCCCCCATGCGACTGGGCGATGCGCTCGACGATGGCCAAACCCAACCCGGTGCCGGGGGCGCCGCTGCGCGCTGACTCACCCCGCACGAAGGGGGCACGCAGGCGCTGGGCGTCGCCCGCCGCAATGCCCGGCCCTCGGTCGCGCACCTCGATCCACACGCCGCCGTCGGCCTGCCCGGTGTGCAGCGACACCGGGGCCTGCCCGTGCCGCCAGGCGTTGCCCAGCAGGTTGCTCAGCACGCGACGCAAGGCCCGGGGCCGGCCCAGCACCGGTGGCACCGGCGGCAGGTCCAGCGCGACGGGGTGCTGCGGGTCGGCCAGGTCTCGGGCCACCGCCTGCCCCAGCTCGTTCAGGAGCAGCGGCTGATCTGGCTCGGCGCCTTCGGGGCGGGCGAAATCCAGAAACTGGCCCACGGCTTCGTCGATCTGGTCGATGCCGCGCACCATGCCCTCGCGCAACTCGGCCTCGGTGTCGCGAGGCAGCAGCTCCACATACAGGCGCAGCTTGGTCAGCGGGGTGCGCAGATCGTGCGAGATGCCGGCCAGCATCACGCCGCGCTCCTGCTCGGCGGCGGACAGGCTGTGGACCAGCTGGTTGAAGCTGCGGCCCAGGGTGGCGATCTCCAGCGGCCCATCCTCGGGCAGTGCGGGCGGCCGATCATCGCGGGCCACCGCTTCGGCCGCGGCCACCACCCGGGCCAGTGGCCGGTGCAGCCGACGCTGCAGCCACAGCGCGCTGGCCAGGGCCAGCAGCACGCCCACGCCGGCCATGGTCACCAGCGCACCCGGCAGGCTGCGGTCGGGCACCACTTCGGGCAGCACAATCTGGTAGATCTGGCCCTCCAGCGGCAGGGTGATCAGCAGGCTGCCTGGGCGCTCAGGCTCGGGCTGCACGCGCATCTGCTGGCCTGCCAGGCGCTCGCTCAGGGCGGCGATGATCTCGTCGTCCAGGCGCAGGCGCAGCACCATCCAGGGCGCGCGGGGCGAGGCTGCCGGAGGGGCTGCCGCCAGAGCATTGCGGTTGAAGCGCGCCACGAAGGCCTGGCGCTGGGCCAGCGGCAGCCCGGCCAGGCCGGCCTGCAGGGCTTCGACCTGGCGCGCGGCCAGTTCGGCCAGGTGTTCCACCCGGGGCTGGAACACCAGCCGGCTCACCAGGCCCACGCCCAGCAGTTGGCCCAGGAGCAGCAGGCCCACCAGCAGCAGGGCGTGGCGGCCCACCAGGGTGCGGGGCCAGTTCATCCGGGCCGCCTCTGGCCGTCGGGGGTGAAGACATAGCCCACGCCCCACACCGTCTGGATGAAGCGCGGCGCTGAAGGCTGCGTCTCGATGAGTTTGCGCAGTCGCATGATCTGGGAATCGATGGCGCGATCGGTCACATCGTGTTCGCGGCCATGGGCCAGTTCGATCAGCCGGTCGCGCCCCAAGGGACGGCGTGGGTTCAGCGCCAGGGCCTGCAGCAGCTGGAACTCGCCGGTCGTGAGTGGCACGGCCTGCCCGTCGCGGGTCAGGCTGCGGGCGTCCAGGTTCAAGGCGTAGGGGCCGAAACGCAGCACCGTGTCCACTGGCGGCCCGCGGTGGGCGCCCAGCACCTGCTGGCGCCGCACCAGGGCCTGGATGCGGGCCAGCAGCTCCCGCGGGTGGAAGGGTTTGGCCAGGTAGTCGTCGGCGCCCATTTCCAGACCCACAACCCGGTCCACCGGGTCGCCCCGCGCGGTCAGCATCAGGATGGGGATGGTCTCGCCCTGGTGGCGCAGTCGCCGACACAGGCTCAGACCATCCTCACCCGGCATCATCAGGTCCAGCACCAGCACGTCGAAACGTTCGCGCGCCAGCAATGCGGCCACCGTCTCGGCATGGGGTTCGGTGCGCACCTGGCAGCCCTGGTCGCCGAGGTAGCGCTGCAGCAGGCCGCGCAGCTCCGCCTCGTCGTCCACCACCAGCACCTTGACCATCTCTGACATGCCGCGATGGTAGGGGGGTCTTCCGGCGCGGGCGAGCGCCAGATGTGGCAAACGATGGCAGAACCGTCGCCGTCGCCACATTCCGCCACAAGCACCCCGCGCGCTGCCATGGTTGAACCACAGCGCCTGTCCACCATGGCGTCATGGGCTGGTGGCTGTGGGTCGATGGGCGATCCGCAAGGTCACGGGCCCGCCTCATCCAAGGAGAGCGCCAATGTCCCGAACCTTCCTCGCACCGACCCTGGGCCTGTGGCTGGCCCTGGGCGCCGCTGGGGCACAGGCCCAGGGGGATGCCCGCCTGCAACGCCTGCAGGATGAACTGCAGCAGCGCTTCGCCAAGGCCGACACCAACCACGACGGCCTGCTGAGCCGTGAGGAGGCCCAGGCCGGCATGCCCCGCATCTACCAGCAGTACGACGCGATCGACACCAGCCACAGTGGGGCCCTGCGCCTGGAAGACATCACCCGCTACATCGCGCAGCAGCGCACCGGTCGTTGAGCGGGGGGCGATGTTGACGGATGGTGGTGACGGCGGCGTGGAGCCGCCAGGGCGTGTTGTGGGACGAACGGTGAGGTGGCTGTTGGCCGGGGTGGGAGCGTTGGTCGCCGGGTTGCTGGTGGCGTGGGGGTTGGGTGGATGGGCCCACCGGCCGCCGCCGGATCACATGTCCGGCGGCCCGGGCTCGGTGGCCGCGGCGCCGCCGGCCCGCGGGGCGGGCGAGCTGGTGGCCCGGGACCAGACCAGCCTGGTCAGCCGAAGCGCCCTGCGGGTGGCAGCCCTGTCGGCCGACGTGGGCGACAGGGTGGCGCAGGGGCAGGTCCTGGTGCAGCTGGACGCCGCTGAGCTGCAGGCCGATGTGGCAGGGGCCCACGCCGCCTGGGACAGCGCTCGCCAGGCCCACGAGGCTGCAGCGCGGGCGCTGGAGCGGGCCCAGGTGCTGCGCCAGCAGGCGCAGGCCGATGGCGAGCGTGCGGAGCAGCTCTCGGTGCTGTCGGCCGATGCCCTGGCCCCCACCGAGCTGGACGCCCGCCGGGCCGCGGCGCGCACCAGCGCACTCGACGTCCAGGCCGCCCAGGCCCAGCTGCAGGCCACCGAGGCCGCGCAGGTGCAGGCGCGGGCCGCCTGGCAGGCCGCCAGCGCCCGCCTGGCCGAGGCCAGCCTGCGTGCACCCTTTGCCGGGGTGGTGACCGCGCGTGCCTGCAGCGTGGGAGACGTGGTCTCGCCGGGCCAGTCCTGCCTGACCGTGGTGGCCGTGGCGTCGCTGCGGGTGCAGGCCCGGTTCGACGAGTCGCTGTTGAGCCGCATGCGGCTGGGCGATGCGGCCCAGGTGTGGCTGAAGTCGCAACCGGACACCCCCGTGCAGGCGCAGGTGGTGCGCCTGAACCGGGCGGTGGATGCCGACACACGCGAGTTCTCGGTCGATCTGCGCCTGAGCACCCTGCCACCCAACTGGGCGCTGGGGGAGCGGGCCATGGTGGTGCTGCCCCATGAGGCGACGGTCCTGCCGGCGGGAGGGCGGTGATGCGTGCGCCATCGCTGGCCATGAGCGGCCTCATCGCGGCGGTGATCTCGGCCCTGATCAGTTTGCTGGCCGGGCTGTGGTGGCAGAGCGTGCTGGCCGACCTGCGGGTTCGTGGAGACCAGATCGCGGGGCAGGCCTACCTGGCCGGCGTGATGGCGGCGCATACCGCCTCGGCCCCGGCCCGGAGGGACTGCCTTGCGCCTCCTTGTCTCGACGTGGCGACACCGCCGCGGGCACCGGCCAAGGAGGCGCGATGAACCTGGCGGTGAAGGACATCCGCGCCAACCTGGCGCGCTTTCTGCTGACCGGCCTGGGGGTGGGGCTGACCTTGCTGGCGGCCATGTCCATGACGGGGCTGTACCACGGCATCGTGGCCGATGCACTGGCCATCATCGACGACTCGGGGGCCGACCTGTGGGTGATCCAGGCGGGTACCGAAGGTCCGTTCGCCGAGGGCTCCTCCATCGACCGCCGCACCCTGGCGCGCACGCTGGCGGTGCCTGGCGTGCAGGCGGCGCGCCAGTTCACACTGCAGTCGCGGCGCTTCGAGATCCACGGCAACACCGTGCGCGGTTCGCTGATCGGGCTGGACTACCCCGCCGACCGGGGCGGCTGGATCCCGCTGCAGGCAGGGCGTGCCCTGGCGGCGGGCCGCGGCGAGGCCATCGCCGATGAATCCACCGGTCTGCGTCTGGGCGACGTGCTGGACCTGGATGGCACCCTCGTCACGGTGGTGGGCCTGGCGCGCCACTACCTGGACTCCAGCGGCAACCCGGTGGTGGCGCTGGGCATCAACGACGCGCTGGACGTGCAGACCCGCCGGCCCCCGGACGCGGTGGCCATCGCCCGCGAGGCCGGGCGGCCGGTGCTGACAGGGCGCGGCGCCAATGTGGCGGCCATCATGGTGGACCTGGCCAGCCCGGCGGATGCTGCGGCGGTGCGTCGCATCATCGACCGCTGGGGCGACGTGGTGGTGATGAGTGCCGAAGAGCAGCGCACGGTGTTCCTCTACGGGCGGCTGGGCCGTCTGCGCGGGCAGATTCTGATGTTCACCGCGGTGTTGCTGCTGGTGAGTGCGGTGGTGATCGCGGTGACCATCTACACGATGACGCTGGAGAAGCGGCACGAGATCGCCTTGCTCAAGCTCATCGGCAGCCCCAACGGGCCCATCGTCTCGATGATCCTGCAGCAGGCCCTGGCGCTGGGCGTGGTTGGCTATGCCATCGCGCTGCTGCTGGGGCCGCTGATCTGGCCCTGGTTCCCCCGCCGGCTGGTGCAGCCGCCGCAGGACTTCCTGATGTTCGCCGCCATCGTGCTGACCCTGTGCGGCCTGGGCGCGCTGATGGGCATCTGGAAGGCCATGCAGGTCGAGGCGCGGGAGGTGCTGTCATGAGCACCGCATCCGTCACCGCCGTGCCGGCGCTGGAGCTGCGTGGGGTGAGCAAGGTCTACGGCCGGGGCGACACGGCGGTGGCGGCCTTGTCTCAGGTCAGCGTGCAGTTGCAGACCGGGCAGATGGCCGGCCTGCTGGGCCCCAGCGGGGCGGGCAAGTCCACGCTGCTGATGATGGCCGGGTTGCTGGAGGAGCCCTCCGAGGGCGAGGTGTGGCTGCAGGGCCGCCTGGCCAGCGGGGCACGGCGCGCCATCGGGGATCCCCGGGCCTTTCGCCGGGCCTGCATCGGCTTTGTCTTCCAGAAGCCCAACCTGGTGTCCTTCCTCACCGCCCTGGAGAACGTGCTGCTGGCGCTGGAGATCAACGGCCTGCGTGGCGCCCCCGCCAAGGCCCGCGCGATGGAGCTGCTCAGCTACCTGGACGTGGCCCATCGACGCGACAACCTGCCCAGCCAGCTGTCCGGGGGGGAGCAGCAGCGCGTGGCCATCGCCCGCGCTCTGGCCAACCGCCCGCCACTGCTGCTGGCCGACGAGCCCACAGCGGCCTTGGACAGCCAGCGCGGCCGGCAGGTGATGACCCTGTTTCACCGCGTGACCCGCGACACCGGGGCCGCCGTGCTGGTGGTCACCCACGACCACCGCAGTCTCGACCTCTTCGACCGCATCCTGGACATGGACGACGGTCATCTGAAGGAGCGCTTGCTTGATACTTCCGCCGCGCCGTCCGTCACGGCCTGACATCGTGCCCCAGGGCCAATCCCGCCAGGTCTGCATGAGCGGCTGGGGGTGGCTTCCCCGGGCCGGCCTGCTCTGTCTCGCCCTGGGCGGCTGTGCACAGACCCCCGAGCCCCCCGCGCTGTCCACGCTGAGCGCCTTCAAGCCACCCCCGCAGTTTCTGCAGGGCCCGGCGAGTGCTGCCGCACCGGCGGCTTCGGCGTCCTCGGCGCCACCCTGGTGGCAGGCCCAGGGCGATCCGGTGCTGGACCGCTTGATGGCCCTGGCCCTGGCCCACAACCAGGACCTGGGCGCGGCCAAGGCCCGCATCGACGAGGGCCGGGCCGCCGCGGGTCTGGACGAGGCCGCCCGCCGCCTGCAGCTCAGCGCCGGGCCCGGCGTGGGTCGCAGCCGCAGCTCCGAGCACCTGGACCCGGCCTGGCAGATCCGCAGCACCACGGGCGGCGCGACACCCCCCGTGACGGTGGCGACCGAGCCCGTCAGCACCCGCCTGCGGCTGGGGCTGGATGCCTCCTACGAGCTGGACCTGTGGGGCCGGCTGAACGACACCGCCCGGGCCTCCGCTCTCGAAGCCCGGGCCACGGCACTGGACCTGGAGGCGGCTCGGCGCGCGCTGACCCTGTCGGTGGCCAGCACCTACGAGGCCCTGCGCGTGCACCAGGGACAACTGCTGTTGCGGGACGAGCTGGCCCAGCTGGCGCTGCAGCGCTGGCGTCTGGCCCGGGCCAGCGCGCAGGCCGGTCTGGGCGACGCTGGCGAGGTCGATGCGCTGGAGGCCGCACTGCGTGACGCCCAGATGCAGGCCAGTCAGATCCGCCAGCAGCACGCCCAGGACTTTCATGCCCTGTCCGTGCTGTGCGGGGTGGCTGTGGACCAGCTGCCGGCAGTGGCGGGCGAGCCGGTGGTGCCGGTGGCGCTGCCGCCGCTGTCCGACGTGCCCTCGCGCGTGCTGCAGCGCCGTCCGGACGTGCAGGCCGCCGATCAGCGTCTGCAGGCCGCGCTGGCCCGGCTGGGCGCGGCGCGGGCGGCCGACTTTCCCAGCCTGCTGCTGACCACCTCGCTGGGCCACGAGTCCAGTGCCCTGTCGACCCTGCTGGACCCGGGCAGCCTGGTGTGGTCGCTGGGGCTGCAGATCAGTCAGTCGGTGCTCGACGGCGGCCGCCGGCAGGCGCAGGCCGATGCGGCCCGGGCCCGGCTGGACGAGGCAGCCCAGGCCTATCAAGGCACGCTGCTGCAGGCCCTGCGGGAGGTGGAGGACGCCCTGGTGGCCGAGCAGGCCCTGCAGGACCAGTTGCGCCAGGCGCAGGCCGCCGCCGAGGCGGCGCACCGGCAGGCCCTGCGCCAGCTCCAGCGGGCGGACGCGGGCCTGGGTCGGCGCACCGATGCGCTGGCCGCCCGCCAAACCGCCCTGCAGCGGGAGATCGCGTCGCTGGACCTGCGTCAGCAGCTCTTCCTGGCCCAGGCCACCTTGCGCAAGGTGATGGCCTGGCCGCCCTGAGCCGCCTTACTTGGCCGCCATGCGGATGGCGCCATCCAGGCGGATCACCTCGCCGTTGAGGTAGGTGTTGTCGATGATGTGCGCCACCAGGCGGGCGTATTCGTCGGGCTCACCCATGCGCGGGGGGAAGGGCACCATCTTGCCCAGCGCGTCCTGCACCTCGGTGGGCATGCCCTTCAACATCGGCGTGCCCATGATGCCCGGGGCGATGGTCATCACGCGGATGCCGTAGCGCGCCAGCTCGCGGGCCACCGGCAGCGTCAGCGCCACCACGCCGCCCTTGGACGCGGCATAACCGGCCTGGCCGATCTGACCGTCGAAGGCCGCCACCGAGGCGGTGTTGACGATCACGCCGCGCTCGCCGCCCACGTCGGGCTGGCCCTTGGCCATCGCGTCGGCGGCCAGGCGCAGCATGTTGAAGGTGCCGATCAGGTTGATCTGCACCGTGCGGGCAAAGCTCTCCAGCGTGTGCGGGCCCTCGCGGCCCACCACCTTCTCGGCTGGGGCCACGCCTGCGCAGTTGATCAGGCCGTTGAGCTGGCCGAAGGCCGAGAGCGCGGTGTCCACCGCGGCCTGGGCGCTGGTGGCGTCGGACACATCGGCCTGCACGAAGCGGGTGTTGGCGCCCAGGGCCTCGGCCTGGGTCTGGCCGGCGGCGGCGTTCATGTCCACCAGCACCACACGGGCGCCCTGGTCGACCAGGCGCTGCGCGGTGGCGGCGCCCAGGCCGGAGCCGGCGCCGGTGACGATGAACACGTGGTTGGTGATCTGCATGTGTGTCTCCTTCTTGTGGATGGGGGCGGCCATCGGCGTGGATGACCGGTGGCCCCGTGTGCAAGGGGCAGGCTATCACGCGCCCGCGTCGACGGGAGCCGGGTCGCGGGCGTAGCGCCCTGGGGGCAGGCCCACATGGCGGGTGAAGGCCACGCCGAAGGCGCTGACCGAGTGGTAGCCCACCCGCTCGGCGATCTCGGCCATCGGCAGCGTCTGCTGCCGCAGCAGCTGCTTGGCCTGGGCCATGCGCCAGCCCAGCAGATAGGCCATGGGCGGCTGGCCCACCGCCCGGCTGAAGCGCTCGAAGAAGGCCGAGCGTGACAGGGCCGCCTCCCGCGCCAGCCGGGCCACGGTCCAGGGCGCTTGCGGTGCCTCGTGCAGGCGGCGCAGGGCCTGGGCCAGCTGCGGGTCTGCCAGGGCCCGCACCAGCCCGGGGGAGGCGGCCTCGCGCTGGCCCGTGGCGCGCAAGGCCTCGATCAGCAGCAGCTCCAGCAGCCGGGCCAGCACGATCTCGCGGGCCGGGCGCTCGGCCCGAGACTCGTCGCCCACAAGCTGCATCAGCGTGGCCAGGCGGGGCTCGCCCCGTGCATGGATCCAGCGCGGCAGCAGCGACACCAGCAAGGCCGCGTCGGGGGAGCCGAAGACGCAGTGCCCGACCAGCAGGCAGGTGTCCACGGGGCGGGTCGGGTCGCCCACGCGGGCGCCGCCCGGCATGGCCTGGACGGGGGTGGTGACGACCTCGTCCGCGTGCGGGGGCGGGCGGTCCAGGCTGGCGGTGGCAAAGCTGTGCGCCGCGGGGATCAGCACAAAGTCCCCGGTCTGCAGGGCCAGGGTGTCTCCTCCGGACGGGCTGTCGATGTGCAGCTGGCAACTCCCCTCCAGCACGGCGAAATAGAAGGGCTGGCCAAGCTCGGTGCGGCGCACCGCCCAGGGCGCCGAGGCCAGCACCCGCTTGGAGAACGGCGCCTGGGGCTGGAGCAGGGCCACGACTTCGGCCAGGGGATCGGTCATTCGGGACGATGGCGACAAAACAATGGACGAACGAGTCTAGTTCGTCCGGCCTGCCCTGCCTATCGTGGGGTCCTTTGCTTTCCCTTTCCTATTCACCGGAACTGACCATGACCGCCTCCCTGAACGCCCCCACGACCACACCCTCGACCGTGCTCATCACTGGCTGCTCTTCCGGCTTTGGCCTGGAGACGGCGCGCCTCTTCCTGGCCCGTGGCTGGCACGTGGTCGCCACGCTGCGCCAGATGCGCGATGACCTGCTGCCGGCCTCCGAGCGCCTGCGCCTGCTCCCTCTGGATGCGACCGATCCCGACAGCATCCGGGCCTGCGTGGCCGAGGCCGGGCCGATCGACGCCCTGGTCAACAACGCCGGCATCGGCCTGCTGGCGCCCCTGGAGGGCATGACGATGGACCAGGCCCGAGAGCTCTTCGAGACCAACACCCTGGGCACGCTGGCGATGACGCAGGCGGTGCTGCCGCAGTTCCGCCAGCGCGGCCGGGGCGTGGTGGTGAACGTGAGCTCGAGCGTCACGCTCAAACCCTTGCCGCTGCTCTCGGTCTACACCGCCAGCAAGGCCGCGGTGAACGCGTTCACCGAATCGGTGGCACTGGAACTGGCACCTCTGGGCGTGCGGCTGCACCTGGTGCTGCCGGGGCGGGCGCCCGCCACGGCCTTCGGCGACAACGCGCGGCGGCGCATGGCGCCCGAGTCCCACCCGGCTTATGCCGCGTTCCAGGCCGAGGTCTTCGCCGGCCTGCGAGACACCCAGACGCCCGTGACGGAGGTGGCCGATGTGGCCGAGGCCGTGTGGCGTGCCGTGACCGACCCCGGCGCACCCCTGCGCCTGCCGGCCGGGGCCGATGCCGTGGCACTGGCCGGGGCGCCGGTCAGCGCACCGCCGTCCGCCTGAGCCCGGGCAAGAAGGCCTTCCCGGCCACGGGCCAGCAGGGGGGATGCGCAAGGGTCTATCCTGCGGCCCCTCTGCAACCTTCTGAACGCTCTGCCATGAAGCTCTACTACAAGCCCGGGGCCTGTTCGCTGGCCTCACACATCGCGCTGGAAGAGACGGGTTTACCCTATCAGATCGAGGCCGTGGACCTGAAGACCAAGGTGACCGCCACCGGCCAGGACTACTGGCAGATCAACCCCAAGGGCTATGTGCCGGCCCTGCGGCTGGACAGTGGCGAGCTGCTGACCGAAGGCCCGGCCATCCTGCAGTACGTGGCCGACCAGGCCCCGGCCCGGTGGTTGGCGCCCGCGCCGGCCACCCTGGCCCGTTACCAGCTGCAGAGCTGGCTCAACTTCATCGGCACCGAGCTGCACCGCTCCTGCACGGCCTTCTTCCATCCGCAGGCCCAGGACGACTGGAAGAACATCGCCCGCGCCAATCTGGACCGTCGCCTGTCCTACGTGGACGAACAGCTGCAGGGCCGTCCCTACCTGACGGGCGATGGCTTCACCGTGGCCGATGCCTACCTGTTCACCGTGCTGAGCTGGATGAAGCCGATCGGTGTGGACCTCTCGGCCTGGCCGCAGATTGGGGCCTTCCAGGCCCGGGTGGCGGCTCGCCCGGCCGTGCAGGCGGCATTGAAGGCCGAGGGCCTGGCCTGAGCCCAGGTCTCTGGCCGATGGGGGGATTTTCCGGGGCGTGATGACTTGGCTCGGACTCAAGGCCCGATGCTGGATGCCGAATATCTCGGCGTGATCACTCCAAGAAGTCCCCACCATGATTCCGTCGCACCACCTGTTCGTCCTCACCTGTCTGCTGCTGGCACAGGGCGCACGGGCCGCCGAAGCCGATGAGCGCTGGGTCGAGATCGCCAGTACGGACAAGGCCCAGTGGCTGGGCAAGAAGGGCAGCGGCGATGTGGCCAACCTGGGCAAGCAGAAGGGCAACGCCTACAGCTATGTCTACCAGGTCTCGAACAAGAAGGACAAGACCTACGAGTACAAGCAGCTCTTCGTCGAACTCTCGTCCTGCAAGAAGGGCTACGGCTACGTCTACTACAACAGCATGGAAGGCGAGTTCCTCGGCAAGGACGGGTTCGTGAGGTTCGGCACGACGGTGGCCGACGCGCTGGGGTCCATGGCCTGCACCTCCTGGGATCAGAAGACCGGCAAGGTGTCCCGGGCGGACAAGGGCGACACCTGGGAGGTCGTGGCCAGCGTGGCCGAATCTGGCAACAAGTACGCGCTCAAGGGCGACACGGTGCGCAAGACGGTCTACAACAACAAGCCGGCCGTCGCGGCGCTCTACAGCTACGAGGACGTGAAGAACAAGACTGTGACCTATGGCGAGTACGTCTTTCCGCTGGCGGACTGCAAGCGGGGCTTCGGGGTGGCCTACAGCCTGAACTTCGACGGCGAACTGCTCTACAAGAGCGACATCGCGCTCGATGGGGATTCGGTGCTCTCGGCGACCATCAGCGCGCTCTGCACAAAGCTCTGAGCGAAGCCGAACGGCTTTTCCGCGGCGATTAGCGCCGCGTGATCACCTGGAACACCGTGTCGTGCCCATGGTGCCCTGCGCCAGGGGGCCGCTCAGGGGGTCAGCAGCTCGGTCAGCAACTGCACATGGATGCGGTAGGCCTCGCTCGCGTTGACCCATTCTTCGGGACCGGCCGAGATGTGCTGCACCATCCAGTGGACCAAGGGGCTCAAGACCAGCCCTGGCACGGTCGTGAGCACGGTGGGGCGCAGCAGGCCCTGGGCCACGCCACGCTGCAGCACCTGGGTCAGTTGGGTGCAGACGGTGGCATGGACGTGGCGCCGCCAGTCCTGCACCTGGGGGGGCAGACGGTGCCCCTCGGTCAGCAGGATGCGGCTGAGGGCAACCAGGGAAGGCGACTGCACGGCCTCGTACATCGGTTGCAGCAGGCGCTGGGCCAAGACCTGCGCTGTGTCCGCCCCCACCAGCATCGCGTCCACATCCAGTGTGGGCAGTTGCATGGAGCGCTGGAGCAGGGCGTGGAAGATCGCCTCCTTGCTGTCGAAATGGGCGTACAGCCCACCCTTGGACAGTCCGGCTTGTTGGGCGATGTCGTCGATGCGGGTGTCGGCGTAGCCCTGCGCGGAAAAGGCCGCCAGCGCCGCGTCGAGGATCAGCGGGATGCGGGTTTCCGGCGGGAGGCGCAGCCGGGTGCGGGATGCGCGCGCTGAAGCGGGCAGAGGAGAGGCGGTGACTGTCATGGCTCAGAAGACAGGACTCTGCCACAGTTGGGCACCGGCGCATTGCACGGCAAGAAGCACAGGATTTGCGCTAGCATAACTACCGACTGGTCGGTAGTTATCCCGATTTCCCGTGGCAGGCAAGAGTTCCATCGCATGATCTCCGCACCTCGTTCTTGGACTGCCCGCGGCCGCTGGTCGGGGGGACTCGCCTTGCTGTTGCTGGCCGGCTGCCAGCTGGCGCCGGTCAGGCCGCCTTCGGCGTCGCTGCCGGACCACTACCCTGCCGATGTGGTCGACCCTGTCGGGGGGCCAGCCGGGCCGCGGGCGGCGACGCTGGGCTGGGAAAGCTACTTCCTGGATGCAACGCTGCGTGGCCTGATCCGTCAGGCCTTGGCGAACAACCACGATCTGCGTCTGGCGGTGCTGAAGGTGGCCGAGGCCCGGGCCGGTTACGACATCCAGCGGGCCGACCAGTGGCCCACGCTGGCCGGCACGGCGCAGGCCGCGCGCGGCCGCACGCCGGCCGACCTCAGCCCGATCGGGCGGGCCGTCACCGGCAACCAGTTCTCGGTCGGCCTGGCTGCGAGCAGCTGGGAGCTGGATTTCTGGGGCCGGGTGCGCAGTCTCAGCGATGCGGCGCTGGAAAACTACCTCAGCACCGACGAGGCCCGCCGGGCCACCACGCTGGGCCTGATCGCCCAGGTGGCCAACAGCTACCTGGCCCTGGGTGAGTTGGACGAGCGGCTGGACCTGGCCCGCCGAACGGCTACCAGCCGGACCGAGTCGCTGCGCATCTTCCGCCGCCGCACCGAGGTGGGCGCCACCTCGCGGCTGGAGCTGACCCAGGTCGAACTGTTGTCGCAGCAGGCCGAAGTGCTGGTGGCGCAGCTGGTCCAGGCCCGGGCCCAACAGGCCCATGCGCTGGCCTTGCTGGTGGGGGCCGGCAGCAGCGTTTCACCCGCCGTCGGGCACTTGGACGACAAGGCGGTGATGGCCGGTTTGACGCCGGGCCTGCCCTCGGACCTGCTGCTGGCCCGCCCGGACATCCTGGCCGCCGAGCACGGCCTGAGGGCGGCCGATGCCAACATCGGCGCGGCACGGGCGGCCTACTTCCCCCGCATTGCGCTCACCGGGTCCTATGCCACGGCCAGCAGCCAGCTCGACGGTCTGTTCAAGTCCGGCAGCGGCGATTGGTCCTTCGGCCCCGGGCTGAGCCTGCCGCTGTTCGATGGCGGCCGGCGCGCCAGTGCACTGGCGCTGGCCGAGGTGCGGCAGCAGCAGGCGCTGGTGGCCTATGACCAGGCGGTGCAGGGCGCCTTCCGCGATGTGGCCGATGCCCTGGCCGCCCAGCGCGGCCTGTCCGACCAGGTGCAGACATTGACCCGCATGCTGGCGATGCAGAACGAACGAACCCGCCTGGCCCAGCTGCGCTACGACGCCGGGGCCGTGCGCTACCTGGAGGTGCTGGACGCCGAGCGCGACCGCCTCAGCGCCGAACAGAGCCTGGTGCAGGCGCGCCGGGCCCTGCTGAGCGCGCGGGTGGCGCTCTACACCGCCCTGGGTGGCGGCACCCAGATCGCCACCGCTTCTTCCGACTCCTCCCAGCTCCTCCAGCCATGAACCCCAAGCTTGCCAAGTTTCTTCCCCTGCTCGCCGTGGCCGCCCTGGCGGGGGCGGGCTACTTCGCCTGGTCTCGGCTGCACGATACCGGCCCGGGCCCCGGCTTCGTCAGCGGCAACGGCCGGCTGGAGGGCACCGAGATCGACGTGGCCGCCAAGCTGGGCGGCCGGGTCGAGGACATCCTGGTCAACGAAGGCGACTTCGTGAAGGCCGGCCAGCCGCTGGCCAGCATGCAGATCCAGAGCCTGCAGGCCCAGCGCGACGAGGCCGAGGCCCGGGTGCAGCAGGCCGTGCAGTCGGTGGCCTCGGCCCAGGCCCAGGTGGCCCTGCGCGAGAGCGACGTGCAGGCCGTGGTGGCCCAGGTGGCCCAGCGGGAGGCGGAGCTGGACGCGGCCCGCCGCAAGCTGGCGCGCTCGGAGGAACTGTCGCACGACGGTGCTTCCTCGGGTCAGGAGCTGGATGACGACCGGGCCCGCATGCGCGGGGCCCAGGCGGCGCTGGTGGCCACCCAGGCCCAGGTGCGCTCGGCCCAGGCTGCCGTCACGGCCGCCAAGGCCCAGGTCACCGCGACCCAGGCCAGTGCCTCGGCGGCCCAGGCCAGCGTGGACCGCATCGACGTGGACCTGGCGGACAGCATCCTGAAGTCGCCCCGCGACGGCCGCGTGCAGTACCGCATCGCCCAACCGGGCGAGGTGGTGGGCGCGGGGGGCAAGGTGCTGAACCTGGTCGACCTGACCGATGTGAGCATGACCTTCTTCCTGCCGGAGACGGCGGCCGGCCGGGTGGCCCTGGGCAGCGAGGTGCGCTTGGTGCTGGATGCCGCCTCGCAGTACGTGATCCCGGCGAAGGTCTCCTTCGTGGCCAGCATCGCCCAGTTCACGCCCAAGACCGTGGAGACCGCGACCGAGCGGCAGAAGCTGATGTTCAAGGTGAAGGCCCGCATCGACCCGGTGCTGCTGCGCCGGCATCTGCAGCAGGTCAAGACCGGCCTGCCTGGCGTGGCCTGGGTGCGGCTGGATCCGCAGCAGCCCTGGCCGGCGACGCTGGACAAGAACGTGGTTGAGGCGAACCACCCATGAGCCTGGCCCAGGGCACTCCGGTGGCCCGGCTGCAGGGCGTGCGGCAGGTGTATGGCCGCAGCGTGGCGCTGGACGACGTGACGCTGGACCTCCCCGCGGGCGTCATGGTCGGCCTGATCGGCCCGGATGGCGTGGGCAAGTCCAGCCTGCTGGCGCTGGTGGCCGGCGCCCGGGCCATCCAGCAGGGCCAGGTGCAGGCGCTGGGCGGCGACATGGCCAGT
Source organism: Ideonella oryzae (assembly GCF_024055665.1). Taxonomy (GTDB): domain Bacteria; phylum Pseudomonadota; class Gammaproteobacteria; order Burkholderiales; family Burkholderiaceae_C; genus Ideonella; species Ideonella oryzae. The sequence goes on along the minus strand of NZ_JAMXMC010000001.1, from coordinate 10,018 downwards.
GTGGCCCACCGCAACACCGTCTGCCCGCGCATCGCCTACATGCCGCAGGGCCTGGGGCGCAACCTCTATCCCACCCTGTCGGTGGAGGAGAACCTGCAGTTCTTCGCCAAGCTGTTCGGCCATGATGCGGCCGAGCGGCGCCGGCGCATCGATGCGCTGACCCGCAGCACCGGCCTGCACCCCTTCCTGGACCGCCCGGCCGGCAAGCTGTCCGGTGGCATGAAGCAGAAGCTGGGGCTGTGCTGCGCGCTGATCCACGACCCCGACCTGCTCATCCTCGACGAGCCTACCACCGGCGTGGACCCGCTGGCCCGGGCCCAGTTCTGGGAGCTGATCGGCCGCATCCGCCGGCAGCGCCCGGGCATGAGCGTGCTGGTGGCCACCGCCTACATGGACGAGGCCCAGCGTTTCGACTGGCTGGTGGCGCTGGACGACGGCCAGGTGCTGGCCACCGGCTCGCCAGGCGAGTTGCTGGCCCAGACGGGCTCCGGCTCGCTGGAGCAGGCCTTCATCCGCCTGCTGCCCGAGGCCAAGCGGCGCGACTACCGGCCAGTGGAGATCCCGCCGCTGGACGATGGCCACGAGGACATCGCCATCGAGGCGCGCGACCTGACGATGCGCTTTGGCGACTTCGTCGCGGTGGACCATGTGAGCTTCCGCATCCGGCGCGGCGAGATCTTCGGCTTTCTCGGCTCCAACGGCTGCGGCAAGTCCACCACGATGAAGATGCTCACCGGCCTGCTGCCGGCCAGCGAGGGCCAGGCCTTCCTGTTCAGTCAGCCGGTGGACGCCAGCCGCATGGACACCCGCCGCCGGGTGGGCTACATGTCGCAGGCCTTCTCGCTCTATGGCGAGCTGACGGTGGTGCAGAACCTGGTGCTGCACGCCCAGCTGTTCCATGTGCCGCAGGCCGAGGTGGCGGCCCGGGTGGAGGAGATGATTGCCCGCTTCGACCTGGCCGAGGTGCGAGACACCCTGCCGGAGAAGCTGCCGCTGGGCCTGCGCCAGCGCCTGTCGCTGGCGGTGGCCGTGGTGCACAAGCCGGACCTGCTGATCCTGGACGAGCCCACCTCCGGCGTGGACCCGGTGGCGCGCGACGCCTTCTGGCGGCTGATGGTGGAGCTGTCGCGGCGCGACAAGGTCACGATCTTCATCTCGACCCACTTCATGAACGAGGCGGAGCGCTGCGACCGCATGTCCATGATGGATGCGGGCCGGGTGCTGGACAGCGACACGCCGGCCGCGCTGATGGCCAAACGCGGCGCGGCCACGCTGGAGGAGGCCTTCATCGGCTACCTGCGTGACAGCGCAGCGGGCGAGGGCGGTGACCAGGACGAGGCCGCCGAGGCGGCCTGGCAGGCCCCGGCGTCCGCGGTGGACCGTCCCTCGCTGGGCCGGCGGTGGCGAGCCAGCCTGGGGCGCATGGCCAGCTACATGTGGCGCGAATCGCTGGAGCTGCGGCGCGACCCGGTGCGCGCGGCCATGGCTCTGGGCGGCTCGGTGCTGCTGATGTTCGTGATCGGCTTCGGCATCAGCCTGGACGTGGAGGACCTGCGCTACGCGGTGCTGGACCGCGACGACAGCCCGCTCAGTCAGAGCTACGCGCTGGAGCTCAGCGGCTCGCGCTACTTCACCGAGCAAGCGCCGGTGCAGGACTACCGCGAGCTGGACCGGCGCATGCGCAGCGGCGAGCTGTCGCTGGTGATCGAGATCCCGCCCGGCTTCGAGCGCAGCGTGCTGCGCGGCCAGACGGTGCAGGTGGGCGCCTGGGTCGATGGCGCGATGCCGCAGCGGGCCGAGACCATCCAGGGCTATGTGCAGGCCATGCACCAGCTCTGGCTGGTCGATCGCATCCGCGCCCGCACCGGCCAGACGCTGGCAGGGGCGGCCTCGGTCGAGACGCGCTACCGCTACAACCCCGATGTGCGTAGCCTGCCGGCCATGGTGCCGGCCGTGATGCCGCTGCTGCTGCTGATGCTGCCGGCCATGCTGACCGCGCTGGCGGTGGTGCGTGAGAAGGAGCTCGGCTCCATCCTGAACCTCTACGTCACGCCGGTCACCCGCACCGAATTCCTGCTGGGCAAGCAGATGCCTTACGTGGGCCTGGCGCTGCTGAACTTCGCGCTGATGAGCCTGCTGGCCGTCACCGTGTTCGGCGTGCCCATCACTGGCAGCTTTGCGACGCTGGCGCTGGCCACGGTGCTGTTCTGCCTCAGTTCCACCGCGCTGGGCCTGCTGGCCTCCACGGTCACCAACAGCCAGATCGCCGCGATGTTCTTCACGATGATCGGCACCATGCTGCCGGCGGTGCAGTTCTCCGGCTTGCTCAACCCGGTCAGTTCGCTGGAGGGCGCGGGTCATGTGATCGGCACGCTCTACCCGGCCACCTACATGTTCACCATCAGCCGCGGCGTGTTCAGCAAGGGCCTGTCGTTGGGCGATCTGCAGGGGGCGATCTGGCCGCTGCTGCTGAGCTTCCCGGTCATCCTCGGCGGCGCCATCGCGCTGCTGAAGAAGCAGGAGCGTTGAGATGGCCACCCCGAACGCACCCGCTCCGCACCGGCCCGCCTGGCGGCGCCACCTGGCCAATGTCTACCGCCTGGGCATCAAGGAGCTTTGGAGCCTGTGGCGCGACCCGACGATGCTGGTGCTGATCGTCTACACCTTCACGGTGTCGGTCTACGTGGCGGCCACGGCTGTGCCGGAGACCCTGCACCAGGCGCCCATCGCCATCCTGGACGAGGACCAGTCCGCGCTGTCGCAGCAGATTGTCTCGGCCTTCTACCCGCCGCACTTCCGCCCGCCGGCCATGATCACCCGTGACCAGGTGGACCCGGGGATGGATGCCGGCATCTACACCTTCGTGCTGGACATCCCGCCCAACTTCCAGCGCGACGTGCTGGCCGGCCGCGCGCCGGCTGCGCAGCTCAACATCGACGCCACCCGCATGAGCCAGGCCTTCACCGGCAATGGCGCGGTGCAGCAGATCGTGCAGGACGAGGTCAACGAATTCGTCCAGCGGTACCGGGGCGGTGGCACGCTGCCGGTGGAGCTGGCGCTGCGCATGCGCTTCAACCCCGCGCTGGAAGGCAGCTGGTTCGGCGCGCTGATGGAGGTGGTGAACAACGTCACCATGCTGTCCATCATCCTGACCGGCGCGGCGCTGATCCGCGAGCGCGAGCACGGCACGGTGGAGCACCTGCTGGTGATGCCGGTGACCCCTGGCGAGATCATGCTGTCCAAAGTGTGGTCGATGGCGCTGGTGGTGGTGGTCGCCTCCACGCTGTCGCTCAACCTGGTGATCCAGGGTGCGCTGAAGGTGCCGATCGAGGGCTCTCTGGTGCTGTTCTTCTTCGGCACGCTGTTGCACCTGTTCGCCACCACCTCGATGGGCATCTTCCTGGCCACCGTGGCACGCAGCATGCCGCAGTTCGGCCTGTTGCTGATCCTGACGCTGATTCCGCTGCAGATGCTCTCCGGGGGAACCACCCCGCGCGAGAGCATGCCCGTTTTCGTGCAGGACCTGATGCTGGCCGCGCCCACCACCCACTTCACCGAGCTGAGCCAGGCCATCCTCTACCGCGGTGCCGGGCTGGAGGTGGTGTGGGTGCAGTTCCTGGCGCTGGCGGTGATCGGCAGCGTGCTGTTCGGCCTGTCGCTGGCGCGCTTTCGGCGCACCATCAGCCAGATGGCCTGAGGGTTCAGGCGCCGTCGTCCTCCGGCTCGTCTTCGCCCTGGCCCTGGTCGAGCCGCTGCATGTTCTCGAGCAGCCGCATCAGGTAATGGGTGGTGTGGATCAGGTCGCCAAAAGAAAAGTCGGTGGTGGCCTGCTCGTAGTACGCGTGAATCTTGGGTTGGGCTTGTTGGTGCCACACCTTCATGCCGGCCTCGGTGAGTCGAACCAGACGGGAGCGCCGGTCGCTTGGATCCGGGTCGATGCGGATGCGGCCGTCGCGCTCCAGGCGACCGATGACCCCGGCCAGGTTCTGCCGGCTCACCAGCAGGTAGCGCGCCAGATCGCCCACGCTGCGGCCCTGGGCCGACTCGGGCAGCGACAGTGCACCCAGCACCGCCCACTGCTGCGTCGTCAGCCCCTCGCTCTCCACCGCGCGGGTGCCGGTCTTGTGTAGCAGATTGGCGCACTGATAGAGCTTGAAGAACAAGCGGTTGGCAATCTCTTCACGGGCTTCGTCGGTCTTCTTGTCGGAGGGGGGCATGTCGGGGTGCTTGTCGAGGTGTGCCCAAGAAATGACAATCAGTTGTCATTTATTCGGGTGAATCGAGGGACAGGAATGAGAGCAGCCTACATCATCGGGCACGGTGGCAACGAGGTGGTGCAGGTGGGCGAGCGGCCCCGGCCCGAGCGGCGGCCGGGTGAGGTGCTGGTGCGCCTGCAGGCGGCCACGCTGAACCGGGTGGACCTCTACATGCGCGACAGCGGCGCGGGCATCACCCACACGCTGCCGCAGATCATGGGCCTGGACGGCGCCGGCTGGGTGGACGAGGTGGACGCCGACGAGCCCCTGCTGCGCGTGGGTCAGCGCGTGGCCCTGCACGCGGGCGTGGCCTGCGGGCGCTGCGAATTCTGCCGCCGTGGCGAGGGCGTGCTTTGCACCCGGCTGAAGCTGCTGGGCGAACACCGCGACGGCACCTTCGCCCAGTGGGTCAGCCTGCCGGCCGTCAATGTGTTGCCCTTGCCGGAGGGTCTGGACTTCGTGCAGGGCGCGGCGCTGGGCGTCAACCACCTGACCGCCTGGCGCATGCTGTTCACCCGCGGACGCCTGCAGCCCTGGGAGACGGTGTTGGTGTTCGGCATCGGCGGTGGGGTGTCGCTTGCTGCGCTGCAGCTGGCCCGGCAGGTGGGCGCACGGGTGATCGTCACCTCGCGCGACGAGGCCAAGTTGGACCAGGCGCGGGCGCTGGGCGCCGACCATGCCATCCACAGCGCCTCCCAGGACGTGGCGAAGGCCGTGCTGGACTGGACCGGCGGCCGCGGCGTGGACCTGGTGATCGAGAACGTCGGCGAGGCGGTCTGGGGCAGTGCCCTCAAATCGCTGGTGCGTGGCGGCCGGTTGGTGACCTGTGGTGCCACCAGTGGCGACCAGCCGCCGGCCGACCTGCGCCGCCTGTTCGTGCGCCAGCTGCAGGTCATCGGCTCGACCTACGGCACGGTGCAGGAATTCGACGAGCTGTTGCGCTTTGTCGCCCGCTCCGGCCTGCGGCCGGTGATCGACAGTCGCTATCCGCTGGAGGCCATCCACGCGGCCTTGGACCGCCTGGCCTCCGGTCAGCAGTTCGGCAAGGTGGTGCTCGAACTGCCGGCCTGATCTCCGGTGCTGGCCCAGGCCTTGGCCTGCGCCAGCACGAAGTCGATCAACGTGCGGGTGGCCAGGGTCTCGTAGCGGTCGGGCATGCGCAGCAGGAACAGGCGCGAGCCGAAGATGCTCAGGCGCCAGTCGTCCAGACCGGTGACCACCTCGCCCGTGGCCAGTTCACGGGCCACCACGTAGTCGGGCACCAGCCCCACGCCCAGGCCGGCCAGGATGGCCTCGTGCAGGAACTGGAAGTTTTCGGAGGCCAGCGTGGGCTGCAGCGCGATCTCGTGCCGCTCCTCGCCCCGGTAGGCCGACACCCGCAGCGCGCGCCCCACCACGTTGGAGGTGATCAGCGGCACCTGCGCCAGGTCCTCCAGCCGGGTGGGCAGCGGGTGCTCGTCCGCATACTGGCGGGAGGCGCAGACGATGTGGCGCATGCGGCTGAGCTCGCGGGCGATCAGCTGCGGCGGCGGTTCGGACAGCACGCGGATCGCCAGGTCCACCTCGTCGCGCAGCAGGTCGTCCACCCGGTTGTCGAACAACAGCTCCAGCCGGATGCTGGGGTGCTGACGCTTGAATTCGATCAGCCAGTGCGACATCACCAGCTGCCCGAAGCCGGTGGGCACGGCCAGGCGCACGCTGCCGTGCAGGCCTTCACGCAGGCTGGCCACCGACTCCTGCGCGGCCTGAAGCTCGTCGCGGATCACGCAGCCATGCCGGTACAGGCGCAGCCCGGCTTCGGTCGGGTCGATGCGGCGGGTGGTGCGGCGCACCAGCTGCTGGCCCAGCGACTTCTCCAGCTGGGTCAGGTGGTAGCTGATGTTGGCCCGGCTCATCTTGCGTTTGCGCGCGGCCTGGCTCAGGTTGCCGGCCTCGACGATGTCCACCAGCAGCAGCAGGGCGTTGACGTCCATGGGGCTTGAATGTCAAAGAGGATTTGACAGTTTGTCTACTGGCTTTCCAATTGTCAAAGGAGATTCGCTCCCGAAGAATGGTGCATCGTTTTCGGAGGCGTGTTCGTGTCCCTCTACACCCTGCAAGGCGCTGTCGCCGTCATCACGCTGGACCACCCGCCGGTCCAGGCCCTGAGCCATGCCCTGCGGGCCCGTTTGCTGCAGGCGCTGACGGCGGCCCAGGCCGACGCCGCGGTGCGGGCCATCGTGCTGACCGGCGATGCGCGGGCCTTCTCGGCCGGTGCCGATGTCAGCGAGATGGGCACCCCGCTGCAGACGGCCGAACCCCGGCTGGACCAACTGCTGGCGACCCTGGAGGGGGCAGCCAAACCGGTGGTGGCCGCCCTGGCCGGCGTGGCCCTGGGCGGCGGCCTGGAGCTGGCGCTGGCCTGCCACGCCCGGGTGGCGCTGGAGGGTGCCCGCGTGGGCCTGCCGGAGATCCAGATCGGCCTGATCCCCGGTGGCGGCGGCACCCAGCGCCTGCCCCGGCTGGTCGGGCTGCCGACCGCGCTGGAGATGATGCAGTCCGGCCAGGCCCGCACCGCGCGGTCGCTGGCCGACTCGGGCTTGTTCGACCGCGTGGTGGCCGACGACCTGGTGCCGGCCGCCGCCACGGTGGCGCTGCGCCAGGCCGAGGCCGGCGCCCCCTGGCCCCTGGCGCGAGACCGGCAGCCCGAGGCGGCGGCGGTGCGGTTCCTGGTGGACACCGCCCGCGCGCGGCTGCAGCCCCGCCAACGCCTGCAGTCCGCCCACACGGCTCTGCTGGACGCCCTGGCCGCGGTGGCCGATCCCTTCGAGGCGGGCCTGGCGCGAGAGCGGGCCCTGTTCCTCGGCCTGGTGGCCAGTCCGCAGGCGCGGGCCCTGCGCTATCTGTTCAAGGCCGAACGCGAGGTGGTGAAACTGCCTGCCGCGCTGCAGGTGCCGCCCCGGCCGGTGGACCGGGTGGCGGTGATCGGCGCCGGCACCATGGGCACTGGCATCGCGATCAGCGCGCTGGACGCCGGCCTGGGCGTGTTGCTGCTGGAGCAGGCGCAGGAGGCGCTGGCAGCCGGCGTGCAGCGCATCCATGCGCACTACAGCAGCCGGGTGGCGGCGGGCAAGCTCACGACGGCCCGGGCCGGCGAAGCCCTGGCCCGGCTGACCGCCACGCTGGACTGGGCCGCCCTGGCGCAGGTCGATCTGGTGGTGGAAGCCGTGTTCGAGGATCTGGCGGTCAAGCAGGCAGTGTTCCAGCGCATCGACGCCCATGCTCGCCCGGGCGCGGTGCTGGCCACCAACACCTCCTACCTGGACATCGACGGGATCGCCGCCGCCACCGGCCGGCCGGCGGATGTGCTGGGCCTGCACTTCTTCAGCCCGGCCCAGGTGATGAAGCTGCTGGAGGTGGTGCAGGGCCAGGCCACCGCCCCGGAGGTGCTGACCACTGGCATGGCCCTGGGCCAGCACCTGGGCAAGCTGCCGGTGCGCTGCGGCAATGCCTTCGGCTTCATCGGCAACCGCATCTACAACGCCTACCGGCGCCAGTGCGAGTTCATACTGGAAGACGGCGCCTGGCCCGAAGAGGTGGACCAGGCCCTGACCGGCATGGGCTTCGCCATGGGCCCGTTCGCGGTGGCGGACCTGTCCGGCCTGGACATCGCCTGGCGCATGCGCCAGGCCCAGGCCACCAGCCGCGACCCGCGTGAGCGCTACGTGCCCATCCTGGACGGCCTGTGTGAACGCGGCCGGCTGGGCCGCAAGACCGGGGCCGGCTACTACGTCTACACCGACGGCCAGGCCGCGCCCGCCACCGATGCGACCGTGCGCGACCTGATCGAACAGGCCCGTGCTGCCCGCGGCGGAACGCCCCAGGCCCTGGCGGCCGAAACCATCCGGCGCCGCGCGCTGCTGGCCATGGTCAACGAAGCGGCGCTGCTGCTGGCCGAGGGCGTGGCCACCCGCGCCAGCGACATCGACGTGGTGCTGGTCCAGGGCTATGGCTTCCCGCGCTGGGAAGGCGGGCCGGTGTTCTGGGCCCGCCAGCAGGACCCGGTGGCGCTGGCGGACGAGCTGGCGACGCTGGTCGCGGCCGCCGGCTTTGGCGCCCGCCAGGGGGACCTGCGCGTGCTGCTGGTCTGAGCCGGCCCCCCAGCCCCTCGCTTTCCGCTGATTCCTTCGCTCCCCGGCGTGCTGCGGCAGGCCGGTGGGACCTCTGTTGCCGGCAACGGCGCTGCACCTGCTCATCACCATGCACCACGCCTACATCTGCGATGCCATCCGCACCCCCATCGGCCGCTACGGCGGCGCCCTGTCCAGCGTCCGGACCGACGACCTGGCGGCGATTCCGATCCGGGCCCTGATGGCCCGCCACCCCGGGGTGGACTGGGCCGCGTTGGACGACCTGAGCCTGGGCTGCGCCAACCAGGCCGGCGAGGACAACCGCAACGTCGCCCGCATGGCCAGCCTGCTGGCCGGCCTGCCGCCGGAGGTGCCCGCGGCCACCGTCAACCGGTTGTGCGGCTCCAGCCTGGATGCGGTGGGCAGCGCGGCCCGCGCCATCCGGGCCGGCGAAGCCCAGCTGATGATCGCCGGCGGGGTCGAGAGCATGAGCCGCGCGCCCTTTGTGATGCCCAAGGCCGAGAGCGCCTTCAGCCGCAGCAGCGCCCTGTACGACACCACCATCGGCTGGCGTTTCGTCAACCCGCTGATGAAGGCCCGCTACGGCGTGGACAGCATGCCCGAGACCGCCGAGCACGTGGCCTGCGAGCACGCCATCGAGCGCGAGGCGCAGGACCACTTCGCGCTGCGCAGCCAGCAGCGCGCTCTGGCGGCCCAGCAGTCAGGCCACCTCGCCCGCGAGATCACGTCCGTGCCGGTGCCGCAGCGCAAGGGCGAGCTGCTGCAGGTGACGCAGGACGAGCATCCGCGCGACACCACCCTGGCGGCGCTGGCCCGCCTGAAGGGTGTGGTGACGCCGGACGGCACGGTGACCGCCGGCAATGCCAGCGGCGTCAACGACGGGGCCTGCGCCCTGCTGCTGGCCAGCGAGGCCGCGGCCACGCAGCAGGGGCTGACACCGCGCGCCCGCGTGCTGGGCATGGCGGTGGCCGGGGTGGCGCCGCGGGTGATGGGCATCGGCCCGGTGCCGGCCACACAAAAGGTGCTGGCGCTGACCGGCCTGACCCTGGACCAGATGGACGTGATCGAGCTCAACGAGGCGTTTGCCGCTCAAGGCCTGGCGGTGCTGCGTCGGCTGGGTCTGGCCGATGACGATGCGCGGGTGAACGCCTGGGGCGGCGCGATCGCGTTGGGCCATCCACTGGGCGCCACCGGCGCGCGCCTGGCCACGACAGCGGTCAACCGCCTGCACGCGACGGGCGGGCGCTACGCGCTGTGCACCATGTGCATCGGCGTGGGCCAGGGCATTGCCATGGTGCTGGAGCGGGTCTGAGCATGGATGCCGCCCGCGAATCGATGGAATATGACGTGGTGATCGTCGGCGGTGGCCCGGCCGGGCTGTCCACCGCGATCCGCCTGAAGCAGTTGGCTGCCGAGAAGGACGCCGAGGTCAATGTGGTGGTGCTGGAGAAGGGCTCGGAGCCTGGCGCGCACATCCTGTCGGGCGCGGTGATGGATCCCAAGGCCCTGACCGAGTTGTTCCCGAACTGGAAGGAACTGGGCGCGCCGCTGAACCAGCCCGTCACCGAGGACGAGGTGCTGTTCCTGTCGGAGACCGGCGCCAAGCAGACCCCGCACGGCCTGCTGCCGGAA